>NZ_CM177836.1:0-130000 GCF_058242775.1 Neorhizobium sp. PAMB6630
ACGACAGACGCCATCGAATTCCTCATCGACAAGCTGAAGCAGACCAAGAGCAACGGCGATTTCTTCGATTCGATGAACACCTGATCGATAGCCGGATTCTTCATCCGGCTTTCAGATGTCGACCGGAGTGAGAAGAGGGCAGATGTCCCTGTACAAATCCGATACGATTTTTGCACTTTCGAGCGGGGCGACACCATCAGGTGTCGCCGTCGTTCGTTTAAGCGGGCCTCTTGCGTTCACCGCAGCACGGCAACTGACCTCCCTGCCGCCAGGACGGTTCATGGTTATGCGATCGATTCGCCGCCGGAACGGTGAGTTGATCGACAAGGGCCTTGTTCTCGGCTTCCCCGGCCCCGCTTCCTTTACCGGTGAAGATTGCCTCGAATTACAGCTCCATGGCGGGCGCGCGGTTGTCTCGGCACTGCAAGGCGAACTTCTGGCGCTTGGTCTTCGCCCGGCAGAACCCGGAGAGTTTACGCAGCGCGCCTTTAACAATGGCAAGCTGGACCTCGTGGAAGTCGAAGGGCTCGGAGACCTTATTTCGGCGGAAACCGAAATGCAGCGGCGGCTGGCCATCGAGCAGAGCGCCGGCGGTCTGTCGCGACTGTACGTCGATTGGGCCGAGCGTCTGACCCGATGCCGCGCGCTGATTGAGGCCGAACTCGACTTTGCCGATGAAGATGATGTGCCGGGTTCCGTGTCCGATCAGGTCTGGCAGCAGGTCACGCAGATCAGCGTTGAAATTTCCAGACAGATCCGCTCGACCGAAAAGGCTGGTTCCGTCCGCGACGGTTTTAAGGTGGTCATCGCCGGGCCGCCGAATGCCGGGAAATCCAGTTTCCTGAATGCGATTGCGCAACGCGACGTCGCAATTGTCACCGATATCGCCGGTACGACGCGCGATGTTCTGCACGTCGATCTGGATCTTGAGGGCTTCCTTGTGCGGTTCTATGATACCGCAGGCCTGCGCGAGACATCCGATGTCATAGAGCAGGAGGGTGTGCGGCGTGCCAGACAGGCGATGGCCGAGGCTGATCTGGTTCTGCACCTCTCTGAAATCGATTCGGATACGCAACAATCGAAGAACTTTTCCGGCGAGGTACCGAGGCTTAGAGTCGGGACCAAATCGGACAAGCATCCCGGCATAACAGGTCGCTTTGATGTGACGATCTCCACGCAAACCGGCGAAGGTCTGGAAAACCTGCGCCAAGCGGTACTGGAGCGGGTGCGGGAAAACTGGTCAGCAATCGCCTCCAGTGGAGCCGGAAGATTGAGGCATCTCTCCCACCTGCAGCGGGCTTCCAATTTTCTGGCAGAAGCGTTATCAGGGGCTGAACTGGATCTTCGCGCTGAGAGCCTACGGCTTGCAGCGGAAGAGCTTGGCCGGATCACCGGCCGGGTCGATGTCGAAGATCTGCTGGATGTGATCTTCTCCGAATTCTGCATTGGCAAATGACTCACGTGAAACACTGCCGCGGCAGTGGGTGTCGAGATGAACAAGTTTGATGTAATCGTAATTGGTGGCGGCCATGCCGGCTGTGAAGCCGCATCTGCGGCGGCACGCCTTGGCGCGCGCACCGCGCTGGTGACGCATCGGCGCGAAACCATCGGTGTGATGTCCTGTAACCCGGCCATTGGCGGGCTCGGCAAGGGTCATCTCGTGCGCGAAATCGATGCGCTCGACGGACTGATGGGCCGTGTTGCGGATGCAGCCGGCATTCAGTTTCGCCTGTTGAACCGCAAGAAAGGCCCCGCCGTCCGAGGCCCCCGCACCCAGGCAGACCGGAGACTCTATCGCGAAGCGATGCAGCGAGAGATCTTCGAACACCCTAATCTCGAGGTCATCGAGGGGGATGCTTTTGATCTCGAGCATAACGAAGGCGCCGTCAGTGCCGTGCTGATGAAGGATGGCCGCCGGTTTTCTTGCCGCGCTGTCGTGCTCACCACCGGAACCTTTCTGCGCGGCATGATCCATATCGGTAACGAGACCACGCCCGCCGGCCGTGTCGGCGAAGCGCCGTCGGAAGGATTATCCGCAACGCTCGGCGCCCTCGGCCTGTCGCTGGGTCGCTTGAAGACGGGTACCCCTGCCCGCCTGAATGGCGCGACGATTGACTGGCAGGCGATTGGAAGCCAGGACGCCGACGAGGAACCCGTTCCTTTCTCGTTTATGACGGAGACCATCACCAATCGCCAAATTGCCTGCGGCGTCACGCGCACCGTAGACGCGACGCATAAAATTATCGCCGATAACATCGGCAAGTCGGCGATGTATTCGGGACAGATCACCGGCGTCGGGCCGCGCTATTGCCCTTCCATCGAAGACAAGATCGTTCGCTTCGGTGAACGCGACGGACACCAAATCTTTCTGGAGCCGGAAGGACTGGACGATGACACCGTTTACCCAAACGGCATCTCGACTTCCCTGCCCGCCGACGTGCAGCAAGCATTTATCCGCACCATCCCGGGATTGGAAAAGGTTCAGATCCGCCAGCCCGGTTATGCCATCGAATATGACCACGTCGATCCGCGCGAACTGGGGACCGATCTGCAACTGAAGCGGATGCCCGGGCTTTTCCTGGCCGGTCAGATCAATGGCACCACCGGTTACGAAGAGGCAGGCGCCCAAGGGCTGGTTGCCGGCCTCAACGCCGCCCGTCTCGCCGGCGGCATGTCATCCCATATCTTCAGCCGAACCGAGTCCTATATCGGCGTCCTGATTGATGACCTGACGAGCCGTGGTGTCACCGAGCCTTATCGCATGTTCACATCGCGTGCCGAATATCGGATTTCGCTGCGCGCCGACAATGCCGACCTGCGCCTGACCCCTGCCGCCATGGAACTGGGCCTGGTGGGCAGCGCGCGTGCTGAAAAATTCAAGCACTTTTCGGAGCAGATGAATGTGGGCCGCACGACGTTACAGACACTGAATGTGACGCCCAAGGAGGCGGAGGTTCATGGTCTTCACTTGAACCAGGATGGTCAGCGACGCACGGCCTACGATCTCCTGTCTTATCCGGATATTGATTTGGCAGCCGTGCAAAAGTTATGGCCGCAACTGCGCGACCTCGAAAAGCCGGTCGCGGAGGCGTTGGAGATCGAAGCGGGTTATGCGGTGTACATGGCGCGGCAGCAGGCGGATATCCAATCCGTTCGGCGCGACGAGGAACGGGCCATACCGGATAACTTCGACTTCGATCTGGTCTCCGGCCTCTCCAATGAATTGAAACTGAAACTGAAGCGCGCTGCTCCCCGCAATATTGCACAGGCATCCAAGGTCGATGGCATGACGCCCGCAGCGCTTGCTCTCATCCTGGCCTTGGTGAAGAGAGCGGAACCAAGACGCGAACTGCGAGTCTCCTGATGCAACTGAACGGAATACGTGTTTCACGTGAAACAGTGGAGAGGCTCGAGCGGTTTGAAGCGCTCTTTCAGAAATGGGCCAAGGCGATCAATCTGGTTGCTCCCTCCACCAAAGCCGACTTCTGGAAGCGCCATATTGCAGACAGCGCGCAGATCTTTCAGCTTTCCCCGGCGCCCGCGACATGGGTCGATCTTGGCTCGGGCGGCGGTTTTCCGGGCATCATCACTGCGATCTTCCTTGCTGATCTCGGCGAAGGCTGGGTTCATCTGGTGGAAAGCAATCAGAAGAAGGCCTCGTTTCTGCGCACCGCAATCGCTGAAACCGGGGGTCGCGCCTCCGTTCACCCTGTTCGGATCGAAGCGGCTCCTGCCGCCATTCCCCGCTGTGATCGTATTTCGGCGCGCGCATTGGCAGAACTGCCGCTTCTGCTGGACTATGCCTCCGGTTGGATGCTGAACAATCCGGAGATAAAGGCCTTTCTCCACAAAGGCCGGGATTACGCAGCCGAAGTGGACAAAGCGCATGGTCGCTGGAACTTCGATCTGGTACAACATTCAAGCGTTGTGGAGGATGATTCCGTGATTTTGGAAGTGTCTCGGTTACAGCGCAAGGTTTGACCTCTTCAGCAGGTGCCCCATGTACGAGACCAATCGTATCATCACGATCGCGAACCAGAAGGGTGGCGTCGGCAAAACGACGACCGCCATCAATCTTGCCACGGCCCTGGCCGCTATCGGCGAGCGTGTTCTGATCATTGACCTCGATCCGCAGGGCAATGCCAGTACCGGTCTCGGAATCGATCGCCGCGATCGCAAAATGTCGTCCTTCGATGTGATGATGGGTAGTCAGAACATTCGCGATGCCGCCGTTCCGACGGCTGTTCCCAATCTCTTTATCGTTCCATCAACGATGGATCTCCTCGGACTGGAAATGGAAATCGGCCGTGAGGCAGATCGTGCATTTCGTTTGCGCCGTGCTCTTCAGACCGTCGAAGCGCTCGATTTCTCTTATATCCTGCTCGACTGCCCCCCCTCCTTCAATCTCCTGACCATCAATGCGATGGCTGCAGCCCATTCGGTCCTGGTTCCCCTGCAGTGCGAATTTTTTGCACTCGAAGGTTTGAGCCAGCTGCTGGAAACCGTGAATCAGGTGCGTCAGACGATCAATTCGGGCCTCGATATTCAGGGGATTGTGCTCACCATGTTCGATGCGCGCAACAACCTTGCGCAGCAGGTGGTGAATGATGTGCGGACCTATCTGGGCGACAAGGTTTACCACACGCTCATTCCCCGCAATGTCCGCGTGTCGGAAGCGCCCTCCTACGGCAAGCCGGCAATTCTTTATGATCTGAAATGCGCCGGCAGCCAGGCCTATCTCCAGCTGGCCTCCGAGGTCATTCAGCGTGAACGGCGGCGCAAGGCCGCCTGATCTGCCAAGGGTACATATGCATGAGTGAAGATCTTTCGAAGCGGCGTCTGGGTCGCGGTCTTGCCGCATTGATCGGAGAGATGGACCAGACGGTTCCGGTTGGCGAGCCGCCTGCCCGCGCCGTGAACCCGGATCGCCTGGTGCCCATCGAGCATGTGCTGCGCAACCCGCGCAATCCGCGCCGTCTATTCGATGAATCCGAACTGCAGGACCTCGCAAGCTCCATCCGCCAGCACGGCATCGTCCAGCCGGTTGTCGTTCGCCCACACGGACAGGATTTCGAGATTATCGCGGGAGAGCGTCGCTGGCGTGCAGCGCAGCTCGCAGGGCTGATTGAGATCCCGGTGATCGTTCGAGATGTGGATGACCGCACGGCGCTCGAAATCGCGATCGTGGAAAACGTCCAGCGATCGGATCTCAATCCACTGGAAGAAGCACTTGGTTACGAGCAGCTGATCGCCGAACATGGTTATACGCAAAATGATCTCGGCGAAATTATCGGCAAGAGCCGGAGCCATGTCGCCAACAGTCTGCGACTGCTGAAGCTGCCGGAGCCGGTGCGTGACATGCTGTCTGTGGGGGATCTGTCTGCCGGACATGCCCGGGCTCTGGTCTCAACCTCGGATCCAGCAGCGCTCGCCCGCACCATCGTTGCCAAGGGCATGTCCGTGCGCGACGCTGAACGCCTCGCTCAGAATAACATCAAGGCGCAAAATGAGCCGCAGTCCCTGCAGCGTTCAGCGGAGAAAGATTCCGATACGCTCGCATTGGAACGGACGCTGACGGATGCGTTGGGCCTTGACGTGAAGATCACCCACAAGGGTGGTGCCGGACAGATCCGCATTGGTTACCGCACGCTCGAACAGCTGGAAGAGGTCTGCCGCCTCTTGGAGCGACGATAGCCTCTCAACTGGCTCGGCAATCTATTCCAGCAACCGACCCGGAATTGGAAAATGTGCCGCCGCGTTAACCGCGGGCGGCACCCCGGGCCGATTGCAGGGCCGTGGCAAGCAGCGTCTGGAAGGCGATCGTGTCTTCCAGACTTGCCTTCTGGCGAGAATGAAGCACCGCGGTCTGCAGGCGATTTGTTTCCCGCGCCAAGGCCTCACCGGTCCAGGTCCGCAGCGCCTTCTCGAACAGGGGTTTGCGCTTGAAATGAATATGCCGGCCCATCGTCTGCATGATCTGCGCCGGCTGGCTGCGCTTCTCATCCATCTCGGCCCGCATCACGTCAAGCAGCTGAAACTGACGCAGGCAGGACTGCAGCACGAGGAAAATGGGTGTCTTGGAGCTGACGATCTTCTGGATTGCCCGGTGAAGACCGGGTAGATCGCCTTTCAGAATGCAATCTACAGCATCGTCGGTGGAAATGGCGCTGGCATCACCGATGATGTCAGTGACATGCTGTTCTTCGATGACGGAATTTCCCCGGCAATAGAGGGCAAGTTTACGGATTTCGTTGCGGGATGCGACGCGGTCGCCGCCCAGGCCTTCCAGCAGCCGTTCACGCGCATCCGGCGTGATGCGCAGATTTTCCGTCGACAGCTCATGATCTATGAGCATATTCAATGACTTGACGTCATCTGCATAGCAGGGGATGGCAACTGCCAGCTTGGCGGGTTCGCAGAGCTTGCGTAAGATATTGGTTTTCTTCAGATCACCGCCTTCGATGATCAGCAGGCTTTCCGGCTCGGGACCGGAAAGCAGGACCTGCAGCGCGTCGGCAAGCGGCTTTTCGCCACCACTTCCGCGCAGCCAGACCAGCTTGTTGCCGCCGAAAAGGCCAAGCGAATTGACCTCGTCCACAAGACGACCGGGATCGCCTTGCAGATCGGAGAGGTCGAGACGTGTGAAGGAAAACGGATCGGTCGGCGAGACGCCAGCCTTGGCCGCCAACTCGCCGGCGCGCTCGGAAACAAGTCCCCGATCCGGCCCATAGATCAGGAAGATCCTGTATAATTGCGCAGCTTTCGGCACAAACCGTTCGAATTCGTGGGCCTTGATTTCTGCCATGGTGCTTAGCGGCCGAGGACGGCTGCAATATCCGCGCGGATGAACTCGGCAAGCTCGCGGCCTGCGCGATCTTCCGCATCGCGATAGGCCCGCAGCTTTGCAAACTGCTGGTTACCGATATCAACAAGCGATGTGACCGCGCGGGTGGCCGTCTTCAGGACCTTGCCGTCGCTGATCTGCGTCAACGTATAGGTCGCAGACACGGTGACGCGGCCGGGCGTGACGCCGACCGAAATCTGGTCGTCGAGAATGTCGGCACGCGTTGATGTGACATTCATCGTCAGCTGGTAATCGGCTTTGGCTGCTTCCCCTGCCCCACCGGTGGTGAGGAAGATCAGCTGGTTGCGAACCACCTGTTCGATGCGATCGTCTGCGGCCGAGAACTTGATCGCCGCAAGCTTCTGCGGCGTTCCACTGGTGGACGAATAGAGCGGTCGCACCTGGCAGCCTGCCAGGGTGGCGGCTGCTGCCAGAATGAGCACGGCGTGACTTGCGCGGCGAAGGGCCGGCGAGAGTTCAAACAACAATGTTGATGATCCTCTGTGGGACGATGATGATTTTTTTCGGCGCACCGCCGGCAAGGGCCGTGCGCACGGGTTCAAGCTGCAGAACCGCCTGCTCGATGGCATTGTGGTCCGCGTCACGGGCAATTGTCAATTCCGCCCGCTTCTTGCCGTTGATCTGTACCGGCAGAAGCACGTCATTGTCTGCCACCAGTGCTGTATCAAACACAGGCCAGCCGGCTTCGGCAATCAGACCCTCATTGCCAAGCGTCGCCCAGCACTCTTCGGCCAGATGCGGTGTCATCGGTGCAATCAGTTGCACGAGGATCTGGGTGGCATCGCGAACCGCAGACACGGTTGCTGCATCGGCTTGACCGCTCGCAACAGCGGTTAGCGGCTGCGCCAGCGAATTCACCAGCTCATAAATGCGCGCGACGGCCTTGTTGAAGGCAAGCTTTTCGTAATCCCCCTCCACCGCTTTCAGCGTCTTGTGGGCGATCTGCGAAATGCCAAGGGCAGAGCCTTCATGAGCCGGCTTTGCTTCGGCAGCACTCAGGGTGGAAGCAGCTTCCGAGATCAGGCGCCAGACGCGCTGCACAAAACGATGTGCGCCTTCCACACCGGATTCCGACCAGATCACATCACGCTCTGGCGGCGAGTCCGACAGGACGAAGAAGCGGGCGGTATCGGCGCCGTAGGAGGCGATGATATCATCCGGATCGACAACGTTCTTCTTCGACTTCGACATTTTTTCGATCGAGCCGATCGACACTTCCTCGCCAGATGTCAGCATATAGGCCTTACGGCCCCCATCGATATCCTCGATGCGGATTTCGGCCGGCGCCACCCACTGCCCGTTCTGCCCTTCGCCAAGGCGATAGGTTTCATGCACCACCATCCCTTGCGTGAAGAGGCCCTTGAAGGGCTCGCTGAGGTTCACATGGCCGGTTTCGCGCATGGCGCGGGTGAAGAAGCGCGAATAGAGCAGATGCAGGATCGCGTGCTCGATACCACCGATATACTGGTCGACCGGCAGCCAGCGATCGGCCACTGCCGGGTCCGTCGGGCGGTTTTCCCAGGGCGCGGTGAAGCGGGCGAAATACCAGCTCGAATCGACGAACGTATCCATCGTGTCGGTTTCACGGCGTGCATCGTGTCCGCATTGCGGGCAGGCGACGTGACGCCACGTTGCGTGACGGTCCAGCGGATTGCCGGGAACGTCGAACGTCACATCATCCGGCAACTGCACCGGAAGATCCTTCTTCGGCACCGGCACCACGCCACAGACCTCGCAATGGATAACCGGGATCGGGCAACCCCAGTAGCGCTGGCGGGATACGCCCCAGTCACGCAGGCGGAAGTTTACCTTGCGCGCGGCCTGCGGTGCATTGCCGACCTCCTGTGCAGACAGGATGTCGGCCACCTTCTGGAAGGCTTCGTCCGTCGACAGGCCATCGAGGAAGCGCGAATTGATCATCACGCCATCGCCGACATAAGCCTCATCGCCAACGGTGAAACTTGCAGCGTCGCCATCCTTGGGCATCACCACCGGCACGACCGGCAGATCATACTTGCGGGCAAAATCCAGGTCGCGCTGGTCACCGGACGGGCAGCCGAAGATGGCGCCCGTGCCATAGTCCATCAGCACGAAATTGGCGATATAGACCGGCAGTTCCCAGCTGGGATCCAGCGGATGGCAAACCTTCAGACCGGTGTCGAAACCCTTCTTCTCGGCGGTTTCCAGCGCCGCAAGCGAGGTTCCCTGCCGGCGGCATTCGTCCGCAAACTCGGCTGCCGCAGCATTTTCGGCGGCAACGGCTTTTGCGACCGGATGATCGGCCGAAATGGCCAGGAAGGAAGCCCCAAACAGCGTGTCCGGCCGCGTCGTATAGACCTCGATCTCACGACAATCGGCCTTGGCGCGGCTTTCCGATGACAGTTCCCAGCGGATCGTCAGCCCTTCCGAGCGACCGATCCAGTTCTTCTGCATCAGCCGCACTTTTTCCGGCCACTGGTCGAGGCCGTCGAGGGCTTCCAGCAGATCCTCGGCAAATTCGGTGATCTTGAAGAACCACTGCGTCAGCTCGCGCTGCTCGACCAGCGCGCCCGAGCGCCAGCCGCGGCCGTCGATCACCTGCTCGTTGGCCAGAACCGTCTGGTCGACCGGATCCCAGTTGACCTTTGACTGCTTGCGATAGACCAGGCCCTTTTCCATCATGTCGAGGAAGAGGTACTGCTGGCGATGGTAATAGGCGACGTCACAGGTCGCAAACTCGCGCGACCAGTCGAGCGACAGACCCATCGACTTCAGCTGCGTCCGCATCGTGGCGATGTTCTGATAGGTCCAGTCCTTCGGATGAACCTTGTTCTGCATGGCGGCATTTTCCGCCGGCATGCCGAAGGCATCCCAACCCATCGGATGCAGCACGTTGAAGCCGCGGGCACGCTTGTAGCGCGCAACCACATCACCCATCGCGTAATTGCGCACATGGCCCATGTGGATGCGGCCCGACGGATAGGGGAACATCTCGAGCACGTAGTACTTTTCGCGGGTATCGTTGTTGTCGGTCTCGAAGGTCTTCTCTTCGGCCCACTTTGTCTGCCAACGGGGTTCGGCATCCCGCGGATTGTAACGTTCGGTCGCCATTTTAGTGAAATTCCGGGTATGAATAAGATGCGAGACCTTCA
The DNA here is from genome assembly GCF_058242775.1 of Neorhizobium sp. PAMB6630. Lineage (NCBI taxonomy): Bacteria > Pseudomonadati > Pseudomonadota > Alphaproteobacteria > Hyphomicrobiales > Rhizobiaceae > Neorhizobium > Neorhizobium sp. PAMB6630. The sequence goes on from NZ_CM177836.1 coordinate 9,997, forward strand.
CCACGAAAGGCCGTGAGCGTCAAGTTTCGAGGGTGCCAGATGCGCTGCCTGCGATCAAACACTTGGCATTGCGCCCGCGCAGAGGTAACGCCGTGGCAGAGACAATGCCGGCGATGACAAGGAGAGGCCATGACCATCGAGCAGAGACTGGCGGATGTCCGCACTAAGATAGGTGCGGCGGAGCGCGATGCAAGCCGGGCAGAAGGCGCGGTCACGCTGGTGGCCGTGTCGAAAACATTCGAGGCCGATGCCATTCGCCCGGTTATCGCTGCCGGCCAGCGTGTGTTCGGCGAAAACCGCGTGCAGGAAAGCCAGGGCAAGTGGCCGCAGTTGAAGGGCGATACGCCCGATATCGAACTGCACCTCATCGGCCCGCTGCAATCCAACAAGGCCGCCGATGCCGTGGCGTTGTTTGATGTGATCGAAACCGTCGATCGCGAAAAGATCGCACGCGCGCTTGCCACCGAGATGCAGGCGCAGGGAAAAAACCTCAGGCTCTATGTGCAGGTCAATATTGGCATGGAGCCACAAAAGGCCGGCATCGCGCCGAAGGAGACGGTGGCCTTCGTCGATTTCTGCCGCAAAGAGCTTGGTTTGTCGGTGGAAGGGCTGATGTGCATCCCGCCGGCGGACGACAATCCGGGCCCCTATTTTGCACTTCTTGCAAAGCTTGGCCGCGAGGCGGGCGTCGAAAAACTCTCCATGGGCATGTCCGGCGATTTCGAGACGGCGATTACCTTTGGTGCAACAAGTGTGCGGGTCGGCTCTGCCATCTTCGGCCATCGTTGACGAAGCGCAAGCCTCTGGCCGCTGGCCCGGCGAATGGCGTGTGATGCCTTCCCCTTTCGTCGGGCTTTTCGCTCCCTTCAGCTGCTTCTAAACTGCCTCAAGGTGAAGAAGCCGCGGATGATGGGAGGATCAGATGCACAGCCGCTATCACGAGGTCTATCAGGAATGGCAGCAGGACCCGGAAGCCTTCTGGGGAAAGGCGGCGAAAGACCTGCACTGGTTCACGCCGCCTGAGCGCGTGTTTGATGCAGACCAGGGCGTGTATGGCCGATGGTTTGCGGGGGCTGAGACCAATACCTGCTACAATTGCGTCGACCGCCATATTATCGCGGGGCGCGGCAGCGACCGGGCGCTGATCTTCGACAGCGCAATGACCGGCGAGAAACGCATTTTCTCCTACGATGACATGCTGGTCGAAGTGCAGGCCGTGGCGGCCGTTCTTCAGAATCTCGGTGTGGCCAAGGGGGATCGCGTCGTCATCTACATGCCGATGGTGCCGGAGGCGATCTTTTCCATGCTCGCCTGCGCCCGCCTCGGCGCCATCCATTCGGTTGTGTTCGGCGGGTTTGCCGCGCACGAACTGGCAACGAGGCTGGATGATTCGCAGGCAAAAGTGGTGATCAGCGCCAGTTGCGGGCTCGAACCCGGCCGCGTGATCGCCTACAAGCCACTGCTCGACCAGGCCGTGGACATGGCGCTGACAAAGCCGGATTGCTGCCTCATTCTCCAGCGCGACCAGTTGCACGCGGCACTACGTTATGAACATGGCGATGCCGATTTTGCCCATCTGGTGGAGGTGGAAAAGGCCAAGGGGACGGTTGTGCCCTGCGCGATCATGGCGGCGACCGATCCGCTCTACATTCTCTACACGTCGGGCACCACAGGCCAGCCGAAGGGCGTGGTGCGCGACAATGGCGGGCATATGGTGGCGCTTCACTGGACCATGGCCAATATCTACGGCGTATCCCCCGGAGAAGCCTTCTGGGCCGCCTCCGATATCGGCTGGGTGGTCGGACATTCCTACATTGTCTATGGCCCGCTGCTGGCCGGCAATGCCACCGTGGTTTTTGAGGGCAAACCTGTGGGCACGCCGGATTCGGCTGCCTTCTGGCGGGTGATCGAAGACTATGATGTGAAGGTGCTGTTTACGGCACCCACCGCCTTTCGCGCCATCCGCCGCGACGATCCGGATGGAGATCTGATCTACCGGCATGATCTTTCCGGATTGCGCGGCCTGTTTCTCGCCGGCGAACGCGCCGACCCGGAAACGCTGAAATGGGCCGAGCGCCTGCTGAAAGTGCCGGTTGTGGATCACTGGTGGCAGACGGAAACCGGCTGGGCGATTGCCGCCAATCCCGCAGGCCTTGGGCTCCTGCCGTTCAAATACGGCTCCCCGACGCTGCCGATGCCCGGCCATGCCGTTGAGGTCGTCGATGATGCCGGCCATCCGGTGGCGCCGGGCACGCTTGGCAATATCGTGATCCGGCTTCCGCTTCCCCCTGGCTGTCTCGTCAGTTTCTGGAATGCCGACCAGCGCTTTCGTGCGACCTGTCTCGATGAATTTCCCGGCTACTACAAGACGGCCGATGCCGGCATGCGCGACGAGGACGGTTATGTCTTCGTCATGGCGCGCACCGACGATATCATCAACTGTGCCGGCCACCGGCTGTCGACGGGCGCCATGGAAGAGGTTTGCGCCATGCATCCCGATGTCGCCGAATGCGCCGTCATCGGGGTTGCCGATCCGCTGAAGGGGCAGATCCCCTGTGGTTTTCTCGTGCTGAAGAACCGCGTCACGCGCGACACCGCCCTGATCATCCGCGAGGTGGTGGATTTGGTGCGCAACGAAATCGGCCCAGTTGCCGCTTTTCGCACGGTGATGATTGTGGACCGCCTGCCAAAAACCCGCTCTGGAAAAATCTTGCGCGGCACGATGCAGAAGATCGCCGACGGCATGCCTTGGAAAATGCCGGCAACGATCGACGACCCGGCCATTCTCGACGAAATCGGCGCCATTCTGCGCAACCACGGTTACGCCGCCCCTTCCCCGACGCCCTCAGCTGCGTGAGGCAGAACTGCGGGCACAAAAAAGCCGGCACTGCGGCCGGCTTTTTCAATCGGAACGGGCAGACTTAGTAGCGGTCTTCGTCCTCATCGGTACGGGTCGACTTCAGCGAAGACAGCTTCTTGAAGACGGCATCGGCGTCGATTTCCTTCTCTTCCTCGCGCTCGTAGCGATAGCCGAGGTTCTCGGTCTCGCTGGCGGCCTGCAGTGTCGCGCCCATTTCGGCAGCGGTCGGCAGCGGACGGTTCTTGGCGGCGCGTTCGACTTCGAGGTCGAGATCGATCTGGCTGCAGAGGCCAAGCGTGACCGGATCCATTGGCGTCAGGTTGGCGGCGTTCCAGTGGGTGCGGTCGCGAATCTGTTCGATGGTGGATTTCGTTGTGCCGACGAGGCGCGAAATCTGCGCATCCTTCAATTCGGCATGGTTACGCACGAGCCAGAGGATGGCGTTCGGGCGATCCTGGCGCTTGGAAACCGGCGTATAACGCGGACCGCGGCGCTTGGATTCAGGCACGCGAACTTTCGGCTCGGAAAGCTTCAGGCGGTAGTTCACGTCTTTTTCGGCGCGGCCGATTTCATCGCGCGACAGCTGGCCAGTAGCGATCGGATCGAGACCCTTGATGCCTTGCGCGGCTTCACCATCGGCAATCGCCTTCACCTCGAGAGGGTGGAGCTTGCAGAACTGGGCGATCTGATCGAAGGAGAGCGCCGTGTTGTCGACGAGCCAGACTGCCGTCGCCTTCGGCATGAGCAATTGTTGAGCCATGGATATGATCCTTCTATCGTCCGCGCCGGTGTCGCGGGCCGTGGGGTGTCACCACAATTTCCGGGAATTCTCGCGCTCTATAACCGGATTGCGAATAAATTGCAATTCTTCAAGCAGCATCACCGTTTGTCTAATTGTCGTCACCGCCCCACCTGATAAGAATCGCATTCGGGAACCGCGTTCGTCATCCGGATGCGGCGGAGCATGAGGAGGAATTTCATGTCGGAGAAAGTTTATCCGGTCCAGAAGCATGTGAAGGGCCGAGCCCTGATCGACCGCGAGAAGTACTTGAAATGGTACGAGGAAAGCGTTGAGAACCCAGACAAGTTCTGGGGCAAGCACGGCAAGCGGATCGACTGGTTCAAGCCCTACACCAAGGTGAAGAACACCTCCTTCAAGGGCAAGGTGGCCATCAAGTGGTTCGAGGACGGCCTGACCAATGTCTCCTACAATTGCATCGACCGGCACCTGAAAACCCATGGCGAGCGTACCGCGCTGATCTGGGAAGGTGACAACCCCTATATCGACAAGAAAATCACCTATAACCAGCTTTACGATCAGGTGTGTCGCCTCGCCAACGTGATGAAGAAACACGGCGTGAAAAAGGGCGACCGCGTCACCATCTACATGCCGATGATCCCGGAAGCGGCCTATGCCATGCTTGCCTGTGCCCGCATCGGGGCGGTTCATTCCGTTGTCTTTGGCGGTTTTTCACCGGAAGCGCTTGCCGGCCGCATCGTCGATTGCCAGTCTACCTTTGTCATCACCTGCGATGAAGGCGTGCGCGGCGGAAAGCCCGTGGCGCTGAAGGAAAACACCGACAAGGCGATCCACATTGCAGCCCGCCAATATGTCACCGTCAACAAGGTGGTCGTGGTGCGCCGTACCGGCGGCAAGACCAACTGGGCGCCGGGCCGCGACCTCTGGTACCATCAGGAAATTGCGACGGTTAAGGGGCATTGCGAACCGGTGAAGATGAAGGCGGAAGATCCGTTGTTCATCCTCTACACGTCAGGTTCCACGGGCAAACCGAAGGGCGTGCTGCACACCACCGGCGGTTATCTGGTTTATGCCGCGATGACGCATGAATATGTCTTCGATTACCACGACGGCGACGTTTACTGGTGTACGGCCGATGTCGGCTGGGTCACCGGTCATTCCTACATCGTTTACGGGCCTCTGGCCAATTGCGCCACGAGCCTGATGTTCGAGGGCGTGCCCAATTTCCCGGATCAGGGCCGCTTCTGGGAGGTGATCGACAAGCACAAGGTCAACATCTTCTACACAGCGCCCACCGCGCTGCGCTCGCTGATGGGAGCCGGCGACGATTATGTCACCCGCTCGGATCGCTCCAGCTTGCGGCTGCTCGGCACGGTCGGCGAACCGATCAACCCGGAAGCCTGGGAATGGTATTACAACGTGGTCGGCAACAAGCGTTGCCCTGTCATCGATACCTGGTGGCAGACGGAAACCGGCGGCCACATGATCACGCCGCTGCCGGGTGCAACGGACCTGAAGCCGGGTTCTGCCACCCTGCCCTTCTTCGGCATCAAGCCGCAGCTTGTCGATAACGAGGGCAACGTGCTGGAAGGAGCCGCCGACGGCAATCTCTGCATCACCGACAGCTGGCCGGGCCAGATGCGCACCGTCTATGGTGACCATGAGCGCTTCATCCAGACCTATTTCTCCACCTACAAGGGGAAATATTTCACCGGCGACGGCTGCCGGCGCGATGCGGACGGCTATTACTGGATCACCGGCCGCGTCGACGATGTCTTGAACGTTTCCGGCCACCGGCTGGGCACGGCGGAAGTCGAATCGGCGCTTGTCTCGCACCATCTGGTGTCGGAAGCGGCCGTTGTCGGTTACCCGCATTCCGTCAAGGGACAGGGCATTTATTGTTATGTGACCTTGATGGCGGGCAATGACGGCAGCGATGCGCTGCGCCAGGATCTGGTCAAACATGTGCGCCAGGAAATCGGGCCGATTGCGGCGCCGGACAAGATCCAGTTTGCCCCCGGCCTTCCGAAGACCCGTTCCGGCAAGATCATGCGCCGTATCCTGCGCAAGATTGCCGAGGACGATTTTGGTGCGCTTGGAGACATCTCGACGCTTGCCGACCCCGCAGTCGTGGATGACCTGATCGAGAACCGGCAGAACAAGGCGCCCGTGCCGGCCTGATCTTGCAAGGTTCTATGATACGCGGCCAGCCGATCTGTTCGGCTGGCCGCTTCCGTTTGTGTGCTGTCACAGATCTGCGTCAGCCGTGAACGCAGACATCGTTCTTGCGGCCCTTGCCGGAATAGGGCGTCGCAAGGTCGGCCGTCAGGATTTCATGGGCGGGATCGCGTCCATCGGCCAGCGCCACATCGGCCACGATGCGGCCGAAATATTTGTCCGCTGCGATACGCGAGAGTTTCACCTGAGGCGATGTTGCGGCCAGGTCTTCCAGAAGGCGTTTTGCCTCTTGCGCCGCCTGTCGACCGGTATCGCATTTGGATTTCAGCTCGGCCGTATCGATGCCGCGCAGCCGCACGAACACTTCGACGCTCTGCTGCGGCCAGGGCCTCGCCGTCACCAGAAGCGTATCGCCGTCCACCACGCGGATCACATCCGCAAGCACCGGCCCCTCCACCAGCGTTTCGGCGACGGCAAAAGGTGTCGCTGCAAAGGCGATCATCGAAGTGAGCAACAGGTGGAGACGGGAACGAGCCATAGAAGGAAAATATTCCTTTTGTAGCGTCGCCGTCAATGGGAATTTTAACCTACGACAACCTATAGCACCGTCATGCGCTGTCTGTTCACCAATGGCGTTCGCGACAGCAGGAACTCGTCAAACATGCAGGCCCGGTGCTTCCTGGCCGGTCCGCTCGACATATTCAAGATAACCGCCGCCATACTGATGGATTCCATCCGGCGTCAGTTCCAGCACGCGGTTGGAGAGGGCGCCGAGAAAATGACGGTCATGGCTCACAAACAGCATCGTGCCTTCATAGGCCGCGAGCGCCTTGATCAGCATTTCCTTGGTATCGAGGTCCAGGTGGTTGGTCGGCTCGTCCAGCACCAGGAAGTTGGGTGGGTCAAACAGCATGGCGGCCATCACGAGACGGGCCTTTTCACCGCCGGAGAGTACCCGACAGCGCTTTTCCACGTCATCGCCGGAAAAGCCAAAACAGCCGGACAGCGCCCGCAGCGGCGCCTGGCCGGCTTTGGGAAACTGTTCTTCCAGCCATTGCAGAACGGTACTCTCGCCATCCAGCAGATCCATCGAATGCTGGGCGAAATAACCAAGCTTCACGCTGGCGCCGATGGTGACGCTGCCCGTATCCGGTGCCGTGCTGCCGGTCACCAGCTTCAGGAGTGTCGATTTGCCGGCGCCGTTGATGCCCATGATGCACCAGCGTTCGCGCCGGCGCACCATGAAGTCCAGCCCTTCATAGATCGTCCGGCTGCCATAGGCCTTGTGGACGTTCTTCAGATTGACCACGTCTTCGCCGGATCGCGGCGCGGGCAAAAAGTCGAAGGCGACCGTCTGGCGCCGCCTCGGTGGCTCCACGCGGTCGATCTTGTCGAGTTTCTTGACGCGGCTCTGCACCTGGGCGGCGTGCGAGGCGCGCGCTTTGAACCGCTCGATGAACTTGATTTCCTTGGCAAGCATCGCCTGCTGGCGCTCGAACTGCGCCTGCTGCTGTTTCTCGTTCTGCTCGCGCTGCTGTTCGTAAAAACCGTAACCGCCGGAATAGCTGGTGAGCGATCCGCCATCGATCTCGATGATCTTCGTGACGATGCGGTTCATGAACTCGCGGTCGTGCGAGGTCATCAGCAGCGCGCCGTCGTAATTCTTGAGGAAGGATTCAAGCCAGATCAGGCTTTCGATATCCAGATGGTTGCTCGGCTCATCGAGCAGCATCACGTCGGGCCGCATCAAGAGAATGCGGGCAAGCGCGACGCGCATCTTCCAGCCGCCGGAGAGTTTGCCGACATCGCCGTCCATCATCTCCTGGCTGAAGCTCAAGCCGTCCAGAACCTCGCGGGCACGACCCTCCAGCGCATAGCCGTCCAGCTCCTCGTAACGCGCCTGCACTTCGCCGTAACGCTCGATGATCGCATCCATCTCGTCCATGCGGTCAGGATCGGACATGGCCGCTTCCAGAAGGCGCAGCTCGGCCGCAACGGTGCTGACGGGGCCCGCCCCCTCCATCACCTCGGCCACGGCAGTGCGTCCAGACATCTCCCCGACATCCTGGTTGAAGTAGCCGATGCTTACGCCTTTTTCGAACGAAACCTGGCCCTCATCAGGAAGCTCCTCGCCGGTAATCATGCGGAAAAGTGTCGTCTTGCCGGCCCCGTTCGGTCCGACAAGCCCGATCTTCTCCCCCTTGTTCAGCGCGGCGGAGGCCTCGATGAACAAAAGACGATGGCTGTTCTGCTTGGAAATATTTTCGATGCGGATCATGTCGACAAGGGCCCGAATGGTTTTTCGCGCGCCTTATGCCACGGCAGGTTCCGCCTGTCCCCGGGTTTTATGCGGATGGCAGGTGCAAAATCGGCAGACGACCGACCATCAGATGACTGAAACTGCCCGCAGACGCGGACATAGGGTCACGTGCCGATGCAGCTCACCCTGTGACTGATCTTATAAGAGGCCATTAAAGGCGTACGAGCCCGGAGATACTTAGCGAAGGTATCATGGCGGAGAGGGTGTCCGCCATACTACTGTCTCCAACTGTCCATCTATGTCCTAAACTGTCTATATACGCCAACAAGTTAGCGATCTACCCGGCTTCCCTTGGATCACGGAATCCAATAGAATGACGATCATCTGTTGGGGTAAAAGTTGGGGCGAATATGGCGCTGGCACTGAACAAACTGAGCGCGCGAGGCGTGGCGGCGATCACGAAACCAGGCCGCCACGGCGACGGCGGCGGCCTGTATCTCGTGGTCGACAAGAGCGGCGCAAAGCGCTGGGTGTTCCTCTATCGTCGCGAAGGCACGTTGCGAGAGATGGGCCTAGGCGGACTGAAGTCCGTCACACTTGCCCGTGCCCGCGAACTCGCTGGCGAGGCAAGAGTGAACTTGCACTCGGGCGTTGATCCGATCCACACAAAACGCAAGGCAGTCGAGACCGTCCCGACTTTTGGCGACGCAGCCGACACCTACATCGAAGCAATGAAGCCGCAGTTCAGGAACGCGAAACACATTGCCCAATGGGAAATGACGCTTAAGGAATATGCGAAGCCCTTGCGGGCCAGGCTGGTCAACGAGATCACGACAGATGATATCCTGGCGGTTCTAAAGCCTTTGTGGCTGACCAAGCCGGAGACAGCATCACGGCTGCGCGGTCGGATCGAACGCGTGCTCGACGCATCGAAAGCAAAAGGCCACCGATCCGGCGAGAACCCCGCGCTTTGGCGCGGCCACCTCGACAAGCTGCTTCCGAAGCGACGGAAGCTTTCCCGCGGCCACCATACCGCGATGCCTTACGCCGACGTGCCTGGCTTCATTGGCGCGATGCGCCAGCGCGAGGCGATTTCTGCCCGAGCGCTGGAATTTACGATCCTGACAGCAGCGAGATCCGGTGAAACCTTCTATGCCACATGGGCCGAATTCGATCTGCCTGCCGCCGTTTGGACGGTCCCGGCTATCCGCATGAAAGCCGGCCGGGAACATCGCGTCCCGCTGTCCAAGCGCGCCGTCGAGATCCTGAATGAAATGGCTCTGCTGGGAGCTGACGTTGATGCCCATGTTTTTCCGGGTCGCGATGAAGGAAAGCCTCTTTCGGTTATGGCGATGGACATGGTGCTTCGGCGGATGAAGGTCGACGTGACAGTTCACGGGTTCCGCTCATCATTTCGCGACTGGTGCGGCGAGGCTTCCACTTTTCCTCGTGAGATAGCAGAGGCGGCCTTGGCCCATGTCGTGGGCGACGAAACCGAACGCGCTTACCGCCGCGGCGACGCGCTTGAAAAGCGACGCAAGCTGATGACGGCTTGGGCGAATTTTTGCGAACCGAGGACGGGCGATGTCATAGACCTTCAAGGTAGGCGGGAGGCGTAGATGGCACAGGCCTGTGCGTTGGGGCTTAGGACATGACCAGTCTTCGTATCATCGGCGACGTCCATGGCAAATTCAGCCGTTATCGCGAGATTATTCGCGATGTACCCTTTAGCATCCAGGTCGGCGACATGGGCGTCGGGTTCATCCGGGAGAGCGGCCTGCCGTCTTCAAATCCCCCATTTTACGCCATGTCGCAGGGCCGGCATCTCTTTTTGCGGGGCAACCATGACAATCCGCAGGGCTGCCGGAAGCAGCGGTACTGGATCCCGGACGGTAGCGAGGTGGACGGCATTTTCTGTTTGGGCGGTGCCCTGAGCGTTGACGCCCAATACCGCGTCGAAGGCCTGAATTGGTGGTCGGATGAGGAGTGCAGCTATTACGAATTGCAACGCCATGTCGATCGATACGCGGAAGTCAAGCCAGAGATCGTGGTTACCCATGACTGCCCGCAAAGCGTTGCAGCGGATATCTTGGCGAAGTTCGATATGCGGAAGATTATCGCTGCTAGCCGCACGCGGCAGGCCCTCGATGTAATGTTTTCCATCCATCAGCCCCGGCTTTGGTACTTCGGCCACTGGCATACATCGATTACTTTTCAGCGTGGCGGCACGGCCTTTATGTGCCTTAACGAACTGGAATACACAGACATCAAACTTTGAGGTGGCGACATGGGTTTGAATGTCTTCCGAAGTACCTGCACAACGCCGAAGCCATTATGCGGCTTGCTGCTGCTGCTGCTGCTATGCCTTGCTGGATGCCAGGCCGGCACCGAGTATCAGGCCGATATCAATGCGAGCCTGGACGCCCGCCTGGAGGCGTACAATGGAACGTCCATGGCGGAATTCATGGGCCGCACCGGAGTGCTGCCGAGCAGCACGTATGACGTCAGCGAAGGCCGTGTCTTCGTGTTCAAGACGAGCCCGGTCTACATGACCTTGGCCGCTACCCATGTCACGCCGGCCGTGACGACGTCGGCGCAGTGCCAGCTTCTCATTCGCGCGATCCGGACGAGGCCGGAGCAGGTGGCGGACAGTTGGAAGATCATGGGAACGCAGCGGACCGGACCGTGCAACAACTTACGTGTGTGACCAACACACCCGTTGACCCTCGACTGATAGCGTATTAATCGGGCGCAGAAATATCCTTGCTCGGAACAGCTACGCTCAAGGTGCGTTGTTCACTGTTCCGAGAAGTCAGGATTTACGTGTTGTCAACGGAATGTTGTCAACCTAAGTTGACCGAACCGGTCACTTATAAGTGGAAGCTGGAACTCATGACCAATGAAACCGAACAACTCGCATTGATTACCAAGGCGATAGAAGCCACATTGGCGTCGGATTTCAAAAACGTGAAAGTTCTCCGTGTGATGGTCGACCGGGATGTCGACTTTGACGGGGACCAGGTCCTCAATATTGAGATTGTCTTCGAAGGTAAGTCCCGCCAGATCGACGCACGCGTGATTTCTGGTGCCGTTCGCCACGTCCGCCCGCACTTAGAGAAACTTGGCGAAAAAGCTTTCCCCTTGATGTCGTTTGTGTCGCGTAGCGATGCAGGGAAACTTGCGCTTGGATCCATCTGATCTCTTAAAAGCGGCTCGAGATCTGGTTAACGTCAACGGCGGGAAACCACGTCAGGCGAATCTACATAGAGCAACCAGCACAGCCTACTACGCCCTGTTTCACACGCTCGCCAAAAGCTGTGCAGATCTGCTCATGGGCGGAAATGGAGCGGCTCGGAGCAAACATGCATGGAAGCAGGTGTATCGGGCTCTCAGCCACGGACCGACGAAGAAGGCATGCACTCTGAAGAGCGTGGAGAAGTTTCCTCGCGAAGTGCAAGACTTTGCGAACATGTTCGTCCAAATGCAAACCAAGCGGCACGCTGCAGACTATGACCCGACGGCGCGTAGCAAAAAGTCGACTGTCCTTCTCGAAATAGACGGCGCCGAAGCAGCAATAAACGATTTCTTAAAAGCGCCTGTAAAGGATCGGCGGGCATTCGCAGCCCTTGTTTTGTTCAAGATGCAGAATGAGAAAGAATAGGAATGCCTTGCGCTAAGGCTCAAACCATGGTGTGAGTGATCAGCGACGCCCGCCGCCTTCTTATCATCCTTCTAGAGCCGCCAAGCTAATCAGGACGGGTAAGAACGGCAGTGCTCGCGAACGAGCTCCCACCGCCCAAAACGGAAGCGCCTGTACTGACGTACATGCACCCCCCTCGGTAAATGACATATAACCATTGTCACACCTCTGGGTGCCAGGTAGAAGCCTGGTGCTCAGGGACTGCACTGTTGCTGCCCGCACTGGTCGGGGGTCACTGCACAGGATATGGTGCGACGACGGGCGTCTAGACCTCTTTGCCAGACTCATGTTGGCGAGTCAAAGCCCAAGTAAAGTTTCATTAACCTTTGCAAGCCTATAGTTGGAACCGGGCGACCATCCGGCAAAGAAGAGCCGCCCGGCCAGATCAGCTTAACGCTTGATCTTCTCGACAACGTGAGTATTCGGCTTGCTCTTGGCGGTTTTCACCGTCGTGAACTTACCAGTCTTCGCGCTGCGTCCGACTTTGATTGTAGTCATATCCGTCACCTCCTTTCGCGGCAGCTGCCTACCCTAAGGTTTCGCCGCGTGCAGATGAAGAGAATCACCCTCAATCGCAGATATTATCGTGCGCTCATGCGATAGTTGTCGAGTCCTCCCGAGAATTACTTAACAGTTATGCCCGTTCCTCTGGACGGTTTACCAAGCGTGTTCCCATCGATGTGCCGATTTATTCCGCGGTGGGCGGAGACAAGGAAGGTCAGGACGCAGTGGCCAAGGGCAGGCGATCGAGAACCCCCTGGAGAGCAAGGGTTGCAAATGGACCTTTCGCGCACCAACATCGGCCTCCTTCAAGAGGCTTTTTCATGTGCGACCTCTACAACATCACGACCAATCAGGAAGCAATTCAGGCGCTTACCAAGGCGATCGACCGTCTAGGCAATCTCGAGCGGTCACTGAAGGTCTACCCCGACCAGATGGCGCCGACCGTACGCAACAATGCGAGCGCAAAGCAGTGGTGGTTCGCTGGGGCATGCCTACATCGCAGAAGGCACTCTTTGACGCCGCCTCCAAGCGCGCCGGTAAGCTTCGGGAAAAGGGCAAGCCGGTCGATTTCGACCATCTGTTGAAGCACGAGCCGGATCGCGGCACGACGAACATTCGCAACACGGCCAGTTCTCACTGGAGGCGCTGGCTCGGGGTTGAACCGCTACCTCGTGCCGATCACTCGGTTCGCTGAGCCGGATCCCGCCTCCAAGCCGGAAGGCGGCGCCACGCCGAACGCTTGGTTTGCCGGCGACGAGCCTGAGCCATTGACGTTCTCCGCGGGGATCTGGGTCGCGCAGTGGGAGAGCGTGCGGAAGGTTAAGGACGCCTGACGGGAGACGATCTGTTCGGTTTTCTGACTACTGAACCAAACCGGATTGTCGGCCCCACTCACCCGAAAGTTATGCCTGCGATCCTCGAGCGTCAGGAAGATATCGACACGTGGCTGACCGCACCATGGACCGAGGCGAAGGCACTGCAAAGGCCGCTTCCGGATGATCAACTGGTGCTCTTGCGGCTGAGGCCGCAATAGAGCTCCCGCCGACGGAGATCAGTCCTCCCATGGTTCATCAAGATTGATGCCGTTGATGTTACCCAAGTCGTAAAAAGCCTGCATGTGGAGGTGCAGGTTGACCCTCGACGCCACGTTTTTCTGAGGCGAATTAATGCCGAGAGCAGGGTTGATTACGGTTTGCCTGATCATGAACTCGCCCCAAACGCCAGCACCGTTGACCTGTTGCCATTCCGCGCTGTTCAAAATTTCAGAGGCCGCGTCATCATAGTCCCAATCGTCGGGGCGATTTCGTGCAGAAAGCCACCCATTTCTTAACGCAAGATCAATGCGGGGCTTAGGACGGCTTGCAATTCCTTGCTCACGCGGGCGCGTACTTCCCCAATCGCCGTAAATGATCCTCTGGCGATTGGTTAACTGGCGAAGTTCTGTCAGGAACTCACGATTGTCGAAAACTGCGAGCTCAGTCCCTTCAATGTCAGCAAAATCCTTCGGGATTGTTGTGTATGAAACGACGATCGGGATCTGGGCCCCAATCTCATTTAGCTGCGTCGTGATCGTGTTCGCGATCCGTAAGCGCGCTGGCTGAGTATCCGCAAGCCAGCCTGCGTCTAGCATGATCGCGTAATCGGCAGATCCAACTTCGTTGATGGCTGACATCACGTCCGCGATGTTTGGCGGGAACCGCCTGAGATCAATTCGGAATGCGAATGTGCGCTCCATTTCTTGGAACGCGGCTATCTGGTTGACAATCTGCGCACGGCTGCATCCTGCAACTTGTAGGCACGGACTGGCGCTAGGGACGCCCTCAACGAACCCGATCCAGTTTGCGTAACCATCCGTCGGATCTTGTAATTCTAGCCATTGCTGTTGAGCTTGAACCTCAAAATTGGTGATCTGGTAGTCTTTGTCGATGTCAAGAAAGAATGGGCGCGTAGGAAAGGCCTTGATCACCCGGTCCATGGCCTTCATCAGGTCCAGCGCGTTCGGCCACGGAGCGAGGAGGAACGTCGGCTGCAGCCTGTCCTTCGTTGCGGCTGGTAACCGCTCCAAACCGTTCATTTCGCTCGCACGAATTGAGAGAGTCGGAACGTAGTTTAGGTTTTCGATGTCTACTGCCATCGCCCGTCGCAATCCGCTGTTCACGCTGCCATTCGAATCTCCATAGCAGCTTTAGATACTCCGAATTGCTCCGCAAGTAACTCAACAGTTGTCTCACTGAGATTTTCACCGCCATATTGCCTGAATGCGCTCTGTAGAGCATTTTCTGGCATTACGATCTGTGCCGCCAGCCGATTGGCCTCGTATTCGATATGCTCCGGCGCACCGGATCGATAGAGCACGTTGTCCGTCAGCTTTCCTCCCATCCCGTCAATAACATCGCGGTGTAGCAAGAAATGCGCAATCTCATGCGCGAGGGTGAACCTCTGGCGCTGCTTGCTCTCGTGTCGGTTGATCTTGATCTGATATCGGCCGTCCAACTTGGAAATCTCGCCGGATATGCTTAACGGTAGCGAGGAAAGCACCACTTCGATGCCGAGGTCTTTCGCGATCGCCCCTAACTTGACTGGAACGGAGCCCAGATGTCGTTCCAGAACTTTCCGATCTTCGTCTCTGAGTTTTTGCCACTCTCTCGATGAGGATGTCATGGTGGTTTACCTCTTCTATTACTGCTGCGACAGATCGCCATCAGCATCTTCTGAACCGCCTGAATAGATCACACGTTCCAGCGCATTCTTCAGCCGGCCGTCTTTCTCCATTTTGCGAAGCTCTTTGTCCACCAAAGCCGGAAGGTCGTCTTTGACGCGAGCCTCTGCATTCGTCACGGCCTCATGCCTGATCACCTGAAAACCGAATACGGCTGCGACTGCTACAATCAGTGCAACGCCGCCCAGCACGACTGTTGCCACAGTAAGGTTGATCGAGGCTAAATCAGCATATTCCAACTGGGCGGGCTGAGCCACGTATCGCCCACCAGTAACATGGAAATTAATATCGAAAATTGCCACTGCGACAGCGCCTATAAAGACGCCCACCGCAATTTTCAGGATCTCAAAAAACATACGCATCTCGTCGCCCCCGCGGACAGATCATTTTGTTC
The DNA here is from genome assembly GCF_058242775.1 of Neorhizobium sp. PAMB6630. Taxonomy (NCBI): domain Bacteria; kingdom Pseudomonadati; phylum Pseudomonadota; class Alphaproteobacteria; order Hyphomicrobiales; family Rhizobiaceae; genus Neorhizobium; species Neorhizobium sp. PAMB6630. The sequence goes on from NZ_CM177836.1 coordinate 25,372, forward strand.
AATTTGTAGCGACTAACGCAAGTAGATCAGGTCAGTCACGTATCGTTACCTCTGCGTGAAGTTGCCTTTACCGGATGTTATCATTCACGGCCAGTAGCTGGCCGGCGTAGTCGGTCGGGATTGGGTCGATGGCTTTCAGCGCACGCTTTGCTTCGTGCAGAGCCTGCATGAGTGCCTTGCCAGCGTTTACCAGGTCGACGACTTGGTCTGCCGTCAGATTGTGATCCCCGTTGTCCCGGCCGGTGAGGAATAGGACCGGCGCCGTGACGCCTGCCTCCTGAAGATCGCAGGCGGTGTCCTTGAGAGCGAGCAGCACCGTTTGGGTACGCAGCGACCCTTCCTGCGGAACGGCGCTATAGTCAGGCACATCGAAGACCTTGCCCCCGACAGCGCAACGATCGTGCTCAGCGTCAACGGCTGCTCCCGTGATCGGACGCGGCTCCGGTGTCGGCGTCCTGTCCACCCACTCGCTGCTCTCCCAGACATGGTGCTCGCAAGGGCGCGGGGTCCGGATCGCGAAGCCGCCGTCTATCGTCACCTCTAGGCCGTCGAGCGCGGACTGCAGTCCGGTGACGGTTGAGATCGCTTGCTCTCCGGTGTGGTTCTCACGTGCGAACGCATCGCCGTCGATTTCCTGCGGATCGTAAACTGCCCGGAGCATATCACCGCCGCCCGGCAGGAAGCCCCAAGCGCTGTCTCCGGGGGCTGACGACTGCTTGATCGGGACTTGGCTGAGGGTACCGCCCAGCGGCAGCACGCGCGACGCCAAAGGCGGAATATCTGTGGCCAGCCCGGCAACGGTAATGATGTCGTCGATGTTCAGAGCGACGGTCGAGAGATGGGTGCTGGCGGCGAGCAGGGCTTGCACTGCGGGCGCTAGGCTGTCGACCGTGACAATGCCGTTCTTAAGCTTGCCGTCCGAACGCCTGATATCCTTGATCGCTTCAACGATCGTTTCGGCCGATGTTTCGATGCCGGCAAAATCCTGGTCGAGCTTCGTGGCCGGAGAAACGGACGGGGTGCCGGGGTCGGAGTAGCCCCGGGTGAATTTCTGCGGATCAGCCACGGCCATGTCCTCTGCCTGAAATTGCGGCTCTCGAGGTGATGCTGCTCATCGCTGCAACTACTTCGGTGGTTCGCGAAAGATTGCGTCCATCGTCTCGTCTTCATCACCCTCGTTCAGCATGTCGAGAACTGTGGCTGCTTCGTTGCCCATCCAGCCCTTTGTGCGGCGGGCGAGGGCGGCACGGTTGGCCGGGTTGTTCTCCATCAGGAGCGTCTTCGCTACATCCGGCTCGAGAAGCGTCCGGTCGAGCAGGAGCTCGAACGCCTTGGCACGCTGCTTGCCGACCACCCCACGGGCGATCTTGCCGGCCAGATAGGTGCCGATGTAGGCCCAAGAGGCGCGGCCGATCTGAGCCTGGTAGGCCTTCGATCCGACTTCAGCCAGGGTGACCGGTGTCTGGCCGCGGCCCATCAGCGCTGTGCCCGATGGGTTCACGGCGTTGCCGATCCTAGCGCCAGAGTTCACGCCGCGCAGCGCTTCCGCCAGTTCGCGGATGTTGGCCAGGTGCTCCGGGTTGTCGCGATACAGACGTTCTGCGACTGCAGCGTTTTTCGGATCTTCCAAATAGGCGATCATCTTCTTCGGGACGAACGGCATGATCCCGCTGGTCGTTTCTGCGGCTGCGTTCGTCGATCGGCTCGACGCGTCCAGGTCATCCCAGAACGCCGCCCGCAGTCCGTCAATCGCCTGCTGGTCGTTACCTGCGAAGGTAACCAGTTCATCGGCCGCCTTGCCCGGATCCTTCGAAGCGATCACTTCGCGGATCGCCTTGCGGGAGTTGGCTGGGCTGTACTGCAGGAAGCGGCCAACTGCGCCGCGCCCGGGTGCTGTGGCCGTCCCCAGATCGCGCTCCAGTGCCGACTGGCGGGATCCGGCTTCTGCGGCAGCAACACGCGCCTTGGCGGCCTGGTTGAGTTCGTCGCGCAACCCCGTGAAGCGATCGATCTGTTCGCTGTAGTCAGCCATGAAGCGGTTGATCCGTTCAGCGCTCGACGTATCGCCACGCGATAGCACTTCATCGCGGATCGCGCGGCGAATTTCCGGTGTTGCCGCCTGTGCGAAAAGGTTGTCCATCGCCTGGGGGCTGACGAAAAGGCCAGCGACGCGGTCATCGCCAACCTTTGGCCGGCCGCCGTCGTACTCGGCCAGCGCACGGCTGACGGGATCTCCTTGACGGGTGAAGCGCTCCGCTTCGTCGAACTTTGCGCCGCGGGCGGTGGTGAGGGCAGCCTGTTCCGTCTCATCCAGGTTGCCCGTGATGAAGCCGTCCACAGTGTCGACCATCTGGCCTAGGACACGAGCCGCGTTGCGTCCGCCTTTCTCTGCTCGCGGATCGGACAGAGCCGCCGCGCGCAGCCGCTGAAGCTCGGTCTTGAGGTTTGCGGCCGTCTGCAGCTGCATCGGATCTGGTCCCGGGGCCGCGCGAGTGATCGGGTTGCCGCCGGCGTCGAGAATGCCCGTCGACACAGGAGCGTCGTCGGCCACCCGCCCCAAGTTGGCTACGCTATCGACCACGGACTGCGGGATCAACGTCCGTTCAACTGGATCAAGGGATGCAATAGAGCGATCGAGCGCTGCTGTCAGTGGCGCAGGATCAACCTGCTTGCCACCAACGCCGGCTGTCTCATAGGCCTGAGCGGTCCGCTCACGCGCAGCGTCGCGTGCTGCTGTCAAGCTTTCGCGAACGACGCTGCCCCGCTGGGCGGGCGTGGTCTGCGGAGTGAGATTGCGAGCGGCCGTCTCTGCTGCTTCCTCGGCCGCATCGCGCCCCATGATCGCATCCAGGATGCGACGATCACGCTCCGCGGCAATGGCCTCATAGGCCGACCCGGGCGATGCGTCCGGCCGCATCGACGTGACGGCATTTTCAACAGCAAGTGCGTTTGCATCGGAGCGCGAGCGAAATGCGCCAGGTACGGTGCGCGCACGGGAATTTTCCAGGATAGCAAGGCCGGCATCGCCGGTGCGATCGGCAGTCGATGCCTTGAAGCCCGGCACGACGCTCTCTGCGGCTGCCGGCTGCATGATCATATCGACCAGTTCCCGCGTATCGAGCGGCTTGCGCAGATCGGACGGATCGACCTGCCGACCAAGAACGTCCGAATTCTGGATGATGGTGTCGGCAACGTTGTCGCGAACTACTTTCGATGCGAATGCGGGGTCGCCGAGTGCAGCCGCACCGACGTCGCGGACACCCCGCGCGAGAGAGGTACCTGCGCCGACCGCGCCTGCGCCCATGATTGCCCCGACGAGATCCCATCCGGGACTATCGGGGGCTATCTCGTTCGCGGCGGCGGCGCCCATGCCGGCGCCAGTCGCGACAGTAACCTCGTTGCCAACGAAGCGTGCCGGATTGACGGCAGCGCTTTCGACATACCGCCCGACGACGCCAGGCATCCGCCTTGCGCCTTCGACACCTACTCTCGTCGCCTTGTTGACGGCACCGGCCACCGGTACGGCCATCGCGCCCACTTCTTCCATGATCCGGTTGGTCGTCCGCTCGGCCAGGTTCTCAGGTGCTGCGCGCGGACGATCGACGCCAAGCGTGTCGGCGGTCATGTTGTTCGCGCTGTCGACGGCGCCCTGCATCTGCTCTGCGCCGGGCAGGTAGCGCGGCAGAACGGCAGCGCCAGCGGCGTCACGCACCCACTCCGGCGCGCCGGCCTTGTCCAGCGCCCAATCCATACCGGCAGCCTGAAGATCGCCTACTGCTCTTGGCAGCCCCACCAGGTTCGTCACGCCCTCGACGACGCCGCGCACGCCTTGGTCCGCTACACCGAAGATCGCCTCCATCCAACCCTGCTCCGGGTCGGTTGGCTTGGCGGGGGCTGCTTCTGGAGCGGGGTTGACCTTGGGGAACTGATCCCACTCGCTACCGGTTGCCGGCGGCGCCAAGGGGAAGGCGCTCCAATCAGTCGAGGCCGGGCCACCGTAAGGCGGCTCGCGTGTTTGCGCACTTGGTACCGCCGACGCCGAGTCGGCTGACTTGATGGGCGCTGCTTCTGATACGGCATCGACGTTGGAGGTCGGTCCACCGAAGGTCTGCTGCATCGCCCGCTCCATCTCGGCTAGTGGCGTGCCGGCAGGGAACTCAACAATGGAGCCGTCAGGAGCGGCGACGCGAGTTGGTGCAGCGGCGGCCATCGTTGTAGCCGTGTATTTACTCCTCGGCCCCTGAGCAGGCTGCTGCCTATACTTTTCCCAAGTTCCTGCACCGGGGACGGGAGTGGCCGCCGAAGGCTGAGCCGCCGGGCTCAACATTTGAGCGATCTGCTCATCTGTGGCAGCGTCCGGAACTTCGATACGCCGGCCCTGGAATTCGATCGTGCGAGGCATCCTGATGCTCCTTTTGCGGCCAATTGTATCGTGAGTGGTTTTACTCGACGCCCATTTAGTGAGCGACATAGGCGAAGACTTGGCGCCCGAATTCCTCGACGTCGGCGAGTTCGAGCGCCTGATCTGCGAACTGCCGGCATGGGCGGAAGGCTTGCCTCTGACGGCAAGCGGCTGGCGCTATAGAAAGGATTGACGGGTCTATTCCGGGGGTGTGTAGGGGGCGACAAGGCCCTCTTCAACAAGGCGAGCGAAAATCAGCCGGCCGTATTCCTCGGGGTCTTCAGGGCTCGCCCCGAACGGAACCCATTGGCCTTCAAGATAGGCCCACGCGGGGTTCACCGAGGCTTCCATAAGAAGCTCCACGTAGATCGCACTGTTATCGGCGTGCGCCCACTTGGCATTCCGATACTGTATCGCAGAGACATTGATCGTCATCGTTAAGTCCTCACCCACGAAGTTGCTTCACCTGCCCCGCCCGTGGTGCCGCAGCAGCGCCAAGTTCCTGTGTTCACGGCGGCCCCCTGGTTCGCGCTACTGGCGTAAACCAGGCTGGTGCCGGCAACGAGAGCGCCGGGCGCGGTTGCCCCGGCAGTATTGCGAGCGAAAATTGGCGTCCCCTGCGCGGCAAGCCCTTGCCCTGCAATCGTGCTCATAAGCGCAGACGTTGAAAGCTTGGCGGCGAGCGCATCGGCTAGGCTTCCAATCAAAGACGTTCCAATGTCTCCATCAGCGTCAACGTAGAACTGCTCCGTGGAAGCTCCAGCGATAAGAATGCGCAATCGTGTGTCAATTCCGGCTTGAACCGTCCACGACACAAGCCCGGATTGCTCGAGCGTCAATACTGGCGTCGTCTTTAGAATTTTGAGGTTCCCGGTCATGGTGTCGCCGGCTTTGGCAACTTTTCCCGCGATGGCCGCTATTACGTCGGCTGCCATTTTCTCCAACGTAACTGCCGCAGCAGCGATTTTAGCCGTGACTACGGAACCGACCGCTAGCTTGGCCCCTGTAACTCCCGCGTCAGCGAGTTGGTTCTCGCCAACGGCAGCGTCTGCTATTTTGGCCGTCGTCACGGTGCCGTCGGATGGCGTGACGGTGCCATAGTGATTTGCTCGGTCAAACACGTCTGTGACGCGCGCCGTTGGATCATACGTGGCAGAGTTCATAGCCCCGGACACGTCGGACGCGGAAAACAGATAGCCCCACGTCGTCGGGCTGACGTCCGGACGATTCCCGGATGACGCGGTATTCGCGACATTGCAGCGGTAAAACGCCCCGGAGTAAACGACGGTGTCCGCGACGACGTATGCAGCCCCGCTGGTCCAGTTCCCTCGAAGCGAGAAACCCGTCGTCAAGCCCGCGGAAAGGCTGTCGATCGTGACGATGCCGTTTGGGAGCTTGCCGTCGGAGCGCCGAACGTTCTTCAGCGCCTCGATCGTCTGGTCGATGGACGTGGCGATGTTTGCCATGTCCTGGTCGACCCGGTTGGCCGGCAACGGCAGCGTCGGGTTGCTGGCCTGCCAGTTCGTGTAGGAATAACCGGGCGTGAACTTTGTCGGGTTAACCATGGCGGCAATTCCTCACGGCATCCGCCTGCAGGTCGCTGACGATCTGAAGGGCGCGATGGGATTTGTGTTGGCGGTATTGGTTTTCTACGGCGATGTTGTGCATCTCGTTCCGAAGCCATCGAGCGCGCTTCTGAACGTCGCTGCAAAGATCCCTTGGGCGATTGTTCCACGGCTCCTCTTCGGCCCACATCACAACCAGCGCGCAGACGGCGTCGAGAGCCGAGGCCGCAAAGGGGAGGCGGGCATCTCCGTGTCTGTCCTGGATCAGTGACAAGATAGCGCCGCGAGCCTGCATTGTTAAATCAAGCAGCCGGTCGCGGTCGTTTACCGATAGCCGGAGTTCCTTCTTCGCAAGTGCATGCCGCTGAACTGTGGAGATCGCAAAGGACAGAGCATTCGCGTCGCCGTTTGCCGCGTCGCCGAACAGATAGACCGTGTGGTCGACGCAGATGTGGTGCGAGATCAGGCGTTGCCGTTCTTCTTCAGCCCGGGCTTGCTCTTCCAGCCAGCCATCGGGCAGCAGGCCGTCGTAATCCTTGTCTGCGATCATGCATTGCGTCCGATCGTTTGCCTCTTGTATCGTCGTAGAATGCGGGGACCGAAGCCGGGAAAGTAGCCACCTTTTTCATGTGTTTTTCCCGTTTTGCAGGGCGATCGAGGGCGGGGCGCTTCTTGCTCCGATCAATCCTCTGGCGCCTTGGGTTTTGCTGGCGTATCCTCGTTATCCACCGACGGGGAAACCATCGACATGACAAGCATCGCACGTCTGACGCTTCCGCATGATATTCAAGCACTGCTCGACCAGGCAGCCCGTCGAGTGGGGTTGCCGCTGCAGAACCGTTGCGAAGACGCCGCTACCGGTAGCGAAAGCAACGTGATCCCGTTCCGAGGGGCCGCTCGCCTATCCTGATCTGAACTGCGAGGTAATGAGCCGAAGCTGGCCGTCACAGACGGCGCAGGCGGTTCTCTATGGGGTGCTCTTCCAGACATGGCGGCTGTCCGGTCAAGAGCCTAAAGTTCCAGCAAACTGCATTTTTATCGCGACCGGGGCCGACGCCGGCGGCTCGCGCGGCGGACTGGTACCGGGGGGCGGGTGGCGGGTGCCAGATCCTTGCTCAAATGTCCGTACGGGCACACCAAAGCGGCCAGCCAAAAGCAGTTCATTTATGTGTACGTACGGGCTTGACTATCATCAACGTACATGATGTAGTTCGGACATAGCCCAAACGTACACATGGAGATGAGCATGCAAATCGATATCCGCTCTACCGAGTTTCGCATCTTCACGGAAGTGCAATGCGAGTTGCGCCACGCTATGGATACGCACGACCGTCGGACCGCCTACCTTGCGATGGAGGAGCTGCGCGCGATGGAAATGCATTCCGATTGGCCGGCGCTACGCGCCCGCTGCCAGGCCGCACTATCCGCCTATTCCGTTCACTGAGGAGCCGAAATGAGCAAGACAGTCCTTTACGCGCGCGTTTCGACGATCGATCAAACCGCTGCCCATCAACTCACGCAAGCCCGGCAAGCCGGGTTCGTTGTCGATGAAGTCGTGACCGATGAAGGCGTCTCCGGCGTCTCCACCGCGCTCAGAGAGCGACCACAAGGCCGCCGGTTGTTCGACATGCTGCGATCCGGTGACACGCTCCTGGTGCGGTGGGTTGACCGCCTGGGGCGCAACTATGCGGATGTGACCGACAATGTGCGAGAATTCATGCGACGCGGCGTGGTGATCAAGACGATCATCAATGGAATGAGCTTCGACGGATCCACTCGCGAGCCAATGCAGATGGCGGTGCGCGACGCTCTAATCGGTTTCATGGCAGCGATGGCGCAAGCGCAAGCCGAGGCCATGAAGGAAGCCCAGCGCGCCGGGATCGAGCACGCAAAGTTGCAGGATCGCGCGCGGGTCTACAAGGGCCGCAAGCCTTCGTACACGCGCGCAGAACTTCAAGCCGTGCTTGAAATGCTGGCGGCCAATTCCGGCGCGTCTGATATCGCGAAGATCACGGGGCTGACGCGGCAGACGGTGCTGCGGATTCGAGCAGACCAAGCCGGGGCCGACGAAGCCCTGCGCGCCTGGGGGCTGTAACCGCGGCGATATACTAGAGCTTGTCGGCCAACGGCGGCCGACAACAGTCGCGTTGACAGACAGCGTCAACCGGTGGCGTCATAGCTGGCAGGAGGCGAGAGTGAAACTCATGCTGGAACGCGAGGTAGCCCAAGTCCTGCGGTGCTCGACGGAGAAGGTCAAGCGGTTGCGGTTGTCAGGGAAGCTTCCCTATCAACCTGGACGGCCGGTTCTCATCGATGAGGCTGATTTGCTGTCCTATCTGGAGAGCGCCAAGGTCCGTGGAAGCGCCTCGAGCCGCAAGCTTAGTGTCCGAGACGATGAAACGCCCACGCCTAAAGATGCTCAGGCCTGGGCGTTGAAGCAGTTGCTCAAGCCCGCGCGGAGAAAGCCACGGGCGAAATGATCGAGCTGCTGACAGCTCCGGAGGCGGCTTCCGTCTTGGGGATCACGCTACGGAAACTAGAGACGCTGCGGCTGGCGGGAATGATCCCATATCTGCCCTACTCACCGCTTCTCTATGACAGGAAGGACGTCGCGGAACTGAAGAGACGCTGCCAGACTGCTTCGGATCTGGATCAGCTCTTGAAGCTGCCACCGGCGCGCGAGCAAGCGAAAAAATGGGCTCGAATTCAGATCCTACTGCGGCGCAGATAAGCGTCGCGGATCAACCGAAAATCCCGTCGTCACGCTCATCGAAGCGGGACTGCAAGCCCGCTATCGCCTCCTGGATCTCTTCCGCAGTCATTTCGTGCGGCTGCTTGCTGGCGCCGGTCTCTTTGCGCTCGAAATAGCCTGCGACGCGAAAGAGCGTGGCGCTGGCAGTTGCCCGGGCGGGCGCCGGCGCATCCTTGTTTTTGCAGACGGCGAGTGCGGCTTCATAAGCCGCCTCGACGCCTTCTGTATGGATCCGCAGCAGCAAATTGCGCTGCGTGGTTGCAATGTCTTTCATGTCTTTGTCCTCGACGTCAGTCAAAAATCGTTTCTGCCGGTTCGGAAGCCAGCTGATCGCGCAACGCTTCCAACCTCTCGATTTGATCTAAAAGGTGTTTAGCTTCATTTGTGGGCGGAGGGGGGCTTTGCGCCAGTGAGGCAGCAAAGGCGGCGTGATCTCTACGCTCTCGCTGCGCACGCTGCCTGGCCGTCGATGAGCCGGGCTTGTGGGTGCGCTGCCAGAGTTCATGCCGTTCGCGTGCTTCGGGCGACATCTTTGCCAACCGGGCGGCGCGTTTCTTGGCGGCCTTGCTTTGATCCCGCAGCTTCTGGTCCAGCTTTTCTTCGAGCTTTGCCGACGATCGATCAGGCCACTGCGGCCGATGCCATTCGGTGCCGGCGGGCGTCTTGCCGCCGTGAAAGCGGCATTTCCCGTTCTTCATCGCCGGCTGACGACACTGCTCTCCGCTGACCTTTGCGACCGCCGTGCATTTCGGCAGCTTCGGCCGCTCGTTCCTGTTCCAAGCAGAGATCGCGTCGCTGCCAATCTGGCGGAACTGTGCAGACTGTTGCCAGAGCGTCGGGGGCGTTTTCGCTCGCCTGCGCTTCACCACGATCTCACCGCCTTATCCGGAGGAAAGCCGCTTTGAGGTATCGACGCGAGCGGCGCGCGGTATGCCCGGCTAATCCGGCAATGCGCGATCAAACTCCCGGACAAGATGTCCGACGTCCTCGCCGTAGCGTTCGCCTTCCCCTGTTCCACCCCTCCGGCCGCGACGCGGAAGGCTTGGGGTAGTTGGGGCTTGCGCGTACGTGGTATCAGAACAGGGAATAGGTGGGGGATAGAGATTATAGATAAGAGAGAGAGGCGTTTGGTAAATATACCACGTGCGCGCAAGCCCCAATTACCCCAAGAGGGAAGGCAAACTCTTCTCATACGCTTGCCTCCAGCGCCCGGCGCGCTTTAGCCGCTTCTGCTATCAACTCCCGCTTCCTTTCTCTGGTCGTCTGCTCGAGCTCGGCGCGAGCCGCGAAGCGTTCATGGATGAGCGGGTTGACCGCCCACTCGACCGGGCCTTCCGCCTCGCGCTCAGAGACAGCGAGCCATCCCGCGTCCACAAGCGAACCGGCGACGTCCAGCAGCTTGCGTAGATTGTCCCTGCCTTTAAGGCTGGCCCGGGCGTGGTAGATGTCCCGCCGCTTGACCCTGGTGATCCCCGGGCGCGTCAGAAGGAAGCCGGCAACGCCAACCGCATCGTCATGTCTTTCGTCTGGTGCGAAGAACCGGGAGTAAAATGCGAACTGGTGACGGAGAGCGAAGCGGCAAAAGGTCGTTGCCCTCTCGACCGTCTCGCGCCCGACGGCAATACCGGGGTCGACGGCGCCCAAGAGTTCGAATTGCTCGATCGCGTGGAAGGTCAGAACGAACCGAGCGGCTATCTTCTCCCACTTCCCCAGGTGGCCGATCCAGGCACCGTTCATGCCGGGGGTGTTGCGCATCTTCCGCGTAAGATCGATGAAGTCCTGGAACAGCAGACGTCCTTCCGGGCTGATCTTGATCGGCTCGGGGAATAGGTATTCCGCGCTGACCAGATAACGGATCAACGCCCTGTAATCGCGCGCCGCCTCTGCGTCCGCCTCTTCGTCCAAGGGCTCCGGCTTCTCGCCCTCATCCACGATGAACAGAAAGCGCTGCAGCAGGCCGTCGACCTGCATGCTCTGCACGAGCGTCTTGATCTTGTCCGGCTGGCTGCCGGCAAGAATGCCCATGAGCGCTTTTTTAGCGTGGAGGTTGCCCGATGATACACGGTCTACGGTGACGCTCTCCCCGTCGAACAGGCGAAGCATCATACTCCGATCACCGCCGCCGGATCGCTTATAGGCGCCGAGGCTTTCCGTGATGCCTGTAAACTCGTCAGTCGAACGCATGATGCCGCGCGGATTGGCTTCATGGATCTTGATCTGCGCTTCGGCGGTGATGTCGTCGACTGCGGCCCGCCTCAGTCTCGGCTCCGGTGGGGGCGGCAGGTTCTTCCGACTGGCCACCTTCGCGGCCGTCGCCCATGCCGCGTGTCGCGGTCGATCGACAGCCAGCCATTCGCTGTCGATCTCCCTGAGCGGCTTCAGCGCGGCCGATATGACGGGCGATTTCGCGCTGCCCGGATCCGCCAGCAGGACGCACCACAGGGAGGCAGGTTCTGCGAAGTCGGCGTCCTTGGCCCGGACCTGGATCGTGAGGGAATTGCCGATCGCGCTGCCGATGGTGGTCAGTGCCGCAGCTGCCGTGAAGGCTTCGGAGGCTCCCTTGCGCCGCGCCTCGCTGCGGACCCATCGCGCCAGCATGTCGGGAAGGCAGCCCTCCGGCGGGCTCTTCAGCTTCATTGGAGGTTCGTCGCCAAAGATGTCAGCCGGTTCGACCGACGAGAATTTGACCGGCCGCTCGCTCGGCGCCAATAGCTCCGCAAGCTCCGCCCTCTCTTCCGCCGTGATCACGGCAGGCCGCGCCGACGGTATGAAGTAGATATCGCCCTCGGTGCCGGCTTGGCTTTCTTGAACGAAACGAGCCAGAGACTTCGCATTGAGCCGATCCGGCGGGTGAGCGCCTATGTGCTCCCAGCGGTTGTCGAAAGCGGTGTCGTCATGCTTGTCTGATTTGGCGCTCCACTGCCGGGCAGCTTCCATGCCCTCGTTGCTGTCGTGGCTGGCGTCATAGAAGGCCATCACCCGCTTGTTCCAGTCCTCCCATGAGAGATCGGAGTTCGGAAGTTTCTCAACGACGTCGAGCAACTGTGCCTCGGTCAACGCCTCTTTCGTGAAGAAATGAGCTCCAGCTTCACGGCCGCCTTTCTTTCCGGCTCCCCTCTCGTCGACCTTCAGAAGACGCGCGGCCTCAGCCAGGTCAATTTCCTGACTGTCGTCGCCGCCTATGATCTGGCACAGGCGCGGCTCGCCCTTTGTGTGCCAGCTACCAGGCCAGCGCATCGGATGGGCCGGAGACGCCGCTGATGCGTCGCCGCCGGCGAGCTCCGCCGCGGCTTTTCGCACGTAGTTCAGGAGCCAGATCTCATCCGCCCCACGAGCGGGACGCGATAGCCGCCAATAAAGGTGCAGCTTGTCCTTCGTTCGCCCATCCAGGCCGGTCCAGACCCCGCCAGAGGCGATCACGATCGTTGCCGGCCCCAGGAGCTCCTCGATCTTGCGTCGGGCCTCGTCGGGGTCTGCGGTGTCGAGATCGACAGCAATCACTGGCGCCGCCAGAATATCGGCTTGCCTCGATTTCTCGGCGGAAGGGTTAAAAAGGCAAGGAGGCGGGGCAAACACTGCGGCACTGTCAGCAGAACGGCTTGCGACCCTGGAGGCGGCGTCCACGGCAGCGGAAACCACGCCGGATCCGAACGCCAGTTCCTCGCTCAGCACACACTTATCGTTGCGGTGCGTGAAAGCACGCAGCACCAAACGCGCTGTAAGGGGCTTGCCGTTCCCATCAGTACAGTTCCGGAACACACCCTGGACGAAACGGCGCAGTTGGTCGGCGTCGGCAACGAAAGGCCGGTTCTTCATCTGGGGCTTGTCAGCGGCGGGTTCTGTCGCCGCAACGGCGGCTATCGCGGGCTGCGGAATGGCTTCTTTGGCTGCGCGCGATTGGCCTACATAAGGGGAGCCGGTGCGTTCCTTAACCCGCTCCGCAAAGCTCAAACCTTGCGTTTTTAGCTGTTTTGCGCTAGCATTTGTTTGCATTAAGAAGTTCCTTTCGGGCCGGCTGCCATTCCCGTGGCGGCCGGTCTTTCAATTCAGGTGTTGTCGACGACGAGCCGAAGGTGGCCGCGTTTTTCCTCCGGTCGTCGCTCTCCGTAGCTGGCCATGAGCGCGATCAGGCTTCTCGTTGTGACTGCTTGCTGTCCGTCCAGCACGTCAGGCACCAGCGGTCCGAATGTCCGGTAACGGCGAACCCATGACCTCGATCGGTCGGCAAAGGCCGCCGCCTCGGCGACAGTCATCAAGTCTGGATATTCGGACGCATCTGCGATCTTCATGCTTCAGGTCTCCTAGTTGGACCTGAAGCATCGGACGCGGCAGTTCGGGAAACTAGGCGGGTTTTTCGAGCGTTTTTCGGGTTTACTTCGCCCGCCAGTTTCTTTTGCTCTACCTTGAGCCTTCGGATCCACATTTCCACTACCACGGCATACGTGGCATTGATCTGTGCATCCGTGGGGTTGCCGACTGTCTCTTCGAGATCTGCGGCCCATTCGAAAAGCTTACCGTCATCGAATAGCTGCTCTACAAGCGCGGAAGTGACGGGGCGCGGTTTGCACGCTCCCTGCACCTTCGCCCAAAGCTGATTTGCGATTAGTTCCTCGCGGCCCAGTCTGGCCAAAGTGCTAAGTATCTGGCCCGAGTTATCGCACGCGAACCGATAGATCGCATCGTTTACGTGATCGCTTCTGACGCCATGCTCTCGCTTGCCGTCGCGCTCCGGTAACCCCTCACTCAGGTGGTGTGCGGTGACGGCCAAAGCTGAAGGGTCTAGCGAATGGTCAATGAAAGTGCCCATCACAGTTTCCGCGACGGTCTTGCGGCTGGGACGCCAATCGTCATCGTTCCCGCTGCGCTTCTGTCGCTTGGACCTGTCAGCGTCGAAGGTTGTGTGGAGCATTTGCAGGAGGGTCTCGTTGGCATTAGACAGCTCGGCAATCGTCTCGATCAACGCAGCGCGGCTGGCCAGACCCAGTGCATCAGGCACGTTCTCTTCGAAGTACGCTTGCGCGCGAAGCATGTGAAACTGGCGCTCGCGCTCGTTCTTCACGCGCATGTAACGGATGATCGATAGGTCGGAGGCCCCAACTGAGTGCCTGGCGACTGCGGCTAAGCTTCCTGTCTTCTCTTTCGAAGGAGGGGCATAGGTGCGACGGCTTGTTTGGATGAGTTGGCAGGTCTCCCGCAGCCAGCATTTGAACGCGAGCAGCGAGCGCTCGTCAGGAGACGTCAACCGAACGAACTCCACTCTCTTTTTTGAAGGTGCCTCTATCATCCGAAAATATCCCGCTTCGCGCTGCTCTTAGGCCCCACAGAGCGCTCGAGCAGGGCGTCAGCATCGACGCGGCGGATGAGGGTCCGGCCGCCGACCTTCGCCGACCTGATGTCACCGGCCTTGATGAGGCGGTAGATATTGGCGCGCGAGATGCTTAGATATTTTGCAGCCGCGTTCACCGAAAATGCTGCAGGGGCGGTGTCCATGTGTGTATCTCCAGTTGAAGTTCTGGAGCATCTAAGGTCTATCAATCTTATTTGTAAATATGTCTATCTTACTGATTTTATTGCGATAGTGACATACGGGTGACATACGGGTGACATACAAATGGTGGCAAAGCATGTTGCATATCAATGATATCTAATGAAAATCTACCGGCCTCATTTACGGGCCTACGCCGACCGCCCGGGCGAGAAGTTTTTTATTATGGTGCTGAATTGTTTCATGCACGCAGAGTGCTTCCCCACAGCGAGCACGCGTTAGGGTAGACGTTGGGGCAAGTCTGCCTCAGACAGGAATTGTATAATGAATTCAATGGAGAATGGCGGAGAGGGTGGGATTCGAACCCACGATACGGTTGCCCGTATGCCGCATTTCGAGTGCGGTGCTTTCGACCACTCAGCCACCTCTCCGCTTTGCTGGTCGGCGCTTTAAGGCGCGGGCTGTCTCATAGCGATGAAAGACAAGGCTGGCAAGGGTGAAATCGTGCCTTGCCACGTCTTTCTCCTTGACACTTTTCCAGGCCTCAAGTATCCCCCACGCGTTCCGGTATGGGGTACTCCGTTTCTTGGAGGCCAGACCGGCAGGGAATGCCAGGCTTTTTCAAAGCCTGTTTCACCGGCAGACCGGTTCGAGAGAGTTCTCTTTCGACATCCTGCTCAAATGTGGACTGATAAAAAGACGGCCGCTTGCCCTGATAAGGCAGGAAGAGCCGGATCGAACATGAAAGGATAAAAAATGTTCGCAGTCATCAAGACCGGCGGTAAGCAGTACCGTGTAGCGGCCAACGACGTTCTCACCATCGAGAAGCTCGACGTGGCAGCCGGCGACGTGGTCGAATTCAACGAAATCCTGGTCATCGGCGTTGGCGCTGATGCCAAGTTTGGCGCGCCCTTTGTGGCTGGCGCTACCGTGAAGGCCGAAGTCGTCGAACATAACCGTGGCAAGAAGGTTCTTTCCTTCAAGAAGCGTCGTCGTCAGAATTCCAAGCGAATTCGTGGCCATCGCCAGCATCACACGGTCGTTCGCATCACCGACATCGTCGGCTGATCGGTTTCAACAGGTTTTCGAAGGTTTAAAGGAGAAATCCCATGGCACATAAAAAAGCTGGCGGCTCCTCGCGCAACGGTCGCGATTCCCAATCCAAGCGTCTTGGCGTGAAGAAGTTCGGCGGCGAAAACGTCATCGCCGGCAACATCATTCTGCGCCAGCGTGGCACGCAGTGGCATCCGGGCGCCAATGTTGGCCTCGGCAAGGACCATACCATTTTTGCACTCACCGCCGGTAATGTGGACTACCGTACGAAGGCTAACGGCCGCGTATACGTGTCCGTAATGCCGAAAGCGGAAGCCGCGGAATAACAAGCCGGAGCGCGTTAAGTCAGCCGGCGTCACATCGACCCGGCTGATGCCCGCAAAAGGTTCAGTCTGAAAAAAGGGGAGATGGGGCGCCACCCACCTCTCCTTTTTTCTTTAACCCCCGTCAGGAGGACTGAACCATGCAGGACGAATTATTAAGGAGCAGCCAGCAGCGGCTGCCGCAAGAGCGGTTGAGACCGCAACGGTTACGGAGCGATTGCCCTGTCTTGTTGTCGCAGAGACTTGTCCTGCGCGCACCCCACGAAGAAGACATCAACGCCCTTGCCCATCTCGCCAACAATGTGAACATCGCCTCCATGGTGTCGCGTATGCCGCATCCCTACACGGCAACGGACGCCGCCGATTTCGTGCGACGCACGAAAGCGGGCGAGATTGGCAAGTGCGTTTATGCCATTACGCGAGGAGACAACGGCGCCTTTCTCGGTTGTTGCGCGCTGGAGCCGCATCTTGATGATCCCCTGACGCTCGAAATCGGCTATTGGCTGGGCGAACCGTTCTGGAATGAGGGTTTTGCCACGGAAGCAGCGCACGCGCTGATCGACATGGCCTTTCGCACTCGCGATATCGACCAGATCGATGCCCGGTGCCGGGTCACCAACATTGCCTCGCGCCGGGTTATCCAGAAGTGCGGCTTCCAGTTTCAGGGGTCCGGCATGGTCGGGTCGCTGGCGCTGGGCGGCATGGTGCCGGTCGAGTGGTTCAGGCTTGATCGCAAGACCTGGATGTCGCTGAAGAGCTGGGGGGAAATGCGATGAGTGCTGCCGTTCTCACCCAACCGGTCATGGCAAGACCTGGGCCCTGCCCGATCATCGAGACCGATCATCTGGTTCTGCGCCCCCATCGTATGGACGATGCCGATGCCATCTCCCAGTCGCTCAACGACTGGCAGGTGACGCGGATGCTGTCGCGTGTGCCGCTGCCCTACAGCCGCGACGATGCGCGCGACTGGCTGAACCGGCAAAAATCCGGCGCGCTTCCGGATTGGCAAATGGCCGTGACGGAGGGCGATGGCGTCCACATCGGCTGCGTCGGCATCGAATTGCGTCATGGACTGTGGCACCTCGGCTATTGGCTAAACCGATTCTACTGGGGCCAGGGCGTGATGAGCGAGGCAGCCTTTGCCGCGCTTGAGCGTTTTACGCGCCGCATGCCGGATGTGACGATCTATTCCGGTGCCTTTGCCGATAATGCTGCCTCGCTGCGCATCCAGGCGAAGCTCGGCTTTGACATTGTCGGCACGAACGAGGTGTTTTCAATGGCGCGCAACCGGATGGCGCCGCATATCGAAACCCGACTGAAGCCCGGCGCTTTGAAGAATCCGCGGGCGTAAGACGTAATGCTGGGGCAGGCCGGATGCAAACCGGCCTGCCCTCTTCTACCGCCAAACGACGGGTCTGCGGGCCTGTTGCGGTCGGCGGGGCATGAAAATGTCGATAATCTTTGACCTTCACGACGAGCGGCGATAACGAAAAGTCCGACAAACGGTGCGCTACCGCCTCGATCAACCCCAGAACTGACGGCAGAACCCATGAAATTTCTCGACGAGGCAAAAGTCTACATCCGATCCGGCGACGGTGGCGCAGGTGCGGTGTCGTTTCGCCGCGAAAAATTCATCGAGTTCGGCGGCCCGGATGGCGGCGATGGCGGGCGCGGCGGTGACGTGTGGGTGGAGGCAGTCAACGGCCTCAACACACTCATCGATTTCCGTTTCCAGCAGCATTTCAAGGCCGCGACCGGCGTCCACGGCATGGGGCGCAACCGCACCGGAGCCAATGGCTCCGGCGTCACGCTGAAAGTGCCTGTGGGAACGCAGATTTTCGAAGAAGACAACGAGACGCTGATCACTGACCTCACCAAGGAAGGCCAGACCTTCCGCCTAGCGGCCGGCGGCAATGGCGGTTTCGGCAATGCGCATTTCAAGTCCTCCACCAACCAGGCGCCCGACTGGGCCAATCCCGGCCTCGAAGGCGAGGAAAAGACAATCTGGCTGCGGCTGAAGCTGATTGCCGATGCCGGTCTCGTCGGTCTGCCGAATGCCGGAAAATCCACCTTCCTGGCAACGGTCACCCGTGCCCGGCCGAAGATCGCTAATTATCCCTTCACCACGCTGCATCCCAATCTGGGCGTTGCCACCATTGACGGGCGCGAATTCGTGCTCGCCGATATCCCGGGCCTGATCGAGGGCGCCCACGAGGGTGTCGGCATCGGTGACCGTTTCCTCGGCCATGTGGAGCGCACGCGCGTGCTGCTGCATCTGGTGTCTGCCCAGGAGGAAAATGTCGGCAAGGCCTACAAAACCGTGAAGTACGAGCTGGAAGCTTATGGTGGCGGTCTCACCGACAAGCCGGAAATCGTTGCGCTGTCGCAGATCGACGTGCTCGACGAAAAGGAACTGAAGAAGAAAGCCAAGGAGCTGGAAAAGGCCTGTGGGCGACCACCGATGCTGATTTCGGCCGCCATCAACAAGGGCATGCTGGAAGTGCAGCGGGCTCTGCGTGATGTCATCGTATCCTCCAAGGGCGAGACGGCGCTTCCTGACCGCAGTCTTGGCGAAGACGTAGAAAACGAGGATTGAGATGAGCCTGTCGCGCAAGCCCCTTGCCGGTCATCGCCGGATCGTCATCAAGATCGGCTCTGCCCTGCTCGTCGATCGCAAGACGGGTCTGAAAAGCGCCTGGCTTTCTTCCGTCTGCGCCGATATCGCAGCCTTGCGGGCGCAGAACATCGACGTTCTCGTCGTTTCCTCCGGCGCCATTGCACTAGGCCGCACCGTGCTTGGCCTGCCGTCCGGTGCGCTGAAGCTGGAGGAAAGCCAGGCGGCGGCAGCCGTTGGCCAGATCGCGCTGGCGCGCGCCTGGTCGGAAAGCCTGTCGCGCGACGAGATCGTTGCCGGCCAGATCCTGCTGACGCTCGGCGATACCGAAGAACGCCGCCGTTATCTCAATGCGCGCGCGACCATCAGCCAGCTGCTGAAGCTCGGTGCCGTACCGATCATCAACGAGAACGATACGGTCGCCACATCGGAAATCCGCTATGGCGACAATGACAGGCTTGCCGCCCGTGTTGCCACCATGACCGGGGCCGATCTGCTTGTGCTGCTGTCTGACATCGACGGGCTTTATACGGCGCCGCCGCATCTTGATCCAGAGGCCCGGCATCTGGGCACCATTGCAGCGATTACCCCAGAGATCGAGGCGATGGCCGGTGGGGCAGCATCAGAACTGTCGCGTGGCGGCATGCGCACCAAGATCGATGCGGGCAAGATCGCAACCGGTGCCGGCTGCGGCATGATCATCGCGTCCGGCAAGACGGATCATCCCTTGAAGGCAATCGATAGCGGTGCCCGCTCCTCGTGGTTTGCACCATCAGGCACGCCGGTCACGGCCCGCAAGACCTGGATTGCCGGGCAATTGCAGCCGGCGGGAGATCTTGTGGTGGATGCCGGTGCAGAACAGGCGCTGGCGCGCGGCAAGAGCCTGCTGCCGGCCGGCGTTCGCGCCGTGTCCGGCCAGTTCAGCCGGGGGGATACGGTTGCCATTATCGGCACGGAAGGGCGCGAGATCGCCCGTGGACTGGCTGGCTATGATGCGGAAGAGGCGCGCCAGATTACCGGGCGCAAGTCCGCAGAGATCGAGGCGATCCTCGGTTATGCCGGTCGCGCCGCCATGGTCCACCGCGATGATCTCGTGATGACGGGGACAGTGGTTTCGAGAATGACTGCGGACAGGGTTTCAGAGGATGCCGCCCATGCTTGACAAGGTTGTTACATCAGACATCGATCGCCTGATGCAGGACATGGGTGACAAGGCAAAGGCTGCCGGCCGCATGCTTGCGACGGCATCTGCCGAAGCCAAGAACCGGGCGCTGACATCGGCAGCCGATGCGATTGTTGCCGCACGCGACGAAATCCTCGCCGCCAACGCCAAGGATCTGGCAGCCGTCGCTGATAAGGGCCTGCAGCCGTCTTTCATCGATCGGCTGACGCTGAACGATAAGCGCGTCGAGGAGATGGCCGAGGGATTGCGCGCCATCGCAGCGCTTGCCGATCCGGTTGGCGATGTGATTGCCGCCTGGGAGCGTCCGAACGGGCTGAAGATCGAACGCGTGCGCACGCCGCTCGGCGTCATCGGGGTGATTTACGAGAGCCGCCCGAACGTGACGGCCGATGCCGGTGCGCTCTGCCTGAAGGCCGGCAATGCCGTGATCCTGCGCGGCGGGTCTGACTCGCACCATTCATCGCAGGCGATCCATCACTGCCTTGCCAAGGGACTTACAGAGGCCGGCCTGCCGGAAGATGCCATCCAGATCGTGCCGGTAGCGGATCGCGCGGCCGTTGGCGCCATGCTGTCCGGCCTTCACGGCGCCATCGATGTCATCGTGCCGCGCGGCGGAAAAAGCCTGGTGGCGCGGGTGCAGGCGGAAGCCCGCGTGCCGGTCTTTGCCCATCTGGAAGGGCTTTGCCATATTTATGTTGATGCCTCTGCCGATCTCGACATGGCGGTCGGCATCGTCGTCAATGCGAAAATGCGGCGCACCGGCATTTGCGGGGCAGCCGAAACGCTGCTCATCGACCGGGCGGCAGCGGCTACGCATCTGAAGCCCATTCTTGCCGCGCTGTCGGCTGCCGGTTGCGAGATCCGTGCCGCGGCGGATGTCCTGGCGCTGGCGCCCGGCCTTGTTCCGGCAATCGAAGAGGACTGGCGCACGGAATATCTGGAAGCGATCATTTCGGTTGCGCTGGTGGATGGCATCGATGGCGCCATCGGCCATATCGCCACCTACTCTTCCAATCACACGGAAGCGGTGATTGCCGAGGATCCGACCGTGGTGTCCCGCTTTTTCAACGAGATCGATTCGGCCATCCTTTTGCACAATGCCTCGACGCAGTTTGCCGATGGCGGCGAGTTCGGCATGGGCGGCGAGATCGGCATTTCCACGGGAAAAATGCATGCGCGCGGCCCCGTCGGCGTCGAGCAGTTGACCTCGTTCAAATACCGCGTGCATGGCACCGGCCAGACGCGGCCCTGACAGCGTGACGGCAGGGCGGGCTCACGATCGTTATCTCGTCCTGCCGCGCGCCGAAGCCGGCATGACCGTTGGCCTGTTCGGCGGCTCGTTTAATCCGCCACATCCGGGCCATCTGCTGGTGGCGGAAATTGCGCTGAAACGGTTAGGCCTCGATCAGGTCTGGTGGATGGTGACGCCCGGCAACCCGCTGAAAAGCCGGGCGGAACTTCTGCCGCTCGCCGAGCGCATCGCGCTCAGCGAAGAGCTGGCGCGTGATCCGCGCATCAAGGTCACGGCCTTCGAGGAACGGCTGAACACCAGTTATACGGCCCGCACGCTGGCGCATGTGGTTCAGAAAAACAGCAAGGTCCGCTTCGTCTGGATCATGGGTGCCGACAGCCTGAAAACCTTTCACCGCTGGCAGAAATGGCGCGACATTGCCGCAACCGTTCCGATCGCGGTGATCGATCGGCCGGGTGCAACGCTGTCGTTCCTGTCGTCACCGGCGGCGCGGGCCCTGTCCTTTGCGCGCATCGATGAAAATGCCGCACGCTCCCTGCCCTATCGAATGGCGCCGGCCTGGACCTTCATCCACGGTCCGCGTTCCTCGTTGAGTTCGACTGTGCTGCGCAACAGAGGCAAGACGGCGAAAGAGGCCGGCAATCCCTTAACTGTTGCCCCACCACGTCTCTTGAAAGATTAACCATTCGGTGCCACCTTCATTTGACCGGGTCCTTCACAAGGGATTCGGGGCAAGTGCCTGTTCTGTTCTTGGAAGAAAGGAACAACCCTGACAACAGTACACGCCAAGGGGAAGGCGCATAGCGTCCTCCCGAAGAGACTGGAACGTGGCGTCGATGCCGCTGCCCGTGCTCTTGAACTGGTCCTCGCAAGCCTCGAGGACTCCAAAGCGGAAGACATTGTCACCATCAACATTGCGGGAAAGTCTGCGCTGGGCGACTACATGGTTGTAGTTTCCGGGCGATCGACCCGGCATGTTTCGGCAATCTCCGAGCATCTTTTATCCGACCTGAAGGACGAGGGCTTTGGTGGCGCTCGTGTCGAAGGGCTGGAGACCGGAGACTGGGTGCTGATCGACACCGGTGACATCATCATCCACGTGTTCCGTCCGGAAATCCGGGAGTTCTACAACCTGGAAAGGATGTGGGCCGCACCCGACGACGACGAAACGCGGCACTAGGACGCCTGTTCTTGCGCCCGAAAGGGCGTGAAGCGGGTGCTCCTTAAGACAAGTATGATACGTCCTGATCCCGAATCGCTGGCGATTTCGGGTTTAGGATGTCGGTGGCATGATCGGCCGGTGCCGATGCTGCCGTGCAAGGGCTGCCGGAACGGCTGAATACATTCAGCCGGGAATGTCTTATGGCATCCAGCGTGCTTTTGGGGCTTTCAGGAATTCAGGCGGTGATACATGCGTATTGGTCTTTTTGCGGTGGGGCGGTTGAAAACCGGCCCGGAAAAAGAATTGGCCTCGCGTTATCTCGATCGGTTTGCCAAGGCAGGACCGGCGGTCAGCCTGGAGCTTTCCCGCGTGGTCGAGGTCAATGAAAGCCGGGCTTCCTCTGCCGAGACCCGCAAGCGCGAAGAGGCGCAGCTTCTCGAAAAAAGCCTTGGCGATGGCGCCATCCTAATCCTGCTCGACGAACGCGGCAAGGCGCTCGACAGCCCCGGCTTTGCCGATCTTCTCGGCCGTTACCGGGACCAGGGCAAGCGCGAGATGATGCTGGCCATCGGCGGCGCCGACGGTCTTGATCCGGCGCTTTACGAGCGTGCCGATGCCATCGTCAACCTCGGATCCATGACATGGCCGCATCAGCTGGTGCGCATCCTGATTGCCGAACAGCTTTACCGCGCCGTGACGATCCTGTCCGGGCATCCCTATCACCGCGTCTAAGCGGCGATTTCAGGGATGATGCGTTTGCGCCGATACACGATGTTGTTTCTGGTGCTCGCCGGCAAATTAGCTTAGGCTTTTAGGATTGCGGTGATGGTTGATGCGGGGCCTGATGGCGGGCGACCCGAGGGGTTATTGACGGGTGACGATGCGAACGCGCAACGGAAGCATGCGGGCTGTACGGCCGCTGGCGGCAATTTTGCTGCTGGCAATGCTTGCGGTGCCGGTGACGCGTGCGCAGGAGCAGCCCGCAGCCAGCGAAACCTCTCCCGCGCCGGCTGGTGAAGCGGGTGGCGAGAACAAGAACGCCGTCGATCTTCTGGAAGCCAAGCGCGATGAAACGCGCGCCGAATTCGAGACGCTGTCGAAGACGCTGAGCCTCTCGACGGATAAGACGAAGGAAATTTCCGCCGCCATCGCAGCGCTCGACAAGAGCAGCACCAATATTCGTCAGGCTCTCATTGAATCGGCGGCCCGGCGCAAGCATTTCGAGGCCGATCTTCATGCGAGCGAGGAAAAGCTCGCGGGGCTGAAGGTGAAGGAAGACGGTATCCGCGCTTCCCTGCACGAGAGGCGTGGTGTGCTGGCAGAAGTTCTGGCTGCCCTCCAGCGCATGGGGCGCAACCCGCCACCGGCGCTTCTTGTTACGCCGGAAGATGCACTTGGCTCGGTGCGCAGCGCCATTCTTCTCGGAGCCGTGGTGCCGGGTATGCGCGCGGAAGCCGACCGCCTGATGGCTGACCTCAAATCGCTCGCCGATCTTGAAAAGGATGTGCTGGCGGAACGGGAAAAGGCCTCGCAGGCGATGACCGCAAGCCTTGAGGAGGATCGGCGGATGTCGCTGCTTCTGGCGGAAAACGACAAGCAGAGCCGGCAGAGCGCCGCCGAACTTTCCGCAGAGCGCCAGCGTTCCGAACAACTGGCCAGCCGCGCCACCAGCCTTGAAGGCTTGATCGGCTCGCTGGAAGGCGAAATTTCCTCTGTGCGTGAGGCCATGCAGCGGGCCCGCGAGGAAGAGGAGCGGCGCAACCAGTTGACCGCTGCCGAGCGCCAGAAGGCCCAGGAACTGGCCGAAAGCGGTGTGCCCGACAAAAACCGTATTGCGCCCGCATATGCATTTTCAAGCCTCAAGCAAAAACTGGCGCTGCCTGTCGAGGGAGACCTGCTGCGCAGCTACGGCGACCCTGATGGTACAGGCCACCCGGCCAAGGGCATCACGCTGGCGGCAAGCGCGGGTGCCGTGGTGACGGCGCCGGCCGATGGGCTGGTAGTGTTTGCCGGTGCGTTTCGAAGCTATGGGCAGATGATCATTCTCAACGTGGGCGATGGCTACCACCTCGTCATGACGGGGATGGATCGGGTGAATGTGCGCCAGGGGAAATTCGTCTTTGCCGGCGAACCTTTGGCTGCCATGGGTGAGAAAAGAGTGGCGAGCGCAACGGCGTTGGCGCTGGAAACAGATCGCCCGACGCTTTACATTGAATTTCGAAAGGACGGCACTCCGGTCGATTCGAAGCCGTGGTGGTCCGCAAAGGAAACTGGAAGGGCACGCAATGATTCGTAGGGCTTCTCTTGTCATCGTGGGGGCGCTGCTCGGCGCCACAGCCATGAGTGTCGTCTATTCCGCCGGTGTGCCTGCCCAGGCTGCGGGCTCGTCGACCTATCGTGAGCTGTCCATCTTCGGTGACGTGTTCGAGCGCGTGCGCGCGCAATATGTGACGCCGCCCGACGATGAAAAGCTCGTGGAAAATGCCATCAACGGCATGCTCTCCTCGCTCGACCCGCATTCCAGCTACATGAATTCCAAGGATGCGGCCGACATGCGCACCCAGACCAAGGGTGAGTTCGGCGGTCTCGGCATCGAAGTGACGATGGAAGACGAACTGGTCAAGGTCATCACGCCGATCGACGATACGCCGGCAGCCCGCGCTGGCGTTTTGGCCGGCGACTTCATCTCCGAAATCGACGGCACGCCGGTGCGCGGCCTGAAGCTGGAAGATGCGGTTGAAAAGATGCGCGGTGCCGTGAAGACACCGATCAAGCTGACGATCCTGCGCAAGGGTGCCGACAAGCCGATCGAACTGACGGTCATGCGCGACATCATTGCCGTTCGCGCCGTCAAGTCGCGCGTCGAAGGCGATGTCGGTTATCTGCGCGTGATCTCGTTCACCGAAAAGACCTATGACGACCTCGAAAAGGCGATCAAGAAGATCAAGGCGGATGTGCCCGCTGACAAGCTGAAGGGTTATGTTCTCGACCTGCGCCTCAATCCAGGCGGTCTCCTAGACCAGGCGATCAATGTCTCGGATGCCTTCCTGGAGCGCGGCGAAGTGGTCTCCACCCGCGGTCGCAACCCGGAAGAAACCCGCCGTTTCAACGCCGGCCCCGGCGATCTCACAGATGGCAAGCCGGTGATCGTGCTCGTCAACGGTGGCTCCGCTTCGGCTTCGGAAATCGTTGCCGGTGCTCTGCAGGATCTGAAGCGCGCCACGGTTGTCGGCACGCGGTCCTTCGGCAAGGGCTCGGTCCAGACGATCATCCCGATGGGCGATGCCGGCGCACTTCGCCTCACAACGGCGCTCTATTACACGCCGTCGGGCAAGTCGATCCAGGGCACGGGCATCCAGCCGGATATCAAGGTCGAGCAGCCGCTGCCGCCGGAATTGCAGGGCAAGGTGCGCGCTGAGGGCGAATCGAGCCTGAAGGGCCATATCCAGGGCCAGAGCGAGACGGAAGAAGGCTCCGGCTCCACGGCCTATGTGCCGCCGGAAGCCAAGGATGATATCCAGCTCAACTACGCGCTTGACCTTCTGCGTGGTGTGAAGACCGACCCGTCCTTCCCGCCGCAGCCGGACAAGGCCGCAGCCGCCGTAAAGCCCTGAACATCATCTAAAAACCCGCTCCGCAACAGGCGGAGCGGGTTTTTGTTTGCCTGACCTTCAGACGACGGTGGACGCAGCTATTGGGGACAGATCTTCGCGCTCCGCTTGGACAAGACAGACAGAAAAAGGCCCGGCCGCGGCGGGGCCTTTCGCTTGAGCGGCTTCTGGTCGCCATAGCCGCCGCCGGGCTGCTTGGCGTTTCCTTTTATCTCATGCGCGCCTCCGGTCTTCCCGATGAAGCGCCTGCGACACTGACCCTTGCCGTGCCGCCCGCCGCCTCCGTGCCGGTGCCAGTGACGGGGCCATCGCCAGTGCCGGATACCGTAACCGCGCCGCCGCTCTCCGCGCTGTTGCGCAGCGGTGGGCAGGCCGGTGCCGATATCAAGCGCTCGCAAATGGATGACGGCTCTGTCGTCACCACATTTTCACCCCGTCCGCGCGATGGAACAGGACCGCTCCTCATCGATGCGCGTCAGGTCGGCCAGGATCCACGCCTTGCCGCCATGCCCAATGACGATCTGCTGGAGGAGACGGCGCTTGGCCGGTTGCCGGTCAAGGGGCCAGACGGTCTTCGGCCGATGGATCACTATGCAAGACCCTGGTCCGGCGCGCGTGGCACCCGCATCGCCATCGTGATTGCGGGCCTTGGGCTGAGCCAGACCGGCACACAGCAGGCGATCCGCCAGCTTCCG
Source organism: Neorhizobium sp. PAMB6630 (assembly GCF_058242775.1). NCBI lineage: Bacteria > Pseudomonadati > Pseudomonadota > Alphaproteobacteria > Hyphomicrobiales > Rhizobiaceae > Neorhizobium > Neorhizobium sp. PAMB6630. The sequence continues at coordinate 51,469 of NZ_CM177836.1, forward strand.
GGCACCATCACCTTCGCCTTTGCCGCCAGCGGCAACAGCCTGCAGCGCTGGATGCAGGAGGCCCGCCGCAACGGCCACGAAATTCTGCTGCAGATACCGATGGAACCGTTTGATTACCCGGCGAATGATCCGGGTCCTCTGACGCTTGCAACCAATGTTTCGCAAACGCAGAACCTGAAGCGGCTGCACGAGGCCATGGGCCGCATGACCAATTATACCGGCGTCGTCAACTTTCTTGGCGGTCGTTTTCTGGCGGACCGTGACGCGCTTCAGCCGATCATGGCCGATCTTTCCGCCCGTGGCCTGCTGTTTCTCGACGATGGCACGTCGGCTCAGTCGAAAAGCGGCGATCTCGCCAAAGCCCTCTCCCAGCCGCAGGGTTTTGCCGATCTGACGCTGGACGCAACCCTGTCCCGGCAGGCAATTCTGGAAAAGCTGGATACACTCGAGCGGATCGCGCAGCGGCGGGGATCGGCCATCGGTATTGGCTCGGCGTTTGACGAGACGGTGGGGGCGGTTGGCGAATGGGTGAAGCAGGCTGAAAGCCGAGGCATTGAAATCGTTGGGGTGTCGGCACTTTTGTCCGAACCCGCAAACCAGTGAGGCAAGGATGAGCAAGAACACGAAACCCGCAGGCGACCTGCCATACCGGCCTTGTGTCGGCGTCATGGTGCTGAACCGCGATGGGCTTGTCTGGGTCGGTCGCCGGCTGTCGGAAGGCAACAGCGAATCGGATGGATCACCACAGCTCTGGCAGATGCCGCAGGGCGGTATCGACAAGGGTGAGGATCCGCGTGATGCCGCCTACCGCGAACTGTTCGAGGAAACCGGTATGAAGACGGTGTCGCTGCTGGCGGAGGCGCCGGAGTGGATCCACTACGATCTTCCCGCCCACCTGATCGGCATCGGCCTCAAGGGCAAATATCGCGGCCAGCGCCAGCGCTGGTTTGCCTTCCGCTTCGAGGGCGATGAAAGCGAGATCAACATCGAAAACCCACCGAGCGGCCAGCATCAGGAATTCGACGCCTGGGACTGGAAGCCGATGGCGGAACTGCCGGATTTGATTGTCTCATTCAAACGCCCGGCTTATGAGCAGGTGGTTGCCGCTTTTTCGCATCTTGCCGGCACAAAAGCCTGATCTGTTTCGAGCGTCAGCCAATAAAAAAGCCGGCTTGCGGATAACGCGAGCCGGCTTTCTCCATGTTTTGAAAATGCTTATTCGGCGCTGTCGGCCGATTCGGCGTTCAGCAGGCCGTAACGTTCTTCACCAAGCTTACCGAGCAGTTCCAGCTGGGTCTCGAGGAAGTCGATATGGCCTTCCTCGTCGATCAGCAGCTGTTCGAACAGCTTCATGGTGACGTAATCGCCGGCTTCATGACAGATGTCACGCGACGCCTTGTAGGCCGTGCGGGCGTCATATTCGCCAGCCAGATCCGCTTCCAGCACTTCGCGAACGGTCTGGCCGATGCGCAAGGGAGCGAGTGTCTGAAGGTTTGGATGGCCTTCCAGGAAAATGATGCGCGCAACGAGCTTGTCGGCGTGCTGCATTTCCTCGATCGATTCGGCCCGTTCCTTCTTGGCAAGCTTGGTGTAACCCCAGTCTTCCAGCAACCGGTAGTGAAGCCAGTACTGGTTGACCGCGCCGAGTTCGAGAAAAAGGGCCTCGTTAAGCCGCTCGATGACTCTTGTGTCGCCTTTCAATGTCCGCTCTCCTGTTGTCCTCGTGGAACTTCTTCAGGCGTGACATATAATCGACAACCTCTGCCTCCGTCGAGTGGCGGCAGGCATGATATTCTTCGGTCGTGCGGATAATGAGATCGACGACATTCGGGAAGCAGCCGCAGCAACGGCCGCGCTTGCTCATGGCATGGTAAACCTTCGAGGGCACGATCAGCTGCCAACAGTCCTCATCCAGGAGGCCGTTGATCACGTCCCTGATTTCATGATCGGTGATGTAATTGCAACTACAGACCAGCATGCTCATTAGCCATCAAACATGACACTCGATATCCTCTTTCTTGATAAAGCGGATGATCGATGTCAAGAAAAATTCGATGGCGAAGAGCCAAAAGCCCGTGTTCGGGCGGATTTGGCGGGGTTTGGGTGTGTCACATTTCCGTGTCGTGGGGCGCTTGTGATCGATCGCGGTGGCGCTTCAGTGGAAATTTCGGCCTCGCGGCAGCACGCGGGCATTCTCATCTGTGACGCCTGAGGGTGCCGGTCTTGGGGCTGAAGGCTGGAGGGAAGGTGTGCGGACTTCCCGCGGATCGCGCGTCGCCCGCAATACCTCGTCGGAACGCTCGCACACGCCAAAACGCCGCGTTTCAGCCTGCAGCAGGCCAAGCATCGGGGTCATGTCCTCGATATGGTCGGCGATGACATGGATGACACCGTTTTCCCGCTGCAGCAGACCGCGGATGCGCACCAGCCTTGCGGCCATCACCACGGCGCGAAAGGCGGCAAAGATTTTTGGCCGGATGATGGCATTGGCCACCCCCGTCTCATCCTCCAGCGTCATGAAGATGACCTTGGCCGTGCCGGGACGCTGGCGGATCAAGACAAGGCCGGCAATCTCCACCCGCCGGTTTTTTGGCGCGGTGCGCAGCTTTTCCGTTTCCAGAATATGGCGGGCGGCAAACGTCTCGCGCAGAAATGAGACCGGATGCGCCTTCAGCGAGAGCATCAGGCTGCGGTAATCCTCGATCACCTGTTCGCCCTGGGGCATGTCCGGCAGGGTCATGTTCGGCTCCTGCTGCAGGTCGTCGTGGCCGGTGCGGTCGAACAGCGGCAGGCTCTCGCCGGCCTTGCCCACATCCAGCGCCTTCACTTCCCAGAGCGCCCGGCGCCGATCGATCCCCATGGAGCGAAAAGCATCCGCCTCCGCCAGCCGCTCGATCACGCTGCGGGCAAGGCCTGAACGTTGCCAGAGATCGCGGATCGAGCGGTAACCCCCGCCCCGAAACGCCAGCAGCTTTTCCCGGATCTCCTTTTCCGACAGGCCCTTGATCAGCCGGAAGCCAAGCCGCACCGGTTTTCTGGAGAGGATCACGTTTTCCATGCTCCTATGCTGTTCGGCGATGGCGTGTCGATCAAATCCCTCGCCGTCTTCCAGGCTCTGGTCCCAATCGGAAAAATTGACATCCACCGGCAGAACCCGCACCCCGTGCTCGCGCGCATCGCGCACCAGCTGGGCCGGGGCATAAAAGCCCATCGGCTGCGCGTTGAGGATCGCGGCCAAAAACACGTCCGGATAAAACGCCTTGAACCAGCAGGAGGCATAAACGAGGAGCGCAAAGGAGGCCGCATGGCTTTCGGGAAAACCGTATTCGCCAAACCCTTCGATCTGGCTGAAACAGCGATCGGCAAAATCCTTGTCATAGCCGCGGCGCACCATGTTACTCACCATCTTGTCGCGAAAGGTGTGAATGGTGCCGGTGCGCTTGAAAGTGGCCATGGCACGGCGCAGCCTGTCGGCCTCGCTTGGCGAAAATTCCGCCGCCGTGATGGCAATCTGCATGGCCTGTTCCTGAAACAGCGGGACGCCGAGCGTTCGTTCCAGCACGAGGCGCAATTCGGCGCTCGGATACTCGATTTTCCGCCCTGCCCGCTCGTCCTCGCGGCGCTTGAGATAGGGGTGAACCATGTCGCCCTGGATCGGCCCCGGCCGCACGATCGCCACCTCGATCACCAGATCGTAGAATTTTCGCGGTCGAAGGCGGGGCAGCATGCTCATCTGCGCCCGGCTTTCGATCTGGAAAACACCCACCGTATCGGCGCGGCAGATCATGTCATAGACCTGCGGCTTCTCGTCTTTCAGGATGCCAGCCAGCGTTTTTCGGTGCCCATAATGGTCTTCCAACAGGCGAAACGCCTTGGCAAGGCAGGTGAGCATGCCAAGCGCCAGCACATCCACTTTGAGAATGCCGAGCGTATCCAAATCGTCCTTGTTCCACTCGATCATGAAGCGGCCGGGCATGGCGGTCGGCATGATCGGCACCACCTCGTCCAGCCGGTCGCGGGTCATCACGAAACCACCGACATGCTGGGTGAGGTGGCGGGGAAAATTCATCAGCTGGCGGGCATAATCGAGCACGCGTTTCGTCAGCGCATCATCCGGATCAAGGCCTGCATTTTTCGCCTCTCGCTCCGATAGCCCATCGGTCGACCAGCCCCAGATCGTGCTCGACAGCGCCGATTGCACGTCTTCCGAGAGCCCGAAAGCCTTGGCGACCTCGCGGCCGGACGAGCGCGTGCGATAACTGGTGACGGCAGCGGCAAGGCCGGCATGCTCGCGCCCATAGGTGCGATAGATGTGCTGGATCACCTCCTCGCGCCGCTCATGCTCGAAATCCACGTCGATGTCAGGCGGCTCGTCCCGTTCCGTGGAGAGGAACCGGGCAAACAGCAACGACGATTTCATCGGATCGACATCGGTGATCCCGAGGCAATAACAGACGGTGGAATTGGCCGCCGATCCCCGCCCTTGGCAAAGAATGTTCTCACTGCGGGCAAATTCCATGATGTTGCGCACGGTCAGAAAATACGGCGCGTATTTTTTCTCTGAAATCAGGTCGAGTTCGGCGCGGATCTGCGCGCTGACTTTTTCCGGAACGTCACCGCCATATCGCCGGCGGGCTCCTTCATGGGCCAGCCGTTCCAGCGTTTGTGATGGCGTTTCGCCCTCTACCCGCTCTTCCGGATAATTGTGCTGCAATTCGTCGAGCGAAAAATGGAGCGCGTCAAAAAAGGCAAGGCTGTTGTCGAGCGCCTGCGGGTAACGGCGAAAGATGGAAGCCATCTGCGGCGCCGTCTTCAGATAGCGTTCGGCATTGGCGGCAAAACGGAAACCGGCCTCCGCCACCGTCACATGCTCGCGAATGGCGGTGACGACGTCTGCAAGCGGCCGGCGGTCGGGGCTATGGTAAAGCGGCTGGTTGGTGGCGATCAGGGGGACGTGCGCCTGCTGTGCCCAAGCGGAAAAACCCGCAAAGGCAAAAACATCCTGACCGTCATAATGGGCTGAAAGCGCCAGATGGATCGCCTTGCCGAACCGCTCCCGCAGACGGGAAAGCAAAGCGGAAAAATTCGTCCCGGCGTCTTTATCGGCAAGCAGCGGATGGCCGGGCAGGACGGCCAGCATCATCTCGTCGCCCCAGGTGAGAAGGTCATCGAGGAAAAGCCGGCAATCGCCTTTTTCGGCGCGCAGATTGCCGGCACTCAGCAGCCGGCAGAGATGGCCCCAGCCCTTGCGGTTTTTGGGATAGGCAAGCATGTCAGGCGTGTCATCGCAAAACACCAGCCGCGCGCCGGGCTGGACCTTGAGATCAGTCTCAGTCTTCAGCACCCGCAATTGTGCATGCGCCTTCACCACACCCGCTACCGTGTTACGGTCGGCAATGCCAAGGCCTGAGAGAAGGCTTTGGCGTTTGAGGAAAACGGCCTGCTGCACCATTTCCTCCGGATGCGAGGCGCCCTCCAGGAAGGAAAAATTGGTGCGTGCCCCCAGTTCGCAAAAGGCAGGCGCCGGCTTCATGCGAAAATGCCGTGCATGAACCAGCGCGGATTGGCGACCTGATCGTAAAGCCCCTGCCGATAGACCCAGAAGCGCTGGCCACTTTCGGATTCCAGCCTAAAATAATCGCGCGTCGGGGCATTTTCGCCGTCCACCCACCATTCCGCCGCCAGCCGCTCCGGCCCTTCCGCCCGGCGCACCTGATGGGTGAGCCTGCGCCAGCGAAAGCGGATCGGCGGCCCGTCCGGCACTTCGACGGCAAAGGCTTCCAGCGGTTCGGGATGCGGGAACAACCGCAACGGCCGCTCCTTTTGCAGGAAGTGTCCATGGTCGAGCGGTGCCGCCTCCGGCAGGCGCTGCGGTTTGCCCAGGGCGTGTTGAATGGCATCGACGGCGACCGCCGCCCGCTCGGGAATATGGCTTTCGCGCATCTGGTAGGTTTTTAGACATTCCGGCCCAAGCCGGGCCGAGACCTGATCGATGAAATCAGCCAGCGACTGCTGCTTGCGGTCGTCGCCGTCGAAATCGCCCTGCGCATGGTCAAAGGGCTCGTGGCGCAACACGTTGATCCGCAGGATCTCGAAACCGAAGCCGGCATCGAGATCGTCATGCACGCCCGTCAGCCGCTCGGCAAACAGCCGGGCAATGCGCGCACCGTCGCGCAAGGGGCGCGAGGCGCCGGCGCTCAAGCGAAACACCTTGCCGTCAACGCGAAACAGCACCAGCTCGAACATCCGGCCACCGGCAGCGCGGGCCTCAAGGCTCGGTTTCAGGGCCTCTGCCACCTGCGCAGCAAGGGTCAGAATATCCTCCTCCGACTGGATCGGCTCGGCCAGCCGCCGCTCGACCGACAGGCTCGCCACCGGCAAGCGCGGCGAAATCGCCTCCTCGTCCAGACCGGTCGCCTGATCGAGCCGCAGCAGAAGATGGGCGCCGAAGCGGCGGGCCAGCGGCGCGCGCGGCGCTTCCAGAAGGTCACCCACCTGTTTCAGCCCCACCTTTGCCAGCGCCTGCACCACATCGGCGCCAACGCGCAGCGCTGCGATCGGAAGCGGGGCAAGCACGGCCTCGATGTCGCTGTCCTCGATCACCCGGCTTTCCCCGAAACGGGCGACGGCCGATGAAAGTCCGGGCGCCGAGGATATAGCCCCTTGCACCGCCATGCCGAGCGCCGTCATCCGGCTCAGGATTTCCGCAAGAAGCGCTGCTTCACCGCCAAAAAGATGGGCGGAACCGGTGACATCGAGGAACAGGCCGTGAGAACCCTCCAGCGCCACCAGCGGGGTATAACGGTCGCACCAGTCGGCCAGCGCTTCGAGAAAACGTCGGTCCGCTGCTTCGTCTTCGTCGATGACGACGAGATGCGGACAGATGGCGCGCGCCTCCGCAAGCCCCTGGCCGGGTTTCAGGCCTATCGCCTGCGCCTGTTCGTCAAGGGCGGTGAGACGCATGGCATTGTCGCGCCGGCCGGCGCAGACGAGAGGCGCATCCTCAGGACGCGCGCTCGAAGGATCCATCGGCCCGCCCGCGTGCCGGCCTGTCAAACGCCAGGATAGACCCCGGCGCCGGCGCAAGATCCGGTCTGTCGAAAGTTTTGGGAAATAGAGCGCCAGAATGCGCTGCCGGCTGCCTTTCAGGAACAGCATGTCTTGGCGTGTCGACGCAATTGAATTGGCGGTCATGGGGATTCCACTCCAGGGAGAGACAGAGCGGAGCCGGGTTGCGGCTCTTTTCCAATGTGAGACGGAAAACTGAGGGGCCGATGCTGCCGCCAAGCATCGATCCATCGGGAAGGCGTCGGTGTGAGGCAAATGCCGGCTGGGTCAGAAACCGGAAGGCAGCGCTCGAGGCCTCTTCTTCTGCGGCATGGCGCAAAAGCAGAAGCGGCCGCCCCGCCGCCTTTGCCCGCAACGCCAGCCGCCGGCTTTCCGTCAGCCCGAAGGCTTTGGGATTGCCGCGGGTTTCCAGAATGGTCACGCCAAAGGCGCCGCTTGCAAGGGCTGCTTCCGCAAGCCACAGCGCCTCGTCGAGCCGGTTCGGCAGAGCTTGAAAAAACGGCTCCGTGCCAAGGCCGAAACCGCGCATGCCGATGAGATAAGGCGCCCCCGCCTCCTGGGTCGCCATGCGGTCTGAAATCCAGAGGATAGGCAGATTTTCCGCCTTCGGTGCGCGTGCCTTGATGAGCACCGAAAGCCCAACGGTAAAACCGCTGGCAGACCCTGCATCGAAAAAACCGCGGCTGCGGATCTCGGTGATCGCATCGAGGGGCAACCCGCCGTCCAGCGCCTCGTCCAGCGCAGCAATGCCGGTTTTAAGCCGGACCGGCCGGCCTTGTGCCCTCTCCTGCCCTTCTGCCACCGCTTGCGCCTGTGCAGCGGCAAGGGCCGGGATAGGCTTGCCCTCCAGCCGGGCTATCGTTTCGCGCAGGGCAAAAACAGTCTCCTGCGCCAGGGCGGATCGCGCCATGACGTCAGCTCCACTTCTTGTCGAGGCGCGGATCTCCAGGATCCTCTTCGCCTCAATTGTTCATGTTATGTTCTTATGGATTCCAGAGCTGCTCCGAAGAGTCAACAGCGGCCCCCATGAGATTCGTTCACCCTCCCCACCTCTTGCTTGAATCCGCACTCGAAATATTTTTCCAGAAACCTTATATGCTCGTTGAAAAAGGAGCAGTTATGGCCCGTGTCGACCAGACCGATGATTGGCGTGATCGCCACGCCCCCACCATCAGCACGTTCGAATCGCTGGCAATCGAGGCCTATGGAAACCTGCCGGAAGAGTTCCGTGCGCTGACCGGAAACCTCACCATCGAGATCGAGGACTTTCCCGACGACGAGATTTTCGAGGATATGGCGCTTGAGACGCCCTTCGATCTTCTGGGGCTTTTCGAAGGTCGTGGCATTTCCGAGCGTTTCAGCATGGAAACCGGCGAATTGCCGAACCGAATCCGCCTCTACCGCCGGCCGATCATCGACTATTGGGCGGAAAACGAGGAAACGCTGGGCGATATCATCACCCATGTGCTGATCCACGAAATCGGCCACCATTTCGGCCTTAGCGATGACGACATGGAGCGGATCGAGGAAAGCGTCGAGGACGCGGCTGACCGAACAGGTTAGCCGCCTTCCCTCGTCAGGTGCGCGCGGGAATGCGCCTTATGCGCGCGCCCAAGGCGTTCAGCCGCTCGTCGATGCGTTCATAACCGCGTTCGATCTGCTGGGCATTGTTGATGATCGATGTGCCCTCAGCACCCATGGCAGCGATCAGCATGGCCATGCCGGCGCGAATGTCGGGGCTTTCCAGCCGTGCGGCTTTCAGCGGGCTCGGTCCGGAAACCACGGCCCTGTGCGGATCGCACAGCACGATGCGGGCGCCCATCGAGATCAGCTTGTCGACAAAGAACATCCGGGATTCGAACATTTTTTCAAACATCAGCACCATGCCCTCGCATTGCGTGGCGGTGACGATGGCAATCGACATCGTATCGGCCGGGAAGGCCGGCCAGGGCTGATCCTCGATCTTGGGCACATGGCCGCCGAAATCCGGTTCGATCCGTTTCGCCTGGCCCGATGGCACGATCAGATCGTCGCCCTCGATCCGGCAATGGATGCCCAGCCGCTCAAAGCCCATGAGGGTGGAGCGCAGATGCTGCACACCGGCATTGGTGATTCTGAGATCCGAATCGGTCACCGCCGCAAGCCCGATCAGCGAGCCGACTTCGATATGATCAGGCCCGATCCGGTGGCTTGTCCCCGAAAGCGGCGCACCGCCGTGGATCGTCATGCAATTGGTGCCGATGCCTTCGATGCGGGCACCCATGGCCACGAGGAAATGGGCGAGATCCTGAACATGCGGCTCGGAGGCGCAATTACGCAGGATCGTGGTGCCGGACGCCGCTACGGCGGCACAAAGCGCGTTTTCCGTCGCAGTCACCGAGGGCTCATCGAGGAACACATCCGCCCCGACGAGTTTTGTCGCGCGAAACACATAATCGCCCTCGAGCGAGATCTGCGCGCCGAGCTGGCGCAAGGCCAGAAAATGGCTGTCGAGACGCCGCCGGCCGATCACATCGCCGCCGGGCGGCGGTAGGGTGATTTCTCCGCAGCGGGCAAGAACCGGTCCGGCGAGCAGAATGGAGGCGCGAATACGCGAGCAGAGATCCGGATCCAGCGTTGCCGGGCGCACGTCGCGCGCATGGATGCGCAAGGTATTGTGGTCCGTCCAGGCGGTTTCGGCGCCGAGAGATGAAAGCAGTTGCACCAGAGCCTCCACGTCGCGGATGCGCGGCACGTTGGTAAGCACGACGGGTTGGTCGGTCAGCAGCGCGGCGGCAATGATCGGCAGCGCCGCATTCTTGTTTCCCGAGGGCTCAATAGCGCCGGAAAGGCGATGGCCGCCTTCGACGATATATTCTACGCGTTCAGCCGCTCTTGGTTCTGCCATTTTCGTCTCATCCGTGTGTCTGGGGTGCGAATCGATGCCCCCAAAGGCACGGATTTCCCGGCCGTTGTAAGGCATCGTCATCGTTCAAGGCGCAGCCCTGCCCATGCGGGGAATGGCGTCCGGCAGGCCTGTCGAGGCTTATTGCTCGCCGAGCTTCATGTCGGGATGATAGTCCTTGCCTTCGACGGTTTTCACCACCGCCTGCCCGCAATAGAGCTTGTTTTCCGCCACGTTGAACGTGTGGCTTGGGGAGCCGTGCAGGTCCCAGCCCTTGTTGAGGGCATCCGTCACCCGGTGGCAGAAAGAGGAATCGTCGGGGCCGGTGAGGAAGCGGTAAACTTTCATGGGTCAGTCTTTCTTTAATCGATAAGATTGGTTTTTTCGATCCGATGGGCCAGCTGCACAAGCCGTTCGGCCTCGACCAGATGCAGCCGCTCGATCATGCGGCCGTTGAGGTTGATCACGTTGAGGGTCTGCGCCTCCGGTGTCGAAAAGGCGGCGATGATGGCCTCAGCCTCTGCGACGGCCTCGGGATCCGGGCCGAAATGCTGGTTTGCCGGGCCGATCTGGGCTGGGTGGATCAGCATCTTGCCGTCAAAGCCCATGTCGCGGCCCTGGCGGCATTCGCTCTCGAAAGTGTCTGCATCGCGAAAATCGTTAAACACGCTGTCGATGACGCAGAGCCCGTGGGCGCGGGCGGAAAGCACCACCTGCATCAGCCAGGGAATGAGAAAGCTGCGGCCTTGTCGCGCTGGCACGCGGGTTTCCTTGCGCAGATCATTCAGGCCAACGACCAAACCTTCCAGCCGCGGCACAGATGTTTCACGTGAACCAGCGATGGCGCCCGCATGAAGCACGCCTTTGGCCGTCTCGATCATCGCCCAGATTTTTGTGGTTTCGGGCACGCCGGCCTCGTTGAGGGCGTGTTCCACGGCTTGAACGTCAGCGACGCTTTCCACTTTCGGCAAAAGCACGGCATCGGGGCGGGTGGAGACAACGAGTGCCAGATCATCCGCGCCTAATGTCGAAGCAAGCGGGTTGATGCGGATGATCGAGAGGCGATTGCCAGCCGGCGGCTGCTCGAAGAAGGCCGAGAGATTGGCGCGTGCCTCGTCCTTCTTTTCCGGTGCGACCGAATCCTCCAGATCAAAGATCACACCGTCGCAGGCAAGCGAAGAAATCTTGTCCAGCGCGCGCTGGTTGATGGCGGGCACGCTCAAAAGCGAGCGTTGCGGGCGAAGAGCCGGAGCAAGCGAATGGGACATCGCGACTTTGTGACAAGCTTTGTGATGAGGCGCAAGAGCGCAGTAGGGCAAAAGCCCTTGCAAGTGTCGAGAGAAAAGCCCACATTTCCACAAGAAGAAAGGTTCAAAACCATGCAGAATATCCGCGCACTCTTCCTTGGCCTTGCCGGCATTGCCGCCATCACCGCTGTTGTCGTGCTCACGGCATCCATTACGCTTGCCTTTGCCGCCATGCTCACTGTGTTTACGGCCGTGAGAGCGCTCACCCTTCGCCATAAACCCGTTCCGGTGCGCGCCAAGGCATCGGGCGCCAAAAATTCGGCGCAGGCAAAAGACATGCGCGTCTGGAACGACGGTCGCGGCACAATCATCGATCTTTAAAGGCGATCGCCTGTCAGCGGCTCTGTCTTTAAGCAGTTCAGATCACAATGTGATGACGGGTACGTCGATCCAGAGGTTCGGCGTACCGTTTGATGGCAAACCGGCCTTCAAATCTCCCTGAAATTGGTCTATGGCAGCATCCGCAGAACAAGTCTCGCGGAGGCAGATCATGGATAAATTTACCAAGCTCACCGGCGTTGCTGCGCCGCTTCCTGTCGTCAACATCGACACGGACATGATCATTCCGAAGGATTACCTGAAGACGATCAAGCGCACCGGCCTCGGCACCGGCCTGTTTGCCGAAGCGCGTTACCTCGAAGATGGTTCGCCGAACCTCGATTTCGTGCTCAACAAGCCCGCCTACCAGAACGCCAAGATCCTGGTCGCCGGCGACAATTTCGGCTGCGGCTCCTCGCGCGAGCACGCACCCTGGGCGCTTCTGGACTTCGGCATCCGCTGCGTCATCTCCACGTCCTTTGCCGACATTTTCTACAACAACTGTTTCAAGAACGGCATCCTGCCGATCGTGGTCTCGCAGGACGATCTCGACAAGCTGATGGACGATGCCTCGCGCGGTTCCAATGCCGTGCTGACGGTGGATCTGGAAGCGCAGGAAATTTCCGGTCCCGATGGCGGCACGATCACCTTCGACATCGATCCGGCCCGCAAGCACATCATGCTGGAAGGCCTCGACGACATCGCCACCACAATGAAGAGCGATGGCGCCATCGCCTCGTTTGAAAACAAGATGCAGGCCGAGCGCCCCTGGCTCTGACATGTGAGGAGGCTCCGGTGGTGACACGCATCTCGTCGGGCTCTCCCTTTGAAGCGACGATCGGTTATTCGCGCGCCGTCGTGGATGGCGACATGATCTATGTCTCCGGCACCACCGGTTATGATTATAGCCGGATGGTCATGCCTGACGATGTCGGCGAACAGACGCGCAACGCCCTCCACACGATTGCCAAGGCGCTTGAGGAGGCAGGGAGTGCGTTGAACGACGTGCTGCGCGTGCGCTATTACCTCAGCGACCTCGCCCATTACGATGCCATCGTCCCCGTACTGGGCGATGTCTTCGGTGCCATCCGTCCGGCAGCCACCATGGTGGTCTGCGGCCTGGTGCGCCCGGAAATGAAGATCGAAATCGAGGTCACCGCGCGGCGCGGCGCAGGTTCGGAATAAAAAAACAGTCTGCGGCTTCGTCCTGCGGCAGGCGCGGGCGAAGCTGGGGAGGCGCCACCCGTGGCGCATCATGCCTGCCAATTTCTCAAGGACACGCATCATCATGTCTCATTCGCTTTTCCTGCTTCCCGGTGACGGTATCGGCCCCGAGGCCATGGCCGAAGTCGTGAAGATCATCGACCACATGAACGAGGCACTGGGTGCCGGTTTTGTGACCGAGCAAGGCCTGGTCGGCGGCTCAGCCTACGATGCGCATGGCGCCGCCATTTCCAAAGGCGACATGGAAAAGGCGATGAATGCCGATGCGGTCCTGTTCGGCGCCGTTGGCGGCCCGAAATGGGATGCGGTTCCCTATGATGTTCGCCCGGAAGCCGGCCTTTTGCGCCTGCGCAAGGATCTTGAACTGTTTGCCAACCTGCGCCCGGCGATCTGCTATCCGGCGCTTGCCAATGCCTCCTCGCTGAAGCCGGAACTGGTTGAAGGGCTTGATATCCTCATCGTGCGCGAGCTGACCGGTGGGGTTTATTTCGGCGAGCCGAAGACGATCACCGATCTTGGTAACGGCCAGAAGCGCGCCATCGATACGCAGGTCTACGATACCTACGAGATCGAGCGCATCTCGGGTGTTGCCTTCGAACTGGCGCGCACCCGCAAGAACCGCGTCTGCTCCATGGAAAAGCGCAACGTGATGAAGTCGGGCGTCTTGTGGAACCAGGTGGTAACCGAAACGCACAAGGCAAAATTCTCCGACGTGGTGCTGGAGCACATGCTGGCTGACGCCGGCGGCATGCAGCTGGTGCGCGCGCCAAAACAGTTTGACGTGATCGTCACCGACAACCTCTTCGGCGACATGCTGTCGGACGTCGCGGCCATGCTGACCGGTTCGCTCGGCATGCTGCCCTCGGCTTCGCTTGGCGCACCCGATGGAAAAACCGGCAAGCGCAAGGCGCTCTACGAGCCCGTCCACGGTTCGGCACCTGACATTGCCGGCAAGGGCATTGCCAACCCGATCGCCATGATCGCGTCGTTTGCCATGTGCCTGCGCTATTCCTTCAACAAGGTCGAAGAAGCCGACCGGCTGGAAAAGGCGATTGCCAACGTGCTCGACAAGGGCATCCGCACCGGCGACATCATGGCCGAAGGCTGCACGCAGGTCGGCACGTCGGAAATGGGCGATGCCATCCTTGCCGAATTCAAGGCCCTGTCTGCCTGATGCTGGCCAACGGGTCTGCGCATAACTGAAACCTGCAATGCCCCGCCCAGTGCGGGGCATTTTTTTTACCCCTCGAGCTTCCAATCGCTCTTGCCGTGAAAAGCCGGCGGCCCGTTCCTCAAAGTCTGGGCCACTTTAACCGGCGCCCGCAAGATCAACGGGCCTGTCTTTATCATGCCAACGGCGGTCCTTGCCAAAATCCCTGTCATAAATCCCGGTTAGGATCTGTATAGGCTTTGGGGAGCATATGGGATGATTGAAAAGCTGAGGCGGCGTCATGACCGTTACTGCGGAAGTTTTCGCACGGACTGTCACTTTTCCTGTCTTTTTGTCGCGCTCAATCTCGTTCTTCTGTCGGTATTCCTGCTGGATGAGCCGGTATCGGCCTATGTGGCGCGCACGCCCTCCATCCTGAAGCCGATCGGCAGCTTCGTCACGGATTTCGGCAAATCCGGCTGGATCCTGATGGCTTGCGCCATGCTGTTCTTCGAAGCGCTTTGCCGGGGGCGACTTGCTCGCACGGCAAGGCACCGCCTGCAGGCATTTTTCCTCTGCCATCTCGCGGCCTATATCTTTCTGACGGTTGCGCTTTCAGGTCTTGCGGCGAACCTTGCCAAGCGGCTGATCGGCCGTGTGCGGCCCCCTTCGCAGGCGGACTGGGGCGCTTTCGGCTTTTCACCTTTTCATGGCAGCTATCATTTCGAAAGTTTTCCGTCCGGCCACGCGACGACCATCGGCGCCCTGATGATGGCGATTGCCCTGATGGCTCCGGCTTACCGTGTACATTGCCTGGTGCTTGGCCTCTGGCTCGGCTTTTCCCGCGTCATCATCGGCGTTCATTATCCAAGTGACGTCATGGCCGGCCTGGTGTTCGGAGCGTGGTTCTCGATCTTTACCGCCGGGATGTTTGCGCGTTACGGACTTCTGTTCCGGGCACAGAATGGTGCCTTGCCGCAGCTTTGCCGCCCCGTTCCGCTGGAGCGCCCCGACTGGAGCCGCCTGCCGCAATTGCGCCTCGGGCGAACGCGCGCACATTCGCCACAGCCATCCACCGCCCTGAGGCTGGAACCGGTGCTCGCCCGATAGACTTCAGGCGTCAGTGTTTTTTGTGCCCGGACAGTCAAGCCCGATGAAGCGGAACAGCACTGTGCGGGCCGCCGCCTCGTCTTCGGTATCCACGGCGGCCTTCAGGGCCTGCAGGGCCTTCAGCACATCGTCATGGGAGCCGATCTTGGTGTCGGCGCGCAGGATCTTCGGGTGCTGCGTCTTCATGGCGTTCGCCATGTCGTAGAACAGTTCCTCGAACAGTTTTTCACCCGGGCGATTGCCTGTCACGCGGATCTCGATGCCGCCATCGGGGTTTTCAGCATTGCGCACGGTAAAACCGGCCAGCCGGATCATGTTTTCTGCGAGATCACCGATGCGGACCGGCTCACCCATCTCCAGGAGGAAGATATCGCCCCCGACGGAAAGCGCACTCGCCTGCACGATCAGTTCGGCCGCCTCCTGGGTCGACATGAAATAACGCGTCATCTCCGGGTTCGTGACGGTCACCGGGCCGCCATCGGCGATCTGCTGCTTGAACAGCGGCACGACCGAGCCGTTGGAGCCAAGCACATTGCCGAAGCGCACCGCGCAGAAATGCTGGCCGCTGCCACTGCGTTCAGCCTCCAGAGCCATCTGCCGGATGATCAGTTCGGCCCAGCGCTTGGTGGCACCCATCACATTGGTGGGGCGCACCGCCTTGTCCGACGAGATCAGCACGAAATTGCCGACACCGGCCTCGAAGGCGGTCTTTGCGACCGTCAGCGTGCCAAAAACATTGTTCTCGATACCCTCCAGCGCGTTGACCTCGAGCATGGGCACATGCTTGTGCGCAGCCGCATGATAAAGCACATCCACCTTGTGGGTGTCGATTGCCTGCTTCACCCGCGCCTGATGGGTGATCGAACCGAGGAAGGGCACAATCTGGCAGCGGGTAAGGCCTGCCAGTTCCCGCTCGATCTTGTAGAGCGCAAATTCGTTCGCCTCAAACAGCACGAGGCATTTCGGCTTCCACTGCACGATCATCCGGCAGAGTTCCGAGCCGATGGAGCCGCCGGCGCCGGTGACCATGATCACCCGGCCCTCTACGATACTGTCGATCAGTTGCGGATCCGGCGGCACGAAGGAGCGGCCGAGCAATTCGTCGATCTCGATCTCGCGGATCTGGTTTGCAAGATACCGGCCATCCACCAGGTCTGAAATATCCGGAACGGTGCGGATCTTTACGCCAAGCCCGCTGATGCTGCCGATCACGCTGCGCCGCCGGTCGGCGGAGATTGTGGAGAGCGACAGGATGATTTCCTGCACGCCGTATTGTTCGATCAGCCGCGGCAGGTTTGCCGGATTGAAGACGCGATACCCCCCGACATCGCGGCCATGGTGGTCAGGATCCTCGTCCAGCAGGCCGACGATGAAGCGGTTTCCGCTGCCGCGCAGCGCCTGCGCCAGTTGCACGGAGGAGGCGCTGGCGCCGTAGATGAACACCGGCTGCTCATCGCGGCGCAGGCCGGTGCCGTGGCTGAGGATGATCTTGGTGGTGAAACGCGAGCCCCCGACGAGGGCCGTCCCGATGGCAAAATAGAAGAAGGGAATGGAACGGGGAACAATGCCGCGGCCGGACATCTCCATCAGGAAGACGAGGATGACCCAGATCATCGTCGCAATGCCCATGGCCTTCAGGATCGTCCAGATGGCCGTATCGGGGAGATAACGGATGACAGCCCTGTAAAGCCCCATGCGGATGAAGATCGGGATGGCAATCGCCGGGGCAAGAAAGGCGAGGAGAATGCGCTCCGGCGAAACGTCAGGCCACCACACGGCATAGCGCAGCGCATAACTGGCCCAGAGCGCGACGATCAGTGCCACAACGTCGAAGCCGATCAGCAGCACGCGTTTCCAGAAACGCGGCATTTCCTCAATCATGCGTCGCAGCACGTCAGTTAAAGCCATGCAACTGCTCGCATCTTGAAGCCTTTCGCGCCGATCATGGGGCCGCCTTGCCCTGATTGGGTGACGATCCGGGTGATTTTTCCCGGGCCACCGTTTGCTGCAGACCGTAGGCCACCGGATAGGGGGGGACCCAATCGAGCAGTGAACCGGCCTTCCCTATATCCACCTGCAGATTCTTAAGCAAGCGGTCGCTGATTGAAGTCTTTCCGGTCAACTTTGCCAGTGTTTTCAGCAGGCTGGGAGGGATCGGCAGGCTTGCGGCATGACGTCCCTGCAGTTGCGCCAGCCGGCTGAACAACTGATGCGTGGAAAGATCCTCGCCATCGCCTGCCAAAAAAACCTGTCCGGCTGCTCGCGGATGATGTGCGGCGGTGAGGAGAAGGTCGCAGAGATTGCCGACATAGACCAGCGAGCGGCGGTTGTCGCAGGCGCTAAAGGGGGAGGGCAGGCCGCTGCCGGCAAGGCGCATCAACAGCGCGAAATTGGCACCGACACCTGGACCATAAACCAGCGGCGGGCGCACGATCACGATCTCCAGGCCGCTCTCCTTGCCAAAGGCGAGAAGCGCCCGCTCGGCTTCGGCCTTGGAGAGACCATAGGCATCCTGCGGATCCGGTGGATCGTCGGCGCTGAAGCTTTTGCCCTCCGGTGTGCTTTCGCCGTTCACCTTGATGGAGCTTGCGAAAACGAACCGGCGCACGCCGGCATCTGCGGCCTGGCGGGCAAGATTGAGCGTGGCATAGACATTCATCGCCCTGAAATCGGCAAGCGGATCGCTTGCCGTTTCCTGCATCACATGCACGCGTGCGGCAAGGTGAATAACGGTATCGACGCCAGCAAGCGCTTGCCCCCAGTCGGTCTGCCCGGTGATGGTACCGATCGTGTAATGGCCCGGGCGGGGGAGACGACTTGCCGGACGAAACGGCAGGCCGCGCTCTTCCAGCATCCGGCAGAGGGCTTGCCCGACAAAACCTGTGGCGCCAGTGATCAGATACACGCGCTTGTCGTCCTTCTGCTCATCGTTTCAACAGCTTTCGATAGGTGGATGTGCTTGCCGTTTCGTGATCGGGAAGGCCTGCACCGGCGAGAAGCGCAAGTCCGGCCGTGGCCAGATAGACCAGAAACACCGTAAACCAGCCAAAACCGGTGTCACTGGTGAGGAGCGCCAGCGGCAGGATGACGAAAAGGTTGACGCCGAAGGCCGACAGGGTGACGGGCCGCGCGCCGCCGAACCGCCGCGCCAGGCGCTGGTAGGCATGTGAGCGGTGTGCCTCGGCAAGGTTTTCACCCCTCAGATAGCGGATGATCAGCGTCACGGTGGCGTCGCTTGCAAACAGTGCCGAAAGGATCAACCATTGCGGCAGGGTCAGCCACCCGGTGTGAAGGCTCGTCATGGCCATGGCCACGATGATGAAGCCGAGAAACGTGCTGCCGGCATCACCCATGAAGATGCGCGCCGGGGGGAAATTGAAGAGCAGGAAGGCGGTCGTCGAGATCGCCGTGGCCGCCATCAGCCACCACGCCCCGCTGTCGATCGCCTCTGGTGTGCCGATAGCGGCGATTGCCATGGCAGAGATCATCATCATGACCGCCTGCTGGCCGGCAATTCCGTCTATGCCGTCCATGAAGTTGAACAGATTGACCCACCAGAGCCCGCCGAGCAGCAGAAGAAGGCCGGCTGCGAGCTGGAAAACCGCTCCGGCATTGCCGGCGATTGCCACCGTTCCGTCGGTGATCCAGATGGCAAGAAAAACGATTATTGCCTGTAACGGCAGGCGTACGCGCGCAGCCAGCGGTCGCCAGTCATCAAAAAGGCCGATGGCGGCCATGATGGCGCCGAGCAGCAGCAGTGACAGCGTCTGCCCGTTGCCGCCGGGCATCAGCAGGCCGCAAAGCAGCGTGCCGACAACGATGCCGATGCCGCCGCCGGTTGGCGTTGGCCGCACATGCGAGGAGCGCGCCACCGGCGCCTGCACGAGGCCGAGATCGCGGGCCTTTGCGATGATCACGAAAACGCAGAGCGCGCTTGTGAGAGCGCAGGCCGCAAGGATGCCAGGGCGCGGGAGGCTGACAAGCTCACTCAGCATCGGCGGTCGCTCCCGGTTGCAGGTTCCGGCGGTCGATCACTCGCAAATTGCGCGTCCTTTTCATGCGGCATGCTCTCATGGGCCATCATCTGGCCCGCAACGGCGTCGGGAAGAAAAGGTTGCGCCTCAGCAACGCTTGACTCGCCTGCGAAATCTTCTAAGGAGTTCATCCGAAGGGAAGCAAGAATGTATCGCAGCGACAGTCACATCGCAGCTTCATTTGGTCCGGCACATGTGGCCGGAGCGCCGCTTTTCGCATGCGTATCCTCCAAAACCAAGGCCAAAACGACGACGAAAACCGTCTGACGTCTCTGGCCTACCGCTCTCTCCCCGGTTCGGCCGGGGACAAGGAAGCACGGTTTTTATCGTGTTTCCCCCTCAAAGCCCGAGGAGAGAAGAGAAAGAGAGCAGGAAAATGGGTTTCAAGATTGCAGTGGTCGGCGCAACCGGCAATGTCGGCCGGGAAATGCTGAACATTCTCTCCGAGCGCGGCTTCCCCGTCGATGAAGTGGTGGCGCTTGCCTCCGCACGGTCGCAGGGCACCGAAGTGTCGTTCGGCGACAAGGTGCTGAAGGTGTCCAACCTCGAGCATTATGATTTTTCCGATACCGATATCTGCCTGATGTCGGCAGGCGGCACGATCTCGCAGAAGTGGTCGCCGAAGATCGGCGCGCAGGGCTGCGTCGTCATCGATAACTCGTCCGCTTGGCGTTATGATCAGGATGTTCCGCTCATCGTTCCGGAAGTCAATCCGGATGCGATCGACGGCTTTACCCGTCGCAACATCATCGCCAACCCGAATTGCTCGACGGCCCAGCTGGTCGTGGCGCTGAAGCCGCTGCATGATTTTGCCAAGATCAAGCGCGTCGTCGTGTCCACGTACCAGTCGGTTTCCGGCGCGGGCAAGGAAGGCATGGACGAACTGTTCACCCAGACGCGCGCCGTCTTCGTCGCCGATCCGGTCGAATCCAAGAAGTTCACCAAGCGCATCGCCTTCAACGTCATTCCGCATATCGATAGCTTCATGGAAGACGGCTACACGAAGGAAGAGTGGAAGGTGCTGGCCGAAACCAAGAAGATGCTCGATCCGAAGATCAAGGTCACCTGCACGGCCGTGCGCGTTCCCGTCTTCATCGGCCATTCGGAATCGGTCAACATCGAGTTCGAAAACGAGATCACCGCCGATCAGGCCCGTGACATCCTGCGCGAAGCCCCGGGTTGCCTCGTCATCGACAAGCATGAAAACGGCGGTTACATCACGCCGCTGGAATGCGCCGGCGAAGATGCGACCTTCATTTCGCGTATCCGCGAGGATGCGACGGTGGAGAACGGCCTCAACATCTGGGTCGTTTCCGACAACCTGCGCAAGGGTGCTGCCCTGAATGCCATTCAGATTGCCGAGCTTCTCGTCAATCGTGGCCTGATCAAGCCGCGCAAGCAGGCTGCCTGAACGAAAAATTACCTTTTGGTAAGCATGACATGATAAAGCCTCGCCTTCAGGGCGGGGCTTTTTCGTTCGGGCGGATCACGATCTTTTCATGGACGGAAAGGTTGTCGAGAGCCACGAGCGCACCCATAACCCAGACGAGCAACGGGAGACGCGCAAGATGAGCAGCGTTTCCAAGACAAGCATGGGATCTGACGAATGTTGAAAACTGTTCTGGGTGGCGCTGTCGGCGCTGCGATGATGCTGACGGTCTCTGCCGCGCAGGCTGCCAGCTGCGGCAATGATGCGTCGGGCTTCGATGCCTGGGTGCAGGCATTCAAGCAGCAGGCACCGGCCCAGGGCATTCCGGCCTCCGTGGTGCAGCAGGCCTTTTCCGGCGTCAGCTACAATCGCCCGACGATCCGCGCCGACCGCGGCCAGAAGAGCTTCAAGCTCTCCTTCGACGAATTCCTGCAGAAGCGTGGTGCCACCACCATCATCGCACGCGGCAAGACGATGAAGGCTTCCAATGCTTCCCTGTTTGCCAATATCGAACGCCGCTACGGCGTTCCGGCTGGACCGATCCTGGCGATCTGGGGCATGGAAACCGGTTTTGGCAGTTTCATGGGCGACCAGCATACGCTGTCGGCCGTGGCAACGCTTGCCTATGACTGCCGCCGCTCGGCCTATTTTACCGAACAGCTTTATGCGGCCCTGCAGCTTGTGGCGCGTGGCGATCTCAGCCCCACAGCCAAGGGTGCTGCCCATGGCGAAATCGGCCAGACACAGTTCCTGCCGCTGAACGTGCTGCGTTACGGTGCCGATGGCGATGGCGACGGTCATATCGACATGGTGCGCTCGCGCGCCGATGCGCTCGCCTCGACGGCAAACTTCCTCGTCGGGCATGGCTGGCAGCGCGGTGCAGGTTATCAGCAGGGTCAGCCGAACTTTACCGCCATCGAAGGCTGGAATGCCGCCACCGTCTACCAGCAGGCGATTGCCTATATGGGCGCCAAGATCGACGGGCAATAAGCCCGTCCGGTCAACCCGGTATCCGGCGCCCGAGGTCAACCATCCGGCTCAGAGAGTGGGCCGGATGAAGTCGCCGGTCTTGGCATCCATGACCCACAGCTCGCCGGTGGAGATGTCGAACCAGGCGCCGTGGACACGCATGCGGCCCTTTTCCTCAAGGATCTTCACGCAGGGAAACGTGCGCAGGTTGGCGATGGAATTGCGGATCGACACCCGTTCCAGGGCTGTCTGACGTTCGGACTGGGTCAGTACATCAAGGCTTGGGATCTGTTCGGCGGTCGGGCGCAGCAGGCCCATCCACTTGCCGATGAAGTCACCCGGCGACAGCGGCTCGTCCATGGGATCAAGCGCTGCCTGGATACCGCCGCAGCGGCCATGGCCCATCACCACGATATCGCGGATCTTCAGCACCTGGACGGCATATTCGAGTGCTGCCGAGGTTGCGTGATACTGGCCATCCGGCTCGTAGGGCGGCACAAGGTTTGCGACATTGCGCACGACGAAAAGTTCGCCGGGTCCTGAATCGAAAATCGTCTCAGGTGCTGCCCGGCTGTCGCAACAGGCCACCACCAGCGTATGCGGTTTCTGGCCTGTTTCGGCCAGGGTGCGGTAGCGCTCGCGCTCCCCGCTGTAGCGGCCGCTCATGAAGTTGTCGTAACCGGAAAGAAGGGAGGGCGGAAAATCTGTCATGCGCTTTGATTAGCCTTGCGTGCGAGGAAGATCAACAGTCACGACCCCGGCAGAAACCGGAATTGACGAGGCACAATCCTTCTGCGTTGAACCCGTTTGTTCAAACACGCCTTCAGCGTGCATTTCTTGGGGCCTGGCGGCTAGCGGCGGATGCTGCGGGACGGATGCATGAGGTGGCGCAGCTGCACCATGGCCATCGGCGTGGAGAGACTGGCCGCGTCGGTTTCCAGCGTCAACTCGTCACCGCCGCGCTTGGCGGTGCGGGCCAGAACCTCAAACACGCTGGCGGTTGCCAGTTGCAGTGCCTTTTCCTCATCCATGCCGGACAGAAGCCGGGCAAGAAACACCGCCGACATCAGGTCGCCAAGGCCGTTGGGTGCATTCTCGATCAGCCGGTGTTCGGCAAGCAGTGCGTGTTTTCCCGTGAGGTAAAGATTGCCGGTGCCGCCGGACATCATCGGCACGGCCGAGGTCACCAGCATCTTTGCCGGTCCCAGCGAAAGGGCCGCATCCATGATCGCCGCATTGGTGTCGAGATCGGCACCGGACATCCAGGCGAGTTCATAGCGGTTTGGCGTCGCAAGCGTGGCAAGCGGGATAAGGTCTTCCCGGATCGCCACAGCCGTCGCCTCCGGCACGTAGAGGCCGCCCTTATCGCCCATGACAGGATCGCAGACATAAAGAAGGTCCGGATTTTTTGCCTTCAGCGCTGCAATCAGGCGGGCAACCTGCGGCGGCTGCGAGGCGTGGCCGAAATAACCCGTGAGCACCGCCTTCACCTCGGAAAGCCAGGGCGCGCGGATCAGATCCTCGATGATCTTCTCGAATTGATCCTCCGGTATCACCACCCGCGTCGAGGGGCCATGGCCCGGATGCCAGGGCATGATGACGGTCGGCAGCGCCCAGACGGGCAGGCCCATCGTCTCGAGTGCGAACACGGCAGCGCGGTTTCCAACGGAACCGCGAATCACATGGCTCGAAATAACGATGACGGCATGGGTGTCGGACATGAGGAAAAGCCTGTTTTCAACGATTGGGTCGATTTTTCACGGTCTGGTGTCAATAAAACTCATAAAACTATGCGAGAACCTGTTCCAGAGCTGCCTTAATGCCTCAAACATCGGTTGAATAGCTCATAACGAAGCAAAGGGAGGAAAGCATGGCTGCCAAGCGTAATCCGAAGCGGGAAAAGCAGATCCAACTGGCCCGTGCCGCCTGGGCGGAAAGCGGCGGCGTCAGGCTTGATCCGGATATTCTGTTTGGCCGGGCAAGCAATGACGACGTTGCCGCCTATTCGCCGGAAATGCTGGCGGCGTCTGCCGAATATGCCGGGCGAGAGCTTGAGGCCTGGACGGGCGAGACCGCGCGCATCTCCGTTGCAACGGTTACGGGCGTCGCCCCCAATGGCGTGCCGGTGTCGGTGCTGACGGTGATCGACCGCGACATGCCTTTCCTGTTCGATTCGGTGATGGGTGAGGTAACCAGCACCTTCCGGGATATCACGCTTGCCGTGCATCCGATCCTCGACGTGCAGCCTGGCAAGGCGCCGGGGCTTTATTCCTACGAACGAAGCCAGGCGGCGAGCGAGCATGTCAGCCTCATCCAGATTCATCTGGCACCGATCACGGACGAGCAGGCCGCAGACCTGATGGCGCGGCTGCGCCAGGTGCTCGACAAGGTCCATGCCGTCATTACCGACTGGAAGCCGATGCTCTCCCTCTTGAAGGGGGCCAGCCGCGAGATGAAGGAAGCGCCGATCACCGGCCGCAAGGGAGAACGGGACGAGGCGCTCGATTTCTTCAAATGGCTGCGCGATGGCAATTTCATTTTCCTTGGTATGCGTGAATATATCTATTCCGGCGACGGCCCTCAGGCGACGCTGGAGCGCGGCGAGGGAAGAGGCCTCGGCATTCTCTCGGATCCCGATGTGCTTGTACTGCGCCAGGGTAAGGATCAGGTGACAACGACACCGGAAATCCTGCAGTTTCTGCAGGGCGAGGATTTCCTTATCGTCACCAAGGCCAATGTGAAATCCACAGTCCACCGGCGCGCCTATATGGATTATGTCGGCGTCAAGCGTTTTGATGCCGAGGGCAGGGTGACGGGCGAACTGCGTATCGTCGGCCTGTTTACCGGCACCGCCTATACCCATTCGGTGAGCGAAATTCCGCTGCTGCGCGCCAAGGCGGCCCGGGTGGAGGAGCATTTCGCTTTCGATCCGCTCAGTCATTCCGGCCGCATGCTGCGCAATACGCTGGAATCCTATCCGCGTGACGACCTGTTCCAGATCGATCCGGATCTTCTGGCGCGCTACTGCGAGCAGATCATGGAGCTTGCCGAGCGGCCGCGCGTGCGGGCACTGGCACGTATCGACCATTTTGATCGCTTCGTGTCCATTCTCGTCTACGTACCGCGTGAAAACTACAATTCGGTGGTGCGCGAGAAGATCGGTGCCTATCTCGCAGCAACCTTCGAAGGCCATGTTTCCGCCTATTATCCGGCCTTCCCCGAAGGCGGCAATGCGCGGGTGCATTTCATCATCGGCCGCAGGCTCGGCAATACGCCTCACATTCCCCAACCGCAGCTGGAAGAGGCGATCCGTGAGATCTCGACCCCGTGGGCCGATCGTTTTGCCGGACTTGCCGGACCCGACAGCCCGGCCATTGAAACCAGTTTCGCCTTCCAGGAAGCTTTTTCGCCCGAGGAGACCTTTGCCGATCTGCCCGATATCCTCGCCTGCGCCGGGGGAGAGCCGATCCGCATTGCGCTTTACGAGCGCAAGGACGGCGCGCGGCGCATCCTGTCTCTGAAGATCTTCCATGCCGGGGGCCATCTTGCCCTGTCGCGGCGTGTACCGCTTCTGGAAAATCTCGGCTTCCAGGTGGTGAGCGAGCGCACCTTCGACCTTGTGCTGACGGAAGGCCGCACGCGCATCGTGCTGCATGACATGGAGCTTCAGCTTCATGACGATCGCTCGATCGATATGGAGCGCGAGGCGCCTTTGGTGGAGGAAGCTTTCCTCTCGGCCTTCGATGGCTCCGCCGACAATGACAGCTTCAACCGGCTTGTTCTCCTGACTGGGCTCTCCGTGCGCGAAGTGACCGTGCTCAGGGCCTATGCGCGTTATCTGCGCCAGACGGGTATCGTTTATTCGCAGGCCCATATCGCCGATACGATGGTGCGTTATCCGACGATCAGCCGCGATCTCTTTGCCCTGTTCAGCGATGGTTTCGATCCGAAACTGGACGACAGCGAGCGCGAGGCGCTGCTCACCCGCCATCATGCCGCCATCGAGGAGGCCTTGACGGCGGTTCCCAATCTCGATGACGACCGCACGCTGCGCCGTTATGTCAACGCCATCGATGCGACATTGCGCACCAATTATTTCCAGACCGGTGCCGATGGCCTGCCCAAACCGATGATTGCCTTCAAGCTCGATCCAAAACTGCTGGACGGCCTGCCGGAGCCAAAACCCTTCCGCGAAATTTTTGTCTATGGCACGGAAGTGGAGGGCGTTCATCTGCGCTTCGGCAAGGTGGCCCGCGGCGGGTTGCGCTGGTCGGATCGCGGTGAGGATTACCGTACGGAAGTGCTGGGGCTTGTGAAGGCCCAGCAGGTGAAGAACGCAGTCATCGTGCCCGTGGGTGCCAAGGGCGGCTTTTTCCCGAAAAAGCTGCCGTCGCCCGCCCAGCGCGATGCCTTCTTTAATGCCGGCCGCGAAGCCTACAAGACCTTTATCCGCACGCTCCTGTCGATCACCGACAACATCGTCGGCGGCGAGATCGTCGGTCCTGATGATACGCTGCGGCTCGATGGCGACGATCCCTATTTCGTTGTCGCTGCCGACAAGGGCACGGCGACCTTTTCCGATACGGCAAACGGCCTGGCGCAGGAGGCGGGCTTCTGGCTGGACGACGCCTTTGCCTCCGGCGGTTCGGCAGGTTACGACCACAAGAAGATGGGCATTACCGCCCGCGGCGCCTGGGAGGCAGTCAAACGCCATTTCCGCGAGATGAACGTGGATATCCAGACCACGCCGTTTACCGTGGCTGGCGTCGGCGACATGTCGGGCGACGTGTTTGGCAACGGCATGCTGCTGTCGCGGCATATCCGCCTGATTGCCTGCTTTGACCACCGCGACATCGTCATCGACCCGGATCCGGATACGGAAAAGACCTTTGCCGAGCGCGAGCGGATGTTCGCCCTGCCGCGCTCCAGCTGGCAGGATCTTGACCGCTCGGTTCTCTCCAAGGGTGGCATGGTCATTCCACGCACGGAAAAATCGGTAAAGCTGACGCCGGAGGCGAAGGCTGCCATCGGGATCGACAAGGATGTCGCGACGCCCTTCGAGATCATCACGGCGATCCTCAAAAGCCCGGTCGATCTTCTGTGGTTCGGCGGCATCGGCACCTATATCAAGGCCATGTCCGAAACGGATGCGGAAGTCGGTGACCGCGCCAATGACCCGATCCGCGTGACCGCTGGCGAAGTCCGGGCGAAGGTTATCGGCGAGGGCGCCAATCTCGGTGTCACGCAGAAGGGCCGCATTGCCTATGCGCTCTCCGGCGGACGCTGCAACTCCGATGCCATCGACAACTCGGCCGGCGTCAATTCCTCCGACGTCGAGGTCAACATCAAGATTGCGCTCAGCCCCGCCATGCAGGATGGACGCCTGCCGCGCGACAAGCGTGATATTCTCCTGGCCTCCATGACGGCGGATGTCGGGGCGCTCGTGCTGCGCAACAACTACCTGCAATCGCTGGCCATTTCACTGACGACCCGGCGCGGCGTGCGCAACCGCGAGGAACTGTCGCGGCTGATGTCGGCGCTGGAAGGGCGCGGCGAGCTGAACCGCAAGGTGGAAACGCTGCCGGATGATGCCGAACTTGCCGAACGGTATGCCGCCGGCAAGCCGCTGACGCGCCCGGAAGTGGGCGTGCTTCTCTCCTATGCCAAGATCGTACTGTTTGATGCGATCGTGGCAAGTGATCTGCCGGATGATCCCTACTTTGGCGCTGTGCTGACGGCCTACTTCCCGGGCCCCATGCAGGTGGCTTATGCAAATGACATTGCTCACCACCGTCTGCACCGCGAAATCATCGCAACGGTGCTGGCGAACGAGGTGATCAACCGCGGCGGTCCGGGCTTTGCCCAGATGATGAGCGATATCAGCGGTCGCGCGCAGGTGGATGTGGTGAAAGCCGCCTTCATCGCCCGCGATGCCTACGACCTGCCAAAACTCTGGGCGGCGGTCGATGCGCTGGATGGCACGCTGGATGGAGAGGTCCAGAACGATCTTTACGAGCGTATCGGCGAGATCTTCTTCGGCGCCACCATCTTCATCCTGCAGACCGGCATTGTTGCTGCTCCGGTGGAAGATGCCATCAAGCGCATCCGGGCCGGCATCGACGGCTTGCGCAGCACCATCCGCAGCACGGCGGCAGGCGAAGGTGCCGCACCCATCGAGGGCGTGCCGGCCGCGCTTGCAGGCGAACTCGACCTTCTGCCCAACTTAGTGCTGGTGCCGGAAATCATGCTGATTTCCGAGCGCAGCGGTGCGCCCCTGTCGCGGGCAACGGAGGTTTATTTCCACGCCACCGACACGTTCCGGGTCAATCGTTTCCTGGAGGCGGGCGAACGGTTCGGCACGGCCGATCATTACGAAAACCTCGCCATCATCCGCGCCCTGCAGCAGATCGCAGCGGCAAGGCGGGATATCGTGACGATTGCGCTCCAGACGCATGGTGCCGACGACAAGCCGCTGGAAGCCTGGCTTGCCGACGACCGGGTGCGCCTCAACCGCATCAGCAGCGAATTGCTGGCCTTGAGCGAAGGCGGCGACACGACACTGGCCCGGATGATGGTGGCGGCCAGCCTGTTCACGGACCTTGCCCAGACCGGGGTTCGGTGATCCAATGGCGCTCTGAAACGGGAGGAGCGCCGTGACGTTTGAAAACTCCGGGACGGTGCCCAAGGTGCCGTCCCGCGGAATCTGGGGCTGGATGCTGTTCGATTGGGCAGCCCAGCCCTTCTTCACGGTGGTGACCACCTTCGTCTTCGGGCCCTATTTCGTCGCCCGCCTCACAGAGGATCCCGTGGCAGCCCAGGCCATGTGGAGCAACATGGCAACCGTTTCCTCCATCGTGATCGCGCTTCTGTCGCCGGTCCTCGGTGCGATTGCCGATCAGTCCGGCCCGCGAAAGCCGTGGATCGCCTGTTTTGCCGTGGTGAAGATTGCATCGCTGGCGATGCTCTGGTTTGCAGCCCCGGGCTCAGCCCTCGTCTGGCCGGTTACCTTTATGATACTTGCCTCGATCGCGGCGGAATTTTCCATCGTGTTCAATGATTCGATGATGCCGCGGCTGGTGCCGGCAAGCGAGGTGGGCCGTGTCTCCAACACCGCCTGGGGGCTGGGTTATCTCGGCGGCATGGTGGTGCTGATCTTCGTCGTCGGTTTTCTGGCGGCCGATCCGAAGACGGGGGTGACGATCCTCGGCATGGCGCCGCTCTTCGGGCTCGATCCGGCGCTCGGCGAAGATGCGCGCATCACGGGACCTCTGGCTGCCGGCTGGTATCTTCTCTTCATCCTGCCGATGTTCTTTTTCACGCCGGATGCCAAGCGCGGCGAACCAATGAAAACCGCCGTTGTCTCCGGTGTGCGGGAGCTTTCCGCCACGCTGGGCGAACTGGTGGCGCGACGCCGCACGATCCTTCGATTTCTCATCGCCCGCATGCTGTACCAGGACGGCGTGAACGGTCTTCTGATCCTCGGCGGCGCCTTTGCGGCGGGCATGTTCGGCTGGGCGACGCTCGAAATCGGCCTGTTCGGCATCCTCATCAATGTCGTCGCGATCTTCAGCTGCCTTGCTGCCGGCCACATCGACAGGCTGTCCGGCTCAAAAACCGTCGTCATCCTCAGCCTTGTTCTGTTGCTCATCGCAACGCTCGGCATCATCTCGACGGCGCCCGGTTACATCCTGTTCGGGCTTGTACCGCTGTCGCCTGTCGATACCGGCGGGGTTTTCTCGACCGCGGCCGAAAAGGTTTATCTGCTCTTCGGCGCGCTGATCGGCATGGCGTTTGGTCCCGTGCAGGCCTCGTCGCGCTCCTATCTGTCGCGCAGCGTGCATCCGGATGAGGCCGGGCGCTATTTCGGCATTTATGCGCTGTCCGGCCGCGCCACGAGTTTCATGGCAACGCTCTCCTTCTCGCTCGTCACCTATGCCTCAGGCTCGGCGCGGCTCGGTATGGCCATGCTCATTCTGTTTCTTCTCGCCGGCCTCGTTCTTCTGATCGGAACCCGTTATCCGGCCGTGGAGCGCCCGGAAGAGCGCTGATCCTCAACGAAAAATGCCCGGGCGTAACCCGGGCATTTTGCAGGATGGTTTGAGGCTCGACCGCAATCAGTGGCGGAAATGGCGCATGCCGGTAAACACCATGGCAACGCCATGTTCGTCGGCGGCCGCAATCACCTCTTCGTCGCGCATCGAGCCGCCCGGCTGGATGAGGGCGGTGGCGCCGGCGGCAATCATCGACAAAAGACCATCGGCAAACGGCAGGAAGGCTTCGGAGGCAACGGCGGAGCCTTGCGTCATCGGTACCGCCCAGCCCATCACCTTGGCGGCCTCTTCAGCCTTCAGGGCGGCGATGCGGGCGGAATCGACGCGGCTCATCTGGCCAGCGCCAATGCCGGCCGTCTGGCCGTCCTTGGCATAGACCACGGCGTTCGATTTCACATGTTTTGCCACCTTGAAGGCAAACTTCATGTCGATCAGTTCCTGCTCGCTCGGCGCGCGCTTGGTCACGACGCGCAGATCGAGATCTTCCACCATGCCATTGTCGCGGGTCTGGACGAGAAGTCCGCCGGAGACGGTCTTGGCGGTGAGGCCCCGCGAGCGCGGATCCGGCAGGCCACCGGCCACGAGCAGGCGCAGGTTTGGCTTTTTCGCAATGATCGCTTTGGCCTCTTCCGAGGCATCCGGCGCGATGATGACTTCGGTAAACAGCTTGATGATCTGTTCTGCCGTTGCCGCATCCAGCATCTGGTTGAGCGCGATCACGCCGCCGAAGGCAGAGGTGCTGTCGCAGGCAAGCGCCCGGCCATAGGCATCAACGAGCGAGGAACCGATGGCGACGCCGCAGGGGTTGGCGTGCTTGATGATGGCGCAGGCAGCACCCATCTCGGCCGGAAATTCGCTGACCAGTTCGTAAGCCGCGTCCGTATCGTTGATGTTGTTGTAGGAAAGCTGCTTGCCCTGGATGAGGGTTGCCGTCGATACGCCGGGGCGCTTGTCGCCGGTCAGGTAAAAGCCGGCGGACTGGTGCGGGTTTTCGCCGTAGCGCATTTCCTGGGCCAGAATGCCGCCGACGGTGCGGTAGCGCGGCATCTCGATATCGAGCGCTTCGGCAAACCAGTTGGAAATCATCGTGTCATAGGCGGCCGTGCGGGAATAGGCACGGGCCGCAAGCTTCTGGCGGAAGGCGTAAGCCGTCTTGCCCTCGTCGGCGCGCATCGCCTCGATCAGCTGCGGATAATCCTGCGGATCGGTGACGATGGTCACATAGGCATGGTTCTTGGCGGCGGCGCGGATCATCGCCGGACCGCCGATATCGATGTTTTCGACCGTCGTCGGATAATCGCCGCCGGCAGCCCGGACTTCTTCGAACGGATAAAGGTTGATGACGGCAAGATCGATCGCGCCGATCTTGTGCTCTTCCATCGCCTTCACATGCTCGGCATCGTCGCGGATGGCAAGAAGCCCGCCATGCACACCCGGATGCAGCGTCTTGACGCGGCCGTCCATGATTTCCGGAAAGCCGGTGACATCAGACACATCGGTCACATCAAGGCCCGCCTCACGGATCGCCTTGAACGTGCCGCCGGTCGACAGAAGCTTCACGCCGTGATCTGCAAGCGCGCGGGCCAGCTCCACGATGCCGGTCTTGTCGGAGACCGACAGAAGCGCCGTGCGAATTTTCACTTTGTCGGGGGCGGGGATCATCTTGGAAACGACGGCCATCGGGGAACTCCGTGCTGGGTAACTTGGCCCCGTCTGCGGCGGGCGCCTCAATCCGCGCCGCGTTAGCACAGCTTGGCGCCGGAGGAAACGGCTGGCGGCCGCCTGACGCGCGCAGACGGTCGTTTTGCGCTCAAACCTGCTGCTTCAGCATCCAGCGCAGGTCGCAGGTGTCCGGCAGGGAAAACTCGACGACCAGCTGATGGCTGCCCCGTATTCCAGAGACATCGGCGAAGAACACGTCTTCCTCGATGGCGACCGTCTGGCCGGGCACGGAAAACAGCCAGGTTTCTCCATCGGGGGCTGCCATGCGGATCGTATCGGCCTGCAGCCTCTGCATGAGGATGGCGGGATGCACGTGGAAGCGCAGCGTGCCCGGCACGGAACGACCGGCCTTGCCGCCCGCGCCGTCTGGCATGAAGAAGTGATCGTGCCCCTTGATCTTGTTGCCCTTCGCCGCAAGGCCGATTTCGCGCTGGTGGATGTAGCCGAAGTTTTTCAGATACCCATCATGGGAGGCCTTCACCCAGTCATTGCCATAGGCATCGTCCCAGCGCCGTGCCTCCACGGTCTCCAGCCCATCCACCATCATCGGCCCGAGAAAACTTGAGGTGAGGATGCGCGCCGAGGAGGTTTCGCCAAGCGTTGCAGTGGAATGAGCCGCCGTCGAGCGCGACAGCAGGCGAAAATCGCGGCCCGAAAATTTTGGCGCCCCGGCATTGACGATGAAACGGTTGCGCCCGGCTGACATCTCAAACGACAGGCACCCGGCATGCGCCGACCGCGACAGTTCCGGCGAGGTCGGCTTTCCGGCATCGATGAGAAGGATCGTCTCTCCGGCGGTCAGGCGGTGATACTGGCTGTGGGGCAGGGCCTTGAACGGCTTTCCACCGGTTTCGTCATAACGCAGCACCGACATCAGCTCGGTGGCGGGCGTGGCGCTTGCGCCATTAAACAGGGCGAGGTCGCCGTCCTGGTGGCGAAAGAAACGCAGCGCCGGAAAGATCCGGTCGATCGTCGGGATGAGCTTGCCCGGCACGTCCTGGCCAAGATTGATATAGGTCTGGCGCAGCGGCAAGAGGTCGAGCAGCAGTTCGAGTGCCGCACGCGGATTGCGCGAGGCGTGCCCGCCATCGGCAAGGATCTGGCGCTCAAGCTCCCGGTCGAGCCTGTGGCCTTCGCGGCGGATGGCCTTGTCTGTCGAGGGAATGGCTAGCGAGGCCATGGCCAGCGCGATATGGATGCGCAGCCGTGTTTCGCTGTCTCCAAGGCAGCCGGCCACCTTGCTGAGGTAACGGCGGTGGACGGCAAGGCTTTTCATGAAGCGCCGGTAAAAGCCGCTTTCAGCCCCCTGCAGCACGACCGGCGAATGACAGAGGAAGGCGATCATCCGTTCGGTTGCCACCTGCGGTTCCCAGGCAATGCCGGAAATCTTGCGGTTGTGCAGGTTCATCCAGGACGAGACGAGGCTGCGGGCGCGCGTGCGCGCCTGGGGCGTGCGGATTGCCCGCATATGCCGCAGGAAGGCGAAGGAATGCAGGCGATCGGCAAAGGCGCGCGAGGGAAGCTGCATCAGGAAAGGCGAGATGTCGCCGGCCTCCAGCAGCTTTCCGGCCAGTGCAAAGCGCCCCTCCATGATCTCCTCGGCAATATAGGGATCGACGGACCGCAGGTCGGTCGGTGCCACCACCAGCCGGTCCGGCACGTCGAGCAGCACGCGGCAACGCGCCATCCCAAGCGTAGTCATGCGCCGGCAGAGGCGCCTGCGGGCCTCCGTCGTCCAGAGAGCAACATGGTGTCGGCGCTCTGCCATGAGCATCGTCAAATCCGGAAATCCCTGATGGACCCCTCCCGCCTGCCACTTCTCCTGAAACGGCCGCAGTCCATTACAAGTCCCGAATGTGCGCGCTTATGGTGAATAAATCCTTACCCGCGCTGCAGAACGCAGGCGAAAAACCCGTCCATGCCACCGGCATGACCTTCGCTCGGCAAGATCATGGCAGGCGTCGTGCGGAATTCGCCAAGCGGGTTGATCGCCTCTTCCAGCCCCGGCCAGTCCTCGCGCCGGATCGGCACGCGCTTGACCGAGGCATCGTCGCGCAGCAATTGCGCCACAAGTTGCTCGCCTTCCAGCGGATCGAGCGAGCAGTTGGAAAACACCACCAGCCCGCCGGGCTTCACCAGCGTCAGGGCATGGCGCAGCATGCGGCCCTGCAGTTCCGCCAGCTTTTCGATGTCCTTTGCGTCCTTGGTCCAGAGCACGTCCGGGTGCCGACGGGTGGTGCCGGTAGACGAGCAGGGGGCATCGAGCAGCACGCCATCCAGAAGCTCTTCCGGCTTGAAGTCGAAGAGGTTTGCCTGAACGATCTCGGCGGACAGATTGAGGCGGGCGAGGTTTTCGGTGAGACGCACAGCACGATTGCCCGACATCTCGACGGCAATAACTTCGGCCCCGAGCGCGCAGAGCTGCGCCGTCTTGCCACCGGGTGCGGCGCAGAGATCGGCAATGCGCTTGTCCTTGATCTGCC
The DNA here is from genome assembly GCF_058242775.1 of Neorhizobium sp. PAMB6630. Lineage (NCBI taxonomy): Bacteria > Pseudomonadati > Pseudomonadota > Alphaproteobacteria > Hyphomicrobiales > Rhizobiaceae > Neorhizobium > Neorhizobium sp. PAMB6630. The sequence continues at coordinate 85,218 of NZ_CM177836.1, forward strand.
CGAACAGTTGGGCTGGAATGCTGGCGGCGGCATCCTGAACCCACCAGGCGCCATCCTCGAAACCATCAACAGCGGGAATGCCGCCCTCAAAGGCTGAAAGCCGCAGGCTTCCGGTCGGCAGAAGGCGAGCGTTGAGCCGCTCGGCCCAGGCTTGTCCGTCGGCCTTGACGGTGAGATCGATTGGCGCTGGCGTCAGTTGCGCCTCGGCAATGCGCCGTGCCTCAGCCTCGCCATAGGATTTGACGAGACGGGCATAAAACCAGCCGGGCACCGGAGAGATGGCCTCGCTTGCGATAAGGATTTCGTCGCGCTCGCGCACCATGCGGCGCAGAAGGGCGTTGACCAGCTTGGCAAAACGTCGGTTGCGCGGATCGCGATGCGCCTGCTCGACGGCGAGGTCAACGGCGGCATGCGAGGGAATGTCGAGGTAAAGGATCTGCGCGGCTGCCGTCGTCAGAACGTGCTGGAGCGCGCGCGCGCCCTCCGGCAGCGGCTTGTCGAGCATCATCGACAGGCTTTTTTCAATGCGCGGAAGGTGGCGAAGCGTGGTGTTGAGGATGGCGCGCAGCAGCGAGCGGTCCGCCTCGCTCAAGGCGCGGTAGGCCGGGTTGCCGTGGCCGGCATCCAGCATGCCATCGAGCGGCGTCTTTTTGTCGATGACGGCGGCGAGGATCTTGGAGGCGGCGATGCGCACATCAAGGCCCGGCTTGTCGGCAAACACCGGATGTCTTGGCGCTCCGTCTTCGCTCGGGCGTGGCGTGGAGGGCTTCTGTCGTTTCTTCTTGTTGTCGTCTGCCGTCAAGACCAGGGACCTTTGCGCGGTTCGTCATCGTTGCGGCGCGCCGGGCCGGTTGTCGGCACGGAACGCGATGTGCGCGTGGGTCTAGCAGTCGTTGCAGGGCGCGTCGAGGTCATGGGCATGCTCGATGCCATGGAATGCAGGGCGGCGATGCGGTTTCCGGTGTCGGGATGGGTCGAAAACAGGTTGTCCATCCGCTCACCCGACAGTGGATTGATGATGAACATATGCGCGGTGGCCGGATTGCGCTCGGCATCCTGGCTACGGATCGTCTGGGCAGCACCGGCGATCTTGCCAAGCGCCGAGGCAAGCCAGAGCGGATTGCCGCAGATTTCAGCGCCGCGTTTGTCGGCCGAATATTCGCGCGTGCGGCTGATCGCCATCTGCACGAGCATGGCCGCAAGCGGTGCCACGATCATGGCGACGAGCACGCCGATGAAACCGAGCGGATTGTTGTTCTCTCGGTTGCCGCCAAAGAAGAAGGCGAAATTGCCGAGCATGGAAATCGCACCGGCAAGCGTTGCCGTAATCGTCATGGTCAGCGTGTCGCGGTTCTGGATATGGGCAAGCTCATGCGCCATCACACCCGCCACTTCCTCCGGCGAAAGCCGTTCCAGAAGGCCGGTGGAGGCAGCAACGGCGGCGTTTTCCGGGTTGCGGCCGGTCGCAAAGGCGTTCGGCTGGGCATTGTCATAGATGTAGACGCGCGGCATCGGCAGCCCCGCATTGGCCGAGAGATCGCGGATCATATAGTAGAATTCCGGCGCATTGTTCGCGTCAACCTCTTGCGCGCGATAGGCCGAAAGCACCATCTTGTCGGAATTCCAGTAGGAGAACAGGTTCATGCCGGCCGCGATCACAAGTGCGATCATCATGCCGGCGCGGCCACCGATCAGGAAGCCGACGCCCATGAAGAGAGCCGTCATGAAGGCCAGAAGCATGGCGGTGCGGATCATGTTCATCGTCGGTTCTCCGAGGAATGGGATCGCGGCGCTTCATGCGCGCCGCATTTTATCGTAAAGGCGCATTGATCGTAGAGGAATGTGGTTATCCGGGGCGTGTTTTCAATATTCCCCGCAACGCAAGGACGTTTTGCCATGCAGATGCCGGACAACGACAATATCGAAACCGAAACCACGGCGGACCCGGCTCCGAAGGTGCTTTCGCCCGCCGCACAGCGTGCGCTTCAGGAAGCCGAGGAGCGGCGCGCCCGCGAAAAGCCGGTGGAGATGCCCGCAGAGCGCGGCGGGCGTGGCGGTGCCGATCCCGCCCGCTTCGGAGACTGGGAAATCAACGGCCGCGCCATCGATTTCTAAGGCGCTGCCACCGGTGCGGCTTCAGGAGTGCGCGACGACACGCACCTCCGGTGGGCGTTCGGCCGAAGCGTCGGGCTGAAGGTGTCGCGCGCCATCGCCCGGTTCGGCCATCTCTGCGGCCTCGTTGACGCGCAACCAGCGTTGAAGGGCTGAAATGACCATAAGCCGGATGCTGGCCTTTCGAATGAGTGCGCGGGCCAAAGCCGTGCCCTGTCCGGCAAAGCCCATTTCGGCCATCACCTCGGACGGCCCGATGCGACGGGCGATCATGATCTTTTCAATGCGGGCAACCGTCAGCGGCAGCAGGTAGCGGCCGTTTGCGATCATTTCGTCGCCAATATCGAGCCTGTTCTGGAAGGTCTCACTGGGCTGCGCACCATCCAGGTCGCCCCCTTTCCCGTAGACGCCGGCAAGAAACGTCCGGCGCTCGTCGGCAGTTGCTCTTTGCCAGTGCTTCTGGAGTTTTTCGAGCGCGCTGCGCTTGTGTTTCTTCGCCATGCCTATCCATTTCCGGCGCCTTGGCCCCTGCCGGGTCCCGGCGATTCGATCTGCCGTCATCCTCATGGCAGTCATGGGACGAAAGCAAGGGTTGCGGCTGACCTCTGTGCGATAGGGGTATGGTGTCCGGATCAGCCGGTCGTATCGGAGGGCAGCGGATCGAGCATGGCTCTCAACTCGTCCGGCTGGCGGATCCCGAACAGATACCAGTCGATCAGCGATCGCCCGATGGCATGGGCCTCGTCGCCGTCAACGGCGAGCGCCCGCTCAGCACAGACCTCTTCCAGCACGTCGCGGAGGATACGCAGATCCTTCGTCTCCAGCGTGTCATAGGAGGAAAACGGCATCTCGCCTCCGTTGGATTACCATGGCTTACAATAGGTGCTCGGATGGCGGCGGTCAAAGCAAAGCCTGCCTTGCAGAGGTCCGGGACGCTGCGGGTGTTGTCGTGCAGCCACGGTCAAACTGTCATAAAATGAACACCAGTATTTGCAGATCCTGTTTCGGGACCGATCTATCGTTGCACTTCAAAGCAAGAGCCTGCGTCTAACCTGATCCAGTATCAAACTGTTAACGGTTTACTGCCTAACGTGGCGCAAGTGTGCCTTGAACGGCATGAAACCTTTGCAGCATGACCATGTCTGCCGCCGATCTGCCGGCCGTCGATATGATATCGGAATCCAGAATGCCCCTAATTGCGATTCTCGATGACCAGGAAACCAACCGACGCATCTTCGAGAGGCTCGCATCCTCGATCGAAGATGCCGTGGTTATCCGCGTCTTTGCGGATCCGGAAAGCGCCATCGCCGCCTTTGAGGCGGGGCTGGTTCCGGATCTCATTGTCACCGATTTCAAGATGCCGGTCATGGACGGCGCCGGTTTCATTCGTGCGGTGCGCGCGCTGCACGGTTTTTCCGAGATCCCGGTGATTGTCATCACTGTTTATGAGGAGCGCAGCTTTCGCATGCGCGCGCTGGAGGCCGGCGCCACCGATTTCCTGCAAAGCCCCATTGATCATCAGGAATTCATCACGCGGGCACGCAACCTGCTGAAGCTGCGCAAGCAGCAACTGCTGCTGGAAAGCCGCGCCCGCTATCTGGCCGTCGAGCTTGCATCAAGCGAGCAATCGCGCCAAGCGGTGCTGCGCGATTCCAGCGAAAGGCTGGCGCAGGTTATCGATACGGTGCCGGCCATGGTCAGTGCCTGCGATCCGGAGGGCCGCATCCTCTTCGTTAATGCGTTCGTCGGCGAATTTATGGCGCGCGATCCGGCAAGCCTTGTCGGCAAGAGCAGCGACCTTCTGGTCGATGCGGAAATTGCCGGGCCGAACCGCATGCTGGATCGCAAGGTCATTCTGAGCGGCCAGCCCCTGCAAAGCTTCGAGCGCGAGATGACAAGTGCCATCGGCGACAGGCGGGTTTTCCTGACGACCAAGTCGCCGCTTCGCGACAGCAGCGAGACCGTTGTCGGCGTCGTCACCAGCGCACTCGACATCACCGAGCGCAAGCGGGCCGAAGAACATCTGTTGCATGTGGCACGCCACGATGCCCTGACCAACCTGCCCAACCGCAACTTCCTGCTGGACCGGTTGCGCCGGGAGGTTGCCCGCGCACGGCGTGGCGATCGGTCTTTTGCCTTGCATTTCATCGATATCGACGAGTTCAAGAGCATCAACGAACTGCTCGGGCACGATGCCGGTGACGAATTCCTGAAGGAAGTCTCCCGCCGCCTGCAACATCTGGCAGGGCCGGACGATATGGTGGCGCGGCTTGGCGGCGATGAGTTTGCCATGCTGCAATCGATCGGCAGCGGCGATCCGGATGCCACCGCCCGTGCCCGTCAGGTGATCGAGGCCCTGGGCCAGCCGTTCACCAGCGAGGGGAAACGATTTTCCTGTGGCGCAAGCATCGGCATTACCGCGCATCCGGTCGATGGCACCGATGTCAGCAAGCTCGTCAAGAATGCTGAGCTTGCCATGTACCAGGCCAAGGAAAATGGCGGCAACCAGTTCCGTTTCTTCGAAACGAACATGGCCGAGCGCATGCGCAACAACGCCATTCTTGATGGCAAGCTGCGCACCGCAATCGATGAGGGTCAGTTCGTCATCTACTACCAGCCGCTGATTTCGGCCGCCTCCGGCACAGTGATCGGCGCTGAGGCGCTGCTGCGCTGGCAGCACCCGGAACAGGGACTGGTGACGCCGGGCAGTTTTCTGCCGCGGGCGGAAGAAAACGGCCTGATCGTGCCGATCAACGAATGGGTTTTGACCGAGGCTTGCCGGGAGGCCCGCAACTGGCAGCGTCTGGGGCTTTCGGACCTGCGGATCAGCGTCAACCTGTCGCCGGTCCAGTTCCGTCGGGTCAACGTGGCCGACCTCATCATGCGGTCGCTTGCTGCCGCCGACCTGGATCCCAGCTTTCTGGAGATCGAGATCACCGAGAACATCGTCATCGAGAACACCGAGAGCGTCGTATCCGCGTTAAAGCAGATCGGCGCCTCGGGAGTGGGCATTTCTATCGACGATTTCGGCACCGGTTATTCGTCGCTGAACTATATCAAGCAGTTTCCCATCGATCGCATCAAGATCGATCAGTGTTTCGTCCGCAACATGGTAGAGGATCCGAGCGACCATGCCATCGTGCGCACGGTTGCCAATCTCGGTCACAGCCTTGGCCTCACCGTCGTTGCCGAAGGTGTCGAGACGGAGGCGCAGGCAACGCTGCTGAAGGTCGATGGTTGCGATGTCATGCAGGGTTATCTCTTCGGGCGCCCGATGCCGGCCGCGCAGTTCATCGATCTGGTGCGCGGGCAACAGAGCCTTGATCCGCAGGGGCTGGGAATCAGTGCATGAGGCAGGCCCTTCCCCTTGATCCCCGCCGGCTGTTTGGCCAGCCGCTCTCGGTCTCGCTGCGTCATTTGCGGGCAATGCTGCGGTCACGCCCGGATACCGAACATGAGCTGACGACAAACCGCCTGATTCTCTCCTCCGGTATCATCATCTATCTGGTGCTTGCTCAGATCTTCGGGTCTGATGCCGCCTCTTCAGCCCTCGACGTGGCGGCCGCACCGGTCGTGTTGTTCGAGATTTTTGCCTTCGGCCTCTTTCTGCATATCCTGTTTTACCCGGGCGTCAGCCATTATCGCCGGGTCGCCGGCATCGTTGCGGATGTCGGGGCGTTTTCCTATGGGCTGCATGTCAGCGGCGAGGCGGGCGCTGCCCTGTTTCTCGTCTATTTCTGGGCCGTCCTCGGCAATGGTTTTCGTTTCGGCATCGTTTATCTGGCCATTGCGGCTGTGGCGGCCGTCACCGGTTTTCTGGCCGTGGTGCTGACCACACCCTATTGGCAGAATGAGATCAATCTCTCCATCGGCCTCATCGGCGCGCTGATCGTCATTCCCGCCTATACGGCAAAGCTCGTGCGCAAGCTCTCCGAGGCAAAACGCGAGGCGGAAGAGGCAAGCCGCGCCAAAAGCCTGTTTCTGGCCAGCATGAGCCACGAGTTGCGCACGCCTCTCAACGCCATCATCGGCCTCAGCGATCTCCTGATGGGCATGGCGCTGAAGAGTGAGCACAAGGATATGGTGCGCACCATCAGCCGCTCCGGCCGCTCGCTCCTGTCGCTGATCGAAGCCCTTCTCGATCTCTCCCGCATCGAGGCGGGTCAGGTGAAGATCCTGCCGGAAAAGGTGGACCTGCCGCGCCTGTTGCAGGACGTGAAGGCCATGGCGGGCGTGGCAGCCCATGCAAAGGGCCTCAGGCTTTCCCTGCATGTCGGCGCCAACACACCGCAATTTGTGCTGGCCGACCGCCGGCATCTGGAAGAAATCCTCCTCAACCTTGCCAGCAATGCCGTCAAGTTCACCGAAAGCGGCCATATCCGGATCGAGGTGGACTATAAGTCCACTGCGGATGGCGCAGGCCTGCATGTGGAGGTCGCGGATACCGGCATCGGGATCGATCCCTCCGCCCATGGGCGCATCTTCGAACGCTTTACCCAGGCGGATGGCACGATCATGGACCGCTTCGGCGGCACCGGGCTTGGGCTTGCCATCGTGCGCCAGCTGGTCCGCGCGATGGGCGGCGAAATCGGGGTTGTCAGCGCACCGGGCGAGGGCAGTTCCTTCTTCTTTCACCTGCCGGTCGAGGCCGTGTTCGAAGAACAGGAAGAGATCACGCTTCCGGTCTTTGTGTATCTCGGGTCGAGCCCGCTGTCGGCTGGGGCCTATCAGGATGCGCGGCGGGTTTCGACCGTCGAAGCGGCGGTGGCGGCGGTGCGGACATTGCAGGGCGAAGGGGTGAGGCGACCGCTTGTGCTGGTCGATTCGCAGATCCGCGATCCTTCGCCGGCGCGCGTGGCGCGGCTGCTGCTCGATGCCTTCCCGCTCGACGATGCCCCGCTTCTGGTTCTCGTCAAGCGCCAGCCAGCGGACGTGCGCCTGACGCCCGTCATGCGCCACCTGTTTTTCTCCGTCGTCGCGCCCGACGCGCCAAACAACCTGTCCCTACTCCTGGCCATGACCAGGGAAAGCGCCGACAGGCAGGCCGAGATGCAGGTGCCGGTGCGCACCGGGCGGCGTTTCAGGCTGCTGATTGCCGACGACAACAAGACCAACCAGATGGTGCTTGGCAAGATTTTGGAAACCAGCGGTCACCATTACGAAGTGGTCGAAAACGGCGAGGCCGCCGTCGAGCGCATGCTGAAGGGCGATCTCGACCTCGTGCTGATGGATCTCAACATGCCGGTGATGAACGGTATCGAGGCGGTGAAATTTTATCGTTTCGCAGCGCTTGGCACGAAGGAAATCCCGGTCGTTGCCGTCACCGCCGATGCCACGGACGAGGCGCGCGAGCGCTGCCTTGCAGCCGGCATGGCGGAATGCCTGACAAAGCCCGTCGAACCAAGGCGTCTCCTGGAAACCATTGCGGCGATCATTGGCGACACCATGCCCGAGCCGGTTGCCGAAGTGGTGGACGCGCCCGTCGCTTCGCCTCTCGCGGCCGACCGTCCGATCATCGATGCGGCCACCTGCGAGGCGCTGGAGCAGTTGGGTGGCACGGAATTCGTCGATCAGCTGCTGGAACAGTTCGTCAGCGATTCCGCCGACGCGCTCAGCGAACTTGCCCATGCGGTTGCGGAGGAAAACGTCCAGAGCTTTCGCAACTGCGCCCATGCCCTGCGCAGTGCCGCTGCCAATGTCGGGGCGGCGCGCATCTACCAGCTCTGCCTGGAATGGCGCGAGATCAACGATCCGGAGCTTAGCCAGCGCGGCGAAATCCACCTCAACCTGCTCAACAGCGAGTTTCAGAGGTTTCAGCGGGAAGTACAATCGCGCCTTGCTTCGTAATACGCCCCGTTAACCGAGGCTCGCCTCGATGCGCTTGGTCTGGGCACCGCGCAACCGGTCGATCTTGCGCAGATCCGCATCTTCAAGCGCCATCGCCGCATCCACCCAGAGATCGACGACGTCGATCAACTCCTGATGGGTGAGCGGGTTTACCCGGCGGCGCACATCACGCATGGTGCGCTGGATGGCGTGCTTGCGGCTGTTGCGGGCGATGTATTCGCGAACGCCCTCTTCACCCTTGCCATCCTCCACCACCATGTCGACGAGACCCATTTCGAAGAGATCGTCGGCGGTATAGATCTGCCCGCCCATGATCATCTTCGTGGCGCGTGTCGGGTCGAGGCGTCGTGACAGGAAGCTGTAGGCGCCCATGCCGGGGAAGAGGTTGAAGAGGATTTCCGGCAGGCCGAACTTTGCCTTGCGCTCGGCAATGATGATGTCGGAGGCAAGCGCTGCCTCGAAGCCGCCGCCGAGCGCATCGCCCTGCACCAGCGAAATCAGGAAGATCGGCAGATCGAGGCTCTGCGATGACGAATAGACGAGGTCGACGCAATCCAGCGCATAACGGCGAAGACCCTCACGATCCCGCCTGCGGATATGCTCGGCAAAATAGCCGAGATCGCCACCGAGGTTGAAGATGTTCGGCTGCTTGGAGCCGTTGACCAGATAAAGCAGCGGCAACTCGTCGCCCGGGCGCTCGAACAATTGCTGGATGCGGCCGCGAAGGCTGCTCAGATCCTTGAGAAGGGCAGGCGTATAACTTGGCGCCTGCGTCGGGCGCATGAAATACCAGAGGGTTTTCTGGGCAGGATCAAGGCGCACCTCAAGCTGCTCATAGGAGGCCGTGGCAAAGCTCAGCTCGATCGGCAGGGCGTCACCGCCTCGCGGCAAGATCTGCCGTTCCGCATTGGCTTTGGAGGGATGCTGAACGACAATGCCGCCGGGCGCCTCGCGTCCGCTGCCTGCCTGTCGCGCCCGCTCCGTTACATCCACCATAGTCTCGACCCCGTTACCAATAGCCGACAGTGTATCAAACTGTGTTGCGGTGCGAAGGGGGCGAACGCGAAGTTTTTAAAATCTGATTAAGAATTACAGTTAATGAACTTTATTTTATTTAGCTAATGCAATAGTTTGTGTGCCTGGTTTGGGGATACTCCACCAGGCACACATCCCTGTGAGGGCTCAGACGATGCCGCCGGAGCCTCCTTTGACTGCAGGACGCTGGGCTGCAACTGTCGCGCGATAGCCGCTTAAACGATAGGCTGCGATGGGATCTATCGCCCCGCCAGCCCGCCGACGCGCTTCTGCCAGAATAGGCTCGACATCGGTGCGATAAGCGCGCTTCAGGGTGTCGCTTGCCATCAGCGCATCGTTTTCCTCCTGGAAACCGTCAAGGCTGGCACGGTCCACCAGCAAGGCCTGCGCATAAGCGCGCCGGATCTCGTTGGCCGAGGAGATCAGGCTTTCGATCGGATCGGTGACATTGTGGCTCTGGTCGATCATGTGGGCGGGGTGGAAACCTTTCACGCCGCGATGATCCGCATCCACAAGCTCATTGAAGACGAGGAACAGGCGGTAGGGATCCACCGAACCGGCATCCAGATCGTCATCACCATATTTCGAATCGTTGAAGTGGAAGCCGCCGAGCTTTTTAAACTGGATGAGGCGGGCGACGATCATCTCGATATTGGTATTGGGTGCATGATGGCCGAGATCGACGAGGCAGAAGGCCTTGTCACCGAGCGTCTGGGCGATCAGGTAATTGGTGCCCCAATCCTGCACGACGGTCGAATAGAAGGCCGGCTCGTACATCTTGTGTTCGGAAAACAGCCGCCAGTCATCCGGCAGCGCCTTGTAGATCTCGCGCATGGCATCGAGATACCGCTCGAACTGACGCGTGAAATTCGTCTGGCCCGGAAAATTGGAGCCGTCGCCGATCCAGACAGTGAGCGCCTTTGAGCCGAGCGCATCGCCGAGTTCGATACATTCGATGTTGTGCTCGATCGCCTGCGCCCGCGTTGCTGCATCCTTGTGGCTAAGCGAGCCGTATTTGTAGGAATGCGCCTGATCGGCGGCGTCCGAAAACGTGTTGGAATTCATCGCATCGAAGCCGAGGCCAAGCGATGCGGCCTTGTCCTTCAAGACCTTCGGGTCAGCCTTGTCCCAGGGAATGTGCAACGAAACAGTGGGTGTCGCCCGCGTCAACTGCTGGATGACGGCGCAATCGTCCAGCTTGTCAAAGATGTGGCGCGGTTCGCCGGGGCCCGGAAAACGGGCAAAACGCGTGCCGCCGGTGCCCACACCCCAGGAGGGGACGGCCACGAAGAAGTCCGACACCTTTGCCGTGATGGCGTTGATATCGATGCCACTGCGGGAAAGCTTTTCGCCCAGTGCTGAATAATCGGATGCAAGGGCGGCTGCGTGTTGTTGATTGTGTACGGCGATCTGATCGCTCGAAATTGTCGGTTCGGTCATTGTGTTTCCTCCCAAAGGATGCGTCCCTCATCCGGCTGCCGCCACCTTCTCCCCGCTTGCGGGGAGAAGGGATATGCGGTGCTGTCTCCGGCGCGTTCAAGCGTTACGTGAACCAACTCCCCGTCATGGCGGGGAGAGGGTGAGGAGCATAGGATCCGGACGCAAGGCCCTTATCGCGTAAAACTCTGCGCGTTGCCCGCATCCACGTTGATGATATTGCCCGTGGATTTCGCCGAAAGATCCGACGCGAGGAAATAGATCGCTTCGGCAATGTCTTCCGGAAACACGTTGAGCTTCAGCATCGAGCGCTTGCGGTAATGTTCTTCCAGATCGTCCACCTCGATCTTCGAAGAAGCCGCGCGCTGTTCGCGCCATTCGCCGTTCCAGATCTTGGAGCCGCGCAGAACCGCATCGGGATTGACAGTGTTGACGCGGATGCCGGCATCGGCCCCTTCCAGCGCCAGGCAGCGCGCCAGATGGATTTCGGCAGCCTTTGCGGTGCAATAGGCCGACGCATTGGGGGAGGAGGCAAGGCCGTTCTTGGAGGCGACGAAGACCACGTTTCCACCGAGCTTCTGGCGGCGGAAAAGACGAAATGCTTCACGTGAAACAAGGAAATAGCCGGTGGCGAGAATGCTGATATTCTTGTCCCACATGGCAAGCGTGGTGTCTTCTACCGGTGCCGAAGAGGCGATGCCGGCATTGGAGACGAGAATGTCGACGCCACCGAATTCGACGGACGCTGCTGCAAAGCTGTCGATGACAGCAGTTTCCTGCGTCACGTCAAGCTTTACCGAACGCACGGAATCGGCGCCGTGGCGTTTGGAGAAATCGGCAAGCGTCGAGGAAAGCGCGTCCGCATCGATATCGGCCAGCACCACGCAGGCGCCTTCCGCCACCAACCGTTCCGCCGTTGCCCGGCCGATGCCGCCGGCACCGCCGGTCACAAAGGCAACCCGGCCGGCAAGGCTTTTGGGCTTGGGCATACGCTGCAGCTTTGCCTCTTCCAGCAGCCAGTATTCGATATCGAAGGCTTCCTGCTCCGGCAGGCCCTGATAGTCGGACACGGTTGAGGCGCCGCGCATCACGTTGATGGCGTTGACATAAAACTCGCCGGCAATGCGGGCCGTCGCCTTGTCTTTCGCAAAGGAGAACATGCCGACGCCGGGAACGAGGAAAATCACCGGGTTCGGGTCGCGGATCTTTGGCGAGTTGTCGTGTTTGCAGGCCTGGTAATAACGCGTGTAATCGGCGCGGTAGTCTTCAAGCGCCTGATCGAGGCCGGAGAGAACCGCATCGACATCCGGCTGCGCCGGATCGAAATCAAGAATCAGCGGGCGGATCTTGGTGCGCAGGAAATGGTCGGGGCAGGAGGTGCCGAGCGCCCCGAGCGGCTTCAGGTCTGCGGAATTGACGAATTCCAGAACCGCATCCTGATCGTCGAAATGGCCAAGCTTGCGCTCAAGTTTTCCGATGCGGCCACGGATCTCCGGCATCAGGCGGGCGGCAATCGTGCGGCGTTCTTCGGCCGGCAGGCTCTGGGTGACGGCGCCACCGAAGATCACCTTGCACTCGGTTTCCGTGGCAAACCAGGCGATGGCCTTATTGATGATCTCGAGCGTCAGCAGGTAGCAATCCTTGGCATCATTTGCCCAGGTAAACAGGCCATGGCTTTCCAGCACCACGCCCTTTGCCGTCGGATTGGCCTTCACGAAGGCTTCGAGATCGAGGCCCAGCTGGAAACCGGGGCGGCGCCAGGGCAGCCAGCCGATATCGGCGCCAAAAATCTGTTGCGTCAGTTCCCTGGAATTCTTTGAGGCGGCAATCGCGATGATTGCATCCGGATGCATGTGATCGACATGCGTGAACGGCACAAAACCGTGCAGCGGCGTATCGATGGAGGCCGCGCGCGGATTGAGGTTGAAGGTGCAATGCGGCAGGAAGCCCACCATGCGGTCTTCATCCTCGACGCCCTTGTAGATGCCCTTCAGCGCCTCCAGCTTCTCCTGGTACAGCGTTGCAAAACCATCGAGCTTGATCGTGCCGACATCGCCGCCGGAGCCTTTGACCCAGAGGATCTGAACCTTTTCCCCGGTCAGCGGATCGGTTTCCATGACCTTGGCGGACGTGTTGCCGCCGCCGTAATTGGTGATGCGCTTGTCGGCGCCCAGAAGGTTGGAGCGGTAAAGAAGCTTGCCCGGTTCATCGAGGTTTGCCGCATGGGCATCGTCCCAGCGGCTTTCGAGAAGGTGTGTTTGGCCCGTCATGGAAATCCTCCCAGATCTGTTGTTCAAGGCGCTCATTCCAAGCCACCTCGGTTGGCTTCAGGATATCGCGCAGGCACATCACGATTGTCAATCAAAAACGATCATAAGTTTTCATTGTGCGGCGCAACATAGGGATTTGTGATTGATTATGATTGACAGCGATCTTTTGCTAAGACTATATCGACAGCAAGGAGGACCCCATGCACGAACGTGAACGCCATCGCATCATCTTGAGCGCGATCCAGGAAAAACCTGTGATCACGGTGCAGGATATTGCTGAGTTAACGGAGGCTTCCGAGGCGACGATCCGGCGTGACATTGCGGCCCTTCATGTGCAGGGAAAGCTGCGCCGGGTGCGCGGCGGGGCGGAAGCCATGCATCCGCCGCAGCTTGGCAATCTGGCGGCGCGACCGTTTCGCGTGTCGGAATCGGTCAATATCGATAAGAAACGCGCAATTGCGCGCGCAGCGGTCGAACTCTGCGAAGAAGGTGATTCGATCATCATCAACGGAGGCACCACGACATTCCAGATGGTGCATTTCATGTCCGCCCGCCGCCTGCAGGTGATGACCAATTCGTTCGCGATTGCCGAACATCTGGTCAAGCAGTCGAAATGCACGGTGACAGTGCCGGGCGGCGCGATCTATCGCGACCAGAGCCTGATTCTGTCGCCCTTCGAAAACGACGCGATCCGCAATTTTTATGCGCGCCGCATGTTTGTCGGTGCGCAAGGCATCTCGGCGCTTGGCGTGATGGAGCCGGATGCGCTGGTGATCCAGAGCGAGCAGCGGCTGATGCGCCAGGCGGATGAGCTGATCCTGCTGGTCGATTCGGGCAAGTTTGCCCGGCGCTCCAGCATGATCCTCTGCCCGCTGGAAAATGTTTCGACCATCATCACCGACGACGGCGTGACCGACGAGGCGGCCGCGATGGTGGAAAATGCAGGCGTGAAGCTGATCACGGTCAAACCCGTGGCAGCCGCCGGCAGACAGGATACTTCTTCGGTCGCGTGAGGAGACGACCGGCCGAAGAAGGGGAGAGAACGGTCTTTAATTGGGAGGAATGAACATGAAATTATCGAGAAGACATCTGGGTGCAGCAACGCTTGCGCTTGCAGCTTCCGTTTCCATGGCAGGCTTTGCCTCTGCCGCCGACATCAAGATCGCGCTGGTGGTGAAGTCGCTCGGCAACGGCTTCTTTGAAGCCGCCAACAAGGGCGCCGAAGAGGCCGCCAAGGAACTGGGCGGCGTCAAGATCATCTATACCGGCCCGACCACGACCACGGCCGAAGGCCAGATCGAAGTCATCAACTCGCTGATCGCGCAAGGTGTGGATGCCATCGCAATTTCCGCCAACGATCCGGATGCCGTGGTGCCGGCCCTGAAGAAGGCCGCACAGCGGGGCATCAAGGTCATCTCCTGGGATTCGGGCGTGGCACCGGCCGGGCGCATCATGCACCTCAACCCGTCCTCCAACGAGCTGATCGGCAAGATGTGCCTGACGCTTGCCAAGGACCATCTGCCCGGCGGCAAGGGCGATTTCGCCATTCTGTCTGCCACCACCACCTCGACCAACCAGAACATCTGGATCGGCGAGATGAAGAAGCAGCTGAAGGATTTCCCCGGCCTCAACCTCGCAACCACCGTCTATGGCGATGACCTCGCCGACAAGAGCTACCGCGAAGCCCAGGGCCTTCTCACCTCGCAGCCGAACGTCAAGGTGATCGTTGCCCCGACCACGGTTGGTGTGCTCGCCGCCTCGCAGGCGGTGAAGGATGCCGGCAAGATCGGTCAGGTCTACGTGACCGGCCTTGGCCTCCCGTCTGAAATGGCCGGCGCCATCAAGTCGGGCGCGACGAAGGAATTTGCAATCTGGAACCCGATCGACCTCGGTTATTCGGCAACCCAGATCGCCTATCACCTCGTCAAGGGTGATGCGACCGGCAAGCCGGGCACCGAAGTGAAGACGGGCCGCATGGGCTCGATCAAGATCGGCGACAATGGCGAAGCCGCGATGGCCGATCCCTTTGTCTATGACGCAAAGAACATCGACCAGTTCTCGAAGATCTTCTGATCGTCGAAGGTCCCTTGAACGGTAAGCGTGTTCCGCCCCCTCAACCGCCTGCCGGCACCTTCTCCCCGATGGGGAGAAGGGGTTTGCCGCAACGCCTGGTTTCTCCTCTCCCCTCGGGGAGAGGGTGGCCGAGCGGAGCGGAGGCCGGGTGAGGGGGCCACGCCCGGTGCAATCAACATTCAGCGAAATGGCCATGCATGATGAACGGCGCCCCCCAGATACAAGATAGCCGCCATCGCGCGGCACCGACACACAATACCGCCCCGGTTCTGGAAATGCGCGGCATCAGCCAGATTTTTCCCGGCGTAAAAGCGCTCGATCAGGTCTCCATCAGCCTTTATCCGGGGCAGGTGACAGCGCTGATCGGTGAAAACGGTGCGGGGAAATCCACACTCGTCAAGATCCTCACCGGCATCTACCGCCCCAACGAGGGTGAGATCCTGATCGATGGCAAGCCGATCAGTTTTGCCAGCGCGCAGGCCGCAATCGATGCCGGCGTCACCGCCATCCATCAGGAAACCGTGCTGTTTGACGAACTGACGGTCGGTGAAAACATCTTTCTCGGCCATGCCCCGCGCGGCCGTTTCGGCACTATCGACTGGCGCACCATCCATGCCCGTTCGCGCGACCTGCTCCGCCAGCTGGAAAGCGACATCGATCCGACGATCCGCCTCAAGGATCTCTCGATTGCCCAGCGCCATCTGGTGGCGATTGCGCGTGCGTTGTCGGTCGAAGCGCGTATCGTCATCATGGATGAGCCGACGGCGGCGCTCTCGCGCAAGGAAATCGATGATCTCTTCCGCATCGTGGAAGGGCTGAAGCGCCAGGACAAGGCGATCCTGTTCATTAGCCACAAGTTCGACGAGGTCTATGAAATCGCCGAGAACTTTGCGGTTTTTCGCGATGGCAAGGCGGTCGGGCAGGGACGCTTGAAGAAAACGCCGCAGGCGGAAATCGTCCGGCTGATGGTCGGGCGCGACGTCCATGATGCGTTTCCGAAGATCGCGGTCGACATTGGCCAGACGGTGCTTTCGGTTCAAAGTTATTGCCATCCAACCGAATTCCACGACATTTCCTTCGAACTGAAGCGCGGCGAAATCTTGGGTGTTTACGGCCTCATCGGCGCCGGGCGCTCGGAACTTTGCCAGTCGCTGTTTGGCATCACCAAACCGTCGTCCGGCCGGCTGACGCTTGAAGGGAATCGTATCGAAATCCGCTCGTCGGCAGAGGCGATTGCGGCCGGCATCGTCTATGTGCCGGAAGAGCGTGGCCGCCATGGGCTGGCGCTGCCCATGCCGATTTTCCAGAACATGTCACTACCCTCGCTTGCCAAAACCTCGCGCTCCGGCTTCCTCAATGCCGCCAACGAGTTAAAGTTGGCCCGGCAATATGCCGAGCGGCTGGACCTGCGGGCGGCGGCCCTTTCGGTGCCGGTTGGCACGCTCTCCGGCGGCAACCAGCAGAAGGTCGTCATCGGCAAGTGGCTCGCGACGCAGCCGAAGGTGATCATTCTCGATGAACCGACCAAGGGCATCGACATCGGCTCGAAGGCCGCCGTGCATGGTTTCATCTCCGAACTTGCCTCCCAGGGTCTCTCCATCATCATGGTCTCCTCCGAACTGCCGGAAATCTTGGGCATGTCGGATCGGGTCATGGTGATGCGCGAGGGGCTGCAGGCGGGAGTTTTCGACCGGGCGCAGGCCTCAGCCGAAGTGCTGGTGCGTGCCGCCACCGGCAATGCGTGAGGGATCCGCGATGACACGATTTCTGAAAAACCGCGAGATCCTGCTCACCGGCATTATCGCGCTGATGATTGCAGGCTTTGCCACCCGCGCGCCGGGTTTTGCCGAGCCGGGCAATCTCGTCAACATTTTTAACGACACGTCGATCCTCATCATCCTGGCGCTGGCGCAGATGACGGTGATCCTCACCAAATCCATCGACCTGTCGGTGGCGGCAAACCTTGCCTTCACCGGCATGGCGGTCGCCATGACCAATGCCGCCTTTCCCGATCTGCCGCTGGTCATTCTGATCGTCATGGCGCTGGGCATCGGCGCATTTTTGGGCGCGATCAACGGCTTTCTCGTGTGGATCCTGCAGATCCCGCCGATTGTCGTCACACTCGGCACGCTCACCATCTATCGCGGCATGGCGTTCGTGCTCTCAGGCGGAAGCTGGGTCAACGCCCACCAGATGACGCCGACCTTCCTCAACGTGCCCCGCACGGTGCTGCTGGGACTGCCGGTTCTCTCCTGGGTGGCGGTGCTGGTGGTGCTGCTCTTCTGGTTCGTGCTGACCCGCACACCATTCGGCCGTGCAGCCTTCGCTTCCGGCGGAAACCCGGTGGCCGCCGTTTATGCCGGCATCGATATCGGCGCCACGCGCTTTCTCGCCTTCGTGCTGTCAGGCGCTATGGCGGGGCTTTGCAGTTATCTCTGGGTGTCGCGTTATGCGGTGGCCTATGTCGATATTGCCAATGGTTTTGAGCTGGATAGCGTCGCGGCCTGCGTGATCGGCGGCATCTCGATTGCCGGTGGCATCGGCTCCGTCGCCGGTGCCGTGCTCGGCGCGCTGTTTCTCGGCGTCATCAAGAATGCGCTGCCGGTCATCGGCATATCTCCCTTTGCCCAGATGGCGATTTCCGGCGTGGTGATCGTGCTGGCCGTGGTTTTCAACGCCCGTGCCGAGGCACGCAAGGGCCGCATCATTCTGCGCAACCGCGAAAAGACCGAGGTGACGGCATGAGCGATCTTGTAAACACTGCTCCCGCTCGCCGCGCGATACCCGACCGGCTTGGCACGCCCTTCACCCGCATCCTTGCCAGTTGGGAAGTGCTGCTGTTTGGCGTGGCGGTGCTGATCTTCATCGCCAATTCGCTGGCCTCGCCCTATTTCCTCGATGCCTGGAACCTGTCGGACGCGACGTTCAACTTTACCGAAAAGGCACTTGTTGCCTTTGCCATGGCGCTCCTCATCATTGCCGGCGAGATCGATCTGTCGGTTGCCGCCATCATCGCGCTTGCCTCAACCGCCATGGGAGCGGCAGCGCAGGCCGGCATCGGAACGCCGGGGCTTGTTGCCATCGGCATCGGCACCGGCCTTCTCTGCGGTGCCTTCAACGGTTTTCTGGTCTCGGCGCTGAAGCTGCCCTCCATCGTCGTCACCATCGGCACGATGAGCCTGTTTCGCGGCATTTCCTACATCACGCTGGGCGACAAGGCCTATGGCGGCTATCCGGAAAGCTTTGCCTATTTCGGCCAGGGTTATCTGTTCTGGGTCTTCTCCTTCGAATTCGGCCTCTTCCTCCTCTGCGCCGCGCTGTTTGCCATTCTCCTGCACAAGACGAATTTCGGCCGGCAGGTCATGGTGATCGGCAATAACGAGTTTGCCGCGCGTTTTTCCGGCGTGCCGGTGGAGCGGGTGAAATTCATCCTCTTCCTGCTGACGGGGCTGATGAGCGGCATTGCGGCCGTCTGCCTCACCTCGCGGCTGGGCTCGACGCGTCCCTCCATCGCGCAAGGCTGGGAGCTGGAAGTGGTCACCATGGTCGTGCTCGGCGGTGTCTCCATTCTCGGCGGTTCCGGCACGATCCTCGGCGTCGTCATTGCCGCCTTCGTCATGGGCCTTGTCACCTTCGGCCTCGGGCTCTTGAACGTGCCCGGCATCGTCATGTCGATCTTCGTTGGCCTTCTCCTCATCGTCACCATCGCGCTGCCCATCCTGGCGCGCCGTATCAAACAGGCAAGACGCGCATGAGCCTTGAAAAACACGCCTTCAAGATGAAGCTTTTGCCCGGCATGGAAGCCGAATACCGCAAGCGCCATGACGAAATCTGGCCGGACCTGGTGGACCTCCTGCACGAGGCCGGTGTCAGCGATTATTCGATCCATCTCGACCGCGAGACCGGCACCCTCTTCGGTGTCCTCACCCGCCCCGCCGATCACACGATGGCAAGGCTGCCGGAGCATCCGGTGATGAAGCGCTGGTGGGCGCATATGGCCGATATCATGGAGACGAACGCGGACAATTCGCCCGTCGCGGCCGATCTCGTCACGGTGTTCCACCTGCCATGACGGGGTTTTCGCGCATTGCCGTTCTCGATGTCGGCAAGACCAATGCCAAGGTTGTCATTCTCGATTGTGCAAGCGGCGAGGAACTGGATGTGCGGCGCGTGCCGAACCGGGTTCTCTCCACGCCGCCCTATCCGCACTACGATATCGATGCCCTCTGGGCCTTTTTCCGTGAGGCCCTGAAGGCGCTTGCGGGCACAACAGGTTTCGATGCGATTTCGATCACCACCCATGGCGCCTCGGCAGCCCTTGTCGATGCGTCGGGAGAACTCGCCCTTCCGGTGTTGGATTACGAGCATCATTATCCGCAGGCCATCGAAGAGGCCTATGCGGCGCTGCGCCCGCCTTTTTCGGAAACCTTTTCGCCGGCCCTTCCCGGTGGCTTGAACCTTGGCGCGCAACTGCATTACCAGAAGACGGCCTTTGCGGATGATTTTGCCCGCGTGGCTGCGATCATGACCTACCCGCAATACTGGGCTTTCCGGCTGACCGGCGTTGCGGCAAACGAAGTGACCTCGCTCGGTTGCCACACCGATCTCTGGCGCCCGCGGGAAGGGCAGTTTTCCAACCTTGTCGATGACCTCGGCATCCGCTCCTTGATGGCGCCGGTGCGGTCCGCCTTTGATCGGCTGGGGGATCTCCTGCCGGATCTTGCTGGAGAAATCGGGCTTTCGGCACCGGTGCCGGTGTTTTGCGGCCTGCACGATTCCAACGCCTCGCTGCTTGCCCATCTGGTGGGCCGCGAGCCGCCGTTTTCGGTGGTTTCCACCGGCACCTGGGTGGTCAGCTTTGCCGTCGGCGGCGATCTCGATCACCTCGACCCGGCCCGTGATACGCTGGCTAATGTCGACGCCTATGGCCGCGCGGTTCCCTCGGCGCGGTTTATGGGTGGGCGCGAATTTGAAATGCTGGCGGCAGCACTTGGCCCGTTTCCCCAAGATGGCGTTTCCTCGGCGCTGCCGGGTGTCCTGTCGAGAGGCTTGATGCTTTTGCCCAACGTGGCGGAAGGCTCCGGCCCGTTTCCCGGAAAGCGTCTTCGGTGGATCGAGGCAGTAACTGTGCCCAGCCCCGATCGCCACGAGCGCTGCGCGGCGGCCTCGCTTTATCTGGCGCTGATGACTGAGGCCTGCCTGGAGCTTATAGGCGCTGGCGGGCCGGTTCTGGTCGAAGGGCCGTTTGCTGCAAACGAAACCTATCTTTCGGCGCTGGCCGGTCTTCTTCGCCGTCCGGTTCTGGCGCTGAACGGCTCGACCGGCACCACGCATGGAGCAGCCCTCCTCTGCGGTGCGCATCTTCCCGCTGAAAGTGGCCGCGCGGTTTTGCCGTTTGAGGCAGACGGGCTCGGCGAATACCGCGCTCTCTGGCGCTCGCATCTCACCTGAACCATACCGTCAGGAACTATCCTTTGCGTTGCCGGTTAGTTTTCCAGCAACCCAAGGAGGCTCAGACATGGCAGATGCCAATGAGACACGTACGATTTTCGTAACCGGGCTGAAGAACGCCCACGCCATGGAAAACCAGGCTCTTTCCATCATGAAGCCGCAAGTATCGCGGATCGAGAATTACCCAGAAGTGGCCGATCGGCTGGAAGCCCATATTCGTGAAACAGAGGGCCAGATCCAGCGGCTGGAGGAAATTCTTTCGGGGCTATCGGAAAGCAATTCCGCGCTGAAAGACATGGCGCTGTCCATGGGCGGTGCGATGGCCGCCATCAGCCACAGCATGGCCGGCGATGAGATCGTAAAGAACTCGTTTGCCAATTTCGCTTTCGAAAATTACGAGATCGCCGCCTATAAATCGCTGCTGACAGTCGCGGAACTGGGCAATTTTCCAGCCGCCACGGCAGGCCTTAAGGCCAATCTCGATGAAGAAGTCGCCATGGCAAACTGGATCGACCACAACCTGCGCAGCCTGACGATGAAGTTTGCCTCTCTTAAGGAAGCCGGCGCTTCCGCAAAAGTCTGATCGACATTATTCCAGCTGTCACCAAAGCCCGCGAAAAAATTGTCGCGGGCTTTTTCCTGTTTGCAGCACCGGGCCTCATCTGTTTTTCGACCTGCTGTCATAGGTGCGATCTGAAGCGCCGATGTCTCCGCCCACTGATCTTTCAGTGGGCGGCAACGCGTGACGAGCGGTTATTCGGCCGCTTCGCTTTGCATCATGCCGGCCTTGGGAAGCTTACCCATCACAACCTCTTCGGCTGTCGCCTTGTGGTTCTTTACCGAACTCGTCCACTGGCCCCAGACACTCGGATCGATCTTGTCGCCATTGCGACCGAGATTTTGCAGGCGCCTTGTCTCCTCGTCCGTCAGCACCTGCTTCGGAAGCGGGCCGAGATGGGTGATATCACCGACCGTAATTCCAAGCTTTTCGGCGACACGCCGGCCATATTCGTCATGCACCATGAAGAAATGCCAGACCATGCGCTCCTGCACATCCCGCTGACATTGCGACAGGAGATCGCCCATGTTGAAGACCAGGTCGTCGCGTTCCCAGTCCATCATGGTGCAGAAGCGGCCGCGGGCCTGCACATAATCGTTGCGCCGCTCCAGCACTTCGCGGGTCAGCCGGCCGTGAACTTCGGGCGGATGGTTCGGCTCCTCGCGCGGGCTTTCCTGAAGCCCATCATGGATCGACGGCTCATAGTTGACGTGAGGGTTCTGGCCGGGCGCCAGATCGCGTTGAAAACTCATCTGCCCGCCAGAGAGGTTGGTGGAAACCTTGGCGTTCTTCGGCTGGTTGACCGGCAGCTGCAGATAATTGCTGCCGACGCGGTAACGCTGCGTATCCGAATAGGAGAAGGTGCGCCCGACAAGCATCTTGTCGTCGGAAAAATCCAGCCCATCCACGAGAACGCCGGTGCCCATGGCGATCTGTTCGTTCTCGTTGAAGAAATCCTCGACATTGCGGTTGAGCGTCATCGTGCCGACATGGCGCAGCGGAAACTGGTGCTCCGGCCAGATTTTTGTATCGTCGAGCGGATCCCAGTCGAGTTCGGGATGGTCGTGATCTTCCATGATCTGCACGAACATGTCCCACTGCGGATAATCGCCGCGCTCGATCGACGTGAAGAGATCCTTCGAGGCCGAGCCAAAATCCTGGCCCTGCACCTTGGCGGCTTCCTCTGCCGTGAGGCAAGCAAGGCCGGCGCGTGGATGAAAATGGTATTTCACCAGCACGGTCTCGCCCTTGTCATTCACCATCTTGTAGGTGTTGACGCCAAAACCTTCCATGTGGCGATAACTTGCGGGAATGCCGCGCGGGGAAAACAGATGCGTCAGCATATGCATGCTTTCCGGCGTCTGGCTCATGAAGTCGAAAATGCGGTTCGGTTCCTGCCGGAAGGTGACCGGATCCGGCTTCAGCGAATGGATGACGTCGGGAAACTTGATCGCATCGCGGATGAAGAAGACGGCAAGGTTGTTGCCGACCAGATCCCAGTTGCCGTCCTCCGTGTAGAATTTGACGGCAAAACCGCGGGGATCGCGCGCCGTTTCAGAGGAATCGCGGCCGCCGATGACGGTGGAGAAACGAATGGCGAGCGGCGTCTTTTTGCCCGCCGTCTGGAATAGCTTGGCGCGCGTATATTTCGATGCGGGCTCGTCACCGATCTTGCCGGTCACTTCCAGCTCGCCGTAACAGACGAAACCGCGTGCATGCACGACGCGTTCCGGAATGCGCTCACGGTCGAAATGGCTGATCTTTTCAAGGAACTGGTAGTTTTCAAGCGTTGCCGGCCCGCGCGCGCCCACCGTGCGCTGCGACTGGTTGTTGGTGATCGGATGGCCTTGCCGGTTGGTCAGAACCTTGTCATCCGTGCCTGATGGCATCGTGCCGGATTTCCTGTCGTCCATGGTCATCCCTCCTGTTTTTGTGAGACATAGGTACGCGGCCGCCAATCT
Source organism: Neorhizobium sp. PAMB6630 (assembly GCF_058242775.1). NCBI lineage: Bacteria > Pseudomonadati > Pseudomonadota > Alphaproteobacteria > Hyphomicrobiales > Rhizobiaceae > Neorhizobium > Neorhizobium sp. PAMB6630. The sequence goes on from NZ_CM177836.1 coordinate 107,963, forward strand.
GGAAAGCGGCAGCATTCGGTCCCGAACTGCGGGATGGGAGACTTGTTCCCGCATGTTTGCGATCCGGTCCGGAAAAGGGGAACCGGGCGTCATGGTTGACGTTTAAGCCAAACATTGGAGGGAGAGGATCATGCAGGAAAATAAGATGGCGGAGCATCTCGGCAGCCAGCCGGAGCTGAAGCGCGTGATGGGGCCGGGGCTTCTCCTCCTGTTCATCGTTGGCGATATCTTGGGCACAGGCATCTATGCGCTCACGGGCCAGGTGGCGGCGGAAGTGGGTGGTGTCGTCTGGCTGCCGTTCCTCGTCGCCTTTATCGTGGCGCTGCTGACAGCCTTCAGTTATCTGGAACTGGTGACGAAATATCCGCGCGCTGCCGGTGCCGCACTTTATACGCACAAGGCCTTCGGCATCCATTTCGTGACGTTTCTCGTGGCATTTGCCGTTATGTCCTCCGGCGTCACCTCGGCGGCCACAGCCTCGCGGGCTTTTGCGGCCAATTTCGCCGCCTCCACCGGCTTTGATGCGGGCGCCTTCGGTGTCACCGGCGTCGCGCTCGCCTTCATGGCGCTGGTCGGCATCGTCAACTTTCGCGGCGTCGGTGAAAGCGTCAAGGTCAATGTGGTGCTGACCGTCATCGAACTCTCCGGCCTGCTGCTCATCATCGGCATTGGCTTCTGGGCGATTGCCGGTGGAGAGGGCGATGTCTCACGCGCCTGGACATTCCAGCCGGCGGGCGATCGCGGCGCCATCTGGTCCGTGGTCGCGGCAACCACGCTCGCCTTCTTCGCCATGGTTGGCTTTGAGGACAGCGTCAACATGGCGGAAGAATGCAAGGAGCCGAGCCGGATCTTTCCAAAAGTGCTGCTGGGCGGCCTGGTGCTGACCGGCATCATCTATGTGCTGGTTTCCATCTCCGCGATCACGCTGGTTCCGGCCGCTGAACTGGGCGAGGGCGAAACGCCGCTGCTGAAGGTGGTGCAGGCGGGGGCGCCCGGCTTTCCGGTTGGCATTTTTGGCCTCATCACCATGTTTGCAGTGGCCAATTCGGCGCTCATCAATATGATGATGGCAAGCCGGCTCATCTACGGCATGTCGCGGGAAAACGTGCTGCCGCCCGTGCTCGGCAAGGTGCATTCTGCGCGCCGAACGCCCTTCGTCGCCATCCTCTTCACCACGCTGATTGCCGCGCTGCTCATCACCTTTGCCGGTGGCGTGCCGGCACTCGGCGGCACCACGGCGCTGCTGCTGCTCTGCGTCTTCACCATCGTCAATGTCGCGGTTCTGGTGCTGCGCAAGGACAAGGTGGAGCACAAGCATTTTCGCACGCCGACAATCGTGCCGGTGCTGGGTGCCGTCAGTTGCGCCTTTCTGGCCGGTCCGTGGACCGGGCGAGATCCGGTGCAATATACCATCGCCGGCATCCTGATTGCGCTGGGCGTCGTGCTGTGGTTCGTCACCGTCACCGTGATGAAGCGGCAGGCCCAGCCGGCGGTCTGAGGTCAATCCGCCCGGTCGCGCCAGGCTTTCTGGGTCTTTTCGACCGGAAGCGCACTTGCCTCGAACACGCCGCGTGCGACCGCGCGGGCAAAGGTGAGCGTTGCCAGATGGCAAAGCGCCATGAAGTCGTGCGGATCGTGAAGCGCGTGTTTGCCGGTTGACGCGGCAAACACCGTATCGCCATCGGCCGGCAGATGCGCGGGCAGGATGGCACGCGCCAGCCCGTCATGCGCCATGATCGACAGGCGATGCGCCTGCGCCTTGGTGAGGATTGCATCGGTCACAACGATGCCGATGGTGGTGGCCGTGAGGTTCACACCTTTTAGGCGCATGGATATATCGCTGGCTGTGAATGTCTCCGGAAGCCCAAGCCCGCCGAATTCACCGTCCTCTTCGAATGGTGCTGCCCAGAAATGACGACCATCGCCAACCGTCGCCGAGCCCAGCGCGTTGACGGCGACAAGGGCCGCAATTCGGTGGCCGTTCGCGGTTACGGCACTGACGGATCCGAGCCCGCCCTTGAAGGTTGCCGTGGTCGCCCCGGTGCCGGCGCCGACGCTTCCAAGCGCAAAGGACCCCTTGGCCGCCGCCTTGAAGGCATCATAACCCATGTCGCGATAGGGCGAATGCAGACCCCAGTCCTTGTCGCCGCCGTTCAGCAGATCCATGAGGATCGCCTGCGGAACGATCGGCACACGGGTTGTGCCCACCTGCAGGCCCCGGCCGATCTGGCGAAGCCCCGCCTGCACGCCGCCGGCCGCGTCAAGCCCGAAGGCCGATCCGCCGGACAGCACCAGCGCATCCACCTTTTCGACCGTCAGCGATGGATCGAGCAGCGCGGTATCGCGCCCGCCCGGCGCACCACCCAGAACGATGCCGGAGGCGATGGCCGGTTCATCAAAAACCACCGCAGTGACGCCTGAGCCGAGCGCGAGATCCGTGGCGTGTCCGACGCTCACGCCGTCGATGTCGGTGAGGAGATTGAGGGGGGAGGTCATGGCGGGGTCCTTCCAAGTCATCGGCGATTCGGCCGGAAGACTAGCGCGTTGCGCGGCCCCTGTCGTGGAGGGGGCAACGGCATCGCCGCTGCCCCCTCGATCTTGCACTCAGGCGATGTCGAACTTCACGCCCTGCGCCAGCGGCAGCGTGCGGCCGTAGTTAAAGGTGTTGGTTGCCCGGCGCATATAGGCCTTCCAGGAGTCGGAGCCCGATTCGCGACCGCCACCGGTTTCCTTCTCGCCGCCGAAGGCTCCGCCGATTTCCGCACCGGATGGGCCGATGTTGACATTGGCAATGCCGCAATCGGAGCCACGGGCGGAAATGAAGGTTTCGGCCTCGCGCATGTCATTGGTGAAGATTGAGGAGGACAGGCCCTGCGGCACATCATTATGGAGCGCCAGCACCGCGTCGAAATCGGAATATTTGACCACGTAGAGGATCGGCGCAAAGGTTTCCTCGATCACCGGGCCGCATTGCGAGGGCATTTCGACGATGGCCGGGCGCACGTAATAGGCGTCAGCGGCTTCATCGGCAGACACACGCTCGCCACCGGTCACGCTGCCGCCTTCGGCCTTTGCGGCCGCAAGAGCCGTCTGCATCTTGTCAAACGCTGCCTTGTCGATCAGCGGTCCCACAAGATTGCCGTCCGCCATCGGATTGCCGATGGTGACCGACTGATAGGCCTTTTGCAGGCGCGGCACGAGGTTGTCGTAGACGCTTTCATGCACGAAAAGACGGCGAAGCGAGGTGCAGCGCTGGCCGGCGGTGCCCATGGCGGAAAAGGCAACGCCGCGCAGGGTCAGGTCGAGATCGGCCGTCGGGGTGACGATTGCAGCATTGTTGCCACCGAGTTCCAGAATGGCGCGGGCAAAACGCTTGGAAAGGCGCGGGCCGACGGCACGCCCCATGGCGGTGGAGCCGGTGGCCGAGACGAGCGGTACCTTCGGATGGTCGACCAGCACTTCGCCGATCTCGCGCCCGCCGATCAACAGCGTCGACAGGTTGGCCGGAGCCTTGCCGCCTTCGGCGATAAAACGAGCGAGCGCCTTTTCAAAGATTGCCTGCGTGGCCAGTGCTGTCAGCGGCGTCTTTTCCGATGGCTTCCAGACGGTGGAATTGCCGCACACAATCGCCAGCGCCGCATTCCATGCCCAGACGGCAACGGGGAAGTTGAAGGCGGAAATAATGCCGGTGACGCCGAGCGGATGCCAGGTTTCCATCATGCGGTGTTCGGCGCGTTCGGTGGCGATCGTGAGGCCATAAAGCTGGCGCGACAGGCCGACGGCGAAATCGCAGATGTCGATCATTTCCTGCACTTCGCCGAGACCTTCGGAGGTGATCTTGCCCACTTCGATGGAAACGAGGCGGCCGAGATCGGCCTTCGCCGCACGCAGTTCCTCGCCGAGCAGGCGGATCAGTTCGCCGCGCTTCGGTGCCGGCACCTGGCGCCATTCCAGAAAGGCCTGGTGCGCGGCATCGATGGCCTTTGTCGTATCGGGCGCGGAAATTTCCGGCAGGCGGCCGATTTCCGTGCCTGTGATTGGCGAGCGAACAGCAAGCGTGCCGCCGGTATAGGCAGAAGCGTCAACGCCAAGCTTTGCAAGGATGGCAGCGGTTTCGGCGGTAAGGTTGAGCGTGGCGAGGGTCATCTTTGTCCTTCTCGTCTTTCTGTATGGGTCATCTTTGATATCTGTCCGGCGCTGGTCGAACCATCAGGCTCTAGAACCGGTCACCGGTAAAATGGGCAATCTGCGCGCCCGCTTCATAATAGGCTTCCTTCAGCGTGCGAAAGGCCGGGTCCTTCGGCGCGCTGAGAGGCAGGGGAAGATCTTCTTCACCCATCTCTCCCAGCACATGGCGCGAAAGGACCTGGCCAAACACGGTGCCGGGTGAAATTCCACGCCCGTTATAACCGGAAAAACCGATGACGCGATCTGCGAATTTGTGGAAGCGGGGCAGCGCATTGTCGGTCATGCCGATCTGGCCATACCATTCCGCCTCAAACGCCACGTCGCCCAGTTGCGGAAACAGCCGGACAAGGGCGCGTTTGGCCCAGTTGCGGTGAACGGCAGCGCCGGTGCCGCGAAGCGCGCCGACCGAGCCGAACACCAGCCGTCCGCTGGCATCCATGCGGAACGAGGACAGGATTTCCTTCGTATCCCAGCACCCTTCGCGCTCCGGCAGGATGGAGCGGCGCAGATTGTCGGACAGCGGCAGGGTGGCAAAATTGAAGTAGGGAAGGCGGACCTGTTCGGTGCGCACAGCCTGGAACGGGCCGGTCGTATAGGCATCCGTGGCGACGATCACCCAGTCGGCGATGACGGACCCCTCAGGCGTTTCCACCGTGTGGCGCCCTTGCGCCTGGCGCCAGCCGATGACCGGGCTTTGCGTATAAAGGGCGGCACCCGCCTTGACGGCGGCATGGGCAAGCCCGCGCGCATAGGCCAGCGGCTGCAGCGTGCCGGCGCGCATGTCGAGAAGCGCGCCGTGATAGGCGCGGGTGCCGATCCGCCGTTCGGTTTCTGCTGCATTAAGCACGCTGACTGGGGCGCCGCGCACCTGCCACTGGCGGGCGCGGTCTTTGATTTCCTTCAAGCCTTCCTCGCCGACAGCGCAATGCAGCGTGCCGGTGCGGGTCAGTTCGCAGTCGATGCCATGGCGGTCGATCAGCGCCATCACCGCCTGTGGCCCGTTGCCGAGCAGATCGAGCAGGCGCTCGCCATGCGTGGCGCCGAGCACGCCTGGAAGATCGTCTGGCATCACCCACATGCCGGCATTGATCAACCCGACATTGCGCCCGGCACCGCCGAAACCGATTTCCTTTGCCTCCAGAAGCACCACAGAGCGCCCGGCTTCAGCCAGATGAAGGGCTGCCGAAAGACCGGTATAGCCGCCGCCGATGATGACCACGTCAGCATTGGCCGTCCCTTTGAGGACGCGGGTTTCCGGCGGGGCGGGGGCGGTCTTTTCCCAGAGGCCGTGGGAGCGGGGATCGTTGAGCATGGGGGATGTCCGGATGAGGCGGCCGGAGGGTTCCGGAAAGCCGCAGATCGTATCTTTACAGCCGGCTTCTGCCAGTGAATATCGAATTCTTCTCAACAGTTCATTCTCTGGAGGAATGACCATGCTGCCGCCCCGGCGCTTCCTGCCATCCTTCTCACTGCTGGCCGCGTTCGAGGCCGCTGCCCGCACCGGTAGCGTCACGGCGGCAGCCCAGGAACTCGGCCTCACCCAGAGCGCTGTCAGCCGGCAGATTTCGGCGCTCGAAAAGCAACTCGACGTGGCGCTGTTCCTGCGTGAACGCCAGACGATCCGCCTGACGATTGCCGGCGACACCTATGCCCGCGAGGTGCGCGAGGCCTTGCGGCGCATTTCCGGCGCCTCGCTCAACCTCAGGGCCAATCCGTCCGGCGGCACGCTCAACCTGGCGATCCTGCCGTTCTTCGGCACGCGCTGGCTGACGCCGCGCATGCCGCACTTTCTCGATGCCTATCCGGGCATGGTGGTGAACCTCATCACCCGGCTCGAACCGTTCGATTTTCGCTTCGACACGCTGGATGCCGCCATTCATTTCGGTCCGCCGCGCTGGCCGGGAGCAACGCTTGTGACGCTGATGGGCGAAGAGGTGGTTGCCGCCTGCAGCCCGGATTTTTTCGCCCGGTACGGCCTTAGAGGGGCAGACGATCTGCTGAAAGGACCGCTCCTGCATCTGAACTCGCGCCCCGATGCCTGGGAGATGTGGTTTCGCCAGCAGGGCGTCGCGTTCGATGCCCTGCACGGCATGCTGTTTGACCAGTTCATCACCATGGCGGAGGCTGCAACCGCAGGCCTTGGCGTGGCGCTTCTGCCGCGCGTGCTCATTGCGCGCGAACTGCAGCTTGGCCAGCTGGTCGAGGCAGTGCCCGACACGGATATGCGCACGGGAGATTATCACCTGGCCTACCCGCCGGACCGGGCAAACTATCCGCCGCTGGTGGCGTTTCGCGACTGGCTTCTCAGCGAGATCGGCAAGGACCGGCTTGCGCGCTCCGGCCGCATCGGCCAATAGTCGGCAACCATCACCAGATCGTCAAAGCCGATCCGAGGAGAAAAACCTGCCATGAAGCCGATTTTCGTTCAGTTGCGCTGTGCGCCGGGAACCACTTACGAAGTGGCGGATGCCATCTACAAGACCGAGCTTGTGTCCGAGCTTTATTCCACCAGCGGTGACTGGGATCTGCTGTTGAAAATCTATCTGCCGGAAGGCGAGGAAATCGGCCGCTTCGTGAATGAGAAGATCGCCACCATTCCCGGCATCGAACGTTCCCTGACGACGCTGACCTTTACCGCCTTCTAAGCCCGCAGCACCCATGAAAAAGCCGCCCGGGCCAGAGTCTGGGCGGCTCGATTTTGGTCCCATCGGGTCAGTCTCAGGCGACCGCAGCAGTCGCGATCGCTTCGCTCTGGGCACGGACATGGTTGCGGATCGCAAGACGAACCTCGTCTGCGGACGCAAACCGTTGTTCGTCCAGATCAATGACGTGAAACTTCACGGCGATGAACTTCAGGCGGTCCTGATCGGGCACGACGATGCCGACAGGCTCGCCGCCGTATTCGATAACCTGCTTTTGCATGGTCATACTCCTGGTGTGGCTGTTCAAGACAGCACGACGAATTGACTTTTCAGATCCTTGGAAGGTGAAGCGTCACATTCGACAGCACGGGGTGGAGAAAATTCCCGCGCGTTTCACATCATGCGCACGCCAACGAAGGGCAGCACTACGGACGGATTTCGACATGTCACTCTCCCTGTTGGTGTTGCGCTCTTCCGGACGAGCAAAATTTCAGCTTGTCCTTGATGGCGGACCATATGTGAGTCGATCGGCAACTTCAATCGAATTCCTGTCTACCTAGAATTTTTTTCCGTTTGATGACAGGAGTAAGGCGGATTTGAGAAATCCTGTTCGCCGATCTGCCGTGTTTCACGGATGGCTCACGCAGGCTCCGCCTCTGGGGCGGCGGCCTTCTCGTCTACTGCGTCGAAAGACCCGGCCTCAGGGCGAAGCTTCAGCATCACCGCCACAAGCGCTTCCGTCAGCCGGTCGGCACTTTTGCGCGCGAGACAAAGCGGTGCTGCAAGTTCTAGCCGATCGCCACTCTGCGGGCGTGGCACAAGAATGCCGTGGGCAGCCAGTTGCCGCGCGAGATCGAAGGAGGAGAGCGATCCGTCGGGTAGCAGCAGGTCAACCGCCAAGCCCTCGACCTCGACAGTCAACAGGTCCGGCATCCAGCTTCCGATCTTTTGCAGCTGCTCGCCGAGATAAACTGCCGTGGTGCCCGTCCGTTCACGGATTGCGCCATCGCCGAGGGTGTCCAGTACGGCGCAACCCACCCGGCAGGCGACGGCACCCGGCAAAACGGCTGCCGGCGGGGTTTCAATGGCGGCATATGCGGCCTTCACTATGACCGCAGCAAGCGCTTCTCCCGGCACCGGCGAGCCGGTCACGATGATATCAGGCAGTGTTTCCTCGCGCTCGAAGCGCCAGAGGGACGTTCCCAGCCGGCCAAGGCCGTGGCGACGTTCATCCGCGATAACAAGCATTTTGACGTCATCGGAAAATTGCGCGGCAAGCGTCTCGGCCATGGCGATGGCCGAGGCTTCGTCGGTCAGGGTCAGAATTTCAAAACCATCGGGCAGCAGGCTGCGCAGGGCCGCGCGGAAATCCGCCTCGGCTTGTGTATCCTGAAGGCCGGCAAGCGTCATCCATTGGCGATAGGCCGCCTCCGCCATGTCGGCATTGCCGTGGCCCAAAAGTCCGGCGGCGCCGGAAAGATCGACGAAGGAACGGCCCTGGCCGTCAAAAACGGCATCCTGCCAGCCGCGTGCCAGCGGTTGCCGGCTGGCGGAGGGCGCATCGAGATCACGCCCGAACAGGAGCGAGGGAGATAGCACGAGCCGGTTCCACAGCCGCGCGTAGCGGGCGGGGGCAAACAAAGGCGGCAGGAGGTCGGCGGCGCGGCAGATGCGGATGCGAAGCCCCCCGACAGCACCGTCGCTGCCGGCGACCACGCCGAGCCTGTCTCCGGCAAACAGCGCCGTGCCATCGACAAGCACGCTGTCCAGCCCCTCAAGATAAAGGCTTGCCTCCTTGGCCACCAGCACCAGCCGGTTCTCAACGAGATGCACGATGCCACCCATCGGCGCTACGGCAACGATGCCTGCCGGCACGCAGAGATCCACGTGCAGCGCAAAGTTTTCGGCCTCCTGGCCACTGGCTGCTTCGGCGCGCGAAAACCTGTATTCGCCAAACCGGGTTGCCCCCATGCGGCTGTCCCAGGCAATGCGCGCCAGAAGCCGCCAGTCGATATCCGGGTCCTGCCAATTGCCCTCGGCAAACAGCGGGCTTGTCACGGAGAGATCAACGACACGGATCGCATCGGCATCGATCTCCGGCAGGAGCAGGCCCAGTTCCGGCGCGGCCTCGCGTGGCCATTCCACCGCATCCAGAATGGCGGCGTCCATGAAGGCGGGATGTACGGCGGTTGCACGGCCAAACAGGTCGCGCGCTTGCTGGCGGGCGCTGAGCGTCTCGTCACTTTCGGCAAACACGGCCTCGTGTTCCGCCTTTGCCCGCAACAGGCCGATGCGAATCAAGGTCAATGGCCACAGCGCCTTCAGTTCCTCCTCGACAAGCGGCAGTTCCTGATGGAAGCCAGCCACGGCGGGCAGGAAGTCCAGAATATTGGTGTCGCCGGAGACGATCAGATCTGCACAGAGTGCGGCAAGCGATGCGGCGATCCAGCCTTCGCCCAGTGCATCGGCACTGGTGAAGGAGGTCGGGCGCCATCCGCCATCCAGGTTATCCCCCAGAACCTCGGCGCGCACCGGCTGGTGATGCACGGTGCGGACCCGAAGCTGCGGGCCGATCGGCTGGATCTGGCGCAGCGCCGCCACCATGGTTTTTGCCACCGGATCGCGCACAGACGAATCCCCCACCGCGCGCAAAAGCTTGACCACAGTCGGGCCGGCCTGTCGAAGATCACGGGCCGAGGTGAGAGAAGGCGGCTGTTCGCCATCTTCGCCGGATTTGTCGGTTTCGAGCGCCAGGATAAGCCGCGCGGCAAACTGGCCGAGTGCGCGGGCCTCTGCGGGGGACGGCGCCCGGCTGGTCGGAAGGGCTTGGCCATCCGGCAGACGCAGAAGCCGTGCCCAGAGGGGTGTTTCGCCCTCTTCTGTTTTGAGCGGCACAACGAAGGCGTCATAGATGTCGCGGATGGGCAGCGGACCCTGGACCAGGTCTTCGTGCTCGAAAAGCCTGTCGAGCATCTCCGCCTGCTGTTGAAAACGCGCCTGCTCGCTGTCGTCGTCGGTGAAATCCAGCCGGTAGGACAGACGGTCATCGGCAAAGGTAAACGCATGAGAATTGCCGGCAATTGGCGTGAGGTCGCCGGAGAGGCCATAGGAGCGGGCCAGCACGTCGTCTGGATCGGGAAACACTCCCGGCTCGATGACGTCTTGCGCCTGATCTGGCTGGACGGTGGCCATTTGCGTCTCCCCACGGACGGTTGATGGGGGAAGATTAGCGCGCTTGCGGGGGCCGTCCATAGGTTTCGCAATAAAATTGGGCATTTAGCATCGGTGCCGATCGCCTTTTGTGGCATTTGAGCGACCATGACAAGGCGGCACGCGATGGCGGGCGTTCCTGCCTTGAGGCAAAGCTCCCCCGAATTTGATCGGTTGCAGGAGTTTTGTCGCGGGACGCAGGCCGTATATCGCCCTATGTGGGAGCGCAGGAGCCGCGATGCATTTGTCGAGCGTGGCCGCGTTTAAAAGATGGACAGAGGGGAAAAAATACCATGCGTCAGAACCGTGGCCTGATGAAACGGGCGGCCCTGGTCCTCGTTGTTCTGGTGTCTTCCGGTGCTCAGGCATGGGCGGGCCAGGCGCGCATTCTGGTGGATGCCGCAACCGGGGCCGTCATTGCCTCTGACAATGCGCAGGCGTTGAACCGGCCGGCCTCGCTCACCAAGATGATGACGCTGTACCTCACATTCGAGGCGATTTCCCGCGGCAAGCTTGGCTGGGACGAGCAGATCCCGATGTCACGCCACGCAGCCTCCACCGTGCCCTACAAGCTGAATGTTCCGCCGGGCGGAACGGTCAGCGTACGCGACGCCGTCACCGGCATGATCGTGCTGTCTGCCAATGACGCGGCCATCGCCATGGCCGAGCGGCTCGGTGGCAGCGAGGATGCGTTTGCGCAGATGATGACGCAGAAGGCACGGGCGCTTCGCATGACCAACACCACGTTCCGCAATGCCACGGGGCTGACGGCGGACGGGCAGTTTACGACGGCGCGTGACATGGCGGTTCTCGGCATGGCGCTGATGCATCATTTCCCGCGTGAATTTTCGCTGTTCAGTACGCGCACAGCCCAGTTTCGGGGCAAACCGCTGAAGGGGCACAACTTCATGCTCGACCTCTATCCGGGCGTCGATGGCATCAAGACAGGTTATACCAGCGCTTCCGGCTATAATGTCGTGACCTCCGTGCAGAAGGGCCGCCAGCGCTTTATCGGCGTGGTGATGGGGGGTGCAACCGCCGACGCGCGCGACCAGCAGATGGTGCAGCTTTTCCAGCAATATCTTGCCAATCCCGCCCCGACGACACCGGGCGCCGGCGCAACGGTCGGTGCCGCCATCGGGCTTTATTGACGAAAGCGGCGCCTGTGGCGTCAGACCTTGGGCGGGTAAAGATGCTCCTCGCCGCGAAAATCGCTGACCGAATAACAGCCCTCGCCGAGCGGGCGAATGGCGCTGCGGCCGATATCCGCCTTGCCATAGCCGCCTGGAATATCCAGCACATAGGTCGGCTGGCAAAGGCCGGAGACATGGCCGCGAAGGGCCGCCACGATGCGCTGGCCTTCGGCAATGTCGAGGCGAAAATGGCTGGTGCCGGGGGCAAGGTCCGGGTGATGCAGGTAATACGGTTTGACGCGGGCCTCGACAAAGGCCCGCATCAGATCCGCCAGCACTTTCGGGTCGTCGTTGATGCCCTTCAGCAGCACCGTCTGGCTGACCATGGCAATGCCGGCCTCGACCAGCCGGGCGCAGGCGGCGCGGGCGCTTTCCGTCATCTCGCGGGGATGGTTGGCGTGAAGCGCCACATAGGTGACCTTGCCGCTGTCTTTCAGCGCGCCGATCAGCGCGTCATTGATCGCTTCCGGATCGACCACCGGCACACGGCTATGAAACCGGATGATTTTGACATGCGGGATGTCTTTGAGACCGCCAAGGATTTCTGACAGCCGGCGCGGTGACAGAACCAGCGGATCACCACCGGTCAGGATCACCTCCCAGATTTCCGGGTGCGCGCGAATATAGTCGAAGGCCTGGCCAAGTTCCGGCGCAGACAGTGTGCCATCGCCGGAGGGGCCGACCATTTCACGGCGAAAGCAGAAACGGCAATAGACCGGACAGACATGCACCGCCTTCAGGAGCACGCGGTCGGGATAACGATGCACGACACCCTTGACCGGCGAATGCGCGCCATCGCCGATCGGGTCCTCGCGCTCTTCCGGCATGATATCGAGTTCGCGAAGGTCGGGCAGGAACTGGAGGCCAATGGGATCTGCCGGGTCGGCCGGATCGATCAGGCGCGCCATGGCAGGTGTGACGGCCACGGCATAACGCTCAGTGACCTGACGTGCTGCCTCAACCCTTGGAGCGTCGAGGAGGCCCGCGCCGGCAAGATCTTCAGGTGTTTTCAGCGCGCGACGGCTTGTCATGGGCCGGTATCCGCCACGGGCGCCCACATCACCTGCTCGATATGCGTGGCCCCTGTTGCCAGCATGACCAGCCGGTCGAAGCCGAGCGCAATGCCGCTTGCCTCTGGCATGATGGCAAGGGCTTCGAGAAAATCCTCGTCGAGCGGATAGGTCTCGCCATAGACACGTTGTTTTTCCGCCATTTCCGCTTCGAAGCGCAGTCTTTGTTCGCCAGCATCCGTCAGCTCGCCAAACGCATTGGCAAGCTCCACGCCGCAGGCATAAAGCTCGAAGCGTTCGGCAACGCGGGCATCGTCGGCGGCAGGCCGCGCAAGGGCTGCCTCGCAGATCGGATAACGGTCGAGAATGGTGGCGCGGCCATCCCCCAGGTTCGGCTCGATCTTTTCAAGAAGAACGCGGCTGAACAGGTCCGTCCAGGTGTCATCTTCGGCGGTGCGGATGCCGGCTTTCAGAAGCCCGGCGCGCAGATGCTCCCGGTCCGTCTCGCCGTTTTCCGAAACCGAGGCGAGAAGATCGATTCCGGCAAAACGCTCGAACGCGTCGGCGACGCTCAGGCGCTCCGGTTCGGCAAACGGATCCATTTTCCGCCCGCGAAACTGAAATGACCGCGTGCCGGCGGTTTCGGCGGCAAGGGCGATGAGCTGTGCGCTGTCTTCCATCAGGCGTTCATAGGTCTCACCGGTGCGGTACCATTCCAGCATGGTGAATTCCGGGTGGTGCAGCGGCCCGCGCTCGCGGTTGCGATAGACATGGGCAAAGCAGGCGATGCGACGCTCGCCGGCGGCAAGTAGCTTCTTGCAGGCAAATTCCGGCGATGTGTGCAGGTGCATCCGGGTCGCCTCACCATCCGTCGTCAGGGCATCCGTTGAAAAGGCATGCAGATGCGCCTCGTTGCCGGGGGAAACCTGAAGCGTTGCCGTATCGACCTCGACGAAATCAGCCTCTTCGAAGAACCGCCGGAACCGTGCCTGGATGCGATTGCGGCCGATCAGCAGCGGACGGCGATCGGCATGGATGTCCGGTCGCCACCAGGCAGGGCGCGAAGGAGGAGAGGTGTGGGGCAAATCTGGCTCCATGGACGGGCTTTATTCCGGGCCTTGACGTGCGAAGGCTTTCTATTTCCGCCAATTTAAGGTAGTTGCGCCCGGGAAAACAGATCAAGCGTGTCAGAGGCTGGCGGAAGGCTGGACCTCTACGACGCATTCTGCGAACTGACAAGCCAAGGCAGTCACAAGGAAATCCAATGGTCAAGGTAATCGCCTCTTCCGTCCGCAAGGGCAACGTCCTCGATGTCGATGGCAAGCTCTACGTCGTGCTCACCGCCGAAAACTTCCACCCCGGCAAGGGCACGCCCGTGACGCAGGTCAACATGCGCCGCATCGTCGATGGCGTGAAGGTGTCGGAGCGCTGGCGCACGACCGAACAGGTGGAGCGCGCCTTCGTGGAAGACGTCAACCACCAGTTCCTCTATCAGGACGGCGAAGGTTTCCACTTCATGAACCCCGAGAATTACGACCAGGTGGTCGTGGATGTCGAAACCATGGGTGACCAGAAGGTTTTCCTGCAGGAAGGCATGACCTGCATCCTGTCCATGCATGAAGGCATTGCGCTTGCCCTGCAGCTGCCGCGCCACGTGACGCTGGAAATCGTCGAGACCGAGCCGGTCGTCAAGGGCCAGACGGCATCGTCGTCCTACAAGCCGGCGATCCTGTCGAACGGCGTGCGCGTCATGGTGCCGCCGCATGTCGACGCCGGCGTTCGTATCGTTGTCGCAACGGAAGACAATTCCTACGTCGAGCGCGCCAAGAACTGATTTTTTGGGAGGGCGGTCGTGGCCGAAAGGCTGCGTCCGGTTCGTATCTCTTCAGAATGCACCGGCCATGAAAAACCCCGCAGCTTCGATGAAGCTGCGGGGTTTTTGTTTTGTTGAAGCGGATGCGTTTCAGCGCTGCGGTGCGTTGGCTGCGGCAACGACAGTCGGGCCCTTGCCCCAGGCATAACCGCCACCAATGGCAACGCTCAGCGTCACGTAATCCTGCGCCTGCTGCTGGATGGCAGCGGCAAGACTGGCCTGTGCAGTGGAAACCTGGCGCTGCGCGTCGAGAACGTCGAGCAGCGAGGAGGCACCATCGCGGTAGCTTGCGGTGGAAAGCGACAATGCTTCTTCGTAGGAGCGCACGGTATCACGCAGAGCGGCCACGGTGCGGCCGTCGCGGGTAATGGCGGCCAGTGCGTTTTCCACTTCCTCAACGGCGCTGAGCACCGTGCTCTTCCAGGAGAGATAGGATTCGCGGGCCTGCGATTCGGCCGAACTCAGGTTGGCGCGCAACTGGCCACCATCAAAGATCGGCAGGTTCAGCGTCGGGCCGAAGGACCAGCTCAGGCGACCGGCTTCTGCGCCGGAAATGCGCGTATAGCCAGGGGTGATCGAGCCGCCGAGGCTGATGCTCGGGTAAAGCTGGGCTTCGGCAACGCCGATGGAGGCAACGGAAGCGGCAAGTGTGCGCTCTGCTGCGCGAATGTCCGGGCGGTTGCGGATCAGGTCAGCCGGGATGCCGGACTTCGGATTGACGCGTGCGACCGGCTGTCCGCCACCCTTCTGCAGGTCTGCGACCAAGGATGAAGCGGGAAGCGCCAGAAGCGTTGCAACGCGGTGCGAAGCCTGGCGGAAGCTGGTTTCAAAGCCCGGAATATCGGCAAGCGTCGAGTTGACCAGACCTTCGGCCTGCACGACGTCCAGACGCGAAGCAGCACCGGCTTCCAGCTGAAGCTTGGTCAGATCCAGCGTCTCGCGGCGGGACTTGAGGTTCCGCTGGGCGATTGCGATACGCTCCTGGTAATAGCGCACATCGATATAGGCCGAGGCGACCGACGACAGCAGCGACAGGCGCGCAGTATCGACATTGGCATAGGCGACGTCGAGCGAGGCAAGCGCACTTTCCTTGTTGCGCTTGTAGCGACCGAAGAGATCAAGCAGCCAGGACACATCGAGTGTTCCGGAGGCTGACGAGGTGGGCGACGTGTTCGCCGTGTTGCGGAACCCCTGGGCGCCGCTACGCTCGGCCTGCGAGGAAAGCGTCAGGCTTGGCAGGGCGGATGCGCCGGCAACCACCACATTGGCCTCAGCCTGATTGATGCGTTCAAGCGCCTGAAGAATGGACAGGTTCTGATCAAGACCCTGCTTCATGAAGCCATCAAGGCGGCGGTCGCGGAACGCTGTCCACCAGGCTTGCTGGGAAAGGTCACCGTTGCTTGCCACGCCACCTTCGGCGAATTTCACCGGAAGGGTAATTTCCGGCGCCTTGTGGTCTGGCCCGAGCACGCAGCTTGAAAGCAGAAGCATGACGAGGGGAGCTGCTGCGCGAATGGAAGTCATGAGTACACCCTGTTTGGCGATGATTGCTTTCATCGAACTCTTATTTTGATGCCCCCGGCCTTACGGCCGGAGACGGTACCCGCGATTCGGAATGATTAATGCCCCGCGGCATAAAAGGTTAATTCGCCGTTTTTTTACCGCGTGAAAGCTTCCTGACCACCACGAAAAATGAGGGTACGAAGAAAATTCCAAGGAGTGTTGCAGAAAGCATACCCCCGAGCACGCCGATGCCGATGGAGTTTTGCGCCGCCGAGCCTGCGCCGGTTGCAATGGCCAGCGGAACCACGCCGAGGATGAAGGCAAGCGACGTCATGATGATGGGACGCAGGCGAAGTTTTGCCGCCTCCAGCGTTGCCTCCATCAGGCCGATGCCGGCCATCTGTCGGTCCTTGGCAAACTCCACGATCAGGATCGCGTTCTTTGCCGCAAGGCCGATTGTGGTGAGCAGGCCCACCTTGAAATAGACGTCGTTCGACTGGCCAAACAGGGTCGCTGCCGCCACGGCACCGAGAACGCCGATCGGCACCGCCATGATGACCGAGAAGGGGATCGACCAGCTTTCATAAAGGGCTGCCAGGCAAAGGAAGACGACGAGCAGCGACAGTGCGTAAAGCATCGGCGCCTGCGAGCCGGACAGACGTTCCTGATAGGATATGCCCTGCCAGGCGACGGTGTAGCCACCGCCGAGATTGGCCGTCAGGTTCTCCATGGCGTCCATCGCCGTGCCGGAACTGACGCCGGGGCCGGCGGACCCTTCCATGGAAATGGCGCTGACGCCGTTGAAGCGGCTGAGGGTAGGCGCTCCACTGACCCATTGTGGCTTGATGAAGGACGAGAAGGGCACCATTTCGCCGCTCTCGTTGCGGGCATACCAGCTGTTGATGGCATCCGACTGCATGCGATAGGGCGCATCACCCTGCACATAGACCTTCTTCAACTCGTTGTTCAGCGTGAAATCATTGACGTCGCTGCCGGCAAAGATCGTCGACAGCATGGAGTTGACCGTGGCGATGTCGAGGCCCATGGCCCCCATCTTCTCCTGGTCGAGCAGGAATTTCAGCTGGTTTTCCGCCGGCGGGCTGTTGGATCTGAGCGCCGTGACGGACGGATTGCTGTTGCCTGCCTGAAGAAGTGTCTGAGAGGCCGAGGTCAATGCATCGACCCCGGTTTTACCGCTATCGACGAGATACATCGAAAAGCCGCTGGAATTGCCAAGGCCTGGGATAGCCGGCGGTTGCAGCGGGAAGACCCGGGCATCGCGAAGGGTGAAGAAATAACCCATGGCGCGCCCGACAACCGCGGATGCGGCAAGCTTCGGATCGGTGCGTTGGTCGAAATCCTTCAGTTTTGCAAACACCATGGCATAGTTCTGCCCGGAGCCGGTGAACGAAAAGCCGTTGACCGCAAACACGTCCTGGATCGCATCCGGTTCCTTGTCGAGATAATAGTCCTCGATCTTCTTGACGACTTCTTCGGTGCGCGCCGTGGTTGCGCCGTTCGGCAATTGCACGATGGTGAACAGAACGCCCTGGTCTTCCTGTGGCAGGAAGGACGTGGGAAGCCGCAGGAAGAACCAGGCGCAACCGCCGATGATGACGGCAAACATCAGCATCACGCGCAACGGCCGCTTCAGGAAATAGCCGATGGTGGCGACATATCCGCCCGTCGTGCGGTCGAAATTGCGGTTGAACCAGCCGGCAAGCCCGCGTCTTGGGCCGTGATGGGCCGGCTTCAGCATGGTGGCGCAGAGCGCCGGCGTCAGCACGATGGCAACCAGCGCCGACAAAAGCATGGCCGACACGATGGTGACGGAGAACTGGCGGTAGATGATGCCGGTTGATCCGCCGAAGAAAGCCATCGGAATAAAGACGGCGGTCAGCACAAGCGCGATGCCGACAATCGCGCCGGTAATCTCGCCCATGGATTTTTCCGTCGCCTCCAGCGGCGAGAGCCCCTCCTCGGTCATGATGCGCTCGACGTTTTCCACGACGACGATGGCATCATCGACGAGAAGGCCGATGGCCAGCACCATGGCGAACATGGTGAGCGTATTGATCGAGTATCCGGTCAGCGCCAGGATCCCAAACGTGCCGAGAAGAACCACGGGCACGGCAATCATCGGGATGAATGTTGCCCGGAGGTTCTGCAGGAAGACCAGAAGCACGACGAAGACGAGGATGATCGCCTCGATCAGCGTGTGCACCACTTTTTCGATCGACAGCTGCACAAAGGGCGAGGTGTCGTAGGGATAGGTGATGATGACGTTTTCCGGCAGCGACGGTCCAACGGATTCCAGCGCGGTTTTGACGCGGGATGCGGTGTCGAGCGCATTGGCGCCTGTCGCCAGATTGACGGCAAAGCCGGTGGCCGGGTTCCGGTTCGACCGGGTGCCGGTGGAATAGCTTTCCTGGCCGATTTCGATGCGGGCGACATCCGACAGGCGCACGGTTGCCCCGCCCGTTTCGGTCTTCAGGATGATGGCCTGGAAGTCTGCCACGGTCTGCAACTGGCTCTGGGCCGTGACCGTGACATTCAGCTGCTGACCTTCGACCACCGGCTGGGCGCCGATCGAGCCCACGGACACCTGGGTATTCTGGGCACGAATGGCAGAGGTCACATCGGTCGGGGTCAGCTGAAACTTGTTGAGCTTGAACGGATCGAGCCAGACACGCATGGCATAACCGGTGCCGAACACCTGCACGCTGCCAACGCCTTCCAGGCGCTTGATCTGGTCTTCGATCTGCGTGGAGAAGATGTCGCCAAGTTCGACGGGCCGGCGCTTTCCATCGGTGGAGACAAGCGCTCCGACGAGCAGAATGCTGGAGGTGGTGCGCTCGACGGACAGGCCGTTGGTCTGCACCACGTCCGGCAGCTGCGATTGCACCAGCTGCAGCTTGTTCTGCACCTGCACCTGGGCGATGTCAGGATCGATCGTGTTGCCGAAAGTCAGCGTTACCGTCGCCGAACCGGTGCTCGACGAGGATGTCATATAGGTGAGGTCGTCGAGACCGGTCATGCCGTCCTCGATGATGGTGGTCACCGACTTTTCCACCGTTTCGGCGCTGGCGCCGGTATAGGTGGCCGAGATGCGCACGGTTGTCGGCGCAATTTCCGGATACTGCGCGATGGACAGCGTGGAGATCGCGAGCCCGCCGCCAAGCATGATGACGATTGCAATCACCCATGCAAAGACCGGGCGTCGGATGAAGAACTTGGCCATTGGTTATCCCTTAACGCCTGAATTTCCGTGCAGACAACCGGTCATGGTTTCACTGCGGGGGTGGCGGCAGGGGCCGCGGCGGCTTCAACGACGAAGCCCTTTTCATCGACCTTGGCATCGACAGGCGCAACGGTCGCGCCTTCGGCAATCGACTGGAAGCCATCGACGATCAGCTTGTCGCCCTCTTTGATGTTCTCGGTCACCAGCCAGTTGTTGCCGGATACCTGGCTCTGCTCGAAGGTTCGCGTTTCCACCTTGTTTTCTGCCGTTACGAACTTTGCCGAAAGCAGGCCGGTGGCACTGCGCGTTGCGGCGCGCTGTGGGATGAGGTAGCCGTCTTCATATCCGACCGTGACCGTCGCACGCATGTATGTGCCGGGCAGGATCAGATTGTCCGGATTGTCGAAGACGGCGCGGATCTGGTAGGTCCCGGTGGTTTCGCTGACGGCCAGTTCTGCCATGTCCAGCTTGCCGGTCTTGTCGTAATTCGTCCCATCTTCCAGCGTCAGCTTGATGTCGGCCTGGGTGGGATTGCCCTTCAGGCGACCGGCTGCGATGGCCGAGCGCAGTTCCAGCAGATTGGCGCTGGAATCGTTGAGGTCGACATAGATCGGGTCGAGTCGGCGCAGCGTCGTCAGCGCCGTCGTCTGGTTGGCGGTGACGATGTTTCCGATGCTGACGGTGGAGATCGTCGTCACGCCATCGAAGGGCGCCTTGATTTCCGTATAACCGACATTGATCTGCGCCGATTGCAGCGCAGCTTTTGCCTGGGCCACGTCGGCCTGAGCCTGGAGAAGCGTCACGCGGGCGTTTTCGTACTCGATCTGCGTTGCGCCGCTGTTGACCAGCCGCTCATAGCGGTTGAGGTTGGCCTGTGCGCTCGGCACACTTGCCTCGGCCTTGGCAAGGGTCGCCTTCGCCTCTTCAAGCAGCGCGACATAGGTGTCGTCATCGATCTTGTAGAGGAGATCGCCTTGCTTGACCGCACTGCCCTCCTTGAAGGTGATCTTTTCGATCATGCCGTTGACGCGCGGACGGATCTCCGCGGTCTGGTAAGCGACGGCGCGTCCGGGCAGAACCCGTGTCACCGGCTGTTCGCCTTCAGTCATCGTCACGACGCTGACCTTTGATGGCGGCCGCTGCTGGCCTGCTGCGCCGGCCCCGCCGCCTGCTCCTTGTCCGGATTTCCCCTGGTCACTGCACCCGGCGAGCGCGATGGACAACAGAAGCGGAACGATAATACGGCGTGCGGTCATGATGACATCCAGATTGGGGGCATGTGGAACGGTGCGTTGCAACGAAGTGTGGCGCGCACCTCCCGTTCCGGCAAGCCAAAATAAGCTTGAGCGGGTCGGGTATTCGCGACATTCATCAAGTGACGTAATTTAGATACCGTCACTTAGCAAGGGGATTTTGCAGTGCCGCATTCACGAGGCTTACAAGTTCCTCGCATTTCGCAGCGATTTCCGCGCGCGGGCGGCGTGTCAGGAAAACCGGATGCAGGACGCTGGCAAAGGCAGAGGCGGCCACGCGCCCGCTGCGCCCGGGGTCCTTGCTATAATAGATGCCCGTCTCGACACCGTATCGGATCAGGTCGGAGAACAGCGTCTCGATCATCTGTTCATACCGTTTGCCGCTTTCGATTTCGGCTTCCGACAAATGAAAGATCATCTCGAGCATGAAATGGTTCTCGGCAATTGCTTCGATATGCAGGTCCATCAGGCCGAAGGCCAGCGCCTTCAGCCTGTCCGGCGCCGGCCCTTCCAGATGGAACGCTTCCACCCGCTCGGACATGATGCTGATATGGCGCCCGCAGATCGCATCCGCGAGCGCCACCTTGGAATGAAAATGCTTGAAGACATTGGCGGGCGACATGGAGAGTGCCTGGGCGATATGGGCAATCGAGCAGCCGGAGACACCACGCGTCCGAAACAGCGTCTCGGCGGTGTCGAGGATTTCCGCTCTTGTGTCTTCTGCCCGTCTCCTGGGTCTGCGCACCATGTCCTCCTGCCGCTGCAAACGGTCTCCTCTCAACTGAAATAGGGCGCAAGGTTTGCGCGCACACGGGCGAGCACATCGGTATCTGTGCTGACCGGCGTGATCGTCTGCCCGGTGATGCTCTGAAAAGCCTTGCGGTAAACCTCTGCCGTCGCCTCCACCAGTTCGTCCGGAATAGCCGGAATGTCGTCCTGATAGGGGTCGCAGCGCTCGGCTACCCATGCCCGTACGAAATCCTTGTCAAAGCTCTCCGGACGTTCGCCTGCCTCGAACCGCGCCTGATAGGTATCGGCGATCCAGTAACGGCTGCTGTCTGGCGTATGGATCTCGTCGGCGAGAATGATGGTGCCGGCCTCGTCGACCCCAAATTCATACTTGGTATCGACGAGGATAAGGCCGTGTTCGGCTGCCAATGCCTGGCCGCGGGCAAACAGCGCAAGCGCATAAGTGCTTACCGTCTGCCACTGTTCTTTTGTCAGAAGGCCTGCCTCGATAATCTCTTTCTCCGATAGCGGCTCGTCATGGCCACCATCGAAGGCCTTGCTGGTCGGCGTGATCACCGCCTGCGGCAGGACCTGGTTGTCGCGCAGCCCATCGGGCAGGGAAAGACCATAGATGTCGCGCCGGCCCTTCTTATAGAGTGTCAGCAAGGATGTGCCCGTCGTGCCGGCGAGATAACCCCGCACGACAATCTCCACCGGCAGGATATCGAGCCGCTTGCCGATGACCACATTGGGATCGGGATAGGAAAGCACGTGGTTGGGGCAGATGTCGGCGGTCTTTTCAAACCAGTAGCGTGCCGTCTGCGTCAGAACCTGCCCCTTGTCGGGGATAACGGCGAGGTTGCGGTCAAAAGCGCTCAGTCGGTCGCTGGAGATGATGATGCGGCGCCCGTCCGGCAGATCGTAATTGTCACGGACCTTGCCACGGTAATAATTCGGGAGTTCTGCAATGAAGGCTTCGGCAAGAACATGCACGGACTGATCTTTCCTATAGGAGGCCGCAGGGCGCGCGGCTGGGCGTTGGCAGACGTGAAGGCTGGAGGGCGTCTGTCGGGAAGGCCCCTCTATCGCATGGCATCCCCTGTCAGGACAAGCGGCAGGCTGTGGGGGCTATAATGAGGTGCCGTCGGTTTCTCCAGGATCGCCTTTGACCTGCGAGCAGGACCCTCTTGTTCGCC
>NZ_CM177836.1:135000-550000 GCF_058242775.1 Neorhizobium sp. PAMB6630
TATACCAAGGCGCTTGAGAGAACTATGTTGAAGGAACTCGGCAAATTGCACGCGTAACTTCGGAAGAAGCGTGACCCTGATGTACGCAAGTATGTCAGGGTGGCACAGACCAGGGGGTAGCGACTGTTTATCAAAAACACAGGGCTCTGCGAAGTCGCAAGACGACGTATAGGGTCTGACGCCTGCCCGGTGCTGGAAGGTTAAGAGGAGAGGTGCAAGCTTTGAATCGAAGCCCCAGTAAACGGCGGCCGTAACTATAACGGTCCTAAGGTAGCGAAATTCCTTGTCGGGTAAGTTCCGACCTGCACGAATGGCGTAACGACTTCCCCGCTGTCTCCAACATAGACTCAGTGAAATTGAATTCCCCGTGAAGATGCGGGGTTCCTGCGGTCAGACGGAAAGACCCCGTGCACCTTTACTATAGCTTTACACTGGCATTCGTGTCGGCATGTGTAGGATAGGTGGTAGGCTTTGAAGCGGGGACGCCAGTTCTCGTGGAGCCATCCTTGAAATACCACCCTTATCGTCATGGATGTCTAACCGCGGTCCGTCATCCGGATCCGGGACAGTGTATGGTGGGTAGTTTGACTGGGGCGGTCGCCTCCGAAAGAGTAACGGAGGCGCGCGATGGTGGGCTCAGACCGGTCGGAAATCGGTCGTCGAGTGCAATGGCATAAGCCCGCCTGACTGCGAGACTGACAAGTCGAGCAGAGACGAAAGTCGGTCATAGTGATCCGGTGGTCCCGTGTGGAAGGGCCATCGCTCAACGGATAAAAGGTACGCCGGGGATAACAGGCTGATGACCCCCAAGAGTCCATATCGACGGGGTTGTTTGGCACCTCGATGTCGGCTCATCGCATCCTGGGGCTGGAGCAGGTCCCAAGGGTTTGGCTGTTCGCCAATTAAAGCGGTACGTGAGCTGGGTTCAGAACGTCGTGAGACAGTTCGGTCCCTATCTGCCGTGGGTGTAGGAATATTGACAGGATCTGTCCCTAGTACGAGAGGACCGGGATGGACATATCTCTGGTGGACCTGTTGTCCTGCCAAGGGCATAGCAGGGTAGCTATATATGGAAGGGATAACCGCTGAAGGCATCTAAGCGGGAAACCCACCTGAAAACGAGTATTCCCTATCAGAGCCGTGGAAGACGACCACGTTGATAGGACGGGTGTGGACGTGCAGTAATGCATGAAGCTTACCGTTACTAATAGCTCGATTGGCTTGATCGTTCTCATTGTTTGTGCTCATCGAAGATGAGCAAAACAATAAGAGTTTTGTTTTGTCCTGACGCACGAAAATGTGCTGCGGACGGCCCGCGCCACAAGGCGCGACGGCCTCTGGCCTGTATCGGTGCCCAAAGCACCGCAATGCGCTTAAGAGGTCCCATTCGACGTGTTCAAAACCAGCGAAAACTGAGGCCACAGCGAACAAACTATTCGCTATTGGCTACTCCCTATTCGCTCACAAAAAATCCAGCTTCTCAACACATTGCCCTTAGCTGACCTGGTGGTCATGGCGGGGCGGCTGCACCCGTTCCCATTCCGAACACGGCCGTGAAACGCCCCTGCGCCAATGGTACTTCGTCTCAAGACGCGGGAGAGTAGGTCGCTGCCAGGTCTGCTAAAGGCAATGTTGTCACGGTTTGCACTTGCAAATCCGTCAGGTTTTGCCCTTGCAAATCCGCCAATCTTCTCGTCACAAACACTAACGGCCCAGCCGATAACAAAAGGGTCGCTCAAAGCGGCCTTTTTGCGTCTAAAACGCACACATCATACGAGATTTTGCCTGACGGCAAAACTCTGTGGGTCTTTTGCCTAACGGCAAAAACCCGGTAACGAGATTTTGCCTGACGGCAAAACTCTGACAACGCGGGGTGGAGCAGCCCGGTAGCTCGTCAGGCTCATAACCTGAAGGCCGCAGGTTCAAATCCTGCCCCCGCAACCAACGAAAATTGTAAATTAGACCATTCCAGATTTTTGCTTTTAAGCTCCTCGCCATAACGCTCGAGGAGCTTTTTGCGTTTGTGCTCCGTATCGATCTCGCCGGACGCGATCCTGGCAACGAAATCGTTCTGCGCTGCTGCGATGAACGTAAGCGCGCAATTCCCCGCACCTGTTCACTGAAAGTCGAATGAGGGATTCTGTGTCCACAATGGAGACTGTGGACACAATGACATTGGATATCCTGACTGGATCGGAACCCCTTCGGGCTGTGAAGATTCTTTCCAACGGGAAGCGCCGGTTCGATCCCATCGAGAAAGACCGGCTGATCGACGCTGCAATGAAGCCTGGGATATCGGTAGCCCGCCTGGCACTGGCGCACGGTGTCAACGCCAATCTGTTGCGCAACTGGGTGAAGCTTCGCCGAGATCAGCAGGCCCAGGGTGCTTTGCCGGTTGTTGCGGAGCGGGAAATGTCGGCCTTTGTTCCGGTGGTTGCTGCGCCACCGATTGCGCGGCAGCCCGACATGCCGGCTCGGCCATCATCGGCAGGAATGCGACTGACGGCGTCTCTGCCGAATGGTGTGCGGCTTGAGCTTGAAGATGCGGATGAGAAGGCCTTGTCCGTGATGATCGAAGTTCTGAGGCGTTGCAATGTTCCGGCTGGCTGACGATCTTCGCGTCTATCTTCACCGGGACCCGATCGACTTTCGTGCGGGGATCAACAGCTTGGCGATTCTGGTCGAGCAGTCGATGGGCCTGAGCCCGTTCGAGCGTGCTGTCTTTGTCTTTTGCAACCGCCGGCGCACCCGGATGAAGCTTTTGTTCTTCGAGCGGTCAGGGTTCGTGCTTGTCTTGAAAGCCTTGTCCGAAGACCGGTTTCGCTGGCCCCGCCGCGAGGCGCCGGTCGTGACGCTCGACACCGAGCAATTGCGCTGGCTGCTTGACGGTATCGATCTCGACGCGATGGAGCGCCATCCTGTTCGGCAATATGAGTTGGTCGGCTGAAAGCTGTTGACGCAGCGGGGCGGCTCAGATTCAAAGCTACAATGACACGAGCTGGCACCCCTGATGTTGCGGAACTGATGGCGCTTCTGGCGGCGAATGCTGCCGAGAACGCCGCGCTGCGGGCTGAGAGAGACGCCCTTGCACAGCGTGTCTTCAAGCTCGAGGAAGAACTGGCGCTTGCACAACTGCATCGTTTTGCGCCGCGCAGCGAAAAGCATATGGATCGCGTCTTCAATGAAGCCGAGAAGGCTGCTCTTGAGGCCGATGCTGATGAGGGCTTGGCCGACTGTGACGAGACCGACGCCAGTGAGCTTCCCGACACGGGATTGCCAGAGGTGGAAAAGCCCGAAGGCCGCAAGCGCGGGCGTAAACCTCTTCCGGCAAATTTGCCCCGCCAACGCGTTGAATATGACCTTGCCGACGATCAGAAGACCTGTCCGTGCTGCCGCCATCCGCTGCATCGCATGGGCGAACTCGTCACCGAGCAGCTGCATATCGAGGTGAAGGCCACGGTGCTGCAGAATGCCCGGGCCAAATATGCTTGCCGCAACTGCGAGCGCACCGATATCAGCACTCCCGTTATCATCGCGCCGATGCCCGCACAGCCCTTGCCGGGCAGTATCGCCACGGCCTCGACGCTGGCCTTTGCTCTTGTTCATAAATATGTCGATGGCACGCCGCTCTATCGCCTGGCACAGGCCTTCGAGCGCGCCGGCGTCCCTGTCAGCCGTGGCGCCCTTGGCCATTGGGTGATCGGCTCCAGCGAAAAGCACCTCGTTCGCATCTACGATGCATTGAAGCAGCGGCTCTTGTTGCAGAGCGTCATCCATGGTGACGAGACCACGGTGCAGGTGCTGAAGGAAAAGGACAGGAAAGCAACCGACGAGTCCTATATCTGGGCCTATCGTAGCGCCCAGGACAGCGTCGAGCCGGTTGTCCTGCTCGAATATCAGCCCGGTCGTGGACAGGTGCATCCGCAGACTTTCCTGGGTGACTATCGCGGCATCCTGATGAGCGACGGCTATCAGGCCTGGCGCACCCTGAAGGGCGCGACCCATGTCGGGTGTATGGCTCACGCCAGGCGACGCTTCGTCAACGCCTTCAAGGCCGGGAAGAAACAAAGCGGCCCACCCGCGCAGGCATTGAAATTCTTCGACCAGCTCTACCGGATTGAGAGGCAGATGCGGGACGAAAAGCCGGATGACGGCGAAACGCAGGCCGACTGCATCCGGCGCTTGCGCCAGAAGCATAGCGTTCCAGTCCTTGAAGCCCTGAAGGAGTGGCTCGACAGGATGGCCCCCAAGGTCGTGCCCGACACCAAGCTCGGCGATGCGATATCCTATACGCGAAACCAGTGGCAATATCTGACCCGCTACACCGAAGACGGCAGGATGCCGGTCGACAACAATTTATTGGAACGCGATATCAGAGTTTTTGCCACTGGAAGGAAGAGCTGGTTATTTTGCGACACTGTCGACGGGGCCAAGGCAAGCGCCGTGATTTACAGCCTTATGCTGACCTGTCGCGCCTGTGGCGTCGAGCCATTCGCCTGGTTGCGACACGTCTTCACCGAATTGCCACAGCGTCCCGACGGCGCCGACATCAACGACCTTCTGCCATTCAACTTCGCAAAAATCGAACCTGCCTGATCAAGGCCCATCGGCAAAAGCCGATCACCGCTCATAGCGGCCGCGTCAACGCGCAGGGAAATGCGCGCTTACCAACAATCAGTGCACGCTCTTGGCGCGGGGTGGAGCAGCCCGGTAGCTCGTCAGGCTCATAACCTGAAGGCCGCAGGTTCAAATCCTGCCCCCGCAACCAAATTCCCCTACATCCCGTAGCACAAAATGCTGCGGGATTTTTGCGTTTCTGGGCTTCGATCTTCTGGCACGCGGCTGAATTGAAAAGTGGGCATTTGCATAACGACAAGCTGGTCGAGCACAGGCCATGACAGTCGCAATAGACCTGCAGGAGATATACCGGATCTGAAAGAAAGCAGCAAACTGCGTCGCCGCAGGGGGGAGGGAGAGATGAAATCCCATTGTGATAGAAATCGCCTAATGGGATAGAGGATCGTCTCGGGCTGTGATGAACGGCGGCGTCAAAGCCGGAAAGGGATGGTGACCACATGGTGATGTTACGCGTTGATCCCTTCCCATCTCAGGATGAGTTGAGTTCGCTGTGGGTCCACGCCTGGGGTAGCCCGGCGCCAAAAGACTTCGCCAATGTGCTCGCGCGCAGCCTTGTGCATATAGGCGCTTATGTCGATGATCGGCTGGTTGGTTTCGTCAATGTAGCTTGGGACGGCGGTGCTCATGCCTTTATCCTGGATACCTGCGTCGATCCGAGGGTCCGGCGGCAGGGTATCGCGACCCGCATGGTGATCGAAGCCACAAACGTCGCCCGCCAGCGCGGAGCAACGTGGCTGCATGTCGATTTCGAACCACATCTGACGTCGCTCTATAGGGATTGCGGGTTCAGGCACACCGAAGCAGGCCTGATAAAGCTAAACTGAGGCTGTTTCGACGGGCCGGACGGCGACTAGCTTTTTTGGCCGGCACATCGTCAAACGGTCACCGCTTTGGGCTGCCACGGTCCGACATGCATCTTGTCAAAGCGTGCCGGCAAATAACGCGACCCCGGAAATCGGTAAAACAATCACTTTTGTTTTTTGGCGAATCAGGTTCCAATTAAGCTTCCCTTCTTCAAGCGGCAGCCTAAATCACCCCTCATGCTTTTAAGGTCCGGGTGTAATCCGGACCCACTATGGGCCATCGCTTGGCCAAATATTTGGAATGATATCGTGACGACCGAGACCAGGATCGGCTCCGGCGGGCATTCGGCTTCCCGGGCGCATGTGAAGGCTGCAGGATGGGGCAAGGGGCTTTCGATCCTCACGCGCATTACCGTGATGGCGCTTCGTCACCCTTGGCAATCGGCGCTTGCGATCGGCGCGACCTTCATTGCCTCTGGCTTTCAGCTGATGATCCCGCAGCTTCTCGGGCGCGCGATTGATGAGGCGCAGGGGATTGGTGCGGGCGGTTCTGCCGGTGCGGTGGCGCAGGATGCGTTGCTGGTGACGGCGCTTCTGCTTTTGGGCGCTAGCATTCTGCGCGGCCTTTTCACCATGGTGCAGAACTATTACAGCGAAGCGGTCGGCCACCATATCGGCTATGAGCTGCGGCTTGCCTGTTACGAGAAGATCCAGCGTCTCTCCTTCAGTTTCCATGACAGCGTCCATTCCGGCGATCTCATCACCATCGGCCTTCTCGATCTGGAAGGGGTGCGGATGTATTTTTCCACCGCGCTGGTGCGGATGATTTTTCTGTCGGTGCTGATCGGGCTAGGCGCCTACCTGCTGTTGTCGACGGATGTGGTGCTGGGGCTTTTGGCGCTCAGCTTCGTGCCCTTTGTTGGCTGGCGTTCTTCGGTCACGCAGCTTCGGCTTCGCGCCACCTGGCTTGATTTGCAGGAACGCCTGCAGGTGCTGACGCGGGTGATGGAGGAAAATCTCGGCGGTATTCGGGTCGTCAGGGCCTTTGCCGCACAGGAACACGAACTGGAAAAATTCGATGCCGCGTCGCGAAGCGCGCTGGAACTTGCCCACCAGCGGGTGGGGATCCGGGTCGCCAATACAAGCGCCATGACGCTCTCCTTCTTTGCTGCCATGGGTCTCGTGCTGTTTGTCGGCGGTGGCAAGGTGATGGCGGGCGAAATCACCGTCGGCACGCTCGCCTCGTTTTTGACCTTCATGACGATCCTGCAGATGCCGGTGCGCCAGCTTGGGCTGATGGTCAACGCCTTCGCCCGCGCCTCCACCTGCGGCGCGCGCCTGTTTGGCCTTCTCGATCTGGATGTGGCGGTGAAAGATGAGCCGAATGCGCCGCCCTTGCTTTTGGGCGAGGGCACGTTGCGGTTTGAAAATGTCGGTTTTGCCTATCCGGCAAGCCCTGAAAACCCGGTGCTGGAGGGCGTGTCTTTCGAGGCAAAACGTGGGGAGACCATCGGCATTGTCGGCCCGCCCGGCAGTGGCAAATCTACCATCGCGCATCTCATTCCCCGTTTTTATGATGTGACGGCTGGGCGTATCACGCTTGACGGGCAGGATATTCGCTCGGTCACGCTGAAATCCCTGCGCCGCTCGGTCGTCGTGGTGCAGCAGGATAGCTTTCTCTTCACCACCACCATCGAAAACAACATTGCTTATGGCGATCCCTGGGCCAAGGAGGTCCAGATCGCTCGGGCGTCCGAAAGCGCCCAGCTTCATAATTACGTGCTCGGCCTTCCCGCAAGTTACGGCACTGTCGTGGGTGAGCGCGGCGTATCGCTGTCGGGCGGCCAGCGGCAGCGCTTGTCGATTGCGCGGGCGGTCATGCTGAAGCCGGCGGTGATGGTTTTTGACGATTCGACCGCCGCGATTGATGCGGCAACAGAGCAGCGCATCCGTTATGCCATGCGCCGTTATGCTTCGGAACGTGTGACGATCATCGTCGCCCACCGCCTAAGCTCGCTGATGCATGCTGACTGTATCCTGTTTGTCGAGGATGGCCGCATCGTCGAACAGGGCACGCATGCGGAGCTTCTGGCTGAGAATGGCCGTTACCGCGCCCTTTATGACCTGCAAGTCCGCCCCGGCGACGACGCATTGACCGGCTGAGGCGGGAGGAGACCATCATGGCTGAAGAACTGGAAACCGAGCGGGCCGACGTGCGCGATGATGGCAGACGCCCGCCGCGTGCCGTGGTCGGCTCTCACCGCATTGAGGAGGAAATCTTTGGCAAGGTGTTCGACAAGAACATTATTGCGCGCATCTGGGAGTTCGTGCGGCCTTATCGCAAACAGGTAGCGCTGGCCGTCGTGGCGGTCCTCGTGTTTACCGCCATGCAGCTCGCCATTCCGCTGATCATCCGTTACGCGATCGACCACGGCATGCAGCCGGGCGGAACCCGCACGGCCCTCATCTATGCGATCCTTGCCTTCGGCTTCGCGATTCTCATCAATTTCGCCGCAAGTTATGCGCAGGAAACGCTGGTCGGCAATGTCGCGGAAGACGTGCTGTTTGATATCCGCCGGGCAATGTTCTCACATCTGCAATATGTCTCGCTGTCCTTCATGGACAAGACAGAAGTCGGCCGCCTGATGTCGCGCCTGCAGGGCGACGTCAATTCCATGCAGGAATTCCTCGAAACCTCCGTCCTCTCCGTCGGCGATATCACGCTTCTGATCGGCATCGTCGTCGTGATGCTTTATCTCGATTTCGGGCTCGGCCTGCTGACGCTGTCGGCGCTGCCGGTGCTGTTCATCGTGCGCATCTTCTGGCTGCCGCGGGCGCGCAAATCCTTCATGGCAGCACATGAGACGAACTCGGTGGCAAGCGGGGCGCTTGCCGAAGCCATCCATGGCGTGCGCGCTGTGCAGGGCATGGATCGCCAGTCAGTCAACTTCAACCTGTTCGATGACAAGGCCACTGCGAACCTGAAAACCCATCTGACGGCGGCGCGTTTTGCGCAGGTGATGGTGCCGATCGTGGATTCGCTGACCGGTGTCGCCATGGCGCTGGTCATCGTGGTTGGCGGTGCGCGGGTGCTGAACCAGGCGCTTGATGTCGGCGTGATGGTGGCGTTTCTCTTCTATATCCAGCGTTTCTTTGATCCGATCCGTTCGCTGACGCTGCAATATTCGGTCATGCAGCGGGCGATGGCATCCGGCCAGCGGCTGACGGATGTTCTGGATGTGCGCATCGACATCAAGGACAAGCCGGATGCAAAAGTTCTGTCTCCAGATATGGATGGTTCGGTGGAATTCCGCGACGTGGTGTTCGGTTATAATCCCAAGCACCCGGTGCTGAAGCATGTCAGCTTCAAGGTGAACCCCGGCGAGACGGTGGCGCTGGTCGGCCCGACGGGATCGGGCAAATCCAGCTGCATGTCGCTGATCCACCGCTTCTACGAAGTGCAGCAGGGTGCCGTGCTGGTCGGCGGGCATGATGTGCGCGACCTCACGCAGGATTCGCTCGGCCGCCAGATTGCCATGGTGTTGCAGGAGCCATTTCTGTTTACCGGTACGGTGCTTGAAAACATCCGCTACCACAAGACGGATGCAACGCGCGACGAGGTGATCGCCGCGGCAAAAACGGTTGGAGCGCATGATTTCATTCTGCGCATGCCCGATGGCTATGACAGCATTCTCGGTCAGCGTGGCGGCAACCTGTCGCTTGGCCAGCGGCAGTTGATCAGCTTTGCCCGGGCGCTGGTGGCCGATGCCAAGATCCTCGTTCTCGATGAGGCGACCGCCAATATCGACAGCTATACGGAAATGCTCATCCAGAAGGCGTTGGTCAAGCTGCTGGAAGGCCGTACCGGTCTCGTTATTGCCCACCGGCTGGCAACCATCCGGGAAGCGGACCGCATCATCGTGTTGCAGAACGGCGAGTTGATCGAAAGCGGCAACCACACTGAGTTGATGCGCAACGAAAAGCTCTACTCGAAGCTCTATAACCTCAACTATTCCTCCTTCGACGATATTCCGGATGATGTGGTGGAAGAGGCCGCGCATCGGGGTGAAACCTGATTGGCACGCGTTGTGGGCCAAGCGGAACCATCCTTCGCAGGCCTCGTTCTTCCTCTGAAACCCAAGGAGAAGATGATGGACGAGAACCACGAAGCCAAAAAGTCGGTCGAAGGCGAAAACAAGTCTGATGGCGCCTATAGCGCAACTTTGCCGGCTGGACCGAAGGCCCGCTCGAAGGTGGATGATCACGAAAAGACGCCGGGAAGTGGCGCTTTGCCGTCAGAGAGCACCAAGGACATCGATCCCGGTTCGGAGTGACCGGCTTTTCTGCGCCGCAGCCGGGCTGCGGCGCCTTGCCTGCTTGCCGCCTCGCGGGCGAAGGTCTAACACCCGTTTAGAGATCAAAGACGGGTTGACGATATGAGTGGCGAAACCATCACGCTTTACGAGGCCATCGGCGGTGACGCGACAATCCGAGCGCTGACGCGGCGGTTTTACCAGTTGATGGATACGCTTCCCGAGGCGAAAAACTGCCGGGCCATCCACCCCGCTGATCTCGCAGGCAGCGAAGACAAGCTCTATGATTATCTGACCGGTTATCTCGGCGGCCCTCCCGTCTATGTGGAAAAATACGGTCATCCCCGGCTGAGGTCGCGACACTTCGGCGCGGCAATTGGCGTGGCAGAGCGGGATGAATGGTTGTTGTGTTTTTCCCGCGCCCTTGAAGACACCGTGAGCAATCCGAAACTGCGCGACATCATCTGGCCGCCCATCGAGCGGCTTGCCCACCATATGCAGAACCGGGAGGAACAGCCGTGATGCGTGCATTGGAAACGGTCCGCCCGTTGATCTTGATGCTGGCGGGTTTCATGGGGGCATCCGGCGTGGCGCTGGCGGCTGCGGCAAGCCATGGCGGCGATGGACGCCTGCTGGGATCTGCCTCCACCATGTGCCTTGCCCATGCGCCGGTGCTCCTGGGTCTTTATCTTGCAGGCGGCAAGATCCGTACCGCCACCCTGTCCGCCATCGTTCTCGCCATTGGCACCGTCCTGTTTGCGGGCGATCTCGTCATGCGGCATTTCGGCCATGCCGGCCTCTTT
Organism: Neorhizobium sp. PAMB6630; assembly: GCF_058242775.1. Lineage (NCBI taxonomy): Bacteria > Pseudomonadati > Pseudomonadota > Alphaproteobacteria > Hyphomicrobiales > Rhizobiaceae > Neorhizobium > Neorhizobium sp. PAMB6630. The sequence goes on from NZ_CM177836.1 coordinate 145,558, forward strand.
CCCATGGCAGCGCCCGCAGGCGGCATGGGCATGATGGCCGGCTGGCTGCTGCTTGCCGCCGGCGCCTTCTGGCGTAGCCGGGACGTCTGACGCGCAGCGCCCACAATCCTGCCTTGCAACAGCTCCAAGCCACCGAATTCACGTAGGAATTATTGCGTGGCGGGTGGCTATGAATTCGCATGAGTTCGAATATGCTGACGCAGTTGGAGTCGAGGATGGGTGAGCATAAAATCCAGGTGGGGGACGCCTGGTGGATGTACCTTGTACCGCGCAGCAGGCCGTCATTTCTTGCCGGTCAGCTGATCGCATTTTTGTGCGCGGCGGTCTCCATAGGTCTGTGGCTTGCACTCAACGACATTCTGCTCGGCGCACCCTTCATCACCTTTTTCCCGTTCATCGTGCTCGCAACGGCCTGGGGCGGACGCGCAGGCGGCACGACGCTGATGATCTGCGGGCTGATCTTTGCGGTGGTGGTCTGGGTTTATGCCCGGCCTGTCAGTTATGCGAGCGCGCTTTTATCCTCCTCGGTGTTTACGAGTTTTGGCGCGCTGACGATTGCCATCATGCACGCGATGCAGAGCCTGATGGCGGCGCTCGAAAAGGCGGAAAACGAAGCGGAAGTTCTCGCCCGCGAAATGCGCCACAGGGTTGGCAACATCATGCAGCTGGTCCAGGCGATTGCCCAGATGACGGCGCGCTCCAGCGGCGATCTGTCCGAATTCATGCCGCGCTTTGAAGGGCGCATGCGGGCACTTTCGGAAGCGCATCGGCTGTCGTCCGGCCACCAGGCCATGCCGAACGACGTGGAAACGCTGCTGCGCATTCTGTTGTCTGCCTATGATCAGGAGCGGTTGCGGCTGAAAGGGGCAGCGATCGCGCTGGATGCGGAGACGGCGCCGCGGCTGGCGCTTGTTATCCATGAACTGGCCACCAATGCCGCCAAATATGGTGCGCTTTCGGTGGCCCAGGGCATCGTGCGTGTTGAATGGGAATTGCTCTCCGAGACGATCGAGATCGTCTGGCGCGAGGAGGGCGGCCCGCCGGTCTCGGCGCCCACACGCAAGGGCTTCGGTTCGCGCCTGATTACGGCAGCACTGTCACCCGGCGGCGGCAAGGCAGCGCTGTATTTCGATGCGACCGGGCTGCGCTGCGTGCTGAGCCTGCCCCGCCAGGCGCGCCAGAAAAACGCCGAATAGATGCCCGGGTACCTGTCTTCGACAGGTGCCCCGCCACCAGTCGGTCGATATCGGCGCTGAAGTACTGCCACAGCATCTGCAGGCTGCCCGGGCATTTGGAGGTCTCAGATGCCGGCGAGGGCAAAGTAGATCGGCAGGCCGATGATCAGGTTGAACGGAAAGGTGATGCCGAGCGACAGGCCGAGATAGATCGCCGGGCGGGCCTCCGGTGCGGCAATCCGCATGGCGGCGGGGGCGGCAATATAGGAGGCGCTGGCGGCAAGGGTGATCAGCAGAGCCGTATTGCCGGTGGAGGCGCCAACGAGCGTGGCAAGACCTGCTGCAAGCAGGGCGCCGGCAAGCGGCATCGCGATGGCAAAGATCAGCAGCGGCGGCTTCATCTCCTGCCAGCTCTTGCGCAGGCCGGAGGCGGCCTTGGTGCCGAGATCGAGCAGGAACAGGCAGAGCGCGCCGCGGAACGGATCGACGATAAAGCCGGACATTTCCGCCATGCCCCTTTTTCCCGTCAGAAGGCCGATCAGGAAGGAGCCGAGGAGGATGACGATGGTAACGTTGAGAAAGACCTCGACCAGCGCCGATTTCCGCTTGGCGGCATCCTCGGCCTGCGGGGTGTTGCGACGGAAGATCAGCAGCAGCGCGCAGAAAATCGCCGGCGTTTCCATAGCTGCCGCCACGGCCACCATGAAACCATCCGAGGCAATTCCAAGCCGTGTGAGTGCATCGGAGGCGGCCGCAAAGGTGACGACGGAAATGGAACCGTAATGGGCGGCCACGGCGGCGCGTTCAATGGGCGGCAGCGTGCTGACCCGGCCAAGCAGGCCGTAGCCGAGAAGCGGTGTGAGTGCGGAAAGTGTTATGCCGGCGACCAGAAGTAATGCGAACTCGCCATGCGCGGTGGTTTCCGTCAGCGCTGCGCCGCCCTTGAAGCCGATGGCCAGCATCAGATAAAGCGCCAGCATACGCGAGACCGCATCCGGCAGGCTTAGGTTGCCGCCGGCAAGCGTTGCGGCAAAACCCAGCACGAAGAAGAGGATCGGCGCAGACAGCATGTTCTGCTGCGCAATTGAAAAGAACACATCCATGATGGAAATTCCTGAATTGAGGCGTCAAAAAAAGGCGAGACGATGGGGATCGTCTCGCCTTCAACTGGCGGGCAAGCGTTACGGCGCGTGCCCGCCGAGCCTGTTATCAGGATGGTGCCAAGGGATGTTTCAGCAGGTTTAAACGTAGGACAGGCGGGGGCGTCGCGGCGAACGGATCCTCGATGTCTCACCCGGATGTGTGCTCGAATGGCCGGCGCGCTGGAGAAACTCGATCTGCTCACGCATCCGCAGCTTGATCTTTTTCAAAGCCATGATGCGCAGGCTGTCCGGCGCCGGTGACTTCTGCTCTGTATGGATCCGGTCTTCAATAATCCGGTGGCGGGATTTCAGCGCCTTCAACAAGGGGTTCATGGGTCGTCTCCTTTCTGAAAACATCTATGCCGGACCGAGATCGATAGTTCCAATTCATTGACAGAATTAAAGCGATAGTTATTCTCTATCGCCATGGCCTTTCGTCCCACGCACCGACAGCTCGAATATCTGGTTGCCCTCGACACCGCCCGGCACTTCGGTCGGGCGGCAGAGCTTTGCCATGTGTCGCAGCCGACGCTTTCGGTGCAGATCGCGCTTCTCGAAAAACAGCTGGGTGTCAGTCTTGTCGAGCGCACGCCCGGTGCCATCGAACTGTCTGCCATCGGCTCAGAGGTGGCGGCTGCGGCAAGATCCGTGCTGGCAACGCTGGATGACATCGTTACGCTCGCCTCTGCCGGCCGCGACAATCTCGGTTCGCTGATCCGGCTTGGCGTGGTGCCCACCTTCGGACCCTATTTTCTGCCGTCCTTTCTGCCGAGTCTGCACGGGCGTTACCCCGCCCTTCGCCTGCATGTGCGCGAGGACCGGCCTGCCCTTCTGGAAGAACAGGTGCGCAGCGGCGCCATCGACTGCGCGCTTGGCCAGCGTCCGCAGGATGAGGCGGCGTTCGCCTTCGAGGGCATCTGCATCGAGCAGATCTTTTTGGGTGTGGCGCGCAACCATCGGCTTGCAGAGCGGCCTTCGGTCACGCTGAAGGAGCTGAAGGGCGAGCAGTTGCTGACGCTCGGGCGCGGCCACCGTCTTCTTGAAAACGTTCGCGAACTCGCAGCCCTTTCCGGGGCAATCATGCTGGAGGATTACGAGGGAACGAGCCTCGACGCGCTGCGCCAGATGGTGTCGATCGAGATGGGATTGTCGCTGTTTCCCGAGCTGTACGTGCGCTCGGAATTCACCCGAGGCGCCAATATCGCGCTTTTATCGATCGAGGACTGGCCGGCGCGCCGCGAGATCGGTTTCTTCTGGCGCCGTACGAGCGCGCGCGCTGCTCATTTTCGCCAGTTGACGGTGCTGGCGTCAGCGGTGGTGACCGACCAGATGATCATTGGCGGCGAAGAGCCACGACATGAAAAGGACCTGACTGCTGGGACAGCCAGGTCCTTTTCGGTCGTCCCGAAATGACAGTATCACCTACTCTTGCCCGTTAGGGGATAGGCAAGAGCGGGTATCAAAACAATCAGATCGGGTAATGCAGGTGGCCGTCCTGGATGGTCAGCCAGCGCAGTTCGGTGAACTCGTTGATGCCGGCCTTGCCGCCGAAGCGACCGTAACCGGAGGCCTTGGTGCCGCCGAACGGCATCTGCGCTTCGTCATGCACGGTCGGGCCGTTGATGTGGCAAATGCCCGATTCGATGCGGCGCGCAACCGCCATGGCGCGGTTGACATCCTTGCCGAAGACGGCAGCCGAAAGGCCGTATTCGGTATCGTTTGCCACACGCACGGCTTCGTCCACGGAGCCGACGCGCACGATGCTGGCAACCGGACCAAAGCTTTCCTCACCATAGATGCGCATGGCAGGCGTCACGCGGTCGAGCAGGATCGCATCAACGATGGTGCCGTTGAACGTGCCGCCGGCGGCAAGGACGGCGCCCTTCGACACCGCATCGCGCACCAGCATGTCCAAGCGCTGGGCGGCATGGGCATCGACCACCGAACCGAGCGGGGTATCGCCCTTGCCGGGATCGCCGGCTTTCAAGGTTGCGACCTTGGCGGAAAGGGCGGCAACGAACTGGTCGGCAATCTTGTCGTCGACGATGACGCGCTCCGTCGACATGCAGATCTGGCCCTGGTTCATGTAGGCGCCGAAGGCAGCGGCTGCGACAGCTTCATCCAGATCGGCATCGTCAAGCACGACGAACGGGGCCTTGCCGCCCAGTTCCAGCAGCGCCGGCTTCAGGTGACGGCCGGCCGTTTCGGCAATGATGCGGCCGACGCGGGTGGAGCCGGTGAAGTTGATGCGGCGCACGGCCGGATGCGCAATCAGCGCCTCGACGATTTCGCCGGCATCTTCCGGGGCATTTGAAATGGCGTTCAGCACGCCTTCCGGCAGGCCGGCCTCATGCAGGGCATCGACGATGAGGCGATGGGTGCGCGGGCAAATTTCGGAGGTCTTCAGCACCACCGTGTTGCCGCAGGCAAGCGGCAGCGCCAGCGAGCGCACGCCCAGAATGACCGGCGCATTCCACGGCGCCATGGAGAGGATGACACCGGCCGGCTGACGCACCGCCATGGCAAGCGTGCCCGGACGGTTGGACGGGATGACTTCGCCACTGATCTGCGTCGTCATGGAGGCTGCTTCGCGCAGCATGTCGGCAGCCAGCATCACGTTGAACATCGACCAGCCGGCGGTGGCGCCGGTTTCGGCGGCCATGGCTTCCACGAATTGCGGGGCCTTTTCCTGCAGGCGGTCAGCAGCCGCCATCAGCACCTTGCGGCGTGTGGCGGGGTTGGTGGCGGACCAGGCGGGAAACGCCTTGGCGGCAGCATTGGCAGCCGCGCGCGCATCTTCCACGGAGGCGGCCGAGACTTCGGTTGCCACCTCACCCGAAATCGGGTTCAGGCGGGTGAAGCTGCGCCCGTCAATGGCCTCGACTTCGGCATTGTTGATCTTGAAACCCAGAACGGTCATGTGGTTCTTCCTTTTCTCTTCCCAAAACTGTTGCGCGGTGTCGCGGCCATGGCCGCGTGATCGGGCGCTTTCTTCAAGGCGATATCACGAAGTTCAGGCGCAGGTGAATGCCGCGCCATAGCCTTCCGGCCGGCACATTGATCCTGCGGCCAACGTGATGTCTTGAATGACAAACCTCCCGTGCCAACCCTGATCGGCCTCCCTTTTCAGGCGCGGCATCGCATCTCCTCCTGCGCGTCCGCGTGTTGACCGGCAGACAGTAGCGCGAGGAGCGCGCGCACCAAATAGACAATTAGAGGAGAAACTTGTACTTTTCACAGATGAGGGGAGAGCCGTATGCCAGACGCGATCAAGAGTTCGGGAGGTCAGGCGTCACCGCGGATCCAGCCGCCGTCAGCCACCGATGCGCAACTGTTCGGCGGCTCGCTGTCGCGCAACGAATGGACCCTGCGCGGCACCCGCAGCCGGCTCTTCGTGCTGTCATCGGGAGCGGGAGACATCGTCACCTCCCGCCGCCGCCAGCCACTGGTGGCGCCGCTGATCCTGTGGCTTCCAGCTGGCGAAAGCGCCACGCTTTCACTTGAGGCCGGTGCCGATGGCGGCATGCTGGCCATTCCCGACCAGACACTCGGTGCCGCCATGCCGGCAGGCGCCGTCTTCGCGCAGGTGCGTGACGCCATTTCCCGGCCCATTCTTGGCCAGCGCGTCACCCTTGCCGCCTCGAGACGGATCCTTGCCACCATCCGGCTGATCGAGGAGGAGATTTCCGCGGGTATGGCAGGCGCCGAGGAGGCCATTCGCCATCACCTGTCGCTGCTGCTGATTGCCGTCTGGCGCCTGGCAGCGCCTGTCGGGGAAACGCCAAAGCCGTCGCCGCGCGTCATCGTGCGAAGTTTCGTGCAGCTTGTTGACCTGCATGTGCGCGACCACTGGACGGTGCCGGATTATGCGCGAACGCTGGGCGTGACACCGGACCGGCTGAACACGGCCATCCGGCGCGCCACCGGCCGCACACCGCTCGATTTCATCCATGGCCGGCTGGTGGCGGAAGCTGTCATCCTGCTCGATGGGTCTTCCCTGCAGATTGCCGAAATCGCCGATGCGCTGGGGTTCAAGGATGCCGCCTATTTCAGCCGCTTTTTCAAGCGCGTTGCCGGCGTTTCTCCGCGCACCCACCGTGCCGGGCCAAAGCAGAAGCGGCTGGCGGCCGATACAAGTTATGCCGCCTGGCCCTGAGGGGGCAGGGACGCGCTCCGTTAGACTTTCGCTCAACTTGCCTCGCATCAACGCTCCTCTACCTTGGCAGGCAAAGGAGCGACAGATGACATCTTCGACCGAAGAGGGGGTGCAGGCGAACTGGACCGCGGGCGGCGCCGGGGCCGGACACGGGGCGGTGCAGGCAGGCATTCCGGTTCGCTTTGCCGCTGCCGATGGCTATTGGCTGGGTGGCTTTCTCTGGCAGGCCGCTGAAACGCAACCCGATCGACCTGTCGTTCTCATCGCCTCCGCCACCTCCGTGCGCTGCCGCTATTATCAGCGCTTTGCCACCTATCTCTTCGACAATGGCTTTGACGTGCTGACCTTTGATTATCGCGGCATCGACCAGTCGCGGCCCCAGCAGATGCGCGGTCTTGAGGCCGATTGGGTGGATTGGGGCGAAAAGGACGTCGAAGCGGCGCTTGGTTTTCTCGCGCTGCGCTTTCCCGGGCGCCCGGTGGATGTCGTTGCCCATTCCATCGGCGGCTTTGCGCTCGGCCTTGCGCCGTCCAACCACCGTCTGCGCCGCATCGTCACCGTCGGCTCGCAATATGCCCACTGGCGTGATTATGCGCCGGAACAGCGGTGGCGCATGTTGTGGAAATGGCACGTGGTCATGCCTGTTCTCACGGCGATCTTCGGTTATTTCCCGGCCAAGCGCCTCGGCTGGATGGAGGACACGCCGCAAGGCGTCGCGCGCAATTGGAGCCGCATGAAGGCCCGCTTCGAGGACACCGTCTGCCGGCAGGATCGAAGCGGAGGTAGACACGACCCTGATGTCTTGCGCAAGAGGTTTCGAAACGTCACGGCCTCGATCCTCGCTATCAGCCTGTCGGATGATCCCCATGGCACGATCCCGGCCGTGCGCCGGCTGCTGGCTTATTTCGAGACTGCGGACCGACAGCATCTGCATCTTGCGCCCGGCGATATCGGCCACGCCTCGGTCGGCCATTTCGCCTTTTTTCATGATCGCTTTCGCGATGCGCTCTGGCCGCTGGCGCTGACCTTCCTGCGGGATGGTGCGGTGCCCGGTCAGTTCCGCCACGCTTTGCTCTCCGCCGACATTCCCTGACCATACGGCGCCGGTTCATCAAACTCCGGCGGGTTGAATCATGTCGTATGTTATTGTATGGAAGTGTACGCAAAAAAACGGTTCGGGATCGCGCATGAGTGTCAAGACGGCATCGGAAAGCATGGCGCACAAGGTGGAGCGGCAGTTGCGCGGCGATATTTTGACGCTGGTGCTCTCGCCCGGCGCGCGCATTTCCGAACAGGAGATCGGCGAACGTTATGGCTCCTCCCGCCAGCCGGGCCGCGAGGCGCTGATCGCGCTCGCAAAAAGCCGGCTTGTCGAGATCCTGCCGCAGCGCGGTGCCGTGGTGGCCAAGATTTCCGTCTCCAAGCTGATGCAGGCGGCCTTCATCCGCGAGACCATCGAGACGGCAATCGTCAAGGCCGCCTGCAATGCCTTCCATTTTCACGCGCGCCAGCGGCTGGATGATTGCCTGAAAGAGCAGGCGCGGGCCGCAGAGAGCGGCAACCGCGCCGAATTCCGCCGTTACGACGATCTCTTCCATAAGGCGCTGGCGGAAGGCGCCGGCCTGCCGATGGCCTGGGCTGTGGTGGAAGACCTGAAGGCCCATATCGACCGCGCCTGCTGCCTTTCGCTGCATGCGCCCGACACCCTTGCCAAGCTGATCGAGGAACACCGCGCCATCGTGGCGGCTATCGATCAGCGTGACGAGACGGCGGCGCGTGCCGCCATGACCGCGCACCTCTGCGAACTGCTGCATGACCTGCCAAGGCTTGAGGCAGAGCACCCGGACCTTTTCGAATAACGACACCAGGGAGAGAAGACCCAGATGACCACGACGATCGAAACCCGCCACGCGGTGCATTACAGCCAGTCCGAAGCCATGTCCGGCGCTGAACTGCGCCAAAACTTCATGATCGAAACGCTGTTTGCGGAAGGCGAGATCAATGCCGCCTATACTCATTACGACCGTATGCTGATTGCCGGCGCCATGCCGACGTCTGCACCGCTGTCTGTCGGTGCCGATCTCGCAAAGACCGTCGGCACGGATTTCCTGCTGGAACGGCGCGAGCTAGGCCTCATCAATATCGGCGGCAAGGGCAAGGTAATTGCCGATGGCACCACCTATGAACTGGATTTTCAGGACGGGCTTTATCTCGGCATGGGCGTACGCGAGATTTCGTTCGAGAGCGTGGATGCGTCTGCTCCGGCAAAATTCTACATCAACAGCGTGCCCGCGCACGCAACCTTCCCCTCGCGCATCATCTTGAAGACGGATGCCATCGAGAACAATCTCGGCGATCAGGCGACCTGCAACAAGCGCAAGCTCTACCAGTATATCCACCCGAAGGTTCTGCCGACCTGCCAGCTGCTGATGGGCCTGACGCGGCTTGAGCCGGGCAGTGTGTGGAACACCATGCCCGCACACCTGCATGACCGGCGTATGGAAGCCTATGTCTATTTCGAGATACCGGAAGAAGCTTTTGTCGTTCACCTGATGGGTCGCCCGCAGGCAACCGGCCATCTCATCATGCGCAACGAGCAGGCGGTCCTTTCGCCGCCGTGGTCGATCCACTGCGGTTCCGGCACGGCCTCCTATGCCTTCATCTGGAGCATGGCAGGCGACAACCAGTCGTTCACGGACATGGATTTTGTGCCCATGAAGGACCTGAAGTGAGGATTTGGCCATGAACCTGTTTGATCTCACGGGAAAACGCGCGCTGGTGACCGGCGCGCGCACCGGCCTTGGCCAGGGGCTTGCGCTGGCCCTGGCGCGGGCAGGGGCCGATATCGTGGCGCTCGGCTCACGCCCGATGCCGGACACCAAGGCAAAGGTGGAGGCGCTCGGGCGCCGCTTTGAAGAGGTGATCCACGATCTTGCCGATCCCTCCGGCCTTGCCGACGTGGTGACGGGGCTGACCGCGAGCGGCAATATCGACATCCTCGTCAACAATGCCGGCCAGATCCGTCGCGCCGATTTCACCGCCTTTTCGGAACAGGATTGGGATGATGTGATGAACATCAACCTGAAGAGCACCTTTGTCCTGTCGCAGGCGGTGGGGCGTCACATGCTGGACAAGGGTATTGCCGGGCGCATCGTCAACATCGCCTCGCTCCTGTCCTTCCAGGGCGGCATTCGCGTCGCATCTTACACGTCGAGCAAACATGCGGTGGCGGGGCTTACAAAGCTGATGGCGAACGAGTTGGCGCCGAAGGGCATCACCGTCAACGCCATTGCGCCCGGTTATATGGATACCGACAACACCGAGGCCCTGCGCAACGATCCGGATCGCAGCCGCTCGATCCTCGAGCGTATCCCTGTCGGGCGCTGGGGTGATCCGTCCGATCTCGATACCGCTGTCCTGTTCCTGACGTCCCCGGCCAGCGGTTATGTCACCGGCCAGGTGCTGGCGGTCGATGGCGGCTGGCTGGCGCGCTGACCGTTAAGGCGCAAGCTCGGCAGCGCGTGACAGCGCTGCCAAAAGCCCTTTCAGCGAAATCCGCATCGCAACGGTTTCGCCCGTGGCAAGTGCTGTTGCGGAAAGCCGAAGGGACGTGCCCGATGTCATCGCCGTGACTGTTGCCGCGTCGAACTTCACCGGCACAAGACAGCCACCGGGCAGACAGGTTGAAAAGTCAAACCGCGCCTCACCGGCACCCTCATCCACCTTCACCGTCACGCCACGCGCCAACGCAAGCCCAAAAGGCACCAGCAGCGCGCCATCCACCTTGCCACCGGAAAGGTTGCGCAGTTCGGCCGTCAGCATCTGCTGGCCTTTGTCTCCCTTGGTCTGCACCTGGCGAACCACGCAGCCGGAAACGCCGTTCTGCGCCCGGCAGGCCACCACCCAGTCGCCAAAATTTTCCATAAGCGATCCGACGCCGCCCGGCAGTTCGGCAGCTGGCGCCGCGCAGGGTGCGGCAAGAGCCAGCATAAGGGCGAGGGGCAAACAGGAGCGCAGCGCCGATTGGCGCAAAAGAAAGAAGGGGGCAGGGCGCCCGCTCGATGTGGTTCCGGTTGATGTCATCATGACGGCCCGCGTGGCTTGGGATAATGCGGTTGCCGTTCGCACGACTGTCTGCGCGCTTCAAGCCTGATGATCGACCGGATGTCGCTAAAACCGGATTTATTGCGGGTGAGGGATCTGAATAGGTGGGTCGGATCAGGGTGTCCGTCCCGCAGGGTGCGCAGTGTCAGTTGTCGTTGACGGCGCGCGGGCGCCTTTCGATCCGGCCAACCACCTGCTCGATCATCTCCTCGGTCAGATCGAAGCCGCGCCGTGATCCTTCCTCAATGAACATTGTCATGAAGGTCGGCAGGTCCGGTGCGCTGGCAAGCTGCGACATCGTCAAGGGATCGCGGCGAACAGCGCCGTAGAATTCGATGACTGTGTTGGACATGCCGTTTCCTCCCGATGCCATTGTTCGACACGAGGACCCTTTGGTGGTCCGCGTGTATAGATTGTTAAAACGATATGACACTGAGAATGAAACCGCCGCAAGACGATTTAATCATTGGTGATATGTTGTATAGAAGGAGGAATAGTCATATTTTTAAAAAAACGTGGCGTTTAATATGACAGTTTTTATCAGATAAGATCCGCATTCGGATGCTGCATTACATGAGGCGCGCAGTTGCGATGCCAACTGTGTTGATTTGCGGCAATGTTCTTTGAGGCGCACGATCCGGTTGCAGCGGTAGTGTCCGGCGGCCTTGCGTCCCATCGCCGGCTTTCGGCAAACGCACTGCGGAACGCGAAAAGGCCGCACCGGTCCGTCAACCGGTGCGGCCCAATTGGCTGGTGCGTTGTTTCAGGCGGCCAGCTGTTCCGGAGACTTTGCTCCGGTCATGAACGCCACGGCATCAGACATCGTGTAATCCTTCGGATTGATCACGGTGAGGCGCCGTCCGAGACGGTGGATGTGGATCCGGTCCGCCACTTCGAAGACATGCGGCATGTTGTGCGAGATGAGCACGATCGGGATACCGCGCGAGCGCACGTCGAGGATCAGCTCCAGCACGCGCCGGCTTTCCTTGACACCGAGCGCTGCCGTCGGCTCGTCAAGGATGATGACCTTGGAGCCGAAGGCTGCGGCGCGTGCCACCGCTACGCCCTGGCGCTGGCCACCGGACAGCGTTTCCACTGCCTGGTTGATGTTCTGGATCGTCATCAGGCCAAGCTCGGAGAGCTTTTCGCGGGCGAAGGTTTCCATGGCCGGACGGTCGAGAGAGCGGAACACGCTGCCCATGATCCCCGGCTTGCGGATTTCGCGGCCGAGAAACATGTTGTCGGCAATGGAGAGTGCCGGCGACAGGGCAAGGTTCTGGTAGACGGTTTCGATGCCGGCCTTGCGCGCCTCGATGGGCGAGCGGAAGTTGATCGTTTTGCCTTCCAGCGTGATCTCGCCTTCATCGGGATGAACCGCGCCGGAGATCGCCTTGATCAGCGAGGATTTGCCAGCACCGTTATCGCCGATGACCGCCAGGATCTCGCCCGGATAGAGATCGAAATCCGCCCGGTCGAGAGCCGTCACCCGGCCGTAGCGCTTGACGAGGCCGCGTGCCGAAAGAATGGGTTCCTGAGCCATTAGCCTGCTACCTTTCTGATCCACTGGTCGATGGCGACAGCTGCGATGATCAGCACGCCGATCATGAGATAGGTCCATTGCGGGTCTGTGCCGATGAGGCGAAGGCCAAGGGCAAAGACACCGACGATAAGAGCGCCGAACAGCATGCCCATGATGGAGCCGCGCCCGCCGAACAGCGACAGGCCGCCGATCACCACAGCCGTGATGGATTCGATATTGGCGAACTGGCCAGCGGTCGGGGAGACCGAGCCGATACGGCCGATAAGAGCCCAGCCGCCGAGCGCGCAGATGAGGCCGGACAGGGTGTAGACGGAAATCAGCATCTTCTTGACGTTGACGCCGGCAAGCTCTGCTGCGTCAGGATCATCGCCGACCGCATAAAGATGGCGGCCCCAAGCGGTGCGGTTGAGCACATACCAGAGGGCAGCGACCAGCAGCACCAGCGCGACCACGCCATAGGTGAAGACTGCGCCGCCGATGCGGAAATTGTAGCCGAAGAACTGCAGAAGCGGTGCTTGCGCTTCCAGATCCTGCGAACGGATCGTTTCATTGGCCGAATAGAGGAAGTTGGTCGCCAGAACGATCTGCCACATGCCAAGCGTCACGATGAACGGCGGCAGCTTGACGCGCGCCACCAGGACGCCGTTGATGAAACCGCAGATGGCGCCCGTGGCAAAACCGGCGAGGATCGCAAGCGGTGTCGGAATGCCATAGTTGACGGCAAACTGGCCCATGACCACCGAGGACAGAACCATGATGGCACCAACCGAGAGGTCGATGCCGGCCGTCAGGATGATCAGCGTCTGTGCCGCCCCAATAATGCCGGTAATGGCCACCTGCTGCAGGATGAGCGTCAGCGCAAAGGCGGAAAAGAATTTCGAGCCGAGGAGTGTGCCGAAAATCGCGACCGATAGCAGGAGGACGATCAGCGGAACGGCGGCCGGGCTCGAATGCAGGAAGTGCTGAAACTTCTGCAACGGCGTCTTGTCGTGGCCGTCGAACTGGGCAACCTGCGTTGCGCTGCCCGAAAGCACGGTTTCGTATTCGAGATGGGGTTTCTTGCTGGCGGCTTGTGGCTCGCTCATTGATTTTCCTCCCTATTGCCTCTCCCGAGGATGCGAGGGCCGACCGGAGGAATTTTCGTCCTGCGGCATGTCGGCGATGAAATTGATACTTTCAATCGTCAGCGAAGCGACCGGCCCGCGCATGGTGCGGTTGGCGGCTTGTCAGAAGGGCGGCTTGTCGCCGCCCTTCGTTCTTGGCAATCAAGAGTGGTTAAGGATCAACCCCAGCACTTTGCAGTGCCTTCCTTGGTGTCGATCGAGGGAACGCCCTTGGCCGGCTTGTCGGTCACGAGCGAAACACCGGTATCGAAGAAGTTCTTGCCTTCGGTCGGCTTCGGCTTTTCACCGGTATCAGCGAACTTCTTGATGGCCTCGATGCCGAGAGCCGCCATCAGCAGCGGATACTGCTGCGAGGTCGCGCCGATGATGCCTTCCTTGACGTTCTTGATGCCGGGGCAACCGCCGTCGACCGACACGATCAGCACGTCCTTCTCCTTGCCGACAGCCTTCAGCGCTTCATAGGCGCCGGCAGCAGCCGGTTCGTTGATGGTGTGGACGACGTTGATGGACGGGTCTTTCTGGAGAAGGTTTTCCATGGCCGTGCGGCCGCCTTCTTCATTGCCGTTGGTGATGTCATGGCCCACGATGCGCGGGTCCTTTTCATCGCCGATCTTGTTGATGTCGACGACGTCGATGCCAAAGCCCTTCATGAAGCCCTGGTTGCGCATGACGTCAACCGAAGGCTGCGACGGGGTCAGGTTCAGGAAGGCGACCTTGGCAGACTTGGCCTTGTCGCCAAGTGTTGCGGCCGCCCACTTGCCGATCAGTTCGCCGGCCAGCAGGTTGTCTGTCGCAAAGGTTGCGTCAGCAGCATTGACCGGGTCAAGCGGCGTGTCGAGTGCGATAACGAGAAGACCGGCGTCACGCGCCTGCTTGACGGCAGGAACGATGCCGGCCGTGTCGGAGGCGGTCAGCAGAATGCCCTTTGCGCCGTCGGCAATGCAGGTTTCGATCGCAGCGACCTGGCTTTCGGAGTCACCATCGATCTTGCCGGCGTAGGACTTCAGCGTGACGCCGAGTTCCTTGGCCTTGGCGGTGGCACCTTCCTTCATCTTGACGAAGAAGGGGTTGGTGTCGGTCTTGGTGATCAGGCAGGCCGAAACGTCGGCGGCCGATGCAGGAGCGGCGAAAACGACGCCCATGGCAAGCGTTGCGAATGCGGCGGTAATGATGCTCTTTTTCATTGGGGCTCCTCCCAGAGTGTAAGCGCTGATGGCCAGGCACCGGACCAGATCGAGTGACCAGACGCCTCCTCCAAGTCGCCCGTGCCTTTACCGCCCCATTAAGATCAAACCCCGCAAGGCCTGTCAATAATTAATTCCGATTGATTTATTAATTCGCGCTGCTACTTTCTTGGGCGAGGAGACTGGATACCTGAGGGAGGGGTAGCCATGACGATCCATGGAAATCAGCCTTCGGGTCTGCCGCCGTCTGTTCCCTCTGCCGGGGGATCGAACCAGGTTCGCGTGCGCGCGCATAACGAGCGCCTTGTGCTGTCACTCGTGCGTCTGCACGGGTCGCTGTCCAAGGCAGATATCACGCGGCGCACGGGCCTTTCGGCGCAGACCGTGTCGGTGATCATGCGTGCGCTGGAAAAAGATGGCCTGCTTTTGCGCGGCGAACCGATACGCGGCAAGGTGGGCCAGCCGTCGATCCCGATGCGGCTCAATCCGGATGCGGTGTTTTCCTTCGGTGTGAAGATCGGTCGGCGCAGCGCCGATGTCGTGCTGATGGATTTCATCGGGAAAATCCGGCGGCGCGTGCGCCAAACCTATGCCTATCCGAGGCCTGACGAAATCATGTCGATCATTCTGTCCGGCATCGACCGGCTCGAGGGCGAGATGAGCCCTGACGAGCGCGCGCAGATCGCCGGCGTCGGCATTGCTGCACCTTTCGAACTGTGGAACTGGGCCGAGGAAGTGGGAGCGCCGCCTGGCGCCATGGATGCCTGGCGCCAGTTTGACCTGCATGCGCAGGCGTCCGAACACATCCGCTATCCGGTCTACCTGCAGAACGATGCCACCAGCGCCTGCGGTGCAGAGCTTGTTTTCGGTGTCGGCCCCTCCTATCCGGATTTCGTCTATTTCTTCATCGGCTCGTTCATCGGCGGCGGCATCGTGCTGAATTCCGAGGTTTTTTCCGGCCGCAGCGGCACTGCCGGCGCGCTTGGGCCGCTTCCGGTGCGCGGTGGCCAGGGCGAAAACCGCCAGCTTCTCGACATTGCCTCGATTTTCGTTCTCGAAAAGCTGCTGCTGGAGCGCGGTATCGATCCGCAGCCCCTGTGGTATTCCGCCGATGAGTGGATCGACTTCGGCGAGCCGCTGGAGATCTGGATCCGCGATACCGCCGATGCGCTGGCACAGGCGATCGTGGCTGCCGCTTCCGTGATCGATTTCGGCGCTGCCGTCATCGATGGCGGATTTCCGGGATGGGTGCGGGCCCGCATCGTCAAGGCCACGGTCGAGGCCGTCGCCAAGCTCGATCTGCAGGGTGTCATCATTCCCGATATCATCGAGGGGGCAGTGGGCGCGCAGGCGCGTGCCATTGGCGGCGCAAGCCTGCCGATCTTTGCCCGTTATCTCACCGACCAAAGCATATTGTTCAAGGAGCTTTCATAAATGCTGAAGGGCATCAACCCGATCCTCAGTCCCGATCTTCTGGCAACACTTCGTGCCATGGGCCACGGCGATGAAATTGCTATCGTCGACGGAAACTATCCGGGGCTTGAGCATGCAAAGCGGCTGGTGCGTCTGGATGGCCATGGACTGATTGCCGTTCTCGACGCCATTCTCTCCGTCATGCCAATCGATGATTTTGTGCCCGAAGCGATTTTCCGCTCGACAGTCGGAAAGGATCGCGATGCTCTTGATCCCGTGCATGAAGAGGTGATTGCCTGCTGCAGCAAACATGAACCGGGGCAGCCTGTCGTGGCTCTGCTCGGGCCGGAGTTTTATCCGCGCGTCAAAGCTGCTCATACGGTGGTGCAGACCAGCGAGCCGCGCCTTTACGGCAATGTCATTCTCAGAAAAGGCGTCATCTATCCATGAGGAGAGGAGGCGCTGCTGCACTGGCGGACCTGCAGCAGCGCCTCGCGATAGGGGCGAACGGCCTTTAGAGCCAGCAGCTGTGCTTTTGACGGCATAATTGCATCGCGGGTGACTTGCTGATAGGAGACTTTAATTGTCCACTTATCTGCGATCCTCGGCCTCCCATGAATTTCCAGCCCCGGATGTCCAATTCGATCGAGGGTTTTTCCGTCGGTGACGGCTTTGCCCGGCGAAGCTGGAACGGTCTCGTCTGTGATGTCTGGGATGTGGAATGCGCAGCCTATGCGGGCGGACACTATACCGCGCGCGATCCCCGCATTTTCATTCTGCTCGATACCGAAGGCAGAGCGCAGGGACAGGGACGCCAGACGGTGCGCCGTTCAGCTCGTGCGGCCGGCAGCCTGCAGAACCCCAAGGACAGCCCGATTTCCTTTGTGCCGGCCGGCATGGATCTGTGGCTGGATTTTACCGATATCCGTAGCGTGCGCCACCTCGACATCCATTTCGACGCCGATGTGATCCGCAGCCGGCTGATGGATGATCTCGATCCGCGCCGGCTGGATGACCCCAGGCTGATGTTTTTCGATGAGCGGGCCATGGCCCTTGCCCGGTTGATTGCATCCGAATGCACCAATGCGGCGCCGCTGCATGATCTCTACGGCGACGGGCTTGCTCTCTCCCTGATCATCTCCGTGCTCAACCTGGAAAAGCCGCATCGCCGGGCACGAACGGCGCTTGCCTCCTGGCAATTGCGCCGCGCGACGGATTATCTGGAAGCCCATTGCCTGCGCAGCGTGCGGCTGGACGAACTTGCGCAGCTCACCGGGCTTTCAGCCTCGCAGTTCAGCCATTCCTTCAAGGCGGCCACCGGCGTTGCACCCCATCAATGGCAGATGCGCGAACGGCTGAAACGGGCAAAACAGCTGCTGGAAAACGGCAGGTTACCCTTGAACGCAATTGCTGCCGAAACCGGATTTGCCGATCAGGCCCATTTCACCCGGGTCTTTCGCCAGTATGTCGGCACGACGCCGGCGCGCTGGCGCAAGACACGGGTTTGATTGCCCTTGTGTCGCCCGACACCTGCATCTTTCCCAAGAATGTTCAATTCCTGCCGTGCTGGCCAAGCCTCATCCTATAAATTGAGTTATTTGCTCATATTATGTGGCGGTCGAACGCACGGGGGATTTGGGGCACCATGATGATCGATAAGACAAGACGGAACGCGAGCCTGAAGGCCGGAATTGCCCTTGCGGGGTTCATGGCGGCTCAGCCTGTACACGCACAACAGGCCATCGTGCTGGATCCTGTTCTGGTGGAAGGGCAGGTGGCAGGTGATGGCGGTGCCAACGGACCGGTGAAGGGATATGTGGCCCGCAAATCCACCGCTGGTGCAAAGACCGGTGCCGATCTCTCAGCCATTCCGCAATCGGTCTCGGTCGTCGGGCGCGAGGAGCTGGATGATCGCGGCATCACCAACAAGGTGGACGAGGCGCTGGCCTATACTGCAGGTGTGACGGCTGCCCCCTTCGGCAATGATGCCGACACCGACTGGCTCTATATCAGGGGCTTCGATGCCACGCAGACCGGCATGTTCTACGATGGCCTCAATCTTTATGCCTATGGTTTCGGCGGTTTCCAGATTGATCCCTTCATGCTGGAGCGCGTCGAAGTGCTGAAAGGCCCGGCTTCGGTTCTTTATGGCGGCGCCAATGCCGGCGGTCTCGTCAATCTCGTGCGGAAACGTCCGATGGATGAGCCGCTCGCCTATACGGAAACCGGTATCAACAGCAATGGTAACGCGTTTTTTGGTTTTGATGTCTCCGATGCCGTCGGCTCCAGCGACACGATGAGCTACCGGCTGACCGGCAAGGTCGCCGGCGGCGACAATTATTCGGATTTCTCGCACGACTTCCGCGGTTTCATCATGCCGCAGCTGACGGTTTCGCCGGATGAGGCCACCAAGGTCACCCTCTGGGGTTCCTTTGCCGGGCTTGATCAGGTGCATGTCGGCAATGGTTTCTTCCCGTATTACGGCACCGTCGAATCCGTGCCGGGCTTTGGCAAGATCAAGCGCGATGCCTTTTACGGCGAACCCGATATCGACACCGGCGTCTATAACCAGGAAATGGTCGGTTACGAGGTCGAGCACGAATTCGACAGCGGCTGGAAACTGTCGCAGAATGCGCGTTATGCGCATCTCTACAAGCACGAAAACGCGCCGTATCTTTATGGCTGGTACGACCCCACCCTCGGCTCCGTCAGCCAGCCGGCAACCGCCGATTTCCAGCTGAACCGTCTCGGCTTCCAGCAGACTTCCAAGGTCGACACGTTCCTCATCGACAACCGCCTGGAAGGCGAGTTCGAGACGGGTCCGCTGTCGCATCAGTTGCTCGTTGGCCTCGATTACAAATATTATGAGCTTTACAATTATCAGGCCTCCACCACGGGCACGCCGATCAGCGCCAGCGACCCCGTCTACGGCGTGCCGCAGCCGGCCAACAATTCCTACAGCAACCAGGTGATCACCCAGAAGCAGCTCGGTATCTACGCGCAGGACCAGATCCGTTTTGGGGATGGCTTTCTGGTGACGCTGAACGGCCGTTACGACCACGTGGAAACCTCCACCCACAATGGCCCGACTTACTGGTCGCCGACGCAGGACAGCACCTACGACTATTCGAACAGCGCCTTCAGCGGCCGCGCCGGTCTGGCTTACGAGTTCGACAATGGCGTGACGCCCTATGTGAGCTTTGCCAGCTTCTTCAATCCGGTGATTGCCGTCAGCAGCACGCCCTATAACAAGCCGGAGGAGGGTGAGCAGTATGAAGTGGGCGTCAAATACGAGCCGAGCTTTATCGACGGCCTGTTTACCGCCTCGCTCTTCCATCTCACCAAACAGAATGTCGTGGTGACCGATCCCGGCACGTTCCTCTCCAGCCAGATCGGCGAAGTCGAGTCGCGCGGTATCGAGCTGGAAGGCAAGGTGAACCTCGATGACCAGTGGAAGCTGCTGGGCAGCTTCACCTATACCGATCTCGAGGTGAAGAAGGATATCGTGGCCGCCTATGTCGGCGAGAGCCCCTATCTGGTGCCGGATGTGCAGGCCTCGCTTTGGGTGGATTATGCCGTGCCGGTGCCGGCGCTCGAAGGTTTGAGCCTTGGTGCCGGCGTCCGGTATCAGGGGGAAAGCTGGGCGAACCGCGAAAACACCCTGAAAGTGCCCGATGCCACAGTGTTTGATGCGGCCATTCGCTACAAGAAGAACGGCTGGGAAGGTTCGGTGAACGTCAGCAACCTCTTCGACAAGGAATACGTCAAGGGTTGCGCGGGAACCGCGACCTGCGGTTATGGCGATGCCCGCACCGTGGTCGTGAAGCTCAGCAAGAGCTGGTAACGCGAAAAATCTCCCATAAAAAACGCCGGCGGAGCGATCCGCCGGCATTTTTTTGTCTGGATGGTAGTTCAGCGAAACAGGCTGGGAAGCCAGAGCGACAGCGCCGGGATATAAGTCACCAGCATCAGCACCGCGACGCTTGCCCCGAAGAAGGGCCAGATGGTTTTCATGGCTTCACGGATGGAGATGCCGCCGACCGCGCAGCCGACGAAGAGCACCGTTCCCACCGGTGGCGTGTTGAGCCCGATGCCGGCATTCAGGATCATCACCACGCCGAAATGCACGGGATCGACACCAAATGCCTTGACGACAGGCAGAAGCACCGGCGTCGAGATGATAACGAGCGGCGCCATGTCCATGAAGGTGCCGAGCAGCAGCAGGATGATGTTGATGACCAGAAGCACGATGATCGGATTGTCCGAGATCGCGCCGATTGCGCCGATCATCAGCTGCTGCACCTGCAGGAAGGCCATCAGCCAGGCAAAGGCGGCAGCCGTGCCGATGACGAGAAGCACCATGGCCGTGGTGCGAACCGCCCCCATGACAGCCTCGACGAAACCGTGCCAGTCGAGTTCGCGATAGACCAGCATGGCCACGAGGAAGGCATAGAGAACCGCAATGCACGAGCTTTCCGTTGCCGTAAATACGCCCGAGCGCACGCCGCCAAAGATGATGGCGATGAGAAGAATGCCTGGAAAGGCCGAGACGAGATAATAGGCAACCTTCGAAAAGCCCGGGAAAGGTTCGGAGGGATAACCCCGGCGCACGGCAACGACATAGGCCGTGATCATCAGCGCTGCCGCAAGCAGGATGCCTGGAATGATGCCGGCGGTGAAGAGATCGGCGACCGACACGTTGCCGCCGGCTGCGATCGAATACAGGATCATGTTGTGCGAGGGCGGGATCATCAGGGCGATGATGGCCGCATTGACGGTGACGTTGACGGCGTAACCGCGGTCATAACCGCGCGCTGCCATCTGCGGGATCATCAGGCCGCCAACGGCCGAGGCATCGGCGACAGCCGAGCCGGAAATACCACCGAACAGGGTGGAGGCAACGATGTTGACCTGGCCAAGGCCGCCGCGCAGATGGCCGACGATACCGGCTGCAAAGCGGATAAGCCGTGCGGCAATACCGCCGCGCACCATCAGGTCACCGGCAAAGATGAAGAACGGAATGGCCATCATGGCAAACACGTTCATGCCGGAATTCAGCTGCTGGAAAATGACGATGGGGGGAAGCCCCATGTAAAGGATTGTCGCGACCGAGGCGATGCCAAGGCAGAACGCGATCGGCATGCCGATCAGCATCAGGGCGACAAAAGATCCGAAAAGAATGGTATAGGCCATCAGACAATCTCCGCCACGTCGGCATGGGCAGCAATCTCTTCGCCCAGTGCCACGTCAATGAAACGTTCAGCGGCAAACAGCGCAATCATCGCGCCACCCACCACCAGCGGAAAGAAGTCCACGCCGCCCGGCCAGCCGAGAACCGGAATGGTTGCGGTCCATGTGCCCTTGGCCAAAAGCACGCCGTAATAGGCCATGGCGATGCCGAACAGGGCGACCAGCCCGAGGCTCACGAGGTCCATCGCCTTCTGTACGGGAACGGGCATGGCATAACGCAGGATATCGAGCCCCAGATGCACGCTCTCGCGCACGCCGACGGCAGCGCCCAGCATGATGAACCAGGACATCAGGTAGAGCGACAGCGGCTCTGACCAGCTGGGCGAATCGTTCAGCACATAACGGCCGAACACCTGCCAGCCGACGATCATGGTCATGGCAACGATGCCGGCGCCGGCGATATAGAGTGATAGACGGCTGAGGGCCGTAAGGCCCGGCCGGATGGCCCGCATGAAGTTTCTCATTTCCCCAAGTCCTCCTGCGCTTATTCTGCGATGCGCATGTCAGCAAAAAGGGCCGGCAGGTTTTCACCTGCCGGCCCTTGTTTCTTGATTACTTCACGGCCTGGATACGCTCGAGCAGGCCCTTCAGCTTTTCGTCGGTGACGAACTTGTCGTAGACCGGCTTCATGGCTGCGGAAAACTCCGACTTGTCCACCTTGATGACGTTGACGCCGGCAGCCCGCACCTTTTCTTCGGACGTCTTTTCACGTGCCGTCCAGAGTTCACGCATCTTGACGGTGGATTCCTTGGCGGCCTGACGAACGATCTTCTGGTCTTCCGGCTTCAGCTTGTCCCAGCTGATCTTGGACATCACGAGGATTTCCGGGTTCAGCGAATGTTCCGTCAGCGTGTAGTTCTTCGCCACTTCGAAGTGACGCGCCGATTCGTAGGACGGCCAGTTGTTTTCAGCGCCATCGACGACACCGGTTTCCAGCGAGGAATACACTTCGCCCATCGGCATCGGCGTCGGGTTGGCGCCAAAGGCCTGCATCATGGCAATCCAGAGATCGGACTGCTGCACGCGGATCTTCATGCCCTTGAGGTCGGCGAGCTTTTCGATCGGCTTTTTCGTGGTGTAGAAGGAGCGCGCACCGGAATCGTAATAGGTGAGGCCGATCAGGCCATGCGGTTCGAAGGCGGCAAGGATTTCATCGCCGATCGGACCATCGACGGTCTTGTGCATGTGTTCCGTCGAGCGGAACAGGAAAGGCATGCCGAGAACCACGGTTTCCTTGACGAGGTTGTTGAACGGGGCCGCATTGACGCGGTTGAGATCGATGACGCCAAAACGGGTCTGCTCGATCGTGTCTTTTTCAGACCCGAGTACGGAACTGGGCATGACCTGCACCTTGATGCGGCCATTGGTGCGCTCGGAAATCAGCTGACCCATGAACTTGACCGCTTCCACCGTCGGATAACCGTCCGGGTGGATGTCGGCGGAACGCAGGCTGATTTCCTGCGCCTGTGCGGCAAGGGTCGTGCTCATGGCAAGGCAAAGGGCCAGCCCCAGGATCTTCGTTAGTTTCATGATGTCCTCCACTTGGTGAAACGCCGAAGCCTCCTGCCCCGGCGGCAGTCTTTATGCAGTCTTTTCCCGAAACGCCGGCAGGCCGAACAGCTCCTCCGGGTTGTCGACGAGGGCGCGCTGAAGCGCTGCATCGTCAGGCAACCAGCTGAGAACGGTTTCCAGCAGGCTTGCGTCGTCGGGGTAATCCTTCTGCTCGCGCGCCAGGTTGTGCGGCCAATTGGTGCCCCAGACGATGCGTTCCGGGGCATGGGCCGCCAGCGTGCGGGCAACGGCTGCGACGTCGGCATAATCAGGGCCGCCGCTTTTTGAGCTTTCGTAGACGCCGGCAAACTTGAACCAGCAATTGCCGGCATCGATCAGACGCCGTGTGGCCGATACCTGCGGGCTGTCAGGCGTCACGCCATCGAAAAACTTGCCGTGATGATCGAAAACCCAGCGCGATTTCAGCGCTGCAAGACGCGGCTCATGCTCGAGGATCTTGCTGCCGTCGAACTGCACGGCGAGCATCCAGCCGCGTGCGGCCGCCTTGGCATCAAGTGCTTCCAGCGCTGAAAGATCGGTGGCACCGCCCGGCAGGTCCATGATGCGAAGGCCGACGACACCGGCCTTTTCCAACGTGTCCAGTTCTTCATCGGACACATCGGCGCCAACGGCTGCTACGCCGCGCGCCACCTCCCCCATCTCGGCAAGGCAGGCGATGATATTGGAATTGTCCCGCTGCTGGGCATTGCCCTGCGTGATGATCACGCGGTCGATGCCGAGCCAGGCCATCAACTGGCGGTACTGCGCCGGCGTCGGCAGGTCGCCGGCGGGAAGGCCGGGGCCGCCCGGAAGCGATGGATAACCCGGCAGATACATGTGCATCTGCGTATCGACGCTGCCCTTCGGCAGGGTTATTGCAGGCTTTTCACCGGAGAGCGGGCGAACCAGCATCAGGCGTCTCCCATCTTGAATTCGGCAAGCGCGTCGCGGTTGATTTCGATGCCGAGGCCGGGGCCGTTCGGAATGGAAACCACGCCGTTCACATGTTCGATCGGTGTCTTGATGATGGCCTGGCGGAACGGATTGTCGGTGCGGTCGAATTCCAGGATCGGCTCGATCGGGTTGACGCGCACCGGGCTTGGCACCATGGCCGCCATGAACTGGAGGGCTGCGGCAATATGGACCGCCGTTCCCCAGACATGCGGCACGACGCGCACGCCATGCAGCGCTGCCAGATCCGCCACGCGCTTGGCTTCGGTAAAACCGCCGACGCCGGCAAGATCGGGCTGGAGGATGTCGACGCAGCGCGTCTCCACCGGCTCTTTCATGCCCCAGCGTGTATGCCAGGTCTCGCCGCCGGCAACCGGAATGGGCTGGCGGGCGCGCACCTCGCGGTAGGCGGCCAGCTGTTCCGGCACCACCGGCTCCTCGAACCAGTCGAGGTTGAGTTCTGCGGCGGCCTGGCCGAAGCGGATAGCCTCCACCGCATCATAACCGTGGTTGGCATCGACCATGATGCGCATGTCGGAACCGACCGCTTCGCGTGCGGCCCGCACCACGCGAAGGTCTTCCTCCACGCCAAAGCCGATCTTGATCTTGGTGGCGTGAAACCCCTCCGACCAGTAGCGCGCCACATCGCGGGCATTGTCCTCGACGCGGTCCACACCGTCACGTTTGAAGCTGCCGGTGGCGTAGGCGCGGACGCTTTCGCGAAAGCGCCCGCCGAGCAGGATCGAGATCGGCGCACCAAAATGCTTGCCCTTGATATCCCACAGCGCCATGTCGATGCCCGACAGCGCCGTAATCGTCAGGCCCCGCTGGCCCTGGTCGCGCAGCGCATTGTAGAGCCGCGCCCAGATCTTTTCGTTTTCAAGCGGATTTTCGCCGATCAGCCAGTTGGCATAGGTCGCCACCACGGCGGCGTTCGGACGCGCCGGCCCGAGGCATTCGCCCCAGCCGGTCGTGCCGTCGTCGCATTCGATCTCCACCAGAACATGGGCGCGCCGGTCAAAGCGCATGGAGGCGCTTTCGAAGGCAACGTCGAGCTTGTGCTCCAGAAGATGGGTGCGAACTGCGACGATCTTCATCTTAACGCTTCCAGGGACCGATAAGGGCGAGCATCATGTCTTCTTCCTCGCGCGTCAGGTCATCGAGCGGCGGACGAACCTTGCCCGCATCAAAACCCTGCAGGCGCACGCCGGCCTTGATGGCAGCGACGGCATAACCCTTGCGACGGTTGCGGATGGCCATGAACGGATAGAAGAAGTCGCGCAGGATCTCTTCGCAGCGCTCGCGGTTGCCGGCGCGCAGTGCCTTATAAAATTCAACTGCAAGACCGGGCACGAAATTGAACACGGCTGACGAATAGGTGGTGAAGCCGGCGCCGAGATAGGCTTCGGCAAAAAGTTCCGCCGTCGGCATGCCGCCGAGATAGGTGAGGCGGTCGCCCATCGTGGCGGTGACCTGACGCACCAGGCCGATATCGCCGGTGCCGTCCTTGAAGCCGACGAGGTTCGGGCACTCGTCACACAGGCGCTTCAACGTGTCGACCGAGAGCACCGAATTATCACGGTTATAGACCATCACGCCGATACCGACGGACTGGCAGATCTTCTTGACGTGCTGGTAGAGGCCTTCCTGCGGCGCATCGATCAAATAATGCGGCAGAAGCAGGATGCCGTCAGCGCCGGCTTTTTCAACCGACTGTGCTAGTTCCACGCCGACATGGCTGCCGAAACCGCAGCCCGAGACAATGGCCGTATCGCCGGCTGCTTCCTTGGCGGCCTTGACGATACCCGGAATTTCATCGGGAGACAGGGAAAAGAACTCGCCGGTGCCGCCGGCGGCAAACAGAACCGGGGCGTCATAACCCGACAGCCACTCCACATGGCGACGATAGCTTTCCGGCTGAAACTGACCTTCCGCATCGAAATGGGTCACGGGGAAAGACAGAAGGCCAGCGCCGAGCGCCGCCTTGATCTCTTGTGGCGTCATCATGGAATTTTCCTCTGTAGATGTTCCTCCGTTATTTGTCGTACATATATGACATACAAGTGTCAATAACTTATCGGACGAATTGCCTTTTCTCGCGCAAGAGCGCCCGATAGCGCGCCTGGCTGCCGCGCAAATGTCGGCGCATGGCTTCACGCGCGGCCTCTTCATCGCCGGCCGAAATCGCCACCACGATGGCGTTGTGCTCGTCCATGATCAGCTTGATATAGGCCGCCTGATCGGCTTCGCTTTCCTCGTTGCGCAGGGCTGCACGGGGAATGACGCTTTTGCCGATCATCGACAGGAAATCGCGGAAGCGGGCATTGTTGGTGGCTTCCGCGATGGCCAGATGCAGGGCAAAATCGGCGTCGCTCGTTGGCGTTCCCGCCTCTAGCCCTGCCTGCACGGCATAATGACAGTCGAGGATGATCTCTTCCTGCGCCGGCGAATGGCGAAGCGCTGCAAGCCCTGCCGCTTCCACCTCGACGGCGGTGCGCAATTCGAGGAACTCGATGACGGATGACACCCTGGCATGGTCGATATTGTCAATCGACATCGGGCTCGGTGTCATGGGGCCTGGAAGATCGAGCACGAAGACGCCGGCACCCTGGCGGGCTTCCACCAGCTTGTCGGCGCGAAGGGCAGCGATCGCCTCACGCACGACGGTGCGGCTGACGCCATGGGTTTCGCCAAGCTGTGCCTCGCTCGGCAGTTTGCTGCCCGGCGTGAACTGGCCGGCAAGAATGGCCTGACGCAGGGTGTCGCCCAGCCGGGCCGCCAGCGTGACGGAGCCGCCTGAGGCCCGTTCCTTCGTGGTCGGTGTCATGTGTCCCTCTTCTTGCGCGGCTCCCAGATATCGGAAGCAGGTCGCTTTTGTTCCTAGCTGTATCGTGTTGACGCTCGCCTGCCAACATGTATGATAAATTTACATGGTAGGGTTACAAGTCTGTCCCGCCCACCATTCAGGGAGGTTCCATTGAAACGACTGTTGATGACCGGCGCCGCCGGTGCGCTCGGCCGGGCCATGCGCACGCGGCTGGCCCCGCTTGCCGAGACGCTGCGCCTGTCCGATATCAGCGATCTCGGCGCGGCCGGGAAAAACGAAGAACTGGTGCAGTGTGATCTGGGCGATGCCGACGCCGTTCACCGGCTGGTCGAGGGCTGCGATGGCATCGTGCATCTTGGCGGCATCTCGGTCGAGGACAAGTTTTCCAAGATCCTCAACGCCAATCTTCTCGGGCTCTACAATCTGTATGAAGCCGCGCGTGCCAATGGCAATCCGCGCATCCTGTTTGCCAGTTCCAACCATACGGTTGGCTTCTACAGGCAGGACCAGCACATCGATACGACGGCACCGATGCGGCCCGACGGGCTTTACGGCGTGTCGAAATGTTTTGGTGAAGCACTTGCCCGGATGTATTTCGAAAAGTTCGGCCAGGAAACGGCGCTGGTGCGCATCGGTAGCTGCATGGAAAAACCCAGCAATCACCGTATGCTGGCGACCTGGATGTCCTATGACGATTTCCGCTCGATGATCGAATGCATCTTTCGCGCGCCCATGCTGGGCTGCCCGATCATCTGGGGTGTCTCCAACAACGACAGCCGCTGGTGGGACAATTCCCATGCCGCCTATCTCGGCTGGAAACCGCAGGACAATGCGGAACGTTTCCGCGCTGAACTGGATGCCCAGCTTGGCAAGCAGGATCCGACTGCCCCGCTTAATGTCTATCAGGGCGGCAATTTTGTGAAAGACCCGATCTTCCCGGAAAAGTGACGGCCAGACGTCATGTCCGCCAAAGTGTTTCTTCCGGCGCATCCGTCTCTGCGCCGGAAGGGCCGATCAATCGTCGGAATAACGTTCTTCGGCCCAGGGGTCGCCACGCATGTGATAACCGTTCTTCTCCCAGAAGCCGGGCCTGTCCTGCCGGGTGAATTCGATGCGGGTCAGCCATTTGGCGCTTTTCCAGAAATAGAGATGCGGCACGACAAGCCGCATGGGACCGCCGTGCTCGCGGCTGATCGGCTCTCCCTCCCAATGTGTCGCCAGAAGTGCATCGGCTGCGGCGAAATCAGACAGAAGAAGGTTCGTCGTATAGCCGTCGAAACTCGTCAGCATCACCGCATCCGCCTCCGGCATCGGGTGGACGAGATCGAGCAGATCGCGCACCATCACGCCCTGCCAGCGATTGTCGTAGCGAGACCAGGTGGTGACGCAGTGAATGTCGGAGACCGACGGGCTCTGCGGCAGAGCGAGAAAACCTGCCCAGTCGAAGGTCAGCTTGTTTTCCACCTCGCCGCGCACATCCAGCCGCCATTGCATCTCTGAAATCTGCGGCTGCTGGCCAAGATCCAGCACCGGCCAGTTTTTGACCAGATGCTGGCCGGGCGGAAGCCGGTCCGTCTCGGGCCGGGAGATACGGCCGGTCAGAAAACGCCCTTCGGCGGCCCATTTCCATTTGGTATTCGTAAGCTTGGTGGCTTCCGGTTCTGAAGTCTCGTCCGCCATGGCGTGATCCCTGAATGGTTGATGCTCGGAAACGGGTGACCCCTGCGGATCGTTCCTGCCTTCTCTGGGCATTCGCTTTTCAAGTGAAACTGCACGCTCTCGCGCCCGCTGTCCAGCCGTTCAGGTGCCCTGACGATCCTCTGCGGCGACGGCGCGGTGGCCAGCGTTCGGGCAGCGGCTGCCCATTTTCAGACAGGTTCTGCCAGCAGTTGCCCCAGATATTCTATCGCCGGCGAAATGGGAGGCGACTGGTTGGCATAACGCAGGCAAAGCGGGATATGGCGCGTCTTGCCCGCCACGAAGGAAAGCTGCACCAGCCTTTGCGCGTGTAGATCCGCTTCAATGAGATGTGAGGGCAGCCAGCCATAACACAGCCCCTGCCGCACCGCTTCAATGGCGGCCTCGACCGTGTTCATGCTCCAGACCTTGCTGGGATCGTCCTGCAGTCGTTCCTCCTCCAGATCCCAGCCCTGGATTTCCACACGCAGGTAGCGCGCCAGCGTCGGCCCGGTGGGCGGGCGTCGCAGCTGCGTCAGGGGATGGCCATCTCGTGCAACGGCAACCAGTTCCACGTCGGCAATCAAGGCAATGTTGCGCGCCGCGGGCTCGGCGACGAGCACCGCAAGGTCAAAGTTTCGATGCCCGATATCCGCCATCGTCAGCCGTACGGCTTCCGCCAGGCGGATGTCCACGCGAGGGTAGCGTTGAGAAAACCGTTTGAGGGCCCCGAAGAGCCGCGGTTTTGGGAAAAGCGCGTCGACCACAAGCCGGATATGGGCAATCTCTCCGCCCGCAAGCGCCTTGGCATGGTCCTCGACCTCGCACCATTCATCGATCAGCGGGATGGTATCGGCCAGCAGCGCGGCACCCGCCTCTGTCAGGACCGCCCGTCGTCCCCGTATCTCGATGAGCCCGATCCCCAGGGCCTCCTGCAGGCGCGCCACGGCATAACTGACCGAGGACTGGCTCCTGTGCAGCACGCTTGCCGCCTGCGCAAATCCACCCGCCTCGATTACGGCGCGCAGCACGGCCCATTGTTCGATTGTCGAGCGTGGCATGCGGCTCATGGCAAGGCTCCCGATGAGGGCGATTGTTGAACATATCGGATTATCCGATCTTTATCCGCCAAAATGAGAACTTTTCTATCCGTCAAGTCAATGGATAAGGTCGCGTATCGCACAAAGGAGATTGTGATGATTGACGAATTTGAATCGACCAAACCCGAAGAGCTGACCGGCATCATTGGCCAGCATGTCATCTACACCTATGCCAATGGCTGGCAGTACGAGATGTACATCAAGAACGCGCGCACCATCGATTACCGCATTCACAGCGGCATGGTCGGTGGGCGTTGGGTTCGCGATCAGGTGGCCCATATCGTCCGCCTGGGTCATGATGTCTACAAGTTCTCGTGGGACGAGCCGACCGGCACAACCGTGAGCGTTGCTTTCAATCTGGCGGAGCGAAAGCTGCATGGCGTCATCTTCTTTCCGCGCTGGATTGCTGAAAATCCCCAGCAAACCGTCTGTTTCCAGAATGATCACATCGACCGGATGCTGGCGTTTCGCGATGCGGGCCCGACCTATCCGAAGCTGGTCGTCGATGAATTTGCCGATCTGACATTCAGCGAACAGGTGGAACCGGATGATGAGCAGGTCATCAGCTGCCCGCCGGCCGAGCTTCCTGAAGGGTATGCGGATCGCCGCAACTGAGGCCGGCCTGTCTGAAAGGTTGAGGCCAGCCCGGGGCAGCAGGCGATCCTGCCATTGCCGAATGTCCCGGGCAGGGAAGAAGCGCTTGTCCCTCACCGGTCGGCCCTTCAAAGGCCAGGTCGCTCAAGAGGCGATCATTGTATTTTTCAAAACATAACGCTGGAGATTTTCAGCGGGATCGATATGTTTTAACCAATACATCGCAAGGAGACGCCATGCCGACCCGCCGCCACTGCCTCACCTCCATCCTTTCGGCCTTTGCCGCCGTGTCGCTCCTCTGCCTGGCGACGGTTTCGCCGGCGTCTGCCGCCGAAAAAATCACCGTGTTTGCGGCCGCCAGCATGAAGAATGCGCTGGATGCCGCCAATGCCGCCTACCGCGCCGACAAAGGCGTCGATGTCACCACCTCCTATGCGGCAAGTTCGGCGCTTGCCAAACAGATCGAAGCCGGGGCGCCCGCCGATGTGTTCATTTCGGCCGATCTCGACTGGATGGATTATCTGGCCGGCAAACAGTTGATCGCGCCCGAAACCCGCAGCAACCTGGTCGGCAACCGCATCGTTCTGGTGGCACCGAAGGACAAGGCCACGCCGGTCGAAATCAAGTCCGGCTTTGATCTGGCCGGACTGCTCGGCGACAGTCGCCTTGCCATGGGCTCTGTCGAAAGCGTGCCGGCCGGCAAATATGGCAAGGCGGCGCTGGAAAAGCTCGGCGTTTGGAACACTGTTGCGCCAAAGGTTGCGGGTGCGGAAAACGTGCGCGGCGCGCTGGCTCTGGTGTCGCGCGGGGAAGCGGCCTATGGCATCGTCTACCAGACGGATGCGGCAGCCGATCCCGGTGTCGCGATCGTCGGCACCTTTCCGCAGGAGACCCATCCGCCGATCATCTATCCGGTCGCAGCCCTCAGCGCCTCGAAAAACCCTTCGGTCGCCGCCTATCTCGATTTTCTGAAGTCACCAAAGGCCGCGCCGTTTTTCCAGTCGCAGGGTTTTGCCATTCTGAAGTAGGGTGAGCCCGGCGGTGTCGCGCCGTGTCGTTGCCGGATGTGTTGCAGGTGCCGGATTTGGGTGAATTTTCATTGAGCGCCGAAGAATGGGCAGCGATCCGGCTCAGCCTTCAGGTATCGGTTGTCGCCATGGTTGCCAGCCTGCCGTTCGGCATCCTCATTGCCTATGTGCTGGCGCGTGGCCGCTTCTGGGGAAAATCGCTGCTGAACGGGCTGGTTCACCTGCCGCTCATCCTGCCGCCGGTCGTGACAGGTTATATCCTGCTGATCCTGTTTGGCCGGCGCGGTCCGATCGGCGCATTTCTTGCCGATCACTTCGGCATCGTGCTGTCCTTCCGCTGGACGGGGGCGGCTTTGGCCTGTGCCGTCATGGGATTTCCGCTGATGGTGCGCTCCATCCGCCTGTCGATCGAGGCGGTGGATGGCAAGCTGGAAGAGGCCGCCGGCACGCTTGGCGCCTCGCCGCCCTTCGTGTTCCTGACCGTCACGCTGCCGCTGATCCTGCCGGGCGTCGTTGCCGGCATGATCCTCGCTTTTGCAAAGGCCATGGGCGAGTTTGGCGCAACGATCACCTTCGTGTCCAACGTTCCCGGTGAAACGCAGACGCTGTCTGCCGCCATCTATACCTTTACTCAGGTGCCGGGCGGCGATGCGGGTGCTCTACGCCTGACGCTGGTGGCCATCGCGCTTTCCATGGCAGCGCTTCTGGCCTCGGAGGCGCTCTCGCGGGTGATCGGCAAGAGGATCCATGCCGAATGACGCTTCTGGTCGACATCCGCCATCGGCAGGGCGCCTTTTCGCTCGATGTGTCGTTTTCTTCCGAGCGCGGGGTGACGGCCCTGTTCGGCCGGTCCGGCTCGGGCAAGACATCGGTGCTGCGCATTGTCGGCGGGCTGGTGGCGCCCGAAAAGGGGCGGGTGGTGCTCGATGGCGAGGTGCTGATCGACACGGACGCCGGCGTGGCGGTGCCCGCGCATCGACGCCGTTTCGGTTATGTGTTTCAGGAACCCCGGCTCTTTCCGCATTTGAGCGTGCGCCAGAACCTGGCCTATGGCCGCTGGTTTTCAGGGTCAGGCACGGGGCGTGACAGCATGGACCGGGTGCTCGACATGCTCGGCATCGGCAATCTTCTCGAGCGGCGGCCGGGTAATCTCTCCGGCGGCGAAAAACAGCGGGTGGCGATTGGCCGCGCGCTTTTGTCCGCCCCGCGCATGCTGCTGATGGATGAGCCGCTGTCGGCGCTCGATGAAGCGCGCAAGGCCGAAATCCTGCCCTATCTCGAGCGGCTGCGCGACGAACTGGATGTGCCGATCCTTTATGTCAGCCACTCTGTTTCGGAAGTCGCGCGGCTGGCGGATCGGGTCGTGGTGCTGGCGGATGGTCGCGTGGAAGCAAGCGGCGGCGCGTCCGACATTCTGGGCGGCGCTTTCGAGGCGACGGGTCGCGAGGCCGGAAGTGTGCTGTCCGGGCGCGTGGTGTCCATCGATGTGCCAGCCGGTCTTGCCACCATCGGTTTTGCCGGCGCCGAGCTGGTGGTGCCGCGCGGCGGGCTGGATGTCGGACGGCAGCTGCGCGTGCATATTCCGGCGCGCGAAGTGCTGCTGGCAACCGTGCGCCCGGTTGGCATCAGCGCGCTCAACGTGCTCGAGGGGCGCATCCTGTCCATCACGCCGGCCGGCAACGGGGCGGCCGATGTCGAGCTTGCCTGCGGGCAGGAACGGATCCAGGCACGCATTACCGCGCTTTCCGTCGGGCGGCTGCAGCTTTTGCCGGGGCTTTGCGTCCATGCCATCATCAAGACGGTGGCGCTTGCCCCTCGGTGATCTCGAAAATGTGAATTCATGGCTCTACCGCACTGCACAACGGGGCGATTTTTCCGTTTGACGGCAGCCTCCGGCAGGACTACCTCGATCTCACGCACATATCGTTGCGTCTATCCTTTAAAACCGACCCCCGAGGGGATCATGCCCGATAACGATCATAGTCGATTGACCGCGCCGTTTGTGGCTGCCGCATTGAGCTGATTGCTGTCAGCGCCCTGCGACCAGCCGCAAGCGGCCGGTCGTCCAGGAGGTGAGCATGAACGCAACCATCCGTTTTTTCGCAGCCCATCTGC
This sequence comes from Neorhizobium sp. PAMB6630, assembly GCF_058242775.1. Taxonomy (NCBI): domain Bacteria; kingdom Pseudomonadati; phylum Pseudomonadota; class Alphaproteobacteria; order Hyphomicrobiales; family Rhizobiaceae; genus Neorhizobium; species Neorhizobium sp. PAMB6630. Next base: position 178,489 of record NZ_CM177836.1, read on the forward strand.
GCCGTCCCGGTGTCCGCAAGGACCCGAACGAAATCTTTGCCGAACGTTCCACCTTTGGTGATCGTCTGGCTGACCGCGTCGCCGCCATCGGCGGTTCGTGGAGCTTCATCATCGGCTTCACCGTTTTCCTGGTTGCCTGGGCAATCCTGAATACGGCGGTGCTGGCCGCCAACGCCTTCGATCCGTTCCCCTACATCTTCCTCAACCTGATGCTGTCGATGGTGGCAGCCCTGCAGGCGCCGGTCATCATGATGAGCCAGAACCGCCAGGCCGCCAAGGATCGGCTGGCCGCCCGGCTGGATTATGAAACCAACCTGCGCTCGGAAGCCGAAATCGCCAATCTGCATGCCAAGGTGGATGCGCTGACCGGGGATCTCGCCATGCTCATCCGTCTCCAGCTGGGCACGCCGACAGCGGCAAACGGCGAACAGACGGCAGTCAACTGAACGTCCGTGTGCCGGGACATCTGCGCAAGCAGTCTCAGGTTGAGGATGTTTGCTTGGCTGCCCCGCTTTCTGGCACGGTTTTGTGGCTGAGCAACCAGTCGAGGTCGTCTGACATGGCGGCCTCGGCTTTTTGCTGCATGGAGCGGAAGCGGGCGATCAGTTCCTCGCCGAAGGCCGTCACCTGCGCGCCGCCGCCCTGTTTTCCGCCCCGCTGCCGCTCCACCGCGGGCGCGTCGAACATATGGTTCAGCGCATCGACAAGCAGCCAGGCGCGGCGATAGGACATGTCCATTGCCCGGCCGGCTGCGGAAATGGAGCCGGTCTCGCGGATCAGTTCCAGAAGCTGGATCTTGCCGCGCCCGAGCCTGTCGCCGGGGCAAAAATCCACGCGCAGGATGATTTTGGGTGGCATCGGTTCGTTCTGCGCCATGCTGTGGCGTTCCTCGCCTTGGATCTCGGTTCTGCCATTGACGATCTAGCAAGCCCTCCGGCGCGAAGCCAGAGCGTTCCATCAGCTGAATGTTTGGTTCGCATTGACAAGCATGTTCTGACACAAGAAGACTGCCCCACCTGAACGCAAGCTGCCGGGGAGGACGTCATGTCTAAGCGCGTTATCATGGGTGTGGCCGCCTTTTTGGCAGGCCTTATGCTGACCTCTCCGGCCTTTTCCCAACAGACCGACCGCCGGATCGAGACGGCGGAGGATGCCGATTATGTCGGGTTCGACTTGCGCACCGTCAAGAATGTGCCGCTCGACCAGTGCGAGACCGCCTGTATTGCGGACAAGTCCTGCCGTGCCTTCACCTATAATGTGAAGGCCAAATGGTGTTTTCTCAAATCCGATTACAGCCAGCGCAACGATTTTGTCGGTGCCGTGGCCGGCAAGGTGGTGAGCGACGCGACAGATCCCGATATCGGGGCTGCGCCAAAACTGTCTTTCCTGACGGCTGAGACACTCCAGCAGGCGACAGCGCTGCGCGATGACCTTGAAATGCCTGCCGAACTCGAGGGCCAAGGGCTCGAAAGCCTGAAGGCGCTGGCGCAGGTGGAGTTTATCGGCGGCAATGTCGAGGCTGCGGTTTCAGCCTATCTTGCAGCCCTGTCCATCGAGCCTGAAGATGCTGCGCTGTGGAGCGAGACGGCGCGGGCGGCAAATTCCGCCAAGGACAAATCCGACATGACGGCAAAAGCGGTGCTGGCCGCCGTCAATGCTTATGATGCATCGCGCACCGCCCAGGCCCGTGCCGAGGCGCTGGCGCTTCTGGCCGAAGGGCTGGAACGGCAGGAAAACCATCGCGCTGCCATTACCGCGCTCAAGGAAAGCGTGGCACTTGTGCCGGCCCGCACCGTCCAGGCGCGGCTCAATGATCTGCGGACTCGCTTCGGGTTTCGCGTGACCGAGCACACGATCGATGCCGATAGCGCAAGCCCGCGCGCCTGCGTGACCTTTTCCGAACCGCTGGTGAAGGCTGGCACGGATTACGCACCCTTCGTCACCCTGAACGGGGCCGCGCCGAAGGCATTGGAGGCCAAGGACAGCCAGATCTGCGTGGAAGGTCTTGCGCATGGCGAGCGCTACAAGCTGACCCTGCGCCGCGGCCTTCCCTCTTCCGTCGGCGAAAATCTCGAAGCGGGTGTTGATCTTGATCTTTACGTCAAGGATCGCTCGCCTTCGGTGCGCTTTACCGGCGACAGTTTCGTGCTGCCATCCACGGCGCGGCGTGGCATTCCGCTGGTTTCCGTCAACACGCCGAGCGCCAACCTGAAGCTCTACCGTATCGGCGATCGCAACATTGCGCCGCTTCTGGCCAATTCGCAGTTCCTCACCCAGATGGACGGCTATTCGGCCGACCAGATCGAGGCGAGCAATGGCCAACTCGTCTGGCAGGGCAGCATCGATATTGCCCAGGATATCAACAAGGATGTGGTGACGAGCTTTCCGGTGGATGAGGCGCTGCCTCAGCGCAAGCCGGGGGTTTATGTGCTGACAGCAACTGCCGGCACCGGCACGGCCAACGAGTGGGACAACAAGGCGACGCAATGGTTCGTCGTGTCCGATCTTGGGCTCTCCACCTATGCCGGCACTGACGGGCTGAACGTTTTCGTACGGTCGCTCGCCAGCGCAAAACCGGCAGCTGGCGTTGATCTGCAACTGCTGGCGAAAAACAACGAGGTGCTGGGCACGGCAAAGACGGATGAAAACGGCCGCGCCACCTTCAGCGCCGGTCTCATTCGCGGCACGGCGGCCATGGTGCCGGCGGTGCTGACGGCGATGAAGGCGGGCGAGGATTATGTCTTTCTCGACATGACCCGCGCCGGTTTCGATCTCTCCGACCGCGGCGTGACGGGCCGGCCTGCCCCCGGTGCCATCGATATCTATGCCTATACCGAACGCGGCATCTATCGCCCCGGTGAAACCGTCCATGCCGCCGTTCTGGCGCGCGATGTCGAGGCGAAATCCATCGACAACCTGCCGCTCACCTTCGTTTTCCTGCGCCCGGATGGCGTGGAAGACCGGCGGATGACCGAGAACGGCAAGCTTGGTGGTTATGCGCTGGATCTGCCGGTGCAGGAAACCGCCATGCGCGGCACCTGGACACTGCAGGTGTTTACCGATCCGAAGGGCTCGCCGCTGGCGGAAAAGCGCTTTCTGGTCGATGATTTCGTGCCCGATCGTATCGAGTTCGACCTGAAGAGCGAGGTCAAGGAGATCACGCTGGGCGCGGATGTGCCGATGGAGGTTGACGGCCGTTATCTCTATGGCGCGCCGGCGGCCGGTCTTTCGCTGGAAGGCGAGGTCGTGCTGAAGCACACCCGCGCGCGTGAAGCCTACAAGGGTTATCTCTTTGGTCTTGCAGACGAAGAGGCAAGCGAAGCCGAACGTCTGCCGCTGGACGGCCTCGATGTATTGGACGAGCAGGGAAAAACCACTTTCGATGCCGGCCTGACCGAGCTTGCCTATACGACGCAGCTGACGGATGCGGAAATTGTCGTGCGCCTCAAGGAAGGCGGCGGTCGCGCGGTGGAGCGCCGGTTGACGCTTCCGGTGCGCTCTGACGGTCCGCGAATCGGCATCAAGCCGGAATTTTCAGGCGATCTCTCGGAAAACTCCGTCGGCAACTTCAACGTGATCATGATCGGCGAAGACGGTCAGAAGCAGGCCGCCAATGGCCTTTTGTGGAAACTCGTGCGCATCGAGCGGGATTATCAATGGTATCGCGAGGGAAGTTCCTGGCGTTACGAGCCGGTCAACCGCACGAAACAGGTGGCGAATGGCACGGTGAATGTGGCAGCTGCCGATGGGGGCAAGGTCGCGGTGCCAGTGGAATGGGGGCGTTATCGCCTTGAAATCCAGAGCGCGGAAGCCGATGGCCCTGCAAGCAGCGTCGAATTCGATGCCGGCTGGTTCGTGACGGCGAGTTCCACCGAAACGCCGGATGCGCTGGAAGTTGCGCTGGACAAGGCGTCCTACAAGGTCGGCGAAACCGCAAAACTCAAGGTCTCCAGCCGCTACGCCGGCCAGTTGATGATTACAGCCGGTGCCGAAAACCTGATTGCCGTGCAGAATGTTGAGATCGGCGAAAAGGGCGGCGAGGTGGACATTCCGGTGACGGCCGCATGGGGCGCCGGCGCCTATGTGACGGCAACGCTCTATCGGCCGGGTGATGCGCAGGAAAGCCGCATGCCGATGCGCGCCATCGGCATTACCTGGCTGACGGTGGACCCTGAGGATCGTGATCTGTCCGTGACGCTCTCAGGCCCGGACAAGACCCTGCCGCGCCAGCCGCTCGATATCGGCATCGAGGTTGCCGGTGCCGGCGCCTTCGAGGAGGCTTATGTGACGGTGGCAGCCGTCGATGTCGGCATTCTCAACCTCACGCGGTATGAGCCGCCGGCGCCGGATAACTGGTATTTTGGCCAGCGGCAGCTGGGGCTTGAAATCCGCGATATCTACGGTCGCCTGATCGATGGATCGCTCGGGGCTACCGGGCGCCTCAGGACCGGTGGCGATGGTGGAAGCGTGGCGCTGCAAGGTAGTCCGCCGAAAGAAAAGCTGGTCGCCTTCTTCTCCGGCCCGGTGAAGCTGGATGCTGAGGGCAGAGCGAAGGTGAGCTTCGACATTCCCCAGTTCAACGGCACGGCCCGCGTCATGACGGTTGCCTGGACGAAGACCGGCATCGGCCACGGCACAAGAGACGTTGTCATCCGCGATCCCGTGGTGGTGACGGCAAGCCTGCCGCGTTTTCTGGCGCCCGGCGATACGGCAGACCTCAGGCTCGACATTGCCAATACGGATGCCCCGGCCGGAAATTATCGCCTGTCGTTGACGGCAAATGATGCGGTCAGCGTCGATACCTCAGGTTCAGGAACTGCGGTGCGGCTGGAAGCCGGGGCAAAGCAGACCGTGACGGTGCGGGTGAAGGGCGAAAAGCCCGGCGATGGCAAGGTGATGTTGACGCTCGACGGCGAGGGCATTTCGCCGCTTGCGCAGGGGCTTGATATTCCGGTGCGCCCGAGCGTTCTGCCGGTGACGGAACGCCGGGTTCTGGCACTTGCCCCCGGCCAGAGCCTGACGGTCGATGGCAATCTGCTCGCCGATGCCGAACTTGCCGGCGCCTCCGTCGCGCTCAATGTCACGCGCTCGGCGGAATTTGATGTGCCAGCGCTGTTGATGGCACTCGACCGTTATCCCTATGGCTGCGCCGAACAGACCACCAGCCGCGCTATCCCGCTGCTGTACCTGTCGGAACTCACCCGCCAGAGCGGAATGGCAGACGATCAGGCGGTGAAGAAACGGGTGCAGGACGCCATCTACCGCGTGCTGTCCTACCAGTCATCCTCGGGAAGCTTTGGTCTCTGGGGTCCGGGCGGCGGCGACCGCTGGCTGGATGCCTATGTCAGCGATTTCCTCACCCGCGCCCGCGAACAGGGTTTCGAGGTGCCGGAAAAGGCTTTGGTCCAGGCTCTGGACAACCTGCAGAACGGGCTCGCCTATGACGTGAATATCCGCGATCAGGGCGGCGAGATCGCTTATTCGCTCTATGTGCTGGCGCGCAATCGCAAGGCCGCGATCAGTGATCTCAGGTATTATGCCGATACGATGCTGGGTGATTTCCCGACGCCGCTCTCGAAGGCGCATCTGGCATCGGCGCTTGCGCTCTATGGCGATGCGCAACGCTCCAAAACCGTGTTTGCCTCTGCCTTCCAGATGGCGGAGAAAGCGTCGGTGACGAAGGTTAGCCTGTCGCGTTCGGATTATGGCTCGCAACTGCGCGATGGGGCAGCCGTGCTGGCACTTGCCGCCGAAAGCCGGCCGGTGCCGCCCATCGTGCCGCAACTGGCTGACATTGTCGCCAAGGAATGGCGGGCGAAAAAATATGTCAGCACGCAGGAACAGGCCTGGATGCTGCTGGCGGCGCGCGCCCTGCAAAAGGGCGACGATGGGTTGAAACTTGCGGTCAACGGAGAGGCGAAATCCGGCAGCTACAGCGCGCAGTTGACGGGCGAGGCGCTTCTGGCAAAGCCGGTCACTCTTGCCAACCGTTCCGCCGATCCTGTGTCTGCCGTGGTGACGACGATTGCCGCACCGCGCCAGCCACCGGCCGCCGGCGGCGAGGGTTTCACCATCGCCCGCAGCTATTATACGCTTGAAGGCGAGGAGGTCAGTGTCAGCGAAGCGGCCCAGAACGAGCGTTATGTCGTGGTGCTGACGGTAAACGAGGCCAATGACTGGCCCTCGCGCATCCTTATTCAGGATCTTCTGCCGGCCGGTTTCGAGATCGACAATCCGAGCCTTGTCGACAGCGCCCAGCTGACGAATTTCGAGTGGATCGGCGAGGTGCAGCCTGCCCACACGGAATTCCGCAACGATCGCTTTGTCGCAGCCTTTGATCGCGCCAAGGGCGATGCGCGGGAGATTACGCTTGCCTATGTGGTGCGCGCCGTCACACCCGGCACCTACGATCATCCGGCAGCCGTTGTGGAAGACATGTACCGCCCGCAATTTTCTGCCCGCACGGCGGCCGGGCGAATGACGGTCGAACAGGCCAGGTAAGGGAATATGCAGCGGCGGTGGACATGGGCTTTGGTCGGCGGGGCGGCACTGGTGGTTCTTGCCACTGGTGCCGCTTTCGCTCTGGTGGCCGCTGACCGGGCGTTTCCCCCGCCGCTTGAGGCGGCAGCGCTTGTGTCTACCGAAGTGCTGGATGTCGATGGCCAGTTGCTACGCGCCTTTGCGGCCGGTGACGGGATCTGGCGGCTGAAGACGACAGCGAACGATGTCGATCCGCAATTCCTGCGCATGCTGGTCGCCTATGAGGACCAGCGTTTCTACACCCATTCCGGCATCGATCCTTATGCGCTCGCCCGCGCAGCCGTGCAGCTTCTCACCCATGGCCGCATCGTGTCGGGCGCCTCCACGCTGTCGATGCAGGTGGCCCGGCTGATCGAGCCGCGCGATATCAGGTCGATTTCGGCAAAACTGCGCCAGATGGCACGGGCGGTTCAGATCGAGCGGCGGCTTTCCAAGGCGCAGATTCTCGATCTCTACCTGACACTTGCGCCCTATGGGGGCAATCTGGAGGGGGTGAGGGCGGCAAGCCTTGCCTATTTCGGCAAGGAACCGCGCCGGCTTTCGGTGGCCGAGGCAGCCCTTCTGGTGGCGCTGCCGCAATCGCCGGAAGCGCGCCGCCCTGATCGTTTCCCCGACATTGCCAAGGCCGCGCGTGCAAAAGTCCTGGATCGCAAGACGGTGGCGGTTGTGGTGGGGGAAGGCGAGGCCGAACGCGCCGATCTGTCTCCCGTGCCACGCATCCGTCGCCCGCTTCCGGCACTTGCCGCGCATCTGGCTGAAGCGGCACGCCGCAAGGCGCCGGATACATCCCGTCTGTCCACCACTCTTCGGTTTCCGATCCAGCAGGGGCTGGAGGCGGTTGCCGCATCGGCAGCGGCCCACCTGCCGCCCAAAGCCTCGCTTGCCATGCTGATGGCGGATTCGACAACGGGCGAGATCGTCGCCGAGATCGGGTCTGCCGGCGCCTTCGATGCCGCCCGCTCCGGCTGGATCGACATGACGCGGGCGATCCGCTCGCCGGGCTCTACGCTCAAGCCCTTCATCTATGGCCTGGCCTTCGAAGAGGGCGTGGTGGCGCAGGAAAGCATCATCGAGGATCGGCCATCGGATTTTTCCGGCTACCGTCCGCGCAATTTCGACATGAGTTATCAGGGCGATGTCAGCGTCCGCCAGGCGCTGCAACTCTCGCTCAACGTACCGGCGGTCAGGCTTCTGGAGGCTGTCGGACCAGGCCGGCTCATGGTTCGATTTCGCCGCGCCGATGTGCGCCCCATCCTGCCGGCCGGCGAAGCGCCCGGCCTTGCCATCGGCCTTGGCGGCGTCGGCATGACGCTGAAGGATCTGGTGCAGCTTTATGCTGGCCTGGCCAATGACGGCACTCCGGTGCATCTGGGCGATGGCGTACATGATCGGCCTGCACGCGATATCGCCCAGCCGCTGCTTGATCCGGTCGCGGTGTGGAACGTCACCGACATTCTCTCCGGTGTCCTGCCGCCGCAGGGCAGCCGAAAGCTCGGTCTCGCCTACAAGACGGGCACCAGCTACGGTTACCGCGACGCATGGTCGGTCGGGTATGACGGGCGCTATGTGCTCGGCGTCTGGGTGGGGCGGCCGGACAATGGCGCCGTGCCCGGCATTACCGGTTATGGCACGGCCGCCCCCATCCTCTTCGAGGCTTTTGCCAAATCCGGCGTTGCGATCACGCCGCATCCGACCCCGCCGCCGGGCGCCACACGCATCGCGCTCAGCGAATTGCCGCTTGGCCTTCGCCGGCTTTCGATAACCGCAAGCGGTCTGACGAGAACCAGTTCGCGCGAACCGGCACCGCAGATCGTTTATCCCCCGGAAGGGGCGCGGGTGGATCTCGGCGCCCAGGTTGGCCAAACCCTCTCGCCGCTGGTGCTGAAGCTGCAAGGCGGGCGGGCGCCGTTTCGCTGGCTTGCCAATGGTCGTCCGCTGGAGGCGCTGTCGCGCAAGCGCACCTCCGAATGGCTGCCCGATGGCGCCGGTTATTCGACGCTGACGGTGATCGACGCGATGGGTCGGGCGGCAACCGTTAGGGTATTCATCGAGTAGCAGCGTTCTTACAGCGTCGTCCGGGCAATGGCGTGGAAGAACGTGCCTGTCACAAAGCCGCGACGGCCGCCTGAAAGACCGATCGGCGTGCCTGTGCCATCGGCAATCTGCGCAAAAGCCTCGTCGTTGCCCTTGTCGATGACGCTGGCATAATGAAACTCATGGCCGCGGATCACCTGGCCGGCGGCGCCCAGCGGCCCATCGTTGAGAAGCCGTGCCTGCCGGTATCCGAGATTCATCTTGCGCTTGGAAAAGCTGGTGGAATGCGACAGCAGGGCGGTCATCGAATGGGTTTCACCGTCGGCATCCTCCAGACGCTCGCCAAGAACCATGTAGCCGCCGCACTCGCCATGGACGGGCCGGCTCTCTGCAAACCTTGTGAGCCCTTCGCTGAACCCGGAGGCGCTGGAGAGGATGCCGGCATGAAGCTCGGGATAACCGCCAGGCAGCCAGCAGGCATCGGCATCGTCGCTCGGGCCTTCGTTCGCCAGCGGCGAGAACGGCAGAAGTTCTGCACCGGCGGCCCGCCAGTGGCGGCCAAGATGCGGATAGAGAAACGTGAACGCCGCATCGGAGGCAATGGCAATACGCTGGCCGGGCGGCGGCAGGTGGGCAGATGTCGAGCCTGAGGCGGGCATGATGTCCACGGCAAGGTTCAGGATCGCATCGAGATCGAGCGATTGCTCCATCACATCCGCCAGCCGGTCGATATGGTGCTGGATGGCCGGGTGTTCGCTTGCCTGCACCAGGCCGAGATGCCGTTCCGGCAGCGATAGCGTGCTGTCACGCATCACCGCGCCGACCACCGGCAATCCCTTGGCCTCGATGGCCGCTTTCGAGAGGCGCACATGGCGTTCGCTGCCGGCGCGATTCAGCACCACGGCGGCCATTTTCACCGCCGGATCGTAATGCTGGAAGCCGACGGCGACGGCGGCCGCCGTTTGGCTCTGGCCGGATACATCGAGCACCAGCAGGACCGGAATGCCGAGAAGACGCGACAGATCGGCGGCCGCCCCGGTGCGGCCCTCGCCACCGGCAATGCCATCGAACAGGCCCATGGCGCTTTCGATGAGCAGAAGGTCGGTATCTTCTGCCGCCTCCGCCAGAAGATGAGCCACAAGATCCGGCTCCATCGCCCAGCTGTCGAGGTTGAGGCCGGACAGTCCGGTCGCCGCCTGGTGGAAGCCCGGATCGATATAGTCGGGACCAGATTTCACGCCGCGCACGCGAAAACCGCGCCGCGCAAAGGCCCGGAGCAGCCCGATGGTGACGCTGGTCTTGCCGGAGCCGGAGCGCGGGGCACCGATGATGAGCGCGCGGGTCATGGCTTTTCCCCTTCAAGGGTCAACAGGTCGCGCATGGTGACAATCTGCCCGACGACGATCAATGCAGGGGCTGCAAATCCCTGGGCGGCGGCGTCTTCGGCAATCGTTGACAGTGTCGCCGTCAGCAGGCGTTCTTCGCCTGTTGTTGCCGACATGATGACGGCCGCCGGCGTTTCTGGCGCGCGTCCGCCCTCGATCAGCAGGCGGCTGATCGTGGCAAGGTTCTTAAGGCCCATATAGACGACAATGGGTTCGCCGGTGCGGGCCAGCGCTGCCCAATCGAGATCGCCGTCTTCGCCTGCCGCGTGGCCGGTGGCAAGCGTGATGGCCTTGCTCATGCCGCGCATGGTGGCGGGAATACGGGCAAGCGCAAGGCCCGCGAGCGCTGACGTCATGCCGGGCAGGATGCGGCAGGATATGCCGGCCTTGACCAGCGCTTCCGCCTCTTCGCCGCCGCGCCCGAAGATGAACGGATCGCCGCCTTTCAGCCGAAGAACCCGTTTTTCTTCGCCGGCCAGCCGGATCAGCGACAGGGTGATATCCTCCTGCGCCGTGGAGGGTTTGCCGCCGCGCTTGCCGGCATAGATCACCTCGGCACTAGAGGCGAAGGATAAAACCGCATCGGAAACCAGCGCGTCATGGACGATCACATCGGCCTTGGAAAGGGCGTCGATCACCTCGAGCGTCAGGAAGCGCGGATCGCCGGGGCCGGCGCCGGCAAGCCAGACATGGCCCGGCTCAAACGCCGGAAGCCGGCTTTCCAGGCGCTGAAGGGCTGATGCAATCGTCATGGCGAAACCTTTTGCCGGTGACGGAACGAGGCGTCACCGCTATAGACGAAGGGATGGAGATCGATCCCAAAACCCTGCGCCGTGGCTGGACCACGGGAACCTGCGCGGCAGCGGCGGCCAAGGCCGCCTGTCTGGCGTTGATGGGAGAGGGGTTTCCGGATCTGGTGGAGATCACGCTGCCCGGCGGCCAGCGCCCCGGTTTTACGCTGGCGCTTGAAGAGGCTGGCGACGGTTTTGCCCGGGCCGGCATTATCAAGGATGCCGGCGACGACCCGGATGTCACCCATGGCGCCCTCATCGTCTGCACGCTGCGGCGCGGGCAGCAAGGGGCTGGCCTGCGGTTCCTGGCCGGTGAAGGTGTCGGCATGGTCACCCGCGCCGGTCTTGCGATCCCGCCCGGCGAACCCGCGATCAACCCGGTGCCGCGTCAGATGATTGCCGCCGCCCTTGCCGAAGTATCCCCGGATGTGGCCGACTTCGACGTGGAGATTTCCGTGCCCGGCGGCGCGGTTATGGCTGAGAAAACGCTGAACGGGCGGCTCGGCATTATCGGCGGGCTTTCCATTCTCGGCACCACCGGCATCGTCATTCCGTTTTCCTGCTCGGCCTGGATCCATTCCATCTGGCGTGGCATCGATGTGGCGCGCGCCGAGGGGCTGACCCATGTGGCCGGCGCCACCGGCATGACGTCCGAAAAGGCCGTGCAGGCGCATCACGGCCTGCCGGAAACGGCGCTTCTCGACATGGGCGATTTCGTTGGCGGCATGCTCAAATACCTGAAGAAACATCCGGTCGAACGGGTGACGGTTGCCGGCGGTGTTGCCAAGATGACGAAGCTCGCGCAGGGCATGCTCGATGTGCATTCCAAGCGCGGTCTTGCCGATCTCGAAGCGCTGGCCAGCCTGGCGCGCGAAGCGGGTGGCAGTGAAACGCTGGCGGACAAGATCCGTGCGGCCAATACGGTGGCCGAAGCTTTTCAGCTGGCGGAAGCGGAAATCCTGCCGCTCGGCGATCGTATTGCCGCCCTTGCCTGGAAAACGGCGGCGTCTGCTCTCGTCAACCCGGCCATCGCGCTTGAAATCCTGGTGTTCGACCGGGATGGCAGGCTGATGGGGCAAGCGCCGTTCACGCCGTCCGATCATGCCTCATCCTTGCCGCTGGCAATGATCTCGGGCGAGCGGAACCTGCGCACGTAATCGGTGCTGTAAAGCGCGCTCTCGCGAAAATCTTCCGCCCTCAGACCCGGGCCAACAAGGATCAGCGCCGTGCGCTCGATCGGGTCTGCGGCCACCTGTGCGGCAATATCGGCAAGCGTGCCGCGCAGGATCTTTTCGTCCGGCCAGCTTGCCTTGACGACGATGGCGACCGGGCAATCGGCGCCGTAAAAGGGCGTCAGTTCCGTCACCACCCGTTCCAGCGCGTGGATGGCCAGATGAATGGCAAGCGTTGCGCCGGTCGCAGCAAAGTTTGCCAGCGTTTCGCCCTCGGGCATTTTTGATGCACGGCCGGAAATGCGAGTGAGGATCAGGCTCTGGGCGACTTCGGGTATGGTGAGTTCGCGCTTCAATGCAGCAGCAGCAGCGGCAAAGGAGGGAACGCCGGGCGTCAACGTATAATCGATGCCCAGCCGGTCGAGCCTGCGCATCTGTTCGGCCACCGCACTCCAGACGGAGAGATCGCCCGAATGCAGCCGCGCCACATCCTCGCCCGCCTGATGGGCGCGCAGATATTCGGCCTCGATGTCTTCGAGCGACAGCGAGGCCGTATCGACGATGCGGGCACAAGGCGGGCAATAGGCCAGAAGTTCGCGCGGCACGATCGAGCCGGCATAAAGACAGACCGGCGAGCGGGCGATGATATCGCGCCCGCGCACCGTGATCAGGTCTGCCGCACCGGGGCCGGCGCCGATGAAGTGGACCGTCATGCAGCTTCCTCGACAATGGCGATGGCGCAGGTGACGCCCTGTGCCACATGGCGCGGCCCGACGAGGCGCCCGCTTTTTCCGGCAGCAGCAAGGGCTGCCGCCTCGCAGAAGCTTGGAATGCCGACATGCGCCATGCTGTGGGTGGAGAGCGTCAGCGTGCGCGGCGACACGTCCTCCATCTCCGGATCGGAGATGATGGTGAGGGAAATGCCAAGCTGTTCGGCGGCTTCCAGAAGCCCGGCTTCCTCCGCTTTTAGCGCGCCTGTGGCAAGCCTCTGCGGGCGTTCGCCGGCCCGGCCGCAGGCGGCGAGCGCTTCATTCAGAACGGCGAGAACCGTTTCTGCGGTGGTTCCCTTGCGGCATCCGATACCGGCTGCGATCATGTGGTCAACTCCTTCTTGATGAAAATCCATTGGGTCACGGGCATGGCCGCACGCCAGCCCGTCATGCGCCCGACCGGTTCGGCCCGATCGACGGATATGCGCGTCAGCGTGCCGCCAAGCCTTGCATGGGCTGCCAGCAGAACCTGCTCCATTTCCAGCGTCACGGCGTTCGCCACCAGCCGCCCGCCGATCTTCAGGGCAGAAAGCGCGGCTTCCAGCACTCCGTCGCCGCTGCCGCCACCGCCGATGAAAATGGCATCCGGCTGCGGCAGGCCGGCCAGCGCATCCGGCGCCTTGCCTTCCATCAGCCGAAGCCCGGGCACGCCAAAGCTTGCGGCATTGCGGCGAACGCGCGCTGCCCGTTCCCCGTGATGTTCGATGGCAATGGTGTGAAGGGAGGGATGCGCCAGCATCCATTCGATGCCGATGGAGCCGGAGCCCGCACCGATATCCCACAACAGTTCGCCGCGCCGGGGAGACAGCGCCGACAGCGTCATGGCACGGATTTCCCGTTTGGTGATCTGGCCGTCATGCTCGAACAGATCGTCGGAAAGCCCGAAGCCGAGCGGCAGAATTCTCGCTGCTGCATCCGCCTTCACCTCGATGGCCACGAGATTGAGCGGATCGATGTCGGTGAAGGCGAAGGCATGCGCGTCAACCGAACGGATTTTTTCTTGCGTTCCGCCCAGCGCCTCCAGTATCGTTAGTCGGCTATGCCCAAAACCACTTGTGCTTAGCAAGCCGGCCAGCGCTTGCGGCCCTGCGGCATCCGAGGTGAGGGCAAGGAGCTTTCGCCCCGGATGCAGAAGCGGGCGGATCAGGTCAAGCGGGCGGCCGTGCAGCGAAACGGTGTCCACATCCTGAAGCGCCCAGCCAAGCCGGGCAGCCGCCAGCGAAAAGGCCGACGGGGCGGGATAGGCGCGGAATTCGCCGGGTTGAAGATGCCGTGCAAGCGTAACGCCGACGCCGAAGAAAAACGGATCTCCAGATGCCAGTACGCAGGTTTTCAATCCGCGAAGGGCAAGCACATCCGCCATCGCCGCATCGAAAGGCTGCGGCCAGGGGCAGGCCTTGCCGGTGATGGCGTCGCGTGCGAGATCCAGATGCCGCCGCCCGCCGAATACGGTTTCAGCACTGGCAATTGCGGCCTTGGCATTGTCGCCAAGTCCGGCAAGGCCGTCTTCGCCGATGCCGACAATGGACAACCAGGGTGCTTGCGCTACAAGGGTTTTTTCCTGTTCAGGAGCCATGGCCTTGCACTCCATTCTCATTCTCGGCGGCACCACGGAGGCGCGCCAGCTTGCTGGAAAATTGGCGGCGTTCAACCGTTTCCGGCTGGAACTGTCGCTGGCCGGACGCACGAAAACGCCGGTCGAGCAGCCTGTTCCGGTGCGCACCGGCGGTTTTGGCGGCGCCGAAGGGTTGGCACACTATCTCGTTGAAAACCGATTCGACCTGATGATCGACGCCACCCATCCGTATGCCGCGGGCATCTCCGCCAATGCCGATAAGGCTTCCCGCATGGCCAAAATTCCTCTGGTTGCGCTTCGCCGGCCGGGCTGGGACAGGCTGCCCGGCGATCGCTGGCAGGAGGTGGAAAGCGTGGAACAGGCGGTGGCAAGTCTGGGGACCGCGCCGCGTTCTGCGTTTCTGGCGCTCGGCCGGCAGGAACTGCTGCCCTTCGAGGCCGCGCCGCAGCATCGGTATCTCGTGCGCAGCGTCGATGCGGTCGAGCCGCCGCTGGAGCTTCCCGATGTGCGCTACATCACCGCCCGCGGCCCGTTTGCTGAGGAGGATGAAATTACGCTGCTGCGCGACAATCTCGTTGAGGTGATCGTCTCGAAGAATTCCGGCGGTGCGGCAAGTTATGGCAAGATCGTTGCGGCACGAAAACTTGGCCTCGACGTCATCATGATCCGTCGCCCGGTTCTGCCGGATGTCTTTTCTTTCCAGACCGTGGAGGCACTTGCCGACCATGTCGCTCAGGCCTTTCCTGCCGACCAGCTGCGGGGCGAATAAACGAGCGACGCCTGCCCATCGCGGGCAATCAGCCGGGTTTCCACCGAGCCGACGATGATGCAGGTGGCCATGTCGGCCATGTCGGCGCGGGCATCGGCCAAAGGTTCGATGCGGATCTTTTCGTCGGGTCTTCCCGCCGCGCGGCCAAAAATCACCGGCACGGTGCCGGGCAGATGCGCGCGCAAAATGTCAAACGCTTCGCCCAGCTGGTGCGACCGCGCCTTGCTGACGGGGTTGTAGAAAGCCATGACGAAGCCGGCTTCTGCGGCAGCGATCAGCCGCTTTTCGATAACGCCCCACGGTTTCAGGTTGTCGGAGAGCGATATGGCGCAGAAATCGTGGCCAAGCGGTGCGCCGGCCTTGGCCGCCACCGCCAGCATGGCTGTGACGCCAGGCACCACGGAAAATTCCACCTGCCGAAAGGCGGGTGGCCCGGCTTCGATGGCCTCGCAGACGGCCGCCGCCATGGCAAACACGCCGGGATCTCCACCTGAGACCACGCAGACTTTTCCGCCGCTGGCGGCAAGCTCAAGCGCTGCGGCCGCGCGCGAAATTTCCTCGCGATTGTCCGAGGCGTGCCGGCGCTGGTGGGGGAGGAGCGTAAGACGTTCGACATAGGGGCCATAACCGAAAAAATCGGTGGCTTCTTCGCAGGCAGCAAGCGCTTCCGGGGTGACTTGAAGCGGGCTTCCCGGCCCAAGGCCGACGACGGTCAGCCGGCCGGTGGGGACAAGGTTTTCGCTCATGGCCTGCCTTTCCAGCCGGGCACCAGCACCAGCGAAAAATAGGGGGCCGGCAGCAGTTCGTCGCGCTCAACAAGCGGCATCGCGGCGCCATTTGCCATGGTACCACGCTCCACGTAAACGGCGCCTTCCAGCTTGCCGACGCAAGACAGCGCGCGGCGGATTTTTGGCAGGTTGCGGCCAACCTTCATGATGACGGCGCCATCTGTGCCGGCCAGCCGCTCTGCCAGCATCTCTTCGGAAAGCGTGCCTGGAAGCACGCTCAAAATATCGTCGCCCTGGACCAGCGGCAGGTTGGCCATCGACCAGCAGCCGGACATGGCGGTGACACCGGGAATGACTTCGGCCGGAAAATGCGGCGCAAGCCGCAGGTGCAGATGCATATAGGAGCCATAAAACAGCGGATCGCCCTCGCTCAGCACCGCAACGGTGCGCCCTGCCTGCAGGTGGAGGGCGATTTGGGAGGCCGATTCGTCGAAAAAACCGTCGATGGCGCTTTTGTAGCTTTCGCTGTCCTTATGCTCTTCCACCGTCACCGGATAGATAAGCGGCAGTTCGATCACATCGGCGCGCATATGGCCGTCAACGATGGTGCGTCCATTGCCACGCGCACCGCGCTTGGCAAAAAAGGCAACCACATCCGCTGCGTTGAGCGCCTTGACCGCCTTCAACGTCAACAGGTCCGGGTCTCCCGGACCGGTGCCGACGCCGATCAGTTTTCCGCTTGTAATCTCGCTCAAAGCCCGGCCCTCGCCAGTGCATTGACGGCGGCAGCTGTCATGGCCGAGCCGCCCATGCGGCCTTTCACGATGGCATAGGGAATGCCGAGCTTATGTTCTGCAAGCGCATCCTTGCTTTCGGCGGCGCCGACGAAGCCGACGGGCATGCCGATGATGGCGGCAGGACGGGGACAACCGCGATCGAGCATTTCCAAGAGATAAAACAGCGCCGTCGGGGCATTGCCGATGGCAACGATCGCGCCCTCCAGCTGGTCTGCCCAAAGCTCCAGTGCGGCCGCCGAACGGGTGTTGCCGATGCGTTTGGCAATATCAGGCGTCTGCGGGTCGCGCAGCGTGCAGATCACCTCGTTCTTGTTGGCAAGGCGGGCGCGTGTCACGCCGTGGGCCACCATCTGCGCATCGCAGAAGATCGGGCGCCCGGCAGAAAGCGCACCCCGTGCCGCCTCAACAAAGGTTGGCGAAAAGCGGAAATGCGCGGCAGCCTCCACCAGGCCGCAGGCATGGATCATGCGGATTGCGACGTCTGCCTCATCGGGCGAAAAGGCTGAGAGATCGGCTTCCTCGCGGATGATGGCGAAGGATTTGGCGTAGATCGCATCGCCGTCGCGAATATAGTCGTAGTCGGTCATCATCTACTTTCAGAAAGCGCCGCCGCAATCACCTGCGGATCAAGGCGGGCCAGACAGTCGCGGCTCGTCTCGGTGGGCTGGCGCTGAAGGCGCACCAGCCGGTCAAGTGCGGCAAGGGCTGCGGTTTCCGTGTGCGGGACAAGGGTTTTGAGCGGGGTATCGGCGGTTTTGCCCTCAAAAACAAGATGCGTGCCCGCCTCAGCGCCGACGAATGTCAACGTGGCGGGGCCCGGATGCGCGCAACCCTTGGCGCAGCCGGAAAGATGCAGGCGCACGGAGCCATCAAGCAGTGTTGAAGCCTCCCGCGCGGCAAAGCGGCCGGTTTCGTGGGTGAGGTAGCGGCCGGTGCGGCAGGCGGGTGCGCCGGGGCAGGCGGCAATTTCCGCTAGCGGATCACTGGCGCCGGTGATGAAGCCTGATTTTTCAGCGTGATCGAGCATCTGGATGCAAGCCTGTTCCGGCCCGGCAAACACCAGCGCATGATCAGGCGCAGGTTTCAGCCAGAGGATGCCGGCGTGCGTGGAAACCTCTGCCAAAGCCGCCAAACGCGCGGCATCCATCTGCCCGAATGGTAGCGCGATGCGCAGAGCGCAGAGGGGGGCGGCAAGCGGAAAAAGGCCGAAGGGTGACGGATGCGCAGGGTCGGCATTTGCGGTGTCCGGTGTCAGCCGCGATATCCGGTTCTGAATGCCAAGCTCCTGAATATCGGGATGCACAGGGTCAATATCGCGTCCGCGGGCTTTTGGGCCAAGCCGCACCAGATGCTCCAGAAGATCCTGGGTCACCTCGGCTGCATATTCATCAGCAACCAGCCCTAGCTTGCGGCCTGTCTCTGCCGTCCCGCCAAGCGTCAGCAACCAGTGGAGGGCGCCGTTTTGGCGCATCGCCGTCAGCCTGATATCGGCGAGCAGATGGTCGAGCCGGATCGTGCCACCGCCCTCCACCACCACGGAAAGTTTTGGCGCAAGGCGGTCCGCCAGAGGCCGGCCACGTGCGATGATCGCCTGTCCGAGCGGGCGCGGATCGGCAACTTCGAAAACATCTTCACCGGCAAGCGGAGACCATTCCACGGCAAGCCCTTCGCGCAGCGGCAGCGAAAGACCGCGCACCATCCGTTCCAGATCTGTGGCGGATTGCTCGCCAAGTCCGCGGATCTGCAGGTTGCCGCGCGCGGTGATATCGAGAATGCTATTGCCGTATTGGCGCGAGAGATCGCAGAGGTTGGACAACTGGTCGGGCCGGATGGGGGCTGCCAGCGCCACGCGGGTCAAAAGCCCGTCACCGGTCTGCATCGGGGCAGAGAGCGCCGGGCAGGCGCCACGAGCCAGGGGAGAGAAGGGCGCAAGGGAGGAAGGAAGCGTAAGGGAGCTGGCCGGTGCCGTCGTCATCGGCGCTGCCTTTCCCGCGCAAAGCCGCGCAGGGCTTCCAGTTCGCGGTCCACCGAATTGCGGCGCGGCTGCCAGAGACCGCGCCGGCGCGCCGACATCAGCCGGTCGGCTATGGCGCCGGCAGCTTCCGGGTTCTGGTCGAGCACGAAATCGCGCACCGTCTCGTCTGCCACATAGGCATCATAGACGGCCTCGATCAGCCCTTGCGGAACCGCTTGCGTGGTTTCGGCAAAACCGACGAGCCGGTCCACGGTTTCGGCAAATTCGGCGGCCCCGCGCGGGCCGTGGCGCATCTGGCCGGCGATGAAGCGCGGGTTGACGGCGCGGGCGCGCACCACGCGGGTGATCGCTTCCGTGATCGAACGGGCGCGTGGGCGCTGGGGGTCGGTGGTGTCGAGCGCAATCACATCCGCCTTGCCGCCAAGGGCTGCGACGGCTGCCGCAAAACCGCCGATGAAGGCGACATCGCCGGAGCCGTCGAGCAGGTCTCGGCCGGGGTCGTCACCGGTGTGGACGAGAAGGTCTGCGCTCCGCACGCGCTCTTCAAACAGCGCGCCGGCCTGCCGTTCCTCGCCATCAGGCCCGCCAAAGGCATGGCTGGTCATGGAAAGATAGGCGCGGCCGAGATCCTCGCGGTTGTCCCAGTCACCGGACGAAAGCTGTTCCTCGATGCCGGAACCATAGGTGCCGGGTGCAGAGCCGAAGATGCGGGCAGGGGCCGAGCCTTCGCCCATGGCCGTTTCTGCGAGCGGATTGTCGCCGCCTGCCTCATCGGTGCGGGCGGCAATTGCGCGCACTGCTGCATCGAGAAGCGCGATAAGGGCCGGAAACATATCGCGAAACAGGCCGGAAATACGGAATGTCACGTCAACGCGCGGCCGCCCGAGATGCGCCGGCGGCAGAACCTCGATGCCGGTCACGCGCCCCGTTGCCGGGTCCTGCACCGGGCGCGCGCCCATCAGTGCCAGCCCCTGCGCCACCTCCTCGCCGCCGCTTCGAAGCGTCGCACTGCCCCAGAGGTCGATGACGAGGCTTTTTGGCCAGTCGCCATAATCCTGCATGTAGCGTCGGATCACCTCGTCGGCGGCAAGTTTTCCAAGCTCGAAGGCGGTCGGCGTCGGCATGGTGCGCGGATCGGAGGCGTAGAGATTGCGGCCCGTCGGCAGCACGTCACGCCGGCCTCGCGCCGGCGCACCGGAAGGGCCGGGGCTGATATGGCGGCCATCCAGCGCATCCATCAGGCTCTGGCGCTCGCGCAAAACACTGTCGGTGCGCGCCGGGTCCGTCTCGCGCGCGTCTTCCTGGCCAAAGACATGCTGGCCGTCCTTGATGGCAAAGTCCTTGAGGTCGCAGAGAAACGCATCGATGCGCGACAGCGCGGTATCGGGATCGTCGGTGTGCGAAACGCCGGCCTCGCCGGCAAGGCCGGTTTCCTCTGCCGCCTCGATGATCAGTTTTGCCAGACGGTCTCGGCGGCGGCGATCCAGCCCGTCGGCCTGCGCATATTCATCGACCAGAAGTTCCAGCTTCTGCTGGGCCTCGGACAGCCCAGCTTCGGCAAGGATCGGCGGCAGATGGCCAAGGGTCAGCGCTGCAATCCGCCGTTTGGCAACCGCCGCCTCGCCGGGATTGGACACGATAAAGGGATAGATCACCGGCAGATGCCCGGTAACAAGGTCTGGAAAGCAGCTTTTCGTCAGCGCCACCGTCTTGCCCGGCAGCCATTCCAGCGTGCCATGGGCGCCAACATGCACGATGGCATGGGCCTTCAGATCGCGCTGCATCCAGGCTCCGAAGGCGATCAGCGCATGGCGCGGCGGGCGGGCCGGATCGTGATAATCGGTGCGCCGGTCAGCTTCGCGGCCGCGATCTGGTGCAAGGGCGACCGTGATATTGCCGAAACGGGCGGCGTGGAAGGAAAAGCCATCTGGCCCAAACGCTTCGTCCGCCTGCGGTTCGCCCCAGGTGGCGGTGACGGCATTTTTGGCGTCGTCCGGCAGGGTGGCGAGATAGCGCGCATAATCGTCGCGGGCGAGGTGCTGCGATCCGGTCAGGATCCGGTCCATCAGCGCCTTTGCCGTGTCGGGAATATCCGAAACGCCATATCCTTGCCCGGCTAACTGAATGAGCATCTGCCGCACGCTTTCCGGCACATCCAGACCGACCGCATAACCGGTGCGGCCGGCAGCGCCCGGATAATCCGGCATCAGGATGACGATCCGGCGCTCAGCCCGCGGCGTCTGCTGAAGCGCCAGATGCCGGGCGATGCGGTCTGCCACGGCCTCCACCCGGTCGGGCTCCGGGCGGTTGGCAAAGCCCGAAAAACCATAGGCCGTGTCGCCTTCGCGCTCGGCCTTGAAGGAGAGCACGCCGGCCAGTATGCGCCCATCCAGTTCCGGCAGCACCACATGCATGGCCAGATCCGAGGGTCCGAGCCCGCGCTGGCTGCCGATCCAGGCCTCGCGTTTTGTGGTGGCGATGACAGCCTGAAAAACCGGCACGCCGAGCCGGTCGAACAGGGTTTTTCCGTCCGGTTCCGCGTGGCTGGCAAAGGCTGTCGCGGTGATGATCGCGGCAGGCTCAAGGCGCGACAACGTCTCGTGGAGGAAGGTGAGGGTTCCCGCATCCTTCAGCCCCGGCACGAAGACAGGAAGCGGCGCAAAGCCGCGCGCGGCAAGCGCTTGCGACAGCGCATCGATGGGGGCGATATCGCCGGCAAGCAGCATGGAACGGTAAAACAGGAGCGGCAGGATTTTTTTGCCCGCCAAACCCTCCAGCGCCTCTGGAAGGGAGACCACGCCGTGGCCGGGCCGGTAAAAGCCAAGTTTTGGCACGGCCTCAGCCACCGGCCGCACGTCGCCTCGACCATCTGCCAGCGCGAAAAGACTTGTCGCCAGCCGGTCGAGATTGTCAGGCCCGCCCTCGCGGAAGAAGGCGAGGAGGCGGGTGATCTCGTCGGTGGATACGGTGGAGGCGGCCGTCAGGCGGTCGTCCGTCTCGCTGCATTCACCGGGCAGAAGAATGAGGGGAATTTTGTTCCGGCGCGCCAGATGCGAAAGCTCTTCGACCCCGTAACGCCAGCGGTCATAACCGCCGAGCACGCGCACCATCAGCACCCGTGCATGGCGGGCGACCTTGTCGATCCAGAGATCGACGGACATCGGGTGGCGCAGGTCTGAAAGCTGGGCAAGGCGCAGCGACAGGTCTGCGCGCGACAGCCTGTCCCAGGCGGATGCCATGCCGTTCAGGTCGCTGTCGGTAAAGGACAGCACCACCACATCGCCCGGCGTCTGGTTGAGATCGACCGGTTCGATCAGATCGTCGAGCGACGAGGATGTGGTGGCAAGGATGTGCATCAGGCCGCCAATATTTGTCCGATTCGGGCGGCATCGATGCCCTTTTCGCCGATCACGACAAGGCGCGAACGACGGTCTTCGCCGACACCCCAGGCGCGGTCAAAATAATGGTTCACGCGCGGGCCGACGGCCTGCACCAGAAGCCGCATAGGCTTGCCCTTTACTTCCACATAACCCTTGATGCGCAGTACCTTTTCGGCCGCCGTCACATCGGCAATGCGCCGGCTGAGGCTTTCGGGATCAGAAATTGCGGAGATATCAAGAACAAAGCTGTCGAAATCGTCGTGCTCGTGGTCCAGTTCATCATCGTGATGCGTCTTGCGGTTCTCGATGTCGTCCTCGACGGCAAGCCCGAGGCCGATGAACACGGCCGGATCGACCGCGCCCTTTTCAGAATTGACGATGCGCACCGCACGCGGCAGGTGGGCGCTCACATGGGCGCGGGCCTTTTCCAGATCGGCAGCGGAAAGAAGATCGGCCTTGGTGAGAATGACGAGATCGGCGCAGGCAATCTGGTCTTCGAACACTTCCTCGACGGGGTCGTCATGGTCGAGCGCGTCGTCGTTGACCCGCTGCGCCGCCAGTGCCTCCATGTCGTCGGCCACGCGGCCTTCGGCCAGCGCCAGCCCGTCCACAACGGCGATCACGCCATCCACGGTCACGCGGCTTTTGACGCTCGGCCACTGGAAGGCCTGGATCAGGGGCTTCGGCAGTGCAAGGCCGGAGGTTTCGATCAGGATATGATCCACCTTCGGTTCCATCGCCAGAATGCGGTCGATCGCCGGCACGAAATCATCGGCCACCGTGCAGCAGATGCAGCCGTTCGCCAGCTCAATGATGTTGTCTTCGGGGCAGTTTTCGATGCCGCAGCTTTTCAGGATCTCGCCATCGATGCCGACATCACCGAACTCGTTGACGATGATGGCAAGCCGCTTGCCCTTGATGTTCTGCAGCGCCTGGGCAAGCAGCGTGGTTTTGCCGGCGCCGAGAAAGCCGGTGACAACCGTGCAGGGAATGCGGGCGAGGGAAGAGGTCATGGGATCGTCCTTCAAGGCTTCTGGTTCTGGGATTGAACGGGCGGAAACGGCGGAATGCGGGCAATCATGCCGCGTTTCAGGCTGTCCGGGCGGCCTTTCCACGGCATCAGCCCATCGGCCGAGCCGGCAAGCAGGCGCGCGCCCATGAGAAGATCCTCGCCGCTCTCGGTGGTGAGATCACCGAAAATATAGCTCCAGCCGGTGCTGCTCTGGATGCTGGCGCTGAGGCCCCGCTTGCAATTGGCAAGGCAGGCAACACTCTTCACCTCGATGCCGGGTTCGTTATGGTGAGCAAGGTTTTGTGCCAGCACGGCGCCCTCACGGGGGGCTGCCGGGTCTTGCGTGGCGCTGCGGCAGGTTTCGCAGACATGCACGATAACCGCACGGACGGGGATATCCGCCGTCTCTGGACGCTCGTTTCGTGCTGATAAATCCACTGTCACCCCACCTTTACCGATGTGCCTGAACGGCCTGTCAAACGATAGCGGGGTGCAGACACGGAAGGCTGCCCTCGGCGCCCCCCTGTCTTTCGAAAACTATCCGTTCCGGAGCACCCCGCCCGGCTGGATCATCTGTCGTCAACGGCAGGTCTCCTGGCTCGCGGATCGTCGCCCGTGCGCCGCCTTCCCGAAGTTGCCTTCAGTGGCCTGATGCGCCGGACTACCCGCTTACAGTTGCGGGGGCAGCCGTGGTTTAGGTTTTTGAAAAACCGCACCACGTTCCCTCTTAGCTTTCCCCGTTGCCGGGAAAAGACCGTTGTCCCTGTCACTATGCGCTTAGCCGCTTGCGTGTCAATGGCAGCGCGCAAGGCATTGCCGCGGGAAAAGGTTCGACTATAGTCCCGCCTCCCGAGGATGCGCCAGGAGAGCCTGATGAAGGAAATCGACGAACGCGAGGCCGAACGCCACCGCCGCAAGATGGAAAACCGCAAGGCCGTGCAGGATGCGGAAGTGGCGGAAAAGACCCTCGAAAAGGGTCTGCTGATCGTCAATACCGGCCCCGGCAAGGGCAAATCGACGGCAGCCTTCGGGCTTGCGCTGCGCATGCTCGGCCATGGCCGCAAGGTGGCGGTGGTGCAATTCATCAAGGGTGCCTGGGATACGGGCGAGCGCGTGGCGCTGCAGGCGTTTGGCGACCGGATGATCTGGCACACGATGGGCGAGGGTTTTACCTGGGACACGCAGGACCTGAAACGCGACGTGGCCGCCGCCGAACGCGCCTGGGACAAGGCGCTGGAGATGATGGCCGAGCCTGACGTCGGCCTCTTGATCCTCGACGAGTTGAACATTGCACTGCGCTACGATTACCTCGATCTCGAGCGGGTGATTGCCGATCTCTCAGCCCGCCGGCCGGACCTGCATGTCATCGTCACCGGGCGCAATGCCAAGCCTGCGCTCATCGAGGCCGCCGACATGGTGACCGAGATGACGCTGGTGAAACATCACTTCAAGGCAGGCGTGAAGGCGCAGGCCGGGATCGAGTTCTGATGACGCAGCAACGACCCGCCAAGGCATTGATGTTCCAGGGCACCGGTTCGGATGTCGGCAAATCGCTCATCGTGGCGGGGCTTGCGCGTGCGTTCACCCTGCGCGGGCTTCGTGTTCTGCCGTTCAAGCCGCAGAACATGTCGAACAATGCGGCGGTGACCGCCGATGGCGGCGAAATTGGCCGGGCGCAGGCGCTGCAGGCGCGTGCGGCGCGGGCGCCGCTTTCCGTCCACATGAACCCGGTGCTTCTGAAACCCCAGAGCGAGGTTGGCGCGCAGCTGGTGGTGCAGGGCCGTGTGGAAGGCAATGCCAAGGCTGCCGAATACCAGGAGATCAAGGCCGGCCTGATGCCGCGCGTGCTCGACAGCTTTTCCCGCCTGAAAGCCGAGGCCGATCTGGTGCTGGTGGAGGGGGCGGGCAGCGCATCGGAGGTGAACCTGCGGCGCAATGACATTGCCAATATGGGTTTTGCGCGGGCCGCCGACGTGCCGGTGGTGCTGATCGGTGATATCGACCGCGGCGGCGTGATCGCAAGCCTTGCCGGCACGAAACTGGTGCTGGAGCCGCAAGATGCCGCGATGATCCGCGCCTTTATCGTCAACCGCTTTCGCGGTGACCCGACGCTGTTTGCCGAGGGCATGACGATGATTGAGGGTTTTACCGGCTGGGCACCCATCGGCCTCCTGCCGCATTTTGCCGAAGCCACAAGTCTTCCGGCCGAGGATGCGCTGGCGCTTCAATCCAGACCCGCCGCAAAGGTCGGCACCAAACTCCGCATTGCCGTGCCGATCCTGCCGCATGTATCCAATTTCGATGATCTCGATCCGCTGGATGCCGAACCACAGGTGGAGCTTGTGCGGGTAAGACCGGGGGAGGTTCTTCCAGCCGATGCCGATCTTGTGCTGCTTCTTGGTTCAAAAGCCACGATTGCAGACCTGCAGGTGCTCAAGCAATCCGGTCTGGATATCGATATCGCCGCCCACCGTCGCCGTGGCAAGCCGGTGCTCGGCCTTTGCGGCGGATATCAGATGCTCGGCAAGACGGTGGCGGATCCCGAGGGTATCGAAGGTCCCGCCGGTGCCGTGGAACAGGGGCTCGGCCTCCTCGACGTGGAAACCCGGCTGACCGGGCAAAAACATCTCGTCGCAGTCTCCGGCGAGACGGCCGATGGAAACTCCTTTGCCGGCTATGAAATGCATGTCGGTGAAACGACCGGACTGGACCGGACGCGATGCTTTGCCCAGATCGGCGGTGAACCGGAAGGGGCTTGCTCGGCCGACGGGCTGGTCAGCGGCACCTATATCCACGGCCTGTTTGCCGATGACCGCCAGCGCTCGTCATGGCTGACGCGGCTTGGCGGCGATGAAACGCGGCTTGATTACGAACAGGGCGTGGAGGACGTGCTCGACCGGCTCGCCGCCCATCTGGAACGGCATCTCGATCTGGATCTCTTGCTCAGCCTCGCACGGTAAAGAGGAGGGCGAGGAGCCCGAAGAGGATGATCAGCAATAGGTCTGCGATACGCGAAAGGGCAAGCGCGCGGCGAATATCCGCGCTGGTCGCCTCGCGCCGTCCGCCCTCTCCCATCACATGATCCTCGACCAGGACCCCGCCATAAACGCGGGGGCCTGCAAGACCGAGGCCCAGCGCGCCGGCTATGGCGGCCTCTGGCCAGCCGGCGTTGGGCGATTTGTGGTGGCGCGCATCACGCCGCACCGCAGCCCAGGCCGCTTTCGCCGACGCGCCCGGCAGAAGGGCGGCGGCTGCAATGAACAGCAGCGCCGTCAGGCGCGAGGCGGGCAGGTTGATGAGATCATCAAAGCGGGCTGCCGCCCAGCCGTAGGCGCTGTAGCGGGCGTTCAGGTGGCCGATCATGCTGTCGGCGGTATTGGTGGCCTTGTAGGCGCAGGCACCGGGCAGCCCTCCGACGCCGAGCCAGACGGCTGGCGCGGTCACGCCATCGGAAAAGTTTTCGGCAAGGCTTTCGATGGCGGCGCGGCAGACGGCGGCTTCGTCCAGCTGGTCGGGATCGCGTCCGACGATCATCGACACGGCCTTGCGACCTTTTTCCAGACCGCCGGTTTCCAGCGCATCGGCCACGGCCCGCACATGGTCTTCCAGGCTTTTCTGGGCAAGCATGCTGGAGGAGAGGAGGGCCGTGACGATGAGGCCAAGCGGCAGCCACGCCAGTGCGCTTTCGAGGAGAAGCGCTGGCAGAACAGCGGCGAAAAGCAGGATGAGAAAAGCGAAAAAGCCGTTGCGCTTGCGCTGCCCGAACGGCAGGCCGAGGTCGTTGAACCGTTTTTCCAGCCGGCTGATCAGCGCGCCGATCCAGATGACCGGATGGCCGATGCGATCCACCAGCCATTGCGGATAACCGACAAGCCGTTCAATAAGCAAAGCCAGGAAGGCGAGAGAAAAAGCCATGGATGACAGACAGGATCGACAACAGGGGCGGGACGAGGCGCGGCAGGCGATCGATCACGGCGGCAATCTGGCGCGCGCGGCCCTCATGTTTCCGCAAGCGGCAAAACCGTGGATCGATCTCTCCACCGGCATCAACCCGCACCCTTATGCCTATTCGTCCATCCCCGCCACCGCTTTCTCCCGCCTGCCGGAGCCGGACGATCTTGCTCGTCTGAAGCGTCTTGCCTCGGAAATCTACGGTGCGCCGTCACCGCATCATCTGGCCGCGGCACCCGGCACGCATATCCTTTTGCCGCTGATCATCGAGGCCGTATTCGGCGCCCTGTCCGGTGCTGGAAGACGGGCGGCTATCCTGTCGCCCACCTATGGCGAACATGCGCGCATGGCAAAGCTTTCCGGCTTTGACACCGCCGAGGTGCAGCACTTTGAGGCGCTTTTTGACACAGATCTGGCTGTCGTGGTCAATCCCAACAATCCGGACGGGCGGCTTCTTGGCGCGGGCGATCTTCTGGCACTCTCCCGCCATATGGCGGCAAAGGGCGGGCTTCTGGTCGTGGACGAGGCCTTCATGGAGGTGATCGAACCGGTTCAAAGCGTGGCTGGTGCCGTGCATGAGGGGCTGGTCGTCCTGCGCTCCTTCGGCAAATTTTATGGTCTGGCCGGCGTGCGGTTGGGCTTTGCCGTCGCCCCGGTCGCTATTGCGCAAAAACTGTCGGCCCGTCTCGGTCCCTGGGCCATTCCGGGGCCAACCTTGTGCATCGGGCTTCAGGCGCTCGCCGACAGAGACTGGCAACAGGCCATGCGGCAACGGTTACGCGAGGATGCAGCGCGTCTCGATGCGCTTCTGGCGGCGGCTGGCCTTCCCGTTTGCGGTGGCACGACGCTGTTTCGCTATTTGAGGCATGCCGAAGCATCGGCGATCTTTGCGCATCTCGGTCGGTGCGGCATCCTCGTTCGCAGGTTTGCCGAACGGCCGGATTGCCTGCGCATCGGCCTGCCACAGGACGGCGAGTGGAAACGACTGGAATCGGGCCTTGAGGCGCAAATCTGGCGCGGTTGAAGCCTGTCGGAAAGGTTTGCATTCTGTCGGTACTGGGTTAGGTTTTCACATCATGATCGTCGCAGGCAGGTAATCTTATGTCCATGAACAGCAATCTCCCCCAGATCTTCGAGGCCATCGACAGGAAGAGGGAGGTGTTCACGGAACTGAGCGACCGGGTCTGGGCAACGCCGGAAACCTGCTACATGGAAGTGCAGTCGGCCGCCGCCCACCGGGAAATGCTGGAGGCTCAAGGGTTTGCCATCACCGAAAACGTCGCCGATATTCCAACCGCGTTGATCGGCGAGGCGGGTGAAGGCGGCCCGGTGATTGCCGTTCTCGGCGAATTCGATGCGCTGGCCGGCCTCAGCCAGAAGGCGGGCGTCACCCATCACGATCCGCTGACCGCCGGCGCCAACGGCCATGGGTGCGGCCATAATCTTTTAGGCTCCGCCTCGCTTCTGGCAGCAACCGCGCTCAAGGACTGGCTGGAAGCGACGGGAACGCCCGGCCGCGTACGTTATTACGGTTGCCCGGCTGAAGAAGGCGGTGCCGCCAAGGCGTTCATGGTGCGCGCCGGGGCGTTTTCGGATGTCGATATCGCCATCTGCTGGCATCCGAGCAATTTTGCCGGCGTGCAGCGGGAAACGTCGCTTGCCAATTGCCGCATCGATTTCACCTTCACCGGTCGCGCCTCGCATGCCGCGGCAAGCCCGGAGCTTGGCCGCAGTGCGCTCGATGCCGTCGAACTGATGAGCGTCGGCGTCAATTACCTGCGCGAACACATGCAACAGGATTGCCGTATCCACTACGCCCTGCTGGATGCCGGCGGCATTTCACCAAACGTCGTGCAAGCCCATGCCAAGGTGCGTTACGTGGTGCGTGCGCCGGAACTGGCCGGCCTGTTCTCGTTGATCGAGCGGGTGAAGAAAGTGGCTGAGGGTGCAGCCCTGATGACCGAGACGAAGGTGGAAAGCGCCATTCTGTCCGGCGTCTCGAACCTCATCGTCAACACGCCGTTGATGGATGCCATGCAGGATGTCTGGGACAGCGTTGGCGCGCCTGACTTCAACGATGAGGATCGCGCCTTTGCCGAAAAGATCCGCGCGACGCTGACCCCGGAGGATATTTCCTCAAGCTGGGCGCAGGAGCGGCTGGACGAGCGCGACGTGCCGCTTGCCGATTTCATCCTGCCGCGCCACAACGAAGTGCGCCAGATGGGCGGTTCCACCGACGTCGCCGATGTCAGCTGGGTGGTGCCGACCGTGCAGGCCTATGGGCCGTCGCTTGCCATCGGCACGCAGTTGCACACCTGGCAGGTAGTGGCGCAGGGCAAGAGCCCGCTTGCCCATAAGGCCATGGTGACCACAGCCAAGGTGATGGCCGCAACGGGACTTGCCGCGCTCCAGTCCGAGCAGTTGCGCGATGCGGCCAAGGCCGATCTGAAGCGCCGGCTGAAGGGCCAGGCCTATCGCAGCCCCATCCCGCCGGAAGCCGAACCGCCGGTCGCTGCCATGGGCGGCCGTCGTTAAAAGATTTTTCGGCATTCGAGCGCCGTAGCTTTTAACGAAGGCATGACACAGGCGCTTTTGGTTCTGTTGTGTGGGCTGTCGCCATCGCCTGAAAGACGGTGTTGATGGCACCGACGCTTGCGATGCCCAAGATTTTTCGCCGGCCCGTTTGGCGGATAGGCGCGTTATCGGCGAAAGTTGTTTGATCAGGCGGGGCGGCGTTCACGACCCAATGCCCCTTCATGAAGAACAGCCATCGCGGGTGGATTGCACCGGCGATGGAGACGCCTATATCTGGGCGCATGCTTGATCTTCTATCGCCCTACTGGCCGCACATCGTTTTTACCCTGTCGGTCGTGATGGGGGCGACGGCTGCCATCCATGCGGCCATGACCAAGGAAGAGGTGCGCTCGGCCATCGGCTGGGTCGGCGTCATCCTCCTGTCGCCGATCATCGGCGCGCTGCTTTATCTCATTGCCGGCATTAACCGCATTCGTCGCAGCGCCATCGGCAACCAGCGCTCCAAGCTGGGAGACGCCTTTCTCGATCACCTCGAATCCTATGACGCGACGGATACCATGGTGGCCTCGCAGTTCGGCCGGCGGTTTCTGGCGATGAAGACGCTGGGCGACCGGGTGACGCGTTATTTTCTGACCACCGGCAACAGCGTCGAGGTGCTGGAGGGCGGCGACGCGGCCTATGGCGCCATGCTGGAAGCCATCGAAAGCGCCCGCCGCAGCGTCATTCTGGAAACCTATATCTTTGATCGCGACCGCATCGGCCGCCGTTTTGCGCAAGCGCTCACCGATGCGGCAAAACGCGGCGTCAGCGTGCGGGTTCTGGTGGATGCCGTCGGCGCCCGTTATTCGGTGCCGAGCGTGCTTGGCCTGCTGCGCGATGGCGGCGTGACGGTCGATGTGTTCAACGGAAATGTGATTGTCGGCCTGCGGCTGCCCTATGCGAACCTACGCACCCACCGCAAGATCATGGTGGTGGATGGGGCCATCGCCTTTACCGGCGGCATCAATATTCGCGAGGCCTTCTCGCAGGAAATCGCCGGAGACGATCATGCCATGGATACGCATTTCCGCATGACCGGCCCAATCGTTGCCGATCTCCTGTCGGTGGCGGCGGAAGACTGGCGTTTTTCCAATGGTGAAACGCTGTCCGGCCCCGCCTGGCAGATCGAGCCGCCCGTCAGCGACCCGGGAAGCGCTGTTTATGTGCGCGCCGTCGCCTCCGGCCCCGACCGCAGCCTTGAGACGAACCACAAGATGCTGATGGGGGCCTTTTCCGTCGCCCGCTCGTCGATCCGCATCGTCTCGCCCTATTTCCTGCCCGACCGCGAGCTGATTGCCTCGCTTGCCACGGCTGCCCGGCGCGGCGTGGCGGTCGATATCGTCGTGCCCGCTTCCAACAACCTGACGTTGGTCGACCGGGCGATGACGGCGCAATTCGACCAGATCCTCAAGGGCGATTGCCGGCTCTGGCGCGCCAACGGCCCGTTCAACCACTCCAAGCTGATGGTGGTGGATGGCCGCTGGGCCTATGTCGGCTCGTCCAACATGGATCCTCGCTCGCTGCGCCTCAATTTCGAGGTCGATATGGAAATTTTCGATATCGAGCTGGCAGCCCGTCTCGAAGAACGGATCGAACGGATGCTCACGAAAGCCGAACCGGTGACGATGGAAGACTGGCGGGCGCGGCCTTTTCTGGCGCGGCTGTTCGACCGTATTCTCTGGCTCGGGTCACCTTATCTTTGACACCGCATCTGGAAGCTCCCCGTCCGGGCGCTATACTCGCTTCATGGTTCTCTTGATGAAATCGTCCGCCCGCGCATGAAAAATTCCGGCAATCCCAATCTGCGGGCCAACATCCTTGCCTCGCTTCGCAACCGCAAGCAGCGGGACCAGGTGCTTGAGGACGAGGCCGAGACGGGCGATGGCGGAAGCCTGCTGGTCGCTTCTTACAATGTCCACAAATGCGTCGGCGTCGATGGCAAGTTCGATCCCGGCCGCATCGCGCATGTCATCCGCGAAATCGGTGCCGACGTGCTGGCCCTGCAGGAGGCCGATACGCGGTTCGGCGAGCGGCGCGGGCTTCTCGATCTCAACTGGATGGAGCGCGAGACCGGGCTGACGCCGGTGCCGCTCTCAGGCGTTTCCAAGGCGCATGGCTGGCACGGCAATGTGCTCTTTTTCCGCGAAGGCGTGGTGCGCGATGTGCATCAGGTAAAACTGCCGGGACTTGAGCCACGCGGTGCGTTGATCACCGAGCTGGAGATGAAGGACGGTAACGTGCTTCGGGTGATTGCCGCGCATCTTGGCCTGCTCAACCGCTCGCGCCAGCAGCAGGCGCGTATGATCCTTGACGTGATTGGCGCCCGGGATGAACAACCGACCATCCTGATGGGGGATCTCAATGAATGGCGCCTGGGGGATCGCTCCTCGTTGAATTCGCTGTCGGACATCTTTCGCGGCATGCCGGCCGCCGTGCCGAGCTTTCCTTCGCGCCTGCCGGTTCTGGCGCTCGACCGCATCATGAGCAACCGTCCCGGTCTTATCGAGCGGGTGCGCGTGCATGATACGGCGCTTGCCCGCATCGCCTCCGATCATCTGCCGATCAAGGCGCGGGTCCGCCATCACGTGCCGGCCTGACGGCAGCGATCATTCGGCACAACCGCGTTCGGCAAGCAGTCGGTTGGCGATTTCGCGTGCAATGGCCAGCGAGGCGGTCAGCCCTGGGCTTTCGATACCGAAGAGATTGACGAGGCCCGCAACCCCATGCACCTGCGGCCCATCGATGCGGAAATCGGCGGCGGGATCCGCCGGCCCGCTGATCTTCGGGCGGATGCCGGCATAACCGGGCACCAGTTCGCCCGTGGGCATGTCCGGCCAGTAACGGCGTACGGCCGCATCAAAACTTGTTCCCCGCGCCGGGTTGACCGCGTAATCGATGGTCTCGACCCATTCGACATCAGGGCCGAAGCGCGCCTGACCACCCAGATCCAGCGTCAGGTGAACGCCGAGCCCATGGGCGTGGGGGGCGGGGTAGATCAGGTGGCTGAAGGGTGCGCGTGTTGGCAGCATGAAATAATTGCCCTTGGCATAACGCGTCTCCGGCACCGCATCCGGGGAGAGCCCTTCGATCATCCTTGCGACCTCGGAAGCATGCAGCCCTGCGGCATTGACCAGCAGCGTGGCAGACACCTCCATCGGGTCCGTGCCGCCAACGCTGACGACAAAGCCATCCGGTGTGACGCGGGCCGATTTGATCGGCGCGTGGAAGGCGATGAGGGCGCCGGCGTCCCGTGCGTCGCCCTCCAGCGCCAGCATATAACCATGGCTGTCGATAATGCCGGTCGAGGGTGAATGGAGCGCGGCAAGGCAGGACAGCGCGGGCTCAAGACGATGCGCCGCATCGGCTGTCAGCATCTGCAGGTCGTCGCAGCCATTGGCCGCGCCCTTTTCCGCGAGCGTCTGAAGCAGCGGAATTTCCGCCTCTTCGGTCGCGACGATCAGCTTGCCGCATCGGCGGTGCGCCACGCCATGCGACTGGCAGAACGCATAAAGCTTGTGCCGGCCCTCGACGCAGAGCCGCGCCTTGAGGCTGTCTTTCGGGTAATAGAGGCCCGCATGGATCACCTCGCTGTTGCGCGATGAAGTGCCGGTGCCGATGGCGCCTTCGGTCTCCAGCAGCAGAACGGAACGGCCGGCTTGCGAAAGTGCGCGTGCCGCTGCAAGCCCGATGACGCCGGCTCCGACGATAATCGCATCCACATCCGCCACGAAACTTCTCCTCCGCTTCCTGTCCTCGTTCGGCATATCCCAGGAGTTCCCGTGCTCCAACCGTTACCCGGTGCGGCTGTCGGGAAAGATTTTTCACACCAGCTCGCTCTGGCGCAAGATTATCTCTACCAATTGCGTAGAGTTAAGCTACATTAACCGAATATGAACAACGATGTTCAAGGGAGAGACGCGCATGAGCCATGTCGATCATCCGGTACCTTTCCGCCCCCGCATCGAACCTTCCGCCACGTCCGCACTATCTGCCAGCCGAAAGTACCTGATGCGGCATCTGCATGCGGCACTCGTTGCTGCCGCCTTTATTTTCGTTGCCGCCGGCATCCTTGGCCTGTTCAGCTAGGCCATTTCTGTTTCTCCTCTACGGCCTCTTGCGCGCCTCCGTGACGTTTCACGGGCCGCAAGGGGCCGTTTTCGTTTGGGCATTCGGCGCCTGCTGCCGGCGAATGCAGCGGCTGCAACCTCGGCGCTGTGTCGCCGCAAAGGCCGGCCGCGCAGGGTTTTTGGCCGCGCGGGCCCTTGCCCGTGGAATCGCCCTTGAAAGCATCAAAGCTTGATGTCATGGAACCAAATGCAGCGCTTTCGGCTTACATCCGTCAGCGTGCATCGCGTCTTGTCGCGTGGCCCCGCATCAGGCATCGATCTGGTCTTCCAACCGGCTGATTACGTTCAGGTTTCATTCAGACCTGGCGGGATAGAGGCGAGCGGTGATAGTTTTGGAGAAGCATGTGAACAGGTTGTGTCCTTTCGTTCGCGTTTTCGGCCGCCCCGCGCTCCTGCGCCCGGTGCCGTCCTCCCTTCCGTTTTTTGCACTCATGAAGCCGAACCGGACCTGAGTTATCGGCGCCAGCCGACCCCGCTCTTTCGCTAAGACAGTGCCACTCAATTCTTAGAAGCCGCCACAATGTCATTTCATAATACGCCTGCCGCGACCCCGCGTGAAACCGAAGGTAAGCAGATCGACCATAACGAGGCGATCCGCGCGACCTATTTCAATGCAGAGGATCTGCGCGCCTGCGGCGAAGCGCTGGCGCGCGACGGAACCCAATCGCTGCCTGGCTTCATGTCCTTCGATTTCCGCGAGCGGCACAAGGAAAACGAAAAGGAAATCCTGCGGGTCTACCGCTCGACAGCCAGGGATGTGGAAGCCGGCGCCACCATTACGCCGGCGGCGGAATGGCTGCTCGACAACCATTACATCGTCGAGGAAGCGATCCAGGAAGTCCGCCGTGACTTTCCGCGCAAGTTCTACAAGCAGTTGCCGACGATGCGGGTGGGTTCCATCGAGATCCCGCGGGTGCTGGCGCTCGCCTGGCTCTATGTTGCCCATACCCATAGCAGCCTGTCGCGCGATAACCTGACGGCGATGACCGAAGGGTTCCAGGTCCATCAGTCGCTGGAAATCGGCGAGCTTTGGGCGCTGCCGTCCTTCATGCGCTTTGTGCTGATCGAAAACCTGCGCCGCATCTCCATCCGCGTCGAGCGCTCGCGCCACATGCGCCAGAAGGCGAACGAAGCCGCCGACGAGGTGATCCGTCTCAACGACGAGGCCGCCTGCAGCGATCTTTTTGCCCGCATCCAGCCGCTGACCGGCGACAATACCTTTGCCACGCAGTTCGTCTATCGTCTTCGCAACGCCTCGCAATCGTCAGGTTTTGCCATTTCCTGGCTGGAAGCCCAGCTGGAAAAGGCCGGCACCGACACCGAAGAAGTGATGATGGCGGAACACAACCGCCTCTCCTCCGGCAACGTGACGATGGGCAACATCATCAAGAGCCTGCGCGAGATCGACGACACCGAATGGAGCGTCTGGTTCGAGGAGGTCTGCCTTGTCGACCAGGTTCTGCGCGCGCAGAGCGACTATAACGAGCTGGATTTCGGCTCGCGCAACTCCTACCGCAACCGCATCGAAAAGCTCGCGCGTTATTGCGGCAAGAGCGAAATCGAAGTGGCCCGTGCCGCCATCGCGCTGGCAGACGAAGCCCGCAGTGCGCCGGAGCCCGATCCGCACAAGGCCAATGTCGGCGCTTTCCTGACCGGCATGTACCGTCCGGAACTGGAAAAGGCGGTCGGTTACACGCCGACCATCGGCCAGCGCATCACCCGCACCATCCAGTCGATGAACTGGCTGTCGGTTGCCGTGCCTGTGTTGTTGCTGACCTTCCTTGCGCTTGCCATCGTCGGCGGTTTTCTGGCCCATGCCGGCATGTCCTGGCCGGTTATCGTGCTGTTCCTGCTGATGTTCTCGCTGCCGGCGTCGGAAGGCGCGACGGGGCTTTTCAACACGCTCGTCACCTATGTGGTGAAGCCTTCACGGCTTGTCGGCTACGAGTTCAAGAACGGTATTCCGGAAGACGCCCGCACGCTTGTGGCGGTGCCCTGCATCATCAACAACCGTGATACGGTGGATGAACTGGTGCGCAATCTCGAGGTTCACTACCTCGCGAACCCGCATGGCGAGATCTATTTCGCGCTTTTGAGCGACTGGAAAGACAGCGCCATCGAGCAGACCGATGCGGATCTCGAAGTGCTGGAATATGCCCGTCGCGAGATCACCTTGCTCAGCAACCGTTATGCCTTCGATGGCCGGACGCGGTTCTATCTGCTGCATCGCCGCCGCCTCTACAACCCTTCCGAAGGTGTCTGGATGGGCTGGGAGCGCAAGCGCGGTAAGCTGCACGAGCTGAACCTGTTGCTGCGCGGCGACAAGGATACGACCTATCTTCAAGGCGCCAATACGGTGCCCGAAAATGTGCAGTATGTGATGACGCTGGATGCCGATACGCGCCTG
The DNA here is from genome assembly GCF_058242775.1 of Neorhizobium sp. PAMB6630. Taxonomy (NCBI): domain Bacteria; kingdom Pseudomonadati; phylum Pseudomonadota; class Alphaproteobacteria; order Hyphomicrobiales; family Rhizobiaceae; genus Neorhizobium; species Neorhizobium sp. PAMB6630. The sequence continues at coordinate 214,477 of NZ_CM177836.1, forward strand.
ATGCGCGATGCGGCGACCAAGCTCGTCGGCAAGCTGCATCACCCGATCAACCGTCCGGTACACGATCCGAAGTCCGGCCGCGTCATTCACGGATATGCGCTTCTGCAGCCGCGTGTGACGCCATCGCTGACGACGGGCAAGGATGCCTCCGTCTTCCAGCGCGTCTATTCCGTCAGCCGGGGTATCGATCCTTACGTCTTTACCGTCTCCGACGTTTACCAGGATCTGACCGGCGAAGGCTCGTTCACCGGCAAGGGCCTTTATCACGTCGATGCGTTTGAGACCGCCTTGCGCGGCCGCGTCGAAGAAAATGCGGTTCTCAGTCACGACCTTCTTGAAGGCTCGTTTGCCCGCTGCGCCCTCATCACCGATGTGGAACTGGTCGAGGATTTCCCCACCCGATATGAGGTGGAAGTGTCGCGCCAGCATCGCTGGGCGCGTGGCGACTGGCAGCTGCTGCCCTATATTCTCGATCCGTTGCGCGGCGTCACCGCCCTTGGTCGCTGGAAGATGGTCGACAACCTGCGCCGGTCGCTGACCCCGATCGCCTGGTTCCTCGCCTCCGTGCTCGGCTGGTATTTCATGGATCCGCTTGGCGCTCTGATCTGGCAGATCCTGCTGATCTTCTCGCTGTTTGTTGCGCCGACGCTCTCGCTCATCACCGGTATCGTGCCGCGCTCGACCGATATCGTGCCCAGCGCGCATTTCTATTCCGTCTGGTCGGATATCCGCTCGGCCAATGCCCAGGTGGCGCTCCGCATCGTCTTTATCGCCGATTCCGCCTTCCGGATGATCGATGCCATCGTGCGCTCGATCTATCGCCTCTTCGTCAGCCGCAAGCAGATGCTGGAATGGCGCACCGCCGCCAGCATCCAGTCGTCGGCGCAGGGCACGCCGCAGGATTATTACCGCTCCATGTGGCATGCGCCGGTGGCTGCCGTGGTGGCGCTGATGATTGCCGCGCTGCCGGATGACAATGCCTTCCTCGTCGGCATTCCCTTCGTGCTTCTCTGGGTCTTTTCGCCGCTCGTTGCCTGGTATGTCAGTCAGTCGGCGGAAACCGAAGATCGCCTTTTCGTGCCGGAAGCCGTCTCGGTGGAACTGCGCAAGATCTCGCGCCGCACCTGGCGGTATTACGAGGCCTTTGTCACCGAAGACCAGCATTTCCTGCCGCCGGACAATTTTCAGGAAAAGCCCGAGCCAATCGTTGCCAAGCGCACCTCGCCCACCAATATCGGCGTCTATCTGCTCTCCGTCGTCTCGGCGCGTCATTTCGGCTGGATCAGCTTCCAGGATACGCTGGAGCGCATCGAAGCCACGGTTGCGACCGTGGAAAAGATGGACAAGTTCCGTGGCCACCTGTTCAACTGGTACCACACCGATAGCCTGCTGACGCTTGGCCCGCGTTATGTCTCGACTGTTGATAGCGGCAACCTTGCCGGCCACCTGATTGCCGTCTCTTCCGCCTGCCGCGAATGGGCGGAAGCACCGTCCGCGCATCTGCAGGCCTCGCTCGATGGCATCGGCGACGTTGCCGGTATCCTTTCGGAAGTGCTGAAGGAACTGCCTGACGATCGCAAGACGGTGCGTCCGCTGCGCCGGCGTCTGGAAGAGCGGATCATCGGTTTTGCCAATGCCTTGGCTGCGGTCAAGCGCGAGCATGAGTTTGCCTCGATCCGCATCATCAACCTTGCGGTTCTGGCGCGTGACATCCAGAAGCTGGCCTCCAACCTCGATCATGAGGTGAGTTCCGCGCAGAGCATGGAAGTCACCCGCTGGGCGGAATCGTTGGTGGGTGCCTGCGAAGCGCATATTGCCGATACCACGTTCGACATGACCAATATCGAGCCGCTGCGCCAGCGCCTGACGCAGCTGCGTGACCGTGCCCGCACGCTCGCATTCTCGATGGACTTCACCTTCCTTTACCGCAAGGACCGGCGTCTGCTGTCGATCGGTTACCGTGTCGAAAGCAATGATCTGGATGAGGCCTGCTACGACCTTCTGGCATCGGAATGCCGCCTGACCAGCCTGTTTGCGATTGCCAAGGGCGATCTGCCAACCGAACACTGGTACCGCCTCGGCCGCCAGGTCGTGCCGATCGGTGCGCGCGGCGCGCTGATCTCCTGGTCGGGTTCGATGTTCGAATACCTGATGCCGCCGCTCGTCATGCAGGAGCGGCAGGGCGGGATTCTGAACCAGACGAACAACCTGATCGTCGAGGAGCAGATGAACCACGGCCGCCGGCTGAACATCCCCTGGGGGATTTCGGAGGCCGCGTTTAATGCCCGCGACCATAACCTCAACTACCAGTACACGAACTTCGGCGTGCCGACGCTCGGCCTGAAACGTGGTCTCGGCCAGAACGCCGTCATCGCGCCTTATGCATCGATCCTCGCCAGCCAATACAATCCGCTGGCAGCGCTGGAAAACCTGCAAAAGCTGCGCGCCGTCGGTGCGCTCGGCAAATACGGCTTCCATGATGCCGTCGACTACACGCCGACGCGCGTGCCGGAAGGCAAAAAATGCGCCGTGGTGTTCAACTATTATGCCCACCACCACGGCATGTCGATTGCAGCCATTGCCAACGTCGTCAACAACGGCAAGCTGCGCGAGCTTTTCCATGCCGATCCGGTGGTGGAAGCCGCTGAACTTCTGCTGCAGGAAAAGGCGCCGCGCGAAGTGCCCGTCATGGGCTCCAAGTATGAGCCGGAAACGCCCGGCAAGGGCCAGGCGGACCTGCTGCGCTCGGAAATCCGCACCATTCAGGATCCCGCCAGCCGCGACCGCGAACTGGTCTTCCTGTCCAACGGTCATTATTCCACCATGCTGACGGCAACCGGCACCGGTTACTCCCGCTGGAACGGCATGGCGGTCACCCGCTGGAAGGCCGATCCGGTCGAGGATCGCTGGGGCAATTTCCTCTTCCTGCGCGATACGGCAAGTGGCCAGTGGTGGTCGACGACGGCCGAGCCGCGCCGGGCGGAAGGCGAAAAGGTGAAAACCGTGTTCGGCGATGAAAAGGCCGAATTCGTCAAGACCGTGGGCACGCTCACCAGCACCGTCGAATGCATCGTGGCAACCGAACACGATGCGGAAGGCCGCCGCCTGACGCTTCTGAACACCGGCACCGAAGATCGCTTCATCGAAGTGACCTCCTATCTGGAGCCGGTGATTGCCAATGAAGATGACGATAACGCCCATCCGGTGTTCTCGCGCATGTTCATTCGCACCGAGATCGGCCGTCGCGGTGATGTGATCCGTGCCTGGCGCAACAAGCGCAACCCGAACGAACCGTCGATGCACATCGCGCATCTGGCCGCCGACAATGCCGGCTCGTCGCGCCCGACCGAGTTCGAAACGGATCGTCGCCGCTTTATCGGCCGTGGCCGCACGCTTGCCGAGGCTGCCGCCTTCGATCAGGATGCGACGCTCTCCGGCACGGATGGCTTTACGCTTGATCCTATCCTGTCGCTGCGCCGCGTCGTGCGCGTGCCGGCCGGCAAGAAGGTCAGCGTCATCTTCTGGACGATCGCTGCCCCGAGCCGCGAGGAACTCGACGGTGCCATCGAGCGCTATCGTCACCCGGATGCCTTTGGCTCGGAACTGACGCAGGCCTGGACCCGCGTTCAGGTGCAGATGCGCCATATCGGCATCAGCTCCCAGCAGGCGGCCGCCTTCCAGCATCTCGGCCGTTACCTCGTCTATCCCGACATGTATCTGCGCGCCGATGCGGCAACGGTGGAAGCCGGTCTTGCCTCGCAGCGCCAGCTCTGGGGCCTGTCGATCTCCGGCGACCTGCCGATCTTCACGCTGCGCATCAATGACGAAATCGACATGGATGTGGTGAAGGAGGCGCTGTCGGCGCAGGAATACCTGCGCTCCCGCGGTGTCATGGCCGATCTTGCCGTCGTCAATGAAAAGCCTGCCTCCTACGCGCAGGACATGCAGCACGCCATCGATCATATCAGCGAAAGCGTGCGCCGCCTCGGCCAGTCCGATGGCCGCCAGCAGGTATTTGCGCTTCGCCGCGACCTGATGGACGAGGCAACCTGGGCCGCCCTGATTGCCGCCTCGCGTGTCGTTCTTCACGCCCGCAACGGCAAGATCGAGGATCAGGTGAACCGCGCCGTCTCGCTCTTCTCGTCGCCGCGCGGCGTCGAGGTGGAAACGGATCGCCGCGTGCTTCTGTCCGCCGACAATTTCGGTGCGCCGGTTGCAACGCCTACCACCGATCTCGACTTCTGGAACGGTTACGGCGGTTTCTCTGGCGATGGCACGGAATATGTCGTGCGTCTTGCCGGTGGCGGCGCCACGCCGCAGCCGTGGATCAACGTGATCTCCAACGAGAACTTCGGCTTCCACATTTCTGCCGAAGGAGCCGGCTTCACCTGGAGCCAGAACTCGCGCGACTACCAGTTGACGCCGTGGTCGAACGATCCGGTCATCAACCGTCCGGGCGAAGCTTTCTATGTCGCCGATCTGGAAAGCCTGCAGGTTTCGACGCCGTTTGCCGCGCTCTCCCGCCGGCCATCGGTCGCCTTCGAAACCCGCCATGGCCTTGGCTATTCAACCTTTACCGCCAAGGAAGAGGGCCTTTCCCTCACCTTGACGCAAACGGTTGATCGCACGCGCCCGGTCAAGTTCTCGAAGATCACCATTGCCAACACAAGCGATGAGCCCCGCCGCCTGCGCGTCTATGGTTATGCCGAATGGATCCTCGGCAACAATCCGCAGCGCACGCAGTCCTTCATCCTGAGCGGCCGTGACGAGGCAACGGGGGCGCTCTTTGCGACGAACCCCTACAGCATCGATCACCATCGCACGGCCTTCTTCGGCACCGATGTCACGGCGTCTGGTTTCACCACCAGCCGGCGCGAATTCATCGGCCGCTTCGGCTCGATTGCAGCGCCGACGGCGGTTATCACCGCTTCCGGTCTGAACGGTGCGCTGGAGCCGGATGGCGCGCCTTGCGCCGCTCTTGCCTGCGATATCGAGTTGGCGCCCGGCGAAGAGAAGGTCGTGACCTTCTTCATGGGGGATTGCGGCACACGCACAGAGGCAGCAGAGCTTGCCGCGGATGTGAAGGCTTCGTCCTTCGAAACCGTGCTCGAAACCACCAATGGTTTCTGGCAGGACTTTACCGGCCGCCTGAAGATCCAGACCCCGGACAAGGCGCTGGACAATATGGTCAACACCTGGCTGCCCTATCAGGCACTCGGTTGCCGTATCCTGTCGCGCACGGCCTTCTACCAGTCGTCGGGCGCCTTCGGCTTCCGCGACCAGTTGCAGGATACGCTGGCCTTCCTCCTGCACGAGCCGGACCTGGCCCGCCGCCAGATCGTCAATGCCGCAAGCCGCCAGTTCAAGGAAGGCGATGTGCAGCATTGGTGGCTTCCGGGCACCGGTGCCGGCGTGCGCACGACCATCTCCGATGACGTGGTGTGGCTTGCTTATGCAACGCATGAATATATCCACACGACCGGCGATGCCGCCGTGCTGGAGGAGCAACTGCCCTTCCTGCAGGGCACGGCACTGACGCCCGGCCAGCACGATGCCTTCTACAAGCCGGAGGTTTCGTCCGAGACGGCCTCGCTTTACGAGCATGCCGCACGTGCGCTGGATCTGGCGATTGTCCGCACCGGCTCCAACGGCCTGCCGCTCATCCTCGGCGGCGACTGGAACGACGGCATGAACCGCGTCGGCGTGGGCGGACGCGGCACCAGCGTCTGGCTCGGCTGGTTCCTCGCCGCCGCATTGCGCCGCTTCCTGCCCTATGCGGAAGCACGCAACGATGACGGTCGCGTCAGCCGCTGGACGGCGCATCTGGGATCGCTGAAGCAGGCGCTCGAAACCGCCGGCTGGGACGGCACCTATTATCGTCGCGGGTATTTTGACGATGGCGGCCCGCTCGGTGCCAACGGCAACCTCGAATGCGCCATCGATTCGCTCGGCCAGTCGTGGAGCGTGCTCTCCGGCGAAGGTGATCCGGCCCGTCAGGAACAGGCGATGAATGCCGTGATGGAAAAGCTGGTGGACGAGAAGGATGGCATCATCCGCCTCTTCACGCCGGCCTTTGCCAACACGCCGAAGGACCCGGGTTATATCAAGGCCTATCCGCCGGGCGTGCGCGAAAACGGTGGCCAGTATACCCACGCGGCCATCTGGGTCGTGCTGGCGCTCGCCGGCCTGAAGCGCGGTGACGATGCCTGGAAAGCCTTCCAGCTGCTCAACCCGGTCAATCACGCGCTGGATCAGGCCTCTGCCGAAACCTACCGCGTCGAGCCCTATGTGGTGGCCGCAGACGTCTATGGCGTCGGCGACCTCACCGGCCGTGGCGGCTGGACCTGGTATACGGGCTCGGCCGGCTGGCTCTACCGTGCCGCCGTCGAAGGCATTCTCGGTATCCGCCGCGAAGGCAACCGCCTGTTCGTTCGCCCCGTTCTGCCGAGCGAATGGACCGGCTTTACCGCCGATCTTCTGCTGGCCGGCAAGAGCCGCCGCATCGTCGTGGAAAAGGCAGTCGGCGAGACGGAAGCCGTGGTCACGGTGGATGGAACGCCTGTTGTCGCAGACGAGGGCATCCTGCTCGCCTGATCCTTGGGATCGTCAACGAATGAAAGAAGGCCCGGCTCGCTTTGCAAGCCGGGCCTTCTTGTTTTGATCCTGCGCCGAACCGCAGCGGCGGCGGACTTTTATGGAGACGGAACAGCATTTCGTCGGACGCATTCAACCGCATCGCAAGTCGTTTCGGCCGTCCGATGGTTCTGGAGGCGCACTGTGCGTGGTGGCGGTGGGAAAGTATGGCCGGCATTGGGACAGCATGGAAGGCGCGCATCGTCGTATCGGCCAAGGCCCACTGAGGCGACTGTACTCCCTGCGTAGTAGCTATCGGAGGGTCGTCCGCGCATCTATCCCGCCGAAAGCCAAGGTCTGAAAACTGCCTCTTTTCAGATGGTTAGGAGGATGGGCGTCCGTCATCAGCGTCGGCCGTATGGCCTGTTGACCAGCGCGGTGCCGGACAGGTCAGCACCGGACGCAAAAAGACCGGCTACACGTCATGTATAGCCGGTCTGCTGGTGGAATAAACGATGCTCTTGCAGGTGCCTTGCGGAAAGGCTTCGGTCCGCGGGCAGGCCTTCAGGCCGGTTGCGGCAGGGCAAGGGCTTCTGCCGTCTTGGTGTCATCGGCCAGAATGCCGCTGGTCTTCAGAAGCGAGGCGAAACGGCCGCCCATGGCGCTCAACTCGTCAAAGGTGCCCTTCTCGATGATCCGGCCATGGTCGAGGAACAGTACCACATCGGCATCGCGCACGGTCGAAAGACGGTGGGCAATGATGAAGGTCGTGCGGTTCTGGCGCAGCCGGTCGATGGCTTCCTTGACGCGGGCCTCTGTCTCCACGTCGAGCGCGCTGGTGGCTTCGTCGAGCACGAGGATGGGCGCGTTCTTCAGGATGGCGCGGGCAATCGCAATGCGCTGGCGTTCGCCACCGGAAAGGCGGTTGCCGCGTTCGCCGACATGCGTGTCATAACCTGCAAGACGGCTTTCAATGAAGTCGGTCGCGGCGGCCGCTTCGGCAGCAGCCGTCACTTCCGCGTCAGACGCACCTTCGCGCCCAAGCCGGATATTGTCGCTGATCGAGCGGTTCAACAAGCCGGCATCCTGGAACACGGTTGCGATGCAATGGCGCAGTGATTTGCGGGTGACCTTGGCGACATCGGTGCCGTCGATGAGGATTGCGCCGGATTGCGGTTCGTAGACGCGCTGCAGAAGGTTGACGAGCGTTGTCTTGCCGGCCCCCGTCGGGCCGACGATCGCCACCGTCTGGCCAGCCTTTGCGGTAAAGGACACGTCGCGAACGCCTTGCGTCGTGCTGGCAAAATCGAAGGAAACGTTACGGAATTCCACTTCGCCACGCACGTCGTGGAGATCGATGGCGCCGGCCGGTTCCTCGCGTTCCTTGACGGAATCTTCCAGGTTGAAGAAATCCTCCAGCTTGGAACGGGCTTCAAAAATCTGCGTGGCGAACTGGCGCATCTGGTCAAGGCGGCCGATCAGAAGATTGGCAAAGCCGATGAAGGCAATCACGTCGCCGACCCGGATCTGGCCGTCGCGCACCAGAATGACGCCGATGATGAGGATGATCAGCATCGAGATGGTGGAGGCCATGCGGTTGAGCGCGCTGGCGAGCGCCCACCAGTCCAGCACCGGATACTGAACCGACAGGAGGTTCTCGGTGTAGCTCTTCAGCGCGCGGGTTTCCGCCTCGATACGGTTGTAGCTGTGCAGCACGGTAACATTGCTGATGGAATCGCTCACATGCGAAAACACCGTGTGATAGTGGCCTTCCACGGAGGCCTGGCCTTCCTTGGTCCGGTTCATCACCGTGCGACCGACGATCCAGTAGACAATGCCGAGCACGATCAGCACGCAGCTCAGACGCCAGTCCATGGAAAGCGCTGTGGGCACCAGAAGCACCAGAGCAACGGCGGTTGCCAGGTGCGTGCGCATGAATTCCAGCCAGAGGCCGAACAGCGTTTCGCTGGCGCGCAACAGCGTGTGCAGCGCATTCGACGTGCCGCGCTGGTGATGCCAGGACAGCGGCATGGAAATAATGCGGCCGAAGGCCTCTGTCAGAAGCGTTGCGCGCCGTCCATGCGCCAGCCGGTCCGCCTCGCGGGCGACAAGCACATAGGCCACCGTGTTGAACACGCCAAAGCCACCCCAGAGGATGAGGATGGGCGTGACGTCGCCACCGCCGGAGATCGCATCGATAATGCGGCCGAACAGGATCGGTTCGGCAATCGTGATGATGGCCAGCACGATATTCGCCACAACGACGAGAGACACCCGGACCCTGCTGGATCCCAGGTATTTCAGTGCTCTCGCATAAACCTGAAACAAGCTCAAAGATATTACCTCGATACTGACTGCATCGATCCTGACATAGCGCATCGGACCTGTATGGAGGGTGAACGACGATGCCACCCTGCCTTGTGGAGCATTATGGCTATCGCCCCCGTGCCACAAGATCCCCCTTGCAATCGCCGCGAGAATAGAGCCCACTATGGAATATCGTCGCCTTACTTCAGTTCATGCTAACAGGAATGCAACAGGGCTGGTGCGGGTAATGGGGGTAAAGTAGTTTAAACAATAATTGACCATGGCTATCCGTGGCAGGGGGTATGAGTGAAGATTCACTCAATTCTGCAAGTTTTGATATTGATAAACGAAATCAAATCGCCGGAAGAACTTACGCGGGAACTTGAAAATCTCCTTTCCGCGTACGGTTTCGACTTTTATGGCGTATGGTTGCACCACAAACCGAATGCCGATCTTTCCGATTTCATGCTGGCGGGCCATTGGCCGGAAGGCTGGCGCAAGGCGTATGTCGCCAAGAAATACGGACTGGTCGATCCTGTTCGCCGCATGCTGATGGTGGCCCAGCGTCCTTACCGCTGGCGGGATGCGATCAACAGCTTCAAGAACGATCCCTATCGCAAGCGTATGTTGCGCCTGTTGCAGGATGCCGCGAAATACCGTCTCATAGATGGCTATACTTTCCCGGTCCATGGCCGCAACGGCCTGCTCGGCCACGTCGCGCTGGGGGGCGGGGCGGTCGATCTGTCGCCGGCGGAGGTTTCGCTGTTTGAATCGGCGATGCGCCGGCTGTTCTGGCGTTTTCTCGAACTGCGTGGCACGGCGAGCGAGCTTGAAAAGCTTGCGGTTCTCGACACCGAATTGACAAAACGCCAGATGGAGGTGCTGTCGCTTCTCTCCGATGGCATGACCTCCAACGAGATTGCCAAGGAGTTGCAGATCTCGAGCCATACGGTCGACTGGTATATCAATGTGATCCAGGAAAAATTTGGCGCCAAGAACCGCCAGCATGTCATTGCCACCGCCTTTCGTCTCGGTCTGGTAAGCTGACGGGAAGCTGACAGAATTTTGACCACGGGAAATTGAACTTCCGTGAAAAGGCGGTAATGATCTCTTCGCGGGTGCAGCATGCCCGCGAATGACATTGGGGAGACTGTCTTGAAGATTTCGAAGATTCTTGTTGCGAACCGGTCCGAAATTGCCATCCGCGTGTTTCGCGCCGCCAACGAACTCGGGATCAAGACCGTCGCCATATGGGCGGAGGAGGACAAACTTTCGCTGCATCGCTTCAAGGCGGATGAAAGTTATCAGGTCGGCCGCGGCCCGCATCTTGCCAAGGACATGGGGCCGATCGAAAGCTATCTGTCGATCTCCGAAATCATTCGGGTCGCAAAGCTCTCGGGCGCCGATGCCATCCATCCCGGTTACGGGCTTTTGTCGGAAAGCCCGGAATTCGTCGAGGCCTGCGATGCCGCCGGCCTGATCTTCATCGGTCCGCGCGCTGACACGATGCGCCGGCTGGGCAATAAGGTTGCCGCCCGCAATCTGGCGATTTCCGTCGGCGTTCCCGTCGTTCCCGCGACAGAACCGCTGCCGGATGACATGGCTGAAGTTGCCCGCATGGCCGAAGAAATCGGTTATCCGGTGATGCTGAAGGCCTCCTGGGGCGGCGGCGGGCGCGGCATGCGCGCCATCCGTGATCCGAAAGACCTCGCCAAGGAAGTCGTGGAAGCCAAGCGCGAAGCGATGGCCGCCTTCGGCAAGGACGAGGTCTATCTCGAAAAGCTCGTCGAACGCGCCCGCCACGTGGAAAGCCAGATCCTTGGCGACACCCATGGCAATGTCGTCCACCTCTTCGAGCGCGACTGCTCGATCCAGCGGCGAAACCAGAAGGTTGTCGAGCGGGCGCCGGCACCGTATTTGAGCGAGGCGCAGCGCCAGGAGCTTGCCGGGTACTCGCTGAAGATCGCAGCCGCCACCAGCTATGTCGGCGCCGGCACGGTCGAATATCTGATGGATTCCGACACCGGCAAATTTTACTTCATCGAGGTCAATCCGCGCATCCAGGTGGAGCATACGGTCACCGAAGTCGTCACCGGCATCGATATCGTCAAGGCGCAGATCCACGCACTGGAAGGCTTTGCCATCGGCACGCCGGAATCGGGCGTGCCCGCGCAGGAAAACATTCGCCTCAACGGCCATGCGCTGCAGTGCCGCATCACGACCGAAGATCCCGAGCAGAATTTCATCCCCGATTACGGGCGCATCACTGCCTACCGCTCGGCTGCCGGCTTCGGTATCCGGCTTGACGGCGGCACCGCTTATACCGGCGCCATCATCACCCGCTTTTACGATCCGCTGCTGGTCAAGGTCACCGCCTCGGGCGGCACGCCGCAGGAGGCGATCAGCCGCATGGACCGGGCGCTGCGCGAATTCCGTATCCGCGGTGTTGCGACCAACCTCACCTTCCTTGAGGCGATTATCGGCCACCCGAGTTTCCGCGACAATACCTATACGACCCGCTTCATCGATACCACGCCCGAGCTTTTCCAGCAGGTGAAGCGCCAGGACCGCGCGACAAAACTTCTGACCTATCTCGCTGACGTTACGGTGAACGGCCATCCGGAAACCAAGGGCCGCCCGAAGCCGGCAGACAAGGCGCCCAAGCCCGTGGTGCCCTATATCGACGCACCGATCCCTGACGGCAGCAAGCAGAAACTCGATGCTCTCGGGCCAAAGGGTTTTGCCGAATGGATGCGCGCTGAAAAGCGCGTGCTGATGACCGATACCACCATGCGTGACGGCCACCAGTCGCTGCTCGCCACCCGCATGCGCACGCATGACATTGCGAGCATTGCCGGCGTTTATGCCCGCGCGCTGCCGGGCCTTCTGTCGCTCGAATGCTGGGGCGGCGCGACCTTTGACGTCTCCATGCGCTTCCTCACCGAAGATCCGTGGGAGCGGCTGGCGCTGGTGCGCGAGGGCGCGCCGAACCTGTTGCTGCAAATGCTGCTGCGCGGCGCAAACGGCGTCGGCTATACGAACTACCCTGACAACGTGGTCAAATATTTCGTTCGCCAGGCGGCCAAGGGCGGCATCGATCTGTTCCGCGTCTTCGACTGCCTGAACTGGGTCGACAACATGCGCGTCTCGATGGACGCGGTGCAGGAAGAGAACAAGCTCTGCGAGGCAGCGATCTGCTACACGGGCGATCTCTTGAACAGCGCCCGGCCGAAATACGATCTCAAATATTATACGGATCTCGCCGTCGAACTGGAAAAGGCCGGCGCGCATATCATCGCGCTGAAGGACATGGCGGGGCTTTTGAAGCCTGCCGCAGCCCGCGTGCTGTTCAAGGCGCTGCGCGAAGCAACCAGCCTGCCGATCCATTTCCACACGCATGATACGTCGGGCATTTCGGCCGCCACCGTGCTTGCCGCCATCGATGCCGGCGTCGATGCGGTAGATGCGGCGATGGATGCGTTTTCCGGCAACACGTCGCAGCCGTGCCTTGGCTCCATCGTCGAGGCGCTCTCCGGCACCGAGCGCTCATCCGGCCTCGATCCCGCCTGGATCCGCCGCATCTCGTTCTATTGGGAGGCGGTGCGCAACCAGTATGCGGCCTTCGAAAGCGATCTCAAGGGTCCTGCGTCCGAAGTCTACCTGCATGAAATGCCGGGCGGCCAGTTCACCAACCTCAAGGAACAGGCCCGCTCGCTCGGGCTGGAGACCCGCTGGCATCAGGTGGCGCAGACCTATGCCGACGTGAACCGGATGTTCGGCGATATCGTCAAGGTGACGCCGTCCTCCAAGGTGGTGGGCGACATGGCGCTGATGATGGTCAGCCAGGACCTGACCGTCGCCGATGTGGAAAACCCGGAGCGCGACATTGCCTTCCCGGATTCGGTCGTTTCCATGCTGAAGGGCGATCTCGGCCAGCCGCCCGGCGGATGGCCGCAGGCGCTGCAGAAAAAGGCGTTGAAGGGTGATGCGCCCTATACCGTGCGTCCCGGCTCGCTTCTGGCCGACGCTGATCTTGATGCAGAACGCAAGGTGATCGAGGACAAGCTTGAGCGGCCCGTCAGCGATTTCGAGTTCGCTTCCTACCTGATGTATCCGAAGGTGTTTACGGATTTCGCGCTCGCCTCCGACACGTATGGCCCGGTCTCGGTTCTGCCGACGCCTGCCTATTTCTACGGTATGGCCGATGGCGACGAACTGTTTGCCGATATCGAAAAGGGCAAGACGCTTGTCATCGTCAACCAGGCGGCCAGTGCGCCGGATGCGCAGGGGCTGGTCACAGTCTTCTTCGAACTGAACGGCCAGCCGCGCCGCATCAAGGTGCCGGATCGGGCCTTTGGCGCTTCGGGTGCCCTCGTGCGCCGCAAGGCGGAAGCGGGTAATGCGGCCCAGCTCGGTGCGCCGATGCCGGGCGTCATTTCCCGCGTCTTCGTTTCCTCCGGCCAGACGGTGAAGGCCGGCGATGTGCTCCTCTCCATCGAGGCGATGAAGATGGAAACGGCGCTGCACGCGGAAAAGGACGGCACGATCACCGAAATTCTGGTGAAGGCCGGCGACCAGATCGACGCCAAGGATCTGCTGATCGTCTACGCCGCCTGACGGCTGAACAAATGACGGCCGCTCAGCCCTCTCGGGTCTGGGCGGCTGTCACGGTTGCGACGAACTGGCGGGTGCGCTCCTCGCGCGGATGATCGAACACGTCGCGGGCCTTGCCCGTCTCGATCACCCGGCCGGCTTCGAGAAACACCACATGGTCGGCAATGCGCGAGGCAAGCCTGAGGTCATGGGTTGCCATCACCATGGTCGTGCCTTCGGCGGCAAGTTTTGCCAGCACCTCCACCACTTCGGCGGCAAGTTCCGGATCGAGTGCCGAGGTCGGCTCGTCGCAGAGAAGAACGCGCGGCGAGGGGGCAAGCGCCCGGGCAATCGCCACGCGCTGCTGCTGACCGCCGGAGAGCGTTGCGGGCCATGCATCGGCCTTGTGCGCCATGCCCACTTTGGTCAGCAGTTCCATGGCGCGGGTGCGCGCCTTTTCCTTCGGCCATTTCAGCACGGTCAGCAGGCTTTCCATGACGTTTTCCAGCGCCGTGCGGTGCGGGAAAAGCTGGAAATTCTGGAACACCATGCCGGTCTGGCGGCGGATGCGCTGGATATCAGGCCAGCCGACCTTTTTGTCCGGTGCAAACGCAAGCGCGTGTTCGGCCAGCGTCAGAGATCCGTTGCTTGGGATTTCCAGAAGATTGATGCAGCGCAGAAGCGTGCTTTTGCCGCCGCCGGAGGGGCCGACGAGTGCCGTCACGCTGCCTTCAGCCATGGTGAGGCTGATATCCTTGAGGATGACGGCCTCGCCAAACCGCTTTTCGATGTGGGAAAGCTCGATCATGCATTGGCCTCCAGCATGCCGCCATAACGGGCGAAGCGCTTTTCGAGATGCACCTGCAACGTGGAGAGAACCGTGCTGAGGGCAAGGTAGATGATGGCGGCGAGGATATAGAGGATCAGCGGCTCATAGGTGGTGGCAACGATCCGCTGGGCCGCCTGAAAGAGTTCCGGCACGGTAATGGCGGCGGCAAGCGAGGTGTCCTTTACCAGCGAAATGAAGGTGTTGGAGAGCGGTGGAACGGCCACCCGCGCGGCCTGCGGCAGGATCGTACGGATCATCGCCTGACGCCAGGACATGCCGATGGAATAGGCCGCTTCCCACTGTCCTTTTGGCACCGAGGAAATGACGGCGCGAATGATCTCCGAACTATAGGCGCCGATATTCAGCGTAAAGCCGATGAGGGCTGCCGGAAACGCATCGAGCAGGATACCGACGCTCGGCAGGCCGTAGAAGATGACGAAAAGCTGCACCAGAAGCGGCGTTCCCCGGATCACCCAGACATAAAAGCGCGCCACGGCCACCAGCGGTTTTGCCGCAAACAGCCGTGTCAGCGCGGTGAGGAGTCCCAGCGCCAGCCCGAAGGTGAAGGAGAGAAGGGTGAGCGGGATGGTGAAGATCAGCCCGGCCCAGAGAAGGGAGGGCAGGGCATCCGCCATCAGTTGCAGCCAGTGCGGCACGGTGGGTGGTCTCCGACAAGGTTCTGGAAAACGGTATAAAGCGAAAAAGGCGGCAGCTCAAAGCTCCGCCTTCTCAGTCATATGGAGCATCGGTTCCCGGTGGGAACGAAGCGGCTGATTATTTCGAGACGTCCTGGCCGAAATACTTGTCGGCAATCGTCTTGTAGGTGCCGTCAGCCTTGATGTCGGAGAGCGCCTTGTTGACGGCTGCTACCAGTTCCGGCTCGCCCTTGCGGATGATGATGCCGGAAAAATCGGCGTCGGCCTGTTCGGCAACAACCTTTACCGGGGCATCCGGCTTCTGCTTCTTGAAGTCCAGGAAGGAGAGGCTGTCATTGACGGTGGCATCAGCCCGGCGCGTCAGCACCAGCTGGATCGACTGGTCAAAACCGTCGGTGCCGACAAGTTCTGCACCGGCGCTCTGGGCGATCTTGCCAAAATTGCTCGACAGCGACTGGGCGGCCTTCTTGCCCTTCAGATCCTCGAAGGATTTGATCTCGTCATTGCCGTCGCGCACGATCAGCACCGCCTTTGAGGCGATGTAAGGATCGGAGAAATCATATTTCTGCTTGCGCGCTTCGGTGATGCCGACCTGGTTGATCACCACGTCGTAACGCTTGGCATCGAGGCCGGCGATCAGGCCATCCCACTTGCCTTCGATGAACTGCGGCTTGACGCCGAGCTTCTTGGCAACGGCCTCGCCGATTTCGACGTCGAAGCCGACCAGCTTGCCCGAGGGATCATGGAAGGTGAAGGGCGCATAGGTGCCCTCGGTGCCGATCTTGATCGTGCCAGCAGAGGTGATGGCATTGAGATTTTCGCCAGCAAGGGCCGGCAGAACGAGGGCTGCCTGAATAAGAGCGGCGGCGGCGAGAGATTTGAACAGCGACATCGGGTGTTTCCTTGGCGTTTTTTGTTGTTGAGGGATCCATCGCAGAAATGGGGCGGAAGGGCAGGAGAGAAAACTGCGTGGAAAGCCGAAAAAGGCGAAAATCTTTCCGCAGGTGAGCATTTCTCATCAATCTCGCCAGACATGGGCTCTTGCACATGGGGCAGTTGCCGGGTTATGCACGTTTTAGCGCAATTGTGCATGATTCACGGATGCCATGACCGAACTGATGTTACCGGAAAGACAGAGCCGCATTCGCCAGCGTCTTGCGCAGGACGGCCGTGTGCTTGCGGCAGCGCTTGCGCTGGAATTTTCCGTCTCGGAAGACACGATCCGCCGGGACCTGCGCGAAATGGCGGCTGCCGGGTTGTGCGAGCGGGTTTATGGCGGCGCGCTGCCGGTGGGGCTCGCCAATACCAGCCTTCGGCAACGCATGAGTGTTGCCATGGAGCGCAAGCGAGCATTGGCGGAGGTCTGCATCCGGCAGATCATGCCCCGCACCGTCGTATTCTTCGATGCCGGCAGCACCCATCTGGCGATTGCCGAAGCGCTGCCGGATGATCTGGCGCTGACGGCCGTGACCAATGCACCGGCGATTGCCATGGCGCTTGCCGAAAAGCCTGCGGCGGAAACCATTCTCATCGGCGGCCTCATGGACCGTGTGGCCGGCGGCGCTGTCGGTGCAAGGGCCATAGAGGCCCTGTCCGCCATGCGGTTTGATCTTTGCCTCATCGGCACCTGTGGGATCGACGCGCAAGGCGGCCTTTCCGCCTTCGGTTACGAGGACGCCGCCCTCAAGCAGTTTGCCATCACACGCTGCAGCCGGGTTCTGGTGGCCGCGACCACCGAGAAATTTAGCGTGTCTGCACCCTATGCGGTGGCACGCGCCGCGCAATATCACTGTCTGGTCGTGGAAGAGGATACCGATCCGGTCAGGCTTCAGATGATACGGGAAGAGGGCTGCGAGATTATCGTGGCCGGGAGAGGAGCGGCGTCAGCCGCTTGAGGAGAGCTCGACATGAACGATACCCTTGGCGCGGGCACCCATCGCCGCAGCCCGGCCATCACGCGCGAACGGGCAGCCATTGCGCTGATGTTCCTGATGAACGGTTTTCTGGTCGGCGCCTGGGCGCCAAAAATCCCGGAATTTGCCGTCCGCCTGTCGCTCAGCGAAAGCACGCTCGGCCTGATGATCCTTGTCTTCGGCATCGGCTCCATCGTGATGATGCCGGTCGCCGGCATGCAGATCGCCCGTTTCGGTTCGGCTCGGGTTACCCGCATCACCGCCGTCCTTGTTCTGCCGACGTTGATTTTCTTAAGCCTTGTCGGAAACATGTGGACCGGCGCCATCGCCATATTCCTGTTTGGCGGCTTGATCGGCGCGATGGACGTGGCGATGAACGCCAATGCGGTCGCCGTGGAAAAGAACATGCGCCGCTCCATCATGTCCTCCTGCCATGCCTTCTGGAGCCTGGGTGGTCTTTTCGGCTCGGCAAGCGGCGGGCTTGTCATGGCCTGGCTCGGTGTGCTCGGCCACGCGGGCCTCGTTACGGTCATTGCCGCTCTTTTGGTGTTTGCCGCCTGGCCGCTTCTTCTGGCAGATAAGCCGCATCCGGAAGAGGTGGGCGAGCGGGTGCGCCTGCCGCGTTCGGCGCTGCCCTGGCTGATCGGCCTCGTCGCGCTGTTTTCGATGATCCCGGAAGGGGCCATTCTGGATTGGGGCGCGCTTTACCTGCGCAACGAGCAGGGAGCCTCGGTTGAGCTGTCGGGCCTTGCGTTTGGCGCCTTTTCTCTCACCATGGCGATCATGCGTTTTGGCGGCGATCTGGTGCGGGATCGGTTCGGTGCGGTGCGCACGCTGCGCTTTTGCACGCTGGCCTCTATTATCGGCCTGCTGACGGCAGGTTTTGCCGGAAACGCCACCGTGGTCATCATCGGTTTTGCCATTGCCGGCATCGGCATTTCCAACATGGTGCCGATTGCCTTTTCCGCCGCCGGCAATCTGCCGGGCATGGCGCAGGGCATCGGTCTCTCCGTTGTGACCACCATGGGCTATTCCGGAATTCTGGTGGCGCCGTCACTAATCGGCTTCATTGCCGAGCATGTCGGGCTTGCCGCCATCTTCGCCGGCCTGCCGCTTCTGCATCTGGTAGTGCTGGCGCTATCGCATCTGGCCCGCCATGCGGACAGGCCGGCAGGGGCTGCGGCTGAAAAGTGATGGTGCTTGGGTGTTGACAAGCCCTGTTGCTTGCGCCACCTGAAAGCCATTCCTCCAGAGATGTGAGACCGCGATGCCTGCCGATTATGATCCGAAACCGCGTCGTGCCTCGGTTGCCGTCGATGTCGGCGGTGTGATTGTCGGCGGTGGCGCGCCCGTCGTCGTCCAGTCGATGACCAATACCGATACGGCCGATATCGATGCGACCGTTGCCCAGGTCGCTGCCCTCTACAAGGCCGGCTCCGAAATCGTGCGCATCACCGTCGACCGCGACGAAAGTGCGGCCGCCGTGCCAAAGATCCGCGACCGCCTGCTGCGGCTTGGACTGGACGTGCCGCTGGTCGGCGACTTCCATTATATCGGCCACCGGCTGCTTGCCGATCATCCGGATTGCGCAGAAGCGCTGGCGAAATACCGCATCAATCCCGGCAATGTCGGCTTCAAGGACAAGAAGGACAAGCAGTTCGCCGATATCGTGGAAATGGCGATCCGCTACGACAAGCCGGTGCGCATCGGCGTCAACTGGGGCTCGCTCGACCAGGACCTCTTGACGACGCTGATGGACCGCAACGCAGAGGCAGGCTCGCCTCTGTCGGCGCGGCAGGTGATGCATGAGGCAATCGTGCAGTCGGCGCTGATTTCGGCGGAACTGGCCGAAAACATCGGGCTGCCGCGCAACCGCATCATTCTCTCGGCCAAGGTCAGCCAGGTGCAGGACCTGATCGCCGTCTATTCCATGCTGTCGGAACGCTCCGACCATGCGCTGCATCTCGGCTTGACCGAAGCCGGCATGGGCTCCAAGGGCATCGTCGCCTCATCGGCCGCCATGGGCTACGTGCTCCAGCACGGCATCGGCGACACGATCCGCGTCTCGCTGACGCCGGAACCGAACGGAGACCGCACCCGCGAGGTGCAGGTGGCGCAGGAACTGTTGCAGGTCATGGGCTTTCGCCAGTTCATTCCGGTCGTTGCAGCCTGTCCCGGCTGTGGGCGCACCACGTCCACCGTGTTTCAGGAACTGGCGCAGAACATCCAGAACGACATCCGCAAGAACATGCCGGTCTGGCGTGAAAAATATCCGGGTGTCGAGGCTCTGAACGTTGCCGTCATGGGCTGCATCGTCAACGGTCCCGGCGAAAGCAAACATGCCGATATCGGCATTTCGCTGCCTGGCACCGGCGAGACGCCGGCCGCTCCCGTTTTCATCGATGGGCAGAAGGCGCTGACGCTGCGTGGCCCCAATATTGCCGCGCATTTCGAAGCGCTCGTGGCCGACTATATCGAAAAACGCTTCGGTCAGAAAACCGCTGCCGAATAGCAGTGTTGCCGTCTGTTCCTGTCCTCGTTATTGCCGTAATTCAGGGTAAATGACGAGGAAGACGAGACGGGGTTTTGATTCCATGATGAAGAAGCTTGCACTTGTCGCGCTCTGCGCGACATATCTTTCGGCCTGCACGACCACCGATCCCTATACCGGTCAGCAGAAGGTATCCAATACGGCGGGCGGTGCTGCCATCGGGGCCGGTCTTGGCGCGCTTGCCGGTCTTGCCGTCGGCGGTTCGCCTGTCGGTCGCCGCAATGCCGCGCTGATCGGCGCCGGCGTCGGTGCTCTCGCTGGTGGCGCCATCGGCAATTACATGGACCAGCAGGAATCGGAACTGCGCGCCCAGCTGCAGGGAACCGGCATTTCGGTCACCCGCAACGGCGACCGCATCATTTTGAACATGCCCTCCAATATCACCTTCCCGACCGATCAGGACCAGGTGCTGCCGGGCTTCTACCCGACGCTTGATTCGGTGGCGATCGTGCTCAACAAGTTCAACCGCACCTTCATCGATATCAACGGCCACACGGATTCGACCGGCAGCCTTGCGCATAACCAGCAGCTGTCGGAACGCCGCGCTGCCTCCGTCGCCAATTATATCGGCGGCCGTGGCGTCGATCAGCGCCGCATCTCCACCATGGGCTTTGGTCCGTCGCAGCCGGTTGCTTCCAATGCCACGCCGGATGGACGCGCGCAGAACCGCCGCGTCGAGATCCAGATTGCTCCGATCACGCAAGGGTGATCTTTTTCAGATCGGATGAAACATCAGGGGGCGTCGCACAAGCGGCGCCCTTTTTGCATTCAAAGACCGCTGGCCAACATCTTGATCCCGGCGGCGCCGAACAGCAGCGCCATGACCGCTTCGATGCTGCGGCGGGCCTGGCGATAGAGCCGGGCGGCGCGTGCTGTTGAAAACAGCAGGGCATAGGTCATGAAGACGATGAAGCCGGTCGTCAGGCAGCCGCCGACGATGATGGCCACGGCACTTGTCGAGGCAGACGGCGGCAGGCCGAGCGAAATGATTGCCACCCAGGCAAAGATGGCCTTCGGGTTGGTGAGGTGGATGGCATAGCCGGTGAGGAAGGTTCGCAGCACGCTTGCCGGGGCATCGGCTGCATCGCCATCGGCCTGTGGCGGATCGCTGCGGAGCGCGCCTCTGGCGGCCTTGTAGGCGAGATAGAGAAGGTAACAGCCGCCCAGCACCTTCAGGACCTGCAGTGCCTCGCCATATTTGGACAGGAGGGCGGAGAGGCCAAGCGCTGCCGCCATGGCCCAGGTGAAGGAGCCGGCAAAAATGCCGAGCGCAATCGTCATCCCGGCTTTGCGTCCGTGATTGAGCGATGTCGAGATGATGGCAAGGATTGCCGGACCGGGGCTGATCACGGCCACCAGATAGAGCATATAGGCCGCAATCACCTGCGGCAGGTTCAGCATGAGATCCGACATAACGCCTCCCGGTTGAGGACACCGTCTTACAGTCTGTCCTATAATTCCCCCTAGCGGGCTGCAAATGGCGATTTCTGCTTGTCCGGTGCTCACGTACGTTAAGCACGCTCCGCTCCGGTTCTCGAAATCACCATTTTCGCCGTGCCAGGAGGAATTCTTGAACAGACTTTTAAACCCGGCGTGGCGCCGGGTCATGTGACAAGTTTCGATGGGAAACCATCAGAAATGGTGATGAGACGGGTCGGTCAGTTCTGCCGGTCTGCGATAAAACGCGCGGTGGCAATCAGGATGCCGGCCTTTTCGCCATAGGGGGAGACAAGCCCGACGGCCTCTTCCACAAGCGTATCGAGGCGCTGTTCGGCCCAGGCAATGCCGTGGCGGGCCACAAGCGTTGCCTTGCCGCGTCCGGCATCCTTGCCGGTTGCCTTGCCCATGGTGGTTGCGTCCGACGTCACATCCAGCACGTCATCGGCCAGCTGGAAGGCAAGGCCGATCACCTCGCCGAAACGCCGCAGACGCTGGCGATCTTCCGATCCGGCGCCGGCAATCACAGGCCCTGCCTCGCAGGCAAAGCGTAAGAGCGCGCCTGTCTTCATCGCCTGCAGCATCACGATGCCGTCTTCGTCTGGAACGGTCGTCTCGGCTTCCAGATCCAGCGCCTGTCCGCCAGCCATTCCGCCAATGCCGGCAGCACGCGATAGCGCCAGCACCAGCTGTACCTTGCGGTCGTCGGGAAGGTCCGTCTCGGGGGCTGCGATCAGATCGAAAGCATAGGTCAGCAGGCTGTCGCCGGCGAGAATGGCGGTGGCCTCGGTAAAGGCCTTGTGAACGGTCGGCTGGCCCCGGCGCAGGTCGTCATCGTCCATCGCCGGCAGGTCGTCATGGATCAGCGAATAGCTGTGCAGGCATTCGAGGGCGGCGCCGACGCGGGCGGCGGCTTCGGCGTTGCCGGAAAACAGCGCCGTTGTTTCTGAAACCAGGAAGGGACGCAGCCGCTTGCCGCCGTTCAGCGTGCCGTGGCGCATGGCGGCCACGAGATTATGCGGGCGCGCGATCTCGTCCATCCGGATGTCTGCACCCAGAAGGTCGGACAACAGGCGTTCCGTCTCGGCGGCGCGCTGGCGCAGATAGGTGTCGAAGGCGGCGGGATCGAGCATCGTCATGGCGGTTCATTGGCATGACCGGAGACGGCTGGCAACGGAGTTTTGGTGAAAACCGCTCGGGATTGGCGGCTTGCAACTGGCCTTTGCTGCCGCCAGCCGCTATGTACGGCCTGGAGAGACGAAAACGAGTGGTAGATTTGGACCTCACACCCGAGCGGCAGTCCGAAGAGGAGCAGCCTTTGCCGAAATCGGGCCGCGGCCTTGTGACCCTCGAGCGGGCGAAGATGGTTTTGGTGGCGCTGGGTGCTCTGCTGGTCCTTCCCTACGCGCTCGTCGTCTTTTATGCCCTTCCCTTCATCCACCCCGTGTCCACGCTGATGGTCGCCGACCTCGCGACATTTCAGGGTTATGACCGCCGCTGGGTGCCGTTCGATGAGATCGCGCCCGTGCTGGTGCAATCGGTGATGATGTCGGAGGACGGGCAGTTCTGCGCCCATGATGGCGTTGATTGGGTGCAGATGCGCGGCGTGGTGCAGGATGCGCTGGATGGCGAGGCAACCCGCGGCGCAAGCACCATTCCCATGCAGGCCGCCAAGAACCTCTTCCTGTGGAATGGCCGCAATGTCATCCGCAAGGTGCTGGAAGTGCCGCTCGCCATGTGGTCGGATCTCGTCTGGTCGAAACGGCGGATGATGGAGATTTACCTCAACGTCGCCGAATGGGGGCCGGGCATCTACGGCATCGAGGCCGCAGCCCGCCATCATTTCGGTGTTTCTGCGTCAAGGCTCAGCCAGCGGCAGGCCAGCCTTCTGGCCGTTGCCCTGCCCAATCCCATCACGCGGGTGGCTTCAAAGCCCGGGCGTGGCATGCAGCGCCTTGCTTCCGTGGTGGAGCGGCGCGCGCGCGCCTCCGGCGGATACATCAAATGTCTTTATGACTGACAGCAGCAAATGTCGTTGGCGGCTGAGCGTTGCGGCTCCTATGCTGGCGGCAAGATAACAGGCGGAGGCTGCACATGGACGGACTGGTTCTCTATATCGCCAACAAGAATTATTCCTCCTGGTCATTCCGGCCGTGGATTGCTCTGAAAGCCGCAGGCGTCGCTTTCGAGGAAGTGCTGATCCCCTTCGACGATCATGGCGGCAATCCGGAGTTTCGAAAGTTTTCGCCGACCGGCAAGGTGCCTGTGCTGAAGCACGGCGATCTCCATGTGTGGGAATCGCTTGCCATCATCGAATATGTGGCCGAGCTTTATCCCGAGGCTGGCCTCTGGCCACAGGATTCCGTCGACCGTGCCGTGGCGCGGTCGATCTCGATGGAGATGCTGTCGGGCTTCCGGGCGCTGCGCGGAGCCTGCCCGATGAATATCCGCCGTCAGAAGCGGGCCATCGCGCTGCCAGAGGGTGTGGCGGATGATGTGGCGCGCATCACCGAGATCTGGAAGACCCTGCGCGCGCGCTCCGGTGGCCCCTTCCTGTTCGGCGCGTTTTCCGCCGCCGACGCCATGTTTGCGCCTGTCATCAACCGGCTGGATGTCTATGACATTGCGGTGGACGCGGACACGCAAGCCTATATGGCGGCGATGAAGGCGCATCCGGCGTGGATCGAATGGCAGCAGGCAGCGCTTGCCGAAACCTGGATCGTTCCCGCAGACGAGGCCTGATCTATCCTCAGGACCACGTGCCGTCTCGCCGGTGCCGATTGAGCGGGACTCGGGCGTATTGCCTGTGGTATCAGCCGTGCTGCTGGCGATCATCCGGCGCGGCGTCAAGCTTCTTCGCAAATTTTGCCCGCAGGGACTGGTCAAGGTGGGGATTGCCATGTATAAGCCCGGCAAATTTCCGAGATCGAGACATGTGGAGTTCGGCCTCCTTCGGGCCGCCGAGCATGTTTTGCCTGACAATTTGGAGTAACGAAAATGGCTGTACCGAAGAGAAAAACGAGCCCGTCGAAGCGCGGTATGCGCCGCTCCGCTGACGCGCTCCAGACCCCCACCTACGTCGAAGACAAGAACTCCGGCGAACTGCGTCGTCCGCACCACATCGACCTGAAGACGGGCATGTACCGTGGTCGCCAGGTTCTGACGCCGAAGGAAAGCGCATAATCTCTTCTTGAGATTTTGCTGCAGGAAGGCCGGTTTTCGCCGGCCTTTTTTGTTGCCCGGAATTTGCCGAGAAAACGCCTTTATGAAAAAAGGGCCGCGGTGTCCCGCAGCCCTTTTTCGTGTGTCTCGGATCTTTACGGCAGGACCGCGGTGCGTGTCAGGAACCCATGCTGTCCAGGCGCGTCTGCAGGGTCCGCAGCTGATCCTTCAGCTCATCGAGATCCTTGGCGTCAGGCGCCTTCTTCGGCTCGCGTTCGGCGGTTGCACCTTGCGCGCCGAAGGGCGAAAACATCTGCATGGCCTGGCGGAACAGGTCGGTGTTGCGCCGCACCTGTTCTTCCATCATCTGGATCGGCATCTGCAGGTTTTTGGTGATCGGCGTTTCGCCGAAAGCGCGTGTCATCTGCTCGCGCATCTGTGCCTGCTGGTCGGCAAAGTTCTTCATCGAATGTTCGAGGAAGGTCGGCACCACCATCTGCATCTGGTCGCCGTAATAGGAAATCAGCTGGCGCAGGAAGGAGATCGGCAGCAGCGTGTTGCCCGTCTTGGATTCCTGCTCGAAGATGATCTGGGTCAGCACGGAATGCGTGATGTCGTCGCCGCTCTTGGCGTCCTGTACCTGAAAATCCTCGCCCTTCTTCACCATGGTCGCCAGGTCTTCCAGCGTCACATAGGTGCTGGTGCCCGTGTTGTAGAGGCGTCTATTGGCATATTTTTTTATGACAATTTCACCATCAGTCTTCGCCATCATTGCCTCCTGAACCCGTCAATATAGTTTTGTCGGTGTTTCTCTCCCAGGCCAACCTTACGCTCAAACAAAGCCGACTGACAATCGAATTGTGCGATGCGGCAGCCAACCCCGCGTTGCAGAATTTTTGGCGACTACTTAACAAAGCGCATCAAATTGATGATGTCCACCCTTTGACTTATGCGGGAAGCTTTGCCAGTCTCAGGCCAACAACAAGGGAAATCGAGGAGACACCCGCATGAGCCAGCCGTCGATCGTGATTGCATCCGCCGCTCGAACGGCCGTTGGCTCGTTCAACGGCGCCTTTGCCAATGTGGCCGCCCATGAACTCGGCGCTGCCGCGATCAAGGGCGCGCTGGAAAGGGCAGGCGTCGATGCGAAGGAAGTGGACGAGGTGATCCTCGGTCAGGTTCTTCCGGCCGGCGAGGGGCAGAACCCGGCGCGTCAGGCGGCCATGAAGGCAGGCACGCCGCAGGAAACCACGGCCTGGGGCATCAACCAGCTCTGCGGCTCGGGCCTGCGTGCGGTTGCCATCGGCATGCAGCAGATCGCGCTTGGCGATGCGAAAATCATCGTCGCCGGCGGCCAGGAATCCATGTCCATGGCACCGCATTGCGCGCATCTGCGCGGCGGCACCAAGATGGGCGATATGAAGATGATCGACACCATGATCAAGGATGGCCTCACGGACGCCTTCTACGGGTATCACATGGGAACGACGGCGGAAAACGTCGCCCGCCAGTGGCAGTTGACGCGTGACGAGCAGGACCAGTTTGCCGTCGCCTCACAAAACAAGGCGGAAGCCGCGCAAAAGGCCGGCCGTTTTGCCGATGAGATCATTCCCTTCATCATCAAGGGTCGCAAGGGCGATGTAACCGTCGATGCCGACGAATATATCCGCGCCGGCGCCACGCTCGAAAGCATGACCAAGCTGCGCCCCGCCTTCGACAAGGAAGGCACCGTGACGGCCGGCAATGCATCCGGCATTAACGATGGCGCGGCTGCAACCGTTCTGATGACTGAGGCCGAAGCGTCTCGTCGCGGCATCACGCCGCTGGTGCGCATCGTCTCCTGGGCAACGGCGGGCGTCGATCCGCAGATCATGGGCACCGGGCCGATCCCGGCCTCGCGCAAGGCGCTGGAAAAAGCCGGCTGGTCAGTTGGTGATCTGGATCTGGTCGAAGCAAACGAGGCCTTTGCCGCGCAAGCCTGCGCCGTCAACAAGGACATGGGCTGGGACCCGTCTATCGTCAACGTTAATGGCGGCGCCATCGCCATCGGTCACCCAATTGGCGCTTCCGGGGCACGCGTTTTGAACACGCTGGTGTTCGAGATGAAGCGTCGCGGCGCAAAGAAGGGTCTCGCCACGCTCTGCATCGGCGGCGGCATGGGCGTTGCGATGTGCGTCGAAGCCATGTGAATGCGCGTTCATTCCGACCACAAAGAAGGGCCGGACATTTTCCATGAGGGGGGATTTGCATGACGAGAATTGCATTGGTGTCCGGTGGCACGCGTGGTATCGGCGCGGCCATCGCCACAGCCCTGAAGGCTGCAGGTTATGTTGTTGCCGCAAATTATGCCGGCAATGACGAACGTGCCAAAGCCTTCGAGGCGGAGACGGGCATTCCCGTTTTCAAATGGGATGTTTCATCCTACGAGGCCTGCGCCGAGGGGATTGCGCAGGTCGAGGCGTCGCTTGGCCCTATCGACGTGCTGGTCAACAATGCCGGCATTACCCGCGACGCCATGTTTCACAAGATGACGCCTGGGCAGTGGAGCGAGGTGATCAACACCAACCTCACCGGCCTCTTCAACATGACGCATCCTGTCTGGAGCGGCATGCGAGACCGTGGTTTTGGTCGCGTCATCAACATCTCCTCGATCAACGGCCAGAAGGGCCAGATGGGGCAGGCCAATTATTCGGCGGCCAAGGCTGGCGATATCGGCTTTACCAAAGCGCTGGCGCAGGAGGGGGCCGCCAAGAACGTCACCGTCAACGCCATCTGCCCGGGTTATATCGGCACAGAGATGGTTCTGGCTGTTCCCGAGCGTGTGATGAACGAACGCATCCTGCCGCAGATCCCGGTCGGACGGCTGGGCCAGCCGGAGGAAATTGCGCGTTGCGTGGTGTTTCTCGCGTCCGACGATGCCGGTTTCATCACCGGGGCAACGCTCAGCGCCAATGGCGGGCAATATCTCGCCTGACACGTTTTTGCGTGGCAGACTGGTTTGCGTGGGGGACTGGCTCCACGGAGGCAAAACGACAGACAAAACAAAACCGGCGCGGATCTCCGCGCCGGTTTTGCATATGATGGATTGGCAGTCTTTAGCGGCAGCGGGCTTCGTAGTTGCGGCCATAGCGGTCGCGATAGACGCAGTAACCCTGGCGCTTCTGCGATTCGCCGATGGCAGCGCCCACAAGGCCACCGCCGACGGCGCCCACGGCTGCACCACCCCAGCTGTTGGTGACGAGGCCGCCGATGACGGCACCGGAGCCGGCGCCGATGGCCGTGCCTCTCTCGGTCGATGTGCAGGATGCGAGCATGCCCATAACGGCTGCGACGGCCAAAATCTTCTTCATGGTGTGGTTCCTTCCCTTATTCGGTTCGACGGTTCTTGAAACTTAGATTCTGCCCATCAGGAGCAGGATGAGCAAAATCACCACGACGAGGCCAAGACCGCCGGATGGCCCATAGCCCCAGCTCCGGCTGTAGCCCCAGTTGGGAAGCGCGCCGAGAAGAAGAAGGACGAGGATAACGAGCAGGATTGTCCCGAGCATGTGGTGGTCTCCGATGCACAAAAGCATTTGATTGTGCGACGAAAACGCGGATCTTCATTTTTTGTTCCATGCGCTGCAAAGCGATCGGACAAACAGAAATCCTGATCCCCGATCCGAAAGGGGAAAACTGCCGCATGCTACGGCGACAGGCGCATGGCTCGGAATGTTAGCGGATGAAACGGCGCGCAGCCCAGACAAGGACGAGGCCCGCAACGGCCAGCAGGCCGCCACGCAGGATCCACGGTGTCTGGTTGATCATGAAGCTTTCAGCCGGATAGGGGAAGAGGCCTGTCCCCTGCGCCATCCACAGGACCCCCATGAGGATCGCGAGAACACCAATCACGGTGAGGAGAAGTCTAAGGACGGCCATCATGGCGAAACTCCGTCTGGTCCTCGCAAAATGGCAGGACTTGCAGCACGCGGCGAACTTTTTGGCGCCGGCTTCAGCCTCAAGCGGATGCCAGCGCTCGACCATCCGTCCGATATGGGCGGCTGTCAAGCAAAGCGACAGGCGGCCACTCAATCCTGGGGTTCGCAATGTCAACAGCAGGCGAACAAAGGATGAATCGGCGCCAGTCGCGATTCGTCGCCGATTCGTTCGCAGCGTGTTCCTGCCCTGAACGACGTCATGGCGCACAAATTGGCGTTTCGCCAAGAATTTCGACCCAAAACGAAGAGTGCGGCGTCTTGTGGCTTGCCTTATCCGCGTGGGATCGCCATGTGTTCGCTGGATGCGCTCCGCCGAGCTGCATCCGGACACGATGCGCGGATAATGCTTTGAATTCCCAGCCCATGATCTTGAGCGGTCGCGGTGTTACCGCGGTCCTCGGCCCGACCAATACCGGCAAGACCCATTACGCCATCGAGCGGATGGTGGCGCATGGTTCCGGTGTGATCGGCCTGCCGCTTCGCCTTCTGGCGCGCGAGGTCTATACGCGCGTGGTGGAAAAGGTCGGCGCAAAACATGTGGCCCTCGTCACCGGCGAGGAAAAGATCTCTCCTCCCAATGCCCGCTTTTCCGTCTGTACCGTGGAAGCCATGCCGCGCGAGACGAAGGCCGCCTTTGTCGCTATCGACGAGGTGCAGCTCGCTGGCGATCTGGAACGCGGACATATTTTTACCGACCGCATTCTGCATTTGCGTGGCCGCGAGGAAACCCTTTTGCTTGGCGCCGGCACTATGCGCCCCATCCTCGAAAAGCTGTTGCCCGGCATCACGGTTGTCGAGCGTCCGCGCCTGTCGACATTGTTTTATGCCGGCCAGAAGAAGATCACCCGCCTGCCGCAGCGCACGGCCATCGTCGCCTTTTCGGCAGACGAGGTTTATGCGATCGCGGAACTGATCCGGCGTCAGCGCGGCGGGGCGGCGGTGGTGCTGGGCGCACTCAGCCCCCGCACGCGAAATGCGCAGGTGGGCCTCTATCAGGCCGGCGATGTGGAATATCTGGTCGCGACCGATGCGATCGGCATGGGCCTCAACCTCGATGTCGATCACGTTGCCTTTGCGCAGGATCGCAAGTTCGACGGTTATCAGTTCCGCAATCTGAATGCCGGAGAGATGGGCCAGATCGCCGGCCGTGCCGGCCGTCACCTGAAGGACGGCACGTTTGGCGTGACGGGCCAGGTGCAACCGTTCGACGACGAGCTTGTGGAGCGCATCGAGGGCCATCACTTCGACCAGGTAAAGGTGCTGCAGTGGCGCTCCAAGCAGCTGGATTTTTCCTCGCTGCGCGACTTGCGCGCGAGTCTCGATATAGCGCCGGTCATTGCGGGGCTGACCCGAGCCCTGCCGGCAACCGATAGTCAGGCGCTGGATTATCTTGCCCGCTACCCGGAAATCCGGGATGCTGCTACAACGCCAGAGCGAGTGGAAAAACTGTGGGAAGCCTGCGCGCTTCCCGATTATCGCCGCATTACACCGGCTCAGCATGCCGATCTGATCTCCACACTGTTTTCAGATCTGGTGCGCCATGGCACGGTAAACGAAGATTTTATGGCCGAGCAGGTGCAACGCGCCGATCGGACCGATGGGGAAATCGATACGCTTTCTGCGCGTATCGCCCAGATCAGAACTTGGACCTATGTATCCAACCGTCCGGGTTGGCTGGCGCATCCGACACA
The DNA here is from genome assembly GCF_058242775.1 of Neorhizobium sp. PAMB6630. NCBI lineage: Bacteria > Pseudomonadati > Pseudomonadota > Alphaproteobacteria > Hyphomicrobiales > Rhizobiaceae > Neorhizobium > Neorhizobium sp. PAMB6630. Next base: position 244,166 of record NZ_CM177836.1, read on the forward strand.
CTGGCAAGAAAAGACGCGAGAAATCGAGGACAGGTTGTCGGACGCGCTACATGAAAGGTTGACGAAACGCTTTGTTGATCGCAGGACATCTGTGCTCATGAAGCGCCTGAGAGAGAATGCGATGCTGGAAGCTGAAATCAGTGTGAATGGGGATGTCTTCGTCGAGGGACACCACGTCGGTCAATTAGCCGGTTTCCGGTTTACGCCCGTCTCCGGGACCGAAGGTCCGGATGCGAAGGCGGTGCAGGGGGCAGCGCAGAAGGCGCTGGCGCTGGAATTCGAGGCGCGCGCTGCGCGTCTTTATGCCTGCGGCAACAGCGACCTCGTCGTCGGGTCCGATGGCACGGTGCGTTGGCTGGGTGACCCCGTCGCCCGTCTCGCTGCGGCCGATCACATCATGCATCCGCGCCTCATTATGCTTGCCGATGAACAGTTGACCGGCAATGCACGTGACCATGTGGCCGCGCGCCTGGAACGCTACGTCAACCATCATATTGCAACGGTGCTGAAGCCGCTCGACGATCTCTCGCGCGCCGAAGACCTGCAGGGCCTTGCCAAGGGCCTCGCTTTCCAGCTGGTCGAAAATCTCGGCGTGCTGTTCCGTCGTGATGTGGCAGACGACGTCAAGACGCTCGATCAGGATGCGCGCGCTTCGATGCGCCGTTACGGCATCCGCTTTGGCGCCTACCACATCTTCATGCCGGCACTTCTGAAGCCGGCGCCGGCCGAACTGATCACGCTCCTCTGGGCGTTGAAGAACGACGGCCTCGACAAGCCCGGTTACGGCGACCTCATTCCGGCGCTGGCCGCCGGCCGCACGTCTGTGGTCACCGATCCGACCTTCGAGCGCAATTTCTACAAGCTGGCCGGTTTCCGTTTCCTCGGCAAGCGCGCCGTGCGCGTCGATATTCTCGAGCGCCTCGCCGATCTCATCCGTCCGCTCCTGCAGTGGAAGCCGGGTTCGACCGCGCGTCCCGAAGGCGCTTATGACGGCCGCCGTTTCACCACGACAACCGCCATGCTCTCCATTCTCGGCGCAACGCCTGATGATATGGAAGAAATCCTGAAGGGCCTCGGTTACCGCGCCGATGCCGTGAAGCCGGAAGAGGCGCAGGCCTATCTGGCAAGCCAGCAGCCGGCGACGTCCGCTGCCGCTGAACAGTCTGGCGCCGAACAGACCGGCGCTGACGGAGCCTCCGAAGGCGACGACGCCGATGCCGCAACGGAAGAGGCTGCAGCACCTGCCGAGGCATCCGGGGAGAGCGTCGCTGCCAGCCCGGCTGAAACGCCGGTTGTTGCTGAAACAGCTTCCGCAGACGAGACCGCATCCGCTGACGAAACCGGGACTGCTGCCGCCGATGAGGCGCCTGCGGCAGCGGTGGAAACCGCAGCCGAGACTGCCGGTGAACCTGCAGCCGTTGAAGAGGCAAAGCCTGTTCTTCTGTGGCGTCCCGGTGGTGGCCGCAGCGAAAACCAGCGCACCGGCCGTCCGCAGGGTGATCGCCGCCAGGGCAATCGCAACAACGCCAATGCCGGCGAAGCACGCACGGGTGAAGCACGCACCGGCGAAGGTCGTCGCGACAACCGTCGTGGCGGCGGCGAGCGTCCGGAACAGGGCGCACAGCCGAACCGCGACGGCGCACAGCCGAACCGGGGTGGCGCAAACCGTGGTGACCGCCGTCCGGACGGCAAGGGTGGTGATCGTCCGCCGCGCGGCGACCGTCCCGACCGTCAGGATCGGGGTGATCGCAATGACCGCGGCAAATCGGCGCAGCCCGCCCGGTTTGAGGCGAAGCCACCGCGCAAGGAGAAACCGATCGATCCGGATTCGCCCTTCGCCAAGCTTGCTGCTCTCAAGGAGCAGATGAAGAAGTAGCCATGCCGGAAAAGCCACTTGAAGAGCAGCGTCAGCGCATCGACAAGTGGCTTTTTTTCGCACGACTGACAAAATCCCGCAGCCTTGCGCAGGATCTTGTCGAGGCGGGGCTGGTCGGGATCAACGGCCATGCCGTTACCCAGCCGGGCCGGCCGGTAAAGGCCGGAGACCGCATCGAGATCCGTCTGGAACGGCGTGACGTGGTGCTGATCGTGCGCGATTTTGCAGAACGTCGCGGACCTGCCAGTGCCGCCCGTCTGCTTTACGAGGACATCACGCCGCAGCAGGCGCCGCTCACCCCCTTTGAGCGAGCGCTTCGAAAGCCGCCCGGCGGGAGGTGAGGCAGCAAGCGCCTGGGTCTTGCCCTGCCGTTTTCTGCAGTTCTGCCGCGTCCGGTCTCGGATGCCTGAGCGATGCTTGCCGAGATTGGATAAACCATCTCTTTTGCCGGCATTTGCGAGATTGTTTATTCTTGCTAAGCCGCATCAAAGCCATTAGTCACAGGAGAAAAGCTGGGGCCGCATGCGAGGGAACGCCACGCGTTTTCGTATGCTTGGCCATGATCCGGCTCCGCCCGGTCGGCAGGCGTCTCCCACCGCTGATGTCGACGAACCGTGATATCACTGGAGTGCCTCATGACGTATGTCGTGACCGACAATTGTATCCGTTGCAAATACACCGACTGCGTCGAAGTGTGCCCGGTCGACTGTTTCTATGAGGGTGAGAACTTCCTGGTCATCCACCCCGACGAATGCATCGACTGCGGCGTCTGTGAGCCGGAATGTCCCGCAGAAGCCATCAAGCCGGATACCGAGCCGGGTCTCGACAAGTGGTTGAAGGTCAATGCCGAATATGCGCAGGTCTGGCCCAACATCACCGTCAAGCGGGACGCGATGGACGAGGCCAAGGAAATGGACGGCGTCGAGAACAAGTTCGAGCAGTATTTCTCGCCGGAACCGGGCAAGGGCGATTGAACTCAGGGCCGCCATTTTTGCGATTGCTTAACGATTAGGCATGGACGCGACCGTTGCGTCTGTGCATCTGCGAAAGCAAATCATTGATTTCCTCCCATATTTGTGGTAGACATCAAGAACTGTTCCACAAAGTGGCACTCGCGTGCCCAAAAACATCACGAAAGCAACAGAGCACCCGCCGCGGTTCCCGTGACATAACCAGCTTTGGATTTGTCGTCGCCGTCCGCGATCAGGTGTTGTTTTTGTGCGCGTTCGTTGGACCAGTATGGAGTCACCGACGGTTCCCCCGTCTCATCCGGGCCTGACTGACCCGGCCCCGGTCCCGGAAGACCGGGTGCGTAACAGGGAGTTTGTTAAACGAATGACGACCCAGCAGAAAAAATCTTCAGCGCGCCATGGTTTCAAGACCGGTGAAGCGATCGTTTACCCGGCGCATGGAGTGGGCACTATCACGGCCATCGAAGAACAGGAAGTGGCTGGTATGAAGCTCGAACTGTTCGTGATCGATTTCGAGAAGGACAAGATGCGCCTCAAGGTGCCGGTCGCCAAGGCCGTCAGCATCGGCATGCGCAAGCTGTCCGAAACCGACTTCGTCGAGCGTGCCTTGAAGGTTGTCCAGGGCAAGGCCCGCGTCAAGCGTACCATGTGGTCGCGTCGCGCACAGGAATATGATGCCAAGATCAATTCCGGCGACCTGATCTCGATCGCTGAAGTCGTGCGCGATCTTTACCGTGCCGAAAATCAGCCGGAGCAATCCTATTCCGAGCGCCAGCTTTATGAGGCTGCCCTTGATCGCATGGCGCGCGAAATCGCAGCCGTCAACAAGATGTCGGATACGGAATCGGTTCGCCTGATCGAAGCCAACCTCGCCAAGGGGCCGAAGCGCAGCAAGGTTCTCGACGAGGAAGATTCGCACGAAGAAGAAGCCGCCTGAGCGGTTTCATCCTGCACTCACCTGAAAAAGCCCGGCGAAAGCCGGGTTTTTTGTTGGAACTTTTTGACCGTGCACGCGTTCACCCGCCGGTACGGCGAAAAATGCGGCCTCTTGAAGCTGCCTTTGCCGTGTCGAGACAGGGGAAGGGCTGCGCCCTCTCCACCTGAGTTGAACGAGGGGAGCAAAGAGGCATGCCGCTGATGCTGTCCGCCCGACCGGTCTTCTGGCCGCAAGAGGTGGAAGGTTCTGGGGTCCATGCGCCTTTGTCTGGTCAAACAGTTTCATGGAGAGCGCAATGAACGCCATGTCCGCAGACCGCAATATGATCAAGATCGCCATGGCTGCGCCTTATCTGGCGCGCGAGGAAGAGCGCAATCTCGCCGTGCGCTGGAAAGACGGTCAGGACCGGGATGCCCGCAACCAGATCGCGCTTGCCCATATGCGTCTCGTTATCGCCATGGCCTCCAAGTTCCGCGGCTTCGGCCTGCCGATGAGTGACCTTGTACAAGAAGGTTATGTAGGGCTGCTGGAAGCGGCGGCAAGGTTTGAACCGTCACGCGATGTGCGATTTTCGACCTATGCCAGCTGGTGGATCCGCGCCTCCATGCAGGACTATATCCTGCGCAACTGGTCGATTGTCCGGGGCGGCACCAGTTCTGCCCAGAAGGCGCTGTTCTTTAACCTGCGCCGGCTGCGCGCCAAGCTTGCGCGCGGCGGCAATACCAAGACTGCCCAGGATATTCATGAGGAGATCGCAACTGCCCTTGGCGTCAGCCTCGCCGACGTGCAGACCATGGATGCCCGCCTGTCCGGCAATGATGCCTCGCTGCAGGCGCCCTCTATTGCCGGCGACAATGACAGTGGCGAACGGCTCGACATGCTAGAAAGTGCAGAACCGCTGCCGGATGAGCAGGTCTCGTTCATGATTGATGGCGAACGCCGCCTGAAATGGCTGCAGGGGGCTCTCACCAAGCTCAATGAGCGCGAAAAGAAGATTATTCGCGCCCGCCGCCTGACCGATGACGGGGCAACGCTGGAAGCGCTGGGTGCCGAACTTGGGATTTCCAAGGAACGCGTGCGCCAGATCGAAAGCCGGGCGATCGAAAAGCTGAAATCGGCTCTGGTTACCAACAATCCGCAAATGGCAGAGGCCTGCTGAGGCAGGCCCACCTCGAACCCTATTCGGAAATGATCTTGACCCGCTGGCCGGGCAGGATCGACGCGCCTGTTGGCAGCGCATTGATCATCTTGAACATATCGAGCTTACGATCGGTGCCCATCATGCGGGCAGCCATGGTGGTGATATTGTCGCCCGGCTGCACGGTGACGACCCGCACGCGAAGCGGCCGCAACTCGGCAGCCTCCTGCGGCGTCATGCGCCGGAAGGTGCGCCGCATGGTGTCGGCGGTTGCCTCAAGCGATGTGCTGCCCTTCGGCACGGCCGTGAGGAAACGGAACAGCTGCTTGTCGAGCCTGATAACGGTGACGTCGAAATCCCAGCGTTCGGCCGATGCGCGCGCGGTTGCCGCCGGCAGACCGTTGATCGTGGTTTCCCGCACGGTTTCCGGCTGAAGCCCAGCCACCCAGCCACTCGTCAGGTAGTTCGAAAGGCTCTGGTTCGCATCGGTCGCCTGCACGCCATCAAAGCGGATGGCGGTCTCGTCAGGCCCGGTCGCAAGAACCGCTTCCACCTTGTTGTCGATGCGAAAACCTTCCGGCACGTCGAAACGGATGCCAAGGCCCGCATGGAGGAAGGTTTCGTTGCGCACATAACCCTCTTCCGGGCTGTCGCCATAAAGAAGGCCGTCTATACCGGTGAGATAATAGTCGCGGCCCTTGTCGCCCACGGTGCCTTCCTGGCCGAAGGCACGGGCGTGCTGGCGGGCAAGCTCCACACGCTGCGGAGCGTTTGGATGGCTGGAGAGAAAGTCGAGGCTCTGGTCTGTATCCGGGTCAGCGGATGAATAACGCGCATAGGCCGACATGGAATCGAGAAAACGGGCTGCCGCATAGGGATCATAACCGGCTTCGCCGAGCATGCGCACGCCGATCACGTCTGCCTGTAGTTCCTGCTGGCGGGAGAAGGCGGCAAGCCGCAGTTTGCCGCGCGCCAGCGCCTGTTTGCCGGCCAGATCGCTCGAGAGAACCTCGGCCACCACACGGCTGGCAATTACTTCGGCTTCCTCGCGCTTCTGGCGCTCGATGCCGTGATTGGCCGTGACATGCGCCATTTCGTGGCTGAGAACGGCGGCCACTTCCGAAGCATCATTGGCAAGCGCCAGCAGGCCGCGTGTCACGTAGAGATAACCGCCGGGCAGCGCAAACGCGTTGATGGCAGGCGAATTCAGGATGGTGATGCGATAGGACTGGTTGGGATTTTCCGAGACGGCAGTGAGCGCGCCGGCAATGCGCGCGACCAGCCGTTCCGTCTTGGCATCGTGATACTGGCCGCCATAACTTGCAACGATGCGCGGATGCTCGCGGGCGCCCATCTGGGCGCGCGGATCGTTCTTCTGCACCTCATCGACGATCTGCGGATTGGCCGAGGGTTTCACATTGGCCTGATAGGTCTGGTCGATCACCGACTGGCAGCCCGAGAGAAGCGTTGCTGCGGCCAACAGTGCGGCAAGGGCGCGTATCCCACGCGCCCCCTGGCCTGCACGTTTCCTGCAAGCCGGGTCCAGCGCTGTCATCGTCGTCCGTTCAGTTGGAACCGTCATTCGTCCAAGCCCGCCATCCGGCGCATCGTGCGGCCTTTGCCCCTGCCGCTCTGGTCTGCGTTCGCTGCGGGTGGGGCAATTGCGCGTGATTCTCGTTTTGTCCTCTCTTCAGATAGAACACAAGCGCTCACAGACAATCATTCCAGCCCTCTTTCGCATTGCGGCATCGCACTGCCGCACGTCTAAAATGTGGCGAATTGATTGACGCTTTATGACGGGCTGTCAAATTTGCTGATACGATTGTCGCGTGTAAGCCGGATATTCCCGGGGGCCGGCCTACGGATGAATAGCGCCGTTTTCCACCGAGAGCACGCAGTCGGCCAACCGCGCCACCTCGTCCCGGTCATGGGTGACGATCAGGATCGTGTTGCGGCTTTCGCGGTGCAGGTCCAGCAGCAGGTCTGCCATGGAAAGCCGAAGGGCGGGATCGAGAGCGGCAAACGGCTCATCCAGGAGAAGGAGCGGGCGTTTGCGCACCAGCGCCCGCGCAAAGGCTGCCCTTTGCCGCTCGCCGCCAGAGAGCGTGCCGGGCTTTCGCGTCTCGTATCCGGCAAGGCCTACCCGTTGCAGCGCATCCGACACCGCGCGCCGATCGCCCGGCGAGAGCTTCAGCGCCGGATGGATGCCAAGCCCGACATTGGTGAAAAGATCGAGATGGGCAAACAGGTTGTTGTCCTGAAAGACCAGCGATAACGGCCGCTGCCCCGGATGCACCCCAGACATGTCCTTGCCCGACAAAAGCACCCGACCGCTGTCCGGCGTCTCGAAGCCGGCGACAAGATTGAGCAGCGTCGATTTGCCGGATCCCGACGGTCCGGTGACGGCGGTGATGCGTCCGGTCTCGATCCGGCAGTCGAAATGAAAACGGGCCGTTCCGAGCGACAGCCTGACATCGCGAAATTCCACGGCCGCGGAAGATGTGTCGCTCAGCGTCATGCCTGCCTCCGGTGGCCGGCGGTACCAAGGGCGGTGAGGGCCAGGCAGATCACGCCCAGAATCAGCGCCAGACCATCGGCGTCATTCGTCCGGTAGCTGCCAAGCCGGCTATAGACGAGATAGGGCAGTGTGGTGAGTTCCTGCGAGCCGAAGAGGGCGACCGCTCCCAGATCCCCGAGCGACAGCGCCATGGCAAAGGACAGCGCCATCATGAGCGGGCGGGCAAGCACCGGCCAGTCGATCAACCGGAAGCGTGAAAAGCCTGAGAGGCCAAGGCTTGCGCCAAGCCGGCCGGTGCGTGCGGCATGGGTCTCAAAAGCCGGCGCCAGAACCCGCATGACGAAGGGTAGCGCCATCAGCATGTTGATGGCAGCAATCAGCAGCGGCGCGGCGCGGGTGACATCGGCATGCGGCCGGATCAACAGGAACCAGCCGGTGCCCAGCACCACCGGCGGCACCAGAAGCACCAGCGAAGACATGCCCGAAAGTGCTGCGGAAAAGGCCTTGAGGGGGCGGGGCGGGTGTCTCATATCGGCAATGGCTGCACGCGCGGCGATAATGCCGAGCGATACGAGGATGGAGAGCAGACCGGCCGAGATCGCAATGGCAAGGCTGGTAAATGCCGCCTGCCGGAAGGCCGGCATGGTGACCAGTTTCAACAGATCGGCCTTCAGCCCCGCAACGACAACGGCACCGAGCGGCAGCACAAGAAACAGCGTCGCCGCTGCAATGATGCCGGCATCGTAAAACCTTGCCAGAAGGCTGCGTCCGTCAAAACGGTGGCTGGCGCGTCCTTCGCCGACGCCTGCGATGTCTGCGGGCGGAAGCCGGCTGATGATGAAGAGCACCACGGCCGTCAGGCCGATCTGCAGGAGCGAAAGCGCAACGGCGCGCGCCGGATTGAAATCGAAACGCAGCGACTGATAGATCGCCACTTCCAGCGTGGTCGCCGCCGGCCCGCCGCCCAGCACCAGAACCAGCGTGAAACTGGTGGCGCAGAGCATGAAAACGAGGCCGGCAGCGCCTGGAATGACGCGGGCGAGCGCCGGTCCCTCAATGAAGCGGAAGATGGAGAACGGGCGCATGCCAAGGCTTGCCGAGAGCCGCCAATATTCAGCCGGCAGTCTTTCCAGCCCTGAAAGCATCAGCCGGCAGGCCAGCGGCAGGTTGAAGAATACATGCGCAATCAGGATGCCCGAGAGACCGTAGATGCTGACCGGCTGTTCCACGCCGGCAAATGCCAGCAACCGGTTGAACAAGCCCTGGCGGCCAAAAATGCCGATGAGGCCGAGCGCACCGATCAGAACCGGCAGGCCCATCGGCACGGCCATCAGCCTGACAATCCAGATGCGCAGAGGAAAGGCCGGCCGCCGTGCAAGAGCCAGCGCCACCGGCATGGCGAGAAGAATGGAGAGAAACGCCGACAGACCGGCCTGCAGAAGCGTGAAGCGCAGAAGGCTTGCCGTATAGCCGTCAAAAAAGCCGCCTTGCGACGAGGAGGCGGGCGCGGTCGACAGCAAGGCCGTCACTGGCAGCACGACAAAAAGCGCCACGCCGGCAAGGCTTGTCGCGCCTGCCGCCAATGCCTGCCGCCGTTGCGCGTGGCTCAGCATCGATCAGTTCATGCTCATGGCGCCAAGCCATTCGCGGATCCAGGCATCGCGGTTCTTTGCCACTTCCTCAGGGCTCATCAGATAAGTCTTTGCCGGCTGCACCAGCTTGGAAAACACTGGAGGTAGCGGCTCTGCGGGCTTGGCGGCGGGCATCATCCAGTTGGTGGTCGGAATGATCGCCTGAAAGTCCGGCGACAGGGTGAAGGAGAGGAATTTCTGCGCAAGCTCAGGGTTTTTGGAGGCCTTCAGACGACCGGACACTTCGATCTGGATATAATGGCCTTCGGAAAACGCCGCTGCCTGATAACGCTCCGTCTTTTCCTCCATCATATGGTAGGCAGGCGAGGTGACATAGGAAAACACCATCGGTGCCTCGCCCTTGGTAAACAGGCCATAGGCCTCCGACCAGCCGGGCGTGACGGTCAGAATGCGGTTCTTCAGCTTTGCCCAGGCCTGCGGTGCCTCATCGCCATAGACCGACTTGACCCAGAGCAGCAGGCCAAGCCCCGGCGTGGACGTGCGCGGATCCTCGATGGCGATCTTCTGCGACGGATCGCCTTCGACCAGGTCCTTCAGGCTCTTCGGCGGGTTCTTGATCGTGTCAGTGTCATAGACCACGGCAAAATGCCCGTAATCATAGGGCACGAACGTATCATCGGAAAAGCCGCCGGGAATGGATGCGGCGTTGGTGTCGATGCCATGAGCGTCGAACAGGCCGGTGTCCTTGGCTTCCTGGATGAGATTGGTATCGAGACCCAGCGCCACATCCGCCTCGGAAGAGGCGCCCTCAAGCTTGAGGCGGGTCAAAAGCGCCACGCCATCGGCCACGGCGACAAAGTTTACCGTGCAATCGCATGTGTTTTCGAAGGCGGCCTTGACCTTGGGGCCGGGCCCCCAGTCGGACACGAAGCTTTCATAGGTATAGACGGTCAGCGTCTTTTTCTCCGCAGCCGAAGCGGGCAGCGACAATCCGAGCGCGGCAATCACCGCAAATGTGGTGGACAGCAATATGCGCATCGGCGCCTCCTTCGTTTGATCAACACAGGGAGAACAGGCGCTGGATGCGAGCCGTCTAATCCCTCCGCCGGTGTTAGCCGGATCAGGTTCCGCGGGTTGACGTTTCCGTCTCTCAGCCAAGCCTTGCAGCTATGGCACCCCGTTAGAGCAGGCGAAGATTTAGCGGTGCGAAAGAGGCTTGGCAAGTCGTACGAACATCACGACCCGTTACGATCAGGCGGCGGCCTGCGGAAACACCTGCAACTCGCGCGGAACGGCAGCAATGCCGCCGAGGCGGTTGGCAATGGCATAATCCACCGATTGCTCAACGACATGTGGCATGACGGGTTTGGTCAGCACGCCAAGCGCGCGGCCGATGTCGCACCGCAACTGCTCGGGATTGGCCGTCATGAAGATCACTGTCACCCCGTAGCGCTCCGACAGCTCACGACCGATGGACGGACCGGTCGCGCCATCCGACAGATTGACGTCGACGAGCGCGATATCGATATAGGGTGCATGGGCAAGGGCATGAGCGCGTCCGCTTGCAAATCCGCTGACGGTCAACCCCATGCCTTCGATTGTATCTGCCATGTCGAGGGCAATCAGAAACTCGTCCTCGACGATCAATACTCTTTGTTTCATGGCTGCATTTGCCAGCCGACGACGCACTACAGATGCCGACATGGGATTTCCCTTTGTTGATCGGTACGCAGGGCTCTCGAACAGTCATGAAAGCCTTGTGATCGATCGAACGTGCCGTTTTGGGAATTGTTCCGGGATCTGACGATATTTCTTGGCGCTAAGACTTTGTTAAACTTAAGAATAGATTAAGATCAGCCTTCAAGCTCCTCGCGCAGCATTTCAAGTTCCAGCCATTCCTCTTCCATTTTCGCAAGCCTTTCCCGCAGCTTCTCCAATTCCGCGGCGATGCGGTTGAAGGCGGCGGCGTCCTTGGAAAACAGGTTCGGGTCAGCCATCGTTTTTTCGCGGGCGGCAATGTCAGCTTCGATCTTTGCCATTTCCTTTGGCAGGTTTTCCAGCGCGAATTTCTGCTTGAAGGACAGCTTTGCCTTGTTCTTCGGCGCGTCCGTCGAGGTTTGCGAAGGACCGGCTGCTTCGGTGCGGGCCTTTTCCGCCCGGCGCTTCTCGTCCAGCACGCCCTTGCGCTGCGCCATCATGTCCGTATAGCCGCCGGCATATTCGATCCAGCGTCCATCCGGCGCCTCGGGCGTTGCCGGTGCAATGGTGGAGGTAACGGTGCGGTCAAGGAAGTCACGGTCGTGGCTCACAAGGATGACGGTGCCGTTATAGCCGGCAACGATTTCCTGCAACAGATCCAGCGTCTCGATATCGAGGTCGTTGGTGGGTTCGTCGAGGATCAGAAGGTTGGAGGGCTTTGCCATCATGCGGGCCAGCATCAGGCGCGCGCGCTCGCCACCGGAGAGGTTCTTGATCGGCGTGCGCATCTGCTCCGGCTGGAACAGGAAATCCTTCATATAGCCGGCCACATGGCGCTGCTCGCCGTTCACCAGCAGGCTCTCGCCACGCCCGTCGGTGAGGTAATGGCTCAGCGTATCCTCAAGGTTCAGGTCCTCGCGCTTCTGGTCAAGCGTGGCGATCTCCAGATTGGTGCCGAGCTTGATCGTGCCCTCATCCTGCTCCAGCTGGCCGGTCAGCATCTTCAGAAGCGTCGTTTTGCCCGCACCATTGGGGCCGACAAGGCCGATCCGGTCGCCGCGATGGACGCGGATCGAAAACGGCGCCACGATCTGGCGGTCGCCATAACGCTTGGTAATACCTTCGGCTTCGATGACGAGCTTGCCGCTCTCCTTACCTTCGGTGGCCGATGCCTGAATACTGCCCTGCGGCCCCTTGTGGCCACGGTAATCGGCGCGCAGGCTCTGCAGGTTGCCAAGGCGGCGCATGTTGCGCTTGCGCCTTGCGGTCACGCCATAACGCAGCCAGTGTTCCTCGCGCTCGATCTGCTTGCCGAGTTTGTGCTGTTCAAGCTCTTCTTCTTCCAGCACCTTGTCGCGCCATTCCTCGAAGAAGGCAAAACCGCGCGCCAGGCGCCGCGACAGGCCGCGATCGAGCCAGACGGTGGCGGTGGAGACCTTTTCGAGAAAACGCCTGTCGTGCGAGATGACCACAAGGGCGCTTCGCGTTTTCTGCAATTCGCCTTCCAGCCATTCGATGGTGGGAAGATCGAGATGGTTGGTCGGCTCGTCCAGCATCAGGATATCCGGCTCCGGCGCCATCACGCGCGCAAGCGCTGCGCGGCGGGCTTCGCCGCCGGAGAGGCGCGCGGGATCCTCCTGGCCGGAGAGGCCAAGATGCTCGAGAAGATAGGTCACCCGGTAGGGATCGTCACCGGGGCCAAGCCCCGCTTCGGCATAGGCTTGAACGGTGGTGTGGCTGCCGAAATCCGGCGCCTGTTCAAGATAGCGGATGGTCGAGGACGGATGGCGAAAAACCTCGCCGGATTGCGCCTCGACAAGGCCTGCGGCAATCTTCATCAGCGTCGACTTGCCCGAGCCGTTGCGCCCGACAAGGCAGATGCGGTCGCCCGGCTCCACCTGAAAATTGGCGCCATTGAGCAGCGGCGCGCCGCCAAAACTCAGATAAATGTCGTCGAGCTTGAGAATCGGGGGTGCCATCTGGTTCCTTAGGCTCCGGTCAGGTCATAGGGGCGGGCCATCAGCAGCGCGCGCCCTTGTCCGAGCGAGATCGAGATCGGGCCCTGCGCGACATTGGATATGGTGCGCGACGAGCCGAATGTCAGGGAAAAATCGGTGAGCGGGTAACGAACGTTGGAAAGGGTCAGTCCCTCGAGGTCGCTGAAGCCGAGCACGGAAAACAGCGAGCCCCTGGGCAGTTCCAGTTCCATCTGGTCACCGCTGATCAGCGGATAGGCTTCTTCCTCGCCGGAGGTCAGCATCACCTCCAGCCCGGCTTCGGCAAGAGACAGACCGTGCAGGGTATGTTGCAACGCATGGTCGGAGCGTTCGCCGCCAAGGGCGCCGACGAGAATTAGTCGCTCAGCACCGCGCGCCAAGGCTTCGGCAATGGCAATCTCGCCATCGGTTGCAGCCTTTGTCGTGGGATAGGAATGGCGCTCCACCTGGCGATAGCTTTCCCGCAGCGCGGCATCGGCGGAATCGAAATCGCCCACCCAAAGCTCCGGCGTGAGGTTCAGCGATTTTGCATGGCGCATGCCGCTATCGGCGGCAATCACGCGGCTGCCGGCGATCAGCGCGCTTAAACGCTCCGTCACGGTCAGGCTGCCGCCAAGAAGAAGGGTAAAGGTGGATGGGCTCATGGCTCATGCCCTTAGCGCATCTTCCGCCAAAAGCAAAAGCCCTATGATGCACGGACCGCCGCCACGTCATCTGCGCGCGCGTCCTGGAACGGCTTAAGGCGGGAGGCAAGGCGATGGGGTTATGCGGTCTTGGGGCCAAGAGGACGGGGGTAAGCGCGCGTCCACCAGGGCTTGACGTGCGGGGCGGGCACGCTCGATGCGCTGGCCCGCCGCCGCTCAGTGTCAACGCTTCTTCGGGCTTGCGGCAGCCGCACCCTTCAACTGTGTGGTGAAGGTGGATGTCGGCGCTGCCGAAGGCTTTTCCTTGTCCTTCTTCGGCTTTCTGACTTCGCGGTTCGAACGGACCTGACCTTTGGCCATGGGATGCTTCCTTGTTGCGCAGGCTCATGCGCTGCGGCGGTGGTGATGCGGATGAAAACAGATCATGCAAGAACGCTCGTCCCGGGGTGAGAGGCCTTTTGAAACGGGCCACGGCATCGGGGCGGTCGGGTGACCAGGCAAGCCCGGTCGGGAAGCAGAAGATATTAAATGCGGTCTTTGCCGGTCGCCTCTCCGGTCTCGGTCAGAAAGGCGAAGCATCAAAACTTTGCGCCTGTTAGCGTGTCAGAACTGTGGCTGAACACAAGCACATTTTTTAAACGGCGATCGCGATCTTTGGCCTTTCTTTCTTGCGAAGGCGGCGCCCGCTCTTTACCTCTTGGCGCCAAAGCCGACCTTGGCCGCTAAAGGCTGGCCGAACTGGGAATGAGGTCCATGCAGTTTACCGGAACCGACGACTATATCGCCGACAAGGACCTGATGGTCGCCGTCAATGCTGCCATCCGGCTGGAGCGCCCGCTTCTGGTGAAGGGCGAACCCGGCACCGGCAAGACGGAACTTGCCCGCCAGATCGCGCTTTCGCTTGGCCTGCCGATCATCGAATGGAACGTAAAATCCACCACGCGCGCCCAGCAGGGGCTTTACGAATATGATGCCGTCTCGCGGCTGCGCGACAGCCAGCTCGGCGATCCCCGCGTCAACGACATCGCCCATTATATCCGGCGCGGAAAACTGTGGCAGGCCTTTGCCGCCGGTGAAAAACTGGTGCTTCTGATCGATGAGATCGACAAGGCGGATATCGAGTTTCCCAACGACCTGCTGCAGGAACTCGACCGCATGGAGTTTCATGTCTACGAGACCGGCGAGACGGTGAAAGCGGCGGTGCGCCCCATCGTCATCATCACCTCCAACAACGAGAAGGAACTGCCGGATGCCTTTCTGCGCCGCTGTTTCTTCCACTATATCCGCTTTCCCGATGCCGATACGCTCGCTCGCATCGTTGAGGTGCATTATCCCGGCATCAAGCAGGCGCTTGTCCGCGCAGCGCTCACCCAGTTTTACGAGATCCGCGAAATGCCGGGTCTGAAGAAGAAGCCGTCCACCTCCGAAGCGCTCGACTGGATCCGGCTGCTTGTCAGCGACGATGTCGATCCCGCCGATCTCGGCGCCGACGTGAAGACCATGCTGCCAAAACTCCACGGCGCGCTGTTGAAGAACGAGCAGGATGTGCATCTCTTTGAGCGCATGGCCTTCATGGCAAGGCGGGAGCGGTAATGTCCGGCGCCCAGAAGGTTTTGATCTACGGCACCTGGCAGGGGAAGGTGCTGGTGTTCGATGAACCGGATTTCCCGGATCTTGCCCTGCAGGTGCCGGGCGGAACCGTTGAGGCGGGCGAAGACTTTGCTGCAGCGGCGGCGCGAGAGTTTTTCGAGGAAACCGGCATTTTGCCGCCGGTGTCGCCCAGCCTGATAATGCGTGCCGATCCGGTTTCGCCTGTTCTGGCTTGGTTTTGAGGAGGCCTGCAAGCGTTTTGGCATGGGCATGGAGGGCGGTTTGGTAACCCTGCTGCAAGGTCCACAATTGCGCACTGATTGACGCGCGCGGAAGAAAAGCCTATTTAAGCGGTCTCTCGTGGTGATTTGGCCGGCCGGCTTGCAGCCACGTTAAATAAGTCGCTAAAGGGCCGTGAGAAGCGTTCAAAGACTTCCCCCGGACCGGTTGCGATTTTCGCCGCCGGTTTTTTTGTTTTGGACGAGTGAAGACCATGCCGATCAAGATCCCCGATACGCTGCCCGCTTTCGAAGCATTGACGCACGAAGGCGTGCGCGTGATGACCGAGACGGCCGCGGTGCGTCAGGATATCCGCCCGCTGCAGATCGGTCTGTTGAACCTCATGCCGAACAAGATCCGCACCGAAGTGCAGATGGCGCGCCTTGTCGGCGCTTCGCCGTTGCAGGTGGAGTTTTCGCTGGTGCGTGTGGGTGGGCACAAGGCGAAAAACACTTCGGAAGAACATCTCCTTTCCTTCTACCAGACCTGGGACGAGGTGAAGGATCGCAAGTTCGACGGCTTCATCATCACCGGCGCGCCGGTGGAAATGTTGCCTTACGAGCAGGTTACCTATTGGGACGAGATGCGCCAGATCTTCGACTGGACGGAAACCAATGTTCATTCGACGCTGAATGTCTGCTGGGGCGCGATGGCGGCGATCTATCATTTTCATGGCGTGCCGAAGCACGAGCTGAAGGAAAAGGCGTTTGGCGTGTATCGTCATCGCAATCTTTCGCCGTCCTCCGTTTATCTCAGCGGCTTTTCCGATGATTTCCAGGTGCCGGTGTCGCGCTGGACGGAAGTGCGCCGCGCTGACATCCAGACCGTGCCGGGGCTGGAACTGTTGATGGAATCCGACGAGATGGGCGTCTGCCTGGTGCATGAGAAAAAGGGCAACCGGCTCTACATGTTCAACCACGTCGAATATGATTCTACTTCGCTTGCAGAAGAATATTTCCGCGATGTGAATGCCGGCGTTCCGATCAAAATGCCCTATAACTATTTTCCGCATAACGATGTGGCGCTGACGCCGCTCAACCGCTGGCGCAGCCATGCCCACCTGTTGTTCGGCAACTGGATCAACGAGATGTACCAGACCACGCCCTATGATCTGGAGAATATCGGCAAGCGATAGGGCGGAGGCGCGTCGTGTTCATTCCCTTCTTTCTGGCGCTGAAACAGGCAAAAATTCCTGTGACGCTTCGGGAGTTCCTGGCGCTTCTGGAAGGAATGCAGGCGGGGCTTGCCGAGTTCGATGTCGAGGCCTTCTATTATCTCGCCCGCGCCACGCTGGTGAAGGATGAGCGTTATATCGATCGCTTCGATCAGGTGTTTTCAACCCATTTCAAGGGTGTCGAGGCTGTGTCCGGCCCGGATGCGGTGAAGGCCGAACACCTGCCGGAAGACTGGCTGCGCAAGCTTGCTGAGAAACACCTGACGGCGGAGGAAAAGGCGCTGGTCGAGGCGCTCGGCGGCTTTGATGCTCTGATGGACACGCTGAAAAAGCGTCTGGAAGAGCAGGAGGGCCGCCATCAGGGCGGCTCCAAATGGATCGGCACGGCCGGCACCTCGCCCTTTGGCGCCTATGGCTACAATCCGGAAGGCGTGCGGATTGGGCAGGAAACCTCGCGCCACCGCAAGGCGGTGAAGGTCTGGGACGCCAGAGAATTTCGCGATTTCGACGATGCCCGCGAGATCGGAACGCGCAACATCAAGGTGGCGCTGAAACGCCTGCGCCGCTGGGTGCGCGAAGGCGCCGACGATGAGCTGGATCTGGCCAGCACCATCCGCTCCACGGCTGAACACGGCTATCTCGACGTCAAGACCCGGCCGGAGCGGCGCAATGCCGTCAAGCTTTTGATGTTCTTCGATGTCGGCGGGTCGATGGATGATCATGTTCGAGTGGTCGAGGAGCTGTTTTCCGCCGCCCGCGCCGAGTTTCGCCATCTCGAGCATTTCTATTTCCACAATTGCCTTTACGAAAGCGTGTGGCGCGACAACCGCCGCCGCGCAGAGCGCCTGCCCGTCGAGGATATCCTGCGCAGCTACGGGCCGGATTACAAGGTGATCTTCGTCGGCGATGCCACGATGAGCCCGTACGAGATCAGCCATACCGGCGGCTCCGTCGAGCACTGGAACAAGGAGCCGGGTGCCACCTGGATGCGCCGGCTGACCGATCATTTTACCCATGTCGCCTGGATCAATCCGGTGCCGGAGGCGCATTGGGAGCATGTTCATTCGCTTGTGATGATGCGCTCCATTCTGGAAAACCGCATGTTTCCGCTCACCCTGCAGGGGCTTGAGCAGGCAACGCGCCTGCTGTCGCGCTAGGCTATTTCGAGCATTGCGAAGCTGCCGGAAATGGCGCAGTTTGCGCCCGCACGAGAATGAGGAGCAGGACGGATACCATGACGACACAGGGCGAAATCTTCGGCACCACCCCCAAGGGCGAAACCGTCTACCGGGTCAAGATTTCCGGCGGCGGGCTGACGGCCCATGTGATGACCTGGGGCGCCGTCATCCAGGATCTGCGCCTAGAAGGTCACGCAGAACCGCTGGTGCTGGGCTTTGACAATTTTGCCGATTATCCGCTGCATTCCTCCTATTTTGGCGCAACGCCCGGGCGTGTGGCAAACCGCATCGGCCATGGCCACTTCACGCTGGATGGCAAGGAGTACCAGCTGGACCTGAATCAGCAGGGCACCACCCATCTGCATGGCGGCAGCGATGGCCTTGGCAAGACCAACTGGACGATCGTGGCGCATGCGGAAAACAAGGTTATCCTGCAGGTCACCGATCCTGATGGTCGCGGCGGCTATCCCGGCAACTGCACCGTGACCGCCACCTATGAGCTGAAGGGCGAAGGTGTTCTGAGCGTTATCTACGAGACGGCGACGGACGCCCCGACGCTTGCCAATATCTGCCAGCACACCTACTTCAACCTCGATGGCCGCGAGGATATTCTCGGCCATGACATCATGATTGCCGCCGACCATTATCTGGAGCTTGACGAGCAGCAGGTGCCCACCGGCATTCTGGTGCCGGTCGAGGGAACGGCGATGGACCTGCGTCAGCTCGGGCCGCTTGCCCGCACCGGTGCCGATGGCGCCCAGGTGGATTTCGACCACAATTATTGCCTGTCGGATGAGCGGGTGGAAAAGCGCTCCGTGGCGCTGGTGCGCAGCGTCAATTCCGGTGTGTCGCTCGAAGTGCGCACCACCGAACCCGGCGTGCAGCTTTATTGCGCCTTCAAGCTGGTGCCCTCGGTGCCGGGCCTCTCCGGCAAGCCTTACCAGCCCTATGGGGGGCTCTGCCTGGAAACGCAGATCTGGCCGGATGCCATCAACCACAAGGGTTTCCCGAATGCCGTGCTGCGTCCGGGCGAACTGCTTCGCCAGGAAACCGACTACGTGTTTTCCAAGAGCTGATGATGTCACACCACCGCCCTTTCAAAAAAGGGCGGTGGTGGAAAACCGCGGCTCAGGCCTTTGACAGCGCCGGGCTGAACACCATCAGGCTCAAAAGTTCGAACAGAACCTGCGCGCCGGCATGAGCCGTATTGGCAGTCGCATCATATTGCGGCGCCACCTCCACCACGTCGGCACCGACGAGATTGATGCCTTTGAGGCCGCGGATCAGTTCCAGCACCTCGCGGGTCGTCAGGCCGCCCACTTCCGGCGTACCGGTTCCCGGCGCAAACGACGGGTCGAGGCTGTCGATGTCGAAGGACAGATAGGTCGGACCATCGCCGACAATCGCCTTTGCCTTCTCGATGATGGCGGGAATGCCGAGACCGGTCACCTCTTCGGCGTGGATCACCGTCATGCCGCTCTCATAGGAAAACTCCCAGAGATATTCGGCAGAGCCGCGAATGCCGATCTGGATCGTGCGCGTCGGGTCGAGAACGCCATCCAGAACTGCGTTGCGGAACGGGCCGCCATGGTGGAATTTCGTCTGGTCGAAGGCGCCGCTGGTGTCGCAATGGGCGTCGATATGGATGAGGCCGACCGGTCGGCTTTTGCCCACCGCCTTCAGGATCGGATGGGTGATCGAATGATCGCCGCCGACGGCAAGCGGAAGGACCCCCGCCTCAACGATCTGGCCAAAGCGCTTTTCGATGTCGTCATGGCTCATTTCCAGTCGGTAGCGGCTGCGAAACGGCACATCGCCGATATCGGCGACCTTGAGGTCAAATACCGGCGCGCAGCCGAGCACGTGGTTGTAAGGACCGATGCGGTCGATGGTGCGCAGCGCGCGCGGTCCGAAACGAGAGCCGGGGCGGTTGGTCACGCCCAGATCCATCGGCACGCCGGTGATTGCCACCTGCAGATCGCCAAAATCCGGATTGTCTGCCTCGATCGGCTGGTAGGGGGCCGACAGGAACGTCGGCACGCCCGCATAAGGGGCGGCACGCGTGCCATTGCGAAAGATCTTCTCGCCCACCTTGGCAAAGGCCGAATCAAAGATCTCGCCGCTTTCGCTTTCTGCGTATTTGGCGCGCAGGGCGTCCAGTTTGTCCGGGGTCCAAGTCATGGTCTGTCTCTTTCATCAATTGCCGGCATCCACTGCCGGCATCCACTTCCGGAAAGCCTGCGCAAGAATTAAGCGCCGCTTCTGTCTGCCTTCGATTTTGGCATTATCTTCGAAATTGAGCCGCAAAATCAATTGACATTCGTTCCCCGACCACCGTTATTCCGGCAAGTTCACGATAAGGCTACCGCTCCATGTCCCTGCCCGCATTCAATCCGCTTGTGAAATCCATCCAGCCGCCGCCGGTGCCCTCCGTGCAGGCGTGGGCCCGTGCCTATGACGGTTCGCGGGGACCGCTGATCGACCTGTCGCAGGCGGTGCCCGGTTATCCGGCGCATCCCAAAATGCTGGAGCTTCTCGGGCAGACCGCCTCCTCGCTTGCCTATACGGGCTATGGCCCGATCGAGGGGGATGCCGGGCTGCGGGACGCTTATGCAGCCCATTCGGCAGAGGTTTATGGAGCTGGCATTGCGGCCAGCAATGTTCATGTCACATCCGGCTGCAATCAGGCCTTTCTCTGCGCGGTCATGGCGGTTGCCGGCGCCGGCGACACGGTGCTGATGACCGAGCCCTATTACTTCAACCACGAGACGACGCTTGCTATGCTCGGCATTCGCAGCCGTTTCGTGGCCTGCCGGGCTGAAGACGGGTTCCTGCCGCAGATTGCTGCGATCGAGGCTGAGCTTCAGCCGGGCGTCAAGGCGCTGGCGCTGGTCTCGCCCAACAATCCCACAGGCGCCGTCTATCCGCCGGCTCTCCTCAAGGCGATCTTTGCGCTCTGCAGCAGCCGTGGCGTCTGGCTGATCCTCGATGAAACCTACCGCGATTTCCTGCCGGTCGCCGGTCTTGCGCCGCACGGGCTTTTTGCCGAAGAAGGCTGGCAGGACGGGTTCGTCTCGCTCTACAGCTTTTCAAAGAGCTTTTGCATTCCCGGCCACCGTCTTGGCGCCATCACGGCCAGTCCCGTCTTCATTGCGCAGGTGGCAAAGATCATGGACAACCTGCAGATCTGTGCGCCGCGCGCGGCCCAGGCCGCGGTCGCCGATGCCCTGCCGCTGCTTGCCGACTGGCGCGAGGAAAACCGGCTGGAGATCTTGCGTCGCGCCGATGCCCTGAGGGCGGTGATGGCGAAGCTTCCAGCCTGGCAGCTTGCCGCCGTCGGCGCCTATTTCGCCTTCGTGAAACATCCGTTTTCCGGTGTGCCGTCGGCGCAGGTTGCCGAGGCCCTGGCGCGGCAGGTCGGCGTCTCCTGCATTCCCGGCGGATATTTTGGCGCCGCCCAGGAAAATTACCTGCGCTTTGCCTTTGCCAATGCAGATGCCGCCACCATCGGCCGGCTGGAAGAGCGGCTCGTGGGCTTTAGCCTCTGAAGGTCAGGCAAAGACGGCTGCAATCAGGAAAAAGGCGCTCTTGATGATGGCGTAGATGACGCCGGCCACCAGGAACAGCGAGACGACGCCAAGGGTGGCGCCGCTCGCAATCCACACGCCGTCCTTTTCGAGAATCCCGAAGGCCATCATGCAGAGCGCCACGGCCGGCAGCATGTTGCCAAGCGGAATGGGAAGCGCCAGCACCACGGCAAGGATGAGGCCGAAGCAGCCGATGACCCGTTCGGCAGCCGGCGAGGAAAGGCTTCGCCAGCGCGGCTTCAGCATGCGCTCTGCCTTGGCGATCCACGGGCTTGCCTTGTCGACCATGCCGGCAAAGTCGGTGCGCAGCATCGAGCGGCTGGCGATGAATTTCGGCAGCCATGGCGCTTTTCCAAGTGCCATCTGGGCGGCAAGGAAAACCAGGGGAATGCCGAGGATGGCGGACGTGCCGGGTGGCGTTGGAATGGTGTTCGGCATGGCAAAGATGAAGATCAGCGCCCCGAAGGCACGGTCCTGCATCAGCGACAGAAGGTCGGCGACGGACACACGCTCGCGTCTCTCGTCATCGGCCATGGTTTTCAGAATGGTGGAAAAGCTTGGCGGTTCTCCGCCATGTCCATGATCAGCGCCTGGGTTTTCCTGCGCGTCATGTGGTGGGTCTTGGGGAAGGGCCATCACACGCTCGACAGGCACTGGAGGACGGGAAGTTTCGGAAGCGAGATTGTCATGGAAATGGCCATGCCACAAGAACATGGCCATTTCGTTACGCAAGCAGCTTAAAGCCATGTGAAACCGGGCAGAAAGCCCGAAAGGCTTATTCTTCGCGCTGGCCGGTGAGGCTCAGCAGCAGCTGGAAGATGTTGACGAAGTTGAGATAGAGCGACAGCGCGCCAAACACGGCCAGCTTCTGCTGGCTCTCCTGGTCAAAGTTTTCTGCATACTGCTCCTTGATGTTCTGCGTGTCCCAGGCGGTGAGGCCAATGAACACGACGATGCCGATGAGCGAGATGGCAAACTGCAGCGCGCTGGAGCCGAGGAAGATGTTGACCACAGACGCGATCACCACGCCGATCAGGCCCATCATCAGGAACGAGCCGAACTTCGACAGGTCACGCTTCGTCACGTAGCCATAAAGGCTGGTGGCACCGAACATGGTGGCCGTGATGAAGAAGGTGCGCGCGATGCTGGCGCCGGTGAAAACGAGGAACACCGAGGCAAGCGACAGGCCCATGACGGCGCAGAAGGCCCAGAAGGTCATCTGTGCGGTGGAGGCCGACATGGTCTGGATCTTGAACGAGAAGAAGAACACGAAGGCGAGCGGGGCAAGCATCACCACCCATTTGAGCGGGCTCGAGAAGATCGGCACATAAAGCGCCGGCGTCGAGGACACGACGAAAGCGACAATGCCGGTGATGACGAGGCCAAGGCCCATGTAATTGTAGACGCGCAGCATGTGCTTGCGCAGCGCCTCATCGAAGACGGCCTGGGATTGGACGGCCGGATTATATCCGAAACGGGGGTTCATCGGGGTCTCCTTTGGGTTGATCAATAAAGGGATTTCGCAAGGTTTTCCGCCTCGCGGCGAAGGTTGGCGGCATTTTCGCCATGCGCCACCAGGGCATAGGCGACATCGCCGATCTGCCAGTAGGAGGCCTTGACGGCATCCTGCGTCAGTTCGGAAACCTGCTGCACGGCAAAACTGCCGGGCCGGACGGCAAACAGCGACAGACGCGTTTTATCGGTGTCGGTCAGTGCCATTTCCACGCTCGGGCCGAAGGCGGAAGGAAAGATCTGCACGTCTTCCACCTGCCAGCCCTTGGGTATCTCGGGCATGACGATGGCGGTTGCCGAGCGGATTTCTGTCGGGTCGTAACGCGGGGCTTCCGGCTGCGAGCGCATGGTGTGGCGCAGCGCAGACGTGCCATGCGCCCGGATGGCTTCCTCGACAAAGGCCGGCGGCGGTACCGAGGCCACCACTTCCGACACGGTGAAGGGGCCGAAATGGCTGCTGAGGCCCCAGCCGGCAGCAACCAGTGCCACAGTGGCAGCAAGCCGCTGGAGGGAATGAAAAATGCGTCCGCGCGACAGGGCACCCTGCAGACGGCGCGCCGCCTCGCGGGTTTCCGGCCGGCCGTGGCGATGGCCTTCCGCAAGTGCCAGACGCAACTCGCCCTTGATCGCCAGATCGGCCATCACACGCGCGGCGATGTCGGGGTTTTCCGACAGATAGGCTTCCACCTCGATGCGACGGCCGGCATCCAGCTGGTCGTCCACATAGGCTTCCACATCGGCGGACTGAACCGGATCAACGGGTTTCATCGCGTCCCCCTTCAATGAGTTTGAGATGGTTGGCGCCGTCAGCCGGACGGCGGCCGTTTTCTTCGAAGGCGCGAAGAGCCGCACGGGCGCGGGAGACGCGCGACATCAGCGTTCCCACGGGAATGCCAAGTGCGTCTGCGGCGTCCTGATAGGAAAGCCCTTCGATGGCCACCAGATGCAGCGCATCGCGCTGTTCCGGCGACAGCGCAAAGAACGCCTCACGCAATTGCTTCAGCCGGATCGACTGGTCCGGATCGGCATGATGCACGGTCTCGGAGACGTCGGCGGCTGCCTTGTGGCGGGTGTCGCTGGAGCGGCGGGCGCGGATGCGGTCGATATGGGTATTGTGGACAATCGACAGCAGCCAGTTGCGCAGGTTTCCACTCTCGCGGAACGTTGCCTTGCGCTCATAGGCCTTGACCAGCGCATCATGCACCAAATCCTCGGCATCGTCGGGATTGCGCACGAGCGAGCGCGCATAGCGGCGAAGCGTTGCCAGCTGGTTCAGGACATCGAATGGGTGTCTCTTGTCGCTCATGCCCTAGTATACGGAGGCGCCTTGCGATTTATTCCCCGGTGGTGCGATTTTTTTCGAACACGACGCTGCCGGTTCAGCCGATGGCCGGTCCCGTATAGCGGGCGCGGGGCCGGATCAGCTTGTCGTCCAGCACCTGCTCCAGTGCATGGGCAATCCAGCCGGCGGTTCGGCCGATGGCAAACAGCGCCAGCGCTGATCCTTGCGGCAGGCCAAGGGCCCGGCGCACGGCAACCAGGGCGAAATCGCAGTTCGGCAGCTTGCCGTCCATGTCGCTCATCACTGCCATCAGGTCTGCCTGTGGGGCATTTTCCGGCAGGTGGGGAAGCAGGCCGCGCGCACGCGGATCGCCGTCTGGATATAGCTGATGGTCAAAGCCTGGCACGCTGTCGCCGCGCCGCAAGCGGCTTTCAATCACGGTGGCGGCATCACCAACGCGCTCCACCTCGTCAAACAGCAGTTCCACAAGGCTTGTCGTGCCGCCATGCATCGGGCCGCTCAGCGCCGACAGGCCGGCATTGAGGCAGGCGCCGAGCGACGCGCCGGTGGAGGCAACGACGCGCACGGCAAAGGCCGATGCGTTCAGCTCATGATCGGCAAGCAGAACGAGCGCGCGCCGAACGATATCGCGGCCCTTGTCATCCAGCCCCCAGGCATCGGCCAGAAATGCGTCGATGGGGCGGCTGTCCGGCTGCCGGCTGACAGAGGCGCCTGCCACGGTGCGCAGCAGCGCACAGGCGCCCGGCCACAGCCGTGCGGGATTGCGCTTCCAGGCGGTTGCCCGCCCGACGGCCACGAAAGGCAGAAGTGACTGGCAGCGCTCCGTCAGGGGTAGGCGCCCTGTCTTTGCCAGAAGCTCGGCGTCGAAGGTCTCGGGGGCGGCTTTTGCCTCGGAAAACGGGTCGTGTTCGCCGCAGTCCCAGAGAAGACGGGCAACCTCTTCCAGGCTCCCGGTGTCGGCCAGATGAAGCGCATTGCGGCCGCGATAATAAAGTCCGCCGTTCTCGATCAGCGTGATGGCCGACGACAGAACCGGCAGCCCCCAATCGAGCGTCGTCGCCGCCACCTCGCGCGGACGCCGGCCAACCGCCTTGCGCTTCTTCAACTCGTCCACGTCATGCACGCTGTAAAGCCTGCGGCGCGGGTCGTCTCCCGTGCCGCTTGTCTGGATCAGGCCACGGCTGACATAAGCGTAAAGCGTCGGCCGGCTGATCTCGAGTTCGGCAGCGGCCGCTTCGGCGGTGATGAATTTTTCGCGCAGGCTCATCGGCAAGGTTCACATTGATTGGATGAATCAAGATTGACGATATATATGCACTGCAACATCCTCAAGCGGAAATCGACAATAACAATCCGACAAAGAGGAAATGCCATGAGCCATCCCAGCACTCCTGTTCTCGCCGCCGCATCATCGGCACCCGGTCTTGATGATGTGATTGCCGCTGAAACCCGCCTCAGCCATGTGGATGGTGCCGCCGGCGAATTGATCCTGCGCGGTTATCATCTGCAGGAGATGGCCGACTGGACATTCGAGGCAGCGCTTGAGCTGCTGTGGCGGGATCTGACGCCGGAGATCTGGAGCGCGGCGGATATCAAAAGCGCGCTCGGTGCTGCGCGCGGCCGCGCCTTTGCCCTGATGCAGCCTTTGCTGCCGGCGATCTCCGGCCTTTCGCCGGTGGAGGCGCTGCGGCTTTTTCTCTCTGCGCTGCCCGATGCCGAAGCCATGCCGCATCCGGTTCTGGCTGTTGCTGCCGTTCCGGTCTTTGCCGCGGCTATCGCGCGCATAGGGCAGGGTCTGCCGCCGGTGGCGCCGGATGCGACGCTTTCCCAGGCGGAAGATTTCCTGCGCATGCTCAAGGGCGCTTCGGCCGATGCGGACAAAGTGAAGGCGCTCGATACCTATCTGGTGACGGTTGCCGATCATGGCCTCAATGCCTCCACCTTTACCGCGCGCGTCATCGCCTCCACCAAGGCGGGGGTTTTCTCGTCTGTGGTCGGGGCGCTGTGTGCCCTGAAGGGCCCGCTGCATGGCGGCGCGCCGGGGCCGGTTCTCGATATGCTGGATGCCATCGGCGACGCCTCCCGCATCGAAGGCTGGCTTGCCGATGCCTTGGCACGCGGCGATCGGCTGATGGGCTTTGGCCACCGCATCTACCGGGTGCGTGACCCGCGCGCCGATGTGTTGAAGGGCGCCGTCTCCGTACTGAACGATGGCAATGGCCGTATTCGTTTTGCCGAACAGGTGGAGGCGGCAGCGCTTGCCCTGCTTCAGGAGAAAAAGCCGTTGCGGCCGCTGCAGACCAATGTCGAGTTTTATACAGCGCTCGTTCTGGAGGCGGTCGGTTTTCCGCGTGACAGCTTTACCAATGTCTTTGCCGCCGGCCGCATGGCGGGCTGGACGGCGCATGTGCTGGAACAGGAGCAGACAGGCCGGTTGATTCGCCCGCAGTCGCGTTATGTCGGACCGATGCCCAGGGCGAATGCCTGATCTCGATGTCTTCCTGATATCTTGCCCGGAACGCGGATGCCAAAACGCATCCGCGACCGGAACAAATGTTTTGGGAGTTTGGAAACCACATGCGGTCTCGGAACGAGGAACTCTCCTCTATCCGACCATCAATTTTCCTGGGAAAGAAAATTGGAGCGGGCGAAGGGATTCGAACCCTCGACCCCAACCTTGGCAAGGTTGTGCTCTACCCCTGAGCTACGCCCGCTCATCAACCGCTCGACCCGGGGTAGTTCGCTGGGCCGGCGTGTCGCTCGCTTGCGGCGACGGGGGCTATATGGCCCAAGTGATTTTTGAATGCAACAGGGAAATGACGGGAAACGCAAAATTTTTGAATTTTACGTCTAAGTATCTGATTATATTTGTTTTTTGAAAAATGTGTTTGGTGCGTCCGCTTGGCGGCGACGCAAAAGGCTTGTAGCAGGTGGCTTGAACCGCACAGGAATTGCAGCCACCCGGCTTGTGAGGACAAGGCTCAGCCTCCTATAGTCCAGCCGGCGGCTGAAGACGTCCACCCGCCGCCGCTTGTCCCCCTTCAGAAAGACCGCAGACCTACGCCATGACAGACAGTGCGACTTCCCCGGTGCCGAAGACGGCCGAAGACCTTTTCCGCTTTCTCGATGATCTCGGCATTGTGCACACCACCAAATCCCATGCGCCGGTGTTTACCGTGGCCGAATCGGAAAGCCTGCGCGACGCAATTCCAGGCGGGCATACCAAGAACCTTTTCGTGAAGGACAAGAAGGATCAGTTCTTCGTGCTGACCGTCGAGGAAAATGCGGTGGTCGACCTGAAAAGCGTTCACAAGCTGATCGGGGCATCGAGCCGGGTTTCCTTCGGCAGCCCGGAAAAAATGCTCGAATATCTCGGCGTCATTCCAGGCTCCGTCACCGTGTTCGGCGCCATCAACGATACTGGCCAAAAGGTGACCTTCGTGCTGGACGAAGACCTGATGGCGCACGATATCATCAATGGCCATCCGCTTTCCAATGATGCGACGACCTCGATCGGCAGCCGCGATCTCGTTCGCTTTCTTGAGGCGACAGGCCATCAGCCGCTTGTCTTGAAAGTGACCGGCTGACATACGATCTTAGCGGCAAAGCGGCACACCAAGGCGCACAGGCAGTTCCGGGAGACATATCCATGAGCACGAACAATCCTTACGGCGGCTCCTACGGGAACCAGATGAGCGGCACGATGAGTTTTGGTGGCCAGCCCTCTGCTGCGGCAGCACCCGCTGGCGGTTTGGTCAAGGATACGACGACGGCCGCCTTTACCAAGGACGTTCTGGAAGAATCCCGCCTGCAGCCGGTTCTCGTGGATTTCTGGGCGCCCTGGTGCGGACCGTGCAAGCAGCTTGCGCCGGCGCTTGAAAAGGTCGTCAACGAAGGGCAGGGCCGGGTCAAGCTCGTCAAGCTCAACATCGATGACCATCCCTCCATTCCCGGCCAGCTCGGCATCCAGTCGATCCCTGCCGTCATCGCCTTCGTCAACGGACGCCCTGTCGATGGCTTCATGGGCGCCGTGCCGGAAAGTCAGATCCGCCAGTTCATCGACAAGGTTGCCGGTCCCCCCGGTGCCGATCAGGCAGCCGAGCTTGAGGCGGCGCTGGAGGAAGCGCAGGGCCTGTTCGAAGGCGGCGATATCGATGGCGCAGCGCAGCTCTTTGCCGCTGTCCTGCAGGCCGACCCGGAAAATGCCAAGGCCGCTGCCGGCATGATGGAATGCCTTCTGTCGCTCGGCGAAGTGGCCCGCGTCAGCCAGATGCTGGCGTCCTTGCCGGAAGAGCTTTCCTCGCAGGCGCCGGTGCAGGCGGTGGCGCTGAAGCTTGCCCAGATCGAGGAAGCCCGCAAGCTTGGCGATCCCGTGGCGCTCGAGCACGAACTGTCGCTCAACCCGGATCACCACGAAGCGCGCGTAAAACTTGCCAAGATCCGCAATGTCGAGGGAAAACGCGACGAAGCGGCTGAACATCTGCTGCTGATCATGAAGAAGGATCGCACCTTCGATGATGATGGCGCCCGCCGCCAGCTGCTGCAGTTCTTCGAGACCTGGGGTCCGAAGGATCCGGCAACCATTGCCGCGCGACGCCGCATGTCGTCCATCCTGTTTTCGTGATCTCTAGGAGCGGTTGAGGCGGATCTGTCGTCCGTCTGAGCCCGTCCGCCTCAACTGACGCGTCTTGTGAAACCGGTTGCAAGACCACATATGAAACCTTGCACTGCCTTTCGGCAGTGCCGCAGGTGGAGGATGCCCATGCATGTCGGCAATGCGAGATATGTCAAACGCGAGGACTTGCCGCAGACCGTGCCGGTTTTTCCGTTGACGGGTGCGCTGCTGCTGCCGGGCGGCCAGTTGCCGCTTAATGTTTTCGAGCCGCGTTACCTTGCCATGTTCGATGCCGCGATAGCCAGCAATCGGCTGATTGCGATGGTGCAGCCTGCCATGGGCGAGGCAGCAGATAGCCTGCGCCCGGCGCTCGCCACCGTCGGCTGTCTTGGTCGCATCACGTCTTTTGCCGAGACGGGCGATGGGCGCTATGTCGTGTCGCTGAGCGGCGTCTGCCGCGTGCGTCTGGCAGAGGAAGTGGGCGAGGGGCATCCCTTTAGAACGTTTAATGTTATGCCCTTCATGAGCGATCTCTCCGAAGAGGATGACGAGGCCTCCGTCAACCGCGAGGAACTGCTGCGGGTGTTTCGGGCCTATCTCGATGCAAACCAGCTTGAAGCGGACTGGGAAAGCGTTGAGCGCGCCGGCAACCGCATGCTGGTCAACTCGCTCTCGATGATGTCGCCGTTCGGCGCGCCGGAAAAGCAGGCACTGCTCGAAGCGCCGGATCTGAAGACGCGGGCCGAGACGCTGGTGGCAATCACCGAAATCCTGCTGGCGCGCGATTTTGGCGATAGCGACACGGTTCTCCAGTAGGGTTTTTTAATGGACGAGAAGCTCGCCAAGGTCGATCCGAAACTGCTGGAACTGCTGGTCTGTCCGCTTGGCAAGACAAGGCTGTCGCTCAACCGCGAGACCAACGAGTTGATCTCGGAAAAGGCGCATCTCGCCTATCCGATCCGTGACGGCATTCCGATTATGCTGATCTCTGAGGCCCGCAAGATCGAGGACTGATGCCCCGATCCTGTGCAGGCTTGGTGGGGGATCTCAGATCGTGTGGCCTTCCAGAAGCCTGGGGCTGTTTTTCGCCTTCGTGCCGGCCGCTTCCCCGATGAAGAAGGATTTCAGTTTCGGCAGGCGTTCCACCACGCCGAGCCCGAAATCGCGCGCGATGCGGATTGGTGCGATGTCGTTGGAAAACAGCCTGTTCAGCACGTCCGTCGTGACCCCCATGCGGAACGTGTCAAAACGCCGCCAGGCCTGATAACGCTCGAGAATGTTGAGGGCGCCGATATCGAGCCCCAGCCGATCGGCCTCGACCACGGTTTCGGCAAGTGCTGCCACATCCTTGAAGCCGAGATTGAGGCCCTGTCCGGAAATCGGATGGATGCCGTGAGCGGCATCGCCGGCCAGCGCCAGGCGCGGTGCCACAAAAGCGCGCGACAGGGTGAGCCCCAGCGGGAACGCCTTTTTGCTGCCCACCACCCGGAGCGCTCCGAGCTTGTAGCCGAAGCGACGCTGCAGTTCCTCTTCGAAGATCAGGTCATCGGAGGCCACCAGCCGGTCGGCGTCAGCGGTGCGCTCAGTCCAGACGAGCGAGGAGCGGTTGCCCTTGAGCGGCAGGATGGCAAACGGGCCGGAGGGCAGGAAATGTTCTTCCGCACAGCCCTCATGCGGGCGCTCGTGTTCGACGGTCGTCACGATGCCGGACTGGTCGTAGTCCCAGCGCACCGTCTTGATGCCGGCCATGTCGCGCAGCTTGGAGCGCACGCCGTCGCAGGCAACGACGAGGCGGCTTTCCAGCGTTTCGCCGTTCGACAGGGTGAGCGTTGCCGCGTGCGGGCCGGCGGTAAATCCGGTTGCCGAAACGCCATGGCGGATCGGGATGCCAAGCCGTTCGCAGGCGCCGCGCAGCGCCCGCACCATCGCCACATTGGGCACCATATGGGCAAACGGCTGGCCTTCCTCCACGTCGCCATCGAAGGTGAGGAAAACCGGGCGCACGGGATCGGCGGTGCGCGAATCCGTCACGATCATGCGGGTGATCGGTTGCGCGTCGACGGCAATTTCATCCCAGAGGCCG
The DNA here is from genome assembly GCF_058242775.1 of Neorhizobium sp. PAMB6630. NCBI lineage: Bacteria > Pseudomonadati > Pseudomonadota > Alphaproteobacteria > Hyphomicrobiales > Rhizobiaceae > Neorhizobium > Neorhizobium sp. PAMB6630. The sequence goes on from NZ_CM177836.1 coordinate 274,858, forward strand.
AGCACGCCGAGCATGCGGCTGGCCGCCGCGATGATGGCAGATGCCCGCTCATCCTTTTCCCAGACATGGCCGGGTGCTGCCTCGATCACCTCGACGGACAGATGCGGTGCTGCCTGTTTGGTGGCCACTGCCACGGAAAGGCCGACATATCCGCCGCCAACGATCAGCATATCCAGCATCGCTTTGCTCCTGCCGTACTTGAGAATGCACTGCCTGACATATAGATCATCACACCATCGCTTCCTACCGCTGGAGACCGTTAAAAATGCCGCAGGCCCCGGAACACCTCTCCGCCATGGATCAGCTTCTGGAAACGCTGGATCTGGAACGGCTGGAAGAAAACCTGTTTCGCGGCAAAAGCCCGCAGATCGGCTGGCAGCGGGTGTTCGGCGGGCAGGTGATTGCCCAGGCGCTGATGGCCGCGCAGCGCACCACACCGGATGACCGCTTCGTTCACTCCCTGCATGGCTATTTCCTGCTGCCGGGGGATCCCAAGGTGCCGATCGTCTATCAGGTGGAGCGCCTGCGGGACGGGTCCAGTTTCACCACGCGCCGCGTCACCGGCATCCAGCACGGCCGCGCCATCTTCGCCATGTCCGTCTCCTCGCAGATCGAGGAGAGCGGCTACGATCATCAGGCGCAGATGCCGGCGATCAAGCAGCCGGAAGAACTGATGTCGGAGGCGGAATTCCAGAAGGTGTTTCTCGCCAAGGCGCCCGACATGGTCAAGCGTTACTGGGGGCACAAGCGACCGGTGGAAATCCGTCCGGTCTCGCTCGTGCATTATGTTTCCAACGAAAAGCTGAAGCCGGAGCAGCATATGTGGGTGCGCGCCACCGGCGCGGTGCCGGATGACCGGCATTACCGGGCCGCGATCCTTGCCTATCTCTCCGACATGACCCTGCTCGACACATCGCTCTACGCCCATGGCACGACGATCTTCGATCCGGCGATCCAGGCAGCAAGCCTTGACCACGCCATGTGGTTTCATCGCCCGTCCGCACTCGATGACTGGCTGCTCTACACCCAGGACAGTCCGAGTGCATCCGGTGCCCGCGGAATGACCCGTGGCAGCCTTTATACCCGCTCCGGTACGCTGGTGGCCTCGGTTGCCCAAGAAGGTTTGATTCGCAAACGGGCAAGTGCTTAATTATTGAGCATTTTGAATAATTTGCTGCGTAAATGAGCGCCTATTTGGCGTTCAATTGCATCTGGCGTAGAAAATTTATTAATAATCCTTTTAAATCAGACACTTAACTTTGTGGCCAGAATCTGGCACGGCGATTGAATGTAGAGGTTCAGTCGCTGTTCACAGATCTGTCAGCGGCCAGGAGAACCGGCTCCGCGCCGAGACAACAAAGGATGGGAAACCACATGAAAATCGTGATGGCCATTATCAAGCCATTCAAGCTGGATGAGGTGCGCGAAGCCCTCACGGCTGTCGGCATTCAGGGCCTGACCGTGACCGAGGTCAAGGGTTACGGGCGCCAGAAGGGGCACACCGAAATCTATCGTGGCACGGAATATGCTGTCAGCTTCCTGCCCAAACTGAAGATCGAAATCGCGGTTGCCTCTGACCTGGTCGAAAAGGCCGTCGAGGCCATCGCCTCTGCCGCAAAGACCGGTCAAATCGGCGACGGCAAGATCTTTGTCTATTCCATCGAGCAGGCCGTGCGCATCCGTACGGGCGAAACCAACACTGAAGCGCTCTAAGACGGCTGATCAGGGGAGTCATCTGCAATGTCATTTTCCAAGTTTTCGTCCATTTCCGGACGCCTGGGTGCCTTGACGGCCGCCCTTCTGGCGCCGGCTGTCGCCTTTGCCCAGGACGCTGCGCCTGTGGTCGCGGCAGCACCGGTGCCGGAAAAGGGCGACACCACCTTCATGTTCATCTGCACGATCCTCGTGCTGTTCATGCTGATGCCAGGTCTTGGCCTGTTTTACGGCGGCCTGGTGCGCGCCAAGAACATGCTCTCCGTTCTGATGCAGTGCACGATCATCGGTGCTGCCGTCATGCTCGTCTGGGTCATCTACGGTTATTCCTTCGCCTTCGGTGGCTCCACCAATGCCTTCTTCGGCGGCACCGCCAAGATGTTCCTGGCGGGCGTCGATACGACCACGACGGCTGCCACCTTCTCCAAGGGCGTCGTCATCCCGGAATATATCTTCGTGATGTTCCAGATGACCTTTGCCGCCATCACGCCGGCGCTCATCGTCGGTGCCTTTGCCGAACGCATCAAGTTCTCGGCAGCGATCCTTTTCTGCGTGCTCTGGGTCACCTTCGTCTATTTCCCGATCGCCCATATGGTCTGGGATGCCAACGGGCTGCTGTTCGGCTGGGGCGCGCTTGATTTTGCCGGCGGCACCGTCGTTCACATCAATGCCGGTGTTGCCGGTCTGATCGGCGCCTACATGCTCGGCAAGCGGACCGGCTACGGCAAGGACATGATGGCTCCGCACTCCATGACCCTCACCCTCGTCGGTGCGGCCATGCTGTGGGTCGGTTGGTTCGGCTTCAATGCCGGTTCCAACCTGGAAGCCTCGGGCGGCGCCATGCTCGCCACCGTCAACACCTTCATCGCCACGGCGGCTGCAATCGTCTCCTGGTCGATCGTTGAAACCTTCACCCGCGGCAAGGCGTCCATGCTGGGCGCTGCTTCCGGCATGGTCGCCGGCCTCGTCGCCATCACGCCTGCTGCCGGCATCGCCGGCCCGATGGGCGCGATTGTCATGGGTCTCCTCGTTTCGCCGCTCTGCTACTTCTTCGTCTCCGTGGTGAAGAACAAGTTCGGCTATGACGATACCGCTGACGTCTTTGGTGTCCACGGCATCGGCGGCCTGTTCGGCGCGATCGCCACGGGCGTCTTCGTCTCTGCCTCGCTCGGTGGCGTCGGTTATGTCGAAGGTGTCACCATGGGGCACCAGGTCATGACGCAGGTCTATGCCGTTCTGGTCACGCTTGCCTGGTGCGGCGTTGGTTCGTTCATCCTCTACAAGCTGGTGGACATCATCGTCGGCCTGCGTGTGACCGTTGAAGCCGAACGCGAAGGTCTCGATCTGGCCTCGCACGGCGAAGCGGCCTACCACTCATAAGGCTGGTGCTCCGGCCTCAATGCCGAAATGAAATATCAAGGCCCGGAGAAATCCGGGCCTTTTTGTTGCCAAATTGTAATAATACATGTTTCTTAATTCGAATTTCATAATAGATATGAAGCTATATTTTTACATTGAACTGTAATGTTGCCAGGTGTATTGAGGGTTTGGGAGGCTGCATTGTTGATGTGTTGCTGAATTGGAGACTGCGGGTGACGACGATTGTTCAGTTGATGCACGCAAGAAGTGGTTTGGCGCGTACTGGCTTTTATGGCTTCAGCGGGACCAGTTTATTCCTTGGCGGCCTGCCTGCCATTGCAAGAGGCGATGTGGTCATCGGCATTGGTATCTGCCTGATCGGCGGCGTGTTCGCCTTTTTGGTCGCCCTTGGCCTTGGCCCCCTCGGTCTGCCTCTTGGCTGGCTCGTCGTTGGTGGCGTGTGGGGCAGCGTCTACAACCGGATCTATACGACAAGACTGATTGCAAGGGGATACAGGCTCGCCGATTCCGACGAGCGTAATGCCCGCGCGCAACGCGCTCTTGGCCTGCAGGATACCGTGGCCGTGCAGCGCGCCGGTTAGAGCGTCGTTTACGGATCTCTCGCTTACCCCTCTTTTTGATGTTTTGGGCCGTATCGCTCGCGGCAATGCCGCCGCGATTTCGAAAGCGGCATCCTCCACACTCGCAGCGAGTTTTCGGTTGATGTGGCTGGACGAAGCGGGTGTGCGTTTCCGTCTGCCTCTGCCTCTGCCTTTGCCTCTCCCTTTCCGGGGCGGGAGGTGGATCTGCGTCCTGCTGCGTGTGGGTGGGCCGGAGTGTGCGGTGTGTCGCTTCAGCAATCGCGACGCGTCTGGTTAAAGCCACGTTAACCAACTTTGTCTAATCTGCCCTTGCAAGGGAATGTGTGCCGGGTGGCAACGCATGGCGTATGCGCTCTTGCGTCAACGGGAAGTTCGGGCTGAATGAACATGGGCAGAAGCACTTCGACAGCGATGGCGCAGAATTCCACCCGCCATGCGCTGACAGCCTTCGTGGTCAGGCAGGTGCTGGCACTGTCCGGTTTCGCGCTGTTTTTCACGCTGGCGCTCGCCGTGGCATCACTTGCCACATGGAATGTTGCCGATCCGAGCTTTTCCTATGCGACGGACAGTCCGCCGAGCAATATTCTCGGGTTTCCGGGTGCGGTTTTCGCCGACCTGATGCTGCAATTTCTGGGCCTTGCCAGCGTTCCTGCACTTCTGCCGGTCCTTGCCTGGGCGCTTGCGCTGATCTCCGGACGCACGTTGCGCCGTATCCCCGCCCGCTTCGGTGCCTGGCTTGCCGGTACGGTCCTCGCCTCCGCCGCGCTCGGCTGCTTTCCGGCCCCTGAAACCTGGCCGATCCCCAATGGTATCGGCGGCGTCATCGGAGATATGATCCTCAGATTTCCGGCGCTTTTCGTGGGCGCCTATCCGACAGGCATGGCCGCCACCATTCTGGGGATCGTCTTTGCCCTGCCGACGACCGGTTTCCTGTTGTTTGCCGCGGGCCTTGTCGGCCGCAACGAGCTTGACGAGGATGATGAGGACGAGGCTCCCGCAGCCCCCCGCCGCAAGGCCACAGACGTTGATGACGAGGATGATGACGGTGGCTTTGCCGGCCTTCTGGCCTTCGGCGCACTTGCCCATACCTGGTACATCACCCAGGCGCGCCTGCGCCGTCTGCTGCACATCAAGCCTCGCGCCCGCCATGGCGGTTCCGGCTTTGATGAACCCTATGACTTCAACGAGGATGAGTTCGGCAAGCTGAACGAACCGGTGCGCGCCAAGGCTTCTCCTTCCAACCGCCTCGAACCTTCGCTTGAAAGCCCGATGTCGGACCTGATGGCTGCCCGCCGCCGCATCTCGCCGCCACCGATGTCGGTTGAAGACGAGGAAGACGAGGACGAGGACATGGCCCGCCCCGCCGGCATCCTGCCGGATGATGACGATGAGCCGATGTTCAATTCCCCTCGGCGGCCCTCGCATCCGACAGGTGCCCGCGTGGCCGGTCGCGTCGTGCCGGCCGCGGCACCTCCACGCCCCGGCGCTCGCGTCGCCCGCGAAGCGCAGGCCTCTTTCATCGACGACGGCGGTTTCCAGTTGCCCTCCGTGCATCTGTTGACCGAACCGCGCCATGCCGTGCGCGACAGCACGCTGTCTGCCGATGCGCTTGAACAGAACGCCCGCATGCTGGAAGGTGTGCTGGAGGATTTTGGCGTCAAGGGCGAGATCATTCATGTGCGCCCCGGCCCGGTCGTCACACTCTATGAACTGGAGCCGGCGCCCGGCATCAAGTCGTCGCGCGTCATCGGCCTTGCCGATGATATCGCCCGCTCGATGAGCGCCATTGCCGCCCGTGTCGCCGTCGTTCCCGGCCGCAATGCCATCGGCATCGAACTGCCCAACCAGACGCGCGAAACCGTTTTCCTGCGCGAAATGATCGGCAGTACCGATTTCGAGAGCAGCAAGGCAAAACTTGCCATGGCGCTCGGCAAGACCATCGGCGGCGAGCCCGTCATTGCCGATCTTGCAAAGATGCCGCATCTTCTGGTGGCCGGCACCACCGGCTCCGGCAAGTCGGTTGCCATCAACACGATGATCCTGTCGCTGCTTTACCGGCTGTCGCCGGAAAAGTGCCGCCTCATCATGATCGATCCGAAAATGCTGGAACTTTCCGTCTATGACGGCATTCCGCATCTCCTGTCCCCTGTCGTCACCGACCCCAAGAAGGCGGTCGTGGCGTTGAAGTGGACCGTGCGCGAGATGGAGGAACGCTACAAGAAGATGTCGAAGATCGGAGTTCGCAACATTGATGGCTTCAACAGCCGCGTCGAACAGGCCATCGCCAAGGGCGAGGTGCTGACGCGCACGGTGCAGACCGGCTTTGACCGCCAGACCGGCGAGGCCATGTATGAGACCGAAGAATTCGACCTGAAGCCCATCCCCTATATTGTCGTCATCATCGATGAAATGGCCGACCTGATGATGGTCGCCGGCAAGGATATCGAAGGCGCGGTGCAGCGCCTGGCGCAGATGGCGCGTGCGGCCGGCATTCATGTCATCATGGCAACCCAGCGTCCGTCCGTCGATGTCATCACCGGCACGATCAAGGCCAATTTCCCGACCCGCATTTCCTTCCAGGTGACGTCGAAGATCGACAGCCGCACCATTTTAGGCGAGCAGGGTGCCGAACAGCTGCTCGGCATGGGCGATATGCTCTATATGGCCGGCGGCGGGCGTATCCAGCGCGTCCATGGTCCCTTCGTCTCGGATACCGAGGTGGAGGAAATCGTCGCTTACCTGAAGACGCAAGGCGCGCCGCAATATCTTGATGCGATCACCGCCGATGACGACGAAGATGGCGATGGTGGCGGCCCGGCCGGCACGGGCAACCTGTCGGACTCCGACGATCCCTATGATCAGGCCGTTGCGATCGTGCTGCGGGACGGAAAGGCTTCCACCTCCTATATCCAGCGCAGGCTCGGCATCGGCTACAACCGTGCCGCCTCACTCATCGAGCGCATGGAGCAGGAGGGGGTGATCAGCCCCGCCAACCATGCCGGCAAGCGTGAAATCCTTGTACCGACCGAGGCCGATATCATCGAGCGGTAGCGGCAAGGCCACGAAGCCGCCGCGTTTTTCCGCCATGACTGGCCTGAAGGAGATTTGAACCCATGACGACCCGTATGACCGCTTCCGCCGCCCTCAGCCGCCGCCACATGATGCTGGGCCTTGGTGCGCTGGCGGCCGGTGGCCTGGTGGGCGTGCCGGCCTTTGCGCAAGGCGCGGCCACGTCCGATGCCGCCCAGAAGATTGCCGACCACTTTTCCTCGGTCAAGACGATGATGGGCGAGTTCGTGCAGTTTGGCCCGCGCGGCGAACAGACCGGTGGAAAATTCTTCATCGAGCGCCCGGGCAAGCTGCGCTTCAATTTCGAGGATCCGTCGCCGATCCGCGTCATCGCTGACGGCAACAACGTCGTGATCGGCAACCTGAAGCTGAAGACCTGGGATCTTTATCCGCTCTCCAAGACGCCGCTCAGCCTACTTCTCGCCGACCGCATCGACCTGTCGAACCAGATGGTGCGCGATGTGAAACAGGAATCCGATCTCACCACCATCGTGCTCGGCAACAAGACGGTGTTCGGCGACAGCACGATTACGATGATGTTCGACCCGAAAACCTATGACCTGCGCCAGTGGACGATCACCGACCTGCAGAACAAGGATACGTCGGTGATGATCTACAATGTGCAGAACGGCGTGCGCTTCGACGACAAGGTTTTCACCATCCCCTATAACGAAGTCCATAAGCTGTAAGGCAGGCTTCGGGCGCTGAAGCCCTTGCCCATCCATTGCAAAAAAGCCTAAACCTCGGCGTATCACGTCGAGGTTTTTTCATGCGCTTTTCCATCACCACCTGGAACATCAATTCGGTGCGCCTGCGCCTGCCCATCGTCCAGCAGTTTCTTGCGCGCGAAAAACCCGACATTCTCTGCCTGCAGGAGATCAAGTGCCGGGCGGAAGAGTTCCCGCTCGAGCCGCTGCAGGCCATGGGTTACGAGCACATCGTGCTGCATGGCCAGAAGGGTTATCATGGCGTGGCGATCATCTCCAAGGTGCCGCTCGCGGAAGATCACCGGCAGGATTACTGCAAGGTGGGCGATGCCCGCCATATCTCCGCGATTTTCGAGCGCGGTGGTCGCCGAATCCGCCTGCACAATTTCTACGTTCCCGCGGGCGGCGACGAACCGGACCGTGCGATCAACCCGAAATTCGGCCATAAGCTGGATTTCGTCGAGGAAATGAAGGTGCTGAAGGCGGATAGCCCGGGCGTCTCCTCCATCCTCGTCGGGGACCTGAACATCGCACCGCTGGAGCATGATGTCTGGTCGCACAAGCAGCTGCTGAAGATCGTCAGCCATACGCCGGTGGAGACCGAAGGTCTGACGCAGGTGATGGAAAAAGGCGGCTGGCTGGACCTGATGCGCCAGCACGTACCCGCCTCCGAAAAACTCTACACCTGGTGGAGTTACCGCGCGAAAGACTGGGAAGCCGCCAACAAGGGCCGCCGCCTCGACCACATCTGGTCTTCGCCGGAGCTTGGTCCGCTGTTGGAAAACATCGAGGTGCTGAAGGAAGCCCGCGGCTGGAACCGCCCGTCGGACCATGTTCCTGTCACGGCGACGTTCAGGATGTGAGGATTTTTCGCGTCCATCGGCTGTGAGATTGTAGAGAGGGAACATCCCGGCTCCCGTCGAGTTCCCGAACAGCAGTTGCTTTCGAGGGGAGTATCGATGGATCTGGTTGGCATGTTGTTTCAGGGGTGGTCCGGCATCGCTCGAACGCTGATTGTCGGCACGCTGGCCTATGTGGTTCTGGTTCTTTTCCTGCGGATTTCGGGAAAGCGCACGCTTGCCAAGTTGAACGCCTTCGATCTGGTCGTCACAGTCGCGCTCGGCTCCACCCTGTCTGCCATCCTGCTCCAGGAATCGATTGCGCTTGCCGAAGGCGTGACCGCCCTGGCATTGCTGATCGGGTTACAGTACTTGGTTACGACTCTTTCCGTGCGTGTTCCAGCCGCGGCAAAGGCTGTCCGCTCGGAGCCGACGCTTCTGGTGCGCCAGGGGACATTCTGCGATCAGGCGATGCATCGGCAGCGAATAACGCAGGATGAGGTATTGAGCGCCGTGCGGTCGAACGGCCACGGCGATCTGAGCAATGTGCAGGCAGTGGTGTTGGAAAGTGACGGATCGCTGAGCGTGATCTAAACCGCGCTCGTCACGCAAACCGCCCCTGCATGGCCGCCGCAGCCTTTGCCAGCCCGACCAGATTATCCCTGATCCGCTGCTCCAGAATGCGCGCCACGGCCGGATATTCCTCCAGCAGGCGGTGAAAGAGCGTGCGCGGAATGCGCAGAACTTCGCCATCTTCGGCGGCAATGGCGGTAAACTTGCGCTCCACCATCGTCACCAGCGCCAGTTCCGACAGCATGGTGCCGGGGCCGACGGAGCGGGCGAGATCGGCGATCCCGTCCCGGCCGAGCGTGTAGAGATCGAGCCGGCCGCGTGCCACCACATAGGCGCATTCGGCCGGAGACTGTTCGCGAAACAGCTCCTGCCCCTTGGCGACGCTGCGTCGCTCCGCCCCGAAGGCGACCAGACGCAGCTGGTCGTCATCGAGCCCCTGAAACAGGGGAACGCCGGAGAGAAGGCGAATATCGTCGCTAAGAGCCATGGTCGCTTTCTTCTGCGATTTCCCAGTCAGGGGACGATCTTGTAGCCGCCGTTTTCTGTGACCAGAATTTCGGCGCTGGAGGGATCGCGCTCGATCTTCTGGCGAAGACGGTAGACGTGGGTTTCCAGCGTATGGGTCGTCACGCCGGAATTATAACCCCAGACCTCTTCCAGAAGCACGTCGCGCGTCACCACTTTCTGGCCGGCGCGGTAGAGGTAGCGGATGATCGCCGCTTCCTTTTCCGTGAGCCGGATTTTTTTGCCGTCATCAGTGGTGAGCAGTTTCTGGCTTGGTTTGAAGATATAGGGGCCAACGGTGAACGTGGCATCCTCGCTCTGCTCGTACTGGCGAAGCTGGGCGCGGATACGGGCCAGAAGCACGGCAAAACGGAACGGCTTGGTGATATAATCGTTGGCGCCGGCTTCCAGGCCAAGGATCGTGTCGCTATCGGTGTCATGCCCGGTCAACATGATGATCGGCGCCTTGAACCCGCCCTTGCGCAGCAGTTTCACCGCCTCGCGCCCGTCCATGTCAGGCAGGCCCACATCCATGATCAACAGGTCGATCTGGCGCGATTTTGCGGTCGCCATTGCCTTGGTGGCGTTGTTTTCCTGCAGCAGTGAAAATTCCTCGTAAAGAGAAAGCTGCTCGACCAGCGTCTCGCGCAGGTCTTCATCGTCATCCACCAGCAGTACGGTGCGGGCTGCCATGCCGTCTTTGCCTTTCATTTGCCCGTCGCACATCGGCGGCGAGGCTCTTCGAACTAAGGGACATTGTGCTATGAATTTCAAACGAAATCATATCCAAAGCAACAATGTGTGAGACAAATGGGTGGGAAAAAGGCCGGCGGCAAGGGCAAGATGATCACGGTTCGCCCCGCACCATCAAATCCTGCTCGCGCTTTCGTGAGTTTTGGCGGCATCACCGTGCCCGCCGCCATCGGTCGCTCCGGGCGAACGGCGTTCAAGCGTGAAGGCGATGGCGCAACGCCGATTGCCGCCATGAAGCTGCTTTATGGCTTTTTGCGCAGAGAACATGTCGGCGCTCTGACAACGGCCCTTCCCTTGCGGCGGATCGAGAAAGACATGCTCTGGTGCGATGCGCCCGAACATGCCGCCTATAACCGGTTGGTGCGTGCCCCCTTCAAGCCAAGCCACGAGCGGATGCAGCGCACCGACGGGCTCTATGACATCTGCCTCGTACTCGACTGGAATATCACCTCGCGACGCCGCCACCATGGTTCGGCAATCTTCTTTCACCTCATCCGCCCCGGTTACCAGCCGACGGAAGGCTGCATCGCCATCAGCGCCACCACCATGCGCCGGCTCATCCGGTTCATGCGGCCGGGCATGATGGTGCGCGTCATCTAACATTGTCTCGGGTTTGTCGTACAACCGCAACATGCGGCCTGTAGATTAGAACGGCTCTTAAAAAGCACTGTGTTTCTATACTGGAGGTCGTTTGATGAACGAGCAGCTCACCCACAAGCCTTTCCCGACCACGCTTCTGGAAGAGGCGGATGGCGAAGGCCATAATGCCAGCGCCAACCCGACGATGGGCGAAATCATCTCGAAGCGGTTTTCACGGCGCAATTTCCTGCAGGGGTCGCTTGCCGTTTCGGCGATTGCGGCAACCGTCAGCCCCGTCGCTCTGATGAGCGCCGATGAGGCGCGCGCCGCCGGCAAGTCCGGTTCTGCGTTTAATTTCAACGAAGTGGAAGCCGGCGTCGATGCCACGCACCACGTCGCCGAAGGTTATGACGCCGATGTGCTGCTGCGCTGGGGCGATGCGGTGCTTCCGGGAGCGCCGCAGTTTGATCCGACAAAACAGACGGCAGACGCGCAGTCAAAGCAGTTCGGCTACAACAATGACTATGTCGGTTTCATTCCGCTTGACGGCGCTGCCGATCACGGCCTGCTCGTCGTCAACCACGAATACACCAACCCGCACCTGATGTTCCCCGGCCTCGTGACCGTTGTCGATGGCAAGGTCAAGCAGGGCGCGCTCTCCAAGGAGCAGGTGGACGTCGAGATGATGGCGCATGGCGGCACCATCGTCGAAATCCGCAAGGTTTCCGGCAAATGGCAGGTGGTGGCGGATGGCAAATATAACCGCCGCATCACCTCCAACACGCCCATGCAGATCACCGGCCCGGCCGCCGGTCACGATCGCCTGAAGACGGCGGCCGACCAGACCGGCACAAAAGTCTTCGGCACGCTCAACAACTGTGCCGGCGGCGTGACCCCCTGGGGCACCTATGTGATGGCGGAGGAAAACTTCCACGGCTATTTCCAGGGCAAGCTGCCCGAGGGCCATGCGGAAGCTGCCAATTACAAGCGTTACGGCGTTCCGGAAGGCTCCTATGAATGGGGCAATTTCTACGACCGCTTCGATCTGTCGAAGGAACAGCACGAGCCGAACCGTTTTGGCTGGGTCGTCGAAGTGGATGTCATGGATCCGACCTCCATGCCGAAGAAGCGCACCGCCCTCGGTCGTTTCAAGCATGAAGGCGCCGAATCGATCGTGGCGAAGAGCGGTAAGGTCGTCTTTTATCTCGGTGACGACGAGCGTTTCGATTATGTCTACAAGTTCGTGACGGAAGCCGCCTTCAACCCGAATGACCGCGCCGCCAACATGGACCTGCTAGACAAGGGCACGCTTCACGTGGCGAAGTTCGGCGAAGACGGCACCATGCAGTGGCTTCCCATGGTCTTCGGCCAGGGCCCGCTGACGGCCGAAAACGGCTTCCACAGCCAGGCCGACGTGCTGATCGAGACCCGCCGCGCCGGCGATCTCCTCGGCGCCACCAAGATGGACCGTCCGGAAGACATCCAGCCGAACAGCGTCAACGGCAAGGTCTACGTGATGTTGACCAACAACACCAAGCGCAAGGCAGACCAGGTGAATGCCGCCAATCCGCGCGCTGAAAACGCCTTTGGCCACATCATCGAAATCTCCGAAAACGACGGTGATTTTTCCGCCACTTCAGGCAAGTGGGAAGTGCTGCTGAAATGCGGTGATCCCTCGGTTGCGGCCGTCGGCTCCACCTTCTCGACGGAAACGACGAAGAACGGCTGGTTCGGCATGCCCGATAACTGTGCGGTGGATACTGCCGGCCGTCTCTGGGTCGCAACCGATGGCAACAACAACAAGCAGACCGGCCGCACCGATGGCCTCTGGGCCGTCGATACGGAAGGTGCAGCGCGTGCCACGTCAAAGCTGTTCTTCCGCGTGCCTGTCGGCGCTGAAATGTGCGGCCCGCTGTTTGCGCCCGATGACGAGACGGCCTTCGTTGCCGTTCAGCATCCGGGCGATGGCGGCGAGGATTGGTCCGGCCACGGCCGTGCGTCCTATTACGAGGATCTCTCCACCCGCTGGCCCGATTTCAAGCCGGACCTGCCCTGTCGTCCCTCGGTCGTTGCCATCACCAAGAAGGGTGGCGGCAAGATCGCGGTCTGAGATTTCCTGACGCTTTGAAGAGGGGCTCCGCGATCACCCGGTCGCGGAGCCTTTTTCGTTGCGGGTTCAGCGACCGATGGCAATGGCCCCTGCTGCGACGATCAGGCAGGCGACGATGCGTTTCGCCGTGAGCGTCTCACCCAGAAACAGCCAGCCGATCAGCATGGCAAACACGACGCTCGTTTCGCGAATGGCGGTGATCGGTCCTGCCGGTCCGAGCGAATAAGCAACAATGATGACGCCATAGGCGAGAAGCACGAAAATGCCGGCCCCCAGCGCCTTCCAGCTTTCCCGCTCCCGGATATCGATGCGCAGCCGGCCCCGCATCACGGTGTAGGCGATGATGAGGAGAACGCCGTAGGTGAACAACACCCAGGCGGCATAGGCACGCGGATCGGACACATGGCGCACGCCGGTGGAATCCACCGTCGCGTAACTTGCGATGATGAGGCCGGTGAGCAGTGCCCAGAGGATGGAGGAGGTGGGCGCCCGCTGGCGGCCCAGCGACAGGCTCATGATGCCCAAGGCCACCAGCGCAATGCCGATAAGCTGGCTCGTCCCCACCGTCTGCCCCGTCAGCAGAAAACCACCGAGCGTGACCAGCAGCGGCACGGAACCGCGCACCACCGGATAGACCTGGCCGAGATCGCCGAGCCTGTAGGCAAAGACGAGAAACACGCTGTAGGCCACCTGTAACAGCGAGGAGGCGAGGATATAGGCAAAGCCGGTGGGTGTCGGCAGCGGCAGCCAGACCATGACCGGCAGTGCAAAAACGATGCCGGTGACGCCCATCACTGATATCGACCAAAGCCGGTCGCTGCCGGAGCGCAGAAAAGCGTTCCAGCTGGCATGGAGAATGGCGGCCGACAGGGCAAGCGCGATGACGGTGGGGCTCAAGGGAGGGCCACCATCAAGGGTCTGATGGCTAGGCGGCGGGGAATGAGGCGCATGGGGAAACCGATTGGAAAGCTGCAAGGGTAATGACCCCGCGCCCGCAGTCAATCGCGCTTTTCTGTCGGCTGCATCAACGGGATTGATCTTATGAAAAAGCCGCCGGATGGGCATCCGGCGGCTCAGACTGCTGACAAAGGGCTTGCAGCTTTTTTCCGTCATGCTCGGGCCTGTCCCGAGCATCTACAAACGTTTGATTTTTTGGATCTTAGTAGATCCTCGGCACAAGGCCGAGGATGACGTCGTGGTGGGAGACAGGTTTGTCAGCAAACTGAGCCGCCGGATGGGCATCCGGCGGCTCGCTGTCAAAAGTTTGGGGCGAAAAGGATTACTTCCACTCGCGGATATCGACGAAGTGGCCGGTAACCGCTGCGGCGGCGGCCATGGCAGGCGACACGAGATGCGTGCGGCCCTTGAAGCCCTGGCGTCCTTCGAAGTTGCGGTTGGAGGTGGATGCGCAGCGTTCGCCCGGCTTCAGGCGGTCGTCGTTCATGGCAAGGCACATCGAGCAGCCCGGCTCGCGCCATTCGAAACCGGCTTCCAGAAAAATCTTGTCGAGGCCTTCGGCTTCCGCCTGTTCCTTGACGATGCCCGAGCCCGGCACGATCATGGCAGACACTGTTGATGCTACCTTGCGACCTTCGACAACCTTTGCGGCTGCGCGCAGGTCTTCGATGCGCCCGTTCGTGCAGGAGCCGATGAACACGCGGTCGACGGCGATGTCGGTGATCTTCGTGCCCGGCTTCAGGCCCATGTAATCCAGCGCACGCCATTTGGAGACGCGCTTGGTTTCTTCGGGAATATCATCCGGGTTGGGCACGACGCCCTGAACGGAGATGACGTCTTCCGGCGAGGAACCCCAGGAGACGATGGGCGGCAGGGCGGCGGCATCGAGCACCACCACGCGGTCGTAATGGGCGCCTTCGTCGGACTGCAGCGTCTTCCAGTATTCAAGTGCCATGTCCCAGGCAGCGCCCTTGGGCGCGCGGGGCTTGTCCTTGATGTATTCGAAGGTCGTCTCATCCGGCGCGATGAGGCCGGCGCGGGCGCCACCTTCGATCGTCATGTTGCAGACGGTCATGCGGCCTTCCATGGAAAGCGCGCGAATGGCTTCGCCGGCAAACTCGATGACATGGCCGGTGCCGCCGGCCGTGCCGATTTCACCGATGATAGCAAGGATGATGTCCTTGGCGGTGACGCCCGGCGGCAGCTGGCCGTCGACACGCACCAGCATGTTCTTCGCCTTCTTCTGCACCAGCGTCTGGGTGGCGAGCACGTGCTCGACTTCCGACGTGCCGATGCCATGCGCGAGCGCGCCGAAAGCGCCATGCGTGGACGTGTGGCTGTCACCGCAGACGATGGTCATGCCCGGCAGGGTAAATCCCTGTTCGGGGCCGACGATGTGGACGATGCCCTGGCGCTTGTCCTTTTCGGAATAATATTCGACGCCGAAATCGGCGGCATTCTGCGCCAGCGCCTCGACCTGAACGCGGCTTTCCTCGTTCTTGATGCCGATATGGCGGTCGGGCGTCGTTGGCACGTTGTGATCGACCACGGCCAGCGTCTTTTCCGGCGCGCGGACCTTGCGGCCGGCAAGCCGCAGACCTTCGAAGGCCTGCGGGCTCGTCACCTCATGCACGAGGTGACGATCGATGTAGAGAAGACAGGTGCCGGTTTCGCCGGTGGAAACGACGTGGTCGTCCCAGATCTTGTCATAGAGAGTACGAGGTGCGCTCATGGCTGCCATCCATTTGATGTGGAGAATGCGGGGATTTGAAATCGGCAGCAGGCTGCCGGTTCGACGCGATCAGAGCGTACGAAGTCGGCCGAAAAGAGCGCCGGAAATGCGCGCGAAAAAACGTGCCGGCAGACGCTTGTGGTCCTGCAGCACAAAAACATTCGTCGCGAGGCATCCGAATTTCGATCCCATGAATGAGGATTTATCAGTTTTCCTTTTCCTCGGCAATATCTGCCTCACCGCCGGTGTGCCTCAGCTGGTGGCCCGCAGGCGCCGTTCCACTCGTCGCAGGATCAGCGACAGGCCAATGGTGAGGCCGAGATAGATGTAGGCAAGGATCGAATAGGTTTCGAAGAACCGGAAGGAGCCGGAAGCATAGACCTTGGCCATCTGGGTGATGTCGGCGACGCCGAGCACGGAGACGAGTGACGAGTCTTTCACCATCGAGACGAAATCGTTGGAAAGCGGCGGAAAAATCACTTTTAGCGCCTGCGGCATCACCACCAGCCGGAAGCGCTGGAAGCGCGAAAGACCAAGCGCCTTGGCCGCCTCGATCTGCCCCGTATCGACGGACTGGATGCCGGCGCGAGAGATTTCCGCGATAAACGAACTGTAGCCGATGGTGAGTGCGATGACGGCGCGGGACAGAAGCGAGAGGTCACGCGTCAGAAGGCTTGGCAGCATGCCTCTTTCGATCAGAGGCGAGGCAAGAAAATTATAGGCCGCCACCAATGCCGGTGCGCCGACAAAAGCCACGTAGAACAAAAGCACCAGGATGGGGATGCCGCGGATTACTTCCACGTAAAAACGCGCGGACTGGCGCAGCAACCGGCTGCTGGAAAGCCCCGCCAGTGCCACGCCGAGACCGAGGGCTGCGGCAAGTGCAAAGGCGACAAGTGCCACGCCGACGGTGATGCCAATCCCCTTGGCGACAATCAGAAAAACCTGCCCGTAGAGGTCGCTGGTGGCAATGACCGCGGCAACAGCCGCCATCATCAACCCGAAAACCACCATCCACCAGGGAAAGTCCTCCGGTTCTTCCCCGCGTCGCGCGGTGGCCATCCGGGGCTATTGCCCCATCTTGTAGTCGAGGAACCATTTTTTGTTGAGCGCGTCGAAAGTGCCGTCAGCCTTCAACGCATCGATGGCCGCATTGACGGGCGAAACCAGATCCGAGCCCTTCTTGAAGATGAATCCAAAGTCTTCCGAACCAAGCGGCCCGCCAACGAGCTTCAGCGCGCCGCCGGAGGCATCGACATAACCCTTGCCGGCGGTGCCGTCGGTCAGCACCATGTCGACATCGCCGGTGCGCAGCGCCTGCACGGTGGCGCCAAAGGTTTCAAACAGCTTGATGCGGGAATTCTGCTCGTTGCCGTCGAGCACTTCGTAGACGGCCGTATAAAAAGGTGTCGTGCCCGGCTGCGCGCCGATCAGCGCGTCTTCCGTTGCACCAAAAGTCTTGGCGTCCGAAAAGCGGGTCTCGTCGGCGCGCACCAGCATGAATTGCTGCGAGCGCATGTAGGGCTTGGAAAAATCCACCTTCTCCTTGCGGTCGTCCTTGATGGTGATGCCGGTCATGCCGATGTCGTATTGCCCGTCGGAAACGGCCTGGATCATCGCATCCCAGGAGGTGTTCTGATACTCGACCTTGGCGTTCAGCCGCTTAGTGATCTCGTTCATCGTATCATATTCCCAGCCGATGGCCGTTCCCGTCTTCGGATCGACGAACTGCAGCGGCGGATAGGCATTTTCCGTTACCACCACGATGGCGCGGCCCTTGAGGTCCGGCAAATCGGCAGCCGTGGCGGGGGCTGAGAAAAGCGGCAGGAGAGAAAGAGCGCAGAAGGCGGCAAGGGTGGTGCGGCGGGAAATCATCATCGGCTCCTTCAACATCTATGGACTGTTCCCCCTTTGCAAGCTTTACGTTGAAGCGGTCTGACGCTGGTCGATTGCAAACATCTATACGGCGTCATCATTTCCGAAGCGCCCAAATGGGGTATCCGCACACATACGCCTCAACAAATGGGAGACCTTGTCGGCCATTATAAAAGACAGGTTCCGTATGTGCCGGTCCGACCGTTCATTCCATTTCAACCTTCAGCCTGCAATTCGCATGCCTGCTCTTAAGGATTGGCCCGGTATTCGCCACCGTGCTGAAGCAAGGCCCATATCACCCTTGCGTTCTTATTGGCGACAGCAACCGCTGCGCGGTTGTAACCACGCCTTTCCCTAAGCTCGTTGACCCATTCGCTCGCAGGGTCAGATTTTCGTTGCGCCGTTCGCACCACTGACCTTCCGCCGTGGACCAGAAGTGTTCGCAGATGCTGACTGCCTCGTTTGCTGATGCCAAGCAGTACGCGTCGATCGCCGCTGGAATGTTGTCGCGGCACAAGGCCCATCCATGCCGCCAGGTGCCGGCCATTCTTAAAGTCTGCTCCATCACCAACAGCCGCGACAACTGCCGTCGCAGTCTTCGGGCCGACGCCACGAATCTTGGCGATACGCTGACAAACATCGCTCTCGCGGAAGACGGCTTCGATCTGCTTGTCGAAGTATTTGATCTTTTCGTTGAGCTGCAAAAGGAAGGCATGGAGCGTGCCAATGATATCGCGTGTCAACTCGGTGATGTCGATCCTTGGATTATTGATGATCTCCGGTATCGTTCGCTGGGCGATCGAAGCCGACTTTGCGATCGCTACACCACGCTCGAGAAGCAAACCTCGCATCTGCGAGATCAGGGCGACACGATGATTGACCAATCTCTGCCGAGCACGGTGGAGGCCCTGGATGTCCTGCTGGATGATCGATTTCTTCGGCACGAAGCGCATGTGTGGTTGTTGAACGGCAATGCATATTGCCTGGGCATCGTTGCCGTCATTCTTCTGGCCCTTCAAGAACGGCTTCACATACTGCGGCGCAATGATCTTCACAGTATGCCCCTGAGACTCAAAATGCCGCTGCCAGTGAAAGGCACCCGTGCAAGCTTCGATCCCAATCAGGCAAGGCGGCATAGCCTCGGTCACCTGAAGCAGTTGATCGCGCATCACGCGTCGTCTCAGCACAACCTGACCATCGGCGCCCACGCCATGAAGCTGGAACACATTCTTGGCGATATCAATTCCCAGAACCGCAACGTTTGCCATGACAACCTCCTTCGTTGGCGCGACCAGTTTGACTGCGGGGTGGGGGAACAGTCCATCCCATTAAGTGGCAAAACCGATTGTCACGGAAACGCCCGCAATGGCAAGAGCAATGGCAGACGGCTTCACAAGGCACCATGCCCGGAGACCGCGGGACCTGCGCCTGCCTCACCTGATTGTGTTCAAAGGGGTGCCGAATACGGAAAACCGCGGGAATGCAGGGGATTTGCACAAGCGCCTTCGTCATTTTCAGCCTTTGGTTCCCTGCATGATACCATGGGCGGCAAAACTGCCTCCTTTTGCCGGTGCCGGCCCCTGCCTATCCTTGTTGAACGTTCCCCATCCCTCATGCTGGAAGGTCATTCTTCATGTTCAAGGCAAGCCGCGCGCTGTTTGCGCTCCTCCTCGCCGTCGGTCTGTCATGCGCCGCAGTGGCTCGCGCCCAGGAAGCGGTCACCGCCGCGCCGGATGTGGAAGCGCTGTTCACCAGTCCGGACCCGGTGCTTCATGCCAACAAGCAGGTGGCTTTGCACATCATGCGGGATCTTCTGGAGGCCAACCATTGGGACAAGGCTGACCAGTGGCTGACCGAACGTTATATCCAGCACAATCCGAACGTCGTGTCCGGCCGCGCGCCGGTCGTTGAATTTTTCACGAAGGTCCTTGGCCGCAAGCCGACACCGCTCCCGGAGAAGATGAAGACGCCGGTGGTGTTCGTCAGCGCCGAAGGCGATCTAGTGACGGTTGCGACGGTGCGCACGGAAAAGGACCCGAAAGATCCGTCGAAAACCTACACCACCACCTGGTATGACACCTGGCGCATCGTCAATGGCAAGGCTGATGAGCACTGGGATTCGGCCGTGAAGATGTAACGCGGCCTATCCAGCAAACCTCTTCCCATCCTGCAGGCCGCCTCTGCCGCATCAGGCTCGGGCGGCCCTGTCGCGCCATCTTCACGTCATGATGCTGGGCTTCAACGCCACCTCTACGCGAGAGGAGGATCATGTCATGCGTCTATTTCTATCCATATTTGGCCTTGCGGCGGCATCCGTTGTGGCGTTGCCGGCGGCCGCAGCGGATCTCTGCACCCTGATTACCGATGCCAAGACCGCCGATGTGATCGTCCGCGAGGGCAATTGCACTGCTCGTGTCACGCCGGCCTCCACCTTCAAGCTGCCGCTCAGCCTGATGGCCTTTGACGCCGGCATTCTGAAGGACGAGCACACGCCATCCTTCACGTTTCAAAAGGGTGATCCTGATTGGGGTGGCGAAGAATGGAAACAGCCGACGGATGCTGAACGCTGGCTCAAATATTCCGTCGTCTGGTTTTCGCAGCGCATCACGCACCGCCTGGGCGCGGAAAAGCTCCACCGCTATGCGGACAGTTTCGGTTACGGCAATGCCGATTTTTCCGGAGACAAGGGCAAGAACAATGGCCTTGAACGCGCATGGATTGCCTCCTCGCTGAAAATTTCGCCGGACGAGCAGGTGGCGTTCCTCAAAAAATTCGTCAACCGGACGCTTCCCGTCAGCCGCGAGGCCATGGAAGTGACGGTGAAGGCGATGGAGCGCTTCGATCTCAAGGATGGCTGGGTGGCGCAGGGCAAGACCGGCATGGCCTATCCGCGCCTGGCCGATGGCAGCTTTGACCGGGCACATCCCTGGGGCTGGTTTGTCGGCTGGGCGCAAAAGGGCGGGCGGACCGTGGTGTTTGCAAAGCTCGTGCAGGACGAGCGAAAGCTTGGCGGTTCTGCAAGCGCGCGTGCCCGTGATGCGCTCTTCGAAACACTACCGGCTCTTCTTGCCCGCAACTGAGCGCCGTTCAAATTGCCTCAAACAAAAAAGGCGACCCGCGAGGGCCGCCTTTTCGAAAGTCTCAGGCGAGAAGCCTTATTCTGCGGAAGCTTCCGCAGCCTTTGCGGCTTCTGCTGCTTCGGCTTCAGCCTTGGCGGCTGCTTCTGCTGCTGCCTTTTCGGCGGCCAGTGCCTGTGCTGCTGCTACCTTTTCAGCTTCCAGACGTGCCTTTTCCTCGGCAGCGGCGGAGCGCTCGGATTCGTTCAGCTTGCGGGTACGCGTGTTGGTGTTTTCAACGATGCGAGCCGACTTGCCGCGACGATCGCGCAGGTAATAAAGCTTGGCGCGACGGACCTTACCGCGGCGAACGACTTCGACGCTGTCGACCATCGGCGAATAGACCGGGAATACGCGCTCGACGCCTTCGCCGTAGGAGATCTTGCGAACGGTGAAGCTCTCGTTGATGCCGCCACCCGAACGGGCGATGCAGACGCCTTCATAGGCCTGTACGCGGGTACGGTTGCCTTCGCGAACGGTGACGTTCACGCGCAGCGTGTCGCCCGGGGAAAATTCCGGAAGCTTGCGCTTGGCTTCGATCTTGGCAGCCTGTTCGGCTTCCAGCTGCTGAATGATGTTCATTGGTCAAACCTTCTCTTTTTCTCAAACAGCCAGAGCGCTCGACATCGGTTCCATTGGAGCTTGCCTCCGGATCCGGCCCTTTGGGCGGAGCGTATTCGCCATTCTTTGCTTGCTGGTCGACGGGATGAAAATCCCATGTCCGCGTGCGCCAATATACCAAACTGCAGCGCTTGTCACCCCGGCAGGTGCCGCAAACGCCGGAAAAGATCAAGCCGGGCGCTCTTGATGGCCGCGTTTTCAGGCGCTACTGCACGTCAAACGGGTTTGGGAGGACGCCGGAATGACACCTATCATGATCGGCCTGCTGTTTGTCGCGGGTTTTCTATCCGGTGCCGTCAACGCCATTGCCGGCGGTGGCACCTTCCTCACCTTCGGCGCGCTGACGCTGGCTGGCCTGCCGCCGATTTCGGCCAATGCCACCTCGTCCATCGTGCAGTTTCCCGGTTATGTCACGTCAACGCTTGCTTATCGCCGGGAAATCGCCCGCAACTGGCGCGGCGCGCTGGTGCTTTGTGTGGTTTCCATCATCGGCGGCGCGGCCGGCGCGATCATTCTTCTGGCGCTTGATAACCCCTCGTTTCGCGCATTGGTGCCGTGGCTGCTGGCGAGCGCCACCATCATGTTTGCCGCCGGTCCCTGGTTGAAGCCGAAAACATCCTCCGAACACCCGGTCAACACGCCGGCAAGCTTTTTGGGGCAGCTTGTCACTGCGATTTACGGCGGCTTTTTCGGCGCTGGCATGGGCATCATGATGCTCGCCGTGCTGGGCCTGACGGCCGGCGGCAGCTATCATCATCTGAATGCGCTCAAAAACCTGCTGGCCATGGTCATTGCAGCCGTTGCCATCGTCATCTTTGTCGGCGGGGGCGTTGTCGGCTGGCCGCAGGCGCTGGTCATGCTGCCGGCAGGTGCCGCCGGTGGTTATACCGGCGTGTGGCTGGCGCGCCGCGTGCCGCAGCTGGTGATGCGTCTTATCGTGGTGGCGGTCGGCTCGGCACTGACGGTCTATTATTTCGTCAGCGGCTGACCGGGTTTTCCGAGAAGATCCGGTCGGCGCTCTTTCGTCAGGGCAAGTGCCTGCTGATGGCGCCATTTTTCGATGGCGGCGTGATTGCCTGACGTCAGCACATCCGGGATCGGCTGTCCTTCGAACACCTGCGGGCGGGTGTAGTGCGGATGCTCGAGCAGGCTCGTCTCGAAGCTCTCATGCGTGCCGGAGGCGGCATTGCCCATGACGCCCGGCAGGATGCGCACCACGGCATCAAGCAGCGTCAGCGCGGCGGGCTCCCCTCCGGACAGGATATAGTCCCCGATCGAGACTTCTTCGAGATGACGTCCCTCGATCACCCGCTGGTCGACCCCTTCGAACCGGCCGCAGACGATGACGACGCCATCGCCTTCCGCCAGTTCCCGCACGCGCGCCTGGGTGAGCGGCCGCCCGCGCGGGCTCATCAACAGGCGCGGGCGTGTATCGGCGGCCACGGAATCGATAGCGCGCGCCAGAATATCCGGCTTCAGTACCATGCCCGCGCCGCCGCCAGCCGGCGTGTCGTCGACGGTGCGATGTTTGTCCTCGGCAAAATCGCGGATCTGCACCGTGTCAAGCGTCCACTGGCCGCGTTCCATGGCCTTGCCCGACAGCGAATGGCCGAGATGGCCCGGAAACATGTCCGGATAAAGCGTGAGAATGGTGGCGCGAAACGACATGGGGGCGCTTATTCCGGGTCGCGGTTCTTGTCCGCACCCTTTTTGCCCGAACCCTTCTTGCCGCCGCCTTTCTTGCCATCCGCTGCCTGGGGCGGCTCATCGCCGCCCTCGGGATCACCCTCGGCGGCCCGGCGCATCGCCTCGTCCTCATCGGGCGTCTCGATGAGGCCGGCGGCCATCGGGTCGATCACGATGCAGCCCTTGTCGAGGTCGATTTCCAGAACGGCGGCTTCTGAAAACGGAATGAGCGTCGGGCGGCGGCCGGGGCCCTTCAGTTCCAGCAGGTCGCCGGCGCCGAAATCGAAGACGCCGCTCACCTTGCCATAGCTTTTGCCGTCGGCATCCTCGACGTCGAGGCCTTCGAGGTCGGCATAATAAAATTCGTCGTCGTCCAGTTCCTCGTCCGGCAGGTTGTCGCGGTCGATGAACAGTTCAAGGCCGTTCAGCTTTTCAGCCGTATCGCGGTCGTTGATGCCGCGGAACCGCACGATGACCACGGTCTTTGCTTCGCGAAGGTCAAGGATCTCGAACACCCGTCCATCCATGCTGTGCAGGTGGCCGTAATCTCCCAGCGCCAAGGGGTCGGCCGTAAAGGTGCGCACCCGCACTTCTCCGCGCAAGCCTTGCGGCGCGCCGATGGTCGCCATGAGGATGGGGTTTTCCAGCTTGGCCATGGGGGCTCTCCCTTTGCGGTTCTGGCGTCCTTTTAGAGGGACTTTGCCGCTTTGGAAACAGAAGATGGGGGAAACAGAGGATGCAGAAACGGAAGACGGGCGGCATGTCGCCATGCCACCCGTCCAACAACGCCAGAAGCGTTTATTATTCTGCAGCGCCTTCGGCAGCAGCAGCTGCAGCGGCATCAGCCTTCTGCTTGCGCTCGGCTGCACGCTCGACAGCGCGCTTGCCCGGCTTTGCCTTTTCCGGGTTGCTGCGGGCAGCGCGTTCGGCCAAGCCTGCTTCTGCCATGAAACGCAGAACGCGATCGGTCGGCTGTGCGCCGTTGTCGATCCAATGCTGCAGGCGCTCGGCGTTCAGCTCGATGCGCTTTTCGTTGTCCTTGGCCAGCATCGGGTTCCACGAACCGACCTTTTCCAGGAAACGGCCATCGCGCGGTGCGCGGGCGTCAGCGATAACGATCTGGTAATAAGGGCGCTTCTTGGAACCACCACGGGCGAGACGGATCTTCAGGGACATTTCTTTACTCCTTGGGTCTTGGGTTGGCCGTCGTCAGACGGTCTTTTTGGGTTCGCCGTGTTGAGCGGCAATGGCTTCATGGTGCCGGATGACTTCCGTGATGACGAAGTATAAAAACTTCTCGGCGAAATCCGGGTCCAGATGAGCATCCTTGGCAAGCCTGCGCAGGCGTTCGATCTGGTATTCCTCGCGCGCCGGGTCTGCCGGCGGCAAATCGTAGAGGGCTTTGAGGATGCCCACTTCCTTGGTGCAGCGGAACCGTTCCGCCAGCATGTGGATGAGCGCCGCGTCTATATTGTCGATCGACTGGCGGTATTGGCCGAGCTGTTCCTTCACCTTCGGATCAATCATGGCGTTCCGTCTCACTTCTTCTTCGGAAAACCGGGAAGGCCCGGCATGCCGCCGAGGCCCGGAAGTTTCGGTCCGCCAAGGCCGGGAAGCCCGCCGCCGGGAAGGCCCGGCATGGAACCCGGCTTGATGCCGGCCGCCTGGGCCTGCTTGGCAAGCGCTTCGAGCTGCTGCGGGTCCAGCTTGGAAAGATCAGGCATGCCGCCCATTCCGCCCATGCCGCCACCCATTCCACCGAGGCCCATCTTGCCGGCAAGGCCACCCATCATCTGCTTCATCATGCCGCCTTTGCCCTTGCCGCCCATGGCTTTCATCATGTCGGCCATCTGGCGGTGCATTTTCAAAAGCTTGTTGATTTCGGCAGCATCCGTGCCGGAGCCTGCGGCAATGCGCTTCTTGCGGCTGTGCTTCAGCATATCCGGGTTGGCGCGCTCGGCC
The DNA here is from genome assembly GCF_058242775.1 of Neorhizobium sp. PAMB6630. Taxonomy (NCBI): domain Bacteria; kingdom Pseudomonadati; phylum Pseudomonadota; class Alphaproteobacteria; order Hyphomicrobiales; family Rhizobiaceae; genus Neorhizobium; species Neorhizobium sp. PAMB6630. The sequence goes on from NZ_CM177836.1 coordinate 299,615, forward strand.
TTGGTCATCGAGGAGATGATGGCGATCTGGCGGGCAAACATCTTGTCGTTCATGCCGGCAGCGGCAAGCTTGTCCTTCATGCCGCCCATGCCCGGCATCAGGCCCATGATGCCGCCCATGCCGCCCATGTTCTGCATCTGGCGCAGCTGGTCGGCAAGGTCGTTCAGGTCGAACTTGCCCTTGGCCATCTTCTCGGCCATGGCGCGCGCCTTGTCGGCGTCGATGTTTTCAGCCGCCTTCTCGACCAGCGAGACGATGTCGCCCATGCCGAGAATACGGTCTGCGATGCGGCGGGGATGAAACTCCTCCAGCTCCGACATCTTTTCGCCGACGCCGATCAGCTTGATCGGCTTGCCGGTGACGGCACGCATCGAAAGGGCCGCACCGCCGCGGCCATCGCCGTCCATGCGGGTGAGAACCAGGCCGGTAATGCCAACGCGCTCATCGAAATTGCGTGCGAGATTGACGGCGTCCTGGCCGGTCAGGCTGTCGGCCACCAGCAGGATTTCATGCGGATTGGCGCGGCGCTTGATCTCGGCCATTTCGGCCATCAGCGGTTCGTCGATATGCGTGCGGCCGGCGGTGTCGAGAATGACGACATCATGGCCGCCAAGCTTTGCGGCCTGCACGGCGCGCGCGGCAATTTCCGTCGGCGACTGGCCGGCAATGATCGGCAGCGTATCAATGCCGGTCTGCACGCCAAGCTGGCGCAGCTGCTCCTGCGCTGCCGGGCGGCGCGTATCGAGCGAGGCCATCAGGACCTTCTTGCGGTCCCGTTCAGTCAGGCGTTTGGCAATCTTGCCGGATGTGGTGGTCTTGCCCGAGCCCTGCAGGCCGACCATCATGATGACGACGGGGGCTGGCGCATGCAGATCGATCGACACGCCTTCGGCGCCGAGCATCTCGACCAACTCGTCATGGACGATCTTGACGACCATCTGGCCGGGCTTGATGGATTTCAGAACTTCCGCGCCCACAGCCTTTTCGCGAACGCGATCGACAAAAGCGCGCACGACTTCCAGCGCCACGTCTGCTTCGAGCAGCGCACGGCGAACCTCGCGCAGAGCGGCGGACACATCCGCTTCGCTCAATGCGCCACGGCCGGTCAGTCCACTCAAGATGGAGCCAAGACGGTCCTGGAGGCTTTCGAACATCGTTTCATCCTTCTAGACGTTAACCGGTCACAGACCGGAAACGTCGGGTCTCTTCCACCGAAAAACAAGACGCAAAGCCAAATAGCACCCGAGGGCGCAACGCGCTGTCGGGTGTTGGCCTCCGGGATCTGTTTACACCTGTGTAGGGTCCCGGTCGGCGGCTAAAGTTCTTGAACTTTCAGCAGATCGGGCGGCAATAGCAGCATCGGCCCCGCAAAGTCAAGGCGTTGCGCCATTTCTCAAGGCCTTTGCCGACCTGGCAAGATCTGAACGTGTGGAGAGGTCTTTCGCGGACGATCTCGAACGTTCGGTCTGCAATCTCGCCGAATGACGAATATCAAGCCTGCGTGAGCGCGTCTGACGTGTGAGCAATAATCAACGGCCCGTTCTTGCCCGGCTTCCGGGGCATGCCTATACATTGCTGATGAAAAGACGCAATTTCCTGAAATGGACAGGTATCGGTGTTCTCTCCCTTCTGGGGGGAGGTCTTGCCGCGGGGAGAGCCATGGCCAACAACCGCTATTATTCCGGTCCACTCTCAGATCATTTCGACGGAACGCGTTTTTTCAATCCGGGCGGCGAGCAGCCAAAGGGGTTTGCCAACCTGCTGCGCTGGAAATTCAACGGCAAGAACGTCGCCTGGCCGCCGGCCTATCCGAGCGCCTTTGCGCCGACGGTGCCGGAAAAGCGGTTGTCCGGAAACCGCATGGCCGTCACCATGGTCGGCCATGCCTCCATGCTGATCCAGGTCGCCGGCCTCAATATTCTGACCGATCCGGTCTGGGCGCAGCGGACGAGCCCGGTGAGTTTCGCCGGGCCGAAGCGGGTCAACGAACCCGGCATCCGGCTGGAAGACCTGCCGCCGATCGACGTCGTCATCGTCACTCACAACCATTACGACCACCTCGATATCGAGACGCTGAAACGTGTCCACGAAAAGCATCGGCCGCATTTCGTCACGCCGCTCGGCAATGATGCGATCTTTGCCTCGGCGCTGGATGAGCCGCGCATTACGGTGATGGACTGGGGTCATAACGCCTATCTCGGCAAGAATGTCACGCTGCATTGCGAGCCCTGCCACCATTGGTCAGCACGCGGTGTGGGGGATCGCAGCATGGCGCTGTGGGGCGCGTTCGTCATCGAAACGCTCGCTGGCAAGATCTATCACATCGGCGATACCGGCTTTCATCAGGGTATCAACTATCAGGCCGCTGCTGAAAAACACGGCGGCTTTCGCCTGGCGATCCTGCCCATCGGCGCCTATGAGCCGCGCTGGTTCATGAAGGGCCAGCACCAGAACCCGGCAGAGGCCGTTGCCGGCATGCAGCTTGCCGGTGCCACCCATGCCGTCGGCCACCACTGGGGCACGTTCAAGCTGACGGATGAGGGGATCGAGGAGCCGCTGGCTGCCCTTCGCGATGCGCTGATGGCGGCAAACATCGAGCCGGAGCGTTTTCGCGCCTTAAGGCCCGGCGAAGTGTTTGACGTGCCGGAGGCCTGAGGTGCCTTTGACCTGAACAGCGCGGGCCGGCCGAGGGATGCCGGTGCGGCTTAATTGTTGCGCTTGCGCCCGGCCATCACGACGGCAGCACCCAGAATGGCGGACGGTTCGCCCTTGGCTGTCGAGGACTGGATGAGGATGGCGCAGCCATCCTTCTTCGAACGGCCCATGGCCTTGGCTGGCAGCGTGATCTTCAGCGCATTACCGTCCCACATGCCAACCGTCTGCACATCATAGACGCTGTGCCAGTATTCGATCTGGCGACCGCTGTTTTCACCGCGCATCACCTCGATCTGCTCCTGCTTGGTAAAATAAGCAACCACCACATCGGCGCGACCCTGGCCGGCGCCGATCTCGATTTCGATTTCGTCATTGTTCATGCGGGCGGAAACGGGCACGGAAAGGCCCTGGCCGGCGGAACTGAGGCTGCCGATCTTGCCGTTGATGGCGTCAAGATCCATTCCCTTGACATGCTCGCGCCCATTGATGATGGCCTGCGGCGTGTAGACGCCGCTGCGGCCCATCGAATGGGCATAGCCATATTGTCGCTCGGTATTTTCCTTGGAACTCAGCGTGTCCGTCCAGCCGAGATAATTCCAGTAATCGACGTGGTAGGACAGGGCCACGACATCGCCCTGTTCCACCAGCTTCTTCAGCGCGGCATCGGCGGGGGGACAGGAGGCGCAGCCCTGCGAGGTGAACAGTTCCACCACGCCCTTGGGCGCAACCTGCGCGTCTCCTGCCATGGCAGAACCGCAGGACAAACCACCGGCCAGACCACTTGCCAGAAGCACGGCGGCGCGTTTGATCAGCAGCATGATTGGGGCCTTCTCAAGGAGCATTTTGTGTCTTCGTCGCGCAGCGGGGGTGTGAGCGTTGGGGCAAACCTACTCGCGACACCCATCAACCGGAAGTCACAAGCGGGTGAGACGCCGGGATGCGTGAAACATGCTCATGAAAATGCCGCCGGACAAGGTCCGGCGGCATCTTGGATGTCAAAAATTTCAATCAGGCGGCGAGGTCGCGCAGAACCGTCTGCAGGATGCCGCCATTGTTCATGTAGATCACTTCATCAAGCGTATCGATGCGGCAGAGGATCTTGATTTCCTTCACCGAACCGTCCGCATAGGTGATCTTGGCAATCTTCCACTCGCGCGGCTTGATCTCGCCGTCGAGGCCCTCGATGGTGACGGTTTCGTCGCCCTTGAGGTCCAGGCTCTGCCAGTTCATGCCTTCTTCGAAGACGAAGGGCACGACGCCCATGCCGACGAGGTTCGAGCGGTGGATACGCTCAAACGACTGGGCGATGACGGCGCGAACGCCGAGCAGGTTGGTGCCCTTGGCAGCCCAGTCACGCGAGGAACCGTTGCCGTATTCGACGCCGGCGAAGATGACCAGCGGCGTGCCTTCAGCCTTGTACTGCATGGCAGCGTCATAGATCGACATCTCTTCCTTGGACGGATAGTGGACGGTGTAGCCGCCTTCCTTGCCGTTCGGGCCGAGCATGAAGTTGCGGATGCGGATATTGGCAAACGTGCCGCGCATCATCACTTCATGGTTGCCGCGGCGCGTGCCGTACTGGTTGAAGTCGGCAACACCAACGCCATTTTCCATGAGGTAGGCACCGGCCGGCGATGCCGCCTTGATGGAGCCTGCCGGGGAAATGTGGTCGGTGGTAATCTTGTCGCCGAAGAGACCGAGAACGCGCGCGCCTTCGATGTTCTTGACGCCGGAGCCGGTCTTGCCCATGCCGACGAAGTAAGGCGGGTTCTGCACATAGGTCGACTTGTCGTCCCAGGCATAGGTCTGGCCGTCGGGGATCTGAACCGCCTGCCAGTTGACATCGCCCTTGAACACGTCGGCGTACTTGGATTCATAAAGTTCGCGGGTGACGTATTTCAGGATGAATTCCTGGATCTCATGCGAGGTCGGCCAGATATCCTTGAGGAACACAGGATTGCCGTCCTGGTCTTCACCGAGCGGTTCGGTCGTCAGGTCCTTCTGCACCGTGCCGGCCAGCGCGTAAGCGACGACGAGCGGCGGGGAAGCAAGGTAGTTTGCCTGGACGTCCGGCGAGATGCGGCCTTCGAAGTTGCGGTTGCCCGAGAGCACGCCGGCCGTGATCAGGCCCTTGTCGTTGATCGTCTTGGAGATGGGTGCCGGCAGCGGGCCGGAATTGCCGATGCAGGTGGTGCAACCGAAACCGACGAGGTTGAAGCCAAGCGCATCGAGCGAGGTCTGCAGGCCGGATTTTTCCAGATATTCGCCAACAACCTGCGATCCCGGTGCAAGCGAGGTCTTGACCCAGGGAGCGGACTTCAGGCCCTTGGCAACGGCGTTGCGGGCGAGAAGGCCTGCAGCGATCAGAACGCTCGGGTTCGACGTGTTGGTGCAGGACGTGATGGCGGCAATTGCCACGTCGCCATGGCCGAGATCGAAATCCGTGCCTTCGACCGCATAACGGCTGGAGAGCTGGCCGGGCTTCTTGTAGTCGTTTTCCAGAGCCGTTGCGAAGTTCGGTGCAATGGTTTCCAGCGGCAGACGGCCTTCCGGACGCTTCGGGCCGGCCATGGACGGCACAACGTCGCCGAGATCCAGTTCCAGCGTGTCGGTGAAGACGAGGTTTTCGCCGTCGCCTTCGCGCCACATGCCTTGAGCCTTCGAATAGGCTTCGACAAGCGCGATCCGGTCCGTGGTGCGGCCGGACATGGTGAGGTAGTTGATGGTTTCGCCATCGACCGGGAAAAAGCCGCAGGTCGCGCCGTATTCCGGGCCCATGTTGCCGATGGTGGCGCGGTCGGCCAGCGACATCGAATCAAGGCCGGGGCCGAAGAATTCGACGAACTTGGAAACGACGCCCTTCTTGCGCAGCATCTGCACGACTGTCAGAACGAGGTCGGTCGCGGTGACGCCTTCCTTCACCTTGCCGGTCAGCTTGAAGCCGATAACTTCAGGCAGAAGCATGGAAACCGGCTGGCCGAGCATGGCCGCTTCCGCTTCGATGCCGCCAACGCCCCAGCCGAGAACGCCCAGACCATTGATCATGGTCGTGTGGCTGTCGGTGCCGACGCAGGTATCCGGATAAGCAGTGGTTTCCCCGTCTTCTTCCTTGGTCCAGACGGTCTGGCCGAGGTATTCCAGATTGACCTGGTGACAGATACCGGTGCCGGGCGGCACAACGCGGAAGTTCTTGAACGCCTGCTGGCCCCACTTCAGGAAGCGGTAGCGCTCGCCGTTGCGCTCGTATTCCAGCTCGACGTTCTTGGCAAACGCGGTCGGCGTGCCGAATTCATCAACGATAACCGAGTGGTCGATGACGAGATCGACGGGCACGAGCGGGTTGATCTTTTCCGGATCACCGCCGAGCGCCACCATGGCATCACGCATGGCGGCAAGGTCGACCACGGCGGGAACGCCGGTGAAGTCCTGCATCAGCACGCGGGCCGGGCGATAGGCGATTTCGTTTTCGACCTTGCCCTTGTTGCTGAGCCATGCGGAGACGGCAAGGATATGCTCCTTGGTGACCGTCTGGCCGTCTTCGAAACGCAGCAGGTTTTCCAGCAGAACCTTCATGGAAAAGGGAAGGTTCGATACGCCCGGCAGGCCATTGGCTTCCGCCTTCGGCAGGCTGTAATATACATAGTCCTTGCCGTCGACGGTCAGAACCGACCGGCAATTGAAGCTGTCGAGAGACTTTGACACGGATTTAATCCCCGCTGATACTAGAGCCAACACGCGCGTGCGGACGCCTATGCACTTCATGCACATCAGGATGCGGGTGCGACCATTTCCGCTGTCCGCACGAGAAGATTTTGTCTTCAGGTCCGGCGCAAGATGAAAATCACGCCGGTCGCTGGCGTGGTTGCGAAGCTTATAGATACTTTCTAAGAAAGGTTCCAGACGGTGATCGACCAGATCGCCAGATTTTTTTCATTCCCCGGCCTCAAGTGAAGTGAAGGCAGACCTCATGCGGCTCACCGCCGAAAACCTCTCGGCGCATCGCGGCGAGGATCTGATATTCTCGAATATTTCCTTCAACTTAACAAGAGGCGAGGCGCTGGTCCTCACCGGCCGCAATGGGTCCGGGAAATCCACGCTTCTGCGGGTTGTGGCAGGCCTCATCCGGCCGGCTGCGGGACATGTGGAATGGCGTGGCGCAGACGGCCAAAAAGCCGTCAACGCCGCCGAAGCCTGCCATTATCTCGGACATCGCAACGCGATGAAACCGGAACTCACGGTTGCGGAAAATCTTGCCTTCTGGCGCGATTTTTTGCGCGACATGGACGGTGGAACCGGCGTCACGATCGGCGAGGCGGCGGACATGGTCGAACTCGGCGCCATCCTGCACCTGCCCTTCGGTTATCTCTCGGCCGGCCAGCAGCGGCGCATGGCCCTTGCCAAGCTTCTCGTCGCGCACCGCCCGGTCTGGATCCTCGATGAACCGACAGCGGCTCTTGATACGGCCGCCGAAGCGCTGTTTGCGCGCCTCATCCGCGCCCATCTGCATGCCGGCGGCATCGTGCTGGCGGCGACGCACCAGCCGCTGGATTTTGTGGCGACGCAGCGTCTGGAGATGAAGGGTTTTCAGTATGCGGACATGGAGGAGGGGATATGAGCGCTTGGCTTTCGATGGTGTATGGAAGCCCCCCTCTGCCCTGCCGGGCATCTCCCCCACAGGTGGGGAGATTGGCCAGCCAATTGCCCCTCCGATCCGGATCTGCCTGCAGCTTTGTCTTTGCAGTACCGTTGGAGCGAGAGATTGCCGCTTGTGATCTCCCCACCTGTGGGGGAGATGGCCGGCAGGCCAGAGGGGGGCTGGCGTACTCGATGGGGGCCACATCATGACCGCCCTCCTGCTGCGCGACCTGAAACTCTCCATTCGCGCCGGGGGAGGCGCCCTGATCGGCGTGCTGTTCTTCATGACGGTGGTGGCCGTCATTCCCTTTGGCGTCGGGCCGGATCTCAATCTTCTGTCGCGCATCGGCCCGGCCATCGTCTGGATCGGTGCGCTTCTTGCGGCCCTCCTTGGACTTGACCGTCTGTTCCAGACCGAGCGTGAGGATGGCTCGCTCGACCTCCTGTTGATGCAGGAACATCCGCTGGTACTCACCGTGCTGGTCAAGTGCCTGGCGCACTGGCTGGCCAATGTTTTGCCGCTGGTCATTGCCTCGCCGCTGCTTGGCCTGTTCATGAACATGGACGAGGTGGCCATCGGCGCTGTTATGCTGACGCTGCTGGTGGGATCTCCGGCGCTCACCTTCATCGGTGCGGTCGGAGCCGCCGTTGCGGTCACGCTGCCGCGCGGCGGACTGCTCGTCTCCATCCTGGTTCTGCCGCTCTGCGTGCCGGTGCTGATTTTTGGCGTTTCGGCCTCTTATGCGGCGGTGGAAGATCCTGCACCTTTCCTGCCGCCGTTCATGATCCTTGCCGCCATCACGATGTTTTTTGCAGTTCTCGGGCCAGTCGGCGCCGCACTGGCGTTGCGCAATGCCGGGGATTGACTAGAATCAAATCGGCCCGTTGTGCCCGGCCTTAGAAGAGACCCATGACCGAGAGCCTTGCCATCACCAAATTCAGCGATCTTGCCAACCCGACGCGGTTTCTGGCGCTTGCCGCGCGCGTTCTGCCGTGGCTGTCGGCGCTGACGGCGCTGCTTTTTGCCGTCGGGCTTTATCTCGCCTTTTCCACCGAAGGCGATTACCAGCAGGGCGATACGGTGCGCATCATGTATGTACATGTGCCGGCCGCCTGGCTGTCGATGATGTGTTATTCGGTGATGGCGCTGTCGGCCATCGGTACGCTCGTCTGGCGCCATCCGCTGGCCGATGTCAGCCACAAGGCGGCAGCCCCGCTCGGGGCGGCCTTCACGCTGATCGCGCTGGTGACCGGTTCTCTCTGGGGCAAGCCCATGTGGGGCACGTGGTGGGTCTGGGATGCACGGCTCACCTCCGTCTTCGTGCTTTTCCTCATGTATCTCGGCATCATCGCTCTCAACCGGGCGATGGACGATCCCTCGCGCGCGGCGCGCGTCAGCGCCGTCCTGATCCTCGTCGGTTTCGTCAATATTCCGATCATCAAGTTTTCCGTCGACTGGTGGAATACGCTGCACCAGCCGGCAAGCGTCATCCGCCTCGGTGGCCCGACCATCGATGGTGAATTTCTGCGCCCGCTTCTGGTGATGGCGGTGGCGTTCACGCTTCTGTTCTTCACGCTGCATATCATGGCGATCCGCAACGAGATCTGGCGCCGGCGCGTGTCGACGCAGCGCCGCATGGCCGCACGCCTTGCCGGCCGGGAGGGTTGATCCATGGGCCACGCATTTTATGTCTACACATCCTACGGCATTTCCGGAGTCGTGACCTTGGCACTTGTGCTCTGGACGGTGATCGACGGGCGTGCGCGCCGGCGTGAACTTGCCGAACTGGAGGCCGCAGGCCTTCGCCGCCGCTCTGCCGCACCGCTGGCCGAGACACCCCAATCATGAGCACGGCCACTGAGGACAAGAAGCCGGAAGGCCGCCGCAGTGCCTCCCGTTATCTGCTGGCGCTGATCCCGCTTGCGGTGTTTGCGGGCTTTGCCGCGGTGGCCGGGAAGATGCTGTATGACCAGGACGTCAACGGGCTGGACGTGTCAGCCATCCCGTCAGCACTCATCGGCAAGCAGGCTCCGAGACTTTCGCTGCCGCCGCTCGAGGGCTCGCAGACCCCGGCGCTGACGGACGCGGCCATGAAAGGCAAGCTCACCCTCGTCAACGTCTTTGCCTCCTGGTGCGTGCCCTGCCGGCAGGAGCATCCGATGCTGAAGGAGCTTGCGGCCGATAACCGGCTCACCATCGTCGGCATCAACTACAAGGACCGCAATGACAACGCCCTGCGGTTTCTCGGCGAACTCGGCAATCCCTACGATGCAATCGGCGTCGATCCGAACGGCAAGGCCGCCATCGACTGGGGTGTCTACGGCATCCCGGAAAGCTATCTCGTCGGTCCGGATGGCACCATTCTCTACAAGAAGGTTGGCCCTTTCGATGAGCGCAGCGTAACCGACGGCCTGATGCCGGCGATTGAAAAGGCGATGGCAAAACCTGCCACCTGAGTGGCTAAAGCGCGCCCTGCCACGCCCTGATCGCATCCACCGGCCACACCAGCATCAGCACGTTGAGCGTAAGGTTGTCGCGGATGAGGAAGCCGGTCAGGAGTTCGAAGCCGATGGCAAGTGCGACCGTCAGCCAGATCGGCGCGCGGGCGGCAAACAAGAAGCCGAGCGCCATGAACACGGTGTCCATCGCCGAATTCAGGATGCTGTCGCCCTCGTAGCCGACCGCCATGGTGGCGGAGCGGTAACGATCGATGATGATCGGCGAGTTTTCCAGAAGCTCCCAGGCCGCCTCGATCAGGGTGGCAAGCGCCAGACGCTTGCCAAATGAACCCTTGCGCAGCACGGCCCATCCGAGCAGATAAAACAGGAAGCCGTGGATGATGTGGGAGGGTGTATACCAGTCCGACAGGTGTTGCGAATTGCCCGGCGAATTCACGCCCGGTTCGAACAGCTTGATGGTGCCGCAGGAGCAGATCCAGAGCCGCCCCATCAGATGTTCAGACAGGATCTGTGCTGCGAGAATGGCAAGGGCGACGATGAACCAGAAATGTTGCGAGCGTGCCGAAGGGGCAGCCGTCGTCGCGCTCATTTGCCGTCCTCGGTCTTCGGCTGCAGCGAATGTTTCATGATCAGCGGCATCTGGGCGAGTGTGAAGATGATGGTGATCGGCATCGTGCCCCAGACCTTGAAATTGACCCAGACGGCATCGGAAAAATTGCGCCAGACCACTTCGTTGAGGACCGCAAGAAACAGGAAAAAAATGCCCCAGCGCAGCGAAAGCTTGCGCCAGCCTTCATCCGTCAGCTGGAAGGCGGCGTTAAAGACGTAGCCGAGCAGCGATTTTCCGAAAAACAGGCCAACGAGCAGCACCACACCGAACAGCGTGTTGACGATGGTCGGCTTCATCTTGATGAAGGTCTCGTCCTGCAGCCAGATCGACAGGCCGCCGAACACCATAACGACCACGCCCGAAACGAAGGGCATGACCGGCAGGTGCTTGAAAACGATCTTGGAAACAATGAGCGACAGTACGGTGGCCGCCATGAAGAGGCCGGTTGCCACCAGAAGCGGCCCGCCGAGCGCCGACAGCGCCGGGAATTTGCCGATCAGCCATTCGCCGCGCAGGTTGGCGAAGAAGAACACCAGCAGCGGCCCGATCTCCAGGATCAGCTTGAGCGTCGGATGCTCCTTTTCCTGGCGGGTCGGCGTCGTATCGCTTTCAAGGCTCTGCATGGGGCTGGGCTTCATCTCTTGTTGGACCTGTCGATGCAAATCCGGTTTCTGTGTCATCAATGCGTCAGGCCGGCAATGGCGCTTGCAAAGTCCTCGGCCTCAAAAGGCTCCAGATCCTCTACACCCTCGCCGACGCCGATGAAATAGACCGGCAGCTTGTGCTTGGCGGCGATGGCGACCAGAATGCCGCCGCGCGCGGTGCCATCAAGCTTGGTCATGATCAGGCCGCTGACGCCCGCGACATTGCGAAAGATTTCCACCTGGTTCATGGCGTTCTGGCCGGTTGTGGCGTCCAGCGTCTGCAGGACGGTGTGCGGCGCATCGGGATCGAGCTTGCCGAGTACGCGCACGATCTTTTCCAGTTCCGCCATCAGCTCGGCCTTGTTCTGAAGGCGCCCGGCGGTATCGATGATCAGCACGTCGCATTTCTTTTGGCGCGCCTGTTCGAAGGCGTCATAGGCAAGACCTGCCGCATCGGCGCCGAGCTTGGTGCCGATGAATTCGGATTTCGTGCGGTCCGCCCAGATCTTCAGCTGTTCGATGGCGGCGGCGCGAAACGTGTCACCGGCGGCCAGCATCACCTTCAGGCCGGAGCCGGAGAGTTTTGCGGCAAGCTTGCCAATGGTCGTCGTCTTGCCGGTGCCGTTGACGCCGACGACCAGAATGACATGCGGCTTGTGGCTGAGGTCGAGCGCCAGCGGCTTTGCCACCGGCTTCAGAACCTTAGTGATTTCGGTTGCCATGATGCGCGAGACATCCTCGCCGCTCACATCCTTGCCATAACGTTCCGACGACAGCGTATCGGCAATGCGCATGGCGGTTTCGACGCCGAGATCGGCCTGGATCAGCAGGTCTTCCAGCTCCTCCAGCGTCGCCTCGTCCAGCTTTCGCTTGGTGAAGAGGGCAGTGATCTGGCCCGTCAGCTGCGACGAGGTGCGCGAAAGGCCTTCGCGCAGGCGCTGGAACCAGGTGAGTTTTGGACGCGCGACGACGGCGACCGGGACTTCCTCGACGCGGGTGGCAAAGCCCTTGGGCAGGATGATTTCGGCGGGCGGCACATCATTGGCTGGCGTATCTGCCGTGACGCCGACCCCCTCTGCCCTGCCGGGCATCTCCCCCACAAGGGGGGAGATCACGGAGGCATCGTCGAGGCCTGTATTCAATTCCGAATCGATGGCAGGCGTTTCAGCGTCTGACAGGGGATGCGGCGCTAGCCTCAAATCGATCTCCCCCCTTGTGGGGGAGATGCCCGGCAGGGCAGAGGGGGTGGTGTCGCCACCCTCCAGGCCCTCCGCCTCGGCTTCCGCCTGCAGCAGAGAGAGCGGCACCATGCCCATGTCGCCCGGCAGCAGATCGGCAGCCGGCAAAAGCGACGCTTCCTCCTCTTCGGCAAGACCTGCGTCGCCAAGATCATCACCGGCCGGACCGCCGGCGGTGTCCATTTCCAGCCCGTCCACCGGATCGACCGGAGACACGGCAAGATCTTCGGCGCGGGAATGCGGTTCGGTTTCCGTTTGAAGGGCAGCCTGCTCTTCAAGCGTCAAAGTCTCATTGGCTAAGCCATCGGCCGCCTTGTCTTGCGCCGGCGCCTTGTCCTTGCCGAAGGTAAAAACCTTTTTGATGAAGCCGAGCGCCATGAAAAATCCGTTTCGTCACGCCGCGCGGGCGGCGGCAAGCTGCATGTTCAAGTGTTTGCCGTTATGGCCTGTCAACTCCACCTCTACCAGATCCCGTGGGCGAAGGTTTGGCGCGGCAACGACGGAGAAGTTCTCGGTATGGGCGAAACCGTTCATCTCCACAAGGATGCTCTGGCGGGTTCCAACCATCCGGTCGAGATGCGCAAGGTGAAGCGCCTCTCCGGTAACGCGAAGCCGGGCTGCCCGTTCCTTCACCAAGGCCCGGTCCAGCTGCGGCATGCGGGCGGCGGGCGTGCCGGGGCGCGGGCTATAGGGAAAGACGTGCAGGAAGGACAGGCCGCATTCTCTCGCATGGCGCACGGCATTCTCGAACATGTCTTCGGTTTCCGTCGGGAAACCGGCGATCATGTCGGCACCGAATGTCATCTGTGGCCGCAGCGCCCGCACTTTTTCAACGAAAGCCAGCGCATCGTCGCTGGAATGCCGGCGCTTCATGCGCTTCAGGATCATGTCGTCGCCATGCTGCAGCGACAGATGCAGATGCGGCATGAAACGCGGCTCGTCGGCAATCAGGTCGAGCAGATGATCATCTGCCTCGATACTGTCGATGGAGGACAGCCGCAGGCGCAGAATCTCCGGCACCTGCTTCAAGAGGGTTTTTGCCAGGAGCCCAAGCGTCGGCGTGCCCGGAAGGTCGGCGCCAAAACTTGTCGCATCGACGCCCGTGAGCACGATTTCCCGGTAACCGGCTTCCACCAATTTTCGGGCCTGATCCACCACTGATCCCATCGGCACCGAGCGGGAATTGCCGCGACCATAGGGAATGATGCAGAAAGTGCAGCGATGATCGCAGCCGTTCTGCACCTGGATGAAGGCGCGCACATGGCCATCGATGTGCTTCACCATCTGCGGTGCAGTGGCCTTCACGCTCATGATATCGTTGACGCGCAGCTTTTCTTCCGCTGAAACGCCGAAATCCGGCAGCCCTCGATAGGACGCGCTTTTCAGCTTTTCCTCGTTGCCGAGAACCGCATCCACTTCCGGCATTGCGCTGAATGTTGCGGCCTCCGTCTGCGCAGCACATCCGGTCACGATGATGCGGGCATGGGGATTTTCGCGGCGGGCGCGGCGAATGGCCTGGCGCGCCTGGCGCACGGCCTCTCCCGTCACGGCGCAGGTATTGACCAGCACGGCATTGTTCAGCCCGGCCTTTTCAGCCTCGGCGCGCATGACCTCGGATTCATATGTGTTCAGCCGACAGCCGAAGGTGATGACCTCGACGCCGCTCAACGGATACCGGCCTCAGGCTCCGCATCGCGCGTGAAACGGCCGGTGAGAGGGTCGAGATGCCCCGACCATTCCCATTCGGCAGGCCCGGTCATCACCACATGGTCGTCGCCCCGCCAGTCAATGGTCAGCGTGCCGCGATTGGGGCTGGAGGCAACGGTGATCGACACTGTGCGATCCGTCCGCCCGGTGCGCGCGGCGGATACGCCGGCAGCGCAAGCGGCCGAACCGCAGGCCAGCGTCAAACCTGCGCCGCGTTCCCAGGTGCGGGTCACCATCTGCGTTGGCGAAATCACCTGCGCCAGCGTGATGTTGGCCTTTTCCGGAAACATCGGGTGGTTTTCAAGCAGAGGCCCGAACCGGTCGAGATCAAACGTCATCGGGTCACGATCGACCCAGAACACCGCATGCGGATTGCCCATCGACATCGCCGCGGGCGAATGGAGCACGGGCGCATCGATCGGCCCGATCTGCAGCTCGATACGGCTGGTATCGAAAAACTCTTCTGACAGCGGGATCTTGTCCCATTGAAACACCGGCTTTCCCATGTCGACGGAAATCGTGCCGTCTGCATGCTCCTGCGCATTGAGGATGCCGGCAACCGTCTGGAAGGTGAAAGCCTTGCGCCCGCTTTCGACAGACAGCGCCTGCACCACGCAGCGCGTGCCATTGCCGCAGGCCTGCGCCTTCGTGCCATCGCAATTCAGGATATCGATATAGGCATCGGTGCCCGACAGTTTCGGATCATGGATCGCCATGATCTGGTCGAAACCCGTCTCCGCATCGGCAGCCAGTTGAATGGCGGCCTGCGGGGTGACGTGATCTTTGCGGCCGCGCATGTCCACAACGAGGATCTTGTTGCCAAGCCCGTTCATCTTTGCAAATTCGACCGTGTTATTCATGACGTCACCCATCCGGCGCGTTTTTCGACGCCGCTTGCGGCCTATATGGCGGAAAAACGCCCTGATTTAAAGAGGCGGGCGCGATCCGCTAGCCACCGCGACGCCGCTCGATGCAGGGCGCCATCACGCAGAGCAGTTCAAACAGGATGTTGGCGCCGGCAAGCGCCGTCATGCCGGCCAGATCGAAGGGCGGTGCAACCTCCACCACATCGGCGCCAACGATATCGACACCGGCCAACAGACGCACCAGCGCCTGCGCCTCGCGGGTGGAAAAACCGCCGATCTCAGGCGTGCCGGTGCCTGGCGCCATCGAGGGGTCGATGCTGTCGATGTCGAAGGTGACATAGGTCGGACCGGTGCCGGCAATCGCGCGGGCTTCTTCCATCACGGAGGCTGCGCCACGCTCGACGAATTCCTCCATATAGATGATGCGGATGCCCTGGCTTTTGGCCCAGTCATGGTCGGTCGTGTCATAGATCGAGCCGCGAATGCCGATCTGCACCATGCGTTTCGGGTCGAGCAGGCCTTCCTCGATGGCGCGGCGGAAGGGCGTGCCGTGGGTGTAGCGATTGCCACCGAAATAGCTGTCATTGGTATCGGTATGGGCATCGAAATGGATGAGGCCGACCGGGCGGCTTTTGGCGACCGCCCGCAGCACCGGCAGCGTCGTCAGGTGATCGCCACCGACGGCAAGCGGCAGCGCGCCGGCGGCAACAATCGCGGCAATGCCGGCTTCGATGCGGGTAAGACCATCCATGAGGTCGATGGGGTTGACCGAGACATCGCCGACATCGGCGACATTGGCGATGGAAAACGGCTCGACGCCGGAGACATGATGCACGCGCCGGATAAGGCTTGACTGGTTGCGCACCTCGCGCGGCCCATGGCGGGCGCCCGCCCGGTTCGTTGTGCCGCCATCCCAGGGAATGCCGACCAGCGCGATATCGAGACCATCCGCAGAAGTGACCGCCGGCAGGCGCATGAAGGTGGAGTGGCCGGCAAAACGCGGCACTTCGGCGGCATCGACAGGTTGGTAAAATTGCGCACTCACGGGGGACGGCTCCAATGCAATCAGGATGAAGGCGGGCGAAAGAATGCCCGCCTTCAATGGAGCAGAGGCGGAGGCGGCTGTAAATGCTGCAACGCGACATATGCTGTCTGCCGTGTCGAAGCACCGGCGCCGGGCCGCCGGGACAGCGGACCGCTAGTCGGCAACAACAGGCATGTAGAGATCGCCGCCTTCGCGGTATTTCGCCGCCATCGCTTCCAGCCCCTCCTTTTGCGCCTCGGCGCGGATATCGTGGGAGATCCGCATGGAGCAGAATTTCGGGCCGCACATGGAGCAGAAATGCGCCACCTTGTGCGCCTCCTTCGGCAGGGTCTCGTCATGCATGGAGCGGGCCGTTTCCGGATCGAGCGAGAGGTTGAACTGGTCCTCCCAGCGGAATTCAAAGCGGGCGCGTGACAGTGCATCATCGCGCAATTGTGCGGCCGGATGCCCCTTGGCGAGATCGGCGGCATGGGCCGCGATCTTGTAGGTGATGACGCCGACCTTCACGTCATTGCGGTCGGGAAGGCCGAGATGCTCCTTTGGCGTGACGTAACACAGCATGGCGGTGCCGAACCAACCGATCATGGCTGCCCCGATGGCAGACGTGATGTGATCGTAACCCGGCGCGATATCGGTGGTCAGCGGCCCCAGCGTATAGAAGGGCGCCTCGCCGCAGGTTTTCAGCTGCTTGTCCATGTTTTCCTTGATCTTGTGCATCGGCACGTGGCCGGGGCCCTCGATCATCACCTGGCAGTCCTTTTCCCAGGCGATTTTTGTCAACTCGCCGAGCGTTTCAAGTTCGGCAAATTGTGCGGCATCATTGGCATCGGCAATCGATCCCGGGCGCAGCCCATCGCCCAGCGAAAACGAAACGTCATAGGCGCGGGCGATGTCGCAGATCTCGTCAAAATGCTCGTAGAGAAAACTTTCCTTGTGATGGTGCAGGCACCACTTGGCCATGATCGAGCCGCCGCGCGAGACGATGCCGGTGACGCGGTTGACGGTGAGATGGATATAGGAAAGCCGCACGCCGGCATGGATGGTGAAATAATCGACGCCCTGTTCGGCCTGTTCGATCAGTGTGTCGCGATAGACCTCCCAGCTCAGGTCTTCGGCGATACCGCCGACCTTTTCCAGCGCCTGATAGAGCGGCACGGTGCCGATCGGCACCGGCGCATTGCGGATGATCCAGTCGCGGATATTGTGGATGTTGCGCCCGGTCGACAGGTCCATCACCGTATCGGCGCCCCAGCGGATGGCCCAAACCATCTTTTCCACCTCCTCCGCCATGGACGAAGTCACGGCGGAATTGCCGATATTGGCATTGATCTTGACGAGGAAATTGCGGCCGATCACCATCGGCTCCAGTTCCGGGTGGTTGATATTGGCGGGAATGATCGCGCGACCCGCCGCCACTTCGGCGCGCACGAATTCCGGCGTGACATGGTCTGGAATATGGGCGCCAAAGCTTTCGCCATCACGGACCAGCGCTTCCTGTGCTGCCTTGCGGCCAAGGTTTTCGCGAATGGCGACGAATTCCATTTCCGGTGTGATGATGCCCGCGCGGGCATAGGCCAGCTGCGTGACGGCCTTGCCGCCCCGCGCCCGCAGGGGAGAGTGGCGCACGGGAAATTCCGGCGTCAGCCTGTCGCCGCTGACGAAACCGTTGTCGGCCGCACTCACCGGGCGGCCCTCGTAAGCTTCCACATCGCCGCGCGCCATCAGCCAGTCGTGTCGCGGGCGGGTGAGACCGGTATCGATGGCGATGGTGGCCGATGGGTCAGTGTAAGGGCCGGAGGCGTCGTAGACATGGACCGGCGGTTCGCCGGCTGTCGGGTGCAGCGCGATCTGGCGCAGCGGCACGCGCAGATCGGGATAGAGGTCTCCGGAAAGGTGGATCTTGGTCGAGGCCGGCAGCGGGCCGGTGGTGACTTCGGGGGTGGGAAAAGGTCGGGCAATGTTCATCGTGAGGCTCCAAGGGTTGGAGACCCAGTCATGTCAGCCGGAAAGATGGAGAAACGCCTGCCGCGATCCTGCAAGACAGGATTTGTGGCATCTGCAGCGCGCACCGTCCCTACGCCAGTATGAACTGGATCAGGTTCAACGGGTCACTGCGCTGCCTTTTTCAAAGCCCAGCAGTATCTCAGCCCCTTGGCGGGACCCCCCTGGTGAATGCGAGGGAGTGTCGGCAAAGATCGTCGGCATGTCAATGCACCAGCCGCAAGGCCTTTATGCCTTCGGGCGCTTGCGGTTCGATTGGTTTTCAAGAGGGGGAGGGGAGGCCCGGCCGAAGATGTTGGGGGGCTGGGGGTAAGGTCAACACGTCCAGCCGGGCCAAATGGCGCACCGCGCCAACTGTCGAGCGTCAACTTGCTCACCAATTTCGGCAGTGTTTTGTCCAAAATCGGGCAGAAGAAGAGAATTGTCAGGGCAGGCGGCAACTCCTGCTGCCTGTGCCTTTTGCATGGCCTGCCGGGTTGATTTTTTCACCGGCTGAGGCACACTGTCATTCCAGTGTTACATGGCGTTGGGAGCATTGATGACCGATCAGCCAGATGTTTACGGACGCGACCGCACCCCTGAAGGGTCCGTGGTCGTTGAACTTAACCAGTACCGCCAGAACAGCGATCCGATCCCCATCACCTTCCATCGGCGCGAGCTGGATGCGATCCTGCGCATCTACGGCCGCATGGTGGGCGAGGGCGAATGGAAGGATTATGCGATCGATCACCTGAAGGACAAGGCGGTGTTTTCGATCTTCAAACGCTCCGGCGAAATGCCGCTCTACCGCATCGAGAAAAACCCCAAGCTTGCGGGAAAGCAGGGCGCGTTCAGTGTTCTCAACACCCATGGCATGATCCTGAAGCGCGGCCATGAGCTGCCGCAGGTGCTGAAGGTGTTCGACAAGGTGCTGAAGCTCGTCGATTGATTTTTTTCGCGCACTCAGGGCAGGGTACTGCCCGATGGGAGACTGGTGCTGATCAGCCCTTGAACAGCGTGCCGGGATAAGTCTCGGCGTCCGGATCGCTTGTGGTGCCCTCGCCGAGATCCCGCTGCATGAAGATCGTGTCCAGCCATGCGCCGTGCTTGTAGCCGGTGCCTTTCATCGTGCCGACCATCGTGAAGCCCAGCGCTGTGTGAAGCGCAACGGATGCCGCACTTGCGCCGCCGATGACGGCTGCCATCTGGCGAAAACCGAGCGCTGTCGAGCGCGTGATAAGCTCTGTGAGCAACGTTTTGCCGACGCCGCGGCCTCGGGCCTCCGGTGCGAGATAGATCGAATCCTCCACCAGCCAGCGATAGGCGGGACGGGTGCGGAACGCGGATGCATAGGCATAACCGAGCAATCTGCCGGCCTCGTCTTCGGCGGCGATATAGGGATAGCCTTTTTCAGTCACGGCCTCGAAACGGGCGCGCATTTCAGCCTCGTCTGGTGCTGAGATTTCGTAGCTTGCCGAGCCGTAGAGAACGCTCTCCCGGTAGATGTCTGTGATGCCGGGAATGTCGGAAAGGGTGACGTCGCGTAGGCGCAAGGACATGAAAACACTGCCGGTTCAGGTGAGACTATGCGACAGTAAGGTGCCGGGCATCCCCTTGCAAGATGCTGGTCTTCCCCCGCCGGGCAACAGAAAAGGCGGCCCGTGAGAGCCGCCTTCGATTGTCTGCCTGTCTGGCTGATTAGTTGTTCCGGTTGCCCAGGAACTGCAGCAGGAACATGAAGAGGTTGATGAAGTCGAGGTAAAGCGTCAGCGCGCCCATGATTGCCTTGCGGCCCATCACGGCTGCATCGTCGCCATCGAAATACATTTCCTTGATCTTCTGCGTGTCATAGGCGGTGAGGCCCGCGAAGATCAGCACGCCGAGCACCGAAACCGCAAAGGACAGGGCCGACGAAGCAAGGAAGATGTTGACGACAGAGGCGATGATCAGGCCGAAGAGACCCATGATCAGGAACGAGCCCATGGCCGTCAGGTCACGCTTCGTGGTGTAGCCGTAAAGCGACAGGGCACCGAAGGAGGCAGCCGTCACGAAGAAGGTCTGCACGATGCTCTGGCCCGTATAGACCAGGAAGATCGAGGACAGCGACAGGCCCATCAGGCCGGCATAGACCCAAAAGGCCGTCTGTGCTGCCGCAATGCTCATCTTGTTGATGCGGTAGCTCAGGAAAAAGACCATTCCGAGCGGCGCCAGCATCACCACCCAGCGCAGGGGGCTGGCATAAAGCGCGGTACCCAAGGCCGTCAGCTGGCCGTTATCGACAGCAAGCTGCCACGTGCCGAACGAGGCAAGGCCGGTGATCAGAAGACCAAGCGCCATCAGGTTGTAGACCTTCAACATATAGGTGCGAAGGCCCTGGTCGATCATTTCGGCAGAACCCGCACGTGCCTGGGCAGCGCGGTTCTGGAAGTTGTACGGTTCAGACATTTTTGTCCTCTTAAAGCTTCGGTGTTGCTACGGTGTCGAGGTCGTTAAAACCCCTGGCGCCGCTGCGAAGCTCAGCAAGCCTATGACAAATATGCGGACATATGGCTTTTCGTTCAAGTGCTCGCCGCCCGATTCGGCAAGGTGACGAAAATTTAATCCGCGGGAGCGCCCGTTGCGCAGTTCTTCGCCATCAAAGCTCGCGCAGCACGGGGGCTGCCTTCTGGCCGAGAATGCGCCATGTGCCGGCAAGGCCGATACCGACAGTCAGAACCAGCGCGGAGACGAGCGTGATCACCGCGACATCCGGCATGAAGGTTGCCGGCAGCTTCATGATACGAGACACCACGAACCAGGCTGCACCCGTTCCGGCAAACAGCGCAAAGACAGCGGTTGCAAACCCGAGGATCATGTATTCGTACGAGAAAGCACGCATCAGCATGCTGCGCGTGCCGCCCAGCGTCTTCAGGATCACCGCATCATGGGTGCGCGCCCGGTTGCCGGAGGCAAGCGCACCGGCAAGCACCAGCACCGAGGCGATAAGGGCAACGGCTGCCGCCGCCCGAATGGCCGTTGCAAGCTGGCCAACCAGCTGCTCGGCAATGTCGAGCGCGTCCTTCACCCGCACGCTTGTTATCGTTGGATAGGCATTGGTGACGGCGCGCAGGATCGCACCCTCTTGCGCCGGCGTGGCGCTGGGGTCGGTCAGCGTCGCAAGCCACGCATGCGGCGCGCCGCGAAACATGTTGGGCGAAAACACCATGACGAAATTGATCGAAAGAGAGCGCCATTCGATCTGGCGGAAATTGGCGATGCGCGCGGTGATGTTGCGGCCGAGCACGTTGACAGTCACGGCGTCGCCGATCTTCAGGCCAAGTTCGCCGGCCTCTTCGGCTGAAAACGACACGAGCGGTTCGCCGCTATAGTTTTCCGGCCACCATTCTCCTTGCGTGATCGTCGCATTGGCTGGCAGTTTTTCGTCATAGGTAATGCCACGGTCGCCGCGCAGCACCCAGCGTCCGCCCGGCGGCACGTTCATCTGGCTGACATCCTGTCCGTTGAACGAGAGGATGCGTCCGCGCAGCATCGGCACCTGGGTAATCTCGCCTTGCGGTGCCTGCTGCTTCAGGATGTTGACGAAGCCTTCGCGCTCGCTGCCCTGGATATCGACGAAAAAGAAGTTCGGCGCCTGCTGCATCATGGTGCCGGAGAGTTGCCGGCGCAGGTTTCCGTCAATGAGGGCAAGGGTGACGAGAAGTGCCAGCCCAAGGCCGAGCGACAGAACGACGGATGGCGTCAGCGCACCCGGACGGTGGATATTGCCGATGGCAAGCCGGAGCGCCGGTGAATTGACGCGCGGGCTGCGCCGGGCAAGGGCGGCAATGCCGGCTGCCACGAAGCGCAGGAGCACGAAAGCGGCGGCCACGGCGCCGAGAAAAACGACGGCGATATAGCGTTCTTCAGAGGAGAAGATGGCAAGGGCGGCAAGCGCTGCGAGCGCGCCGCCACCGGCCAGAAGATAAGGCCAGGAAGGCAGCCCGGTCTGGTCGAAACTCTGTTCGCGAAACAGGGCCGTTGCCGGCACATCGCGGGCATGGCCAAGCGGAAGCACGGCAAAGGCAAAGGTGGTGAGAAAACCGAAGAGAGCGGCAAGGCCCAGCGCTGACGGATAAAACGCGGTTTCCGCCGGCACCGGCAGCACGTCGCGCAGGAAGCCCAGCGCCACGAATGGCGCAATCGCACCGATCACCAGGCCGATCGCGATGCCAACGGCACCGATCAACAGGATCTGGAACAGATAGATCAGGGTGACGACGAAGGCCGGCGCGCCGAGGCATTTGAAGGTGGCGATGGTGGTGCGCTTGGCATCGAGAAAGGCACGCACCGCATTGGCAACGCCGACACCGCCGACGATGAGCGCGGTGAGGCCCACGAGGGTCAGGAACTGCGAGAAGCGGTCGACATTTTCGGTGAGCGACGGCGCGGCGCGGTCTGCCGTGCGAATGGACCAGCCGGCTGCGGGAAATTGCTTGTTGGCAATCGCTGCAATCCCGGATCGTGCTGACGGACGCTCTAGCTTGATCTTATAGGCATGTTCGACAAGGCTGCCGGTTTGCACGAGGCCGGAGGCGAAAAGGGCGTCGCGGCTTAGCATCAGGCGCGGCGCAAAGCCAAAGCCTTCTGAAAGCGCATCCGGCTCTGTCACCAGCGTTGCGGTGATGCGGATGCGGGCATTGCCCAGCAGCATCTCGTCGCCCACTTTTACGCCAAGGCGCTCCAGTAGCAGCGGTGCTGCAATGGCGCCATAGACGTTCGCCTCTTCGCCCAAAAGGTCCGACAGCGGCCGGGCCGGTTCTGTCACCAGCGTGCCGTAGAGAGGGTAGGCGCCATCGACGGCTTTCGCCTCGACCAATGCCTGCTGCGAGCCATCGGGCAGGCGGGCCATGGAGCGCAGGCCGGTGGATACGGCAACCTTGCCCAAACCATCCAGGAAGGCGCGTTCGTCGGGCGTTGCCTCGCGGTTGTTCAGCTCGAAGCGCACGTCGCCGGCCAGCAGCGCCTGCCCCTGCGTCGCGATGGCTCCGGTGATGGCGCGCGAGACGGAATTGACGGCGGCAATGGCGCCGGTGCCAAGCGCGATGCAGGCCAAAAAGATGTAGAAGCCGGAAAGGCCGCCGCGCAGTTCGCGCAGGGCAAGTTTTAGCGCAATCGAGAGGCGGGAAAACGTCACGGCCATCATGCAAAGGCCGCCGCAGGTGAGGCCGACATTGCGCTGTCGGTTGCGATCTCACCGGAGCGGACGCGGATCTGGCGGGTGCAGCGGGCGGCAAGGGCATTGTCATGCGTCACCAGCAGCAGCGTCATGCCGCGCTCGGCCTGTTTGGCAAATAGAAGATCGGCGATCTGGCGTCCGGTCTCGGTGTCGAGATTGCCGGTGGGTTCGTCGGCAATCAGCACGGCGGGTGAGGGGGCAAGGGCGCGGGCGATGGCGACGCGTTGCTGTTCACCGCCGGACAGTTGGCCGGGATAATGCGACAGGCGCTCGCCAAGGCCAACGGCTGCAAGTTCGGCACGCGCAATGTCGAAGGCGTTTTTGACATTGGCCAGCTCCAGCGGCACGGCCACGTTTTCCAGCGCGGTCATGTTGGCGATGAGATGGAAGGACTGGAAGACGATGCCGATGTTCTTGCCGCGAAAATCGGCCAGCGCATCTTCGCTGAGCGCATGAAGCGGCGTGTCCCGAATGGTGATTTCGCCGCTGTCGAGCCGTTCGAGGCCAGCCAGAACCATTAGCAGTGTCGACTTGCCGGAGCCGGACGGGCCAACAATGCCGACCGCCTCTCCCCGCCGGATATCCAGATCGATGCCCTTCAGCACATGCACGGAGGCGGCCGCATTCCCAAGGGTCAGATCCGCCTTCTTCAATGCGATGATGGTTTCAGTCACGGCAAAGCACCCTATATTGGCGGAAATGAACAGTTACAGATACGTTTGCCGCAGTGCGGCGGACCAGCACAATCTAGGGATGGCCCCATGAAATTCAAAGCAGCACTGCTTCACGTGATTGTCATCGCCGGCCTTGCCTTTGCCGGCTCAGTGCAGGCAAAAACCCTCCAACTCGTCGGCTTCGGCGATAGCCTAATGGCCGGCTACCAGTTGCCGCCGTCGGAAAGCTACACGGCGCAACTGGAAAAGGCGCTGAAGGCGAAAGGCCATGACGTCGCAATTGCCAATGCCGGGGTTTCCGGCGACACGACGGCGGCCGGCCTGTCGCGCGTCGACTGGTCCGTGCCTGATGGCACCGCTGGCGTCATCCTCGAACTGGGTGCCAATGATGCACTGCGCGGCATTGCGCCGGCCGAGACCGAAAAGAATCTTGATGCGATCATCACCCGCCTGAAGGCGCGCAACATTCCCGTGCTGCTGGCCGGCATGATTGCCCCGCCGAACATGGGCGGCGCTTACGGCGATCGCTATAACGGCATCTATACAAGGTTGTCGCAAAAGCACGGAATTCCGCTTTATCCGTTCTTCCTCGACGGTGTTGTGATGCAGCAGGGTCTGCAACTGGAAGACGGTATGCATCCGAATGCCAAGGGTGTTCAGGTGATGGTGGAGCGCTCGTTGCCGGCAGTGGAAAGTTTCCTCTCCGCAATCAAGCCTGTGAATTGATTGCTGCATAGCGAAAAACAATGCTTGCGCCGAGCGGGTTTGCATGTTCCGCTACCGGTATTCGCTATGAGATTCGAGGAGGTTCGCTATGCCGAGACTTTTCACCGCCCTCGAAATCCCGCGTAATGCTGCCATGAGCCTGTCTTTGCTGCGTGGTGGTCTGCCTGGTGCGCGCTGGATCGATGTCGAGAATTACCACATCACGTTGCGCTTTATCGGCGACGTCGACGGGCGAACCGCCGACGAGATCGTCAACCGTCTCGATCGGATCGATCGGGAAGAATTCCAGATCAGCCTCAGCGGCATCGGCGCCTTCGGGTCAAAGAAGCCGCATTCGGTCTGGGCCGGCGTGTCTGCCTCGCCGGAACTGAATGCGCTGCAGGGCGAAATAGAGCGCATCTGCCAGCGCATCGGCCTGCCACCGGATCCTCGCAAGTTCACACCGCATGTCACGCTTGCCCGTCTGCGGTCTGCGCGGGTGGAGGATGTGGTGCATTACCTTTCCGGACGCGGAAATTTTCACACGCTTCCCTTTATGGTCGGGCGCTTCGTGCTGATGTCCTCGAAGGAATCGGTCGGCGGTGGCCCCTATCTGACTGAAGAGATCTTTCCGCTGCAGGAAAGCCGCTCCTCCTATGCCGCGCATGATTATCAGTCGGAAAAGACGCTCTACTGAGGGTTTGCGATGCGCGACGAAAAGCTGGATCCGGCCGCCATTGCCGCGGGCCTCTCGACATTGGAGGGATGGGTGCTTGCGCCCGGCGGAGACGCCATTCTTCGGGATTTCACCTTCCGCAATTTCCGCGAGGCGTTCGGTTTCATGACAGAATGCGCGTTGTGTGCGGAAAAGCTCGATCATCATCCGGAATGGAAAAATGTCTATGCAACCGTATCGGTGCGGCTGACGACCCATGACTGCGGCGGGCTGAGCGAGCGCGATTTCAAGCTGGCACGCATGTTTGACAAGGCCGCTGCGCACCGCAATTGAGGCCACCGTGATTGAACTCGACTGGCTGCAGGCCCATATGGTCTGTGTTCGCAACCGAGAGGGAGGCCGCCATGGACGACGTCAAGATCGGAGAAATCCTTGCGCCGGGCGATGAAGAAACCCAGGCAAAGCAGGAAAAGCGTATCCGTGCGAAATTCTGGCCGACGCTGAAGCGTGCCGTCCGTTATGTGCCGTTCAGCCGAGATCTGGTGGCGGCCTATTATTGCGCGATGGACCCGAAGACGCCGCTTCGGGTGCGCGGCGTTCTGCTGGCGGCGCTTGGCTATTTTGTTCTGCCGATCGATCTGGTGCCCGACATGTTCCTGATGGTCGGCTTTACCGACGATGTGGCGGTTCTGGCAGCCGCTTTTCGGATGGTTCAGGCCTATATCAACGACAGCCATTACGAGGCGGCCGACCGCGCGCTTTCCCATGAGGATCTCGGCAGCACCGGAGCAGAACCTGCCGCCGGCTGAAGGCCAGGCGGTTCTTGTTTGGAGCCGGCCCCACTCTTGCCCGAATTCTCGGTTCATTGACTTTTCAGACTGAAGAACCGCAGGCCGATATCCTGCCGCCTTGACAGGGGCAGCCTGCGTTTCCCCGTCAGCAAGCCACTTCAGACACCCTATCCCTTCCCTGTTGACGATTTGGTAACCGAAATTAAGTCAAAGTCGAACGGATCTCGACCATATCAGGCCTTTCGCCGCCCGGTCGGCCGTTGAATGAGAAAACTGGCAGGACACAATGTTTGTAAGACAGATCGCCATCGCGTCGACCCTTCTGCTCGCCAGCGCAGCGTTTGCGTCCGCGCAGGCACCCGCTCCGACCCGTATCGAGCAGTTCAAGAACTGGGGCGCCTATTCCTACAAGTCCGGCAACAGCACCGTTTGCTACGTGCTTTCAGTGCCCACCACGAAGGAGCCCGCCAGCGTCGATCACGGCGATGTCTTCTTCATCATCTCCCAGCGCCCCGGCCAGAACATTTCCTACGAGCCGCAGGCGATGATGGGTTATACGCTGAAGGCGGACTCGAAGGTCAACGTGACCATCGACAAGAAGAATTTCGTCATGTTCGTCAAGGACAAGGCCGCCTGGGTGGAAAATGCCGCCGAAGAGCCGGCGCTTGTGGCGGCCATGAAGACCGGCTCCAGCATGACGGTGAAAGCCACATCGCTGCGCGGCACCGCCACCAACTATTCCTATTCGCTGGCCGGCATTTCGCAGGCGCTGAAGAAGATCGAAACCTGCAAGTAAGCCTTTTCCGGCTGCGCAAGGTGAACGAAGGCTGGCCGCAGGGCCGGCCTTTTTGCGTCAGGTGGTGACGCGCGCCGCTTTTGATGATACATGGCCGCCAAGATGTAGCCGATGCCTTGCGCAGAGTGGGCCGCATACGCATTTCACACGAAGAGATCATGGATCTGCCCCCGGTGCCGACGCGCCGCGATGCGCAGCCGTTCGAATGGGATCATGAGCATGTCTGTTTCCGAAGCCATCGTCATGGCAGACAGCGTAAAGCAGCCTTTGGTGGCGCGTCCGGAGCTGATGTCTGAAAAGCCGTCGCTGATCGGCCTCACGCGCGAGGAGATGGCCAAGGCGCTGATGGAAAAGGGCGTCACCGCAAAGCAGGTGCGCATGCGCGTCAGCCAGCTGTGGCACTGGCTTTATATTCGCGGTGTCTCCGATTTCGATGCCATGACTAATGTGGCCAAAGACATGCGAGAGATGCTGAAGAAGCATTTCACCATCGCTCGGCCCGAGATCGTCGAAGAACAGGTGTCCAACGATGGCACCCGCAAGTGGCTGTTGCGTTTTCCGCCGCGCGGCGCTGGCCGCCCCGTCGAGATCGAAACCGTCTATATTCCGGAAGAAGGTCGCGGCACGCTGTGCATCTCGAGCCAGGTCGGCTGTTCGCTTACCTGTTCCTTCTGCCACACCGGCACGCAGCGGCTGGTGCGCAACCTGACGGCGGAAGAAATTCTGGCGCAGCTTCTTCTGGCGCGGGATCGGCTGGGCGATTTCCCCGGTGCCGACACGCCGCCCGGCGCCTTCGTGCCGACGGGGGATCGCAAGGTCACCAATGTCGTGATGATGGGCATGGGCGAGCCGCTTTATAATTTCGAAAGCGTCAAGACGGCCCTTCTGATCGCCACCGACGGCGATGGCCTGTCCTTGTCCAGGCGTCGCGTTACGCTTTCCACCTCCGGCGTCGTGCCGGAAATCTTCCGCACCGGTGATGAGATCGGCGTGATGCTGGCGATTTCGCTGCATGCGGTGCGCGACGAGTTGCGCGACATGCTGGTGCCGATCAACAAGAAATATCCGCTGAAGGACCTGATCGAGGCTTGCCGGAATTATCCGGGGCTTTCCAATGCACGCCGCATCACCTTCGAATATGTGATGCTGAAGGATGTGAACGACAGCCTGGAAGACGCCAAGGAACTGATCAAGCTGTTGAAGGGCGTGCCGGCGAAGATCAACCTCATACCCTTCAACCCGTGGCCGGGCACCAACTACCAGTGTTCCGATTGGGCGACGATCGAGAAATTCGCCGATTTCATCAATCAGGCCGGTTATGCCTCGCCGATCCGCACACCGCGCGGACGCGATATTCTGGCCGCCTGCGGCCAGCTGAAATCGGAATCGGAGCGCATGCGCAAGACCGAACGTCTGGCCTTCGAGGCGATGATGATCGCCGGCCATGGCGAGGACGACGATTGACGGCTTATGACGGCGAGGCGGGCATGACGGCCCGCCGCCGTCACTTTGCCTGCGTCATCAGGATCTTGACGGCAAAGATCGAAAAAATGCCGGCAAAGCTGTAGTCGATGCCGCGCAGCACCTTTCTGTTGTTCTGCAGCCAGCCTGACAGAAAGGCTGCGCCGTAGATGATGCCGATGCCAATCGGCAGCGACAGAATGATCGACCATAACCCCAGAAACATCAGCTTGCCCGTGACATGCGGATCGTCTGCCGTGACGAACTGCGGCAGGAAGGTCATGAAGAAGATGATGACCTTCGGGTTGAGAAGGTTCACCCAGAGCCCGTTGACGAAGGCGCCGGTGCGCGACGCCTGTGCGGCGCCATCGGCCTTCACCACGAAATTGGAGCCATGGCGGATCGCCTGCACGGCAAGCCACAGGAGATAGGCCGCGCCGCCCGTCTTCAGCATGGTGAAGGCGGTGGGGGAGGCAATGATCAGTGCGGAAATGCCAAAGGCCACCAGGATCGTGTGGATGGCGATGCCGAAACTGGTGCCGGCAAGCACCATCAGGGCGGTTGCGCGCCCGTCGCGCAGCGAGCGGCTGATCCACAGCGTCATGTCAGGACCGGGCGTCAGCGCCAGCGCAAGGATCGCCACGCTGAAGGCGAGGATGATGGCAAGGCTTGGGATGAAGTCCATGACGGGCACCGAGGATGGAGAAAGCCGGACGAGGCAGATCACTCCTCCTTATCCGGCTTCGCAGTGCTTGCCAATCAGTGGCCCTGTTCGAGATGCGCCTTGAAGGCGTCCGCATAATCCTTGTGCCAGCGTGAGAGTGGCGGGCGGTTTTCGATGATGTCACCGGCGGCCCAGGCGATGCGCTTTTCGTCAAGCGCCCGGTCCACGTCATTGTCGGGGCAGAGGATGTAGAAATCGCCTCGGCCAAGGCTTTCCAGCAAGAAATCCACCGTCTGTTCCGGCGTCCAGGCAGCGGCCGGTTTTTCGGTGCGACCATTGGCGGTGAGCCCGGTATAGACGAAACCGGGGATCAGCAGGTGCGCTGTCACATTGGCGCCTTCGGTGTTGCGCAGATCATGTTGCAGCGCCTCGGTGAAAGCCTTCACGCCGGCCTTTGCGACATTATAGGCGGGATCGCCGGGCGGCGTGGTGATGCCCTGCTTGGAGCCGGTGTTGATGATGAGAGCCGGATCACGATGGGCGACCATGCCGGGGCCAAAGGTGCGCGTGCCGTTGATCACGCCCATCAGGTTGACGGCAATAACGCTCTCCCAGTTCACCTGCGGGCCAAACAGCGCGCTGCCCGGCTGGATGCCGGCATTGTTCATCAGCACATGGACGCGCCCGAACCGCTGGATGACCGCGCGCTCCAGTGCTTCCAGTTCATCGAGGCGGGAGACATCTGCGCCAATTGCCACCACATCAGCCTCGCCGTTTTCGGAAAGGGCTGTCACATCCATGGCTGCCTGCGCCAGCCGGTCGCCTTCGAGATCGACAAGAACCACGCAGAGCCCTTGGCGGACAAAAGCTTTTGCCGATGCAAGGCCGATGCCGGAGGCTGCGCCGGTAACGACGGCCACATGGCCCTTTGCCAGTGCCGGGTGCTGAAGGATCATGGCCGAACTCCTCGATGCGTTTCTTCTAACGTCGTGCGGGATATGGTATCTTGGCCCTATGTCGTCAACACGACGCGGCAAGATGAGGACGAGGCATGGGCAGGGTTGCAACGATCACCGTCGATGAGGAACTGGCGCAGTTCATCGACCACAAGGTCAGCGCCGGCGATTATGCCTCAGAGTCCGATGTGGTTGCCGCAGCGCTTGAACTGCTGCGCGAGCAGGAGGAGGAAGGGCTTGCCGCCATCCGCGCCGCAATAGACGAGGGTGAGGCGTCGGGAGAGCCGCAGCCTTTTGATCCGGAACGGTTTCTCGAGCGAATGCACCGCAAATATGGCGCCTGACGCGCGCACCTATCGTCTCTCCCCCAAGGCCGAGAGAGACTTGGAAGACATCTGGCGTTTCTCTTTTCAAAAATGGTCCCGAGCGCAAGCCGATGCCTACTACGGAAATCTGATCGAGGCTTTCGAGAGCCTGGCAAAAGGCAATCGCAAAGGTCGGCCTATCAACGGCATAAAGCTTGGGTATCTGAGCCTTGCCTGCGGTTCCCATTTCATCATTCATGTTGAGCGCGGGCGCAGGATCGAAATCATCCGCATCCTCCACCGCCGCATGAATATCGGCCGCCATCTCTAACGTTTTGGCGCTTGTCCCGCCCTTGCGTCGCGCGGCAAACTCGCTAAAAGTGCCGCCATTCAAGATCTCAGGCGGGTTTTCGGCCCGCACTCCCAGACGGAACTCATTGCCATGGCTCTCCCCAAAGACGTGAAGAAAGTCGTTCTCGCCTATTCCGGCGGTCTCGACACCTCGATCATCCTGAAATGGCTTCAGACCGAACTCGGCGCCGAAGTCGTCACCTTCACCGCCGATCTCGGCCAGGGCGAAGAGCTGGAGCCGGCGCGCAAGAAGGCCGAGATGCTCGGCATCAAGGAAATCTTCATCGAGGACGTGCGCGAGGAATTTGTGCGCGATTTCGTCTTCCCGATGTTCCGGGCGAACGCCGTCTATGAAGGTGTCTACCTGCTCGGCACGTCGATTGCCCGTCCGCTGATCTCCAAGCACCTGATCGATATCGCCAAGAAGACCGGCGCCGATGCGATTGCCCATGGCGCGACCGGCAAGGGCAATGACCAGGTTCGTTTCGAACTGTCGGCCTATGCGCTGAACCCGGATATCAAGATCATCGCGCCGTGGCGCGACTGGGCCTTCAAGAGCCGCACCGACCTTCTGGCCTTTGCCGAAGAAAACCAGATCCCCGTCGCCAAGGACAAGAAGGGCGAGGCGCCGTTCTCCGTGGACGCCAACCTTCTGCATTCCTCGTCCGAGGGCAAGGTTTTGGAAGATCCATCCGTCGAGGCGCCGGAATATGTGCATATGCGCACGATTTCCCCGGAAGCCGCCCCCGACAAGGCGACCATCATCAAGGTCGGTTTTGAAAAGGGCGATGCCGTCTCGATCAACGGCGTGCGCATGAGCCCGGCAACGCTGCTGGCCGAGCTGAACACCTATGGCCGCGACAATGGCATCGGCCGTCTCGATCTCGTCGAAAACCGTTTTGTCGGCATGAAGTCGCGCGGCGTCTATGAGACCCCCGGCGGCACCATCCTGCTCACCGCCCACCGCGCCATCGAATCGATCACGCTCGACCGGGGTGCAGCCCACCTGAAGGATGAGCTGATGCCGCGTTACGCGGAGCTTATCTATTACGGCTTCTGGTTCTCGCCAGAGCGCGAAATGCTGCAGGCGATGATCGACAAGAGCCAGGAGCATGTTGAAGGCGAAGTGACGCTGAAGCTCTACAAGGGCAATGTCATGGTCATCGGCCGTGAATCGGCAAAGTCGCTCTATTCCGACCAGCTGGTCACCTTCGAAGACGATCAGGGCGCTTATGACCAGAAGGATGCGGCCGGCTTCATCAAGCTGAACGCGTTGCGCCTGCGCACGCTCGCCAAGCGCAATCTCGGAAAGTAATCCTATCTTCTGAAGACTTAAGACCCGTCTGCTTCGGCAGGCGGGTTTTTTCGTGGGTGCTTCAGGCGCGCCGCGCCAGCCAATGCAGCCAGATGAAGCCTGCGACGGCCGACAGTTCCATGATCGGGATGATCGTGCCGAAGGCCGTCAGCGGATCGCCGATGGCAGCCGCCGCAATGCCGCCGATAAAACCCGCGGTCATCTGGATGAAGCCGGTCATGGCCGAGGCGGAGCCTGCGATATGCGGAAAAGGCGCCATGCTGACGGTGATCACATGCGGTGTCAGGAACGCAAGGCCAAAGGTGCAGATGGCAACCGGCCCCATGATCGACAGGAAGAACGGTGGCACGAAGGCGACCGACAGAGCCATGATAAGTCCGCCGATGCCGCACAGACTGATGCCGGTCAGCGCTGCCCGCGGACCGCCAAGGCGTTTCACGACGAGTTTCAGGGTGAGCGAGCCGAGCAGGTAAAAGCCGGATTGCATCAGCATGCCGACGCCAAACTGTGTCGGCGAAAGACCTACCTTGTTGATCAGCACGAAGGGCAGCATGGTCGCCTGTGCGTAAAGCGCGCCGACGGTGCCGGCGAGAACCACGCAGGCAGCGAGGAACTGCAGGTTGCCGGCCACCTCGCCATAGGCGCTGAGAAGCCGGACCGGCTGCAGCCGGGCAAGATCCGGCTGCACGGTTTCACGCAGGAAGATGAGCGTGCAAAGCCCGGCCAGAATGCCGAAGCCGACCATCAGCAGAAAAACCGCATGCCAGTTAAAGGCGGCAAGCGTCAGCCCGCCAAGCGTCGGCCCCATGGCAGGGCCGACCGCCAAAAATATGCCGATGGTGTTGAGGATGCGGGCCGCCTCCGGCCCGACGAACAGATCGCGCACGATGGCCCGACCGACAACGACACCGACGGAGGCCCCGATGCCCTGGATGAGGCGCGCCGCCAGGATGAATTCCACCGAGGGCGCAAGGACGGCCAGTGTCGAGCCTGCCAGATAGATGGCGAGGAAAATCAGCGTTGCGGCCTTGCGGCCCAGCGCATCCGACAGCGGCCCCGCCACCAGTTGCGCCAGCGCAAAGCCGGCAAAGAACATCGACAGGCTGAGCTTGATGGCCGCTTCCGTCGTGCCAAACGCGCGCACAAGCTCGGGCATGGCTGGCGTGTAGATCGCCATCGAGATCGGCCCGAGCGTCGTCAGCAGCGCGCCGAGAAAGGTGGTGCGCCGCTCGCTCATGCGGTGGGCGGCGGCGGGCTTCGGATGCATTACAGACACTCGGGAGCCTCTGGGGCAGCGGTGGCGTCCGCCTGCAGGTTGGCGTTCATGCGGTCGAGCGTCCGACACAGGAGGTCGGCCTCTTCGGCTGCCATGCCGGCAGTTGCCATGTCGATCACGGCGTCCAGTTCTGTGCGGATGGCGAGGATCAACGGGCCGGAGGCCGGTGTCAGCGTCACGCGCTTGGCGCGCCGGTCACTGGGATCCGGCTGGCGTTCGATCAGGCCAAGGCCCTGCAGCTTGTCGAGAAAGGTGCAGACGGTCATCGGCTCGATGCCCATGCGGGCGGCGATGTCCAGCTGGCGGCAATCTTTCAGGGCGTGGATGTTGAGCAGTGTGCGGGCTTCGGCGGGCGTCACGCCCAGTCCTGCTTCGGCAATGCGGCGTTCGAACGCGCCGCGCAGCAGGCGCGCGCCATCTGTCAAAAGAAAACCTAATCTGTGAATGTCCGTGCCTGAAGCCATGATGCCTTGACCGTTGCTAAGGCACCCTTACTATCTTTCCCGGGCGAGGCAACCGGAAATGGATCAGGCGTCGATGAAATCGAGCACCGATGAGAAGGTCAGCGCCTTGTCTTCGTCGCCGAGGACCTGCGCCAACTCGTGCTGGTGGCGGAAATAATCCTGGAAGTCGAACTCCGTATCGTCGGTCACGCCGGAGAGATCGAGAACGCGGCCGGCGGAATCGGCGGCCTCGATTGGCAATTCCTGGGCAAGAGCGATGTAGACGTCTTGTTCTATGGTGCCGGAAATATATCTCTGCAAGGCAAGTTCACGCAGAAGACGTGGGGAGATGGCCGAGAAGTCTATGTCACGCGAGGCAGCACTGGGCCGTTCGAAAACGCGCTGCGTTTCCGGCCTCGGGATAAACTGCTGTTTGTCTTGTCTGGTATTGAAACCCTGCTCTTGTTGAAGCAAGCTTCCGGACCAGTTGTAGGAAGTGATTTCCACGGACACTATCCACGCTCATCGGATATGGTTGCAGAAAATAACGAATGGTTGCAGGGCGTCAATTATTAATAATCAGCTAATACTTCTTGTAGTTGAGCGATGGGCACCTTCATAGACCCGCCATCTTCCCCTGCTGGAATGGTGCTTTCTGAAAAATGATC
Organism: Neorhizobium sp. PAMB6630; assembly: GCF_058242775.1. Taxonomy (NCBI): domain Bacteria; kingdom Pseudomonadati; phylum Pseudomonadota; class Alphaproteobacteria; order Hyphomicrobiales; family Rhizobiaceae; genus Neorhizobium; species Neorhizobium sp. PAMB6630. Next base: position 333,751 of record NZ_CM177836.1, read on the forward strand.
GAGGATAATGAGATGACAGTGCATATGACGATCAATCCGGCGCTCGTAATGTGGAACGGGGTTCACAACCTGCCGCTGTTCGAAGCGGTGCGTGACGAGGATTTTGCGGCCGGCTTTGATGCGGCACTTGCACTGCATGATGCTGAAATCAAAGAGATTTCTGAAAACCCGCAAGCGCCTGACTTTGAAAATACCATCGTTGCGCTGGAAATTGCCGGCGATGAACTGTCGCGTATTTCCGCGTTGTTCTGGAACAAGGCCGGCGCCCACACCAATGACGTGATCCAGTCCCTGGAACGTGACATCGCGCCAAAGATGTCGCGTCATTACTCGCGCATCGCGATGAATGTGGCGCTGTTTGCTCGCGTTGATGCCCTGTGGCAGGCGCGCGATACGCTGGGGCTCACGGTTGAGCAGACGCGCGTGCTGGAACGGCACTGGAAGGGTTTTGTGCGCGCTGGCGCAAAACTTTCCACGGATCAGCAGGAGCGACTGGCCAAGATCAACGAGACGCTGGCAAGTCTTGGCGCCCAGTTCGGGCAGAATGTGCTGTCGGATGAAAAGGCCTGGTCGCTGATCCTGACGGCTGACGAAGACCTCGAAGGCCTGCCGGCTTTCCTGCGGGACGCGATGGCTTCTGCCGCGCGCGACCGGGGCGAAGCCGAAGGCGCCTATGCCGTCACCCTGTCACGCTCGATCATCGAACCGTTCCTGACCTTTTCCAGCCGCCGCGACCTGCGCGAGCAGGCGTTCCAGGCCTGGGTAAAGCGCGGTGACAATGGCGGCGCGACCGATAACATTGCCATCGTGCGCGAAACGCTGTCGCTGCGCGCCGAGAAGGCAAAGCTTCTCGGTTATGACAGCTTTGCGGCCTATAAGCTCGATGACACGATGGCAAAGACACCATCGGCCGTGAACGATCTGCTGATGAGAGTGTGGACGAAGGCCCGCGCCAAGGCTTTGGAAGAGGAAACAAGCCTTGCCGGCCTCATTGCCGAAGAAGGCGCCAATCATTCCGTTGCCCCCTGGGACTGGCGTTATTATGCCGAAAAGCTGCGCGAGCGGATGTTCGATTTTTCCGAATCCGAACTGAAGCCTTATCTCCAGCTCGAAAAGATTATCGAGGCCTGCTTTGATGTGGCAAACCGCCTGTTCGGCGTCACAATTACCGAGCTGAAGGGCGTCGCGGCCTATCATCCGGATGTGCGCGTGTTCGAGGTGCGCGATGGCGATGGGACGCTGAAGGCGATGTTCCTCGGCGATTATTTTGCCCGCTCATCCAAGCGTTCCGGCGCCTGGATGAGTTCGTTCCAGAGCCAGCACAAGCTGACGCTGAAGAACGGCGCAAAGGGCGAGCTGCCGATCATCTACAATGTCTGCAATTTCGCAAAACCCGCTGCTGGCAAACCGGCGCTCCTGTCGCTCGACGATGCCCGTACGCTGTTTCACGAATTCGGCCACGGGCTGCATGGCATGCTGTCGGATGTGACCTACCCCTCGGTTGCCGGCACCGGCGTCTCGCGCGATTTCGTCGAACTGCCCTCGCAGCTTTACGAGCATTGGCTGACGGTGCCGGAAATCCTCACGAAATACGCGGTGCATTATCAGACCGGCGAACCCATGCCGAAGGCGCTGCTCGACAAGGTTCTGGCCGCCCGCACCTTCAATGCCGGTTTCAACACGGTGGAATTCACCTCGTCGGCGCTGGTCGACATGGCGTTTCACACCCGCGCTGAACCGGTGGACGATCCGATGGCGGTGCAGGCCGATGTGCTCTCAGGCATCGGCATGCCGTCCTCCATCGTCATGCGCCACGCCACGCCGCATTTCCAGCATGTGTTTTCAGGTGATGGTTATTCGGCCGGTTATTATTCCTACATGTGGTCGGAGGTGCTCGATGCCGATGCCTTTGCCGCCTTCGAGGAAAGCGGCAATGCGTTTGATCCGGTCATGGCGCGCAAGCTGAAGAACAACATCTATTCGGTCGGCGGCTCCATCGATCCGGCGCAAGCCTACACCGCCTTCCGCGGCAAGCTGCCCGATCCGGCGGCCATGCTGAAGAAAAAGGGTCTTGGCATGGTGACGGAGCTTTCCGGCGGGGATGCGTAAGGCTCTCTCCATCTGACTGTGTGCCAGCCATTCCGTTCCGGCATGGCTGGCATCAAAACAACTGTCGTGTCGGCCATGGTTCTGTCGCATAAGCTTCATGCGACTCTCCTACGGGGAGATCTTCTCCCGCGGAGGTTCCCATGGCTGCCATCATCAGCGCTGAAGGCGTCGGCAAGGTCTTTCAACAGCGCGTGTCGCAGCCGGGTATTCTCGGCGCCATCCGCAGTTTCGTGGCGCCGGTGACACGGCCCGTGCATGCGGTCGCCGATATCACCTTTTCCATCGCAGCCGGCGAGGCCGTCGGTTATCTCGGGCCGAACGGTGCCGGCAAATCCACCATGATCAAGATGCTGACGGGCATCCTGACGCCGAGTGTCGGCGAGGTCACCGTGCTCGGGCGAAAGCCGCAGCAGGAGCGCGTTGCCAACGCGCGCGATATCGGCGTTGTCTTCGGCCAGCGCACGCAGCTCTGGTGGGACCTGCCGCTGTCGGACAGCTTTGAGCTGCACCGCAGGCTTTACCGGGTGCCGGATGCACTGTTTTCCAAAAACCGTGCGGCCCTCAGCGACATGATGGAACTTTCCTCCTTCATCGAACGCCCCGTCCGTCACTTAAGCCTTGGCCAACGCATGCGCGCCGAAATCGCCATGGCGCTGATGCATGATCCCAAAATCCTGTTCCTCGACGAACCGACAATCGGGCTCGATGTGGTCGCCAAGGACGTAGTGCGAAAGTTTCTGTCGCGCATCAACCGCGAGCGCGGCACCACGATCATCCTCACCACCCATGACCTGCAGGATATCGAGGAAATCTGCCCGCGACTGATCATGGTGGATGAGGGCAGGCTACTGTTTGATGGCACGCTTCCGGCCTTGCGAAAATCCTTCGGCGCAAGGCGACGGTTGACGCTGGAATTTTCGAGCGACCCGGGAGAGGTGCGGCTTGTCGGCGCGAGGCCCTCCGGCGGCGAAGGGTTGCTGCGCGAATTTTTGCTCGAAGACGATGGCCGCTCGCTGGTGCAACTGCTCGCAGCGCTTGAGGCATCCAGCGATGTGCGCGATGTGCGCCTGCATGAGCCGAGCATCGAGGAAGTCATACGCACGCATTATCAGGCAAAGACTTCGGCGCCGGCGACTGGTCGACCAGCGGTGCCGGCATGAGCGCTTTCCTTGCCCTGGTTTCCGCGTCCTTTCGCCGGGAAGCCCATCACCGGTCGCAAATGATGATGCGCATCGTCGGCACGCTCATCGAGATCCTCGCCCGCATTTCCATCTGGCATGCGGTCTATGCCGGACGCGGCACGGTGGACGGTATCTCCATCGGCCAGATGATTGCCTATGCGCTGATCGGCGGCACGCTGTTGTCGAGCTGGGATGCCACGATGATCGTGCGCGATATCGGCACCACGATCCGGACCGGTGCCATCGGATCGTCGCTGCTGCGCCCGGCCAGCTACCCGATGATGCTGATGGCCGAGCAGCTGGGCACGCGCCTGTTTGACTGGCTGTTCATATCCGTGCCGGTGATTGTCATCATGGGGCTGATCTATGGTCTGCAGCCGCCGGCAAGCCTGCCGCATGCTCTGCTGTTCATCGGTTATCTTGCGGTTTCAGTCGTCATCGTCATGTTGACGGCCATGCTTGTCGGGCTTTTTTCCTTCTGGGTGTTCGATGCCCATTCGTTGGAATGGTTCATGCGCGGTATTCTGGCGGTGCTCTCGGGCGGGCTGGTGCCGATCTGGTTTTTCCCCGGCGGCCTTGCGGACGTAGCCCGGGCACTGCCGTTTTCCTGGATCACCTATCATCCGATGGCGGTCTATCTCGGGCAGCACGATCTTTTCTGGTCGGTACAGCATCTGCTGATCGGGCTTGGCTGGGTGGCCGCGCTGGCGTTGGCCGTCACGGTCGTCTGGTCGCGGGCCTGCCGGCAGGTTGTGGTACAGGGAGGCTGAACCATGCGCGAGACCCTGTCCCTTCTGTTCTATCTCGTTCGTCTCAGGGTGCGCACGCGCCTGGAATTTCGTGCGAGCCTTGTTATTGCCTGGACGGCGCAAGGTTTTGGTTATGCCGGCGTCTTCACCTCCATCTGGATCATTCTCACCCGGTTTGAGAATATCGGCGGCTGGAACTGGCCGCAGATGGCGCTGTTCCTCGGCTTTCACACGCTGGGTTATGCGCTGGGCGCCTGCTTTACCCTGGTGCAGCTGCGCGGCATGGAGGAGATCGTGCGCGGCGGCGAGTTCGACATGCTGCTGGTGCGTCCGATCAACCCCTGGGCCTATCTTGTCTTTTCCGGCTTCAACATCGAATATGGCGGGCATATCCTGCTCGGTCTCGGCCTCATCGTCTGGGCCTTGCCGCAGGTGGGCATCGTCTGGAGCCTGCCGTCCGCGCTGATGCTGTTTGGCGGGCTGGTGAGTTCCGCCCTCATCACGGCATCCTGCATCACCGTGGTCAGCGCCTGTGCGCTGGTTCTTGCCCGGGCGCGTTATCTGTTTGGGCTCTATTTCGATTTCTGGGAACTGTCGCGGTATCCGGCGAGCATCTTTGCGCCGGTGTTCCAGCTGGCCCTGCTCACCGTCATTCCGCTCGGCTACATGGCCTATGTGCCGGTGTCGGTGCTGCTCGGGCGGCCGGTTCCGTATCTGGGAGCACTCGCCCCCTTCGCCTCGCTTGGCGCCGGCCCGCTTGCGGTTCTCGCAGCCGCCGCGTTCTGGCGCTTCTGCCTCAGGCGTTACCAGGGCGGTGGCGGTTGAACCGTTGCGTCTTCTGCATCATGTCCGTGGGCAGTTGCTGCTTTATTCTCTTAGGCTGTTTCGGTAGCGTATGCGTGTTCGATTCGCGAAAAGGCTGCAGCGCATGAAGAGACTGAACATTGGGGCTGGTTCCAAGCGGCGTGACGGTTTTCTCAGCGTCGATGTTCGCGGCGTACCCGAGGTCGATATCGTCTCTACCGCGTGGGATCTGGAGGAGGTCGAAGCATCTTCGATTGCCGAGATCTACACCCGCCACATGCTCGAGCATCTCGATCCCAATGATGGGCGCAGGTCGATCCGGCGCTGGTTTGAAATCCTGGCGCCCGGCGGGCGTGTCAACATCGTCGTGCCGGATCTGGAATTTCATGCACGCCAGCTGCTTGGCGCTGCCAAAAGCCATTTCGATGATCAGATGGCCCATGCCTATGCCGGCTTTTTCGGCTGGCGTGACGAGGGGCGCGGCGGCAACCGCGAGGATGCTCACCGCTGGGGCTATACCGAACATACGCTGGCAGCGCTTCTTTCGGAATACGGTTTCACCAGCGTTGCGCGACAGCTTTCCGGTCCTGACAGCGAGCCCTGGCACCTGAACATGGTGGCGCTTAAGCCGGGGCAAATGCCCGAATTGATGCCTGAAGTGGCACATCCATTGGTCTGATGCGCGTGTCTTGACGCCGTCCCCCTTTCGCATCTGCGAAAAACAGGGTATGGGGGCGCCAACGAAAATTGGCGCGGTCTGTTGGATCATGTGCGCCACAGCCCAGAGAACCCAATATGAAGATTCGCAATATCGCGATCATCGCGCACGTTGACCATGGGAAAACGACCCTTGTTGACGAACTCCTGAAGCAGTCCGGCTCGTTCCGTGAAAACCAGCGCGTTGCAGAACGCGTGATGGACAGTAACGACCTCGAAAAGGAACGCGGCATCACCATTCTTGCCAAGGCAACTTCGGTGGAATGGAAGGGCGTTCGCGTCAACATCGTCGACACCCCCGGCCACGCCGACTTCGGTGGCGAAGTCGAGCGTATTCTCTCGATGGTGGATGGCGCCATCGTTCTCGTGGATAGCTCTGAAGGCCCGATGCCGCAGACCAAGTTCGTGGTCGGCAAGGCACTGAAGGTTGGTCTTCGCCCGATCGTGGCGATCAACAAGATCGACCGTCCCGATGGCCGTCATGAAGAAGTCATCAACGAAGTGTTCGACCTCTTCGCAAGCCTTGACGCCACCGACGAACAGCTCGATTTCCCGATCCTCTACGGTTCGGGTCGCGATGGCTGGATGAACGTTGCGCCTGAAGGCCCGAAGGATCAGGGCCTTGCCCCGCTTCTCGATCTCGTTCTGCAGCATGTTCCGGAGCCGAGCGTTGGCGACGAAGACGGCGCCTTCCGCATGATCGGTACGCTGCTGGAAGCCAACCCCTTCCTCGGCCGCGTCATCACCGGCCGTATCCATTCCGGTTCGATCAAGCCGAACCAGCCCGTCAAGGTTCTGGGCCAGGATGGCAAGCTGATCGAAAACGGCCGTATCTCCAAGATCCTCGCTTTCCGCGGCATCGAGCGTACCGCCATCGATGAAGCCCATGCGGGTGACATCGTGGCGATTGCCGGTCTCTCCAAGGGCACCGTTGCCGATACGTTCTGCGATCCGTCCGTGACCGAAGCGCTGGAAGCCCAGCCGATCGATCCGCCGACGGTGACCATGTCCTTCCTCGTCAATGACTCACCGCTTGCCGGCACCGAAGGCGACAAGGTCACGAGCCGCGTCATCCGCGACCGCCTGTTCAAGGAAGCCGAAGGCAACGTTGCGCTGAAGATCGAAGAAGCCGAAGGCAAGGATTCGTTCTTCGTCTCCGGTCGTGGCGAATTGCAGCTGGCCGTTCTCATCGAGACCATGCGTCGCGAAGGGTTTGAGCTTGCCGTTTCGCGTCCGCGCGTCGTCATGCACAAGGACGAAAACGGCACCCTGATGGAGCCGATCGAAGAAGTCGTCATCGACGTCGATGAAGAACATTCCGGCGTCGTCGTGCAGAAGATGTCCGAGCGCAAGGCTGAAATGACCGAATTGCGCCCCTCCGGCGGCAACCGCGTTCGTCTGGTGTTCTTCGCACCGACCCGCGGCCTGATCGGTTACCAGTCGGAACTTCTGACGGACACGCGCGGCACGGCGATCATGAACCGCCTGTTCCACGATTATCAGCCCTTCAAGGGCGAAATCGGCGGCCGTTCCAATGGCGTGCTTCTGTCCAACCAGTCCGGTGAAGCCGTGGCCTATGCCATGTTCAACCTGGAAGATCGCGGCCCGATGATCATCGAGCCGGGCGAAAAGGTCTACATGGGCATGATCGTCGGCATCCACACGCGTGACAACGATCTGGAAGTCAACGTTCTGAAGGGCAAGCAGCTGACGAACATCCGTTCGGCCGGCAAGGACGAAGCCGTTCGCCTGACCCCGCCGATTCGCATGACGCTTGACCGCGCTCTCTCCTGGATCCAGGACGACGAGCTGATGGAAGTCACGCCGAAGTCGATCCGTCTTCGCAAGATGTATCTCGACCCGAACGATCGCAAGCGTTTCGGCAAGGCCCGCGTCGCCTGATTTCAAAGGCCGTTTGATCGTTTCAAAAGCCCCGGCAAAACCGGGGCTTTTTTGTGTGCGTCTGTTGCCCCGCGGGCTTGTTCCGAAGTTTAAAAAAGCGTTAACTTGGGCATGACCGGTCGCCACGCAGACGGTGCGCACCGGGCATACCGCTCGACGAGCGGTTCATCGGCGGCGAGACCAGAGTGTTGTCATGAAGACAGTGTCCATCGACGTGCGGCGTGCCACGGCAGAAGATGCCCGCGAGGTTTCCGAAGTTCATCGTCTCGCCTGGCGTCAGGCCTATGCCGGGCTTATCCCGCACAAGCCGCTGACCGAAATGCTGGAGCGGCGGGGAGAGGCCTGGTGGCGCCGGGCAGCCAAGGGGCCGGCCACGTTGCTGGTGCTGGATGTGGAGGGCACGATCGCCGGTTATGCCACGATGGGGCTCAACCGGGCACGGGCGCTGCCGCAGGAGGGTGAAATCTATGAAATCTACCTGCGTCCGGAATTCCAGGGCATCGGTCTTGGCCGGCGGCTGTTTAACGAAACGCGCCGCCTTTTGAAATCCCTCGGCTGCAGCGGCCTTGTGGTCTGGTGCCTTGAAGACAGCGAACATGCCACGCGTTTTTTCCGCCGTCATGGCGGTTTGGATCTGGCCGAGGGCATGGAGGATTTTGCCGGCGCGCAACTGCGCAAGATCGGCTTTGTCTGGCCCTGATCACGCCGCACCGCAGGCTTCTGCCGCAGAGTGATCGTGCAGGTGAAGATGCTGATGTTCCCGCCCTCAGGTATGTTGCAATGCACCGGTTTTCCCAGTATCGAGACGGGTACAAACAACGCTCTTGGGGAGACACATGCGTATCGATGCGATCAAGATCGGCAAGAACCCGCCGGACGACGTAAACGTTATCGTTGAAGTTCCGGTCGGCGGTCATCCGATCAAGTACGAGATGGACAAGGATGCCGGCGCGCTGATCGTCGACCGTTTCCTCTATACGCCGATGACCTACCCCGGCAATTACGGCTTTGTGCCGCACACGCTGTCGGAAGATGGCGATCCGGTTGACGTCCTCATCTGCAACACCCGTCCGCTGGTTCCCGGCTGCGTGATCAACGTGCGCCCGATCGGCGTCATGATCATGGAAGACGATGGCGGCAAGGACGAGAAGATCCTCGCGGTGCCGGCGCCGAAGCTGACCCAGCGTTACGACAAGATCAACAATTTCACCGATCTGCCCGATATCACGCTGAAGCAGATCGAGCACTTCTTCACCCATTACAAGGATCTGGAGCCTGGCAAGTGGGTGAAGATCGAGGGTTGGCAGGATGTGACGGTTGCCAAGCGCCTGATCGTCGAGGCCATTGAGCGTTACAACGCCCAGAAATAAAAAGCTTTGCGCTGGATGCCCTCAGGCGGGCGTCAGCGCATCCAGCTTCTTCATCAGATCCTCCGGTTCGCCCTCGAGCCGGAGGATTTTTTTGCGCGCCGTGTCGCCGGAAATGAGCGAGATCGAGGATTTTGGCACGCGCAGTTTGCCCGCCAGAAGTTTGACCAGCGCCTTGTTGGCCTTGCCGTCTTCAGGAACGGCAGTGACGCGGGCCTTCAGCCAGCATTCGCCGTCCGCCGCCGTCTCGATGCCTTCGAGCGCATCACGGGATGCGTTCGGTGTCAGGCGAACGGCAAGCCGCACATGGTCGGGAAAGGGCGTATAGGCCCGGATCAAACCAGTGCCGGAACGATGGTGGTCCACATCAGCGAGCGGATAAAGAAGATGATCAGCAGGAGGATGATCGGGGAAATGTCGATGCCGCCGAGATTGGGCATGACGCGGCGGATCGGGCGAAGCGCCGGTTCCGTCAGGTTATACAGCATCGTGCCGATGGAGTTGACGAAGCTGTTGCTCGAATTGATGACGTTGAAGGCGTAAAGCCAGGAGAAGATGGCGCTGGCAATGAGCACCCAGGTATAAAGGTTCAAAGCCAGATCGATGGTCTGAAACAGCGCGATCATCCATAACTCCATATCTTTGGTTGACAGACATGTAGACATTGGCGACTTAGGCGACAAGTGCCGTTTCAAGGCCTATGGCGAATCATGTTTAACGAGCGGCCGCCTGCCACGGGCGGCACGTCGAAAGCGTTTCCGATGTCCCTGCCTGCCGCTGATGACCGTTTTGCCGCATTCCGGCACTCCTCCTACAGCCGCTTTTTCTTCTCCCGGTTTCTTGCAGCCTTTGCCACGCAGATTGTCAGCGTCTCTGTCGGATGGCAGATGTATGATGTCACCGGCAATGCGCTTTATCTCGGGCTGATCGGCCTTTTCCAGTTCCTGCCGTCGCTGTTGCTGATCCTGGTCACCGGTTCGGTTGCCGACCGCTATAATCGCCGCGCCATCGTGGCGGCCTGCCTGCTGCTAGGCGGCGTGTGCACGGCAGCGCTTCTTTTCCTCACGCTGACGCACAGTTTTTCGCCCTGGCCGGTGTTTGGTATCCTTGTCGTCTTCGGCATCGAGCGTGCCTTCATGGGTCCGGCGGTGCAGTCGCTTGCCCCGAACCTCGTGCCGGAAAAGGATCTGCCGAACGCGATTGCCTGGAATTCCTCCTCCTGGCAGACGGCTTCCATCCTTGGCCCGGTGGCCGGCGGTCTGCTGTATGGTGCAAGTGCGGTTGCGGCCTATTCCACGGCCCTGGTGTTCATGCTGGGCGCCATGGTGCTGATTATCAGCATCCCCAAGCCTGCCCAGCGCACTGCCGCCTCCAAGGCCGTCAGCTGGACCACGATCCTCGCCGGCTTCCGTTTCATCTCCACCGAAAAGGTGGTGCTGGGTGCCATCTCGCTTGATCTGTTTGCCGTTCTACTCGGCGGTGCTGTTGCGCTGATGCCGGTCTTTGCCCGTGACGTGCTGGATCTTGGCCCCTGGGGCCTTGGCCTCCTGCGTTCGGCACCGGGCGTTGGCGCTATCGTGGTGGCCGTGCTGCTGGCGGCCTATCCGATCCGCAAGCATGCGGGCCTTGCCATGTTCGGTGGCGTTGCCCTTTTCGGTGTCGCAACGGTCGTCTTCGGAATGTCGCAGACGGTGTGGTTATCGATTGCTGCGCTGATGCTGATGGGCGCATCCGACATGATCTCGGTCTATGTCCGCGAAAGCCTGATCATGTTGTGGACGCCAGATGAAGTGCGCGGACGCGTCAACGCCGTCAACATGGTCTTTGTCGGCGCGTCCAACGAGCTTGGCGAATTCCGCGCCGGCACCATGGCGCATGTGGTGGGGGCCGTGCCGGCCGTCGTCATCGGCGGTATCGGAACACTCGCCGTTTCCGTCATCTGGGCGCTCAGCTTTCCAAAATTGCGCAAGATCGACAATCTCGACGCACCGTCCAACCCCTGACCAAAACGTCAGCCGATGGCGGTGGCATCCAGCTTCGGGCGCGTGGTGGCGCGCGCGGCTTGTTTGACGCTGTCACGCTGGAACACCATGTCGAGAAAATCTGCCAGCCAGGCCTTCAGCGGCGCATCGAAAATCATCCGTCCCTCCAGATGCTCGCGTCCCTGCTGGGCATTGGGCATGACGAAACGCGAGGCGCCGCGCACCACCCAGCTGTGCATCATGGCGCGCGTCAGTTCCGCATGAAACTGCACACCCCAGGCATTGTCGCCGTAGCGGATGGCCTGATGCGGATAGGCATCGCCTTCCGCCAGAAGCTGCACGCCGCGGGGCACGTCAAAACCTTCGCGATGAAAATGGTAGACCATTTTGGGCCAATGCATCAGAAGCCGGCCGTGTTCGGTGGCGCGTAGCGGATACCAGCCGATTTCGGTGAGGCCATTGCCTTCGGCTGCAACTCTGCCGCCAAGTTTTTTGACCATCATCTGGGCGCCGAGACAGATGCCGAGGTAAGGTTTGTTTTCCCGGAGCGGCACCGAAATCCAATCGATCTCGGCCTTTACAAAAGCGTCCGGATCGTTGGCGCTCATCGGTCCACCGAAAATGACGGCACCGGCATGATGCGCCAGCGTTTCCGGCAGCGGATCGCCAAGTACGGGGCGGCGGATATCGAGAGCATAACCCTTATCCAGCAGCATCTGGCCCACGCGTCCCGGGGAGGAGCGTTCCTGATGCAGCACGATCAGGATCGGCTGCCGGCCTTTGGACGTCTTGGCGGTTGATCCATCTGGGCGGGTCTGTCTTGCGTCTTGGCTCGGAGGTATCATCAGCATCCGGTTTTCCTCAGTCTCCTCCCTGATCTCCTCCGCCGTCCATGCCAACCGTGCGCGCCGCAACCTTCTGGCGCTCCAGCACCCTGTCCCTTGCCGAGACGCCGAGAAGATCCGCTATCCTCCAGATCACGTGATCTTCCATCTCGCTGCGTTCACCATCGGCATAAACGAGGTCCCAGAGGACCCCGACCAGGTTGACGCAGTCCTCGGGACTGAGATGACGCTTAAGATCGGAGGTAAAACGATAATAGTCAACTGCTTCCGAGCCTGCCGTGCGGCCAGCCTCGATCAGGCTTGCCAGATGAGTGCTGTCGAGCTGATAGCGGTCACGCAACAGCACTTTCAGCTTCGACTTTTCCGCCTCCGACACCCGCCCGTCCGCTTCCATCACCTGGAAGCATAGGGCAGCAAAGGCAACGCGCGGATCATCGGGCGCAAATTCGTCATTGATCCGGTCGTCGGTCAGCGACTGGAAGAAATCCTGGATACGGTCAAACATAAGCATACTCAAAAAATGCGCAGGCGCGTGGGTGGTTCCGGCTGCGCATTCTGATCCTTCACGCCCGGATCATCCGGCGGGCGCCCGTTGAACGGATCAGGTGTCTGTTCCGCGGCAATAACCTTACCGTCGCCTTCCGGTTTCGGCGTGACGGAAGATGCCGGCGCAGGTTTTGGTTTTTCAGGCATGTTCACCACGGTAAGCGGCGGCGGTTCCGCCGTTGCCGGGGTGTCCGCGGCGATATCGGCGGGCTTTGCTGCGGCAACCGGCGCGGCTTTCGGCGAAGGGGTGATGTCGCGCACCGGCGGCAGGCTGGCAATCGCGGTTTCGGCGGCAAGCGTGCCTTCCTCCACCGGGCCTTCCAGCTGGCCAAAAGGCTGCTTCCATTCGAAGGCATCCAGACGACCGGTGACCGGTGACATCGGCAGCCAGCGCTCGGAGACGAAACCGTCGGCCACCCAGGCGGCATTGCGCGGCGCGCGCAGCGCCTGCGCCATCCAGTGGCGGATGCGGCCCTGATCACCGGTCTCGTTTTCCTCGATATCCGCCAGCAGCAGATAAGCGCTCTCGCGTGGACCCATGCGCAGCGCTGCTTCCGCCTTGTCGCGTGCCTTCCTGAAATCCTTCGTGTCGAGGGCGGCCTCGGCGACAGCCAGAAGCGATTCCGGATTGTTTGGCTTCAGCGCCTCCAGCTTTTCGGCGCGCTTCAGGCGGTCACTGGCACTATCGCCGCTGCGGGCACGCACATAGGCTTCCGCCACCTGTGGATGCGGCGTGATCTTCCAGAGGCTTTCCAGCACGGAAGCGGCCTTGCGCAGGTTGTCCTCGCGCATATAGGCCTTGGCGGCAATGATACCGGCGGGAACGAGATCCTTGGCAAGCTTGAGGGCCGCCGTCGCATCATCGCGGGCGCCTTTCGGATCGCCTTCCAGACGCTCGGTGGCACGCGCGGTCAAGAGCACAGCCTTCCAGCGGTCGGCCTGTTTTTTGTCGATGACATTGGCGATCTTCTGCTGGTCGAGAAGCCGGATGGCATCTTCCCAACGGCCCTCCTGACAGCGATATTCCAGCGTTGCCTCGGCAGCCCAGGGCAAGTAGGGCGCGTGCTCCACGGCGGTCTCTGCATACTGGCGGGCCGCTTCGTTGGCGCCGAGCCGACGGGCTTCCATATAGAGACCGCGCAGGCCGAGTTCCCGGGTTTCCGGATCCTCTGCCATCTTTTCGAATTTTTCCCGCGCCTCTTCGTAGCGCCCTTCGATCAGCGCGGTCTGGGCTTCCAGAAGCTGGATCAGCGGCTCCTGATCAGCGCGCAGAAGGCCACGGGCGCGGGCACTCATCTTGCGGGCGAGCAGCGCATTGCCGGAGCCGGCAGCGATCATCCCGGTCGACAGCGCTTGATAACCGCGATCCCGCTTGCGGGCGCGAAAATAACGGCGCACCGAATGCGGTGAGGTCCAGATGGTCTGGATCAGCCACCAGACGAACATCACCGCGAAGATAAGCGCAACGATGGCTGTTGCCGCCACCATGATGCTGGTTTCGATCAGCTGGTTCTGCCAGGTGATGGAGATGAGGCCGGGACGTTCGGCAAGCCAGGAAAAGCTCCAGCCAAGACCCAGCGTGACGACGGCGAAGATGAACAGACGGATCATGCAGGGGTTCTCCTCAACCAGCCGTGCCGGTGCTTGTCATGGCGCGGGTCAGGGTGCCGCTTGCAAGCTCGTCCACCTTGATGCGTGCATCAAGCGCGCGCTTGAAATCCTGCGAGGCCTGCCTTGCGGCTTCGGGAAGCGCATTCCATTCGGAAACGGCCGCCTGCAGGTTGCCGGTCTTCACCCGCTCCTCCATCCGCGCCACCACGGCCTCCGGCGTATCACCGGCGACATCGCCCACCGGGCGCACCTTGACGACGCGCATGGCGCTGGACAGGAGCCGGCTTGCAATGCCTTCGCCTTCTGCCGGCTGGTGCAACGCGTCCATCATGGCGTCGGTTGCAGCCGGCAGGCGGCGCGCCAGATCGGCCCGCGTCGGCACACCATCGCCGGCATAGGCACGAAGGCCCTCGACCGCCGGATCATCGGAGGCAACATCGGCAAACGTCTGGAGTTCAGCGGCAAAGGAACCGCCGCGCTCGGTTGCGGCTTTCAGCGCGGCCGCTGCAAGGGCGCGCGCGATCGCCTGTTCAGGGCCGGGTCTGTTCAGCCGTGTTTCGATGCCGGAAAGGCGCTGGCCAAGATCGGCGGCGGCGGCATCGTCGTTCTTTGTCGAGGAGCGCAAGGCTTCGATGTCCGATTGCAGCGACGAAAGACGTTCGGTCACCTCCGGTGCGGTGCCATTGTTGCCGATGGAGGTTTCGAGCGCGCTCACACGGGCGGCAAGATCACTATCGGTGCTCGCAGCCGGCGTATTGCGCAAGCTTGCCACCTGCTGGCGCAGATCGGCAATCTCGGCCGAGACGTCGCCGCTGCCGTTCGAACGAGCAGGGCCGGGCAGGTAACCGGCATATTGCATGCTGCCGGCAAGCAGCAGGGCGACAAGACCGCCGATGATGCCGGAAGCGGCAAGGCTTGCCCCCGAGGCCCCGCGCGCCGAAGGCGGCACGGTTGCCGAAGCGCCTGAGGCTGGACGCGAAGACGAAGCGCCGGGCGTTGTGCCGGAAGAAGATGAGGGTGCGCTTGAGAAAGCCGAAGCGGTCGGCTTGCCGCTGGGCGGCACCGCAGTTGTGCCGGCCGTGCTGGCGGATTTTTGCGACGACAGTTCAGGCTTTGCGTCCGCCGCACCTGTCTTGAAAGCGTCGGTCTTCAAAGCTTCTGCCTTGGCCGCATCCGGTGTGGTGGTATCCTGCTTCCCGGCCGGATCGGCTTTTTCCGTAGCAAGCGGCGCGCTTGCACTGGCAGCGGCAGGCGGCGTGTCCTTGACCGTGCGTGGCGCAAGGTTTTCGGGAGACGCAGAGGCGGCGACATTGCCGTCAGCCGGCGCGCTCTGGGCCGGCGCGTCCTGGGTGACAGGCGTTGCGACCTTTTCACCGAATGGAGTGCCGGACATGCCGGTGTCTTGCGGTGTCACGGATGTGTCTCCTGCAAGGCCCGCCGGCGGTGTGCGGTCGGTGTCATCGCTGCGCACGGGCTCGGCCATGGCAGAAGGATCCGCCTGATCGACAGCCTTGTCGGCCGAAAGATCCAGGGTGACCGGTGTCTTTCCCGAACGGGAGCGGCGTGGCGGCTTGTCGGAAACCATGGCAACCTCATTTTGCGACTGTCTCTGTTGAAACTAGTCAGCCGGAAGGAGGATGGAAAGAGGCGTGGGCTATTTTGGTTCCAAGCTTCGACCAAAGAAAAACCGCGTCAGCCGAGAAGCGCCAGGAGATCCGCCTCCGAAGGGGTCGGCGAAACCACTGTTTGCACCGCAAAATCATCCGGAATGGCAGCGGCGATTGCCTCGCTCAGGCAAAAGACGCGCAGGCCGTAAAATGCCTGCGGGCGTTCCCGCACCGCCTGATGCGCAAAGAAAAGTTGCGCCGCCTCGCGCGAGTAAAGCAGAAGGCCATCCGGCAAGGGGGTGAGAAGCGCGACCTCTTGCCTGCTCCACTGTCTCGCCACCATGGCATAACATTCCGCAACGTCGCAGCCGATCCCTTGCCGCTGCAGCCCATCTTCAAATCCCGGTGAGCGCGGCGTGCCCGCCAGATAAAGCAGGGTATTCAGGTCGGCAGTGCCGATCAGCCCGGCCAGGTCCGCCCCGGTTCCGCCACCGGCTGTCACATGGCGAAAACCTGCGATGCGGGCCGCTTCGGCACTTGCTTCGCCCACGGTGAAAACCGGCGTGTCGAGATGCGGTGCAAGATCAATGCCTTTCAGCGCGCGAATGGCTTCGGCGCTGGTGAAGACGATGGCCTGGTGTGGCCGGGCCAGCGCATTCTGCGCGACTTCGGCCCGGTGTTCGGCGCGCGTGAGCGGCAGCAGCAGTGCATCGTGACCGAGCGCAGCAAGTCTTGTCGCCGTGCGGCGGGCGCTGTCTGCTGGCCGGGTCACGATCACCCGCATGGCATCAGGTCCAGTCGGCGAAGAAATCGGGGCCGGCGGCGGTGCGCACCAGTGTGCCCGCCTGAGCGCCAAGCTTGCCCGCCTCGCTGCGCAGACCCTCCATCTCCACCGCATGTTCGCGGCTTCCGTCGGGCGTCAGGATGAGGCCGGAAAATTTCAGATGCTCGCCCTCGCAGATCGCATAACCGGCAATCGGGGTGCGGCATGAGCCATCGAGCGCTGCCAGAAACGCCCGCTCGCAGGAGACGGCATCCCATGTCGGCCGGTCGTTGATCGCCTCCAGCAGATCGAGCACGCGCTGGTCGCCGATGCGGCTTTCGATGCAGATCGCCCCTTGCGCCGGTGCCGGGGGAAAATCTGCCGGGTCCATCAGTTCGGTTGCCACATCGGGCATGGAAAGGCGGTTGAGGCCGGCAAGCGCCAGAAGGGTTGCATCCACCTGGCCCTCTTCCAGCTTGCGCAGCCGCGTTTCCACAAGGCCGCGGAAGGTGATGACGGAAATATCCGGCCGGCGACGGCGGATGAGCGCCTGCCGTCGAAGCGACGAGGAGCCGACGACGGCGCCATCCGGTAGTGCCATCAGGCTGGGCGCCGTGCGGCCGATAAAGGCATCGCGAAAATCCTCGCGCGGGAGATAGGCGGAAAGTTCAAGGCCTGCCGGCAGCGCCGTTGGCATGTCCTTGGAGGAATGCACGGCAAAATCCAGCTCGCCGATCAAAAGCTGCGCCTCCAGTTCCTCGGTGAACAGGCCCTTGCCGCCGACTTCCGACAGCGCCCTATCGGTAATGCGGTCACCCTTGGTGGAGAGCACGACGATCTCGAACATTTCTTCCGGCAGGCCATGCGCCGCCATCAGCCGGGCGCGTGTTTCGGAGGCCTGGGCCAGCGCCAGCGGGCTGCCGCGCGTGCCGATCCGGAAAGGTTTTGTTTGCATCTCGTGTCATCCATTGTTACGCGATAGCTTCGTAACCGGCTTTGACCGGCATCGCAATTCGCCCGCATTGTTTCAGTCACCATGACACCCATCCTGCGCATCCTCGGCATCGAAACCAGCTGCGACGAAACCGCCGCATCCATCGTGGTTCGCCATGCCGATGGAAAGGGCGAGATCGTCTCCGACGTCGTTTTGTCGCAGCTCGAAGAACACAGTGCCTTTGGCGGCGTCGTTCCGGAAATCGCCGCCCGCGCCCATGTCGAAGCGCTCGACGGCCTGATCGAGGAAGCCTTGTCGCGCGCTGGCGTGACGTTGAAGGATATCGACGCGGTGGCCGCCACCGCCGGTCCCGGCCTCATCGGCGGCCTTCTGGTTGGCCTGATGACCGGCAAGGCGATTGCGCGCGCGACGGACAAGCCGCTTTATGCCATCAACCATCTGGAAGGCCATGCGCTGACGGCACGGCTGACCGATGGGCTATCGTTCCCCTACCTGATGCTGCTCGTCTCCGGCGGCCACACGCAGCTGGTGCTGGTGAAGGGTGTCGGCGATTACGAGCGTTTCGGCACCACCATTGATGATGCGCTGGGCGAGGCTTTTGACAAGACGGCAAAGCTGCTCGGCCTGCCTTATCCCGGTGGTCCGGCTGTGGAAAAAGCAGCCAAGGCCGGTGATCCCAACCGCTTTTCCCTGCCGCGCCCACTGGTCGGCGAAGCGCGGCTGGATTTTTCCTTTTCCGGCCTGAAGACGGCGGTGCGCCAGGCGGCAACCGCCATCCAGCCGCTCACCGATCAGGATATCGCCGATATCTGCGCCTCCTTCCAGCATGCCATTTCGCGCACGCTGAAGGATCGCATCGGCCGTGGCCTTGCCCGTTTCAAGGAGCGCTACCCGACGCTTGCCGAACCGGCGCTGGTGGTGGCCGGTGGTGTTGCCGCCAATCAGGTGATCCGCGCCACGCTTCAGGAACTTTGTGACGCCAACCGCTTTCGTTTCATCGCGCCGCCACTTCAGCTCTGTACGGATAATGCCGCCATGATCGCCTGGGCAGGTCTGGAGCGCATGGCAGCCGGCCTGCCGGACGACCCGATCTCCACCGCGCCGCGTTCCCGCTGGCCGCTGGATGCGGGTGCTGCAGCGCTGATCGGATCTGGAAAACGCGGAGCAAAGGCATGAGCGATCGGGAAAATATTGTCGTTATCGGCGCCGGCGCCTTCGGTACGGCATTGGCCACCGTGATGGCGCTGGAAGGCAAGGCGAACGTCACCCTTATCGGGCGCGATACGTCGCTGATGGCGGATCTGCGCAATGACCGAGTGCATGATGCAGCGCTTCCCGGCGTGCCGCTTCCCGATGCATTGCAATTTTCGGCAGAACCCGATGCGCTGGGAGAGGCCGGCATCGTGCTGTTTGCCATGCCTTCGCAGGCCCATGCCGATGCCGCGCGCCATTACGGCCCCTATCTCGGCTCTGAAGCCGTTGTCGTCACCTGCGCCAAGGGCATCGAGCGCTCGTCCGGCCGGTTGCTGAGCGATGTGCTGGAGCAGGAACTGCCGCATCATCCGGTGGCGGTGCTCTCCGGCCCCGGTTTTGCCGCCGATATCGCCCGCGGGCTTCCGACGGCCATGTCGCTTGCGGCAGACGATATGGCACTCGCCGAGCGGCTGGCGCATACGATCTCCGGCCGAACCTTTCGCCTTTATGCCTCAAGCGACCGCATCGGCGTGCAGCTGGGCGGGGCGCTGAAGAATGTGCTGGCGATTGCCTGCGGCGTGGTGGAGGGGGCAGGTCTGGGCGAATCCGCCCGCGCTGCGCTGATCGCGCGCGGCCTTGCTGAAATGTCGCGGCTGGTTTCTGCCATGGGCGGCGAGGCCGATACGGTGCGCGGCCTGTCCGGTCTTGGTGATCTGGTTCTGACGGCCACCAGCCATCAGTCCCGTAATCTGCGTTTCGGCATTTCGCTGGGGCAGGGGGCTTCGGCTGACATGTCGGGCGGAGCGCTTGTCGAAGGCGCCTTTACCGCCGGCATTGCGGCGAGCCTCTCATCGCGCCATTCCGTCGAACTGCCGATCACCGAGGCCGTCGCTGCCATCATGGAAGGGCGGCTTGATGTCCGCACCGCCATGGAACAGCTGATGAGCCGGCCCATCACCACCGAATAACCCTCAGACAGGAGACTGATGTCATGGCTCTTTTTGCCTTCGTCTGCGCCGACAAGCCCGGCCACCTGAACGTTCGCATGGACACTCGCCCGGAACATGTCGAGCATCTCAATGCCCTGAACGAAAAGGGCATCCTGAAAATGGCCGGTCCCTTCCTGGATGGCGACGGCAAGCCGAACGGTAGCCTCGTTATCGTCGAGACCGACACGATCGAGGAAGCCCGCGCGATTGCCGATGCCGATCCTTACGCCAAGGCCGGCCTTTTCCAGTCCGTCGAGGTAAAACCCTTTAACTGGGTCTTCAACAAGCCGGAGGCTTGAGGCGCAATGGCCTACTGGCTTTATAAATCCGAGCCGTTCAAATGGTCCTGGGAGATGCAGAAGGCCAAGGGTGCTGATGGTGAGGAATGGACCGGCGTGCGCAATTATCTGGCGCGCAACAACATGCGGGCCATGAAGATCGGCGACAAAGGCTTTTTCTACCACTCCAACGAGGGGCTGGAAGTGGTCGGCATCGCGGAAGTCTGCGCGCTGTCGCATCCCGATTCGACGGCGGAAGGCGATCTGCGCTGGGATTGTGTCGATATCCGCGCCGTCTGCGATATGCCGAAACCGGTGTCGCTGAAGGACGTGAAGGCCAATCCGAAGCTGGAAAAGATGGCGCTCGTCACCTCCATGCGGTTGTCCGTGCAGCCGGTGACGGAAGAGGAATATTTCGAGGTCTGCCGCATGGGCGGGCTCGACAATCCTCCGCTCTCGCCGTCCGAATAGGGGCCTCTCCTGAAAACCGATCCGCGCGCCTTCATTCTTGCCAATACGCGGGTCACAGCGCCGCCGCATGTGCCGGAAATCCGTCTGCATCTGGCCGACGAGGCGCATGATCTCTGGCTGAAGACGCAAGAGGAACAGGAGGCCATAGGCCTGCCGCCGCCCTTCTGGGCTTTTGCCTGGGCGGGCGGGCAGGGCGTTGCCCGCCATGTGCTCGATCATCCGCATCTGGTGGCCGGCAAATCTGTTCTGGATTTTGCGACTGGCTCCGGCCTCGTGGCAATCGCAGCAAAGCTTGCCGGGGCAGACGCTGTGCTGACCGCCGATATTGATCCGTGGACGGCAGCGGCCGTGGCGCTGAATGCTGCGGAAAACGACGTGTTGCTCACCTTCACTGGAGAGAACCTGGTGGGCGGGCCTGTCGACGCGGAGATAATCCTGGCCGGCGACGTGTTTTATGATCGCGATTTCGCCGCAGCCCTCATTCCCTGGTTCAGCCGTCTGGCAGACGAGGGCAAGCAGGTGATTGTGGGTGATCCCGGCCGCAGCTATCTTCCGAAGGACCGCCTCAGGCCTCTTGCCACCTATCAGGTGCCGGTGACGCGGGCGCTGGAGGATAGCGACGTGAAGAAGACCACTGTCTGGCGTTTTACCTGAAAACGTCTTGTCACCGACCGCCGCGGATCACGCAGACGCCGGCTTCATAAGCGCATGCTTGCCCGGCATTTTCCGACGTACCAACTGAAATGACTTTTGGCCGTGGCGCAAGCAAGGTTTCGCTGGGATTGCCCGTGCGGGTGAAATCGCTTGCAAAGTAGATGCCGTTCCCCCGAACGCGCAAGGCTGAAACAGAACCGGCAAACGTGCCGAGACCTGATATCACCGAGGGCAGCCCATCGCCGCCGACCTGGCCATGGCCGCGGTGGTGTGCTTGCCGGCCTTGCTCAGGGTGGAAATGCTGCCGGCGCGATTCGTGGCGAATTGCAGCGTCATCACCGCTCCAGGCGACGGTCTGCATGGAAAGAAGGACGGCTGCGGCTGTCATGCCGGCCTTGAACACATGCGACATCATGGCGGGCTCCCGATTTCGAGACTTCACCGGACGTTAACACATTCCGTATCCAATGGATCCTAACATCGTGAAAAGCTGATATAAATTCACGTGTGTGGACGAATCCGGGTCATGATGTACCCGGCCATCGAGCGGCTCGACCGGCCCCAATCGATTAAATTTAAAATCCTTCTTGATTTGGCTTGTGGTCTTGTCGCCCGACGATTAAATCACCCCATGATGCAATGCACATTTCTTCGGCATCGTGCATTGCCGGACGCGCTCCCGCGTGAATGCGCACCGAACGCCGCGAGGATATGATGGCGAATGTGACAAAGAATCGGCCGTTGTCGCCGCATCTGCAAATTTATCGTTTCATCCCCACCATGGCCATGTCGATCGTGCACCGCATTACCGGCGGTGCGCTGTATTTCGGCACGGTTCTGGTGGCGGCCTGGTTGATTGCAGCAGCGTCCGGCGAAGAATACTTCAACCAGGTGAACTGGTTCTTCGGCTCCATCGTAGGACAGATTATCCTGTTCGGTTACACATGGGCCATGCTGCACCACCTGATCGGCGGTCTGCGCCACATCATGTGGGACCTTGGATACGGCTTCGAGAAGGAATTCTCCACGATGCTCGCCAAGGCCAATCTGGTTGCGTCCATCGTGCTGACTGTCCTTGTCTGGGCCGTCGTGCTGATCATTCGCTGAGGAGATTGTTGATGGATATGCGCACTCCCCTCGGCAAGGTCCGGGGCCTCGGTTCCGCCAAGAGCGGCACGGAGCACTTCTGGAAGGTCCGCACCACGTCTGTGGCGCTGGTTCCGCTCCTGCTGTTTTATCTCGGCTTCCTGGTCATGTATGCCGGCCGGCCGTATGCGGATGTGGTTTCGGCCCTGTCGAACCCGTTCATCGCCACGATCAATGCCCTGACCATCATCGCCAGCATCGTCCACATGCGGCTTGGCATGGAAGAGATCATTCAGGACTACATTCATTCGGAAAAGATGAAGGTGCTGGTCCTGATCCTCAACTCGTTTTTCTCGCTTCTTGTGGGTGGCCTCTGTCTTTTCGCCGCCTTGAAGATCGCATTCTGAGGTTAAATCCGTCATGGCATCGATCACTCCCATCGCGCAGACCGGCAAGGCCTATACCTATGTCGACCACTCCTATGACGTTATCGTCGTGGGCGCTGGCGGCGCTGGTCTCCGCGCCACGCTTGGCATGGCCGAGCAGGGCTTCAAGACGGCCTGCATTACCAAGGTTTTTCCGACCCGCAGCCACACGGTTGCAGCACAGGGCGGCATTGCTGCATCGCTGAAGAACATGACGCCGGATAGCTGGCAGTGGCACCTTTACGATACCGTGAAGGGCTCTGACTGGCTGGGCGACGTGGACGCCATGCAGTACATGGTCATGGAAGCGCCGAAGGCCGTCTATGAGCTTGAACATTACGGCGTGCCCTTCTCCCGTAATGAAGAAGGCAAGATCTACCAGCGCCCGTTCGGCGGCCACATGCAGAATTTTGGCGCCGGCCCGCCGGTTCAGCGCACCTGCGCTGCCGCAGACCGCACAGGCCACGCCATCCTGCACACGCTTTATGGCCAGTCGCTGAAGCACAACGCTGAATTCTTCATTGAATATTTTGCGCTCGACCTCATCATGTCCGATGACGGCCGCTGCACCGGCGTTGTTGCCTGGAACCTTGATGACGGCACGATCCATCGCTTTGCGGCGAAAATGGTGGTACTGGCAACCGGCGGTTACGGCCGCGCATACTTCTCGGCAACGTCCGCCCACACCTGCACCGGCGACGGTGGCGGCATGGTGGCCCGCGCAGGGCTGCCGCTGCAGGACATGGAATTCGTCCAGTTCCACCCGACCGGCATCTACGGCTCCGGCTGTCTGATTACGGAAGGTGCGCGCGGCGAAGGCGGTTATCTCGTCAATTCCGAAGGCGAGCGTTTCATGGAGCGCTATGCGCCCTCGGCCAAGGATCTGGCCTCGCGTGACGTGGTGTCGCGCTGCATGACGATGGAAATCCGTGAAGGCCGCGGCGTCGGCAAGAACAAGGACCACATCTTCCTGCATCTCGACCATCTCGATCCGGCCGTGCTGCACGAGCGTCTTCCGGGCATTTCCGAAAGCGCCAAGATCTTTGCCGGTGTCGACGTGACGCGCGAGCCGATCCCGGTTCTGCCGACCGTTCACTACAACATGGGCGGCATTCCCACCAATTACTGGGGCGAGGTGCTGAATGCAGACGCCAATAACCCGGAACGCCTGCTGCCCGGCCTGATGGCCGTTGGCGAAGCCGGTTGCGCATCGGTTCATGGTGCAAACCGCCTTGGCTCCAACTCGCTGATCGACCTCGTGGTTTTCGGTCGTGCCGCCGCCATCCGCGCCGGTCAGGTCATCGACCGCGTTTCGCCGGTGCCGGCGCTTAACACGGCTGCCTGCGACAAGATCATGGATCGTTTCGACGGTCTGCGCCATGCGGCCGGTGGTACTCCGACGGCTGTGCTGCGCGACAAGATGCAGCGCGCCATGCAGGAAGATGCCGCCGTGTTCCGCACGCAGGAATCGCTGGAAAGCGGTTGCCAGCGCCTGTCGGCCATCTGGAGTGAAATGAAGGATCTGAAGGTCACCGACCGTTCGATGATCTGGAATTCCGATCTCGTGGAAACGCTGGAGTTGCAGAACCTGATGGCCAACGCCATCACGACTGTCTACAGCGCCGAGGCCCGCAAGGAGAGCCGCGGCAGCCATGCACGCGAGGATTACACCGATGGCGCATTTGCCGGCCGTGACGATGTGACCTGGCGCAAGCATTCGCTGGCCTGGGTGGGCGAGAACGGCGACGTGAAGCTGGATTACCGTCCTGTTCACACCGACCTCATCGCAGAAGGCATCGATCCGGTTAAGATCGAGCCCAAGGCACGCGTGTACTGACCGATGATCCTGGCGGCTTCCCTTCCCAGCACGGTGAAAAACCTCCCAGAGGGGAAGCCTCTTGGTATTTTTGCGATCAATCTCGATCGTTCGCCGGATCGTTGGCAACAGATTGAAGCAGGTTTTGGCGCATTGCCCTGGCCGCTTCATCGCGTTGCCGGCGTCGATGCCCGAAAGGATCCGCAGGCGGTGCTTGCAGTGCGCGGCACCGCGCTGAAATTTCCGCCGGATGCCGTGGGCTGGAATGCCCATCGCAACCGGTTGTTCATGCTGACGGAAGAGGCCTGCCTTGCCGGTCACGTCATGGCCTGGCGGCAGTTTCTGGCGACCGACTTTGCCCATGCGCTGGTATTGGAGGACGATGCGGCACCGCAGCCGGGGTTCCAGACGGTGGTGAACGATCTGCTGGCACTGGGCTTCGATGCCGATATCGTCAAGCTGGAAGGCATTCCGCGGCCCGGAGGGCGCAAGGTCTTGTCCGTGGCGATGGTTGGAACACACCGGCTCGTGCGGTCGCTGCGCCCCTGCTCCGGTGCTGCCGCCTATATCGTGACGCGCCGTGCCGCGGAACGGCTGCTGGCGCGGATCGGGACTTCGTGCATTCCGGCGGATGATTTTCTCTGGGCGCCGTCCTGGCACGGGCTTAAGATTGCAGATCTTGCACCCTGGCCTGTGATGCAGTCGGGCGCCGCAAGCGTGATTGCGACGGCCCGGGCGCAAAAGCAGTCAAAGTGGCCGGCGCCGTTCGGCCGCGGTATGGCGGTATCCGTGCGACGGGTGGCCGAGCGTATGTCTCTTCTGTGGGCGGCGACGGATGGCCGTCCTCACGCACTTTTGACTGCAACCGTGGCGCAATGGGCGCCGGATGTTTATAACCTGGTTAACAGAACGGCGGCTGACGCCGAGGATCAAAGGTCCAGCAATGGTTGAACTCGCTCTCCCGAAGAACTCCACGATGACCGAAGGCAAGGTCTGGCCGAAGCCGGCCGGTGCCGCCAATGTCCGTGAATTCCGCATCTACCGCTGGAACCCGGATGACGGTCAGAACCCGCGCATCGATACCTATTACATCGATATCGACAATTGCGGGCCGATGGTTCTCGATGGCCTGCTCTACATCAAGAACAATATCGACCCGACGCTGACGCTGCGCCGCTCCTGTCGCGAGGGCATCTGCGGCTCCTGCGCCATGAACATCGATGGGTCCAACACGCTTGCCTGCACCAAGGGCATGGACGACGTGAAGGGTACCGTGAAAGTTTATCCGCTGCCGCATATGCCTGTCGTGAAGGATCTGGTGCCGGATCTCACCAACTTTTATGCCCAGCACCGCTCCATCGAGCCCTGGCTGAAGACGGTTTCACCGCCGCCGGCCACCGAATGGAAGCAGAGCCACGAAGACCGCATGAAGCTCGACGGTCTCTACGAGTGCATTCTGTGCGCCTGCTGCTCCACCTCCTGTCCCAGCTACTGGTGGAACGGCGACCGTTATCTCGGTCCGGCCGTTCTGCTTCAGGCCTATCGCTGGCTGATCGACAGCCGCGACGAGTCTAAAGGCGAGCGCCTCGACAACCTGGAAGATCCCTTCCGGCTCTATCGCTGCCACACGATCATGAACTGCGCCCAGACCTGCCCCAAGGGCCTCAATCCCGCCAAGGCGATTGCCGAAATCAAGAAGATGATGGTCGAGCGCCGCGTCTGATACGGCTTTTTGCGGTCTTGACCTCGCGCAGATGTGTTCCATCTGCGTGGGCTCAAGGCTGAATAGGCATGGTTAACGGGCGGGGCGGCTTGATTTGACCTGTCCTTTGGCGATAATTCAGCCCTCCAGTCCAATAGCGGGATGGGCGTTGAGCGGTTTTAGGAGCTTTGTGATGCAGTTCAGATATGTGGTGACCGGTGTTGTGGTTGCTCTTGCCTTGGCCGGCTGCCAGCGTACTTCCTATAATCCCTATAGCTCTCTGCCTGCTCCCACCAATCCAGCGCCTTTGCAGGCCCAGCCGGTGCCCTCCGTGCAATCGGGCTCGCTTGATGCCCCCGGCGGCTCGCAGTTTCCGGCAGCCCCGCAGGACAACATGGCCTCGCTGCCGCCGGGTGGTGCAGCCGGTGGTGCTGCGCCGGCAACGGCGCTCGACGTCACCAAGGAATCGATGGTCGGCAACTGGCGCGTCAACGCATCCGGCGCCACCTGCGACATGTTCCTGACGCTCACCAACCTTGGCAGCGGCGCGCGCGGCGGCACACGTGGCTGCACCGGCGAACTGACGACGATGGGGTCCTGGGAAGTCAGCGGCAAGAACGTTCTCTTCAAGAACCGCAATGGCGACGTGATCGCCCGCGCCTACAAGAGTGCCGACAACCGTTTTGATGGCACGACCAATTCCGGCCAGCCGCTTAGCCTCAGCCGTTAAGCCGACACGCCGGGAGCGCTGTCTCCCGGTACACAGGGCGCTTCATGGAATCTCTTCCCGATTACAATCACAGCGTTGGCGAAACGCTGAAGTCCATGGCCGCCGCCGGCACCCTGCAGCTTGATCCGGCCCAGATGGCGGTCGCTGCCCGTCTCGACCGTATTCTTTCGGCGCTGCGTGACAAGGCGCCCGCCAAAAAATCAAGTGCGCTCGGCTGGCTGTTTGGTCGCAAAAGCAAGCGCACAGAGGCCGATATCCGCGGCCTCTACGTGCATGGCTCCGTCGGGCGCGGCAAGACCATGCTGATGGACATGTTTTTCGAAAAAGTGCCGGTCGCTGCCAAGCGCCGCTGCCATTTTCACGAATTCATGGCGGATGTTCATGCCCGCATCCACGCGCACCGCCAGAAGCTGAAGGCAGGCGAAACCCGCCAGGCCGACCCCGTGCCGCCGGTTGCCGCCGCCCTTTTTGCCGAAGCGGAACTGTTGTGCTTCGACGAATTTTCCGTCACCGACATCACCGATGCAATGATCCTCGGGCGCCTGTTTACCGAACTGTTTTCTTTGGGCTGCGTGCTGATCGCCACCTCCAACGTCGCGCCGGATGATCTTTATCGCGAAGGCCTCAACCGCAGCCTGTTCCTGCCGTTCATCGACCTGCTGAAAACCAATGTCGACGTGGTGACGCTCGATTCCCCGACCGATTACCGCATGGAAAAGCTCGCCAGCCTGCCCGTCTACCTGTCGCCGCTCGATGGTCGCAACAAGGCGGCGATGGAAGCGACGTGGCGCCAGGTTATCGATGGCGGCAAGGCGGAACCGGCGGAGGTCGCAAGGCCGGGTCGCAGCATTCATATCCCTTGCGCCCATGGGCGCGCGGCGCGGTTCACGTTTGCCGACCTGTGCGACGCGCCGCTGGGGGCTGCCGATTATCTTGCCATTACAGAGCACTATGACATGATCTTTGTCGAGGACGTGCCGGTTCTGGGGCCAGAAAAGCGCAACCAGACGAAACGCTTCATCAATCTTGTTGATGCACTCTATGATCGCAGCATCCGCCTGTTCATCACGGCGGCCGCCATGCCTGACGCACTTCTGACAGAAAAGCGTGGTACCGAAGGTTTTGAGTTCGATCGGACGATTTCGCGTCTGTTTGAGATGCGCAGCCCGGATTATCTGGCGCTGCACCATGAAAAGCATGGCAAAGCTTAACACTTTTGCGACACATTGTATTACGTTTACGTAAGAATTTTAGCTTCTAACCGATTGAAATTATTCGGTCCAAAAGAATCGATTGCCATTTTTTTCCATAAGAGCTATGCGAAAGGCCGATATCGGTCGACAGCTTTCATGCCGGCCGTGCATCCGAATGGAGAGGAAGCTTTCGATGGCTCGCAAGAAGATCGCACTTATTGGTTCCGGCATGATCGGTGGCACGCTGGCGCACTTGGCCAGCCTGAAGGAGCTGGGCGACATCGTCCTCTTCGACATTGCTGACGGTGTGCCGCAGGGCAAGGGTCTGGATATCGCCCAGTCCGGCCCAGTCGAAGGTTTTAATGCCAAGCTGTCGGGTGCCAGCGATTACGCCGCCATTGAAGGCGCTGACGTCTGCATCGTCACCGCCGGTGTTGCCCGCAAGCCCGGCATGAGCCGCGACGATCTTCTCGGCATCAACCTCAAGGTCATGGAACAGGTCGGCGCCGGCATTGCAAAATATGCCCCGAACGCTTTCGTGATCTGCATCACCAACCCGCTCGACGCCATGGTCTGGGCGCTGCAGAAGTTCTCCGGCCTGCCGAAGAACATGGTCGTCGGCATGGCCGGCGTTCTCGACAGCGGCCGTTTCCGCCTGTTCCTGTCGGAAGAATTCAACGTATCGGTTCAGGACGTCACCGCCTTCGTTCTCGGCGGCCACGGCGATACCATGGTGCCGCTCGCCCGTTACTCCACCATCGGCGGCATTCCGCTGACTGACCTCGTCAAGATGGGCTGGATCACCGAGGAGCGCCTTGAGCAGATCATCCAGCGCACCCGTGACGGCGGCGCTGAAATCGTCGGCCTCCTGAAGACCGGCTCGGCCTATTACGCACCGGCCGCTTCCGCCATCGAGATGGCCGAATCCTTCCTGAAGGACAAGAAGCGCGTTCTGCCCTGCGCGGCCTACCTGTCTGGCCAGTACGGCGTCAACGACATGTATGTCGGCGTTCCCACCATCATCGGTGCCGGCGGTATCGAGCGCATCATCGAAATCGATCTCAACAGCGAAGAGCAGGCGGCTTTCCAGAAGTCCGTCGGCGCCGTTGCCGGCCTCTGCGAAGCCTGCGCTGCCATTGCACCCGCTCTCAAGTAATCGCCTAACGGCCTAGAGACCCAAGGACCAGACGATGAACATTCATGAATATCAGGCCAAGGCTCTTCTGAAGAGCTATGGCGCACCGGTTGCCGAAGGTGTGGCGATCTTTTCCGCAGAGGAAGCCGAAGCTGCCGCAAAGCAGCTTCCCGGCCCGCTTTATGTGGTGAAAAGCCAGATCCACGCTGGCGGCCGCGGCAAGGGCAAGTTCAAGGAACTCGGCCCCGATGCCAAGGGCGGCGTTCGCCTGGCTTTCTCCATCGATGAAGCCAAGAGCCACGCCAAGGAAATGTTCGGCAACACGCTGGTAACCGCCCAGACGGGCGATGCCGGCAAGCAGGTCAACCGCCTCTACATCGAAGACGGCGCCGACATTGCCCGCGAACTCTATTGCTCGCTGCTGGTCGACCGTTCGGTCGGCAAGGTTGCCTTCGTCGTTTCGACGGAAGGTGGCATGGACATCGAGGCTGTCGCCCACGACACGCCGGAAAAGATCCACACCATCGCCATCGACCCGGAAACCGGTGTGACGGCTGAAAACATCGCTGCCATCTCCAAGGTGCTCGAACTGTCGGGTGCTGCTGCAGAAGATGCCAAGTCGCTGTTCCCGATCCTCTACAAGGCCTTCAGCGAGAAGGACATGGCGCTCCTCGAGATCAACCCGCTGATCGTCATGAAGAATGACCATCTGCGCGTTCTCGACGCCAAGGTCTCCTTCGACGGCAATGCCATGTTCCGCCATGACGACGTCAAGGCGCTGCGCGACGAGTCGGAAGAAGACGCCAAGGAAATCGAAGCCTCCAAGTGGGACCTCGCTTACGTGGCGCTCGACGGCAACATCGGCTGCATGGTGAACGGCGCTGGCCTTGCCATGGCAACCATGGACATCATCAAGCTCTACGGCAAGGAGCCGGCAAACTTCTGCGACGTCGGCGGTGGCGCCGGCAAGGAGAAGGTGGCGGCTGCTTTCAAGATCATCACGGCTGACCCGAAGGTCGAGGGCATCCTCGTCAACATCTTCGGTGGCATCATGAAGTGCGACGTCATCGCAGAAGGCGTCGTTGCCGCTGTGCAGGAAGTCGGCCTCAAGGTTCCGCTGGTCGTGCGTCTCGAAGGCACCAATGTCGAGCTTGGCAAGAAGATCCTCAACGAATCGGGCCTGGCGATCACGGCTGCCGACGACCTGGACGATGCTGCCAAGAAGATCGTCGCGGCGATCAACGCCTAATCTGAAGGACCGGAAACAATGTCTATTCTCGTCAATAAAGACACCAAGGTCCTCGTTCAGGGCCTGACCGGCAAGACCGGCACCTTCCACACCGAACAGGCGCTTGCTTATTACGGCACGCAGATGGTCGGCGGTATTCACCCGAAGAAGGGTGGCGAAACCTGGACCGGTTCCAAGGGCGAAAGCCTGCCGATCTTTGCCTCCGTTGCAGAAGCCCGCGAGAAGACCGGCGCTGACGCCTCGGTCATCTACGTTCCGCCGGCAGGTGCAGCTGACGCCATCATCGAGGCGATCGACGCTGAAGTGCCGTTCATCACCTGCATCACCGAAGGCATTCCGGTCATGGACATGGTGCGGGTCAAGGCCCGCCTCGAAAAGTCCAAGTCGCGCCTGCTCGGCCCCAACTGCCCGGGCATCCTGACACCGGAAGAATGCAAGATCGGCATCATGCCGGGCTCCATCTTCCGCAAGGGTTCGGTCGGCATCGTTTCGCGTTCGGGCACGCTCACCTATGAAGCCGTGTTCCAGACGTCCAACGAGGGCCTTGGCCAGACCACGGCTGTCGGCATCGGCGGCGACCCGGTCAAGGGCACGGAATTCATCGACGTGCTCGAAATGTTCCTCGCCGACGACGCCACCCAGTCGATCATCATGATCGGCGAAATCGGCGGCGCTGCCGAAGAGGAAGCTGCACAGTTCCTCATCGACGAAGCCAAGAAGGGCCGCAAGAAGCCGATGGCAGGCTTCATCGCTGGCCGCACTGCACCGAAGGGCCGCACCATGGGCCATGCCGGTGCTGTCGTGTCCGGCGGCAAGGGTGACGCGGAATCCAAGATCGAAGCCATGGAAGCGGCTGGTATCAAGGTTTCGCCATCGCCTGCACGCCTCGGCAAGACGCTGGTTGAAGTCCTCAAGGGCTGAACCACATAAGCGTTACGATGATAAGCTTCGGGCAGGCGAGCCGTGAAAGGGTCGCCTGCTTCGGTCGCAAGGGATAGGTTTCCCCGGCGCACCACAGACATTGAAAGCGACGGTCGGCGCTTCAAGTTCCGGCACCCAAACACGTCAGGAGGCGGGCGTCAAAGCCCGCATGAACATCATGGCACGGCAAGAAGCCAACGAGCAGTTTCTCATCACTTCGTTCCTCGACGGCGCGAATGCCAGCTATATCGAGCAGCTTTATGCCCGGTATGAAGAGGATCCGAATTCCGTCGGTCCCGAATGGCAGTCCTTTTTCAAGGCGCTGGCTGATAACCCGGAAGACGTGAAGAAGGCCGCCCAGGGCGCCTCCTGGCAGCGCAAGAACTGGCCCATTCCGGCCAATGGCGATCTCGTCTCGGCACTCGACGGCAACTGGCCCGTCGTGGAAAAGGCCATCGAGAAGAAGGTTCAGGCGAAGGCCGAAGCCACAGCCGTCTCCGCCGGCAAGCCGCTCGATCCGGCCGAAGTGCTGCGCGCCACCCGCGACAGCGTTCGCGCCATCATGATGATCCGTGCCTACCGCATGCGCGGCCACCTGCATGCCAAGCTCGATCCGCTCGGCCTTGCAGCCCCGGTCGAGGACTATAACGAACTGTCGCCCTCGGCTTATGGTTTCACTGAGGCCGATTACGACCGCAAGATCTTCATCGACAACGTGCTGGGGCTGGAATACGCCACCATCCGCGAAATGCTCGACATTCTCGAGCGCACCTATTGCTCGACGCTCGGCGTCGAATTCATGCATATCTCCAATCCGGAAGAAAAAGCCTGGATCCAGGAGCGCATCGAAGGCCCCGGCAAGGGCGTCGAATTCACGCCGAACGGCAAGAAGGCGATCCTGCAGAAGCTGGTGGAATCGGAAGGTTTCGAGCAGTTCATCGACGTCAAGTACAAGGGCACGAAGCGCTTTGGTCTCGACGGCGGCGAATCGCTGATCCCGGCGCTCGAACAGATCATCAAGCGCGGTGGCCAGGACGGTCTGGAAGAAGTCGTTCTCGGCATGGCCCATCGCGGCCGCCTGAACGTTCTCACAAACGTCATGCACAAGCCGCACCGCGCCGTGTTCCACGAGTTCAAGGGCGGTTCGTTCAAGCCTGATGAAGTCGAAGGCTCGGGCGACGTGAAGTACCATCTCGGTGCCTCCTCCGATCGCGAATTCGATGGCAACAAGGTTCACCTGTCGCTGACGGCCAACCCGTCGCACCTGGAAATCGTCAACCCTGTCGTCATGGGCAAGGCACGCGCCAAGCAGGACATGCTGGCAAAGTCCTGGGATGGCGATGTCATTCCGCTGAAGGAACGCGCGAAGGTTCTGCCGCTTCTGCTGCATGGCGATGCCGCGTTTGCCGGCCAGGGTGTGACGGCTGAAATTCTGGGCCTGTCTGGTCTGCGCGGTCACCGCGTTGCCGGCACGCTGCATTTCATCATCAACAACCAGATCGGTTTCACCACCAATCCGGCCTATTCGCGCTCGTCGCCCTATCCGTCGGATGTGGCCAAGATGATCGAAGCGCCGATCTTCCACGTCAACGGCGACGATCCGGAAGCGGTTGTTTATGCAGCGAAGATTGCCACCGAATTCCGCATGAAGTTCCACAAGCCTGTGGTCGTGGACATGTTCTGCTACCGCCGCTTCGGCCATAACGAAGGCGATGAGCCCGCGTTCACGCAGCCGAAGATGTACAAGGTTATCCGCGCCCACCAGACGGTGACGGAAATCTATGCGGCCCGCCTGATTGCCGAAGGCCTGATCTCCGACGGCGAATTCCAGAAGATGAAGGCCGACTGGCGCGCGCATCTGGAGCAGGAATTCGAAGCCGGCCAGAGCTACAAGCCGAACAAGGCCGACTGGCTGGATGGCCAGTGGTCGGGCCTGCGCTCGGCCGACAATGCCGACGAACAGCGTCGCGGCAAGACGGCCGTGCCGATGAAGTCCTTGAAGGAAATCGGCCGCAAGCTGTCGACCATTCCGGAAGGTTTCAACGCGCACCGCACCATCAAGCGTTTCATGGATAACCGTGCGCAGATGGTGGAAACCGGTGAGGGCATCGACTGGGCGATGGCGGAAGCCTTTGCCTTCGGTTCGCTGGCGCTCGACGGTCACAAGGTTCGCCTGTCCGGCCAGGATTGCGAACGCGGCACGTTCAGCCAACGCCACTCGGTTCTCTACGATCAGGACACGGAAGAGCGTTATATCCCGCTTGCCAACCTGTCGCCGACCCAGGCCCGCTACGAAGTCATCAACTCTATGCTGTCGGAAGAAGCCGTGCTCGGTTTCGAGTATGGTTATTCGCTGGCTCGTCCGAATGCGCTGACGCTCTGGGAAGCCCAGTTCGGCGATTTCGCCAACGGTGCGCAGGTGGTGTTTGACCAGTTCATCTCGTCTGGTGAACGCAAGTGGCTTCGCATGTCCGGCCTCGTCTGCCTTCTGCCGCATGGTTATGAAGGTCAGGGGCCGGAACATTCGTCTGCACGCCTCGAGCGCTGGCTGCAGATGTGCGCCGAAGACAACATGCAGGTGGCCAACGTTACGACGCCGGCCAATTACTTCCACATCCTGCGCCGCCAGATGAAGCGTGACTTCCGCAAGCCGCTGATCCTGATGACGCCGAAGTCGCTGCTGCGCCACAAGCGCGCCACCTCCACGCTTGCCGAAATGGCTGGCGAAAGCTCGTTCCACCGCCTGCTGTGGGATGATGCTGAAGTCATCAAGGACGGCCCGATCAAGCTCCAGAAGGATGCCAAGATCCGCCGCGTCGTGATGTGCTCCGGCAAGGTTTATTACGACCTCTTGGAAGAGCGCGAAAAGCGCGGCATCGATGATGTCTACCTGCTGCGTCTGGAACAGCTTTATCCGTTCCCGGCCAAGGCCCTGATCAACGAGCTGTCGCGCTTCCGCCATGCGGAAATGGTGTGGTGCCAGGAAGAACCCAAGAACATGGGTTCGTGGTCCTTCATTGATCCGTACCTGGAATGGGTGCTGGCGCATATCGATGCCAAGTACCAGCGCGTACGCTACACTGGCCGCCCGGCGGCTGCTTCTCCGGCAACGGGCCTGATGTCGAAGCATCTGGCGCAGCTCGAAGCCTTCCTCGAAGACGCGCTCGGCGGCTGATTTCAGCCGCCCCGTCTGAAGTTCAACGACATCGGTTAAAAAACGGAAACAGATCATGGCCACCGAAATTCGCGTCCCCACCCTCGGCGAATCCGTCAGCGAGGCAACCGTCGGCACCTGGTTCAAGAAGGTCGGTGACACGGTCAAGGCCGATGAGCCGATCGTTGAACTGGAAACCGACAAGGTTACCGTCGAAGTCCCGGCGCCTGCCTCGGGCGTTCTGACGGAAATCATCATTGCCGCCGGCGAAACGGTCGGCCTCAACGCGCTGCTCGGCCAGATCGCCGAAGGTGCTGCCGGTTCCGCCGGCGCATCGGCGGCGGCTCCTGCTGCAACGCCGGCTCCGGCTGCTGCCCCTGCCGCCCCGGCGCCAGCTGCGGCTCCTGCCTCTGCCGGCACCTCCATGCCGGCCGCTCCTGCCGCTGCAAAGCTTGCAGCCGACAACAACATCGCAACGGGTGATGTTGATGGCTCCGGCAAGCGTGGCCAGGTGCTGAAGGGCGACGTGATCGCTGCCATCGCCAAGGGCCCGGCTGCAGCGCCGGCCCCGGTTCCGGCTGCCCCGCGCGCTCCGTCCACCACGGAAGATGCCGGTCGCGAAGAGCGCGTGAAGATGACGCGCCTGCGCCAGACCATTGCCAAGCGCCTGAAGGATGCCCAGAACACGGCCGCCATGCTGACCACCTATAACGAGGTGGATATGTCTGCAGTGATGGACCTGCGCAACCGCTACAAGGACGTGTTTGAAAAGAAGCATGGCGTCAAGCTCGGCTTCATGGGCTTCTTCACCAAGGCCGTGACCCACGCCCTGAAGGAACTGCCGGCCGTTAACGCCGAGATCGACGGCACCGACATCATCTACAAGAACTATTGTCACGTCGGCATGGCTGTCGGCACCGACAAGGGCCTCGTCGTTCCGGTCATCCGCGATGCCGACCAGCGCTCGATCGCCGGTGTCGAAAAGGAACTCGGACGTCTTGCCAAGGCAGCCCGCGATGGTTCGCTCGGCATGGCCGACATGCAGGGCGGCACGTTCACCATCACCAATGGTGGCGTCTACGGTTCGCTGATGTCCTCGCCGATCCTCAACGCTCCGCAGTCGGGCATTCTCGGCATGCACAAGATCCAGGATCGCCCGGTCGTCGTCGGCGGCCAGATCGTCATCCGCCCGATGATGTATCTTGCTCTGTCCTACGATCACCGTATCGTCGACGGCAAGGAAGCAGTCACCTTCCTCGTTCGTGTCAAGGAAAGCCTGGAAGATCCGGAACGTCTGGTTCTCGATCTCTGATAACCAAATAAGGAGGACGAGATGGATACGATGGTGCAGCATGCGACGCCCTCCATGGCGCTTCTGGTGCTCAGTGTCGTGCTTCTCGTCTTCCACGTCATGCTGCAGGGTTTCCTTGCAACGCGGGAACTGGGGTCCGGTTGGAACGCCGGTCCTCGCGATGACGGCCAGAAGCCGAAATCCGCGCTTGCCGGTCGGGCTGAACGTGCATCCCTCAACTACCGCGAAACCTATCCGGCCTTTGTCGGTCTCGTGCTGGCGCTTGCCTTTTACGGCGATGTGAGCGGCTGGGGCCTCCTCGGCGGTTGGCTGTGGTTCGTGTGCCGTCTTGCCTATATCCCGCTTTATCTGGCCGGCATCCCCTACATCCGTTCGCTGGTCTGGCTGGGATCGCTGCTGGGTCTTCTCGTGATGATCATCGGGTTGATGGTCTGAAACGGGGCTGGAGGGATATTCGATGCAAGACAATCCCGTAGTGCTGGTGACAGGCGGTAGTCGCGGCATCGGTGCAGCCGTCGTGCGGCTTGCAGCGGATCGCGGCTGGAGTGTGCTCATCAATTATGCGGTGAACGAGGCTGCCGCCCAGGCGCTTGCCGATCAGGTAACAGCAAACGGCGGCATCGCCCGCATTGTTCAGGGCGATACCGGCACGGAAGAGGGCATCGCCGCCATCTTCGCAGCCGTTGATCGTGAATTCGGCCGCATCGACGGTCTCGTCAACAATGCCGGCGTCGTCGATCGGACGGCGCGGGTGGACGAGATGTCGCGCGAGCGGCTGGACCGGATGTTTGCGATCAATGTCATCGGCAAGATCCGCTGCGCGTCGGAAGCGGTGAAGCGCATGTCCACCCGCCACGGCGGCAAGGGCGGCGCCATCGTCAACATTTCCTCCATGGCCGCCGTTCTCGGCAGCGGTGGTCAATATGTGGATTATGCCGCGGCCAAAGGCGCCGTCGATACGTTCACCATCGGCCTGTCGCGCGAAGTGGCAACCGAAGGGGTGCGCGTCAACGCGGTGCGGCCCGGCATTATCGATACGGATATCCACGCATCCGGCGGCCTGCCGGATCGTGCAAGAGACCTGGCACCCTCGGTGCCGATGCAACGCGCCGGTACGGCCGATGAAGTGGCGGAGGCGGTTCTTTACCTTCTGTCGCCGCAAGCTTCCTACGTGACGGGCGCAATCATGAATGTGAGTGGCGGCAGATAGTCGCGCAAGAACGAAGGATTTCGACAATGGCATATGATCTGATCGTAATCGGCACCGGCCCCGGCGGCTATGTCTGCGCCATCAAGGCAGCACAGCTCGGCATGAAGGTGGCCGTGGTCGAAAAGCGCTCCACGTTCGGCGGCACCTGCCTCAATGTCGGCTGCATCCCTTCGAAGGCGCTGCTGCACGCTTCGGAAGTTTTTGCACACGCCAAGCACGGCATGGAAGAGCTGGGCGTCGAGTTGTCCGGCACCACGCTCAACCTTGAAAAGATGATGGGCCACAAGGACGCGACCGTAAAGTCGAACGTCGATGGCGTTGCCTTCCTCTTCAAGAAGAACAAGATCGAGAGCTTCATCGGCACCGGCAAGATCGTTTCGGCCGGCAAGGTATCCGTAACCGCCGAAGATGGCAC
Source organism: Neorhizobium sp. PAMB6630 (assembly GCF_058242775.1). Classification (NCBI taxonomy): domain Bacteria; kingdom Pseudomonadati; phylum Pseudomonadota; class Alphaproteobacteria; order Hyphomicrobiales; family Rhizobiaceae; genus Neorhizobium; species Neorhizobium sp. PAMB6630. The sequence continues at coordinate 370,823 of NZ_CM177836.1, forward strand.
GGTGCAGGAACTGGAAACGAAGAACATCGTGATTGCCACCGGCTCTGACGTTGCCGGCATTCCAGGCGTCCCCGTCGAGATCGACGAAAAGGTCATCGTCTCCTCCACCGGCGGCATCGCCCTGGACAAGGTGCCCGGCCACATGGTCGTCGTCGGCGGCGGCGTTATTGGCCTTGAACTCGGTTCGGTCTGGTCGCGCCTCGGCGCCAAGGTAACGGTTGTCGAATATCTCGACACGATCCTCGGCGGCATGGATGGCGAAGTGTCCAAGCAGTTCCAGCGCATCCTCGGCAAGCAGGGCGTGGAATTCAACCTCGGCGCCAAGGTGACCGGCGTTGAAAAGACGGAAACCGGCGCCAAGGTCACGTTCGAGCCCGTCAAGGGCGGCGATATCAAGACGATCGACGCCGACGTGGTGCTGGTCGCCACCGGCCGCAAGCCTTACACGGCAGGTCTTGGTCTGGAAGAAGCCGGCGTCGTGCTCGACAATCGCGGCCGCGTTGAAATCGACCATCACTATGCCACCAATGTTGCCGGTATCTATGCCATCGGCGACGTGGTGAAGGGCCCGATGCTTGCTCACAAGGCGGAAGACGAAGGCGTGGCGCTGGCTGAAATCCTCGCCGGGCAGCATGGACATGTGAACTATGACGTCATCCCAGGCGTCGTCTACACCCAGCCGGAAGTCGCTTCTGTCGGCAAGACGGAAGAAGAACTGAAGGCTGCAGGCGTTTCCTACAAGGCTGGCAAGTTCCCCTTCACGGCAAACGGCCGTGCCCGCGCCATGCAGGCAACCGACGGTTTTGTAAAAGTTCTCGCCGACAAGGACACCGACCGCGTACTCGGCGTCCACATCATCGGCTTTGGCGCCGGCGAAATGATCCACGAAGCAGCCGTGCTGATGGAGTTCGGCGGCTCCTCGGAAGACCTCGGCCGCACCTGCCATGCGCACCCGACCATGTCGGAAGCGGTCAAGGAAGCGGCACTCGCCACCTTCTTCAAGCCAATCCACATGTGACCGGTCGCCAAAATCTGGCTATGAAAAGCCGCCATCCGGTCTTCGGGTGGCGGCTTTTTTGTCTGTGACCGCATGCCGCATCATGCCGCGCCGATTGTGCGCGCCGACCGGTTGCTCGGGCTCTATGATTTGCAGATGTCCCAGTCCGTGCCCCGTCTTCACACGCTCATTTCCTGTCTGCCCAGCTTGCCGCATCCAGCTTTGCCGCGGGCGGACTGGGCGGATTGTTACAGTCTGCGCGTCAGAACGACCGGCAGGCTTCAGGCCGCGGACGTGGCGCATCTGGCGCTTGACCGGTTTCCGCCCTGGGCACGGTTTCTGCTCTGGCTTCGAAACGCAATCGTTGCCCCCTTCGGCTTGCAATCCACCCGCGATGTCGCCTCGAACCATACCGAAGTGATCGGGTTTTTCCCCATCATCAGTCAATCGGACGGACAGATTGTGGTCGGTCTTGACGATAACCATCTGGATTTTCGGCTGGTGATCGATGTTCTTGACCAGGGGGAGGGGGAGGCCTTGGTTTCGCTCACCACTCTGGTCTATCGAAAGGTCCTGTTGGGGCGCATCTACATCGCTGTCATCACGCCGTTTCACCGGCTGATCGTCAAGGCGTCGCTGCGCCAGGTGGGGCGGTGTCTGGAGGCGAAGCGTCGCTGAAAGTCGGCTCGCACTGCCGCAGGCGGTGCCTGGCCTCTTTCCCGGCCGCGCCACATGTGATTGGTCAATTCCTCGGTTAAATTCTCGACAGGAGAACACACGCTGCTTGCGTCCCGGGTGCAGGCTCTTACTGTGGGTCATTCTTAACCCATTGAAAAGGTGATGAAATGTCTCCGCTTTCTTACTCGGTGCCGCAACGTGTCCTGCATTGGGGCATGGCGTTGCTGATCTTGTTCAACCTGTTGTTCACCGAGGGTATGGAGCAATGGAACAGGCTCGTGCGACGCGGCGAGACGGTCACACCGGATGATCTCGCCTCGGCCAACATCCATGCCTATGTCGGCATCGCCATCCTGGCGCTTGCGGCCTTGCGCCTCTGTCTGCGCCTCGTCCAGGGCGTGCCGGCCGCGTCCGAAGTCGAGCCGCCGCCATTGCGGCTCCTGGCCCACATCACCCACGGGCTCCTCTATGCGCTGCTGTTTGCCATGCCGCTTGCGGGCATCGGGGCGTATTATTTCGGCAATACGACAGCCGGCTTCGTGCATGCGGATGTCTTGAGGATCCTGCTCTGGCTCCTGCTCGCCGCCCATGTCGCGGGCGCGCTCGTCCACCAGTTCATCTGGAAAACCAATGTGATGGCCCGCATGACGCGTGGCGTGTGAGGAGCAGCGTCAGTTTACTGCCGTCACTGTAAAACCGTCGGCGCGGAGCAGGGAGACCAGTCCTTCCTCTCCGACCAGATGCAAGGCTCCGACGGCAATAAAGACGCCACCCTCATCGAGCAGCGGACGGGCGCGTTCGGCCATCCTGTGGTTGCGTTGAGTGACGATCCGCTCTTCAAACTCTGCATACCCTTCGCCGTCGGCGCCATCCGGCGAAACCGCCTTCAGCATCGGCATGGTGCGGCCGATATCGCCGGACAGGTAAAGATCGGTCATGGTCACCATCACGTCATCCATCCTGTCGCCAAGCGCCAGCATTTCCATCAGCGATTTCAGATGGAACTCCGTCGAAATGGAGGCCATGGCGGACAATTGTTCCTCCATGGTTTCCAGCCCCTTCACCGGCTTTCCGGCGCGGATGGCATCTTCGGCCAACTGCTTGTCAAGAAAGGAAGCGCCCTTGGCCTTGCGTGCCAATTCGCAGGCCGGAAGTGCGATGAAACTGGACAGCATCCACGGCTGCATGCGCGACACCGCGCCAAGCGGAATGCCGCGCGCCTTCAGGGCCGCATCCAGCCTTGCGGTATCGGTGGGCGACAGAAAGCTCTGGATGGTCTTGCCATCCATCAACATCGTCAGCTGCGGTTTTGTCATCAGGCGGGCCATGGCCTTCTGCTCGTCAAGGATCTCGTCGGATTCGATGACGATCACCTTTGCGCCGGCCTTTGCCGCCATGGCTCCCTTGGGGAGGGCAAGCACGCGCGGATCGGTCACATGCATGGTGCCAAGGAGGTAGGAGGCTTTTAGCCCCGGTTTTTCGATCTTCCAGAACAGCCCCTTGCCGTTCTGCACGGCATCGCCTTCTGCGACGATCCGGCGGTAGGTGGCCGGATCCGTCTCGCGCATCTGCGCCAAGATATCTGTACCCCGGCAGATCGGCTCCTGCGCCCTTGCGGCCGGCGCAAAAGCCAGTATCGCCAAAAACGACAGGAACACCAAACCATGCAGGCAGGCGAGCAGCCACTGCATTACATCTGCTGCAGCGGTGAAGCGGCGTGACAGGAAGGAGAGGGCGGGCAGGGGCATTGGTCAGGTTCCTTCATGTCGATGCCTATCCTTTACAAGGAGCTGGCGTGACACTGGTCTTGGCTGGCACGGCGAAGCGGTCAGGCACGAGGATGCGCGCGGTCATAAACCTCGAGCAGGCGCGCCTGATCGACGCCGGTATAGACCTGCGTGGTCGACAGGCTGGCATGGCCGAGCAGTTCCTGGATCGAGCGCAGGTCGCCGCCACCGGACAGGAGATGCGTGGCAAAGGAATGGCGAAGCGCATGCGGCGTGGCGCTATCCGGCAGCCCGAGCGCGCCCCGCAGCTTCTGCATCTCGCGCTGAATGATGCCGGGGTTGAGCTTTCCGCCACGCGCGCCGCGAAACAGCGGCTGATCGCTGGAAAGCGCATAGGGGCAGAGCTTGCGATAGGTCTCGATCACCTGCGGCACGATGGGCAACAGCGGCACCATCCGCGTCTTGCCGCCCTTGCCCGTCACCCGAAGCGATGTCGCGCCTTCCGGAATATCGGCAGGCGTGAGATCCAGTGCTTCTGAAATGCGAAGGCCGCAGCCATAAAGAAGCGTCAGAACGGCGGTATCGCGCGCGGCAATCCAGGGCTCTTCGTTGAGCTGCGCCTCGGCGCTCACCACATCCAGCGCCTGACGGTCGGAGAGCGGTTTCGGCAGCGATTTCGGCTGCCGCGGTGCGCGGATCGCACCGGCTGCTGCCGCATTCACCAGCCCCTTGCGCTCGAGGTGCCGCAGGAAAGAGCGAAGGCCGGCGAGATGCCGGCCGAGCGAACGCGCACCCGATCCCTCGCGTCGGCGTTTGGCCAGGAACGAGCGCAGATCGGCCGTGCGCAGTGTATGGATGTCAGAAATTGTCGCCGGCCCGCCGAGATGACCTGTGAGAAAGGCAAGGAACTGGCGTGTGTCCCGTTCATAGGCTTCCAATGTATTGGCGGCCAATCGTCGTTCGGTTTCAAGGCTTTGCAGCCATTGACGCCGCATTTCCAGAAGCTCTGGGCTCGCCAGGATCAGGATCTCGTTCACAGCGTATCCGTTGATTTTGACAGGATGCGATCCACATTGCGCATGGAGCGTTACCAATTCACTAAGGCTTCTCGATGTCACAGTTCGATCATCAAGGGCTGCGATAAAATGCATGTGTTCTTCAGGGAGTGCCTATGCAACCTCGTCATTCCACGTCTGCCCTGGGGCAGTTTGCCGAAGCGATCGCCCTCGTGTCGCAAGGCCAGCCCGGTCATATCGTGGACACTCTGATCGCCGAGCGCGGCACGCGCCTCGTCCGGCATCCACTCTGGCCGGCAATGCGGCCTTTCCTCTACAGTCTCCTGCGCTACAGCCGCGCCATCCGCTTTGCCAACGATATCGAAAGCCTATCCGGCTTCCAGTCGTTTGAATATCTAAGCCGGATGCTGCACCTGGATATCCGCGTCCACAATGGCGAGCGGATACCGTCCTCGGGCGGCTTCATTCTGGTCAGCAACCACCCGACCGGTATTGCCGATGGAGTCGCCGTCTTCGATCTTCTCAAAGACCGCCGGCCGGACATGATGTTTTTTGCCAATCGCGATGCGGTGCGGGTCAATCCGCGGTTTTCCGAGATGATCATCCCGGTCGAATGGCGCGAGGAGCACAAGACCAAGCTGAAGGCCCGCGAGACGCTGAAACTCACCAACCATGCGGTGGAGGAGGGCAAGGTCACAGTGCTGTTTCCCTCCGGGCGTATTGCCTATTGGGACAATGGCCGTCTCAACGAGCGCCCGTGGAAGATGTCGGCCGTCAGCCTTGCACGCAAATATAACCTGCCGATCCTGCCGATGCACATGAAGGCGCGCAATTCCGGCCTGTTCTACTGGTTTGCCAAATGGTCCACCGAACTGCGTGACATGACGGTGTTCTACGAGCTTTTGAACAAGAAGGGCGATCTCTTCGATTTCACCATCGGCCAGATGATCCAGCCGGATGAACTGGAGGGTGATCCGGTGGAGGTGACGAAGGCACTGGAGCGACATTCCGTGTTTGAACTCGCCGCCAATCCGGATGCGCGGTTTGTTTCGCCGGGTCAGGCCGTCGTCGCGGCCTGATTTCGGTTCCCTTTTGTTCCGCGCCGAGGCATGGTCCCGCGCCATGGGAAAAGATTCGTCCGATCTCTTCGGCGCCCTCTTTGATGCGCAGAAGGTGAACCGTGTTGTGCCGGTTCTGGTGCCCTTGCCGGTGCCGGAAGCCTATAGTTATGCCGTGCCTGAAGGCATGGCGGTGGAGCCGGGTTCCGTGGTGCAGGTGCCGCTCGGCCCCCGACAGGTCATCGGCGTGGTCTGGGATGGCACCGATGACGTGCGGCTCGATCCGAAAAAGCTGCGGCCGATCACGCTTGCCTTCGATTGTCCGCCGCTGACGCGCGAAATGCGCGCCTTCATCGACTGGGTCTCCGCCTATACCCTGTCGCCGCCGGGGCTTGTGGCGCGCATGGCCGTGCGGGCGCCGGCAGCGCTCGATCCCGAACCGATGGTGGAGGCCCTGCGCTACCGGGGCGGTGAGCCGGAACGGCTGACGCCGGCGCGCGCCCGCGTGTTGGACCTCACCCGCGATGAAATGCCGTGGACACGCAGCGGCCTTGCCCATGCGGCCGGCGTTTCCGCAAGCGTCATCGACGGGCTGGTGAAGCAGGGCCTGTTCGATACCGTGTTTTTACCACCGCCGCCGGTGGTGGCGCTGCCGGATCCCGATTACGTCGAACCGCGCATCGAAGGTCCGCAAAAGCAGGCCGCCTCGGAAATCGTTGAGAACATGCAGGCCGGCGGTTTTTCCGCCTCCCTCATTGATGGCGTCACCGGGTCGGGCAAGACGGAGGTGTATTTCGAGGCGATTGCCGAGGCTCTGCGCAAGGGCCGCCAGGTGCTGATCCTGCTGCCGGAAATCGCGTTGACGGCAAGTTTTCTTGAACGTTTCCAGGATCGGTTTGGTGCAAAGCCTGCCGAATGGCATTCGGATCTGTCGCCGCGCCTGCGCGAAAAGGTCTGGCGCGGTGTGGTGACGGGGGAGGTGCGCGTTGTCGCCGGCGCCCGCTCGGCGCTGTTCCTGCCGTTTGAGGAACTCGGCCTCATCGTGGTCGATGAAGAGCATGATCCCGCCTACAAGCAGGAGGACCGGGTCTTTTACAATGCCCGCGACATGGCGGTCGTGCGCGGGCGCATCGGCGATTTTCCGGTGGTTCTGGTGTCTGCGACGCCTTCAGTTGAAAGCCAGGTGAACGGCCAGAGCGGCCGCTATCACATGGTGCATCTGCCGACCCGCTTCGGTGAAGCGGCGATGCCGGACCTGCATCTGGTCGATATGCGCCGGCATCCACCGGACCGCGGCGGCTTCCTGTCGCCTGTCTTGCTGCGGGCGGTGAAGAAGACGGTCGAAAATGGCCATCAGGCGCTGCTTTTCCTCAACCGTCGTGGTTATGCGCCGCTGACGCTGTGTCGTGTCTGTGGCCATCGTTTCCAGTGCCCGCAATGCTCAAGCTGGCTGGTGGAACATCGCTTCAAGGGCCAGATCCAGTGCCACCAGTGCGGTTATGCGGAAAAGACGCCGGAGGCTTGTCCCGAATGCGGCACGTTCGATCATCTCGTCGCCTGCGGCCCCGGTGTGGAGCGGATTGCCGAAGAGGTGGAAAAACATTTCCCCGATGCCCGCACCATCGTCATGTCCTCGGACCTTCTGGGCGGCGTCAAGCGGCTGAGGCTGGAGCTGGAGGCCATTGCCAAGGGCGAGGCGGATATCGTCATCGGCACGCAGCTGGTGGCCAAGGGTCATAACTTTCCGCTGATGACGCTGGTCGGCATTGTCGATGCGGATCTCGGCCTTGCCAATGGCGACCCGAGAGCTGCCGAACGCACCTTTCAGCTGCTCAGCCAGGTGACCGGCCGTGCCGGGCGTACCGGCTTGAAAAGCCACGGAATTTTGCAAACGTACCAGCCGCAGCATCCGGTGATGCAGGCGATTGTTTCCGGCGATCCCTCCGCCTTTTACGAGCGCGAGATCGGCGAGCGCGAGAAGGCGCTTCTGCCGCCTTTCGGGCGGCTTGCCTCCATCATCGTATCGGCCGATGCAAGGGCCGATGCGGAAGGCCATGCGCGAGGCCTGCGGGCCGCAGCGCCCCGCGTTTCAGGTATTGCCGTTCTGGGGCCGGCGGAGGCGCCTCTGGCGCTTGTGCGCGGCCGCCACCGCTTCCGCCTTCTGGTCCACGGCCGGCGCAACAGCGACATGCAGGCCTATCTGCGCCAGATGCTGGCCAATGGCCCGAAAGTGCGCGGCAGCGTGCATGTGCAGCTCGACATCGACCCGCAGAGTTTTCTCTGATCGGGACTGACCTTTGAAAAGTGACCGCCCGCTGGTATGGCGACCGGCCTTTCAAGAGAATATCCGAATCAGGAGCCCAGCATGGAACTCTACTTCCCGACCGAACTGCCAGAGCAGCTTGCATTCCTCGGCGCGGCGCTCTCGGCGCTGGCCGGCCTGTTCATCCTGGTCCTGCCGGCCGCCGCACTCAGGCTCTCCGGTTTTGCCATCGGCGAGGTCACGCCGGAAGGGTATGGCTCGGTGCGCTCCACCGGCGGCCTCTATCTCGGGCTTGGTGTGATCGCGATCTTTCTGGCGCAGGACTGGACCTATCTGGCGCTCGGCGTGTCTGCTGCCATGGGTGCTTTCGGGCGGCTGGTTTCGATGATCGCAGACCGTGGTTTGACGCTGCGTAGCACGGGCCTTCTGCTGCTTCAGGTTGTGGTTTCGGTGCTGCCGCTCGGCTATGTGCTGGGTTACTTCTAGGCCCGCAAAATGGGCGAGGCAGGGTGTATTGAAGACAATCGCACGCAAGTTGACATAAAATCGGTTCAAGCCCTTGCAGAGAAGGCTCTTTCCGCCGTCACGCGTGTTGCGAGTCCCAACGTCCTATGCTAGACGAACCCCGAATTTCGGAAAAAGGCTGGAGGGCTCCTCCGGTCGAAATGAGAAAAAGAAGCAAATTCAAGCGTTTGTCTGAACTCCGAAAACAGGCCGGACACTTGGATGATAATCAGGGAAATTGTGCCCGTGGCAGACACATCCCAGCAGACTTCCGGCATGGCTTATCGCTACGCCAGCTCGCTGTTCGAGCTTGCGCTGGAGACCGGCTCGGTCGAGCAGGTGCGCTCAGATCTTGACCGTTTTCAGGCAATGATCGAGGAAAGTGATGACCTGAAAAGGTTGATCGCAAGCCCGGTCTTTTCGGCTGAAGAGCAGAGCCGTGCGGTCTCGGCGCTCGCTGCAAAGGCTGGCATCCAGGGTCTCGTTGCAAACTTTCTGAAGGTCGTCGCGGGTAACCGCCGGCTTTTCGCACTGCCGGGCATCATTCGCTCGTTCCGTGCCATCTTTGCTCGCCATCGCGGCGAGGTTACTGCCGAAGTCGTTTCGGCCCATGCGCTGTCTCAGGCGCAGGAACAAGAACTTAAGTCGGCGCTGAAGGGCGTGAGCGGCAAGGACGTCCTCTTGGACGTGACTGTCGACCCTTCGATCCTCGGTGGCCTGATCGTCAAGATCGGCTCGCGTCAGATCGATACGTCTCTTCGCACCAAACTTTCCACCCTTAAGCTTGCACTGAAAGAGGTTGGCTGATGGACATCCGCGCCGCGGAAATTTCCGCAATTCTGAAAGATCAAATCAAGAACTTCGGCCAGGAGGCTGAGGTCTCCGAAGTTGGTCAGGTTCTGTCCGTCGGTGACGGTATTGCCCGCGTCTACGGTCTCGACAACGTCCAGGCGGGCGAAATGGTCGAGTTCCCGGGTGGCATCCGCGGTATGGCGCTGAACCTCGAATCCGACAATGTCGGCGTGGTTATCTTCGGCTCCGACCGTGACATCAAGGAAGGCGACGTCGTCAAGCGCACCGGCGCCATCGTTGAAGTCCCGGTTGGTCCGGAACTGCTCGGCCGCGTCGTTGACGCGCTCGGCAACCCGATCGACGGCAAGGGTCCGATCAATACGTCGCGCCGTTCGCGCGTCGACGTCAAGGCTCCCGGCATCATTCCGCGCAAGGGCGTGCATGAGCCGATGTCCACAGGCATCAAGGCAATCGACGCCCTGATCCCGGTTGGCCGCGGCCAGCGCGAGCTTGTGATCGGCGACCGCCAGACCGGCAAGACCGCCATCATTCTCGACACCTTCCTCAATCAGAAGCCGATCCACGACAATGGCCCTGACAGTGACAAGCTGTTCTGCGTCTACGTCGCTATCGGCCAGAAGCGCTCCACCGTTGCCCAGTTCGTCAAGGTTCTGGAAGAACGCGGCGCCCTGCAGTACTCGATCGTCGTTGCGGCAACCGCATCCGATCCGGCACCGATGCAGTATCTGGCTCCGTTTGCCGGTTGCGCAATGGGCGAATACTTCCGCGACAACGGCCAGCATGCGCTGATCGCGTATGACGACCTGTCCAAGCAGGCCGTTGCCTATCGTCAGATGTCGCTGCTGCTGCGCCGCCCGCCGGGCCGCGAAGCCTATCCGGGCGACGTTTTCTATCTGCATTCGCGTCTTCTCGAGCGCGCCGCCAAGATGGGCGACGCTGCCGGTGCTGGTTCGCTGACGGCTCTGCCTGTTATCGAAACCCAGGGCAACGACGTGTCGGCCTTCATTCCGACCAACGTGATCTCGATCACCGACGGCCAGATCTTCCTCGAAACCGACCTGTTCTACCAGGGTATCCGCCCGGCCGTGAACGTGGGCCTCTCGGTTTCGCGCGTTGGTTCGGCTGCCCAGATCAAGGCCATGAAGCAGGTTGCCGGCTCCATCAAGGGTGAGCTTGCGCAGTACCGCGAAATGGCGGCCTTCGCACAGTTCGGCTCCGACCTCGATGCCTCGACGCAGCGCCTCCTGAACCGCGGCGCACGCCTGACCGAACTCCTGAAGCAGCCGCAGTTCTCGCCGCTGAAGACGGAAGAGCAGGTTGCTGTGATCTTCGCTGGCGTGAACGGTTACCTGGACAAGATCCCGGTTGCCCAGGTCGGCAAGTTCGAGCAGGGCATGCTCAGCTATCTTCGCAACGACGGCAAGGCCGTGCTGGATGCCATCCGCACGGAAAAGCAGGTATCCGACGATACCCGCGCCAAGCTGAAGGCTGCGCTGGAGACCTTCTCGAAGTCTTTCGCCTGAACGGAAAAGCTCAAGGACCGATAACGGATGCCTTCACTTAAGGATCTGAAGAACCGGATCGCCTCCGTCAAGGCGACGCAGAAGATCACCAAGGCGATGAAAATGGTCGCCGCGGCGAAGCTGCGCCGTGCGCAGGAGGCAGCGGAAGCCGCTCGCCCCTACGCAGAACGGATGGATCGCGTTCTGGCCGGCCTCAGTGCCGTCTACAAGGACAGTCCGGAGGCTCCCCTCCTGCTGTCCGGCACGGGTCGTGACAAGACGCACCTTCTCATCGTCGCAACGGGCGAACGCGGACTGGCCGGGGGCTTCAACTCCTCCATCGTCCGCCTTGCCCGCGACCATGCGCTGAAGCTTCTGGCCGAAGGCAAGACCGTCAAGATCCTGACCGTCGGCCGTAAGGGCAACGACGTTCTGCGTCGCACCTTCCGCGAGAACATCATCGATTACGTGACGTTCCGCGAAGTCAAGCAGCTTGGCTTTGCCAATGCCAGCGACGTTGCGCAGCGTGTTCTGTCTCTCTACGAGGCCGGCGAGTTCGACATCGCAACACTGTTCTATGCGCGGTTTGCCTCGGTGATCTCTCAGGTCGCAACGGCCCAGCAGATCATTCCGGCGAAGTTTGCCGAAACGGAAGTGCCGGCAACTGCTGCACTTTACGAATATGAGCCGAGCGAACAGGAAATCCTGGAAGACCTTCTGCCGCGCAATGTCGCGGTACAGATCTTCCGCGCATTGCTGGAAAACAACGCTTCCTTCTACGGCGCGCAGATGTCCGCAATGGACAGCGCAACGCGCAATGCCGGTGACATGATCAACAAGTTGACGCTGTCTTACAACCGCCAGCGTCAGGCGCAGATCACGAAGGAACTTATCGAAATCATTTCGGGCGCTGAAGCGCTCTGAATGCCCAAGAAAGAAGGGTAAGACAACATGGCTAGAGCAGCGACCCTGAATACCTCCACGACGTCCACGAGCACGTCCGTCGGCCGCGTTACGCAGGTCATCGGCGCCGTGGTTGACGTCGCCTTCGACGGCGAACTGCCCTCGATCCTGAACGCGCTGGAAACCGACAACAACGGCAACCGCCTCGTTCTCGAAGTGGCCCAGCACCTCGGCGAAAGCGTTGTGCGCACCATTGCCATGGACTCGACCGAAGGTCTGGTTCGCGGTCAGAAGGTGGTCAACACCGGCGCGCCGATCTCGGTGCCGGTTGGCGACGCAACGCTTGGCCGCATCATCAACGTCATCGGCGAGCCGGTGGACGAACTCGGCCCGATCCCGACGGAAGCCCGTCGCGGCATCCACCAGCCGGCTCCGGAATATGTCGATCAGGCAACGGAATCGCAGATCCTCGTCACCGGCATCAAGGTCGTCGACCTGCTCGCACCTTACGCAAAGGGCGGCAAGATCGGCCTGTTCGGCGGCGCCGGCGTTGGCAAGACGGTTCTCATCATGGAACTGATCAACAACGTGGCAAAGGCGCACGGCGGTTACTCCGTGTTTGCAGGCGTGGGTGAACGGACCCGCGAAGGCAACGACCTCTATCACGAAATGATCGAGTCCAAGGTCAACGTCGATCCGCATGAAAACGGCGGTTCGGCTGCCGGTTCCAAGTGCGCCCTCGTTTACGGCCAGATGAACGAGCCTCCGGGTGCCCGTGCTCGCGTCGCTCTGACGGGTCTGACGATTGCTGAAGACTTCCGCGACAAGGGCCAGGACGTTCTGTTCTTCGTCGACAACATCTTCCGCTTCACGCAGGCCGGTTCCGAAGTGTCGGCACTTCTCGGCCGTATCCCGTCGGCCGTTGGCTACCAGCCGACGCTTGCCACCGACATGGGTGCCCTGCAGGAACGCATCACCACCACCCACAAGGGTTCGATCACCTCGGTTCAGGCCATTTACGTGCCCGCCGACGACTTGACCGACCCGGCTCCGGCAACCTCGTTCGCCCACTTGGACGCAACGACGGTTCTGTCGCGTTCGATCGCGGAAAAGGGTATCTACCCGGCCGTTGACCCGCTCGACTCCACCTCGCGCATGCTCGACCCGATGGTTATCGGTGAAGAACATTACGAAGTGGCCCGTAAGGTTCAGTCGACGCTGCAGCGCTACAAGTCGCTTCAGGACATCATCGCCATCCTCGGCATGGATGAACTGTCGGAAGAAGACAAGCAGACGGTTGCCCGCGCCCGCAAGATCGAGCGCTTCCTGTCGCAGCCCTTCCACGTGGCTGAAATCTTCACCGGTTCGCCGGGCAAGCTGGTTTCGCTGGAAGACACGATCAAGGGCTTCAAGGGCTTGGTCAACGGTGACTACGACCACCTGCCGGAAGCTGCTTTCTACATGGTTGGCTCCATCGAGGAAGCCATGGAAAAGGCCAAGAAGCTGGCTGCTGCCGCTTAATCATGATCGACAGGACGGCGCGCTCCCGCGCGCCGTTCCTTACCGCATAACGCCTTGAAGAAGTGGACCGTCATGGCCGACGCTTTCAAATTTGAACTGGTTTCGCCCGAGCGTCTGCTCGTTTCCGAACAGGTGACGGAAGTTATCATTCCGGCAACGCTGGGTGAAATGACCGTGCTTGCCAAGCATGCCCCGACCATGACGACGATCAAGGCCGGCGTTGTGACGGTGAAGGCCGCTTCGGGTCAGGTTCACAAATACGTGGTCTTCGGCGGTTTTGCCGATATCACGCCGACCGGCTGCACGCTTCTGGCCGAATCCGCCGTGCCGCAGGCCGAAGCTGATCGCAGCCTGTTCGAAAGCCGCATCGAGGCGCTTCGCGCCGATATCTCCGGTGCGCCGACCGACGAACATCGCACGCGCTTCGAGCACATGCTGGCCGACATGACCCACCTGCACAACAAGGTTCATCCGAACTGATCGCAGGTTGCGTGTTTCGAACTTCCAAGGCGGCCTCCACGGCCGCCTTTTTCGTATGACCAATCGATAGACCTGGTCCGTATGACGTTGTGCCCGCTCGCGCGGCAGGCAACTGTTTCATGCTGCATGAGAGGCAGGGTCTATGCCGGCGGACAGGAGGGACTGTAGCCCGTTTCCGGTGATGGGATGGCGGAGAGAAGGTGCTGGTGCAATTGCAGCGCAGAGGGCGCCAGCGCCCGGTAGCGCGGCATGCCGAGATAATAGCCATACCCCGTTTCCAGCCGGTCACTGCCCAGCGTCACAAGGGCGCCTGACAGCAGTTCCTCGCCAATCAGTCCAAGGCTTCCGAGTGTAACCCCTTCGCCGCGCACGGCGGCATCCACGGCCATGGAATAGGTCGAAAAGGAGAGACGCGGCTTGACTCGCGTGGGCGCTGGCTGACCGAGCTTGCTAAACCATTGCCGAAACGAAATCCAGTTGGCGTTGAAGCGCTCGTAGTCGATGAGATCGAGCGTTGCGATGTCGCAGGTGGACAGGTGCAGCGGGTCAATTGCGCGTCGGGAAAGATAGTCGGGCGCTGCAACCGGCATCAGCACTTCGGCCATCAGCAGCGTCAGGTTCCAGCGCGGATGATCACCATTGGCGTAGAGGATGACGAGGTCATTGGCTTCCGACGCCAGTTCCAGCGGGGCATCCGTGGAGAGCAGGCGCACGGAGAGCGCAGGGCTTGCATGGGAAAACTCCCTCAGCCTTTTTGCCAGCCACAGATGGGAAACAGAGCCGCTGGCGGAAATCGAGATGATCTCGCTTGCGCCGCCCCGGAACGGCTCAAGGCTTTCATCGAGATAGTCGAGCGTCGCGCGGACCCGTTGCGCCAGCCGCTGCCCTTGCGGCGTCAGCGCCAGATTGCGGCCGCGTCTCGTAAAGAGCTGGGCGCCGAGCTGGTCCTCCAGCCCCTGTATGCGGCGGCTGACGGCGGCCTGAGTGACATGCAGCTCGCGTCCGGCGCTTGAAAAATTCATATGGCGGCAGGCGGCATCGAAGACGCGAAAGGCTTCCAGCGGAATTTTGTCCAGCATCGACGCTCCATGATCTCAAGTCATCAATATGCCCGATATTTCCCAGGATTTGAAGAACTGACCTTGTGATGCAGAGTGCCGTGATTGAAACGGGACGACCTTGCGGATGCGCTTCTCAACCTCCTCCATCCCCGACATTCATTTTGGCCCCGGCAGCGTCGGGGAGGTGGCGGGGCTTGCAAAGGCGTTCGGCGGCGTCTCAGGGGCGGTCCTCGTTCTGGACGGCTTTCTGGCTTCCAGCGGACTTGCCGAGGGGCTGACGGCGGATCTTGCCGCCGTTGGCATTCGCGCACGCATCTTTGCGCAGTTTTCCGGCGAGCCCAAGCTATCGCATCTGCGGGCAGCGATTGCTGCTGCCGAGGGCTGCCAGCTGGTGATCGGGATCGGTGGCGGTTCCGCCCTCGATATTGCCAAGATTACGGCCTGCTGCGCGGCGTCGGGCAAGGACCCCTTGCATTACGCGCTGGCCGCCAATCCCTTGCCTCAGAAACCGTTGAAGAAGATCCTTGTGCCGACCACCGCCGGCACCGGGTCGGAGACCTCCGCTACCACGATCTTCACCGGTGAACTGGGCAAGAAGCTCTGGATCTGGGGACCACAGACCAAGGCGGATCAGGTGATCCTCGATCCGCAGCTGACCCTGACGCTGCCGCCGCCGTTGACGGCGTGGTGCGGCATGGATACCTTCATCCATGCCTTCGAAGCCTCCACGAACCGCAACGCCCATGCCGGCGCCGCCCTCTATGCCCATCAGGCCATGCGTTTGATCCTCGAAGGGCTGGTGTCTGCGGTGCAGGAGCCCGTCAATCTGCCGGCGCGCGAAAAGCTGCTGCTCGGCTCCTGTTATGCCGGCATCGCCATCGACAATTGCGGAACGGCCATCGCCCACAACATCAGCCATGCGCTTGCCGCACTGGCACCGATTCATCATGGCCTCGCGACGGCGCTGGCCTTTGAGGCAACGCTGCCGTGGCTTGTCGAGGCAGACACCCTGAACCTCAAGGCCGCGGCTGCAGCCTGCGGGTTGGCGGAGCCGCGCGACCTGCCGGCCTTCGTGTCGGACCTGATGGATCGCTGCGGCATCGAGCGGGCGCTTCCGCCCGCCTTTGCCGGGTTTGCGTCCGCCGATCTTGCCTCCGAGATGAAGGCGCCGGAAAATCAGCCGATGCGGCGTGCCACCATCCGCGAGGTGGCCGATACCGATATTGACCGCTTTGCCGATGCCGTGATGGCCCTTCGAAGGACACCGTGATGACCAGAACCCGTGCCGACTGGGAGACCCTTGACGCCCGAACGACACCGGAAGGGCGCCACTTCATCGACGGTGACTTTCGCCCCGCCATGTCCGGCAGAACCTTTACCCGGGTTCGTCCGATGGACGGCCGGGAGGGAGCAAGCCTTGCGCGCGGCGATGACAGGGATATCGACCTGGCGGTCCAGGCCGCGCGGGCAGCCTTTGCAACCGGCATCTGGCGCCGCAAGGATCCGGGCGAAAAGAAGAGGGTCATGCTCGCCTGGGCCGATCTTATTCGCAAAAATGGCGAGGAACTGGCGCTTCTTGAAACACTGGATGTCGGCAAGCCGGTGCTGGCCTCCCTGAATGTCGATGTTCGCCTCTGCGCCGATGGCATCCAGTTTTACGCGGAAATGATCGACAAGCTTTATGACGAGATCGCGCCGACAGGGCCGATGTCTCGGGCGCTGGTGCGCAAGGTGCCACTCGGCGTGATCGGCGCCATCACGCCGTGGAATTATCCGATGATCATCGATGCCTGGAAGATCGGACCGGCGATTGCGGCGGGAAATTCCGTCGTGCTGAAACCGGCCGAACAATCTTCGCTTTCAGCGCTGCGGCTTGCGGAACTGGCGGTGGAGGCCGGACTTCCGGCCGGCGTGTTCAATGTCGTCACGGGCTTTGGCGAAGAGACGGGCAAGCCGCTTGCCTGCCACATGGATGTGGACATGATTGCCTTTACCGGCTCGACGGAAGTCGGCAAGCTGATCATGACCTATGCCGCGCAATCCAACGTCAAGCGCGTGGCGCTGGAACTTGGCGGCAAGTCGCCGCTCGTGGTGTTTGCCGATGCGGATCTGGATCTTGCTGCATCCGCTGCGGCCTGGGGCTGTTTTTACAATTCCGGCGAGACCTGCCATGCCGCAACGCGCCTCATTGTCGAGCGGTCGGTGGAGGCAGACCTGATCGAGCGTATCCGCGAGGTCACGCGGCGTGAAATCACTCTTGCCCATCCCTTCGATCCGTCGGCCCAGATCGGCGCCCTGATCGAGGAGGCGCATATGGACAAGGTGCTGGCAATGATTGCCGCCGGCGAGAAGGAGGGCGCTTCCCGCGTCTTCGGGGCCGAGCGGGCGCTGTCGGACACCGGCGGTTATTATGTGTCTCCCGGCGTGCTCAGAGGCGTGACGAACGACATGGCCATCGCCCGCGAAGAGATTTTCGGGCCGGTCCTGTGCTCGATCTCCTTCGATACGGAAGAGGAAGCGCTCACTATCGCCAACGACACGATCTATGGCCTGGCCGGCGCTGTGTTTACCCGCGACATGAACCGCGCCCACCGGTTTTCCGAGGCGCTTCATGCCGGCACGGTGTGGATCAACACCTATGACGTGGCCAGTTTCTCCACCCCTTTCGGCGGCTTCAAGCAATCCGGTTTCGGGCGAGACCGCTCGGTGCATGCCATCGACAAATACTGCGATTTCAAGACGATCTGGCAGCAGTTCAGTTAAGGGGAGGCGCGCAATGAAGATCGCAGTCATCGAGATCAGCCATCACCGCCTGCCGCTCGATCCACCGTTCAAGGCAAGCTGGGATGGGCGTCCGCGCCATCATTTCGATGCGACCATCGTTCGCGTGCGCGATACGGACGGTCGCGAGGGCATTGGCTCCGGTGACCTGATGAAAGGGTTCGAAGGCCACGAAGACCTGTTCATCGGTCAGGATCCGCGCCATCTGGAGCGGCACTACGAGGTGCTATCCCATATCAACTTCCACTACGGCCGCTGCTGGCCGCTCGACCTGGCGCTCTGGGATCTCTCGGGCAAAATCACCGGCGAGCCGGTCTGGCGTATGCTCGGCGGGCGGGCGGACCGGGTGCGGCTTTATGCATCGTCCGGCGTGCTGCGCGATCCCTCTGCCATGGCGGATCAGGCGGAACGTTATCTGGCACAAGGTTTTCCCGCCATGAAGGTGCGCTTCAGCGCATCCTCCGGCGGACGCGAAAACTGGCGGGAGGATGTGAAGGCGCTGGAAGCCATTCGCGCCCGTGTCGGCCATCGGCTGGACCTGATGGTTGACTGCAATCAGGGCTGGCGCATGCCCTGGGACACTACGCTTGCCTGGACATTCAAGGATGCGCTTGCCGTGGCGCGCGAGCTGGAAAAACTCGACATCTACTGGATGGAGGAGCCTCTGCACCGTGCCGACGTCAAGGGCATGCGCATGCTGAAGGAGGCCACGTCGGTGCGCATCGCCGGCGGCGAGATGACCCGCGAACTCAGCGATTTCCGCGACCTGATCGAGGAGCGGGCGCTCGACGTCATCCAGCCGGATGTGGCGCTGGTCGGCGGCATTACCGGCTGCCGGCGTCTGGTCTATCAGGCACGCGAGGCCGGCATTACCTTCACCCCCCACAGCTGGACCAATGGCATCGGCGTGCTGGCCAATGCGCATCTGACGGCTGGCGTCGGCGATGCACCGTTTCTCGAATATCCCTATGACGAACCGGAGTGGAGCGAAGCCCGCCGCGATTTTCCGATGGCAGAACCGCTCCATCACCGCGACGGCTGGTTGGAACTGGGAGATACGCCCGGTCTCGGCATCGTGCTGGACGAGGAGCGGCTTGCCGCAACGCGTATCGGATAGGATCACGGTCACGATCGGCCTGCTTATGCGTTAAATCAATTCCAGCTTGCCATGAAGTCGATAGGGTGGACTGGCAGGAAACAGGAGTTGCGCATGAAAGTCGGAATTATCGGCGCCGGCATGGTCGGCAGCACGGCAGGTTATGCGCTGGCCCTGACGGGCACGGCAAGCGAAGTGGTGCTGGTGGATATGAACCGGGCGCTGGCATTGGCGCAGGCGGAAGATATTGCCCATGCCACGCCGTTTCATTCGGCCACCAAGGTCAGCGCCGGCGGTTATGACGCGCTTGAAGGGGCAGGCGTTGTCATTCTGGCCGCCGGTGTCAGCCAGAAGCCCGGCGAGGACCGGCTTTCGCTGCTGGAGCGCAATGCCGAGGTGTTTCGTAGCATTGTCGGCGAGGTGCTCTCGGTTGCCCCGCAGGCAATCCTGCTCATTGCCTCCAACCCCGTCGATATCATGACCGATATTGCCACGCGCCTCTCCGGCCTTGCGCCTTGCCGCGTCATCGGTTCCGGCACCATTCTCGATACGGCGCGGTTCCGCACGCTGCTCGGGCGCCATCTCGGCATTTCCTCGCAATCGGTGCATGCCTATGTGCTGGGTGAGCATGGTGACAGCGAAGTGCTGACCTGGTCGAATGCGCTGGCCGGTTCCGTCTCGGTCGCCTCGTTTGCGCAGCAGGTGGGCAAGCCGCTGACCGAGGCCATCCGTGCAGACATCGACGATAATGTGCGCAATGCCGCCTACCGCATCATCGAAGGCAAGGGTGCCACCTATTACGGCATCGGTGCCGGCTTGCAGCGGATCGTCAAGGCCATTGCGCTCGATCAGCGGGCGGTGCTTTCTGTGTCGATGGTGACGCCGGAGGTGGAAGGAATTGTCGATGTGGCGCTGTCTCTTCCGCGCGTCATCGGCGCTTCGGGCGTGCTGGCGGATCTATTCCCGGATCTCGATGACGGGGAACACAAGGCTCTTGCCCGCAGCGCCGGCATCATCAAGGAAAAGACCGGCTCGATCCGTCTCTGATCCTCATCCGTGGCGCAGCCGCTCCGTCGAAAGTTCGTAGCGCAGTCCTGCCGGGTCATAGTCGAGCTTTGCCGTTCCGCCGAAATCATGGGGAACGACACGCTCCATCAGCGTCGTGCCAAAACCCCGGCGGGAGGGCGGTGCAACGGGCGGGCCACCGGTTTCGCGCCATGTGAGGTGGAAGGGGCCTTGGCCATCGCCTTTCCAGCCAATCGCCACCTTGCCGCCATCCGCGCGAAGCGCGCCGTATTTCATCGCATTGGTCGCCAGTTCGTTGATGGCGAGTGACAGCGAAAGCGCCTGTTTTTCCGTCAGAACCACCGCGGGGCCAGACATCCCGATGCGGTCTGCGGCTGTTCTGTGGGCGGAAAGGCCGATATCCAGAACCTGGTGCACGGGCACATCACCCTTTGCCGTCTCGGTCAGCAGGGCATGGGCGCTTGCGATGGCTGAAATCCGCTGCAGAAGCAGCGGACGGATTTCCTCGAGAGGCCGCTCCGCCCGCAATGTCTGGCTGACGATCGAATTCACGGTCGCAAACATGTTCTTCATCCGGTGCTGCAACTCCGAATTCATCAGGCGGGTTTGCCGCTCGATTGCGACCCGATCGGTTGTTTCGACCACAGTGTCCAGCATGCCCGCAATCTGTCCTTCATCGTCGCGCAAGGGGCTGTAGCAGAAGGTGAAATAGGCGTCTTCCGGATACCCTTTGCGCGAAATCGTCAGCGGAAAGTCCTCGATATAGGTTGCCTCTCCCGCCTGGGCGGCAGCGGCAATCGGGCCAATCGTGTCCCAGGCTTCCGACCAGACATCCGAAAAGGGCCGTCCCATCGCTTCCGGTTTCTCACCAAGGATGGCGCGAAAAGGGTCGTTGTAGATTGTGATCAGCTGCGGCCCCCAGGCAATGGCAGCCGGAAATGCCGAGCTGAGGATGGAGGCAACGATGGTGCGCAGCGAAATCGGCCATTCATGAAGGGGGCCAAGCGGGGTGGATGCCCAGTCGATGGTGCGCACCAGTTCGCCCGAGCGGCCGCCGCCTTGCAGGAATGAAAATATGTCGTCTGCCGCCACGCTGCCTTCCACCATTGCCCTTAATTGTAAGTCTGAGACGTTCTGCGCCTATTGCTGCATCTAGGGCACCGCGTTGCGGAGGCAACTTCACTGACGGCGCTTTGATCACTCAGCCACTTCGACCTCACGAGACCGGTTGACCTTTTCCTTTGCACTCGACCACAACAGGGATGCACAGGCGGAAAGACGTCCGGAGGACCCATGATCGACAAGCTCGAATTCTTCATTGCCCTTGCCGGTGCCTCGCATTTTGGCCGGGCGGCGGAGGAGTGCGGAATATCCCAACCGACGCTGTCGGCCGCCATCCGGCAGCTGGAAGACCAGCTGGGCGTCGTGCTTGTGGTGCGCGGCTCGCGTTTCCAGGGGTTGACGCCGGAGGGTCAGCGCGTGCTGGAATGGGCGCGCCGCATCGTTGGCGATACCCGCACCATGCGCGAGGAAATGCGGGCCGCCCGCAAGGGACTTGCCGGCCATATCCGCGTTGCCGTGATACCGACCGCCCTTGCCATGGTGCCGAAATTGACGGAGCCGTTTCAGGCGCGCCACCCTGCAGTCACCTTTTCCATCACTTCGCGCACCTCGCTGCAGGTGCTGAGCCAGCTTGAAAACCTCGAGATCGATGCCGGCATCACCTATCTCGACAACGAGCCGCTCGGCCGCGTAACCACCGTGCCGCTTTATTCGGAACGTTATCACCTCATTGCAGCCGCAGGCACACCGCTTGCCGACCGGGACGTGGTGACATGGCAGGAGGTTTCCAACCTTCGGCTTTGCCTATTGACGCCGGATATGCAGAACCGCCGCATCATCAACAAACACATGGCAGAAGCCGGCGTGGTGGCCAAGCCGACGCTGGAATCCAATTCGATGATTGTCTTGTTTTCCCATATCCGCACCGGCCAATGGGCCTCGATCATGCCCCGTAACGTGGCGGAATCCTTCGGTTTTCCTGAGCAGATCCGAATGATCCCGATTTCCGAACCCGATGCCGAACATCTGGTCGGACTGGTCGCAACGCATCGCGAACCGCATACGCCGCTGGTTTCCGCGCTGCTGCATGAAGCGCGATCCCGCGCTGCAGCATCCGCCTTTGATAGAAATTTCCTATCAAGCAACGGAATGCCGTTATTGACCTGAGCCTGTAGCGTTAGTCATCCTTCACTAAAGGCAAGACTGGTGGCTGTGCCGCGGACGACTTGATCTTCGAATATCTGCTTCGAAATGTGCCAAGTTCAGGCTCCGCATCACTGCTCTGGCTGTGCTGGCACGTCGGTTTGGGAGGACTGGCTGATGAACATGCGTGCGGTCGCAACGGATGAGGCGACCCGGATTTCCGCCATCATCGAGGACTGTCGGCAGCTGGAAGGGCCGATGTTGCCGATCCTGCACAAGGTGCAGGCGGAATTCGGCTTTATTCCGGAAAGCGCCAAGCAGGTGATTGCGCAGGCGCTAAACCTGTCGCGCGCCGAAGTGCACGGCGTCGTGTCCTTCTATCATGATTTTCGCAGCCACCCGGCCGGCCGCCACACGCTGAAACTCTGTCGCGCCGAGGCCTGTCAGGCCATGGGTAGCGAAGATCTGGCGGCGGGTGTCAAAGCCCGCCTCGGCATCGACTGGCATGAGACGACGCCTGATGGTGCGGTGACACTGGAGCCTGTCTTCTGTCTTGGCCTCTGCGCCTCAGCGCCCGCTGCCATGCTGGATGGCGAGGTTTATGGAAGGCTTGACGAACACTGTCTTTCCGACATGGTGACGGAGGCGCGCCGATGAGCGTGACCGTTTTCGTGCCGCGCGATGCGGCAGCCCTAGCCGTCGGTGCCGATCGTGTCGCTTCTGCCATCATCACCGAAGCGCGCGCCCGCAATCTTGATGTGCATGTGGTGCGCAATGGCTCGCGCGGCCTGCTGTGGCTGGAAGTGCTGGTGGAAGTGCGCACCGATCATGGCCGCGTGGCCTACGGGCCGGTCAAACCCTCCGACGTGCCCTCGCTCTTCGAGGCGGATTTCCTGTCCGGTGGCAACCATAAGCTGGCGCATGGGCTGACGAAAGAGATCCCGTTCCTAAAAGGTCAGACGAGACTTACCTTTGCGCGCTGCGGCGTCACCGATCCGTTGTCTCTGGAGGATTACCGCCATTATCAGGGCCTGAAGGGGCTGGAAAAGGCGGTCGCGATTTCGCCGGCCGAGATCGTGGCTGAGGTCACGGCGAGTGGCCTGCGCGGTCGCGGCGGTGCCGGCTTTCCCACAGGCATCAAGTGGAAGACGGTCGCGGACGCGCGCGGCGAGCAGAAATACATCGTCTGCAATGCCGATGAAGGCGACAGCGGCACGTTTGCGGACCGGATGATCATGGAAGGCGATCCCTTCGTGCTGATCGAGGGCATGGCGATTGCCGGCATCGCGGTCGGTGCGACGAAGGGGTATATCTACACCCGTTCGGAATATCCGCATGCCATCCGGACCATGGAAGACGCGATTGAGATCGCAAGGGCTGCCGGTATTCTGGGGCCGTCCGTGTTGGGTTCGCCTTACGCCTTCGACATGGAAGTGCGCGAAGGCGCCGGCGCTTATGTCTGCGGTGAGGAAACCTCGCTGCTCAACAGTCTTGAGGGCAAGCGCGGCATCGTCCGGGCAAAACCGCCGCTTCCGGCTCTGGAAGGCTTGTTCGGCAAACCGACGGTCGTCAACAACGTCATGTCGCTTGCCTCGATCCCGATCATCCTCGATCGCGGCGCTTCTTTTTACCGCGATTTTGGCGTCGGGCGTTCGCATGGCACCATCCCGATCCAGCTTGCTGGCAATATCCGCCATGGTGGCCTTTATGAAACCGCCTTCGGGTTGACGCTTGGCGAACTGGTGAACGAGATCGGCGGCGGCACGCTGACCGGGCGTCCGGTGAAGGCGGTGCAGGTGGGTGGCCCTCTTGGCGCCTATTTTCCGCCGTCGCTGTTTTCCACCAGCTTCGACTACGAATCCTTCACAGCCGCAGGCGGTCTCATCGGCCATGCGGGCGTGGTGGTCTTCGATGAGGCCGCCGACATGCTGAAGCAGGCGCGGTTTGCCATGGAATTCTGCGCCATCGAAAGCTGCGGTAAATGTACGCCCTGCCGGATAGGCTCCACGCGGGGTGTCGAGGTGGTCGATAAGATTGCCAAGGGCATCGAACCGGAGAAGAACAAGGTGCTGCTGGAAGACCTCTGCAACACGATGAAATTCGGTTCGCTCTGCGCTTTGGGTGGCTTCACGCCTTATCCGGTGATGAGTGCGCTGACGCATTTTCCAGAGGATTTTGCACCGGTGCCCGTGCGGGAGGCTGCGGAATGAATGGGTCGAAGCTGATTGTGGAAGGGGCAAGTTCTTGCTCTTCCTTCTCCCCAGCGGGGAGAAGTGCCGAACGCAGTGAGGCGATGAGGGGGCCACTTGCGCTGAGGCTTACCCCCTCATCCGGCGCTACGCGCCACCTTCTCCCCGCTGGGGAGAAGCGGTCACGCGAACGCTCTGCCTCACAGAGTATTCACCTATTGCCAGCTGTGCAGGAGGCCTATCATGCCCCTCGTTCCTGAAATCGATTACGGTACACCCGCCTCGAAATCCACCGAACTGGTAACGCTCACCATCGATGGCCGTGCGATCACCGTGCCCGCGGGCACCTCGATCATGCGTGCCTCGATGGAGGCCGGCATTCAGGTGCCAAAGCTGTGCGCTACCGACATGGTGGATGCCTTCGGGTCCTGCCGGCTCTGTCTGATCGAGGTGGAGGGCCGCAACGGCACCCCCGCCTCCTGCACAACGCCGGTGGCGCCAGGCCTCGTTGTCCACACCCAGACGGAGCGGCTGAAGCAGATCCGCAAGGGCGTGATGGAGCTATATATCTCCGACCATCCGCTCGACTGCCTGACCTGCGCTGCCAATGGCGATTGCGAGCTTCAGGACATGGCCGGGGCCGTCGGCCTGCGCGATGTGCGTTATGGATATGACGGCGAAAACCATGTGAAGGCACGTTCCACTGAGGGCGGGATGAACGCCCAGTGGCTGCCGAAGGATGAGAGCAATCCGTATTTCACCTACGACCCCTCCAAATGCATCGTCTGTTCGCGCTGCGTGCGCGCCTGCGAAGAGGTGCAGGGCACGTTTGCGCTGACCATTGAGGGTCGCGGTTTTGACAGCCGCGTCTCGCCCGGCGCGCATGAAGCCTTCCTCTCCTCCGAATGCGTTTCCTGCGGCGCCTGCGTTCAGGCCTGCCCGACGGCGACGCTGACGGAAAAATCCGTCATCGAAATCGGCCAGCCGGAGCATTCGGCTGTCACCACCTGCGCCTATTGCGGCGTCGGCTGTTCGTTCAAGGCGGAAATGCGCGGCGAAGAGCTGGTGCGCATGGTGCCGTGGAAGGATGGGCAGGCCAATCGTGGCCATTCCTGCGTCAAGGGTCGGTTCGCCTACGGTTACGCAAACCATACGGACCGCATCCTCAACCCGATGATCCGCGAAAAAATTTCCGATCCCTGGCGCGAAGTTACCTGGGAAGAGGCCTATGCGCATGTCGCCTCGGAATTCCGCCGCATCCAGTATCAATACGGCCGGGAATCCATCGGCGGCATCACGTCGTCGCGCTGCACCAACGAGGAAACCTTCCTCGTGCAGAAGCTGATCCGCGCCGGTTTCGGCAATAACAATGTCGATACCTGCGCCCGCGTCTGCCATTCGCCCACCGGTTATGGCCTCGGCCAGGCCTTTGGAACGTCGGCCGGCACGCAGAATTTCGACTCGGTTGAACATTCCGATGTGGTTCTGGTCATCGGTGCCAATCCGACCGATGGTCATCCGGTCTTTGGCTCGCGGCTGAAGAAGCGGCTGCGCAAGGGCGCCAAGCTGATCGTCATCGATCCGCGCCGCATCGATCTGGTGCGCACACCGCATGTGGAAGCATCCTTCCATCTGCCGCTGAAGCCCGGCACCAATGTCGCGGTTCTGACGGCACTGGCCCATGTCATCGTCACCGAAGGCCTGTTTGATGAGGCCTTCATCCGCGAGCGTTGCGACTGGTCCGAATTTGAGGACTGGGCTGCATTTGTGGCCGAGCCTGAGCATTCGCCGGAAGAAACAGAAAAGTTCACCGGCGTTCCGGCAGAGGATCTGCGCGGTGCCGCACGCCTCTTTGCCAAGGGCGGCAATGGCGCGATCTATTATGGTCTTGGCGTGACCGAACACAGCCAGGGCTCGACCACGGTGATGGCGATTGCCAATCTGGCGATGGCCACCGGCAATATCGGCCGTCCCGGCGTCGGCGTGAACCCGTTGCGTGGTCAGAACAATGTCCAGGGCTCCTGCGACATGGGGTCTTTCCCGCACGAACTTCCCGGCTATCGCCACATCTCGGACGATGCCACGCGCGAGACCTTTGAAAAGCTGTGGGGCGTGACACTGAACAACGAGCCGGGTCTTCGTATCCCGAACATGCTGGATGCGGCTGTCGATGGCACGTTCAAGGGCATCTACATTCAGGGCGAGGATATCCTGCAGTCCGATCCCGACACCAAGCATGTCTCGGCGGGCCTTGCGGCCATGGAATGTGTCGTGGTTCACGACCTCTTCCTCAACGAAACCGCCAATTATGCCCATGTCTTCCTGCCGGGTTCGACCTTCCTGGAAAAGGACGGCACGTTTACCAATGCCGAGCGCCGCATCAACCGCGTGCGCAAGGTGATGACGCCGAAGAACGGTTATGCGGATTGGGAAGTGACCCAGAAGCTGGCGCAGGCCATGGGGCTCAACTGGGCCTACACGCATCCTTCTCAGATCATGGACGAGATTGCCGCCTCGACGCCAAGTTTTGCCGGCGTCTCCTACGATTATCTCGAAAAGATGGGTTCGGTGCAGTGGCCGTGTAACGAGAAGTTTCCTGTGGGATCGCCGATCATGCACGTCGATGGTTTCGTGCGCGGCAAGGGCAAGTTCATCCGCACGGAATATGTGGCAACCGATGAGCGCACCGGCCCGCGCTTTCCGCTGCTTCTCACCACCGGCCGCATTCTCTCGCAATATAATGTCGGCGCCCAGACGCGGCGCACGGAAAACGTGGTCTGGCATGAGGAGGACCGGCTGGAACTGCATCCGCACGATGCCGAACAGCGCGGCATCAAGGATGGTGATTGGGTGAAGCTTGCGAGCCGCGCCGGTGAAACGACGCTTCGGGCGCTGATCACCGATCGCGTCGCGCCGGGTGTGGTCTATACCACCTTTCACCACCCGAACACGCAGGCGAATGTCATCACCACCGACTTTTCCGACTGGGCGACCAACTGCCCGGAATACAAGGTGACGGCGGTGCAGATCTCGCCCTCGAACGGGCCGACGGAATGGCAGGAGGATTACGAGGAGCTGTCGCGTCGGTCGCGGCGGATTACAGCCAAGCTGGAAGCGGCGGAATGATACCCGCAACCCGCATGGTTGCTGAAATCCAGTCGCGCGATGGACGCACCGTCACTGGCAGCCGAGTGGTGCCGGAAGAGGTGCCGATCGCCTTTTCCTTCGGCGGCTCCACCCATGCGGTGATGATGGCAACGCCCGCGGATCTCGAAGATTTTGCCGTCGGCTTTTCTATGGCCGAGGGCATCATTCGCGCGGCAAGTGAAATCCTGTCCATCGAGCCGGTCGAGGCCGGCGACGGCATCGATGTACAGGTGACGTTGAAGGACGCAACCGCTGAGGCGCTGACCCTTCGACGCCGGCGCATGGCGGGTCCGGTCGGCTGCGGGCTCTGCGGCATCGAATCCATCGAGCAGGCCACCCGCGCGGTGCCTGAGATCACAGACGATGGTTTTCAAGTATCTCCGGCCGAGCTTTCAAGCGCCATGGACCTGATGGGCCAGGCACAGCAGCTGAACCGGGAAACGCGGGCCGTGCATGGTGCCGGCTTTTATGTGCCGGGCGAAGGATTGGTTGCGATGCGCGAGGATGTCGGGCGCCACAACGCGCTCGACAAGCTGGTGGGTGCCGTGCTTCTCGGGGGCTGGGAACCGGCTCGGGGCGTGGTTGTCGTCACGAGCCGTCTGTCGGTGGAAATGGTGCAGAAGGCGGCGATCCTTGGCAGCCCGCTGCTTGCGGCGATTTCCGCGCCGACGGCCCTTGCCATTCGCACTGCCGAAGAAGCCGGCATGACGCTGATCGGGGTCGTGCGCGGTAATGATTATGAAATCTTCACCCATGCCGACCGCTTGACCGCAAAGGGAGGTGCCACCCATGTCGCTCAATCACACGGATGAAAAGCTCGTCCGCATGGCAAACCAGATTGCGACCTTCTTTGCCTCGCAGCCGCAGGACGTGCGGATGGAGGGCGTGGCGACCCACATCAACAAGTTCTGGGAGAAGCGCATGCGACGTCGCTTCTTCGAGTTGATCGATGCCGGCACCGGCGGTTTTCTGCCGCTGGTCATCCTGGCATCGGCCCGCATCAAGCGCCCGGACGAGAGCAATGATTGCGCTGTCGGTCTGGGTGCGGATGCGGCCGAAGGCGCAACGGGAGGCAAGGGGACGGCCGCCGGGGAATCGCTTTCAGAGCCGAGCGTGCCGGAAAGCACCGCTTGAACGACACGATGGGCGCCGGACCGGATCGGCCGGCGCAATGTCAATTTTTGATGTCTGACATTCCATAGGGAGGTATTGTCAATGGCAGTAGCAGGCGTGACGGGGGGAAGTATGGCGGGTGTCGGCTTCCTGGATAGAGAACGAATCATTGCGAAACCGGGTTTCAACCGATGGCTTGTGCCACCGGCAGCGCTGGCCATTCATCTGTGCATCGGCATGGCCTATGGCTTCAGCGTCTTTTGGCTGCCGCTCAGCCGTGCCATTCCAAACGCGGATCCAAGCTGCTCAGGGCTGACGCTGGGGGGCGCGCTGTTTACGACGGCCTGTAACTGGCGCGTGGCGGATCTTGGCTGGATCTATACGCTGTTCTTCGTCCTCCTCGGCTGCTCCGCGGCCATCTGGGGCGGCTGGCTGGAGCGCGTCGGGCCGCGCAAGGCGGGCTTCGTGTCTGCCTGCTGCTGGTGCGGCGGTATTCTCGTTGCAGCACTCGGCGTGATGTTCCACCAGCTCTGGCTGATGTGGCTAGGTGCCGGTGTGATCGGCGGTATTGGTCTTGGCCTTGGTTATATCTCGCCTGTGTCCACCCTCATCAAATGGTTTCCGGACCGGCGCGGCATGGCAACCGGCATGGCCATCATGGGGTTTGGCGGTGGCGCGATGATTGGCGCACCGCTTGCCAATATTCTTATGAACACGTTCAAGACAGATATGTCCGTTGGTGTGTGGCAGACTTTTGTGGTGATGGCGCTCGTCTATTTCGTCTTCATGATGGGCGGCGCGTTCGGTTATCGCATTCCCCCCGCCGGCTGGCGCCCGGAAGGCTGGACGCCGCCGGCTGCTAAAAGCAGCATGATCACCACCCGCCACGTTCATCTGAAGAATGCACACAAGACGCCGCAGTTCTGGCTGATCTGGGCCGTACTTTGCCTCAACGTATCCGCCGGCATCGGTGTTATCGGCGTCGCCTCGCCCATGCTGCAGGAAATTTTTGCCGGCTCTCTGATCGGCCTGCCGGATCTCACCTTCTCGCAGCTTGATGTCGCCCAGAAAGCACAGATTGCGGCAATTGCCGCCGGCTTTACCGGGCTTTTGTCGCTGTTCAACATTGGCGGCCGCTTCTTCTGGGCATCCATGTCCGACAAGATTGGCCGCAAGAACACCTACTTCTGCTTCTTCATCCTCGGCATCGTGCTTTATGCACTGGCACCGACGCTGGCTGGTCTCGGCTCCAAGGCTCTGTTCGTTCTGGCCTTCGGCATCATCCTGTCGATGTATGGCGGAGGCTTTGCCACGATTCCCGCATACCTTGCGGATATCTTCGGCACGCAGTTCGTCGGCGCCATTCATGGCCGGCTGCTGACGGCCTGGGCAACAGCTGGCATCGTCGGCCCTGTTGTCGTCAACTATATCCGCGAAGCCCAGATTGCCGCTGGCGTTGCGCCGGGGCCGGCTCTTTACACCGGCACCATGTATATCCTCGCCGGCATGCTGGCGCTGGGGCTCGTGGCCAATGCCCTCGTCAGGCCTCTCGCCGACAAATGGTTCATGTCGGATGCGGAAGTGGCAGCTCTTCAGGCGAAGACGGCTGCGGCCAATGCCGGCCCGACCGGCTCCTTCGGCATTGGCAAGGGTGGCTTTGATGCCAAAGCCGCCATGGCCTGGGCTGTTGTCGGTATTCCCCTTCTCTGGGGCGTCTGGGTTACGCTGAAGAACAGCCTGGCGATCTTCGGTTAAGCAGCTTTGCAAACAGTAAAGAGGGAAGGCGGCCTTGCAGGTCGCCTTTCGTCGTTTTGGGCGAATTGCGAGAGGATCAGTTCAGCCAGAGATGGATGAGGGCTGCCTCCGGCGTCTCGCCACCACCGTTTTCAATGCCGGTCGCCCAAAGACCGGCGCCGGCTGCGTAAGCGCCGGGTTCCAGCCCGCCTGCCTCGCACTGGCTGACGGCGCGGATGCGTTTGCCGGCCTTTACGTTTTTTGCAAGCGCTGCAAGGACCGCCGGGTCGTTCATCGCGGTTCCGGAGCCGAAGACCCGCAGGACCGCTCCGTCCAGCACCGACAGTGAGGCTTCAAGCAGTTCGGCCGGCATGCCGGGCGTCAGCGTCAGAACGGCGAGCCGGCGGTTCGAGAAGCGGCGCGATCGGGGTGGCGTGGCGGCATCCTGCCGCTGGAAACGAAAGGCATCCATCGCGTGGCTGTCATGTTTTACCAGCCCTGCTGCGGCTAAAAGTTTGCCGGCAAAGGCGAGATCGACGCCGATACCGCCGGCAAGGGCAGCCTTGATGGCCAGCGAAAGATTTTCGTCCGCATCGCCTTCTTCGCCGAGCGGGATCATTGAGCCGCAGAGGATGATGCGGCGTGCCTCACCCGCCAGCGCCTGGGACAAGGCCGCACCGGTAAACGCCATTGTATCGGTGCCATGGGTGATGATCACCGGAAGGTCGGGATGGGCGCGGATGGCATCCAGCATCTCGTTCCAGTGGCGCGGACCGACATCGGCACTATCGAGAAGAGGCGTGAAAACATGGGTCGAAAGTGTGGTCTTAGGCGGCAACCGTTCGGCAACGGCCGCTTCCACAAGCCCCTGCTGCGGTTGAAGTCCGTCCGGCCCCTGCGCCATGCCGATCGTTCCGCCGGTGTGGATGAGGAGCAGGCGCATGAGATCTCCTTCAGCATTCAAGGGGTGGCCCGTCTGGTAGTCCAGCCGCTTGCCAAGATCAAGAAGCGTAGAGCCGTGGCGACGAAAGCAGGCACGCAAAAAGGGCAGCGGCGGTCTCCCGCGCTGCCCTTGGAAATGTGTTGTCTGACCGAAAGATCAGGCGGCCATGTCTTCGAGATCGCTGCCCTTGAACATTTTCGACAGGTTCAGGAAGCAGATCATGCCGTTTTCATTGGCAATGATGCCTTCGGAAAATGACTTGTCGAAGGAGGCCGAAACCTCCGGCACCGGCTGCACCTGATCCGACGGGATCGTCAGGATGTCGGAAACGCGGTCGACCAGCATGCCGATGACCATGTTGTGGACCTCTGCCACGACGATGGCCGAACGCTCGTTGGCAACCGTGCTCTTCATGCCCAGCTTGTAGGCGAGATCGATGATCGGAATGACCGAGCCGCGCAGGTTCATCACGCCGATGACATCGGACGGTGCATGCGGGATTGGCGTGGACGGTGCCCAGCCGCGAATTTCGCGGATCGTGGTCGTCTTCACGCAAAATTCCTGATCGTGAAGGCGAAACGCGATGATCTCAAGCATCTCGCCGCTGTAGCTTGTAGAGTTGATCGTCGTAGCCATCAAAATTCTTCCCAACTTTCCGATGCCTGGGCGGCGGCTGCGCCACCGGTACTGGAGCGTGCAACCTTGGCCATGAGTGAGCGAGCCGGAGATGCCACAGGGCGTGCATCGGGTCGCGCAACACTTACCTTAGAGGAAGATTGTTTCCCAAAGCTGAATTTTGAAATGAGAGTTCTGAGAGAATCCGCCTCGCGCGCCAGGCTGTGGCTGGCGGCAGACGATTCTTCCACCATGGCCGCATTCTGCTGCGTATTCTGGTCCATCAGGTTGATGGCCTTGTTGATTTCCTTCAGGCCGGTGGCCTGCTCGCGGCTGGCCTCGACGATGGCAGCGATATTGCCATTGATATCGCCGACCTCGCCGATAATCGATTGCAGGGCCTTGCCGGTCTCATCGACAAGGGACACGCCCTTTGCCACCTGCTGGCTTGACGTGTTGATCAGCGCCTTGATTTCCTTGGCAGCCTTTGCGGAACGCTGCGCAAGTTCCCGCACCTCCTGCGCAACGACGGCAAACCCCTTGCCGGCTTCACCGGCACGTGCGGCCTCGACGCCGGCATTCAGCGCAAGAAGGTTGGTCTGGAAGGCGATATCGTCGATAACCCCGATGATCGACGAAATTTCGCCGGAGGAGTTTTCGATCTGGCCCATGGCGGAAATTGCATTGCTAACCACCTCGCCGGAATGCGTGGCCCCGGCAGTCGTGCGGCCGACCAGTTGTCCGGCCTCTTCGGCACGTTTTGCGCTGGTCGCGACCGTCTGGGTGATCTCATCCAGCGCGGCTGCCGTCTGTTCAACGGCGGCTGCCTGCTGTTCGGTACGCTGGGCCAAGCTGTTGGAGGCCTGGCGGATCTGTTCGGAGCCGGAGGCAATCGCTTCGGCATTCTCGCCAACGATCTGCATGGCCTGCCGCAGCTTTTCCATCGACTCGTTGAAGTCGGTACGGATCTTCTCAAGGCTTGGAATAAACGGCTGGGTAATGCGGTGGGTCAGATCTCCGCGTGACAAGGCGGTGAGGCCGCCGGCAATATCATCCACGGCACGTACGCGCTCGGTAATGTCGGTGGCAAACTTCACCACCTTGAACACACGTCCGTCAGCATCGAAGATCGGGTTGTAGGAGGCCTGGATCCAGACGGCCTTGCCGCCCTTGCCGATGCGCTTGAATTCGGCAGCAACCGCTTCGCCGCCAGCAAGTTTCTTCCAGAACGTGGCGTATTCCGGGCTGTCGCGAAAACCCTGCTCGACGAACATATTATGATGCCGCCCCTGAACTTCGCTCGGACTATAACCCATGCAGTTCAGGAAATTTTCGTTGGCAGTGATGATGTCGCCCTTCGGGGTGAACTCGATAACCGCCTGAATCTTCGAGATCGCCGCGATCTTGCCGGCATCTTCGGCTGCTTTCAGCTTTGCCGCCGTAATGTCTGTGGCAATCTTCACCACCTTCACGATTTTTCCGCGCACGCTGACGGGGTTGTAGGAGGCCTGGATCCAGACATCGCTACCGTTCTTGCTGATGCGCTTGTATTCGGCGGCCTGGAACTCACCTCGCGCAAGTTTTGCCCAGAAGAGCTTGTAGTCCTCCGACCGGGTATAGGCGGGATCGCAGAACATCGCGTGCTGCTTTCCCTTGATCTCGGCAAGCGTATACCCAAGCGCGCGGCAGAAGTTTTCGTTGGCGGTGAGGATACGGCCGCTGAGATCGAACTCGATCAAGGCCTGAGAGCGGCCGATCGCACTAAGCAAGTTGCTGGCGTCGCTGGTCGGCAGGAAACTGAGGGTCACGGACTTACCTTTGTGCAATCGAAGGGCAATGGTGCTCCTGCATCAGTTCCTGTCAGCTGCATGAGCAATTGCACATCAAGGTAGCGGCCATGCATTAAAAATGCGTCAAATCTAATAGTTGGATGAATAAAGATGCAAATGTTTGCATCGCCTTGCGGTGGGGGCTGGCAGACATGAAGCAGACGGAAGATTTTGGGGAAACTGCTGTTGCCAATATCGAGACCGGATCTTGAGGCCGTGTTCGGTCTTGACGTCAATGCGGCAGGCCGGTCTTGACCTGCGCTTCTTCAATATTCCCGTTCGTAGAAAATGCCCGCCGAACCGCCCTCGCTGCCAGCGGAACCCTTGAGCTTCACACCCCGCCCCACATCGAGATTGATAGAAGCCTTGGCGCCGCCGCTGCTGCCGCCCTGCTCCAGCTGGAAATAGGTGCGGTTGTTGAGATAACGGCCGACGGACACGCTTGTCTGGCCGCTTTCATCCGTGTTGATGTCGATATCGTCGACGCCAAGGCCGCTGCGCAACGTCTGCAGCAGCGAGTTCGAGCCGCCACCGGCAAGCTGCGTCACCGCATCCGCCAACTGCGCGATCTGCAGGGCAGACAGCCGTGACATCGACTGGCCAAAAATCAGCCGCGCCAGAACCTCGTCCTGCGGCAGCGACGGCGATGCCCCGAAGACAATATCCGGGTTGTTGGCAGGGCCTGTCACCGTGATGTTGATGGTGGTCTGGTCGGAAGAGGTGCTGGCAACAAGGTCAAGGATGGGCACCAGGCTGCCGCCGAAGGTGATCTTGCCGGTGGTAAAATCCAGCCGCTTGGTGAGGATGACGATACGGCCACGCCGCATTTCAAAACCGCCGGTCACGACAGGGTCGGCGGCCGAACCGCGAATAGTGAGCGAGCCGCCAAGTTCCGCATCGATACCACGTCCGCGCACGAAAATGTTGTTGCGGGCAGTCAGTGTCAGGTCGAGCGCGATGCCGGTGCTGGTCTGCGTGCCGCCCTTCGGCTGAAGGCTTTCCAGGAGGGCACGCACGTCGTCGGGCGCATTGCGGTGCTCGACGTTAAGTTCGGCAAGCGACGCCGGCAGACTTGCGGGAACCGTGATGTTGGCCTTCAGGAGCGTGACGTTGCCGGCAAGCTTGGGACCCTGCAACAACGGCCCGGAGACTTTGAGCGCCCCGTTGACGGTCGCCGTCACCAGGTTGCCATCGACATAGGTGGCATTGTCGAGGGCGATATCGAGGTCAGCTGCAAATCCGTCTCTCAGACCGACAGAGCCGCTGACGGTCACTGTGCCGCCTGATGACAGCGTGCCGGAAAAGCGCGAGATCGTGGCCCGGTCGCGGTTGAACTCAACGGAGCCGGCCAGGCCGTTCACGGCAAGGTTGCGCCGGACATCGACAAGCCTTGCGCCGGAGGTGGACGCCGTGCCGGTAACTGCGGGTGCCGATGCCGTTCCGCCAACGGTCACGTTGAGGTTCGCACCGCCTTCCAGCACAAAACCCTGGCCTGACAGCTGCGCGGCGAGAAGGGCAAACGGCACGTCTCCCTGCACACGTACATCGAGGGGCCTGTCTCCCGCCAGTCCGACGCTGCCACTGCCGCGTAGGGCAAGGCCGCTGGCACCGCCCAGCTGCGTCTCGAAGGCAAGGCGGTTGTTTTCATATGTGCCGTTTGCGGCAATGCGGAAAGGCGGCACGCCGGCGCTCGTTGTCTGGGCAAGCGATGCATCGGCCCAGGCAAGATCAAAGCGCGCGCCATTGGCGCTGCCACCGGGCAGGGCGGAAACCTTGCCCGAGATCGTGCCGGTGGCGCCAAGCCCGGGAACGAAGGCATTGGCAAGGCTTGCGGGCACCGAGGCAAGGTTCGCATTGAGATTGACCAGAGGCCCGGCTTCGCCACCGAGGACGACAGCACCATCAGCCGAAATCGAAAGGCCACCAGGACCCGTCAACCGTGTTTCGCCAAGGGTCAGGCGCCCGCCGTCAAAACTGCCGGCAGCCTTCAGGGTCAGGTTCGAAATGCCGGCATCGCCCTGGCGGCGGATCACGCCGTCGGCCCATTGCAGATCATACTTTACCGCGGGGGCCGAAACGGTGCCGCCGATGGCAGCCGTGCCGGACAAGGTTCCGCCGGCATCAATGTCAGGTACGAAGCCGCTGATCAGGCTGGCCGGCAGTGATGCAACGGTTGCCGAGAGATCGAGCGGCTTGTCTCCCGCGAGCCCGACCGTGCCCTTGGCGGAGGCGGAAAGTCCCGATGGACCGGAAAGCCCTGCCTCATCCAGTGTCAGCGTGTTGTTGGCAAATGTACCGCGCGCCTCGACCTGAAGTCCGGCAAGGGCAGCGCTGCGGGTCTGGCGCGTCTGCGCATCCTGCCACTTCAGATCAAACTGCGTGGCGGGCGCCTCCGGCGAGCCGGTGGACGAAACGGTTCCAGAGATGATGCCGCCTGCATCGAGATCCGGCACGAAGGCATTGGCGAGATTGGCGGGAAGGGCGCGGATATCGGCATTGAGATCGAGCGCCGGCGCCTGCGGCCCGGTCAGGATCACCCGGCCGGATGCGGTGAGCGACAGGCCGGAGGGATCGCTCAGTTGGGTCTGTTCCAGCGTCAGAACGCCGTTCTCGAACCGGCCGAGCGCGCGAAGATCAAGTGCCTTCACGCCAGCCGAACGGCTCTGGCTGGTGGCGATATCAGCCACCGTCACGTCATAGGTCGCAACCGGTGCCGAAAACGTGCCGCTTGCCGAAACCGTGCCGCTTGCGGTGCCGCTTGCGGCAAGGCCCGGGCGCGCAAGGTTTGCAAGTGCGGCCGGCAGGGCAGAAAATTGCGCCGAAAGCGCTAGGGCGCCTTCACCGGCAAGTCCGACGGTGCCGTTCGCCTGGGCGCTCAGGCCGTTGTCGCCGGTCAGACGCGCATCGGCAAGGGTGACCACCTGATCGGCAAAACGGCCACGGGCGGTGACATTGAGCGGTCCGACATTGGCGGCGCGGGTGGCTTCGGCAGATGCGGAGGCAAGCTGAAGGTCGAAATCGGCTTGCGGTGCGGCAAGTGTGCCGGCGGCCGTCACAGTGCCGGACAATGCGCCTTGCGCCTTCAGATCCGGACGCACTGCATTGATCAGCCCCGCCGGCACCGCGGCAAGCGTGGAGCGCAGCGTGATCGGTCGCTCGCCGTCAAGGCCGAGCGTGCCGCTGGCGTTGACGGAAAGCCCCTGCGTGCCGGAAATGGTGAGTTCGCCAATGCTGAGGACGCGGTTCTCGAAGCGTCCGTTCAACCGACCGATGAGGTCACCAAGGCCGGCACTGCGGGTTTCGGCGGTTGATGCGCCGGTGAGCGAGAGGTTGAACTCAGCCACCGGTTCGCTGACCGTGCCGGTCACCCGGCCGCTGCCCTGCACCGTGCCCCTGGTGGCCAGTTGCGGGCGAAAACTGTTGGCCAGTTCTGCCGGCAGCGACGCGATATCGGCCTGCAGGACAA
The DNA here is from genome assembly GCF_058242775.1 of Neorhizobium sp. PAMB6630. NCBI lineage: Bacteria > Pseudomonadati > Pseudomonadota > Alphaproteobacteria > Hyphomicrobiales > Rhizobiaceae > Neorhizobium > Neorhizobium sp. PAMB6630. Next base: position 407,490 of record NZ_CM177836.1, read on the forward strand.
TGCGGCGCGGTTCGCTGATCGCAATTGTTCCGCTGGCGGAGACATCAAGCCCGTCCTGACCCTCGATACCCGCCCGCTCGATCGTCACGGTGCCGTTTTCGAAGCGCCCGCGCGCCGAGAGCGAAAGCGGCTGGATGCTGCGCGTGCGGGTTTCGGCAAGTTCGGCATCCTCCCAGTTCAAGCTGTAGCGAACAACGGGTGCAGCCGAAGTGCCGCTGATGGTTGCTGCCCCCCCGATGTGGCCCGACGCGCCGAGATTGGCAGCAAAGCCGTTGGCGAGCTGCGCCGGAACGTCGCTCGCCCTGATCGCAATGTTCAACTGCTGTCCGGCGCTTCCGTCGACCAGGACCGTCCCGTCGCCGGCTGCAAGGTTCAGGCCACCGATCTCGGCGCGTCCGGAAGCAAACCGGATCGTGTTGGGTTCCCGCAGGTGAAGATCGATCCCGGCCAGATTTGCGGAAAAGCGGTCGATGGCAATGCGCATGGCATTGTCGTTGCTGCGGTCCACGTGTCCGGCAAGGGAGAGCGGGGCACCGCCATAGCGGGCAGCAAGATCGATGCCGGTGTTGGAGCCTGCCTGGGCAAGTGTGAGGGTCACATCATCAGCCACCTGCGTGCCAAGCGAAACGCGCGAGGCGCGAAGGGTGCCATTTGCGGCAAGCGCCTTCAGGTCGCTGCTCGTGACCGAGATCGCAGGATTTGCCAGTGTCACGCCCTGCGCGGCGATGGACTGCCCGGATGCGTTGAGCGTGGCCGCTGCCACGCCGTTCGAACTGGAGAGGTCGAGCGTGCCGGTAAGGTCGCCGCTTGCCTGTTGTCCGGCAAACGTGGTCAAAAGCCCGATATCCGGCAGCGCAAAGTCCAGCCTGCCCGACGGCAGGTAGTCGGGCGAAAGTGCAAGGGAGCCGCTCACCCGGTTGGCCCCGGCTTCCAGCAACATGCCGGGAAGCGAAACCACGCCATCCTTCTGGTGGACCTGCGTTTTCAGGTTGACCGGCTTTCCGTCCACCCGGCCGCCTGCCTGCAGAGTTCCGTTCGGCTCGTCTCCGGTGACTGTGCCGTCAAACGACAGGATGATGCCCTCGAACAGATGGCCGCTGAACCGCGCTTCGGCCGCATTGATGGCGGCTTTGGCGCCCAGCGCCTCCAGGGGTCCAGACAGCTTGACGTCATAACCGGCCGCACCCTTGGCATCGGGCCGCAACTTGGCAAGATCCGGCACACGTCCGGCCAGATGGGCGTCCAGCTTGCCGTCCTGCAGCAGCACGTTGCCGTGGCCTTCCAGAACGCTTGATTTGACGACCAGGTTTTCGAGGCTCATGCGCCCGCCGATCACGCCATCGATATAACCCTCGAAGCCGATCATGCCGTCGAGATACTGTTCCGCCACCTCCGGCAGGCCGTTCGGGTTGAGCGACATACGCAGATTTCCGGTGACGGACTGCTGCGACAGATTATAGGCGCCGCTGATCGTGCCGGAAATATTGGCACTTTCGAAGGTCGACGCATCAAGCCCGATGGCCGGCAGGGCAAGCCTTATGGGGGCATCGAGCCGAATGGGTCCGTCGATCAACCGGTCGAGATCGGGATTGGTGAAATTGGCCTCTGCTGCCGAAATGCGGGTGCGCACGCTGCCGGCCCATTGCCGCAGGTTGAGGTCTTCGCTTTCGGCCTGCAGGCGAACCTGGGTAAAGCGCGCGTCCGCGGTGGACAAGGATTTCAGCGCCGCCGTGGCATTAAAACGGGAGGATTCGGCAGGCCCCGTCAGGGTGAAATTCAGGTTGTCGAGGGCAAACCGCAACGGTTCGTCGTCCAGCGGCCATTCCATGGCCACGGCGCCGTTGGTGGCAGTTGCGCTGCCGGTCAGGCTGTTGTCGCCGGAGGGATCGAGTGCGCCGGAGGCGGCAACCCGCATCGCGCCCGTCGTCAACTCGCTCTTGCTGATCTCGATGCGGCCATTCGGGCTGATAACGGCACCGACATTGATGTCGGTGCGCCCGGCAAACAGGGGACGCAGCGTGGGTGGCAGCAGTTCGGCCAGTTGCCCGCCGCCAGACATCTGCAGCTGGTGGCGGCCTTGCGCCGTCAGCGTGTGCTGGCCGTCCATGCTGATGACCGGCTCGCCGTTGACCGTGCCGCGCAGCTGCCCGGTCCAGTTCGACAGCGGTCCCTGGCCATCCAGCGCCAGCGCCAGCGCGGGTGCGCCGGGCAGATGCAGCAGGCGCGCCAGAAGCCCACCTTGCGGTTCTGCCACCAGCGCCTGCAGCTTCAATTCGTTCTGGCCCGGTGCGAAGACAAGATCTGCCTTGGCAATGGCGTTCGGCGCATCCTTGCGGTTGGCCGAGAGTTTCAGTGCCACGCGCTCGCCCGTCGCATTGGCTGAGCCTTCAGCGGCAATCTGGAAGCTGCGCCCGGTGACTTCAGGAGCAAGGGTGATGTCCGGCAGGCTGATCCGGTCGATATCGATGGAGACGGGCAGGGAGAAGCCGCCGCCGGTGTTTTGCGTCGTCTGCTGGCGTACCGGCTTGACCGGCACCGGAGGACGGGAAACCTCAACGCCGCCGATGGCGATGCTCTGGGCGTGGAATGTGCGTTTCAGAAGCGACAGCGGCGACCAGTCGACATTGATGTCATGCGCCTGCGCATAAACGCCCTTTGCGTCCGATACCGTCAGCCGGTCGATTTCAAGATGTCCGGTGAGCAGGCCACGGGGCGGGGAAATGATGATTTTCTGGCCCGGCGACGACAGGAGTGAGGAGGCAAACTGCCCCGTCAGGCGATGGCCGGCGGGCACGAAGCCAAGGAACGCCACGAAGCCCAGCGCAAGCACGAGCAGAAGCGCCGCAGCAATCAGCACTGCGCGCAGTATTCCGGCCGTCTTGCGGGACGATGATCTCATCGACGCGGGTTCATCCTTGGCTTCCTTTGGGACGTGCTTATCCTGAACTTCCTGTTTGCGCGACATCAGAATGACTGCCCGATGCCCGCATAGATACCGTATTGACTGCCGCCGTCATAGCGGTTCAGCGGCAGCGCCACATCCAGTCGCAACGGGCCGAACGGCGTTGCATAACGCAAGCCGATGCCGGCGCCCATGCGGATATCGGAGAAATCGGGCACGATTTCGGTCGCGACGCTGCCGACGTCAAAAAACGGAACTATTCCAACCTTTTCGTTCACCTTCACTCGAGCCTCGAACGATGCGAGCGCATAGGAACGTCCGCCCAGTGCCTCGTTGTCGCTGTTATAGGGAGAGATTTCACGAAACGCGTAGCCTCGCACCGAACCACCACCGCCGGCAAAAAAGCGGCGCGTCGTTGGAATGTCGACGAGACTGTCTGCGCCGATCACCGAGCCGCCGGCCACGCGTGCGGCCAGCACCAGTCGGTCGCTGTCGCCAAGGCCGAGATAACCCGAGAGTGAGCCCTCGAAAGACGAGAAGATCGTTCCGCCATAGGCCTCGTAGCTCGGCGTCGCGCTGGCGGTCAGCCGGTAGCCTTCCGTGGGTTCCAGCTTGTTGTTGCGACCATCGCGCTCGAAGGTGAAGGGAGCCGAAAACGTCAGGTAGGTGTTGCGGCCAAAGGCGTCCTCAGCCTCGGTCCACGCCACTTCCCCGCCGCCGCTCACCGTGTCGCGGTCGTTCAGCTCGTAGGATAATTTGGCAAGGGCTGTCACCGAATTGGCAGTATAGGCGTCGGGCGTCTCGCGTTTGGCAACAAGGCTCGTGTCAAACGTGATGCGCGGCAGGTAGGCGCCCGGCTTGGTGAAGTAGATGCCGGCCGTGTAGTCGAAAGTCGTGTAATCGGTGGTGGCGCCGATGCCCGAAACATTGGCTTCGATGCGCAACTGCTCGGCCTCGCCAAACAGATTGCGGTGCCCCCAATAGCCGGACAATCCGGCGCCATCGATGGAAGAATATTCGGCGCCCGCGCCAAAATATCGGAATTTGCCCTCGGAGACCTCTATGGTGAGGGGAAGCGAGCCATCCGGCGCAAGCGTATCGGATTCGCGAACCGTGACGCTTGCCAGCGCGCTCAACGTGCGCAGACGCTCTGCGGCCTTGCGCAGTTGGTCCGGCGAATAATCCTGACGTTCATCGAGACGCGAATAACGACGGATGAAATCGGAGGAAACGGCGCGTGCGCCCTTGACGGTGACGGTGCCGAGCGGGGCGACCGGGCCGCTGCTGGCGCTCATGGTGACGGCAACGGTGTTGGTGGCATGGTCGGCAATCACTTCGCGCGCGGTCAGCTTTGCCAGGGGCCGCCCTTGCGCCTTCAGGTCTCGCACGATGCGCTCACTGGCCTTGATGAGGCGCAGCGAACCGGCAGGTCCACCGGGCGTCAGGTCATAGGTTTCCGGATCAAGGCCTGCCGCATCGTCCGTCAGCGAAACGCTGCCAAGGGTAAACACGGGGCCGGGCTCCACGGTCACGGTCACCGGAACCGGCTGGCTGTGGTCGAAGGTCGGCGTGGGCGGCAGCTTGTCCAGATCGGTGCCGGCGATGGAAATGCGCACCACGCCGCCGTAACGGGCTTCTTCGTAAAGCACGGCCACCAGGCGTTCGCGGTCTTCGCGCGCCTTGATGACGAGGCCGAGGTCACCGGAGACGGGCTGCTTTTCATCATTGACCAGCGCCGTTGCCGTTTCCAGCCGGTCCTTCAGGTCGCCTTCTGCCGCGGTGGTGTCGATGCTCGCGGTATACGTGACGGGGTCGATGACATCGGTCTTGTCATCGTCACCTTCAAACAGGGTCAGCCCGAAAATCTTGAATGCTAGGGCATCCGGCGCGAATCCCGGCCATGCCACAATCATCGCTGCCAGGAAAGCTGCGACGCCGGCCTTTCGAGACGCAGTGGCGCTGCGTGGCCTCGGCATGTCGTTACACGTACTCAGTTTGGCGTTCCCACCCTGCAGGCGTCATCGCCTGTTCAACATTCTGCTAATTTAACCGCAAATTCAATCAGTGGGTACTGATTTTATGTCACATCCTCTACGACAAAGCCCCGGGCATGGACCCGGGGCCTGAATTTTCGCCGTGTTCCGGCGCTTGCGTGATCAGCGCGGGCAACGGTCCACATAACGGTTGCCGTAGCGGTCACGATAGTAGCACTGACCCGGCTGTTCGGAAACCGAACCGATCACCGCGCCCGAAACACCGCCGATGGCAGCACCGACGGCTGCGCCGCGCACATTGCCGGTTGCCAGGCCGCCGATGATGGCACCCGTGCCGGCGCCAATGCCGGCACCCTTTTCCGTCTGCGTGCAGCCAGCCACCGACAGGCCGACCAAAAGAAGCACAAAAGCCTTTTTCATTACTCTCTCCACGTTGTCACAAGCGCTGATCGTTCCGAAGCTCGTCGTCGTCCTCCCGGCCAGCTGCGTCAAACCGCTGCACGGGAGAATAAGATTCAAAATCTGGAAGTCCAGACGCACATTTCAGCTTTCTTTTAACAAAGTGGCAATCTCATGCTCCCCGAAAGGGATGCCCCCGAAAAGTATCGGTTGATCGCCCGTCGAAAAAGGCAAATGATGCATCAACGTGTTTGAGGAGACACGTCAGTGCTTGAGGAGGCGCGGGAGGAATCATGACGAAAGTGACGTTGACGGTAAACGGCCGGACGATGTCGGGCGAGTGCGACGATCGCACGCTGCTCGTGCATTTCATCCGGGAAAAGCTGGGTCTGACCGGCACGCATGTCGGCTGTGATACGACACAGTGCGGCGCCTGCGTGGTGCATCTGGATGGCCGTTCGGTGAAAAGCTGTTCCATCCTTGCGGTCCAGGCCGCCGGCTCCACCGTCACCACAATCGAAGGCATTGCCGGCCAGGGCGAACTGCACCCAGTGCAGGCGGCCTTCAACACCCATCACGGCCTGCAATGCGGCTTCTGCACGCCCGGCATGGTGATGACCGCCGTCGACATGATCGCCCGCCATGGCGGTGATCTTGACGAACACACGGTTCGCCATGAGCTGGACGGCAATATCTGTCGGTGCACCGGCTATCACAACATCGTCAAGGCGGTGCTGGCGGCCAATGAAGAGCTGCAGGGCGCCGCGCGCCAGGCAGCAGAATAATCCGGAGCGGATAGCAGGGAGCCCATGGTTCGGCCGCACAGCGGTCCGTTCGTGTCGTTCTGCTCCACTGACTATTCGCCACTCGCTATTCGCTCGTTTCGGGAGGAGATGAAATGGGAATGGAAGGCATTGGTGCGCGCGTCGCCCGCAAGGAAGACAAGCGGTTTTTGACCGGCAAGGGTCGTTACACCGACGACATGGTTGTGCCCGGCATGAAGTTCGCAGCCTTTGTGCGCAGCCCGCACGCGCATGCGAAAATCAACGGCATCGACATCGAGGGCGCAAGGGCCATGCCCGGCGTCATCGATGTGCTGGAAGGCCGGCAATTGCAGGCGGATGGCATCGGTAATCTCATCTGCGGCTGGATGATCCATTCCAAGGATGGCACGCCGATGAAGATGGGCGCCTGGCGTCCGCTCGCCATCGATACCGTGCGTTATGTTGGTGATGCGGTCGCCATCGTTGTGGCCGATAGTGCCGCCGAAGCCCGCGATGCGGCAGAAGCCGTTATCGTTGATTACGAGGAGCTTCCGGCCGTCACCAGCGCGGTGGCTGCCCTTCAGCCCGGCGCTCCACAGATCCATCCGGAAGCGCCCGGTAATCTGATCTTCGACTGGCAGATCGGCGATGGCGCGGCAACCGATGCGGCGATTGCTGCTGCCGCCCATGTCACCGAAATCGAGATCCTCAACAATCGCCTCTCGCCGAACCCGATGGAGCCGCGCGCCACGCTTGGCATCTATGACGCGGCGGAAGACCATTTCACCTGCTACACCACCAGCCAGAACCCGCATGTGGCGCGCCTTGTGATGAGCGCCTTTTATAATGTCGCGCCGGAAAACAAGCTGCGTGTGATCGCACCTGACGTCGGCGGCGGCTTCGGTTCGAAGATCTATATCTACCCGGAAGAGATCGTCTGTCTCTGGGCGTCCAAGAAAACCGGCGTGCCGGTCAAATGGACGTCCGACCGCACGGAAGCTTTCCTCACCGACGCCCATGGCCGTGATCACGTATCGAAGGTCAAGATGGCCTTCGATGCCGATCACCGCATCATCGGCCTGAAGGTGGATACGATCGCCAATCTCGGCGCCTATATGTCGCTCTTCTCGTCTGCTGTGCCGACCTATCTGTATGCGACGCTTTTGTCTGGCCAGTATGCCATCCCGGCCATCCACGCCAATGTCCGCACGGTCTATACGACTACGGTTCCCGTCGATGCCTATCGCGGGGCCGGGCGGCCGGAAGCGACCTATCTTCTGGAACGCACCATGGAAGTGGCGGCGCGTGAACTGGGTCTTTCGCCGGCCGAACTTCGGCGGAAAAACTTCATCCGCAGCTTCCCCTACCAGACGCCTGTGATCATGAATTATGACGCGGGCGATTATGACGCTTCGCTCGATGCGGCCCTTGCGGCTGCCGACTGGGATGGTTTCCCTGCCCGGCGTGCCGAGGCGGCAGGGCGCGGCATGAAACGCGGCATCGGCATGAGCTGTTATATCGAAGCCTGCGGCATCGCGCCGTCTCAGGCTGTCGGCTCTCTCGGCGCCGGTGTCGGCCTCTGGGAATCGGCGGAAGTGCGGGTCAACGCCGTTGGCACCATTGAGGTGCTGACTGGCTCGCACAGCCATGGCCAGGGTCATGAAACCACCTTTGCCCAGCTGATTGCCGATCGTTTGGGCGTGCCGATTGCCAGCGTCAACATCGTCCATGGCGATACCGACAAGGTGCAGATGGGCATGGGCACTTATGGCTCGCGCTCCGGCGCCGTCGGCATGTCGGCCGTGGTGAAGGCGCTCGACAAGGTCGAGATGAAGGCAAAGAAGATCGCTGCCCACCTGATGGAGGCGGATGAAAGCGACATCGTCATCGAAAACGGCGATGTGAAAGTGGCCGGCACCGACAAGAGCCTGCCCTGGTTCCAGGTGGCACTTGCCGCCTATACCGCCCATAACCTGCCCTCGGGCATGGAGCCGGGACTGAAGGAAACCGCCTTTTACGATCCCTCCAACTTCACCTTCCCGGCCGGCTGTTACATCGCCGAGGTCGAGATCGATCCGGAAACCGGCAAGACGGAGATTGTGCAATTCGTCGCGGCAGACGATTTCGGCAACATCATCAACCCGATGATTGTCGAGGGGCAGGTGCATGGCGGGTTGGCGCAGGGAATCGGTCAGGCGCTTCTGGAAGAGGTGCGGTACGATGAACAGAATGGCCAGCTTCTGACGGCAAGTTACATGGATTACGCCATGCCGCGCGCCGATGATCTTCCGTCCTTCACGCTGTCGCACCAGAACACCCCGTGCCCCAGCAACCCGCTCGGCATCAAGGGTTGCGGTGAAGCGGGCGCCATCGGCTCGCCGCCGGCGCTCATCAATGCCATCACCGATGCCATCGGCATCAACCACCTGCACATGCCCGCCACGCCGCTGAAGGTGTGGAGCGCATTGCAGGCCGGCCACTGAGATAAGGGGAGAGCACGACCATGTATGCCACCAGCTACCACCGCGCTTCTTCTGTCGATGAAGCGGTCAACCTGCGCTCCTCGCATGACGAGGGGCGCTATCTCTCCGGCGGCATGACGCTGATTGCCACGATGAAGCAGCGCCTTGCCGCCCCTTCTGACCTGATCGACCTGCGCCATATCGAGGCCCTGAAAGGCATCAGCGTGACGGGCCGCACTGTGCGCATTGGCGGTGCCACACCGCATGCGGATGTTGCAGCCTCCGGTTCTATTCAGGCGGTCTGTCCGGCCATTTGTGAACTGGCGGGCATGATCGGCGATCCGCATGTGCGCCACATGGGCACGATCGGCGGTTCGATTGCCAATAATGACCCGGCCGCCGACTATCCGGCCGCCATGCTGGCGCTCGCGGCGACAATCATCACCGACCGCCGGGAGGTTCCGGCCGAGGAGTTTTTCACCGGCCTGTTTGAGACGGCGCTTGAAGAGGGGGAAATGGTGACCGCCGTTTCCTTTGAGGCACCGGAAAAGGCAGGCTATGCGAAATTCCGCAACCCGGCCTCGCGTTATGCCATTGCCGGCGTCTTTGTGGCGAAATCGGCCGGTGGTGTGCGCGTCGGTGTGACCGGGGCCGGATCGAGCGGCGTGTTTCGCGCCGGCGCGATCGAAGCGGCGCTGGAGGCCAATTGGTCGCCCGAATCACCCAAGGCGGTGTCTGTCGACCCGGCTGATCTGATGTCGGACATGCATGCGAGCGCCGAATACCGCGCCAATCTGGTGCGGGTCATGGCAAAACGAGCGGTCATCGCGGCCGGTTGAGTTCCAAGGCGAGCAACTCGGGCGGCTTCGGCCGCCCATTTTTTTCAGCACCCTTGATGCAAATCAACTTTCTCTTATGGGTCCTATCGTAAATTCAAATTGGAATAATTCAAAAAACTGGTCCAATTGCCGCAGGTGGGGCGGAATCGCACCCGTTGGGGTTGACGCAAAAGCGCCGAGGACCGAAAAACGATGCCAGATTCTGGAGTGTGAGAATGGATTTCGAGGCATTTTTCAAGGGCGAGCTGGACAGCCTTCATCAGGAAGGCCGCTATCGCGTGTTCGCAGACCTCGAAAGACATCGTGGAGAATTTCCGCGTGCCACCCGGCATACGCCGGAAGGCAAGCGGGAAGTCACCGTCTGGTGTTCGAATGACTATCTCGGCATGGGCCAGCATCCGGCCGTGATCGATGCCATGAAAGAGGCCATCGATCACTGTGGCGCGGGTGCGGGAGGCACCCGGAATATCTCTGGCACGACGCATTACCATGTTCTTCTCGAGCAGGAACTTGCCGATCTCCATGGCAAGGAAGCCGGCCTGATCTTCAATTCCGGCTACATGTCCAACTGGGCAACGCTTGGCACACTCGGTCAGAAGATCCCCGGCCTCATCATCTTTTCCGATGCGCTGAACCATGCCTCGATGATCGAGGGCATTCGCCACGGCAAGTGCGAACGCGTTATCTGGAAGCACAATGATCTGAACGATCTCGAAGCCAAGCTGAAGGCTGCCGATCCGAAGGCGCCGAAGATGATCGCGTTCGAAAGCGTCTATTCCATGGATGGCGATATCGCGCCGATCCGCGAGATCTGCGATCTTGCCGACCAGTACGGCGCCATGACCTATCTCGATGAAGTGCATGCGGTTGGCATGTATGGCCCGCGCGGTGGCGGCATTGCCGAACGCGAAGGCCTGATGGATCGCATCACCATTATCGAAGGCACGCTCGGCAAGGCGTTTGGCGTGATGGGTGGTTATATCGCTGCCTCGCATGCAGTGTGCGATTTCGTCCGTTCCTTTGCCTCGGGCTTCATCTTCACAACGGCTCTGCCGCCGGCGCTTGCCGCTGGCGCTGTTGCCTCCATCCGCCACCTGAAGGCAAGCCCGTTTGAGCGCGCCCGCCATCAGGATCGCGTGCGCAAGCTGCGCGCGTCGCTCGATGCCCGCGGCATTCCGCACATGCCCAACCCGAGCCATATCGTGCCCGTGATGGTCGGCGATGCCGCCAAGTGCAAGTGGATCTCGGATCTGCTGCTCGATCATTCCGATGTCTACGTGCAGCCGATCAACTATCCGACGGTGCCGCGCAAGACGGAACGCCTGCGCATCACCCCGACGCCTTTGCACTCGGATGCCGATATCGAACATCTGGTCGGTGCCCTGCATCAGCTCTGGTCGCGCTGCGCGCTGGCACGCGCGGTCGCCTGATACCGGCATTCTCTGCTTGAACTCGAGGGACGGATCATGGAGACATGATCCGTCCTTTGTTTTTGTTCGGGAGTGTCGGCCGTGTCCATGGATCGTGTGAATGTTCTTCTCGACCAGGCAACGGCCAGCGGCCGCATCACCGGTGCCGTAGTTCTGATCTTTCGCGACGGCATGCCTGTTCTGGAGCGCGCGGTTGGTTATCGAGATCGCGAGGCCGGCGTGCCGACGAGCCTCGATACCATCTTCCGTTATGCCTCGGTCACCAAGCCCATTGTTGCGGCCACCGCCCTTGCCATGGTCGAGCGTGGCCTGCTGACGCTGGATGATGCGGTGGCAGATCATTTGCCCTGGTTTTTGCCGCTTAATCCGGATGGTACGCCGGCCGATCTTCGTGTTCGCCACCTCATTACCCACACATCGGGCCTTACCTACGATGCGAGCCTGGAACGGCTTGTCGCTGATCGCGCCGTTAATCAGGGCCTCAGCGATACCAGCCTGACGCTGGAGCAGAATTTTTCAAGGCTGAGCGGCACACAGCTTGCCTTCCGGCCCGGCGAAGAATGGGCCTATTCCACCGCCATCGATGTCTTGGGCGCCGTGCTGGAGCGGGTGCATGGCGCAACGCTCGAAGATGCCGTCGTTCAGCATGTGGCAGAGCCCCTGCAGATGCGGGACGCCCGCTTTCGTGTCACCGATCTTTCACGACTGGCGGTCGCTTATGCCGATGCCCCCGAAGGCCCGGTGCGCATGCCGGATCCCTGGCATGCGCAAAACGATACCGGCTTTGAAGCCTATTTCTCGCCCTCCCGCATCTTCAACGACCGGGCTTTCCAGTCTGGTGGTGCGGGCATGGCCGGCACGGCGCGGGATGTGATGCGGCTTTTGGAAACGATCCGCACCGGTGGCGATCCGCTGTTTTCGAAAGAACTGGCCGAGGCGGGCCTCTCCAATCAAATCGGCGACGTGCCCGGCAATCCGGGCCAGCGCTTCGGTTATTTCGGCGCCATCATCACCGATTCTGTTGCAGCCGGTACGGCCTTGCCGGCTGGCGCCATCCAGTGGGGCGGCGTCTACGGCAATACCTGGTTCATCCTGGCGGATCAGGGCGTGACGGTGGTCAGCCTCTCCAACAATGCCATGGAAGGCTGTAACGGCGCTTATGTGGAACAGTTGCGCGCCGCCGTCTGCGCGGATCTGGCAGCGGGATCGGTCAGGTAACGGTGGGCTCGACATCTCTCGCGTCGCCAAGGGTTTTATGCCGGAAGCCCTTTGGATTTGACCAACGTCAAACCCAACGGGATAGGCCGCGCAAAGCGTGTTGCCCCTCGCTAGCCTATTGACCTACAACTATTTTCCAGCTTCCTTGACCGTGCGGCAAGCGGTAGCGATAAGAGGCTGAAGCCGGGAGGAACCATGCGTGCAGTTTTGAATGAGGTCGAGATGCGTCGCGCCGAAGCGCGGCTTGGCGGCGGGCAAAAACGCATCGATGCCCAGCATGCCAAGGGCAAGCTGACGGCGCGCGAGCGCATCGACGTGCTGCTCGATGAAGGCTCGTTCGAAGAATACGACATGTATGTCACCCACCGCGCCGTGGATTTCGGCATGGCTGAACAGAAGGTGGCCGGCGATGGCGTCGTCACCGGCTGGGGCACGATCAACGGCCGCCAGGTCTATGTGTTTTCGCAGGATTTCACCGTGCTCGGCGGCTCGCTGTCTGAAACCCATGCGCAAAAGATCTGCAAGATCATGGATATGGCCGTGCGCGTCGGGGCGCCGGTGATTGGGCTGAATGATTCCGGCGGTGCCCGTATCCAGGAAGGCGTTGCCTCGCTTGCCGGTTATGCGGAAGTGTTTCGCCGCAATGCAGAAGCGTCCGGCGTCATCCCGCAGATTTCCGTCATCATGGGCCCCTGTGCCGGCGGTGCCGTCTATTCCCCGGCCATGACCGATTTCATCTTCATGGTGCGCGACAGTTCCTACATGTTCGTGACGGGTCCGGATGTGGTGAAAACCGTCACGAACGAGATCGTCACGGCGGAAGAACTGGGCGGTGCGTCGACCCACACGAAAAAGTCTTCCGTTGCCGATGCGGCCTATGAGAATGACGTGGAAACGCTGGAGGCGGTGCGCCAGCTGTTTGATTTCCTGCCCCTCAACAACCGCGAAAAGCCGCCGGTGCGCCCCTTCCACGATGATCCGGCCCGCATCGAAAAGCGTCTCGACACGCTGATCCCCGACAGCGCCGCAAAGCCCTATGACATGACGGAACTGATCCGGGCCGTGGCCGACGAGGGCGATTTCTTCGAGATCCAGCAGGCCTTTGCGAAAAACATCATCACCGGCTTCATCCGGCTGGAGGGCCAGACGATTGGCGTCGTCGCCAACCAGCCGATGGTGCTGGCGGGGTGCCTCGATATCGATGCCTCCCGCAAGGCCGCCCGCTTCGTGCGTTTCTGCGATGCCTTCTCTATTCCCCTCCTGACGCTTGTCGATGTGCCTGGCTTCCTGCCGGGGGTCGCTCAAGAGTATGGCGGCGTGATCAAGCATGGCGCAAAGCTGCTGTTTGCCTATTCGGAAGCGACCGTTCCGATGGTGACGCTGATCACGCGCAAAGCCTATGGCGGCGCCTATGATGTGATGGCCTCCAAACACATCGGCGCCGATGTGAACTACGCCTGGCCGACGGCGGAGATTGCCGTGATGGGGGCCAAGGGCGCGACCGAAATTCTCTATCGTTCAGAGCTTGGCGATCCGGACAAGATCGCCGCGCGCACGAAAGAATACGAGGAGCGGTTTGCCAATCCTTTCGTCGCGGCCGAGCGCGGTTTCATCGATGAAGTGATCATGCCCCATTCCTCACGCCGGCGCATCGCACGCGCCTTCGCGAGCCTTCGAAACAAGCAGGTGACGACGCACTGGAAAAAACACGATACCATTCCGCTGTGAGGGCAGGGCGATGCCGGTTCTGCTCAGATGGCATGGTCATCGCTTCCTGTTTTACTCCATGGAACTGGGCGAGCCTCCCCATGTCCATGTGTTGAAGGATGGAAAGCAGTTAAAGGTGTGGCTTGCCGATCTTCGGGTTGCGCGCAACGCCGGTTTTGCTCAACACGAGGTGAATGATATTCTGAAGGTCATCGCCGGGCATCGGCAAGGATTTACGGAGGCATGGCATGACTACTTTGGACATTGATGAAAAGCAGCTGCTGATTGCTGATGTCGAAGTCGGCAGTGACAAGCTTGTTTTCAAAATGAGGGACGGACGAAAAATCGAAGCGCCCCTGTGGTGGTATCCACGGCTTTACGCTGCGGCGGCGAACGAGAGAAAAAACTGGGAGATCCTGCCTTTCGGTGATGCCGTCGGGTGGGAGGATCTGGACGAGTACATCAGTGCCAAGGCTCTCATCGTGGGCGGTGCTGCCCCCGGCGCAAAACCTCCGGCAGAGGCGGCTGAATGAGTTTGAGCCGCGCATAAAAAATGACGCCCGGCCTGCGGCGGCGGCAATCTGGTTCCTATATCCGGATTGGCCCGCCTCTGCGCCGGGTTCTAGAACAAGGACAGAATTTTATGACCGACACCAAATTTCCGCCCGAAAACAATTTGCCTGCCGGCTACCAGCCGCCAAAGGTGTGGACCTGGGAGCCCGGTAATGGCGGCGCATTCGCCAGCATCAACCGCCCGATTGCCGGGCCGACGCAGGACAAGGAATTGCCGGTCGGCAAACATCCGTTGCAGCTTTATTCGCTTGGAACGCCGAACGGCGTGAAGGTGACAATCCTGCTGGAAGAGTTGCTGGCGGCCGGTCATTCCGGCGCCGAATACGATGCCTGGCTGATCAATATCGGCAAGGGAGACCAGTTCGGTTCGGGCTTCGTCGAGGTGAACCCCAATTCGAAAATCCCGGCCTTGATGGATCATCAGCCGAAGGATGGGGGCAAGCCGCTGAGAGTGTTCGAATCCGCTTCGATCCTCACCTATCTCGCTGAAAAGTTCGGCGCCTTCCTGCCGACGGAGCTTCGCGCCCGCACGGAAGCGATGAACTGGCTGTTTTGGCAGATGGGCTCTGCGCCCTTCCTCGGCGGCGGTTTTGGCCATTTTTACGCCTATGCGCCGATCAAGATCCAATATGCGATCGATCGGTACGCCATGGAAGTGAAGCGCCAGATGGACGTGCTGAATCGCCATCTTGCCGACAACGAATATATGGCAGGCGGCGAATATACGATTGCAGACATGGCGATCTGGCCCTGGTACGGCCGTTTGGCCCTGAAGGATGCCTATAACGACGCCGGCGACTTCCTGTCGGTCGATGAATACGAGCATGTGCAGCGCTGGACAAAGCAGGTTGGAGAACGCCCTGGCGTCAAACGCGGCGCCATGGTCAACCGCACCTCGGGCGATCCTTCGACGCAGTTGCGCGAGCGTCACGACGCCTCGGACTTCGATACGAAGACCGAAGACAAGATCGCAAAGGCATAAAGGACACCGTGATGGCAAACCTGCCCGACATGACCAAACATCGCGGTTTTCCCTCCGGCATGCCCGGCACCGGTGTCCAGTTCACCATCCGCCGCGGCAATGCCAAGGGGGCGACGCCGGTCAAGGCCATGCCGCGCAGGGCGCGGCCGGGCAGCAAGGAGCATCGCATCGATGCGGCCTTCCTGCACGCGCTGTGGCACCATTTCGGCGCCGAGCCGTTTGAGCGCGGCAACCTCGATGCCGCGCGTCTCAACCTGCTGTTCGGGCGCGAAGTGGTCTCTGTCGACCCGGAGTTCGATCCAACCTCTTACGATGCCATGCTGCGCATCGACGAGCGGGTGGCGCGCAAGAGCTTTCCGGAATCCTTCGACGACGTGTTCGAGGTCTGACGCCATGGCAAAAGAACCGCTTATGCCCAAACACCAGGGCTTTCCGCCGGGCCTGCCGGGCACGCAGTGGCAATACACGCTGCGCCGGCCCAATTCCAAGGTGACGCCGCTCACCAACTGGCCACGACATCGCACCATGGACCAGACGGTGGCGCTGGCCGACCTCGGTTTTGTCCAGGCGCTCTGGCAGTTTTTTGGCACGGAACCCTTCGAGCGCGGCAATCTCGATGGCGAGCGGCTGTGCCGCCTGTTCGGGCGCGAAATCATCGCGGCCGAACGCGGGTTTGACCCGCAATCCTATTTCGCCCTGTTGAAGCTCAACGAACCGATGGCGCGCAAGAACTTTCCGGAGGCGTTCGGCGACGTCAAGAGCGAGCAGAGCGTGGCCAAGGGCTTGAAGAAGGCGATCAAGGACTAGCCGTGGACTAAAACAGACGATTGGGGAGGGTGTGGGAATGATTGTTTTGCAAGACGGGGTGCCGGTGGGTCTGGAATGGACCCGCAGATGCTGAGTTCTGTCCTGCCTCGTCGAATGGCGGAAGGCGTTCACACCGTCTTCCAGGCCGAAAACGGCGTCTGGCCCATCAACCACGTACGGGCCGTCTTTCTCACACTCATCGAAAACCCGGTCCCGGGAGGCAAGCCTAAATGATCCAGAAAATCCTCATCGCCAACCGGGGTGAAATCGCCTGCCGGGTCATCAAGACCGCCAGGCGCATGGGCATCAAGACGGTTGCCGTTTATTCGGATGCCGATGCCGGTGCGCTGCATGTTTCCATGGCCGATGAGGCGGTGCATATCGGGCCGGCGCCTTCGAACCAGTCCTATATCGTCATCGACAAGATCCTGGATGCAATCCGCAAGACGGGGGCGGATGCGGTGCATCCAGGCTATGGGTTCCTGTCAGAAAATCCGCTGTTTGCGCAGGCGCTGGAAAAAGCCGGCGTGACCTTTATTGGCCCGCCTGTGGGCGCCATCCAGGCGATGGGCGACAAGATCACCTCCAAGAAGCTTGCGGCAGAGGCGGGCGTGTCCACCGTGCCCGGCCATATGGGGCTGATCGAGGATGCCGAGGAGGCGGTCAGGATTTCCGCCTCCATCGGTTATCCCGTGATGATCAAGGCCTCGGCTGGCGGCGGCGGCAAGGGCATGCGCATCGCCTGGAACGATGCGGAAGCCCGCGAAGGCTTTCAGTCCTCGAAAAACGAGGCAAAAAACTCGTTTGGCGATGACCGTATCTTCATCGAGAAATTCGTCACCCAGCCGCGTCATATCGAAATTCAGGTGCTGGGCGATAAACATGGCACCGTGCTTTATCTCGGCGAGCGTGAATGCTCCATCCAGCGCCGCAACCAGAAAGTCATCGAGGAGGCGCCATCGCCTTTTCTTGACGAAAAGACCCGCCGTGCCATGGGCGAGCAGGCCGTCGCGCTGGCAAAGGCTGTGGGGTATCATTCCGCCGGCACGGTGGAATTCATCGTCGATGGCGATCGCAATTTCTATTTTCTCGAAATGAATACCCGCCTGCAGGTGGAACATCCGGTGACGGAACTGGTGACCGGCATCGATCTGGTCGAGCAGATGATCCGGGTGGCCTCTGGCGAAAAGCTGTCCTTTGGCCAGGAGGATGTGACGCTCAA
Organism: Neorhizobium sp. PAMB6630; assembly: GCF_058242775.1. Lineage (NCBI taxonomy): Bacteria > Pseudomonadati > Pseudomonadota > Alphaproteobacteria > Hyphomicrobiales > Rhizobiaceae > Neorhizobium > Neorhizobium sp. PAMB6630. The sequence continues at coordinate 424,789 of NZ_CM177836.1, forward strand.
CGGCTGGGCCATCGAAAGCCGGCTTTATGCCGAAGATCCGTTCCGCAACTTTCTGCCCTCCATCGGCCGCCTCACGCGTTACCGCCCGCCGGCAGAAGGAAAGGCGCCGGACGGTTCTGTCGTGCGCAACGATACCGGCGTCTTCGAGGGCGGCGACATCTCGATGTTTTACGATCCGATGATCGCAAAGCTCTGCACCTGGGCTCCAACGCGGCTTGCCGCCATCGATGCCATGTCGGCAGCGCTCGATGATTTCGAGGTGGAAGGCATCGGCCATAACCTGCCCTTCCTGTCGGCGGTGATGAACCAGGAGCGGTTTCGCTCGGGCAAGATCACCACGGCCTATATCGCCGAGGAATTTGCAGATGGCTTTTCCGGCGTTTCGCCCGATGAAGCGGGTGCCAAAAACCTTGCTGCGATTGCCGCTGTCATCAACCAGACGATCCAGCACCGCGCGACGCGGATTTCCGGCACGATCGGCAATCATGCCCGAAGCGTCGGGGCCGATTGGGTCGTGTCGTTTGGCGATCACCATCATGCCGTCGGCATGTCAGGCAGCCAGGATACGCATGTCGTGGCCTTTGAAGATGGTGGCTCGCTTTCTGTGGTTGCAGCCTGGCAGCCCGGTCAAAGCCATGCGCATTTTACCGTAGCGGGAAAGACGCTCGGCGTAAAAGTCGATCTCGTCGGCTCGGCCATCCGCCTTCGCCTGCGCGGCATGGATATTCTGGCGCGCGTGCGCTCGCCGCGCGTGGCGCAACTGGCGCGTCTGATGCCGGTGAAACTGCCGCCCGATACGTCGAAAATGCTGCTCTGCCCGATGCCCGGCGTCATCACCGCCGTTGCGGTTCAGACCGGTGAGACGGTGGAGGCTGGCCAGACGCTGGCAACCGTCGAGGCGATGAAGATGGAAAACGTGCTGAAGGCGGAACGGCGCGGCGTGGTGAAGCGCGTGGCAGCTTCTGCCGGCCAGTCGCTGGCGGTGGATGAGCTGATCATGGAGTTCGAGTGATCGCCATAAGGGGCTGCCCCCGCTCTCGATGCTTTATCCGACGTCCGTGAGACTGAGCGGCGCTAACCGGCGCAGATGAAACCGGCCAATACCGAGGAGGACCCGATGTCCAGGAAAACGATTGCAGACTGGCAGGCGCTTGCCGAAAAGGAGCTGAAGGCCGCACCGGAGACCCTTGTCTGGCACACGCCCGAAGGCATTGACGTCAAGCCGCTCTATACGGCAGACGATCTGGCTGGCATGGAACATCTGGAGACGCTGCCGGGTTTTGCCCCCTTCGTGCGCGGCCCGCGTGCCACCATGTATGCCGGTCGCCCCTGGACGATCCGCCAATATGCGGGCTTTTCGACGGCTGAGGAAAGCAACGCCTTTTACCGCAAGAATCTCGCCGCCGGGCAGAAGGGTCTTTCCGTCGCCTTCGATCTCGCCACCCACCGCGGCTATGATAGCGACCATCCGCGCGTCGAGGGCGATGTCGGAAAGGCGGGTGTTGCCATCGACAGTGTCGAGGACATGAAGATCCTCTTCGACGGCATTCCGCTGAAGGACATGTCGGTTTCCATGACCATGAACGGCGCGGTCATCCCGATCCTTGCCTCGTTTATCGTGGCGGGCGAGGAGCAGGGCTGTTTACGCTCAGAGCTTTCCGGAACCATCCAGAACGACATCCTGAAGGAGTTCATGGTCCGCAACACCTATATCTATCCGCCGGAACCCTCGATGCGGATCATTGCGGACATCATTGCCTATACGGCGGCCGAGATGCCGCGTTTCAACTCCATCTCGATCTCCGGCTACCACATGCAGGAAGCCGGTGCGACGCTCACCCAGGAGCTTGCCTTCACGCTGGCCGATGGGCGCGAATATGTGCGTGCGGCGCTCGCCAAGGGCTTGAATGTCGATGAATTCGCCGGCCGCCTGTCGTTCTTTTTTGCCATCGGCATGAATTTTTTCATGGAAGCGGCAAAGCTTCGGGCCGCGCGCCTGCTCTGGTCAAAGATCATGGCCGAGTTCGAGCCGAAGAAGGCCGGTTCGCTGATGCTGCGCACCCATTGCCAGACGTCGGGCGTGTCGCTTGCCGAACAGGACCCGTATAACAACGTCATCCGCACGGCCTACGAGGCGCTGTCGGCGGTGCTCGGCGGCACGCAGTCGCTGCACACCAATGCGCTGGATGAGGCGATGGCGTTGCCGAGCGAATTTTCCGCCCGCATTGCCCGCAATACGCAGTTGATCCTCCAGCACGAGACGGGTGTGACCAAGGTCGTCGATCCGCTGGCCGGTTCCTATTACGTGGAAAGCCTGACCAAGGATCTGGCTGATAAAGCCTGGGCGCTGATCGAAGAGGTGGAAAGCCTGGGCGGTATGACCAAGGCGGTGGCCGATGGCCTGCCCAAACGCCTGATCGAGGAAGCCGCCACCCGCCGTCAGGCCGCCGTGGACCGGGCGGAAGAGATCATCGTCGGGGTCAACAAATACCGGCTCGAAAACGAAGAGCCAATCGATATCCTCGCCATCGACAATACGGCCGTGCGTGATGCGCAGATCCGCCGGCTGGAGAGCCTGCGCCGCCAGCGCGATCCGTCTCGTGTGGCCGCAGCGCTTGCACTTGTGACCGAAGTGGCTGAAACCGGCGAGGGCAATCTGCTGGCGGCAGCCGTAGAGGCGGCACGCGCCCGCGCAACTGTTGGCGAAATCTCCGATGCCATGCGTCAGGTCTTCGGCGATCATTCGGCCGTGCCTGAGGTCGTGCACGACATCTACGGCGCCGCTTATGAAGGCGATCCGGAATATCAGATGCTGGTGCAGCGCCTGTCGCAGTTTGCCGAGGCCACCGCTTTGAAGCCGAAAATGCTGGTCGCCAAGCTTGGCCAGGATGGGCATGATCGTGGCGCCAAGGTGATTGCGTCCGCCTTTGGCGATATCGGTTTCGAAGTCATTGCCGGTCCGCTGTTCCAGACACCGCAGGAAGCGGCCGACCTTGCCATTCGCGAACAGGTGCAGGTGGTCGGCATGTCCTCGCTTGCCGCCGGCCACAAGACGCTTGGCCCGCAACTGGTCGAAGCCCTGCGTGCCAAAGGCGCAAAGGACATCATCGTGGTGATCGGCGGCGTCATTCCCCGCCAGGATTACCAGCACCTGCTCGACGCCGGTATCGCTGCCGTCTTCGGCCCCGGTACCAATGTGCTCGATGCTGCCCGCGCAATCCTCGACCTTATGGAAGGGCGTCGCCGCAACACCTGAGGGAACGGCTGCGAGACGATGGCCGGGGTCAGGTCCTGACAAAGGCGCGAACGGTTATTCCCGCGCCACCCGAAAAGTCGCTCGGCCGCTCCCTGTCGGCGTCTGCAGCTGCGAACGCGAATGTGTGGGCGCCGAGCGTATAGATGGCGGGCAATCGTGTCCCGGCATCCGGCCCAATGCTGTCGATCCAGTCTATGCCCTTGGGAGATGTCGCGGGGTGCAGGACAAAGCGCCCCTCGACCAGAGTTTCGCCACCGGGAACGGCGACATGAAAGCCTGTGCCGTTGATTGTGAGGATCGCGTCGGGGGCGCCGTGGCTATCGGGAGGGTCTGCGAGGCCGTTCTCCTCAAAGCTTATTTGTCGCCATGTCCCCTGCAGCAGGTCCAGATCCGGTGCCATGCCTTCACCTGTCGTCACTGTTGCGGGGTAAGGTTTCTCGGCCAAATGGCAGTTATCAGCCCAGCAGGCGACGGGCGGCGCGGCGTGCTTCGGCGTCTGCCTCAAACACGTCGTCCATGGTGGTGGCCGGGGCCAGATGGGACAAGTCTTCCATCACCGTCTCCGTTACTTCGGCCATGGTGAGAAACCCGGTCGTGCCGGAAATGAAGGCTTCCAGCGCCACTTCCTTGGCGCCGTTCAGCACCGCCCCCTGCACGCCGCCGCGCGTCATGGCAAGCCGCGCCAGCCGGAGCGCCGGGAAACGTGTCTCGTCCGGGGCCTCGAAATCGAGCCGCGCCAGTTTTGCAAAATCCAGCCGCTCGACAGGAAGCTTTGCACGGCGCGGATATTGCAGGGCGTAACCGATGGCGTGGCGCATGTCGGGCGCGCCAAGCTGGGCCAGCACCGATCCGTCCGAATAACCGACCATGGAATGGATGATCGATTGCGGATGCACGATCACCTCCACCTGGTCCGGCGCAAGGTTAAACAGATGCTGTGCCTCGATCATCTCCAGCGCCTTGTTGAACATCGAGGCGCTGTCGATGGAGATTTTGAGCCCCATAGACCAGTTGGGGTGGGCGCGTGCCGTTTCCAGCGTCACATCGGCCATCTGGGCGCGGGAAAAGGTGCGAAACGGCCCGCCGGAGGCGGTCAGGATGACGCGCTCCACGGCATGGCGCTGGTTTTCCTCCAGCACCTGGAAGATCGCATTGTGTTCGCTGTCGACAGGAAGCAGCCGGCCGCCACCCTGCCGGACGGCGCTCAGAAAAAGATCCCCGGCCGAAACCAGGCATTCCTTGTTGGCAAGCGCGATATCGGCGCCGCGCCGGGCCGCGGCAAGCGTCGGGGCAAGGCCGGCTGTGCCGACAATGGCGGCCATCACCACCTGTGCGTCCGCCTCTGCCGCCTCCAGAAGCCCGCTCTGGCCAGCCGCCACTTCTATGCCGGAGCCGGAAAGGGCATCCTTCAGCGCGATGTACTGGCTCTCGTCAGCCGTCACCGCAAGCCTTGCGCCATGGGTGATCGCCTGCTCGGCCAGAAGCTCGATATTGCCCGCACCTGTCAGCGCCATCACGTCGAAGGCGTCGCGGCCACCCAGATAACGCACCACGTCCAGCGTATTGGTGCCAATGGAGCCGGTCGAGCCGAGTATGCTGATGCTGCGCTTGTCGGTGATGGTCATTGCAAAAAACAATCCGATGTCAGGTGTCGCTCATGTACAGGGCAAGCCTCTCGCTCACAAGCCGATTGGCCGCATTGATTTTTACGCCGGCACCCGCCACTTGCAGTCTATGATGGCAGCCGACAGCGGCGCGGGAGACGATCATGACGGACAGAACAATCACCACCACCTGCGCGATTGCCGGCGGCGGCCCGGCCGGCATGATGCTCGGCCTGCTTCTGGCGCGTGCCGGTGTCGATGTGACCGTGGTGGAAAAACATGCCGATTTCCTGCGCGATTTTCGCGGCGATACCATTCACCCGTCAACGCTGGAGGTCATCTATGAACTGGGTCTTGAAGAGGCCTTTTTAAAACTTCCCCACACGCGTGCCCCAAAACTGTCGGCGGAAATTGGCGGACGTCCCGTCACCATCGCGGATTTTTCGCGGCTTCCCGTGCGCAACAAGTTCATCGCATTCATGCCGCAGTGGGATTTTCTCGATTTTCTGGCGGGCGAAGCGCGGCGCTACCCCAATTTCCGGCTGATTCTGCAGGCGAAGGTGACGGACGTTCAGACGGTGGGCAATCGGGTGTCGGGACTTCTTCTGGAAACGCCGGAGGGAAAAATCCGGCTGGATGCCACGCTGGTCGTTGCCGCTGATGGGCGCCATTCGGTGGTACGCGAGAAGGCGGGGCTTGAGGTGGAAACTTTTGGCACGCCAAGCGAAGTCGTCTGGATGAAGCTATCCAAGCAGGAGGGCGATCCGAAGGAGACCATGGGCCACGCCGGTCCACGCCAGGGTTTTGTGCTGATCGACCGCGGCGACTACTGGCAGTGCGGCTATATCATCCGGCGCGGCACCTTTGCGGAATTCCAGGCGGGCGATCTGGAAGCCTTTCGCGACAAGGTGCGCGACGTCTCGCCGCTGCCCTCCGCCCGCATGGAGGAGATCCGCAGCTGGGAAGATGTGAGCCTGCTGCAGGTGCGCATTGACCGGCTGAAGACATGGTGGCGGCCGGGGCTGATCGCCATTGGCGATGCGGCCCATGCCATGTCGCCCATCGGCGGCGTCGGCGTTAATCTCGCCATTCAGGATGCAGTCGCTGCGGCCAACCGGCTGGCCCAGCCGTTGCGGGAAGGACGGTTGACGGATGCGGATCTGGCCGCCGTGGAAAAGCGTCGGCTGTTTCCCACCCGCGCTACGCAGAAGCTTCAGTTGATGATGCGCTCCAGCCGCCGCAAGGATCAGGCGGTGGAGGAGAAAAGCAAGGGCCCACCGGCCTTCATCCGGGGCCTTGCCCGCTTTCCGCTGTTGTCGCATCTGGCAGGGCGCCTGATCGGGCTTGGTTTTCGTATGGAGCATGTGCGCGGGCAGGCTTAAGGGCATTAGTCGCGCCTGATTTTAAGGGCTGATCCCGCTTTAATCGCCAGGTGAGGCTGGTGGAAAGCCTCGCTCATGCTTTTCGCCGTAGTGTTGCCACGATCCTTCCAGATGTTCTTGCCATTCAACTAAATTTGATGACGAGATGAAGCCGATAGATATTTTGACGGTTCTTCGTGGTCGGTGACACCAGAACCTCGTCTCGGTTCTTCATTTTGAAAAGAGACACGCTGCTTGAACTCCACCACTTCTTGGCAGGGAATGGCCATGACAATGCACCATATGGATGAAATCATCGTCAGAGACCTCGTCGCCAACTGTGACTGGCGCGATGCCTTGTCACTGCCAAAGGCCCTGTTCGACTATGCCGCAGGGATGATCGACGCGCGACAGCCCAGCGTCTATCTGATCGACCTCCTGCCATCGCTGACGGCGGCAATGCAGTCCTTTCTGGCCGGTGTCGGTGCCTTCAACATGTCACCGCTGCCGGAAACGGAGGTGGCCGTCAGGCGAAACCGGCTGCTCGAATGCCTGGATGCTTTCATGGACGAAGCACGTCTCAGCCAGCAGAGCGTGGTGTTCCTGGATGCCATTCGCAGCGGCGATCGAACTTAGCCGCTTCTGTTAGCGCTGTCTTTTTCTTCGCATTTGCCAAGCCAGCCCGGCGTGGCAGGCGCCGTCTCCCACAATCGGTGAAGAGGGCTGGCGGAATTTTGGAGCGGCCGCTCTTCGTTTTACAGACGAACGTCCCATATGGAGGCAAGCTTTTTCAGCGTTTTCGGTGTCGCCGATGCGCGGTGGCTCAGAGGCAGGCTCTGGCGATCACCAAGAAGCGCTGCTGCGGCATCTGCCTTCCTTGCCAACCGATGGACTTTTCGTGACGACTTCAAGGCCCAGACTATCTCTTCGCTGTTCCGGCACGTCTCGGATCGGAACCCCCACGCATGATTGATCCGGATGGAGACGGTCGCAAGCCGAGCCTTGCGGAGATTATCGAGGCGCTTCCCCTGAAGCTTGAAGGAGAGCGCACGACGCTTGGCCAATTGCTGGCTCTGCTCGGCGACCATGCGACCGCGCTTGTGCTGCTGGTATTTTCCATCCCCGCCATCATCCCGACACCCGGCATTCCGGCAGGTTTCGTCTTCGGCACGGCGCTGGCACTTCTGGCGGCGCAACTCGTCATCGGCGCCGATCGCTTTTTCCTCCCCGCAAGGCTTGCGCGCGTCAACGTTCCGCACCGCCTGCTGCAGGCGATGGCTGAGCGTCTTGGGCCCAAATTAGCGGTGCTGGAAACCTGGCTGAAGCCACGCGGAAAGGTGCTGAGCGGCGAGGGGGCGCTGAGACCGCTTGGCCTCTTCATTTTCGTCATGGCGGTGCTGATTGCCCTGCCGATCCCGTTCGGCAACGTGTTGCCCGGCTTTGCCATCTTCTTCATCGCCCTTGGTCTTGCCCAGCGGGACGGGCTTGCCATTGGCGGCGGCCTTCTCCTCGGCCTTGCCGCCATCGCCTTTACCGCCTTCATCCTGCTGGGCGGCTGGTGGCTGATCAGCGACTGGCTCGGCTGGGGCAGCAGCCCGACCCCGATCCCATAGGCGGCAGGAGAGGACGTCTGCGACCGCAAAGCAAAGCCCTGTCTGCAGGGCTTGCTCATGCATCATTCTGCAATGAAGAAAATGGTGTCCACGAGAGGATTCGAACCTCCGACCCCAGGATTCATACCACTTCGACTTTCGCCGCCGATCCACCTTCTAAAGGTAGACGTTCGTGGTCTGGACTGTCCCTTCACCATGGACCTTGCGGCCTTTAGGTGCTGCCCATCCAGTCTCTACACCTTCACCGGATTTTCATCCGGAGCTTGGCTCGGGATTGGCAAGCTGGAAGCCCAGCGTAGCGTTCCCCGACTTTGAGCAGATCAATTGCGGCGTTTCCGACCGCAACTCCCAATTATCTTCAGGAATCCTGTGCTCTATCCTGCTGAGCTACGTGGACAACTAGGTTGGCGGTTTCATAACCCAGCCTTTGCCGGTCGGCAAGTGCGAAGGCGGGGCAATCTTGCCGATCACCCGCCCTCTTTGCGGGATGCCTCAATCTGTCAGGCGCTGTTCGGCAAGCTTCACCCAGTAGGAAATGCCATAACCGAGCGCCTCGTCGTTGAAGTCATAAGCCGGGTTGTGCAGGGCCGCCGTCGGACCGTTGCCGATCATGATATAGGCACCGGGGCGGGCCTGCAGCATGAAGGCAAAATCCTCTCCCGCCATGCTGGGATCAACCTCGGTATTGACGTTCGGCGCACCGACGATGTCGATGGCGGCGCGCGCCGCATGCAGGGTTTCCTCGGGGTGGTTGACCGTGACCGGGCAGGCGCGCTCGTAATCGACTTCGGCAACCGCATCATTGGCGAGCGCAATGCCCTCGGCGATCTGGCGGATGCGGTGTTCGGCAAGGTCACGCACGGCCTCGTCCAGGCTGCGCACGGTGCCGGTGAGAACCGCTTCTTCCGGAATGATGTTATGCGTTGTGCCGGCATGAAACTGCGTGATGGAGACCACGACCGAGCGCAGCGGGTTGGCGTTGCGCGCCGCAATCATCTGCAGACCGCCGACGATCTGGGCGCCGATGACGATGGGATCGGCTGTGCGATGCGGTTCGGCCGCATGGCCGCCACGGCCCTTGATGGTGATCGAAAACTTGTCGGGCGCGGCCATGATGCCGCCCTTGCGGATGGCAAAGGTGCCAAGCGCCATGCCCGGCATATTATGCATGCCATAAACTTCGGTGATGCCGAAGCGCTCCATCATGCCATCTTCGACCATGGCGAGCGCACCGCGCCCGCCTTCCTCGGCCGGCTGGAAGATCACGGCCACCGCGCCGTTGAAGTTGCGCGTCTCGGACAGATATTTGGCAGCCCCGAGCAGCATGGCGGTGTGCCCGTCATGGCCGCAGGCGTGCATCTTGCCTTCATGTTTGGAGGCCCAGGGCTTGCCGGTGATTTCCGACAGCGGCAGCGCATCCATGTCGGCGCGAAGGCCGATCACGCGGGAGCTTTCGCCGCGTCCGCGAATGATGCCGACAACGCCGGTGCGCCCGAGGCCGGTCACGATCTCGTCAACGCCAAACTCCTTCAGCCTTTGCTCCACGAAGGCGGCGGTTTCCTCAACATCGTAGAGAAGGCCCGGGTTTTCGTGGATATGACGCCGCCAGGCACTGACTTCCTCTTGCATTTCGGCGGCTCTGTTCAAGATCGGCATTTCGAATTCCTGTCGCGTCTGGTGTCATCAGGCATAGGCTGGCGGCATGGCTGGGGCGAAGCGCCCGCCGACAGCGATATTGCGCTGCGGAATTGACGGAATCAATGATCTTTGCCATTGCTTTGCCGCAGAGGCGATATAACCGCCGCAGCTTCCCGCGATCATCACGAGGCCGCGCCTTGCTTTTCAGCCTGAACCGATCCCCTGCCGTCTCAAAGCCGCTTGCCATGCTTGTGGCTGCAACGCTTGCAACCGCCGCCTTATCGGCTCCGGCGTCGGCCAATCCGAAACTGGTGGTGGATGTGCGCAGCGGCCAGGTGTTTGCCCATCAGGAAGCGTTTCGAAAATGGTATCCGGCTTCGCTGACCAAGCTGATGACGGTCTATGTGACCTTCAAGGCGCTGAAGGAGGGTCGACTGACCCTGGAGAGCCCGGTGGTGATGAGCCGCAAGGCCGTCGATCAGCCGGCGAGCAAGATGTATCTGAAGCCGGGGGCGACCATGTCGCTCGACAGTGCGCTGAAGATCCTGATGGTCAAATCCGCCAATGACGTCGCCGTCGGCGTTGCCGAAACGGTGGGAGGCTCCACGGACCAGTTCGTCGCGATGATGAATGCGGAAGCGGCACGCCTTGGCATGTCGTCTTCGCATTTCATCAATCCGCATGGACTGCCTGGCAAGGGGCAATATACCACCGCACGCGATCTGGCGGTGCTTGCCGTGCAGCTTCGTCGGCAGTTTCCGGAATATGCCAGCTATTTTGCGCTGGAGGGCATTACCACCGGCGCCAAGGATTATCCCAATTACAACATGCTGGTTGGCCGTTTCGAAGGGGCCGACGGCATGAAGACCGGTTTCATCTGCGCCTCCGGTTTCAACCAGGTGTCTTCTGCCACGCGTGGTGGGCGTACGCTGATTTCGGTGGTGCTCGGCTCCGACAGCCTTGCCGGACGCTCCGACGAATCCGCCGATCTCTTGCAGGCCGGCTTTAGCGGCGCCGATAAGCCCGGGACTGCGCTTGCAAACCTTGCGCCTTATGGGCCGGACCAGGATGCGGTGGTGGATATCAGCGCCGAGATCTGCAACCCGAAGGCTGCAAAAGTGCGCAGCGAAGGCCGCGATGATGCCGGCCGCATGGTGCTCCATTCGCCCTATATCCGGGAAATGACGCGTCCGCCGGCGTTCAGTCTGGCCGATATCACCAATCCGGCAGCACCCGTCGAGACTGCGGCAAAGGCTGGCAACGGTCAGTCCGGTGCTGGCCAGATCCTCAACGTGCCGCTGCCAATCCCGCGCCCGACATTCTGATCTTGGGGCCTTCAGCCTGCTTGTTGCAAGCGGGCATTTAACATCACGAGGACGAAGAAATGCCTTCTCCAGGCGAACGCATACCGGTTTCCATTCTGACCGGATTTCTGGGTGCGGGCAAATCGACACTGCTCAACCGGATCCTCAAGGATCCCGCAGCCCATGATACGGCCGTCATCATCAACGAATTCGGCGAGGTCGGCATCGACAATTTCCTCGTCGAAACCTCCGGCGACACGCTCTTGGAACTGTCCAATGGCTGCCTCTGCTGCACGGTGCGCGGTGAACTGGTGGAAACGCTGGCCTCCCTCGTTGACCAGATCCAGACCGGCCGGCTGAAGCCGATCCGCCGGGTGGTGATCGAGACCACTGGCCTTGCCGATCCGGCCCCAGTCATGCAGGCCGTGATGGGCAATCCGGTGATTGCGCAGAGTTATACGCTGGACGGCGTCATAACGGTGGTGGATGCGGTGCATGGCCTCTCAACGCTTACGCGCCACCCGGAAGCCCTGAAGCAGGTGGCGGTTGCCGACCGGCTCGTCCTGTCGAAACAGACACTGGCCGGAAAAGAGGCGGTCTCGGCCCTGATGGAGCGTCTCCACACGCTCAATCCGCGTGCAAGGCGGGTGGATGGCGACAGCACGGAAGCCGGCGGGGCGGCACTTCTGGTGAACGGCCTCTACGATCCCGACACCAAGATCGCCGATGTCGGGCGCTGGCTGAGCGAGGAGCAGGCGCTGGATGCGCACCATCATCACGACGATCACCACCACCATGATCACGATCATCACGATCACCACCATGGCGACCATGATCATGAGGAGCAGCACCACCATCACGCCCATCATGATGTGAACCGCCACGGCGCCGATATCCGCTCCTTCTCGCTCCTGCATGATCGCCCGATCGATCCGATGGCGCTCGACATGTTCATCGACCTTTTGCGCTCGGCGCATGGCGAAAAATTGCTGCGCATGAAGGCCATCGTGCAGCTTTCGGACAATCCCGAACGCCCGCTGGTGCTGCATGGCGTGCAGAGCATTTTTCATCCGCCGGAGCGGCTAAAGGCCTGGCCCGAAGGCAGCGAGCGGCGCACGCGGATGGTGCTCATCACGCAAGGGTTGGATGAGGAGTTCGTCACGGACCTGTTTGCCGCCTTCACCGGCGAGCCGCGCATTGACCGGCCAGACCGGGCAGCGCTCGAAGACAATCCGCTGGCGGTGCCGGGTTTTCGCTTCTGAGGTTTTTAGCGCGCGCCGTCAGGGGGCCGCGGGCTCGCTGATGGCCGTGGCCATATCCTTGCGGATGCGAAAACGGTGGCCGTCCGCCGTCTTTTCCTGGGAGAGAAGCGTGTGGCCATCCTCGCGGCAGAAGTGGGGAATGTCGATGCCGGCAAGCGGATCAGTGGTGTCTACGGTGAGCACGGATCCAACGGGAAGCCGGTTCAGCTTTCGCCGGGTCTTTAAAACAGGCAAGGGGCATTTAAGCCCCTTTAGATCGTAGATGAGATCGTAGACCATTTCGGGCATCGGGCGCCCTACCACAATTTCCAGAACGGCTTTTTCTTCTCGTCCGTTGCCGGATCCTGAACCGTCTGCACGGAGGCGTAGGCCAGCGGGTTTGGGGCCGGCACCGGAATGGCGCCGGTCGTTGTCGGGGCGATGAATGTCGTATGCGGCGCGCCAGCGCTTCCGGCGTTCATCGCTGTTGTCACGGACATGCTGCTGCGGCCGCCCGGCTGAACGGCTGCCGTCTGCGTGTTGCCGGCAGACAGGCGATCCTGCTTTGCCGCAGCACCGGATGCCGCCGGAGTGGCGCTTGCCGAGGCAAGCATGGTGCCCGCCGGCTTTGCCTCCTTGTTGAGGCGCTGTGCCATCAGCGCTTCGAATTCTTCCTGCTTCAGCAGCTTGCCGGCCTGCAGCGACGAACCCGTCGGCGCATAGGCGATATCGCGGCCCTTACGCTTGTCGGCAACGATCGCCTTGCGCTCAGCCTCGGTCGGCTCGTACCACACCTTGCCATCCAGCTTGTCGACGGCCTTGGTATAAGCGAGCTTGTAGTCCTTGTCATAGGTGGCAAGGGAGGCCGCAAGGGCCGGCGGCGTCGTCATCGGCGGGCAGGCGGCGGCAGGCGAAGGCGTGCCGGAGAGCTGCTGGTTGAAGACGTATTTCTTCTCGCAGACATTCACCTCGGGCGGGCGCTTGGTCACTTCGAAATTGTCGTAGCCGGCCTTCAACATGGTCCAGAAGGCAATGTTTTCGCTGTTGCGGTGGCGTGCCATGTTTTCCGCCGTCATGCGGAACGGCAGCGCCTGCAACTGAACGGTGGACTGGCCGCCCTTGAAGGCATCACGCGCAAAGGCGTAGATTTCAAGGATCTGCTCGTCCGTCATCGAATAGCAGCCGGATGACGAGCAGGCGCCATGGATCATCAGGTTGGAACCGGAGCGGCCGTTTGCGGCGTCATAACGGTTCGGGAAACCGGTGTTGATGGCGAGGTAATATTTGGAATTCGGGTTCAGGTGCGCTGGCGTCAGGTTATAAAAACCTTCCGGTGCCTGGCGGTCGCCTTCCTTCACCTTGGGGCCGAGTTTGCCCGACCAGGCGCAGATCTGGTATTCGGCAATCTTGTCGAAGCGGTTATCCGCCTTCGCCTTCCAGATCTCCATCACGCCTTCTTCCTTGAAGACGCGAATCATGATCGGCGAATTGCGCGGCATGTCCTTCTTCTGCATTTCCGTCAGAATACGGTCCGGCAGAGGCTGTTCGACCTTGTTCTTCACCTTGGACAGGTCGATCGTTGCCGTATCGAGGGCATCGTTGCACCCGGCAAGAGCGGTTGCCATCAGCAGAATGTAGGCGATGTTTTTCAAGCGCATCGGGACAATCACGTTTAAAGATCAACACCTATGTTGATCCAGCTGGCATCAGTCTATCACCGTAATAAAGCGGTAGGCTTTACAGAATCTTAAGCGCCGAGGTCGGACGGCCTGCACGAAATCGTGAGGGGAGGCCTGATCACGACCCCACCCGAAGCGACAGTTGATCAGAGATTGCGGCCGATTTCCAGAAATTTCTGCCGGCGGGCCTTGCGCACGTCGTCCGGAGACAGTTGCCCAAGCTCCTGCAGCGTGCTTTCGAGCAGCGCACCAGTGGCGTCGATCACTGTTTCCGGCTCGCGATGCGCGCCGCCGAGCGGTTCGGCAATGATGCCGTCGATGACGCCAAGACCCTTCAGGTCTTCCGCCGTGATCTTCATATTGGTGGCAGCTTCCCGGGCACGCGTGGAATCGCGCCACAGGATGGACGCGGCGCCTTCCGGCGAGATGACCGAATAGATGGCGTGTTCCAGCATGAACACCTTGTTGCCGGTCGCAATGGCAATCGCGCCGCCGGAACCGCCTTCGCCGATGACGATGGACACCATCGGCACACGCAGGCCAAGGCAGGTTTCCGTGGAGCGGGCAATGGCTTCCGCCTGGCCACGCTCTTCGGCACCAACGCCGGGATAGGCGCCGGCGGTATCAACGAGCGAAATGACCGGCAGGCCAAAACGGTCGGCCATTTCCATCACACGGATGGCCTTGCGATAACCTTCCGGACGGGGGCTGCCGAAATTGTGCTTGATGCGCGACTTGGTGTCGTTGCCCTTTTCCTGGCCGATCACGGCCACCGGCTGGCCGCGGAAACGCGCAAGGCCGGCCTGGATGGCAGCATCTTCGCCGAACGAGCGGTCGCCGGCCAGCGGCGTGAAATCGGTAAACAGACGCTTCTGGTAATCGATGAAGTGCGGGCGCTGCGGATGGCGCGCCACCTGCGTCTTCTGCCAGGCGTTCAGCTTTGAATAGATGTCCAGCATCGCCTCGCGCACGCGCACTTCCAGACGCTGGATTTCGTCGGAGGTATCGATGCTCTCATCTTCCGTCGCGAGTTTCTTCAACTCGTGGATCTTGCCCTCGAGGTCGGAGATTGGCTTTTCGAAGTCGAGATAGGTCTGCATGAGCTCCGTTTTCCGATCGTGTTGGCGGTATGGCCGCCCTCCCGCACGCGCTCTAATCAGGGTTTTTGCTGCTTTTTGCAAGAGGGTGATGCATTTCCACCACGTCTCTCAGCCTTTCCTCCAGCACATGTGTATAGATTTGTGTTGTGGAAATGTCCGAATGGCCCAGCAGTTCCTGCACGACGCGCAGATCCGCGCCGTTCTGCAAGAGGTGGCTGGCAAAGGCATGGCGCAGCACATGGGGCGAGATGGCCGCGACCCGAATGCCGGCGCGCGAGGCAAGCCCTTTCAGATCGCGCGCAAACACCTGGCGCGGCAAAAAACCCTGTTTTCCGCTGGAGGGAAAAAGCCAGGCACTGTCGGCGTGCTTTTCGTCTTCGCCGGCGCCGGCACGAATTTGCCGGTAGAGCGCAAGCGCTGAAATGGCCGAGCGCGACAAAGGCACCAGCCGTTCCTTGTTGCCCTTGCCGCGGATCATCAGAAAGCGGCCTTCATGATCAAGCACCTTGGCGGGCAGGGAAACGAGTTCGCTCACCCGCATGCCGGTGGCATAGAGCAGTTCAAGAAGCGCCAGCATGCGCACGCGCCCGAGAGCCCCCGGCTCCGGGCTTGTGGCTTCTTCGGTCGCCTGCGCCAGAAGCTTGCTCACATCCGCCTCGCTCAGCGTCTTCGGCAGCGGCCGGGCTTTTTTCGGCGCGTCGAGGATCGAGGTCGGGTCGTCGCCGCGCAGGTCTTCGGCATAAAGAAACTTGTAAAACTGCCGCATGGCCGAAAGCCTGCGCGCTTGCGAGGAGGCGGCAAAACCTTGTGCGGTCAGATGGGCGAGATAATCTGTGAGATCGGTGGTCGTGGCGGCAAGCAGGCTCGTCTTGCGGGCCGCCAGAAAGCTGTAGAGATCGTCGAGATCACGCTGGTAGGAGGCAAGCGTGTTTTCAGCCGCACCCCGCTCGGCGCTCATCATCTCCAGAAAGGCTTCCGCATGGGCGCGGGAGAGATCGGCCATCAGGCCTTGTCCTTCAAGGTTGCGGCGGGTTGAGGCGTTCGGAGGGAACGCGCACCGTCACGTCCCGCTCGCGGGGTTCCACCAGATAGACCAGTGCCACCATGCTTCCGTAGATCAGTCCGCAAATCACGGCGATGATGAACAGAAAACGAAAGAGAGTTGGCATCGGTTGCTCCGCATCAATTCGGGTCATCTTATGGGGAAAGCGCAGGACAAGCGCAAGAACCCAGGGCAGGTGACCATGTTTCCGGTGTCTTCCGCTTGACGCTGCGGCGCCATTTGTCGATAGGGTTCGCATGCAAGGAGCGCGAGAGGACAGTGTTGACACCGCGATGCCCGATCTTGTGACACACCAGACAATGGCGAGCACGCTTGCCGAACGGGCGCGCGCTGCCCTTGGCGGCCGCAACCTGATTTTCGTTGGCCTGATGGGCGCCGGCAAATCCGCCGTCGGCCGCATCGTGGCCCAGCAGATGGCGATGCCCTTCATCGATACCGATGCCGAGATCGAGCGTGTCTCGCGCATGACCATTCCCGAACTGTTCGTAACCTACGGCGAGGAAGAGTTCCGGGCGCTGGAAACGCGGGTGGTCGAACGCCTGCTGAAGGGTGGGCCGCGCGTCGTCTCCACCGGCGGCGGGGCCTTTATCAACGATCGCACCCGCGCCGCCATCCGCGAGGGCGGCCTGTCTTTGTGGCTGCGCGCCGAGCTGGACATCCTCTGGGAGCGCGTCAACAAACGCGACAACCGGCCGCTTCTGAAAACCGAGAACCCGAAGCAGACGCTGGCAAACCTCATGCACCAGCGTTACCCGATCTATGCGCAAGCCGACATGACCGTCGAATCGCGCGACGTGCGCAAGGAGGCCATGGCAAACGAGGTGCTGGCCGCCATCGCGGCACTTGCCAAGGAAGGCAACACGGAATGAACATGCAACACTCCCGCAGCGACGAACGTCTGGTGCATGTGCCGCTGGGCGATCGCGCCTATGATATCCTGATCGGGCCGGACCTGATCTCCCATGCCGGCGGAGAGATCACCGCGCGCCTGAAAGGTCGCCGTGCGGCCATCGTCACCGACGAACATGTCGCCCCGCTTTACCTCGAACAACTGATGGACAGCCTGCAGACGGATGGCATCGAGGCCGTGTCGCTGACGCTGCCGGCCGGCGAAAAGACCAAGAGCCTGGAGCCGCTGGCCGCCGTCTGCGACATGGCGCTCGCCGCCCGCATCGAACGCAACGATTGTATCATTGCACTCGGCGGCGGTGTTATCGGCGATCTCGCGGGCTTTGCCGCCGGCATCGTTCGCCGTGGCGTGCGTTTCGTGCAGATCCCGACCTCGCTTCTGTCGCAGGTGGATTCCTCCGTCGGCGGCAAGACCGGCATCAACAGCCGCCACGGCAAGAACCTTCTCGGCGTCTTCCACCAGCCGGATCTGGTCCTATCCGACACGTCTGCCCTCGACACCTTGAGCAAACGGGAATTTCGCGCCGGTTATGCGGAAGTCGCGAAATATGGCCTGATCGACAAGCCGGAATTTTTCGAGTGGCTGGAAAACAACTGGACGGATGTGTTTGCCGGAGGCCCTGCTCGTGCCGAGGCGATTGCGCTCAGCTGTCAGGCGAAGGCCGATGTGGTGGTGGAGGATGAGCGCGAGACGGGTCGCCGCGCGCTGCTCAATCTCGGCCACACGTTTGGCCATGCGCTGGAAGCAGCCACCCAGTATGACAGCAGCCGTCTCGTCCATGGCGAAGGGGTGTCGATCGGCATGCTGATGGCATACCGTTTTTCCGCACGCATGAACCTTGCAAGCCCGGACGACGCCAAGCGCGTCGAGCGCCATCTGAAACTGGTTGGCCTTCCGACGGAAGTCTCCGATATTCCCGGCGAACTGCCGCCGACCGAGGTTCTGATGAATGCCATTGCCCAGGATAAGAAGGTCAAAAGCGGAAAGCTTACCTTCATCCTGACGCGCGGCATCGGCCAGTCCTTTGTGGCAGATGATGTGCCGGCTTCCGAAGTTTTAACGTTCCTGGACGAGATGCGGCAGGGTTGATGCAGGAAATTCTGACCTTTCTCTCCGACTATTGGCTGACGCTGCTGTCGGTGCTTCTGCTGATCGCGCTGTCGGCCTTCTTTTCCGGCTCGGAGACGGCACTGACGGCGGCCTCGCGGGCGCGCATGCACACGCTGCATGCGCAGGGCGATGAGCGGGCGGGCCTTGTCGGGCGGCTGATCGAGCGACGCGACCGGCTGATCGGTGCGCTGCTCATCGGCAACAACCTCGTCAACATCCTTGCGTCGTCGCTGACCACCAGCCTGTTCCTTGGCCTGTTCGGCCAGACGGGTGTTGCCATGGCCACGGTGGTGATGACCGTGCTGCTGGTGGTTTTTTCCGAAGTTCTGCCGAAAAGCTGGGCGATTTCAGCACCTGACCGCTTTGCCATGTTCGTCGCACCTGTCGTGCGGGTGTTCGTGGGAATTGCAGGTCCCCTGTCGAGCGGCGTTAATGCCGTGGTGCGGTTCATCCTGTCGATCTTCGGCATCAACCTGTCCGAGGGCACGTCGATGCTGTCGGCGCATGAGGAGTTGCGTGGGGCGCTCGATCTCCTCCACCGCGAAGGTTCCTTCATCAAGGCAGACCGTGACCGGCTGGGCGGGCTTCTGGATCTTGAGGAGCTGGAAGTCTCCGACGTGATGAAGCACCGCACGGTGATGCGGGCAATCAATGCCGACGATTCGCCGGAAGCTGTGGTGCGCGCGGTGCTGGAAAGCCCGTTCACCCGCATGCCGCTCTGGCGCAACACGACGGAAAACATCATCGGCATCGTGCATGCCAAGGATCTGTTGCGGGCGCTGGCCGAGCCGGACATGGAACCGCGCGATCTCGATATCGTCAAAATCGCGCAAAAACCGTGGTTTGTGCCGGATACGACGAGCCTCAAGGACCAGCTCAACGCCTTCCTGCGCCGCAAGATGCATTTTGCCGTGGTGGTGGATGAATATGGCGAGGTGCAGGGCATCGTGACGCTCGAGGACATCCTCGAGGAAATCGTCGGAGACATCGCCGACGAGCACGATCTGGAAATTCAGGGTGTGCGCCAGGAGGCGGATGGCTCGATCGTGGTCGACGGTTCGGTGCCGATCCGTGACCTGAACCGTGCGCTCGACTGGACGCTGCCGGATGAGGAGGCAACCACGATTGCCGGCCTCGTCATCCACGAATCCAAGCTGATCCCGCAGGAGCGCCAGGCGTTTACCTTTTATGGCAAGCGCTTCATCGTGATGAAGCGGGAGAAGAACCGCATTACCAAGCTGCGCATCCGTCCGGCCGAAGATCTGCCGCTGAAGGGCTGATTACCAGCGCGTCGGCTCTCCGGGGGCGGCCGCCTCGACGGCGAGCGCATGCAGGCCCGCATCCAGTTCCGGCTTTAAGAGATCGTTCACCAGACGATGACGTTGCAGCCGGGTAAGGCCGGAAAACCGTTCCGACACCACCCGCACCCGCATATGGCTTTCCCCGGTTCCGGTGATATCGGGCTGGTGGCCGGCATGGTGGTGGCTTTCATCGATCACCTCCAGGCGCTCAGGGGACAGATTGTGATCGAGGGTCGCTTCGATGCGGGAACGAACGGACATTTTCAGGGTTCCTGGGACTGTCGCGGAGGGCGTCCCAGAAACCAGTAACAAACCGCTTTGTCAATTCTTGTCCTGCCTCTTCCGGCACCCCATAATGGGCTTACATGAAATTGGATTCCAAATACTTTGACCGTATCCGGACGCGCCGGAAAAGGGATCAGGAGACAGTGCCTGAAGCCCCGACCTGCCAATGGGACGGTTGCGACAAGCCGGGCGTCCATCGCGCCCCCGTGGGTCGCAATGCCGAAGGCCAGTTCTTCCTGTTCTGTTTTGAGCATGTGAAGGAATACAACAAGGGCTACAACTATTTCTCCGGCCTCTCCGACAGCGAGATCGCCCGCTACCAGAAGGAGGCGATCACCGGTCATCGCCCCACCTGGACGGTGGGCGTCAACAAGTCGGCCAAGGATGCACCGCTGCAGCAGACCACGCGGTCCGGCTCGGCGGCGAGCTTCAACCGGGTGAAGGATCCCTTCGGTTTCGTTCGCGAAGGCAGGGCTAATGCCCAGGCGCAACCGGTCGTGCGAAAATTGAAGACGCTGGAAGGGAAAGCTTTCGACACAATGGGCTTGACCGCAGGCGCTACGGCGGCTGAAATCAAGAGCCGCTACAAGGAACTGGTGAAGAAACATCACCCGGATGCCAATGGCGGCGATCGTGGTTCGGAAGAACGTTTTCGCGCCGTGATACAGGCCTACCAATTGTTAAAGCAGGCAGGTTTCTGCTAAGTCGTTGCCATTCATGGCAGCAAGAATTGCGGCCGGACCGGAAGAGGTGCGGCATGGAGTGGTGATGAGCAAAATCGATCTTGATATTTCCAACCTGCCCGACACGACCGTTTCCGTTCGGGATGCCTTTGGCATCGATTCGGACCTGCGCGTGCCGGCCTATACCAATAGCGACCCCTACGTTCCCGAGCTTGACCCGGACTATCTGTTCGACCGGGACACGACGCTGGCGATCCTGGCGGGCTTTGCCCACAACCGCCGCGTCATGGTGTCGGGTTTTCACGGCACGGGCAAATCGACGCATATCGAGCAGGTGGCCGCCCGCCTCAACTGGCCCTGCGTGCGCATCAACCTCGACAGCCATGTCAGCCGTATCGATCTCGTCGGCAAGGACGCCATCGTCCTCAAGGAAGGCAAGCAGGTCACCGAATTCAAGGACGGCATCCTGCCCTGGGCCTACCAGCACAATGTCGCGCTCGTTTTTGACGAATACGATGCCGGTCGCCCGGACGTGATGTTCGTCATCCAGCGCGTTCTGGAAAGTTCCGGCCGCCTGACGCTTCTCGACCAGAGCCGCGTCATTCGTCCTCACCCGGCCTTCCGCCTGTTTGCAACGGCAAACACGGTCGGTCTCGGTGATACGACCGGCCTCTACCACGGCACGCAGCAGATCAACCAGGCGCAGATGGACCGCTGGTCCATCGTCACCACGCTGAACTACCTGCCGCACCAGAAGGAAGTCGATATCGTTGCCGCCAAGGTCAAGAGCTTCGGCAAGACGGCCGAAGGCCGCGAGACCGTGTCGAAGATGGTGCGCGTCGCCGACATGACCCGCTCGGCCTTCGTCAACGGCGACCTGTCGACCGTGATGAGCCCGCGTACGGTCATCACCTGGGCGGAAAACGCGGAAATCTTCGGCGATGTCGCCTTTGCCTTCCGTATCACCTTCCTCAACAAGTGCGACGAGTTGGAACGCACGCTGGTGGCCGAACATTACCAGCGCGCCTTCGGCGTCGAGCTGAAGGAAAGCGCCGTGAACATGGTTCTCGGCGCCTGAGGCAGGACGGCAGACGGACAGGATAAGCGATATGGCAGGGCGCGGCGACAATTCCACAGCAAAGGCTGGCACACCGGTGGACACCGAGCCGTTGCGCCGGGCCATTACCGGATGCGTGCGCTCGATTGCCGGCAGCGCCGAGGTGGAGGTCTCCTTCGCCAACGAGCGGCCGGGCATGGCGGGCGAACGCATTCGCCTGCCGGAAATCTCCAAGCGCCCAACGGCTTACGAGCTTGCGGTGACCCGCGGGCTCGGCGATTCCATGGCGCTTCGTCTCGCCTGCCATGACAGCAACATTCACGCCACGATGGCGCCGCAGGGCACCGATGCCCGCGCCGTCTTCGATGCGGTGGAGCAGGCGCGGGTGGAATCGCTCGGCTCCATCCGCATGGCCGGCGTTGCCACGAATATTTCGACCATGAACACGGAAAAATACGCCAAGGCCAATTTTTCCGGCGTCGAGCGGCAGGAAGATGCGCCGATCGGCGAGGCCATGGCCATGCTGGTGCGCGAAAAGCTGACCGGCGAAAAGCCACCGGCGAGCGCCGGCAAGGTGCTGGATCTCTGGCGGCCCTTCTTCGAGGAGAAGACGGCCGGCGACCTCGACAACCTGAAGACCGTGATCGAAGACCAGCAAGCCTTCGGCAAGCTCGTGCGTCACATGCTCTCCTCCATGCAGATGGCGGAAGACTATGGCGACGACGAAAGCCAGACGGAGGAGATGGAAAACGAGAACGAGGAAGAGCAGCCGCGCAGCAACGAGACCGAAAACGAAGAGGTCGACGAGGAAGCGGGCTCTGATGCCGCACCCGCCGAAGAAAGCCAGGCCGCCGAAGAGCAGCTTGATGATGGCGAGATGGACGGCGCCGAGATGTCTGATGACGAAATGTCTGACGATGACGACGACCAGTCCGAAACGCCCGGCGAAACTCGCCGTCCCAACATGCCCTTCGACGATTTCAACGAGAAGGTGGATTACCACATCTTCACGCAGGAATTCGATGAGGAGATTCTGGCCGAGGAACTCTGCGACGAGGCCGAACTCGACCGCCTGCGGGCCTTTCTCGACAAGCAACTGGCACATCTGCAGGGTGCCGTCGGGCGCCTAGCTAACCGTCTCCAGCGCCGTTTGATGGCGCAGCAGAACCGTTCCTGGGATTTCGATCTCGAGGAAGGCTATCTCGACCCGGCCCGCCTCGTGCGCCTCGTCATCGATCCGATGCAGCCTTTGTCGTTCAAGCGCGAGCGCGATACGCAGTTCCGCGATACCGTCGTGTCGCTGGTCATCGATAACTCAGGTTCGATGCGCGGCCGGCCGATCACGGTTGCCGCCACCTGCGCCGATATTTTGGCCCGCACGCTGGAACGCTGCGGCGTTAAAGTGGAAATCCTCGGCTTCACCACCAAGGCGTGGAAGGGTGGCCAGAGCCGCGAACAGTGGCTGGCCGGTGGCAAGCCGCCGACGCCCGGCCGCCTCAATGATCTGCGCCATATCGTCTACAAGTCCGCCGATGCGCCCTGGCGCCGTTCGCGCCGCAATCTCGGCCTGATGATGCGCGAAGGCCTGCTCAAGGAAAACATCGACGGCGAAGCGCTGATGTGGGCGCATAACCGCCTGATCGCCCGCCCCGAGCAGCGGAAGATCATGATGATGATCTCCGACGGAGCGCCGGTCGATGATTCGACGCTTTCGGTAAACCCCGGCAATTATCTCGAGCGCCACCTGCGCGCCGTGATCGACCAGATCGAAAACCGCTCGCCGATCGAGCTTCTGGCCATCGGCATCGGTCACGATGTGACGCGTTATTATCGCCGCGCCGTGACCATCGTGGATGCAGACGAGCTGGCCGGTGCGATGACGGAACAGCTGGCCTCGCTGTTTGACGAGAAGGCAGCCGGCGGCCCCGGTGGCCGTACGCGCCGCGCCAGCTAGCCGTCGGGATGATCTTACGCCGCACGCTTCGTGCCTTCTGCCTGTGTGCAACGGTCGGTGTGTATTTTGCGCCGGCCCCCAGTGCTGCTCCGTCCGTCACGTCCCAGAGCCTACCGGCACCGGTGGTGGCAAAACCCATCACTGCCTTCAAGCCGGGCTCCGGGGAGACGCGCTTTGGTGCGTTGGAATTTCTGGGCGGTCTTCAATTCACCTCGCGCGAACCTTTGTTCGGCTCGCTCTCCAGTTTTCGCCTACGGGCCGATGGCGTGCATTTCGTCTCGGTGCTGGATACCGGTCACTGGCTGACCGGACACCTGGTGCGCGATGCTGAGGGGCGTCTGGCGGGTCTTGACGATACAGTCGTCACGCCGATGCGGGACGCACGCGGACAGGAACCGCGCCTGAAGGGCGATATCGATGCGGAAGGTCTCGCGCTACGGCCGGGGCAGGCGATCGTCAGCTTCGAGCGCAGCCACCGTGTGGAGACCTATCCCGATCCGGGTTTCGAGCATGCAAAGCCAGAGCGCAGCCTTGATATCCTCATTCCGAAGCGGGAATTGCGCAGCAATGGCAGCCTTGAGACGGTGGTCGTCGCACCGCTCGGCAGTGCCCTGAAGGGCGCGGTGCTCACCATTGCAGAACAGAGCGTTGATACGGAAGGCAACCTTTATGCCGCCATTCTGGAAGGCCCGTTGAAGGGCCAGTTCAAGGTGGTACGCAACGACCCGTTTAATGTGACGGATGGCGCCTTTCTCCCCAATGGCGACCTCTTGCTGCTGGAGCGCCGTTTCAGTGTGCTCGGTGGTGTCGGCATGCGCATTCGCCGTATCGCCGGAGACACGTTGAAGCCCGGCGCCTTGGTCGACGGGCCGGTGCTGATCGAGGCCGATATGAGCTTCGAGATCGACAATATGGAGGGGATTGATGTGACGGTGGGGCCCGATGGTCATGCCCATGTCATTCTCGTATCGGATGACAACGACTCGTTCCTCCAGCGCAACCTGATGCTGGAGTTCAAGCTGATCGAATAACACGTCCGGATGGAGGACCACGATGCTGCGGATCCATGTCATGGGTGCATCCGGTTCCGGCACCACCACGCTCGGGCACCACCTCGGCGCCCGGCTTGCCATTCCTCACCTCGATACCGACGACTTTTTCTGGATGCCGACCGAACCGCCCTACACGACGCCGCGCCCCGTGCCGGAGCGGCTTTCGCTGTTGCAGGCGGAAATGGCCGGATGCCCGGAAGGATGGGTTCTCACCGGTTCGGCTTTGAAATGGGGAACGGAGCTTGAGGCGCTCTATGACCTCATCGTTTTTCTGACGATTGATCCGGCGCTTCGCATGGAGCGCATCCTCAGCCGGGAAAGAGAGCGTTATGGCGCGCGTATCCTGTCCGGCGGCGACATGGCCGAGACCAGCCGAAAATTTCTCGACTGGGCGGCAAGTTATGACACGGCAGGCCCGGAGCAGCGAAGTCGCGTTGCCCATGAGGCGTGGCTTTTGACCCAGACAGCGCCAATCTTGCAGCTGGATTCTGCCGCTGCTGTCGAGGATCTGGTCGAAGCGGTGCTGGCCCATACTGTCGTCGGGCAAGCCGAGATGAACGCCTGAGCGCCGTCTTTTCCGCAGATCAGGCAGCCTTTGCCGGCGGCATCGGCTTCACCACGCTCATCAGCGCGCCATAGGGCAGCAGCATGACGAGGCCGACGATGATTTTTACGGTGAAATCGCCGATGGCCCAGGAGATCCAGCGCGGTGCTTCAGTGGCAAAGACACCAAGGATCGGAGCGGCGCCGACGGCGAAATCATCGTTGGCGCCGAGGAAAGCAAAGGCCGGTGCAAAGGACAACGAGAAGAAGATCACCGTATCAAGCGCCGAGCCGAACAGCGAGCCGGCGAGCGGCGCGCGCCACCAGCTCTGCCGGCGAAGCGTGTTGAACACGGATATATCGACAAGCTGGCCAACGAGATAGGCGGTGCCCGACGCCATCGCGATGCGTGGCATTGAGGTATAAAGGGAAATGGTGACGCCGACGAGGAAGCCGACGAACACAACGCGCCGGGCAATTTTTGGCCCGAACTGGCGGTTTGTCAGATCGGTCACCAGAAAGGCTGCCGGATAGATGAAGGCGCCCCAGGTCAGCAGATCGCTCAGCTGGATGCCGGCAATCGAGCCCAGAACGGGAAACTGGACGAGAAAATTGGACGCCACGACGACCAGCGTCATGAGAGCCACGTAGAGGATTGTCGTGCGCAAAATAAGCATTTTTTTACCCTGGGTGATGCCACCAGCAAGAGGAAACGGAAGCCAACAGAAAAGGCTTGAACGGCAAAACCGTCAAGCCTTCACTGAAATCTATGATGGGCTAGAAGAGCTTAGGCAGCAGTTGCTGCAGCTTCAGCAGTCTTCTTGGCAATCTGGCGGCGCAGCAGGCGGGCGCGCATCGACAGGTCGCTCTCGCTGGCCTTCAGAAGGAAGGCATCGAGGCCGCCGCGATGTTCTACGGAGCGCAGGGCGTGCGCCGAAACGCGCAGACGGTAACGCTGGCCGAGCGAATCGGAGATCAGCGTGACGTGGCACAGGTTCGGAAGGAACCGACGCTTCGTCTTGTTGTTTGCGTGGCTGACATTGTTGCCCGACTGGACGCCCTTGCCGGTCAATTCGCACATACGGGACATGTGTACACCTTTGTTCTTCTTAGCAATTGAACGGGGTCTCGGGCAAAGCCCAGCCTGCCGATCCAACTGGTCATGATTGGAAAGTTGCGGTTCTATAGTCAGTGGGGCCGCGCGCGTCAAGCCAAACATCGCCGCTCTCAAGAGATTCCGCCGATCTGTCTGGGGATCTTGCTATTTTGTTGCCACAGTGCGCAGTCTATAACCATTGGTCTCCACTCCAATCCCAGGGGAAATCCATGCTCCGCCGGAGCCGTCCCGTCGTCCTGTTTGCAGCTCTTATTGGGTTCTCGGCCACGCCTGCGGTGCCGGCTGGCATCCGCCACCTGAGCGAATATAATATTTCCCTCGGCGTGCTGCCGATTGCGCGTGCCTCTTTCGCCAGTGAATTCGGCAGCAGTGATTACAAGATCACCGGGTCGTTCCAGTCATCGGGCATCGTCAGCCTGTTCAGCCGCATCTCGGCCGATACCAACGTCAACGGCGCGATCCGCGGCAAGACGCTCCAGGCCAACAGTTATTCGCTCGTCTACACGCAGGACAAGAAGACCCGCCGTTACGACATCAGCTATCGCAATGGAAACGTCGTCTCCACCACGATCAAGCCGGAGCCAAAGCCACGGCCGCCAAGCTGGGTGCCCGTCAGCGACGGCGACCTGCGCTCCGTGCTCGATCCGCTTTCGGGCCTGATCTTTCCGGAGGGTGCCCAGGTCTGCCCCAGCCGGCTGCCGATCTATGACGGGGAATCGCGCATGGATCTCGTGTTGTCGAACAAGGGCACAAAACCCTTCTCCACCGATGGCTTCAAGGGGGAGGCCGTTGTCTGCGAGGTGCGATACGTGCCGAAATCCGGCTTCCGCAAGGGCCGCAGCGATATCGAGTTCTTGAAATCGGCGCGCATGGAAGTGTGGTTTGCCAAGGCGGCAAACGTCAATGTATATGCTCCTGTCTATGCCCGCATTCCGACGCGGGTGGGCGATGTCTATGTGACGGCAGTGAAATACGGCGGCTGATCGGCAATTGCTGTGGCCCCCGTTAATCGGCAAGGGGGGCGGATCATGAAGGTCAAGGGCACGCTGATCGGCTTTACCGCCATCCTGATGTGGTCACTGCTGGCGCTGCTGACGGCCGCCTCCGGCACCATGCCGCCATTCCAGTTGTCGGCCATCACCTTTGCCATCGGCAGCCTTCCGGGCGTTCTCCTGCTGATCGCTCGGCCGAAGCGGTTGGCGCTGCTGAAGCAGCCGGCCAAGGTCTGGCTGATCGGCATCGGTGGGCTGTTCGGTTATCATTTTTTGTATTTCACAGCACTTCGCAACGCGCCGGCCGTCGAGGCAGGGCTAATCGCCTATCTCTGGCCGCTGTTCATCGTGGTCGGTTCGGCGCTTTTGCCGGGCGAGCGGCTGCGCTGGTATCATGTGGCAGGGGCGCTTGGCGGTCTTGGCGGAACCTTTGCCATCATCTCGCGGGCCGGCATCGCCTTTGATGGTGCCTATCTTCTCGGTTATGGCGCCGCTTTCCTCTGCGCCTTCACCTGGTCCGGTTATTCGCTGCTGACACGCCGCTTCGAGGCGGTCTCGACCGATGTGGTGACGGGCTTTTGCCTTGCGACCTCGCTCCTGTCGCTCGTCTGCCACCTCGGGCTTGAGGTGACTGTCTGGCCGCAGAGCAGCACGGAGTGGCTTGCGATCGTCGGCCTTGGCTTGCTCCCGGTAGGGGCTGCCTTTTATGCTTGGGATTTCGGTGTGAAGACCGGTGATATCCAGATCCTTGGCGCGGCAAGTTATGCAGCGCCACTGCTCTCCACCCTGATCCTCACGCTCTTCGGTTTTGCCGAGCCTAGCCTTCGCATTGCGCTCGCGTGCATGCTCATCACCGGCGGCGCGGTGCTGGCAGCAAAGGAAATGATCTTTCGATCCAAGGCATCGAAACCCGTGGCGGCTGAGTAGAAGCTCAACTGCTGGGTTCCCAGCCGGGCGGTGCCATCTCGAACTTTGAAAATTCAAAACCGGGTGCCACCGTGCAGCCGACCAGCGTGAAATCGCCAAGGCTTTCCGCTGACTGCCATTCATTGGCGACGACAACCGCCTGCGGCCGCTCGCCGTTTCGAAGATCGATGCCCAGAATAACCTCGCGTGCGGCCTCGCCGTCTTTGGCAAGCCTCAGGCGAAGCGGGCTTCCGGCATAGAAATGCCAGACCTCGGCGGCATCCTTCACCCGGTGCCAGTGCGAGCGCTCACCCGCCTTCAGCAGGTAATAGATCGCGGTGGACTGGCCGCGTTCGCTTCCATTCGCGTCGCGAAATGTCTGGATGTAACAGCCGCCTTCCGGATGCGGCTGCAGGCCAAGCGTTGCGATGATCTCGTCGGCAGTCACTTGAAATTGTCCTTGCGCTTGCGGATTTCGGCAAACACCTCTTCATTTGTGGCGCCTTCCATCAAAACGTTGCGGCGAATGGCGGGATCGGCAACCCGCAGGAACGGATTGGTTTCCTTCTCCAGCCCCATCATCGTTGGAATGGTGATGCCACCTTCTGCCCGCAGCGCCTCAATCTGCGCCACGCGCCGTTGCAGCGCCTCGTTATCGGGGTCAATGCTGATGGCAAAGCGGGCGTTCGACAGCGTATATTCATGGCCGAAATAGATCGCCGTCTCATCCGGCAGCACCGCCAGCTTCTGCATCGAATGCCACATGTCGCTGGCCGTGCGCTCGAACAGACGCCCGCAGCCGAGTGCAAACAGCGTATCGGCGGCAAACAGGATCTTGTCCTCGGGGAAATGGTAGCAGATGTGGCCGGCGGTGTGGCCGGGCGTTTCGATGACGCGTACCGGATGTTCACCGAAGAGGAATTCGTCGCCATCGGCGACGGTGCGATCAAGGCCCGGAATGGCCAGTGCCTCATTGACCGGGCCGATGATTTCCAGCCCGTAACGCTCCTTCAGTGCAAGGTTCGCCTCCACATGGTCTGTGTGGTGGTGGGTGGTGAAGATATGGGTGATCTTCCAGCCGCGTCGTTCGGCCGCCTCCACGATCGACTTTTCCTCGGGCGCATCGATTGCGGCGGTAAGCCCGCTTTCCGGATCGTGCAGCAGCACGCCAAAATTGTCGCTGCGACACATAAACACTTCAATCGCCAGAGTTTTCATCGTCATTGCCCATTGTGTATCAACCGTATCGGCACAATGTAGAGGCCCGGGCTTTGAAGTCCAACCACCCTCTGATAGCTTTTCGCCATGCACGCCGATATCGTCGACCTCAGAGAATTTTACCATTCGCCGCTTGGCCATTTCGCCGAGCATTCGATTACGATGGCGCTCTCGACGCTGTGGGCGCGGCTGCCGGAAGAGCGGCTCGTCGGGCTCGGTTATGCGGTGCCCTACCTCGATCGTTTCCGCACCGATACCGAGCGCACCTTCGCCTTCATGCCGGCAGGGCAGGGGGCGGTGAACTGGCCGGTGGGCGAGCTGTCCTCAACAGCCCTCGTTTTCGAGGAGGAACTGCCGCTGCCCGATAGCTCCATCGACCGGGTGCTGATGGTGCATTCGCTGGAATTTGCCGAAAATCCGCGTGAGACGCTGAAGGAACTCTGGCGGGTGCTGGCGCCGGGCGGGCGCCTCGTCATCGTTGTGCCAAATCGTCGCGGCGTCTGGGCGCGCATGGAACACACGCCCTTCGGTTCGGGCCGCCCCTATTCGCGCCGGCAGCTGACAAATCTGCTCCGCGAAACCAATTTCACGCCGGCCGCCAGCGCCGAAGCCCTGTTTTTCCCGCCCTCCAAGATCCGCGCCGTGTTGAAGCTGCGCCATGGTTTCGAGCGGATCGGGCGGCGTCTGTGGCCGGCCTTTTCCGGCGTTCTCGTTCTCGAAGCGCAGAAACGGCTCTATCAGGGCCTGCCGGTGGCGGCGCGCGCCTCGCGCCGCGTTTTTGTGCCAGTGCTTGCGGGACAAGGGGTTCCGACCACCCGCACGCCCGCCGAACCCGTGTTCGCCCTCGACAAAAGCCTGCCGCGAGATTAAGGGCGAAGGGTCGATTTTACCCAAAGGTCTTGCCCCATGGATACCGCAGTGCTGAAGCCCGTTCCCCGTCCCGGAATTCTGGATATCGCCGCTTACGTTCCGGGCAAGGAGCATGCGCCGGGTGTGGCGCGCGTCTTCAAGCTGTCGTCCAACGAGACGCCGCTGGGTGCAAGCCCGAAGGCCATCGATGCATTTCGCCAGGCCGCCGGCCATCTCGAGCTTTATCCCGATGGACAGGCCAATGAGTTGCGTGCAGCGATTGCCGCGACCCACGGCCTGAACCCGGCAAACATTCTCTGCGGCAACGGCTCGGACGAATTGCTTGGCCTTCTCTGCCACGTCTATCTCGGCGCCGGCGACGAGGCGATCATCACCGAGCACGGCTTCCTCGTCTACAAGATCCAGATCATGGGCGCCGGTGCCACCCCTGTTACCGTCAAGGAACAGGAATGCCGCGTTGATGTAGACGCGATCCTTGCGGCGGTCACGGCAAACACCAAGCTGGTGTTCATCGCAAATCCCGGCAATCCCACAGGAACCTATGTACCGGCCGCCGAAATCCGCCGCCTGCATGCCGGCCTGCCAAAAAACGTCATTCTGGTGCTGGATGCGGCCTATGCCGAATATGTGCGCGAGAACGATTACGAGGCAGGCATCGAGCTGATTTCGTCCAGCCAGAACGTCGTGATGTGCCGCACCTTCTCCAAGGCTTATGGTCTGGCGGCCCTGCGCATCGGCTGGATGTATGGCCCGGCCGATATTCTGGATGCGCTGAACCGCGTGCGCGGCCCGTTCAACCTCAATGCCCCGGCCATTGCCGCCGGAAGCGTTGCCATGCGCGATCAGGATTTCATTGCCCGCGCCATCGAGCACAACACGCTGTGGCGCGACAAGCTCACCCACGCGTTCACGACGATGGGCCTCACGGTCACGCCGTCGGTCACCAACTTCATCCTCATCCATTTCCCGGATGTGGATGGCAAGCGGGCGCCGGAGGCCGATGAATTCCTGACAAGCCGCGGCTTCATCCTGCGCGCCGTCAAGGGTTATGGCTTCCCGAATGCGCTGCGCATGACGGTGGGTTCCGAAGAGGCCAATCGCGGCGTCATCGAAGCGCTCGGCGAGTTCATGAGCCGGGCATGAGCATTCTGTTTGATCGCATCACGCTGATCGGCATCGGCCTGATCGGTTCCTCCATCGCGCGCGACATCAGGGAGCTTGGCATCGCCGGCGAACTGGTGATTTCCACCCGCAGCGAAGCGACCTTGAAGCGTGCAGAGGAATTGGGGCTGGGCGACCGTTATGTCGCCTCTGCCGCAGAAGCGGTGAAGGGCGCGGATCTTGTTATCGTGTCGGTGCCGGTTGGCTCGTCCGGGACGGTTGCCGAGCAGATTGCGCCGAACCTCAAACCCGGTGCGATCCTGACCGATGTCGGCTCCACCAAGGCTTCTGTCATTGCGCAGATGGCGCCGCATGTGCCTGAAGGCGTCCATTTCATTGCCGGCCATCCGCTGGCAGGCACGGAAAAATCCGGCCCTGACGCAGGCTTCGCCGGCCTCTTCAGGGGGCGGTGGTGCATCTTGACGCCGCTGCCGGAAACCGATCCCGACGCGCTCTGCCGCCTGCGCGGTTTCTGGGTTGCGCTCGGCTCGCGCATCGACGAGATGGACCCGCAGCACCATGACAAGGTGCTCGCCATCGTCTCGCACCTGCCGCACATTATCGCCTACAACATCGTCGGCACGGCAGACGATCTGGAAACGGTGACGGAATCGGAAGTCATCAAATATTCTGCCTCCGGTTTTCGCGATTTCACCCGCCTTGCCGCCTCCGATCCCACCATGTGGCGGGATGTGTGCCTGCACAACAAGGATGCGATCCTGGAAATGCTGGCGCGGTTTTCGGAAGATCTCGCCTCGCTGCAGCGGGCGATCCGCTGGGGCGAAGGCGACAAGCTGTTTGAGCTGTTTTCGCGCACCCGCACCATTCGCCGCTCCATCGTGGAAGCAGGCCAGGACGTGGACGCGCCGGACTTTGGCCGCCACGCCCTCGATGCCAAAAGCTGATCCGGTCAGAGCCGTGCGGATGACCCTCAGATCGGCGGGATTTCGCCCAGCGGAATAAAGCCGCCGACGAGGATCTTGCCGCGGTTGAGCGTCAGGTCCAGCGTTGCCCGGTCACCACCGCCGGTCAGCGCCGAGAGCATGCCGGACGCCGTGTCGATGGTGCGGCCCATCTGCGGAAAGCTTGTCTTCAATCGGTCGCGCCACGCGCCGATCTTTTCCACCTCAAGCCGCAGCTTGCCCGACAGGCGGCCTTCCGTGTCGATGGATACCGGCCCGCTGATGCTGAGGATTTCGCCATCGCCGAGGTCGATGCCGAGTTGGCGGATCTGGCCGGCGGTGCCGTAAAGCCCCGTTTCATCCCGGCCTTCCAGAAGTGCCGCCTTGCCGGCAAGCGTGATATCGGCGATGGCCGTGAAGCGTGGCAGGAGCGAGGGCAGGCCCTTGGCCGTCAGGTCGGTGTTGCGAAGCGTCATCGCCGCATCAAGATCGGCACCGTTCTGGCGCAGATGCGTTTCGGTATGCTCGACCTTGAGGTCGAAGGCCTGTCCCGTCTGTGATGACAGGATGGCGGAGGTGAGGCCATCAATGGTGGTGGAACTGCGTTCCACGCCGCCCGACGCCGTGATCAGGCTCGACTGCATGTTCTTCCACTGCGAGGAGACCGAAAGGCCGTGGCTGGTGCGCACTTCCGAAGGGCCGTCCAGTTCCCAGACGATATGGCTTGGCTGATAAACCTGCGCTGCCGAACGCAGCGCGCCGGCGCTTGCGGAAATACCGTTCGTGCGGTCGTCGATCGTCACCTTCGAGCAGAAAAGTCCGATGCGGAAGGGATAACCGCGATAGGTCGCGTCCACGCATTCGGCGATGACATTGTTTTCCTGCTGCTTGCCGAGCATGGCCAGCGTATTGGCCTTCAGCGACGCGGCCGCGTAAAACCAGCCGCCGGTATAGACCGCGATGGCCAGCACGATGGCGGCGGCAAGCCCCCAAATTTTCGCGGATACGCCGCTTCGGCTTGACGCTGCCATGATGATCTCCAATGGTGCTCGTTCGAGTGCGTGCGGTTTTGGCGTGGGATATGGACGAATTTTGGGTCTTTGGCTACGGCTCCCTGATGTGGAATCCGGGCTTTCAATTTCAAGTGCGTTTAGGCGCGCGCGCCTTCGGTTACAGGCGCTCGTTGTGCATTCGCTCCTTCGTTCATCGCGGAACGCCGGAACGGCCGGGCCTGGTGCTGGGGCTGGATCGGGGCGGCTCCTGCCGGGGAGCCGCCTTTAAGGTGAACGCCGAAGATCGCGAAGAGGTTCTCGATTATTTGCGAAAACGCGAGCTGGTGACGAACGTTTATCTGGAGCGCCATCTGCGGCTGGCGCTGGAGGATGGGCGTGAGGTGCGCGCCATCGGTTACGTGGTCGACCGCGCCCATCCGCAGTATGCCGGCGCCCTCGATGTCGAGGAGGCCGCGCGTATCGTGCAGGTTTCTGCCGGCCAGTCGGGGCCGAACGAAGCCTATGTCGCCAACACGGTGGCACACCTCAAGGAGATGGGCATTCGCGATGCCTGGCTGGAGGGTGTTGCGGCAGCCGTCAGGGCGAAAAACCCTCAGGCGGTGGCCTGAGCCCTGATCTCGGTAATGCGCTTGGCCGCTTCCGGCGGCACCGGCACATGGGGATTGGCCTCGATCGTTTCGATCAGCAGGTCGTCGCTTGCCTTTTCCAGCGTTTCGGTCAGCCGTGCAAAAAACACGTCTGGGTCAAGACCCGGCTCGATTGGCGGCAGGATGCGGATCTTGAAGTGGCCGGGATAACGCATGGTGCTGCGGCGCGGCCAGAACAGGCCGGGATGCATGGCAATCGGCACCACCGGCACCTGCATGTCGCGGTAGATACGGGCAATGCCGTATCGGTAATGCGGTTCGGCGCCGGGCGGGCGGCGGGTGCCTTCGGGATAGATGATCAGCTGGCGGCCGTTGTCCATTTCTTCCCGGGTGCGGCGCATCATCTCCACGATCACCTTGCCGCGGGCGCTGCGATCGACGGGGATCATGTTCTGCTTCATCAGGTACCAGCCGAACAGCGGGATCCAGGTCAGCTCCCGCTTCAGGATATAGACCGGATCCTCCACCCAGGGCAGAAGCGCATAGGTGTCCCAGATCGACTGATGTTTGGGTGCAAAGATGCAGCCTGTTGTCAGCAGGTTTTCCAGACCCTCGATCTCGAAAGTGGTGCCCACCATCTTGCGCATCAGCCAGTGGTTGGAGCGTGCCCAGCTCTTGGGCACCCACAGCGCCTTCTTGCGCGGCATGACGAAATAAACAGGCGCCAGGATGATCATGCGCAGGATCAGTGTGGCGTAAAAGGCGATGTTGAACAGATTTGAACGCAAAAAGAGCATGAAGGCCGGTTCCGGTGGGCGGGCAAGGGCTCCCTACACCATCCGCCGATCAGACGGAAGCACAGTCTCACCGCACCGGCCGCGTGCTTTCCTGCTGGATCTCTTCCTCGCTGCGCAAACCTTTGCCCTGGTGGATGCCGATAAGCGAGCGCAGGCTTGCCACGGCCCACTTGGCGTATTCCGACAGCATGGTGCGCAACACGTCCGGCTCGGCAAACCAGGCCTTGCGCTTCAGGTCCGAATTGATCACCGGATAGGGGATGAAATCTGTCTGGCGGTCGATCAGGCGCAGTTCCAGCAGGCTGCGCGGCATGTGGTAATTGTTGGTGACGACGAGAACCGAGTGGTAGCCGTGATCGTGGATCCAGCGGGTGATCTCGTTGGCATTGCCGATGGTGTCGATGGCCTCGTAACCCACGTCGACGCAGCACTTGAAAAGGTCGGGCGAGCTTTGCGTGGTGCGGCGGATCTGCGTCGGCGAGGTGGAGGGGTGGGCGCCTGAAATCAGCAACCTCCCGCCGGCGCCGTCGCGCAAAAGCCCCAGCGCCTGGTCGATGCGCTGGTAGCCGCCGGTCAGCACCACGATGGCATCCGCCTTCACCCCATCGGGGGCGCGAAGAGAGGTAACGGAATCGGCAAACCAAAGGAACCCGCCGAAAACGCAGGCCGCAACCAGCAGAGCTGCCATGCCGAGATAACGCAGACAGCGCCGCACCGGCCCGCTGCGGCGGAACCAGCCCTTTTCGCCACCCTGCTGCGGCGGCATCTCGCTATTGCTCATCGTCGGGCCAAGGGCCATGGCCTCGTCCTCAGCCGGTGATTTGCCATCGCCACAGATCTAACGCTCCCTCAGGTTCCGGGCAACCCATCGGAACGCGAGGGGTCCGAGCGAATGAGATCGATCTCGTCGATGGTGCGCATCACGGTAAAACGTGCCGTCAGGGTCGTCAAAAGCGCGATGACGATCATGGTGGCGAGAATGCCGAGATAGCCCATGAAATTGATGGTGAAGGTGCCAAACAGGGCTGTCGCCTGATCGGTCTGCGGCGTGGCGCGCGTGCTGCTCTGCAGGAAGCCGGCCACGGCAAACAGAAGTGCGGCAAGAATTCCGCCGGCCGCCGAGCCCTTGAGGCTGATCTTCAAAAAATGCTTCTGGAATTCGGTGGCGACAAAACCGCTTTCGGCACCGACGAAATGCAGCACTTCCACGATGTGCCGGTTGCCCGACAGCGCGCCGCGCGTGGCAAAGATCACCGTGAGGATCATGGCAGTGAAGACAAGCACCAGCACGCCGGTGCCGATCAGCACGGTTGTGTGCGCCATGGAAACGAGACGATCCACCCAGGTGCGGTGGTCGTCCAGAAAGGCCTGCGGCACTTCGGTGCGCAACAGATCGCGCATGGCGGCGAAATCCGGCGGGTTTGTTTCATCGATGGTGATGATGATCAGGCGCGGCACCGGCAGTTCCTTGAGGTCGAGCCCGGCGCCCAGCCACGGCTCCAGCAGGCGTGCGGTTGCCGCATCGTCCATGATGGTGCCTTCCTTCGTGCCAACGAAGGTCAACGCCAGATCGCGCGCCTTTTTCAGCGTCGCATCCATGTCCAGTCCGTCATCGGGCTTCACCTGAATGGTGATCTCGCGGGAAATCTGGCTTTCCCAGGAAGACGCCGTGGCGCGCACCATGCTGACGGCACCAAGCGTCAGGCAGGCCAGAAACGACATGATGGCGATCACCACCAGAAGCGCATTGCCCTGAATGTTGGAGGGCGGCAGGATCGGCCCTGTCGGGCGCACGCGCATTTCCGCGCGCCGTGGCTGCTGGCCCTGCGCCGAAGGCTGGCCCGGATTGGGCGCGGCGTTCTGGCCCGCTTTCAAGCCTTTCTTCCGGTCGGCCTTCTTGCCGGACTTTTGCGCGGGCGTGGGGCGGCTGATCTCATTCATAGATATCGAGCCGCCCTTCGGTGAGGATCATCCGGCGCGCATTCACCTGGTCCATCAGGCCAAGATCATGCGTGGCAATCACCACCGCGGTTCCCAGCCGGTTGAGTTCGAGGAAGAGGTTGAGCAGCCGGCGTGCCATCGGCGGATCGACATTGCCCGTCGGTTCGTCCGCCAGCAGGATTTCCGGGCGATCCATGAGCGCGCGGGCAATGGCGGCGCGCTGTTTCTCACCGCCGGAGAGGACCGGTGGCAGCACGTTGATGCGCTCGCCAAGCCCCACCCATTTCAGAAGTTCGATGACGTCGGTGCGGTAGCTCGCCTCGTCCTTGCCACGCACCCGCAGCGGCAGCGCCACATTCTCATAGGTGGTGAGGTGGTCGAGCAGGCGAAAATCCTGAAAAACGATGCCGACGCGCCGGCGCAGCATTGGCAGTTCGCCGCGCGGGATCTGAGAGAGGTCGCGGTCGAACATGCGGATGAGGCCGCGCGTCGGCTGCAACGACATGAACAGCAGGCGCAGCAGCGTGGTCTTGCCCGCGCCAGAGGGGCCGGTGAGGAACTGGAAGGAGCGCTTAGGGATATCGAACGTCATATCCCGCAGGATTTCCGGCCCCATCCCGTATCGCAAACCGACATTTTCGAAATGGATCAACGCGTCGTCCAGTCGCTTGGGAAATGGTATTTGCGCCCTTGGTAAACGGCAAGGGTTGATGGAATCTGAATCATACCCGGAAAACGAGGCGTTTCCGGGGTGATTTTGCGAAGTATTAACCATTTGAATTTACGACTGAGCGGGTTGCGTTTCAATGCCCGAAATTCGACCTTCGTGTGGACGGGCGGGGAGAAAGCCATGCACGCATTCCGCTCGCGTCGTCCAAAGGGTGCCGAAACCCACGATATCCTGCCGCCGGAACCCCGGGCCTCGCGCCCGCACCCCTATGGAAGACAAGCCGCCGCAAGACAGCCCTCTGCAAGACGTCCTGCGGATGTGGTGGATGTGGAATTTGTGACCGTGCGTGGCCCGGCGCAACCGGCGCACTCGCACGGCTACGGCAATGACAACACATTTTACGGCAAACGCCCTTCCCTGAAAACCAAAAGACCTAAGGGCGGCCTGATCGGCGAACCGGCGTCGCGCGTGGCACGGCTGGTGGAACGATGCGAGGCCCTGCTGTCGCGCATGTCCGCCGATCTTTTTTCCGCTGTCGTCGCCTTCGTTTTCGTTCTGGTGTTTGCCCTTTGCGGTGGCTTTTCGCTGATATCGGGCGGGGCGGCTGATGCGCACCAGGGGCCGGGCCTCGATATCACCCATGTCACGCTGACGCCGGAGAGGGCCGGTGGCGGCCTCACCATCAACGGTGTGGTGGAAAACCGCAATGCGCTGACGCTTGCTGTTCCGGCGATCCGGGCGGAGCTTCTGGTGGATGGCGCGGTTGTCGCCGATGCCCTCATCGATCCGCCGGTTGCCGAAATGCTTGGCAATCACAGCCACGGTTTTTCCTTCTCCATGCCGCAGCCCGGTGGAAAAAGCCCGCACTTGCGCCTTTCCTTTGCAACGGCTCGTGCATCCGGCGACTGATCTGTGCTATCGCGGGCGTTTGGTCACACCCGGGAGACGCCCCATGCCCATCGTGCGCGGCAAAATCATCGAGCCGCTTTACACCGCCGAGCAGATCGCCGAGCGCAATCATGACATTGCCCGCCGCATCGCCGAAGGCCCGACGAAGGACCTGCTGGTCATTGCGGTGCTGAAGGGCTCGTTCATTTTTGCAGCCGACCTGTTGCGCGCCCTGCACGAAACCGGGCTTGCCCCGGAAGTGGAGTTCATCACCCTGTCGAGCTACGGCGCGGGAACGGTGTCTCAGGGTGTGCGCATCGTCAAGGATATCGATTCGGACGTGAAGGATCGCGACGTCCTCCTGATCGACGATATCCTGGAATCCGGCCGCACGCTGAAATTTGCAAAGGAACTGCTGTTCGAGCGTGGCGCCCGCAATGTCACCATCGCTGTCCTCCTCGACAAGCGGGTGAAGCGCCAGGAAGCGCTGGAGGCCGATTATGTCGGTTTCGAATGCCCCGATTACTTCGTCGTCGGCTACGGCATGGACGTGGCCTATGCCTTCCGCGAACTGCCCTTCGTCGGTGTGGTTACCGGAGATGCTGAAGCGTGAGCGCGAAGGTGAGCCATGCTCACCGCGCGTTAACCATTTAGGATCAGCAGGTCGCGTCGTTTACTCCTCGCAAAGGAAATCCGGGTCATCTGGATCCCGATTTGATGCATGATGCATGGGAGACAATGACAGCCATGGCAAAGATCCTGATTACCGAGGACGAAGATTCGTTGCGTTCGTTCGTGGCACGGGCGCTGCGTCTGGATGGGCATGAGACGCATGAAGCGGCTGATGGCGCTGAAGGACTGCAGCTTTTGGGGGAGGGGCCGTTTGACCTGCTCCTCTCTGATATCCGCATGCCGGTGATGGACGGTATCGAGCTTGCCCACAAGGCAGCCGCCCAGTTCCCGACCCTCAAGATCCTCTTGATGACCGGTTATGCCGAACAGCGCGAACGCGCCGACGACCTTATGGCGAAAGTCATCGATGTCGTGGACAAGCCTTTTGCGCTTCCTGACATCCGCCGCGCCGTCGCGCTTGCCCTGTCTGCGCCAAAGGCTGCCTGATCATCGTCAGGCAGGCTGAAGCCTCAGCGCATCTTACAGGGCCGGACTGCCGCATCGGATGATGATGCCGGCCACGTGCCGATCAGCGGATATCGAGCAGGCGCTCCAGATAGCGGCGCTCCGCCTCGCCAGACAGCGTGTTGCCGAGACGCTCGCGGATGGCATCGAGGATTTCGCGGGCACGCTGCACGTCGATCTCGTCGGGCACCTTCACCTGATCACCGAATTCCGGGCCTGAATTGGCACGCGGACGGCCGAGCGGATCGCGGCCGTTCTGTCCACCCTGCGAGGCCATGCCTTCGCCGGGCTCCTGGCCCTCTCCCTGCTGCCCCTGGCCCTGCTGCATGGCCTGCATGAGCTGCTGCATCATGTTCTGTGCGCCCTGGCGCAGGGCATTGAGCGCATTGCCCTGTCCCTCGACGGCCTGTTCGCCCTGGCCCTGGCCAAGTGCCTTGCCGGCATTGCCCATTTCACGCTCGGCCTGGCCAAACCCTTCGCCCGGCTCCATGCCGAGGCCCTTCAGGCCCTTTTGCAACTCCTGCAGCTTCTGTCCAAGGCCCTCCTGCTGCGCGCGCAGCTGCTTCAGGGCTTCGCGCAGCTGCTCGGCCGTCATCTGGTCCGTCGGCTGCTGGCCCGGTTGTTGACCCTGCTGCTGCTGGCCCTGCTGTCCTTGTTGCTGCTGGCCTTGCGGGTTCTGGCCTTGCTCGTAGGGCTGATCCGGATCACCGCGCTGCATGCGGTCTCGCAATGCCTGATCCAGCTGGAATGTCTGGTCCATCAGCCGCTGCTGTTCCTGCATGATCTCGCCCAGCTTGTCGATCTGCTGGCGCATCTGGCTGTTCTGCTGCTGACCCTGCTGGGGGCGCTGCATGCGGCCGGCCTGCAGGTTGTTCATCATGCGCTGCAGGTCCGACAGCATCTGCTGTGCGGCATCACGGTTGCCGGAGCGGGCCAGGTTTTCGATCTGGTCCATCATGTTCTGCAGGTCGCGCTGGCGCAGCATATTTTGGGCCTGCATGTTCTGCTGACCTTGCGGCATGTTTTGCATGCGCTGGGCAAGTTCCGACATGAAGTTCTTCATGGCCTCGCGCAGTTCCTGCATCAGGCGAGCAATTTCCTGGTCGGAGGCGCCGTTCTGCAGGGCTTCGGAAAGAGCGTCCTGCGCATCGCGCAGACGGCGTTCCGCCTCAGACAGCTGGCCATCCTCGATGCCAAGCGCGATTTCCCAGAGGTAATCGGCCGTGTCCTTCAACTGCTCTTCGGAGCGCGCCAGCTTCATGCGCTCCAGCGCAGATCGGATCAGCAGGAAATGGCTGAGATTGGGGATGGTTTCGTCCGGACGCAGCGCCAAGGCTTCGTTGAGGGCGATCGCGCGCGGCATCTGGCGCGTATCGAGCGCAAACACCTGCCGCTGTTCGGCAACGGCGCCCGCCAGCGGTTCGGAGAAACGGCGGGCCGGCAGCACCATTTCAACCGGCGCGCTTCGGCCTTCCTGGCCGGCGCCATCGGTTGCAACAAGGGTGATGCGCACACGCTTGCCCGACAGTGGATGTTCGGTGAGGTTGCGACTGGTCAGCCCCTTTACCTCGCGGGCGTTCTGGCGCGGCAGGTCGAGCTTGTATTCGGGAAGCGGATAAAGCGGCGTTGCCTCGGCGCGCTGCGGCTCCACCGGTTCGATCAGCGCAAAAGCCTTCTGGATGCCGTAGTCGTCCTTACCGGTAAAACCGATTTCGAGCGCGCCGTTCACGGCCCGGCGCGGCTGCTTGTCGAAGGCGATCTCTGGCGCGCGGTCGGCGATCACATCAAACAGCCAGTGCTGGCCGTTGACGGTAAGGTTGCCGCTTTCGGTCACCTTCATCTTGTAGGTGCGCGGCGCAACCGGCTGGCCGGATGCGGATGCCTGCCGCTCAGCGACCGGTGCTGTCGCGGCATCCGTTGCCTCCGCGCTTTCCGGAATAAGGCTGCGCGGTGCGCCGGCCTCTGCTGCTGCCTTGGCGCTCGCAAACTGAACGGCCTCTCCGCCCTCGCCGCCTGTTACCCGGATGGTCAGATCGGAATATTGGGGTATGCGCACAGTATCGGCCACGGGCGCTTCCCGGCCGGTGAGGAAGATCGGCGCACGCCCGGTATAGGAGGGCGGCGTCAGCCAGGCATCGATGCGCAGGTCCGGGTTGATGCTGGCAACCGGCGCCGAGGGCGCCACGACATCGCCCATGCGGCCACCGCCATTGGAGAAGGAATAACCGAAGGCGGCCACCAGCAGCAGGGCGGGCAGGGCGCGCAGGCCAAAGCGGTCATGCCGTGCAATATCGGGGCGCGGCAGGCCGGCATCCAGCACTGCAATGCGCCGGGCCATACGGATCTGGTGTTCCTTCCAGAGCGCCCTTGCGAAGGGCGTGTCGAAGGCAGGTTCTTCCTCCTGCACGGCAACCGGCTGGTGGGGCAGGTTGTTGCGCGTTTCGAGCAGGCGATCGGCATCGGCAGGTGCTGGCCAACGCAGGCGGCCGAGCGGCAGGATCGACATCAGGAAGGCAAAAACGAATAGACCGAGCGCCACCCAGCGCATCAGGTCCGGCATCAGGCGAAACAGGCCGAACCATGCCCCGGCCACAAACAGCGCAAGAATGCAAAGCGGCAAAAGCAGAAGCGGTGCAAGCCGTTCGCAAAACAGCACGATGCGCGCAAACGACCGTTTCAGCGCAACGCGGCGCGCCAGGTCTGGATGGCCCTCGAAGGCGCCTTTGCGGTTAAGGCTCATGCGGTCCGTCTCCTGCAGGGGTGGCGGCGTCAACCGACGTCGGGCACCGCAGCACGCGAACCCGTTGCAAACAAGATACCAGTGTTTGTGGCGAAGACGAGGGCAACCCTTGGGATTGCCCGCTGTTTTTGGCCGCTTCGCTGAATTGTGAACGGCCTATGGGTGCTTCAGGCGCCTTTGGCCGATGCCGGTTAGCTCAGCCAGCCCGGTACGGAGTCGAGCGCGATCAATTCGTCATAGGTGCCGCGCGGGCGGATGACGTGGAATTCATTGCCCTTCACCAGCACTTCCGGCACCAGGAGGCGGGAATTATAGGTGCCGGCCTGCACCGCGCCATAGGCACCGGCGGAGGCGACAGCAAAGAGATCGCCGGGCTTTGGCTCTGCCATCTCGCGGTCGAGCGCCAGGTAATCGCCGGTTTCACAGACGGGGCCGACGACATCGGCCTTGATGCGCGGCGCATCGTCTGCGGGAACCACCACCGGGCGAATGCCATGATAGGCCTCGTAAAGTGTCGGGCGGATGAGGTCGTTCATCGCACCGTCAACGATGACAAAAGTCTTGTTCCCCGCATCCTTCACATAAATGACTTCGGTCACCAGAATACCGGCATTGCCGACGATGAGGCGGCCAGGCTCCGTGACGATCCGGCAGTTCAGGCTTTGCAGCTGCGTCTTGACGATGGTGGCATAGGCATCCGGCAGTGGCGGCGGGCTGTTGTCTTCGCGGTAGGGAATGCCAAGGCCACCGCCGATGTCCACATGCTCGATACTATGTCCGTCGACGCGCAGCTTTTCCACCAGTTCGCGCAGCAGCCGGAAGGCATCCTCGAAGGGCTGCAATTCGGTGATCTGGCTGCCGATATGCATGTCGATGCCGGTAACCGAAATGCCGGGAAGCGTTGCCGCATGGGCATAGACCGCGCGGGCGCGCTCATAGGAAATGCCGAACTTGTTTTCCTTCTTGCCCGTGGAGATTTTCGCATGGGTGCGCGCATCCACATCCGGATTGATGCGGAAGGAGACATGCGCCTTCATGCCCTTCTTCACCGCGCGGCTGTTGAGAACCTCAAGCTCCGGCTCGGATTCAACGTTGAAGCAGTAGATGCCGGCGTCCAGCGCCAGATCCATTTCGACAGGCGTCTTGCCGACGCCGGAAAACATGATGCGGCTTGCCGGAATGCCAGCGGCCAGCGCCCGGTGCAATTCGCCGCCGGACACCACGTCGACGCCTGCGCCAAGCCTTGCCAGCGTCTTCAGCACCGCCTGGTTGGAATTGGCCTTCATGGCGTAACACACCATGGCATCCACACCCGCAAAGGCCTCGGAAAACACCCGGTAGTGGCGCTCCAGCGTTGCCGTGGAATAAACGTAGAAAGGCGTGCCGACAGCTTGCGCAATCTCAGGCACGGCAACGTTTTCGGCGTGCAGCACGCCGTCGATATAATGAAAATGGTTCACGGGCGTGCTCGGGTCAGAGAAGCGGGTCGAGGAGGAACGGCTTTTCGGCCACCGGATCAGGTTTTTGCGTGCCGCTCTTGCGGATGTTCTGCTGCTCGACAGGCGTGCTCGGCTTGTCGAGCTTGCCCTTGCGTCCGCAGCCGGTAACGGCAACGCCTGCGATGCAGAGCACGATCGTGATGCGGGCGAGAGTGCGCAAGGTGGACATTCCTATTCCTTTGTCAGCCAGCGATAAGGCCTGTTCATAGCGAAGTTCGGCCCGCTTGTGCAGTCAATTCTCGTGAACGATGGGCGGTCGCCGATGATCAGTTGCGCGCGCGCCACCAAGCGATCTGCCGGCGGACCTCGCTCGGTGCCGTGCCGCCGAAGCTGACGCGGCTGGCAACGGAGGCATCGACCGACAGCACATCAAACACGCTTTGCGTGATCGATGCATGGATCGACTGAAGCTCCTCAAGCGAAAGACCGGAGAGATCGCAGCCTTTTTCTTCTGCCATGGCGACGGCCCGGCCCGTCACATGGTGGGCATCGCGGAAGGGAAGGCCTGCTTCGCGCACCAGCCAGTCGGCAAGATCCGTTGCGGTCGAATAACCGGAACCTGCGGCAGCGCGCATGCGGTCGGTGCGGATCGTCATGTCGCGCACCATGCCGGCCATGGCGGCAATCGCCAGTTCCAGGTTTTCGGCGGCGTCGAACACCTGTTCCTTGTCTTCCTGCATATCCTTGGAATAGGCGAGCGGCAGGCCCTTCATGATGGTGAGCAGTGCCACCAGCGAGCCGTTGATACGGCCCGTCTTGGCGCGCACCAGTTCGGCGGCATCCGGGTTTTTCTTCTGCGGCATGATGGAGGAGCCGGTCGAAAATGCATCCGATAGGCGGATGAAGCCGAATTGCGGTGTCGACCAGATGACAATTTCTTCGGCAAAACGCGACAGGTGAACGGCGCAGATCGCAGCGACCGACAGGAATT
The DNA here is from genome assembly GCF_058242775.1 of Neorhizobium sp. PAMB6630. Taxonomy (NCBI): domain Bacteria; kingdom Pseudomonadati; phylum Pseudomonadota; class Alphaproteobacteria; order Hyphomicrobiales; family Rhizobiaceae; genus Neorhizobium; species Neorhizobium sp. PAMB6630. The sequence continues at coordinate 468,912 of NZ_CM177836.1, forward strand.
CGAGCGCAAAATCGCGATCCGATACCGTGTCGATGGAATTGCGGGTGGGCTCGCGGAAGCCGAGCGCTTCAGCGGTCATGTGGCGGTCAATGGCAAAGCCGGTGCCGGCAAGTGCTGCAGCACCGATCGGGCTTTCGTCCATGTGGTCGATGGCGTGGCGCACGCGGGCGCGGTCCCGGCCGAACATTTCCACATAGGCCATGCAGTGATGGCCAAACGTTACCGGCTGGGCGGTCTGCAGATGGGTAAAGCCAGGCATCACCGTGTCGGCGTGCTCTTCCGCCTTGTCGAGAAGGGCGGCGATCAGGTCGCTCAGCATGGCTTCGGTCTTGGCCAGCTCTTCCTTCACCCAGAGGCGAAAATCGAGCGCCACCTGGTCGTTGCGCGAGCGGGCCGTATGCAGGCGACCGGCAGCAGGACCGATGAGGGTTGCCAGCCGTGCCTCGATGTTCATGTGAATGTCTTCGAGCTTGCGCGAGAATTCGAAGCGGCCTTCCTGGATTTCTGACAGGATCGTGTTCAGGCCGTGTACGATCTTGTCTTTATCCTCGACGGAAATAATGCCCTGTTTCGCCAGCATGGTGGCGTGAGCGATCGATCCACGGATGTCCTGGGCGTAAAGTTTCTTGTCGAAGCCGATGGAGGCATTTATCTCCTCCATAATGGCATCGGGACCGGAGGCAAAACGTCCGCCCCACATCTGGTTGGAGGAAGCCTGATCCTTTGTGCCGTTGCCCATGATTATCCGCCCTGGAGTATGAAATGTCGAAGAAGAGACCGATCGGTCTGCCATCCGTCCGCCTGATCATGATTGCGGCCGTCGCAGGTATTCTCGCCGGCGCCGTGGCGGTATACGTGAAGGGGGACCTGTCTGGCAATGGCCCGCAGAGTGCGGCAGCCGTTGCGGATGCGCAATGCGCCGGTGCGGTCGCACAGGCCAAGACCGTCTCGGACCTGGCGAAGGGGCAGATTGCAGCTCTGGTTGCAACGCCCGAGCCGCGCCCCTTGCAGCCGCTTTCCTTCAAGGGACCGGATGGCGGCCCGCTTTCGCTGACTAATTTCGAGGGAAAGACAGTGCTTCTGAACCTCTGGGCCACCTGGTGCGTGCCCTGCCGCGAGGAAATGCCGGCGCTGAACGCGCTGCAGGAGGCCAAGGGCAGCGACCGTTTTGAAGTGGTGGCGATCAACATCGATACCGGCGGCGATGAAAAGCCGAAAGCCTTTCTCGACGAGACCGGCGTTCACAAGCTTGCCTATTACCGCGACAGTTCCATGGGCGTGTTCAACGCGCTCAAAAAGGAAGGCCTTGCCTTCGGCCTGCCGGTCACGCTGGTGCTCGACAAAAAGGGCTGCCTCATCGGCTCGATGAACGGCCCCGCCGCTTGGGATAGCGACGAGGCGAAGGCCTTGGTGGACAAGGTCTCTGCGCTGTAACCCTGATCTCAGCGTGTCGGAACCGGCACGTCGCCGCGGTAATCGTAAAAGCCGCGGCCGGATTTGCGGCCGAGCCAGCCGGCTTCGACATATTTGACCAGAAGCGGGCAGGGGCGATATTTGCTGTCGGCGAGCCCGTCATGCAGCACCTGCATGATGGAAAGACACGTATCGAGCCCAATGAAATCGGCCAGTTGCAGCGGCCCCATCGGGTGGTTGGCGCCAAGTTTCATGGCTGTGTCGATGGCATCCACGGAGCCGACGCCTTCATACAGCGTATAGATCGCCTCGTTGATCATCGGCAGAAGGATGCGGTTGACGATGAAGGCGGGGAAATCTTCCGCAACGGTGACCGTCTTGTCGAGCGAGGCAACAAAGTCCTTCGCCGTCTTGAAGGTCTTTTCGCCGGTCGCGATGCCGCGCACCAGTTCCACCAGCTTCATGACTGGCACCGGGTTCATGAAGTGGATGCCCATGAACTGTTCGGGCCGGTCCGTGGAGGCGGCAAGGCGGGTGATGGACAGTGAGGATGTGTTGGTGGCCAGAAGCGCCTCCGGCTTCAGCACCGGGCAGATCTTGCCAAAAATCTTGCGTTTTACGCTTTCGTCCTCGGTTGCCGCCTCGATGACCAGATCTGTCGGGGCCAGATCGTTGACATCGACGCTGCCGGAAATGCGCGCCAGCGTATCGCGGCGTTCTTCGTCGGTCAGCTTGCCATTGGAAACCTGGCGGGCAAGATTGCCGTTGATGGTGGCAAGGCCGGCCTCGATGCGTTCGCTGGACAGGTCGTAGAGCGTCACCGTGTAGCCGGCCAGCGCCGACACATGTGCGATGCCGCAGCCCATCTGTCCTGCACCGACAATTCCGACATTCTTGATCATAGCGCCCCATTCCCTATCGAGAGGTGATCCGGCCTGCACAGAAAGTGCGGCTTCAATCCGGTCGTCGCATCGCCGGCCCAGGGCCTTGCGCCTGCCCGGAATTGATAATGCCCACAACCAAAATTTTCCAGTCTTAATCGAAGCCGTCGGCCGGCCCCGTAAACCATCACACTCTAATTTTAGGCCAATCTTAAGCGTAGCGCGGCAAAATGCACCCCGGAGGGACGGCTGGCGAATTGAGACATTCGTCATGAACCGATCCGATGGCTTGGAGATGACCACTGATGCGCATTGCCCGTAAGCTGCCTTTGTTCGTGACCGTGGTGACGATCCTGTCGATCGGCGCGGCAAGTTTTGCCGGTCTGGTCAAAAGCGGGGAGGTTCTGCGCGAGCAGGTGATGGAAAAGCTCGAGGCCACCGCCGACGGCCGGCGCAACGAGGCGCAGCTTTATTTCGAAAACATGGTGACGAACCTTCGGGCGCTGGCCGGCACGGCCACCACCGGCGAGGCGCTGAACAAGTTCCGCCGCGACTGGCGTTATCTCGGCGAAAAACCGAAGGAAACGCTGACCGAGCGCTACATCACCAACAACCCGAACCCTGCCGGCAAGCGGCTCGATTTCGATACCGCCCGTGTCGATACCTATGACAGCAACCACAATCTCTACCATCCGGCACTGCGGGCCTCGCTGAAGCGCTACGGGTATGCGGACATCTTCCTGATCGATGGCAAGGGCACTGTGCTTTATTCGGTGCAGAAAAACGGCGAATATGGCGCCAACCTCGCCGATGCCGGCCTGAAGGACACCGCCCTTGCCAGCGTCTTCCGCAAGGTTGCCGAAAGCGAGGACCGCGAGCTTTACGCCTTTTCCGATTTCACGCTTTATGGCCCGTCAAAGCAGGCGACTGCCTTTCTTGCCTCGCCTCTTTTCATGGGAGACATCAAGGTCGGCGTGATCGTCGTTGCCGTGCCGGCAACGCGCCTTAATGCGATGTTTTCCAACCGCACCGGCCTTGGCGAGACGGGCGAGACGCTGCTGGTCAACTCCGCCGATATGGTGGTGACCGATTCTCCGCTGACGTCTGACAACGAAGCTTTGACGCAGCCCCTCAATTCGCCGCTGGTCAAATCCGCAACGGATGGTAACGTCGCCGCCGGCGTGCTGGACGGTTACCGCAACACCACCAATTACGTGGCAGCTTCGCCACTTGCCTTCGGCGGGCACCGCTGGGCCGTGATTGCCGTGATGTCGCAGAACGAGGCGCTGGCAAGTCTCGTCGGGCTTCGCAACACCATTCTCGGGCTTGCTGCCGGTATCCTGCTGCTAGCCGTCATCGCTGCCATTCTTGTCTCGCGCGGTATTACCCGTCCGATCCATGATCTGGTGGAGGCCATGAGCCGTCTTGCCGGCGGCGACACGTCGATTGCCCTCAAAGGAGAGGGACGCGGCGACGAGATTGGCGATATGGTTCGCTCCGTTGCGGTCTTCCGCGATGCGGCCCTGGAAAAGATCCGTATCCAGTCCGACGCCGATCGCGATCGGCAGCTTTCCGAGACCGAACGGCGCGACCGCGAGGCGGCCCGCAATGCGGAAACTCAGCGGTTGCAGCAGACGGTTCAGGTGCTCGGCGATGGCCTGCGCCGGCTGGCCTCAGGCGATCTCACCACCACCATCGATACGCCGTTCATGGAAGGCCTCGACCGGTTACGGTTGGATTTCAACGATTCGATCCACAACCTTGCTGCCACCATGCAGCAGGTATCCGGTAATACCGCCTCGATCAACGGCACGGCAGTGGGCATGATGGCGGCGACCGACGACCTGTCGCGCCGTTCCGAACAGCAGGCAGCCGCCATCGAGGAAACGTCGGCCGTGATCACGCAGATCATGGAAGCAATCCGCACCTCGACGGATCGTGCGGCAAGCGCCCGCGAAATGGTTGCCGCCACAAAACTGTCCACTGATCGCTCAGGCGAGATCGTCACTTCGGCCGTGGATGCCATGAGCCGTATCGAACAGGCCTCGCAGGAAATTTCGCAGATCATCAACGTCATCGATGAGATTGCCTTCCAGACCAATCTTCTGGCGCTGAACGCCGGGGTGGAAGCCGCGCGCGCGGGTGAAGCCGGCAAGGGTTTTGCGGTGGTTGCCCAGGAAGTGCGGGAACTGGCGCAGCGGTCCGCCACCGCAGCACGCGAAATCAAGCAGTTGATCGGCAAATCCGGAGACGCGGTGAAGACCGGCGTCGACCTCGTGCAGAACACCGGCGCGGCGCTGGGCGATATTGCCAGCCAGGTTACCCGCATCAATGACCAGATTGCGTCCATCGCGGAAGCCTCCGGCGAACAGTCGGAAAGCGTGCGGGAAATTTCCACGGCCATCCGCCAGATGGAAAACACCACCCAGCAGAATTCGCAGATGGCCGAGCGCACCAATACCGACATGGCGCGCCTGACCGAGGATGCGCGGGCGCTGTCGCAGGTGGTTTCGCAGTTCCGCCTGTCGGAAAACGACATGGCGACCTCGGCCCTGCACGCATCGGGACCTTCCACGCAAAGCCGGGTAGACAGGCCGCTGCCGGTTTCGGTGCCGGCGCGCCCCGCAAAGGCTGCCAGCGGCCGCTTCGCACCCGTCAAGCCTGCGGGCGAAAGCAGCCGACAGGTGGCGTCCCCGGCGCGGGCCCTGATGGGCAAGCTGACGGCTGGCCTGCAACAGGCATCTTCCCCTGCGGCGCCCGGCGCCAGCCAGAACTGGGAAGAATTCTAAGCGGCTTCGCCGCACCGCTCCTTGAAAGACGCCCATGAAAAAGGCCGCGCTCCAATCGAAGCGCGGCCTTTTCTTGTACAGGATTCTTGAGGCTCAGAGCGCCTTTTCGAGCGCCGGCAGGATTTCGAAGAGATCGCCGACGAGGCCGTAATCGGCGACCTGGAAGATCGGCGCTTCCTCGTCCTTGTTGATGGCGACGATGACCTTCGAATCCTTCATGCCGGCGAGATGCTGGATAGCACCGGAAATGCCGCAGGCGATGTAAAGATCCGGGGCGACCACCTTGCCGGTTTGGCCAACCTGCCAGTCGTTCGGGGCGTAACCGGCATCGACCGCAGCGCGCGAGGCGCCAACGGCAGCGCCGAGCTTGTCGGCAAGCGGCAGGATGACTTCCTTGAACTTTTCCGAGGACCCAAGCGCGCGCCCACCGGATACGATGATCTTGGCGGAGGTGAGTTCCGGCCGGTCCGACGACGACAGGGCATCGCCAACGAAGCTGGAAAGGCCCGGATTTGCGGCGGCCGCCACGGTTTCGATGGCGGCGGAACCGGTGGCCTCGACGGCGGCAAAGGCTGCCGTGCGCACGGTGATCACCTTCTTGGCGTCGGTCGACTGTACCGTCTGCAGGGCGTTGCCGGCATAGATCGGACGCTTGAACGTATCGGCCGAGATCACCTCGATGATTTCAGACACCTGCATCACATCGAGAAGGGCAGCCACACGTGGCATGACGTTTTTCGCCGATGCGGTGGCTGCGGCAAGAATAACGTCATAGCCGCCTGACAGCTTAACGATGAGATCGGCCAGCGGTTCGGCAAGCCCATTGGCAAGGCCCGCATCGTCGGCCACGAGAACCTTGGCGACGCCCGAGAGCTTCGCTGCGAATTCTGCGGCGGCCTGAACGCCGGCGCCGGCCACCAGCACATGGATATCGCCGCCGATCTGCACGGCGGCCGTTACAGCCTTGGCGGTCTGGTCGGAAACGGCAGCGCCGTCATGTTCCGCGAGAAGAAGAATAGCCATTGTCGTTATCTCCCTGTCGTCCGGTTACAGCACGCCGGCTTCGGTTTTCAGCTTTTCGACCAGCTCGGCCACGGACGCGACCTTGATGCCGGCCTTGCGGCCACCCGGCTCCTCGGTCTTGATCACCTTGAGGCGGGGCGTCATGTCGACACCGAAATCGGCCGGCGACTTCTTGTCGAGCGGCTTCTTCTTGGCCTTCATGATGTTCGGCAGCGATGCATAACGCGGTTCGTTGAGGCGAAGATCCGTCGTGACGATGGCCGGAAGCTTGACCTCGATGGTCTGCAAGCCGCCATCCACTTCGCGGGTCACCTTGGCCGAACCCTCGCCGATCTCCACCTTGGAGGCAAATGTGGCCTGGCCCCAGCCGAGGAGCGCTGCCAGCATCTGGCCGGTCTGGTTGCTGTCGTCGTCAATGGCCTGCTTGCCGAGAATGACGAGGCCGGGGGCTTCCGCTTCGACAACGCCCTTCAAAAGCTTTGCAACGGCCAGCGGCTCGATGGCCTCATCCGTTTCGATGAGAATGCCGCGGTCGGCGCCCATGGCAAGCGCGGTGCGAATGGTTTCCTCGGCCTTTGCCGGACCGATGGAGACGATGACGATCTCGTCTGCCTTGCCGGCTTCCTTCAGCCGAAGCGCCTCTTCCACGGAAATTTCGTCGAACGGGTTCATCGACATTTTCACGTTGGCGAGTTCCACGCCAGAGCCATCCGCCTTGACGCGGATCTTCACGTTGTAATCAACCACCCGCTTAACAGGCACCAGGATTTTCATGACGTCCTTCCTCAGATCGAACCAATTGGGAACATGCGGCTTCTCCCGCACCGCTGATTGTCAATGGGCGACATGGATACGCATTTTTAGGCCGAATACAAAACCTTTTCCCATGTCGCATTGTGCCTTTTGATCATGTCCCCATTCCTGGTGGGCACAAGGTTCGCCTGTCACCTAACGGTTCTTGCCGGGCACCCATAAAATATCGGCTCTGCCGCCGTCATTGGCATGGCGTGCCGCGACGAACAGAAAATCCGACAGGCGGTTTACATATTTAAGCGCGGGAGCGCCGACCACTTCGCCCTCCATCTTCGACAGGTCGACCATCAGTCGTTCGGCGCGGCGCGACACCGTGCGGGCGACATGCAGATGCGCTGCCGCCGGCGATCCGCCCGGCAGGACGAACGAGGTGAGGGGATCAAGTTCTGCATTCAGCGTGTCGATCTCGGCTTCCAGCCGGTCCACCTGCGACTGCACGATGCGCAGCGGTTCCCATTCCACCTTTTCGCCGGTATCGGGCGTCGCAAGGTCGGCTCCAAGATCGAAAAGATCGTTCTGGATGCGAAACAGCATGCCGTCCAGCAGGCTCATTCCGTGTGTATGAAGGCGGGCGACACCGATGACGGAATTGGTTTCATCGATCGTGCCGTAACAATCGACACGCAGATCGTGCTTCAGGCGCCGTGGTCCCGTCACCAGCGCGGTTGTGCCGTCATCGCCTGTGCGGGTATAGATCTTGTTGAGCTTGACCATGATATTCAGCGCCCTCCGCCAGTGAGCCAAAGTGTGAGCATGATGAGGCCGATGGCGATGGCCTGCAGCAGCACGCGCAACTGCATCAGCTTGTTGGATTTGTTGCCGTCCGTGCCCTTCAGCATGTTGAAGAGCCCGCGGATCAGAACCAGAACCACAAGCCCCATGACGACGAGGGCCAGTATGGTGGTGAAACTGGACATGGAATGAATGCCTTTTCTTAAGGGATGTGTCAGTCCAGCTTACGCAGCAGCCGGTAAAGCAGATCGGCGGGCAACAGACGTTTCAGCAACGCTCCCTGTTTTGCCGGTTTGGTGACGAGATAATGCGGACGCGGGCGCTTGGCGGTCAAGGCATGATGCAGAACAGTATAAACCGCCTCGGGCCCCAGTTTGTTTCGGTTCACCGGCCCGCTGCCATCAAGGCGCGCAAGCTGGCGGGTATATTCGGCGGCATGGGCTGAGTTTTCAATGTCGATATGTTCCCGCACGGCGGCCAGCGCATTGGCAGTAAATTGAGAGGCAATCGGGCCGGGCTCGATGAGGCTCACGAAGATTCCGGAGCCATCGAGTTCCATGCGCAGCGTCACGTTCAGCCCTTCGATGGCATGCTTGGAGGCATTGTAGGCCCCGCGATAACGATAAGGCACGAGGCCGAGAATGGATGAGCATTGCACGATGCGGCCATGGCCTTGCGCCCGCATCAGCGGAATGACCTGCCGTGTCAATTCGTGCCAGCCAAACACATTGGTTTCAAACTGCAGGCGCAGCACATCGGTGCTCAGATCCTCCACCGCACCCGGCTGGCCATAGGCGCCGTTGTTGAACAGCGCATCGAGCCGCCCGCCGGTGCGCTGGATGACGTCGGCCACCAGCGCATCGATCGTCTCCTGCTTGGTATAATCCATCAGGAAGGCCTCGATGCCATCCGCTTCCAGCGCATGAAGATCCTGCGGCTTGCGCACGGTTGCAAACACCCGCCAGCCATCGGCTTTCAAGGCGCGCGCGCAATGGGCGCCAATCCCGGATGAACATCCAGTGACGATAATGGTGCGCGCTTGCGACATTATTCCTCCCGACAGGCTCTCTCCCTGTACAATGCCTTTGCGTTTCCCATATTTGAGCGGACGTGACAACGGAGATCGCATTGGCCGAAGAACCGCCGAAACTTCGATGGTATCAGTTTTTCTACAAGGTCTTCTTCGACGCCTATGGTCATTTCAACGATGACGATGGCTGGGCGCTGGCAAGCCATGTCGCGCTGTCGGGGCTTCTGGCGCTGTTTCCGTTCCTGATTTTCGGCACCGCACTCGCCGGTTTCCTCGGTGCCAGCAGCTTTTCCGAAACGGCGGTGCATCTGCTGTTCGATACCTGGCCGACAGCAATCGCCGAGCCGCTGGCTGCTGAAATCCGCCGCGTGCTGGAAATTCCGCGCGGTGGCCTGCTGACGATTTCCGTGCTGGCTGCTGCCTATTTTGCCTCCAATGGCGTCGAGGCACTGCGCATTTCCTTGAACCGTGCCTATCGCGTGCCGGAAAACCGTCCCTGGTATGTGACCCGCCTTGCAAGCCTCGGGTATGTGATCGTCGCGGTGGTGATCTTTGCCGCAATCAGCATCGTGCTCGTGGCGCTGCCGATTGCGGTGCGTTTTGCCGGATCGCACATGCCGTGGCTGCGGGACGAACTGGCCAATATCTCAAGTTATGGCGTCATCGGCACCGTCATCGTGCTCGTGCTGGGCTTGATCGTCTGCCACAAATGGCTGCCGGCCGGCTCGCGGCGCCTCATCGACATCCTGCCGGGCATCGTACTCACCATCCTCTGCTGGAGCGCCTTTGCGCTGATCTTTGCCTCTTATCTGGCAACCTTTGCCAATTATGCCGCGACCTATGCCGGTCTTGCCTCCGTCATGATCGTGCTGGTGTTTCTCTATATGGTCGGCGTCATCTTCATGCTGGGCGCAGAAGTGAACGCCGCCCTGATGAAGTACCGCGTGCTGTCGGCGCTTTCCAAATCGCGGCTGATGGGCGGCAAGCGGCGCAAACGGGCACGCGAGGCGGCCTCAGAATCCGAGCAGGCCGCGAATATCGGCCGGTGAATGGCCGGATGCCTTCAGCGCCGCAATCCCCGTCGAGCCCTCGCTTTTCGACAGCTTGCGCCCATCCGGCCCCAGCACCAGCCGGTGATGGTGATAAAGCGGCTCCGGCAGGCCGAGCAGATGCTGCAGCAGGCGATGCACGGACGTCGCGTGAAAGAGATCAAGCCCGCGCACCACATGGGTGACCCCTTGCGCCGCATCGTCCACCACGACGGAGAGATGATAGCTGGATGGCGCATCCGAGCGTGACAAAACCACATCGCCCCAGGCTGCGGGATCGGCTGTCATCGTACCCTTGCCCCCATCGCCTGTTTCCTGAAAGGTGAGGGGCTTTGCCACCAGCGAAAGCGCCTTTTGCATATCCAGGCGAAGCGTGTGCCGCAGTCCGCTTTTCAACAGATGCGCCCGCTCGCGGCCATGCCTTTGCCGGTCATCCGGCGGATAGAGCGGTGCGCCATCCGGGTCGCGGGGCCAGGCCTTGCCTTTTGCCTCTGCCGCTGCATGCTTTGCCTTCACTTCGCCGCGCGTGAGAAAGGCGGGATAGACAAGACCCAGTGCTTCAAGTCGCGACAGGGCCAGGTGATACTCCTCCAGATGCTGCGACTGGCGCCGCACCGGCGTTTCGAACTCAAGACCGAGCCAGGCGAGATCGCGAAAAATCTCGTCCTCGAATTCCGCCCGGCAGCGGGTCTGGTCAATATCCTCGATGCGCAGCAGCAGGCGGCCGCCTTCCTCCTTCGCCATCTGCTCGTTGGTGAGCACGGACAGCGCATGGCCAAGATGGAGGAAGCCATTGGGGCTCGGGGCAAAACGGAAGACGGGATTTTGACGGGACGGGCTGTGCATGCTCTTTTCTACGACGACTTGGAGAAAATGACGATGGCGAAGATCAAGAGCGAGGCAGATATTGCAGAGGGGATTGTCGCTCTCTGTGGGCTCGATCCCTGCCTTCTCGATGTCGTGGACGCGGCAGGCCCGGTGCCGCTGCGTCTTGCCGAGCCGGGCTTTCAGGGGCTTGCCCATATCGTCGTGTCGCAGATGGTCTCCAAGGCCAGTGCATCCGCCATCTGGCGGCGTATCGAGGCGCAAGGGCCGGTTGATGCGGCCGGATATCTTTCCCATGCGCCAGCGGTTGTGGCAGGCTTCGGCCTGTCGCGCGCCAAGGCAAAGACCCTCGAAACACTTGCCCGCGCCGTGATCGAGGGCCGGCTTGATCTTGAAGGGCTGGCAGGGCTGGAAGACGAAGAAATCCAGGCAAGGCTCGTGGCGCTTCCCGGCATCGGCCCCTGGACGGCGGAAGTCTACCGGATGTTCTGCCTCGGCAGCCCGGATATCTTTCCGGCGGGCGATGTGGCACTTCGCGCAGCCGTCGGCCACGCCTTCCATTGGCCGCAGCGGCCGACGGCGCAGGACGTTGCCGCGCAAGCATTGCGCTGGAGCCCCTGGCGCGCCGTGGCCGCCCGTCTGTTCTGGGCCTATTACGCCCGTGTGATGCGCCGCGACGTGCTGCCGCTTGGATGATTCGCTGCGATGTCAACTGCGGCATCAAGGGGGCTTCACATTCCTGTAACAACAGACCTAATATAGAAGGGACATAAGCCGAATCGGTGAGGAGCGTCCGTTGACGATTGCAGTCTCCCCGCAGGCCCTGCCGGCGCTCGTCTTGAACGCTGACTACCGGCCGCTGAGTTATTACCCCTTGTCGCTCTGGTCCTGGCAGGACGCGATCAAGGCGGTCTTCCTTGACCGTGTGAACATCATCGCGGAATACGATCACTCGGTCTCCTCGCCCACCTTTTCCATGCGCTTGCCAAGCGTCGTCAGCCTGAAGACCTATATCCAGCCGACCCGAAACCCGGCCTTCACCCGCTTCAACGTGTTTTTGCGCGACCGGTTCGAGTGCCAGTATTGCGGCTCTCACGAGGATCTGACCTTCGATCACGTGATCCCGCGTGCCCATGGCGGCGAAACAACCTGGGAAAACGTCGTGGCGGCCTGCTCGCCGTGCAATCTGCGCAAGGGCAGCAAATTGCCCAAGCAGGCGGGCATGCATCCGGCGCAAAGACCTTATCAGCCGACGGTGCAGGACCTGCACAACAATGGCCGGCTGTTTCCGCCGAACTATCTGCACGAAAGCTGGATGGACTATCTCTACTGGGATACCGAACTTCAGCCTTAAGCTTTTTGGACGGGAAAAAGTCCTAGGCGCGGCGCGTAAAAGCGCCCTTGAAGGCGATGGCGGCAAGGATCACGCTTGCAATCACGTTCCAGCCGGCAAAAGACAGGCCGAGTACGCGCAGTGCCGCTTCCGTGCAGGAAGGTCCATGCACGGTGTTGATGTCCGACAGCAGGTTTCCGGCATTGGTGGTCAGCCCGTTGGCGCTGGTCGAGCAGGTGGCAGGCCCCGCCCAGAAGCCCCATTCAACCCCTGCATGATAGACGCCGATGCCGGCGCCGATCAGCATCATGATGCCGATCAGGCCGAGAAGGCCGCGGGTGACAGCAGGCGGCAGGCGAAAGGCAGCTGTTGCAAGCGCCCCGAGCGCCACAGGAATGGCCCAGTAATAAGGCTCGCGCTGCAGCAGGCAGAGTGCGCAAGGAATATAACCGCCGATATGCTGGAAACCGAGCGCGGTTCCCACAGTTGCCGTCATGCCGAGCGCCAGCGCCAGCGAATATTTGATCAGCGGCGAGCGATGTCGATCAGCGGACAGCATGGGGTTTCTCCTTGGGGAAGCGGTCAACGACCTGCTCTAGAGGGCTGCCTTGCATCTGTAAATGCGCCTCACCGCACCGCTACCCCTTGCCGCAGCCAAATTTCCGTGACTTCGCGCGATATGGTCCCGATGCCCTCGCAGCGCTTGCGCAGGCCGCCAAGGCTGTGCTAGATGCCTGCCACCACTTTCGATGCCCCGTTGGCGGAATTGGTAGACGCGCCTGACTCAAAATCAGGTTCCGAGAGGAGTGCTGGTTCGATTCCGGCACGGGGCACCACTTTACGAATTCGACTTTGTTTTCCTTGTGGAATTTCCGTTTTTTCCCGCACTAGAATTTAGGTGCGGGGAAAGTTCGATCTCGATCTGTTCTGCAACCAACTTTGAAGCGCGAATTCCAAGCCTCTTTCGGTCCGCTTTTTTCGTGTAGACCTCGGCCTGTCGAGACGTCGCCCACCCATACTGCGCCATCAATTCGTGAGACGAAGCGCCAGCGTTTGCAGCAAGCGTGGCGGATAATTTCCGCAGTCCGTGCGCGCTCTTGCTGACGCCCGCAGCGGTGCAGTGCTTACGAAACCAGTTTCCAAAAGACTCGACTGTGAAGGGCCGGCCGTTCTCTCCGACGACAAAGGCAAGATCGCCTGTTTTCGTTTCCTCGATCACCTTCATGAGGCGGTCGGGAAATTCCACAGTAATGTCGGCCCCGGTTTTGCGGGTGCGCATAGAGAACACATTTCCCGTCATATGCTGACGGCCAGCACGAACAATGTCTGAGCGCCGCAGGCCTGAGCAAAGCAGCAGCTCCATCGCCAGGCGCTGCGCTGTGCCGATTTGCCACGTTCTGCAGAAGAGATGCACGTCTTCGGACGTCCAAGGTTCGAAGCCATCCGTTTTGTAGGTGAGCCGCTCCACGCCATGCGTCGGATCGAATTCCGCGAGATCAGATTTGATGGCCCACTCGAACACGCCGCGCAAAGCCTTCAGAAGGGCATTGGCTTGGCCAGGAGTGGACGAGCGGGCTTCAAGTGCAGCCTCGACGTCCTTCTTTGAAATGTCGGCATAGAACGCCTCGCCTGCGTTCTTCAGCATCTGCAAAAACAGATTGCCGCGCGCTCGTCGCGTCGAGACGGATAGCTCCGCCCATTTGCGGCTTTCCATGTACTGGCCAAAGAGCCACTTCAAGGTTCTGGTGTCGCCTCTCTGTCTCGTGCGGGCCGGTTTTTCGGCGGCTATGGCATCTCGATACGCTGCCTTAAACTCTTCGGAACCTGGCACGCCACGAAGCCTGGTGCGTGGGCCCTTGCCGACGCGATAATAGAACACCACCGTTCCGTGGCGGTTTCTTTCCTTGATCACATTGAGCGGCAGCTTGCGTGGCATGGTTTTCATCAAAGTCGTACTCCGCCTCGCGGAGCAAGTTGATTTTGGGACGGCATAGCGGATGCGGCTGGCGCCACTCGGATTGTGCGGCCGGCTTCGGTCACCTCTACCGTGACATTCTGTTCTGTTGCGATGGCGGCCATTCGTTTCAGGTCCGCGCTTTTAATCCAGGCGACTGCAGTCATGTTGCGGTATCTCTTCGATCGGGATGCGGGACATCGCGGGCTGTGTATCGGCGACGCGTTGCCTCAACCGACAACGCACCAACTCACATTTCGAACGAAAATATCGCGATAATCGCGATTACAGTCAATCTAAATTTGCGTTAATCGCAAACAATGGCGGATTGATGGGGCGCCAAGCTCGCGATTTTACCGCTGCTGAGGCGTCCGCAATTGAAAGGTGTGGGGTATTTGTTGCCACACTTGGGTGTGCTTGATCTGAATCGCGCGCTCTCGCGAAGCGGTGTGCTAGATCCGTTTCCCCGAAGTCGTCACGTCCTCTATGGGCATGTGCGGGTTCCGCCGAGCAAATTTTTGAGCCGCGTATCGCGTCTTGATGTCGGTCACGATCGCGAAGTACCGCACAGGAATGTCCCTCATCATCGGTGCGTTGACGCTTTCCAGGTGAAACAATCCTGGCGCAGATCCTGGCGACGGGAATTTCACAAGAACCCGTTCGTCTTGCAAAAAGCAGACGCACATGTGGCCCATATGACTTTCAGACGGCTCTTCTTTGTCTTCGTAGAAGATCAGATAGCCATCGTTTGCAACGCCGTACATAGAATTCCCACGGACTTCCAACGCTTCCGTTGTGTCCTTTGCATCGCGTGGGGCCTCGATCTCGCCGAAGTTCCCATCGCCTGAAGAGTAGAGCACAGAGCCTTCCGGTCCTGCGCCCGCCAAGCCCCTGATCGGTACGAAGCGGATGGCGCTCGGATCGCCTCCTGGTGGCTCCTTACCAAAAAACCGCGCCATCGCATTTAGTTCATGAGCTTTGATCGCTCTGACTTCCTTCTCGTGTCCGCTACTGTTTAGCATCCGAGTGACGGCATCCGGCTTGACGTTCAGAAACGCCGCAAGCCTCGACTTAGAGCCGTGGCCCATCGAGTCGAGATTTTTTTTCAACCAGGTGCGGATTTCGTGCTGCGGATCGCTCATGGGATCATATTCGCGAAAAGCGCAAATATTCATATCGCGTAATTCGCAAAAATTGCTTGACCTAATATCGCGATAATCGCAAATATCGCGATATGAACGCGAAGCACCTGGACCCAGCTAAATCCATTATAGCCAAAATCGGCATCGAGAAAGTGTCTGCTGTCACTGGGAAGCATGTCTCGCGTGTCTATCGCTGGATGTATCCCAAAGACAGGGGAGGCACCGGCGGGCTCATTCCTCAGCGCGAGGCGTCGGTTCTGCTGGCCTATGCTCGCGAGCGGAATATCGATCTCATCCCAGCAGAGTTTTTTGCTCTGCCAGAGCTCCCCGAATGACCGCTCCCCCTTCATCCCCTTCGCGCGGCCACACCTCCCGGCCTGCTGCGACCCGCGCCGGTGCGATTGACCTGGTCTTTCCCGGCGCGGGTATTTTTCATTTTCCATGCGGGCCTCCTTTAGCGTCGTAACCGCTTCAATCTCACAATTTTGGTCACTTCCCACCATGGGAAAAACGCTGGGTCATTCCCGGCGTGGGAAAGGTTTTGTCTCATGATTTCAAACGCATGGTTTCACCGCATCAAGGCGGCCCAACGGGATCTGATCCGGCTGGTTGGCGGTATCGAGCGGGCCGCACAGGTGTCGTCGATTTCGAAGAGCCATATCGGGCGGATGAACAACGCAACCGACCCGGAGCTGATGCCGCTTCATGCGGTCTATGCGCTGGAAAGCGAATGCGGTGTGCCGGTTGTGACGTCTGCGATGGCGGAACTGAACGGGCGCCGGCTGTCGGACCCGGAGAGCGAGCGGGTTGTCGAGCAATGCGTGGTGGCGGCCTATTCCGACATGGTGCGCAAGGCCGGCGACCTGATCTCGGGCGGGGCGGTTGCGATCTCGGACATGGTGGTGACGCCGGCCGAGGCGACGAAGATGGACCGCGATGCCGCCGAGCTGGAGGCAGGGCTTGGCGAACTGCGCCGGGCGCTTGCGGGGGTGAAGGCACGCGGCGGCCAGAAGCTCGGCTTGAGCGTGGTCGGAGCCGGCCGATGATCCGGGTTGCTTCATCACAACCTGCTCAGACGGCGCGCGACCAGGAGCGGGCACGGCTGGCGCGCCTGGGCGACATTGCCGAGCGCTGCGGACGTGACCAGTGGTCGATCACGGCCGAGGCGCGGGAAATCCACATCACGACCCGGCGCGCAACCGGCGAGGACGCAAAACTCTGCACGATCCACGACGGGGCGCTTGCTGACGAAATCGAACTGATCAGCGGCGCGCTCGAACACGTATGCCTCTTCCTGGCCCTTCGCCAGCGCGCCGTCATCGCCTTCAACGAACTGCAGCGCCAGGCCAAGCCTGCACCGCATACGCTGAAACCCGGCGACTTTGCCGCCAACGCCGCGATGCTCTTGGCCAAGCCCGAGTTCCACCGCTTCCTGGAGCGCAAGGACGCAAGCCGTGTCATTCACACCAACGAACACGCCGACACGGTGTTCAAATCGCTGCTTGGCATCACCAGCAAAAGCCAGCTCAACCGCCAAGGCCAAGCACAAGGCGCCTTCATCCAGCTGCGGGCTGATTTTGAGACCTGGGTGCAGCGGGGGTGCCGATGAGCATCCGCATCTTTCCGGAAGTTTCCATACCGTTCGGCAGCAACCAGGCCACCAAGGCGATGCGCATCACCTGCGCTCACTGCGGTGGCCTTGCCTATTTCCCGGTTGCGACCGGCAGCCAGACTGATGCGCCGGGTGCGGCGGTTCAGCATTTTGAGAACAAGGGCTGGGTGGTCGGCGGCGATCCGGAGACGGATTTCTGCCGCAAGCATTCGACGCCTGCCAAACGCAAGGGACCAAAGACCATGACGAACACCGCGCCGATGGCCGACAAGCCGCGTGAGCTGGGCCGTGAGGATCGCCGCATCATCAATGACAAGCTCGATGAGGTCTATGGCCGCGAGGCGTACAAGGCACCATGGACGGATGCAGCCGTTGCCAAGGATTTGGGTGTTCCCCGCGATTGGGTGGTGCAGGTGCGCGAGCAGTTCTTTGGGCCTGCCGGCTCCAACCCGCTCTATGACCAGTTCATCGGCGAAACCGAAGATCTGGAAAAGTCCTTCCGGGCCTATGCCGACAGCTGTGCGGCAGCCGAGCAGGCGACAGCCGCCCAACGCCAGGCGCACGCAGATCTCACCAAGCAGATGGACGCCTATCGGGCGCTGGCGCGCAAGGTCGAGCGGGAGATCGGCCGATGAATGATGTGACGCCGATTTTGGAACTCCTGATGGACTGCCAGTCTGACGCCGAGCGAGCCGACTGGCTGCTGCGGCTGCCAAAGGGCCTGCTGTTTCGGGACTATGGCACCATTCGCCGGATCCTGGCGGCAGCGCAGTTTGCGCGTGGCGTCGATGCGCTCGATGTGGAGTTTGCCGCGATCAACGCCACACGCATGGCCGATGGCGAACTGCCGGCGGCGATCATGTCGGGCGTCGAGACAGCACGGTCCTACCTGCGCGGCAAGGCCGAGATGGGAGGCGTGTGGTGATGGAACCGGATCACGGCGCAACCTCGCGTGCCTGGTCATGGCGGCATGCGGTCGGCAAGTCCGGCCTGCCGCCGATCACGCGGCTGGTGCTGCACACACTTGGCCTCAAGATGGATGCGACGGGTGGCTCCTGCTATCCGCCGATCTCCGAGCTTGTGGAGCTGACGGGCCTCGACAAGAAAACCGTGCTGAAGCACCTGGAGATCGCCGAACGCGCCGGCTGGATCGAAGTCGGCCAGCACGGCTTTCGTGGGCAGAAATGGAAGCGCAACGAGTATGTCGCGCGCTGGCCTGGTCGTGACCTCACGGGCGAGCCGGCACCTTGTGACGGCCATGAAGGTGGTGGAGGCGTTCCACCACGTTCGAACACCTGCCGGACCCTTGAAGGTGGTGGAGGAGCTCCACCGCCTTGCGGGGGGAAGGTGGTGGAAATGGTTCGCGAAGGTGGCGGAACTGACGACCTGAAGGTGGTGGAGGAGCTCCACCAAGATAAGATACTTCCAGCTAACTATCCAAATAACTCTCCAACTGCAGGCGCAAGCGCCAGCCCAACCGCTGTCGCGGAGGAGGGAGCTTTGCGACGGGCTGATCGGAAGAGAAGCGAGCATGCGTTCACGCTGTGGTTTGCGACGTGGCGCAAGGGCGATGTGGATTTTGCTCGCAATGCCTGGTTTGCCCTGTCGCCAGAAGAGCGCGGCGAATGCATCGAACACACACCGGCCTATCTCAGGTGGGCAAAGCCATCGGAGCTGATGGCAGCGGCGGTTTATCTCAAGAACCGCCACTGGCGTGATCTGCCCGAACACCTGCTCGGCACCCCGGAAAAGACCCATGGCGTGGCAAAACCCTGCGGGAAGCTCTGGATGGGAACGCGGCTTGAGACGCTATCGAAAGACCCGACAGGTCCGATCCACATCACGGCTTTTGACGAGACGCGGATTGCAAAGGGCATGATCTCGCGTGACCAGCTGATGCACGACAAGCGGCGCGACAATGGCTGGCCGCTGGTCAATGCCATGCGTGATCTCGCCCGCCGTCGCGAGCCGTTTACCACCTCGCTTGCGCTTCTGCCGCATGTGGCAGGCTTCCACCCGATCCACCGCGACAGTGCGGTGTTTGCCGCCTGGAAGGCGCTGCATGAGGCCCGCGGCTGGCCGTTCATCGAGTATGCGCCGGAATGGGTCTACTTCCCCGCGGTCGATGCCGAGGCCGAGGATTTGAGCGTTGCCGTCGAGGCAGCACTTGCCAGTTTCCTGTCAGCCATTCGCGAGGGCCTTTCCGATGATCCAGTTTAAGGCCAATCCCCTGGGGACCGATATCAGCAACGACCTGACAAGCGAGATCTCACAACGTGGTCTGGTCAAGCTCCAGCGCATTGCCGATCGTGAGGCCGGCCACAAGCGCTGGCTTGGGATGGCCGGCCGACGCATTGCCGCCGTCTATCCCGAGCATGCCCGCTGGATCTGCCTTCGGGTGATGACGGGGCGGGAGAAGGCGGTCGAGGCAGCGCTTGAGGCGCTCGATATCGAGGCGATGGTGCCGACGCGCAAGGGACCGGAATATCGCCGTCGCGGCCGTGTCATTCCGCCCGCCGATATCCCGGTTCTGATCGGTTACACGCTGGTGCGCTGCGTGCCCTTGGCCACGGCAATGGCAGGCTTGAACACCATCGAGCATGTGATCGGGGTGCTGGGCGGATGGGAAGCACCGGCTGCGATCAATACCGAGTTTATCAAGCGCTACCGGCAGAAGGCCGCAGACGGCGGTTATGATTACGATCGACCGGGCATTGCGGTTCGAAAGGGGCAGAAGGTGACGATTGCCGAGGGGCCGTTTGGCGGGATCGAGGGCACTGTGGTGACGGCGCCATCGGGCACGATCGGGGATGCGGTGGTCGAGTTCTCGATGATGGGCCGCACGGTTGCGATGGTCGTGCCTCTTGCAATCCTCGAACGGTCATGACTATAAGCAAGAACGGACACGCTGATGATCCTGAAGTGAGCCTCTGAACACGCAGTAGCATGCGGGGAGTAATCCTCCCGAGGTCGGTACACCGGTCAGCCCCCACCCTGACGCTCTCGACCCAGAGAGACCGCTTCAGGGCCGGTGCGCAAGCTATGTCCAGATCCCATCTGTTGAGATCAAACCAGCGACATTGAACAAGGCGATCCTTCGGGGTCGCTTTTTTCGTTTTAGGGTTATGCGCGATCAACGATCAGACGAGGCAAGGGCCTGGCGTGGCTGGTATGGGCTGGCACGCTGGCGCAAGACCCGCAAGCACCAGCTGACCATCGAGCCGCTGTGTCGCATGTGCCGGCTGCAGGGCAAGATCACAGTCGCCACCGTCTGCGATCACGTCGAGCGCCACAACGGCAATCCGCAAAAGTTCTGGGGCGGGCCATTCCAGTCGCTGTGTACCCCCCATCACGATGCGACAAAGCAGGCGGAAGAACATCGCGGCTTCTCCACGGCGGCAGGAGCTGACGGCTGGCCGATCGATCCGCGCCATCCCGCGAACCGATGAGGGGGAGGGCGGGTCAAAAGTCAAACGCCCTCTTTGCCGCACACCGGCTCCCACCCTTTCTTCGCAGGGAGCGGGAATTGGAGGCAAAAAGCCACTGCTTTCTAGAGGTATCCATCCATGAAGGGCCGAAAGCCTTTGACCGAAAACGTCGTGCCGCTCACCGAAGACGAGGGACGCGGCGCAAATTTTGAGGCGCGTGCGCTGCAGCGGGCACGCGAGCTGAAACCGGAAGGCCTGCCGTTTACGGTCTCTGTGATCTGGGACCGGCTGTCGCCGTCGCTGTGCGATCCACGCAAGAACCGGCTGAACGACACGAATGTCTTCATGTTCGAGCAGCTCTGCTGGACGGTCGAGCGCCATGAGCGGCTGCGCGTCGATATCACCGACAATGGCGAAACCTATGAGACCAAAACCCGCAACGGCAAGCAGCAGAAGAGCCGCCCCGAAGTCGGGCAGCTTAACGAGACATGGCGGCAGATCCGGGCGCTTGCCAGCGATTTTGGCATGACGCCATCGGCTGAACGCGGATTGCAGGCAGGCGGGCAACTTGGCTTCAGCTTCACAGACAATGAAGGGTTCGATTGACGTCGAGATCCCGGAGATCAGCTACGAAGACGATCCGGTCACCGCCTGGGCGGCTGACGTGCTTCGCGGCAACGTCATTGCCGGACCGCATGTCCGCAATACCTGCCGGCGCCATCTTCTCGATCTGCGTGACGGGCCGGATCGTGGCCTGGTCTGGGATCTGGAAGAGGCCAAGAAGCGCATAAAATGGTTCCATGACAAGCTTCGCCTGAATGGCGGCCAGTTCGAGGGTCGGCCATTCAAGCTGCATCCAAGCCAGGCGTTCCGTGTCGGCTCGCTGTTTGGCTGGAAATGGGCCGAGACCGGGCTTCGCCGCTTCCGTCGCTTCTATGACGAAGAGGGCAAGGGCAACGGCAAGTCACCGCTGCTGGCCGGTATCGGCATTGCGATGATGGTGGCCGATGGCGAGCCGCGCGCCGAAGTTTATGCAGCGGCTGCCAAAAAGGACCAGGCGCAGGTTCTCTTCCGTGATGCGGTTGCCATGCGCGACCAGTCGCCGGAGCTTGCCAAGCGCATCAAGCCATCGGGCATCGATCCGGTCTGGCAGCTCACCTACATCAGCACCAAGGGCGACAAGCGGTTCTTCAAGCCGATCTCGTCGGATGCTGCGCAATCGGGCCCGCGTCCGTCCTGCGCGCTTTGCGATGAGGTGCATGAGCATCCGAACCGCGACGTCATGGAAATGCTGGAGCGCGGGTTTAAATTCCGCCGCCAGCCGCTCCTGGTCATGGCGACCAATTCCGGCTCGGACCGCAAGTCTGTCTGCTGGGAAGAGCACGAACATGCGGTGAAGGTGGCAGCCGGCATCATCGAGGACGACACGACGCTGTCATTCGTCTGCTCGCTTGATGAAGGTGACGATTGGGAGAACGATCCGTCGTGCTGGGTAAAGGCCAATCCGCTTCTGGATGTCACCGTCACGACGGACTATCTCGAAGGCGTCGTGAAACAGGCACGCCAGATGCCTGGCAAGCGCAACGGCATTGCGCGGCTGC
Source organism: Neorhizobium sp. PAMB6630 (assembly GCF_058242775.1). Taxonomy (NCBI): domain Bacteria; kingdom Pseudomonadati; phylum Pseudomonadota; class Alphaproteobacteria; order Hyphomicrobiales; family Rhizobiaceae; genus Neorhizobium; species Neorhizobium sp. PAMB6630. The sequence continues at coordinate 490,537 of NZ_CM177836.1, forward strand.
ACTTTTGCGAATGGACGCAATCGGTCAATGCGGCAATCAAGCGGGAAGCCTGGGTCGCCTGCCGCAAGGATCTGGATCTTCCGGCGCTGATTGCCGGTGGCTATCCCTGTTATGGCGGGCTTGATCTGTCACGCACGCGCGACTTTACCGCATTCACGCTGACCTGGGTGCTGGATGCGACAAAAGATGCCGAGCGGCTTGCGTCAAAGACATGGTTCTGGACGCCGGCCGATACGCTGAAGGATCGGGCGAGTACCGATCAGGCGCCCTATGAGCTGTGGTGCGACCAGGACCACATCGAGGCAGTCCCTGGCCAGCGGCTCAAATATTCCTGGCTTGCAGAAGCGCTTGCCAGGCTTTGCGCGCTCTATGCCCCGCTCGAAATCGGCGGTGACCAATACGGGCTTGAGCAGCTCCAGGAGCATTTGTCGGGCGATGGTGTGTCCCTACCGATCACCATCCACCCGCAGGGCTTCCAGAAGCGGATCATCGACCGGGACAGAGACGCGCCAGAGGGCGAGCAGGAGCTCTATCTCTGGATGCCGCACAGCATCAACATGTTTGAAAACGCGCTTTACGAACAGCGGATGGAGATCGATCCGAACCCGATGCTCGATCTCTGCGCCGCAAGCGTCGTCTATGCGGAAAACCGAACCGGCCACCGCATGTTCGACAAGGAAAACGCCTTTGGGCGTATCGACGGCATGGTGTCGACGGCGATGTCTGTGGGCATCGCGCTCTGTCGCCAACGCCCGGAAGAAAACCTCGACGACTTCCTCTCAAACCCCGTGATGGTCGGTATCTGATGGCGAAACGTAGCAAACGCGGTGCAGCGACTGTGCCATCCAACGTCACGCGCGAGGAGCTGGTTGCCAAGGAAAGGCGCTTGAGCCTGAAGGACAGTGCCGGATGGGCGGCAGCCTTTGGCACCAGCAATCATGCCGGAAAAACCGTGACGCTCAATACGGCGATGCAGCTGGCGACCGTCTGGGCCTGCGTTCGCCTGACAGCGCAGGCGGTGTCCTGCCTGCCGCTGTCGATCTTCGAGAAACGCGGCGACAATAGCCGCGTGAAGGTCGAGGCCGACGATGCGCTGGTCGATGTCTTGTGCGAAAGCCCGAACGAAGACCAGACGCCGCTCGAATTCTGGGAAACCATGGTCGCCTGGCTGATGACCACGGGCAATGCCTATGCGGAAAAGGTCGAGATCGGCACGCGCCTGAGTGCGCTGCAGCCAATGCCCAGCACGCATTGCCATCCGTTCCGGGATGCTGACGGCGCCTTGAAGTTCAACGTCATTGATCGCGGCAAAAGCGAAATCCTGCCACGGGAAAAAGTCTTTCACCTCAAAGGCTTTGGTTTTGGCGGGGATGTCGGCCTCTCTCCCATCCAGTTCGGCTCGCAGACCTTTGGTTCCGCAATCGCCATTGACGAGGCGGCGGGCCGGCTGTTTGGCAAGGGGTTGCAGGCCAGCGGCATCCTGTCGTCGGAAAAGATCCTTGATCCGAAACAGCGGGCAGATCTGGAAAGTATCATGAGCCGGTTTGTCGGCTCCTCGAATGCCGGCAAGCTGATGATCCTGGAAGCCGGTCTCAAATACGACCGGCTCTCGCTCTCGCCCGTTGATGCGCAGATGCTGGAAAACCACCGCTTCTCGGTGGAAGAAATGTGCCGGTGGTTCGGCATGCCGCCGATCATCATCGGGCACGCCGCGCAAGGGCAGACGATGTGGGGCTCGGGCGTCGAGCAGATCCTGCTCGCCTGGCTGACGCTTGGCATCGATCCGCTCTGCGATCGGATCGAGGCGCGGATCAAAAAGCAGCTGATCCGGCCAAGTGGCAATCGCCGGCGCTATGCCGAGTTCAACCGCGAGGCGCTGTTGCAGATGGACAGTGCCGCCAAGGCCTCGTTCCTGTCGGTGATGACGCAAAACGGCCTGATGACGCGAAACGAAGGCCGGGCAAAGCTCAATCTTCCGCGTGTTGATGGCGGTGACGAACTGACAGCCCAGACAAACCTTGCGCCGCTTTCGGGGCTGGGCGCGACAAGTGATGGCAATACAGCCCGCGCCGCGATGCGCGCCTGGCTGCAAGGCGAAACAGATAAGGTGGCCGCATGACCCTTCGTATTCTCCCAAGTGCCGCCATTGGTATTCGCCCTGGCCTGCATTCGAAAGTGACGGCACGGGCGTTCGAGAACTGGAACCCGGATATCCGGCAAGTCGCCGGCACGGCTGAAACCATCGAGAACACCATCTCGGTTCTCGATGTGATCGGCAATGATGCCTGGGGCGAGGGGGTGACGGCCAAACGTGTGGCCGCAGCCCTGCGTTCGATCGGCGACCAGAATGTCGTCGTCAACATCAACTCGCCGGGCGGCAACTATTTTGAGGGCCTGGCGATCTACAACACGCTTCGCGAACACAAGGCCAAGGTGACGGTGAAGATCCTCGGGGTGGCCGCCTCGGCCGCCTCCGTGATCGCGATGGCGGCCGACGAGGTGCAGATCGCCCGCGCCGGCTTCCTGATGATCCACAATGCCTGGGTCGTGGCCGAGGGCGACCGTCACCAGCTCCGCGAAGTCGCAGACTTCCTTGAACCGTTCGATGCGGCCGCCGTCGATATCTATGTGGCGCGATCGGGGATGGATGCCAAAGACGTGGCAAAAATGCTCGATCGGGAAACATGGATCGGCGGGGCAGAAGCGGTCGAAAAGGGTTTGGCCGATGCGCTTCTCTCTTCTGACGAAATTGCCGCCTCTCCGCAAAACTCGGCCGCTGCGAAGACGCGGGTCGCCGCTCACCGCGTCGATGATCTTCTGGCGCAACTCAACGTGCCGCGCTCCGAGCGGCGCGATCTGATTGCGGCTTTAAAAGGGGGCATGCCTGGCGCTGCCTCAACCGGCATGCACGACGCTGCCGTCCTCACGGAGGTCAACGACCTCCTCAAATCCACGCTCAACACCTTCAAAACGTCCGTCTAACGCCCGGACCCAAAGGACACATCTCCCATGAAACTCTTCGCTCTTTGCGGAGCGATCGCGCTTGCCGTGATCGCCACCGCCTGCTTTGCCATGCCGTCTTCCGACCTGGTGGCGCATCTCACCTCGATTGCCACGACCCATCCGCCCGCCATGGCGATGGTTGCCATGGTCGCCCATCCCCAGAGCCTTCGAAAGGCCCGCATGCCGGCCGTGTCTGCATCACTCCTGATGACCGCGCTTCCCTCCGGCATCATCGGCTCGGTTCGCAACGAGGCCAATGTCGAAAAGCTGCTGGCCGACGTGAAGGCCTCGCTGAAGGAAGTCTCCGACGGCGTCAAGCAGACCGCCGAAGAAGCCCTTCGCCAGGCGAAATCTGCAGGCTCCGTTTCCGACGAGATCAAGCAGAAGGCCGACAAGCTTTTGTCCGATCAGGCCAAGCTTGCTGATACCCAGAACAGACTGACGGAAAAGGTCGAGCAGCTTTCGACCCGCAACACCGATCTGGAACAGCGCCTGGCCTCGCGCCGGGGCGGCAATCAGGATGAGCCGAAATCGCTTGGCCAGATGGTCGGTGACCATGCCAATGTAAAAGCCTTTGTCGCAGCCGGTGCCAAGGGCACGGTGAACGTCTCGGTGCAGAACGCCATCACCACCTCGGTCGGCTCGGCCGGTGCGCTCATTACCCCGCAGCGTGATGCGGAAATTGTCGGCATGCCGCGCCGGCAGTTCTTTATCCGTCAGCTCCTGCAGGTGGGCACCACGACCTCAAACAGCATCGAGTTTGCCCGCATGGTGGCGCGGGTGAATGCGGCAGCCGCAGTCGCCGAAGGGGCCTTGAAGCCGGAATCCAATTACACCTATGAGCCGGCCGATGCGCCGGTGCGCACCATTGCCCATTGGGTGCCGGTGTCGCGCCAGGCCATGGACGACATTCCCCAGCTGCAGAGCGAAATCGATGGCGAGCTGCGCTATGGGCTCGATTTTGTCGAGGAAGCCCAGATCCTGAAGGGCGACGGTCTCGGCCAGAACCTGCACGGTCTGGTGCCGCAGGCGACCGACTATGCCGAGCCGGCGGGCATTACGGTTGCGGCCAAGACCAAGATCGATGTGCTGCGCCTGGCGCTGCTTCAGGCGTCGTTGGCTGAATATCCGGCCGATGGCATTGTGCTGAACCCGATCGATTGGGCCGATATCGAACTCACCAAGGATGGCGAGAACCGTTATCTGTTTGCCACCATCATTCAGATGCTCGGCCCGCAGCTCTGGGGCCGGCCGGTGATCTCCACCCAGGCGATGGCGCAGGATGAGTTCCTGGCCGGTGCCTTCAAGATGGCGGCCAAGGTCTGGGATCGCATGGATACGGAAGTCGCGATCTCCTCGGAAGACCGCGACAACTTCGTCAAAAACATGCTCACCGTTCGCGCCGAAAAGCGCCTGGCGCTCGCCGTCAAGCGGCCGAAGGCCCTGGTTGCCGGCGACTTCACCACGGCCCTTGCCGCCTGATCAACGGTGATCGGCTGATGACGGCGGGCAGCAAAACGCTGCCCGCCCGGTGATGCCCGATGAAGCGAGGGAGAACCCACATGGAAATCAAAGCGAGACGCAGCTCGTATGGCGAATACGGCAATGTGCGCCGGGGCGAGGTGATCACGGTCGATGACCGCCTGGGCAAGGCGCTGCTGCAGAAGGGCAATTTTGTTGCCTATGACGCGAAAGCCGAGGCCAAGGCCAAGGCCGAACGCGAGGCCGAGCAACAGGCAGCCGAGGCCGCCAGACAGTCGGCCGAGCAGGAGAGGGAGGCGGCCAAGGACTCTCAGGCGGCCGAGCTCGAAACCCTGCGATCAGAGCTGGCCGACAAAACCGCCCGCATCGCGGATCTGGAAAAGCAGCTGGGCGCAAAGACGGCTGCCCTGGTCGATGCCGAAAAGAAGGTGGCGGCTCTGTCCAAATCGGAACCCGGCGTAGAACCGGCCGGCACCAAGGGCAAAAAGTGATGGCGGCCGATCTCAGGGTGGTTGAACCACCCGTACCGATCGTCACGCTGGAGGATGCCCGCCGGCACCTGGCCGAACTGCCAGAGGAAGACGAGGCCTATGTCGAAGGCCTCATTCTGGCCGCCACGACCTGGATCGATGGCCCGACCGGCTGGCTTGGGCGGGCGCTTGGCATCCAGACGCTCGAATATGCCATGGAAGACTTCCACTCTGACGCTGACGGTTACATCCACCTGCCGTTCAGTCCGGTGCTGGAGCTGGTCTCGATCCGGGTCCGCATCGGCGCCGATAGCTTTGAGAAGATCCCGCCTGCCGAATATGAGATCGATGCGGGCGGCGTCTATCCCTTGTCCGGCGCCTGGCCATTCGTGTCCGGGCGCAATCAGCGTGTCATCATTCGTTACAGGGTCGGCTGCGCCAAGACGGCGGGCATGCCGGCGGTCTGGGTGGTGAATGTGCCGGAGCCGATCCGCTTTGCCATCCTGCTTCTCGTTGCGCACTGGTACCGGAACCGCGAGGCCGTGGTGATCGGGCAAAGTGCGGTCAATCTCCCCTTTGCGGTCGATGCGCTTTTGCAGCCCTACCGCATCTATCGATAGGAGTGACCATGGCCCGTGTCCGGTTCCTCAGAGATTTTGACTACCGGCCGCCCGTGTTTGGCGTGACCATCGCTTACAAGGGTGGCGAGACTTACACCGTCAAACGCGACTGCGCCGACCAGGCGTTGGCCGCAAAGGCGGCGGTGACCGTCAGGGCGCCGCGGCCGGCGCCAAAGGCTGGCAGCGATGCTTGATGCCGGCAGTCTGAAAGAGCGGGTGGCGCTCGACAAGCGGGCGCGGGTGAATGATGGCGCCGGCAATACTCGCTCTGACTTTGTCGAGCAGTTCCAGCGCCGGGCAGCCTTTGTCTATGCCGGTGGCAGCGAGGCGGTTGTTGCCGAGCGCCTGCAGGGTCGGGCGATCCTCAAAGTGCGCCTGCGCAAGGATCTTTTGTCCAAAACCATCGGCACGGATTGGCAGCTGCGCGATGTGAGGCGCGGCACGGTCTATGCGATCCGCGAGGTGGATGCCGTCACCGATCCGCTTTGCGTCTTTCTCACCGTCATCAGCGGGGTTGCCTCATGAAGTTCATCGGACTGGAAAAGCTGCGCCGGCGCCTCGAGCGCATTCCGGCCGAGGTGCGCAAACGCGCAAAAGCCGAGCTGATGCTGCAGGGACGAGAAATCAATATGTTGCAGCGGTCGCTTGTGCCGAAGGATGATCTGACGCTTGCCGGCACAATCCGTTCCGAGCCGCTGCCCGACCCGGAAATCGGCGTGGTTATCAGGGCCGGCGGTGCCGCGACCACAAAGCCGGTGCGCAACTCGGAGAAGGGCAATTCCCCGACCTATGACTATGCGCTGGGGCAAGAGTTCGGCCGCGAGGGCATGCCCGCCAATCCATTCTTCTTGCCAGCCATCCGGGTGCGCAAGAAAAAGGCGAGGGCGCGTGTTCGGGCTGCCGTGCGCCGGGCGCTGAAGACGGCGGGTAAAGGATGAGCGATGATCCAAGCCTTGCCATTCAGGTGGCGCTTGTGGCGCGCGTGGCCGAGCTGACGCGCGAAGAGGTCGCCGGCCGCGTCTACGATGATGTGCCGGCGGCAGCTGAGCGCATTGCCGATACCGGCGCGGACTTTCCTTATATCTCGATCGCCGACGGCCAGCTCGTGCCGATTGATGAAGACTGCTTTGACCGCTCGACCACCTTCATCAATCTCAACGTCTGGTCGCGGACGATCGGCTATCCTGAAGCCAAGCGTATTGCGGGCGTTCTTCGCATCGGCCTGCATGAACAGGACCTGGCGATTGCAGGCCACGTCCTCGACCGCATGCGCGTCGAAAACATCACCTTCAGCCGCGACCCCGATGGCGTCACCCGCCGTGCGCGCCTTGAACTGTCGGTTGAGACCCAGCCGCAGGCTGACTGAAACCCTCATCAAACAATCCCGATCATGGAGACCATCGTCATGGCGACGACTAAAAAGCTATTGGTGCAGTTTGGCGACGGCGCCAATCCGCAGGCCTTCTCGCATGCCTGCACCATCAACACCTCGCAGGATTTTACCGTCGAGGCGACGACCACCGATGCCACCGACCCCAATTGTGAAAACCCAGATGCCCCCGGCTGGGTGCTGCGCTCGGTCGATACGCTCTCTGCCAGCATCAATGGCGCCGGCACCATGGACCCGATGAGCTACGGGCGTCTGCGCGACCAGCAGCTGTCCGGTGAGCCGATCGATGCCCGCGTGCTGATCGACCTGCCGGCAGCACAAGGCGGCGGCCATTATGCCGGGCGCTACGTCATCACGTCGCTTGGCATTGCCAAGGAAGGCAAGGGTTATGTGTCCTGCACGATCGCGCTGCAGTCTGACGGTGAAGTGGTCTGGGTCGGTGCGGCATGAGCGCACCACTCGCCCTTCCATTCGCTGGCAAAAGCATGGCCTTCCGATTGGCCATCGGCCAGCTGCAGGAGCTGCAGCTCGCCTGCAATGCCGGACCCGCCACGATCCTTGCGCGCCTCATGGCCTCGCAGCCGCAGGCCGCCAATGCCAGGCGGCCGGACCCGGAGAACTATCCGCTCGGCGCATCCGACCCGGACTTTCTGGCAGACTTCAATGCCTATGCCCTGTTGCGCGGCATTGGCGGTGATTGGCGCGTCGAGGATGTGCGCGAGACCATTCGCCTTGGGCTGATTGGCGCCGGCATGACGCCGACCGACGCCTTTGGCATGGTCACCCGCTATGTCGATGACATGGCGCGATCTCCCCTGGTCGACAATGTCGGGATCGCAGCCGCCATCCTGCATCACGCGCTCACGGCCCCGGAGGGCGAGCGGCCGGGAAAGCCGTAGACCGGGAAGACGAGGGCGACGGGCGCCTAGTCTTCTCGGACTTCTATGGGCCGGGAGCCATCATGGGGTTTGCGCCGGCTGCGGTGGACAGCATGATGTTATGGGCGTTTGCCGCCTGTGCCGATGGTTATGCCAGGGCTAATGGCGCGGAAGACGTGCCGGATGCGCCGAGCTTTGAGGAGCATCAGGAGATGCTGAGGAGGTTGGTGGGGTAGTGAGATGCCGGCGAGGTTGCCTGTTCGCGAGATTGCTATTGTCGCCTTCGGAAGCCTATTGTTAATCTACGTGTCAGGCAGAAAATTCGGGGCACAAGTTCCTAACGCAGCACTCCTAAATCGGCCCAGTGCAATCATTCGGCTTGATGAAGTGTTCGCTCCGCGACCTCAACGATCTTGGCTGTCAACGTAGCCAAACGGTCTGCTGCGAAGCGGTTGATGTGCCAGTACAATGGGATATCTAACGTCCTGCCAGGAATCAGTTCCACCAAGCGACCTGCTGATAGATGGTTCCGGACGAGGTGTTGTGGATTCATCCCCCATGCCATGCCCATGATTGTCGCGTCCACAAAGCTCTGTGTTGAAGGCAACCAGTGAGTGGGGAGCCGCACGTCGGCATGCAGATTGCGCCGGACCCAACTAGCTTGAAGTCGATCCTTCTGGTTGAACGTCAGAGTTGGTGCATCGGACAGGGCCTCCGGTGTGACGCCGGCAGGGAAATGCCTAGCGACAAATGCTGGACTTGCCGTTGCGTGATATCGAAGTGCGCCGAGCGTATAACGGCGGCATCCCGACAGGAGTTTCTCGGAACCTGACACGGCCGCTATGACCTTCCCTTGGGCGAGCCATTCTGCCGTATAATCTTGATCATCGACCGATATTTCGAAGAGAAAGTTGGATGACTTCGAGAACTCGGAAACTGCTTCAAGGAACCACGTACCTAGACTGTCGGCATTGGTGGCTACCCGCAGAGTATATCGTTGATGTAGGTCGTCATTATCGACCAGCGCAGGAAACCTCGTGAAGAGCTCGTGTTCGAGAATCCCGACATTCTCCATATGACTGCAAAGCTGATCCCCTTTCTCGGTCGCTGTGCAAGGATTACCCCGCACTACAAGGGCGGTGCCGAAGCGCTCCTCTAACTGCTTAATGCGTTGAGAGACCGCCGATGGCGTTACGTTCAGGGACAAGGCAGCCTTCTCAAAGCTGCCGGATTGAACAACGGCGAGGAGAACTCGGAGGGCGCTATAATCGAACATGGTTAGCCAGACTTAATCACGGTAAGTATGTTTAACTATCCTAATGTGGGAGTGGCGTCTATGGATCGGTCCATCACTGCGGACGATCAGGTCGCCACCATGAATCTAACTGCCTTCCTTGCTGGGATGACGATGGGGCTGAGCCTGATCGTCGCAATCGGTGCCCAAAACGCGTTTCTGCTGCGTCAGGGCCTTCGGAACGAACACGTCTTCGCCGTCTGCTTCGTGTGTGCGCTTTCCGACGCAATCTTGATCATTCTGGGTGTCACCAGTCTTCAGCAGATCGTACGGTGGCTCCCTTGGCTCGATCCCATGATGCGGTACGGAGGGGCAGCCTTCCTGCTCTGGTACGGGGCGAAGAGCCTGCTGTCCGCGCTTAGAGCTTCCGGTGCTCTTGAGATTAACGACGGCACGTCGGTGAGCTTCGCCAGAACTTTGGCGATGTGCCTCGCTCTAACCTGGCTAAATCCTCACGTATATCTGGATACCGTCGTGCTCCTTGGGACGATCTCGACTCGTTTCCCGGGACACCAGTTCGAGTTCGCCGCCGGAGCAACGACAGGCTCATTCCTCTTCTTTTTCTCTTTGGGATATGGCGCAGTTCGCCTTCGACCGATCTTCTCGCGACCGTCGGCATGGCGCATTCTCGAAGCCGTCATCGCATGCGTGATGTGGCTGATTGCGTTCAAGCTGCTGACCGGCATTTGAACATCCAGAATAGGAAAGATCGGATGATCAACCCTCTGTTTCTTCGCGCCTTGAAATGTAGGTAAGGCGAGGGCGCCTGGTCTTCGCGGACTTATATGGCCTCGGCCCCATCATGGGGTTTGCGCCGTCTGAGGTGGACAGCATAATGTTATGGGCATTTGCTGCCTGCGCCGATGGCTATGCCAAGGCCAATGGGGCGGACGAGGTGCCGGAGCCACCGAGCTTTGAACAGCATCAGGAGATGTTGAGGAGGTTGGCGGGGTAAGGGAGCGGGATCTCTGCTCCAGAGTTGAGGGCGTCCAGGCGACCGGAGAAATCTACTAGATAGGTGCCCGAACCATCATCCTGTCGTCTTTGACGCAGGTCACGACAACGCGATCAGCAACGTTGCCCGCCACGATTTCCGTGCATTCCGGCAACCGGCGCAAAATTATGCCGACTAGCAGTCGGCTGGGAGCCTGCGTCAGCTCGCTTTGGGGAACGATGCCGATCATTCCGGGAACGGCTTCATCTCTCTGGACCGCTTTGCCCCAATTTTGCCAAGCGAAAAAAGATGCCGACTTCGGTGAAGCTACGCCTGCCTCTTCAACTGCCCAGCTCAAGAACGTGCCACCCCATGGGACGCCCGCTGTATTCTGGGATTTCGGCCAACTCGGGACTGCCTTCCAATATTGCGCGATACGTTCTGCATCGGCCGTGGAGTCATTCTCGTGAACGCCGAGTTCGCCAAATGCCGCTTTCAATATTCGCCCTGTTGCACCCGTTGCGCCGAGAAGCGATAGCTCATCATCCTTTGTGCTTGTCCAGCGGGTATACTTGAGCACGCCTCCTGGCGTGGCCGCGGTGTCACCGATGCTCTTAAGTTCTTGAACCGATGCCCAATTGCTTGTCTCTGTCTTCACAGTCACCGTTTGGCCGCCGACAAGCAGGTCCGCCTTGGTAATCAGCTTTCGCTCAACACCGTCGGTCTGCTGACGCAAAGTCATATAATAATTGCCGGTCGCTGCATTTATGGTGAGATATTTGTCACCGCGTTGCGTGAATTTGACGTCGTGTTCTGTTTCATCTTCAAGCGAAGAAAGGGAGACGCCTGTTATCTTCGTTGATGTTGTTAGCTCTACAGTGAAAGCCGGTGGCCACAGGGCGTCCCTGAGCCAAGTGCCTAGGGCGGGAATGACAGCTGTGGTCGCGCTGTCTAAAACAGCTATAACAAAGGCAACTACCAGGGAAAATACTGCAGGGCGAGCGCCTTGCATCCTAAACAGGCGGGCCGCACTTCGCCATGGCATTTCAACCATATGTGCCTCCGAATGTTGTCGCTATTATAAAAGACCTTACATATTTGGGCATGACGATAATATACAAATTTTTATAACCAAAAATACGTAATTATACTAAGTTAGTCCGACCTTCTCTGATGTGGCTGATTAGCGTTCCGCATGTTCGCAGCGGTGGCCTTGATGCCCGGAATGCACGCCCGCACCCGCTAGTCGGCCCCTTTTCAGAACTCATAAAACCCAATCAGGACACATCATGGCCGTCACCCTTGATGAGCTTCGCGCTGTCATGCGCATGGAGCTCAACCCCTTCATGAAGGACCTGCAGAAGGTCAACGGCGTCACGGCGCAGACGGCGCGCAAGGTCGAGACGACGTGGCTTGCGACGAACAAGCGGCTCGACAATATCGGCCGCAACATGGCCCATAGCCTCGCGACGCCATTGCTCGGCATTGGCGCGGCGCTGTCGGTGGATGCCGTCCAGCGATATGCCGACGCCTGGACCACGGCAAAGAACAGCCTGGCGGTGGCCGGCGTGGTTGGCGATAACCAGACGGCGGTTCTCGATCGCCTGTATCAGTCGGCGCAGGACAATGCCGCACCGATCGGGGCGCTGGCAGATCTTTTCGGCAAGGCTTCGCAGGCCTCCGACGTGCTGGGCGCAAGCCAGGGCGAGTTGCTCAAGTTCTCGGACGGCGTGGCAACGGCACTGAAGGTGGAGGGTAAGAGCGCAGCTGAAGCATCCGGCGCGCTGACCCAGCTCGGGCAGCTGCTCGGCCAGACCCGCGTGCAGGCGGAAGAATTCAACTCGATCAACGAAGGCGCACGGCCGATCCTGATGGCGGTCGCCAACGGTCTCGATGAGGCCGGCGGATCTGTGTCGAAGCTGAAACAGCTGGTCAACGACGGCAAGGTGTCGGGACAGCAGTTCTTTCAGGCTTTCCTCAAGGGGCTGCCGAGCATTCAGGCCATGGCCGCCAATGCCACGCAGACGATCGAGCAAGGCATGACGAAGGTGAACAACGCCTTCACCAAATATATCGGCCAGACCGATGAAAGCCTTGGCGCCAGCGCGCGCCTGGTCGCCGGCCTCAATGCGCTTGCTGACAATTTCGAGCAGACGGCGGATGTCGTGCTGAAGGTCGCCGCAATCATTGCCGGCGCCCTGGTCGGCCGCTCCATTGCTGGAATGATTGCAAGCCTCGGCCTCGCCACCACGGCGGTCTTCCGGTTTGTGGCCGCCATTCGTGCGGCCGGCACCATTGCCGGTCTCGCCACTGCCATGAGCGGCCTCACGGTCGCCGCCGGCCCGATTGGTGCCGTGATCGGCGCCACGGCTGTCGGGGCGCTGGCGCTGTTCTATTCCGGCTCCGCGGAAGCCAGCGAAGGGGCGGCTCTGTTTGAAGAGCGCCTGAAGCGCATGGGCGAGGCGGCAAACGAAGCTGCCCAAAAGACGGAAGATGCCGGCGACCGTATCAACGCGGTGCTGGTCAATAAGCTGCAGAAGGAAGTGGCTGCAACCACCAACGCGGCGGCTGAAGCCTCCGAAGCGGTTTCCGATCTGTTCGACAATCTGTTCAGGAACGTCGATCGCGATACGATCTCGCCGGCACAGCTCGCCCAGCTTGAAGAACTGAAAGCCGGTCTCGACAATGGCAGCGTCAGCGCAGCCGGTGCCAAGAACGCACTTTATGCGCTGGCAAATTCGAACCCTGATTTTCAGGGGGTGGCGGATGCATTTGCGCCGCTGCTGGATCGTCTCAAAGAGGTCGTTGAAGGCGCCAAGGCTGCCCGTGCGGAACTGGCTGGCACGACGGGTTCAACACTCTCGGAAGAGCAGATTGCCGGCTACAAGCAATATGCCGCCTCGCGTGCGCAAGGCGAGGAGATGCTGCGGATCGGCAAGGCCTATTCGGAAGAAGCCCAGCGCCAGAACGGTTTGAGCCGTGAGCAGTTGGCGATCGAGAAGGAAATCGCCTCGATCCGCAAGGATCTCACGGAAAAGGGCGGCTTCCTGCCGGAAGATCAGATCAAGGCACAGGCGGCCGCCAATGTCGCAGCATCCGAAGCCCGCAACAAATCCGGGCGCTCGGGCTCCAGCTCGATCAAGCCAACGGCTGACAGCCGGTTTGACGGCGATATTCAGGCGATCCGCGACCGCACGGCGGCATTGATCGAGGAACAGAACATCGTCGGGCAATCCTACCGGGAGCAGGAAAAGCGGCGCCTGGCACTCGACCTTGAACAGTCGGCACTTGCCGATCTGCGCGAGGAGGCGCGGCGCAAGGGGGCAACGGATCTGGAAAGCATCCAGCTTTCCGCCGAGCAGCGGCAGAAGATCGATGAGGCCTCGGACGCCTATGCGCGCCAGGCCGATATCCTGCGCCAGGTCACCGAAGCGCAGGACCGCGCCGATGATGCCGCACGTGAGTTCTACGACAACTTCAAGAGCAATACGCTTGATGCCATCACGGGGGCAAAGAGCCTCGGCAATGCACTTGCCAATCTCGCCCAGCAGCTCGGTAACATGCTGCTCAGCAGTGCCTTTGATTCGCTATTTAAGCCGGCCTCAGGCGGTTCGGGCGGCGGCGCGTTTGGCAGCCTGTTTTCCGGTTTCGGCAACATGTTCCGTGCCACAGGCGGGCCGGTGCGCAAGGGGCAGCCCTATGTCGTCGGGGAAAACCGCCCGGAACTGTTCGTTCCGGATCAAAACGGCAAGATCGTCCCGCGTGTGCCGTCGATGCCGAAACTGCCCGACATGTCGCAGATGCGAGCGTCGTCTGGGGCCATGAGCATGACCTTCGCGCCTGTGATCGATGCGCGTGGCGCCGATGTCGAGGCGGTCAAACGGATCGATGAAAGCCTCAAGCGAACGCAGCGCGACCTCAAGGCAACCATCCTCACGACTGTGCGGGAGGCGCCGGGGAAGAATGTGAAGTTGCGGTGAACGTGGCGCAACTGGCGTTCCATGGCAAAGCACAGCGGCTACGCTCTTCGTTCGGTTAGCGGATCCGGCAACTTGGATCCGAATGCACTTGTGCTGCAATGGGTGCCGGCATGGTGAAAGGTGGGTGGCCGGGAAAGGTCACGATCTTAATCAATCTGCCGGTTGCACCTTCGATTTGCTTTGTAGCTTGTGCGATGATCGGAGCGGCATCTTCACTTCGTAGAATCGGACGAGGTATGGTTTGAGGCGACACCACTGGCCGCAGCGAGATTTGCGGTGACACGGACCGCCCGATGAGATGCGACACCTCGGGCATAGGTCGGGTGACCCGCCCTTCCGTCTGCAGCTGGCGAAGTTCCTTCAAGACATCAACGTTGTAACCGCTGGCGGCCAGATCATCCAAGCTGGTCGCGAAATCCCCGCGCACTATCTCCTCTATTCGTACCGGCGTGAAACTAACGTTGGTGCTCGCCTGTTGGCTGTCGCGATATAGCTTGCAGACCAAGTCGGCTAGGATGTTTTGGGTCGTGCTCGAAGGAGCCGCAAGGTAGTTGATGTACTCCTCTGCAAAGAGGGAGAACGCATTTTCAGCCTGAAGTCTGGTGATCAAGACGTTCATTTGACTTTCCATCGCACCATTCGCGCTCTTTAGCCTCGCATTCTCCCCCTGTGCGGCTGCCAAGTTGTTCGTTGCTGCTTTTAGCTCCGTTTGGAGCGGAACCAGCGCTGCTTGTATCAGGGCGTCCCTTTGCTCTTTTTCGCGGGCTTTCCCAATCGACGTGGCGGCGCCAACGACCGTGCTCAAAACAACAAACACCGTGCTGATAACGGCCACCCACTCGCGGACAGTCATCGATTTAATTATGTGAAATAGCGACGGTTCTTTATTCGGTTCTGGAGCGGGCGTAATGACATTAGTCGTAGCAGGCGGCAGCAAATCCTGCTGATCCGGGCTCGGTGAAGGCGCGGATAATGATCCGTTTGCAGTCGGGGGTGTCTTCGAGTCCATGCACGGGCCTCCTGACCTATTTTACCATACAGCACGCCGGCGTATTTACACTAGGATCCTGTGGATTCTTTCTGCATAACCTTGTTCAGAACTCAGGGCGTAATGCTGCGGGAAACTTGAATCGATACGGGCGGCGAGGGCCCTAATTGAGCTCTTCGTCATAGAGCCCGCGTCTCCCATTTAACCGATCTACTAACGTCGGTGCCGCCGCCACCCCCGCGACATCACCGGTGTAAATACCACTTCATCTGGCGTCATACCCCTTTTTAACCGGGCATAGAACAGGGTCTCGCTGACGCCTCTTGATGCGGCAACGGGCCAAGCCAATCGACCATCGGCGAGGAACGTCGACAGCTTGAGCGATGGCCGCTGTGGTGGCGATCTTCTCTGCCTTGAAGGCGCCGTATGCGTTGCCGCTTTTTGGCCGGACCAGCGCATACTGAGGCGATAGTAGAATTCCTCAAGCGTCACGCCGTTGGCTTCGGCAACTGGCCATGCGAGCCGTCCATCGTCCATCGTTATAGAAAAGTGCGGTAGTCTAATATCGTCGAAATGTTCCGTCACTGGTCGGCCATTATTAATATTTTGGATTAATCCAGAAACGATAAATCGAGAATATTTGCGTGTCTAGCAGGCGCGTGTTCGCCACTTGGTTGACTAAGTAGAGTGTGGACAGGCGGTAACAGTATTGCGGTAAGCGTTCATTTACGCTCGGCACTCTGGTCGTTGCACCACCCCAAATATTTCCCAAAGCGGCCCCTTGCTCTGAAAGCGCATCATTCACCGCTCCCCGAAACTGTCCTTATTCTCAACCGAACACAGAGCCGGCCCCCATGCCCATCACCTATCCGCTCGACAAACCCTTCCTGGCAAGCCTCCCCGGCATCACCACCGATTTCGATCTTCTGTGGCGCCAGGAGCAATCACGCACGGCCGGCGGTCGAACCGTGGTGAAGGACTTCGGGTCACCGCTGTGGCGGCTGTCAGCGCAATCCCGCAGCCTGAAGCCGAACGAGCTGGACTACTGGCGCGCACGGCTGACGACCTTGGAAAACGGCCTGAAGACGTTCCGGGCCTTTCCAAAAATCCGCTGGTTTCCCATTGCCTATCCCAAAGGGTCATGGCTGATGGGAGACGCCTTTGCCGGCGTCGGCTCGATCGCAACTATTGCCGCAAATCGCAAGGCTGTCTCGGTGTCCGGTTTTCCAGCCGGCTACCGCTTCTCGATCGGGGATTATCTCCAGATCGGGGAGAAGGATCTGCACCAGGTCGTGGAAGCGGCTGTGGTGGATGAGAATGGCGTCTCTCCGCAGTTCGAGATCCGTCCGCATCTTTGGCCAGGGGTTTCCGCCCCTGTTGCCGTCACCGTCAAACAACCCGCCTGCCTGATGACGGTGGTGCCGGGCTCGGTCTCCTCGTCTGCCGATCCCGGCACGGGGCGAGGGGCGATCAGCTTTCAGGCGATCGAAGCAAGGTAACATCCATGCGTAACATCTCGGCTCAGAACCTTGCCGCCCTTGAGGCGCGCGAGCTGGTTGCCCGTGACTTCATCTGGTTTACCGTTCGCGATCGGGCAAGCGGCGCACCGGTGACCGATGGCGTGTGGTCGGACGTCGGCAATATTTCTGCTGCCGTCATCCATCCCGATACCGGCATTCCTGTTACCCGCGACTGGTATGGATCAGGAACGCTGATCGGTGTCGATGACATTCCGCTTGTTGCCAATCTTTCGGTGCAGAACGTCACCATCCGCATGTCGCAGGTGAGCGAACACGTCCAGACGCTTGTTCGGCTCTACGATTGCAAACAGGGCAGGGTGGAGATCTATCGCGGCCTGTTCGATCCCGACACGCGCCAGATGGTGGCGCCGGCCGAATGCCGCTTTGTCGGCGTCATCGACCAGGTGGTGATCAAGACGCCGTCCGAGAACGAGGTGGGCTCTGTGACCATGACCTGTGCCAGCCACACACAAGAGATGACCCGCTCCAATCCCGTCACCCGCAGCCATGCCACGCAGATCCTGCGCCAGGCCGGGGATATGTTCTATCAGGATGCCGACACGGTGACGGAATGGGAGTTCTTCTGGGGCTCGGAAAAGGGCGTCGTGCCGACCCAGAAGAAGCGCAAGAAGTTTTTAGGCCTCTTCTGATGACGGTTCGTCACGCTCGCCCAGAAGACCGCGACCGCGTGGTGGCGCTCCTGCGCGAAAGCCATGCGGCGGCCGGCTTCACCTTCCCGTTCCAGGCAGCCTATGCCGACCGGCTGTTTCAACAGCACCTGGCCTCACCCATGGCCTGTGTGCTGGTCGCTGGCGAGCCGGCTTGCGGCATCCTCTTGGCCGTTGCCTATGAACATCCGTTTGGCGCCGGTCGCATGGCCAAGGAAACCGTCTGGTTTGTCTCTTCCAAAGCCCGCGGCCGATTGGGGCTTGCCATGCTCGATGCCTATGAGAACTGGGCCAAAGGTATCGGCTGCAGCTCGGCGGGCATGGCGTCGCTTTCCAGCAATGACGTCTCGCGGATCTTTGAGCGGCGCGGTTATGCGCCGATCGAAACCCATTTCGCAAAACCGCTCGTTCTCTGATTTCCGCAGCGGCGCTTAAATACTTCAGGAACATCAATGGCTATTTTCTCCGGCGCTGCTGCCTTGATCAGCGGTGCGATCTCGGCTGTCTCGACCTTTATCGGCGGCCTTGGTGCAATCGGCTCCTTTGTCCTCAAGGCAGCCGTGGGCCTTGGCACCAGCCTGCTGGCGCAGTCGCTGGCCGGCAAGCCGCAGGATCCGACGTTCTCGATCAACGGCACGCTGCAAGGCGGCGGCGACCTCTCGCGGTCCTTCCTCCTCGGCCGTGCCATGACGGCAGGCTCGCTTGCCTGGGTGAACACCTGGGGCCGCGATGGCGATACACCGAACGCCTTCCTCACACAGGTCATCCCGGTGTCCGATCTGCCGGTGCGGGGTCTGGCGGACGTCTTCGTGAACGGTGAGAAGGTGACGCTTGGGGCACTGTCCGAGCGTGGCTATGCCATCAACGAATATCCCGACTGCCTCTGGGTCAAATTCTACGACGGCACGCAGACCACAGCCGATGGCTTTCTGTTCAACTCGGCCTCGAACAATAACCGCTGGTGGAACCCGGATCGCATCGGGCGAGGCGTCGCCTATGTGATCGTCACGGCGCGCGTGTCGCAGAACATGTTCAGCGGCGTTCCCTCCTTCAAGTTCGTCATCGATGGGCTGCGGCTTTACGATCCCTCGGGCGACAGCTCGGTCGGCGGCAATGGCCCGCAGCGTTATGCCGATCCCGCCACCTGGGGCGGTGATGGCGACTTCCTGCCGGCCGTGCAGATCTACAATCTCCTGCGTGGCCTGACGTTTAACGGCCAATGGTTCTACGGGCTGCAGAACATGCCGGCCGCACGACTGCCTGTCGCCAACTGGATTGCCCAGATCAACAAGAACCGCGCCGGCATTCAGGAGGCGGGCGGTATCGTCGCCACCTTCCGAAGCGGTGGCGAAGTGCAGGTGCAGGCGCCGCTGACTGCCGCACTCGAAGCGCTGCTGACAGCATGCCACGGCAAGATCTCTGAAGTCGGCGGCGTCTATACGCTTCACTGCGGGGCGCCGGATGCACCGGTGATCGCCTTTACCGATGACGATATCCTCTCGACCGAAGAACAGGAGTTTACTCCCTTCCTCGGCTTGGCCGATACCATCAACGGCGTCTCGGCCACCTATCCGTCGCCGGCCGATGGCTGGGTCGTCAAGACTGCACCGCCGCTTTACCGGCCGGATCTCGAAGCCAATGACGGCAACCGCCGTCTGATGGCCGATGTCGAACTGACGTTTGTGCCCTATGCCGAGCAGGTGCAGCGCCTGATGAAGTCGGCGCTGGAGGAGGCAAGGCGGTTTCGCCGGCACACGATCGTGCTGCCGCCAAAGTTCTGGGCCTATGCCACGCCGTGCGCGGTGTTCTCCTGGACGTCTGAGCGTAACGGCTATGTGAACAAGCTGATGCGGATCGATGGCGCTGTCGATCGCGGCAATCTCGATGTGATGATCGATATCACAGAGGTCGATCCGGCCGACCACGGCTGGACGTCATCGGAAGAGTTCAAGCCGCCCGTCGATGGCGCAGTCGGCATCATTCGCCCGGCGCCACAAGCCCTGGTCGATTGGTATGCGGAACCGGCCACCGTCAAGGACAGTGTCGGGCGCGATCGCCGGCCGGCCATTCGCCTCACCTGGGATAATTCCGATGGCCGCCTCGATGACGTGATCGGCATCGAATACGAGGTGCGCCTGCAGGCAAGCCTTGACCGCGTCCATGAAGGCCGCA
Organism: Neorhizobium sp. PAMB6630; assembly: GCF_058242775.1. NCBI lineage: Bacteria > Pseudomonadati > Pseudomonadota > Alphaproteobacteria > Hyphomicrobiales > Rhizobiaceae > Neorhizobium > Neorhizobium sp. PAMB6630. The sequence continues at coordinate 509,936 of NZ_CM177836.1, forward strand.
CCGATCAGCCACAGGCGGGGTCGCTGCTGATCTCGCAAGGGTTATTGCCCTTAGAAGCCTATGTGGTGCGTGCCCGCTATATCCCGCGGGGCGACAGGCCGGTGCTGTGGTCGGGCTTCATCCCGGTCACCACGCCGAACGTCCTGCTGACCGACAAGGATGTCTATGTCGATATCGATCTCACCGGCATCGACGGTGCGCTCGGCTGGCTGCGCGATGGTGTCAGAACGGCAAAGGATGCCATCAACGGCCTGATTGCCGGCCAGATGGAATTGTCCACGCAGGCGTTTACGCAGTCCCAGGAGATCCGCCGCGAGCTTTCGGTGTCGCTGGGTTCGGCTCGGGCGGAATATCGCGAGAAGATCGAGGTCGGTTTGACGGCCACGCAGGCGGTTGCCACCCGGCTGGAAACGCTTGAGGTGAGCTTTGGGGCGGCCACTGCGCAGCTGAGTGACGATATCGAGATTGTTGCCAATGCCAATGCGGCACTAAGCGGCCGGGTTCAAAACCTGAGCGCGGCGCTTGGCGGCAACAATGCCAGCGTCAATGTGGCCTGGTCGGCGGTTGCAGCACCTGCAGGTTATGCGGCGCGCTATGGCATTCAGGCAGCCGTCAACGATGGGCGGTACCGGGCGGCATCCTTCCTGATGGATGTGCCGGCCAATCCCGCTTTGCCCTCGCGCATCATCATGAAGGCAGGGCAGGTGGTCATGGTGAGCGACGACGATGCCACTATCGCGCGGCCCTTCGTGTTTCAAAATGGTGTGCTTTACCTCGACCAGGTCAAGGTCAACAGCCTGTCGGCGCTGTCGGCCAATCTCGGCAATGTCGATATCTCGAATGCCACTATCGGCTCGCTGGTGGTGGGCACGTCGAACATTGAAGCTGGCGCTGTCACTGCTGTCGAGTTTGGCGAAACCACCGTCACCCTCAATCACGGGGTTGGATCTCCGCGCGTGCGGGTGGACATCACGTTTTTTGCTACCGGCAGTAACTACACGTCTTGTGTCGTCCGCAACGACACGGACGGCGTGGTGCTGGAACAGTTCACCGTCGATGGCACTGACAGCACAACTCGGGTGGCTGGGGCAATTACCCGGTTTTACCGCTTTGATCCGCCTGCCGGGCGGGCAGCAACAACCTTTTCCCTCAACGTCAACACGACAGGTTCGCTGCGCATCTCGGGGCGTTCCATCTGTGCTTCAGCCTACAAAAGGTGATCCCATGACAACAGGAAACAGCATGCAGGTCGATCCTATGGTCGCCCTGCAGGAGGCGGCTGCGCGTGAAGAGTTCTTCAAGCAGCGCAATCTCTTCCTCGCGCAATCGCTTCGAGTGGCGTCCGAGGAGAACAAAAAGCTCTCGGAAACCATCACTGGCCTTGAGGCTGATCTAAAACTGCTGCGTACCGAAGGTGGCAGCGAACACGAGGAGAACGAGTGATGGCAGGATCTGCCTATTACAGCACCGGCACGGCGTCGGTCGTGCAAGGCGAGCGTATCGTCACCGGCCTTGGCACCGGATGGCGGACAGAAGACGGCGGACTGTCCCCGATCAAGGCCGGCGACAAGTTCGGCCTCCATGTTGGTCGCCCCATCCTCATCGAAAGCGTCGATAGCAATACGCAAATCACCCTGGCGGATGCCTGGCCTGGGCCATCGCAGCAGCAGGCGCCGTACAAGGTCGAGCTGACCAGTCCGCAGGTCATTGCCATTGATGCCATGCGCCGGCTGTTTGCCTCACTGTCGAGGGGCAACCTCACCAGCCTTGCCGAGCTGCAGCTCGATGAGCAGCAGATCCCGATCGCCATGGGTCCTGGCGTCTTCGGCACAATCGCCAAGGATGATCTCGTCCAGGCGGTGAAGTTCGATGCGGAAGTGGCAGCTCTGGCCGATCGCGCCGCCTATGATCGGGAGGCCAAAGGGTTTCGGGTGCTGGTCGCCAATGCCGGCAATAACCGCTCGGCCTTCTATACCAAGAGATCAGCGACAGCGGCTGACTGGAGCGCGCCGTTTTACGTCTCTGGTGTCCAGGGGCCTGCCGGACCACTGACGGAACTGACGTTTGGACCTGTCACCACCTTGGCCTCTGGCCAGCCGGCATCCGTCAACGTGGTGCAGGTGGATGCCGATACCGTGCGGCTCGATCTGTCATTGCCGAAAGGCGCCGACGGCACGGGAACCGGGGATGTGGTCGGCCCTGCCGGTGGCGTTGCAAATGGCCAGGTCGCTGGCTTTGACGGCAATGGTGGCAAGGCGCTGAAGGGGCTGTCGGCCGCAGACGTGCTTGCCGTGGTCAAAGCGGCGGGAGCCTATGCGAAAGACAATGTCCTCGGATCGGTCGCGCAAGCTGGTGGTGTTCCAACAGGGGCCATCATCGAGAGAGGCAGCAATGCGAATGGCGATTTTGTGCGTTATGCCGACGGCACCATGATCTGCTGGGCCAAAAGCCCGACCTTATCGACAGCGACCGCGGCCTACGGGCCGTTCTATATCCTTACTGGCCCGGTATCGATGGTGTTTCCATCGGTGTTTTCGGCCCCGCCTTTTGTTGTCCCGGTCATTGCTCGAACGTCCGCCACAACGGGAGCGGTGTGGCCTTTTCTCGCCAATCAAAACACGACAACCCAAGCCACGGCTCTGCAGATGGTTTCGCTTGGACAAACCGAAACTGGCTATCCCGGCTATATTGCCATTGGGAGGTGGTTCTGATGGGTATCCGTCTTTATCAAACACCACAGCGTCGTGACGGTGCCTTGACCATCGAGTGCAGCACGCAAGGCGAAACGCTGACGATCAACGGTCACGCCTTTGATCTTTCCGCAGTTCGCACGCAGGCACAGATCGACTGCGATCTTATTGCCGCTCCCGTCTTCAGACAGGACGGTGACGTTCATGTGCAGGTCATCGTGCCCTATGGGCCGGATGACGAACCCTGCGCTCATGACGTCATGCCTGACTATGTTGCGCCACTGAGCCTTGATGATTATCGGGCCGCCATTCAGGCAACGGTCGATCGCACGGCGCAGGCTCGCCTCTATGACAGCGGCAACAGTCTTGCCTCCTACGCCAACTCAACCAACCCGCGCTGGGCGGCCGAGGCGCAAGCCTTCATCGCCTGGCGCGATAGCGTCTGGGCCTTTGCCTATGACGAACTGGCAAGGGTCGAGGCGGGAGAGCGCCCGCAGCCGACCGTCGAGCAGATTGTCTCCGAACTCGCGCCGATCCGTTGGCCTGTAACCACGCTTTAGGTCCAACCGCACGCGCATTCCCGCGCAACCTTCAATCATAATCCAAGGAGGCATCCGTGCCAGTCACCGCAATCTCCGCACCGGGGAGGGCTTTCGTGCGCCTGCTCGAAGGCAATCCGCTCACCTGCTATCTCGATAGCCGCAAAATCCCGACCATTGGCACGGGCTTTACGATGGGCAGCGAAAGCTGCCGGCGTGAGCTGGCCAGGATCGGCATCACCAAGCTCATCCCCGGAAAGACCAGGGTCACCGCCGAACAATCCGACGCGATCCTCGATGCCGTCATGGCCTCGGAGTTCGTGCCGGCCGTGGTAGCAAACAGCCCGAGCGATCGCACGCAGTACCAGCTCGATGCCGCCGCCTCTGCCTGCTTCAATCTCGGCGTCGGCGCCATGACGTGGCAATGGGCAAAGCTTTGGCGGGCGGGCAAGCTGAAGGCGGCCGCCGACTACCTCGCCAGCCACTACAATACGGCGGGCGGTCAAAAGCTTCCCGGCCTGGTGCGGCGGCGCAAGGAGGAGGCGCTGCTGTTCGCCACCGGCATTTACACCGGTGTGTCCGGCGCAATGCCGGAAGGTGCGCCTCGCACGGCAACCGACACCAAACCTGCCGGGCAAGATCCTGTCGTGCGTGAGGCGCAGGAGCTGCTGACGGCCGCCGGCCTCAATCCCGGTGCCATCGATGGCTGGATGGGCGAAAAGACCAAGGCCGCCGTCATTGCCTATCAGCGGGCGCATCCGCACCTGGTCGCCGATGGCATCATCGGGCCGGCAACGCTCGCTCAGCTCCGGCGCGATGGTTCGGCCGCCCGTGAGGCACTGACGAAAGCCGGGAGCAGCGGGGCAGGGACGGCGGCGGCCGCTTGGGCGGCGGGTCTGCCCTGGGCGTGGGTGGCCGTTGGCGCCGTCGTCATTGCCCTAGCCTACGTCGCGTATCGCAACCGCGATCTCATCGCCCGCCGCTTCAACACCTGGCGCGGCAAAGCGGTCGAGGTGTGACATGCCGGCGACCGTCAAAATCGCGGCCGTCCTGGCGGCTCTCTCAATCCTTGGCGCCTTCGGGATCTGGTTCTGGAAACAGGCCGGCAATGATGCGCGCATCTCCATCGAAAGGCAGGACAATGCAGCAGGTAACAATGCCGATGATGCTCGCGCTCGTTTCGACGCTTGCCCTCACGGCTTGTGGGACTACGGCGCCGGCAAGTGTCGCGGGACTTCACCGCGTGGTCGGAACTGATCTGATCGGCGCGCGTGGCGCAACGCCTGCCGACCAGCGCAGAATCGACCGCACCGTCGTTGCCCTCTGTGCCGCTGACGTCTGGTCAAAACCCGAATGCGGCGCACACGGGGAGGGGAGGCCATGAGCCAAGGCTATCTCGGCCCCGGTATCTGGATCCGCATCCGCCACAGGTTCGGCCCGCGCATGATGGAATGGATGATGGCCGGCCACATGATCATGTTCGGCTGGGTGCTGCTGTTGCCGGCCGAGACGTTCAATCAGCCGCAGTTCTGGTCCTTCCGCGATCTTGTCCCCTCGGAAGACTGCCTCGGCTGGTCGATGCTGCTGATCGGTTGTCTGCGCATCATTGGCCTTGTCATCAACGGTGCCCGTGAACGGGTGACACCGCAGATCCGCCAGCTCTCGGCCGCGATCGGCTGCGTCATCTGGTCGGGCATCTCCTACGGCTTTGCCTCCTCCGATGTCGCCAGCACCTGGCTTGCCGTCTACCCGCTGTTTGCCCTTGGCGAGCTGATTAACATTCATCGCGCAGCCCGCGATCAAGGGGAAATCCGCAATGGAACAACTGGCTAATCTGCCGCCACTTGCTCTGATGACATTCGGCGCAACGATCGCGGTTATCTTCGCCGTTCGCCACCTCGGCCTGATGCAGGGCGCGCGCACATCGCCGGCAACCTCACCGGCCGCTGCACAGGTGGCAGCCGTGATTGTCGATCCAACCGCGTTGAATAGGGCAGCCGCCGTGCTTGAGGATCACACCGCCGAAATGCACCGCATAGTCGAGATCGGAGAGCGTCTGGCGCGTGCGCATGAAATCGTTGGGATCGAGCTGGGGCGGGTTCGCGAGGAAATGCGGCTGGAGCGGGAGCTGCGACGGGCGCAACGGCGCGACGATATGTGATCGGCGCATACGCAGTTTCAAAGCAACGAGGGGATCATTCGCAACTGCGTTGAGTGCTGAAGGCACTCGGGTTATTCACCGGCAGAATGAGCTGAGGGCGAATGCAGACGTCGCCTTTAGCTCTTCAGCCGCCCTCCGCACCGTCATCGATGCTATCTGCCAGTTTACTGTCATCCGGGCGTGGTTTGACGATTGGCACCGCAACCGGCTTTGCCTCATCCGGCAGGCCATCCGTAGCTTCGGTCTGCAGCACCGTATTCGGAGCATCCTCGCAGAAGGCTGAGGTTGCGGTTGCCGCCAGGAGGGCAAGCACGATGGTGCCGGTTCGCAAGGTCATGAAGCTGTTTCTTTCCGCTACCTATAGGCGGCACGCTATGGCAAGCGCCCGCGATAGGCAATGGTGCGCTTGAACGTCTGACTGCGCCAGCTTCGCGTGCGGCTACAGAACGTATGAGCGTTTCAGATGATGTTCTCATCTGCACCGCCCTCAGTCGAATTCGGTGAGCGTCGGGCGTAACGGCGCGACGAGATTTTGGCGACCGTATCAGGTCTCTCAAAACACCATGTATGGCCGGAAGGGTTTTCCCTTCCGGCCAAGGTCTGCCGCCCGGGCACGGGTGGTCGCAGCCATCATGGCTGCAACAGCGGGTTCAGATTGGCGTCATACCCCGCTCGACAATCACTCACGATCATTGCCGCACCCGCTGCCTGCGCAGGCCGGGGCGGTTTGTCAGAAAATATGGTCGTACACAATGCAAGACAGCTTTCACTTTTCCGAGGTTCGTCCCGTCTCTCCTCCTGCTGCCTATCTAGGCGGCAAGAAGCAGCTCGCGGCGCGGATCGCCTCCATGCTCGAACAAATCCCCCACGATCTCTATGCAGAGCCCTTCACTGGTATGGGTGGCGTGTTCTTTCGGCGCCGGCTTGTGCCGCGTGCTGAAGTCATCAACGATGTGTCCGGCGACGTCACGACGCTGTTTAGGATCCTGCAGCGGCACTATCCCCAGCTCATGGATGTGCTCAAATTCCAGATCACCTCCAGACGGGAGTTCGAGCGCCTGGCGTCGCTTGATCCGAGCACGCTCACCGATCTGGAACGGGCTTCGCGTTTTCTCTATCTGCAGAAGCTTGCCTTCGGTGGAAAGATCACCGGCCGCACCTTTGGTGTCGATACAACAGGCGGCGCACGCTTCAACCTCACCCGCCTGGCGCCGATCCTTGAGGAAGTTCATGAGCGGCTTTCCGGGGTCGTCATCGAATGCCTCGACTGGCGCAAGTTCATCGACCGCTACGACCGCCCCGGCACCATGTTCTACCTCGATCCGCCCTATTATGGGTGCGAGAACGATTATGGAAAAAACGTCTTCAGCCGGGATGATTTTGCCGAGATGGCCGAGCGCCTGGCCTCGATCAAAGGCCGCTTCATGATCTCGCTGAATGATACGCCAGAGGTGAGGGAGATATTCAGTCGCTATCCGATGGCGCAAGCGGCGCTCACCTACACCATCCGCGGTGGTGCTGGCAAAGAGGTGGGGGAGGTAATCATCATGGACGGCAGGCACCCATCGATTGCAAACCTGCCGCTGATTTGATGTGCGCCGATTGACGAGCCTTCAATACTAGAACAAAAGAAGAACATGAAACTCCGGCGCGGGATCAATCTTCGGCCTGACGATTACAGCCGTATTGTCTTTGACAGGCCGGCGACCTTTGAGACCGTGCCGGAATGGTATCTGCTGGGTGCAGTGTGCAGCCGATGCGGGAGGAGCGGGGGTGTTGACCGCCGGGCAATGGAGCGTCGGTTTGGGTCCAGGAAGCCGCTGGAGGAGATCCGGTTGAAGCTCAGGTGTCGCAACTGTGGGAATATCGGGACGAATGAGTGGGTGATGACCAAGGCGGCGCGGTAGGGGGGTGAAGGAGTGCGTCGTTTATGGCGTGGGGTGAGTGGCTGCTTTGGGCCTTTAAATCGGCCATTCAGCTCGCCGTGGAATTTTCTAGAAGCTGCCGTTCGCCTAACCAGAAAGAGTATCAGAATTTGAGGTGTTTTCCGCCCGTTCGCTTCGTAGTACGGAGCGGGGAACGCAGCCATATTTTCTAGCGTCGAGCGGCAGTAGCCAGGCGACGGAACACTGCGCTTGTCGAGAGTGCAGGATCGACCTTCAAAATCTGATCCAATGCATCAGTGAGATCGTGAGGAATGACAGCACCTTCCGAGGTGCCGACTGTGAGATCAAGTAGCTTCAATAAAGCCCGCGCCTTCGCTTCATCATTGATGACGGCGAGCTTCTTTGTTTCGCCATCGTCGCCATAAAGGCCATAGTTGACCATCGACCAGCAATGGAAAGGCACGAGAAAGCGGGTAATTGTGTCCACAGCTTCGGCGAATGCCTCACCTGATGTCGCCGGAAGATCAGCAAGCGCCTCGCTAACCCCAGGCGTCGCCAGCGAACGCTCCTGCGGCCAAACCTCGCGAAGGAACGGTGCGGCGCTTGAGCGAAAGAGAGCGGCTGCGGTTGCAGGGTCTTCTTGCTCTTTGCCATCTTTTGGTGCTTTGGTTTCTGCATTCGCAGAGAGTTCAAGAACGAATTGCTGGATTGCATTCGCCGCCGATGCGCGCACTTCATCATCCAGCGTTCGTAGCATCTGCTGAATGCGTTGGTTAGGCACTGCAGGTGCACGGTTCTCGTGGAAAGCGTGAAGGGATTCGATCACGAGGCTGAAAACTAGCCGACGGCGTGTTTCTCGGCTCAATCGGCGATCATTCGCGCGTTCGGCCATTGCCGCACCAATGCTTTCCAAGACTTCGGTAAAGTGCGTGCGCCTTGCAACCGCTCGCCAGAGCGCCAAAGCGTCTCCATCATCCTTGAGCAGAGGCGCGATGAGATGTTCCTGCGCCCAATCAGGATCAGCGCGCAGAAAGTAGGGCAACGACTCGATCATCCGGTGTTTGGCGATAAGCCCACTGCGGCCTTCCGCTGCAATGACGATGTCGCGCATTAGCCTTTCCATCGAATCTGCGGGAAAAGCTTGTGCTCCCGGCGGCAGTCTTGGACATGCAGCCAGAAACACGCCAACGAGCTTGCCAGCAGGCGTGTTGAGCGTGTCGAGATCCATCGACTGGCGGTCATCATCTCCAGCGCGCGCGACAACGCTCAGGTCCTCACCTTCCACATTTTCGGGCCTTCCATTCGTGACCTCAACCGCGATTGGCCAGAGACGAAGCCAGATCGGCAAGATCAATGGCAGCTGAACGGCGAGCTTCTCCCAAGCATCCAGCCAGGCACAAATTCCATCGATCGAGCTCGAAAAGGCTGTATCGGACAGTTGGTTCAGCAAGCCGAGAACCCTGCCAGCCTCTCTGCTTAGCAGTGCATCCTGTGCCTCATCGCCGGCTTGCTCGCGCAATTTATGCGCCCAGCCAAAGCGGTTCCAGACCTTCGGGAAGTCGTCGCCACCATTCCTCGTGGTCTCGAAGTCAGCTAGCACCTTGTCTGCATTGCCCCGTTGGTTGATCCAGTCGTTGGCGCGTTCCGCTGGATCATCATCCCAGCCACGACGTCCGGTTCCCAAGGCTGCTTCGAGCGCTTTGAGCCGTTCCACGCCTGAAACCGTATCGAATTTCGCATCCGGTTTCGCTTCACGACTAGTGACGGTAACCCCGCCGGAAAAACCTTCATCGATTGTCATCTCCGCGAGTTCGGCAAATTGCGCCGTCCGCGCATCAAGCCAAGTCTTAACTCGATCCGGTAAGACACCTCCGCCGACTTCGATGCGCCGTAGTTCCCGCAAGGACCAAAACAGCCGTGCATTCTTTACCTCCGCGGCATCCACTTTCTTCGGCCAACGATCCCGCGGAGGGCCTTTCTGAATCCTGGCGACTATTGCGGCTTGCTCTTGTGCGTTCATGTAGCGGAATCGGACGGCGCGAAGCTCAGCGATTTCCGGGAACCCCTGCACATCCCAAAACCGGTGCTGATCGAGGGCAGTGAGGAAGGCTGACACCTCTCCAGCGGGCGTAATCTGTTCGTTCCGAGAGATCGCAGCCCACAAACGAAGATGAACCGGCGAGCTACTCAGCCTCCAGCGCCCAGCAAAACTCCGCGCACCAGCGAGATCAATTTCCGAAATTCTAGCGACGACGGCATGCAGCAGCTTCACTGATGGCGCGATGCCACGATGGTACGCGTCTGGGTCACCATCCTCGCGCGCTTTTGGAGCGTTAGCTACGTAGTAGGCGCGTCTCATATCGCCAAGTTGCCATAGGCGCCTTTGTCCATCCCAGCCCAGTCTGCGAGCAGTGTCGAGGCCGTGATTGACGGCGGCTTCCAGCGCATTGGCCAGCGACGTCAGAAAAGCGACATCATTGAGGTTAGCCAGTTCGAGTATATTCAGATCAACCAGATCTCCGCTCGTCAGGCCGGCTGACAGAATGTCCTCGACCATCTTCGGCTTGCGCGGTTTCTTGATGTAGGTCCATCGCCACGCATCAATCGGCTCGACTTTAAGTCTCGGCGCAACAAGATCAACAATTGCGGCGATCGCTGCACCGGACCGATCTCCTCCCTGTAGCCGCTTCTGAATGTCGTAAATAGCAGTTCCATGGTTTCCGTCCGAATAAGGCGCTGCCCAGCTTTCTTCGATCAGCCGCCATGCCGAGGCCCATGGTTCTGGAAGATTGTGCGCAACTGGGGCGGTCAACAAATCCTCAACTGCAATACGCTCCACCCGCTGCCCGGCTTTGAGCTTCAGAGCCCAATCGATCGTTCCTTGCTCAGCAAGGCGCTTGTTCAGGAAGGCGATTACCGCTCGGAACGTCTCGCGGTCTCGCGGATCAAGAGAAGCCCAGGGCCGGATCATGGCTTCCGCCCCCACGCGGCTTCAGCGCAAATCTCTATAACTGCATCGAGCCAGCTGAGCTCTGCCTTCGCGTCGGAAACGAGCGCCGAAAGACGCACGCGTTCGCTTGCGTTGCTTCTCCGGAAGAAATGGTCAAATAGGTCGCGGTCAGGGTCCTTAGCAGCAGACCGCGATGTTCTTACAATTCTTCGTAATTCTGCATCGACGATTTCTTTCTTCCCATTGATCGCAGACAAAGCCGCCCATCGTTCTAGGGTCGCCCTTAGCGCGTGGTGGTCGTTCGCTGAGTCGTAGTGGATCGGTGTGATACCGCGCCCATTCCAGTCCGCAACTGCGACCGGGTCAGGCGAGTTCGTGCCGAAAAAAGTGAAGCGCTCCTTCAGATCGTCAAACCGTTTGCCGTCCGCTGCGACCGCGTTGAGCAGGTAACGCATAGGCGGATCGTTGGCGCTGTAGCCGACCAGCACCAAATGATAAAGGCGCGCAGCATCGTAGATGAAATCCGGAACAACGCGGCGGCGCAGATAGAACTCGCCGAAATCCTGATCGGATAAAACAACTTCAGAAGTTCGTTCGGAGCGCTTGTCGAGCGCGCCATGGATGTGAAGCACGCCAGAGAACTCAGAATTCCGCGATGGCCTTGGGATCGAGCCGAGCGAATAGGTCTCTAAGGGTGACCGAAGCCGTTGCGCGGCGGTTTGAAGTAAAAGATCAAAGTTTGTTGTCACGATGGTCTTGGCTCCGCCGCGATCGGCAAGGGCAATGAGCGCCTTGTGGATCGCGGCTGGGCTTGCTGCACCTGAACGTAGGATCGCCGCTACTGTGCGCCTCACCTGGCTATCGCCACGTGTCTGATCGTCTAATCGGCGCTCAAGCATGCCGAGGACAACATCATAGTCCCCTGAGATGAACCGTTTCACTTCCGCTGTCTGCCGATCTGTCAGGCCAGCACAATTGGCCTGCCACTGGTTGCAAGCTCTCGGTGGCAAGCCCGTCAAGACGCTGTGCGTCGAAGCATCGAGTTTGGCATAGACGTCGAGTACAAGTTGACGAAAATCCGGAAGCCCGGCGGGCCGGGAGATGCCTGCACCGCAAATGAACAGGACCTCCCCCCGCGCATGAGCCAGAAGGAGCCGCTCCGGGATTGCGGATAGCCCGCGGCCTAATTGTATAACTCTATCCTCAACAATCGTATTGTCTGGCACAGCCCTTAAGCCTTCAGGTCACGAATCCTTTTCTTCAATCTATTGCCCTGTTTTTCGATTGAACAGCTAGATGCTGCCTTTGCCTCCTGCATCATGAAGCCTGGAAGCCGATTCCAATACGAATGACAAGTTTGACACGGCGGTGACGAGTAGCCTGACCGCTCGCAACTAGCTCGAAAGCGACAATGGTGGTCGGCGGCGCATACCCAGGTATTCACCCTGGGCCGCCAAAATCGAACAGCGTGCTTCCGGCTCCATAGGTGCCGCTGCTATTGAATGAGATCTGTAGTCCAAGGCGCAGGCGGTTAGCCCAGTTTCTGGAGCAATATATGAACATGGCTGGCTAACCCTTTTTCTAAGTATCTGATTGCGCAGCAGCTTCGCAGGCCCTCCGGGTCGCCGCCGTCCTCGAGGACCAGACCGCCGAGATTCATTGGAATTGGATGCATGTGAGAGAGCAAGCCCAGACGGCGAAGACAACCTATCATCCTGAAAAAAGGAAAATGGTGGGCGAGGACGGACTCGAACCGCCGTTATACCGTCAATAGAATGGTGTCTAAATAGAAGGTTGTTTATATGTTGGGGATATTGTCGCAAAATTTTCATAGTTTATCAGTTAATACTCGACTCCTTCTTGTCGTAAGCTCAGAATATAATTGGTATTTCTTATGTCGGAGCTAGCATGACCGAGGGATGGTTGAAGCGGTTAATCGGGGACTTGCCAAGTCTAGTGACTGTTGCAGGCGCGCTTATCGCTCTTGGAGTATGGGTAGGAAATCTCAAAAACCAGGTCGATAATTCTCAACAGGAGGTTGCGCAGCTCAAAGGGCAGGTAACCCAGCTCCAGACCATTCTTGAAAAAACCCAGGGTGTGTCAGGTGCCGGGCCACGCGGCGCAGCGGGCCCACAAGGCCCAAAAGGGGATCAGGGAGACACTGGGCCACAAGGTAAACAGGGCGATCGGGGACCACAGGGACCAGCGGGTTCGTCTGTCACTCCGGATCAAATCGAGAATCTTATTGCCGTAGCGTTGGCGAAAATGAAACCTACGCAGACTTTGGCGTCAATCGCTGCACCGATGTCTTCTGCACCGGCCAACGGTTGCTTGGCAGCAGAGGCGCTGGATACCGAGGTAGTTAGACTGAAGGTCGGCATGACTATTTGTGATCAAACAGGCAGATTGCTCGCTGAGATTATCGCGATCTACGACAGTCGGTCAGGCGTGCAGACAAGAGTGCCGGGTCGGGGTGTAGAGGCCTGTCCATATAGCAGAACCTGTTCGGTGCCCTGGGCTAATGGCGCGCAATATGTTTTTGAACAGATTGAGAGGAATGGCAGGGACGTGACCGCTGTGCTGAGAAGAAATTGATGCCACCAAAGGATGCAGTGTCCTCCAAGCGTAGCAGCTGTGGTCGACAGTTCAACGATCCTCCTAGGACTTGAAGACGCGGTTTTAGAGCAAGTTGTCCCTCGTGAACTGCCATAGGTTCGACGGGGTTCAACTCGGGCGATTTGGGCGGTAGTGGCGGGATTGTGATGGTTTGTGGAACGACGAGGTTTTTGGACATATGCCAACCCGCGTTGTTCTGGTCCATGATGAGGATGGCGTTGGCATTGTCAGCGATATGGCGCGAGACGTCGATGAGGTGCTGGTTCATGGCATGGGTTTCTCACCACTGCGTGACAAGAGCGGCAGCCTTTCCAAACTTGGGACAAATCGCGCCGAAGATATAGGCCGACCGGGTTCGCTGGTCCTGCGGCGCGGACGACCTTGTTCCCCGCCAGGCACTTGCCTCTTCTGATCTTGTTCTTCGGTCCGGTGGCTGGTTTGACCGAGAACCATTAACTAGTCCTGGATCGCGATCGATAATAATCTCAGGTGCGGTAGGTTGTGCAGATCGTTGAAATAATCCAACTGCCACGGTATGGCGGTGAGGGATGCTCAAGCACCTGAAATCACAGTCGTATTCTACGGCGGCACGGGGCACCACTTTACGAATTCGACTTTGTTTTCGTTGTGGAATGTTGGCCTTTTCCCGCACTCGAATTGAGGTGGGGGAAGCGGATCTCGATCTGCACTCAGCTTAAACCGATTTGTCGGCAGCTCCTCCTGTTACGTCCGGCCCCAGTTCAAGGCCGTGAAAATATCTCATTATCTTCCGTGCTGCGGCCCCAGAAGTTTCTGCCTGACCTGTTCGGCCGCGCCGCGCACGTAGAACTGGAAGTGGCTGCCGTTATGGGGGATGGCAAGGGCAACGACCGTGACCTGATCCTCGAAACGGGCGACATAAACCACGTGCTGCGGGTTGATGTAGATCTGCTGGTCATGGGTGTTCTTGAAGCTGATCAGGTCCATCATTGTCTATCCTCGAAGCGGGGGCATAGGCTTTCTGCAGAACCGATGCCATGCGCTTCCTTGTGCGGACCATGCCGGCGTGGGCGACAGAAAGCAGGTGTGCGGTTGCGTAGGCCGGATGTCGGGCATTTCGATATCAAAACGACCTGCAAAAACCGTTAAAGTGCAAGGGATCAGGCGCCAAGGGCGGGGCATCATTCCTCGCGGACCCGCAGCCGCAGGATCTTTTCGCGCAGCAGGCGGGCCATGTTGCGGGTGTTGCGATAGAGGTGAAGCTGGGTCGCCACCTGGCGGGTGTCGCGGTCCAGGCTTTCCTGCAGGCCGATGACCAGCGTGCCCATGGTTTCGCGTTCGCGCCAGAAACGGCTCATGATCGGATGATCGAAGGCAGCGCAACTGTCGGAACGGGTGATATTGGCATCGTCCAGATGCCATTCGGTGAGCTTCATCATCAACAGCTTACCCGGTGAGAAGCCTGCATAGGCTTCGTCATAGGCCGTCTTCCAGGTATAGGCGTCACCGGCCATGATGAAAACGATGAGCGAGGCGATCGCGCGGCCGTCGAGATTGAGCGTGTGAATGCGCACCCCGTCAACCTCGGCCAGGTTGCCGATGGCCTCGCGGGCGAAGGCTGCATGGTAGCGGTCATTGATCAGGGCCGAGCGCTTCTTTCCCTTCCAGCCGCGCGCCTCAAGCGCCAGGAATTCTTCCGTGCGGCGGCGGATATCGGCGGGCTGGCGGGCGACATCATGGGTGAGGGTGCCAGATGCCGCAAGCCTGCGCCACTGGCGGCGCATGTCGCGCAGGTGGTGGGCAGACAGCGATTGCCTGAGATAGGTTTCCCCATCGAGGCTGCTGTGCAGGATCGGGCGCTGATAGGTGCCGGTAACGGAAACCGGCAGGTTGCGACCGACGGCCACGGCGCGGATCAACTGGGAAAATCGGCCGGACAGCCTGAGATCAGGCAGAACCAGCACCTTGGGCAAAGAGGTTTGCCGGTCTCCCAGCGCCTCCAGCAGGTTATCGAGCGTTTCGGCCGCGTCCTCGGCGTCCACCAGGGGTGTGCCAAGCGGCCCATACGGGTTTGACCACGCCCGAAGAATTGGCGCGCCGAGCGCAAAGCCGGGTTTTTCGACGGAAAACGGCATGAGCAAGCGCATGCGGCTGGAGCGCTCGGTCTCGTCGCGGATCAGCGCCAGTTGCACCTTGCGGTCTTCGATGCGCGGCATGGCCGGTGCCAGCACGCGTCCGGCAAAGAAGATGTTCGGTTCCATGACGCGGTTGGAGAGAAAATCGAGTTCTTCCTCCAGATCGTAGCCCATGGCTCCGGGATAGATGGCAAGCGAGCGGCCCGGCCGGCCGGTGGCAATGGTGAGCGGTGCGACGGGGCTTGCCGGCCGTTGTCGCGAAACAGCCGCCGCGGGTGCTTCGGTCGATAGACGGGTGGGTGCTGGCATCTCGAAACGGGGTGACCGGACCTCTGCCGCCTGGGCAAACGGTTTCGTCATCGGCGGATGTTCAGTCATGACCGTCCGGCCTTTCATCTGAAATAGCGGGGCACGGCCGCGCAAACGCGAAAATGACAATGCCGAGGGTGCGGCGAACAGCGATATGCAGCAGCACCGCTTCGAGCGTCATGGCAGACGCCGTGGCGATTGCGGCACCCATCAGGCCGAGGCGTGGAATGAGCACGATATTGAGGGCGATGCTGGCAGAGAGCACACAGGCATAAAGCGCCACGCAGAGCGTTTGCCGGCCTGCCATGTTGAGGAGCACTTCGCCGGGGCCGACGGAGGCCTTTGCCAGAATGCCGGCCAGCAGCACCAGCATCAACGGATAGCCCTCGGTGAAGGCTGGCCCGAACAGCGACAGTAGCAGATGTCCGAGTGCCGCGACCCCAAGGCCGACAGCAAGCGATGGCCAGAAACTCCAGCGGGCAGACTTTCCGGCAAAGACGGCAAGCCCGGCCCTGTCGCCGCCTGCCATGATGGCGGCAAAACCGGGGGCGGCGGCGGCCTTCACCGAAAAATAGACGAATTGCACCAATGCGATGGTTTTTGCCGCCGCGTAATAGACCGCCACCTGGTCCGGCGGCAGGTAAAGCCCGACGACCACTACATCGGAATTGGTGAGCAGGAAGCCGATGCCATCCACGAGAAAGAGGGGAAGTGCAAAGCGCGTCCAGGGGCGGATGTCGAAGGCAAGGCCACCGGGGCCGAGGTGGCGGCGCAGGCGCCAGGTAACGCGGATGAACTGGAAGAGCGTGGTGAGATAGGTGGCGGCAAGGGCTGCCGTCATCGCGGTGGTTGCGGTGCGCGGTTCGTCAAGCTGGATGGCAAGCAACATCAGGACAAGGATCAGCAGCGGGCGGATGAGATAGGTGGGGCTGAGCGCCGTAACCGCCCAGCCATTGGCACGGGCAGTGCCTTCCAGAACATCGCCAAGCGCAATCATGGGCAAGGTGAACAGGCCGAGAAACACCGGCACGCGCCAGTAATCGGCCACCGCTTCGTCAAAAAGCCCAAGGAAGGCAAAACCGACGCCCGCAAGCAGGCTTGCCGACAACAGGGCAAACACCCGCGCCGTCCAGTTGAGGCCGCGCACCAGATCATCCTCGCCACGCGCCTGATGTTGCGGCAGAAAACGGATGACGGTGGTGTGGAAGCCGAGGCAGGAGAGATTGCCGAACACCACGACCAGAACCCAGACGAAGGCGAAGATGCCGTAATCGAACTCGCCCATCAGGCGCGCCATGACGATCTGTGCGACAAAGGCGATGGCCGCGCTGAGAACCCGGATGGCAAAGGCAATGATCGCCATGCGCTGGGCGCGTGCGGTCTCATCGCTGCCGGCAAGGATCGGTTCGAGCCCGCGCAGCAACGGTGACAGCCGCGTCTTCACGCTGAGCGGCAGCAATTTCTGCGCTGTGTCGATGACCGTCATGAAGGGCACGTTCTACTGGGGCAAGGATCCAGCCCCGATCATGCGGTCTTTACTGTTAAGAAACGATTGCGGCGGAGGCTCACCGGCATGGGATGTGCGGGTTTTCTCCCGCCATAACGCCAAAGGCCGCCCTTGCGGAGCGGCCCTTTTGTTTTGTGCGAATCATGCCTTGGAGGGCTGTGCTTCATGCCTGCCGATCAGGCGATCAGGGCGCCGTGGCAGTGTTTGAACTTCTTGCCGGAGCCGCAGGGGCAAAGCTCATTGCGGCCGATACGGCCCCAGGTGGCGGGATCGTTCGGATCGCGGTCCTCGGGTGCTGCAAACGGCAGGAGGGCGGCGGTGGCAAACTCATCCTCGCCGGTGGTGGCGTCGAGATGGTGCGCCTGCATGACCGGCGGTGGCTCCGGTGCCTGTGGTGCGTCGCGCATCAGTTCGACGCGCATCAGCTGGGAGGTTGCAGCTTCGCGCATGTTGGCAAGCAGCGCCTGGAACAGCTCGAAGGCTTCCGCCTTGTATTCCTGCAGCGGATCGCGCTGGGCATAACCACGGAAACCGACGACGGAGCGCAGGTGGTCGAGGTTGACGATATGCTCGCGCCACAAGTGATCCAGCGTCTGGAGCAGCACGGAGCGCTCGACATAGGTCATGATTTCCTGGCCGAAGCGTTCGGTGCGGTCCTTGGCGGCGGCATCGGCTGCCGCAAGCACGCGCTCACGAATATCGTCTTCGGCAATGCCTTCTTCCTGCACCCATTCATGGATCGGCAGGTCGAGGTTGAGGAGGCGTTCGACGCCCTCCTTCAGGCCATTGGCATCCCACTGCTCGGCATAGGCGCGCTCGGGGATATGCTTGGTCACCAGCATGTCGATGACTTCATGGCGCATGTCGGTGACGGTTTCGGTGAGATCCGGCGCGTCCATCAGCTCGATGCGCTGCTCGAAGATCACCTTGCGCTGGTCGTTGGTAACGTCGTCATATTTCAAAAGGTTCTTGCGGGTGTCGAAGTTGCGGGCTTCGACCTTCTTCTGCGCGCGCTCCAGAGCCTTGTTGATCCAGGGATGGACGATGGCCTCGCCTTCCTTGAGACCCAGTTTCTGCAGCATCGAATCCATGCGGTCGGACCCGAAAATGCGCATCAGATCGTCCTGAAGGGACAGGTAGAATTTTGAGCGGCCCGGGTCGCCCTGGCGGCCGGAACGACCACGCAGCTGGTTGTCGATACGCCGGCTTTCATGGCGTTCGGTGGCAATCACGTAAAGGCCGCCGGCCTCCAGCGCCTTGGCCTTCAGTTGCTTGACCTCTTCGCGGATCGCCGCTTCCTTGGCATCGCGTTCCGGGCCGGGCTCCATGCCCTCCAGTTCACGTTCCAGGCGCATGTCGATATTGCCGCCGAGCTGGATGTCGGTGCCGCGGCCGGCCATGTTGGTGGCAATCGTCACGCCGCCGGGCACGCCGGCCTGGGAAACGATATAGGCTTCCTGCTCGTGGTAACGGGCGTTCAGAACGTGGAAATTCTCAAATCCGTCCTGGCGCAGCATGGTGGCCAGCAGTTCGGATTTTTCGATCGAGGTGGTGCCGACGAGAACCGGCTGGTTGCGCGCATGCGCCGCCTTGATCTCCTCGATGATCGCCTTGAATTTTTCCTCGCCGGTCCGGTAGACCTCGTCATCCTCGTCGATACGCTGGATCGGCAGGTTGGTCGGCACTTCCACGACGTCGAGGCCGTAGATGTTGGAAAATTCTTCCGCTTCCGTCGAGGCCGTGCCGGTCATGCCGGCAAGCTTTTCGTACATGCGGAAATAGTTCTGGAAGGTGATCGAGGAGAGCGTCTGGTTCTCCGGCTGGATCTGCACCTTTTCCTTGGCTTCCAGCGCCTGGTGCTGGCCTTCGGAATACCGGCGGCCCGGCATCATGCGGCCGGTGAACTCGTCGATGATGACGATCTCGTTGTTGCGGACGATGTAGTCCTTGTCGCGCTGGAACAGCTTGTGGGCCTTCAGCGCATTGTTGATGTGGTGGACGATCGCGACATTCTCGACGTCGTAGAGCGATTCGCCCTTCAGAAGCCCTGCCTCACGCAGCAGGTTTTCCAGCTTCTCGGTGCCGGCTTCGGAGAAGTTGGCCGAGCGCTGCTTTTCATCGATCTCGTAATCGTCGGGCGTCAGCGCCGGGATGAAGGCGTCGATGGTGTTGTAGAGGTCCGAGCGATCATCCAGCGGGCCGGAAATGATCAGCGGCGTGCGGGCTTCGTCCACCAGGATCGAGTCGACTTCGTCGACGATCGCGTAGTTGTGGCCGCGCTGCACCATCTGGCCGCGATCATATTTCATGTTATCGCGCAGATAATCGAAGCCAAGCTCGTTATTCGTCGCGTAGGTGATGTCGCAGCCGTAAGCGGCACGGCGCTGGTCGTCATCGAGGCCATGCATGATGACGCCGGTGGTGAGCCCGAGGAAGCTGTAGAGCTTGCTCATGATGGCGGCGTCGCGGCTGGCGAGATAGTCGTTGACGGTCACGACATGGACGCCCTTGCCGGAGAGCGCATTGAGGTAGACCGGAAGCGTTCCCACCAGCGTCTTGCCTTCGCCGGTCTTCATTTCGGCAATGGCGCCGTCATTCAGGATCATGCCGCCGGTGAGCTGCACGTCGAAGGGGCGCATGCCCAGGACGCGGCGCGAAGCCTCGCGCACTACGGCAAAGGCTGGAATGACCAGATCGTCCAGCGTCTTGCCACTGGCCAGCTGTTCGCGGAATTCCACCGTCTTGGCGGCAAGCTGCTCATCGGAGAGTGCTTTCGTCTTTTCTTCCAGCGCACCGATGGCTTCGATGCGGGAACGATAGGCACGGACGCGGCGCTCATTGGCCGAACCGAAAAACTTGCGGGCTATCCCACCGAAGCTGACCATTCGAGTGGTCCTTTCCAAACTGATGTGGCATCCCTTAAAGCATCTTCCGGCAGGTGGTTTTGCACTGTCTGTGCGACAGGCAAAATACAAACACCGGCCCGGAAACTCTTCTGGACGCGAAGTAGCGTGACAGATAAGAGGGGGGTCGAATGATGTCAACGGCTCCCGCCGTTACAGAATGGCCACAATCCGGTGTTTCTGACAGTGTTCCGGCCGGTCTCGACATCCGGGGCCGGTGCCCAATTCGAAAGGTAGTTCCTTATGTTTCGCCATAAATTCCTCGCGACTGCCGCTGTGGCCGTGGCCGTCTTTTTCCAGGCGCCCGCCTTTGCACAGGACGATGCCCTGGTCGCCAAGGTTGGCGGCGTGGAAATCCATCAGTCGGAACTCGACGCGGCCATCGCCAATCTGAGCCAGCAGTATCAGCAGATGCCGGATGACCAGAAGAAGGTCGCAGCGCTGTCGCAGATCATCGACATCAAGCTTGTTTCGAAGAAGGCTGAAGAAGCCGGCCTGCAGAACAGCGACGACTTCAAGAAGCGCATGGCCTTCCTGCAGGAACGCGAACTGCACAATGCCTATCTGCGCCAGCAGTTCGAAACGCTGAAGCCGGAAGAGGTCAAGGCCCGCTACGACAAGGAAGTCGCAGCCATGCCGAAGGAAGAGGAAATCCACGCCCGCCACATCCTGGTGAAGACCGAGGACGAGGCCAAGGCGATCATCAAGCAGCTTGATGAAGGCAAGGATTTCACGGAACTCGCCAAGGAAAAGTCGGAAGACACCAGCAAGTCCGACGGTGGCGATCTCGGTTATTTCACCAAGGGCCGCATGGTTCCGGAATTCGAAGAAGCAGCCTTTGCGCTTGAAAAGGGCACCTACACCAAGACGCCGGTAAAGTCGCAGTTCGGCTTCCACGTCATCAAGGTGGAAGACAAGCGTGATGCGCAGCCGCCGGCATTCGACCAGGTCGAGCCGCAGGTTCGCCAGATCGTCATGCAGGAGAAGTATTCTGCCATCATCGATGCGGCCAAGGCCGACCAGAAGGTCGAGATTGTCGACGAAACCCTGCGTAAGGGTTATGAAGACATGACCAAGGGCGAATAAGCCGCTTTCGATATTTCATCAACCGGCCCGCATTTGCGGGCCTTTTCTTGTCCGGGTCTTGAAGCACATGTCCGCAACCGTTTCTCCCCTCGCTCCCAAATCCTATCCCGACATGCCGGCCATCAAGGGCCTGCGCATGGCAACGGCTGCTGCCGGCATCAAGTACAAGAACCGCACCGACGTGCTGCTGATGGTGTTTGACGAACCGGCCTCCGTTGCGGGCGTGTTTACCCGTTCGAAATGCCCCTCGGCACCGGTGGATTTTTGCCGCGCCAACCTCGGCAACGGCCGCGCCCGCGCGGTTGTGGTCAATTCCGGCAATGCCAATGCCTTTACGGGTGTGAAGGGCAAGGCATCGACGGAGCTGACGGCAAAATCGGCTTCCGAGGCGGTCGGTTGCGATGTCGGCGAAGTCTATCTCGCCTCGACCGGCGTGATCGGCGAGCCGCTGGATGCGACGAAATTTGCCGGCGTTCTGGGTGATATGCACGGTGCTGCCACCGGCAGCTTCTGGCTGGAAGCGGCCAAGGCCATCATGACGACGGATACCTATCCGAAGGTTGCCACCCGCACCGCAGAGATCGGCGGCGTGACCGTCACCCTCAACGGCATTGCGAAGGGTGCCGGCATGATCGCACCCGACATGGCGACCATGCTGTCCTTTGTTGCAACGGACGCCGATATCGCGCCGGACGCTCTGCAGGCACTGCTGTCGGCCGGCGTCGGCGCCACCTTCAACTCGGTGACGGTCGATAGCGATACGTCCACCTCCGATACGCTGCTTCTCTTTGCAACGGGCAAGGCGGACGGTCAGGTGCGGGTGGAAACAGCAGATGATCCGCGCATCGACGGATTTCGCGCGGCCCTCAACGACCTCCTGAAGGATCTGGCTCTGCAGGTCGTGCGCGACGGCGAAGGCGCGCGCAAGATGGTGGAAGTCACCGTGACCGGTGCCGAAAACGATGTTGCCGCCAAACGCATCGCACTTTCCATCGCCAATTCTCCGCTGGTCAAGACGGCGGTGGCCGGCGAAGATGCCAATTGGGGCCGTGTTGTCATGGCCGTTGGCAAGTCCGGCGAGATGGCGGACCGCGACCGATTGGCGATCTGGTTCGGCGATGTCAGGGTGGCTGTCGACGGCGAACGCGATCCTTCCTATTCGGAAGCGGCGGCAACGGCTGTCATGCAGCAGGAGGATATCGTCATCCGTACCGATATCGGCCTTGGCCATGGCACCGCAACGGTCTGGACATGTGACCTCACGAAGGAATATGTCGCCATCAATGGCGACTACCGGAGCTGAACTTTTGATGCAGGCAATTTCTCCCCACGGCAATCTTCCGCTTGTCCGGCGTCTCGAAGCTGTCGGCTTCCGCGCCTGGCCGGCGGCCTCCGTGGTCTATGACGGCAGTTGGCAGGTGCGGCTGACGGGCGGGCATCCTTCCAAGCGGCTGAACTGCCTGGTGCCGCTTGATCCGTCCGACCACCGTGACGTGGAACTGCGCATCGAAAAGGCCCGCAAGCGCTTCGAGCATTATGGCCGTACGCTTCTTGTGCGCGAGACGCCGCTTTCGCCAAAGCCGTTGCTGGAAACGCTTGCCGCCGATGGCTGGGCGCCGTTCGAGACGGTGAGCGTCATGGTGGCTGATCTGGCGGGGCTCGAACTGCCCGATACGCTCGGTCATCTGCCGAGCCACGATATCGGCCGTTATATTGATGCCTCGCTTGCCGTGCATGGCGAAGATCAGTCGCTGAAGCCGGCGATGGCCGAAATCCTGTCGGCCATCAAGCCGGCCACCGGCCTGTTCATTGCGGAAAATCCCGGCGAAGGCCCGGTTGCCGTGACGCTTTGCGTACAAGATGCCGATCTTGCCGGCATTCTCTCCTTTGCGGTTGCCGCCGATCGCAGGCGTCAGGGGGCCGGCACCGAAATGCTGACAGCCGCCCTGCGCTGGGCCCGTATCAGCGGCGCCCGCACCGCCTGGCTTCAGGTGCATGTGGACAATATTCCGGCGCTTGCGCTCTATTCCCGCTTCGGCTTCACCGAGGCTTACCAGTATCGTTACTGGCGCCAGGAGACCGGCGCATGAGCAAAGCCGACGAGACGGCAAAGCCGCGCCCGATCCTGCTGGTTGCCGCCTGCGCGCTCATCGATACGGATGGCCGCATTCTTCTGGCGCAGCGCCCGGAAGGCAAGAGCCTTGCCGGCCTCTGGGAATTTCCCGGCGGCAAGGTGGAGCCCGGCGAAACGCCGGAGGAAACGCTGGTGCGCGAGTTGAACGAAGAACTCGGCATTGTCACACGCGTCGCGTGCCTCGCGCCGCTGACCTTTGCCAGCCACACCTATGAGACTTTTCATCTGTTGATGCCGCTTTACGTCTGCCGTCGTTACGAGGGTATTCCGTCAGGTCGGGAAGGGCAGGCACTGAAATGGGTTCGGCCTGCAGCGCTGCGCGATTATCCCATGCCGCCGGCGGACGAGCCGCTGATCCCTTTCCTGCAGGATCTGCTCTGACAGTCTGTCCCATAATTCCCTCTGGCGGGCTGCAAATGGCGATTTCTGCTTGTCCGGTGCTCACATACCAAATGTACGCTCCGCTCCGGTTCTCGACATCACCATTTTCGCCGCACCAAAGAGAATTCTTGAACAAACTGTGAATGCTTGGGCAACGGGCGCAAAAAGTCGGTGTGTTGATTTATCCACAGCTTTCATAATTCGGCGGCGATGAATGAATCGACGTTAACAGATCCTTTAGCCGAAGGGTGCAATATGCAGCTTCGATAAAGTAATTGCGTAACGAGGCTCTCATGGATGAGGAATTCTGGAAGACTGTTCGTGCCCAGCAAAGGGTCACGGTCAGATCCGGCAGAACCGGCGTTCTGAACATCGCCCTGCTGTTCGGCACGGCAGCGATCGCGCTATCGTTGATCGTCACGCCGATGCTGGTGAAGCGGACGGACACGCGCCATCTGGCCAATGTCCAGCAGGAAATCGATCTCCTGACCACCGGCTCGATCAAGCCGGACGAGACGGGCACCAAACATTACACGATCCGTCGCAGCGTGCTGCAGCAGACGCCGGGTTCGGTCTGCGTCACGCAGGGTTATGACGGCGAAACCACCTGCTGAGACGGGTGCGGTAACCTGCAAGTAAGGCGCCAGTGTTATGCCTTCGGGTCAAGACCCGGAGGCAGCATGGCGACCTTGCGCAAATTCTTCGTTGATAATCACGGTGCGACAGCGGTGGAATACGGGTTGATCCTCGCCATACTCTCCGTGGCAGTGGTGGCGGGCTTTGGCTCCTTCACGGGCGCCCTGCAGGACATGCTTGCCGGCCTTGCCGCCGTGTTTTCCGCCCCCTGATACTCGTCCGACCGAAGTGGCCGGACGATGGTTTAAGCACCAGAAGATCCTTCACGCGGCTTTATTCCGGATCCTTGGGCACGCGCAGCGCATCGGCCAGCCGCATCTTGGCAGATCCTGGCTTCAGCGGCTTCTGCTGGCTTTCGTGGGGCGCCCAGCCGGACGTGTAGACGATGGTGAAGGTGGCGCGGATGCGCCCGTCCGGATCGGAATAACGCTCTGCATAGATTTCTGCCGCCCGCACAAAAAACGCCCGCGTCAGCGGCGTTCGGCTGCGCCCGGCAAGCGGATTTCCCATGCCCATGGCGCGCAGATCCCGCATCAGGTGAAACAGCGTGTCGTAGCGCACCGTGTAGGTTTCCGCATCGATCACAGGCAGGGCAAAGCCTGCCCGCTGCATGAGGGCGCCGATGTCGCGCACGTCGGAAAATGGAATGACGCGGGGGCTTGCGCCGCCAAACAGTTCCGCTTCCGCTGCCAGAAGCACGTCGCGCAGTTCAGACAGCGTGCCGGCGCCGGGAATGGCTGCCATGAACAGACCATCCGGCTTCAGCGCCCGGCGGATGCGGATCAGCATTCCCGGCGTATCATTGGTCAGATGCAGCGACAGCGGCGACAGCACGAGATTGACCGACTGGTCTGCGAGCGGCATGTCCTCAAGACCGGCCGTGGAAATATTTTCGCCGGATCCCGCAAAAACCACGCTGGTCTCGATGCGCGACAGGTGGCCGATCTTGCCGGTTTGCAACGCGGCCCGCGCGGCATTGCCGCCGCCGCCATGCAGTTCCACCGCGTCCTCGAAATGGCGTTCCACCACACTCAGTCGCTCGGCAAGTTCATTGGCGGCGATGTCGAGCAGGAAATCGGTTCCTGCAACGGCCCTTGTCATGGCGCGTTCGCGCCGTGCGGTTACCAATGGCAGGTCGAAGAGGATGTCCATGCTGTGCGTCCAAAATCATTGAGGGCAGGTGTCGGTCTGGCGGCGACCTCTGCATTTTCGTGTCGCATGGGCGCTGACGAGCCGCTAATGTCAAGACATGGTGGACGAGGCGGAGAAAATCGAGAGCGTCACGCGATGGTTTTCGCCGCGCCTGCTGCTGCGGCCGGTGCTCGATCTGGTCTATCCTCCCTGTTGTGCCGCCTGTGGCGTGCGAACCGCCGGTCATTATGGCCTCTGCGGGGCGTGCTGGGGCCGCATGCGGTTCATCGAAAAACCTTATTGCGAAATCCTTGGCATTCCCTTCGCCCATGATCCGGGGGAGGGCATGGTCTCGGCGCTTGCCATTGCCGAGCCGCCGATCTTCGACCGGCTAAGGGCTGTTGCGCTGCATGAAGGGGCCGCGCGCACGCTGGTTCATGGCCTCAAATACCGCGACCGCACGGATCTCGCGCCCATGATGGCGGCCTGGATGGCGCGTGCAGCGGGGGAGCATCTGGCGCTTTGCGATGCCATCATCCCGGTGCCCTTGCACTGGACGCGGCTGATGCAGCGGCGGTTCAACCAGGCAGCAGAACTTGGCCGCCATCTGGCGCGGCTCAGCCACCGCCCGCTTCTCACCCGCGCCCTGATGCGCCGAAAGCGCACCAGCCGGCAGGTGGGGCTGTCCGCACGCGGCCGCGAGGAGAATGTGCGGGCTGCCTTTCGCGTGGTGAAGGGCGAGGAGCATCAGGTTTTCGGCAAACGTGTGGTGCTGGTGGATGATGTGTTCACCACCGGTGCCACTGTGTCGTCTGCCGCGCGTGCGCTGAAGCGGGCAGGGGCCGCCGACGTCACGGTTTTGACCTTTGCAATGGCGCTGGCCGAGCCTATATGACGAACAGCATCAAGATTACGCGATAGCGTTTCCTCTCACGGAGATCATCATGGCAGACGTCGTCATCTACACCCGCCAGATGTGCGGTTATTGCGCCCGCGCCAAGGCTTTGCTGCAGTCGAAGGGCGTGAATTTTACCGAACATGACGCCACCTTTTCGCAGGAACTGCGCCAGGACATGATCCAGAAGGCCAATGGCGGCTCGACCTTCCCGCAGATCTTCATCGACGGCCGGCATGTCGGCGGTTGCGACGATCTGCACGCGCTCGACCGTGATGGCAAGCTCGATCCGCTTCTGGCTGCATAAGGTGTAAGATGACGGTCAAGGTCGCAGCCATCCAGATGTGTTCCGGCGTCGATCCGCAGAAGAATGCGGACGACATGGCCCGCCTCGTGCGCGAGGCGGCAGGCCAGGGTGCCGTCTATGTCCAGACCCCGGAAATGACCGGCGCGCTGCAGAAGAACCGGGCGGAACTGCGCGCTATCCTGCGTGGCGAAGACAGTGACCTCATCGTCTCGCGCGCAGCAGAGCTTGCACGCGAACTGAACATTCATGTGCATGTCGGCTCCACCGCCATTGCGCGCGGCGCCGGCGACGACAAGATTGCCAATCGCGGTTTCCTGTTCGGGCCGGATGGCGCGCGCATCTGTTCCTACGACAAGATCCACATGTTCGACGTCGACCTCGACAATGGCGAGAGCTGGCGCGAAAGTGCCGCCTACCAGCCGGGTACGGAGGCGCGTGTCGCCGATCTCGGATTTGCGAAACTGGGTTTTGCCATCTGCTACGACGTGCGTTTCCCGCAGCTGTTTCGTGCCGAAGCCGTCGCCGGGGCCGAAATCCTGACGGTTCCGGCAGCCTTCACCCGACAGACCGGCGAGGCGCATTGGGAAATCCTGCTGCGCGCCCGCGCCATCGAAAACGGCGCCTTCCTGATTGCGGCAGCCCAAGGCGGCGTTCACGAGGATGGGCGCGAGACCTATGGCCACTCGATGATCATCGATCCCTGGGGCAAGATCCTGGCTTCGGCCGGGGGCGTCGGCGAGGCGGTGGTTCTGGCCGAACTCGACATGGCGGCGGTCAAGGCGGCTCGCGCAAAAATTCCGAACCTGAAGAACGCACGCGATTTCACGCTTGCCACATCGCAAGCCGTGGCGCCGGCTGGAGGCGAGGCGGCGTGATCCGTTATTCCCTCATCTGCGACAACGCCCATTCCTTCGAAGGGTGGTTCTCGCAAGGCGCCGATTTCGATCGGCAGGTGGAAAGCGGCTTTCTCACCTGCCCGGTCTGCGGCTCGTCGGCCATTTCAAAAAGCCTGATGGCGCCGTCTGTCTCCACGGCACGCGACAAGGAAGCCCGCCAGCAGGTGGCGATGGATGTGGCGCGCCAGGAAACCATCGTAAAATTGAAGGAAATGGTGGCCACCATCAAGGCGAACGCCGAGGATGTCGGCGAGCGTTTTCCCGAAGAGGCGCGAAAAATCCATTACGGCGAAGCCGATGCCCGCGGCATCATGGGAAAAGCAAGCCTTGCCGAGGTGAAGGACCTGATCGAGGAAGGCATCGAGATTGCCCCCCTGCCGGTTCTGCCCGACGATACGAACTAAGCCGACTGCATATCCGAAAGGCGCGCCTTCGGGTTGTCAGCCCTCGCGCCTCGCCAGCATCATGTAATTCACGTCCATGTCCTTCGACAGGTTCCAGCGGTCCTGCAGCACGTTGTAGAACACGCCGGTGCGGTGGGTGATGGTCAGGCCGGAGGCGCTGAGCGGACGTTCGATTTCTTCAGGCCGCACCAGCTTATCATATTGGTGGGTGCCTCTCGGCAGCCAGCGCAGGATGTTTTCCGCGGCAAAGATCGCCAGCGCATTGGCTTTCATCGTGCGGTTGATGGTGGCGATGAACATCAGACCGCCGGGACGCAGCATCGAGGCGCAGGTGGTCATGAACAGGTTCACGTCCGCCACATGCTCCACCACTTCCATGTTGAAGATCACGTCGAAGGTTTCGCCGGCGGCCGCCAGTTGTTCGGCGGTTTCTGCGCGATAATCGACGGTCACGCCGCTTTCGGCGGCATGGGTCTGGGCAATGCGGATGTTCTTTTCCGAGGGGTCAGCACCGATAACGGTCGCGCCCATGCGGGCCATTGGCTCCGACAAAAGCCCGCCGCCGCAGCCGATATCAAGAAAACGCAGGCCCTCGAAGGGACGGTTGCTTTTCGGCTCACGGCCGAAATTTTCGCAGACGCGGTCGCGGATATAGGCCAGCCGCACCGGGTTGAACTTGTGCAGCGGCTTGAATTTCCCCGTCGGGCTCCACCATTCCGCAGCCATGGCGGAAAAGCGGTCCACTTCAGCCTGGTCAATCGTCGTTGCGGACGCTTCGGTCATGGTGCAGCTCCCTGTCATTCTCGTCTGAAGTCGGTCCGCCGGCAGCTCTTGTCAAGTCCGCCGGAATGTCGCAGCGGTTGAAAGGGCGGCGGATAACGCACGGGCGAGCATCTCGCGACATTAAAAAAACAAATTCCGGACGACCTGCTGGCAACAGAAGGGACGTTTGCGCCGAGCATAAAGAATTCCCAAGGAGGAAACCAGTGAAACGTCATATTTACAAAGCTTTGGCGGTGGGGGCGTTGTTGGCCTTTCCCAGCCTTGCATCTGCCGCCACGCAAGGTTTTGCCACGGCAAATGTCAACATGCGCTCCGGCCCGAGCACCCGTTATCCGGCCGTGGTGGTTATCCCGGTCGGCGCGCCGATCAGCATCAATGGTTGCCTCGATACGGTCAACTGGTGTGATGTCTCGTTTGCGCGCGGCCGCGGCTGGGTGTCGGGCAATTACATCCAGACGACCTATCGCCAGAACCGCGTTTATGTCGACCGCCAGTATTACCGTCCGCTCGGCATTCCGACGATCACCTTTGACGTCGATACCTATTGGCGGCGTTATTACAGCGGTCGCGATTTCTACCGCGAGCGTGACCGCTGGCGCGGCTGGGATTATCGTCGCGATACCCCGCCACCGCCGCCGCCCCGTTATGACAGTCGCCGTGACGATCCGATCCGCGACCCCAACCGCTATCGGGAAGACGGCCGTTATCGCTACGAAGACCGCAACGGCATGAACGACCGCTATCGCTACGATGACGGCAATCGCCGCGATGACAGAAACAGACCGGACGACCGCAACCGCTATGATGGCCGCCCCGGTCCGGATGGTCGCGATGGCAACCGCAACTGGGATGGTGACCGCCGTGACCGCGGTGATGGCTGGCGCCCTGACGACAGGCGTCCCGATGACAATCGACGCCCCGATGACAGCAGGCGTCAAGACCAGGCACGGCCGGTCCCCGACGGGGATCAGAACCGGGATCGCCAGCGGGGGCCCCAGGGCAGCTGGGTTCCCTCCGACCGCTGCACGCAGGACAATCCGTGCCCTGTGCCGGGCCAGTAAGCCTCTTCAACGACGAGTGAGTAAAACGCGGCGCCCGAAAGGTGCCGCGTTTGCGCGTTGCGGGTCACCTCTTGCCCATTGCACCGTGGAACCCTTTTCGCTAAGAGGACGCCGCAAGCCTTTCCCCCTGTGGCAAAGGGCTTTTCAATTTTAAGCCGCGCCGGGTCTCTTCAAGCGCGATAAGGTGGTTTTGGTCGGATATGGCTCGCATTGTCATGAAGTTCGGCGGCACGTCGGTCGCCAATCTCGAACGCATCCATAATGTGGCGCGCCATGTGAAACGTGAGGTCGATGCCGGCCATGAAGTGGCCGTCGTCGTCTCGGCCATGTCCGGCAAGACGAATGAACTGGTCGGCTGGGTGCAGGACATGCCCAAGGTCGCAGGCGCCACCTCGCCCTTCTACGATGCGCGCGAATATGATGCCGTCGTCGCCTCCGGCGAACAGGTGACATCAGGCATTCTGGCCATCGCGCTGCAATCCATGGGCATCAATGCCCGCTCCTGGCAGGGCTGGCAGATCCCGATCCGCACCGACAACACCCATGGCGCCGCCCGCATCGTGGATATCGACGGAACCGAGCTTGTTCGCCGCATGGGCGAGGGGCAGGTGGCTGTCGTCGCCGGTTTCCAGGGCATCGGCCCTGATAACCGCATTGCAACGCTTGGCCGTGGCGGTTCCGATACGTCTGCAGTTGCGATTGCAGCTGCCGTCAAGGCTGACCGCTGCGACATCTATACCGACGTGGACGGCGTCTACACGACCGATCCGCGCATCGTGCCCAAGGCACGCCGCATGAAGAAGATCTCGTTCGAGGAAATGCTGGAAATGGCATCCCTCGGCGCCAAGGTGCTGCAGGTCCGTTCCGTGGAGCTTGCCATGGTTCACAAGGTGCGCACCTTCGTCCGCTCCAGTTTCGAGGATCCCGATGCGCCGGGCATGGGTGACCTCATCAATCCGCCCGGCACGTTGATTTGCGACGAGGAAGAAATCGTGGAACAGGAAGTCGTTACCGGCATCGCCTATGCCAAGGATGAAGCGCAGATTTCGCTGCGTCGCCTCGCCGACCGGCCGGGTGTTTCGGCAGCCATTTTTGGGCCGCTGGCCGAGGCGCATATCAATGTCGATATGATCGTGCAGAACATCTCCGAAGATGGCTCGCGCACCGACATGACCTTTACCGTGCCCTTCGGCGATGTCGAAAAGGCCATGAAGGTTCTGGAAGACAACAAGGCCAAGATCGGCTTCGACGTGGTGCAGAACGAGACGGGCCTGTGCAAAGTCTCGGTTGTGGGCATCGGCATGCGCAGCCACGCTGGCGTGGCTGCGACTGCGTTCAAGGCACTTGCCGAAAAAAGCATCAACATCAAGGCGATCACCACCTCGGAAATCAAGATTTCCATCCTGATTGACGGTGCTTATTCCGAACTCGCAGTTCGGACTTTGCATTCTGCTTACGGTCTCGATAAGAGTTGATCTAGAACCGGTTGGTTGTACCGCCTCCAAGCTTGAGTCGGTGCACCATCTTCCGGATGGGACAGAGCCGAATTCGGGAGCGAACATGCCGATGAGAGACCTGTCGGCGGGCCCGCGCGTCCTGCTGAAGAGACTGCGGGAATTGATGGCCGAGCCGCTGGAGCCGCAGGAGCGGCTTGACCGGATCGTGCGCCAGATCGCCAGCAACATGGTGGCGGAGGTTTGCTCCGTTTACGTGTTGCGCTCCGATGGCGTGCTGGAGCTTTACGCCACCGAAGGTCTCAACAAGGATTCGGTGCATCTGGCCCAGCTGAAAATGGGGCAGGGCCTTGTCGGCACGATTGCCGCCTCCGCCCAGCCGCTGAACCTCTCCGATGCGCAGGCGCATCCGGCTTTCCGTTATCTTCCTGAAACCGGTGAAGAAATTTACCACTCCTTCCTCGGCGTGCCGATTTTGCGCGCCGGTCGCACTTTGGGCGTGCTCGTCGTCCAGAACAAGGCGCAGCGCAATTACCGCGAAGACGAGGTCGAGGCGCTTGAAACCACCGCTATGGTGATCGCCGAGATGATTGCGACCGGAGAACTGAAGAAAATCACCCAGCCGGGGCTGGAACTCGATCTGACGCGCGCCATCACCATCGAGGCGGACGGTTATAACGAGGGCATCGGCCTTGGCCATGTGGTTCTGCACGAACCGCGTATCGTCGTCACCAACCTTCTGAACGAGGATGCGGACAAGGAAATCGTGCGGCTGGTGGAGGCCATCGGCTCGCTGCGCCTGTCGATCGACGACATGCTGTCGCGCCGAGAAGTGTCCCAGGAGGGCGAGCACCGCGAGGTTCTCGAAACCTACCGCATGTTTGCCCATGACCAGGGCTGGGTGCGGCGCATGGAAGAGGCGATCCGCAACGGGCTCACGGCAGAAGCGGCCGTCGAAAAGGTGCAGAGCGACACCAAGGCGCGCATGATGCGCCTCACCGACCCCTATCTGCGCGAGCGGATGCATGATTTTGATGATCTGGCCAACCGGCTGCTGCGCCAGTTGACCGGTTTTTCAGGCCGCGCATTCGATGAAGGTTTTCCGACCGATGCGGTGATCTTTGCCCGCGCCATGGGAGCGGCCGAACTTCTCGATTATCCGCGGATGAATATTCGCGGCCTCGTGCTGGAAGATGGCGCGGTGACCAGCCATGTGGTGATTGTTGCGCGTGCCATGGGTATTCCGGTGGTCGGTCAGGCGGCCGGCATCGTGGCGCTTGCAGAAAACGGTGATTCGATCATCATCGATGGCGATGACGGGCAGGTGCATCTGCGCCCGATGGCCGATCTGGTGAAGGCCTACGAGGAAAAGGTAAAACTGCGCGCCCGCCGGCAGGAGCAGTTCCGTGCCTTGCGCGACGTGGATTCGGTGACCAAGGACGGTCAGCGCATCAGCCTGATGATGAATGCCGGCCTGATGGTAGATCTGCCGCAATTGGCCGAATCCGGCGCGGAAGGCATTGGCCTGTTCCGCACCGAACTACAGTTCATGATTGCCTCGACGATGCCCAAGCTCGAGGAGCAGGAGGCGTTTTATCGCAATGTTCTGCGCCAGGCGGCCGGCCATCCGGTGACGTTCCGCACGCTCGATATCGGCGGCGACAAGGTCGTCTCCTACTTCCGCAACCAGGAAGAGGAAAACCCGGCGCTCGGCTGGCGTGCGATCCGCCTGTCGCTGGATCGGCCGGGCCTGTTGCGCACGCAGCTTCGCGCGCTGTTGCGCGCCTCCGCCGGTGCCGAGCTGAAGATGATGCTGCCGATGGTGACGGAAGTGTCGGAAATCCGCGCCGTGCGCGACCTGATGCAGAAGGAAGTGCAGTATCTCTCCAAGTTCGGCCATCCGCTGCCACGCAAGCTGCAGTTTGGCGCCATGCTGGAAGTGCCCTCGCTGATGTGGCAGCTGGACGAGTTGATGGCGCATGTCGATTTCGTGTCGGTCGGCTCCAACGATCTCTTCCAGTTCTCGATGGCGGCAGACCGTGGCAATGCGCGCGTGTCTGATCGTTTCGACATGCTGGGCAAGCCGTTCCTGCGCATCCTGCGCGACATCGTGCGGGCCGCCGAGCGCAACAAGACGCCGCTGACGCTCTGCGGTGAAATGGCGGGCAAGCCCCTGTCTGCCATGGCCCTGATCGGCGTCGGCTTCCGTGCGGTCTCCATGGCGCCAACGGCAATCGGTCCGGTGAAGGCCATGCTGCTGGGGCTCGATGCGGCCCAGCTCGGCATGGAACTCAACGCCGCGCTGGATGATACGCGCTCCACCACGCCGGTGCGCGAACTTCTGGTGGCGTTTGCGGCCGCGCACAATATTCCCGTCTAGAACAACAACAAGAACAACCGGAGTGTAAGACGGTGGCGAAGCTTCCTGTCGAAAAGATGCGTGAACTGGAACGCCGTTTCGGTGAGATCGAAGCCCGCATGTCCGAAGGGCCGGCGGCTGATGTTTACGTAAAGCTGGCGTCTGAATATTCCGAGCTTCAGCCGGTGGTGGGCAAGATCCGCGAATATGAAAAGGCAATCGCCGAAGAGGCGGATCTTCGGGCGCTGCTGGCCGACAAGGCGACCGATCGCGACATGCGCGAGCTTGCCGAAACCGAGCTTCCGGATGCGATGGAGCGCATCGAGACGCTGGAAAAGGACATGCAGATCCTGCTTCTGCCAAAAGATGCCGCTGACGAGAAAAGCGCCATCGTGGAAATCCGCGCCGGCACCGGCGGATCGGAAGCCGCCCTTTTTGCCGGCGACCTGTTTCGCATGTATGAACGCTTTTCAGCCACCAAGGGCTGGAAGGTGGAGGTTCTCTCCGCAAGCGAGGGCGAGGCCGGCGGCTACAAGGAAATCATCGCGACGGTGACCGGGCGCGGTGTGTTTTCCAAGCTGAAGTTCGAATCCGGCGTCCATCGCGTTCAGCGCGTGCCGGAAACTGAGGCAAGCGGCCGCATCCATACCTCCGCCGCAACCGTCGCCGTTCTGCCGGAAGCCGAGGAGATCGATATCGAGGTGCGCGCCGAAGATATCCGCATCGATACGATGCGCTCGTCGGGTGCCGGCGGCCAGCACGTCAACACCACCGATTCGGCCGTGCGCATCACCCATCTGCCGACTGGGCTTGTCGTCACCAGCTCTGAAAAATCGCAGCACCAGAACCGCGCGAAAGCCATGCAGGTTCTGCGCTCGCGTCTTTATGACATGGAACGCCAGAAGGCCGACAGCGAACGCTCCGCCGATCGCAAGAGCCAGGTCGGTTCCGGCGACCGGTCTGAGCGTATCCGCACCTATAATTTCCCGCAGGGGCGCGTCACCGACCACCGCATCAACCTGACGCTCTACAAGCTCGACCGCATGATGATCGGCGAAATCGACGAAGTGGTCGATGCGCTGATTTCTGATTATCAGGCTGGACAACTGGCGCAGCTTGGCGAGCCGCAGCCGTGACCCGCACCCTTGCAGCAGCACTTGCCGAGGCCCGCGCGCAGCTTTCCGCTGCCGGCCTTGGCGATGCGGCAACGGATGCCCGCGTGCTGATCTGCGGCCTTTTCGATCTGACATCGACGGATCTTGTGCTGCGCGGCGACCGCGTTCTGTCCAGCGACGAGGTGGCAAGGCTGGAGGCCGCGCTTGCGCGCCGTATGGCACGCGAACCGGTTCATCGCATTCTGGGGGAACGCGATTTCCATGGTGTGCGCCTGCTTCTGTCGAAAGACACGCTGGAGCCACGCCCGGATACCGAAATTCTGGTCGAGGCGATGCTTGCGCCTCTGAAGCGGATTATCGAGACCAAAGGCTCGGCACGCCTTCTCGATCTGGGCACCGGAACCGGCGCCATTGCCATTGCGCTCCTTTCCGAAGTGCCCGAACTTCTGGCAGTTGGCACCGATATTGCCCCCGGCGCCCTTGAAACGGCACGCCGCAATGCCGACCTCAACGGGGTAGGCGACCGGTTCATGGCTGTGGAAAGCCATTGGTTCGACAAGATCGAGGGATTGTTTGACATAATCGTGTCAAATCCCCCCTATATCAACAGTGATGTCATTGCCGAACTTGAGCCCGATGTTCGAAACTTCGATCCGATGCTCGCATTGGATGGAGGCGCTGACGGGCTCGATGCCTACAGGGCCATTGCCGAAGGCATCGGCAACTTTCTAGGGGCAGACGGTGTGGTCGGCCTGGAGATCGGTTTCGATCAGAAGTCTTCCGTCTCCGCCTTGTTTGCAGCGCATGATTATACTTTGATCGAGGCGCTTTCCGACTATGGCGGCAATGATCGCGTATTGGTTTTTGCGCGGGAAAACCGTTATCCTGCCGGGCCTTAAGCTCCTTTTGCAGACGCGAAAGAAAAGGCTTGGAATTGGAGATGAAGCGGGATAGGTTGCGGGCACGCACTGGGCAGCTGGGAATGAACGGAGATTCGTTCAGGTTAAGCTCAACCGGAAGCTGGCCTTTTTCGGAAGGCCTCAAGGGTTGAACGTTACCTAGTGTGTGATTCAGATAAACTGACTTCCACTAGCGGCGGGACGGATGGATCGACCCTGTCCGCGGCACGTGAAGCCTTGTTCCGGCAGTTGCCGGCTGGCCGCGTGGCCCTTAATCAGCAAAGCACAAAGAATTCAGGTGAAAGATCGATGAGGCCAGGACAGCAAAACAAGCGTGGTCGGGGGCGCGGCAATAACAACAACAATAACAACAATGGCGGCGGCGGTGGTGGCGGTAACAATTTTAACCGCAAGGGCTCCAACCCGCTGACCCGGACCTACGACAGTTCCGGCCCCGATGTGAAGATCCGCGGCACAGCCCAGCATATTGCGGAAAAATATTCGACCCTTGCCCGCGATGCTCAGAGCGCCGGCGACCGTGTCATGGCCGAAAACTATCTCCAGCACGCCGAACACTATAACCGCATCATTGCAGCAGCCCAGGCGCAGATGCAGGAACGTGTCCAGCACGCCGATCGCCAGGACTACAACGATCGCGACAATGATCGTGATGGCGACGACATGGATATGGGCGATAACGACGATAACGGTTATCAGCAGCAGTATCAGCCGTCGCAGCAACATCAGCCGCAGCAATCGCAGCCTCAGCCGCCACAGCCCCAGGCTCAACCGCCGCAACCGCAAGCCCAGCCGGCTCCGCGCCAGCAGACCCCGCGTCAGCCCGCAGCGCCCAAGGTGGCTCCAGCCCCGGTGGTTGTTGCAGAAGCACCCGTCATCGATGGCAGCGGTCCGCAGCCGGTGATCGAAGGCACGCCTGCCGAAGTTGCAATCGAGGAAGAAGGCGGCACACCGCGCGAACGCCAGCCGCGCCGCCGCAATGCCAGCAACCGTCCGCGCCGTCCGCGTCGCACGGCGGAAGGCGAAGGTGAAGCAAGCCCTGAAGGCGAGCCTTCGCTTGCCGATGCTGCAGGCGAATAAGCCTTCGATCCCTCAGGATCTGACAATCATCAAACCCCGGCCGTCTGGTCGGGGTTTTTCTGTTTGCGGTCTTTAAACCCATGAAAACCGCCACCATATTGGCCTCACGATGCCGTGTTCGATTGCAAAAGAATGCGGCACGGGCTCGCCTTGTGAGGGGGCTCAATCTCAATTATCGGCTTGCGCCTATAAGGGCAGGACGATCCATGGAGGTCAGTCATGAATATCGAAAAATACTCCGAGCGCGTGCGCGGTTTCCTGCAATCGGCGCAAACCCATGTCCTGTCGGAAGGGCACCAGCAGTTTACGCCAGAGCATGTGCTGAAGGTTCTGCTCGACGACGACCAGGGAATGGCCTCGTCGCTGATCGAGCGCGCCGGCGGCAGTGCCAAGGACGCACGCATCGCCAATGATGCAGCGCTTGCCAAGCTGCCGAAAGTCTCCGGCGGCAATGGCCAGGTTTATCTGGCGCAGCCGCTTGCCAAGGTTTTCACCACAGCCGAAGAAGCTTCCAAGAAGGCCGGCGACAGTTTCGTTACCGTGGAACGCCTGTTGCAGGCGCTGGCCATCGAAACCTCTGCCTCCACATCGGCAACCCTGAAGAAGGCTGGCGTGACCGCGCAGGCGCTGAACCAGGTGATCAACGACATCCGCAAGGGCCGTACCGCCGACAGCGCCAATGCCGAACAGGGTTTTGACGCCTTGAAGAAGTTCGCCCGCGACCTGACCGAGGAAGCCCGCGAAGGCCGGCTCGATCCGGTCATCGGCCGTGACGACGAGATCCGCCGCACGATCCAGGTTCTGTCGCGCCGTACCAAGAACAATCCGGTGCTGATCGGCGAGCCGGGCGTCGGCAAGACGGCGATCGCCGAAGGTTTGGCGCTGCGCATCATCAATGGCGATGTGCCCGAAAGCCTGAAAGACAAGAAGCTGATGGCGCTCGACATGGGCGCGCTGATTGCCGGCGCGAAATATCGCGGCGAATTCGAGGAGCGCCTGAAGAGCGTTCTCTCCGAAGTGCAGTCGGAAAACGGCGATATCATCCTGTTTATCGACGAAATGCACACGCTGGTCGGTGCCGGCAAGGCCGATGGGGCGATGGATGCATCCAACCTTCTGAAGCCGGCGCTTGCCCGCGGCGAGTTGCACTGCGTTGGTGCCACCACGCTTGATGAATACCGCAAGCATGTGGAAAAGGACCCGGCCCTTGCCCGCCGTTTCCAGCCCGTGATGGTGGACGAGCCGACGGTGGAAGACACGATCTCCATCCTGCGTGGCCTCAAGGAAAAATACGAGCAGCACCACAAGGTGCGGATCTCCGATTCCGCGCTGGTGGCAGCAGCGACCCTTTCCAACCGCTACATCACCGACCGCTTTCTGCCGGACAAGGCCATCGACTTGATGGACGAGGCGGCATCGCGCCTGCGTATGCAGGTGGACAGCAAGCCGGAAGAGCTGGACGAGCTGGATCGCCGCATCATGCAGCTGAAGATCGAGCGCGAGGCATTGAAGAAGGAAACCGATACGTCTTCGGCCGACCGGCTGAAGCGGCTGGAAACCGAACTCACCTCCATCGAGGAACAGGCCGATGCGCTGACAGCCCGCTGGCAGGCGGAAAAGCAGAAGCTCGGTCTGGCCGCCGACCTGAAGCGCCAGCTGGACGAGGCCCGCAACGAACTGGCGATTGCCCAGCGCAAGGGCGAGTTCCAGCGTGCGGGTGAGCTGGCTTACGGCGTCATTCCCGGCCTCGAAAAGGATCTGGCAACAGCTGAAGCCCATGATGGCGCCGGCCCCGATGCCATGGTGCAGGAAGTGGTGACGCCCGATAACATCGCCCATATCGTGTCCCGCTGGACCGGCATTCCCGTTGACAAGATGCTGGAAGGCGAACGCGACAAGCTGTTGCGCATGGAAGACGAACTGGCGCGTTCTGTGGTGGGGCAGGGCGATGCGGTGCAGGCCGTGTCGCGGGCGGTGCGCCGTGCGCGCGCCGGCCTGCAGGATCCGAACCGGCCGATCGGTTCGTTCATCTTCTTGGGGCCAACCGGCGTTGGGAAGACAGAGCTTACCAAGTCGCTCGCCCGGTTCCTGTTCGATGATGAAACCGCGATGGTGCGCCTCGACATGTCCGAATACATGGAGAAACATTCCGTCTCGCGGCTGATCGGGGCACCTCCGGGTTATGTCGGGTATGACGAGGGCGGCGCGCTGACGGAAGCCATCCGCCGCAAACCCTATCAGGTCGTGCTGTTCGAT
This sequence comes from Neorhizobium sp. PAMB6630, assembly GCF_058242775.1. NCBI lineage: Bacteria > Pseudomonadati > Pseudomonadota > Alphaproteobacteria > Hyphomicrobiales > Rhizobiaceae > Neorhizobium > Neorhizobium sp. PAMB6630. Next base: position 548,506 of record NZ_CM177836.1, read on the forward strand.
GAGATCGAGAAGGCGCATCCTGACGTCTTCAACGTTCTCCTGCAGGTGCTCGATGACGGGCGTCTGACGGACGGGCAGGGTCGCACGGTCGACTTCAAGAACACGATCATCATCATGACCTCGAACCTTGGCGCGGAATATCTGACGTCGCTGGGCGAGAACCAGGATGTCGATAGCGTGCGCGAGCAGGTGATGGATGTGGTGAAGGCCTCGTTCCGGCCGGAATTCTTGAACCGCGTCGACGAGATCGTTCTGTTCCACCGTCTGGCCCGCAGCGAAATGGGCGCCATCGTCGATATCCAGATGGTACGCCTGCTGCAGCTTCTGGCGGATCGCAAGATCACGCTGGAACTGGGTGCGGATGCCCGCGAATGGCTGGCAGACAAGGGGTATGATCCTGTCTACGGCGCACGTCCCTTGAAGCGCGTGATCCAGAAATACGTTCAGGATCCGCTTGCCGAACAGATCCTCGGCGGCACGGTGCCGGATGCCTCCACAGTCAAGGTCAGTGCCGGCTCCGACCGGTTGCTGTTTAACGTGAAGAGGCATGTCGCCGAAGCGGCATGACGATCAAGGGCCATCCCTCGGGATGGCCCTTTTTATTGATCGAACTCCACGATCACTCGGAATGGCTTACTTCGCCGCGACCTGTTCGCTGCTATTGCTGGTCAGAAGCGCATCGATCCGCTTGCGTTCTTCCTCGAAGCGGGCAAGCGGCGTGCCGGAGAGCGATTTGCCGCCGGGCAGGCGCACCTTCATGGAATCCACCTTGGTGCCGTTAACGATCAGCTCGTAATGCAGATGCGCTCCGGTGGAGGAACCGGTCGAGCCGACATAACCAATGACCTGGCCCTGCGTGATGCGTGCGCCTTCACGCACGCTTTTGACGATGGCGCTCTGGTGGTTGTAGGAAGTCTCATAGCCATTGGCGTGGCGCACGATCGTCTGGTTGCCATAACCGGACGCCCAGCCCGCCTTTTCCACGATGCCGTTGCCGGTGGCAATAATCGGTGTGCCGCGGGGTGCTGCCCAGTCGGTGCCGGTGTGCATGCGGGAATAACCGAGGATCGGGTGCCGGCGCATACCGAAACCGGAGGTCAACCGACCGTTGGGCACGGGGTTGCGCAGCAGGAACTGGCGGATGCTCTTGCCGTCCTGGTCAAAATAGTCGACCGAATTGTCCTCGAGGTTCTGGTAGCGGTAAAAACGGGTTACCGTGTCACCAAATTTTGCGCTGACATACAGAAGCTCGGAATGCGGCCCGGCGCGCCCCTGCTCGTCGGCGGCTGAAAAGAACGCCTCGATCGTATCGCTCGGCCTCAGCTGCGCTTGCAGATCGACGCTGCTTGCCAGCAGTTTCACCATGGTTGCCGTCATATCGGCCGTCATCCCGTAGGAGAGGGCGGCCCGGTATATGCCGTCATAAACACTGGGAAGCTCGCGGCCGGACAGGATGACCGGCGCATCGTCGGAAAATGCGCTGTCGACGGCATCC
>NZ_CM177836.1:555000-3840000 GCF_058242775.1 Neorhizobium sp. PAMB6630
AACGATCTGGAAAGTTCGGCCGTAGCGGGTGATAGCCCCGTACACGTAAAATACGCATTGTCCTAGAGTAGGGCGGGACACGAGAAATCCTGTCTGAACATGGGGAGACCACTCTCCAAGCCTAAGTACTCGTGCATGACCGATAGCGAACAAGTACCGTGAGGGAAAGGTGAAAAGCACCCCGACAAGGGGAGTGAAATAGAACCTGAAACCGGATGCCTACAAACAGTAGGAGGGCGAAAGCCTGACTGCGTACCTTTTGTATAATGGGTCAACGACTTAGTGTATCTAGCAAGCTTAAGCCGGTAGGTGTAGGCGCAGCGAAAGCGAGTGTTAATAGCGCGTTCAGTTAGATGCATTAGACCCGAAACCGAGTGATCTAGCCATGAGCAGGCTGAAGGTTGGGTAACACCAACTGGAGGGCCGAACCCGCATCTGTTGCAATAGATTGGGATGACTTGTGGCTAGGGGTGAAAGGCCAATCAAACTCGGAAATAGCTGGTTCTCCGCGAAAACTATTTAGGTAGTGCGTCGATCGAATACCCCGGGGGGTAGAGCACTGGATGGGCTATGGGGACTCACCGTCTTACTGATCCTAACCAAACTCCGAATACCCGGGAGTACTAATCGGCAGACACACGGCGGGTGCTAACGTCCGTCGTGAAGAGGGCAACAACCCTGACCTCCAGCTAAGGTCCCCAAGTCATGGCTAAGTGGGAAAGGATGTGAGGATCCCAAAACAACCAGGATGTTGGCTTAGAAGCAGCCATCATTTAAAGAAAGCGTAACAGCTCACTGGTCTAAATAAGGGTCTTTGCGCCGAAAATGTAACGGGGCTAAAGCCATGCACCGAAGCTGAGGATGTGCAGTTTACTGCACGTGGTAGCGGAGCGTTCCGTAAGCCTGCGAAGGAGGACCCGTGAGGGCCTCTGGAGGTATCGGAAGTGCGAATGTTGACATGAGTAACGATAAAGGGGGTGAGAGACCCCCTCGCCGAAAGACCAAGGGTTCCTGCTTAAAGTTAATCTGAGCAGGGTTAGCCGGCCCCTAAGGCGAGGCAGAAATGCGTAGTCGATGGGAACCACGTTAATATTCGTGGGCCTGGTGGTAGTGACGGATTGCGTAACTTGTTCATTCTTATTGGATTGGATGGGCGAGGAAGCGGTTCCAGGAAATAGCTCCATCATTATAGACCGTACCCGAAACCGACACAGGTGGTCAGGTAGAGTATACCAAGGCGCTTGAGAGAACTATGTTGAAGGAACTCGGCAAATTGCACGCGTAACTTCGGAAGAAGCGTGACCCTGATGTACGCAAGTATGTCAGGGTGGCACAGACCAGGGGGTAGCGACTGTTTATCAAAAACACAGGGCTCTGCGAAGTCGCAAGACGACGTATAGGGTCTGACGCCTGCCCGGTGCTGGAAGGTTAAGAGGAGAGGTGCAAGCTTTGAATCGAAGCCCCAGTAAACGGCGGCCGTAACTATAACGGTCCTAAGGTAGCGAAATTCCTTGTCGGGTAAGTTCCGACCTGCACGAATGGCGTAACGACTTCCCCGCTGTCTCCAACATAGACTCAGTGAAATTGAATTCCCCGTGAAGATGCGGGGTTCCTGCGGTCAGACGGAAAGACCCCGTGCACCTTTACTATAGCTTTACACTGGCATTCGTGTCGGCATGTGTAGGATAGGTGGTAGGCTTTGAAGCGGGGACGCCAGTTCTCGTGGAGCCATCCTTGAAATACCACCCTTATCGTCATGGATGTCTAACCGCGGTCCGTCATCCGGATCCGGGACAGTGTATGGTGGGTAGTTTGACTGGGGCGGTCGCCTCCGAAAGAGTAACGGAGGCGCGCGATGGTGGGCTCAGACCGGTCGGAAATCGGTCGTCGAGTGCAATGGCATAAGCCCGCCTGACTGCGAGACTGACAAGTCGAGCAGAGACGAAAGTCGGTCATAGTGATCCGGTGGTCCCGTGTGGAAGGGCCATCGCTCAACGGATAAAAGGTACGCCGGGGATAACAGGCTGATGACCCCCAAGAGTCCATATCGACGGGGTTGTTTGGCACCTCGATGTCGGCTCATCGCATCCTGGGGCTGGAGCAGGTCCCAAGGGTTTGGCTGTTCGCCAATTAAAGCGGTACGTGAGCTGGGTTCAGAACGTCGTGAGACAGTTCGGTCCCTATCTGCCGTGGGTGTAGGAATATTGACAGGATCTGTCCCTAGTACGAGAGGACCGGGATGGACATATCTCTGGTGGACCTGTTGTCCTGCCAAGGGCATAGCAGGGTAGCTATATATGGAAGGGATAACCGCTGAAGGCATCTAAGCGGGAAACCCACCTGAAAACGAGTATTCCCTATCAGAGCCGTGGAAGACGACCACGTTGATAGGACGGGTGTGGACGTGCAGTAATGCATGAAGCTTACCGTTACTAATAGCTCGATTGGCTTGATCGTTCTCATTGTTTGTGCTCATCGAAGATGAGCAAAACAATAAGAGTTTTGTTTTGTCCTGACGCACGAAAATGTGCTGCGGACGGCCCGCGCCACAAGGCGCGACGGCCTCTGGCCTGTATCGGTGCCCAAAGCACCGCAATGCGCTTAAGAGGTCCCATTCGACGTGTTCAAAACCAGCGAAAACTGAGGCCACAGCGAACAAACTATTCGCTATTGGCTACTCCCTATTCGCTCACAAAAAATCCAGCTTCTCAACACATTGCCCTTAGCTGACCTGGTGGTCATGGCGGGGCGGCTGCACCCGTTCCCATTCCGAACACGGCCGTGAAACGCCCCTGCGCCAATGGTACTTCGTCTCAAGACGCGGGAGAGTAGGTCGCTGCCAGGTCTGCTAAAGGCAATGTTGTCACGGTTTGCAAAGCAAATACCTCGCGGTTTGCATAGCAAATCCGCCAATCTTCTCGTCACAAACACTAACGGCCCAGCCGATAACAAAAGGGTCGCTCAAAGTGGCCCTTCTTGCTGTAAGTCTCTAAAGCGTCGCAACTATCAGTGCACGCTCTTGGCGCGGGGTGGAGCAGCCCGGTAGCTCGTCAGGCTCATAACCTGAAGGCCGCAGGTTCAAATCCTGCCCCCGCAACCAAATTCCCCTACATCCCGTAGCACAAAATGCTGCGGGATTTTTGCGTTTCTGGCCTACGTCGTCGGCGGCGCAAGACGTTTTAGAGCGTTTCCCTGTCATGTTGGATCATATCCGCAGGAATTGAAGTAGTTCTGAGCCGTAAGCATTCGCCGAGGACCGCAGGTCAGCTTTTCTTGCGCGATCGGCGCTTCCACTTTGCGGCTAGAGCCTCGACGTTTTTGCGGAGATTGGCGGCGTCGACATCGCCCGGATCGTAGTGTGCGTGGCCCCACCATTCGACAAGTTCGTGGTGACGCTCATGGTTGGTGTCCGCAATGGCTTCGCGGAACTCTTGATAGCCCCAGGGACCGCCGACATCCTCCGGTGGACACCGTCCGACAACCTCGAGAAGGAATGGATCTTCGAAGCCGGCGGTCGCCGGAAAGATCTTTTCGATTTTCACAGAGTGCGTCCAGCCGTCGCCGAAGTCATAGAGATACTTGAATGACTTCGCGCCAATATCTTCGATGGCAGCAAGAAGCGTTTCCTTGCGTGCATCGATGGGACCACCAAAGCCGTCATCAGGCAGGCCGAAGCCGATGTCACGGATCCTGAACTCATACAGATGGCTGTTGGTCCAGCCGAAGGCCTCCTGAAGGATCTCATGAAGCCGGTCCAGCCGAATGCGGAATGGCACGACAACGCGGCGCATCACCAAGGGGTCAACGTCATCGAGCGTGACCTTCAAGCGAACGAGAGGACCAGCCATCAGGCCGCCTGCCTCAGTGGCGATGTTGCGGTTTTCCGCCAATTCCAGGGGAGAAGCTCATCAAGACGGCTGGCTGGATGATCGGCGATGCGGGCGAGAACATCGGCAAGCCAGGCCTGTGGGTCAATGCGGTTCATCTTCGCGGTGACGATCAGGCTGTACATGGACGCCGCCCGCTGCCCCCCTCGATCGGACCCGGCAAATAGCCAGGCTTTTCGTCCGAGCGCCACACCGCGCAGAGAGCGCTCCGCGCAATTGTTCGACAGGCAGATACGGCCGTCGTCCAGGAAGCGGGTGAAGGATTCCCAGCGGTTCAGCATATAGTCAAATGCCTTTGCCAAGTCATTGTCGCGCGGCAACCTGGCGCGGTGTTCGCGTATCCATATCTCCATGTCGTCAATCAGCGGTTTTGACAACTGCTGGCGGATTGCTTTTCTCTCATCGGGAGTGCGGCCATTGATATGGCGTTCGATTTCGAACAAAGCGTCGATCCGCTGCACCATGTTCAAGGCGACCGGCGAGATGACGGCGGCACTTTTACCCTGCGCTTTTCGGCGCGCGTTGGCCTCCAGATCGGCTTGCGCAAAGAATGGTCGCCTGGCATGCGCCCAACACGCTGCCTCATGAATCGGGCCCGGACTTCGATCAGGAAGATAAAGCTGGCCATAGCCCGTATAGGCATCCGCCTGAAGGATACCGCTATAGTTGGCCAGATGCGCCTGTGGATGTTCGCCGGCCCGGTCCCGGGAATAATAGAACATCGCCGACGGAGGCGCCGTACCGCCAAACGGAGCATCATCCTTGACGTAGCTCCATATCCGACCGGTAACGGTTTTGCCGAGAGCCAGAACCGGCACGGTCGTGTCATCACCGTGGATCCGTTCAGACGCGAACGTATGGCTTTCAATCCGCCGCACCAGCGGATCCAGGACCTGGCAGCACGTGCCAATCGCGTCTGCCGCAGTCGACAGACTGATTGGCACACCTTCCAGGGCAAAACGTTCGACCTGGCGATTGAGCGGAATGTGCTGGCCAAACTTGTCGCACAACATCATCGCCAAAAGGCTCGGACCAGCCCACCCTCTCGGTATGACATGGAAGGGTGCAGGTGCCTGGCTGATCTTCTCGCAGTCACGGCAGGTGAACTTTTCCCGAACGGTCTGAATGATCTTCCAACTCCGCGGTACGCTCTCCATCGTTTCGGTAATGTCTTCGCCGAGCTTGCGAAGCCGTTCACCGCCACAGCAGTTGCAGGCAACCGGGCCTGGCACGACAAAACGCTCACGCGGCAGATGTTCCGGGAATGGCTTCTTGACCGGCCGCTTGCGCGTAAAGCCGGTGACCGCAATCGCCGCCGCCGCAACGGCCATCTCGGCAGCAAGCTCATCTTCGGTCGCCGTCGCTTCGGCGTCCTCAAGCATCAGCTCCATCTGAGCAATCAGCCGCGCCGTCCGTTCCGACTTCTGACCGCGCAGTTCCCGTTGCAGCTTTTCGATATAGACTTTCTGGCGAAGAATGATGGCCTGATCATCGGCTTCCTTGGCCTTGGCAACAGCCAATTCGGCCAAAGCGGTAGCTCGTTCCAACCGCGCAATCGCCAGCTCTGCCTCCAGGGCAGCAGCATGATCACGGGGATTTTCCGAGCCGGTTTCCATGCTCGAAGTGAATCATAAAACCACTGATTTGTATAGCTTTTCCTGGCGCCCCGCTCGCAAATCCCGCCCCAAAAGACACTATCCAGCGCTCGTCGGCCGCCATGTCTGCTGCGGGTTCCGCCAGTCAATTCCCTCAAGCAAATAGGACATCTGGCCAGCCGTCAGCGCAATAGCTCCACCCTGCGTCGCCGGCCAAATGAAACGGCCGCGCTCGAGCCGCTTTGCGTATAGCGAAAGCCCAAATCCGTCATGCCAAAGAGCCTTGATCAGCCGGCCGCTTTTCCCGCGGAAGACAAAAACGTCACCCTTGAACGGATCACGACCCAAACCTTCCTGCACGATCAGAGCAAGGCCGTGCATTCCCTTGCGCATATCGCAATGGCCGCTCGCAATCCAAACCCGCACGCTCGAACTGATCGGGATCATTTGAGCGCACGCATCACGGCTGCAGCAAGATCACAAGGCGCCCCGGACGCAATCCTCACCTTGATACCGTTCGCAAAGTCCACAACGATGGTTGTCGCACAACCATCGCCGTTGCCAGGAACGTCCAGGACAGTTGCCGGCACGAAAGCGGGCTCATCTTTCAAAGACAGCGCTTGGCGCCGCCACGTGTAGAGCAGCCCCGTCGAAACATCAAAACGACGCGCTACTGCCGAGACATTTGCCCCCGGAGCAAATGCTGCCTCCACAATCTCCCGCCGTTCATCCGGTGACCAACGACGACGTCGTTCTTGACCCGTCAGCAAAATGGCCTGTGCCATCGTTCCTCATTGCGCTCTTAAGTTCACTCTCAAGAGCGCAAAATCACGATATCACCAAAAACTCGCAAGGCGGTCCACGCCGGAGGGATACTCTGAGCCTCTTGCGGTTCGACCATATCAATCAGCTTTCCGATGCGATCCCACAGTCCGGTGACGGTTCTCTCCGCAGCTTTTCGCAGGAGAGCCTTGAGCTTGGAGAAGGCCTTCTCGATGGGGTTGAAGTCTGGGCTGTAGGGCGGAAGGAACATCATTGTCGCGCCGACCGCCTCGATCAGCTCCCTTGCTGCCGGTCGTTTGTGGCTGGACAGATTGTCGAGGATGACAACATCCCCTGGTTTCAATGTCGGAACCAGAACCTGGGCGACATACGCCTCGAACCACTCACCGTTGATCGGTCCGTCTATGACAAGTGGCGCGACCATTCCCGTGTTACGGAGGCCCGCAACCAATGTGGTCGTCTTGCGATGACCGTGAGGGAAACCCATCCTCAATCGCTCGCCCTTGCGGCATCGCCCGTGAGTACGGGCCATATTGGTCGCGGTCCAGGTTTCGTCGATGAACACGAGCCGCTCTGGATCGAGATCGAGTTGCTCCTCGAACCAGCATTGCCGCTTTTCCAGAACGTCCGGGCGGCTTTGCTCTACCGCATGGCCAGTCTTTTTTTGCGCGTTTGTTCGTGCCGGACAAGAAAGCGATGCAGCGCCGACTTGCTGATGGAAATGCCTTGGTCAGCCAAGGCTTTGCGAAGCTCGAAAAGGGTGCCGTCCCGGTGCTCGCCGAGCCAGGTCATGATCAGATCGGCATGCGCTTCTGTCTTGTGGGAATTGCGGTCGCCGCCGAGTGGACCGGGTCGAACATTTCCCTGCTGGATTTGCAAGTGACGCCAGCGGCTCACGCTGGCTGCGCTCACGCCAAAACGCTCGGCAGCCTCTCTATGAGATGCGCCGCCGTTCACGGCAGCCAGCACACGTATGCGAAGATCAACGGAAAGGGCTTTCGACATATCTGCCGACCTCCATCGGCAGATAGTTTGAATCAGAAGGAGACTGATTTGCAAAGCCATCCGATTCAATCAGTTAGGGAAACGCTCTAGGGTAGCAGGTGGTGACCGCGCCCACAGTAGGCAGCAGGTGGCAGGGCAAATGCCGGACCTCGCTCCAGCGTGTCGATTGCCACCTTCGACGGAGGGACTCGTGATGTCGCCCCGGAACTACCAGGCGATGAATAGGCGGATATACTGAGACATCTGCGCGGGCATGTCTCATAAGCCGCAACAGAATGCCTATGTCGGGCGCTACAACCGAACGGTCCGGCATGAATGGCTCGATCAGAGCATCATCGAAAGTATCGAGGAGGCACAGGAGTTCGCCACGCAGTGGCTCTGGACCTACAACAATGAACGCCCCAATATGGGCATCGGCGGCATAACGCCTGCACAGAAACTGAAAATGGCCGCGTGAATTCTACGAAACAGCCCCGTTAAAATTGGGGGATTACCATGCAACGGGTCTGCTGCTCCACCCCCCGCGTCGTAACCGAGACCCTTGTCAATACTGAGTGAAATCACCGGTTTCCGATTGCAGCAGTGTCAGTGGATAGCGCAGAGGATGATGCGCAAGGGCTGTCATGTTCACCGGCCGGTTCCTGTCATCGAAGGCGATCTGGTCGACTGTCAGCACGGCGGCAGGGGGCGATAGCTGTAGGAGGCGGGCCTCATTGTCGCTTGCCAGCCGGGCGCTGAGCGTCGTCTGCCCTCGCTTGGGGAAGATCTGATAGCGTTGGCGCAGTTCCTCGTAAAGAGAGCGGTTTGCGACGCCCCAGTCGAGGTCCAGCAGTCCAGGCACCCGCGCGGCCGGGATCCAGTCCGTCTGGATGACCGCGGGTATGTTGTCGAGCAGGCGCAGCCGCGACAGAACCACCACTTCCGCACCCGGCCCGAGAAACAGGGGGCGACTGACCTCCAGAGGCGCGCGCACAAGGCTGGCTTCGATCAGCTGGTGGCCGGGATTTCTACCATTGGCAAGCGCAATGCTGGTAAAGCTTTTGAGAACCTGCAGTTCAAAGCTTCCACCACGCTCCGTGACATAAAGCCCTTTGCCCGGTTGGCTATGCACCACACCCTGCTGGATCAGTTCGCGGATCGCATGGCGTATGGTGATGCGGCTGACGGCGTAGAGATCCACGAGTTCCCGCTCGGAGGGAAGCTTGCCCCGCAAGGGCAGCCTGCCATCGCTGATTGCCGCCAGCAACGCCTCATAAACCTGCTTGTGCAGCGGGCGTGGATCGCCACGATCAACCGCACCCTGTGTTGAAACCAATACATCGTCAGCCCCACGCGTCTTCAAATCCGGCTTTCCCCCTTGGCCTTACGTCCGCCCAGCGTTCTCTAGCGAAAATCCTCCGCATCCTATGTTGACATGACTGGTCATAACCAGTCCTATTATCGCAGGGAACCGGAGAGTTTCGAAGATGTCAGATCTATCACAATCAAGGGAACTATTCATGTTTAAGAAGAGCCTTGCCGCCCTCGCGCTGTCCGCAGCTCTCTGGAGCGGAACCTCGCATGCCGAGACGATTTCCGTGTTCTGCGCGCCGACGGAGTTCGAACTTTGCACGAGCGTCGCCGATGCCTGGAAGGAAAAGACGGGCAACGAAGCAAAGATCAACAAGATGCCCGCCCTGCTGGATGACGCGATCCCGATCTATCAGCAGCTGCTGGCGGCAAAATCGACCGACATCGATGTGCTGTTTCTTGATGTCATCTGGCTCGGCATGTTCAAGAACGGCCTGCTCGACCTGAAGGCGACGATCCCGCAAGCCGATCAGGACAAGCACTTCGCCTCCACCCTTGCTGCCGCAAAGCTTGACGGACATCTGGTGGCAATGCCGGCCTATATGGACGTCGGGCTGATGTTCTACCGCAAGGATCTTCTGGAGAAATACGGTAAGCCACAGCCCAAGACCTGGGATGAGCTGGCCGCAACCGCCAAGGAAATCCAGGACAAGGAACGCGCTGCCGGAAACGGCGAAATGTGGGGTTATGCCTGGCAGGCCAAAAGCTACGAGGGCCTGACCTGCGACGCCATCGAACTGATTGCATCGAACGGCGGCGGCACGATCATTTCCGACAACGGCAAGGTGACGATTGACAATCCGAAAGCGGCCGAAGCCATCGAAAAGGCCAAAGGCTGGATCGGCTCGATCAGCCCGGAGGGCACGCTGAACTATGACGAGGAAGCCTCGCGCGCCGTGTTTGAATCCGGCAATGCCGTGTTCCACCGCAACTGGCCCTATGTCTGGGGCACGTCGCACAAGGAAGGCAGCGCTGTCATCGACAAGGTTGGCGTGATGCCGCTGCCAGTCGGCAGTGCCGGCCAGAAATCCAGCGGTTGCCTCGGCCCGATGTATTACGGTGTTTCCAAATATAGCGCCAAGCCGGGCGTTGCCGCTGATTTCGTCAACTTCATCACCGGCCCGGACATGCAGAAGAAGCGCGCGCTGAAGGATGCCGTCAATCCGTCGATCCCGGCGCTCTACAGCGACCCCGAAGTGCTGGCCACCATCCCCTTCCTCAAGGATAACCAGCAGGCCTTTGCCGATAGCGCCGTGCGTCCCTCCGGCTATACCGGCACCAGCTACAATCGCGTGTCGCAGGCCTTCTATCGGACCGTCCACGACATGTTGTCAGGAAACGGCGATGTGAAATCGGGGCTGAAGACCTTGGCAGCGCGTCTGGAAAAACTGAAGGAAAGCCGCTGAACCTGGCTTGAATGCGAGAGGCGGTCTTGAAGGACCGGCTCTCGCCCTCTGTGTCGCCGCCCTGATCATGGGCGCGCGCCTTCTGTTCTGACGAGCCCAGGTGAAAAATGGCATCGGTTTCCCTTCACTCCGTGTCGAAAAGTTTCGGCACCCACGCGGTTATTCAAGGTGTCGAACTGCAGATCGACGACGGTGAGTTCGTGGTTTTTGTCGGCCCTTCGGGATGCGGAAAATCGACCCTTCTGCGTATCGTGGCGGGCCTTGTCGCGCCCACTGACGGCGTTGTTGCAATCGGCGGAGACGACGTGACCGACGTTCCGGCCTCGCGCCGCGGCGTTGCCTTCGTCTTTCAATCTTATGCGCTCTATCCGCATATGAGCGTTGCCCGCAATATCGGCTTTGCCCTGGAAACGCTCGGCATGGCGAAAGAGGCCATCAGCCAGAAGGTTTTGAGCGTAGCGCGCATGCTGAAGGTCGATCACCTCATGGATCGCCGGCCACGGGAGCTTTCCGGCGGCCAGAGGCAACGCGTGGCGATCGGTAGGGCACTGGTGCGCCAGCCGGAAATTTTTCTCTTCGACGAGCCGTTGTCAAACCTCGATTCGGACCTGCGCATGGAAATGCGGCTGGAAATCGCAAGGCTTCACAATGACCTGAAGACGACGATGATCTATGTGACGCATGACCAGTCGGAAGCGATGACGCTGGCAGACCGTATCGTCGTCCTCAACCACGGCCGCATCGAGCAGGTCGGAACCCCGCAGCAGCTCTATCACGCGCCGGACAACCGCTTCGTGGCAGGCTTCATCGGCAGCCCGCGCATGAATTTCATGGGCGTATCCTCGCAAGCGAGTGCTGGCCGGATTGTTGGCGCCGGTCATCTCTCGCTGGCATTGGCAAGCAGTAATCTTGAAAATCCCATTACCGAAATCGGCATTCGCCCGGAAGGCTTGCGTCTGGTTGCAGAAGGTGCTGGTCGGATGGTCTGCATCCTCGAGCGTATCGAGGATCTCGGGCATGAGCATTTCGGTTATTGCCGGATCAGCGACGACACCGTCTGGGTGATCCGGCTTCCGGAGGCGCCTTCGCCGGACAGGATCGGGAAACCCGTGGGGCTGGATTTTGCCGATGCGGCCGTTTTTGCCTTTGCAGGCGACGGCCGGCGTATTCCACTCGCTGGCCTGCAGAAATTGGCGGAGGAGGCCCCTCTGCCATGAGCGCCCGCCTTGCACGCCGCGACCACAGGTCCGCCTGGCTCTTTCTCCTTCCCGTCATTGCGGTCATCCTGCTGGTTGCCGTCTGGCCGCTCGCCCGCACCTTCTTCTTCTCCTTCACCGACGCCTATCTCGATGAGCCCTCAGTGTATTCCATGGTCGGCTTCGATAATTTCATCGAGGTCCTCCAGGATCGCAGCTGGTGGATTGCCGTCAAAAATACGCTGATTTTCGCCGCGATCTCGGTTGCAATCGAGACGGTGCTTGGACTGGCGATCGCGCTTCTGCTGAACTCCGCCATTCCCGGCCGCGGACTGGCGCGGGCGGCCATTCTGGTGCCCTGGGCCATTCCCGTCGTGGTGGCCACGAAGATGTGGGAATGGATGCTCAACGACCAGTTCGGCGTCATCAACAAGGTGCTCTCCGGGCTCGGCCTTGTCGATCACGGCATTGCCTGGACTGCCAGCAGCTCCCTGATCATGGGCGTGGTGATTTTCGTTGATGTCTGGATGACGACGCCGTTCATGGTGCTGCTGATCCTGGCCGGACTGCAGCTGATTTCGCCGGAAATTTTCGAGGCAGCCGACGTGGATGGCATCCCCGCGTGGAAACGCTTCTGGTCGATCACGCTGCCCATGCTGCGGCCGGCCATCGGGGTTGCCGTGCTGTTCCGGGTTCTCGACGCCCTGCGCATGTTCGATCTGGCCTATGTGCTGGCGGCCAGCAACGAAAACGTCATGACGGTATCGATCTATGCGCGTGACCGGCTCATCAGTTTTCAGGAACTCGGCGTCGGCTCTGCGGCATCGACCTGGGTCTTCCTGCTTGTCGCTTTCGTCGCAATCATCATCATCGGGGTCTTGCGCCTCGACAAGGCGGCGGGGACCTGATCCATGCAAAACGCGATCGCTCAACGAACACACCGCAAGCCCGCTTCCTTTTACCGGCTGAAGCGCCGGGTCGTGCGCGGCCTGCAGATTTTTGCGCTGCTGCTCGTGCTCATCTATGCGCTTTTCCCCTATTACTGGGCCTTCGTGTCCTCCACCAAGCAAGGCGCCGCACTCTATCGTTCGGCGCTGTTGCCGGCGCTTGATTTCACCTATTACCGGCAGTTGATCGACAATCCCATCTTCATGGGCTCACTGGTCAACTCGGCGTATGTGGCGGTTTCCACCACCCTTCTGTCTCTCATCATCGGCGTCTCGGCAGCGTATGCCCTTGGCCGGATCGATTTTCCGCAGCGGCGCGCCATGCTGATGATCGTCCTGATGATCTCGATCTTTCCGCAGGTTGTGGTCCTGTCAGGCCTCTTCGAGCTGATCAACTGGCTGGGCCTCTTCAACCGCCCAAGCGCGCTGATCCTGACCTATCTTCTCTCGACCGTGCCGTTCACCACCTGGATCCTCACCACCTTCATCCGCGAGTTTCCGCGGGAGCTGGAAGAGGCCGCCATCATCGACGGCTGCTCGCATTTCCGTATCCTGATGAAGATCCTGCTGCCGCTGATGGGGCCGTCGCTGGCGAGCACCGGCATTCTCGCCTTCATTCTCGCCTGGAACGAATTTCTGTTTGCGCTGACCTTCACGCTGACAGACGAAAATCGCACGGTGCCTGTCGCCATCGGGCTGATTGCCGGCACCAGCCGTTATGAATATCCCTTCGGGCAGATCATGGCGGCCTCCGTTACCGTAACCTTGCCGCTGATTGCCGTGGTACTCGTTTTCCAGCGGCGCATCGTGGCCGGCCTCACGGCCGGTGCGGTCAAAGGCTGATACTTTTAAGGAACAGACCCATGGATATGCTTGTCAAACTGTACGACCTAAAACGCGATACCGCCCTCGACGCCCGTATGGCAGAGCTGGGAGTGATAATCCGGCGCGTGCTGGCACCGGAACTGCCGGCATTGACCGCGTGGATCGAGCCGCGCTTCGGGGCAGGGTGGGCAGCGGAAGCGACCGTTGCCACAATGCGCCAGCCGACCACCTGCTTTATCGCGATCAAAAATGACGAGCTTCTGGGCTTTGCCTGCCACGAGGCGACCGCCAAAGGCTTCTTCGGCCCGACGGGCGTTGATCAGGCAGGCCGCGGACAAGGCGTCGGCCACGCGCTTCTCTTGGAAACGCTGCTCGATATGTATGCGCAGGGTTATCCCTATGGCGTCATCGGAGGGGCAGGACCGATGGAATTTTATCGCCGAAGCGTTGGCGCCATTCCGATCGAAGGATCCGTCCCCGGCATCTATCGCGGCATGCTGCCGCTGGCACATCCAACCGAGGTGTCCGGCTAAGCGACAGCACGCGCATATGGCTGCATGCGTAGCTGCGACCGCGCAGCTGGGCAAAAATGTCGTGCCCTTCTTCCTGTGACACAAATCGCCTCCCCCGCAACAAGTTCAGGCATAACTCGCTCTTTACGCTTAACCGATGTCTCCGCTTGAAGTGCTTTAGGAAATCGAGGGGTGGGCGTCTGCTTCCTTGTCGGAAGGCGTTGTGTCTTGATCGTTGTGACTGAAATTTCGGATCGCGCTCATTGCGTCGTCCAAGCTTCGGTCAGCGCCCGCAAGGGAGATGTCGATTTACCCCTTAAAATCAAACCATCAAGCCTGCCCAATTTACCTATCGAGCGACATCATCGGAAGCGCTGTGGTTGTTTCCGAACCGTATGGATCGTCTCGATCAATCGATCCACCTGGCTCGACAAATCCTCCCGAAAGTCGATACAGTCATACGCGGTCGCTGGGAGGCGCGCCGAAACCAGTACAGCAAAATCTCGCAGTATGAATCCGCACCCGGGATCACGGGAGTGGTGCCTATGCTCTTTTGAAGGTTGTAGAGAACGCCATGACGGAACTACCCACATCGTTCACCTACAGCCCGATCCTCGTTGTCCTTTCGGTGGTGGTTGCAATCCAGGCCGGATATGTCGGCATCAGCCTCGCGCTTCTCATCCCCGTCGCTTTTGCAAACCGGCGCCGGCTGTTGATCTCGGGCTCGGCCATCACGCTCGCAGTCGGCATCTGGAGCATGCATTTCATCGGTATGCTGGCTGTCAGGACCTCCGTGGCGATCGACTACGCCGTTGTGCCCACGCTCCTCTCGTTCCTGATTTGCAGTCTCGTCACCGGCGTCGCGGTTTACTTGGCGAGCCTGCGCTCGCAGCGCATGCTGGTGATCGCTGCCGTGCTCATGGGCGTTGGCATCACCACGATGCATTATGTCGGCATGATTGCCGTGCATTCTGTCCTGCATCTCACCCACGATACTGCCTATGCATTGGCCAGCATCGCAATCGCGATTGCTGCGTCCGGCCTTGCGCTGTGGCTTGCCTTTTCCGCCGAACGGCGGCCGCCGTTGTTGCTCTGTGCCCTTGTGCTCGGCTGCGCTGTATCGGGCATGCATTATATGGCGATGGCAGGAACGACATTACATCTGGCCGCAGCCAAGGCCGAAAACATCAAATCCTTGATATCCGGCGACATGCTGGCAGCCGTGGTCAGCGTGGTCGCCTGTACCATCTCCGCTGTCTTCATGCTCGCGCTCATCCCCGGGGAGGCGAAGAGCGCGCATGGCGATACCGCCTGGCGCACCACCGTACGCCAGGCGCCGGAAACCCCGCAACCTGACGCCCCGCAACCGGCCGCGCTCGCACCGCACAGCCCGCAACCGAATACGCTAGACGCCATACAGCCGGCGGCCGGCATGGACAGAGCGCCCGCCGATCCCGAATGCTTGGCTGCGGGCGAACTCCTTTTGCCGATCGAAAAGAACGGCAAGCGCTTCCACATTGCCGCTGACGACATCGCGTCGGTTCATTCCAACGCGCATTATACCTATATCTTTAATGGTCGTGACGACCTCTTCTGTCCTTTGTCCATCTCCGACATCGCGGCGCGTTTGCCTGAAGCGCTGTTTCCCCGCATCCATCGCAGCTATATCGTCAATCTCGCCTTCGTTGTCCGCATCAAGAAGGCTGGCGATTCGGGCGTAGCCGAACTCGACACGCCCGTCAGGCGCACGGTGCCTATCAGCCGGTCAAAGCTTGCAGCCTTTCGCTCCGAACTGGCTGCCTTCAAGACATCCGAAAACGCAGGCTCCTACACCGAAAGTTAGGTCAGCTCTCCTTTCGCATTTCGTGCGCAGCCCAGTGCATTTCGTGCAAATCCGGGCGTTTGGTGTCCTTGCCGTTGTCTGGCAGGAACAATCACTGCCTGCTGTTGCACAGAACGCCTGGGCCTTGAGGATGGCCCCTGTCGTTCGACACGAAGCTTTGGGAGGAGCGACGGATGATACCAGGGACCTTCGATTACCATCGGCCGACAACGGTCGAAAGCGCTGTCGCGCTGCTGCTGCAACTCGGCGAGGATGCGCGGCCGCTTGCCGGCGGTCACAGTCTGATACCGTTGATGAAGACACGGCTGTCAGCGCCCGAGCATCTGGTCGACCTTGCCGCAATCGAGGGACTGCGTCGTATTGAAGTGGTGGGCGATGATGTCATCGTCGGGGCGATGACAACGCAGCATTCGGTCATCACCAGCAGCTTGCTCGCAGACCTCGTCCCAATCCTGCGCGAGACAGCCCTCGTCATCGCCGACCCGCAGATCCGCTACAAGGGCACGATCGGCGGCAATTGTGCCAATGGTGATCCGGGCAATGACATGCCGGCGCTGATGCAGTGTCTCGGAGCCAGCTACCAACTGACCGGCGCCAGTGGCAACCGTGAGGTGCCGGCTCGGGATTTCTATGTGGGTGCCTATGAGACCGCTTTGGAGCCCGGTGAGATCCTCACCGAGATCCGCATTCCGATCCCACCGGCCGGTCATGGTTACGGTTATGAAAAGCTCAAGCGCAAGGTGGGAGACTACGCAACGGCGGCGGCGGCGGTGGTCATCACCATGGCGGATGGCACCTGCACCAGCGCATCCATCGGCCTGACGAATGTGTCGGAAACGCCGCTCTGGGCATCCGAGGCGGCTGGCATTCTGATTGGCAGTACGCTCGATGCAGCAACCGTCAATGCGGCAATTGCCGCGGCCGAGGCGATCACCAACCCAGCGTCCGACATGCGCGGTCCTGCCGAATACCGCACGAAGATGGCCGGTATCATGCTGCGCCGCGCGCTTGAGCGGGCACGCGTCCGCGCCACGGTCTGAGGGGGAAACAATGACAAAGTCACATATCAAGGTCACGATCAATGGCAAGGCTGTCGAGGCTCTCGTCGAGCCGCGCACTCTTCTGATCCATTTCCTGCGGGAGCAGCAAAACCTCACGGGTGCCCATATCGGCTGCGACACCGGCCATTGCGGCGCCTGCACGGTCGACATGGACGACATGTCGGTGAAGAGCTGCATGACTTTCGCAGTCCAGGCCGATGGCGCCAGCATCACCACGATTGAAGGTGTCGCCAATGCCGACGGAACGCTCAGCGCGCTTCAGGAAGGCTTCCGGATGATGCATGGACTGCAGTGCGGATATTGTACGCCGGGCATGATCTTGCGCGCCCATCGCCTGCTTCAGGAAAACGCCAATCCGACCGAAGAGGAAATTCGCTACGGCATCGCCGGCAATCTCTGTCGTTGCACCGGCTATGTGAACATCGTCAAGGCCATCCAGTATGCGGCGGCCAAGATCAATGGAACACCGTTTCAGGAGGCCGCGGAATGAACGAGCAAGTCAAGATTGACATCGATCGCGCCGAGCGGACCGAAAAGCTGCAGGGCATGGGGTGCAAGCGCAAGCGCGTCGAGGACATCCGTTTCACGCAAGGCAAGGGCTCCTATGTCGACGACCTGAAACTGCCGGGCATGTTGTTCGGCGATTTTGTCCGCTCGCCGCATGCGCATGCCCGCATCGTCAGCATCGACACATCGCGCGCCAAAGCCCTGCCGGGGGTGATTGCGGTCCTGACGGCGGCTGATCTGAAACCGCTTGGCCTGCATTACATGCCGACGCTTGCCGGTGACGTCCAGGCAGTTCTGGCCGAGCACAAGGTGCTGTTCCAGAACCAGGAAGTCGCCTTCGTCATTGCCGAGGACCGCTACATCGCCTCTGATGCGACCGAACTCGTGGATGTCGTTTATGAAGCGCTGCCCTGCATCGTTGACCCGTTCAAGGCGATGCTGCCGGATGCGCCGATCCTGCGCGAGGATATCCAGGATAAGATGGTCGGCGCCCACGGGCCGCGCAAACATGCCAACCACATCTTCGAATGGCAGATCGGCGATAAGCAGGCAACCGACGACGTTTTTGCCAATGCCGATGTGACGATCAAGGAAATGCTGGTCGACCATCGCACCCATCCGTCGCCGCTGGAGACTTGCCAGTCGGTTGCCTCGTTCGACAAGGTCAAGGGCGAACTGACGCTCTGGGGCACGTTCCAGGCCCCGCATGTCATCCGCACGGTTGTCTCGCTGATTTCGGGCCTGCCGGAACACAAGATCCATGTGATCGCGCCCGATATCGGCGGCGGATTCGGCAATAAGGTTGGCGCCTATGCCGGTTATGTCTGCTCTGTCGTCGGATCGATCGTGCTGGGCGTGCCGGTCAAATGGGTGGAAGACCGGATGGAGAACCTCTCCACCACATCCTTTGCCCGCGACTATCACATGACCACGGAACTTGCCGCCACAAAGCAGGGCAAGATCCTCGGCATGCGCGTGCATGTGCTGGCCGATCACGGCGCCTTCGATGCCTGCGCCGACCCGTCCAAATGGCCGGCCGGTTTCATGAACATCTGCACGGGCTCTTATGACATCCCGGTCGCACATCTGGCCGTCGATGGTGTCTATACCAACAAGGCGTCAGGCGGTGTCGCCTATCGCTGTTCGTTCCGGGTGACGGAGGCGGTGTTTGCCATCGAGCGCGCCATCGAAGTTCTGGCCCAGAAACTCGGCATGGATGCGGCCGAACTGCGGATCAAAAATTTTATCAAGGCCGAGCAGTTTCCCTACCACTCGGCGCTCGGCTGGGAATATGACAGCGGCGATTACCACACCGCCATGAAGAAGGCGATGGATGCCATCGGCTACACCGCCTTGCGTGCAGAGCAGGCGGAAAAGCGCGAGGCTTTCAAACGCGGCGAAACGCGCGAACTTATGGGTATCGGTATTTCGTTCTTCACGGAAATTGTCGGTGCCGGACCTGCCAAGAACTGCGATATTCTGGGTATCGCGATGTTCGATTCCGCAGAGATCCGCATCCATCCGACCGGCTCGGTGATTGCCCGCATGGGCACCAAAAGCCAGGGGCAGGGGCACGAAACAACCTATGCCCAGATCATCGCCACCGAACTCGGCATTCCCGCCGATGACATCATGATCGAGGAGGGCAATACCGATACCGCACCCTATGGTCTCGGTACCTATGGCTCCCGTTCGACCCCGGTCGCCGGCGCTGCAACTGCTGTGGCGGCCCGCAAGATCAAGGCCAAGGCACAGATGATCGCTGCCCATATGCTGGAAGTGCATGAGGGCGACCTGGAATGGGATATCGACCGCTTCCGCGTCAAGGGCCTGCCGGAGAAGTTCAAGACGATGAAGGAGATCGCCTGGTCGGCCTACAACGCCCCGCCGCCGAACCTCGAGCCGGGTCTGGAGGCGGTCAACTATTACGAGCCGCCGAACATGACCTACCCGTTCGGCGCCTATTTCTGCATCATGGATATCGACGTGGATACGGGCGTTGCCAAGACGCGGCGCTTCTATGCGCTTGATGATTGCGGCACGCGCATCAATCCGATGATCATCGAGGGGCAGGTGCATGGAGGGCTGACGGAAGCCTTCGCCTGTGCCATGGGCCAGGAGATCCGCTACGACGAGATGGGCAATGTCATGGGGGCGTCCTTCATGGACTTCTTCCTGCCGACCGCCGTCGAGACGCCGAAGTGGGAAACGGACTTTACGGTGACGCCATCGCCGCACCATCCGATCGGTGCCAAGGGCGTCGGTGAAAGCCCGCATGTCGGCGGCGTTCCGTGTTTCTCCAATGCGGTCAACGACGCCTATGCCTTCCTCGATGCCGGTCATATCCAGATGCCGCACGATGCCTGGCGGCTTTGGAAGGTGGGCGAACGTCTCGGGTTGCACGGATAAGGCTGGATCGGTCGATGGCAGTGAAACTTCCACAGGAGAGAATTGCCACGCAGATGGCCGCGGTCGGGTATGTTCCTGATCGCGACCTCTCGACTGCGTTATGGCTGATGGACAGCCTGTCACGGCCGCTGCTTCTGGAAGGCGAGGCAGGTGTCGGCAAGACGGAGGTTGCGCGCGCCTTGGCGCTCGCACACGATACCAAGCTGATCCGGCTGCAATGTTATGAAGGGTTGGACCAGAGTTCGGCCCTCTATGAATGGAATTACCAGCGGCAGTTGCTGGCCATCAAGGCGCGCGAGGGGTCGGATGCCGATGCCGTCGAGGAGCATATATTCTCGCAGAAATATCTGCTGGAAAGGCCGCTTCTATCCGCCATACGGCAGGCAAAGGCACCGGTTCTCCTGATCGATGAGGTGGATCGGGCAGACGAGGAGTTCGAGGCTTTTCTGCTTGAGCTTCTGTCGGATTTCCAGGTGTCGATCCCCGAACTCGGGACGGTGACGGCGACGACCATTCCGCGGGTCATTCTGACCTCCAATGGCACCCGCGAACTGTCGGACGCCCTGCGTCGGCGGTGCCTATACCACTATGTCGATTTTCCCGATGTCGATCGCGAAGCGCGGATCATCCTGTCACGACTGCCTGGCATCGATGCGGCGCTGGCGCTGCAGATCGCCGGCATGGTCGGCCTCATCCGCAAGGAAGATCTGCGCAAGACGCCGGGTGTTGCCGAAACGCTCGATTGGGCCGCAACGCTTGCCGGCCTGGATATACGGCACCTGCACGACGAGCCCGAAGCGGTACACGACACGCTGATGTGCCTGATCAAGACGGCCGAGGACAAGGCGCGCATGACGCGTCAGGTCACCGAGCGGCTGCTCGGAAAGGTGGCGTGACATGAGCGCGCTGAGAAAGGCCGAGCCTGACCTGGGCGAATTGATGCGCACAAAGCTTGCTGGCTTTGCCGCCACGCTGCGCGACAATGGCTTTGTCGTCGGTCTTGCGGAATATCGTGATGCGCTGACGGTGATGAGCGGGGACAGCGCAAGCCGTCCGTCGCGGCTTCGTCCGTCACTCCGATCGCTGTTTTGCAGCCGGCATTCGGACTGGACGAAGTTCGACGAGATTTTCGATGCCTTCTGGCTGAAGCGGGGGATGAAATCGGCCACGCGGATGTCGGGCGCGCCGCAAAAGGCTCCGGACGGGGTGCAGGCCGCCTCATCCGCTGCGCGCGGCCAGGGCCTCCAGGAACACGCCGATCATGTGCAGCGTGGCGAGGGTGCGGATGCGGTTGAGACGGGTGAAACCCGGCGTGAGGGAGCATCCCGCGCCGAGTTCATGGGAAAGACCGACTTCCGGCACCTGACGCATCCGGACGATCTCGCCGAGGCGCACCACCTTGCTGAGCGCTTTGCGCTTGCGATGCGCGCGCGCATCACGCGGCGCATGCGGGCACGGCGCCAAGGCCAGCGGCTCGATCTCAGACGCACGATCCACAAGAGCATTGCCAATGGCGGCACGCCGATGCAGCTGGTGTTCCGAAAGCGCCGGGAAAAGCCGTTGCGGCTGGTTGTAGTTCTCGACGGCTCCGGATCGATGAGCCTCTACTCGGCGGTGTTCCTGCGCTTCATGCATGGCATGCTCGACGCTTTTCGAGAGGCCGAGGCGTTCCTCTTTCATACGCGGCTCGTTCATATCTCGCCGGCGCTTCGGGAGCGCGATCCGCAGCGCGCCGTCGAGCGCATGGCGCTGATGGGGCAGGGCACGGGCGGCGGGACCCGCATCGGCGAAAGCCTTGCAACCTTCAATAAATGGCATGCGAAACGCTGCATCCATTCGCGAACCTGCGTGATGATCGTGTCGGACGGTTATGACACGGGACCAGCAGAACGACTGGGCGAAGAGATGCGGGCGCTGCGCAGGCGGTGCCGGCGCATTGCATGGCTGAATCCGATGATCGGCTGGCAGGATTATGCCCCGGAGGCGGCAGGCATGAAGGCAGCGCTTCCTTTTATCGATCTCTTCGCCCCGGCGCATAACCTTGAGAGCCTGAAGGCGCTCGAACCCTATCTGGCGAGGATCTGAGCATGCAGGAAGCTTACGACATTCTCGATCTGGTCAGTCAGACCAAGGCGCGTGGGGAGCCCTTTGCGATTGCAACGGTTGTCCGCACCGTCTCCGTCACGGCGGCCAAGGCGGGTGCCAAGGCTGTGGTGTTGGCAGACGGAAGCATGTCGGCCGGCTGGATCGGCGGCGGTTGCGCCCGTGGCGCCGTGCTGAAGGCTGCGGGTGAGGCCATCCGCGACGGTCAGCCTCGGCTGGTCAGCATCCAGCCGGAAGATCTACTCCATGTGCAGCAGGTGAAGCCCGGAGATACCAGAGACGGCGTGTTCTACGCCCGCAACATGTGCCCGAGCCAGGGCACGATGGATGTGTTCGTCGAACCTGTCCTGCCGCGCCCGCAGCTTACCATTCTGGGCGCCTCTCCGGTAGCCGCGGCGCTTGCCGATATTGCCCGTCGTATGGGCTTCTTTGTTACGGTCTGTGCGCCGCTGGCCGATCATACGGCTTTTAGCATCGCCGACCGGATGGTCGATGGTTTCGACCTGCCGAACGACGGCTCGCCGCATGGCTTTATCGTCATTGCGACCCAGGGGCGTGGCGACGGCGCCGCGCTGAAGGCCGTACTTGACGTACCGACGCGCTACACCGGTTTTGTCGGCTCACGCAAGAAATTTGCTTCGCTGAGACGGGATCTGGAAGCGGCCGGGCTCGATGCCAGGTCGATGGATGACATGCGCTCGCCGGCAGGTCTCGATCTCGGCTCCATCACACCGGATGAAATTGCCTTTTCAATCGTGGCGGAAATGATCGAGATCCGTCGGCGCGGCCAAAGAAACGCATAAAGGGAGGACAGTCATGGACATGAACGGATCACAACGCATCGAGGCGTCGCGCGAAGCAGTGTACGCGGGCCTGAACGATGTCGACATCTTGCGCCAGTGCATACCCGGTTGCGAGTCGATCGAAAAGACGTCCGAAACCGAGATGGTCGCCAAGGTCACGCTGCGCATCGGCCCGGTCAAGGCAAGCTTTGCCGGAAATGTCACGCTGTCCGATCTCGATCCGCCGAACGGCTATACGATCTCCGGCGAGGGATCAGGCGGCATGGCCGGTTTCGCCAAGGGTGGAGCCAAGGTCACGCTCGAACCGGATGGCGAGGCAACGATCCTCAACTATACGGTCACTGCCGAAATCGGCGGCAAGCTGGCACAGATGGGCAGCAGGTTGATCGACAGCACGGCGAAGAAACTTGCCGGCGATTTTTTTGCGAAATTCGGTGCGGTTGTCGGCAAGCCGCCTGCCATCGAGGAACCTGTCGTCGAGGCATCTGCGGAGGAGCCGGCCAGCAAAGGCTGGATGAGCCGCATCCTCGGCACCAGTGCAACGGCCTTTGTCATCCTCGCCCTGACGCCAGGCCTGTGCTGTATCACCGGCAATCATTCCGCCATGGCGAACGACACGGTGATGTTCTCGATCTGTGCGTCTGGCGCTGTGCTGTAACGCGGTTGTTTCGCCGTTCATGGAAATCGTTCTGCCGTGTGGCGGTGGAGTTTCTGTTTCCATCCGCCTCCTAAGGGACGTCGAGCCGCCGGTGCATGTATTCGGAGTCTCGACGCCCGCCACCTGTCTACATTGCGTTACCCGCCGGAGCGCTGCTGCTTGCGAGAAGGGCAGTTTCCGACCGGGTATCGTCCACGCACCCGCCTGATTATCGCAAGATAATTGATCGAAACGCGGATGGTTGCGCGACTGACCAAGGCTTCTGGCTGCAACGTCATTCACGGCCCATCCAGGTCAAGGCGCGGCGCAGTTGCTGTCCAGCAATGATATCAGGTTGGCGAGCAGGGCCGTGCGGGGCGCCAAGCTGCTGACAAGGATATGTTCGTCGAACGTATGGGCTCCCGCGCCATCGGCTCCAAGCCCGTCCAGGGTCGGCACGCCGAGCGCGGCGGTAAAATTGCCGTCCGAACCACCGCCTGTCGCCATCCCCTCCAGCATGATGCCGAGTTCGGCTGCGATCTTCGCCGCCTCGTCAAAAAGCCTGGCTCCTGCTTGGCTTTGGGCAAAGGGCGGTCGGTTGAGGTCGCCTGAAATCTCGAAGGTAATATCGGGATCAACCGGGGTCATCGCCCGGATCTTGTCCATGATCTCGACAGCTATCGCAATATCGGGAAGCCGCAGATCCAGCTGAAGCCGGCATTCGGCCGGAATGGTGTTGCGGCCCGTGCCGCCTTGAATGGTGCCGGTGGTAACCGTGATGCCGCGCGCCGGATCGTTCAGAGCTTCAAGCTCCAGAACCAGGCGGGCTGCCGCGCGGATGGCGGAACGTCCGTCGAGCGGGCGCACGCCCGCATGCGCGGCGCGACCACGAACCGTGATGTCGAACATGGCAACGCCCTTGCGGGCGGTAACGATCTTGCCGCCGTCCCGCGCCGGCTCGACAACCAGCGCATAAGCCGCATTGCGGGCAAATTCCTCGATCATCGGGCGAGAACTTTTCGAGCCCACTTCCTCATCCGGGACGATCAGCAGGTCGACCGGCAGGGCGTGGCCCCTCTTCGTCGCAAGTTTCATCGCCTCCAAGGCCATCAGAACGCCGGCCTTCATGTCGTAGATGCCGGGGCCATACAGCCGGTCGCCGTCCTGGCGAAACGGCAGTTTGCCGCTTATGGTGCCGGTCGCATGCACGGTGTCGATATGCGCAAGGATCAGAATGCTCCGGCCGTTGTAGCGCTCTGGCCGCGGTGTGCGCACAGCAATGATGTCACCGAAGCCGAGCGTGCCGGTTGTCCGTTCGACTGAAAAGTGTGCGTCGCGGGCCAGAAGTTCGACGCGATCGGCCAGACGGTTGACGGCTGCGGCATCGCTGCTCGGCGTTTCCATCTCCACCCAGAGGCGAAGTTCTTCAAGGAGTGCTGCGAGATCAATGTCATCCGTCTTGATGGAAAGGGTCATCCCACTATCACTCCTTGTCTGCGGCAGGGAAAAGCCGGATCAGGTGGGTCGTCTCCGCATCCACCCTTTCACGGCTGTAAAGCAACGGCACATAGTCTCCGCGCGACCATGGCCCGGAGAGATCGGCATAATGGGGAGAGCGTGGATCGCCGGACTGGCCGGGTGTATTGACGCAGATGCTGTTGTCCCAGGACCCGACGTCCATGACGAGCCGCACCGAGGCCCCGGCATTCACGCCGAAATCGCTTAAGCGATAGGCCGCGTGCATGGGGGTCGAGCGGCTGCCGCCGACGGCGAGCGGCCCGACATTCCATTCGGCCTCGGTCGCAGGCTTGACGCGGCTCGCGGCATGTTCGAAGAGCGCCCGGTGCAGGTCGCCCCAGCGCCATGCGGAGGTATCTGGACCGAGACGCGTGGCGCAATCCTCGAAGCCTTTTGCAAGCGTCGAGAGCATCAGCGCATCCCGCTCATGACGGCTTAAGAACTGTTCGGGCGTCTGGAGCAGGGTGAGAAGCCGGTCGAAATCCCCGGGGAGCAGAAGCTGGCGCACAGCCTGATCCGGCGCAAAACGGGCGAGGAGGCCGGGCCGCAGGTGCTTCATCCACCAGACTTCGAAGAGTGCGGCCGCAGCACTGCCGGCTTTGAGATGAAAGTCCCAGTCATCGAACAGCTGGAGGCTATCGAGCGGCGCTGCGGGCGCGATTTCCTTCAGAAGGGTAACGATGATCTCGGCGGGGCGCGAATAGACATCGGTCTGGAGCGCCATCGACGCCGCCAGCGTATGGCTGCGGTCGGCGGCGAGCACGGCTTTGATACGCCTTGCCCGGCTGCCTTCGGCCCATTCATGCCCGATGGAAGGGGCTGCGGCATCCCGACCTGCGGGCAGGTTCATCTCGTTGGCAGAGGCGACGTAACCGGCGGCGGGGTTGACACTGCGCGGCAGTTCCTCCGGCGCCAGAAAGCCGTCCCACTCATGGCTTCCGTCGCCGGGCACGGGCAGCAGGCCCTGCCAGTTATGCCTCACCGGCGTGAAGCCGGCGGTGAACCAGCCGATATTGCCTTCGACATCGGCGCTGACATGATTGACCGACGGCGTGCCCCAATGGCCAAGGCTATTCGCAAAGGCCTGCGTCGAGGCGCTGCGCATATAGGACAGGCTGCCGAGATAGGCGGCCGCCCCCGGCGAATGCCAGACGGTGCGCATGGCAACAGTACGGCAGCGGTTTTGATCTTCAAGCAACACCGGCCCGTGACGGGTGAACGAGAGCGTCAGCACCTGCGGGTCAAAACCCTTGACTGCAAAGGCCTGTTCGATCCGCTCGATCTTTTCCCAGCCATCGCCGTGACGATAGAAATCCGGTTCGCCTTCCCGTGTCTCGTAAACGTAGATATCTTCCTGGTCGGCGCCGAAAATCGTCAGGCCGAAAGCGGTGCGGTCGTTGTGGCCAATTGAGACGCCCGGCGCATTCGGTTCGCCAGTTCCGATGACGTTGAGATCAGGCGCTTCCAGGTGAACGAGATAGCGGAGCGAGGGCACCGCATGAGCGCGGTGCGGATCGCTGGCGAGGATCGGCCGGCCGCTTTCGGTGCGCCAGCCATGGACGGCCCAGTTGTTGGACCCTTCCTCGGCGCTACGCTGCACGATCTCACCGAGATCCGTCACCTCCGTCCAGGCCCAGACATCGGCAAGGCCGGCGGCGAGCCGAGCCTTTTCAAAGGTGACCGGCGCTGTCGCAAGCTTGAACAGCCGCACCGCCTCCAACGGAATATCCGCAAATGACAGCCCGTCCGCCAGCTTCGATTCCACCGGCGGGTCCAGCTCGAACCGCAGGAGATCCGTTTGCGCATCCGCCATCGCCATGACATTGGCGCGCAGGATTTCCGAGACGCCGTTGCGGGTGAGCGCATGGCTGCGGATACGCACCACATCCTCCGGCTGCCAGCGGGCGGGCCGCGTGCCGAACACGGCAAATTCCGGCGGCAGGCGCTCCGGCTCGTGGCTGCAGAGCGCGATATAGGCGTTCAACCCATCGGCAAAGGCGGTGCAGATCGCCTGCGTGTCATCGGCATAGGCGAGCCATTCCGCTGCCATGTCGCCGCGATAGAGGAAATGCCGCGCGGCATGATCCTGCGCGAGATAGCCCGGGCCGAAATCGGCAGCCAGCAGGCCAAGGCCGCGCTTGCGCCAGAGGTCGAGTTGCCACAGCCGGTCGCGCGCCGCATTGAAGCCTTGCAGGAAAAACAGATCCGCCTCGTTCGCCGCACGGATATGCGGGATGCCCCAGCGATCAACGCGGATCTCGGCTTCGTCCTGCAGCCCGGCAAGCCGGATGGTTTCCTCGGTGGCGCTATCGGTCATGACATCTCTCTTCAGGCATGGTGGCAGGCGACGCGGGCGCCATCGGCGCGCGATGTCAGTTCGGGGCGCACCTGCGAGCAGATCTCCGTCGCGAGCGGACAGCGCGTGTGAAAGGCGCAGCCGGAGGGAATATTCGCCGGGCTCGGCAGTTCGCCCTGCAGGATGAAACGCTGTCTGCTCCGCTGCACCGTCGGATCGGCCTCCGGCACCGCCGACATCAGCGCGCGGGTATAGGGATGTTTGGGATCGGCAAAAAAGGTGTCGCGGTCGGCAATTTCCACAAAGCGGCCGAGATACATCACCACCACCCGGTCGCAGATATGGCGCACGACGCTCAAATCGTGGGAGACGAAGAGGTAGGAGACGCCCATGCGCTGCTGCAGGGCCACGAGCAGGTTGAGGATCTGCGCGCGCACGGAAACATCCAGCGCCGAAACCGGCTCGTCGCAGATCAGCAGGTCCGGCTCCAGCGCCAAAGCCCGCGCGATCACCACGCGCTGGCGCTGGCCGCCCGAAAACTGGTGGGGATAGCGGTCGGCATGTTCGGGCCTCAGACCGACCTGCGTCAACAGTTCCGCCACGCGCTCTTTCAGCGCCTTGCCGCGTGCAATGCCGCGAACGATCAGCGGCTCGCCGATGGTGGCCCCGATGGTCGAGCGCGGGTCGAGCGACAGGGCCGGATCCTGAAAGATCATCTGCACCTTGCGCCTGATGTCGTTGAGCTTGCGACGGTCGGCGCCGACCACTTCCTCGCCGCTGATCTTGACGCTTCCCGACACCGGCGCCTGCAAGCCGACGATGGTGTTGGAGAGCGTCGACTTTCCACAGCCCGACTCCCCGACAAGGGCAACCGTCTCGGCTCTCCTGATCTCGAGGTCAACGCCGTTGACGGCTTTCACCACCGCTCCTGACGAGCCTAGAAGCCCGCCGCGGCCACCGAAATGAACGGCGACATCCCGCAGTTCCAGAACATTGTGCAGGTTTTCGGTCATGCGGTCCTCCCATGGATCTCGGCCATGCGGTCGATGTGCCAACAGGCGGAGCGATGACCGCCACCGCAATCGAACAGCGGCGGCTGTTCTGCTCGGCAGCGTTCGGTTGCCAGCGGACAGCGGTCTGCAAAGCGACAGCCGGCATTAAATTCGTTCGGCGTCGGCACGCGACCCTCGATCGTCGCGAGATCCGCCTTCGGCGCATCGCTGAGTTTCGGGACGCTGGCGAGCAGGAGTGCGGTATAGGGATGCCTTGGCTTTTCGAACAGGGCATGGACCGGCGCGATCTCGGCAATGCGTCCGGCATACATCACCGCCACATCGTCAGCGATATCAGCGACGACGCCCATGTCATGGGTGATGATGACGATGGCCGTGTCGCGGTCCGCCACGAGTTTCTTCATGAGGTCCAGGATCTGGGCCTGGATGGTGACGTCGAGCGCCGTCGTCGGCTCGTCGGCCACCAGCACGCGCGGGCTGCAGATCAGCGCAATCGAGATCATGATGCGCTGGCACATGCCGCCCGACAACTCGAACGGATACTGATGCAGCCGTCGGTCGGGATCGGGAATGCCGACATCTTCAAGCATCTGGCGCGCCTTGGCGTAGGCTTCTGCGCGCGACACCTTGTGATGTGTCCGGTAGGCGGCAGCGATCTGGGCTCCGACCGTCGTCAGTGGATCGAGCGATGCGCTCGGCTCCTGGAAGATGATCGAGATTTCCTTGCCGCGCGCCTTGCGGAACGCACGCTCGGACAGGGCCGTAAGCTCCCGGTCGCCGAGGTGTATGGTTCCGCCGGACCGGCGTGCTGCCGGCGGCAGCAGGCCGAGCAGGGCATAGGACGTGAGTGACTTGCCGCAGCCGGATTCACCGACCAGCGCCATCACCTTTCCCGGTGCCACGGTAAACGATATGCCGTCGACAACATTGGCGCCGCCGATCTCGATGGTCAGGTCGTCAACCGACAGCAGCGGGCGTGGGTCCGTCTCCATACGGTGATCCCTTAACCTGCGGCTGCCGGCGAGGCCGGTTCAGGTCGTTTGTAATTGCCGATGGAATTGCCACCATCGACACTGAAGACGGCACCGGTGATGAAGGACGCCTGCTCGGAACAGAGATAGGCAATCGCGCCCGGTGCATCCTCCGGGCCGCTGGCGCGCCCGAGAGGTATGTTTTTGAGCATGTTTTTGACGTAGTCGTCGTCGAGAGCCGAGACCTCGCTGCCCGGGGCAAAGCCGGGTTCGACGATATTGACGCGAATGCCATGGTGGGCAAGCTCCATGGCAAAACCCTTGGACAGGCGCTCCAGCGCCGTCTTCGAGGTGCAATAGGGCACCGAATTCTGGTTCATCTTGCGCGCGGCACCCGAGGAAATGTTGATCACTGACCCCTTCTTGCCCTCGGCAATCATCAGCTTCGCCATCTCGCGCGTCAGCACGAAGGGTGCCCGCAGATTGACACCGAAGACGCGGTCCCAATCGGCAAATTCCATCTCCAGCAGGCCGAAACGGGTGTAGATGCCGGCATTGTTGACGAGAATATCCGGCGCCTTCCACTCGCGGCGCACCAGATCCACGAGGTCGAGCATGGAGGCATCGCTCGTCAGTTCCGTCGCATGCAGGAGCGTGGTTGCCGGATCAAGGTTGAGATCGGCCGCGACCTTTTCCAGCGCCTCCATGCGGATATCGCTGAGGCAGAGTTTTGCACCGCGCTTGGCGAAATAGGCGGCCGTCCAGCCGCCGAAAATGCCGGCAGCGCCCGTGATGACCATTGTCTTGTCGTGGAAGTCCATAAATGTCACCTCAGCGGGAACGGGAGCGCGGATCGAGCTGGTCACGCAGCCAGTCACCGAGCACATTGACGGAAAAGACGAGGAGGAAGAGGCAGGCGCCGGGAACGGCGACGATCCACCAGGCGCGTTCGAGATACTGCCGGCCGACGCTCATGATCGAGCCCCAGCTGGCCGATGGAGGTTGTATGCCGAGCCCGAGGAAGGAAAGGCCCGATTCCATCAGGATCATCAGCCCGAACTCCGCCGTTGCGACGATCAGGAGCGGACCGGCAATATTGGGGAGGATATGGTGAAGGAGGATGCGCACGGCGCCTGCTCCGGCAAGCTCGGATGCCTTGATGAACGGCAGGTTCGACACCTGTAGCGTCTGGGCATAGGCAACGCGGGTGTAGCGCGGCCAGCGTGTGAGGCCAAGAACGAGGACGAGCTTCAGGAAACCAGGACCCAGCACAGCAACCGTGAGGACCGCCAGCAGGATGGCCGGGATCGACATCATGATGTCGACGAGGCGCATGATGATGGTTTCGGTCCAGCCGCGGAACCAGCCGGCCAGCATGCCGAGCGACACGCCGACAAGTGTGGAGACGACCACCGAAAGCACGGCAACACCGAGGGAAATCCTCGCGCCATAAAGGGTGCGCGACAGAAGATCGCGGCCGAGATCATCCGTGCCCATCCAGTAGGTGATGCCGCGATAGGAAAAGCCGGGTGCCTTCAGACGGGCCAAAAGCGCCTGGCTGTTCGGATCGGCTGGCGCGAAAAAGGGCGCGAAGACGGCGAGAAGGATGATCACGCAGAGGAGAATGGAGACGACGATGACCGACAGCGGAACGCGGCGGAGGCGCTGGCGCACGGCATGGGCGCTTGCAATCACGGACATTTCCTCACCTCACCAGCCGGATGCGCGGATCAACGACCACATAAACGAGATCGGCCGCCACGCTGGTCAGCACATAAACGAATGAAATCAAGAGCACGATGACCTGGACGACCAGGAAGTCGCGCGACTGGATGGACTGGATGGCAAGCTGCCCGATGCCCGGCCAGGCAAAGACAGTCTCGATGATGACAGCACCTGCAAGCAGGTTGCCAATCTCCAGTGCGGCAATGGTGATGACCGGAATGGAGGCATTGCGCAGCACGTGGCGAAAGACGATCTCACGAAGCGACAAGCCGCGAGCGCGGCCGGCGCGGACATAATCCTTGCCGAGTTCGTCGATGATCGCGATCCGCGTCATGCGCGCAAAGGTCGACATCGAAAGTGCCCCGAGCGCAATTGATGGCATGATCATGGCGGACAGCTCGCCGGCCCCTGATGTCGGCAGCCAGCGCAACGTGACGCCGAAGATGAAGATCAGCAGAATGGCCGACAGGAAGGTCGGCACGCTCTGGCCGGTGACGACGATGGCGGCAAGGATCCGCGCGATGGCGGTATCGCGCATTGTGGCCATGATGATGCCGGCGGGAATACCGATGCCGATCGCCACCAGCAGGGCGCCGGCGGCAAGCTGGATCGTATAGGGCAGCCGCGAGGCGACGATATCGAGGGCCGGCACGCGCTGGACGACGGAGATGCCGAAGTCCAGCTGGGTCAGCCCATAGAGATAATCGAGATACTGGATATGGATCGGCCGGTCGAAGCCGAGCTGGTGGCGCAGTTGGGCGATCATTTCGGCAGAGGCATCCTGGGGGACCAGAAGCAGCGTCGGATCCCCCGAGAGATGCATGACGACAAAGACGATCGTGAGCACGCCGAAGATGGCGACAATGGCCTGTATCAACCGCTGGACGGCGTAATTCAACACGATCCCTTCCTTGCCTTACTGCTGCCAGCTCATGTCCATGACGAACATGGCTTCGTTGGCCGTCGGCTTCCACTCCAGGTTCTTGGCTGCCCCATAGAGCGCATAGACCTGGTAGAGGCCAAGACCCGGCACGTCTTCGCGCAGGATCTCGTAGGCTTGCGCATAAAGTGCCTTGCGCTTCTGCTCGTCGAGAATGGTGCGGGCCTCGTCAACCAGTGCGTCGTATTTCTCGTTCTTGTATTTTGCCCAGATGCTGCCGCTGCGGAACAGCGGAAAGATGATGCCGTCGGCATCCTGGCAGGCGCAGGACCAGGCGCCGAAGGCCATGCCGCCGGCATTGTCGGCATCGCCCTGGCGACGCTTCAGGAAGGTCGCCTGATCGCTCGAGGAGATCGTCACGTTGAGGCCGACCTCATTCACCATCTGCTGAATGGCTTCGACGAGCGCGCGCGGATAGGATGGCGAGGTCAGGAATTCGACGGTTGCCCCTTCGGCGCCGGCCTCCTTGACCAGTTGAGCTGCCTTTGCCGGATCGTAGGGGTAGCCTTTCACGTCGGCGGTATAACCGAAGATCGGCTCGGCACCGACGATGTCCACTGCCTTGCCATAGCCCTCGAGAAGGGCATCGACCAGGCCCTGCTTGTCGATGGCATAGGCGATTGCCTGGCGCACGCGCAGGTCCTTCGTCGGGCCTGCTTCGGCATTGATGTAGAGATAACCGACGCGCTCGGTCTCGCCCGACAGAAGCTTCGTGCCGCTGTCGTTCTCAAGCGAGGATGCCTGATCCGGAGGCACGTCGCGGATGAGGTCGGCTTTGCCGGTCTTCAGGTCGGCGATGCGGGTGGAAACATCGGGCACAGCCCGGAAGACGACCTTCTGGAAGGGCGGCTGGCCGCGCCAGTAGTTGCCGTATGCCTCGAGATTGGTTGCGATACCCTTTTGCCATTCCACCAGCTTATAGGGTCCGCTGCCGAGCGGCTTCAGGTTGAATTCCTGGTCGCCGACCTTCTCGACATAGGCTTTGGGAACGATCGACAGTTTCACGAGCTGGGCCAGCAAAGCCGGATAGGCCGACTTGGTCGTCACCTTCACCGTGGTGGGATCGACGGCTTCTGCCGTCTTGATCTGATCGAACTGCGACAGCTGCGGGCTCTTCAGCGCCGGATTGATGATGCGGTTGATCGAGAAGACGACATCGTCGGCGGTCAGCTTGGAACCATCCTGAAAGGTGACATCGTCACGGATCTTGAAGGTGAGGGTCGTGTCGTTGTCATAGGTCCAGGCGGTTGCGATCTGCGGCACGATCTTGCCGGACGTATCGCGTGTCAGGAGATTGTCGAAGATGTTGCGATAGACCGTGTAGCTATCGGTGTTCCACTGGAGGTGCGGGTCGAGCGTTGCCGCATCGTTGGGCAGATCGATCGTCAGCGTGTCCTTGGTCTGCGCGACGGCGGTCGATGCCATCAGCATCATGACGGCGGCAGCGATGGAGGCCAGTCCTGTTTTCATGTCGTTCACCCTCTTCCCTATTGATTTTTGGTTGTTGAACCGGTTTCAGCTGGCCGGCGCAGCGACGGGCAGGCCGCACTCCTGCGCACAGTATCGGGCCAGTTCCGCATGCGTACAGAACCAGACTTCGCCCTTTGCCTTCGCATGGCGAATAGTTTCCTCAAGAATGAAGATTCGGGAGCGATGGCCGACGTGATGGGGATGAAGCGTCACCTGGAAGAGGCCGCCTTCGTCCCACGCGACGTCCATCTCGCGCCGCAGGATGTCCGCCACCATGGCGGGCCCGCCATAGGGGCGCGCGCCGGTCATTCGGTCCATCGCCACGTAAGGCGCATCGTCGCGGATCCATTCGACGGGGATCTCGACCATGCCTGTCGGCTCACCGTCTTCCAGAAGCTCGTAAGGGTCGTCGTCGGCCATCAGGGAGGAATCGTAGAGCAGGCCCATCTCGCGGGCGATCGCCAGCGTATAGGGGCTGAAATCCCAGGATGCGGTACGCATTCCGACCGGATGGACGCCGGAAAGCTTTGCCAGCATGTCGGCAGCCCGCAGCGCCAGATCCCGTTCGGTCTCAAAGTCGAGACGCGAGTTGAATTCGTGGATCCAGCTGTGCATGCCAAGCTCGTGGCCACCGGCAATCACGGCCTTGACCTCGTCCGCATTGATCATCGCCGAGACGGCCGGCATGAAGAAGGATGCAGGCACGCCGTATTTTTCCAAGAGCGCCAGAATACGCGGCATGCCGCGGCGGGCGCCGTACTGGCCCTGGCTCAACCGGCTGATGGATTCACCGCCGTTTCGGAGTTCGAATGTCTCGTGGTCGCTGTCAAACGAGATGGCGACAGCCATGCGCGCGCCGTTCTTCCAGGCCGCCGGTTTCAGAGACCGTCCGGCTCTCGCCTTGCCGATCTTCTGGCGCCAGATTTCCTCGGGCCACAGCCAGGGCTTCTGCCGATCATGATCTTGCGTGGCGCTCATCGGTCACCTTCATCCTGTGGCGCTTCGCAATCCGCGTTTCGCCTCTGCTTCAAAAGTGTTACAAGCCTAAGAATTAATCAGCAATCTAGGGTTTGTTCACGGATATGAACTCCGAGGTAAAAAGCGCCGGGCGTATCCTCGATCTGCTCGAATACCTCTCGCAGCGTCGGGAAGCGGTATCGCTGTCGCAGATCATCCGTGACCTGGGCTTTCCCAAGTCCAGCGCCCATGGCTTGCTCCAGACCCTGACGGCCCGCGGCCATCTCACCCAGGATGAAGCCGGGCGCTATACGCTGATTGAGTCCAGCCACGGTTTTCCCTTTCGCCCGCACGAGGAGCCGCTGGTCGTTACCGCGCGCCCTCACATGGAAAAGCTGCGTGACGAATCGGGAGAAACAGTGCTGCTTTCGACCATGAACGCAAATTGCGATATCCGCAGGCTTGCCAAGTGCGTGAGCCATCATCCACTCCGCTACGACGTCAATCTGGATGCCGCGATCACGCCCTATTGTACGGCCACCGGGCGGCTTCTGCTGGCCCATGCCCGCCCCGACGTTCTGGAAAGCTATATGTCCCGGGTGCAGTTCCTTACCTACACCCGCTATACCGTCACCGACCCGGACGAATTGCGCCGGCTGCTCGTCAAGGTGCGCCGTGACGGCTATGCGCTGAACGATCAGGAATTCGTCACCGGTTCCACCGGCATCGCCGCGCCGGTTTGGAACAGCAAGGGTGAGGTGATTGCCGCGCTCAACCTGGGCACACTGACATCCCGCTTCCTGGAACGACGGGAACTGCTGATCCTGATGGTGCGGGAAGCCGCCTTCCGGCTGAGCCGGGCCATGGATTGGCGGCCCTAGGACGGAGATTTCAGGGATCTCTTGTCGCCCGCCTGGTTTTTTGCCGACACCCCCCGGGAGCGCGCCAGCCTGCGTTCGATGGCCGTGAGGCCGTTATAGATCAGCACGGCCAGCGCGCCGACGATGAGGCCGCCCTGCAGCACGAAGGCGAGGTTGTTGGATTGCAGGCCAGCGATGATCACCTCGCCCAGCGTTTTGGCCGCAACGGTGGAGCCGATGGTTGCGGTGGCAAGGCCGATCACCACCGATAACCGGATGCCGGCGACAATGACCGGCATTGCCAGCGGCAGCTCGATCTTGAACAGGCGCTGCCGCTCCGTCATGCCGGAGCCGCGTGCTGCTTCCATCACCGAAGCGGGGACAGTGGTGAGCCCCGTCAGCGTATTTTCAAAGATTGGCAGCAGGCCATAAAGAAACAACGCCACCAGCGTCGGTTTTTCGCCAAACCCGAGGATCGGGACGGCAAGCGCCAGCACGGCCACGGGCGGAAACGTCTGGCCGATATTCACCAGGCTGCGCGACAGCGGCAGGAATTCTGCCCCGAAGGGCCGGGTTACCAGAATGGCGAGCGAAAGGGCAACAACGGTCGCGCCGACTGTTGCGATTGCGACCGTGCGCAGGTGCAGGATGGTCAATGTCAGCAGGCTGCCCTGATTGTAGATCGCGGGAGCATTTTCCTGCACCAGCGGCTTCAAAAGCGGCTCGAACCATTGGGGTGAGACCAGGAAGGTGACAAGCACCGCCAGCAACAGGCCTCGCAGAAGAGAAGGGATCCACGCCCTCATTGCGGTTTCGCCGCGCGCCGGGTGAGCGCGTCCAGCGTCACCTGCCCAAGGATCGTTCCATCGGCATCGACGACCGGCAAGGCGTTGCGGCCGCTCCAGAGCATTTCGGACAAGGCCTCTCGCTGGCTCGTCATTGCTGCGACCGGTTTTCCGCTCACCAGCCCCGGTTCGACTGCATCTCCTGCCGTCCCGATCGACAAAAGCCGGAACGGCCGTTCACTGGCGCCGATCATGGTCTGGACGAAATCCGTCGCCGGGTTTTTGACCAGTTCGGCGGGGGTGCCGTATTGAACCAGCGCTCCCTTGTCCATGACGGCAATCCGGTCGGCAAGATGGAAAGCCTCGTCCATGTCGTGGGTCACGAGAACAATCGTAGTCTTCGTCACCTTCTGAATGTCGAGCAGATCGGCCTGCGCCTTTGCCCGGATGATCGGATCGAGCGCTCCGAACGGCTCATCCATCAACAGGATGTTTGGCTCCGCCGCCAGCGCCCGCGCCACGCCGACGCGCTGCTGCTGGCCGCCGGACAGTTCATGCGGTAACCGCTGCGCAAACACGGCGGGATCGAGCTGGAACAGGGTCAGCAGTTCCTCGACCTTGGCATCGATCCGCGGTTTGTCCCAGCCGAGCAAAGCCGGCACCGTTGCGATATTCTGCGCCACCGTGCGATGCGGGAACAGACCGTGACCCTGGATGGCGTAACCGATGCGGCGGCGCAAGACGTAACCCGGCATGGCGCGATTGTCTTCACCGTCGATCCGGATCACCCCTTCCGACGGTTCGACAAGCCGGTTGATCATCCGCAGGAGCGTCGTCTTGCCGGATCCCGATGTGCCCACGATAACTGTCACCGTGCGGGGCTCGATCGTCATTGTCACAGTGTTGACGACCGTGTTGCCGTCATAACGCTTGGTGATGCCGTCGATTTCGATCATGCGGTCCTGCCTCGATTGTGCGACGGAGCATTCATTTCAATGAGGGCGTCGAGAACGATGGCCGCCGTAAAGGCCAGCACCACGGTCGGTACGGCCCCAAGCAGCACCAGATCCATCGCCGTCTGGCCGATACCCTGAAACACGAAGACACCGAAACCACCGCCGCCGATCAGCGCCGCAATCGTTGCAAGGCCGATATTCTGGACAAGAACGATGCGGATGCCAGTGAGGATGACCGGCAGCGCCAGCGGCAGTTCGATGCGAAACAGCCTCTGTCGGTTCGTCATGCCGGTGCCGCGCGCCGCCTCGTTTGTTTCGCGGGGCACGCCGGCCAGCCCCACCACTGTATTGGCAACGATTGGCAGCAGCGAGTAGAGAAACAGCGCGACGAAGGCGGGCGCCGCCCCGATGCCGCGGATGCCGATGGCTGCCGCTCCCGGCACATGGATCGCGATCCAGCCGAGCGGTGCGATGAGGATGCCAAACAGCGCAATCGAGGGGATTGTCTGGATCAGGTTGAGCGTGTTCAGCACACTGTCGCGAAGCGGCGCCACCCGATGACAGAGGACACCGAGCGGAAGCCCGACGACGGCCGAGGCCAGCAGAGACCCGAGCGCCAAGGCCACATGCTGGCGGGCTTCTCTCCAGAACACGTCGGCGCGGCCCGTATATTCCTTGAGGATCGACAGCCCGTCCCACTGCCCCGACATCAGGATCGCCGCCGCACCGGCGAGCGTCAGCAAAAGCAGCACGACCCGGATGATCGGCCGTGGCCCCAGCCGCGTGATCGCGTCAGCTGCGAGCAGTGCATAGGCAAACAGCAGCACCCAGAAGCCGGATGCTGGCGAGACACGGGCATAGGTGTTTTCCGGCGGCGTCAGGTGCGATGCCGCCATCCCGATGAAAAGGCTGATCGAAACAAGCGCAACGGCCGACGTCACGAGCCTGATCGATGGCGGCGTCTTCAGGAGAACGATGATGGCGGCAGCACACATCAGCCCGAGAAGAATGAGGCCGATCCCGCTCGGCAGGGCATCGAGGATCGATTTTGCGACACCTGGAACGATGCGGTTGGCACGGACTGTTGCAAACGGCGCAACGGCCACGCCATAGGCAATCAGGAGCGTGATGACGACGCCCAGCTTATCCAATCGACCCGTCAAACCCGCGTCCCTGATCGTGTTGAAAAGGCCGGCCTCCAACAGGAACCCGGCCGTCTTGCGGAAAGCTTATTTCAAAAAGCCATTCTTCTTCAGAAAGTCTTCGGCAACCGCCTTGGCAGGTTCGCCGCCGACCTGAACGCGGCCGTTGAGGTCCTGCAGCGTCACAAGGTCGAGCTTTTCGAACACGGGCTTCAGCAGCGTCTCGATTTCCGGATGTTCCTTGAGAACGGCTTCGCGGATGATCGGTGCCGGCTGGTAGACCGGCTGCACGGCCTTGTCATCTTCCAGGACGACCAGACCCGACGGCGCGATGCCGCCATCCGTGCCGTAGACCATGGCGGCATTGGCGCCGTTGGTCTGGTTTGCCGCAGCGCCGATGGTCGCGGCTGTATCGCCGCCCGACAGCGTGATCAGCTGGTCCGGCTTCAGCGTAAAGCCGTAGGTCGTCTGGAATGCCGGCAGGGCGGCCGCGGAATTGACGAACTCGGAAGAAGCCGCCAGCACGACAGTGCCACCGCCCGCCACGTATTTTCCGAAATCGCTGAATGTCTTCAGGCCCTTGGCTTCGGCGAGATCCTTGCGCACGGCAACCGCCCAGGTGTTGTTGGCCGGCGACGGCGTCAGCCAGACGATCTTGTTGGCGTCGTAGTCAAGCTTTTTTGCCGCCTCGTAACCCTTGGCGGCATCCTTCCAGACGGGATCGTCGGCCTTTTCGAAGAAGAAGGCGGCATTGCCGGTATATTCCGGGTAGATGTCGATCTCGCCGGCGGTGATCGCCTTGCGCACCACCGGTGTCGCGCCAAGCTGCACGCGATCCGTCGTCTCGATATTGTTGGCCTTCAGGACCGCCAGGATGATGTTGCCGAGAACGCCGCCCTCCGTGTCGATCTTCGATGAAACGGTGACTTCAGCATTGGCGGCCGCTGCCGACATCAGCGCGGCAAAGGTGCTGGCGATAAAGAGTGTGTTGATGCGCACAGTTGGGTTTTCCCTTCAAAAAGGATGCAAGTTCTCCAAGGCCGGTCGGCGTCCATAGGAGCGTAAGCATCCATATGTGGCGCTGTTCGGAGAAAAATAGCCCATGGCCAAGACAGAATTTGCATCGCGGGACTTCACGTCCAAAAGTTGAGGGAAAGGCCACATACACTGAGCCCGCAGGGTATGGGCCACGTCGACGCGGATATCGAGATCATACCCGCGCATTCGACGATCGCTGCACCTGATCAGAAACCGAGGGCAGCCGGGCTCATTCTTCTACAATCGCCTCCACCTCGATTTCCACCGCATAGTCACCGATCAGGTTGCCCGCCTCGATCAGTGTATTGGCTGGAAGAATTTCGCCGAACACGCGGCCATGCGCGCGCGATACCGGCTCCCACTGGGATGCGTCCTTCAGGTAGATGCGTGTGCGCACGACGTCTTCCATCTTCGCCCCGAGCGGATTGAGGGAGGCGGCGATCTTGTCGAGAATATAGGTCGCCTGGGCGCCGGCGTCGCCCGGTGCCACGCAACGGTCGGTGCCGTGGGTCGCCGTGGTGCCTGATACCAGAACCCGGTTGCCGATCCGGACTGCACGGCTGTAGCCGGCAATCGGCTCCCAGATGCTTCCGGAGGAGACGCGCATGCGGCCCGGTCGACCCGGCATCGGCTCGGCGCTGTACACCGACGGGATGGCGTCGAGATGATGGCTGAGGTCGCCAGACGCGGTGAGGAAAGGGGGCTTGCGGTATTCATCGCCGCAATCGCCGGGGATGGGATTTGTCTGTGCAAAGGCTGCGTCGAGCAAGGCGTGGTCTTCCGCATCGAGAGCAAAGCGGAAGACATTCAGGTTGTCGTCGCGGTGCTCATTTTCGCCAAGCCGCGCCCCGATGATGGTGGCGGCCACCGCTTCGTGTTCAAGAACCCAGCGACTTGCGACATTCGACAACGAGACGCCGTGCTTGCCAGCGATCTCTGAGGCCGCGCGCAAAATGGCCTGATAGGGCTCCCAACCGCCGGCCGTATCGATGAAGCGCTTGTATTTCGAGCGGCTCCAGTCGGGAATGGAGGCCGGTTCCGGCTGTCCGAGCCACTTTTGCGACAGGAAGCCACCGCAGAGCGTGCCATAGGCGAGAAGCTTGACGCCACTGCGGGCGCAGAGATCCGAAAGCGCGCCGGCAGCGCGGCGGTCAATGAGCGAGAAGGAGACCTGATTGCTGGCGATCTCGATGCCGTCGGCGAGCGCCAGCGCCAGATGCGCCGCATCGACATTGGTGAGGCCGAGCGCCCCGATCAAGCCTTCCGTCTTCATCGCCTGCATTTCGTGCAGGGCATCCAGCCAGGCCGGATGCTCAAACGTCCACCAGTGGAACTGGAGAAGATCGATTTTTTCCACGCCGAGGCGCTGGAGGCGGTCTTCCACGCCGCGCCGCACGATATCGCGCGTCATCGGCCCCGGCTCCGGGCACCATTTGGTGAAGGCGCGCGGCTTTGCGCCACCTGCCGGAAAACGCTTCAGCAGGTGGCCGGTGATGATTTCCGCCGATCCGTAATGGTCGGCCATGTCGAAGGTATCGAAACCGGCACGGGCATAGGCCTCCAGCGCATCGGCGCCCTGTTCGGGATCGATGGTCGTACCATCCTTCTCGATATCGGCCACCTGCCAGAGGCCACAGACGAGGCGGCTGATTTCCAGATCGGGCGCGAGAAGGGTGCGTTCGGGACGGGTGTGCATGAGATTTATTCCTTGGATGGGGCGCTGCGCAGCGACTTCAGGCGGGTCAGCGGACTGACCTCGCCGAACAGGCCGCGCGGGCGCCAGAGAAGCATGAGGCAGAGGCCGACGCCGATGGCGACGATCTGCAGCGAGGCGGCACGCGCCTGCTGTTCTGCCGGGACGAAGCTGGAGACGGCAGCGGCTGACAGCGCCCAAAGCCCCCAGACGAGGACGGCGCCGGCAATTGCGCCGCGATTGTTGCCGGATCCGCCGACGATCAGCATGGCCCAGACCTGGAAGGTGAGGATCGGCATGTAATTGTCAGGCGCGATGAAGCCGATGAAATGCGCCTGTGCGGCTCCCGCAAGCCCCATGATGGCGCCGCCCAGCGAAAAAGCCTGCAGGCGAAAGCGGATCG
Source organism: Neorhizobium sp. PAMB6630 (assembly GCF_058242775.1). Classification (NCBI taxonomy): domain Bacteria; kingdom Pseudomonadati; phylum Pseudomonadota; class Alphaproteobacteria; order Hyphomicrobiales; family Rhizobiaceae; genus Neorhizobium; species Neorhizobium sp. PAMB6630. The sequence continues at coordinate 595,637 of NZ_CM177836.1, forward strand.
GCCGTTTTCCGAGCGCCTGCGCTGCCATCTCATCCTCGCGGATGGCGCGCAGCACGCGGCCCCAGGGGCTTTTTGCCAGATGCTCAAGCCCGAGATAAAGGACCAGCACCACCAGCGCCATGACGCCGCAATTGGCGAGGCTGAACAGAAGCGCATTCTCCTGTAAGCCGGCGAACGGCCGCGGAATGAAGCCGATGCCGAAGGCACCGCCGGTGATGGGCTGCAGGTTCAGCATGCACAGTTGCACGGTAACGGCGATGCCGAAGGTGGCGATGGCCAGATAATCGGACCGGAGCCGGATGGTGAGCGCCCCGACCGCCCAGGAGAGCAGGCCGGAGGTGATCGCCGCACCCAGCCAGCCGACGAAGATCGGCAGATCAAAACCGCCAAAACGGTCCGGGCTCGGCGGCGTGGTCAAAAGCGCCGAGGTATAGGCCCCGACCGCGACGAAGGCGGCAATGCCGACATTGAACAGGCCGGTCATCCCCCATTGCACATTGAGGCCAAGGCAGATGATCGCATAGGTCAGCGCCATCGACAGGAAAAAGGCGGCATAGGCAAGGATATCGAGGGTCATGACGCTTTCCCGAACAGGCCGCGCGGACGCACGAGGAGGACGGAGATGAGGATGACGAAGGAGACGGCGGCGCGCCATTCGGCACCGACGGCCTGAACCGCGAGCGCCTCGCAAAGGCCGATGATAAGGCCGGCCAGCATGGCCCCCGGCACGGAGCCGATGCCGCCGAGGATGGCGGCGGCAAACAGCGGAAGCAGAAGGTCATGGCCGATATAGGGGCGGATCTGGATCAAAAGCCCGCTCATGATGCCGGCGACGCAAGCCAAGGCGGCGCCCAGGAACCAGGTGGTTCGGATCACGCGGCGCACATCGATGCCGGCAATGCTGGCGAGCGCCGGATTTTCGCTGACCGCCCGCATGGCGCGGCCGATATCGGTGCGTGTCATCAGGAGATGCACGGTGACGACGGAAACCAAGGTCACGCCGAGCATCAGCAACTGGTCCGGCGTGGCGCGAAGCCCGCCGCCGAGTTTCATGGCGATCTGCAGCGCTTTGGTGAAATAGGCCGGGCGCGAGGTGAAGAGGAATTCGAGCAGGCTGCGCAGGGCTAGCGACGCCCCGAAGCTTGCCATCACCATGATGATGATCGCGCTGCCGCGTCGTCGGAAGCTGGAAAACAGCAGGGCGTCGACCGTCAGCGCCAGAAGCCCGGTAAGGCCGATGGCGATCACCGCCGACAGCGGCAGTGCCCAGCCGAAGGAGAAGGGGGCGATCGGTTTGGTGAGGCCGGCAGACAGGGTGCCGAGCGCTCCGGCGACGGCAAGCGCCAGATAGGCGCCCCAGGACAGAAGTTCGCCATGGGCGAAATTGGAAAAGCGCAGGATCGAATAGGTGAGGGTGACGCCGACAGCGCCAAGACCGATGATCGCGCCGGCAATCAGGCCGTCCATGATGAATTGCGGGTTCATGCGGGCGCCTTCTGATGATCGTGCGCGGTGCCGAGATAGATCTTTCCGACCAGCGGATCACTTGCCAGGTCCTGTGGCAGGCCTTCATGGGCAATGCGCCCCTCGGCAAGGATCACGGCGCGGCTGGCAATGGCGAGTGCCGCTTTCACGTTCTGCTCCACCAGAAGCACGGTCACGCCGCTGGCATTGATCGCCTTCAGCATCTCAAAAACCTCGCTGACGATTTTGGGCGAGAGGCCGGCCGAGGGTTCATCGAGAATGATGACCGGCGGATCAAGCGCCAGCGCGCGGGCCACCGCCAGCATCTGCCGCTGCCCGCCGGAAAGCGCACCGGCAAGACGCGAGGGCCGGGCGGCCAGATCCGGGAAACGGGCAAACAGCGCCTCGATGGCAGCAGTGCGCTTTGCCTTCGGCAGGTGCGCCACGGCGATCTGCAGGTTTTCCAGAATGGTCATGGTCGCAAAGACGTTTTCCGTCTGCGGCACAAAGGCGAGACCCTCCGCCACCTTGCGGTGAGGTGCTACATGGGTGATGTCACGCCCGTTCAGCAGCATCGTGCCGGCATGGATCGGCACCAGCCCCGCGATTGCCTTCACAAAGGTGGACTTGCCGGCCCCATTCGGGCCGAGCAGCACGACGAGTTCGCCGCTTGCCACGGAAAAATCGATGCCGTGGACAATGGGAAGATCGGGTTCGTAACCGGCCACCAGTCCGCTCGTCGAAAGGATGGAGCCTGTCATGCGCCGCCTCCGAGATAGGCTTCGATCACGGTCGGGTTGGAGGCCACTTCCGAAGGTGTGCCTTCTGCCAGAAGCTTGCCAAGCGCCATGGCGACCACGCGCGTGCAGAGCCGCGAGACCATGTCCATGTTGTGTTCGATCAACAGGATCGACTTGCCCTGGTTGTTCAGCGTGATGACGCGCTCGATGATGACTTCCAGCAGCGCCGGGTTGACGCCCGCCGCCGGCTCATCGAGCAGGATCACGTCCGGATCGGCCATCAACACGCGGGCAAGTTCCAGAAGCTTGCGCTGCCCGCCGGACAGAACCCGCGCCGGCTGATGTTCGAGATGGGAGAGGGTTACGAAGTCGAGAAGCCCGCGCGCCTTTTCGATCAGGGCCTTTTCCTGCGCCCGCACTGCAGCCGGCTTCAGGAAGTTCGCCAGCAGGCCTTCGCCTTCCTGTCGCTGTCCGCCAACCAGCAGGTTTTCCAGCACGCTCATTTCGGCAAAGGGTTTCGGGATCTGAAAGGTACGGGCGAGCCCATGGCCGATGCGCCTGTCCGGCGTCTCCCGCGATACCTCGCGGCCGGAAATCCACAATTCACCGGATGTCGGCTGCAGGCTTCCGGCAATCAGGCTGAACATCGTGGTTTTGCCGGCGCCATTCGGGCCGATCAGCCCCACCATTTCCTGACGCGCCACCGTCAGCGACATCCCGTCCACCGCCGTCATACCGAAAAACCGCTTCGTCAGGCCTTTGGCCTCGATAACAGGCGGAGGCTGGGCGGGACTGTCTGAAGCTACACGTGCGATCATCATGAAAATTGGATCTTGATTTGATGTGTGATGTTTGATCAAACTTTAAGCCTATCCGAAAATCAACCGGAAAATTGAACGGTTGATACATGAGGCAAGGATGATGGACACACAGATCAACAGCGTCGAGGCGTTGACGCCGGTCGGGCGGGAAACCGTGCAGGACCGTGTCTACGCCCAGTTGCGCCAGACCTTGATCAATGGCGGATTTGCCGCCGGCGATCCGCTGCGGATCGTGGATCTCGCCGAACGGCTGCAGACCAGCACCATGCCGGTTCGCGAAGCGCTGGGGCGGCTTGTCTCCGAACAGGCGCTGGAGGCGATGGCGAACCGCACGGTGCGCGTGCCGCTGATCACCCGCCAACGGCTCGATGATCTGGAGCGCGCCCGCGTTCTGATCGAGGGGCGTCTCGTGCAGATGGCGCTGGAGAACCTCAGCGCCGAGGACATCGCGTTCCTGAAACAGGTCAACCACGACTGTGACCACGCCTTCGAGGAGCATGGGCAGGACATCGGTCCCGTCACCTCGCAGTTCAACCAGCGTTTCCATTTCCACATTTACCGCGCCGCCGGCTCCCATGTGCTGATCCCGATCGTTGAAAGCCTCTGGTTGCAATCGGGCCCGGTGGTGCGTGCCGCTGCCCAGATCCATGACGAACAGGGCGGCCTTGCCGCCACAGACCATCACTGGGCGATGATCGAGGCAATCGAGACGGGTGATGCGGACGCTGCCATGCAGGCGCTCGCCAACGATATCGGCCGCTCCTTCGATCTGGTCCGCGCCCGGATCGATGCCGGCGAACAGGCAGCGTGAGGAAAGCCAATGAGCAAGGATGACGGCTTTGATCTCTTCGACCTGCATGTGGAGGTCGTCGTGCCTGAAGATGGGCCGGTTTATTGTGGTGCAAGACCCGGCGATTATTTCGAACTGAAGGGCGAGATGCTGCATCTGCCACCGGGGCAGGGCATATCGATCTATTCGCTTGCCTCCGTTCTGCCGCTTCTGGCCGCCAAGCAGCGCCCTACCCATCCAAATGACTGGATGACAACGGATGCCGACATTGCCTGTCCCGATCCGAACTGCGCAACGCGGTTGCGCATCCGCCGCACGGGGCTCCGCCGTTTCAGCCATGCCGAAACCACTGCCGTTCCCTTAGAAGAAGACTGATCCCATGCAACGCATCACGCTCGCCCCCGGCTATGAAATTTCCCGCGTCATCCGCGGCGGCTGGCAGCTTGCCGGCGGGCACGGCGCCGTCGATCCGGCCGAGGCCGTGGAGGACATGGTCGCCTTTGCCGATGCCGGCATCACCACGTTCGACTGCGCCGACATCTATACCGGCGTGGAAGACCTGATCGGCCAGTTCCGCCTGCGTTACCGCGACCTGCGTGGTGCGGAGGCGCTGAGCCGGATCCGTGTTCACACCAAGTTTGTGCCTGACCTCACGGTGCTGCCAACGATCAGCAAGTCATATGTGGAAAGCGTTATCGACACCTCGCTGAAGCGGCTCAACCTCGAACGACTCGATCTCGTGCAGTTCCACTGGTGGGCCTATGACATCGATGGTTGGCTGGAAACGGCCGGTTGGCTGAAAGAACTTCAGCAGGCCGGCAAGATCGACAAGGTGAGCGGCACCAATTTCGACAGCGACCATATCGCGGCGATGATTGCCGCCGGCATTCCGCTGGCCTCCCTGCAGCTGCAATATTCGCTACTCGACCGCCGACCGGAAAAGCGCATGGTGTCGCTGGCGGCAGAGAACAGCTTTGCGCTCTTCTGTTACGGCACGGTGGCAGGCGGTTTCCTCAGCGACAAGTGGCTGGGTGTTTCTGAGCCCGCGCATCCGCTCGAAAACCGCTCGCTCACCAAATACAAGCTGATCATCGACGATATCGGCGGCTGGGACCTGTTCCAGGCTTTGCTTGCCACGTTGCGGCGGATCGCTGACCGGCACCAAACGGATATCGCGACCGTTGCAAGTGCTGCCATGCTGCGGCGTCCCGGTGTGGCCGCCGTCATCGTCGGCGCGCGCAACCGCGATCATCTGATATCGAACCTCGCCATATCCGACATTGCACTGTCGGCCGAGGATCTCTCCGACATCGAGGCTGTCATGGCCGAGGCGAAGGAACTGGAGGGTGACGTCTACACGCTCGAACGCGACCGCAACGGGCGTCACGGCAGCATCATGAAGTACAATCTCAACAAAGGGGAATGAGATGAAAAAACTGGTTCTTGCATCCACCATGCTGGCAGGGCTTGCCGTATCCGCCCTTCCGGCCTTTTCCGCCGATTGTGACATCACGGTCGGCGTCGTCATGGAACTCACCGGTCCTGCCGGCGAATACGGCAAGGCGGGCGCCAAATCCGTCGAAATGGCGTTCAAGGATTTCAACGATGCCGGCGGCGTCGGCGGCTGCAAGCTTGTCATGGATACCCGCGACAGCCAGAGCCAGGGCACGGTTGCTGTCGATCAGGCCACCCAGCTCGTCAACATCAAGAAGGTGCCTGTTATCATCGGCGGCATCATCTCGTCGGTTTCGATCCCGATCCTTACCTCCGTGACGGCGCCCGCCGGCGTGGTGCAGGTGTCGCCCGCCTCGTCCTCGCCGACGCTGACGGTGCTCGGTCGCGACGGCAAGACGAACGGCGTCTTCTTCCGCACCATCACGTCCGATGCGCTGCAGGGCACGGCGTCTGCAAAGTACGCCCTCGATCAGGGCCTGAAGAAGATCGCCATCATCCACGTCAACAACGATTTTGGCGTCAACATGGTGAAGGAATTCACCGCTGCCTATGCCAAGCTCGGCGGCACAATCACCTCCACGACGCCCTATAACGAAAAGCAGGCGAGTTATTCGTCAGAAGCAAGTGCTGCGATGAAGGACGAGCCCGATGCGCTCTACCTCGTCAGCACGCCGGTGGACGGCGCAACGATTGCCCGCGCCTGGCTCTCCGGCGGCGGGGCCGCCAAGTTCCTGCTGAATGACGGCATGAACTCCAAGGACTTCATCGAAAGCGTCGGCGCACAGTATCTGAACGATGCCTACGGCACCTCGTCCGGCACCAGCCCGACGGCATCGACGGAGTATTTCAACGCCAATTATGAAAAATTCTCGGGTGGCATCTCGCCGGGTGCGCCTGCCGCCGACCGTTCCTATGATGCCGGTGCCATCGTCGCTTTGGCCATTGCCAAGGCCGGCAAGGCGGACAAGGCCGCCATCAAGACCGCCATTTCCGAAGTGGTGGCCGAAGGCGGCACGCCGATCCATGCCGGCAAGGCCGAATTCGAAAAGGCGCTGAAGCTGATCAAGGACGGCAAGCCGATCAAATATGAAGGCGTGATTGGCCCCGTCTCCTTCGACAAGTACGGCGACATCACCGGCCCCTTCCGCCTCTGGAAGATCAAGGATGGCGAAGTTACCACGATCGGCCAGATGGAAGCCGATGATGTGTCCAAGCTGAAGGCCTCGCTTGCCCCGTAAAGGGTCCTGAGCGGTGCCAAACCACTGAAGTGGAATCCCAGCCGAAGAACTGGAGCGCCCGTTCATCCGGGCGCTCCCGATCTGATGCGAGCGCGGAAGCCGCTGCGTCAACGGTGCCTGCCTTGTAGCGCAGCCTTTGCTGCTGCATAGCAGGAGATCCTGCGCGCCGGGAAAAAGAGCGCCTTCGGTTGACTGCTTGTAGGAACGCAGTGCGCGCTTCGGTCGGCGCGGATGTGTTTGCCGGCGAAGCTGCAACGCTGCGTCTCTATTATGACGGTGCTTTCGGTTCGACGACCACGTCGCAGATCTTCGGCAGCAAGTTGAGCATCAAGTTCTAGGCTGACGATTGCAGTTGGACATTTCGGCACGGCGTTCTTCAGCGCCGTGCCTTTTTTATGCGCGGCATCAGGCAGATCCGGTCGTGGTGGGGAACGGCTGCGGCTCAGATCGCCAGCAGTGCGTCCATCTGGTGAGGATTGTCCAAGAGGTCTCGTGAGGCTGCGGCAAGGGCGATGCTGCCGCGGTTGAGGACGATGGCCTCGTCCGTCAGCGGCAGGATCTTGCGGGCCTTCTGTTCCACGATGATGGCCGCCAGGCCTTCTTCGGTGACGATACGGCGCAGCGCTGCCAGAAGTTCGTCCACGATGATCGGGGCCAGCCCTTCCAGGGGCTCATCGAGAAGCAGGAGTTTTGGATTGAGCATCAGGGCGCGGCCCACGGCCAGCATCTGCTGTTCACCGCCGGAAAGCTGGTTGCCAAGGTTTCGGCGGCGCTCCTTCAATCGCGGAAACATCGCATAGATGGTGGAAAGGTCCCAGCGGCCGGCACGGGCGGAGGCGGTGAGGTTTTCCTCCACCGTCAGCGACCGGAAGATGTTGCGTTCCTGCGGCACCCAGCCGATGCCGCGCGCGGCGCGCTGTTCGGGGCGAAGCTGCGTGATGTCTTCGCCGTTGAGGTGAATGCGGCCGGCATGATGGGTGGTCACCCCGACAATGCTGTTGATCAGCGTCGTCTTGCCGGCACCGTTGCGCCCGAGCAGGGCCAGCGATTGCCCTTCGCCAAGCGAAAGGTCGATGCGGTTCAGCACCTGCGCCTCGTCATAACCGCAAACCAACTGTTCGATGCGCAGCAATTGGGTCATGCGGCATCTCCGAGATAGATGGCCTTCACGTCGGGATTGCGCGAAATGTCGGCGACGCTGCCTTCGGCAAACAGCCGGCCTGCCGCCAGAACCGAAATGCGGTCGGCAAAGGAAAACACCAGGTCCATGTCGTGCTCGATCAGCACCACCGTCACATCCGTCGGCAGGTCGCGCACAATCGTCAGCACCTCGTGGCGATCCTCCTCCGGCACGCCGGCGGCCGGTTCGTCGAGGAGAAGCACCTTCGGCTTCAGCGCGATGGCAAGGGCGATTTCAAGCAGGCGTTGCTTGCCATAGGGAAGACCGCGCGTCGGCAGGCACATCACGTCGGCAAGGCGGAAGCGCTCAAGGATATCGGCAGCTTCTGCGGCCGCTTGCCTGTCAGAGGCGAGAGGCCGCCAAAAGCGAGTGCCGTGTCCCAGCCGTTCACTCACCGCCAACGCCATCGATTCCAGCGGTGTCAGGTCGTCAAACAACTGGTTGATCTGGAAGGTGCGGGCCATGCCCTTTTTTACCCGGGCAAAGGGTGTTGCATCGGTGATGTCTTCGCCGCCGATCAGGATGCGCCCGCTGCTGGGGGTGAGCGCGCCGGTGAGGAGGTTGATGATCGTGGTCTTTCCGGCGCCGTTCGGGCCGATCAGCGCATGGCGGGCACCGGGGGCGACGGACAGCGAAACATCATTGGTCACGACAAGGCCGCCGAAGCGCTTGACCAGTGCACGGGTTTCGAGTGCGGGTGTCATGCCTCCTCCTTTTGGTGTTGTGCGGGACTGGAGGGAGGGCTGCCGGTTCGCGCCCGGAGCCCGGCCAGAAGCCGGGCAGGGCTGATGCGATCACGCCCGACAAGCACAAGCGCCACCAGGATCAGCCCGATCCAGAACATCCAGTATTGCGGGGTGACGACCGACAGCCAGGCGCGCAGCACGGTGAATATCACCGCCCCGATCACGCCCCCATAGAGATAACCGACGCCACCCAGCACGAGAACGAGCAGCACGTCTGCCGAGCGGTGAAAGGCCAGCACATCGGGCGAAACAAAGCTGGTTGTCTGGGTCAGAAGCGCGCCGGAAAAGCCGGCATAGAGTGCAGACAAAGTATAGATGGCAACAATCCGGCGATTGGGCGAAATGCCCAGCATCGCCGCCCGCCGGCTGTTGCGCTTGATCGCCTTCAGCGACAGGCCGAAGGGCGAATTGACGATGCGGCGCGCGACGAACATCGCGGCAAACAGCACCCCCAGGCAGTAGAGATAGCCGGTGCGCCCGAAGAGATCAAATTCGAACAGGCCGACAATGGGATCGATCACGATGCCGCTCAAGCCGTCGGCACCACCTGTCAGCCAGGCGGCCTGGTTTGCCGCTTCCGCCAGAAGCATGCTGACGCCGAACGTTGTCATCAGTTTGGTGAGATCGCTGCCACGCAAGACGAGAAAGCTGGTGGCAAGACCGGCAAGGCCGGCAATCGCGCCGGACAGGATCAGCCCCGTGACCGGTTCTGCCACAGCATGCAGGCTGATAAGCCCGGCGGCATAGGCGCCGATCCCAAAGAAGGCGGCGTGACCCAGCGACAGGATGCCGGCATAACCGACGATCAGATCGAGTGACAGGGCAAAAAGCGCCAGGATGGCGATTTCGCTCAGCAGCAATTGCTGCGAGGGAAATGCAAAGGCTGCCCCAAGTGCTGTTATCCAGAAGGCAAATTCCAGCGGTTTCCAGCGGGCCTTGCGGTGAAGGAAGGCGCTGGCCAGCGCCTGTCGGGGCAGTCGGCTCATCGTCCTCCCTCCCTGGAAAACAGCCCGTTGGGGCGCAAGATCAGGAAGGCGATCATCACCGCATAGATGATGAAGGCCCCAAGCGACGGCAGGTAATATTTACCCGCCACATCGGCAATACCCAGCAGCAGGGCAGCCAGAAACGGCCCGGTGATGGAGGATGTGCCGCCGATCGTCACAACGATCATGAAATAGATGAGGTATTTCAGCGGAAAATTCGGATCGAGCCCCAGCAGTTCCACCCCGAGCGCACCGCCGAGGCCGGCAAGGCCCGACCCGAGTGCAAAGGTCAGGATGAAGATCAGCGAGACATTGATGCCAAGTCCGCGCGCCACCCGTCCATCATCAACGGCGGCCCGCAGCTGGCTGCCGATACGGGTTCTGGCAAGCGTCGTTTGAAGCGCGATGGTGAGCGCTGCACAGAGGACGATAATGAACAGCCGGTAGCGGCCGATATCGACGCCCATCAGGCTGAACCGGCCCGACAGGGCACTTGGCAGCGAAATCAGCTGCTGCTGTCCGCCCATGACATAATCCACGCCCGCCACGGCCATGAAAACGAGGCCGATGGAAAACAGCACCTGATCGAGATGCGAGGCGTTGTAGAGGCGGCGATAGAGGGTGACCTCCAGCAATGCGCCCAGCGCGCCGGAGAGGAGAAATGCCGCCGGCAGGCACCAGTAGAAGGAAATGCCATAGCGGTTCATCAGCACCACGGTCACGTAACCGCCGGCCATGGCAAAGGCGCCGTGGGCAAGGTTGACGAAGTTCATCAGGCCAAGCGTCACGGCCAGCCCGCAGGCAAGAACGAAGAGCAGCATGCCATAGGCAATGCCATCGAACAGGATTGTCAGCATCGTTCCTCCCGGAGATGGCGGGACATGATAAGACGCGGATCAGGCGCAGGGTGTGTCTGCTGCCGGAACGCTGATGCCCCGGCACGCGCTTTGATGGCTGCATCATCGCTCCGGATGCCGGCGACTATCGCTGCATCCAGTGTCTGGCTGGCGAAGGAGGGCGGCGAAGCTGCCGAAGAGCCGTCCCGTTCCGCGCCATCAGGGATCTGATGCGGCAGACGGATGCGCCGAAAGGCGTGAGCCTTGCCGGCGCATCCTGCCCATCAGGGTGTGTTCGGGTCCCGCACCTTCGGGAAGGTGGCGAATTCGACGTTGTAAAGCTCGCCATCCACCTTCTTCACCTCGCGCATGTAGATGTCCTGCACGATGTCGCGGGTTTTCGCGTCGATGGTGATTGGTCCGCGCGGGCTCGTCCAGGCCATGCCCTTCATGGCGTCCACCAGCTTGGTGCCGTCGGTATTGCCATTGGTTTTTTTGAGCGCTGCATAGGCCAGCGCCATGGCATCATAACCGCCGACGGACATGAAGTTCGGCCGCATGTTCTTGTTGGCCTTGCGCACCTCCGCCACGAACGCCTTGTTTTCCGGGCTGTCATGGTTTGCGGAATAGAAGTGGCCGGTGATCACGCCAAGTGCCGCATCGCCCATGCCGTTCAGCAGGTCATCGTCGGTCACGTCACCGGTTGCGATCAGCTTGATGCCGGCATCGCGAAGGCCGCGTTCGACAAACTGTTTCATGAAGATGGAGCCGACGCCCGAGGGCACGAAGACGAAGACGGCGTCCGGCTTGGTATCGCGCACCCGCTGCAGGAAGGGGGCAAAATCCGGGTTCTGCAGGGGCACACGTACCGCTTCCAGAATCTCGCCGCCGTCCTTCTTGAACTGATCGGTAAAGCCCTTTTCGATATCGATGCCCGGGCCGTAATCGGAGACGAGCGTGACGACGCGCTTCAGCCCGTTCTTGGCCGCCCAGGTGGCAACCGGCACGGCCGATTGCGGGCCGGCCATGCTGGTGCGCACGAAATAATCGGATTTCTGGGTGATGATAGAGGTGGTGGCCGAGGTGATGATGGCGGGAACCTTGGCCTGGCTCAGCACCGGCGCAACCGACAGCGCCAGCGGCGTCAGGCCAAAGCCCATCAGCATCGAGGCGCCGTCCTTGACCACCAGTTCCTGCGCGATGCGCCGCGTCTGGTCCGCCGTTCCGGCGTCGTCGCGCAGCACCACTTCCACCTTCTTGCCCGCCACCGTGTCGCCATTCAGCGCCATATAGGCCTTGACGCCGGCTTCCACCTGACGCCCGGTCGAGGCGAAGGGGCCCGTCATCGGCAATACGAGGCCGATCTTGACGGTTTCTGCGGCTTGGGCATGCGAAAACAACAGGCTGCACAGGGCAGCGCCTGTCATGAAAAGGCGTCTCGATACGGATGCCATGTATACTCCTCCCAGAGTTCAAATCCCGCGACAGGCTCACTCCCATGAACCCGATGAATGCTATGCGCATGTTTTCGCTGCGGCATTCAAGTCTCCTCCTCGAGCCGCAGGAAGCAATGTATACACCAAATCTGCGAAGGACAAGCGCCACCTTGCGGCAGGCAAGGCAGAGACGCAAGCGCTGCGGGCTGACCGCGCGGTGCTTTAGAGCTTTGCCTTTGCGTGATGCATGCAGCCTTGTTATGTGCAGGAGATTGTGTGGGGAGCGCAAACATGTCCGAACCTCTTCGGCATCAAAGACAACGGGGCCTTGGCCATGTTCTGGCGGCTGCGCGTTATTCGCTGGGCGGTGCGCGTCGCCTGTTTGGCGAAACGGCGTTTCGGCATGAATGCGCGGTATTTCTGACCATCAGCTGTGTCTATGCGCTGATCGGCGTTGCGTTCAGCACCTATCTGGCGGCACTTGTGCTGTTCCTGGTTCTGGTGGCGGTGGAGGCGCTGAACACGGCCATCGAAGAAATCGTCGACCGCGTCTCGCCCGAGTTTTCGCTGGCCGCTCGCCATGCCAAGGATCTCGGCTCGTTTGCCGTGTTCTGCCTGCTTCTGGCCAATGGCATCCTGTTCCTGCACACGCTTTACAGCGCCGCCTTCCCGGGCTGAGCAAGCCAGCCTTGACCACCATACCTGTGTTGAGGAAAGAAAATCCGGCGGGCAGCGCCTGGGTGGCTCGTGCCAGCCGAAAGGGGCCTGCTGCTCAGTGAACGTTGGGCAGGGCCTCGCGGCAGGCTTTTTCGCAGCGCTCGCAGGCCTTGGCGCAGATGCGGCAATGCTCGTGCATCTCGGCATGGGTGCTGCATTCCTCTGCGCACACGCGGCAGGCTTCGGCGCAGGCCTGGATCACGGCGCGCATCACTTCAATATTCGAACCGGTGCGGCGCGAGGCGATGGCGCCTGTTGCCGCGCAGATGTCGGCACAATCGAGATTGCGGCGAATGCACTGGATCAGCATGTCATGCTGTTTTTCGCCAAGGCAGGCATCGGCGCAGCTTGTACACGTCTGGGCGCAGTCGTAGCACGCCTCGATGCAGCGCAGAAGCGCGTCCTGCGGATTGCCGGCAACGTGGGGATGGCTGGCTATCATCTCGCGAACCTGCATGGATCTTCTCCTTATGGTCTTTGTTCGGGGTTAATGCTCTTCCAACCAAACGTGCCAGCCATGGTTCCAAGGTGATCAGGTCCGTTCAGGCTTTCCAGTCAAATGCGCTCCAATCGGCCGCTGCTGTTCCGGCGCGCGTCCACCTTCGGTGGCAAGCTGCACCACCTGTTCCGCCTCTTCCGTCGGCTGGGTGGTAAACCCCTTGGGGCTCGAAATTTCCTCGGCGTCGCGGTCGATATTGACGGGGCTGACGGCAAAGGCCGAGACCAGCTTTGCAACGCTTGTGAGCGCATGGGTGTGGATGCGTTCATAACCATGCGAGGCATCCACGCCGAAAGTGGCAAGTGCGGTGCGGATATCGTGGCCTGCTTCCAGCGCGGAGGCTGAATCTGAGCGGTAATAACGAAAGACATCCTTCTGGTAGGGAATGTCGTTTTCGATGCAGAGATCCACCAGTTTTCGCGTCAGGTGATAATCGAAAGGTCCGGTCTGGTCGGCCATGGCGATAGTAACGCCGAATTCCGAGGAATTCTGCCCCGGTGCCGTGGTGCCATTGTCGATGGTCAGCATCGAGGCGATTTCGGCCGTCAGAACGGATGAGGCGCCAACGCCGACCTCTTCGGCTATGGTGAACAGCCAGTGCGTATCGACGGGCGTGCAGGCCCCCGTCCGCTCCAGCGCCTCGATGGCGGCAAGGGCAATGGCCACGCCCGCCTTGTCGTCCAGATGGCGGGAATTGATGAAGCCGTTGTCGAGAAATTCGGTGCCGGTATCGATGGCCACCGTATCGCCGACATCGATTCCGAGCCCGCGTGTCTGCGCAGCGGACGCGGTGATGGCATCGATGCGCAGTTCCACATGTGCCCAGCCGACAGGCGCGGTATCCACCTCGTCGTTGAACGTGTGGCCGGACGCCTTCAGCGGCAGGATCGTGCCGCGAAAGGTGCCGTGATAGCTGTAGATCGTCACCCGCGCGCCCTCGGCAAAACGGGCGGACCAATGGCCGATGGGCACCAGTTCCAGCCGGCCATTGTCCTTGATCGCCTTCACCTGCGCGCCGAGCGTATCGACATGCGAGACGATGGCGCGGGCCCCCTTGCGCCGGCTGCCCTGGCGCACGGCACGGATGGCACCGCGCCGCGTCAGTTCCGGCGTGAGACCCAGCCGTTCCAGCTCCTGCGAGCAGTATCGCACCACCTGGTCGGTGTAACCCGTGGGGCTGTCGATCGACAGCAGCGCCTTAAGCTGGCCAAGGAGATAGTCTTCGTCGATATCGATGGTCATGCGGTTACATTTTCCCCAGGGCGTTGCGGGCGGCGCGGTGGCCCGAAAGCGGGAAGAGCAGATCGAGAAAACGGGCAGCCGTCGGCTGCGGCTCGTGGTTGGCAAGGCCCGGACGTTCATTCGCTTCAATGAACACGTAATCCGGTTCGGTCGGCGCCTTCACCATGAAATCGATGCCGACAACGGGGATATCGATGGCGCGCGCGGCCTTGATGGCCGCGTCCACCAGCCGTGGATGCACGATGGAGGTCACGTCATGGATCGAGCCGCCGGTGTGAAGATTTGCCGCCTTGCGCACCACCACGTCGCGACCCTCTTCCAGCACGTCATCCAGCGTCAGGTCGGACATCTGCAGGCAACGTTCGGTTTCGCCATCGATCGGAATGGTACTTTCGCCGCCGGTCGCTGCGGCCCTTCGCCGGGACAGGGTTTCGATCAACTGGCGCACGGTCTGGCGTCCATCGCCGATCACATGCGGCGGACGGCGGATGGCAGCGGCCACCAGCTTGAAATCGATGACCACGAGGCGCAGGTCCTCACCTTCGAAGCAGGCCTCGATCAGCACCCGGTCACAGACTTCACGGGCAATGGCAATGGCGGCCTTGATGTCCTCCATCGTATCGAGGCCGACCGCGACGCCACGGCCCTGTTCGCCGCGTGCGGGTTTTACCACCACCCGGCCATGTTTTGTCAGAAAACCGGCAAGAGCGTCATCATTGCCATCGGCGGTCATCTGTTCCGGCACCACAAGCCCGGCCCGTTCCACCACCCGGCGGGTCACTGCCTTGTCGTCGCAGATCGACATGGCAACGCCAGATGTCATTTCCGACAGACTTTCGCGGCAATGGACGGAGCGCCCGCCATTCGACAGCCGGAAGAAGCCGCCTTCCGCATCGGTGATTTCCACATGCACGCCACGCCGGCGCGCCTCGTCCACGATCAGCCGCGCATAGGGGTTCAGGGCGTCATAGGCCTCGAGCGGGCGGGCATAAAGCCGCTCGTTGATGGAGTTCTTGCGCTTGACGGAAAAGGCGGGGATACGGCGGAAACCAAGCTTTTCGTAAAGCGCGATCGCCTGCTCGTTGTCGTGCAGCACCGATAGGTCCATGAAGCCCGCGCCGCGCGCCTTGAAATGTTCAGCGAGGCGCCGCACCAGCGTTTCGCCGATCCCGGCATGGCGGGCCTGCGGATCGACCGCCAGGCACCAGAGCGAAGAACCCTGTTCGGGATCGGCAAAGGCGCGGGTGTGATCGATGCCGGTGACGGTGCCGATCACCTCGCCGGTCGTCTCGTCTTCGGCGACCAGGTAGGTGATCGCCCGGTTGTCACGGTTCGACCAGAAGAAATCCGGGCGCACCTCCACCATTCCGCGGGCCGAATAGATGCGGTTGACGGCCCGCGCATCCGCTTCGGACGACAGGCGACGCACGGAAAAGCCACGTGGCTGGCGGCGTCCCGAGCGGTAGGTCGCAAGGTCGAGGCGGAAGGTGTGCGACGGGTCGAGAAAGATCTCCTGCGGCGCTTCAGCCAGCAGCACATGCGGATCATGCACATAGATGGCGATATCGCGGTGTTCCGGCGCCTCTTCGCGCAATGCCGAGACGAGTTCGCCCGCATCGTCAAAGGTCTGCGCGAAAATCAGCCGACCCCAGCCGCAATCGAGAACGGCGGATGCATCGGCAGACGCCTCATCCGGGTGTCCCACGCGGCCGGTGCGCTGCAGGGATTCGACGCGCTTTCGCCTCAGGCGGTGGGCCACGGCCTTGTCGCTGCGCACCTTTTGCAGGCGCTCTCCCGTCTTGTTGTTTGCCATGCCTCAGATCCCCTGCGCCTGCAGCCACATTTCCAACAGTCCCGCCTGCCAAAGCTCCGAGCCCTGCAGCGGCGTGATGTGTTCTGACGGCTTGTCGAACAGTTTTTGCAGGTAGCTATCCTGAAATATCCCCCGCTCTCGTGCGGCCTGCGAGGTCAGCGCATCGCGCACCATGTCGAGATAGGGGCCATCGACATATTTGAGCTGCGGTACCGGGAAATAGCCCTTCTTGCGGTCGATCACCTCATGCGGCACCACAAGGCGGGCGGCATCCTTCAGCACACCCTTGCCGCCGTCGTTCAGCTTGAACTCCGGCGGGATTTTTGCTGCCAGTTCCACCAGTTCATGGTCGAGAAAGGGCACGCGCGCCTCAAGGCCCCAGGCCATGGTCATGTTGTCGACGCGCTTCACCGGATCGTCCACCAGCATCACCTGGCTGTCGAGGCGAAGGGCGGCATCGACAGGTGTGTCGGCATCGCCCTGCAGCAAATGGCGCGCGACGAGTTCGCGGCTCACATCGCTTGCCGCCATCCAGTCCGGGTTCAGTTGCGTTTTCATCACGTCATGGCTGCGGTCAAAGAACACGCGGGCATAATCGTTGACGACATCGGTGGATGACCCGAGCGGCGGATACCAGTGATAACCGCCAAACACCTCGTCAGCGCCCTGGCCGGATTGCACGACGCGGATGTGCTTGGAAACTTCCTTGGCGAGCAGATAAAAGCCGACATTGTCATAGGAGACCATCGGTTCCGACATCGAGGAGATGACGCCGGGAAGCGCATCCATCAGCTGCGCTGAGGGCACGAAGATCTTGTGATGGTCGGTGCCGAAATGTTTCGCGATAAGGTCCGAATAGACGAACTCGTCGCCCTTTTCGCCATTGGCTTCTTCAAAACCGACGGAGAAGGTCATGAGATCGTTCTGGCCCTGTTCGGCCAGTAGCCCGGTAATGATGCTGGAATCAACGCCGCCGGAGAGCAGCACGCCGACAGGCACATCCGCCACCGTGCGGCGCTTGACGGCAAGCCTGAGCGCATCGAGCACCATGTCGCGCCAGTCTTCGCGCGAAAGGCCGGCCATGGCGGAATCGCGCGTGTGCGGCGGGTTCCAGTAGCGCGTGTCCGTTTCGCGCCCGTCTGCCTCGATCACGCGGATGGTCGCCGGTGGCAGTTTCTTCACACCGTTGATGATGGTGCGCGGCGGCGGAACGACCGCGTGGAAACTCATGTAGTGATGCAGTGCATCGCGGTCGATCGAGGTGTCGATATCACCACCTTGAACGAGAGCCGGCAGCGACGAGGCGAACCGCACAGCCTTTCCCACTTTGGCAAGGTAAAGCGGCTTGATGCCAAAACGGTCGCGCGCCATCACCACGCGGTTGGTGTCGCGCTCGTGGATGACGAAGGCGAACATGCCGTGGAAGCGGGAGACGCACTCAGTTCCCCAGGCATGCCAGGCCTTCAGGATGACTTCGGTATCGCCATGGGAAAAGAAGCGGTAGCCCTTGGCTTCCAGTTCAGCGCGCAGTTCCGGATAGTTGTAGATGCAGCCGTTGAAGGCGATCGTCAGGCCCAGTTCGCCATCCACCATCGGCTGGCGGGCCTTCTGGGAGAGATCGATGATCGAGAGCCGCCTATGGGAAAGCGCCGTCGATCCGTGGATGACCATTCCGGAGCCATCCGGCCCGCGGGGCGCAATGGCCTCCATCATCCGGGCCTGAACCAGAGGGGAAGGCTGTGCGCCGTCGAACCGTATTTCTCCGCAAATCCCACACACTGTGCTGGTTTAATCCTTTCCGATCTTTCCGCGATCCGGCCCCGGGATGGGGCAAAAAACGGCATAATCCGCCCGTTGTTGCGTGCGTATGCCGTGGGCCAAACGAAAAAGTTCCAGAAAGGTTGCGATTTTTCTGCAGAAATTGGGAGGCGGCGGGAATTCAGTCGGGGCGTGTTCCGCGCACGAAAAGTGCGATTGCCTGCTCCATATGGCGTTTGCGCGCGGCAAGATCCGGCCAGCCGCGCGGGCCTGGCCCAACGCCGCCAAACAACATGTCCATGAGGATGCGGGCACCGAACAGCGAATCGCTCAGCACCAGTTTTCCGGCTGCCATCTGTTTTTCAAGCCAGTCCGCCAGCTGTCTGCGTGACGTTTCCGGCCCCTCGCGAAACAGCACTTCAGCAAGGTCTGGCACCTGATGCGACTGGCGTATGACGATGTGGATGAAGGCTTCGCGCTCTCGTTCGGTGTCTTCGTCAATGTCGATCATGAAGATGTGGCCGATCGCCTCGGCCAAGGGCAGGTCCTCGTTGTCGGGCCGGGGCAGTCTCAGCATCATCTGCCTGTGCGAGGCGACGACGGCGACGAACAGGTCGACCTTGCTGGGAAACAGGCGGTACAGCGTCTGCTTGGAAATGCGGCAGCGGCTTGCCACGATATCTGTCGTGGTCCCGGCAAGGCCGAGTTCCGTGAAGGTGCGACGCGCTGTATCGATGATCATCTGCCGGCGGTCATTGTCGCTGAGGCTCTTCGGCCGGCCGCGTCCCCGCTTGGTCGTCACGTCATCAGGCGTTCTGCCCTGCTCGCTGCTGCTGTCGTCCATCCGCGTCCTGAACTCGTTGCGATCAACCTATGCCATGCATGGCGCACTTTTGTTCTGGAGGCATAGCGCACTTCCCGCTGGAAAACACCACCCGGCAGGGGCAAAGCGGTTTGCCGGTGGCTCCAGCGGAATGTCGCATAACCTGGATCGCAGCCTTACCGGCACCCGACGCGACCCGCAGTCTGGCAGTTGAGCCTGACGGGCAACACGTTGCAGGCCAGTGTGATCAGAGATAGGCCTCGCGCTCACCAAACTCCGTCTCGTCGTCGAAATTGGTGGTGCCGATCCGGTCGCTTTCGCCCGAAAGCTGGGTGGGCTCTTCCGTTTCCTTAGGAGTTGTTGCGGATGACGTATCCTCACTGGCCTTGGCAGCCTTTGCCTGCTCGATCTGCTTTTGAAGCGCGGCAATGGCGTCCTGCAACTCTTCCTTTTCCGCCTCGTCGTCCGTCTCGGCAAGCTTTGCCTGCTTTGCGGCAAGCTGCGCTTCGAGCGTGGCGACATCGACGGTGCTGGATGTCGAGGAACTGGTGCTGGTGGAGGAGAGAAGTGTCGAGGCAGTACTGGAGATGGAATCGACCATGATCGAAAATCCTGTAAAGGGCCATGCCCGGCCCATGCCGGACAAATACAGGGTTAAACGCCTTGAATTAACGGTAACCTAAATTGCCGTACTGATTAGTACTAATGCGCCATCGCTAATTTTTGCCCCGCAGTCCTCACGAAAGGGCAGCCACCGGGTCCAGCCGCGAGGCATTGCGCGCCGGCAGGAAGCCGAAGACGATGCCGATGAGGCAGGAGCAGACGAAGGCGAGAACCATGGGCGTGGCGGAAAAAATGAGGCTGATGCCCGCGCCGGACAGGTTTGTCGCAAGGCCGACCGAGAGCGCCAGCGTGATGCCGAGAACGCCGCCGATGAGGCAGACGAGCACGGCCTCGATGAGGAATTGCTGCAGGATATCCTGCCGCCGCGCCCCCACCGCCATGCGCACCCCGATTTCACCCACGCGCTCCGACACTGAAACCAGCATGATATTCATCACGCCGATGCCACCGACGACGAGGGAGATGACGGCAATCGCCGAGACGAGAAGCGTCATCGTCTGCGTCGTGCTGGTGATCGTCTTGCGGATATCGTCGGTGTTGAGGATGAAGAAATCCTTGGTGCCGTGGCGACGGGTGAGGAAATCGGTGACAGCCTGTTCGGCGGCGGCCATGTCGGCATTGTCGGCGACACGGACCGTAATGCTGCGAAGCGACGTGCTGCCGAGAAATCGCGTCTGCACGCTGGTATAGGGAAGGTAGATCGACAGGTTGTCGCTGGAACCGAACCCGCCCTGCTGGGAGGAAATGACACCGACGACCCGCACCGGCACGGTGCCGGCCAGAATGATCTGGCCGACGGGTTCCACGCCATTTGTGGTAAACAGGGCCTTGGCGGTGTTGTCGTCGATCACGGCATCCTGCGAGAGACCATCCACGCTGTCCTCCTCGAAAAAGCGGCCGGACATCAGCGTCGATCCCTTGACGGTGAAATACTGGCTGCCGACGCCATTGATCAGCGCATTGGCAACCGTTGCACCGAACCTTGCGGTGGTGCTGGTGGAAACGGTCGGCGTCACGGCACCCACATAGGTCAATTGTGCCAGGCTTTCCGCATCCGAGACGACGAGCGTCTTCACGCGTCCGGAGCGGGTATCGCCAAACCCCTTGCCGGGAAAGACTTCGAGCGTGTTGGTGCCAAGGCTGCTGATATTGGCAAGGATCTGCTGCTGGCTGCCGGTGCCGAGCGCCACCACCAGCATGACCGAGGCAATGCCGATGATGATGCCGAGCATGGTGAGAAAGCTGCGCAGCCGGTGCGATTGCAGGGCCTTCAGCGCCATCACGAAGGCCTCGCGAAACCGGTCCACGGCCACCGTCAGGCCGCTGGCGACCTTCCGCGGGGAACTTTCCTCTATCGCTGGTGACGGCTGCGTGGGTTGCGTCTGCCGGTCTGCAATAATCCGGCCGTCGGAGATTTCGATGATGCGTTTGGCGCGGGCTGCAACGCTCGGGTCATGGGTCACGATGATGATCGTTTTGCCGTCGCGGTTCAGGTCTTCCAGAATGCGCAGCACGTCCTCGCCGCTCTTGCTGTCGAGAGCGCCGGTCGGCTCATCGGCAAGGATCACTTCAGCATCGTTCATCAGCGCGCGGGCAATGGAGACGCGCTGCTGCTGGCCGCCTGACAATTGCCCCGGCCGGTAATGCGTGCGGTCCCCCATGCCAAGCCTCCCGAGAATGGAAGCCGCGCGCTCGCGCCGGTCGCTGCGCGAACGCCCCGCATAGATCGCCGGAATTTCCACATTGCCGAGCGCCGACAATTCGGCGAGCAGGTGATAACGCTGGAAGATGAAGCCGAAATGCTCGCGCCGGAGCGCCGAGAGTTCGTCGCTGTCGAGCGATGAGGTGTCCTTGCCGGAGACGCGGTAGGTGCCTGAGGTCGGGCTGTCGAGCAGGCCGAGAAGGTTCATCAGCGTCGACTTGCCCGAGCCGGAGGCGCCGATGATGGCAACCATTTCGCCACGCTTGATGGTGAGGTCGACATCCTTCAGAACCGTGATCGTGCCTTCGCCGGCGGGATACTCGCGGCGCAGCTTTTCGATGACGATGAGGGGGGCATGTTCGGTCTTGGTCATCGCGTCAGAAGCCCATCGGGCCACCGCGGCGGCTGTCGGATTTCGAACCCGTACTCGCCTCGCTGATCACCACTTTGGCGCCTTCTTCAAGGCCGCTTTTGACCTCGACACTGATCTTATTGTTGAGCCCTGTTTCCACAGCGCGCTCAGCAACCGTGCCGTCGGCCGCCATCACGCGCACAGCGGTCTTGCCATCGGCAAGGGACTTGCCAAGGGCAGCCGAGGGGATGGTCAGCACATCCTTTGCGGCGCCGAGCACGATGTTGACCTCAGCCGACATATAGGTACGAAAGCGTCCGTCTTCGTTCGGCACATCGAACACGCCGATATAATAGATGGCGGAGGAGGAGGATGACGACGAGGTCGAGCTGCTGGTGGTGGAACTGGAAACGCTGCTGTCGCTGGTGATCGATTCTGGCGCCGGTTCTATCGAGGCCAGAGTGGCGTCATAGCTCTGCGTACGCTCGCCAATGAGGTTGAAACGCACGGCCTGTCCCGGTTTCACCTTTGTAATGTCGGCTTCGGAGATTTCGGCGCGCACCGTCATGGTGGAGAGATCACCGAGGATGACGATCGTCGGGATGGACTGCGTGGCGTTGACCGTTCGGCCTTCCTGGTTGACGATGGCCAGCACCGTGCCATCCATCGGCGCCGTGATGCGGGTATAGCCCAGTTCGGCCTTGGCGGTTTCCACGGCGATCTCGGCCGAGATGATCTGGGCATCGAGAGCGGCGATCTGCGCCTTTGTGGTGTTGACGTTGGTTTCCGCCGTCTGCAGATCCGCTTCCGAACCCGCCTGCTTGCTATAGATGGCCTGCTGGCGGGCGAGCGTCTTCTGGTAACCTTCGAGCGTGGCTTCCTTTTCCTGCTTCTGTGCCTTCATGTTGGACAGCGAGGCTTCGGATGTGCGCAGGTCGTTGTTCTGTGTGGTGGAATCGATCTCGGCGATCAGCTCGCCCTTGCGCACCGTATCGCCGAGCTTGAACTTGATCGAGGTGATCCGCCCCGACGCCTGCGAGCCGACGGCCACCAGCCGCACCGGCTTCAGCGTGCCCGTGGCCAGCACCGTTTCCTCGACATTGCCCTGCCGGACCGGGGCCGTCAGAAACGTGCTGGTGGCGGGCTTTTCGGAAAACCGCATCCAGCCGTAAGCGGCCGCTGCCGCGACGGCGATGGCAAGAAGGATGTGGCTGCGCTTGATGGCCATGTCGGGATATGCCGATCTTCTATATTATGGGAACGTCTTGGTTCCGATAATGCCATCTGCATGCCCCGGTCAATGGGCGGGATATTAAACCTTGGTAACCCCGCCCTTGGCGTCAGGCGGCATCCACCGCCTTCATGGGCCGCGATTGCCCGGTGCTGCCCTTCGCCGGTGCAAAGGCGAAGGCTTCCAGCGTCTCGGCCCGCATCTCGATGGAAAAGCCCGGCATGGACGGCGGCATGTAGGCTGCATCCTTGATCACGCACGGGTCGAGGAAATGCTCGTGCAGGTGGTCGACGAATTCGATCACGCGGCCGTCCTTGGTGCCAGACACGGCGACATAATCGATCATCGACAGATGCTGGACATATTCGCAGAGCCCGACGCCGCCGGCATGCGGCCAGACCGGCAGGCCGAATTTGGCTGCCACCAGCAGCACCGATAGCACCTCGTTCAGTCCGCCCATGCGGCATGAATCGATCTGCACCACGTCGATGGCACCTTCGGCGATGAACTGCTTGAACATGATGCGGTTCTGGCACATCTCGCCGGTTGCCACCTTCACCGGGCCAATCGCCTGGCGGATCTTGCGATGGCCGGCCACATCGTCGGGGCTTGTCGGCTCCTCGATGAAGAAGGGATTGCAGAAGGAGAGCTTTTTCACCCAGTCGATGGCCTGGTCCACTTCCCAGACCTGGTTGGCGTCGATCATCAGGTAACGATCCGGGCCGATCACCTCGCGGGCAATGGTGAGGCGGCGGATATCGTCTTCGAGGTCGCGGCCGACTTTCATCTTCACATGGTTGAAGCCGGCATCGATCGCCTCCTGGCAGAGACGGCGCAGCTTGTCGTCGTCATAGCCGAGCCAGCCGGCCGATGTCGTGTAACAGGCATAACCTTCGCGCTCGAGGATGGCGATACGCTCGGCCTTGCCGGTTTCTGCCTTTTTCAGGATGGCAACGGCCTCGTCGCGGGTGAGAACGTCGGTCAGGTAACGGTAATCGACGATATCAGCGATCTCTTCCGCCGACATGTCGGCCACCAGACGCCAGACCGGCTTTTGGGCTTCCTTGGCCAGCAGATCCCAGAAGGCGTTGACGACAGCGCCGGTTGCCAGATGCATGGCGCCCTTTTCCGGGCCGATCCAGCGCAACTGGCTGTCACTGGTCAGATGGCGCCAGAATTTGCCCGGATGCGCCTTTACCACCGCAAGGTCCGTGCCGACGACGAGATGGCGCATGGCATCGATTGCCATGCAGCAGATGTCGTTGCCGCGCCCGATGGTGAAGGTGAGGCCGTGCCCGGCAAGGCCGGGCACGTCGGTTTCCAGAATGACATAGGCTGCCGAATAATCCGGGTCCGGGTTCATCGCATCCGAGCCATCGAGGCTCTGGGACGTGGGAAACCGCAGATCGATGATCCGCATGTCGGTGATGATGGCCATGTTCGTTTCTCCGGCAGGTCTGTCAGACGAAGGTCAGGGGGATCAATCAGGCGTCGGCGCGAAAGGTCTGCTTCTGCGTGCCAAGGCCTTCGATGCCAAGTTCCACCACGTCGCCGGCTTTGAGGAACCGCGGCGGCTTCAGGCCAAGGCCAACGCCGGGGGGCGTACCGGTGGAGATGACATCACCGGGATGAAGCGACATGAACTGGCTCAGATAGGAAACGAGGAAGGCAACGCCGTAGACCATGGTCTGGGTGGAGCCGTTCTGCATGGTCTCGCCGTTCACCGTCAGCCACATCTTGAGGTTCTGCGGATCGGCGATCTCGTCCGTCGTCACTAGCCAAGGGCCGATGGGGCCAAACGTGTCGCAGGACTTGCCCTTGGTCCACTGGCCGGAACGCTCGGTCTGGAAGGCGCGCTCGGAAACGTCATGGGAGACGCAGTAACCCGCGACATAATCCATCGCATCGGCTTCCGAGACGTATTTCGCCGTCTTGCCGATGACGACACCAAGCTCGACTTCCCAGTCGGTCTTTTCAGAGCCGCGCGGGATCAGCACGTCGTCATTCGGGCCGACGATGGCAGACGTCGCCTTCATGAAGATGACCGGTTCCGGCGGAACGGTCGCACCGGTTTCGGCGGCATGGTCGGAATAGTTGAGGCCGATGCAGATGAACTTGCCGGTGCCGGCAACGCAGGCGCCGAGACGTTCGTCGGCGGAGACTTCCGGCAGCGAGGCAACGTCGAGCGCGGCAAGCTTGGCAAGGTTTTTCGGGTTGAGTGCAGCGCCTGAGAGGTCGCTGACATGCGCGGAAATATCGCGGATCGTGCCGTTGGCGTCAACGAGGGCCGGGCGTTCTGCGCCGGCAGCGCCGTAACGAAGCAGTTTCATGGTGGTATTCCTTCCTGAAGTCTGATGTCAGATGGTCCAGCCGCCATCGATGGCGATGGCTTGGCCGGATGTATAGGTTGCGCCGGCAAGATAGACGGCAAGGTCTGCAATTTCTTCCGGGGCGCCCAGGCGTCCGATAGGCTGGCGGGCGATGAAGGCAGCACGTGCGGCCTCGTAATCGCCCTGCGCGCGCAGGCGGTCCTGCAGCGACGGGCTTTCCACCGTGCCGGGGCAAATGGCGTTGCAGCGAATGTTATGCCCGACATAATCGGCCGCCACCGCCTTGGTGAGCCCGATGACGGCAGCTTTCGTGACACCATAGGCAAAGCGGTTCGGTACGCCCTTGATGGAAGAGGCAACCGAGGCCATGTTGATGATGGCGCCGTCACGGCGTTCCATCATGCCCGGCAGCACGGCGCGGATGGTGCGGATCATCGCCTTGACGTTCAAATCGATGGCAAAATCCAGATCGCTGTCCTTCATCTCCAGCACCGAGCCGCCATGGACGACGCCGGCGCAGTTGAACAGGATATCGACCTGACCGATGCCGGCGATGCAGGCCTTGACGGCTGCCTCGTCCAGAACATCGAGTTTCTGCGCGTGCAGGTTGGCCAGCGCCGGCAGTTCGGAAAGCGCCTTGTCATTGATATCGGTTGCATGGACGATAGCGCCCGCCTCGGCAAAGGCCAGTGCACTTGCCCGCCCGATGCCCTGGCCGGCGGCGGTGATCAGCACCGTCTTGCCCTCAAGGTTAGCCATTTCTGTTCCTTTCCTTAGCGCTCATTCTCTGTTCCTCGGCGACGGGCTCAATCGTCGCTCGCCAGTGCAGCCTTGAGTTTCGGCTGGGCAATTGCAAGGCCAAGATCGGCCGCGCGCGTCACCATCGGCAAAAACCTGCGACGTTTCTTTTCCGCGTGGTTGGCGGCAATATCTGAAAGCTTATGCTTCAGGAACGGGTTGAGAAACCGGTCGCGCACGGTGTCGAGATAGGCGCGTGCTTCCTCGCCCCTGCCGTCACCCTCGAAGACCGGCAGAACTTCCTGCGTCCAGACCGTTTCCAACGCGTTGCGCATTGCCGGATCGTCCATCGCCTCGCGCACGGTCTCGTCGGCGCGGCGCCCATCCTTCCGCCAGCACTCGGCAAGCACCGAATGGCCAAGGTTGAGCAGATGCAGTTTCAGCATCTCGAAGCGATCGAGATCATCCGTCAGCGTGATGGCCGGATGTCGGCAGGGCAGAACCAAGCCCTCCTGCTGTTCGATGGCCCAGAGCGCATAAGGCTCGGCCACGGCACCAACAGGTGCAATCGGTTCGGCGACGATCCGGTCGACCAGGCTATTGGCAAAGTGGCAGGTCTCGTTCAGCCAGATGCGGAATTCGGCCGGCAGTTCCCATTCCATGGCCAGCTGCTCGATCAGCGTGCGCAGCCGCGAGCCGTTCTGCGGCACGAGTTCGCACGGATAGAGCGACAGCGGCGCGTCCGGGTTTTTCTCAAAACGATGCGCCAGCAGAACGGCAAGTTTTGCTGGGAAACTTTTCGGCAGCCGTTCGAGATCGGTTAGAAGCGCCGTGTCGTCGGAAGGGTCGAGGTCATAACCGCGATCGCCGGTGTTGGAGATGATCACCGGAACATGGACAGCCAGCGCGCGGATCCGCTCCCAGTCGGTTGCGGCCGTCAGCGCTTCGGCAATGGCAGTGCCGACGCGCTCCTCGTCGATAATCTCTCCGTTGACCTGTCCGCGAATGCGCACCGGATAGCGGGGAGTATGTCCAAGCGCCGTAATGCGCGCTGCACTTTCCGGGCTCGACGTGGTCTGCACCACGGCAATCGGGCCCAATGCCTCGTGCGTCTCCATGGCTTCGGAGACGAAGAGGTCGGCATGGGCCAGCAGGAAACGGCTGGTGCCGAACTGCAGGATGGCGGGTTGCGGCCTCACGCGACCTCCACCATGGCCTTGACCACGCCGGCTGCCGGATCTGTGAGACCGGCAAACTGTTCCGGCACCTGCGACAGCGACATACGGTGGGTGATCAGCGCATCCGGCACGTGGCCGGCGCGCATCGCCGCCATCACATGGTGGAAATCGGCAGCGGTGGCATTGCGGCTGCCAAGAAGCGTCGTTTCGCGCTTGTGGAATTCCGGATCGGAAAAGCTGATGCTGGAGGCGACGATCGACACCAGCACATAGGTGCCGGCATGCGCGACAAAGCCGAAACCGCGCTCGATGGCTTTCGGATTGCCGGTCGCATCAAACACCGTCTCGAAGAAATTGCCGTCGGTGATCGTGGACAACTGATCCACGTCGCCTTCGCCCAGCATGACGGTGGAGGTGATGCCGAGATGTTTTTCGGCAAAGTCCAGCCGGTCGCGCCGGCTGTCGATCAGGGTGACATCCGCACCCTCCATTTTGGCAAAGACGGCAACCGCAAGACCGATCGGGCCGGCGCCAGCAATCAGCACTTTTTCGCCGGCGCGGGTTTTTGCCCGCGCAACGGCGTGGGCGCCGATCGCCAAAAACTCCACCATGGCCGCCTGATCCAGCGACAGCCCGTCTGCCTTCAGCAGAAATTCGGCCGGAAGGCAGAGATATTCCGTCATGCCGCCATCGCGGTGAACGCCGAGCACGCCGATGTTTCGGCAGCAATTGGTGCGGCCCTTCAGGCAGGCATCGCAGCGTCCACAGGACATGTAGGGGATGATGGCAACCGTATCGCCAGCGGAAAGAGCGCTGCCCTCCGGTGCTTCCTCCACGGTTGCCGCCAGCTCATGTCCCATCACGCGCGGATAGGAAAGATAGGGCTGGTTGCCGGTAAAAATATGCAGGTCGGTGCCGCAAACGCCGACGCGGCGGATTTTCACCAGCGCTTCACCCTTGGCAGGAACGGGCTTTTCCCGCTCGATGGCGCTCAATTGTCCGGGAGTGTCACAGATAATCGTCAGCATTTACTTACCTATTTAGCCGGTAGAAATCGATGGCGTTGCCGCCGAAGACGGCGGTGTGGTGATCTTTTGAAACCATGTCCCGGCATTGATCGAACCAGCTTTTGTAATCGCCGGCAAGGCGCACCACCGGCCAGTCGCTGCCCCAGATCACGCCATCGGCGCCAAACAGATCAAGGATCGTCTCGCCATAGGGACGCACGGCCTGCGGCCTCTGGTCTGCCGCTTCGGTGAGAAGCCCTGACAGCTTGCACGACACATTGGGGAGGGCGGCAAGATCAGCCATCGCGGCGCGCCATTCGACAAAGCGTCCCTCGGCGATCTCCGGCTTGGCGCCGTGGTCGATGACGATGCGCAGATCCGGATGGCGATCGGCAAAGACGGTGAGATGCGGCAGGTGTTTGGGAAACACCAGCGCATCGAAGGCAAGATCGGCCGAAACCATGGCGGCGACAGCTGGATTAAGCGCCGGATCGGTGATCCACCTGTCGTCGGAAAGACCCTGCAGCATCGGGCGCAGGCCCTTCAGCTTCCTGTTGCGCGCGAGCCGGGCGATGGCATCCGCTGCATCCGGCGCTTTCAGGTCGGTCCAGCCGACGACGCCGAAGATGAAGTCGTGCCGGTCGGCCAGATCCAGCATGAAGGCGGTGTCAGCGTCCCTTTCCATGGTCTGCACCAGCACCGTGCCGTCGATATCGCAGGCTGCCAGCAGAGGCTGCAGATCATCAGGCGCAAAATCACGGTAAATGGCCTCAAGCTCTGCCGGCGGCCATTCGCCAACCCGCTCCGCCAACCGCCAGAAATGCTGATGGGCGTCGATCCGCATGAAATCAGACCCCTTGACCGGGGACAGGGGCGCCTTCGGAAATCAGGCCGCGTTCCTTGAGGCGTGACCAGAAGGAGGCGGGAATTTCCTCCTCGAACCAGGCGGCATTGGCGGTCAGCTGGTCGTGGTTTCGCGCACCGGAAACAATGGTAAGGGCGGCCGGATGCGCCAGCGGAAACTGTAGCGCTGCTGCCTGCAAGGTGACACCTTCGGCAGCACAGGCCTCATGCAGCGCATCAACGCGGGCCAGCATTTCGGCGGGCGCGTCCGCATAGTTGAACTTTCGGTTGCCGGCGAGAATGCCGGAATTAAACGCCCCGGCAATCACGATGCCGACGCCTTTTTCAGCGCAGGTATTCATGAAGTCGAGGCTCTGCTGCTCCAGCAGCGTGTAACGGCCGGCGAGCATGCAGATATCGATCTCGGCAACTTCCATGGCATCACGGACGATTTCCCACTCGTTGACGCCAAGCCCGATGGCCCTGGTCGAGCCTTCCTCGCGCAGCTTTGCTAGGGCGCGAAAACCGCCGCCATCGGTCAGCTGGCTCCAGTAGTGCAGGTGTTTGTCGCCATGGGTGACGCTGCCGATGTCGTGGATGTAGAGAATATCAGGCGCAAGCACGCCGAGCCGCTGCTGGCTTGCCTCGAAGGAGCGCATCACGCCGTCGTAGCTGTAGTCATAGACCGGGCGGAAGGGCAGGGGCTGCACATAGCCGTCTTCTTCGGCGCCCACCGTTGGGTCCGGCGTCATGACGCGGCCGACCTTGGTGCTGACCACATACTGGTCGCGGGCAAAATCGGTAAGCATCGTGCCCAGCCGCCGCTCCGAGCGGGTAAAACCATAAAAGGGCGCGGTATCGAAATAGCGGATGCCGGCATCCCAGGCGGCCTTGAAGGCGCCAGCGGATTCCTCATAGGGCGTCACGCGGTAAAGATTGCCCATCTGGGCGCAGCCAAGGCCCATGCCGGTCAAGGAAACGCCCGTGCGGGTGTGCGTGCGCTGATCGGTAACCTTCATGAAACATCCTGCCTTTTGCGTGGGAGAGCGGACGCGCCAAGGCAGCGCGTCCGGTTTTTGCGAATGTCGTTCAGTAAAGAACGTTCTTGGCTTCCGGCTTGTCGATATTGTCCTTGGTGACAACGACGACACCGGTATCGACGAACTTCTCGACCTTTTCCTTCTTCATCAGCTTGGACACGGTTTTTACGCCGAGTTCGCCCATCTGGAACGAACCCTGCACGGCGATGGCCGAGAGTGTGCCGTCCTTGACGAATTCCTGCAGGTCCTGGTTTCCGTCGAAACCGACGGCCACGACCTTGCCGGCCTTGCCGGCCTGCTTGATCGCGCGGCCCATGCCGATGGCGGTTGGTTCATTGGCGCCGAACATGCCCTTGAGGTCCGCATTGGCGGCCAGCACGTCGGTCGTCTGGTTGAGCGCGGTCGCCATCTGCGACTGCGAATAATATGGGCCGACGATCTGAAGCTTGGAATTGGCCTTGATGTAATCGGTAAAGCCGCCGACGCGACCGATTTCCGAACCGGCACCGGCCACATAGGACATGACGGCGATCTTGCCTTCCTTGCCGACCTTGTCGATCAGCGCCTGGGCGGCAAGTTCGCCGGCCTTGCGGTTATCGGTGGCGAGGAACGACTGGTAATATTGCTCGGCACCCTTGGCCAGCATCGAGTCGACGATCACGACAGGAATGCGTGCTTCCCAAGCCTTCTTGACGGCAGGCACCAGCGCGTCCGGATCGGACGGGGCAAGCACGATGCCGGCCACGCCGCGGTTGACGGCATTTTCCACCATGTTGACCTGGTCGGCGATGGCCGATTCCGAGGCTGGGCCCTGGAAGGTCATAGTGTTGCCGGAACCAACCTCCTTCATGGCGGCATCGGCGCCCTTCTGGACGTTCTGCCAGAAGGTCGAGTTGACCGTTTTCACGATAACGGCGATCTCGGCGGCCTGCACGGATGCGGCCGAAAGCATGATCACCGATGTCAGCAATGCTGTTGCAAGCTTTTTCATTTCCATCCTCCTGAAGTGAAGCGGCCGCCATGGCCTCCTCCCGGGAGCTCCCACTCCCTTGTTTCTTGCGGATAAGGGTCCGCACCCTCTCTCATCGGCGGTTGCGCAACTGGTCGATCCAGACGGTGACCAGAATGACGAGGCCGATGATGATCTGCTGTGTGAAGGCGGAAACGCCGTTCATGTTAAGGCCGTTGCGCAGGATGCCGATGACGAAGGCGCCGATGGCCGTGCCGGAAATCGTGCCGACGCCGCCGATCAGCGAGGTACCGCCGATAACGGCGCTCGCAATCGCATCCAGTTCGTACATCACGCCTTCGTTCGGCTGGGCCGTGACGAGGCGCGACATCAGCACGCAGCCGGTAAGGCCAGCCAGCGTGCCTGAAAGCACATAGGTAAAGTTCGTGACGCGGGTCACGTTGACGCCGGAAAGGCGCGCCGCATCCACATTGGAGCCGACCGCATAGATGTGGCGGCCCAGCACCGAACGGTTCAGCATGAAGGACACGGCAAGTGCTATAACGATCATCAGGATGACCGGATAGGGGATGCCGGGAAAGACCACGTTCGGAAAGCCGTCATCGCCGATGGTGACAATGCGAAACAGCGAGCCGTTGCCCAGTTCGCCAAAGCTTTCGCCAAGGCCGGAGACGGCGCGCGCGCCGGTGATCTGCAGCGCCACGCCACGGGCAATCAGCATCATGCCAAGCGTTGCAATGAACGGCGGCAGCTTCATGCGGGTGACGAGTATGCCGTTGATGAAGCCGCAGAGCGAGCCGGTGAGGATGCCGATCAGCATGCCGATGGGCACGGGCATGCCCAGTTCCTTCACCGCAAGCGCTGCGACCACGCCGGCAAGCGCCAGGACTGAGCCGACCGAAAGATCGATGCCGCCGGTGATGATGACGCAGGTTGCCCCGATGCCGAGCAGCGCAATCGAGGTGACCTGAAGCGCGATCGTCATGCCGTTGTTGACGGTGAAGAAGGCGTTGCTGGTGCTGGAAAACACGGCGATCAGCACGAAGAGGCTGCCAAGGGCTGCAAACTTCTGGATCACATCCTTTTGCCGGTCGCTGAGGCGGCGGCTTTTGGGTTCGCTCGGTGTGCTCATCATTGTCCTCAATTCGCCGCGCGGGCTTTGGGGCTATGCCCGTAGCCGGAGGCGTAACGCATGATTTCTTCCTGGGTGGTCTTTGCCGTCTCCAGGATGCCGGTAATGGTGCCGTTGTGGAAAACCGCGACGCGGTCGGTCATGCCCAGAATTTCCGGCAGTTCCGAACTGATCAGGATGACGCCGATGCCATCGCGGGCCAGTTCATCCATGATCTTGTAGATCGCGTATTTCGCCCCGACATCGATGCCGCGCGTCGGCTCGTCGAAAAAGAGGATGCGCGACTTGCGAAACAGCCATTTGCCGATGATGATCTTTTGCTGGTTGCCACCGGACAGCAGCCGCACCGGCTGGCGGATCGACGGCGTCTTGATGCTGAGAAGATCGACATATTCGTTTGCCACTTCCGCATGGCGGCGAAAGTCGATGAGGCCGAAGCGGTTCGTCAGCTCTTCCATATTGGCAAGCGTCATATTGGCATCGACCGGCATCTTGACCGCAAGCCCCTGCGCCTTGCGGTCTTCCGAGAGATAGGCAAGACCGCTTGCAATCGCATCGCGCGGCGAGCGGATCGAAAGCACCTTGCCATCCATCGTCACCGTGCCGCTATCCAGCGGATCAGCGCCGAAAATCGCGCGCGCAACTTCCGTGCGCCCGGCGCCCATCAGGCCGGCAAAGCCCAAAATCTCGCCGCGACGCAGCGTGAAGCTGACATTGCGAAAGACGCCGGCGCGGGTGAGGTTCTCGGCCGAAAAGATCACCTCTTCGGTGGGCGTCGAGGTGCGCTCGGGAAACTTCTCCTCCAGCGAGCGTCCGACCATCTTGGCTACGATATCGTCGACGGTGGTGTCGGCAAAATCATTTGTTGCGACATACTGGCCGTCGCGCAACACGGTCACGCGGTCGACAATCTCGGCCATTTCATCCAGACGGTGCGAGATATAGACGATGCCGACGCCGGAGGATTTGAGGTCGTGGATGACCTTGAACAGCAGCCGCGTTTCCTGCTCGGTCAGCGACGAGGTCGGCTCGTCCATGATCAGCACTTCTGCGTTCAGCGACAGTGCTTTGGCGATTTCCACCATCTGGCACTGGGCAACCGACAGTTCGCGCACCAGACGATCCGGCGAGATCGAAACGCCGAGACGGTCGAGACAGGCCTGCGCATCCGCCTTCAGCTTCTTGCGGTCAACCAGGAAACCCCGGCGCGGCTCGCGGGCGAGATAGATATTTTCCGCCACCGTCATGTGCGGCACCAGGTTCAGTTCCTGGTGAATGATGGCAATGCCGATGTTTTCCGCTTCGAGCGGCGAGGAGAAGCTGCGCTCGACGCCCTTGTAGATGATACGGCCGGAGGTGGGCGTGTAAACGCCGCTGATGATTTTCATCAGCGTCGATTTGCCCGCGCCGTTTTCGCCGCAGACCGCGTGGACCTCTCCTCGTTGTAAGTCAAAACTTACATCAGCAAGGGCAACCACGCTTGGAAAATGCTTGGAAATGTTCTGGAGGCTCAGCAGCGGAGCGCCATCTGCACCACGCGCATGGCTTGCAGAGGTCGAGCCTGCGCGGGGCGTCGCGTTGACGGAATGGGTCTCTGCGCTGTGCATCTAAGTCCTCCTCGCGCATCATGCGCCGTCGATCCAGCTCCACCCGTCGACTGCGGCCTATTGGTAAGTGGCCTTGCCAAACTGGTCAAGCCAATTTCTGAGTAAGGGCATTATTGTCGTGATTATTGAATATAAGATATTGATATATATAGATAAAATATTGGTCTTGCCAGTTTTTGACCAATTGCCTATGGTAAGGCCAATCAGAAGTGAGTGATGATGAACGGGTTCAGGACGACCGAGCGCAGGCTCTATCAGCAGGTGGCAGACCAGATCCGCGGGCTCATCCAGGCGGGCCAGTTCAAGCTTGGCCAGCGTCTGCCGTCGGAGCGCGAACTTGCCCTGCAGCTGGGTGTGTCGCGTCCGTCCCTGCGCGAGGCTCTGATCGCGCTGGAGATCGATGGCACGGTCGAGATCCGCATGGGGTCGGGCATCTATCTGGTGGCAACGACGGAGCGACGCCCGCCGACATCGGCGTCGATGGGCGAAAGCCCCGTGGAGCTTATGCAGGCGCGGGCGGCGGTGGAAGGTGCGGTCATCGTGCTCGCTTCGGCCCGCATGACGGCGGAAAGCCTGAAGAACCTGCGCCAGATCCTCGATGGCATGGCCTCCGAAATTTCGGCCGGCCGCAAGCCGGTCGAGCATGACCGGCAGTTTCACCTGGCCATTGCGGCGCAATCGGGCAACGATGTTCTGGCGCGCCTCGTCGGTGAACTGTTCGATGACCGCCACAGCCCGCTTTCGACGCAATTGCGGGAACATTTCGAGACGCCGGACACCTGGAGCCTGGCGCTCTGCGAACACGAACTGATCTACACGGCGCTGGAGGGGCGCGATTCATTGCTGGCACAGGCGATGATGCATGCCCATCTGGAGGAATCAAAGCGCCGTTGGCTGGACAGCGAACCGCGTTGACCGCGATGATTTTACCAAGATGACCCTCCAGGGAGGAGGAGACATGATGACAGACACCGTTTCACCCGTGATTTTGCTGAACGCCGCAGACGATGTGGTGGTCACCCGTCGCTCGTTGCAGCCGGGCACGGCCTCCGGCTTCAATGGCATTATCGCCGGCCAGTTGATCGGACGCGGCCACAAGATGGCGATCCGCGCCATCGCCACCGGCCATGAGGTGCGCAAGTACGGCCAGATCATCGGTCTTGCGACGCAGGATATTGCGCCGGGAGATCATGTGCATCTGCATAACCTTGCCATGTTGCCGTCCGAGCATGAGCACCAGTTCAGCGTCGATATCGAGGAAAAGGGCATGCTGCCGCTGTCGGAGCGGCGCACTTTCATGGGTTATGACCGCGGCATCGGCGGTGCCGGCACGCGCAATTTCATCGGCATCATCTCCTCGGTCAACTGTTCGGCCACCGTCTCGCGTTACATCGCCGATTACTTCAACCGCATGGGCGGCCTCGACGGCTTTGACAATATCGATGGTGTGGTGGCGCTGACGCATGGCACGGGCTGCGCGCTCAACAATAAGTCGGAAGGATATCGCCTCCTCATCCGCACCATCCAGGGTTATGCCCGCCATCCCAATTTCGGCGGCATCCTGATGATCGGGCTTGGCTGCGAAACCAACCAGATTGGCCCGATCCTCGAACACTACAAGATGGAGGAGGGCGACCGGCTGCGCACCATGACGATCCAGCAGCATGGCGGCACGCGCAAAACCATTGATGCGGCGATCGAAATCATCAAGGACATGCTGCCGGTGGTGGATGCCGCACGCCGTACGCCGCAGCCGCTGTCGAAGCTGAAGCTTGCGCTGGAATGCGGTGGCTCCGATGGTTATTCCGGCATTTCCGCCAATCCGGCGCTCGGATACGCTTCAGACCTTCTCGTGCGCCATGGCGGCACCACGGTCCTTGCGGAAACGCCTGAGATCTACGGCGCCGAGCATCTTTTGACCCGTCGTGCCGTAACTCCGGCCGTTGCCGAAAAGCTCCTGCAGCGCATCGACTGGTGGCGCGACTACACCGCGCGCAATGGCGACGAACTGAACAACAATCCCTCGCATGGCAACAAGCTCGGCGGTCTCACCACCATTCTGGAGAAGTCGCTGGGTGCCGTTGCCAAGGGCGGCTCCATGCCGCTGAAGGCAGTTTATGAATTTGCCGAGGCAGTGACCGAGCCGGGTTTTGTCTTCATGGATACGCCCGGTTACGATCCGGTGGCGGTGACGGGCCAGGTGGCGGGTGGCTGCAACGTCATCTGTTTCACCACCGGGCGCGGTTCGGTCTCCGGC
Source organism: Neorhizobium sp. PAMB6630 (assembly GCF_058242775.1). NCBI lineage: Bacteria > Pseudomonadati > Pseudomonadota > Alphaproteobacteria > Hyphomicrobiales > Rhizobiaceae > Neorhizobium > Neorhizobium sp. PAMB6630. The sequence goes on from NZ_CM177836.1 coordinate 631,192, forward strand.
TTCAAGCCATCCCCCTGCATCAAGATCGCCACCAATACCGACATGTACGAGCACATGCGCGAAGACATGGATCTGAACTGCGGCGGCATCGTCACCGGTGACGAGACGATCGAGCAGTCCGGCGAGCGTATTTTTGAGCATGTCATTGCGGTTGCCTCCGGCCAGAAGACGCTGAGCGAGATCTATGATTACGGCGACAACGAATTCGTGCCGTGGCAGGTCGGCGCTGTGACCTGACGATTATACGAGGTCGCCCGCGGGTTCGTGGAACCGGCGGGCCGCAGTCCCGTTAGCGCCTCATCGATCAGGCTGGGATTGCGACAATGGCGGATGCAGACACATTATATGGCGCGGCACGGCGCAGAACCGTTCTGGATCCCGACGCCATGCGCCGCCTCGTGCGCATGGCAAAGCTTGCCCGGCTGATGGATACGGCACTGCGCGTGCCCGGCACCAATATCCGCTTCGGGGCAGATTCCATCATGGGCCTTCTGCCGGTGGCGGGCGATGCGGCAGGGGCCGTCATTGGCCTTGTCATCGTCAACGAAGCGCGCCGTCTTGGCCTGCCGGCCTCCAAGCAGATGCAGATGCTTGCCAATATCGGCACCGATGCCGTCTTCGGCAGCCTGCCGCTGGTTGGCGACCTCTTCGACGTCTATTTCAAGCCGCACCGGCGCAATGTCCAGATGATCCTCGATCATTTCGGCCTGACGCATGAGGATCTTGCCCGTCATTGACGGGTGCTGCACGTGCAGTTTCTAGGGATCAGTCGGCGGTGACGCGGCGTCCTGGCAGGCGAAACACGATGCGGCGGTGCTTGATGAAAACGTTGAGCGGCCGTTCGATGACCTCATAACAGGCAATGCCGACCAGCGTGCCGATGACCGCGCCGCCCCAGACCACGAGCCATGTCGGAAGCCCCGCGGACATGCCAAGCTTCAGCACCACCGAGACGGCAAACGTGTGCCAGAGATAGATCGAGTAGGAAGCGTCGCCGAGATAGGCAAGGCGGGGCAGTTGCGGCAGCATGTCGGCCTTTTCGAGCGCCAGAACACCGAGCACGAGGCAGATCGCAAGCGGCGCGCAGATGAAGGTGTTGAACTCGGCCCGCAGCAGATAGATTGCCGTGAAGGAAAAGATCGCGACCGCAATCAGCATCAGCCCGGTATCGGCGCGCGGCACGCGGCCGGACAGCCAAAGCCTGCCGATCACGGCGCCGGCCAGAAATTCCAGAATGAGCGGCCGCGTGTAGAAGAAAGCCGCCGTGCCGGGCGTCGTCACTGCAAAACCGATGACAGCCAGTGCGCCAAAAATGGCGGCGAGGGCGGCAAGGCGTCGGCCGGGCGCCAGCATCAGCGAGACGGCAAAGGCCAGGTAGAAAAACATCTCGTAATTCAGCGTCCAGCCCTGCACCAGAACCGGCCACAGCGCACCGCCATTGGGCGAGGCAACCGGCAGGAAAAGGTAGGAGCCGATCAGATGCGGCGCATCGAGAATGAGGTTCGGGAAGAGGCCGGCCAGCGCGCCAAACACCATGACTGTGGTTGCAAGCCAGTAACTTGGCGCGATGCGCAACAGGCGGTCCTTGAGGAAGGCGCCCGGCGTCTGGTGCCGGTTCTGGCTGATGACGATCATGATGAAGCCGCTGACGACAAAGAAGACATCGACGCCGGCAGCACCGATGGCAAAATTCTCGTCGGACCGTTCCGCGGCGTGGAAAAGGACGACCGCGAGCGCTGCAATCGCCCTCAGATATTGAATGCCGTAGAGCGTCTTCATGGCCTTTTCCCCTGCGGTCGGTCGGTCGTCTCTTGTCTGCGTCATGCAAGATGCGCCCGCCGCTCAGGCAGCACGAATGCCCGCTCGAAAGGAAGAGGCGCCGCAAGGGGCCGAAGCGTCAGCCGCCCGACGGCGAAATAAAACAGGAAGGAGCCGACATGATAGGGATGCATGACGTCGATCTCCACGAAGGAGCGCACCAGCAGCAGCGCCAGCAGGCCAAACAGCACCAGGGCGTCGGGGTTGCGGTTGTCATGCAGCAGCCGCTTCAGATGGCCGAAAAAGCCGGCCAGAAGCGTCAGCGACAAAAGTGCCGTGCCGACAATGCCGGTTTCCACCATGGTCTCGATATAGGTGTTGTGGAAATGGAAGCCGCTGCGCGAGCCGATGTAGAACTCTTCCCACAGGCGTTCGGCTTCCGGAAAACCCTGCACCCAGTAGCCCTGGTATCCGAGGCCAATGACGGGAGACTGGCGGGCCGCCTCGATGCCCTGCTGCCACAGATAGGTGCGCCCGGTCAGCGTTGAATCCTTGCCGAAAATGCCGAGCACCGCATCCATGGCACCCATGGTGAGTGCCGCATTGACGCCGATCACGGCAATGATGATGCCGCTTGCAAAGACAATCTTGCGGGTGGTGGGTGCCAGCAGCGCAAGCACCTGCAAACCGCAGCAGGCGGCGATGATGACAAGCGTGGTCAAAACGGATGTGGCCGATTGCGACGCAAGCAGGCAATAGGCCGACAGCAGCGCGGTTGCGAGGCAGGCGATCAGCCATAGCCGGCGAAAACCCATCAGCATGATGCCGGCATAGGCGAAATAAAGGCCGAGCGAGGCATAAAACCCCAGCTGGTTTTTCGAGGCAAAGGCGCCGACGAAGCTGTAGGTGCCATCGAGCGGATCGAAATGGTAGACGCCGAACAGCATGGAATAGGCGAGCACCACGGCGCAGCCGGCAATCACGCCGCGCACCAATGTCGCCACACTCAGCGTGCGCATGGCAATGAGCGCGCAGATGATATGCGTGAGATACTGGATTGCCGTGCGCAGCGAAACACCCGGCGCCGGTGACCAGAACACCGACAGGAAGCAGAAGCCGGAAAAGGCAAAAATCCAGAACGAACGCGCCGGGTTTCCCAGCACGCGCTTGTAGTCGAGCATCACCAGCGGCAGCCAGACGGCGTAATAGCCAAGGATCGACACCTGGCCGAACCGGCTCGAATAGGCAAAAACGAACAGCGACAGCATCACTGCCGCCGTGCCGTAAAGCGCGTTCTCGTCCGGTTCTATCAGGTTGGCCTTGGCTATCTTCATCGCGCGTTACTGCATCAGCAGTTCGGAGGTAACCTTGATCACGTCGCCGGGTTGCAGCTTCATGGTCTCGTCGGCTGCGATTTCCTTCGGGCCGGTGCCCTCATCGCGCACGATCGAATAGCGGATGTTGGCGGCCGTCCCGTGCGGATCGAACTTCAACGCTTCGGCAGACTGCGCCAGCGCTTCCGCCACCAGTTGCTGGTTGGTGCCAATCTGCAGGTTCAGCTTTTCCATTTCGGCCTCGGTGTCCTGCATGTCCTTGGCGCGCTGCGCCTCCCAGTCATTGCGCAGGTTGATCTCGTCCTGGTCGGCCTGGCTGATCTGCTGCTTGGCCCGCAGCGAATTGGTGTCGATGTCGAGAAGGGTCGACTGCACCTCGGCGGCGCGCTCCTCGCTGGAGAGCATGCGGGAACTGAGCGCCAGTCCCTGATCGCTGAGGCGGCTGATCTTTTCGCGGTCCTTTTCTGCAATGTCCAGCTGGCGGGTCTGGGTCTCGGTCTTGCGTTGCAGGGATTCCACTTCGCTCTGCAACAAGGCCTTCAGGTCTGCCAGCGCTTTCAACTGCAACTCGTACCGGTCGCGGCGCTGTTTCATCAGTGCCGTTTCGCTGCGGATCAACTCTGCAGCGTTCTGCACCTTTTCCAGTTCCGCCGGCATCTTGATCTCGTCTGCGCCGGACATTTCGGCTTCCAGCCGGGCGTGACGGGCAATCAGCCGCGCCCGCTGGCTGTCATAAACGGCAAGATCGCCTTTGGCATTGATGAAATCGCGGGCAAACCGCTGCCCGCTATCGGAGCGGCGCAAGCCGCCGCCAAGGCTGATCGCCTTCAGCACGGTGAGGTTTGGCGAATACGGATATTCGCCCGGCGTCTGCACGTCTCCAGACAGGAAGACCGGCCGGAACTCAGCCACTTCCACCGATGCGGAGGGCAGGTTGCGCAGGGCAAACTGCTGTTGCAACTTGGCGCCGATTTCGGTCGCCACCTCGGCCGGCGTGCGCCCTGCGGCATCCAGGTTTCCGATGAAGGGCAAGGACAGGGCGCCCGAAGCGCCGATACTGTAATCGCCGCTCAGCGCATCCCAGCTTTTGACGATACCTTCGGCAGGCTGCCATTCGGCAACGCGGATGCGCAGCTTGTCCATCACGCCAAGCTTGTAGGCCTCTTCGTCTGCCATGGCCCCGCCGGCCATCATCACCGTCATGCCGGCCATGAGGCAGGCGATGAGGCGTCGGGAACCGGTTTTCTGCGTCACGCGTGGTTTCACCAGCATTGAATATCCCTGGTTGATGGCGGACAAAAGACGCCGAATAAAATTCGACGTCGCCCGCCGTTCATTGGAACAGAGGAGGATACGGACCGCGTGGTTTGAACCAGACGCGGCCGGACTGTACCGGATGAGATCAGTAACTTCCGCGCGACATGCAGACGGCGGGGATGGTCTTCAGGATGATCGACATGTCGCGCATCAACGACCAGTTCTGGACATAGTGCGTATCGAAGGCGATACGGCTTTCGTAGGAAACGTCATTGCGGCCGCTGATCTGCCACAGGCCGGTAAGACCCGGGCGTGTGCGCAGATAAAAGACGGCAAAATTGTCGTAGAGCGTCAGTTCTTCATCAACGACCGGGCGCGGTCCAACGATACTCATCTCGCCACGGATCACGTTGAACAGCTGCGGCAGTTCATCAAGGCTGAGCTTGCGCAGGACCGTGCCGACCGCCGTGACGCGCGGATCATCCTTCAGCTTGCGGGTTGCCCGCCATTCGGCGGCCGCTTCAGGGTTGTTGTGCAGGTATTTGCGCAGCACCTCGTCGCCGTTCATCACCATGGTGCGGAACTTCAGGCATTTGAAGCTGCGGCCATTGTGACCGACGCGTGTGTGGCCATAAAAAACCCGGCCGCCATCGGTGAACTTGACGAGCGCCATGATCATCAGGAAGAGCGGGCTGAACACCACCAGGGCAACCATTGCCGTAGTGAGGTCGAAAGCGCGTTTGGCGACGCCGCCTGTGGGAAAGGCGAAGTGCATGTCGTCAGGTGCGGTAAGCGGCGAAATTGCCGATCGTGTCGCGGACTTCATAGAGAGAACTCCATTGGTGGTGCGAGTGGTCGGTGCCATTGCGGCGCATCATGTGCCGTCGGATGAGACAATAATTGTGTGTTTGGAATTTGTTTCCAGTTATTTTTTTATGGCGGGCGCCGCAGGCTGTGCCATTTTGGGGTAATGCATGTCCCAAAGCGGGGCGATGCTTGGCCGATGCCGAATGAAAATTCCCCTCAATTCAAAGATCTACTGTCCTGTTTCGGGCGCATGTAGTCTTTCCGGCTCCGCGGGAGCGGGCTATCTCAGCAGATCAGGTGAGCGACTTGGACGCCTCTGGGGGATGTTTCCTTGTCACTTCCGATTCAGCCTCCGGAATAACTGTCAGGCACTCATTTTTGTGCAGCGCAATGTTTATGTTGCATCGCAATGAGGCATTCTCCGACCTGCGTTTCTGTGTAACAAATTTTGATCGGAAAAGGCGTCTCAACCGATTGAAACGAGCCTGCAGACGCCGCTGGATGGTTTAATGCGGCAGGAATCGGGCATAAGTTCGCAAGGGCGCTCCACGAAGTCATTACTAAATATTCATGGAAGACGCCCACAGACATGTGATAACGCTTGGTCCCTGTTTTGCTATAAGTCGGACCGGACAAGCAGAAATGGTGACGCGGTTACGACGCGAAACCAAGTGCCGGGAGGTTGGTATCATGTATGGACCACGTGTCATTGCCAGCATGTCGATCGTGCTGGTCGTGTTTGCCGTTGCTACCTACTTCCTGCAGGGCTCTGCTGTTGCGACCTTGTGGCAAACAATTCTCTGCGCGATCCTTCTCCAGGCCGGTTACTTCGTGTGCATCCTGTTTCTGGTCTCGCGCGAACGCGCGGCGCGTGTGCGCAAGGCGGCGGAAAGCGGCAATGTCGCGCACAGTGGTGAAAATGGATTGTCCGGCGACATGGGCACTGCGGCCCCGCACTTGAAGGTCAGCGATCGGTAGGTTCAGGTCTCAGCCGCCGCAATTTTGCTGCAGGTGCTTCCATATCCTGGCAAATATCCTAGTTTCGTATCGAGCGATCGATCGCAACGGAGACTGCCATGACCATCAACCTCACCGACAAGGTCTGCGTCATCATCGCGGCCAAGGATGCCGCCGATACGATCGGCAAGGCGATTGCGTCTGCGCTGCGGGAACCGGCGGTCGGCGAAGTGGTCGTGGTCGATGATGGCTCGTCGGACGCAACGGACGTCGCCGCCCGTTCGGCCGATGATGGAAGCGGGCGGCTCGTCATTGCGCGTTTCGATAAAAATCGCGGACCATCGGCCGCGCGCAACCACGCCATCGATATCTCCACCTCTCCGCTGATCAGCATTCTGGATGCGGATGATTTCTTCTTTCCCGGACGTTTTGCCGCCATGCAGGCGGAGACAGACTGGGACCTTATCGCCGACAATATCGGCTTCATCCACCACGATCCCTCGCTTTCCATCGAACCCGAGCGGTTCCAGGCGCGCACGCGACAATTGTCGCTGATCGATTTCGTCGAGGGCAATATTTCCAAACGCGGCGTCAAACGCGGCGAGATCGGCTTTTTGAAACCGGTGATCCGCCGCGAATTCATGCGCTCTCACAGCCTGCGTTATAACGAGGATCTGCGGCTTGGCGAGGATTACGATCTTTACCTGCGCGCCCTTGCCCATGGCGCCCGCTACAAGGTGATCGATCATTGCGGTTATGGAGCGGTGGTACGGGCAAACTCCTTGAGCGGCGCGCACCGCACAGACGACCTGCGCCGGCTCTACGAGGCCGAGCGGACGGTTCGCCTGAAGCCTGGTCTGTTGAAGCCTGAGGAAGCGCGGGTCGTGCGCCGCCACGAGCGCCACATCAAGGCGCGTTATGATCTGCGCCACATCCTCGATCTGAAGGCGCGCGAGGGCAAGGCCTCGGCCATCCGCCATCTGCTGACGCATCCGTCATCCGCGCCTGCGGTCGTATCCGGCGTGCTTGCCGACAAGCTCGAGGCCCGTGCGGGCAAGGGTCAGCAAAGCCAGCCACCGGTGCCCCCAGGCAAACTGCGTTACCTGCTGCCGGGCGTGCCCGTCGCCCAGCGCTAAGCTGCCCGGCGGCTTTCCCCAAGGATGCGCCGCCGGTGCTGGTTCATCGAACGTCTAAGCCGACAGGTAGTCGCGTCGGACGCCATCGAGGACTTCGCGAAAACGCGCCTTGCGTTCCTCCAGCCGCCCATCCGGCGAAAGCTGCGGTTCAGCCCGGCTTGCCTGCCAGAGCGCAAGCGTTGAGGGCGCGGCCAGCATTTGCTTGGCAGCCGTGCGCAGCATGGTTTTGGCGCCCTGTGGTGCGGCCGTTTTCGGCTGCTCCAGCGTTGCGGTCTCGGCCGCAGCCGGCATGGCCGCGGTTTCAGCGGAAGGCCCGCCGGCCGGGAATTTTAAGCCCCAGAAACGGGATTGTTTCTGCACCGCTTCGGCACGGGTGGAGACCGGCACATAACGCGGCGCATAGGTAGCGCCGACGGTGTTTGCCCAATCCGTCCACTTGAAGCTGTTGATGGAACGTGAGGTGCTGACGGCAATCCACGGCACACGAAACGCATCCGCAAGGATGGCGCCATGCATGGATTCGGCCACTATCAGTTCCGACTGCGCGATTTTGGCAATCACGTCCTTGGCTTCGCCGCGCGGATCGAGATAGGTGAGGCCCGCGGGCTCGCAGACATTCTGCCAGATGCCGAATTCCGCCGATTCCCAATGCGGGATGAAGGTTTTTTTGAACTTTTTCGGCAGGTTCTGAAACTCCGGCATGTCGGTGACCATGACGGCGGGATCGATAATGCCCATGTCAGGGGAGAGCCCGAGCTTTGCGGCTGTCAGCGGTCCGCGCACACAGCGCACGTCCCATTCGGCGGGGTTCGAAACATCAGGCGGGGTGCCATAACCATAACCGCTGCCGATCACCAGCTTGCGGATCCCTGTCGGCAGAAGGACGGGGTTCAGCACGGTTCCAACGCCCACCAGCAACGTGTCCGGATGGGTGTCGCGCAGGCCGGGCAGCAGGAAATCCCACAGCCAGAGGTTCAGGTCATCACCGAAATTGCCGTGATGGGATTCCCAGAAGTAAGGCTTCATGTTGCGGTCCTCGGGGTCCGTTCGGGTGAAAGGGGAAGGCGGGCCATCAGCGCGCGCCTTTCAGTTTTCCGGTGCCAAGCTCCAGCACCGTCTTCAGGAGTGCCGGATCGCGCCATGCCCAGCGGGCCAGCGTCGAAAGATCCGGCACCTTGCGCTGGCGCATCAGTCCCGCCTGGCTCCACAGGGCCTGGCGGCGCGCGGTGTTCTTGTAAGAGGCGATGGAGGCGACGTCACTGGGGCGCCTGGAAAAGCGCTGCTCCAGCCGGTCGAGCGCCACCCAGGTGTTGAACTGCTGGCGCAGGAACTGCGGCGACTGGTTGTCGATGCTGTGGAAGATGTTGATGCCGCGCCCGCGTCCCGCGCCGGCATCGTCGCAAAGCACCGGGCGTTTTGCCGCCAGAATGCAGTCGCAAAAGAACAGCACATCCTCCGCCGCCAGCCGCAGCACCGGATCGAACCGCACGGTCTCGAAAATGGGACGGCCGATGATCATGCAGGAGAGGTGCAGAAAACTCCAGTTCTTCAGCATGGTGCTGGCGAGATCCGGTACTTCCAGCACCAGCGGGCTCTCCATCACCGGGCGCGCACCGGCTTCTTCCTGAAGTTTCGACATGCCGAAGTGGTAATAAAAATCCTCGTCCGCCTGCATCGAGGCCCAGTAGCAATCGGCGCCAAGGCCAGTGAGGGCCCTATGGGCATTTTCCAGATGGGTCGGCAGCCAGATGTCGTCGGAATCGAGGAAGGCGGCAAACTGTGTGGAGGCCGGGATGTTGTCGAGCCCGGCGTTGCGCGCGCCGCCCGGTCCGCCGTTCGGCTGTTTGATCAGCGTGATCCGCTCCCGCTCCAGAGCGCTTAATCCCTCCAACTCCTGTTCGCCGGGATAGGGGGATTCATCATCGACCACGATGATATCGAAATCCGTATAGGTCTGCGCAAAAATGGACCGCAGGGCGCGCATCAGGACGCCCGCTTCTTTCTGGTAGAACGGAATGATCACCGTGAAGGTCGCCATGATTTGCCCTGCTTTCAAAAGACATGAGACAGCCCGGCTTGTGCCAGGAAGCTCCGGTTAAGCGGCGCCGCATGCGCGCTTTTCTGCCGCAACAGCCGGCAGAAGAAGACACCCGCATGATGCATCTAGCCTCTCGCGTGCCTTATCCCCGCGCCAGAAAGCCTATTCTTTCAGGCTGAAATTTGTCCGTTTTTTGCACTGCGGCAAGGGGTGCGGGAGAAGACAGCGAAGTTCGGCATTTTCAGTCCAGCCAATGTGTTTCATTTTCATTCATGCGTGTCAATTTCGGACGAGATCCGACCGTGAAAACGCTGATGCCGCGATCACGTAGCATTTTTGCCACATTTATGCCGTAATTTCCGGTGGTCTTTGAGACTTACAACGGTAATCTGTCACGAGATCGGTTTTATAACGATGCTTGTGTCGAAAAATGGAACAGGAGGAATGGTCTCAGTCCACGCCGGATTACCCTTGGATTTCAGGCTTTTTGCCGGCGCGCAGACGTAATTTTTTAAAGGTTAACGCAGTTCACCGCCATCAGGAGGGCATTCCCGTCTTGAGTTTTTGCTGCACTGCCACATTTTCCCCGAAACTGGGCAGCATGCTTTGGTTTCGAGGGCCGACGTCTGCTCTGGTTGAAATTCGGTTGCGGGGGAGGCGCAACCCAAGAGGGGTCAACGATATGCCTGTCGATCAGAACATATCCTCCCGCATCAACCTGATGCGCATTCTCCTGATCAGCGGCATCGTGTTTGTTCACGTGCCGTATGATGCCGATGCCAGCCCGTTCGTTGAGCCGAACGGCGTCTTCGACTGGTTTCGGGTTTTCCTGGGTGAGAGCCTGTTTCGCATCGGTGTGCCGTGTCTCAGCGCCATTTCAGGTTATCTCCTGTTTCACAAGGGACTGGAAACGTTTGATTATCGCCGCACGCTGGCCTCAAAGGCCCGCACCGTTCTGGTGCCCTTCCTGCTGTGGAATTTCGCGGTCCTTGCCTTTGTGCTGCTCATTCAGCGTTTCGGCATGGGAATCGGTTATTTTCCCGATCTTCAGGCCTCTTCCGCGATGGACTGGATGGACCACGCATTGGCATTGAACGATTTTCCGATCAACCTGCCCTTGTATTTCCTGCGTGACCTGATGGTGTGTATCCTGCTGTCGCCGGTCCTTGTTTTTCTGGTCCGGCGCGCCCCGGCCCTCACGCTCGGCGTCCTGTTTGTGATTGCCGTCTTTCCGGCTCTCACCTCCGGCATCGTGCTGAAGCAGTCGATTCTCTTCAGTTTTACCCTGGGGATATTTTTTGCGCTCTATCGCGTCGATCTGAAATATCTCGACCCTTACGCGCTGCCCATTGCAGCGCTGGTGCTGGTGCTTGCAGCACTCCTGGCGCTCGGTCTTTTCAACACCGGGCCGGACTACCCCGAAACGCTCAACATCCTGCGCAATGCGCTTGCAATGTTAGGCGCCATCGGCGTCTGGCTTGTCTCGGCACCCCTTATCCGCACACGTCTGGGCCAGCGCGTGGCCAATTCCGGCAGCCTCAGTTTCTGGACATTCTGCGCCCATTATCCGCTTCTGGTGCTGTTGTGGATGGTGTGGAACCGCCATGCCGGTGCCGACCTTTATCCGATTTTTTACATAACCTCCGTCCTCGTCACCTTTGCCGCCCTTATCATCAGCAACCGTCTGGCTCTTCAGTTCGTGCCGGGCCTGTATGGGGTTTTGACCGGCAGCAGAGGCCGTCGCAAGCCCCCGTCTGGTCCGGCGTCGCGCAGGGAAGGCGAGACGCTTGGGAGCCGCAATGCTGCGGCCACGCAACAACAGAGGTAGAGAATGACCCATTTTGTAGACATGTTTCGCAAGACCGTCGTGACTGCCATGGTCCTAGGTGCGCCCATTGCCGCACCGGCCGCCATGGCACAGACGACCGGAGCCTCCTTCGTCGAAAACTTCGACAAGCTCGATACGTCCTTCTGGTACATCTCGGACGGCTGGAACAATGGCGCCCACCAGAACTGCACGTGGTCGAAGGATGCGATCACCGTGGCAAACGGCCAGATGGTGCTCGATTTTCGCCAGAAGCAGACTGCCGACCGCGCCTATACCTGCGGCGAGATCCAGACGCGCCAGCGTTATGGTTATGGCACCTACGAAATCCGCATGAAGGCCGCCACCGGTTCCGGCCTCAACTCGGCCTTCTTCAGTTACATCGGCCCGACCGACAAACAGCCGCATGACGAGATCGATTTCGAGGTACTCGGCAAGAACACCAACCAGGTGCAGGTCAACCAGTATATTTCGGCCAAGGGCGACAATGAGAAGCTGATTGCGGTGCCGGGCGGGGCCGACAAGGCCTTCAACAACTATGCCTTCATCTGGGAAAAGAACCGGCTGCGCTATTTCCTCAACGGCAAGCTGGTCCACGAGGTCACCGATGCCTCGAAGATCCCCACGCATCCGCAGAAGATCTTTGCCAGCCTCTGGGGCTCCGACACCTTCAAGGACTGGATGGGCACCTTTGCCTATAACGGCCCGGTTTCGATGCAGGTGGACCGGATTGCCTTCACCGCGCCCGGCGAAAAATGCAAGTTCGAGGGCTCCGTCCTCTGCACACTGAACTGAGCCGCTTCTTCGGCTTTGCCACCATGGTTTAACGCCTTCCTTCGGGGCGACTGGAGTTGGACGACGTGACGTTGAACGTTCTTTATCTCGCCCACGATCTGTCCGATCCGGCGATCCGCAGACGGGTTATCATGCTGAAGGCCGGCGGCGCAGAAGTGACCGTCGCCGGCTTCCTGCGCGATGAAAACCGGCTGGCGAACGAGCCGGGCATTCGTCTTGTCGTGCTGGGGGAAACGGCGGATGGCCGCCTTGGCCAGCGTATGGGCGCCGTCCTCAAGGCGCGGTTTTCACTGTCGCGCCTGCTGGCCGGCATCGACAGGCCGGATGTCATCCTCGCGCGAAACCTCGAAACTCTGGCGCTTGCCGGTGCCGCCTCCGGCCTCTTTGGCGCGAACGTTCCCGTTGTTTACGAGTGCCTCGATATTCACCGCCTGCTGCTCGACCGGGGCGCGAAGGGCATGGCGCTGCGCGCGGCCGAAGGTGCTTTCGGCCGCTCCGCCCGCCTGCTGATCACCAGTTCGCCGGCCTTCGTCGATCATTATTTCAAGCCGCTGTCGCACCTTGACCTGCCGGTCATGCTCTTGGAAAACAAGGTGCTCGAACTTGTAACCCCTTCAAATCCTGAACCACCGCAGATGCGCCCGCCGGCACCCGGCGCGCCGTGGCGCATCGGCTGGTTCGGCGCCATCCGCTGCCAAAAATCCTTTGTTATCCTCAGCCGGTTTGCGCAGCAGATGAAGGGCAATGTCGAAATCGTCATTCGCGGCCGCGTTTCGCCAAAGGAGTTTCCGGATTTCGAGGCGATGGTCGCCGCCGCGCCGCATGTGTCCTTCCATGGCACCTATCGCAACCCGGAGGAACTGGCGGCGATCTACAACGAGGTGCAGTTCGTCTGGGCGATCGACTTTTTCGAGGAGGGGCTGAACTCCGAATGGCTTTTGCCGAACCGGCTCTACGAAGGTGCGTTGCACGGCGCCGTGCCGATTGCGCTGTCTTCGACCGAAACCGGACGTTTTCTTGCCCGGCGTGGACTTGGCCTTTTGCTGCAAAAGGCAGATCCGGCAACGCTTGAGCAGCAGTTTTTCGGGATGACGGTCGAAACCTATCGCAGCCTGTTTGAAAAGCTCGCCGCCACCGACCGCAACCAATGGATCACCGGCCCTTCCGATTGCGAGGCGCTGGTGCGCCAGCTTGCCTTCCTGTCCAGCAAGGCCGCGTCAGCGGTGGGCGTCGGCATGCCGTTACCCCTGCGATCGGAGGGTTGATCATGACAACGCCGATCCTGTCCGAGATGAAAGCCCTTGTCGTCATTCCCTGCCTCAACGAGGCCGCCCATATCGAACCGCTGCTGCGCCAGTTGAATACGGGGCGTGGCAATCATGACATGCTGATCGTCGTGGCAGACGGCGGCAGCACCGATGGCACACGCGCCATCGTATCCGGCCTTATCGAGGAGATCGATGATCTCGTGCTTTTGACCAATCCGCGCCGTATCCAGAGCGTGGCCATCAATCTGGCGGTTGCCGAATACGGCGATGGCCGCGATTACCTGATCCGCATCGATGCCCATGGCGATTACCCCGCCGATTATTGCGCCGCCCTGTTGCAGGAGGCCGCCGATACCGGCGCCGATTCCATCGTCGTCGGCATGAAGACGGTGGGTTTTGGCACCTTCCAGAAGGCAACGGCGGTGGCGCAGAACTCCAAGCTTGGCAATGGCGGCTCCAAACACCGCGCCGGCGCCGCCGGCCACTGGATCGATCACGGCCACCACGCGCTGATGCGCATCGAAGCGTTTCGGGCCGTCGGCGGTTATGACGAGAGCTTTACCCACAACGAGGATGCGGAACTGGATTTTCGCCTGCGCAAGGCAGGCTTCCGCATCTGGATGACCGGCCGCACCTTCATGACCTATTATCCGCGCTCACGCCCGCTGGCGCTGTTCCGGCAATATCTCGGTTACGGCCGGGGCAGGGCGCGCAACCTCTTGAAGCATCGTTCTGTTCCGAAACTGCGCCAGGCGCTGCCGCTTGCCGTCATGCCGGTTGCGGTCTTTGCGCTGTTTTCCGTCTTCCACTGGCTGGCGGCCGTGCCGCTTCTGGCTTGGGCAGGAGTGTGCCTCGCCTATGGCGCTTGGATCTCACTGTCCAGGCGTGATCTCCTCGGGCTGCTGGCTGCCGTGTCTGCCATGATCATGCACCTTGCCTGGTCTACAGGCTTCTGGCTGGAACTTTTACGCCTCCGACCGCGAAGGGCTGCCGCATGAGAGACGACCGCGATCAATCCCTCGTTTATGTCGATATCGGCATTTGCACGTTCCGTCGTCCGGAACTGGAGGCGACATTGCTGTCGCTATTCCTGCTCGTCGTGCCCGCCGGCACCCGCGTGCGGCTGATCATTGCCGATAATGATGAGACGCCGAGCGCTTCAGCGCTGGTGGAAGGCCTGCGCCGCCGCTCGCCGTTCGATATGCTTTATGTCCACTGCCCGAAGTCCAATATTTCCATTGCCCGCAATGCCTGCCTTGCGGCGGCCGAGGGCGATTATCTCGCTTTTATCGACGATGACGAGACGGCAACGCCGGAATGGCTTGCCGATCTTCTCTCGACGGCAACGGCCACCTCGGCCGATGCAGTTCTGGGTCCGGTCCGGGCGATTTATGACGATGCGGCGCCGGCCTGGATGAAGAGCGGCGATTTCCACTCCACCCTGCCGGTCTGGGTCGGGCCGTCGATCCGCACCGGTTATACCTGCAACGTGCTGCTCGACATGCGCTCGCCACGCATCAGGGGGCGGCGGTTTGCGCTGGCGCTGGGCCAGAGCGGCGGTGAAGACACACATTTCTTCACCGAAGTCACCGATGCCGGCGGCATCATCGCCTATGCCGAAAAGGCTGTGCTTTACGAACCGGTACCGCCCAAGCGCGCGCAGTTGCGCTGGCTGATGAAGCGCCGCTTCCGTTCCGGCCAGACGCATGGCCGTATTCTGGGTGCAAAAACCTCGCTCGCCGGGCGCGTGGCGCAGGCCGGCCTTGCCGGTCTGAAGGCCGGTTTCTGTGGTGCTGCCGCTCTGGCATCGCTGTTTTCACCCATCGTGCGCAACCGTTATGCGCTGCGTGCCATGCTGCATCTCGGCGCCATCAGCGGCATTTTTGGCATGCGCGAAATCCGGCAATACGGATCGATGGAGGCTGCATGAACATCGACGCCCAGCCGCAGGACAGCTTCCCGGATGTCAGCTTCGTCATCGCCGCCTATAATGCGCGTGAGACGATCGGGCGTGCGATCGACAGCGCGCTTGCCCAGGTCGGCGTCTCCGTCGAGGTGATCGTCATCGATGACTGCTCGAGCGATGGCACGGCGGAACTGGTGCGTTATTATGGCGATCCGCGGGTCAAACTGATCGAGATGGTGAGCAATGGCGGCCCAAGCGTTGCCCGCAACACGGGCTTTGCGGCAGCGACCGGCCGCTGGATCGCCGTGCTCGATTCCGACGACGAGGTGAAGAAGAACCGCGCGGCCGCGATGATTGCCTGCGCAAGCCGCCTGGAAGCCGATATCGTGGTCGACAATCTCGACGTGGTAAAGCCGGGGGAACCTGTGGTGACCATGTTCCCGGAGCGCGAACTGCAGCACCGGCCTTCGCTGACGCTTGCCGAATTCATCGATTCCAACGTGATCTTCAAGTCCACCTTCAACTTCGGTTACATGAAGCCGATGTTTTCGCGGGCGTTTCTGACGGCACATGGCCTGCGGTTCGATGAGAGCCTGCGCATCGGCGAGGATTACCTTTTGCTGGCATCCGCGCTGGCAAGCGGCGGCCGCTGCGCCGTGGAGCCGAGCGTCGGTTATGTCTATCACATCCGTGAGGGCTCGATCTCGCGCGTGCTGGAGCCGCGGCATGTCAGCGCCATGATCGATGCCGACAGGGGCTTTGTCGAAACCTTTCCGCTCGATGCCAAGGCGCGGCGGGCGCAGGAACGTCGCAGCCGTAGTCTTGTCGAAGCGGGCGCTTTTCTGTCGCTGGTATCGGAGATCAAGCGTCGCTCGCTGGCCGGCTGCCTGAAAGTTGCCATCGCCCATCCCGGCGCGCTGCGCCACCTGAAAATGCCGATTGCCGCGCGCCTGCGCCGCGTTTTCGGTTCCGCCACACGTCCTGCCAAGGCGTCATCCTGATTATCTCCCTCGCGTCGAGGGACGCCAAAGGATCTTTCTGATGGACCATATCAACCTTCGTTCGAAGACGTTTCCGGGCGCAAACCGGGATCAGGACTCGTTCATCGATCTGGACCGGCTGTTTTCCGCGCTGATGCGGCGGATCCGGCTGATTGGCCTCTGCGTTATTGCCGCCATGGTGCTGGCCGGGCTTTATCTCCTGATGACGCCACCGGCCTATACCGCGATGACGCAGATCCTGATTGACGAGAATCTGTCGCGGTATGCCGAGAATGAAACCGACATCCAGTCGGCCCAGCAGATCGACAACCGCATGTCGAGCGCGGTGGAAATCCTGAAATCCAAGGCGCTGGCGCTTCGGGTTGCCGATGATCTGAAGCTTGCCGACAATGCGCTCTTCCTCGATCCACCGGAATCGCCTGTGGGACTTCTGAAGGGTAGCGTCAAGAGCATCATTGGCCTCCTGAAACCGTCCGATCCGCCCGTTTCGGAAGAGGCGGCCCGCAACGGGCGCCGCGAAAAGGCATCCGCCATCCTGCAGCAATCGCTCGACGTCAACCGTGTCGGTCGAAGCTCGGTGATTGCCATTGCCGTACAGTCGCCGCAGCCGCTTCTGTCGGCGCAGCTCGCCAAAGCCTATGCCAGCGCCTACCTCACTGAACAGCTGAGCGCCAATTTCAATGCGACCGAGCGCGCTTCGGATTGGCTGCAGGAGCGCCTGACGGACCTTAACCAGCGCTCGCAGCAGGCGGCGATGGCGGTTGAGGAATACAAGATCAAGAATGGCCTCATTTCACCGCGCGGCGAACTTCTGTCGGCCCAGCAACTGTCAGACCTCACCAGCCAGCTGATCGTTGCGCAGGCCGATACCGCTACCGCTTCGGCCCGCTTCAACCAGTACAAGGCGATTGTCGATCAGGGGGCGGAGGCCGCCGTCAACAACGCCATCGTCTCCTCCACGGATGGTGGCAATTCTGTCATCCAGGATCTGCGCAAGCGCTACCAGTCAGCCTCGGAGCGTGAGCGCACCGTGGAAGAACAGTTCGGCGCCGATCATCCGCAGGCAAAGCTTCTGGCCACCCAGAAGGCCGACATCGCCCAGCAGATCTTTCGCGAATTGCAGCAGATGACGTCGGGCTTCCGCAACGATTACGAAGTGGCAAGCTCGCGTGAAAAATCGCTGCGCGATAGCATCGATCGTCTCGCCGGCAGCAATTCGCAGGCCAATGTCTCGGTCGTACAGTTGCGCGAACTGGAACAGAAGGCAGCGTCGCTGAAGACGATGTACCAGACCTATCTCGACCGCTTCGAACAGGCGACGCAGCAGCAATCCTTCCCCATCGCCAAGGCCCGCGTCATTTCCGAGCCCGGCGTGCCAACGGCACCATCAAGCCCGAAGAAGACCATGACGATGGCGCTCTCCATCGTACTCGGCCTGTTCGTCGGCGGTGGCCTTGCAACCGTGCTGGAACTGAAGGAACGTTCGTTCCGCCTCGGGCATGATGTGCGCAGCCGGTTGGGTCTGCGGTTCCTCGGTTATATCCCGTTGCTGCGCTCGAAAAGGGCGCGGGAACTGGAAGCGGCAAAGGCCAAGGCCCGCAAGGAAAAGGCTCCGGCGCCCGAACCGGATGACGATCAGGCGAAGATCGAGGATGCCGCACGGTTTGCCAAGAAGCTCACCCGCGTTGCCGTCGATCACCCGCGCTCGGCTTTTGCCGAAACGCTGCGCAACGCCAAGCTTGCCTGCGATGTGGCACTTCCCAGCCGCGAATGCCGGGTCATTGCCGTCGTCTCGGCGCTGTCGGGAGAGGGCAAGTCCACTGTGGCGGCCAATCTGGCGACAATGCTCGGCGCGATGAACAAGCGCACCCTGCTTCTGGATGCCGACCCGACCGCCGGTGGATCGAGCATCGTTCTCGAGACCGAACCGGAGAACGGTCTTCTGGAAGTGCTGCGCGGCGAGGCACCCTGGACGAGCGCGATCACCATCGATTCCAAGGCAAATCTTGCCGTGCTGCCGATTGCCTCGAAAAACAATGCCCTGCCGCACACCAGCGAATTGCTGGCATCGCCGGAAATGGGGAGGTTGATGGAAACAGTCAGCGGCCGCTTCGAATATATCGTTGTCGATCTTGCACCGCTGGTGCCGACCATCGATGCCAAGGCCTTTTCGCCCTACGTTGATGCCTATCTCTTTGTCGTGGAATGGGGTGAAACGCCGGTAAAACTGGTCGACAGCATTCTGGAAGCCGAACCCGGCATTGCGGGCAAGACGGTCGGCGTCATTTTGAACAAGACCGACATGGACGAACTGGCAAAATATTCCGATGCCGGCGCGCCGGAGCGTTTTCGTGCCCGCGGCATGGCCTACCATCCGGACGAACCCGTCGCACTCTGATCGTAGCCGGCGCCGTCACTGGCTTCCGGTGATGGCGCCGTAGAACACGATGAACAGGTAGAGACTGAAAGCCCCCACCGCAAAGATGATGAAAAACGTCACGAGGCCGCTGCCTGCGCGGCGCTTTCGGCGCTGCGTGCTCGCACTGTCTTCCGGTTGCGCGATCGGATCATTTTCTGGAGCTTTGGTCATCAACTGCCGCCTTTCTGTCGATAGATAACCGGCAGCGGCAGGCGTAGTTCCGTCAACGGTTATGGATTGCGAACGTCTGTGGCCGCGGCCCGAAGGTTTTGGCGCCGCACGTCATGCCGGATGCGCCGCGGCTTCAGCCCTTATGCCGGCGCTGGCGGAGAAGGTAGACGATGGCGCCGACCGACATGGCGGCAAGCGTATACCAGGTGAAGGCGTAGACCAGATGGCTGTTGCGGAAGGACACGACGGTGAGGCCACCGATGGGAAGCCCGCCCGGATTTTCGGTCGCATCCGCATCGATGAAATAGGGGGCAACCGTCTGAAGGCCTTTGGCCGTCGCAATGGCTGCCACGTCGCGGGAATACCAGCGATCCGCACCGGGATCGTTGGCGCGCAGGAAACCGCCGCCGGGCTCGGGCAGCCGCAGGAGCCCGGTCACATCCGTTTCGCCGGAAATCTCGCCCGCCTGCCGGGCTGCGGCATCACGCCTGTCCATGGGCACGAAGCCGCGATTGATAAGCACCGTGCCGCGGTCGGCCGTGACGAGTGGCGTCATCACCCAAAAGCCGGGCCCCCGTTCGGTGACGGCCTGTACCAGAGCTTCCTTTTCGTGAAGGAAAGTGCCGCGGACGGTGACGCGGCGATATTCGTCGGCTGCCTGGTTGATCTGCGGCCATTGGTCGGGCAAGGGGGCGGGCACTGCATTTGCATGAATGCGGGCATCGACGCGGGCGATCAGATCGAGCTTCCAGAACAGCCGCTGCACCTGCCAGGTACCGAGCGCGAGGAAGACAAGAACAAGGCCCGCCATCACAAGGGCGAAGGCGGTGTAACGCTTGCCGGAGTGGGGGCGGGCCTCGGGTTCCATTTTCATATCCTTCAGCGAGGCGGCCTTAGCGTCCAGGCCACCTCGCATGCCGGTTACGGCATGTTCTTCATCATCTCCGGGTTCATCGGCATCATGTTGGTGTTCAGATGATGCATGACCCAGAGCGAACCCGAAAGCGCGATGACGACGACAACGATGGTGAAGATCAGCGCCAGCATGGTCCAGCCGCCTTCCGACTTCGAATTCATGTGCAGGAAGTAGACCATGTGGACGACGACCTGCACGGCGGCAAATGCCATGACGATAGCAGCCGTCGCGGCCTTGCTGTCGAGCACATCGGCCATGACGAGCCAGAAGGGGATGGCTGTCAGAATAACGGCCAGCACAAACCCTGTCATGTAGCTCTTGAAGCTGCCATGGGCGGCTTCGTGGCCGTGGCTATGGCCATGATGGGTGTTATGCGCGCTTTCCTGCGCCGGTGCATGTGGGTGCGAACTCATCCGATCACTCCGATCAGGTAAACGAGGGAGAAGACGCCGATCCAGATCACGTCAAGGAAGTGCCAGAACATCGACAGGCACATCAGGCGACGACGGTTCGGCTCGATCAGGCCGTGTTTTGCCACTTGCGCCATCAGCGTCACCAGCCAGATGCAGCCGAAGGTAACGTGCAGGCCGTGCGTGCCGACGAGCGTGAAGAAGGCCGACAGGAAGGCCGAACGCTGCGGGCCGGCGCCTTCGTGGATCAGATGGCTGAACTCATAGAGTTCGATCCCGAGGAAGGCGAGGCCGAACAGGCCGGTGATGGCAAGCCAGATCAGCGTGCCGCTCTTGTCGCCCTTTTCCATCCGCAGCATGGCAAAGCCATAGGTGATGGAGGAGAAGAGCAGCATGGCGGTGTTGATCGCCACCAGCTGCAGGTCGAACAGGTCTGCAGGGGCAGGGCCGGCCGCGTAATTGCGGCCGAGCACGGCATAGGTGGCGAAGAGGACTGCAAACATCAGGCAGTCGCTCATCAGGTAGATCCAGAAGCCCAGCATGGTGCTGTTTTCCGGATGGTGGTCTTCCGTCAGGTAGAACTGCGGATTCTCTGCCGAAACGGCGGCTTGGTTTTCACTCATGACAATCACGCCTGTTCCGCGAGCTGCTTGGTCCGGGCATTTTCCGTTTCGACAACGGTCTCTGCCGGGATGTAGTAATCGCGCTTGTAGTTGAAGGTATGGGCGATCGAGACGATCACGATACCGGCGAAGGACAGGACAGCCAACCACCACATGTACCAGATCATGCCGACGGCAAAGGTAACGCTCAAGGCCGACAGGATGACGCCGGTGCCGGTGCCGCGCGGCATGTGGATCGGCTTGAAACCTTCCAGCGGACGCACGTAACCGCGACGCTTCATGTCGTACCAGCTGTCATGGTCATGGACGACAGGGGTGAAGGCATAGTTGTATTCCGGCGGAGGCGACGACGTCGACCATTCGAGCGTGCGGGCATTCCACGGATCGCCGGTCAGGTCACGCAGTTCCTCGCGCTTCAGATAGCTGACGACGAGCTGGATGAGGAAGGACGCGATGCCGAGGGCGATAAGGACGGCGCCGAAGGCAGCAATCACGAACCAGATCTGCAGTGAGGGGTCCTCGAAGTGGTTGACGCGGCGGGTCACGCCCATCAGGCCGAGCACGTAGAGCGGCATGAAGGCGAAGTAGAAGCCGACGAGCCAGAACCAGAAGGACATCTTGCCCCAGAATGGATCGAGCTTGTAACCGAAGGCCTTGGGGAACCAGAAGTTCACGCCGGCGAGCAGGCCGAACACCACGCCGCCGATAATGACGTTGTGGAAGTGGGCGATCAGGAACAGCGAGTTGTGCAGCACGAAGTCTGCCGGCGGTACGGCAAGCATCACGCCGGTCATGCCGCCGATAACGAAGGTGACCATGAAGCCGATCGTCCACAGCATCGGCACTTCATAGCGGATGCGGCCGCGATACATCGTAAACAGCCAGTTGAAGATCTTTGCCCCTGTTGGGATGGAGATGATCATCGTGGTGATGCCGAAGAAGGCGTTGACGCTGGCGCCGGAGCCCATCGTGAAGAAGTGGTGCAGCCAGACGAGATAGGACAGGATGGTGATAACGACCGTCGCGTAGACCATCGAGGCATAACCGAACAGGCGCTTGCCGGAGAAGGTCGAGACGATTTCCGAAAAGATGCCGAAGGCCGGCAGGATGAGGATGTAGACCTCCGGGTGGCCCCAGATCCAGATGAGGTTGACATACATCATCGGGTTGCCGCCGAGGTCGTTGGTGAAGAAGTTCGTGCCGGCATAGCGGTCGAGCGTCAACAGGACGAGCGTGGCGGTGAGGATCGGGAAGGAGGCAACGATCAGCACGTTGGTGCAGAGCGAGGTCCAGGTGAAGATCGGCATCTTCATCATGGTCATGCCCGGCGCGCGCATCTTCACGATGGTGGCGATGAGGTTGATGCCCGAGAGCGTCGTGCCGACACCGGCCACCTGAAGGCCCCAGATGTAATAGTCCACGCCGACGCCTGGCGAATAATCGGCACCTGACAGCGGCGGATAGGCAAGCCATCCCGTACGGGCGAATTCACCGACAAACAGCGACAGCATGATGATGACCGCGCCCGCCGTCGTCATCCAGAACGAAAAATTGTTGAGGAAGGGGAAGGACACGTCGCGAGCGCCGATCTGCAACGGCACGACGAAGTTCATGACACCCGTCACGATCGGCATGGCGAAGAAGAAGATCATGATCACGCCATGGGCGGTGAAGATCTGGTCGTAATGGCTCGGCGGCAGATAACCTTCATTGGCACCGAAGGCCATGGCCTGCTGCGTGCGCATCATCAAGGCGTCGGCAAAGCCGCGCAACAGCATGACCAGCGAGAGGATGACATACATGATGCCGATCTTCTTGTGGTCGACGCTGGTGAACCATTCATTCCACAGATATCCCCAGAGGCGGAAATAGCTGATGGCGGCGACCACGGCGATACCGCCGAGGATCACACCGATGAAGGTGACGAGAAGAATGGGTTCGTGCGTGAAAGCCAGCGAATCCCATGACAACCGACCGAAAATGAATTCCAACAGGTTACTGTTCGTGAACATGGCAGTTTCCGATACGTCTCAAGCCGGCGATTACGGCTTCGTGTTTGTGTTCAGCTGGTCGGGAGCCACGCCCTGGCCGTCATGGCCTTCGTGGCCGGACATGCCGGGCATGGAAGCGTCGCCGCCGGTTCCGGACTGCGGTGCCGAACCGTTTTCGTTGACGCCCGTTGCGCTTTCGGGGCTTTTTGCGCCGTGACCGGTGGCCGGATAGGTCGCGCCGGGGCCAGCTTCATCGGCCCAGCGGGTATCGTATTGCAGGCGCTCGCGGTTCTCATGGCTATCGGTGCCGGCGCCGCCCATCATGTCGATATGCATCATTTCGTCCTGGCACATCTGGCCGGGACGGACGCAAAGGTTGAGGATGGCCTCATAAAGACCGTTCTCCACCTGGCCGTAATAGGTGACCGGCGTGCGGGCGCTCGGGCGCTCGAGCTTCAGGTAGGTATCGCGGTTGAGGGGAGACCCCTGGCTCTTCACCTGCGAGACCCACTGGTCAAAGCCCTCGTTGCTCACGCCATGAAACTTGAAGCGCATGCCCGAAAAGCCGTCGCCGCTGTAATTGGCGGAGAAGCCGTCGTAGACACCTTCCTTGTTCATCACCGCGTGCAGCTTGGTCTGCATGCCGGGCATCGCATAGATCTGGCCGGCAAGGGCAGGGATGTAGAAGGAGTTCATCACGGTCGAGCCGGTGATCTTGAACTCGATCGGCCTGTCGATCGGCGCTGCGATCTCGTTGACCGTGGCAATGCCCTGTTCCGGGTAGAGGAACAGCCATTTCCAGTCGAGCGCCACCACTTCGATGGTGATCGGCTTCGTCTCTGGGGTTACCGGACGGGCCGCATCGATGCGATCAAGCGGGCGATAGGGGTCGAGCCTGTGGGTGCTGATCCAGGTGACGGCACCAAGCGCGATGATGATCGCAAGCGGTGCAGCCCAGATGATCACTTCCAGACGGGTGGAGTGATGCCATTCGGGGTCATACTGGGCGCTGGTGTTCGAGCGTCTGTAATGCCAGGCAAAATACAGCGTCAGGCAGATCACCGGAATGATGATCAGCAACATCAGCACCACCGAAATGATGATGAGGTCACGCTGTTGCATGGCGATGTCGCCGGACGGCGACATGACGACGAGATCGCAACCCGAGAGCGCGAGGGGAAGAGCGAGGGCACTAAGCCGGCGAATGAGCTTCATCAATCGTGGCATCTTTCACTTCGAAATTTGCGTTTTGTCACTCTGCGACTAAAGCACGAGAGCAAGGCTCCCTATGAGGTCTTTCGTCGCAGTGCAAAACATTTTCATGCACCGCAACAAGAAACCCGGGAATTGCCCCGGCGATGATACCGGGCCGTGTGAGAAAAGCGCTACACGACCTCGGCATTGGCCAGGTACGGTAAACAATCTGCAACAATATACGGCACTTCAGCCGTTTGGAGCAAATTCTTTGCCATCGGAACGGTACCGGGCTTGATAACAGGCAAATATGCATCATCCTATCTTTTGGGGAGGCGACCATTCGCCGCAAAGGAGGAGACCGCATCATGAGCATTACGAGTAACCCCACATCATCAGAGTTCGAGCGCGACGCCCGTCGCATGCACGATGACAAGCCGTTGTCTCCCGGCAGCATCGCCATTGGCGTGGTCATTGGCCGCATGTCTGAATTCTTCGATTTCTTTGTCTACGGCATTGCCTCGGTTCTGGTTTTCCCGCGGCTCGTCTTTAGCTTCGCCGGCGATCCGGTGACGGCAACGCTGATGTCGTTTGCCGTGTTCTCGTTGGCTTTCCTGGCGCGTCCGGTCGGGTCGCTGTTCTTCATGTGGATCGACCGCACCTATGGGCGTGGTTCCAAGCTCACCATCGCGCTGTTTCTGCTTGGCGGTTCGACGGCTTCGCTCGCCTTCCTGCCGAGCTATGAGTCGATCGGCGTCTGGTCCGTCGGGTTGCTGGCGCTGTTTCGTCTCGGCCAGGGTTTTGCCCTCGGCGGTGCCTGGGACGGCATGGCCTCGCTTCTGGCGCTGAATGCCCCCAAGCAACATCGCGGCTGGTATGCGATGATCCCGCAGCTCGGTGCGCCGATCGGTTTTGCGCTGGCAAGCGCGCTGTTCGGTTATTTTGCCGTCAGCCTCACAGACCAGGATTTCCTCACCTGGGGCTGGCGTTATCCGTTCTTCGTGGCCTTTGCCATCAACGTCGTGGCCCTTTTTGCCCGCCTGCGCATCGTGGCAAGCCGTGAATTCGGCGAACTGTTCGAAACGCTGGAGCTGCAACCGCGCCCGGTGTTCGAAACCATCCGGGTTCATGGCCGTGACATCCTGCTCGGGGCCTTCGTGCCGCTCGCAAGCTTTGCCATGTTCCACCTCGTCACCATCTTCCCGCTGAGCTGGGTTACGCTTTATGGCGGGCAATCGGCCGGGTCGTTCCTGTTCGTGCAGATCTTCGGTGCGATCGTCGGCATCGGTGCCATCGTTATATCGGGCCTTGCTGCCGACCGCATCGGCCGGCGCAAGCAGCTGATGATCGGGGCTGCCATCATTGCCGTGTTCAGTTTCTCGGCGCCCTTCCTTCTCGATGCCGGCGGCAAGGGGCAGGATGCCTTCATCATCATCGGTTTCGGCATTCTCGGCCTGTCCTTCGGCCAGGCGTCGGGTGCCGTCTCCTCGCGTTTTGCCCTGCAGTATCGTTACACCGGCTCGGCGCTGACGTCGGATCTGTCCTGGCTGGTCGGGGCAGGTTTTGCACCTTTGGTGGCGCTGGGTCTCGCCAGCAATTTCGGCATCATCTTCATCGGCGGCTACCTGATTTCCGGGGCAATCTGTACGCTCGCGGCCCTCAGCCTCAGCCGGATTCTTGATTCCTCCGAGCATCAGGCGCCGGCAAACCGCTAGTCAGGTCCTCGTCGCCATTCCATCAGAACCCCGGTCTTACCTTGAAAAGGCGGCCGGGGTTTTGTTTTGCCGGCGTGGCGGTTGCTGCCGGCTTGAAGACATGCAAGGCATGCACATCATCGGGAGATCAACAACATGACAGATATCAACGACGCCACCGGAACGAAGGACCTCGCCACCCTTCTCGCGAATGCCATGCGTGATGGCCAGACAATCGGCACCGAAGGCCTTGCCGCCCCGGATGTGGCCGGCGCCTATGCCATCCAGGCCGACATCCTGAACCGGCTGGGGGCGGGCGTGCCCGAGGGCTACAAGTTTTCGCTGCGCGATGGCGGGCTCTATGGCGCGCCGCTGATCTTTGTCCGCACCGACCCGAGTGCGCCCTTCTGCACCGGCATCAAAGTGGAAATCGAACTGGCGCTGACGCTTTCCAGCGACCTGCCGCCGCGCACAGAGCCCTATATGAGGCAGGATGTGGTGGACGCCATCGAGAGCGTTGCCATCGGCGTCGAACTGGTGCGCAGCCGTTATACGCAAGGTCCCGGCAGTTCTCTGCCGCTGCTGTTGTCGGACATGATGAGCAATGCCGGTTATATCGTTGGCCCGGCACTTGATCGCTCCCTGCTTGCCGAAGGGGCAGACCTTGGCACGCTTCGGCTCATCAATGGCGACACGGTTCTGTTCGAGGACGCGGTGAGGCATCCCGATGGTGATCCGCTGGCGGCCGTCGTTGCTGCTGCCAATGGCGGGTTGCCGATGGGCGGATCCCTGAAAAAGGGCCATGTGGTGACAACAGGAACGCTCTGCGGTGCGCCGCTGATCCCGGCAGCCTCCGCCTTTACCGCAAGCCTTGGCGGCCAGGAACTGACGGTGCAACTGACTGCCTGATGGAAACGGCGACGGCAGAAGGCGCCTGCAGGTGTGCGGGCGCCTTCTGCCGTTGATCGGGCGGTGGATCTGGCCGACAGGGTGTCAGGCCGCCTTGCGCTGGCGGGGCGCCGTGGTCTTCGGTGCCTTTGCGACCTTCGGCTTGGCAGTTTTTGGCTTTGCGACGGCAAGCGGCACGAGGCTGATGATTTCCTCGGCAAACTGGCGGGCGTTTTCACGCGCCTTGTCGAGGTTGCTGACGCGCTCGGGTTCCATCGTATGCAGTGTGCCGCCGGTGACGAACATGTCGCGATAGGCGGCGCGTTCGATGAGGGCGGTTTCCAGCACATGCACCTGCTTTTCGGCCAGCAGCACCTTCACCGCCGTCAGCGCACGGGTGGTGATGATGGAGTTGATACGCGTCAGCACCACGGAATGGGGAATGCGGATCTCGCACTGGATCGCCAGTTCCTGAAGGATGTTGAGAACCTGCGCGCCGCCCACGGCATCCATGGCGCAACCTTGTACCGGGATCATCACGCGATCTGACAGACCAATCGCCTTGGCCAGCAGCGGCGAGACGCCTCCGGCGACATCGATGATGACATAGTCCATCTTCTTCGACAGCGCCTTCACGTCGCGTTCGATGGTCTCCTCGGAGATATCGGAGACGACGGTGAATTTGGCGGGCGTGTCCGCCAAACCGTGCCAGCGGGTGATCCACTGTTGCGGATCGGTATCGAGAATGGCGACGCGGTGCCCGCGTTCGGCAAGTTCTGCGGCAAGAATGAGAGCGACCGTGGTCTTGCCGGCGCCTCCCTTGGTATTTGCAAATGTGATCGTAGCCATGGCTAACCTCAAGGTGGAAAAATGGGCCTCATTCTGCTGCGAGGGCGCGCTCTTCTGGCTTTTTCTGGGTGATGGACGTTCGCAGAGATGATGTGTCACATTCGCTGATAAAGCTTGCGTCACGCTGTCCTGCAGTGCCCGGAACCCCGCATTTGCGGGCTTTTTCAGAATTTTTTGCGTTGCACGCTGCGTCGTCCGTCTTCAATGCCTCTGACAGCTTTGTTTTGCGCCACCCTGGCAGATGCCGGCCACAGTGGCGGGGCGGGAAACCTTTCGGGCGCCCGCGAGTTGAACAGGCAATCCCTCCCGCAGAAGGCTTTATCCGTGTCTGAATTCCTGTTCGGCCCTGTTCTTTCCCCGTCGCAAACCCGGTTTCGCTTCTGGTCTCCCAATCATAACATCATCCGGCTGAAGATCGGTGAGCAGATGCTGGACATGGAGCCCGCAGGGGACGGCTGGCATGAACGCTCGGTCGAAGGGGCAGGTGCCGGCACGAAATATGCATTCATCCTCCCGGATGGCCTGACCGTTCCCGATCCCGCATCGCGCCATCAGGCAGACGATGTCCATGGCGCAAGCGAGGTGATCGATCTCGAAACCTATGCCTGGCGCCATCCAGACTGGCGCGGCCGGCCCATCGAGGAACTGGTCATCTATGAGATGCATATCGGGGCTTTCACCCCTGAAGGAACGTTCCTCTCCGCCATCGACCGTCTCGATCATCTGGCCGATCTGGGCGTGACGGCCCTGCAGATCATGCCGATCAGCGATTTTCCGGGCACCTATGGCTGGGGTTACGACGGCGTGCTGCCCTATGCGCCCGAAAGCACCTATGGCCGGCCGGAAGACCTGATGGCGCTGATCGATGCCGCCCATGAGCGCGGCATCTGCGTGCTGCTCGATGTCGTCTACAACCATTTCGGTCCGGACGGGAATTACCTGCCGGCCTATGCACCGATCTTTACCGAACACCACAAGACCCCCTGGGGCAGCGGCATCAATTATGATGGCGAGGCATCCGGCCCGGTGCGGGAGTTCGTCATCGAAAACGCCATCTACTGGGTGCGCAACTTCCGGTTCGATGGCCTGCGCCTCGATGCCGTCCATGCCATCAAGGACGATACGCGCGAACACCTGCTGCATGAACTGGCGCGCCGCGTGCGTGCCGAAGCCGGTGATCGCCACGTCCATCTGGTCGTCGAGAACGAGGATAACAACAGCGACCTGCTGCGCCGCAACGCGCAAGGGCGGCCGGTGCATTTCTCCGCCCAGTGGAACGACGATATCCACCACGTGCTGCACATCGCGGCAACCGGCGAGGACTTTGGTTATTACCAGGATTATGCCGGTGATCCGGCAAAGATTGGCCGGGCGCTTGCCGAAGGGTTCGTTTTCCAGGGCGAACACATGGCCTATCGCGGCGAGGCGCGTGGCATGCCAAGCCGCCACCTGCCGCCCACCGCCTTCATCTCGTTCATCCAGAACCACGACCAGATCGGCAACCGCGCGCTCGGCGACCGTATGATCGTCTCGCAGCCCAAGGAGGCCATGAAGGCGGTGGCCGCCGTCTATCTGCTGGCCCCGCAATTGCCCATGCTGTTCATGGGCGAGGAATGGGGCGCGCGCGAACCCTTTCCCTTCTTCTGCGATTTTGATGAGGATCTGAACGAGAAGGTGCGCAAGGGCCGGCGTGAGGAAATGTCACGCCTGCCGGGTTTCGATGCCGACGACCTGCCGGACCCGACGGCGCGCAAAACCTTCGAAAGCGCCAAGCTGGACTGGACAAAACTGTCAGAGCCTGAAGCGGAGGAAAGCTTGAGCTTTTACCGCACGCTGATCGGGCTGAGGCGCCAGCATGTCGTGCCGCTGCTCAGCGCTTCCGCCGGCAGTGCCGCCCGCTTTGAGCATGAGGGCGATGGCCTTTTGGTCGAATGGACGTTCGGGAATAAGCGCCTGCAGTTGCAGGCGAACCTCACGGCCCAGGCCTGCCGGGTGCCGCTGCCGGCGTCCGGCGAGGTGATCTATCGTCTCGGCCATATCGATGCGAGTGAGGCAGCACCCTGGTCGCTGGTGTGGAGTATTGCCGATGGCTGACAAGACCTCTGTTGCGAAGTCCGAGACAAAGCCGTCGCCGCTCGACACGCTGGCGCGTCAGCACGGCATCGAATTCACGCGGCCCGATCCCGATGGCAGCGAAGTCGCGATCTCCACCGAGACGAAGCGCAAGATCCTCTCTGCCCTCAACGTGACGGTGGAAGGCGAGACGCTCGCATCGCAGCAGCCCGTCTGCTTCCTGCCGGAAATGTTGTCACGGGACCGCGTCTGGGGCCTGACCTTACAACTCTACGAACTGCGGTCGAAGCGCAACTGGGGGATCGGCGATTTTGCCGATCTGCGCACCATCTGCGGCCTTGCCGGGCGTCTTGGCGCCGATTTCATCGGGCTCAACCCTCTGCATGCGCCCTTCATGGCAGAGCCCGCCCGCTGCAGCCCTTATGAACCCTCCAGCCGCCAATGGCTGAACCCGCTTTATATCGCGGTTGATCAGGTGCCCGGCTTTGAGCCGCGCCGCGACCTCGACAAGGCGTTGCAAAAACTGCGGCAGTCAAAACTTGTCGATTATCCCGAGGTGGCAGCGATCAAGCTGCGTGAACTGCGGCTTTTGTGGCAGGCATGGCGGCAGGCGAATAGCATAACCGGCTCCTACACCGTCTCGGCATTTGAAAGCTTTCGGGAAAAATCCGGCGAGAGCCTGCGCCTCCACGCCCTGTTTGAGGTGATCTCGGCAGACATGGTGTCGCGTGGCCTGTCTGCGGGCTGGCGCGCGTGGCCGGAGGAAATGCAGGCGCCGGACAGCCCGGCCGTCACGAGCTTTGCCCAGTCGCGGTTGGACGAGGTGGAGTTTCACATGTGGCTGCAATGGGTCGCGCATGTGCAGCTCTCCGATGTGGTGGGGGCCGCCGAACAGGCAGGCCTGCGCATCGGGCTTTATCTCGATCTTGCGGTTGGCGAAGCGCTGGATGGTTCGGCCACCTGGAGCGAACCGGAGATTTACGTCTCTTCGGCAAGCATTGGCGGTCCGCCGGATCCGTGGGCGGTTGATGGGCAGGACTGGCGTCTTGCTGCCTTCCTGCCGTCAAAAATTGCTTCAGGCGATCCGTCCCCCTACCGGCGCATGCTGGATGCGGCAATGCGTTATGCCGGTGCCGTCAGGATCGACCATGCCGCCGCGCTGGCGCGGCTGTTTCTTGTGCCCTTCGATGGCACGCCCGCCGAGGGGGCCTATGTCGCATATCCGAAAGACGATCTGCTGGAGGTGCTGGCTGATGCCTCGCATGATCATCATTGCCTGCTGATCGGCGAGGATCTCGGCCATCTTCCAGAAGGGCTGCGTGAGGATCTGGCCAGCTCGGCGCTTCTCTCCTACCGCATCTTTTCCTATGAGCGGAATGAGCAGGGTTTTGTTGCCGCCGAAGATTATCCGGCCCTGTCGCTTGCCTGCGTTTCCACCCATGACCACCAGACGCTGGGCGGCTGGTGGTCCGGTGCCGATATCAAGGCGCGTGCCGACCATGGCCTCGTGCCGCAGAAAACCGCAAAGCGCGATCTTGCGGGCCGGATCACGGAAAAAGCCGATCTCGTGCGCGCGCTGGAAGCCGAGGGGCTTGCCGCTCCGGAAGCCGGCGAGCGCAAGCTGAAGGACGCGGACCTCGAGCAGTTGGTGCTCTCGCTGCATCGGTTTCTCGCCCGCTCACCCGCCATGCTTCTTGCCGTGCGGCTGGCGGACTTAACCCGGGAAAAACAGCCGACCAACATTCCCGGCACCAGCGACAGCCACCCCAACTGGCGCCCGAAGCTATCGGTCGAGGTAGAGGATCTTGAGGATGTCGACCTTCTCTTGTCGGTCACCGCGGCGCTCCGCGAAGAGCGGCCGAGGACGAAGACTGGAGGCCGCTAGAGCAATTCCAGCAAAAGTGCGAAGCGATTTTGCGTTCGGAATTGCGCGAAAACAAAGAGATAGAGCATTAAAGGCAACTTTGTTTTCACCGTCAATGCTCTAACGTCTGTCAGATGGCTTGCTGAACCGGCGCTTCGGTGTCGGTCGTAGCAAGCGTGGCAAAAGCCTTCGCCTTGATGAAGGCATCGCCGATGCCGATCAGGACAGGATTTTCGTAGCCGATGTCAGCCATGGCGGAGGGCATATCGACAAGCTTGCCCACCCAGCGCCGTTCCTCCTCGCGCGCAATGGCGCTGACGATGACGGCAGGCGTTTCCTCGGCCATGCCGTTTTCGCACAGTTTCGCGGTAATCGCTGATGCCGTGCGCCCACCCATATAAAAGACGGTGGTGACCGTGGGGTCGGCAAGTTTTGACCAGTCGAGATCGGCGGGCAGTTCGCCCTTGCGCGAGTGGCCGGTCACGAAACGCACCGATTGGGCGTGGTCGCGATGGGTCAGCGACACCCCGAGCCGGGCGGCCATGGCCGTGGCGGAGGTAACGCCGGGAACGATCTCGACGGGAATACCTTCTTTTTCGAGGCTCTCGATCTCCTCGCCGGCGCGACCGAAAATCATCGGATCGCCTGATTTGAGCCGAACCACGCGCTTGCCGCTCTTGGCAAGCGCGATCATCGTGGCGTTGATATCTTCCTGCTTGCAGCTTTCCCGACCGCCGCGCTTGCCGACCAGCATACGTTTTGCCTCGCGCCGCGCCAGTTCCAGCACATCTGCGGACACCAGGTCGTCGAAGAGAATAACGTCGGCAGCCTGCAACGCGCGCACGGCCTTCAGCGTCAGCAGTTCCGCATCGCCGGGGCCGGCGCCCACCAGCGTCACCCGGCCAACCGGCTGTTCACCGGTTCCATGGGCAATACGCCCGGCATCGGCCACCAGCGTTGCGGCGGTTGTTTCGCCCGGAGCCTCCCGAAACACTCGGTCGACAAACCCTTCCCAGAAGCTGCGCCGTTCGGTGCCCGGCTTCAGCTTTTCGTTGATCGCCTCGCGAATGGTCTGCGCGATTTCGGCCCAGGCTTTCAGCGCTGGCGGCAGAAGCGTTTCGATGCGCCGGCGGATGGCCTGCGCCAGAATGGGGGCGGCGCCATCGGTGGAAATGGCAATCACCACCGGCGACCGGTTGACGATGGAGCCGAACTGGAACTGACAGAATGCGGGCTTATCGATAACGTTGACGGGCACGCCGGCCGCTTTGGCGGCACAATAAAACGCCTTTGCCTCCTCGTCCGTCTCGCAATCACCGAGCGCCATTGCCGCATTTTCGAAGATATTGATGTGCCAGGGATGGTCGTGAAGCACCAGCATCGGCACATCGCGCGCAGCCTGCTCGGCAATCATGCCTGAAAATGTATCGGAAAGGTCATGTCGAGGACAGAAAACATGCACTTTGGCACCGCAGGCAACCAGCAGTTCGGCTTTCCAGGCCGCGCCATCGGAGCCGCCGGCCAGCACAACGCGCTTGTCGGCAAGGTTGAAGAACACCGGCAGCTTCGCCAAGGGCTCCATGCGGGCCGGCGTCGAGCGGCGACTGTCGTTCTTCAGCGGCTGCAGGGCTTGCATCACCGTACTCCCGGTATCGTGGTTCATCCTGCCGATAATCTGCGGCAGATATCTGATCAACTATGCATGTTTCGTGCCACTTACACGGGTTCTCGCGCAAGGAATAATCCTTCAAAAAACCGGGTGGGCGTGGAAAATGCCGATTGTTCTTCGCGCTCTCAGGGCTTCGGCCTTCAATTTGGCGTTGGAGCGCCAGAATTTCCTCGACAGGGGCAGGCGTTCGCAGTAATCGCTTAAACGATTAATCATTGGCAGTTTCCCGATGCGCAGCGAAAAACCGAAATTGGCCATGATCGCCGAAACGCTGAGCGTTTCCGTCGCCACCGTGTCCAATGCTCTCTCCGGCAAGGGACGGGTGTCACCGGAACTTGCAGACCGCATCCGTGAGACGGCGCGGGATCTCTCTTATGTGCCGAGCATGGCGGGCCGGGCGCTGCGCACCGGCAGAAGCGGCGTTCTCGGTCTTGTCCTGCCCGATATCGCCAATCCGCTGTTTCCGCAGATTGCCCAGGCCATCGAACAGGCCGCTTCCACCGCCGGCTATGGTGTGCTGATCGGCGATTCGCGGGGCCATACCGGCGTGCAGACCGAAGCAATCGACCGGCTGATCGACCGCGGGGTTGATGGCATGGTGGTGATCCCGCGCCGTGGCACGCGCATTTCCGATATCGGCTGCCCCGTCGCCGTCATCGATACGCCCTCGACCCCCGGCAATACCGTCTCATCCGATCATTGGGATGGCGGGCGCCAGATGGGCGCGCATCTGCGCGGGCTTGGTCATCGCAAGGTGCTGATCCTTGCCGGGAGCCCCCAGTCCACGGTGCAGAACGATCGGGTCGGCGGGTTAAAGAGCGGCCTTGGACCGGATACCAAGGTTGAGGTGGTCTGGCTCGAAAAGCTGGCGCCGCCCGATGTGCCGGGCCGTCCGCTCGGTCTTGCCGCCTGCGTTCGCCAGGGGTTCACCGCTTTTGCGGCGCTGTCGGATCTGACGGCCGTTCGCGCGCTGACCGAATTGCAGGGTGCCGGCATTGCCGTGCCGGATCAGGCAAGCGTTGCCGGGTTTGACGATCTCATCTGGTCCTCGGTGGTGACGCCATCGCTGACCACGCTGCGCATGGACATGGCCGAGATCGCGCGGCTTGCCGTCGCAGCGCTCACAGCCGTCATAGAAGGACTGCCGCGCGGACGAGTGGCGGCCTCCGGCACGGTCACGGCCGAACGGCCGAGCGTGCCGATGATGCTGGTGGTCCGCCAATCGACCGGCCCCTGCCGCAGCCTGTTGCCTGACATGGCGGAAGGGGCGGGGCAATGATGATGGCCGTTTCGTTCAGGGCGGGCCTGCCCACCCATCGCAACATTCGTAATCCTGGCCTTGCAAAGCTGTGCGCCAGCCCCATTTCCGCCTTGCTTCAGGCGTTTGGTGAATGGGATGGACAGACGCTGATAACAGGCGTTCGCCCGGAAGCCCCAGACATGAAATTAGAGATGACCGACCATGTTCCGATAGCGGCGGAACAGGTCCGTCAGC
Organism: Neorhizobium sp. PAMB6630; assembly: GCF_058242775.1. Taxonomy (NCBI): domain Bacteria; kingdom Pseudomonadati; phylum Pseudomonadota; class Alphaproteobacteria; order Hyphomicrobiales; family Rhizobiaceae; genus Neorhizobium; species Neorhizobium sp. PAMB6630. Next base: position 665,530 of record NZ_CM177836.1, read on the forward strand.
CGCGCGTGATGTGCCTGGTCTCAGGTCCTTTCCAGGGCGTTGCGCGCGGCGAATTTTCAAAGCCGATCCTTTCCAGCCACAGCTGCGCCTCTTCCGGCCGCGCCCTTTTCAGGAGGGCGTGATGGGCGTCTGGGTCGATACCGACATGGGGTTTGACGATATCGCCGCCATTCTGGTGGCAAGCCATGGCCGTGAACCGGTCGATGGAGTGTCGCTGGTTTTCGGCAATGCCGGATTGGGGCAGGTCGAGCGCAACGCCTGCGGCGCGAGCATGGCTTTTGGCTGGTCCTTTCCACTCTTTCGGGGGCGTTCTGCTCCCGTGCTCGGCCGTCTGGAGACGGCAGAAAGCATCCTCGGCGATCACGGAATGCCAAGTGCGGGCAAGCGCCTGCCCGAGGTTTCTGTGGTCCTGCACGCCGAGGATGCTTTTTCAGCGCTGTGCGGCTGGCTTCAGCGCAAGCAGGCGGATGGGCTCCCGCGGCGCATCCTGGCGCTCGGACCGCTCACCAATCTGGCAGCTTTTGTCCTTGCGCGCCCCGATCTGGCGGCCGGTATCGATGATATCGTCTGGATGGGCGGCGGCGTCACCACGGGCAACCACACGGCATCGGCCGAATTCAATGCCTTTGCTGATCCCGAAGCGCTCGCCATCGTGCTCTCCCATGGTTTGCCGCTGCGCATGGTCGATCTCGATCTCTGCCGCAAGGTTCTGGCCTCGCCTGCCGATGTCGTGCCGGTGCGCGCGGCGGGCGGGCGCAATGCCGCGCTGATAGCCGATCTTCTGGCCGGCTTCATCGACATTGCCATCCAGCGCGGTCGCCCGGCCATGTCGCTTTATGATGCGGTGGCTGCCGTCGCCTTCATCCGTGACGATCTCGTCACTTGGCGCCGCGCAAGGCTCGACGTGGAGCTTTCCGGCACCCATACACGCGGCCGCACGGTGGTCGAGACCCGCGACGGACGCGCTCCGTTCAACGCCGATTATGCCGTCGATATCGATGTGGACGCCGCGCGAAAACTCATACTCGACATTCTTAAAAGTGAAGCATCCCGATGACCCGTCCCTTCGAACTCTTCGATCTCAACCTGCCGGAACTGCGCCGCCGCGCCGTGCAGGCCGCGCGCGGAGAAGGGCCTTTTGACGTCTTGGTTAAGGGCGGAACGCTCGTGGATGTGGTGACCGGCGAATTGCGCGCCGCAGATATCGGCATTGTCGGGCCGATGATTGCAAGCGTTCATGCGCCGGGCAGCCGCACCGACGCTGCAACCCTCATCAATGCCGCCGGCGCCTTCCTGTCGCCCGGCCTTATCGATACGCATATGCATATCGAAAGCTCGATGGTGACGCCCGCCGGTTACGCGCAGGCCGTGGTGCCGCGCGGCGTAACCACGGTGGTCTGGGATCCGCATGAATTCGGCAATGTGCTCGGTCTTGCCGGGGTTAACTGGGCCGCAGACGCCGTGATCGACCTGCCGCTGCGGGTCATCCTGCTCGCTCCGTCCTCTGTTCCCTCGGCGCCGGGTCTTGAGCTTGCCGGTGCCGATTTCGGGCCGGATGTGCTGCAGACCCTGCTGGCGCGACCGGATATCGCCGGCATTGCCGAAATGATGAACATGCGCGGCATTATCGAAGGCGATCAGCGCATGGAGGGCATTATCCAGGCGGGGCTGGAGACCGGCAAGTTGATCTGCGGCCATGCACGCAGCCTTTCCGGCCCCGATCTGCAGGCCTTCATCACCGCCGGCGTCACCTCGGATCATGAGCTGGTGTCCGGCGCCGATCTCCTCGAAAAGCTGCGCGCCGGCCTCACCATCGAGCTTCGCGGCAGCCATGATCACCTGCTGCCGGAATTCGTCGAGGCGCTGAACGCGCTCGGCCACCTGCCGCAAACTGTGACGCTCTGCACCGACGATGTGTTTCCCGACGATCTCCACTCAGCCGGCGGTCTGGATGATGTGGTGCGCCGTCTGGTGCGCTACGGCATGAAGCCGCAATGGGCGCTGCAGGCGGCAACCATCAACGGCGCGCGCCGGCTTGGCCGGCCGGATCTCGGGTTGATCGCGCCCGGACGTCGCGCCGATCTGGTGCTGTTCGAAGATCTGGAAAGCTTTGACGCCCGCCGCGTGCTGGTCTCTGGGCGCGAGGTTGCCGCCGGTGGCGCGCTGCTGTCGCCGCCGTCCGCCACCGAAACGGTGACGCTTGGCGATACGATGAAGCTGTCAGCCCTGACTGCCGATGAATTTCGTATTCCGGCCACGGGCTCTTCTGCCCGCATCGCCACCATCGATCGGCCCCGCTTCACGCAATGGGGCGAAGCGACCGCCGACATTGCCGATGGCCATGTGGTGCCGCCGGAGGATACGACGCTGATTGCCGTCATCCATCGTCATGGGCTTGCACCCGCCACACCGCGTATCGGTTTCCTCACCGGCTGGGGCAGCTGGCGCGGCGCCTTTGCCACCACCGTCTCGCATGACAGCCATAACCTGACGGTGTTCGGCAAGGATCCGGCTGACATGGCAGCGGCAGCCAATGCGGTGATTGCCGCAGGCGGCGGGCTGGCCGTTGCCGCTGACGGCGTGGTTAAGGCGGTACTGCCGCTGCCGCTTGCGGGCCTTGTGGCCGATGGCAGCATTGCCGAGTTGGCATCGGGCTTTGCGGCCATCAAGGCCGAGATGGATCGCATCGTCGACTGGCAGCCGCCTTATCTGGTGTTCAAGGCCTGTTTCGGCGCAACGCTTGCCTGTAATGCCGGCCCCCACCAGACCGATCTCGGCATCGCCGATGTCACAACCGGAACACTTCTGGAAAGCCCCATCCTCGAAACGGCCTGACCTCATCGGGCCGTTTTGGTGCGCGCAAATGGCTCGCAGTTGATTTTGCTCAATGCGCGCGGGTCTTCGGCACGCCAGATTTTCCCATTGCAAATTGTCTGCCGGTGGCAGCGCATCTGCAGGCGCAGGAAGGGGTTGCCCCTCGAAGGGAAAGTTCATGGTTTCCGGTTACCGGGTTGCCGATATCACGACATCACAGGTGGACCGCGCCTTTGCGCTGGTGCAGGCCGCCGATGCGCACGCCGAACTTTCCACCTGGCGCCGCACCTGCGAGGACGTGATTGCCGCACAGCGGGAGGGCCGGGCTTTCGATCGCCTGATGGTGTGCGAAAATGCCAATGGATACCTGAAAGGCCTTTGCCTTGTGCATCGCCGTGACACGCCGGACGAGCACCTGCTCGACGTGCCTCTTTATGTGGTGATGGCGGTCGTGGACGAGGAGGGCGTTCGCCAGACCCTCTCGGAACACCTGCAGAAACTGGCCATTGAGACCGGCTGCCAGTTGATGCCGATCCCGGAATGAGCGCTTGCGCGGCCTTCAGGACGTGCTGGTCTCTGCCGTGAAAATGTAACCGACGCCGCGCACCGACCGGATCAGCACGGGGTGCGTCGGGTTGGTCTCGATCTTCTTACGCAGGCGCGCAATCTGCGCATCGATGGCACGGTCGAAGGCTTCCATCTGGCGCCCCCGCGTCTGGTCCATCAGCATGTCGCGGGTCAGCACTCGGCCGGCATTGCGGATCATCACCGTCAGCATGTCGAATTCGCCGGTGGTCAGATCCACTTCCTCGTCGTTGGGGTTGAGCAGCCGACGCCGGCTGATTTCCAGGCGCCAGCCGTCGAAGGCAAACACCTGTCCGATCTCGACCTGCGGCGCCTCCACCGGCCGGCGACGGCGCAGGATACTGCGCACCCGCGCCAGCACTTCGCGCAGGTGAAAGGGTTTGGGAATGTAATCGTCGGCGCCCACTTCCAGGCCGATGATGCGGTCCACCACATCATCGCGCCCGGTCAGCATGACGATTGGCACGTCGGAGGTTGCGCGCACTTCGCGGGCCAGCGCCAGGCCATCTTCGCTATTGGGCAGCACCAGATCGAGCAGGATGAGGTCGATTGTGTAATCGGCGAGCGCCTTGCGCATCGAAACGCCGTCAGAAGCGCCGGTGACGAGAAAGCCTTCATCCTCGAAATAACGGGTCACCATCTGGCGGATACGCGGATCATCATCAACGATGAGGATACGCTCGGCCCGCCGCTCGAGTTTCGTCATGCTTTGCTCGACTGCTTTAAACGCTGTTACAGACTGTTACACATTTCAACCCACCGTAACATGCCCGGCATCCTTCTGTCACCGCTCCCCGCCATAGTTTGGCCATCAGGACAGAGGGACGCACAATGCTTTCGACGGGCTCAAACGCACATTCCAATTTCGCCGCCGTAGCGATGATGAAACCGCAGCTGGAGACGCTTGACGAACTGTTTGCCGCGGTGCCGCGTGAGACGTTGGACGTCGGCGCCGGCCTGTTCTGGGAAGGGGATCGTGCCCAGCACATCTTCGAGGTGTCTGAAGGTGTCCTGAGGATTTTCAAGATCATAGGCGATGGGCGTCGTGTCATTACCGGCTTTCTTTATGCCGGCGACATGGTGGGGCTGACACTGCGCGATGTCTATCTCTACAGCGCCGAAGCGGTCACGCCGGTCAAGGTTCGTCGTCTCACCAAGAAGGCTTTTCAGGATGCCGTCGAGTATTCTCCGGAACTTCGCCCGCGGCTTTTTGCCCTGATGTGCGACGAAATGGCAGCCGCCCAGGACCAGATGGTGCTTCTGTCGCGCAAGAGCGCCGAGGAGCGGGTGTGCAGTTTTCTGATGCTGACGGTCCGGCGCATGCAGGGCGACCGGCAGCTTGGCCGCACGGTACAGTTGCCGATGAGCCGGCAGGACATGGCCGACTATCTTGGCCTCACCATCGAGACCGTCTCGCGCACCATCACCAAGCTGATTGCACGCGGTGTGATCGTCCCCAATGGCCGCCACGCGTTCGATATCGCCAAGCCCGGAAAACTGCTTGCGCTGTGCGGCGATGGCGATAGTTATGAGGAAATCGGCGAGCGTGGCGCAAAGACCAGGCAGGCCGTCTGGCCGCATTGAACGTGGCCCCGTGCAATCGCTTTGACTGTTAGGGTTTTCTATGGGTGAGAAGGTCAATGCCGGGCAGACATTCGATGTATCGAGCCTGTTGTCGCTTCTTGGTCCGATCAATGTCATCGCGCATGATGCCGAAGGGCTGATCTCCCATTGGAGTGCCGGCAGTTCCGGCCTGTTCGGCTGGAGCGCCGAGGAGGTGGAGGGGCTCGACATACTGGCGCTGTTGCAGCCTTCACCCCCGATTGTACTGGCCGATATTGTCGCCGTCATCCGCGCCGAGGGTGCCTTCAAGGGCAATCTTGAATATCGCCATAAGGACGGCCATACGATTTCGGTTCTCAGCCGCTGGGTGATGGCGGATGTGGCCGATGGCAAAGGCCCGCTGGTCGTCCAGATCAACGAGGATTTTCGCGCCGCAGCCACCATCCAGGAAAATCTTGCGGTGCGCGAGGCGCATTTCCGTTCGATCCTGCAGACCGTGCCGGAAGCCATGGTCGTCATTGACGAGGCCGGCATCATCACCTCGTTTTCCTCCACGGCGGAAGATCTGTTCGGTTATGACGCAGAGGAGGTGGAGGGGCGCAATGTGTCGATCCTCATGCCATCGCCCGACCGGGATGGCCATGATGGTTACATCCGCCATTACATGACCACCGGGCAGCGCCGCATCATCGGCATCGGCCGCGTTGTGAAGGGGCTTCGCAAGGACGGCTCGACATTTCCGATGGAGCTTGCCGTTGGTGAGGCGGTATCCAATGGCAAGCGCATCTTTACCGGCTTCATACGCGATCTCACCAGCCGCCACCGCATCGAGGAAGAACTGCGCCAGGCGCAGAAGATGGAAGCCATCGGCCAGCTGACCGGCGGGCTTGCGCATGACTTCAACAATCTCCTGACGATCATCAGCGGCAATCTGGAAATGCTGGAGATGAAGCTGCAGGATCCGAAGGCGCTGACGCTTTTAAAGGAAGCGCAAGGCGCAACCGATGACGGCGCCAAGCTGACGGGGCAGCTGCTGGCCTTCGGCCGGCGCCAGCCGCTCAACCCCCGCATGACCGATCTGGGGCAGATGGTCTCCAGCTTTTCAGAGCTGATCCGCCGCACCATCGGCGACCGCATCGAGTTGCGCACGACCATTCGCGGGGGTGGCAACGAGGCGCTGGTCGACGGGTCGCAGTTGCAGAATGCGCTGCTCAACCTCACGCTCAACGCCCGCGATGCCATGCCAAGGGGCGGTCAGCTCACCATCGAGGTCAGCCGCGTCCATCTCGACATGGATTATGCGCAGATGTATCCGCAGGTTCGCGCCGGCGATTATATTCTGGTTGCCGTCACCGATACGGGAACCGGCATGACCGATGAGGTGAAGCAGCGCGCTTTTGAGCCGTTTTTTACCACGAAATCGACCGGCGCCGGAACCGGGCTTGGCCTCAGCATGGTCTATGGTTTCGTGCGCCAGTCCGGTGGACATGTCCAGATCTACAGCGAACAGGGCCAGGGCACCAGCATCAGGCTTTTCCTGCCCAGCGTCGTCGATGCGTCGGCGCTACGACCGGGCGAGGAGCGTATGGCGGCTCTGGCGGATATTCCCGGCGGCAGCGAAACCATTCTGGTCGTGGAGGATGATCCCCGCGTGCGCCGGGTTGCCGTCGCGCGACTGGAAAACACAGGCTATACCGTGCATCAGGCCGGAAACGGCATCGAGGCGCTGGCCGTTCTTGACGCCCATCCGGAAGTGGCGCTGCTGTTTACCGATATCGCCATGCCCGGCATGTCGGGCGATCAGCTGGCAAAAGTGGTGCGCGAGCGGCGCCCGGATATCCGCATCCTCTTCACCTCGGGTTATGCCGAACCGGACATTGCCGGCAAGCAGCTGGCGGCCGATGGAAGCTGGCTGAAAAAGCCTTATACGGCGCGCGACCTTGCGGTGCAGTTGCGCCTGTTGCTGGATTGATTTCAAGCGCTATCGGCAACCGTTATCGCCCGGAGCCGGTTCCCCCGCCGTTGAACGACGTGGGGGAGCGGATGCGGCTTTCAGCTTGCCCGCGCAACGGGCCTTGCGGTTTGCGGCGAAAGGCGCGACAGCTGGGCCGCAATGTCTGACGGTGCCATGGAGCGGCCATAGAGATAGCCTTGGCCGCAATCGCATCCCATCATCTTCAGGGTGATTTCCTGTTCCACCGTCTCGATGCCTTCGGCAATCGTGGTTACGCCGATGTCCTTGCTCAGTAAGATCAAGGCGCGCGTGATGGCGGCATCCCGCTGTTTGGTGATGAGATCGCGCACAAACCCTTTGTCGATCTTCAGCGTGGTGATCGGGTAGCGTTGCAGCGTGCCGAGAGAGGCATAGCCGGTGCCAAAATCGTCAAACGCAATGCCGACGCCCAGTTCACGCAACTCGCTGATCACCTTGAACGACTGGTCGCCATCCTGAAGTGTGGCCGTCTCGGTAATCTCAAGCTCGAGGATGGCGGGAGCGATGTCATAGCGCTTGAGCAGTTCCGCCACTTCGGTGGCAAGGTTTGCGCAGCGGATCTGGGACGGGAAGAGATTGACGCTCATCTTGACCAGAGGCAGGCCGCTTGCGGCCCATTCGGCCAGCTGCCGGAGTGCCTCGTTCAGCACCCACCAGCCGACATCGACGCTCAAGGCGCTCTGCTCCAGCATCGGCAGGAATTCGACAGGCGGCAGCAGGCCGCGCTCGGGATGTTGCCAGCGGATCAGGGCTTCCATGCCGCAAAGGCTGCCATCGCGCAGGTTGACCTGGGGCTGGTATTGCAGAACGAATTCGCGCTTGGTAAGCGCCCGCAACAGGTCGCGCTGCACAGCGCGCCGGTTCTGCGCGACGGCCTGAAGCGAGGCATCGAAAGCCACTGCTTTATGTATATCGGAGCGCTTGGCGTGTAACAGGGCGAAATCGGCCTGGGCCACAAGCTCTTCCGGGTCGGCCTGATCTGCGACAATAGCATAACCGACACTGCCAATAACCCGCAGCCGGTGGCCGCTGATCATGAACGGGGTTCCCAGCGCATCCAGCAATTGCGCGGCCAACGCATCGACCGTGTCGCCGGTCGCGTGTTGCGGCAGAAGGATGGCGAAGCGGTGTGTGCCAATTCGCGCCAGCGCCATATCCAGGCCAAGCGGCAGGCTGGTGCGGATGACAATGCTCTGCACGAGCGTATCGTGGATCTGTGGTCCGAGATGATCGTTGATGTCACGCAGACCCTCGATGTCGAGCATGAGGACCGCGCCGACATTCCCGTCTTCGCACTGCTCGCGCAGCAGTTCTTCAAAGCCATGGCTGTTATGGAGCCCGGTCAAGGTGTCGTGATTGGCCAGACGCAGCAGGCGCGCCTGGCGGCTGTGTCGTTCGGATATATCGGAAACGGCGGCACCCAGATGCCGGCCCTCGTTGGTGTCCCACGCGGTCAGCACGACCTCGAGGGGGAATTCGTGCCCGTCGCGATGGCAGGCCAGGATTTCGAATGCCTTGCCGTTCAGCTCGCCGGGACTAAGGTTCATCATGCTTGAGAGAATGTGCTGGCATTCTTCCCGCAGGCGTTCCGGGACCAGGAGCAAGGACGGCAGGCCCATCAGCTCATCGCGACCGTAACCAAATAGCCGTAAGGCTGCGTCGTTGATGAAATCGACCACCCCGGTGGTGTTGATTGAGAAAAGCGGAAGGTGTGTGGCATTGGCAAAGCCTGCGGCATTCGAGATCGCGGCCTCGGCCAGATCGACGTCGGCATACGTCACCCGGTCCCCGCTCATCACCTTCAGCATCGTTGCCTCTTTCTCGGAGCGTGGCGTGAGCTTGTCGATCGGGCTGAAGGATGACGGCAGTGACACCTGAAGGCGGGCCTCCGGAGCAGACGATGTCGCAGCCGTGGAAGCCTTCGGCCGCTCTTGTCCCATCGATGTTCCGGCCGCAACCGCCGACGCAGCGCATGTGCGAGCGCCCTGCACGGCGATCGTCGCACTGGGTCCCTCGCACGGCGCGAGACCATGCCGCGGCGAGAGGGCGGAGGTGTCCACATCAAGGTTAAGTTGCATCATGGCTCCGTGGGAACGACCATGGGTGGGTCAAACGTATTGTGCTAATACTTAATGATTTATAAACGAGGTATAATCAAGCATAGTTATCGTATTTCTGACTATATTCTACAATTTAAAGCGATTGCAATGCCGAAAGGTGTACAAGTTTCGGATTTATCGCCAAAAACACCTCCGAACGCCCAATATAGACAATGCCCGTCTGGTGGAATGTGTCCATGAGCTGGGTCAGCTCCTGTTGTGCGGGCACATCAAGAAGCTCCAGTGCGTCATCCAGTACGATCCATTTCGGCGCCATCAGCCGGGCATTGGCCAGCCTCAGCCGCGCCTGGTCTTCTTCGTCCAGCACGCGCTCCCAGCGATCACGCACGTCAAGCCTGTCGGCCAGCCGCTCCAGGCCGACCTCCGAAAGAGCCGCCACCATTTGTTCATCGGAATAGTCGGTAGCTTTTTTCGGATAGGTCATGGCTTCGCGCAACGTGGCGTCGGGAAAATAGGCTTTTTGCGACAGGAACAGGATGTCGTCGAGCGGCGGCATGCGGATTTCGCCTTCCCCCCATTGCCAAAGGCCGGCCATCGCGAGGAAGAGAAGGTGGCGGTTGGCCTTCGGATCACCGTTGATCATCACCCGAGAGCCGGGCTCGATGACGGTTTCACCGGCAAGCTGCAGTCCACGTTCGGTTGTTGAAGCGGTCGGTCCGGCCTGCAGTATCACATCTTTCAGAATGATCTGGCCAGTAGAGGAGGGCTGTATGATCGGCTTTTTCTGGCTTTCTGCCTTGTCTACTTCGATCAGAGCGCGGCGAAACACCGAGACGCGGTAAAGGGCTGCCTTCCAGTCGGCGATGGGCCTGAAATTGTCGACATACCAGCGCAGGGCCGTGTTGACCTGGTTGAAGGCGCCGACTGCCATCATCAGCCCGCCGAAGGAAATACTGCCGTTGAAATAGACCGGTGCTGCAATGAGGATCGGTGCGATTGTCGTCAACCAGCCGAAACCGGAGGAGACCCAGGTCAGGTTGGTATAGGCAAGCGCAAGCTTGCGGATGACCGCCAGAACCGCCCCGATCGACAGCTGGATACGCTGGCGCTCGCTGTCTTCGCCATTGGTCAGCGTGATGGCCATGAGGTTTTCATTGGTGTGCATCAGCGTGAAGCGCATTTCCGCTTCCTTGGAATAACGCTCCGTATTGAGGCGGGGCAGGTGGCGCCCCACCACATTGCTGATCAGCGAGGCGGTTGCCGCATAAAGCAGTGCGGCCCACACCATGTAGCCGGGAATGGCGATCTGGCGCCCGTCGATGGTGAAACTGAAATCGGCGGAAATCACCCAGAGCACGCCAATGAAGCTGACGAGAAGGATGGTCGAATTGACAAGTCCTATGCCAAGCGAGGTCGTCAATTCCGCAAGGTTTCGTGCGTCCTCATGCAGGCGCTGGTCCGGGTTGATGCCGATCTTGCCGTAACTGGCAAGCTTGAGCGCGCGCCGTGGTTTCATCCACTGATCGACGAGATCGCGCGAAAGACCTTCGCGCATGTAAAGCGCGGTCATCTGGTTCAGGAATGCCTGCACGACATTGAGCACCAGAAGCGATCCGGCAATGATGAAAAACACTTTCAGCTGCTCGAAGAAAGCGGGCAGGTCGCGCTGCTCAAGCGCGTTGTAAAAAGGCGTGTTCCAATGGTTCAGCCGGTACTGCCCATAGACCGTGGTCAGGATAACGGCCAGAAGCCCGATGGTCAGCAGCAGAACCCTCACGCGCACGCCGGAGGTCCAGAAGGCACTCATCATCATGCGCAACTGCGCGTCGAAGCGAAAGCCGGCATTGCCGATCTCGAAGTCGGATGGGTCTTTACCGTTTTGATCCGTCTGTGCTGCCATGGTGCTTTCCGCATGTGATCTTGCACGATCGGCCGCCGTGCTCCGCAGGTTGCGGCATCGGACGGACCTTGGAACAGAGCTATACTGTAAATCGCGCCGCTTGCTATCTGCCCCGGGAACCCTGGCGATAAATTCCGCAGCCAATGCAAAGCATCTCGCCCGCCAGCACCCTGCGCCTCCTCCGTTGCCCGAGCCTGATGCCGCAGGAATTGGCGCACCTGAGACGCCTGCGCGCTGGCCGCTCCTCAAAATTATTACAAACTTAAAATTTCTGTCTTGCCACGGGCGACCTCCGGTGCAATTCTTTCCCTCACAAGAGGCGGAAACAGCCTCAAAAGGACGACCATGCCGGAGAGGAAACCGACATCGGGCGTTAGAAGACGAAGGGAACAAGAGCCATGCTGGGACCCACTGGCCATGTGGATACGTTTGCCCGCGACAATCTTCCGCCGCTGGATCAGTGGCCGGAACTGCTGCTCGAGGGCTTCGATTACCCGGAATACCTGAATGCTGCGGTGGAACTGACCGACCGCATGGTGGAAAAAGGTTTTGGCGATCACACCGCCCTCATCGGCAACGGTCGCCGGCGCACCTACAAGGAACTGTCGGACTGGACGAACCGCATTGCGCGGGCGTTGACCGAAGAATATGGCCTGAAGCCCGGCAACCGCGTGCTGATCCGGTCTGCCAACAATCCGGCCATGGTCGCCTGCTGGCTTGCCGCCACCAAGGCCGGCGCCGTTGTCGTCAACACCATGCCGATGCTGCGTGCCGGCGAACTGGCAAAAACCATCGACAAGGCGGAAATCTCGATGGCGCTGTGTGATACGCGCCTGATGGATGAACTGGTCGCCGTCGCCAAGGAGAGCCGGTTCCTCACCCAGGTGATCGGTTTTGATGGCACCGCCAACCACGATGCCGAACTGGATCGCGCAGCTCTCAACAAGCCGGTGCGTTACGAGGCGGTGAAGACCGGGCGCGACGACGTGGCGCTTTTAGGCTTCACGTCGGGCTCGACAGGGATTGCCAAGGCGACGATGCATTTCCATCGTGACCTTTTGATCATTGCCGATGCCTATGCGAAAGAAGTGCTTGCCGTCACGCCTGACGATGTCTTTGTCGGTTCGCCGCCGCTTGCCTTCACCTTCGGGCTGGGCGGGCTTGCCATCTTCCCGCTGCGCTTCGGTGCCGCGGCAACGCTTTTGGAGCACGCCACGCCGCCAAAAATGATGGAGATCATCGAGACCTATCGCGCCACCATCTGCTTTACCGCGCCCACCGCCTACCGCGCCATGCTGGCTGCGATGGGTGAGGGCGCTGTGGACCTGTCTTCGCTGCGCATCGCAGTCTCTGCCGGTGAAACGCTGCCGGGGCCGGTGTTTGACGAGTGGACGCAAAAGACCGGTATCCCCATTCTCGATGGCATCGGCGCCACCGAAATGCTGCATATCTTCATCTCCAACCGCCTGGGCGATGCAAAGCCCACCTGCACCGGCAAGCCGCTGACAGGCTACCGGGCCAAGGTTGTCGATGAGGCGATGAACGAAGTGCCGAGCGGCACCATCGGCCGCCTTGCCGTGCAGGGTCCGATCGGCTGCCGCTACATGGCCGACGACCGCCAGAAGGAATACGTGCGCGACGGCTGGAACCTGACCGGCGACAGCTTTTCCGAGGACGAGGACGGTTATTTCCATTTCGCCGCCCGCTCCGACGACATGATCGTATCCGCCGGCTACAACATTGCCGGCCCCGAGGTGGAAGCAGCACTGCTGAAGCATGAGGCTGTGCTGGAATGCGCCGTGATCGGCGTGCCGGACGAGGCCCGCGGTCATATCGTCGAGGCCCATGTGGTGCTCACCGATCACGGACAGGCCTGCGATGCATTGGCCAAGCTGTTGCAGGAGCATGTGAAGGCAATCATCGCGCCCTACAAATATCCGCGCTCCATCGTCTTCACGCAGGCGCTGCCGAAAACCGAATCCGGCAAGATCCAGCGTTTCCGGTTGAAATCCGGGCATGCCGCGTGATGGTGCGCAGGGTTTTGCCACTGCATCCTGTGGATGTTTTCTTTCGACTGTGAAAGTTTGCGCTGGGGGCGTTATGGTCCCCGCCGGAATACGGTGATCACACGGGAAAACCGGGGCGCCAAAGACAAGAATAAGTGGGACATCAGACACAAACGGGAGTGCATGACATGAAGACTTTCCTCAAGGCCGCCACCCTTGCGCTTTCGCTTGGCGCCTCCACCCTTGCCATGGCCGAACCGGTCAAGATCGGCCTCATCACCACACTGTCTGGCGGCGGTGCGGGCCTTGGCGTCGATACGCGCGATGGTTTCATGCTGGCCATCAAGCAGTCCGGCAACAAGGGCGTGACCGTCATCACCGAAGACGATGCGCAGAAGCCGGAACTGGCTGTGCAGATCGCCGACAAGATGATCCAGAGCGATGAGGTGGATATTCTGACCGGCATCGTCTGGTCGAACCTTCTGATGGCGGTCGTGCCGGGCGCCGTTGCTCAGGGTAAGATCTACGTCTCCACCAATGCCGCACCGGCAGCGCTGGCCGGCGAAAAATGCGATCCGCTCTATTTCAATGCCGCCTACCAGAACGACAATCTTCATGAAGCCATGGGCGAATATGCCAACAAGGGCTACAAGAAGATGTTCATCATGGCGCCCAACTATCCCGCCGGGAAGGACTCGCTGACCGGCTTCAAGCGCTACTTCAAGGGTGCCGTGGCAAACGAGGTCTATACCCAGGTCGGCCAGACGGATTATGCCGCTGAAATCGCCCAGATCCGTGCGTCTGGCGCCGATGGCGTGTTCGCCTTCCTGCCGGGCGGCATGGGCATTGCCTTCATGAAGCAATATGCGCAGTCGGGCGTCAAAATCCCGGTCATGGGCCCCGGCTTCTCCTTCAGCCAGGATGTGCTGCCGGCCATCGGCGATGCAGCCCTCGGCGCAAAGGCATCCGGCCAGTGGGCGAAGGATCTGGATAACGCGGCCAACAAGAAGTTCGTGCCGGCCTTTGAAAAGGAATACGGCCGCCTGCCGTCGATCTATGCGGTGCAGGCCTATGATGCGGCTCAGCTGATCCTGTCTGCCGCCTCCAAGGCGAGCGTCAAGGATACGGCCGCCTTTACCGCCGAACTGAAAAAGGCGGACATCCAGTCGCCGCGCGGCAAATTCAAGTTCAACACCAACCGTCACCCGATCCAGGATATTTATGTCACGGAAGTGGTGAAGGACGGCGGCGTTCTCACCAACAAGATCATCGAGAAGATCTTCACCGATCACGGCGATGCCTATGCGCAGGCCTGCAAGAAGTAAGGACGCTTCGTGACTTTTGCGCTTGCCATCGAGCAGCTGCTGAACGGGGTTCAGCTCGGCGTCATGCTCTTTCTCATGGCCGCCGGGCTGACGCTGATCTTTGGCGTCATGGGCCTGATCAATCTGGCCCATGGCTCGCTCTACATGGTGGGCGCCTTTGCCTGCGCAAGCGTGGCGGCGCTGACCGGCTCGTTCTGGCTCGGCCTCGTCGCAAGCCTTGCGGCGTCGGCTGCCGCCGGCGCCCTCATCGAAGTCACCGTGATCCGCCGTCTTTATGATCGCGACCATCTCGATCAGGTGCTGGCGACGTTTGCGCTGATCCTGATCTTTTCCGAGGGCACGCGCTGGCTGTTCGGCTCGTTCCCGCTTTATCTCGATATTCCGCCGCTGCTCGAAGGGGCCGTGGCGCTGCCCGGTGGTGCGCAATACCCGCTGTACCGGCTGGCGATCATTCTCGCCGGCGGTCTCGTCGCCTTCGGGCTTTATGGCCTCATCTCGAAGACGCGGCTTGGCATGCGCATCCGCGCCGGTGAAAGCGACCGCGAGATGATTGCCGCCCTCGGCGTCGATATCCGCACGCTCTACACGCTGGTCTTTGCGCTGGGCGCTGCCCTTGCGGGCCTTGCCGGCGGCATGGTCGGTGCGCTGCAATCGGTGCAGGTCGGCATGGGCGAGCCGGTGCTGATCCTCGCCTTCGTCGTCATCGTCATCGGCGGCATCGGCTCCATCAAGGGTGCGCTTGTCGGCGCGCTTCTGGTCGGTGTTGTCGATACGATGGGCCGGCTGCTGCTGCCGCAGGTGCTGGCGCTAATAGTTCCCCCCGCGCAGGCGGGGCTCATCGGCGGCGCGCTTGCCTCCATGCTCATCTATATCCTGATGGCGCTCATCCTTGCGGTCAAACCGCGCGGCCTGTTTCCGGCGCAGGCATGAGGGCTTTTCTGATGACCCGCGAAAACATCCTCAACCTCGTGCTGGCTTTGGCGCTTCTGGCCGTGCCGTTCATCGCGCAGGCAGCCGGCCAGCCCTTCACCATCACGCTTGCCACCCGCATCGCCATCCTCGCGCTTGCGGCAACCGGGCTCAACATCGCGCTTGGCCTTGGCGGTCTCGTCTCCTTTGGCCATGCGGCCTTCTTCGGCGTCGGCGGTTATGTGGCCGGCATCCTGTCGTCGCATGCCTTTTCCGGCGATCCGATGCTGTTCGGTCTTGCCGGCTCCAAGCAGATGCTCGTCGTCTGGCTGGTCGCCATGATGACGGCCGGCGTGCTTGGCCTTGCCATCGGCGCGATCAGCCTGCGCACCTCAGGCGTCTACTTCATCATGATCACGCTCGCCTTTGCGCAGATGGTCTATTATTTCGCCATCTCCTGGCCCGCCTATGGCGGTGAGGACGGGTTGTCGATCGTCGTCAGGAACCAGTTCCCCGGCGTCAACACGATGCGGCCGATGAACTTTTTCCTCATCTGCTACGGCGTGCTGCTGGTGGGCATCCTCCTCTCGGCGCTGATCCGCTCCTCGCGCTTCGGGGCAGCCCTTCAGGCGGTGCGCCAGAACGATGTGCGAGTGGCCTCCATCGGCATTTCGCCAATGCCGATCCGGCTCACCGCCTTCGTCCTCTCCGCCATGCTGACGGCAGTGGCCGGCGCGCTCTACGCGGATCTCAACCGGTTCGTCAGCCCGTCGATGCTCTCCTGGCACATGTCGGGCGAACTCATAGTGCTGATCATTCTCGGCGGCACCGGGCGGTTGATGGGGCCTGTCGCGGGCGCTGCCCTCTACGTCATCTTCGAATATCTGCTGGGCGGCCTGACCGAACGTTGGCAGTTTTTCCTCGGCCTCATCCTGCTCGCCACCGTGCTCTTTGCGCGCGGCGGGCTGATCGGGCTTCTTGCCGGAAAGGTGCGTCATGGCTGATCCGGTTCTCTCCATCCAAGATCTACACAAGAGCTTTGGCGCGCTGAAGGCAACCGATGGCGTGACCATCGATCTTCACCCCGGCGAAATCCACGCGCTGATCGGACCGAACGGGGCTGGAAAATCCACGCTGATCCACCAGATCTGCGGCACGCTGCGGCCGGATTCCGGCACGATCACGCTAGCCGGCCGCGATATCAGCCAGCTTGCCGTGGCAGAACGCGCGCGGCTGGGGTTAGGGCGCACGTTCCAGATTTCCTCGCTCATCGGCGAATTTTCCGCGCTGCGCAATGTCATGCTGGCGGTGCAGGCAGGTGAGGGGTCCAGCTTCCGTTTCTTCATGCCTGTGATGCGCGACCGCTCGCTCATCGATGCGGCGATGGCAAGGCTGGAACGGGTGGGGCTGGCGAGGCGCGCAAACGTTCCGGCCTCCGAACTCTCCCACGGTGAAAAACGCCAGCTGGAGATCGCCATTGCGCTGGCACTCGATGTCAAAGCCTTCCTGCTCGATGAGCCGATGGCCGGTATGGGGCCAGAAGGCTCCAAAGTGCTGACCGGCTTTCTCGATACGCTGCGCCAGGAAGCGCCGATCCTGCTGGTGGAGCATGACATGGATGCCGTCTTTGCGCTCGCCGACCGCATTTCGGTTCTGGTCTATGGCCGGGTGATTGCCACGGGCACGGTGGACGAGATCCGCAACGACCCGGCCGTGCGCCAGGCCTATCTCGGAGATCATGCCTGATGCTGCTCGATATCCAGGATATTGCCACCTTCTATGGCGCAAGCCAGGCGCTGTTCGGCGTCGAGTTCCAGATGGCCGAGGGCGAGGTCGTGGCGCTGATGGGGCGCAACGGCATGGGCAAGTCGACCACGATCAAGTCGATCTGCAACCTCATGCCGCCGAAGTCAGGCCATGTGCTGTTTGATGGCGCCTCGACGAAGCGTTTGGCCCCGCACAAGGTCGCCCGCCTCGGCATTGGGCTTGTGCCGGAGGGGCGGCGGTGTTTTCCAAACCTCACGGTGCATGAAAATCTGGTCGCCGCCGCACGCCCCGGCCGCTGGACGCTTCAACGCGTCAACGCGCTTTTCCCCCGTCTTGAAGAACGCCACGGACAGATGGCGCGCTCGCTTTCCGGCGGTGAGCAGCAGATGCTGGCGGTCGGCCGGGCGCTGATGACCAATCCGCGCCTTCTTATCCTCGACGAGGCGACCGAAGGTCTGGCGCCTGTTATCCGCCAGGATATCTGGCGCGCCATCCGCACGCTGAAGGAAGACGGCCTGTCCATCCTCGTGGTCGACAAGACGCTGTCGGAACTGCTGCCGGTGGCGGATCGCTGCGTGGTTCTGGAAAACGGAAAAACCGTCTGGACCGGCCGGCCGGATGGCCTGACGCCGGATCTGCAGGACCGTTATCTCGGCGTGTGAGGAAACCGGCTCTCGCGCGGTGGGCGCGAGAACCGATTGATCAACAGGGAGCGCGTCAGGCGCCGAGCCGTCCGTCTGCTCTTTTCTGCGCGTCCGGCAGGGCGGCGAGGCGGCTGGCAAGGTTTGCCATGCGCTTCACGGCCTCTTCCAGCACCTCATCGGGCACCGTCAGCGAAATCCGGATAAAACCGGCCGCCTGATGGCCGAAGGAGGAGCCGGGCATGACGGCGACCTTTTCGCTCTGCAGCAGTTCCAGCGCGTAATCGGCGCCGGCCAAGCCGGTTGCGGTCACATCCACCACCACGAACATGCCGCCTTCCGGCATCATCGGCTTCAACAGATTGCTGCCGGAGAGCGTATCGCGCACGATCTTGGCGCGGCGCTCGTAATTGGTCCGCATGATGCCGGCGGTCTCGAAGGGTTTGGAAAGCGCCAGCGCCGTCATGTCGGAAATGAACGGCTGCACGCCAAACAGCATGGTTTCGGAAACCGGCAGAAGCCTTTCGCAAAACTCCTCCGGGCCTGCCGCCCAGCCGCTGCGAAAGCCCGGTGCAGCATGCGACTTGGAAATGGAGGAGACGACGATGGTTCGCTCGGCAAGATCGGCCATATCGAAGGGGGAGGCAAAATCCTCGCCGAAGATCAGCTGTTCATAAACCTCGTCACAGACGATCCAGAGATCGTGCTTGCGGCAGATCTTTCCGATGGCGGCAATTTCCGCCTCCGTCAGCACGGCGCCTGTCGGGTTGTGCGGCGTGTTCAAAAGCAGCACGCGCGCTTCCGGCGTGATCGCCCGCTCCAGATCTTCCGCCTGCATGTGAAAACGGTTTTCCGGGCGAAGCGGCACGGGAATGAAATGCGCACCCGTCGAGGCGATCACGCCCTCATAGGTCGCGTAAAGCGGATCGCCAACCAGCACGCCGTCGCCGGCTTCCACCAGCCCGGTCATCACCGCATAAAGCGCGGTCTGCGTGCCGGGAAAACAGAGGAAATTCTTTTCCGTCACGCCCGGGCGGCGCTTTTCATATTTTTCCACCAGCGCCTTGAGGACCGGCGGCTCGCCGCGGCCGTTGGAATAACGGGTGCGGCCGGCATGCATGGCGCGGGCGCACTCGGCCAGCAGCTCCGGGTCCGGCGGCAGGTCCGGCTCGCCGATGGTAAGCTCGATGATCGGTTCGCCGGCAGCCTTCATGCGGCGCGCCTGCAGATGAAGGGCCCAGCGGCCGGAACCGAGATCGGCAAGGCGGTCGGTGATGGAAGCGTAACGCACGGAAGTTCTCCAGTTCAGGTACGGATGGGAGCGACGAGATCGCCGGGGTTGAGGCCCAGCAGCCGCTCGACCGAGAGGATGGCGGTATCGGCGAGTTCATGATCGTGAAACATGTCGGACACCAGCGTTCCCTCCAGCCACAGGCCGTCGATCAGGCCGTTAAGGGCAATCGCATGGTGCCGGCAGGTGTCCGGCGCCAGCGGCTTTCCCTGTTCTTCGAAAAAGGCCTGCAGCAGATCCTGCAGCACTGACAGGAAGGCGACGTAATTTTCGCGGTGAATGGCGGCAAAGGCCGGCTCGACGCGAATATGGCCGATGAAGGCTGCCCAGAGCGACAGCATACGCGAATCCGTGACCGGTGGCGTCAGGTTGCCGGCGATGAAGAGGATCAGGCGTTCGCGCGCCGTGCCCTCGCTGTCGGCGGCCGCAAAGGCCGGCGCGCTCATCATGCGCATCACCTCGCGATAGGCTTCCTGCATCATCAGGTCCTTGCTCGCGAAATAATGCCGGATGAGCCCGCCGGTCACGCCGGCGCGGGTGGCAATCTGGCGCACGGTGGCGCCCTGAATGCCAAGCTCGGCAATACAATCGAGTGTCGCGGTGATCAGATCCTCGCGTCGCTCGGCCTCGGGGGCCCTATGGAAGGTGCGCCTGTTCACGCCGCCTGCCGAAGGATCGGGCGGGTGAGGCATGTCGGGCCACCCTCGCAGGCGATGCAGAGTGCATCCGCCGCAAACGTGGTGACAGTGCAGCCATGTGCTTCCATGGCAGCCTTGGTGGCGGGAAAACCTTCCACCATGATCACCTGGCCGGGACTTGTCGGCAGCACGTTGAGGTTAAGGCCATTGCTTGCGGCAAAGTCGGCTTCCGGCGCGTGAATAAGCGTAAAGCCACGCTCCTTCAGCATGAGGTAGAAGGCGGCCGGCATCAGCGGCGCATGCACGAGCGCCATGGTTTCGGTGAGCGGGCTGATGACAGACATGAGGTGCAGGCAGGCCTCTTCGCCCTGCCAGAGCGGCAGATCGTACCCGAGAACGGTGACGCCGATCGTGCCGAGAATGGCCGACAACTGCTCGATGCCGGACTGGTTGCTGCGCACGCCGCGCCCGACGGCCAGCGTCTTGTCATCCACCCATACGCAATCGCCGCCTTCCACCGTGCCCGGCGCCTCGATGGTGCCGAGGATCGGAATGCCGGCGTCGCGATAGGCCTTGGCATGCAGCGCCGGTTCGTCTGCGCGCAAAGGCTTGCCCATGCGCAGGATCACCGCACCCTTGTCGGTCATCAGGGAGGGATCATGCGTGAACATGGAATCGGCAAGCCCATCGCCCTCATCTTCCACCCAGAGGATTTCGGCGCCGGAGGCGGCAACCAGTTCGGCAAACTCACCATGCTGGGCAATCGCCTTTTCCGCATCGAAAGTCGGGCCGTAGTGCCATTGTGCGGCATCTGCGGCGAGAAGGCTTGCGCCGGGGCGGCGCATCAGCACGCGCGACAGCCGTGTTGCCATGGCCTGGCAGCCGTATCCATTCATGGGAAACCTCTATGGTGTTGGTGATCAAAACAGGGGGTTGCCCTTATTATACGCTTGAGTAATTTTTAGACAAGTGCAAAACTCCGGATTGAAACAACGGCGCCAGCACCGTCACACAATAAAAACTGCTGGGGGAATAGTCGGTAGAGAGATCGGGCGATGAACGTCCGGCAGTGAAGGTAACATGGCGGAAACGGCGCAAGCCATTGAAGTACGGGATCTTTTCAAGCGTTTTGGCCCGCTTGAGGTTCTGAAGGGTGTATCGCTGAGTGCAAAACAGGGGGATGTGATCGCCCTGATTGGCGGCAGCGGATCGGGAAAATCCACATTCCTGCGTTGCATAAACCTGCTGGAGCTGCCGACAGCGGGCCAGGTTTCCATTCATGGCGAAACCATCGAGATGAAGAAGGATGGCCATGGCGGGCTGATGCCTGCCAATCGCCGCCAGGTGCAGCGCATCCGCACAAAACTCGGCATGGTGTTCCAGAGCTTCAACCTCTGGCAGCACATGACGGTTCTACAGAATGTCATCGAAGTGCCCGTGCATGTGCTCGGCCAGTCCCGCGACGAGGCGATTGCTGCGGCCGAAACGCTTTTGCGCCGCGTTGGCCTTTACGAGAAGCGCGATGCCTATCCGGCGTTCCTTTCCGGTGGCCAGCAGCAGCGCGCCGCGATTGCCCGCGCGCTTGCCATCCAGCCGCTCGTTATGCTGTTTGATGAGCCGACCTCGGCGCTCGATCCGGAACTGGTCGGCGAGGTGTTGACCGTCATCGGCGATCTCGCGCGGGAAAAACGCACAATGATCCTCGTCACTCACGAAATGGCCTTTGCCCGCCAGGTGGCCAACCACGTGGTGTTCCTGCATGGCGGCCATATTGAGGAGCAGGGCTCTCCGGAGGCCATCTTCGAGAACCCGCAGTCGGAGCGGCTGAAGAAGTTCATCAGTTCCATCCACTAGAATAACCAAAAACAGACAGACATTACCGAAAGGGGAAAATCATGAAGAACCTTCTCAAGTCCGCCGCAGTGGCGCTCGCCGTCAGCGTTGCCGCATTCGGCTCGGCTTCTGCCCAGGAACTCAAGATCGGCGTTGCCGCGGAACCCTATCCGCCCTTTTCCTCGCCGGACGCGAGCGGCAAGTGGGTCGGTTGGGAAATCGACTTCATCGAGGCGCTGTGTGCCGAAGCCAAGGAAAAATGCGTCGTCACCCCGGTTGCCTGGGATGGCATCATTCCGGCGCTGACCTCCAAGAAGATTGACGCCATCATCGGCTCCATGTCGATCACCGCGGAACGCGAAAAGACGATTGCCTTCTCGGACAAGTATTACAACACACCGGCCACCGTCATCGGCCCGAAGAGCGAAAAGTTCGATGCCACGCCGGAAGGCCTGAAGGGCAAGATCCTCGGCGTTCAGGTGTCCACCGTCTCGGCTGATTATGCCAAGAAGTATTTTGCTCCTGTCGTTTCCGAGATCAAGGAATACCAGACGCAGGACGAGGCAAACCAGGATCTGGCTGCCGGCCGCATCGATGCCACCCAGGCTGACCTGATCACGCTGCAGGCGTTCCTCGACAGCGAACAGGGCAAGGCCTGCTGCGAATCGAAGGGCAATGTGAAGGATGATCCGGAAATTCTCGGCACCGGCATCGGCATCGGCCTTCGCAAGGAAGACACGGCGCTGAAGGACAAGTTTAACGCCGCCATCAAGGCGATCCGTTCGAACGGCACCTACGACACCATTTCCAAGAAGTATTTCGCCTTCGACATCTACGGCAAGTAAGCCGCCAGAGACCTGACCGCCCGGCCTGTCGCCTCTAGGCGTCGGGCCGGGCGTGCCTGTCCGGCCTTGAAAGCGCCTCTTCATGGACGCCACTCTCAAACTTCTTTCGCTCTGGTCTCCGGGCTGGGGCGGCGTGCTCCTGACCGGTCTTCTCCATTCGCTGCAGGTGGCGTTCGGCGGTTATCTGCTCGGCCTCGTCATCGGCACCGGTGGCGCTGCCGGCAAGCTGTGGGGCGGCCCGATCCTGCGCGATCTTCTCGAGGTCTACACGACCGTCGTGCGCGGCGTGCCGGAACTCGTGCTCATTCTCATTCTCTATTACGCCGGCACCGATGCGGTGAACCAGCTGACGGCGCTTGTGGGCCTGCCGTCCATCGATATCAGCGGGCTTGCCGCCGGTATTTTTGTCATTGGCGTGGTGCAGGGAGCCTATTCTACGGAAGTGCTGCGTGGCGCGATCCTGTCCGTGCCGGCCGGCCAGCTTGAGGCGGCGCGCGCCTATGGCATGTCGCCGCTGCTGTCGCTGCGGCGCATCACGCTGCCGGCCATGCTGCCTTATGCGCTGCCTGGTCTCTCCAACCTCTGGATGATTGCCACCAAGGATACAGCTCTGCTGGCCGTTGTCGGTTTTGCCGAACTGACGCTGGTCACGCGCCAGGCGGCCGGCACCACAAAGGCCTATCTGACCTTCTTTCTCGCTGCCGGCGCGCTTTATCTTGCCGTGACGCTCATCTCCAACCTGCTGATCGGGTTGCTGGAAAAACGCGCCCGCCGTGGCCTGACCCGTCAGGAAGGCGCGTGATGAGCGACACCCCGAACGTCGTTACCTATGTGGCGCCAAAAGCCCGCAGCCTGTTTGAGCCGCATCGCCTGTTCCTGATGGCGGTAGCCATCGTGCTGGTGTTCTGCGTGGCCTGGTTCATGCGCTGGGACTGGCTGCCGCGTTATCAGGAACGGCTGATCTACGGCATCGGCCAGACCCTGCTGATGCTGTTTTCCACCGCCATCGTCGGTTTCCTGTTTGCCGTGCCGCTCGGCCTCGTGCAGGTCACCGGGCCAAAGCCGCTCGCCTGGGCGGCGCGTGGCTTCTGCACCCTGATCCGCGGCACGCCGCTTCTCTTGCAGCTGTGGCTTCTTTATTATGGGCTGGGTTCACTGTTTGCGCAGTATCCGGAAATCCGCTCGTCCTTCCTCTGGCCTTATCTGCGTCAGGCCTGGCCTTATGGTTTTGCCGCACTGATGATTTCGTTTGCCGCCTACGAGGGTGAAGTGATGCGCGGGGCCTTTGCCGGCGTTCCCCGTGGCGAACTGGAGGCGGCGCGGGCCTATGGTATGGGGCGCTTTACGCTGTTTCGCCGCATCTGGCTTCCCCGCGCCATCCACCGCGCGCTGCCGACCTTGACCGGCGAGACGGTACTGCAGCTGAAATCGACGCCTCTCGTGGCAACCGTGACCGTGGTCGATGTCTACGCCATCATCTCGCGCGTGCGCCAGGAAACGTTTTTGACCTATGAGCCGCTGCTGCTGCTGGCGCTGATCTATCTCTGCCTCACCGGCATGCTGGTTTATGCCTTCAAGCTTCTGGAAAACCGCATTCCGACGCGCGGCGTCTGAACCCGCGCCCGGCCTCAGGCCGGGCGGGTGGCATTCCGGCGGTGAAGCCGCAGCATGGCCCATGCCCCGAGAAACGGGCCAGGGCTCAGAAACAAAAATGTCCAGCGCCAGTTGCCGAACCAGGCGGCCAGCTGCGGCATCAGCCAGATGCTGATGCCGGTCAGCGCAAAGCCCATGCCCATCTGCAGCGAAAGTGCGGTGCCGACGAGATGCCGGTCCGTAAGTTCCGTGGCGGCGGCGGAAAACTGCGCGGAATCGCCGATGACGGAGATGCCCCAGATGATCACCACCAGCATCAGCAACCAAGTTGGCCCGTCGAAGACGAAGCCGATGGCAAGGGCTGCCGAGCCCGACACCAGCATCATGCCGGCCGTTGTCACCGCCCGGCCAAACCGGTCTGCCAGCACGCCACCGGCGAGACAGCCGATGATACCGGCGGCAAGCGCTGCAAAGGTTGCAAGCGATCCGGCCCCTGCCGCAAAACCCGCAGGCGCCGCGCTCAGGTAGGCAAGCAACCAAGCCCACATGGCATAAAGCTCCCACATGTGGCCGAGATAACCGGCATTCACCAGCATCAGGTCACCGTTTTTGAACACGTGGCCGATCTGGCGCGGATCAAACACCGTGCGGGCAAAGGGATAAGGTCCCTCGCGCACGATGAGAAGAAACAGAGCGGCGCCGATGAACCCACAAAAAGACGCAAGTTCCACGACAATGCGCCAGTCGAGCGATGCCGTCAGCCCGCGAAACAGATGCGGCAGCGAGGAGCCCGCCGTCAGCGCGCCGATGACAAAGCCGAGTGCCAGCCCCCGGCTTTTCCGGAACCAGGTGGCAGCGAGCTTCATGGCGGGCGGATAAACGCCGGCGAGCGCAAATCCAGTGGCAAAGCGACAGGCAATGGCACCGGCAAGGCCGGGTTCCATGAGCAGCGCCGCATTGGCAAGCGCCGCAAGCGCTGCCGAGACGGCGGCGAGCCGGTTCATGGCAACTATATCCGGCAGGTTGATGAGGCTGGCGATCAGCGCGCCGGTGACGAAACCCAGCTGCACGCCATTGGTCAGCCACGCGGAGGCGCCGCTTCCAAGCGACAACGCCCGCGTCATCTCCGGCGCGACGGCCGTTGCCGAAAACCACGCCGACAGCGAAAGCACCACGGCAAGGCAGAGCCAGCCGAGCATTATTTTTCCAGGCGCGCCGCTTTCGCTATCAGGCACTTGCGCTCTTGCCATGTCAGGCGTTCTTCTTGCGGTGGCTGGCCGCCACGTGCCTTGCGGGAAGACGCGGCATGCCAAACAGCTTTTGCCGCATCGGCCCTTCCGCATAGGCGGTCTTATAGACGCCACGTTCCTGCAGGATCGGCACGATGAGATCGATGATATCGTCAAAACATTCGGGAACGACGGTGCGCGACAGGTTGAACCCGTCAATGCCGGCGTTTTCGCTCCAGGTGATCAACTGCCCGGCAATATCCTCGGCAGCCCCCACCATCGGCGCCTGCCGGCTGCCCAGCACCATCTGTTCCAGCAGCTTGCGCCGCGTCCATTGCGGACCGGCCGAGCGCGTCATCGCCTCCACATTGGAGGTGATGGCATTGCTCTTATCCGTCTCGATCGGCTCGTCCGGATCGTATTTCGAAAAATCGATGCCCATCGAGGCGGCCGCATGCACAAGGGCGGCTTCTGAGCTGACATAGTGCCGGTAATCCTCGAATTTCTCCCGCGCCTCGGCATCCGTGCGGCCGGTGACGATGGTGGCGCCCATGAACACCTTGATATCGTCAGCCACGCGGCCGACCTCGACCGCCCTTGCGCGGATATCGTCGACGATCGCCTTCACGCCGTCGATCTTCTGGCCGTTGACAAAAACGCATTCGGCATGCGTCGCAGCAAACGTGCGCCCGCGCGGCGAAGAGCCCGCCTGGTACAGCACCGGCGTGCGTTGCGGCGAGGGCTCGCAGAGATGCATGGCCTCCAGCCGGTATTGCTTGCCCTCGTGGCGGATCCTGTGAACCTTGGCCGGGTCGGCATAAAGGCCCCCGGCGCGATCAAACACCACCGCATCGTCCTCCCAGCTTTCCTCCCACAGGCGATACATGATCTCCATATATTCGTCGGCGAGATCATAGCGATCATCATGCGCCATCTGGCCCTCAAGGCCATTGGCACGCGCGGCGCTGTCGAGATAACCGGTGACGATGTTCCAGCCGATCCGCCCCTGCGTCATGTGATCGAGCGTCGACATGCGCCGGGCAAACAGGAAGGGCGGCTCATAGGTAAGGTTTGCCGTGACGCCAAAGCCGAGATGCGTGGTAACAGTTGCCATGGCCGGCACCAGCATCATCGGATCGTTGACGGGCACCTGCACCGCACCCCGGATCGCCGCATCCGGGCTGGCGCCCAGCACGTCATAGACCCCGGAGACATCGGCAAAAAAGATCCCATCGAACAGGCCGGCCTCCAGCCGCTTTGCCGTGTCCATCCAGTAGGTGATGTCGTTATAGCGATGCGACTGGTCGCGCGGATGCCGCCACAGGCCGTGCTGGATATGGCCGACCGTGTTCATGTCGAAGGCATTGAAGCGGATTTCGCGCATTGTTCCCCTCCGGTTTTCCCGGTTAAATGGTTTGCAGCCCATTTTATGTTTCGTATAGGGTTGCTTTCGTCCACTATAAGAGACGAATTTGAGGAAATGCAAGCATGGACGGCGCGGATAATCGAGGGGCTTCCGGCCCGCAGACTTTAAGCGGCGAAGCGATTGCCGAGCGCCTGCGGCTGGAGCGGGAAAATCGCGGCTGGTCGCTGTCCGACCTTGCTGAACGGTCCGGCGTCTCCAAGGCGATGATCAGCAAGATCGAACGCTCCGAGGCAAGCCCGACGGCAACCGTGCTCGGCCGCCTCTCCGGCGCCTTCGGCCTGCCGCTTTCGGTGCTTCTGGCGCTGGCCGAGCGTGCCGGCGACCGCCTGTCGCGGGCTGGCGATCAACCGGTCTGGACCGACCCGGAAACCGGCTATACCCGCCGCGCGGTCTCTCTGCCCAATGGCGGACTTCTGGAACTGATCGAGGTGACGCTGCCGGCCGGCGTGCGCATTCCCTATCCGGCCTCTGCCTTTGCCTTCCAACGCCAGCAGATCTGGCTTCTGTCAGGGCAACTGGATTTCGATGAGGGCGGCACGCTCCATCATCTTTCGCCCGGTGACTGTCTGGAGCTTGGCCCGCCGAGCGCTTGCGTGTTCTTCAATCCGGGCAAGGAACCATCCCGGTATCTGATCGCGCTCACACGGCGGTAATCCATCGCCGTGGGAGATCGGGCTTAAGCCCCAAGCCACAGCTTGATGATCAGCCCGACGACGCCGACGCTCAACACCCCGGCGACCCAGAGCGCGACGAACCAGCCGATCTGCCGGGCCATTTTCGGTGCCATCAGTGATATCCCTCTTCCGGATCCACCTTGCCGCGAAATACCCAGTAGGCATAGGCGGTGTAGGCAAGGATGGCCGGCACCAGAACGGCAGCGCCGACCAGCAGGAAGGCAAGGCTCTTGTCGGGGGCTGCGGCATCCCAGATCGTCACGGATGTTGGCACGATATAGGGATAAAAGCTGATGCCGATGCCGATATAGGCAAACACGAAAAGCCCAAGCGCGGCAATGAACGGCCGGCTGTCATGTTTTGTCTTCAACCCGTTCAGCAGACCATAAAGGCAGCCGATCACCAGCAGCGGAACAGCCACGCTGAAGATCGCGGTTGGATAGCGGAACCAGCGGTCGAGATATTCCGGCTTGAGGAAGGGCGTCCACAGGCTGACGCTTGCCATGGCAATGACGGTCAGGATGGCCGTTGCAAAGGCGAACCGGCGGGCGCGATCGGCAAGCTCTCCCGTTGTGCGCATTACCAGCCATGTCGCCCCGAGAAGCGCATAACCGACAAGAACGGCAAAGCCGGTGGCGATGGAAAACGGCGTCAGCCAGTCCCACCATCCACCGGCATAAGCGCGGTTGACCACCGGAATGCCCTGTACCAGCGCACCAAGCGCCACCCCTTGGCAGAAGGAAGCGACGATGGAGCCACCGGCAAAGGCCCGGTCCCATAGCCGTTCGGCCCGCTTCGAACGCCAGCGATATTCAAACGCCACGCCGCGAAAGATCAGTGCCAGCAGCATGGCGATCAAGGGCGCATAGAGCGCCGGCAGGATGGTGGCATAGGCGAGGGGAAAGACGGCCAGCAGCCCGCCGCCGCCCAGCACCAGCCAGGTTTCATTGCCATCCCAGACGGGCGCGACCGAATTCATCATCACGTCGCGATCGTGTTTCTTGTCAAAGAACGGAAAGAGGATGCCGACCCCGAGATCGAACCCGTCGAGCACCACATAGGCGAGCACCGCAAAGGCAATGATGGCGGCCCAGATGAAAGGAAGATCAAGCACCATGACGGGCACCTCCGTGCGAGGCTGAATGGGTTATGTGCTGTTCGGCAAGGCCGGAGGCCGGCGTGATGCCGGCGGTGCGGATCGGCCCCTGGCCAAGATGGCCTTCGGGGTCACGCGGCAGGCGGCCCATCAGACGCAGGATGTAGAATGTGCCGGCGCCGAAGACGAGGAAATAGACGATGACAAAGGCGATAAGCGACGAGGCGACGGCCGGTGCCGAGACCGGCGAAATCGACTGCGCCGTCAAAAGCTGGCCATAGACCGTATAGGGCTGGCGGCCGACTTCCGTTGTGATCCACCCCGCCAGCACCGCCACGAAACCGGCCGGGCCCATGACGACGGCCAGCCGATGCAGCCCGCTTGCCTGGTAAAGCGTGTGCCGGAAGCGACAGTAAAGGCTCCAGAGCCCCAGGCCCAGCATGGCGAAAGCAAGCCCGACCATGACGCGGAACGACCAGAACACCACGGTGACCGGCGGCTCCAGCTCATCCGGCACCGTATCGAGGCCCGAAAGCGGTGCATTGAGATCGTGCTTCAGGATCAGGCTGGAAAGTTTCGGGATCTCGACGGCGTAATCAATGCGCTTTTCCGCGGGATTCGGAATGCCGAACAGAACCAGCGGCGCGCCATCCGGGTGGCTGTCGTAATGGCCTTCCATCGCCATGATCTTTACCGGCTGATGCTCCAGCGTATTGAGCCCATGTTCGTCGCCGGCAAAGATCTGCAGCGGCGCGGCAACGGAAATCATGCCCATCGCCATGGAAAACATCGTGCCGGCGCGAAGCGGTGCGGTGCGGCGCAGCAGGTGATAGCCGCCGACCGCGCCGACGACGAGCGCCGTGGTGAGATAGGCCGCGAGCACCATGTGGACGAAACGATAGGGAAAGGACGGGTTGAAGATCACCTCCCACCAGTCGGTCGGAACGAATTGGCCGACATCGTTGACGGCAAAACCGGCCGGCGTCTGCATCCAGGAATTCACCGCCAGGATCCAGATGGCCGACATCAGCGTGCCGAGCGCCACCATCAGGGTCGCAAAGAAATGCAGCGCCGGGCCGACGCGCTTGCGCCCGAACAGCATGACCCCGAGGAACCCGGCTTCCAGGAAAAAAGCCGAGAGCACTTCATAACCCATCAGCGGGCCGATGACCGGGCCTGCCTTGTCGGAAAACACGCTCCAGTTTGTCCCGAACTGGTAGGACATGACGATGCCGGAGACGACGCCCATGCCGAAGGCAAGCGCAAAGATCGTTTTCCAGAAATCGAACAGCTCGATGTAGACGGGTTTCTTCGTCCACAGATGCAGGCCTTCCAGCACGGCAAGGTAACTTGCAAGGCCGATGGAGAAGGCCGGAAAGATGATGTGGAAGGAAACGGTGAAGGCGAACTGTATTCGCGCCAGTATCGTGGCATCGAAATTTTCAAACATGGGGGCACTCGCTCTTTGTCCGACCCCGTGGCTATGGGGCGCTGGTAAAAGCAGTCTCGTGGCATCTGCTGCAATGCACAATGTGTGGCGTTGCCGCAGGCCAGCCTATCACGGCAGGCAAAGTGTCACACCCTCAAAGAAGAGGCGCCTTCCGGGGGAAGGCAAACGCCCCGGCGGGGAGGATGGATTGATGCTGCCGGCGATGCCCCGCAGGCAACGGCGCCTCAACCGCAGCAGCGGGCAAAAGTTCCACAGCCAGAAGGGACATCACACCACGCAACAAATGCCGGAACCTAGCCGCGGCCGACGGGTTCGGTTGAAATATCTGAAAGGAGGACCGTCAGATGAGTGAAGCCGTTCAAACCACTGATCACGACACCATTCGCCGCTGGATCGAGGAGCGCGGCGGGCACCCCGCCCGCGTCAAGGGCGCCGGCGAGGGCGGCATTCTGCGCGTCGATTTCGGTGAGCCGGAAGACAATCTCGAAGAGATAAAATGGGAGGACTTCTTCTCGATATTTGACGAGAACGAACTCGCCTTCCTCTATCAGGATGAAACCAAGGGCGGAAAAACCAGCCGCTTCAACAAGTTCGTGGCGCGCGATTGAGCCGGCGCACGCAAAACAAGCAAGGAGGACAATCATGTCCGGTAACCAGCATTTCAAGACGGGCACGCCGAGTGACGCCGATCTAAAGCGCGATCCCGGCATCGGTCAATCCAAAGGGCTTGATCGCCACGTCGGCGAAGGGCCGATCAAGGGCGAAAACAGCGTCGAAGGTGATATCGAAAACGATACCCGCGCCGATGGCAGCATCGATCCCGCCCAGCGTGGGCGTGCCAACCGCTAAACCTCCACAGTCGCAAGCAGCGGCAGATGGTCGGAGGCGCGTCTCGCGAGCGGCGTCGATATCGCCTCCGCCGTCACGATCCGCGGTCCGCCCGAGACGAAGATGTGATCGAGCCGCAGCAGGGGAAATCGCGAGGGAAAGGTCGGCCTGGCAAACCCGCCCGCATGCTGGCGTACATCGTGCATCCGGGCCGCGAGCGTCTTGTAGGCGCCAGAGGCCGGAATGGAGTTGAAATCGCCGATCAGGATGGTCGGCTTGTCCAGCACATCCGCATGGCCGAGCCAGCCGTCGCCGGCCAGTTCCTCCGCCTGGCGCAGCCTGTCACGGCGCAAAAGGCCAAGATGGGTGTTAAACACCTGAACAGGCTTGCCGTGAATGTCGATCTCAGCCCAGAGCGCGCCGCGGGGTTCCCCGATGGAGGCAAGCGCCCCGGCACGGCGAAGGCGCATCGGAAAGGCTGTCAGCAGTGCATCGCCATAACGCTCCTCCTCGACGCTGAGCGCTGGGTGAAACTGGAAATCCATCTTCAGGCGGCTGGCAATCGCTTCGGCCTGGTCGATGCCGCCGCTGCGTTTGCGGCCGACATCCAGTTCCTGCAGGCCGATAATGTCGGGAGAAATCTGCGCGATCATGTCGGCGACGCGGCCCGGATCGAGCCTTCGGTCCGTGCCCACGCAACTGTGAACGTTATAACTCAGAATGCGGATGGTCCGGCGCTCCGCTGCGCCCGTATCTGGTACAGGTTCAATCATGAGGCAGGGAACCCCTTTACCCCGCGTTTCGTTCCCTCGGCTTGAAACCAGTCCTTCGGCAGCCTGCCGAAATCATATCCTGAAAAGGAGCCGACGTGACGCGGCAGATCATTCGAATACTCGTTGTCGCCATCATCTGTATTGCCGCTGTCCTGGTCTATCGAAGCCTCAGCCGCTACAGCCTTGAGGATATCCGCAGTTCTCTGGCGATGATCCCGTCGTGGCGGCTGCTGACAGCCTCGCTGTTCGTGGCCGCCTCCTATCTCTGCCTCTCCGGTTTCGACTGGCTGGCCCTGCGTTATGTCGGCCGGCCGCAACCGTTCAGGCGGGCGGCGCTTGCCTCGTTTACGGCGCTGTCGATTGGCCACAACGTCGGAGGCGCTGCGCTTTCGAGCGGGGCGGTACGCTATCGCTTTTATACGCGCTGGGGGCTTTCGGGCGATGAGGTGGCAAAAGTCATCCTGTTTTGCGGGGCAACCGTGCTTCTCGGCCTCAGCATGCTTGCCGCCATTACCCTTCTCTTCATGCCGCCGACGGGCGAAAGCCTGCTCGATCTCGATGCTTCCGGGCGCTTCTGGGTGGGGCTGGCGTTTCTGGCCTATCCGGTGGCCTATGTCATCTGCTCGGTCTGGGGCCGGCCGCCGCTCAAATTCCGCTCGTTCCGCATGGAAATGCCGACAATGCCGATGTGCATTGCGCAGATCCTCGTCGGCACCGTCAATTTTGGTTGCGTCGCCGGTGCGCTCGACCAGTTGCTGAAGACCTTCACCGATGCAGGTTACCTGCAGGTGGCCGCGTCTTACGTGACAGCCACCATCGCCGCGATGTTGAGCCACGTGCCCGGCGGGCTTGGGGTGCTTGAGGCAACGATGTTGTTGCTGCTGCCTGCCAGCGCCTCAATCGGGGCGCTGGTTGCGTTCCGGGTGCTTTATTACTTCATTCCGCTGCTGATTGGCGTGCCGGTCTTCCTGATCTCGGAAGCTTATTTCCGCCGTTTGCCGGCAGCGCCCACTCCTTCAGGTGAAGCTGCGCGTCAGGCGTGACAGCGCCCAGCGGGTGCCAACCTTCAGCTGGCGGAAGGGCCAGAACGGCCGGCGCGGATCGGCAAGCGATGTGCCGATCAGCGAGTCCGTCTCGCCCTTGGCATCGATCACGAAGGGCCTGAGGCCGCGGGGCTTGCTGTTGAACTGCTCGATGGTGCGGATCAGCGATCCGGTCTCGGCAATGGCGGCGGAAATTTCGGCCGGGCTTGCATCCAGATGTTCGGCAATCAGGTCGTCGCGCAGCGCCGTGATGGCGCGGCGACCTTCCTCGCTCGTGGGCTCGAAGGCGATATCGGATTCCGTATCCAGCCCTTCCGAGCGGTTGTTGAGGTTAGACGAGCCGATGCGCACGAATCTGTCGTCGATCACCACCAGCTTGGAATGAACGATGATTTCCGTCTCCTGGCCCTCGCCATCGCGCGTCACGGCATAGAACACCCGCAGGCGATTGTAGCGGTCCTGCCGCTTCAGCCGGCGGATCAGCCGGTTGCGGTTGTGGCCCATCATCAGTTTTTCCAACAGCCCGTGCGATTCCCGCGTGACGAGAATGATGATTTCCGGGCCATCCGGTTCCTGCAGCCGGTCAGCCAACGTGCGCGCCACGGTAAACGAGGCCAGATACTGCGATTCCAGATAGATATGCCGGTGCGCCGCGCGCAGGGCATCATGGGTCAGTTGCACGGCATCGCGGCGGCCGCGCCTGCCGTTCCATAGAAGCGGTTCGGTGAGCGCCAGCGCTACGGGGCAATCGGTAAGCGAAGGGGCAAGATCCTGCGGCCAGAGCGCATCCGGGTTGCCGGGGTCCGCCTCCAGCGCCTCGCCGGTTGCGCGCTTCCAGCGCTTGCGGGCACCGTCGCCCACAAGCTTTGCGCCATCGCCGGCAAGGATCGCCTGAAGGTCATGCACCGGACCATAACAGGTGCCATCGGGCGAGCAGCGCAGGGGATTGGGGATGGCGTGCCGGCGGTCGTCCCAGCGGCGGGCGGTCAAGTCTATGCCGCCGAGAAAAGCCACGGCATCATCGACCGCCACCATTTTCTGGTGGTGGCTTGCGCGAACGGGATGGCGGAAATCGAATTCGAGGCGGATGCGCGGATGGTCGTTCCAGCCGGTCTTCTGGAACAGTTTCAGGCTCTTGCCGGAATAGATCGGTCCCATGCCCCAGACGAGGATGCGCACCACAAGTCCTTCCTGCGCCTCCACCTGCG
Organism: Neorhizobium sp. PAMB6630; assembly: GCF_058242775.1. NCBI lineage: Bacteria > Pseudomonadati > Pseudomonadota > Alphaproteobacteria > Hyphomicrobiales > Rhizobiaceae > Neorhizobium > Neorhizobium sp. PAMB6630. The sequence continues at coordinate 699,020 of NZ_CM177836.1, forward strand.
CGCGCAGGATTTCGCCAAGCGTCGGGCTGCCGTCCGTTTGCGGGTCAAGGCGGATATGCGGGTTGAAATCCCAGCCGATGATGAAGATGGATTTTTCGGCTTTCTTCAACACGTGCTCGAGGCGCTGGTAATACTCGGCACCATCCACGAGAAAGGCGGCGCGGCTGGCTGTCGCCTCGCGCCACGCATTGCGCCCGGTGCGGATGATGGAGCCGGACTTTTTCGTATGGGCCTGGTCCATCTGCGTCTGGCTCATCTGGGTATGGCTGGCGCTGCGCATGCTCACGTCCACGATCGTCACCTTCTGGATCTCTCTGTTGGTCACAGAACGCGGTTACGCCGCGCCGGTTCCAGCGTGGCGCGCGACAAGTTTCGGATCGTGATAAGCTGGCGCGTGACCGTGTCTTTTCGGGACGCCGTTCGCGCTTTGCCGAATGTCTAGAACTGCGCCGGTGGCTCGCGGCTTTCATCCGGATTGGGTACCGGGTTTTCGTCCGGCAGATGGTCCGGTTCAGGCTCCTTGATCGGCGGCTCGGGTGCCCAGACGGGGGAGGGCATCGGCGGTTGTTCGCTCGGATCGCGTGGGTCTGGCATGATGATCTCCTGATTGCTTGTCTGTTGAACCGCAAGCGAAGGAGATCGTTCCCATCTTTCGCAACGGATCTATGTCAAGGAAACGGCTGATTCAGCCGATAGGGTGAAAGCAAAGGTGGAATTCGCGCTGCCCACATGGCCGGCGCGGACCGCCACAGACAAAGGAGGTTGTTCATGGCCCATTCCCTCGACCATTTCATCGTCTGGCTTGGTGACGCGCATGCGATGGAGGTGCAGGCAACGGCCATGTTGCGCGCCCAGATCGCCCGCATCGAAAATTATCCCGAACTGCGCGAGCGCATGCAGCAGCACCTCATGGAAACCGAGGCGCAGGCCGAGGCGCTGCGCAAGCTGCTCGACCGGGTGCCGGGAAGCGGCTCGGTGCTGAAGGAAGTGGCAGGGCGTCTCTCCGTCGTTGCGCAAGGGGTGACGGGCATGCTGGCCGCTGACGAGGTGGTGAAAACCACAATGGCCATCTACACGTTCGAACATTCCGAAATTGCCACCTATCGTGTGCTCATCGCTGCCGCAGACGAGCTGGGGGATACCGAAGCCGTCGAAGTGTTCGAGAAGATTGTTAGTGAGGAGATGGCGATGGCCGCTTGGCTTGAAACCCATCTTGATGTCGTCACGCGCCTTTACCTGATGCGGGATGAACGCGATCTTCTGGCCAAGCGTTAAGGCTGATGTTTTCAGACATGATAAAGCCCGCCAACAGGTGTTGCGGCGGGCTTGAGTGCAGTGGACGCTGTTACGTCAGCCGGCTCGTCAGTTCGCCTGGATCGCGAACGCCGGTGCGGTAAAGCTCGATGATCTCGGCAGCGAGATTATCGGCCGCCCGCCGGTCGGTGAGGGCGTTACCCTCAAGGCCACGCTCTCGGCGCAGCACATCAAAGCATGTCTGCAGAAAATCCAGTTCCTGCGGTTCAAGCGTGGTTTCAGCAGCCGATATGGTCACGTTTTCCACCTCCTTCACGGAGGGCGAAAGCTCGGTTCGTCTTCCAGCCGCCAGTGCCCTTGTCGATAACCCGCGGTAACCAAAGACTACCCCGATCACCCGTCATTGCAACCGGCAAACACTCACGATTTCCTGAACGCGCCGCCGGATGGGGATCACTCCGGTTTGAGGTGGTTTGCCCGGTTGTCCTTCTATTGCGGATCGAAGGAAGGCAATCACGCTCATGCTCTTGAGTGTGGCGGAAAGATGAGGTCAACTGAAAGGGGAAAGCGGGAGGAACACAAAGGGTGGGGAAGGAAATGCTGGCAGCGCCTGCGGACGCCTTTTCGGGCGCGCTTCGGGCAAGCAACAGCCAGGGTCGCTCCCTCTCCGACGGGGCGCGGCCACGTCGGCGTTTCCTGACATCGCAAGGGGCGGTTCTTGCCATCCTGCTGATCGGCATCCTCTTCGTCATCTACGGCGGCGAGGTGATCAAGACGCGTTATCTGCGCGAGGCGGAAACACAAGGGGCAACCACGCTTCGCCTCGCCGTATCAGCCCTTGAAGGGCATCTGCGCCGCTATGAGGCCCTGCCGGCACTTCTCGCCGACCAGCCCGCCATCGAGGCGCTGATAGAGCGGCCGAACGATCCGGTGGCGCGCCATGCCACCAACAGATATCTCAGCGAAATCAATGCGCTCCTCAAATCCTCCGATATCTACATGATGACGATGGATGGCGAAACGATCGCCGCCAGCAATTTTGAACTGCCGGCAAGCTTCATCGGCCAGAATTTCAGCTACCGGCCCTATTTCCAGGAGGCGGCAGAGGGTCGGCAGGCGCGGTTTTATGCGCTCGGCACCACGTCTGCCAAGCGCGGTTATTATTTTTCCTCGCCCATCGAGATTGCCGGCCGCATCCTCGGCGTCCTCGTCTTCAAGGTGGATATCGACATGATCGAGGCCTCCTGGGTTGGTGGCGATGCGCGCATCTTCGTGTCGGACCCGGAGGGCATCATCTTCATGACGGGCACGTCGGAATGGCTCTACAAGGCCATTCTGCCGCTGACGCCGGAGCGGCTGGCGCGCACCAGTGCCTCGCGCCGGTATTCCGATGCGGTGCTGAAGCCGCTGCCGATCACTGAAACGCTGGAGGGTGGCCACCGGCTCGTGCGCATTGCCGAACAGCAGGGCACGCGCGAATATGTGGCGCTGTCGCAGCCGATGCCGGAGGCCGGCTGGACGGTGAATGTGCTGACGGATACCGCCTCGGCGCGGGCGCAGGCGCAGACCGTGGTTATCGCCGGCTTCCTGCTTCTCTGCCTTGCCGGCCTTGGCCTTGCCATCCTGTTGCAGCGGCGCGCACGGCTGGCCGAGCGCCTGTTTTTGCAAGCCGAAGCGCAGGGCGAGCTGGAGCGGCGCGTGGTGGAGCGCACCGCAGACCTTGCCCGCGTCAACGAGCGCATCGAGGAAGAAATTGCCGAACGGCGCCTGACCGAACAGCAGCTGCGCCAGACGCAGGCCGATCTTATTCAGGCCGGCAAGCTTGCCGGTCTCGGCCAGATGTCGGCGGCGCTGTCGCACGAGTTCAACCAGCCGCTGGCGGCCGCAAAGACCTATACCGATAGTGCTGCCGTTCTCATCGAGCGTGGCCGACTGGTGGAGGCAAACGACAATATCCGCCGCATCTCGGCGCTCATCGACCGCATGGCCTCGATTTCCAGGCACCTGCGCAACTTTGCCCGCAAGCCGAACGAAAAGCTCGGCCCCGTGCTGCTGGACGAGGTGATCCGCGATACGCTGGAAATCGTTGCCGCCCGCCTGAAGGCCGCCGATGCAACGCTCGTCCTTGATCTTGAGGTGCCGGACATGGCGGTGGAGGCGGGTTTCGTGCGCCTGCAGCAGGTGCTCGTCAACATCATCACCAATGCCGCCGATGCGGTGGAGGGGCTGGACAACAGGCGCATCGAAATGTCTGCCCGCCATGACGATGGCCTTGTGGAAATCACCGTGCGCGATCATGGGCCCGGCGTGCCGGCCGCAATCCGCGAGCGTATCTTCGATCCCTTCTTCACCACCAAGGGTGTCGGCAAGGGGCTGGGACTTGGCCTTTCCATCTCCTATAACATCATCAAGGATTTCGGCGGCAGCCTGGAGACCGGTGATCACCCCGAGGGCGGGGCGGTTTTTCGCATCAGATTGCAATCGGCCGGGGAGCGGGCGGAAGGATAGAGAAGACGCATGCAGCGGGTTTTGCTGGTGGACGACGAAGAAGAACTGCGCCGCTCCACCGCGCAGGCGCTGGAGCTATCCGGGCTTTCGGTGCAGACGCTTTCAAGCGCCGATCATGTTCTGGAGCTGATCGGTTATGCCTTCGATGGCGTTGTGGTGAGCGATATCCGTATGCCCGGCCTTGATGGCATGACGCTGATGCAGCGCATCCGTGAACTCGACGCGGAAATCCCTGTGATCCTGGTGACGGGTCACGGTGATGTGCAGCTGGCGGTGAAGGCGATGCGCGAGGGCGCCTATGATTTCATCGAAAAGCCGTTCACCACGCCACATCTGTCGGGCGTCATCCGCCGTGCGCTCGACCGGCGCGGTCTCGTTCTGGAAAACCGCCGTTTGCGCGCCGTCGCCGGCAAGCGGGATGATCTGGAAAGCCGGCTGCCGGGGCGCACGCAAGGCATGGTCGACCTGCGTTACCAGATCCGCGCCATCGGGGCGACGGATGCCGATACGCTCGTCATCGGAGACACAGGCGCGGGTAAGGAAGTGGTGGCGCGGGCGCTGCATGATGTGAGCGCGCGCGCCAACAAGCCGTTCATTGCCATCAACTGCGCCGCCCTGCCGGAAAACCTGATCGAGAGCGAGCTGTTCGGCCACGAGGCCGGCGCCTTTCCCGGCGCCCTTCGTCCGCGCTTTGGAAAGTTCGAACATGGCCGCGGCGGCACTATCCTGCTCGATGAAATCGGCTCCATGCCGTTCGACCTGCAGGCGAAATTCCTGCGGGTGCTGCAGGAGCGGGTGATCACAAGGCTCGGCTCCAACGAGACGGTGGGTCTCGACGTGCGTTTCATTGCCACCAGCAAGGTGGATCTGGAGGCGGAGGTGGCAGCCGGCCGCTTCCGGGCGGACCTGTTCTACCGGCTGAACGTGGCAACCGTGCGCGTGCCCTCGCTTGCCCAGCGCCGGCCGGATATTCCGCTTCTTTTCCTGCAGCTGGTGCGCGAGGCCTGCGCGCGTTATGGCCGCGACGACATGGAGGTGCCGCAGGAAGTGGTGGCATCCGTTGCCCAGCGCGACTGGCCGGGCAATGTGCGTGAGTTGCGCAATGCTGCCGACAGGCTGGTGCTGGGGCTCGACATGCGCCCCGGCGATGGCGGCGCGCTGGTGAAGCCTGAAAGCGGGCGCCTGTCCGACCGCGTCTCGGCCTTCGAGCGCAACATTATCGCCAGCGCCATCGCGGCCCATGGCGGGGCCCTTCGCCCGGTCTACGAGCAGCTCGGAATCAGCCGCAAGACGCTCTACGAAAAGATGCAGAAATACGGCCTCGACAAGAAGCTTCTCTCGCCGGAAAGCCTTCTGGAGCTTGGGGAAGAGTAGGCCCGGCAACCCGCATGGGTGGAAATCCACACATGAAAAACTGCTGATGTAGCGGTTTCTACCCATGACGCACTGCGATATCGCAATTTGTACGCCAGCCTCGTGTCACGCCTGATTGCGCCGGCATCTTTTGCGGGGGCAGATGGCGTCATCTGGTTGCTGGAGGAGGAGCCCCGGCAACCGATCTGATTTCATCTCGAGGAGGATGTCGATGAAAATCACCAAGGCTATCGCTTGTGCAACCGCGTTTGCCGCTCTTGCCCTGTCGTCCACCGTGTCCCTGGCGGCCGGTTATCCGGAACGTTCGATCACGATGATCGTGCCGTTCTCCGCCGGTGGCCCCACGGATACGGTCTCGCGTCTGGTTGCCGAAGCCATGTCGAAGGATCTTGGCCAGCAGATCATCATTGAAAACGTCGGCGGTGCCGGCGGAACGCTTGGCGCCGGCCGCGTTGCGAGCGCCGAGGGCGATGGCTACACGCTGCTTCTGCATCATATCGGCATGGCCACCAGCGCCACGCTTTACCGCAAGCTCGCCTATGACACGCTGAACGCGTTCGAATATGTCGGCCTCGTCACCGAAGTGCCGATGACCATCGTGTCGCGCAAGGATATGGATGCCAAGGACCTGAAGGGTCTGATCGAATACGCCAAGGCCAACAAGGACACGGTAACGGTTGCCAATGCCGGCATCGGCGCTGCCTCGCATCTTTGCGGCATGCTGTTCATGAGCGCCATCCAGACGCCGCTCGTCACCGTTCCCTACAAGGGCACCGGGCCTGCCATGACCGATCTTCTCGGCGGTCAGGTCGATATCATGTGCGACCAGACCACCAACACGACCAAGCAGATCCAGGGCGGCACCATCAAGGCTTATGCGGTCACCTCGCCCAAGCGCCTCGACGTGCTGAAGGATGTGCCGACGGCGGTGGAAGGTGGCTTGGCCGGCTTTGAGGTTGGCATCTGGCACGGCATCTATGCCCCGAAGGGCACGCCGAAAGAGGCGACGGAACGTCTCTCCAAGGCGCTGCAGGTGGCCCTGAAGGACCCGAACGTTGCGGCCCGCTTCGCAGAACTCGGCACCGCACCCTCGTCGGCCAGTGACGCGACGCCCGTTGCGCTGAAGGCAAAGCTTGAAAGCGAAATCACCCGCTGGAAGCCCGTGATCGAAGGTGCCGGCCAGTACGCCGACTAAGCTTTTCCGGCACAACCGGCCACTCTCCCCTTTTCTCGCGTCGCGTCTTTTTCGATCGCAGGCTGTGAAGGGGAGGCGGTCCGGCGCGCCGCCTCGCGTGGGGGCGTGAGGTGGCGCGGCAATGTCCGTCTCCCCGTTTGGGCGGGGAGACGGCGACGGCAGCCGGATGGGATATCGTCTCGCCCGCGGTTCCAATCATTGGGGACACCATGAAATCCATAAAAATCGACCGGACAAATGCGCTCTGCGGCGCAATCTTCGTGGCACTCGGACTGTTCTTTGCCCTGCAGTCGCTGGGGCTTCAGCTGGGAACGGCCTTCCGCATGGGGCCTGGTTATTTTCCGCTGGTGCTTGCGAGCGCCCTCATTCTGCTGGGGGCCATCATCGTCATCCAGTCACTGCGCACGGTGCATGAAGGTGTCGGCGCCATTGCCTGGCGCGGCCTCATTTTCATCCTGCCGGCGCCAATCGTCTTCGGCTTTACCGTGCGCGGACTCGGTTTCGTACCGGCGCTGTTCATGGCCGCCTTCATCGCTTCCTTCGCGTCATCGCGCATGAAGCCCTTGATGGCGCTGGTGCTGTCTGCCGCCATCACGGTGTTTTCCGTGCTCGTCTTCAGTTACGGCCTCGGACTGCCTTTCCGCAGCTTTGGTCCCTGGCTCGGTTATTAGGACGCAACGATGGAACTCTTTCACAATCTGGCGCTGGGTTTTTCCACGGCCACCTCGCTTGCCAACCTGTTCTTCTGCCTGATCGGGGTGCTGCTCGGCACGCTGATCGGCGTTCTCCCAGGTATTGGCGCCACGGCGACGATCGCCATGCTGTTGCCGATCACCTTTCAGCTGGAACCGGTCTCCTCGCTGATCATGCTCTCCGGTATCTATTACGGCGCACAGTATGGCGGCTCCACCACCGCCATCCTCATCAACATGCCCGGTGAAAGCTCGTCTGCGGTCACCGCCATCGATGGTTACCAGATGGCGCGCAAGGGAAGGGCAGGGGCGGCCCTTGCCATCGCCGCACTCGGCTCGTTTTTTGCCGGCACGGTCTCGACTTTCCTCGTTGCCATCTTTGCCCCGCCGCTCACCTCGATTGCGCTGCAATTCGGCGCTGCCGAATATTTTTCGCTGATGGTGGTCGGTCTCGTCTCCTCCATCGCGCTGGCCTCCGGCTCCATCGTCAAGGCGCTGGCCATGGTCGTGCTCGGCCTGCTGCTCGGGCTTGTCGGCACGGATATCTATTCCGGCACGCCACGCTTCACGCTTGGCATCCGTGAATATGCCGATGGCCTGAATTTCGTCGCGGTCGCCGTTGGTGTTTTCGGCATTGCCGAAATCCTGCGCAACCTTGAAAATGAAAAGACCCGCTCGGTGCTGATCTCCAAGGTCAGCGGCCTCATGCCGACGCGCGACGATTTTCGCCAGATGGTTGGCCCCGTCCTGCGCGGCACGGCGATTGGCTCGGCGCTCGGCATTCTGCCCGGCGGCGGTGCCATCCTGGCGGCGTTTGCCTCCTATACGGTCGAAAAACGCGTCTCGAAAAACCCGCAGGAATTCGGGCACGGCGCGATTGCCGGTGTTGCAGGTCCTGAATCGGCGAACAATGCCGGCGCGCAGACCTCGTTCATTCCGCTCCTGACGCTTGGCATTCCCGCCAACCCCGTCATGGCGCTGATGATCGGCGCGATGATCATCCAGGGCATCGTGCCGGGACCGAATGTGGCGACCGAACAGCCGGCGCTGTTCTGGGGCATCATCGCCTCCATGTGGATCGGCAACCTGATGCTAGTGGTCTTGAACCTGCCGCTCATCGGGCTCTGGGTGAAGCTGCTGACGATCCCCTATTACGTGCTCTTCCCGATCATCATGGCCTTCTGCTCCATCGGGGTCTACAGCGTCAATTCCAACGTCTTCGACCTCTATGCCGTCGCCTTCTTCGGTTTCATCGGTTACGTGCTGGTAAAGCTGCGCTGCGAGCCGGCACCTCTGCTGCTCGGTTTCGTGCTGGGGCCCCTGCTGGAGGAAAACCTGCGGCGCGCCATGATCCTGTCGCGCGGCGATCCCTCCACTTTCGTCACCCGCCCGATCAGCGCCACGCTTCTGGCACTTGCACTCGGCGTGCTGATCGTCGTGCTGTTGCCGAGCGTGCGGGCCAAGCGCGAGGTGGTGTTCCAGGACGAGGATTGAGACTATTTGATTGTGCAGGCTCCCGTCGTCAGGCGACGGGGGCCTTTTAAAATTCGGCGACCGTCTGCAGGTGCTGCAATTGCGTAACGGGCGTCTGGCGCAGAATGCGCTCCAGAAGCAGCGTGCCAAGCTTTGAGCCCGCCTCTGAGAGATCCTCGCGGATGGTGGGAATGCGCGGTCTCATCTGGTCAAACAGGCCGGATGTCTGCTTGGCGACCACATGAACCTCCTCGCCAAGCGTCAGGTTGCGGTCATGCGCTGCCGCCATCACCGCCATGGCAATCACCTCTCCGCCGCAAATCACCCCATCGGGCCGGTCCTCTTTGCCGAAAGAGGCGAAAAAACAATCGCGGATGGCATCTGAGGGGCTGTCTATGGTGATGCTTTCAGGGATTTCATGCGCAATGCCCGCTTGGCTGACGGCGGCCATGAAACCATCGCGCATATGGCGGGAAAAGGTAAACTGGCCGGGCGGCAGGATGATTGCAAGCTTACGGCACCCGGCCTCGATCAGCCGGCGGCTTGCGCTGTAGGCAAAGGTGCGGTTGTCGTAGTCGACATAGGGATGCGGCGTTAAAAGTTCGGTGCGGCCGTGGCAGATGAACGGGAAATCACTCTCCAGCAGCAGTTTCACCCGCTCGTCTTCGGGCTCCGTTCGGGTGAAGATGATCCCATCTGCGGTGCGGTTTCGAATGATGTGGCGCACCGGCTCGATCTGCGGACGATCGGAAAAATGCGGGGTGATGACGAGGTGATAGGGCGTATCGCGAAACGCCTCAGACAGCCCCCGTATCATCGACGTGGCATAGCCTAGGATTTCCTCGTGCGGATCGAGAATGAGGCTGATGACATGGGTGCGCCCCGTGCGCAGCCGCTGGGCGGCGCTATCCGGCAGATAACCGATTTCTTCCGCAACCCGCGCCACCTTGAGACGTGTCTCCAGCGCAATCTGCGGCGCGCCGGCAAGAGCCCTGGAGACGGTGGTGACGGCAAGCCCTGTGAGATCGGCAATGGTGCGCAGTGTCGGTTTTGCGCCAGCCTTGCCCTCTGCCCGCGCCTCTATTGGCCGTTTTGGCCACCCGGCCTCCTCAAGCGTCATGATCGTCCTCCTGCTTTGGGCTCCCGACCCAAACGGGATATAAATCATACTTTTTATCCCTGCGGAACATACGGTTCCCGCCTCTTCACGCGGCGGCAAAATCATGCCTTCAGCCGATGCAACCTGCGATGCCGGGCGTGGCAGGCAGATAGTCCCGCAGTTCCGGGCGGGCTGGAACTTTCGGCATCGCTGCAGGTTGACGCTCCACCCGCAGGCAGCAACCGCTGCGCGCGAAATGCCGACGACAGGAGGCGCGAATGCGCAAGGATATTCCCCAGGATAATGATGCGGCAACCGTTCGAGGCGATGCAAAGGGGCAGTTTGCCAAAAGCCAGGGCGACCGAAAGGCAAGCGGAGTCGATTCGGCAAAGCCCACCGTCATCACCGGTTCGGAAGATGCAACGGCGCACAAGGAGCCGCCGGGCCAGCATATCGGCAAGGAATGGTCGCCTCATTATGAAGAGGGACACAGCCAGAAAAAACCTGAATAGGTCAGAAGACCCGGCGGGCCAGGGACAGGTAATGTATCCGCTCGCATCGTCGGAACGGGGGACGCCGCCGGCGTTTGCGGCAACATCCCTTGGTTCCGGCTGCGAAGTCGGCTAGAACAAGCTGAACGCGTGGAGAGCGAGCGGGGGCGGGACATATGAGGGCAGCCACAATTCATCAATCGGCGCATTCGCAGGACTGATATTGGGGATGGTCAGGCTTTCGCGGATATTTCCGACTGCTTCGATCAGTTTTTATCTTGTCGCGCTCTCAGCCGTGATCGCGTTGCCCCTGATTGCTTTCGTCGTGTTTCTGATGCTGCGGCTTGAAGCCCAGCAGCGCGATATCCTGAACAGTGATACTGAGGAGGATGCCCGCGCGATTGCCCGCTCCATCGAGCGTGAACTGCGCGATTCCGCAACCACGCTGCGGCTCATCGCAAACTCGCCGGAACTTTCAACCGGTGACCTCCGCGCTTTTCATGAAAGAACCCGCAGCAGTTTGCGCGGCAGCGCGCGTTATGTCGTGCTGGCCGATGCGGATGGTGGGCAGAAACTGAACACCCGCACGGACTTCGGCGAACCTCTGTTGCCAATGGCCAACAAGGAAGGCCTGCACTCCGTTCTGTCATCCCGCAAGATCGAGGTCTCCTCCGTCTTTGTGGGAGCAAACGCCAAGCGCTGGGTTTTCAACGTGCTGATGCCCCTGCCGACGGAACTCGCCCCGGTCGGTTCTGCCCTCATCCTCACTCAGAATGCCGAGGATCTGCAGCGGCTGATCAGCACAGAAAATCTGCCGGCCGGATGGTCCGTTGCCGTTCTCGACCAGCACGACCGGGTAGTGACCTCAACGACAGCCTGGGCCGGTGAGGCGCCTGCGTTCGGAAAAACCACGCAGGCGCTGATGAGTGGTGTCAGCGGCACCATCGAGGATGTCGGAGGCGAACCGCGCCAGATGTATGGTTACGCCCGCCTGCCTGAATGGTCGTGGAAGGTGGTGGTCTGGGGGCCGATTGCCACGGCACAGGCCAGTATCATCACCACCTCCCGTTACCTTATTTTTGGAAGCCTGCTCATCCTGACCGGCGGGCTGATGGTCGCCTATTTCGTTGCCCGCCAGTTGCGCATTCCCATTCGCCAGATTGCCGCGATGGCAGACCGTATCGGCCGTGGCGAAATCGTCTCGCCCGTCGATACGCGCATTACCGAAGCCAATCAGATCGCGATTGCGCTGTCCAATGCCTCATTTGATCGCAGCGAGGCTGAAGACCGCGTTCACCTCATCATGCATGAGCTGGTGCATCGCACGAAGAACATCATGACGCTGGTGCAGGCAATGATGCGGCAGCTGGCGCGGCGCGGCACCAGCATGGAAGAGTTCCAGCGCGCCATCGCAGAGCGCCTGCACGGCCTTGGAAAATCCATCGAAATGCTGGCGCAGGAGCAATGGGCGGGCGTTCCGATGACCCGCGTCGTTACGCTGCACTTGGAAACCTTTGCCGAGGCCCGCGCCCGCGTCAAAGTATCGGGAGAGGATTTTATCCTGCGCGCCGAAGCGGTGCAGAATTTGGGCCTCGTGCTGCATGAACTGGCGACCAATTCGGTCAAGTACGGTGCGCTGTCGGTGCCGGAAGGTCGCGTCGACTTGTCCTGGACGCCTGTAACAGGAGAAGCCGAGGACCCTAATCTGCAGGTTACCTGGCAGGAAAGGGGAGGGCCGCCCGTCGTGGAGCCGGCCGCAACCGGTTTTGGCACCACCATCATCAAGCGCCATGCGGCGGCCTCGTTCAACGGACAGGTGGATGTGGATTACGCCGTCACCGGCTTCCGCTGGAGCCTTGTTGGCCCGCGCCGGCTGTTTGAGCGCAGCAGTGCGGAAATCCACAAGGATACGCTCACCTGACATCGCCTTGCCTCGGCTCCAGCGGCAGGAACGAACGCCGATCTTCGGCGTTTGGCGGCTATGGATATTACCAGCACCATCAGCACAACCGATACGGCCATCGAGGCGCTTTCGAACATCGGCCTCACCTATGTCAGTGATGCGGAGCCGGGCATCCGCAGGCTGCGCAAGGGGCGCGGCTTCTGTTATGTGATGCCGGACAAGACGGTTGTCTGCAAGGGGCCCGAAAAGCAGCGCATCCTGTCGCTTGGCCTGCCGCCGGCCTATGAGAATGTCTGGATCTGTCTGGATCCGCGTGGCCACCTGCAGGCAACGGGATATGATGCGCGCGGGCGAAAGCAGTATCGTTATCACACGCAGTGGCAGCTGTTTCGCAGCGAGCTGAAATACGACCAGTTGATCCGTTTCGGCGAGGCGCTGCCGCGCATCCGCCGGCGCGTGCAGAAGGATCTTGGAACCGGGCTCGATCATCCGGAAGCGGTCATCGCAGCCCTTGTTGCGCTGATGGATGCAACGCATCTTCGCGTCGGCAACCGTGCCTATGCCAAGGAAAACAAGACCTATGGCGCAACCACCCTCCTGAAGCGCCACATGAAGCTGACGGATGACGCGGTGCTGTTGCAGTTTACCGCCAAGGGCGGCAAACGCGTGCGCCACACCATTCGCCAGCCCCGGCTTCAGCGCATTCTGGAAGAGATCGCTGATCTGCCGGGACGCCAGTTGTTTTCCTTCCCCGATGAGGACGGCTTGCCGCATGCGGTGGATTCCGGACGGCTGAACGCCTATCTCGCGGAAGCTTCCGGCCTGCCGATTTCGGCCAAGACCTTTCGCACCTGGGGCGGCAGCGTGGCAGCGTTCAGTGCGGCCCGTCAGGCGCATCAGGCCGGCGAAAAGATAAATATCAAGCTGCTGACGACGGCAGCATCAGAGGAATTGCAGAACACGCCCGCCGTCTGCCGCAACAGCTATATCCACCCGCTCATCCTGTCGCTTGCCGAGGACGCCAGCCCGCTCGATGCCATCGTGGCAAACCCGGTGCGCGCTGATGCCCAGCTATCCGGCCTGCGCGTCGACGAGCAGCGGATGTTGTCCTTCCTCAAGAACGCCACCGTTATCGACCCGGAGTGAGTGCTGCCGAAGATCTCGGCAGTTCTGCATATCTGCATACACAAAAAGGCCGCCCTACAGTGCAGGGCGGCCAATTTTGTACGTGATGGTGTAGATCAGGCCGCGCGGCGATCGTGGCGACCTTCGCCGATTTCCTCGACGATCTTGGCGACGAACGCCTTCAGATCCTTGGGCGAACGCGAAGTGATGATGCCGTTATCGACCACCACTTCCTTATCTTCCCAGGAGGCGCCGGCGTTCTTCAGGTCGGTCTTGATGGAGGCAAAGGATGTCGCCTTGCGGCCGCGCAGAGCGTCGGCTTCCACCAGCAGCCAAGGGCCGTGGCAGATGGCGGCCACCGTCTTGCCGCTCTTGATGAAATCACGAACAACCTTGACTGCGTTCTCATTAGCGCGAAGGATGTCCGGGTTGATCTGGCCGCCCGGAATGACAAGCGCGTGGTAATCCTCGGACTTCACATCGGTGACAAGCAGATCCACCGGAACGCTGTCGCCCCAGTTCTTTTCATCCCAGCTTTTGATCTCACCGGCTTCCAGCGAAGCGATCTTCACATCGGCGCCCTGCTTGCGCAGGTCTTCCAGCGGCACGCGAAGCTCGGAGCGCTCATAGCCGTCGGTGGCCAGGATCAGGATTCGTGCGGAGGTAATATCTGTCATGGAGGTATCCTTTCGATGGTTTGGTGCCGGTTAAAGCCGGCCAGTCGAGAGATCGCGCCCGTTGATCGAAGCGGGAACGCGCATTTCCTCTCGCGGTGCCCTTGGAAGGGGCATATCGACACTGTCGGGCATGACGACATGAAGGTTATCTGCCCTTTGGACAGTGTCAGGTGCGGATTGTGACCTTTTGCGGCCAATCAGTTCATTCAGTCTGGCAATAACGTCGCGCATTTCACTTCCTCCAGTGATCGTTCCCGCTGAACCCGGGTTCGAGATGGTCCTTGCGGAGACGAAGTGTCTTGCCTGTCGTTGAGGCCGCTGTTTCGGCCCGTTGTGCTCTCTAAACCGCAGCCCGGGCTGGATGGTTCCTCATAAAAACTAAGGCACGTACTGGAACAAAAGCTACCCTTCACAGTTGCCGCCCTGTTCGCTGCCGTCTTAACACGGCAAATTTTGGGGAAGATCAGCCGCAGGGGCAAGGATGTGCGATGACCGCTTGACCGGCAGGGGCCGGCCAAATCGATCACCAGTTGACTGTCGGCGCATGCTCGCCGTCCTTTTGCCGGGACTTGTCTTGTCGTCCTGCACGGGCATCCAGTCGGCGCTCGACCCTGCGGGCTCCGAGGCTGAGGCGGTTGCCACGCTGTTCTGGGCCATGGTTGCCGGCGGTGGCGTGATCTGGCTGATCGTTGTCGGTGCCGTCATCTATGCCAGCCGTCTGAAGAAAAAGCCGATGTCGGAAATCGGTGCCAGCCGGGTGATCTTTTTCGGCGGCGTTGCCTTCCCGGTCGTCGTGCTGGCCTTTCTGCTTGCCTATGCGGTCTGGCTGATGCCCGCCATGCGCCCCTGGTTTGGCGGCGAGGGGGAGGGTTTGCGCCGCATCGAGGTTACGGCCGAGCAATACTGGTGGCGTGTGCGTTATCTCGACAGCACCGGCGGCGTGATCCGCGAGACAGCCAATGAAGTGCATATGCCCACCGGCGAGCGTGTGCTTTTCATGCTGAAAGCGAAGGACGTCATCCATTCCTTCTGGATCCCGTCGATTGGCGGCAAGATGGACGCGATCCCCGGCCGCACCAACACTTTGCAGCTGGAAGCGACCCGGCCCGGCACCTACCGCGGCGTCTGCGCCGAATTCTGCGGCACCGCCCACGCGCTGATGGCCTTTACGGTTCAGGCGATGGAACCTCAGGCATTTGACGACTGGCTGGCTGCCCGGCCTTCGGAAAGCCCGGTCGCCGGCATCGAACCGGTTTCCAGCGGCCAGCCCCGAGGCCTCAATCTTTTCCTGCGCCACGGCTGTGGTTCCTGCCATGCCATTTCCGGCACGCCGGCAGACGGCGCGCTCGGGCCGAACCTCACGGCGTTTGGATCACGTCCGACGGTTGCCGCGGGCACGCTTCCCAACACGCCTGAGAACCTCGCCCGCTTCATTCAATATCCCGATGCCATCAAGCCCGGCGTGCGTATGCCGGGTTTTGCCATGCTTCCCGAGGCGGATGTGGCGGCGATTGCCCTCTACCTGAAAGGACTGGAATGACCGTCGAACTGGGACCGTTGCTGCCGAAGGAGGAGCGCGCCGCGCAGGAAAAGCGCCTGCGGGATGTCTGGCGCACGCCTTCAGGCTGGCGTTACTGGACCTCGGTCAACAACAGCCAGATCGGCCTGTGGTATGGCTGTACGGCCTTCCTGTTCATGCTGTTTGCCGGCCTGCTGGCGCTTCTGATCCGCCTGCAGCTTGCCGTGCCCAATAACGATCTCGTATCGGCGGAATTTTTCAACCAGGCCTTTACGCTCCATGGCACGGTGATGATGTTCCTGTTTGCCGTGCCGATCTTCGAGGCGGTGGCGATCTTTATCCTGCCCTCCATGCTCGGCTCGCGCGAACTGCCGTTTCCGCGCCTTTCGGCCTTCGGCTATTGGAGTTTTTTCATCGGCGGCGTCTTCGTCTGCGGCTCGATCTTTTTTAATGCCGCGCCCAACAGCGGCTGGTTCATGTATCCGCCGCTTGCCACCGACAAGGAACAGTCCGGCATCGGCGCCGATATCTGGCTGCTCGGCTTGTCCTTCATCGAGGTCGCCTCCATCGCCGCGGCCGTGGAACTCATCGTCGGCATCATGAAATGCCGGGCACCGGGCATGCGGATCAACATGATGCCGCTCTTTGCCTGGTATCTGCTGGTCGTGGCGGGCATGATCCTGTTTGCCTTCCCGCCGCTGATTGCCGGCGACCTGCTGTTTGAAATGCAGCGCATGTTCGACTGGCCCTTTTTCGATGCGGCCCGCGGCGGCGATCCGCTGCTCTGGCAGCACCTGTTCTGGATCTTCGGCCATCCAGAGGTCTACATCATCTTCCTGCCGGCCATTGCCCTGATGGCGATGATCGTGCCGACCTTTTCCCAGAGGCCGATCGTCGGTTATTCCTGGATCGTGCTGGCGGCCGTGGGCACCGGCTTCCTCAGTTTCGGGCTCTGGGTGCACCACATGTTCACCACCGGCCTGCCGCAGATCTCGCTCGCCTTCTTTTCGGCCGCCTCCGAGGCGGTGGTGATCCCGACGGGCGTGCAGATCTTCGTGTTCATCGCGACAATGCTGGCCGGTCGGGTGATCTTTTCAACGCCCATGCTGTTTGGCGCCGGCGGGCTTGCCATCTTCATCATCGGGGGTCTCACCGGTGTCATGGTCGCGCTGGTGCCGTTCGACTGGCAGGCGCATGACACCTATTTCATTGTCGCCCATCTGCATTACGTGCTGATCGGCGGCATGCTGTTTCCGGTAACGGCTGGCATCTATTATTTCTATCCGTTCTTTTCCGGCAAGAAACTCTCTGATCGCCTTGGCAAGATCGCCTTCTGGCTGATGTTCGTCGGCTTTAACACCGCGTTTTTCCCGATGCATTTTGCAGGCCTTCGCGGCATGCCGCGCCGCGTCTATACCTATCCGGAAGACATGGGCTGGGACTGGTTTAACCTTATCTCGACAATTGGCGCCTTCGTGTTTGCGGCAGGTTTTGCCCTTGTCGTGATCGATGTGCTGAGGCCAAAGCGCAACGTCCCCGTCTCGCCGGACAACCCATGGAATGCCGGCACGATGGAATGGCTCAACGAAAAGGACGAGAACTGGGGGTATCGCTCCATTCCCGTCGTCAACAGCCGTTATCCCCTCTGGGATCAGCCGGATCTGCGCCAGCACATTGCCGAGGGGCGCTTCTACCTGCCGGACGCCGAAACTGGTCACCGCGAAACCCTCGTCACCTCCGTTCTTGATGGCAAGCCGCTGCAGGTGCTGCGCGTCGGAGGTTCCTCGCATGTCACGATGGTGGCTGCCTTCATGCTCGGCGGTGTGTTCATCGCGCTGACTTATGAATGGTGGTGGATCACGATCCTCTGCGCCATCGGCACGCTGATCTCCATTCTCTACTGGCTGTGGACGGGAACTGCGCAGATCCCCGAGACCGAGGCTCGCGAAGCGGGCATGGGCAAGAGCTTTCCGCTTTACGTCTCCGGTCCTGCCTCGGTCGGCTGGTGGGCGATGTTCATCACCATGGTCGGAGACGGTACGGCCTTTGCGAGCCTTATTTTCGGTTATTTCTTCTACTGGACCATCCATGATGATTTCACCGCAGGGGCTGCCGGTCCGGGCATGATGTGGCCGCTGATTGCTGCTGGACTCTTCATCGCCGCCTGGCTTGCGATGATGGCGGCGCGTTTTGTAAACGACCGCGATCGCACCGCCACCACCCGCCTTCTGCTGGTTCTGGCGCTGGCGCTGACCCTCGGTGGAACCGCCGCCGGCTTCATTGGACCATATAGCCATGCCATGGAGCCGACACGGCACGTCTATCCGGCCATTGTCTGGGTGCTCGTCTGCTGGACATCCGCCCATGCAGCCGTTGCCATCGTAATGCAGGCCTATTGCCTGGCGCGCAGTTTTGCCGGGCGCCTCACCGGCACCTACGATCAGGATCTGCGCAATGTCGTGCTCTACTGGCACTTCATGCTGGCAACGGCGGTCGGCACATTTGCCACCATCGGCCTCTTCCCGAGCCTGAGATGAGGGTGTCATGAAAAGCGTCATCCCCCGCGAAGTCGAAACGCTCTGGACCCTGTTTACCGCCCCCATCGTCTGGGCGCTGCATTTCGTCATCTGTTATGTCGTGATGGCGATCTATTGCGCCAAACCGGGCATCTACGGCCTCAGCTTCAATGATTTCCGCTGGGCGCTCGTCGCCTTCACACTTCTTGCGCTCGCCTTCATCGTGTTTGCCGGTTACCTCGCCTGGCGCCAATGGGGATTTGGCTCCGGCGACCCCCCGCATGACGAACCCACGGGCAAGGATCGACGCCTGTTCCAGGGGTTTGCGACGCTGCTTCTGTCCGGCCTCAGCTTCGTCGCCGTTATCTATACGGCAATCCCGCTGATCATCCTGGCGGAGTGCCAGACATGAGCACGACGACAAAACGCGTGATGTTCGGCTGCGGCCTTCTGGTGCTGTGCGCTGCCTGGACACTTCTCGTCCTTGAAAATGCCGCTTCGTTTTCGGTCCACATGATCACCCATATGGCGGTAGTGGCCGGTGCCGCCCCGCTTCTGGCGCTTTCCATCTCCGGCTCGCGTTACGATCGCGTTGCAACAAGCCGCATGCTTACGCCGCTGACGGCCTCGCTCATCGAACTCATTGTCGTCTGGGGCTGGCACCTGCCGGCACTGCGCGCCCTGTCGGAAAGCTCGGTTGTGTTTCGCGTGGCGGAGCAGGCGTGTTTCCTAATCGCCGGTCTCATTCTCTGGCTCTCCTGTTTCGGCGGTTCGGGAGAGGCGCGCGATGAGCGCCGGCTTGGCGGCACGCTCGGCCTTTTGTTCACCACCATGCACATGACCTTGCTCGGCGCGCTTCTGGCCCTGTCGCCACGCCCACTCTACGGCGATGGTTTTGTCACCTGTTTCGGCACGACCCTTTCGGCTGGCGAAGACCAGCAGGTCGGCGGCGTCGTCATGCTGATGGTGGGCGCGGCCGTTTATCTTGCCGGCGGCGTTACGCTTCTGGCCCGCACGCTTAATGCACCATCGCCATCTGGCATAAGGGAGGGCTGATGTTTATCCGCTGGAAATACCTGATCGCAGCCCTCGTCGTCGCGCCTATCCTCGGCCTCTTCGTCGCCTGGTCCGGCCTTGTCAGCATCGGCGCGAGAAGTGGCCATTGGGCGATCACCGACTGGTTTTTGCACTGGTCGATGCAAAGTTCGGTGCGCACCGCCTCTCTTTCAACGGACGTACCGCCTTTCGACAATCCCGAAATGCTCAAACTGGCAGCCGGGCATTACGAGGCGGGCTGTGCCATGTGCCATGGTTCGCCGGCCCGCGAACGCTCCGCCGTCGTCTTCGGCATGTTGCCGGTGCCGCCGGACCTGAAACCCCGCGTGCCCACATGGACGAATGCGGAACTGTTTCACATCGTCGAGAAGGGCGTGCGTTTCACCGGAATGCCCGCCTGGCCTGCCGAACATCGCGAGGACGAGGTCTGGTCCATGGTAGCGTTCGTGCGCAAGCTGCCGGGAATGAGCGCGGATGACTATCGCGCACTTGCCGGGCTTGCCACACCATCGGGAGAGGTGACAGCGCTCGGCTGCCAGTCCTGCCATGACGAGGAACGCCTGAACGGCAGAAGCCTGATCCCGAGCCTTGCGGGGCAATCGCCGGAGTATCTGAGGGAAAGTCTTAGCGCCTACCTCAAGGGCGACCGCGCAAGCGGCGTCATGCAGACGGCCGTCAACGGCCTTAACGCGGATCAGGTGGCAGGCCTTTCCGCCTATTATTCGGCGCTGCCGCGCAAGGCCATTGCGGAGGACGAGAGAAATCCGAACGGCGGAAATATCGCGGATGGGGAAAAGCTTGCGACAGCAGGACGTCCAGAGGACCGCATTCCCGCCTGCCTCAGCTGTCACGAAAAACCGGATAGCAACCCGCTCTATCCGAGCCTTTCGGGACAGAGCGCGCCATATCTGGCACGTCAGTTGCGTCTGTTCCGGGATGGGCATCGTGGCGGAACGCAGTTTCACCATCTGATGGCGCGCGCCGCCAATGACCTGACGGACAAGGATGTGGAGGATCTGGCTGCTTATTTTGCCGCGCGCGACGTCAACCGTTGAGGCGCGGCAAAGCCAGGATCAGACCGGCACGATCAGCATGTAACATGTTGCAATGGCAAGCACAACACTTGCAGCTTCCAGCCATTCACGCGGCATGATGCATCTCCCTACTGTCTGTGGCTCCAGAACGGGCTTGCAGCTGACTGGTTCCACACAATTGCCACAGGTGTGAATAATGTGTGCAGAAGCTGTCAGAAAAATGACAGTCGGCAATTTCTGCCACGCGTCATGCCATGCGGTGCTCGGCTTTTGCGCGGGCGCGGGCGGCTTCCAGAATGGAGCGGATCTCATCGGCTGCCATATTTGCAATGGCAAAACCTTCGCCCGGAACCGCACCTGGATCCTCCTCGTGATCCTTGAAGCTTGCATCCTCAGACAGCCGCCGTGCGAATTGTTGCAGGCTCTGGTCGCCGCCGAGAAGGGCGGCGATAAAATCGATCATCAGTTCCCGATGGGCGTTGAGGCGGCCTTCCATCTCTTCTGCGGACTGCGACATCATCGTTATTTTCCTCCTGCTGATTACGGCGCACGTTCTGCGCCCTTCTATCAAAGGGGGAACATCGACAGGCGCAAAAGGTTACCGGCATCCGTGAAATTTTTCACCGCCCGCCGTTGTCGTCAGACAGATGAGCGGGCCTGATAGACGAGGTGCCACGATGAAAATGCTGCTGCTGGCCGGATGCACGATCCTGATAGCCACCCTGTCCTCCTGCGGCCCGGCCGAGGAACAGAACACGACACCTACCGACACGTCGCCGCCGGCGGCAAACCAGCTTGATGGCAATACCGCTCCGGCCGATCGCGATCCGACGCCGCAGAGCGGGACCGGCGGGACCGTTCCCACAGATGGGCAGAAACCGCCGCGTTGAGGCGGATTAAGACGGATCTTGTCGCAGTGCGGGAACGAAATGGTCCCTCGCGCTTTGTGTGCGCACAGCGACAGAAGGTGCGGCAATGGATATGAAAACAACTGATTTTACGGTGGAAGCGGGTTCCTGGTTGGAACTCGGTGCCACTTACGATGGCAATGGCACGAACTTCGCCATTTTTTCCGCCCATGCGGAACGCATCGAGCTTTGCCTGTTCGATCCCTCCGGCAAGACCGAGATCGCGCGCATCACGCTTCCGGAATACACCAACGAGATCTGGCACGTCTATTTGCCGGGCGTGAAACCCGGCCAGCTTTATGCCTACCGCGTGCATGGCCCGTTCGATCCCGAAAACGGCCACCGCTTCAACGCCAACAAGCTGCTCATCGACCCTTATGCGCGCGAACTCGTCGGCAATTTCGACTGGAACGACGCACATTTTGCCTATGACCTTTTGGCCGAAGACAAGGACCTCACCTTCGACGAGCGCGATAGCGCGCCTTATACGCCGAAATGCCGGGTCATCGATCCCTTCGCCTTCGACTGGAGCGGCGATAGCCGTCCGAACATTTCCTGGCCAGCAACCGTCGTTTATGAAACCCACGTCAAAGGCTTTACCAAGCTGAACCCGGCCATTCCGGAAAACCAGCGCGGCACGTTCGAGGGCATGGGCCACAAGGCCACCGTCGATTACATCAAGAGCCTCGGCATCACCTCCGTCGAGCTTATGCCGGTCCACGAGTTCCCGGATGACCAGCACCTTCTCGACAAGGGACTGCACAATTTCTGGGGTTATAACACCATCGGCTTTTTCGCGCCCGCCTCGCGTTATTACGGGCCAAAGGGTATTCAGGGTTTCCGCGACATGGTGCGGTCCTTCCATGATGCCGGCATCGAGGTGATCCTCGACGTGGTTTATAATCATACCGCCGAAGGCAACGAGCTTGGACCGACGCTCTCCTTCAAGGGCATCGACAATTTTTCCTATTACCGCACGCTGCCGGACAATCACCGGTATTATATCAACGATACCGGCACCGGAAATACCGTGAATACCTCCCATCCGCGCGTGTTGCAGATGGTGATGGATTCGCTGCGTTACTGGGTCGACCACATGCATGTCGACGGTTTCCGCTTCGATCTCGGCACCATTCTCGGTCGTGAACCGGAAGGTTTCGACGAGCGCGGCGGTTTCTTCGATGCCATCACCCAGTGCCCGACGCTCTCCAAGGTCAAGCTGATCGGCGAGCCCTGGGATATCGGCCCTGGCGGTTACCAGGTCGGCGGTTTCCCGCCCGGCTGGGCCGAATGGAACGACAAATACCGCGACACGACCCGCGAATACTGGAAGGGCGACCAGAATACGGCGCCGGATTTTGCCGCACGCCTGCTCGGCTCCGGCGACATCTACGACCAGCGCGGCCGTCGCCCGTGGTCCAGCGTCAACTTCCTCGCCGCCCATGACGGTTTTACGCTGAACGACATGGTGTCCTACAACGAGAAGCACAACGACGATAACGGCGAAGACAATAACGACGGCCATAACGACAACCGCAGCTACAACTATGGCGCCGAAGGTCCGACCGAGGACGACGGCATCAATGCGGTGCGCGAGCGCCAGAAGCGCAACTTCCTCGCGACGCTGTTCCTGTCGCACGGCACGCCGATGCTTCTGGCCGGCGACGAGTTTGGCCGCAGCCAGATGGGCAATAACAACGGCTACTGCCAGGACAGCGAAATCTCCTGGGTCCAGTGGGAAGGCCTGCCGGAAACCAATGAGGCACTGCGCAACTTCACCCGCCACGTTATTGCCCTTCGCCAGAAGCAGCCGCTGTTTCGCCGCGAAAACTGGCGTGACGGCATGGAAGTGAACTGGTTCAACGCCGGCGGCGGTTATCAGCAGCCGGAACAATGGCTGGAGGGCACGACGCTTGGCCTTCATCTCGGCCGCCGCGACCTGGAGGGACAGAAGGGCATCTGGTCGGATGCGTTGATGTTGTTCAACCCGTTCGAAGGCACGGTGCCGTTCAAGATCCCGCCGCTCAACAAGGGCCGCTGGATCCTCGAACTCACCACCGCAGACCCGACCGTGCGCGGTCAGGAGATCGACCAGGACGAGGATTTCGAGCTGGAAGGCCGTAGCCTTGCTGTGTTCCGCCGCGGCTGACGGTTCAGACGACAGATAAAATGAGAAGGCCGGCAACCCGTTTGCCGGCCTTTTTGCATTTGAAGACCGGCGCGAAGACCATGCTGTTGTTTATTTGCTGATCGGTAGCCAGACGTCATTCCCAATAGGTAACGCCCAGCGCGCCCCCGGCCGTAGCCGATAAACAGGGGCTTGGCGGTGAAGCAACAGCCTTTCTCTGCCTTGGGTTCCAAAGCGGCGCCGACGCAAAAGCGGCCCGAAAGGCTATGCTTCGGGCCGCTGACTATGGATTGGGAGGAGAAGACCGGAGCGTTGGCAAGAGCGGCGAAGGGCGCGAAAAAAAGCCGGTCGCTCAAAAGCCGCGACCGGCCTCTTCTCGATCAGCCACCCATGCGGCGCAAGCCGCCATCGGCGCGTTTGCCGACGAGGTTGGCGTAGATCGCGGCATATTTTTCGGCACTGCGTTCCCAGGAAAAACGGGTCTTCATGCCCTGGTTCTGCAGGCGTGCCCAACTGCGCGTGTCGGAATAGGTGTCAAGCGCGCGACGAAGCGCCAGGCGCAGGCCATCGGTGTTGACAGGATGAAACTGGAAGCCGGTGGCCACGCGCGCAGAGACAGCCGCATCATTGGCATCGATGATGGTTTCCGACAGGCCGCCGGTGCGCGACACCACGGGCACGCAACCATAACGCAACGCGTAAAGCTGGGTCAGCCCGCATGGCTCAAAGCGAGACGGCTGCACGATCGCATCCGAACCGCCATGGATGAGATGGGCCGTTGGCTCGTCATAACCGACATGCACGGCCATGCGCCCGGGAAAACGAGCGGCAGTTGCCCGAAGCGCGTCCTCGATCTCACGGTCGCCTTTGCCGAACACGATCAGCTTGCCGCCGTTATGGATGATTTCGTCGGCGGTATCGGCCAGCATATCCATGCCCTTTTGCCAGGTGAGGCGGGTGACGGCTGAAAAAACCGGGCCGTCGCCCTGCTCAAGGCCGAAGCGCTCCAGAAGCACCGCACGGTTCTCGCGCTTGCGCTTCAAACTCGTCGCATCGTAGTTGCGCGGCAGATAAGTGTCGGTGGAGGGGTTCCACACGTCGAGATCGATGCCGTTGACAATGCCGCGAAGCGCCATGACCCGTTCGTTCAAAACGCCATCCAGCCCCATGCCGAAGCGCGGGGTGAGGATTTCCCGGGCATAGGTGGGGCTGACCGTGGTAATCGCATCCGATGTCTGCAGTCCGCCCTTGAGGTAGCTGATATCGCCGAAATATTCGAGGCACTGCGTCGTGTAGGTGCTGCGCGGCAGGCCGATGGCCGGCAGGCGGTCGACGCCGTACTGGCCCTGGAATGCAAGGTTATGGATGGTGAGAACCACCGGCAGGGTGCAACCCATCTCGCGCATGTAGACGGAGGTCAGCGCTGCCTGCCAGTCATGGGTATGCACCAGATCGGGCTTCCAGGCGGGCAGGGCGCCATTGGCAATTTCAGCGGCTGCCCGTGACAGGGCTGCAAAGCGCTTCCAGTTGTCCGCGTGGTCCCTGCCGGCTTCATCGACATAAGGCCCGCCCGGGCGGTCAAACAGCGATGGCGCATCCAGCACGAAAAGATCGAGGTCATCGATATGAGCGTGGAGAAGACGGGCCGGTTCGCCCAGAAGATCATCGAAGGCAAGGAGCGGAACCGCACCCTCGATCTTGTCCATCACGACAGGATAACCGGGCACAAGGGTCGACGTCGACACGCCGCAGGATCGCAGGGCCTTGGGAAGCGAGCCGGTCACGTCGGCCAGACCACCCGTCTTGATCAGGGGGAATAGCTCCGATGTTACCGATAGAACGTTCATATGTGGCCTGTCCCTCTCTGGCGCGTCCGCCTCGGATGTCCGGTCCCGGCCACGCCGAATACGGCGGTCGTCAAAGCTTACGGGAGCATTCATCATGGCGAAATCCTGCGCGCGCCTGTGGTTGTGTGGTGGCAAACGCGCCGGCCACGAAGGGTGTTCCATCCGTCAGAGGAAATCAGGAGGGCGGGAAGCTCGGCCTGCATGGCATGTCCAAAAAACACGAAAAATCACGAGGCGCCGTGAAGATCTCCACGGCGCAAGGGGTGGTTCTGAGGGAGCGGGGATCGCTCGTTTGGTCTGTTGGAAGCGCGTGAGCGCATCACGCCGGGCAAAATCCGCCAGGGATCCTGTCGGCAAGCCGTGTCAGAGGCCGGTCTTTTTTGTCGAGCGCTTCCTGGCCGGCGCGGCCACAGGCTTTGCGGTGGCCTTTGGCTTTGGTTTGGCCGGTGCCGTGTCGATGACCGGATCGTTCGGAGCGGGCTCAACCGCCAAGGGTTTCGAGGCGTCCGCCGTGTCGGGTGTCTTGCCCGAAGCACTCAGCGCTTCATATTCCCGGCGCGCCTGTTCCCAATGCGCACTATCCTTGCCATGTGCATAACCGTCTTCTTCCCACAATGCGTAGGCGCGGTGTCTGATCCACTCTTCTGAGTCCGCCATCTTCGTCTCCATTAGCCCGAGCATCGAAACGCGCTTTGCCTCAAAAAGTTCCGGCGCAATTGGATTTTGTGCGCTGCAACGGCCGCTGGCAAGCCATGGAGTGTCGAATTTTTTTTAAACGCGCCGGGAACTTTATGATCGCCTTCCGGTTGGAACGACGGGCGAGGAGGGCCCGTTCCATGGAAAAATGTTTCGATATCATTCCCCATGCCACCGGCTGGATCTATGTGCTGGATGGAAAGCGCTCCGCTTCCTATCCGTCCTACGGTCTGGCGCTGAAAGCTGCCAAAAGCCATGCGGAGCGCGAACTGGAAACGCTGCGCCGCCCCATCTTTCGCCGGCAGGAGGTGAGCGGCGAGATGATCAAGGTGACGCCGCAGCCGCCGATGCATTCCCTCTGACGATCAGACTGCGGCGCACGCAGCGCGCCCGTCGACGGGAACCTACTAAAAAGCCCGCGAACCGTGAATGGTTGGCGGGCTTTTCGCTTTTCGCAACGTGCGAAAACTGCCATGCGGCTCACCGATCCGGCAAGCCGCATGTCGATCGTCAGGCGGCCTTCTTGGCCGCCATGTTGACCGCGCTGTCGGCAAGCGCCGTCAGCGTCTCGTCCGTCTTGCTTTCTTCGGCAAGCGTCTCTTCAAGAAGCGTAACCGCATCCTTCAGGCCCAGCTGCTTTGCCCAGGCAACGAGCGTGCCGTAGCGGCTGATCTCATAGTGCTCGACTGCCTGTGCGGCCGCCAGAAGACCAGCGTCCAGTGCCGGCGTCCCCTTGAATTCTTCAAGGATTTCCTCGCCTTCTTCGATAATGCCTTCGATGGCGGCGCAGGTCTTGCCGCGCGCGCGCTTGCCAATCAGTTCAAAGACCTGCTGAAGGCGTTCGATCTGACCGTCGGTTTCATCCTTGTGCGTCAGGAAAGCCTGCTTCAGCTTGGCATCCTGGGCGCCGCGGGCCATTTTCGGCAGCGCCTTGGAAATCTTGCGCTCGGCATAATAAATGTCTTTCAGGGTCTCGTAAAACAGATCCTCAAGGGTCTTCGTTGCCATGATGGGTGTCTCCTCATCGGGTTTTGTAAGGGGAAAATAGCGTGGCGCTGGAAGGCGCACTGTTCTAACCCGTCGATGCCGACAATGTTCCCGCTGCCTTGCTGGTTATTCCGCGCGTGAAACCGGCTTCTCGTAGAGATCGCGCACGGCATTGTCCTGGCGTATTTCCTCGACGCGGTTCAGCCTGCGGCGGCGCATCATGGCATAGACAATGGCTGCCCCGAGAAGGACCGGGCCAAGTGCGACGGCAAAGAACCAAAGATTGTCGATCATTTGCGTTTGGCCTCCATCTCCTGCTTGGCGCGTTCCTCGTCGGCGAGGTCGTCTTCAGGATAATCATCGGCATTGCGTTTTTTGTCGGCCACCGGGTCGTCGGCAAAGATATTGGCCTCGCCCTGTTCGTAGCCGCTCGGGCGCGTTTCAGCCGGGCCCTCCCAGCGGGGTTTTTGAGAAATTTCGCCGGGTTTGCCGGAGCTTGTCGGTTCATGGCGCATCGCAGTCTCCTCCGTTTCATGGTGTGACACCTTGCTCATGGAGAACAACCGGCAGCAAAAAGGTTTGTTCCGGTTTGCGGCTGTATGCCGGCCTGCCGGCGATAGTTCATCGCCACCAGGCCAGAATCTCGTCCGTCGTCATCAGGTTGAGCTGTACTGAAAAGCGCGAGGCATAGAGTTCCAGGGAATCGTTGTGGGTGCGGTCCGACGTACTGCAGATCGCATCCTTTACCAGCACAACGCGGTAACCGAGATCGACTGCACCCAGCACCGCTGCCAGTACGCAGACATCGGTTTCTCCGCCGGAAATAACCAGTGTGGTTGCCTTCTTGTCGCAGAGGTAATGGTTCAGCCGTCCATCGAGCCAAGGCGAATAGATCGGCTTGTCGAACACCACCGCTGGCGGCACCAGCACCTTCAGTTCCGGTAGGATGTCGATCAGTTCCTCGCCAAGCGCATTGCGAGTCATGTTAGACCATTTGTCGAAATAGGCTCGCCATTGACCACTGGCCTCGTTTGGTGTGTGCGGCGGCACGAAGCGGGTAAAGATCGTGCGCTCGGGGTGGGCCTGCGCAAGCCGTGCTACCGGCTCGCGCACCTTTTCCATCCATTCGATATGCCAGGGCGTATCTTCTGCAAACAGCCGCTGCATGTCGACACACAGATGATAACAGTTGCCGCGATCTTGCATCATGTCCTCCTGTCTTGGGCATGCGACTGCCGCAACCGCACCGCGCTGCCAAAGTTCCGGCCGCAGAGGGCCGGAACGAAGGAAAGGCGAAGACGTTTTGTGGGTTAGAAAACCAAGGAGGAATTCCCATGTCGCAGGCGATGAAAATCTATCGACTGGTGCCAAGCGCCCCGCTTGATGATCCACAATGGATGGGACGTCCGCCGCAGGGGGAAGTGGTGGTGCGCGCACTGACCGCCGGCGATGCCCGGCTGGTGGCAACGGATGCAGAGCTTGATTTTACGGAAATCGATGCGAGCCCGGCTGAAGGAAATTCAACGAACATGGCAAGCGCATTTCGCAATGAGAAGCTTTATACGGTGATCGAGGATCTGTCGGGGCGGTTTTCGCCCGAGGGTCCGCGTGAAGTTGTCGACGGCATTGTGCGTGTCGACACCATCCTGCCTGTCCAGGTCGACTGAAAAGGCGCGCCCGCAGATAAGGTGTCGATCAGTCCTGGGCGTCAAGCTTGTCGTTCAGGGCCTTTTGCAGCTGACGCGCCAGATCAAGCAGCCGGTCCGGCACAGGTTCCTTTTCGATCTCGACGAGGAGATCGGCAACCTTGTCGCTGACTTTGGTTCCCAGAACTGTTTTTCCGCCGGC
The DNA here is from genome assembly GCF_058242775.1 of Neorhizobium sp. PAMB6630. Classification (NCBI taxonomy): domain Bacteria; kingdom Pseudomonadati; phylum Pseudomonadota; class Alphaproteobacteria; order Hyphomicrobiales; family Rhizobiaceae; genus Neorhizobium; species Neorhizobium sp. PAMB6630. The sequence goes on from NZ_CM177836.1 coordinate 727,350, forward strand.
CATCTTACCCGAATTTCTCGTCATCCCGACCTCTCGGCGGAGCCTTTGCCTGTCCCACTCGGCTGCTGCGCACGTTCCCGTCTTACGGCAGCACCTTCTAAACTACTGGAAAGCGCGGAAAGGTCCCGCTTGTCAATGGGCACGGCACGCAAAGCAACACCCGGCTGCACGATCTGCAGCCGGGCGTGACTTATCGATCAGTTTTTTATTCAGCTGCGGCCGGGGATCGAGGTGATGGTGGCCGAGACCGGATCGCTTGCCGGAAAGCTGTCTTCAAGCCCTTCATTCAGCTGCTTTTCGATGTCCTGCCCGTTGTGGCGATCAGATTCCAGCGGCCGCTGCGTGCCAGGGCGGGCTGCTTCCTTTGCCGGTGCCGCCTCCACCATCTCATCCGGCAGTTCGCCCTGCGAGACAATACGGCCGAGAAATTCCTTTGCCTTTACAATGGCATTGCCGCGCGTCAGCTCGGATGTGTTCGAGCGCAGGCTGACGGATACCACATTGCCGTCCTCTTCGACGAATTCGACGGTATAACCGGCCTTGCCGCCACCTTCTGCAATCACCTGCGTGCCAACGATGCTCATGATGTAACCCTTTCCGGTTTCGTTTGTTGGGCAAAGAACGAAAACTGTCCTGAGTTTGTTCCGCAACGCGGCGGATCGCACCCCCTGGGAGGACAACTGCAGATCGTCATATTCAAGCGGAACCAAATAGACGTAACCGACGTTTGCCACCTCGATCCCACCACCGATACTGGAGAGGTTTGCAACGGTGTCCGAATCACAGTTGAGTCGCGATCCTGCCCGCGCAGACATTGTCAGACTCATCCCCGCTCTCCGCGCGTTTGCCCGCACCTTTTGCCGCAATTCGTCCGATGCGGATGATCTGGTGCAGGAAACCCTGATGAAGGCCTTGGGGAACCTCGACAAGTTCGAGCCGGGAACCAAGTTGAAGTCCTGGCTCTTCACGATCATGCGCAACACATTCTATACCCGCGCCAAGGTGCTCGGCCGCGAAGCGCCGGGGCTGGAGGAATGCGTGTCTGGCGATACGCCGATGGAGGCGACGCAGGAAATCCAGGCAAGGGCTCGCGAGGTGCAAAAGGCGCTGGCAAAGCTTCCTCCGCATTACCGTGAGGTCCTGACGCTCGTGGCCATCCTTGGCGAAAGTTATGAATCGGCCGCAGAAATCTGTGACTGCGCGATCGGAACGGTCAAAAGCCGCCTCAACCGCGCCCGTCACCAGATCCTGCAGGAGTTGGGCGAGGACTGACCGTCCCGTTCAGCCGGCGGCTGCGCAAATCCCATTATGGCAAGTTTCGGGCAAAACCTGGAACCTTTTCGTTCGTGTGCAGTTGTCCGGGCGGTTACGGCCTTGCGCCGTACTCCCTGCACACGATTTTTTTGGGATTTTCGATATGTCCGTTACGATCACAGCGGTCCTGTTCTCTTTGATCGGGATTGCTTTGGCGGCCGGTGGCGCCCAGCTTTTGATGCTGGGCGGAAGCGCCTATTACCTCATCACCGGCATTGCTTTTCTCCTCACCGCCATCCTGCTGTTTCTGCGCCGCGCGGCAGCACTCTGGCTTTATTCGCTGATCATTCTCGGGTCGCTCGGCTGGTCGCTGTGGGAGGTTGGCTTCGACTGGTGGCAGCTTGGGCCGCGGGGCGGCGTCATCATCGTGCTCGGCATCTGGTTGCTGATGCCGTGGATCCGCAGGCCGCTTGGCTTCAGGAGCCCGACAACCGGCTTCCGTTATGGCGCAAGTGCGGGACCGCTTGCCGCGTCGGTGACGCTGGCAATCGTTATTGCCGTCCTTTCGATGGTGATCGATACGACGGACACACATGGAAATCTGCCGGAAGAGCAGGTGGCTGCCGCGCCAAACCTCGGGGGCGATGTGCCGCCAGGCGAATGGCACCAGTATGGCCGCACGCCTTATGGCCAGCGTTATTCGCCGCTCGATCAGGTGAATGTCGAAAACGTTTCCAATCTGCAGGAAGTCTGGCGTTTCCAGACGGGCGACGTCAAGCTTCCGCAGGATGTGGGTGAAACCACCTATCAGGTGACGCCGCTCAAGGTTGGAAACTCGCTTTTTGTCTGCACGCCGCACAATTGGGCAATCGCCATCGACGCGACCACAGGCAAGCAGCAGTGGAAGTATGACAGCAATTCCGGTCTCAACCCCGACCGCCAGCACCAGACGTGCCGCGGCGTGACCTATTATGCGGATCCGGCCGCAGCGCCGGATGCTGCCTGCGCCACGCGCGTCTACCTGCCGACATCGGATGCCCGCCTCATCGCTCTCGATGCGAAGAATGGCGAAGTGTGCACGGATTTTGCAGACCAGGGTACGCTGCATCTGCAGGCCGGCATGCAATATAATCCGGCTGGCTATTATTATTCGACCTCACCTCCGGTCATCGTCGGCGGCAAGATCATCATCGGTGGCGCCGTCAACGACAACTACTCCACCCATTCGCAGTCCGGCGTCATCCGAGCCTTCGACGTGAAGACCGGTGCCCTGGTGTGGAACTGGGATTCGGGCAACCCGACGCAGACGGCGCCTTTGCCGGACGGTCAGAGCTATACGACCAACTCGCCCAACAGCTGGTCTGTCTTCAGCTATGACGAGGCTCTCGGGCTCGTCTATATTCCGCTCGGCAATCAGGTGCCCGACCAGCTCGGCATGAACCGCTCGGAAAGCGTCGAGAAATACTCCTCCTCCATCGTCGCACTCGATATCAACACCGGTGCCGATCGCTGGGTGCGCCAGACCGTGCATCATGACCTCTGGGACATGGACGTGCCGGCCCAGCCGGTGCTGATGGACCTGACCAAGGCTGACGGAACGCAGGTTCCAGCCCTCATCGGCCCGACCAAGCAGGGCGACATCTATGTGCTCGACCGTCGTACCGGCGAGCCGATCATCGATGTCGCCGAACAGCCGGCCCCCGGCGGTGCGATCCCTGAAGACCGCACATCGCCGACGCAGCCGATCTCGGCGCTCAACTTCCGCCCGCGTCCGCTGGAAGGCCGCGACATGTGGGGCGTCACCATGTTCGACCAGATGGTGTGCCGTATCCGTCTGAAGCAGCTGAAATACGAGGGCCAGTACACGCCGCCGTCGCTGCAGGGCTCGATCGTTTATCCCGGCAATTTCGGTACGTTCAACTGGGGCTCGGTTGCTGTCGATCCGGAGCGCATGGTCATGTTCGGCATGCCGACCTACCTTGCCTTCACCTCGCAGCTCGTTCCGCGCTCGGAAGTCCCGCCGAAGGGGTCTGACGAGAAGGGGTCCGAACAGGGGCTGAACCGTAATGAAGGCGCACCTTATGCCGTGCGCATGGGACCCTTCCTCGGCCCGCTGCAGATCCCCTGCCAGGCACCGCCATGGGGTTACGTCTCCGGCACGAACCTGCGCACCGGTGATATCGCCTACAAGCTGAAGAACGGCACCGTCTACGACATGACGCCACTGCCGCTGCCCTTCAAGCTTGGCGTTCCCGGCATCGGCGGCCCGATGATCACCAAGGGTGGCGTCGCCTTCCTCGGGGCTGCCGTCGACAACTACCTGCGCGCCTACAACCTCACCAATGGCGAGCAGCTGTGGGAGGCACGGCTTCCGGCCGGTGGCCAGTCCACCCCGATGACCTATTCGGTGGAAGATGGCCGTCAGTTCGTGGTGATGGTGGCCGGCGGTCACGGCTCGGTCGGCACCAAGCCGGGTGACTATGTCATCGCCTACGCGCTTCCGCGCTAAGCGTCAGGTTCGGACAAAATAGAAAGCCCGGCGCGTGAACCTCACGCGCCGGGCTTTTGTCGTTCAAAAAGAGGATATCAGAGGGGTTGCTGCGCAGTGATGCTGTTGACGACCGATCGGATGCCCGGCACGGAGAGGGCAACTTCCTCGGCGCGGGCGACCTCTTGCGGGCGCAGCACCGTTCCGGCAAGATTTGCCTGCGATCCCTTGACGACAACGGTCACATCCGTCGCATCAAGTCCGCCGGCTCCCGCAAGCGCTGCTGCAACGTCTGTCTCAAGCACGGCTTGCGGCGGAACCTCGCGTTCCACCGTCGGCTCCTGTTCATGAAAGGTCTGTGGTTTGAAAACCATGGGGCATCCTCCTGAGGTTGCGGTCTGCTTCAACGCTTCAGGACGATGTTGGTTCAGCCTGCCTGCAGTGCAGAGACGATGGAGGCCTTCAGCTGCTGCTGGGAAAACGGTTTTGGCAGGCGGGGCAGCTGGATGGTTTCACCGGAGGGCAATTCCGCATAACCGGTTGCCAGCACGATCGGTAGCTGCGGCCGCGTTGCACGAATGCGGTGAGCAAGCTCGGCCCCCGTCATCTTCGGCATCGAATGGTCGGTGATCACCATATCCACCACCTGGCCGGATTCCAGAACCTTCAGCGCTTCTTCGCCATTATAGGCCTCGATCACCGTATGGCCGAGGTCTTCCAGCATCAGCGTCGTGTTCATGAGAACCAGCGCATCGTCATCGACGGCCAGAATGGTCAGCGCGCGGTGGAGATGGGGCATGTCGTTCATGGGGGTCACCTCTTCCTTCGGCAACAGGTGTACGGCATCCTCTGCGACGACCGCAGGCAGCAGCATCGTAACGGTGGTGCCGAGACCCTTTTCGCTTTCCAGCAGCAATTGCCCGCCGGATTGTTCCGTCAGGCCTTGCACCATTGATAGACCAAGTCCGGTGCCTTTGCCTATTCCCTTGGTGGTGAAGAACGGGCTCGTTGCGCGCGCCCGTGTCTCTTCATCCATGCCTTCGCCGGTATCGCTGACCGAAATGGCGACATGGGTACCGGCTGCCAACAGGCCCCGCGGTTTCGGGACCTCTCTGTTGGCTGCCGATATACGGATCGTGCCGCCCGACGGCATGGCATCGCGCGCATTGACGACAAGGTTGATCAGCGCCGTCTCGAACTGATTGGCATCGGTCAGAATGCGCGGCAGGCCCGGCTCGCAGGCCACGTCGATCACCGTATTGGCGTCCAGCGAGCGGCGCACCAGTTCCAGCATGCCGTGGATCAACTCCTCCACATCGACGGCGCGCACGTCGAGTTCCTGGCGGCGCGAAAAGGCCAGCAGCCGCTGCGTCAGCGCGGCACCTCGCTCGGCGCCGCGAATGGCATTGGTCACAAGCGGCATCAGCTGCGGATCATCGGGCATACGTTTTTGCAGGATCTGCAGGCTACCGAGTACTGCCATCAGCAAATTGTTGAAATCATGCGCAATGCCGCCGGTCAGCTGGCCGATGGCTTCCAGCTTCTGTGCCTGGAACAGGTCTTCACGCGCCTTGGCCAGTGCCAGCTGCGTGTCGCGCTTTTCGCTGATGTCGCGGGTGATCTTGGCAAAGCCGAGAAGCGTGCCGGTGTCGTTTCGGATGGCGTCGATGACAACATTCGCCCAGAAGCGGCTGCCATCCTTGCGGATGCGCCAGCCTTCCTTTTCGAAGCGGCCGGTGCCGCGGGCAATCGCCAGCCCCCGTGCCGGTTCGCCGGCAGCCAGATCCTCCTCGGTATAGAAGCGTGAAAAATGCGCGCCGATGATTTCGGACGCGGCATAACCCTTCACCCTCTGCGCTCCGGGGTTCCAGCTCGCCACATAACCCTCGGGGTCGATCATGTAGATGGCATAATCGCTAATGGAATTGATCAGCAGCCGGTAGTGATCCCGCGTCTCCAGCTGCCCTTGGAGGCCATCGGCCATTGCACCCCTCATTCTCGCATGGGTTATGCGACCGCAGATAACGGCTGGCGTCTGAAATGGTTCCGAAAAATTGTGGGCCTGAACATTCAGATTGACAAAACAGAGAGAAATGATACGACTGACGAAAATGTAAATTCGTCAGTCGTTATCTGAAAGCTTTCATGAACGATCAACCCGCTCCGACCCAGGACACCACACGCAAGGACAACGTCCAGCGAATCCTTGATACGGCCGAGCGCCTGTTCATGCATTACGGCTATGCCAAGACGAATGTTGCGGATGTGGCGCGCGAACTGTCCATGTCGCCGGCCAATATCTACCGGTTCTTTTCTTCGAAGGCAGAGATCCACCAGGCGATAGCCCGGCGCATGCTGGAGCATCAGTATGCCGTCCTGTCCGCCAATGCGCGCGCAAGTGCGTCTGCGGCGGAACGGCTGACAAATCACCTTCTTCTTCAGCATCGCGTCACGGTCGAGACCATGCTGGACGAGGAAAAGGTGCATGAAATGGTGCTGGTCGCCATGGAGCAGCAATGGCAGGTGATCCAGGAACATATTACGCGTCTGCGCGACCTGATCCGCTCGATCATCGAGGATGGCATTGCGGCCGGCGAATTCCGTGCGCAGGACAGTCTGTTGTCGGCCGAATGCTTCATGCAGGCCGCAACGGCTCTCTGTCATCCGCAAATAGTCTCGAAGAAAATGGCACAGGATGAAGTGGCCGAGCCGGCGGATCTGGCGGCCTTCATCCTGCGCGCCCTCAGATAAAACCTAAAAAGGCAGTGGATCCGCAGCGATCCCTCTTCGTATTTCGGTAGGAGCCGTCAATGTTGGCGCTAAAGACGATGTCATGGACCAAAATCGCGCTGGCTGTTTCGCTTGCAGCGCTTGTGGGTTGCAGCGAGGAAAAACAGGCGAGTGCGCCGGATGTGCGGCCGGTCAAGGTCGTCACGGTGGCAGCCCCCGACGAGGGGCGCCTTCTGCAATATTCCGGCGCCGTCAAGGCGCGCCGTGAAATCGCACTCGGCTTCCGGGTGGACGGCAAGATCACCGAGCGCCTGGTCGATGTCGGTCAACGGGTAAAGTCCGACGACCTGCTCGCACGCCTCGACCCCGTCGATTACGAATTGTCCGTGCGCCAGGCGGAGGCCGAACTGGCGTCTGCCCAGAAACAGGTGGATATCACCCGGCTTGCGCTACGCCGCGCCGAGATCCTGCAGGAAAAGAACGTCACCTCGCAATCTTCGCTCGAGCAGAGCCAGCTGTCGCAGGATCAGGCTGTTGCCGCGCGCGATGCCGCCGTCTCGGCACTCGAACAGGCGCGCAACAAGGTGGCCTATGCCAGCCTCAAGGCCGGTGTCGATGGCATTGTGACCGCCGTCAACGCGGAAGCGGGCCAGGTGGTTGCTGCCGGCTCTTCCGTTGTCACCGTTGCAGCCGATGGTGCAAAGGAAGTCGAAATTGCCGTTCCCGAAGTCGATATCGCGCAATTTTCCCCGGGCAAGGGGGTGAAGGTCACCTTCTGGTCCACAAGCGGCCTGACGCTCGATGGCAAGGTGCGCGAAATCGCCGGCAGCGCCAGCAGCCAGTCCCGCACCTTTGCCGTGCGCGTCAGCCTGCCGGATGATCCGCAGGTGCGCCTTGGTATGACCGCAACGGTGAAAGCAAACACCGATGGTGCCACCCCCGCCTATGTTCTGCCGCTCCCGGCGCTTGCCAAACAGGATGGCAAGCCCGTCGTCTGGGTTTTCGACCAGACCACGGGCACGGTCCATATGCGCCCGATCACCGTTGGCGGTTTCTCCGATGACGGTGTGCGCGTGACCGAGGGTATTGCCGAGGGTGATGTCGTGGTGGCTGCCGGCACGCAGTTCATGCGCGAGGACATGAAGATCCGCCTTTATCAGCAGGCGCCCGAAACCGCAGGCGAGGCTCAGACCACGCCTCCGGCCCGTTCTTGAACCCGCGGTTGAGGCCAGGAAAACAGCCATGACATCCTCCCGCAAAGACACATCCGGCAAACAGCCGTTCAACCTGTCAAGATGGGCAATTGCCCATCCAAGCATCGGCCGTTTCCTGTTCGGCATCATCATCGTTATCGGTGGCCTTGCCATCATGAACATGGGCCAGAAGGAAGATCCGGATTTCACCTTCCGCGTCATGGTGGTGCAGGCCGTCTGGCCGGGCGCTTCCATTGAGGAAATGCAGGATCAGGTGGTCAACAAGATCGAGCGCAAGCTGCAGGAAACCCCGCATCTCGACTGGGTGAAATCCTATACGCGCGCCGGCACCTCGATCACCACGCTGCAGATCAAGGGTGACACCAGCTCGGCCCAGGTGGCGGATGCCTTTTATCAGGTGCGCAAGAAGATCGGCGATATCGAGCAGGATCTGCCGAGCGGGCTTCTCGGCCCCTATTTCAACGACGAATTCGGCGATACCTATATCACGCTGCATGCGCTGACCGGAGAAGGCTACAGCTATCCCGAGCTGAAGACCTTTGCCACCGAAGCCCGCGACATGCTGCTGGCCACCAAGGGCGTCGAAAAAGTCTCGATCCTCGGGGCGCAGGACGAGAAGATCTATATCGACGTGTCGTCGAAGACGCTTGCCGAACGCAATCTTACCTTTACCGATATCCAGAATGCGCTGGCCGGCCAGAACACTGTCGATCCCGCCGGCACCGTCCAGACGGCAACCCGCTCGGTGCGCATTTCGGTCGAAGGCGGCGTGCGCACACCTGAGGACATCCGCGAACTGCGCATCAAAAGCGGTAACCAGGTGTTTCGCCTCGGCGATATCGCGACCGTCAGCAAGGGGCTGATCGAGCCCTATGATCGCAAATTCCGCTTCAATGGCAAGGATGCCGTGGAAGTGGGCGTGGTCATGCAGAACGGTTACAAGGTGACCGATGTCGGCCAGTGGGTCGAGGAAACCTACAAGCGCTTCGAAGACGCACTGCCGGTCGGCGTGGCCGTGGAGCAGATCTCCAACCAGCCGGAAGTGGTGCATGAGGCCGTCGGCGAGTTTTCGCAGGCCCTGCTCGAAGCGCTGGTCATCGTGCTTGTCGTATCGCTGCTGTCCATCGGCTGGCGTTCGGGCATCGTCATTGCCATCTCCATTCCGCTGGTGCTCGCCGCAACCCTTGCCATCATGTACGAGCTTGGCATCGAGCTGCAGCGCATCTCGCTTGGCGCGCTGATCATCGCGCTTGGCCTTCTGGTCGATGATGCGATGATCGTGGTGGAACTGATGGAGCGCAAGCTGGAGGAGGGGCTCGAAAAGCTCGACGCCGCCACGTTTGCCTATTCCTCCACCGCATTCCCGATGCTGACGGGCACGCTGATCACCACGGCCGGCTTCATCCCGGTCGGCTTTGCCGCCTCGACGGCCGGCGAATACGTGCGCTCGCTGTTTTTCGTCGTCGGCATCGCGTTGGTCACCTCCTGGTTCGTGGCGGTCTATTTCACGCCCTGGCTGGGTTACATGATCCTGAAGCAACGGGCCCATGCCGGCACCCATCACGACAGCTATGACACGCGCTTCTATCGCGGCTTGCGCGCGACCGTCGGCTGGGCGGTGAAACACCGTTTCCTCGTCATTCTGATGACGCTGATGGTGTTTGCCGGTTCGCTCTACAGCTTCAAGTTCATTCCGCAGAGCTTCTTCCCGCAGTCCTCGCGCCCGGAAATCCTGGTCGACATGTGGTTGCCGGAGGGCACTGCGATCGCGGAAGTCGAACGCCAGGCCAAGGCGCTCGAAGCAAAGATCATGGACGATCCGGACAAGAAGTTCGTCGCCACCTTCATCGGTGAAGGCGCGCCGCGTTTCTTCCTGCCGCTCGACCAGCAGCTGCGCAATCCGAATTTTGCCCAGCTTCTCATCATGTCGAACGGGCTTGAAGAGCGCGAGCGGATGATCGTCAAGCTGCGCAAAATCCTTGCCGACGATTTCCCGACGGTGCGCGGCAAGGTGGATCGCCTCTTCCTCGGTCCGCCGGTTGGCTGGGCGGTACAGATGCGCGTGACCGGTCCCGATCGTGCCGAAGTGCGCCGCATTGCCGATGAGGTGAAGGAACGTTTCCATCAGAACCCGCTCCTCGGCACTGTGCATGACGACTGGCTGGAACCGGTCACCGCCATGAAACTGGTCATCGATCAGGATCGCGCCCGGGCGCTTGGCGTTACCTCCCAGCGTGTACGCCAGATGCTTTATGCCACGATGAGCGGCGCCTCGCTCGACCAGTTCCGTGATGGCGAGGAAACCGTCTCCATCGTCGTTCGCGAACCGGATGCGACCCGCAACCTGCTGACGGCGGTGGATTCGGTCTATATTCCGACGGACAGTGGCGGCTTCGTGCCGCTCTCTCAGGTGGCTCGCGTGGAACCTGTGCAGGAAAACGGTATCGAATGGCGCCGTGACCGCCTGCCGGCGGTCTCCGTCAAGGCAACCGTGCCGGATGGCGTGGAACCCAATGATCTCGCGCTGAAGATGTATGCCGGCATGGCCGATCTGCGCAGCGCGCTTCCGGCAGGTTACAAGGTCGAGATCCAGGGCGGCGCCGAAGATGCGGCGGAAAGCCAGATGTCGATTGCCGCCAAGGCGCCCGTGATGCTGTTCGTCATCGTCGCGCTTTTGATGATCCAGCTGCAGCATTTTGGCAAATCCATGCTGGTGTTGGCGACCGGTCCGCTGGCCATCATCGGGGCATCGGCCGCGCTGCTCATCACCGGGGCACCCTTCGGCTTCGTGGCGATCCTCGGCGTGATCGCGCTGCTTGGCATCATCATCCGCAACTCGATCATCCTTGTCGACCAGATCGACCAGGATATCGCGTCGGGGATGGCAAGAGCGGAGGCCATCGTTGGTGCGGCCGTACGGCGTTTCCGCCCGATCATGCTGACGGCGTTGGTTGCGGTTCTGGCGCTCATCCCCATCTCGCGCGGCCTGTTCTGGGGGCCGCTCGCCTATGCCATGATGGGCGGCATTCTTGTCGGCACGGTGCTGACCATTCTGGTTCTGCCGGCCGCCTATGCGCTGTTCTTCGGCCGCGAGCCGAAATCCAAACAATCCTCCGGCGAAAATGACGATCGCCGTACGGACCCATCGTCGCTCACTCTTCCCACCGCCGCGGAATGAGCGACAGGCGGGAAGCGGTACCCCTGCTGCTTCCCGCCACCCCTTCGGCCTCCTTTCAAGAGGGAGCAAGGGCCATTGGAATGACTATCGCCGTTCGACCTCCGATTGAGTGGAAAATTCCCGAACGGTCGGCACCCGCAGGTGAGCGGTTTCTCGCGTTCCAACAGCCCAGACCGTAAGTTCCGCTCAATCGCAGTTGACCGGAGATTTCCATGAACCGCCTCCTTATTCTTGGCACAGCGCTTGCGGCACTTTTTGCAGCACCTGCCTTTGCCGATGGCCCGAACAAGCTTCTCAACGCTTCCTACGATGTCGCCCGTGAAGTGTTCGCCGCCGAAAACGAGGCTTTCATCAAAAGCCATCCGGGCATCATCATCGACCAGTCCCATGCCGGCACCTCCAAGCAGGCGCGCGCCATCGTCGAAGGTCTGGAAGCCGACGTGGTCACCTTCAACCAGATCACCGACATCGATTTCTTGGTGAAGCAGGGGTTTGTCTCTGCGGACTGGCAGAAGGATTTTCCGAACAACGCCTCGCCCTTCTATTCCTTCCCGTCCTTTCTGGTGCGCGCCGGAAATCCGAAGAATATCAAGGACTGGAACGACCTTGCCCGCGACGATGTGAAGGTGATCTTCCCCAATCCGAAGACGTCAGGCAATGCCCGCTACACGTATCTCGCCGCCACCGCCTATGCGAAGGAAGCCTTTGGCGGCGACGAGGAAAAGGTGGAAGCCTTCGTGAAGAAGATCTTTGACAACGTGCCTGTGTTCGACACCGGAGGCCGTGCTGCCACCACCACGTTCGTGGAGCGTGAAACCGGCGATGTGCTGATCACGTTCGAGGCGGAAACGCGCGGCATTGCCAAGCAATACGGTGCCGACAAGGTCGAAGGTGTCATTCCCTCCGTCAGCCTGCTGGCCGAATTCCCGGTCGCCGTGGTCGACAAGGTGGCCAAGAAGCACGGCACGGAACAGCTGGCCAAGACCTATCTCGATTTCCTCTACAGCGAGGAAGGCCAGCGGGTTGCGGCTGAGTTTGGCCACCGCGTTCACAATGAAAAAGTATCTGCCGAGTTCAAGGACCAGTTCCCGGCCATCCGCCTCGTCAATGTCAATGATGTCTTCGGCGGCTGGGACAAGATCCAGAAGGAACAGTTTGCCTCCGGCGGCACGCTCGACAAGCTCTACGGCAGCCGTTAACGCCATCATCGGCAATCGATGCAAAGCCCGGCGGGATCTATTCCGCCGGGCTTTGCCATGACGATAAGGAAAGACCATGATCCACGAAAGAAGAACATCGTGAGACGCAATGTCCTGCCCGGACTGCATCTGTCGCTCGGCATTACCCTGTTTTATGTCGGCCTGATCGTGGTTCTGCCGCTGGCAGCGCTGATCTTCAAGGCGTCCAGCCTCGGGTTTGCCGAATACTGGACGATCGTCTCGTCGCCGCGCTCCATTGCCAGCTACCGCGTCACGGCATTGGCCGCCCTTGCCGCCACCGTCTTCAACCTGTTCTTTGGCCTGGCGCTCGCCTGGGTGCTGACGCGTTACCGGTTTCCCGGTCGCCGGCTCATCGATGCGATGGTCGACCTGCCGTTTGCGCTGCCGACGGCAGTGGCTGGCATTTCGTTGACGGCGCTCTTTTCCGCCAATGGCTGGTTCGGGTCGGTTCTCTCGGATTTCGGCATCAAGGTTGCCTACACGCCTCTCGGCATCATGATTGCCATGTGTTTCACCAGCCTGCCGTTTATCGTGCGCACCGTCCAGCCGGTGCTGGAAGACCTCGATCCGGCGCTGGAAGAGGCGGCGCAGTCGCTCGGCGGTTCGGACTGGACGATCTTTCGCACCGTCATCCTGCCGCTTCTGGCGCCCGCGCTCCTCGCCGGCACCTCGCTCTCTTTCGCACGGTCGCTCGGAGAATTCGGCGCCATCATCTTCATCGCCGGCAACCAGCCGATGTCGACGGAAATCACCGCACTGCTGATCTTCATCCGCCTGGAGGAATATGATTATCAGGCGGCCGCTGCCATCGCCTCGGTGCTGTTGCTGACGGCCTTCGTGATGCTTGCCGTCACCAACTGGCTGCAGGCCCGCGCGCTGCGCTACACGGTAAAAGGATAACCGGATGAGCACACTGCGCAGAAAACCGCCGCGCGTCGGCGACAATCCGCTCTTTCGCCGCCTGCTGATCGGCATCGTGCTCTTGCTCGGCGCGCTGCTCATCCTTGCGCCGCTCATTGTCATTGGCGTCGAAGCGTTTCGCCAGGGCTGGAAGGTCTATGTCGCGACGCTCACCAATTCCGATACGCGCCATGCCATCCTGCTGACTGTCATCACCGCGCTGATTGCCGTGCCGCTCAACACCATTTTTGGCGTGGCCGCCGCCTGGGCCATCACCAAGTTTGACTTTCGCGGCAAGCGGCTGCTGCTCGTCGTGACGGAAATTCCGTTTTCCGTCTCGCCCATCGTTGCCGGTGTCGCCTATCTCTTCGTTTATGGCCTGCAGGGCATTTTTGGCCCGCTGCTCGATGCCTATGACGTCAAAATCCTGTTTGCGCTGCCGGGCATCGTTCTTGCCTCGATGTTCGTGACCGCACCTTTCGTGGCGCGCGAACTGATCCCGTTGATGCAGGCGCAGGGGCGGGATCTGGAGGAGGCCGCCACTTCGCTTGGCGCATCCGGCTGGCGCACCTTCTTCTCCGTCACACTGCCCAACGTCAAATGGGCGATGCTTTATGGCGTCGTGCTCTGCAACGCCCGTGTGATGGGCGAGTTCGGTGCGGTCTCCATCGTGTCGGGCAATATTCGCGGCCAGACCAACACGCTGCCGCTGCATATCGAACTGCTCTACCATGATTATCAGGCCGCCGGCGCCTTTGCCTCGGCCTCGATCCTTGCGGTCATTGCCGTCTTTACCATCATCGCCAAGGTGGCGCTGGAAGGCCGGGGCGCCGGCCGCCGCGTCAAGCCTGCCGCCATTCTCGCCACGCCGGAAACACGCCCATGAAAATCCGCCTCGACACCGTCATCAAGACATTCGAGACCTTTCGCGCCGTCCATGGCGTTTCGCTGGAAATCGAAAGCGGCGAGCTTGTCGCGCTGCTCGGGCCATCCGGCTCCGGCAAGACAACCATCCTGCGCATGGTCGCCGGCCTCGAATACCCCGATGAGGGCCACATCTATTTTGGCGATCAGGATGCGACGGATATTCCCGTGCGCGACCGCGGCGTCGGCTTCGTTTTCCAGCATTACGCGCTTTTCCCGCATATGACGGTGGCCGAAAACATCGGCTTCGGCATGAAAGTGTCGAAGGTGAAACGCGACAAGTCGGAGATCGCCGCCCGCGTCGCCGATCTTCTGCGCCTCGTGCGGCTCGAAGGCCTCGGCGACCGTTTCCCCGGCCAGATCTCCGGCGGCCAGCGGCAGCGCGTGGCGCTCGCCCGCGCGCTTGCGGTCGATCCGAAGGTGCTGCTGCTCGATGAACCTTTTGGCGCGCTGGACGCCAATGTGCGCCACGACCTGCGCCGCTGGCTGCGCGAAATCCATCAGGAGCTTGGCATCACGACCATTTTCGTCACCCACGATCAGGAAGAGGCACTGGATCTCGCCGACCGTGTCGTGATCCTGAGAGAAGGCAAGATCGTTCAGCAGGGCACGCCGCAGCAGGTCTGCCGCGATCCGAAAGATGCGTTCGTCATGAAATTTTTAGGCGACGCCAACCGGCTGGCTGGCACGGTGAGGGCAGGGATCGCCCATGTCGGTGATGCTGAGGTGGATGCCCCCGGTATCGCCGATGGCCCCGCCGAAATTTTCGCCCGCCCGCGCGATCTCGACTGGTCGACCAGCGGTCCGGGCGTTGCGGCAAAGGTGGACCGCGTGCTGGACCGTCCGGGCGAGCGCCGGGTCATCGCCACGGCCTCGACCGGCGAGACGCTGGAATTCGATGTGGAGCCGGAACAGGCTGTTGCGACGGGCGAGGCGGGTTTTGTGACGCTGCGGCGGGCAAAGGTGTTTGCGGCCTCCTGACCGTCAAAACACCAGGTCGAACTGCGCCGTGGCGAGAACGGCGCCGTTTACCATCAGGTCTACCCGGTGTGTGCCGGCGTAGTGCGTGCGGGTCGTGAAGTCGCGCATGGCGCGCCGGATGGACAGCGACATTGGGGCATCCGGTTTCAGCGCCAGTTCTTTCCATTTGAAAACCTTGGCAGAGGTACCGCCTGATTTTTTCACATAGTGGACGACGTAATCCACCACCAATCTCTGCTCCCGCGTGCTTGAGGAAACGATATCCGCCGCGATTTCGACCGCGCTTCCGAGGCTGACCTTTTCTGGGGTGGCGGTAAACCTGACGATTTCGATCTCCGCCGCTTGCCCGGCGCCCAATTGGGCCAGGGCGCGCGGATTGCCTTTCTTGACGAGGGTCCGCAACGCCTGCCGGATGATCCATACCGTCTGCGGATTGCCCGACGGCCATGCGGCCACCTTGTCCAGCACCCAATCGGGATGGTCCTTGGTGATGTCGTTCAGGTGGTTTGCCACGGATTTGCGCACATAAAGGGTTGGATCGGCACGCAAGGTGTCAAGGATCGGCCAGACGGGATCAGGGTTGGCGATCAGGTCTTTCAACTGGAAGGACCACGGCAGACGCGGGCGGCATCCCTCACTTGCCAGCCGGCGCACATGTTCGTTTTCGTCCGTGGCCCAGCGCTGCATGACGGCAAGTGTGCCCGCCATATCCTGCTGCAGGAAAGGCCGGACGGCAAATTCCGAGGAACCGAAACGCGTAAAAAAACGCAGAGCGTCCAGGGATATCTCGGGATGTTGCAGCCCATGCAACGCCACATATTCCGGCAGCGTGATCGACGCAAAGCCGTGATTGATGCGCGGCGCAAGTGCCTTCAGGATCGCCAAATTTTCGAGATAACCGCCGGGCAGGACCGCATGGAAACTGTTTGCGATCTGCCGCAATCTCTGCATGATCGAGAGGTCGGCGAGATTGTCGGACGCCAGTTCGATAAACCGGGTCTCGTCAAAGCCTTCATAAACGGCACGTGTTTCGCGCGCGAAATGCGCAAGGCGATCACGGTTGAAAATCTCCTTCAGCAGGGGAGGTGAATCCGTTTCGCCTTCGACCATCTTGCTACCTCCCTGTTCATGTTTTGTTTCGTAGCCTGTTCAAGGATTTCCGGCAAGAGGATATGAAAAAACCGGCCGACATGGGTCGGCCGGTTTCGTGTTCACAATAATCCGGGGAGCGTATCAGCTCATCTGGCTGACGAAGCGGGTTTCCATGTAGGCTTCCACGGCTTCCGAGCCGCCTTCCGTGCCGTAGCCGGAATCCTTGATTCCGCCGAAGGGCACTTCCGGAATGGCAAAGCCGTTGTGGTTGATGGTGAGCATGCCGGCTTCCATCTGGCGGCCGAGCGCATGGGCGGTCTTGACCGAGCCGGTGAAGGCGTAGGACGCCAAGCCGAAGGGCAGGCGGTTGGCTTCCGCCATGGCATCATCGATCCTCGAGAAGCGGTTGACGATGGCGATCGGGCCAAAGGGCTCTTCGTTCATCATCTTGGCCGTCGTCGGCACGTCGACGAGAACCGTCGGCTCGAAGAAATGGCCCTTGTTGCCGATGCGCTTGCCGCCGGTCTTCAGGATGGCGCCCTTCGACACGGCGTCGTTGATCATGTCTTCCATCGCGGGAATGCGGCGTTCGTTGGCGAGCGGACCCATGGTCACATCACCCTCGAGGCCGTTGCCGACCTTCAGGCCCTCGGCATATTTCACGATGCCGTCGATGAACTGGTCGGCCACGCCTTCCTGGATGAGGAAGCGCGTCGGGGCCACGCAGACCTGGCCGGCGTTGCGGAACTTGGCCGACGCCGACACTTCGATGGCCTTTGCCAGATCGGCATCGTCGAAGACGACAACAGGCGCATGGCCGCCGAGTTCCATCGTTGCACGCTTCATGTGCTTGCCGGCAAGCGCTGCCAGATGTTTGCCAACCGGCGTGGAGCCGGTGAACGAGATCTTGCGGATGACCGGATGCGGAATGAGGTATTCCGAGATTTCGGCGGGAACGCCATAAACGAGGTTGACGACGCCTGCGGGAACGCCGGCATCGGCAAAGGCGCGGATGAGTTCGGCCGGCGATGCCGGGGTTTCCTCAGGCGCCTTGATGATGATGGAGCAGCCGGTGGCAACAGCGGCGGACAGCTTGCGCACGATCTGGTTGATCGGGAAGTTCCAAGGGGTGAATGCAGCAACCGGGCCGATCGGAAATTTCACGGCCATGTTCGACACGCCGCCGAAGCGGGCGGGGATGATCTGGCCATAGGTGCGGCGGGCTTCTTCGGCAAACCAGTCGATCGTGTCGGCGGCATTGATGATTTCGGCCTTGGACTGGCCAAGCGGCTTGCCCTGTTCGCGCGTCATCAGCCAGGCGATGTAATCGATGCGCTCGCGCAGAATGTCGGCAGCCTTGCGCATCATCTTGGAGCGTTCGAAGGCGGACGTGTCACGCCAGATCTTGAAACCCTTGTCGGCAGCGTCAAGCGCGAGGTCGAGATCGGCCTTTTCGGCATGAGCAATCTTGCCGATGATTTCCTGCGTTGCAGGGTCTTCCACGGCAATGGTCTTGCCGCTGATGGCATCGCGCCATTCGCCGTTGATGAAAAGCTTTACGTCAGGATAGCTATGCATGGAGAGGCCTCAATTCTTAGTCTTTTAAAACGGATGGTGTGGGAGGCAGGGCGTGGGAGGAGCGCCGCCTGTTCTGGAAGGTTCGCCCCTCAATTAGGACAAAAAGGCGCGACATTCAACGGTAGAGGCGAAAAGTATGACTAATAAAAAGGACCGGGAGATGCCTCTCCCGGTCCTTTTTAACTGTGTGCGGCGCTCTCTGAACGGATCAGAAAAACGCCTGGATGCCGGTCTGCGCACGCCCGAGGATGAGCGCATGCACATCATGCGTGCCCTCGTAGGTGTTGACGGTTTCGAGGTTCTGCGCGTGGCGCATCACATGATATTCGATCTGGATGCCGTTGCCGCCGTGCATGTCGCGGGCCTGGCGGGCGATATCGAGCGCCTTGCCGCAATTGTTGCGCTTCATGATCGAAATCATTTCCGGCGCCATCTTGTGTTCATCCATCAGGCGGCCGACGCGAAGCGAGCCCTGCAGGCCAAGCGCGATCTCGGTCTGCATGTCGGCAAGCTTCTTCTGGTAAAGCTGCGTGCCGGCCAGCGGCTTGCCGAACTGCTTGCGGTCGAGGCCATATTGGCGCGCGCGCAGCCAGCAATCTTCGGCAGCCCCCATCACGCCCCAGGAAATGCCGTAGCGGGCACGGTTGAGGCAGCCGAACGGGCCTTTCAGGCCGGATACGTTGGGCAGAAGCGCGTCTTCACCCACTTCGACGCTATCCATGACGATTTCGCCGGTGATCGAGGCGCGCAGCGACAGCTTGCCGCCGATTTTTGGCGCCGAAAGCCCCTTCATGCCCTTTTCCAGCACGAAGCCGCGGATCTCGTTATTGTGCGCTTCCGACTTTGCCCAGACGACGAAGACATCGGCGATCGGCGCGTTGGAGATCCACATCTTGGAGCCGCGCAACCGGTAGCCGCCCTCGATCTTTTCGGCGCGCGTCTTCATGCCGCCGGGATCGGAGCCCGCATCCGGCTCGGTGAGGCCGAAACAGCCGATGAGTTCGCCAGACACGAGGCCCGGCAGATACTTCTTTTTCTGCTCGTCCGAGCCGTAGGCAAAGATCGGGTAGATAACGAGGGAGGACTGCACGCTCATCATCGAGCGGTAACCGCTGTCGATGCGCTCCACTTCGCGGGCAACGAGGCCGTAAGCGACATAACCGGCATTGGCCGCGCCATATTCTTCCGGCAGGGTGACGCCCAAGAGCCCGGCCTTGCCCATCAGCCGAAAAAGTTCCGGCTCGGTGGTTTCGGACAAATAGGCTTCCTGGATGCGTGGCAGAAGCTCGGCCTTGCCGAAGGCGGCGGCCGCATCGCGGATCATCCGCTCGTCTTCGCTCAACTGCTCATCGAGAAGAAAGGGATCTTCCCAGGAAAATGCTGCACGGTCGCTCAATGGAACCTCCACTTTCAAACTGTGGGGGAGTTATCGGCCATGCAAGCCTTAGCGTCCAGCGCCGTTTACTCACGATGACATGAGCTATAGGAATGCGGTATGTCCAATGTCAGCCGCAAGCTTTTACCCTCCACCAGCGCTCTTGCCGCCTTCGAATCCGTCGCGCGGCTCGGCAGCTTTTCCAATGCCGCCGATGAGCTTTCACTGACGCAAGGGGCGATAAGCCGCCAGATTTCCGGCCTTGAGGACCAGCTCGGCATCCTGCTGTTCGATCGCTCCAGCCGGGGCGTGGCGCTGACGGAAGCCGGCCGCGCCTATGCCCGCGCCATCGGCGGTGCGCTCTCGCAGATCCGTGCCGCTTCGCTGCAGGCCATGAC
The DNA here is from genome assembly GCF_058242775.1 of Neorhizobium sp. PAMB6630. Taxonomy (NCBI): domain Bacteria; kingdom Pseudomonadati; phylum Pseudomonadota; class Alphaproteobacteria; order Hyphomicrobiales; family Rhizobiaceae; genus Neorhizobium; species Neorhizobium sp. PAMB6630. The sequence continues at coordinate 746,682 of NZ_CM177836.1, forward strand.
CAAACGGCATGGCGATACGCTGAACCTTGCGATGTTGCCGACCTTCGGCACGCGCTGGCTTTTGCCGCGCATTCCCCGTTTTGTTGCCGCCCATCCGGAAATCACGCTCAACTTTGCCACCCGCATCGGCATGTTCGATTTTGAGCAGGACGGGCTGGATGTCGCGATCCACATCGGCCAGCCCAATTGGCCGGGCGCCGATTGCACCTTCCTGATGGACGAGATGGTGGCGCCCGTATGTAGTCCCGCCTTCCTCGCAAAACATCCGATTTCGCAGCCGGCCGATCTCCTGCCGCTGCCGCTTCTCCACATGGCGTCGCGCCCCGGCGCCTGGACGCATTTTTTCGAAAGCCTTGCCGTATCAGGCACGCCGGCGCCCGGCATGAGGTTTGAACAGTTTTCAAGCGTGGCGCAGGCCTGTAGCGCTGGCCTTGGCGTGGCGCTGATGCCGCTGTTTCTCATCGAATCCGAACTTGCGGCGGGAGATCTGGTGCAGGCACTGCCGCAACAGGTGCGCAGCCCCAGTTCCTATTATGTCGTTGCCCCCATCACCCGCGTCGAGTTCCGTCCGGTCAAGCTGTTTCGGGCGTGGCTGATCGAGGAGGTCGGCCGTTGGCGCGATGAGCCCTATTATGCCTGATGCGGAGTTTTTGATGCAGCCCCACGAGTTCTGGCAGGAGGTTCATCCGCGGCCAGGTTTTCCTGACGAATGCCCGTTCGAGACCTTCTATCCCGCAGGCTTTGCCGATGGTCGCCAGCTTCGCCTGCCGATCCGGCCGCTGCCGGATGGTCGCCATGCGCTGGCCTCCCTCATCATCAACCAGGCCAGTTTTGCCGTGGTGGAGGCGCTCGCCGAAGATCTTGCAAACCGCATCGCGCCGCTGAAGCCGGATGTGGTCGTGGGGCTTCCAACGCTGGGGCTGACGCTTGCCGCAGCCCTTGCCCGCCATCTTGGTCACACACGTTATGTACCGCTCGGGACCTCGCGAAAATTCTGGTACGAGGAAGGTCTTTCCGTGCCGCTCTCTTCCATCACCACGCCCGAGCAGGTGAAGCGCCTTTATGTCGATCCGCGCATGCTGCCGCTGATGGAAGGCAGGCGCGTTGTCCTGGTCGATGACGTGATTTCGAGCGGCAGTTCGATTGTCGCGGGCCTTGGCCTCATGCAGGCGGTGGGCGTTGCACCCATCGCCATAGGCGCCGCCATGCTGCAGTCTGAACGGTGGCATGCCACGCTTGATGCCTCTGGGCCCGCGTGGCGGCCGCTGGTGCAGGGTGTGCTCAAAACGCCGATGCTGACGAAACTTGCGGACGGGCGCTGGCAGTAATCGCCGGCAGTAGTTGTGCGTTGCGGCACTTTCCTCCTTGCCGACAGTTTGTAGATAGGCCTAGGATCAACATCTGATCGAGTGCTTTTGTATGACAATTCGGAATTCTGTAATGGAACCTGTGTTCGACGGCCACAATGATGTTCTCCTGCGGCTGTGGCGCAACAAGCGCAATGGCGCCGATCCGGTGGCGGAATTCGTCAAGGGAACACGCGAGGGCCATATCGATGGGCCGCGCGCCCGCGCCGGCGGTCTGGTCGGCGGGCTCTGCGCCATCTACATTCCCTCCGGCGACCTCATCCTCAAGGAGCCCGACGTCAACGGGCACTATTACACGCCGCTGGCCGCTCCGCTGGAACGCGCCGCGTCGCTGGATATTGCGCTCGAAAAATTTGCCATTGCGCTGAAGCTGCACGAAGCGGGCGCCTGGCGCATCTGCCGCTCCGTGTCGGACATCCGCGAGGCCATTGGCGAAGGACAGTTTGCCGCTGTCATCCATATGGAAGGCTGCGAGGCAATCGATCACGATCTGTCTGTGCTTGAGGTCTTTCATGCAGCAGGCCTGCGTTCGCTCGGGCCTGTCTGGAGCCGCCACAATGCCTTTGGCCACGGCGTGCCCTTTGCTTATCCGTTGTCGCCGGATACGGGGCCCGGCCTGACCGATCTCGGGTTTGAACTGGTGAAAGCCTGCGACCGCCTCGGCATCCTCATTGACCTTGCCCACATCACTGAAAAAGGGTTCTGGGATGTCGCAAACACATCCACCCAGCCGCTGGTCGCCAGCCACTCCAACGTCCATGCGCTGACGGCGGTGGCCCGCAACCTCACCGACCGGCAGATGGATGCGATCCGCGAGCGCAACGGCATTGTCGGCCTCAACTACGCCGTCACCATGCTGCGGCCCGATGCGCGCGATGACGCCAATACCAGCCTCGACCTGATGGTGCGCCACATTGATTATATGGTGGAGCGCATGGGCATCGATTGCGTCGGGCTGGGTTCCGACTTCGATGGCGCCACCGTTCCCGCTGATATCCGTGATGCCAGCGGCAACCAGAAACTGGTTGCGGCCCTGAAAGCTGCGGGCTACGCTTCCGAGGATCTTCAAAAACTGTGCCGCGAAAACTGGCTGCGGGTTCTGGCAACCGCCTGGCACGAGGCCGACTGAACGCTTTCTGACGTGTTTAAAAACCTATAAAAACAGGGGACCATCATGACTGTCATGCACCGCAACCTTCGCCTTCTGGCAACCAGCGCGCTCCTTTCGCTTGCCGTTCTGTCGGCGCCGCAGGCCTTTGCCGCAACGCCGGCCGACACGCTGGTCGAGGGCTTTGCCATCGACGACATCATCACGCTCGATCCGGGCGAGGCGTTCGAGCTTTCGGCAGCCGAAGTCACCGCCAACACCTATAGCAAGCTCGTCATGCTCGATCCCAAGGACACGTCCAAGGTCATCGGCGAACTCGCCGACAGCTGGACGATTTCCGATGATGGCCTGACCTATACGTTCAAGATGAAGCCGGGCCTGAAGTTTGCCTCCGGAAACCCGATCACCGCAGCCGATGTGGCCTATTCCTTCGAGCGCGCCGTCAAGCTCGACAAGTCGCCGGCTTTCCTGCTGACGCAGTTCGGTCTCACCGGCGACAACATCACCGACAAGGCGAAGGCCGTCGATGACCTCACCTTCGCGTTCACCGTCGACAAGCCCTATGCGCCGAGCTTCGTGTTGAACGTGCTGACCGCAACGGTCGCCTCCGTCGTCGACAAGCAGTTCGTCGTCTCCAAGGCAAAGCCGGTGACGCCGACGGCCGAATACAAATATGACAATGATTTCGGCAACGAATTCCTGAAGACCGGTTATGCCGGTTCCGGCGCCTACAAGATCGTCACCTGGCGCGCCAACGAAGCCGTCGTGCTGGAAGCCAATCCGAACTTCTTCGGCGAAAAGGCCAAGATCAAGCGCGTCATCTATCGTCACATGAAAGAAAGCTCGGGCCAGCGTCTGGCGCTGGAAAATGGCGATATCGATATCGCCCGCAACCTCGAGCCGAACGACCTTGCTGCCATCTCGGGCAAGAAGGATCTCGCCACGATTTCCGCGCCGAAGGGCACGCTCTATTATTTCAGCCTCAACCAGAAGAACGCCAATCTGGCCAAGCCGGAAGTGCGCGAGGCCTTCAAGTATCTGGTCGATTACGATGCCATCGGCGAAACCCTGATCAAGGGTATCGGCAAGATCCACCAGTCCTTCCTGCCGGAGGGACAACTCGGCGCCTCCAGCGAAAACCCCTACAAGCTGGATGTGGCAAAAGCCAAGGAACTGCTGGCGAAGGCTGGCCTGAAGGACGGCTTCACCGTCACCATGGACGTGCGCAACACGCAGCCGGTGACGGGCATTGCCGAAGCCGTGCAGCAGACGCTCGGGCAGGCCGGCATCAAGCTGGAAATCATCCCCGGCGATGGCAAGCAGACGCTGACGAAGTTCCGTGCCCGCACGCATGATATCTATATCGGCCAGTGGGGTTCGGACTATTTCGACCCGAACTCGAACGCGGAAACCTTCACCAGCAACTATGACAATTCCGACCAGGGCAAGACCAAGACGCTCGCCTGGCGCAATGCCTGGGATGTTCCGGAACTGACGAAGAAGTCGCAGTCGGCGCTTCTGGAAAAGGATTCCGCCAAGCGCGCGGCGATCTATCAGGACCTGCAGAAGGAAGTTCTGGAAACCAGCCCCTTCGTTGTCATCTTCCAGCAGGTGGAAGTCGCCGGTTATTCGGCCAAGCTGAAGGACTTCAAGCTGGGTCCGAGCTTCGATACCAACTTCGTCTACACGATCTCGAAGTGATCCGCGGAAAGGTCTGATCCCTTGACGCTTCCTGAAACAACGGGTGCGGTGCGGCCACGTCGCCGCACCGCAAGCCCGGCCTGGGGCCTGCTGCGCTTTGCCGTCACTGTCGTGACGACATTCCTCGGCCTTCTCGCCGTGACCTTTTTCATCGGCCGCGTGATCCCCATCGATCCGGCGCTTGCCATCGTTGGCGATCGCGCGCCGGCCCATGTGGTGGAGCGGGTGCGCGAGCAGCTGGGCCTCAACCTGCCGCTCTGGCATCAGTTCCTGCTGTATCTGAAGCAGGTGCTATCAGGCGATTTCGGCATTTCCGTCCTCTCCTCTAATCCGGTCATGGAGGATATCCGCCGGGTCTTTCCGGCAACGCTGGAGCTTGCGACGCTCGGCACGCTGATCGGCGCCGTCTTCGGCATTCCGCTCGGCGTGCTCGCGGCCGTGCGCCGGGGCAGTCTGGTGGACCAGATCGTGCGCGTCATCGGCCTTATCGGTTATTCCGTACCGGTGTTCTGGCTGGCGCTTCTGGCGCTGCTGTTCTTTTACGCCAAGCTCAACTGGGTCGCTTATCCCGGCCGCATCGATGTCGTCTACGAATACACGTTCACGCCGATTACCGGCCTTTTCCTGCTGGATGCGATCATCCAGCGGCAATGGGATGTGCTGTGGGATCTCTTCCGCCACATCATCCTGCCGGCCTCGCTGCTCGGATATTTTTCGCTTGCCTATATCAGCCGCATGACACGCTCCTTCATGCTGAACGAACTGGCGCAGGAATATATCGTTGCCGCCCGCGCCAAGGGTCTGTCTGAAACCCGCATCATCTGGTTCCACGCGCTACGCAACGCCGCCGTGCCGCTGCTGACGGTGATTGCACTTTCCTATGCTGGCCTGCTGGAGGGGTCGGTGCTGACGGAGACGATCTTTGCCTGGCCGGGCATCGGGCTCTACATCACCAATTCGCTGCAGAACGCCGATATCAATGCTGTGCTCGGCGGCACCATCGTCATTGGTGCGGTCTTCATCACCATCAATCTTCTGTCCGATCTTCTATACCGGACGCTTGATCCGAGGACGCGCAGACGATGAGCATGCCGGAGACCACCTTGAAACCCTATAGCCGCGAATGGCTGCTCTCGGACCGGCCCACCTCGCGCCGTCAGGCAAAGCTTGGCCGCGCCTATGTGATCTGGCGGCGGTTTTCGGAAAACCGGCTGGCGCTGCTCGGCCTGATGATCATCCTCGCGCTCATCGTCATTGCCGGTCTGGCAGATCTGATTTCGCCGTATAATCCTGTTATCGGTGACCTGCGCAATGCCCGCCTGCTGCCGCCGGGCGCTGATGGGTATATCCTCGGCACCGACGATCAGGGGCGCGACATTCTCTCGCGCCTCATCCACGGCTCGCGCCTCACGTTGCTGGTCGTGGTACTGGTCGCCATCATTGCCGCCCCGATCGGCCTCATCGTCGGCACGGTTGCCGGTTATGCTGGCGGCTGGATCGATGCGGTGCTGATGCGCATCACCGACATTTTTCTGGCGTTTCCGAAGCTCGTGCTGGCGCTGGCGCTTGTGGCAGCCCTTGGTCCCGGCATTGAAAACGCCATTCTCGCGATTGCCGTCACCTCCTGGCCGCCGTATGCGCGCATTGCCCGGGCAGAAACGCTCACCTTCCGCAATTCGGAATTCATCGCGGCCGTGCAGCTGATGGGCGCCTCGCCGTTTCGCATCGTGCTGCGCCACGTCATCCCGCTCTGCACGTCCTCGCTCATCGTGCGCGTCACGCTCGATATGGCCGGCATTATTCTTACGGCGGCGGGCCTTGGGTTTCTGGGCCTCGGCGCGCAGCCGCCGCTTCCCGAATGGGGCGCGATGATTGCCTCCGGTCGCCGTTTCATTCTCGATCAATGGTGGGTGGCGGCGATGCCCGGTTTTGCCATCCTCATCGTCAGCCTCGGCTTCAACCTGCTCGGCGATGGCCTGCGCGATGCGCTCGATCCGAAGGAGGCCGGCCAATGAACCCGCTTCTGACGGTCGATGATCTGCGCGTCTCCTTCCCCACCCGCACGGGGCAGGTGGATGCCGTGCGCGGCGTCTCCTTCACGCTTGGCAAGGAACGACTGGGCATTGTCGGTGAGTCCGGTTCCGGAAAGTCGCAGACCGGCCGCGCCATCATGGGGCTGACGCCCGGCCACGCAAAGATCAGCGCAAAGACGCTGTCCTTCGATGGCATCGATCTTCTCTCTGCGTCCGCCAAGCAGCGTCGCAGCCTGCGCGGCAAGCGGGTTGCGATGATCCTGCAGGATCCGAAATATTCGCTGAACCCGGTCATGACCATCGGGCGCCAGATCATCGAGACCCTGCGCACCCATGAACGGGTGTCGTTCAATGAAGGCAAAGCGCGTGCGCTTGCCATGCTGGAAGCGGTGCAGATCAACGATCCCGAGCGCGTCTTCGAGCTTTATCCGCATGAAGTTTCCGGCGGCATGGGCCAGCGGGTGATGATCGCCATGATGCTGGTCTGCGGCCCCGAACTTCTGATTGCCGACGAACCGACCTCTGCGCTCGACGTGACGGTGCAGCTCGAAGTGCTCGCCATTCTCGACAAGCTCGTCTCCGAGCGCGGCATGGGCCTCATCTTCATCAGCCACGATCTGCGGCTGGTCTCGTCCTTCTGCGACCGCGTCATCGTCATGTATGCGGGCCGTGTGGTGGAGGAACTGCCATCGGCCAATCTGGCGGAAGCAAAACACCCCTATACACAAGGTCTGTTGAATTGCCTGCCCACGATTGGAACGCATCGCCATCCGCTTCCCGTTCTGGAACGCAAGCCGGAGTGGGCGTTATGAGCGCGTCAGCCCTTTCCGTCCGCAACATGGTGGTGGCCTTTGACGATTTCCTGGCGCTCGACGGTGTCAGTATCGATGTCCGCGAGGGAGAATCCTTCGGCATTGTCGGCGAATCCGGGTCTGGAAAATCCACACTCCTGCGCGCCGTGGCCGGCTTGAACAGCTTTGAAAGCGGCAGCCTGACGGTGGCCGGCCAGAGCTACAAGGGACAGAAGCGGACGAAGGAATTTTACCGCACCGTGCAGATGGTGTTTCAGGATCCTTACGGCTCGCTGCATCCGCGCCAGACGGTGGACCGGCTGCTGCTGGAACCGCTCGCCATTCACGGCTTTACCGATGTCGATGTCCGCATTGCCCGCGCACTGGATGAAGTGGGCCTCGGCAGCGGTTTCCGCTTCCGTTATTCGCACCAGTTGTCCGGGGGACAGCGCCAGCGCATCGCGATTGCCCGCGCGCTGATCCTGGAGCCGAAAATCCTGTTGCTCGATGAGCCGACCTCGGCGCTCGATGCCTCCATCCAGGCGGAAATCCTCAACCTTCTGGAACAGGCACGTAGAGATCGCGGTCTCACCTTCGTCATGGTCAGCCATGATCTCGGCGTCATCAGCCACATGTGCGAACGCCTGACGGTGATGCGCAAGGGCGAGGTGGTGGAAACCGTGTCCGTCGAAGCACTGGAAAAGCGTGAATTTTCAGAGGATTATACCCGAGCGCTGCTGGTGGCGAGCGAAGGATTTCGCCGGGACTGATCCCGTTCTGGCGATGGCGCCATAGGATTAAGCGATGCAGCTTCGTGCCCTCATGTATTTCGACGAGCTTGTGCGCACCAATTCGATGCGCGCGGCCGCCGAAAACCTGAATGTTGCGGCAACCGCCGTCAGCCGGCAGATCGAGAACCTCGAGCATTATTTCGGCACAGCACTTGTGGAGCGCTCCAATCGCGGCATCAAGCTGACGGCAGCAGGCGAACTTCTGGCGGCGCGCGCCGGGCGAACGCTGCGGGAGCTGGAACATGTTCACCAGCTGATCGATGACCTGAAGGGCCTGCAGCGCGGCAAGGTCACCATCTTCGCCAATGGCGCAACGGTTGCCAATCTCATTGCGCCGGTGCTGGCCGAATTCAGTCTGCGCTTTCCAAAACTGCGGTTCGAAGTGGCGATCACCAGCGCCAGACAGGCGCTCGATGCGCTGGCCTCTGCCGAGGCCGATCTGGTGGTGACCCTCTTTGCGCCAAAACTGTCGGGCGTAAAGGTCAGGCTACGTTCCGAAATCACCTATGACCTCATCACGTCGGCCAATCATCCGGTAGCATTGCAGCCGGAGATTTCGCTGCGCGACATCGCCGCTCTGCCGCTGGCGCTGCCGGACAAGAGCTTTGGCGCACGACAGGCTTTCGAGGAACAGTTCTTGAAGATCGGCGTGGACCTCGATCCGGTTTTCGTGACCGGGTCGCTCGAAATGCTGAAGGAGCTTGTGCTGCGCGAGGCGGCGGTGACGCTTCTGCCGGCCCTTGCCGTGCATCGCGAAATTCGCTCCGGCCAGCTGGCCGCGATCCCCATTTCTGCCGGCAAGGGCGTGCGCACATCGATCGATCTTTGCGTGGCGCCGGATCGCCAATTGTCCTTTGCAGCCTCCAAGCTCGTCGATTTCATCGAAGCCTTCATGCGCGGCGCCGACCGGCCGAAACCCTCCGCGCGGGCGAAGAAATTGGTGTAGCGATTTCCGCTACACAGGGCACACAAAAATGCTAATTGTGTGTGCGCCTGCGAAGTGCCACTCTCTTCGCATAACCACGTTCCCCTCGGGCTTTACGCAAAGCCAAGGGCAGAGCGAGAACAAGGGGAAGTTCGAGAATGGGAAGCACATTCCTTCGTGCATCGACAGCGCTTTCGCGCCGCGCCGTGCTGGGGCTGGCACTGGCGGGAAGCCTCGCTGCCGGCCTCCACGGCACGGCCGAGGCGGCGACGAAAACCACGCTGACGCTTGGCATGTCTGTCGAGCCGCCGGGCCTCGATCCGACGGTTGCAGCCCCGGTCGCCGTGGGTCAGGTCACCTGGCAGAACGTCTTCGAAGGCCTCGTCACCATCAACGAAAAGGGCGAGATCAAGCCGCAGTTGGCCGAGAGCTGGACGATTTCCGAGGATGGCCTCACCTATACGTTCAAGCTGCGCAGCGGCGTGACCTTCCACGACGGCGAAGTGTTCGATTCCTCCGTGGCGAAATTCACGCTCGACCGAGCGCGCGGCCCCGAGAGCACCAACGGCCAGAAGCGTTTCTTCCAGGCGATCGATACGATTGAGACGCCGGATGCCACGACGCTGGTCCTGAAGCTGAAGGCGCGCAACAGCAGCCTTCTCTACTGGCTCGGCTGGCCGGCCTCCGTCATGGTGGCGCCGAAAAACGCTGCAGATGCCAAGACCAACCCCATCGGAACCGGCCCGTTCAAATTCGTCAGCTGGACGAAGGGCGACCGCGTGGAGCTTGCCGCCAACCCGGACTATTGGGACAAGTCGGTGAAGGTGAAGCTGGAAAAGGTCGTTTTCCGCTTTGTCGCCGATGCGCAGGCGCAGGCCGCAGCCCTGAAATCCGGCGATATCGACGCCATCCCGGAATTTGCAGCCCCCGAACTGATCGAAGACCTGAAGGCCGACAGCAAGCTCGCGACCGTCATCGGCAATACTGAGCTGAAGGTCGTGGCCGGCATGAACAGTGCCAAAAAGCCGTTCGATGACAAGCGCGTGCGACAGGCGCTGATGATGGCGGTGGATCGCAAGACGCTCGTGGAAGGCGCTTGGTCGGGTTTCGGCACGCCCATCGGAAGCCATTATACGCCGAACGACCGCGGCTACGTGGACCTCACCGGCACGCATCCCTACGATCCGGAAAAGGCAAAGGCGCTGCTGGCCGAAGCCGGTTATGCCAACGGGCTCACCTTCACCATCAAGGCACCGCAGATGGCCTATGCGCAGCGCTCCTCGCAGATGCTGCAGGCGATGTTTGCCGAAATTGGCGTGACGCTTAACATCGAAACCACCGAATTTCCGGCGAAATGGGTGGCGGATGTGTTCAAGGGCTCCAACTACGACATGACCATCGTTGCCCATGCCGAACCCATGGACATCGATATCTATGCGCGTGATCCCTATTACTTCAACTACAAGAACCCTGCTTTCAACGACGTGCTGAAGAAGGTGGAGGAAACCACCGATCCGGCAGCACAGGAAAAGCTCTATGGCGATGCGCAAAAAATCCTCGCGGACGACGTGCCGGCGCTTTATCTTTTCGTGATGCCGAAGCTTGGCGTGTGGAACAAGAACCTCACCGGTCTCTGGGAACACGAGCCGATCCCCTCCAACGTGCTGACCAACGTCTCCTGGACGCAGTGATGCACGCCGGTCCCGGCGCCTGCCAACCCGCCGGGACCTTTTCCTCATCCACGAGACGATTATGATCAGTTCAGGTGCTTGGCCCTTCTGCCACCACGCGGAAGGGAAGGGGATTTTTGCGCACGGATTTCAGCCGTGCGGGCAAAAGCCCCGCTGCGGAGAAATGCGATGATCCTGTTGCTGGTCGCGCGGCGGTTTGCCGGGCTTTTGCTGACGCTCCTGATCGTGTCCGTGCTGATCTTCGTCATCATGGATCTTCTGCCGGGTGATCCCGCCTCCGTCATGCTTGGCACGTCGGCAACGCCAGAGACGCTGGCGGCACTTCAGCGCCAGCTGGGGCTCGATCAGCCGCTGGCGCTTCGTTATCTTACCTGGATTGCGGCGGCCTTCCGGGGCGATCTCGGCACGTCCTATACCTATAGTGTGCCGGTGGCCGGCCTCATCGCCGAGCGGCTGGCGGTCACCGTGCCGCTGTCGCTGCTGGCGGTCGCGCTTTCCATGGCGATTGCCATTCCGCTCGGCGTCATCTCGGCCGGGCGGCGCAACAGCCTTGTCGATTATGGCGCAAGCGTGCTGTCGCAGGTGTTTATCGCGGTGCCCGGCTTCTGGGTTGGCCTGCTGCTGGTGATGCTGTTTTCGGTAACGCTCGGCTGGATGCCGGCGGGCGGATTTCCGGGCTGGGATGCCGGTGTCTGGCCGGCGCTGAAGGCGCTGATCCTGCCGGCGGTGGCGCTGGCGCTGCCGCAGGCGGGTGTTCTCACCCGCGTCACCCGCACCGCCGTGCTGGAGGTGATGAACGAGGATTTCGTCCGCACCGCCCGCTCCAAGGGGCTTTCGGAAAAGACGGCGCTCTGGGTGCATGCCGTGCCCAATGCGCTGGTGCCGGTCGTCACCATTCTCGGGCTGCAATTCACCTTCCTGATTGCCGGCGCGGTGCTGGTGGAAAACGTCTTCAACCTGCCGGGGCTCGGGCGGCTTGCCTATCAGGCGCTGACACAGCGCGATATCATCGTCATGCAGAACGTCATCCTGTTCTTTTCCGGCCTCGTCATCATCATGAATTTCCTCGTGGATCTCGCCTATCTCGCGATCGATCCGAGGCTTCGGGCGGGAGTGCGCTGATGCGGTATCTGCTACGCCGCCCGATCCTGCTTTCGGGCCTCGTCATCACCACTTTCCTCTTTGCCGTGGCACTTCTCTCGCTGGTCTGGACGCCGCTGCCGCCGACAAAAATGCAGATCATCCATAAGCTGAAGCCGCCGCTCGATGTCGGCTTCCTTGGCACCGATCATTTCGGCCGGGATATCGCCTCGATGCTGATGGTTGGCGCGTGGAATTCGCTGTCCACCTCGCTGCTCGCCGTTGCCATCGGGGCAACGCTCGGAACGCTGGTCGGCGTGGTTGTGGCGGCTGTGCGCGGTTTTACCGAAACTCTGGTCATGCGCGGCTGCGATATCATCTTTGCCGTGCCACCCATCCTGTCTGCGATGATGCTCGGCGCTTTCATGGGGTCGGGGCGTTTTACCGCGATCATCGCCATTGCCGTCTTCATGGTGCCGGTCTTCGCCCGTGTGACGCTCGGGGCGGCCAACCAGATCTGGACCCGGGATTACGTGACGGCGGCCATCGGCATGGGCCGCAACCGGGCAAAGATTACCATCACCCATATCCTGCCCAATATTTCCAACCAGATCATTGTGCAGGTGACGATCCAGCTCGGCCTTGCCATCCTCACCGAAGCCGGTCTCAGTTTCCTCGGGCTCGGCATGCCGCCGCCGACGCCCACCTGGGGGCGTATGCTGTCTGATGCGCAGACCTATCTTGGCCAGGCGCCGTGGATGGCGCTGATGCCGGGCATGGCCATCGCGCTCGCGGTGCTCGGCCTCAACATGCTGGGCGATGGCCTGCGTGACCTTTTAGACCCTCGTGACCAATCCTGATTTCAGATCGAAGACATCACCATGAATGAATTGCTGACACTGACCATCCGGCAGGTCCGGACCCTCTTTGCCGAAAAAAACCTGTCGCCGCTGGAATACTGGCAGGCGGTGGAAGAGCGCGTGGCCGCCTTCGAGCCACATATCTGCGCCCTTTACCTCTATGACCCCGAAAGCGCCCGCGCCCAGGCCAAAACCTCGGGCGAGCGCTGGATGAAGGGCGAAACGCTCGGCCTCCTCGATGGCATTCCGCTGACGCTGAAGGAACTGATTGCAACGAAGGGCGATCCGGTGCCGCTCGGCACGAAAGCCGTCGAACTGGTTCCGGCGCTTTCCGATGCGCCAATTGCCGCCCGCTGCCGGGAAGATGGCGCGGTGTTCTTTGCCAAGACCACATGCCCCGATTACGGCATGTTGTCGTCGGGCCTGTCGAGCTTCCATAAACTCAGCCGCAACCCCTGGGATCTCAGCCAAAATCCCGGCGGATCGAGCGCCGGGGCGTCTGCGGCCGCCGCCGCCGGCTTCGGCCCCTTGCATGTCGGCACCGATATCGGCGGCTCCGTGCGGCTTCCGGCCGGCTGGACCGGCATTTTTGGCTTCAAGCCCAGCCAGGGGCGCATTCCGGTCGATCCCTATTATGTCGGGCGCTGCGCCGGACCGATGACGCGAACGGTGGAAGACGCCGCCTTTTCGATGGCAACGCTGTCGCGGCCCGACTGGCGCGATGGCACGTCGCTGCCGCCCAATGATTTCGATTGGCTGGACCTCGATATGGATGTGCGTGGCCTGAAGATCGGGCTGATGCTGGATGCCGGAACCGGTCTTGCCCTCGAAGAGGAGGTCCGCGACGCGGTGGTGGCGGCCGCACGGATTTTCGAACAGGCCGGTGCTGAAATCGTGCCCGTCGGTCCGGTCATCACCCGTGCCATGCTGGATGGTCTCGACAATTTCTGGCGCTCCCGGTTCTGGGGCGATATCGAGGCGATGCCGCAAGCGCGTCGCGAAACCATTCTGCCCTATATCCACGACTGGGCAAAGGGGGGCGCCGATGTCTCTGGCGTCGATGCCGTGCGCGGCTTTAACCAGACCATCGAGATGCGAAAAACCTGCGGAAAGCTGTTCACCACGGTCGATGCGGTGATTTCGCCGACCAATCCCATCGTCTCCTATCCCGCCGAATGGGCGTCCCCCACCAATGATCCCGCCGCCCCCTTCGAGCACATCGCCTTTACCGTGCCGTGGAACATGTCGGAACAGCCGGCCTCCTCGATCAATTGCGGTTTTTCGCGTTCGGGCATGCCGATCGGTCTGCAGATTGTCGGGCCGCGTTACGCCGATCAGTTCGTGCTGAAACTGTCAAAACTGTTCGAAACCCTGTCGGGCGGCATGCCGCGCTGGCCGGAACCGCCACAGCGCTGACGCTTCCTCACGGCCGCGGTTGATCTCGCTCAAGGCTTCTTCGCGTGCGCGTCTTTAGAACGGAAGAAGCCTTCCAGCCTGTGTTCATCGAGGTTCAACCGGCGCACCGACATCCTTTGGAACAAAACGACGGCATCGTCGTTGACGGGCGAACCATTGCAGCGCCGGGCATTTGTGAACAATGCGGGAAGGCTGTCTGTAACGCAGTCAGGAGCTTGTCTCGCACGATGTTGATGTGGGTCGGGCGTGTCGTCACGTTTCAAGGAGAACCGAATGTCCATGAATTCGCCGAATGAATTTCCGCGCACCGGCTCGCAGGCCGATATTGAATTGCAGCTTCAGCAGCTGCGCGAAGATATTGCAGCGCTTGCCCGCACAGTGGCCGCTGCCGGCTCCAACAAGGCGGAAGATCTGAAGGGCCGCGCCAAGCGCGCTTCGCATGATGCAATGGATGCTTCCGCCCAGATGATGGATGCGGCAAAGGCCCAGGCGATGTCGATGGAACGCGATCTTGAACGCCAGATCCGCACCAAGCCGTTGCAGTCGGTTGCCATTGCCGCCGGTGTCGGCTTCCTGTTCGCGCTCCTGTCGCGCCGCTGATCATGGGCGGTCTTGCGCCTCTCCTGATGTCGCTGGTGTCGATGGACGTCAGCGCCACCGTCAGCCGGCTTCGACGCAACACGGTTCTTTATGTCATCGCGGCTCTGTTCGTGCTGACGGCCTATGGGGCCGCGGTTGCAGCCTTTGCCGTCTATCTTGCGACCATGATGAGTATTGCCGCAGCGCTCGGCATCGTTGCCGTTCTGGCGCTCGCTTTTGCGCTGATCGTGTTTTCCGTGGTTCTCCTCAAGAACAAGGCCGAGGAAAGGCGAAGGCGGGAACAGGCGTCCAGCAACCGTGCGCTGATGATCACGGCCGCGCTCTCGGCATTGCCGATCCTCATGAAATCGCGACCGCTCGCGGCTGCAACTATCCTGGGTGGCATCACGCTCTTTGCGATGCGCGCAATGGGTGGCAACCCTGACGACCCTGCGCAGCCGGACCCGTAATGCCGGCTGCCCTTCCACACGCTTGATACTTCCCGAAGAAGGAGACGTCCCATGGCGACTGCATCCGCTGTCCTGAAACACAAGTCCCACGACGAGAACATCAATATCGGTCTCGAAAAGGCCTACCGGGATTCCATCGCCGAAAGCCTGTCGCAGATCCTTGCGGCCACCTATCGGCTGACGATCAAGAGCCACATCTACCACTGGAACGTTGTCGGCCCGCTGTTCAAGCCATTGCATGAACTCACCGAGGAGCATTACGGAAAGCTGTTTGCCGCCGTCGACATCATTGCCGAGCGCATCCGCGCCCTTGGTCATCTGGCCCCGGCAACCCTCGGCGAAGCGGCCGATTTTGCCCCAAAATCCGGCGATGTCGGCAAGCTGACGGCGCTTGCCATGGTCGAGGACCTGATTTCCGACCATGAAACCGCGGTCAAAGCCATGCGCAAGGCGGCCGAAGACGCGGATGAAGCCGGTGACGTGGTGACGGCAGACATGCTGACCGATCGCCTGGCCTTCCATGAAAAGGCGCTGTGGATGCTGCGCGCCATCGTGTCGGAATAGTCAGCCTCAACGGGCACTGGATACGGTTTGTTTCCTCGGGCCAGCGCTCCTCAGATAAAGGGGCGCTGGCCTTCTTCGGTTGGCCGCCAGCCGGCAATGTCGAACAGTTTTTCGCGCTCCAGCACTTCCGAGCCGCGATCGAGCCAGCGCAGCACATGGGCGTCTGAAAGGCGGCGCAGCGTCTTGTTGGTGTGAACCAGCGACAGGCCGAGCGTATCGGCCACGTGCTGCTGAGTGAGCGGCAGGATTTTTGGGCCTTCCTCGTTGAAGATGCCGGTCACGTGGGCGCGGTGGTCGAGGAATGCGAGAAGATAAGCCGCCCGTTCCAGCGCCGTGCGCCGCCCGATGCTCAAGAGGTGCTCGTCCAGCATGGATTCCTCGCGCGAGGCGATCCACGTCAGGTCGTAACCGAGCGACGGATGCTGGCGAAACAGCGAGGTCAGCCGATCGCGTTCGAAGATGCACAGCGTCATCCGCGTCAGGGCTTCCACGGAATGCAGCATTTCGCGCATCAGGTTGCCCTGCAGGCCGACGAGATCGCCGGGCAGGATGTAATTGAGGATCTGCCTGCGGCCATCCTCCAGGATCTTGTAGCGAAACCCCCAGCCGGCCATCACCGTATAAAGCTGCGGATGCATCTCACCCTCGACGATGATCGTGGCGCCTGGATCGGCGGCCAGTTCGCCGATCTTGAAGCTGGAGACGAAGCTCAGTTCATCCTGCGTGAAATCGCGAAAGGTGTCGCGGCGCCGCAGTGGGCAGAGGTTGCAGGGGATGCGGGGAGGACTGAATGGTTTCATTTGAGCCATGAACGGACCGGAGGCGAAAGATTGAACCATTCTAACCCAAGAATGCGACACAGCATGTGTCTTTTTTAAATGACCCCCTGCGATGGGAGTGGTCTACGGCATTGCTCACGTCATCAACCGGGAAACACCGTGTGCATGTCCTCGTTATCGATGTCGAATATCTCGTGGCTCTCGAGGCTGAACAGGTCTTGACCGAACGACTGGGGTGTATGGTGGATATCGCTGTCCCTCGCGAGATCCCGCAATCCCTGGAAAGCCGCCGGTTCGACGTTCTTTTCCTGAACACATCCCTGTTGTCGCCAGCAGTGGAAGACGCCATCCGGCGTCTGCAGGCATCTGGCGTTGGTGTGGTATTCTCATCGATCGATCGCATGCATCAGCGCGGGATGCCGGCTTTTCCCGGCATCCGCGTGATTAAACGTCCATTTGATGATCAGGAGCTTGTGGAAAGCGTGAGCGATGCCGCCGGCGCTCGTGACGCCGTGCGCAGATCAGCTGCCGAAGGCGCGTGAGGTAATTGCCGCATCGCCTGGATCCGGGCCGAAATCGCTTTCGCCGGAAACACCGAGAATTTCCTGCAGTCTTGAGCGGGCGCGGGAGACGCGGCTCTTGATCGTGCCGACGGCACATCCGCAGATCGTCGCGGCTTCCTCATAGGCAAAGCCGGCAGCACCGACCAGAATGATGGCCTCGCGCTGATCGTCAGGAAGCGTGTCGAGCGCCTTGCGGAAATCCTGCAGATCGAGACGGCCATATTGTTCCGGGTGAACGGAAAACCGCTCGCTGAACAACCCGTCGGTATCTTGCACTTCGCGGCCGCGCTTGCGCATCTGGCTGTAGAATTCATTGCGCAGGATGGTAAAAAGCCACGCGCGCATGTTCGTGCCCGCCGTGAAGCTGCCCTGGTTTGCCCAGGCCTTCATGATCGTGTCCTGCACCAGATCGTCCGCCTTATCGTGGCGTCCTGTCAGGGACACGGCGAAGGCGCGCAGATTGGGCAAAGATGCCAATAGGTCGCGCTTGAAGGCGCGATCGACGTCCTCGTCCTTGGTGGTCATTTTGATTTTACCGCCTTGGCGTTTTTTTCCGCCTCGTCCAGACGCTCGAGAAGTTCCAGAAACCGATCCGGAATGCCTTCCTCTTGCACAGCGTCGTAGAATTCCCGCAATTTTCGGGATATCGACGCGTTCGGCTGCATTGCGCCCGGCCGGAAGTTGTTCGATTGTGCTGTTGTCATCTTATCTTTGTTTCTGGTCTCGTCGTCACTCATCACAGGCGCCTGTTGCGATATCGTTCCGTTAAATGCGTAGCTCGAAAAAAAGTTCCGCGTGTTTGGAACTTTTTTTTGCCGCATCCGTTGATACCACGTTAATTGCCCGCTGGGCATCAGGGGAGATTCTGAATGTCACTTACCTCACGCGTTGCGTCCCACCTTCCTTACCTGCGCCGCTACGCCCGCGCAGTCACAGGATCGCAGACCTCGGGGGACGCATATGTTGCTGCGGTCTTGGAGGCATTGATTGCAGATGTTTCCATTTTTCCGGAAACGTCCAAGGACCGCGTTTCGCTTTACAAACTCTTTGTCGCCATTTTTGGTTCCACGTCGATCGAGATCCGTCCGATCGAGTCTCCCTTTGCCTGGGAGCAGCGGGCCGTGGCCAATCTTGCCAATTTGCCCTCGCAGGCACGCCATGCCTTCCTGCTGATTTCGGTGGAAGGTTTTACCATCGAGGAAACGGCAGAAATTCTGGGCGCGGAAGTCGAAGAGGCCACGCGCCTGCTCGATGAAGCCTCGCGCGAGATTTCCCGCCAGGTCGCAACGGACATCATGATCATCGAGGACGAGCCGTTGATCGCGCTCGACATCGAGCAGATGGTGCAGGATCTCGGCCATCGCGTCACCGGCATTGCCCGCACGCACAAGGAAGCGGTTGCTCTCTTCCAGACATCGCAGCCCAAGATGGTTCTGGCCGATATTCAGCTCGCCGACGGAAGTTCGGGCATCGATGCGGTGAACGAAATCCTGAAATCCTCCAGCGTGCCGGTGATCTTCATCACCGCCTTCCCGGAACGTCTTCTGACCGGCGAACGTCCGGAACCGGCTTTCCTGGTCACCAAGCCTTTCAACCCTGATATGGTCAAGGCGCTGATCAGCCAGGCGCTGTTCTTCAACGATACGGTGAAGGCTGCGGCCTGATCTGTGTCAAAACATTTCGACGCCCATGATGGCATGACGGTTTTTCGGGAACATTCGTTAGAGCGATGCGTTCAGTCGCAGCTAACAATCATCGGAAGTCGCTCTGTCATCATGGTGTCGAGTGCTTCCCATCAAGAAAAGAAGACAGTTACGGCCGTTGCGCATCTGGCGCGGTTTTAAGATGACGCGTGCCGATAAGGGCATCGGCACCTGTCTTCATTGTGGTTTATTCATGGCCGGTTGGGTTGTCCCTCCCTGGCTTAGGGCCTATAAAGGCGTTTCATTGGCCGGGTTGCGGCGTTTGCAACCTGCATGTTTTTAAGGCCAATAGGAAAGGGCGGAGTAGAATTGTTGTCGCATCAGCTGACATGGCAACAGGCTGGTGAAAGTGACGACAAGCTGCGTGAGTTCTTCATGCCTGCCCTTGTCGATCTGGGTGCCAGCGTGATCATCCAGGATCTCGATCGCAATTACCTGTTTGTGACCAACCTCCCGTCCGTATGGACCGCCGGTTTGACCGAATCCCCGAGCGACAGAAGTCTTTTCGGTGACGATATCGCTGAAAAGCTCAGAATGCTGAAGGATGGCATTACCGAAGCGGGCGTGAAGAAACATCTGGAGATTTCCGTCAATTCCGATGAGATCTACGAGTTTCGGGTCCAGGCTGTCGCATTGTCGGCAGGCGGCCTTCATCTTGTCACCACCATCGTCGACCGATCGGAGGAGCGCCATCGCGAGCGGCTGCTGCGTGCGCTTCTGCGCGAGGTCAGCCACCGCTCGAAGAACCTTTTGGCGATCATCCAGAGCATTGCCCTGCAAACGGCGCGATATTCCGTCTCGCTCGACATGTTTCTCAACAAGTTCCGCGGCCGGCTTTATTCGCTGTCGCAGTCGCAGGATCTGATCACCGATTCCAGCTGGCGCGGCGCCTATTTCTTTGAACTGGTGCGCCAGCAGACGGACAAGTACCTGCCGGAAAACCAGCAGCAGGTGAAGGTGAGCGGCGACGACGTTCTTTTGTCGCCCAATGCCTCGCTGCATCTGGGGCTTGCCCTTCACGAACTGATCGTCAACGCCGTCAGTCATGGTTCACTCGTCAAGAGCGGCCGCGCCATCGGCATCAGCTGCAATCGTGTTCAGGCAAACGGTCAGGATTCGCTGGAAGTGCGCTGGGACGAGGGGCTTGCCCCGATGGCGAACCGCACCGATCCGCGTGAAGAGGAAAACCTCAAGGCGCATTTCGGCAGCACTGTGCTGGAACGTGTTGTGCCGGCGTCCGTCAATGGCAAGGCCCATTACGTGATCACGCCTGAGCGTATCAGCTACAGCCTGGTCTTCCCGTTGGAACACGCGTCCGAATAATTTTTTGCGCGGCCGCTTTAGGCGGCCCATGTTGCGCTGATGCTCTCCTAATTTTCCCGAAAATTATTGGAAAATTTGGCATAAAAAAACGGTCTCGATTTCCGGAGAAATCGAGACCGTTGGTCTCTTCGAGGGGGATGAAGAGGCACCTGGAAGCTTTGAAGGGCGGGGGACGGGGGCGCTTCCAGATGTACTAAGAACGAGCGGCCCGCTTCTTGGTTCCGCAGTTTCTCAAAAAAATCATTATTTTTTTCGAACCCCGATGCGGCGACCTTACGCCATGGAAAAGGCGCCCCCGAGAGGGCGCCTTACCAAGTGGTTTGTATGGTCTCAGTTGGTGACGGTGCGGGGATCAAGCGCGTCGCGCACGGCATCGCCGACATAGTTGATGCTCAACACCGTCAGCGAGATCGCAA
This sequence comes from Neorhizobium sp. PAMB6630, assembly GCF_058242775.1. Lineage (NCBI taxonomy): Bacteria > Pseudomonadati > Pseudomonadota > Alphaproteobacteria > Hyphomicrobiales > Rhizobiaceae > Neorhizobium > Neorhizobium sp. PAMB6630. The sequence continues at coordinate 766,842 of NZ_CM177836.1, forward strand.
GTCCCGGCCACATGACACGCGAGGGCGTGATCTGCAGAAAATTCGTGCCGTCAAACAACAGGCGCCCCCAGGTGGGGAAGTCGGAGGGAAAGCCGAGCCCGAGGAAAGACAGCGCCGATTCGGTGATGATGGCGGAGGCAATGCCAAGCGTTGCCGACACCATGATCGACGACAGGACATTCGGCAGGATGTGCCGGAGCACGATGCGATATTCCCGCATGCCGCTGCTTTTGGCCGCCAGGATGAATTCCTGGCTTTTCACCGCCAGCACATCGCCGCGCACGATGCGGGCAGTGTGCATCCAGCTCGTAATGCCGATGACGAAGACGATCAGGATGAAGATGCCGGTTTCCGGGCCGAAGGCTGTGCGCAGCGTATCGCGAAACAGCAGGATGATCACCAGCAGGAGCGGCAGGAGCGGCAGCGCCAGAAAGAGGTCGGTCAGCCGCATCAGAGGCCCGTCCAGCCGGCGGAAATAGCCGGAGAGCACGCCGACCAGTGTGCCGAGCAGCAGCGACAGCAGCATGGCGGTCATGCCGACGGCAAGCGAGATCTGGCCGCCGGCCATCACCTGCGCCAGCATGTCGTGCCCCAGATTGTCGGTGCCGAACGGATGCAGCAGCGATGGCCCCTGGTTCTTGGCGCGGATATCGATCTTGTTGGGGTCGATCGTGTGGATGAACGGCCCGACATAAACGATGAGCAGGATGGCGATGAACACGATGAGGCCGGCAACGCCGCCCTTGTGAGCGGCAAATTTCCGCCGGAACAGCGCCATCGGCGTCTCATTGGCGGCGCGGGTATCGGCGAGAATTGCGGCGGCTGTGTCAGTCATAGCGGATCCTCGGATCAAGGATGCCGTAGAGCACATCGGCAATCAGGTTGAACAAAACGATGAGGACGGCAAAGATGAAGGTCAGCGTCTGCACCAGCGGAATATCGGCGCCCTGCACGGCGGTGATGAGCAATTGTCCAAGCCCGTTCACGCGAAAGATCTGCTCGGTGATGATGGCGCCGGAAAAGATGGTGGGCACGCCAAGCGCAATGACGGTGACGACAGGGATCAGGCTGTTGCGCAGCACATGCACCAGAAGCACGGCCTTTTCCTTGACACCCTTGGCACGCGCCGTGCGCACATAATCCTGGCTGAGATTGTCCAGCATGGAGGCACGCACGAACCGGGTGATCTGCGAGGCGTTATAGAGCGACAGCACAAGAACCGGCAGGAACATCTGCCGCATCTGCGCAATCAGGCTCGACCAGTCGTTGACGACGAGATTGGTGTCGTAGATCGACGGAAACCACTGCAGCCAGGACGAAAAGATCACGATCAGCAGCACGCCGGTGAAGAAGGTCGGAACCGAATAACCGACCATGGTGACGAAGGTGCCAACCTGATCGAAGATCGAATATTGCCGGTAGGCGGAGATGACGCCGACGGGAATGGCAAGCAGGATGCCAAACACATAGGCCAGGCCGACAACCCAGAGCGTCTGGGGCATGCGCTGGACAATGAGGTCCACCACGGGGCTGCGGGTGGCCCAGGAGAGCACGCGCATGCGGTTACCATCGCCGAATTGCCAGCCGGTCATCTGTTCGAGAATGTTGAGCGGTTCATTGACGAAGAATTGCTGCAGCCATTTCAGATAGCGGATCAGGAACGGCTGATCGAGGCCCATGGCGGCCCGGATCTGTTCGCGCACTTCCGGCGGAATGGTCAGCGGCAGGTCGCCGAGCGGGTCGTTCGGCGCCAGATCGAGCAGCGCGAAGATGACGAAACTTATGACAAGCAGCGTCGGTACGGCAAACATCAGTCGCCGGATCGTGTAGGTAAACATTCATTGGTCTCCAGACGTCCGCGGAGAAGCAAATGCCGGCTCCGCAGAGAGCGGAACCGGCGTTCAGTGTGTTACTTCTTGCGGGACCAGTCTGCGACGTTCCACAGTTCGGAATCCCAGGCATTCATCTTGACGCCCTGAAGCGTCACGGCCGTTGCCGAAATCTGGCCGCGGTGAATGAGGGGAATGTGGGCGCCTTCGGCCGTCAGCATGTCATTGGCCTTCTTGGCCAGCTCGGCACGCTGCTTCAGGTCGGCCGTCTTGGACAGTTCGGCGACGATCTTGTCATAGGCCGGGTTGCAGTAACGCGGCATGTTCTGGCCCTGCCAGCCGTTGGCCGGGGCCGGGATCTTGTTGCACAGCCACTCGGTCAGGTATTTTTCCGGGTCCGTGCCATCGAAGTTGTTGGTGTACATTTCCACGTCGGCATAAAACTTCTGGAACGTGTCAGGGCTTGCCGGGTCACCGCCGAAGAAGACGGAGGCCGAGATGTTGCGCAACTCGCTGGCCACGCCGATCTGCTGCCACCAATCCTTGACGAGAGCCTGGGTGCCCTGGCGAACCGAGTTGGTCGAGGTCTGGTAGAGGTAGGACAGCTTGACGCCATCCTTGGCGCGGATGCCATCGCCACCCTTTTTCCAGCCGGCATCGTCGAGCAACTTGTTGGCGCCTTCGATGTCCTGCTTCAGGCACCAGTCATTGGCCGTCGAAATGTAGATATCCGGAGCAGGCACGATGTTGCAGGTGGGCTTGCCGGCTGCGCCATACCCGGCTTCGTTGATGATGTCGCGGTCGATTGCCATCGACAGTGCCTTGCGCACGGCCGGATCCGACAGCGACGGATGTTTGCCGCCTTCGACGGTCGAACGCTTGTCACCAAGCGCCGGATCGGGGTTCGTCCAGTTGAGGTTGATACGCTCGACCTGCGTACCGAACGCCGTGACGAGCGTGCCCTTGCCGGCCTTCATCATGGTTTCGAGCACTTCCGGCTCGACCTGCATGTTCCAGCCATAGTCGAATTCGCCGGTTTCGAGAACCGCACGCGCCGCCGAGGCCGCATCGCCGCCGCCCTTCAGGGTGACGGAGGCAAAGGCCGGCTTTGCCGCATCCCGAAAATTCGGGTTGGCGGTAAAGGTGATCACGTCGTTCGGCTTGAATTCCTTGACGACGAAGGGACCAGTGCCGATCGGGCCGAAATTGGCGGACGTGCAGCCGGGAGCCTTGGCGCCGACGCAATCCTTGAACTGCGCCTTCTGGATAACAGGAGACTGGGCGCCGACAAAAGCACCGTAGGGGTAATATTTCGGCTCGGCGAAGGACACTTTGACCGTCTGCGGATCGACGGCTTCGACCTTCGTGATGCCTTCATACTGGGCCTTCTGGGCGCAACCGCCATCGGGTGCGGTGCAATACTGCCAGGTGAAGACGACGTCGTCAGCCGTAAACGCGCTGCCGTCCGACCACTTGACGCCCGGCTTGATCTTCCAGGTGATGCTCTTCATGTCGGAGGCGACGCCGCCATTGGCAACCGTCGGGATTTCGCTCACCAGCCATGGCACCAGCGTTCCGGTTTCGTCGTAACGCGCCAGCGGTTCGATGACCATGGAAGAGCTGTAGACTTCTTTTGTGCCGCCGGAGAGATACGGGTTGAGGGTGGAGACCGCCTGCCAGAACAGGATTTTCAGGTCGCCATCGGTTCCCCGCGCCTGCGCTGCGCCGCCAAGCGCCAGTGCGGCCACGGTGCCGGCCAGCAGGATTTTCAAGCTCTTCATTCTTTTCCCCTTGAAGATATATTTTTGAGATGTCTTGGCCGCGCCTCGGCCCTGGTCGTTTCAGACCTATTCCTGCCCCGCTGTTTCCTCCCAGCCGGGCGTGAATTGCTTTCCTCGTCTCCTTGCGTGACGGTATCCCGCTGCCGGCCTTTCCGGCTCGTGCAGAGGGCTGTGACCAAAATTTAAGCTATCTAAGCACAAGCCTATTTTACGTTCAAGGACGAAAATTGAAGCTTGCAAAATGCGCGAAGGACGTCGCAATATCCCCGCCATCTGAGGGAAACAGCTTAAAAGACAAACGAGGTTGCATCAATGCCAGTTCTCAATCGCGCTGCCGAAATGCAGGACGAAGTCGCCGGGTGGAGACGTCATCTGCATGAAAACCCGGAGCTTTTGTATGATGTCATCCACACCTCCTCGTTTGTTGCGCAAAAACTGAAGGCCTTCGGCTGCGATGTGGTGGAGACCGGCATCGGCCGCACCGGCGTGGTCGGCCTCATCAAGGGAACGCTGGGAGATGGCCCGGTCATTGGCATGCGCGCCGATATGGATGCCCTGCCGATCCTCGAAGATACCGGCGTCGCCTGGGCCTCGAAGACCCCCGGCAAGGCCCACTCCTGCGGCCATGACGGCCACACCGCCATGCTGCTCGGAGCGGCCCAGTATCTCTGCGAGACCCGCCGTTTCGCAGGCTCGGTCGCTGTCATCTTCCAGCCGGCCGAAGAAGGTGGCGCTGGCGGCCTTGCGATGGTCGAGGACGGCATGATGGAGAAGTTTGCCATCAAGGAGGTCTATGGCATGCACAACTCTCCCGGCCTGCCGCTCGGCGATTTTTCACTGCGCAAGGGCGGGCTGATGGCCGCCGCTGATTCCTTCGATATCGTGGTGAAGGGCAAGGGCAGCCATGCCGCCCAGCCGCATGTGTCCGTCGATCCGGTGCTGACGTCGGCGTACATCATCATCGCGTTGCAGTCGATTGCCTCGCGCGGGGTCGATCCGCTGAAATCGGTTGTCGTCTCCGTGACCACGACCCATGGCGGCGATGCCTATAATGTCATTCCGATGGAAGTGAAGCTCACCGGCACGGTGCGTACGCTCGATCCTGACGTGCGCGAGTTTGCTGCAAAGCGCCTCGTCGAAGTGGCAGAGGGCACCGCCCTTGCTCATGGTGCGGTGGCCGAAGTCACCTATCACCGTGGTTATCCGGTGACCGTCAATCATCCCGACCAGACGGATTTTGCAGCCTCAATCGCTGCAAACGTGTCTGGCGAAAAGCGGGTGGAAACCAATGCGGCGCCGAAAATGGGCGCGGAAGATTTTTCCTACATGCTGGAAGCGCGCCCGGGTGCCTTCATCTTCCTCGGCGTCGGCGAAACGGCAAACCTGCACCACCCGGCCTATGACTTCAATGACGAGGCGATCCCCTATGGCATCAGCTACTGGGTCACGCTTGCCGAAACGGCGCTTGCGGCCTGATCCGTCAGCCAGATTAAGGGGAATTCCGTGCTTCTGTCAGACACATTTTCAGCAGGCGCCGGCGGAACGGTAACACCCGTTCTCTCCGTCGAAAATCTCACCACGTCCTTCCGGGTCAACGGCCACTGGCGTTCGGTGGTGCGAGATATGAGCTTTTCCATCGCCCCGCGCGAGACGGTGGCAATCGTCGGCGAATCCGGCTCGGGCAAGAGCGTCACCTCGCTCTCCCTGATGCGGCTTTTGCCAAAATCGTCCAGCAAGATCGAGGGCAAGGTCATGCTCGGCGGCCGCGATCTTCTGTCGCTGCCGGAAGAGGAGATGCGCAAGGTTCGCGGCAATGACATCTCGATGATTTTTCAGGAGCCGATGACATCGCTCAACCCGATTTTCCCGATCGGCAAGCAGATCGCCGAAGCGCTGACCGTGCACCAGAACATTTCCTTTGCCGATGCAAAGACGGAAGTGCTGCGTCTGCTCGACAAGGTGCGCATCCCCAACGCCAAGGGGCGTTTTGACGAATATCCGCACCAGTTTTCCGGCGGCATGCGCCAGCGCGTGATGATTGCCATGGCGCTCGCCTCGCGTCCGAAACTGCTGATTGCCGATGAGCCGACGACGGCGCTCGACGTCACCATCCAGGGCCAGATCCTCGATCTCATCAAGGATCTGCAGGAAGAGGAGGGCATGGCGGTTCTCTTCATCACCCATGACATGGGCGTTGTGGCCGAGATTGCCGACCGCACCATCGTGATGTTCCGCGGCGATACGGTGGAAACCGGCGCCACTGACGACATTTTCCATCGCGGCCGGCATCCTTACACCCGCGCGCTTCTGGCAGCTGTGCCGCGCCTCGGCTCGATGCAGGATCGTACGCTGCCGGCGCGGTTCCCGATTATCGATATCCAGTCCGGCGATGCCATGCCGCTCATCGACGTCACCGATACGGTCGCCAAGGGCAAGACACCGATCCTCGAAGTGAAGGACCTGACGACGCGTTTTGCCATCCGCTCGGGCATTTTCGGGCGCCAGACCGGCGCGGTCCATGCCGTGGAGAAGGTGTCCTTTGATCTCTACGAGGGCGAAACCCTGTCGCTGGTCGGCGAATCCGGCTGTGGAAAATCGACCACCGGCCGCTCCGTCACCCGCCTTGTGGAACCGACAAGCGGGCAGGTGACGCTCGACGGCTATAATGTGATGAACCTCGACCGCACGACGCTGCGCACCATGCGCCGCTCCGTGCAGATGGTTTTTCAGGATCCCTTCGCCAGCCTCAATCCGCGCATGAGCGTCGGGTCTGCGGTCATGGAGCCGTTCATCGAGCACAATCTCGGCTCAAAATTCGATGCACGCGACAAGGCGGCCGATCTCCTCAAAAAGGTCGGTCTGTCGCCGGACATGATGCGGCGTTATCCGCATGAGTTTTCCGGTGGCCAGCGTCAGCGCATCGCCATTGCCCGCTCGCTGATGCTCGATCCGAAGGTGATCGTGGCCGACGAGGCGGTATCTGCGCTCGATGTGTCGATCAAGGCGCAGGTGTGCAACCTGCTTCTCGATCTGCAGCAGAGCCTCAACCTCGCCTACCTGTTCATTTCCCATGATATGGCGGTGGTCGAGCGCGTCAGCCATCGGGTCGCGGTGATGTATCTCGGCGAGATCGTTGAAATCGGCCCACGCGCCGCCGTTTTCGACAATCCGCAGCATCCCTATACGAAAAAGCTGATGGCCGCCGTGCCGGTGCCGGATCCGGCCCGCCGCAGGATCAAGCGCAACTTGTCGACGGACGAGATCAAGAGCCCGGTTCGCGCCGCCGGTTACGTGCCGCCGGTGCGCGAATATCGGCAGGTGTCGGAGGGGCATCTGGTGCAGGTGGAATAGGCTACGGCACAGTAGAAGCCGGGCCACACGGCTTGGGCCTTGGCGGTAGTTTGCACGTCCGCGCCTGTCAGGGCGCGGGCATACTGCCCATTTGACAGGGCCGGCACAATCATGCCAGCAACTGAGGCGGGGTTGTTTGCAAGGGTTACCAGATGGCGAGACGGTCGGACACGCAAGGCAGGCTGGACGATGCGGCGCGCGCCGGATGGCTCTATTATGTCGCCGGCCGCACGCAGGATGAGATTGCCGCGGCCATGGGTATCTCGCGCCAGTCGGCGCAACGCCTCGTGTCGCTGGCTGTTGCGGAACGGCTGATCAAGGTTCGGGTCGATCATCCGATTGCCGCCTGCCTTGAACTGTCTGCCGCCTTGAAGGCAAAATTCGATCTCTCTTACGTCGAGGTGGTGCCGTCCGATCCGGCAGGAACCTCGTCCACCGTCGGGATCGCGGAGGCTGCCGCTGTCGAAATCGAGCGCTGGCTGAAAAACCCCGAACCCATCGTGCTTGCCATCGGCACCGGGCGCACGCTGAAGGCCGCCGTCGACCAGTTGCCGCCGATGGAATGCCCACAGCACCGCATCGTCTCGCTCACCGGCAATATCGGGCCGGATGGGTCTGCAGCCTATTACAACGTCATCTTTTCCATGGCCGATGCCATCAAGGCCAGGCATTTCCCGATGCCGCTGCCGGTTCTGTGCTCGTCTGCCGATGAGCGCGACCTCCTGCATCTCCAGCCGATCGTGCAATCCACGCTGAAGCTCGGGGCCATGGCCAATGTGACTTTCGTCGGCATCGGCGAACTGGGTATCGATGCGCCGCTCTGTGTCGATGGCTTTCTGGCACCTGACGAAATGGCGGACCTCATGGCATCGGGTGCGTCCGGCGAGATCTGCGGCTGGATGTTCGATCAGGCCGGGCACCTGCTGGATGATCCGATCAATGATCGCGTCGCAAGTGTGCCCATCCCGCCGCGCGAGAGTGGAACGGTGATTGGCGTGGCGCTTGGAAAACGCAAGGAAAACGCCCTTGCTGCGGCCCTGAAGGGCCGGTTGATCAATGGTCTGATCACCGACGAGGCGACTGCCGGGCATATGCTCTCTCTCTGAGCAAAATTTATTCACTGGAAAATCAAAGGCATGAGCGCTTCGCGCTGCATCGCAGCGATGAATCATGCTTGACATTTGTTGGAGTAAAATGAGTAATTGCCCATGAGCAAAGCGAATGCTCGCAATATTCTTCTGGGAGGAAGATATGACATTGAAGACAATTCTGCTCGGCGCCGTTTCCGCGCTGGCATTTTCCGGCCTTGCCTCGGCCGAAACCCTGACCATCGCCACCGTCAACAACGGCGATATGATCCGCATGCAGAAGCTGACGGATGACTTCAAGGCAAAGAACCCCGGCATCGATCTGGAATGGGTAACGCTGGAAGAAAACGTTCTGCGCCAGCGCGTGACCACCGATATCGCGACCAAGAGCGGCCAGTACGACATCATGACGATCGGCACCTATGAGGTTCCGATCTGGGCCAAGCAGGGCTGGCTGCTGCCGCTCGACAATCTCGGCGCCAAATATGATCAGGCAGACCTTCTGCCGGCGATCAAGGATGCTGTCTCCGTCGATGGCAAGCTTTATGCGGCACCGTTTTATGGCGAAAGCGCCATGATCATGTACCGCAAGGACCTCTTCGATAAGGCCGGCCTGAAAATGCCGGAAAACCCGAAGTGGGATTTCATTGCCGATGCGGCCCGCAAGATCACCGACAAGGGCACGGAAACCTACGGCATCTGCCTGCGCGGCAAGGCCGGCTGGGGTGAAAACATGGCCTTCATCACGGCGCTTGCCAATTCCTTCGGCGGCCGCTGGTTCGATGAAAGCTGGAAGGCGCAGTTCGACCAGCCCGAATGGAAGCAGGCGCTGTCCTTCTATGTCAACCTGATGAAGGATGCCGGCCCTCCCGGCGCTTCCTCCAACGGCTTTAACGAAAACCTCGCTCTGTTCCAGACCGGCAAGTGCGGCATGTGGATTGACGCAACGGTTGCTGCTTCCTTCGTGTCGAACCCGAAGGAATCCAAGGTTGCCGACAAGGTGGGTTATGCGCTTTTCCCGACTTCGGGTGAACTGACCAACCACGGCAACTGGCTCTGGGCCTGGAACCTCGGCGTTCCCGCCGGCACCAAGAAGGCGGAAGCGGCACAGAAGTTCATCTCCTGGGCGACTGACAAGGCCTATACGGAACTGGTGGCATCCAAGGATGGCTGGGCAAACGTTCCCCCGGGCACGCGCACCTCGCTCTACACCAACCCGGAATACCAGAAGGCCGCACCGTTTGCTGCGATGACTGAGAAGGCGATGACGGCTGCCAACACGGCAAAGCCGACCGTGAAGCCGGTTCCCTATACGGGTGGCCAGTTCGTGGCGATCCCGGAATTCCAGGGCATCGGCACGGCCGTCGGCCAGCAGTTCTCGGCAGCTCTTGCCGGCCAGATGACGGTGGATCAGGCCCTTCAGGGTGCCCAGCAGTTGACCAGCCGTGAAATGGCCAAGGCCGGTTATCCGAAGAAATAAGCCTCCCAAGGCTTTTCGGAGCAACAGCCCCTCACCCTAACCCTCTCCCCGCATGCGGGGAGAGGGGACGAGATCACCGCATCCTCCGGGCATGATCCTCAGGCATGCGAATTTTCGTGCAGAGCCTCACTGATCCTTTGCCGTCGAACCGACGGGCAATTGCTGCTTCTCTCCGCTTCTGGGGTGAAGGTGGCGAGAGCCGGATGATGGGCGGCCTCCAACCTTTCACGCAGCGCGACCAAAAGGCAATCCAGATGGCCACGACCCACACCCATTCCGCAGCACGGCTGATGATGGCGCCATCGGTCATCCTGCTTTTCGCCTGGATGGCCGTGCCGCTCGGCATGACGATCTATTTCTCCTTCCTGCGCTACAATCTTCTGATGCCGGGAATGGAGGAATATACGGGCTTCCTCAACTACCAGTATTTCCTCACCGATCCGGCTTTCTTCGCGGCGCTCACCAACACGCTTCTCTTGGTCGGCGGTGTGCTTGCCATCACCATTGTCGGCGGCATCGCCTTTGCGCTTCTGCTCGATCAGCCGATCTTTGGTCAGGGCATCGTGCGCATTCTGGTGATTGCGCCGTTCTTCGTCATGCCGACGGTATCGGCGCTGGTCTGGAAGAACATGTTCATGAACCCGGTGAACGGGTTGTTCGCCTGGATTGCCCGCAGCCTCGGTTTTGCGCCGATCGATTTTCTGGCGTCCATCCCGCTTCTGTCGATCATCATCATTGTGGCCTGGCAGTGGCTGCCGTTTGCGACGCTGATCATGCTGACGGCGCTTCAGTCTCTCGATGAGGAACAGAAGGATGCCGCCGAAATGGATGGGGCAGGGGCCGTATCCCGCTTCATCTATATCGTGCTGCCGCACATGGCGCGCGCCATTACCGTTGTCATCCTGATCGAGACGATCTTCCTGCTCTCGGTGTTTGCCGAAATCCTCGTCACCACCAATGGCGGACCAGGCACGGCCAGCACCAATCTCACCTACCTCGTTTATGCGCAGGCACTCCTGCAGTTCGATATCGGTGGAGCATCGGCAGGCGGTATCGTCGCCGTCATCCTCGCCAATATCGTTGCCATCTTCCTCGTGCGCCTTATCGGCAAGAATCTGGAGGCCTGATCCATGGCACGCAAGGTTTCCACCCGCCGCAAACTGGTGATGAGCGCCATTGCCTGGACGCTCGGCATCCTCATCTTCTTCCCCATCCTCTGGACCGTCCTCACCAGCTTCAAGACGGAAGCGGAAGCCGTGGCCTCGCCGCCGTCGTTTCTGTTCTTTCACTGGACGACGGAAAATTATGCGCAGGTTCAGGAGCGCTCGGATTATTTCCTGCACTTCATGAACTCGGTCGTGGTGTCGCTCGGCTCCACCTTCCTCGGTCTCCTCATCGCAATTCCGGCCGCCTGGGCCATGGCCTTTTCGCCGACCAAGCGCACCAAGGATGTGCTGATGTGGATGCTGTCCACGAAGATGATGCCGCCGGTCGGCGCGCTGATCCCGATCTACCTGATCTTCCGCGATGGCGGCCTGCTCGATACCCGCACCGGCCTTGTCATCGTGCTGACGCTGATCAACCTGCCGATCATCGTGTGGATGCTCTACACCTATTTCAAGGAAATTCCCGGCGAGATCCTGGAGGCGGCGCGCATGGATGGCGCGTCGCTCATCAAGGAGATCATCTATGTGCTGACGCCGATGGCGATCCCCGGCATTGCCTCGACGCTTCTGCTCAACATCATCCTCTCCTGGAACGAAGCCTTCTGGACGCTGAACCTCAGCGCCTCGAAAGCCGCACCGCTCACGGCCTTCATCGCCTCCTATTCGAGCCCGGAAGGCCTGTTCTACGCCAAGCTTTCGGCGGCATCGACCATGGCGATTGCGCCGATCCTCATCATGGGCTGGTTCAGCCAGAAACAACTCGTTCGCGGCCTCACCTTCGGTGCGGTCAAGTAGGCGGCGCGGTCAACAAGGAATAAAGACGATGGGCAGTATCACCCTCCGCAATGTCTCCAAGATCTTCGGTGAAGCAAAAGTCATCCCGTCGATCGACCTCGATATCGAAGATGGCGAATTCGTCGTCTTCGTCGGCCCCTCCGGCTGCGGCAAGTCCACGCTGCTGCGCCTGATCGCGGGTCTCGAGGATGTCTCCGGCGGCGAGATCGTCATCGACGGCAAGCCGGCAACCGATGCACCGCCGGCACGGCGCGGCCTTGCCATGGTCTTCCAGTCCTATGCGCTTTATCCGCATATGAGCGTGCGCTCCAACATCGCCTTTCCGTTGAAAATGGCGGGCATGGACAAGGCCGAGATCGACCGCAAGGTGGCCGATGCCGCCACGGTGCTGAACCTTACCGATTATCTGGAGCGCAAGCCGCGCCAGCTCTCCGGCGGCCAGCGCCAGCGTGTGGCCATCGGCCGCGCCATTGTGCGCCAGCCGAAGGCGTTCCTGTTCGATGAGCCGCTGTCCAATCTCGATGCGGCACTGCGCGTCAACATGCGGCTGGAAATCAGCGAGCTGCACCAGCAATTGCAGACGACGATGATCTACGTCACCCACGATCAGGTGGAAGCCATGACCATGGCCGACAAGATCGTGGTCCTCAACAAGGGCCGGATCGAGCAGGTCGGCTCGCCGCTCGATCTCTATCGCAAGCCGGCCAATCTCTTCGTTGCAGGCTTCATCGGTTCGCCGAAGATGAACCTCATCGAAGGTGCCTACGCGCAAGCGAATGGCGCCAAAACCGTGGGAATCCGGCCGGAGCACATGGCCCTGTCGCATGACAGCGGCAGCTGGACCGGCACGGTCACCATCGCCGAACATCTGGGCTCCGACACTTTTATGCATATCGATGTCGATGGCATCGGCACGGTGACGGCGCGCGCCGATGGCGATTTCGCCTGCCGCCACGGCGACCGGGTTTACATGACGCCGGACCAGAACCGGCTCTATCGCTTCGACGAGAAAGGACTTGCCCTATGAGCGGAAGACTTCACGGCAAATCCGCCATCATCACCGGCTCGGCCCGTGGCATCGGCCGGGCGTTTGCGGAAGCCTATGTCCGCGAAGGTGCAACCGTTGCCATTGCCGATATCAATCTGGAACGGGCACGCGCCACAGCTGCCGAGATCGGCGCAAATGCCTATGCCGTGGAACTCGACGTGACACAGCAGGCCTCCATCGATTCAGCCGTCAGGGCCGTCGAGGAAAAAGCAGGCGGCGTCGACATCCTCATCAACAATGCCGCGCTGTTTGATCTTGCCCCTATCGTGGAGATTACCCGCGAAAGCTATCAAAAACTGTTTTCGATCAATGTCGAAGGCTCCCTCTTCATGCTGCAGGCAGTGGCGAAATCGATGATCGCCAAGGGCAAGGGTGGCAAGATCATCAACATGGCAAGCCAGGCGGGGCGGCGCGGCGAAGCGCTGGTGGCCGTCTACTGCGCCACCAAGGCTGCGATGATTTCGCTGACGCAATCGGCAGGGCTCGATCTCATCCGCCACGGCATCAACGTCAACGCGATTGCGCCGGGTGTTGTGGATGGCGAGCATTGGGACGGCGTCGATGCGCTGTTTGCCCGCCACGAAAACCTGCCACCCGGCGAAAAGAAACGTCAGGTGGGTGCGGCTGTGCCCTTCGGGCGCATGGGCCGCGCCGAGGATTTGACCGGCATGGCCGTGTTTCTTGCCTCGTCGGACGCCGATTACATCGTTGCCCAGACCTACAATGTCGACGGCGGCAACTGGATGAGCTGATCGCCCGCAACCGGGCGTCCGCACTCTGACCTTACAATATGGGACCCTTCGAGGACCGCGCCATGACTGTCAAACTCTCGCTTTCTACCCTTTCCGATGCGGCGGCAACCGCTGCCGTCCCCGCCTATGACCGGGCGGCTCTCTCCGCCGGCATCCTGCATTTCGGCGTCGGCAATTTTCACCGGGCGCATCAGGCGGTTTACCTGGATGACCTGTTTAATGAGGGGCAGGATCACGACTGGGCCATCGTCGGCGCCGGTGTGCTGCCCTCCGATCAGGCGATGCGTCAAAAGCTCGCCGCACAGGATTTCCTGACCACGGTGGTGGAGCAGGACAACAACCGCACGGCCGCCCGCGTCACCGCCCCGATGATCGATATCCTGCCGGTCGGCGACCGCGCGGCCATCATTGAAGCGCTCACCGACCCAAAAATCCGCATCGTCTCGATGACCATTACCGAGGGCGGATATTTCATCGATGCCAATGGCGACTTCAATCCGGCGCATCCGGCCATCGTCGCCGATGCGGAAAACCCTGACGCGCCGAGCACCGTCTTCGGCCTCATCATCGCCGGGCTGAAGGCGCGCCGCGACAAGGGTCTTTCGCCCTTCACCGTGATGTCCTGCGACAACATTCCCGGCAATGGCCATGTCACGGCAAACACCGTCTGCGGGCTGGCAAAACTGTCGGATCCAGATTTTGCCGCCTGGATCCATGACAATGTCGCTTTTCCGAATTCCATGGTGGACCGCATCACGCCGGCAACCGGCGCCCGTGAGATCGACTTTCTGCGGGATACCTTCAACATCGACGACAACTGGCCGGTGTTCTGCGAAGAGTTCAAGCAGTGGGTGATGGAGGATCATTTCCCCGCCGGCCGTCCGGCGCTGGAAAAGGTCGGCGTTCAGTTCGTTGAGGACGTGGCGCCCTATGAGCTGATGAAGATCCGCATCCTCAACGGTGGCCATGCGGCGATTGCTTATCCGGCAGCGCTTCTCGATATCCATTTCGTCCACGAGGCGATGGAGCATCCGCTGATCCGCGCGTTCCTCGCCAAGCTCGAAAAAGAGGAAATCATCCCCATCGTGCCGCCGGTGCCGGATACGGGCCTGGACGCCTATTACGACCTGATCGAGCGGCGGTTCCTCAATCCGAAGATCGGCGACACCATTCCGCGGCTTGCGCAGGATGGCTCCAACCGCCAGCCGAAATTCATCCTGCCCTCCACCGTTGACCGTTTGCAGCGTGGCGATGATATCGTCGGCCTGTCGCTGGTTTCGGCCCTCTGGTGCCGTTATTTTGCGGGCACGTCCGATAGTGGCAAGACGATTGTCTTTAATGATGCGAGTGCCGAAAAGCTGCAGGCCGCAGCACTTGCCGCCAAAACCGATCCAATGGCCTTCCTTGCGTTTGACGAAATCTTCGGCGCGGTTTCGGGCTCTGACCATTTCCGCGACCGTTTTGCCCATGCGCTTCAGACATTGTGGACAAAAGGCACCGCTGCCACGCTTCAGCTCTATCTCGACGGCCAGCTGGTGAGCTAGAGTGCTTTCATGATGGAACGGGCGCCGCTGATAATCTTCGACTGTGATGGGGTGCTGGTGGATAGCGAGCCGCTGTCGATCCGTGTTCTCGTGGATACGGTGAAGGCGCATGGCGGCGAACTGGATGAGGCGGAAGCCTACCGGCGGTTTCTCGGGCGAAGCCTCGCCACCATAGTCTCCGTGCTGGACGAGACGTTTGGCGTCGAGGCCGACCAGGCCTTTCTGGACCGGATGCGGGCGGATCTCTACGCCCGGTTCGAGCAGGAATTGCAACCCATCGCCGGTATTGCCGCAGTGCTTCAGACGCTGGACTGGCGGTTCTGCGTGGCCTCTTCCAGCCAGCCGGAACGTATCCGCCTGTCGCTGGGGCTGACCGGCCTTGTCGATTTCTTCGAGCCGCATATATTCAGCGCCACCATGGTGAAGAACGGCAAGCCGGCACCGGATCTTTTCCTCTACGCGGCAGAGCAGATGGGCGTGGCCCCGGAAAACTGCGTGGTGATCGAAGACAGTCCCGCCGGCATTCTGGCGGCACAAAGGGCGGGAATGGCGGTTTTTGCCTTCACCGGCGGATCGCATGCGGACCGGGAGGACTATCGGGCAGACATCAAGGCATTGGCACCCGATGTCGAGTTTGACGCCATGTCCGATTTGATCCACCTTGTTCAACACTATATTGAAGGTTGCAACCGGTAGAAGCCGGCCGGCGCGCCTTGAGCGCCATATCTGCAAGACGTTAGCGTTCCGGGGAAGATGGGGAATATGACCTGATGCGTGCGCACCTGGTGGCGGTCGATGTGGGAACGACCAGCGCGCGGGCCGGCATTTTCGACCGCGACGGCAGGCTTCTTGCCAAGGCGCGGCATCCGATCCTGATGCGGCGCGACGGCGAGATTTTTGCAGAGCACGATTCGGAAAACATCTGGCAGGCCGTATGCCATGCGGTGCGCGCGGCCATTGCTGAAGCGGGTCTTGCCGCCACCGACATTGCCGCCATCGGCTTCGATGCCACCTGTTCGCTGGTGGTGCGCGACCGCGACGGCGCGCCGCTGACCGTCTCCAACAGCGGCGAAGACCGGTTCGATACCATCGTCTGGCTCGATCATCGCGCCGTCTGCGAGGCCGAACGGCTGAGCGCCACGCACCATCCGGTTCTGGAATATTCAGGTGGCTCGCTGTCGCCGGAAATGCAGATCCCCAAGCTGATGTGGCTGAAGACGCATCTGCCTGAGAGCTGGCAGCGGGCCGGATATTTTTTCGATCTCGCCGATTTTCTCACCTGGCGCGCCACCGGATCGTGCGCCCGTTCGCGCTCCACGCTGACGGCCAAGTGGAATTACCTGTCGCATGAACAAAGCGGCTGGAATGCCGATTTTTTGGCCACCGCAGGTCTTGCAGACCTCCTCGAAAAAGGCGCGCTGCCGCAGGAAACACTGGCGGTTGGGGCCGCGGTTGGCACGCTGTCCGCCTCGGCTTCCGCAGACCTGGGCCTTGATGAGCATTGTATTGTGGCCGCTGGCCAGATCGACGCTTATGCCGGTGCGCTCGGTGCTCTGGGGGCTGTTGCCGGCCGGGCGGATCTGCCACGCAATCTTGCGTTGATCGGCGGCACGTCGAGCTGCCTGGTTGCGCTGTCGCGCCAGCCGCTGCCGGGACATAGCCTCTGGGGGCCGTATTTTGAGGCGCTGTTATCCAGTCACTGGCTCATCGAGGGCAGCCAATCGGCCACAGGCGCGCTTCTCGATCATATGGTGCGCATGCATGCGGCCGGTGGTGAACCAACGGCGGCTCTGCACCAGCGCATCATTGATCGCATTGCCGAGCTGCGTGCCATCGAAGGCCATTGCCTCGGGGAGGGGATCTTCATCCTGCCGGATTTCCACGGCAACCGTTCGCCGCTTGCAGATCCGCGCGCCACCGGCGTCATCAGCGGCCTGACGCTCGATGCGTCCTTCGATGGGCTTTGCCGGCTTTACTGGCGAACCTGTGTGGCGCTGGTGCTCGCCATCCGCCACATCCTCGAAACCATGGCCGCGTTCGGTTACGGTTTCGACATGCTCCATGTCGCGGGCGGCCATGTGCAGAACCCGCTTCTGGTGGAACTTTACGCCGATATCACCGGCCATCCCGTCCGGGTGCCGGCGGCGCCCGATGCGGTTTTATCCGGCACGGCGATGGCGGCAGCGGTTGCCTGCGGTTTTTATGCAGATCTTGCCGAAGCGGGGCTCGCCATGGACCGGGGAGGCGAAATCCGCCAACCGGACGAGGCGGTGCGCGCCGCCTATGACCGGGATTACCGCCGGTTCCTCGCCATGTATCGCCATCGCGCCGAGCTTGAAGCGATCACCTGATCCGCTCCTTATTGTTCCTGTTGTGCGGGGCACCTACATTGGGGCAAGAACGGAGACCGCCTGCATGATCCTACAGTCCGCCCGATTGTCCCTCTTGAACCTCTTTGCGCCTGAAACGCGCTCGGCCTTCTGGAAAGTGCTGGGGCTGACGATCCTCGTTCTGATGGGCCTATGGTTTGCGCTGCGCGGCGTGTTCATCGGTTATATCTGGCCTTATGTCGCCGATCTTCTGCCGAGCGTACCGGATTGGGCGGGCTGGCTCACCTTCATCTTCGCTATTCTTGCCGGCATCGGGCTGGCGCTTGGCCTTGCGCTGCTGATCGCCCCAGTGACGGCGCTGATTGCCGGCCTGTTTCTCGATGATGTCGCCGAAGTCGTGGAAAAACGCGATTATCCTGATGATCCCGCCGGCACGGAAATGCCGCTTGGCCGGGCCATGATCGAATCCGTGCAGTTTCTCGGCGTCGTCATTCTCGGCAACATCATCGCGCTGTTTCTGCTTTTCCTGCCCGGCATCAATCTTATCGCCTTCTTCCTCGTGAACGGCTATCTGCTGGGGCGCGAATTCTTCGAATTTGCCGCCATGCGCTTTCGCCCGTCGCATCAGGCCAAGGCGTTTCGCCGCAAGCACCAGGGCACGGTGTTTCTGGCCGGCCTGCTGATCGCCGGTTTCCTGGCAATCCCGATCCTCAACCTCTTGACGCCGCTGTTTGCCGCCGGCCTGATGGTACATCTGCACAAGGCCTTGAGCGTGCGCGATCCCTCATTCGCCGTCGCGGAGGGCGTCCGCGCTCAGCATCTGCGTGGGTAGTTCTGCAAGCGGCGCCGGCACGTCATTGGTCTTGGCCGGATAACGACAGAGATCGGCGACCACGCAGGCCTCGCATTCCGGCCTTCGCGCCTTGCAGGTATAACGTCCGTGCAGGATCAGCCAGTGATGCGCGTGGAAGAGATACGCCTTTGGAATCACGCGCAGCAGGTTTTCCTCCACCGCATCCGGCGTGGTGCCGGGAGCGAGCTTCATGCGGTTCGCCAACCGGAAGACATGCGTATCGACCGCAAGCGTTGGAATGCCGAACGCCATCGACATCACCACATTGGCGGTCTTTCGCCCGACGCCTGGCAGCCGCATCAGCTCTTCGCGGGTCTTGGGCACCTCGCTGCCAAACTCCTCGATCAGCATGCGAGAGAGCGCAATGACGTTCTTGGCCTTGTTGCGGTAAAGCCCGATCGTCTTGATGTGCTGCGTCACGCCCTCTTCACCGAGCGCCAGCATCTTTTCCGGGGTATCGGCAATCTCAAACAGCTTTCTCGTGGCGCGGTTGACGCCGATATCGGTCGCCTGCGCTGAGAGCGCCACGGCAACGACGAGGGTGAACGGGTTCACATGCTCCAGTTCGCCCTTCGGCTCCGGCCGCTGGATGCTGAGGCGGCGGAAGATTTCTTCGATTTCCGCCTTGCTGTAGGCGGTGCGGGCATGCCTGCGGCTTCTCGCCGCGCCATTTGACTTTTGCAAGGTTTGCCTATGGGATTGTCACTTCGAAATTGCCATCATAGCTTCTATGACAAGGCACGCGAGGGAAGGCAACGTGGACAGGCTGGACGATAACCCGGTTTTTGCAGCGGAGTTGACGCCTTATCGCTCGCTCGGGCGAAAGGGTTTTCGCGTATTACTCGCCATCAGCGGCGGCTTTTGCCTGCTGCACGGGCTGTTTTTCATGGCAACCGGCGCCTGGCCCATCGGCCTGTTCTTCGGTCTGGATTTCCTGCTGCTTTACGGCGCCTTCTGGCTGAACTACCGCGCCGGCCGCGCCCGTGAGGAAGTCACCGTGTCGCGCACCAATGTCTTCATCCGCAAATTTTCGCCGGCCGGACGCATGGTGGAGCATCGGTTCAATCCGTTCTGGACCCGCTTTCGCGTGCGCCGTCATCAGGAATATGGCATCACCTCCATGCATGTGTCCGGCGAGGGCCGCCTGACCGATGTCGGCTCCTTCCTCAATCCGGATGACCGGGAAAGTTTTGCCAAGGCTTTTCGCGGGGCACTGGCAACGGTCAAGCAGCGGATCTGAGGGCGAGCAACAAAGCTGGCTTTGCGCAAGAATCGGGTGGCGTCTTCCGCCTGACCATGCTGAATTCATCCTCGAAATGAGGACCTTTCCGATGAACGCCTTTTCACCCGCACCCGCCACCGACATCACGCCAGAGGGTGAGGATTACGCCGTGGTCAAGCAGGTGATCGAACTCATCACGCTCGATTACCGCGACCAGCCCTCGCTGGAGAGGATTGCCGCCGAACTCAACCGTTCGCCGACGCAGTTGCAAAAGGTGTTCACCCGCTGGGCGGGCCTGTCGCCAAAAGCCTTTTTGCAGGCGGTAACGCTGGATCACGCCAAGCGGCTGCTGGGCCATGAGCAATTGCCGCTGCTGGAAACCTCCTATGAGGTTGGCCTCTCCGGTCCGGGCCGGCTGCATGATCTCTTCGTCACCCATGAGGCGATGAGCCCCGGCGAATGGAAGGCGAAAGGCGGCGGCATCACGATCTCCTACGGTTTTCATCCGTCGCCTTTCGGTCTGGCGCTGGTGATGGCCACCGATCGTGGGCTTGCCGGCCTTGCCTTTGCCGATGACGAGGGCGGGCGCGATGCCTGTTTCGAGGATATGGCAAAACGCTGGCCGAATGCCGCCTATGTCGAGGATCTGGCAGCCACCGCGCCCTACATCGCCCGTGCCTTCGAGCCCGGCCGCTGGTGTGCCGAAGAACCGCTGCGCGTCGTCCTCATCGGCTCGGATTTTCAGGTCCGCGTCTGGCAGAGCCTGTTGAAAATCCCCTTCGGCAAGGCCGTCACCTATTCCGATGTTGCCCGCGACATCGGCCAGCCGACCGCCAGCCGTGCGGTGGGCGCTGCCATCGGCCGCAATCCGATTTCCTTCGTTGTGCCTTGTCATCGGGCGCTCGGTAAAAGCGGCGCGTTGACCGGCTATCACTGGGGTCTCACCCGCAAGCGGGCCATTCTGGGCTGGGAAGCGGGCAAGGCGTGAGGGGCAGGCGCTGGCAGTTTATGCCAAGGTGCGCTAGCATAACGCAGCGCAGGGAGATGTCGCCATGCCCACCCGCAACGTTGTGTTGACAGACCATCATCAGGATATGATCGAACGCCTGGTCAAGTCAGGCCGCTACCAGAACGCAAGCGAAGTGTTGCGGGAAGGGCTGCGGCTTGTGGAGCAGCGGGAGGAGTTGGAGGCGGCCAAGCTGCAGGCGCTCAGGGATGCGGCAAACATCGGCTTTGCGGATCTTGACGAAGGTCGTTTCAGTGAGGTGCCAGCGGCCGGATTGGCAGACCATGTGGCACGGCTCGGGCAGACGGCGTTGGAGCGAGGTCGGCGGTCAGGTGCAAAGGGACATGACTGACATCCGCCTGTCGGCGGCGGCGGAAGCCGATATTGTCGATATCCTCGCGCAGACCCATGAGGATTTCGGCAACGAAGCCAGCCTGCGCTACCAATGGTTGATCGTGACGGCCCTTGGCGATCTGGCCGCAGATTTTCATCGTAACGGCACGCTTCTGAGGCCGGACATTGCCCCTGATGTTCGAAGTTATCATCTTCGCCATAGTCGTGAGCGCGCACGGCTTCCATCGGGCATTGTTCGCAGGCCCCGCCATCTGATACTTTTTCGCCAGGTGCGGCCATCGATCATCGGGGTAGGGCGCTTGCTCCATGATGCGATGGATCTGAGCAGGCATGTGCCAAGCGCATTCGGCGACGAATAGCTCACCCCTCCGCCAACCTCAAAAGCTCCCGCGCTGCCGCCTCATCCGTGATCAGCGTGTTGCAGCCGATGCGGCGGATGGTGGCGCGGATGGCGAGGGCCCGGTGCGCGCCGCCTGATGACAGCACGATGTGTTTCGCCTTCTTCAGCGTATCGAGATCGACCGACATCACCCGTTCGTTGATCGGGTGGTCGATGGTGCGGCCGTCCGCATCAAGGAAGTTGAACATGGTGTCGCAGACGCAGCCGGCCGCCACCAGTTCCTCGAGCGCTGCATGGCTGATGAAACCTTCCGACAGTGAGGTGGAGTGCGGGCCGATATCGCCGCAGGAGACGATGGCGAGGTCGAGGTTTTCGGCGAGATCATAGAGCGTCTTTAACCCGCATTCCTCGATCAGCGCCCGTTTGGTGGCAACCGAATCGACCAGAAGCGGCGCCAGAAACATGTAGCATTCGGCGCCGAGCTGGCTTGCCAGCCGCCAGGTATAATCGATCGGGTTCGTCTGGTGGACGGCAACGATGCCGCCGAGCAGCGAGACGACCTTGCAGTTTTCGCGCCTCGGCGGACGAAAGCCCGAGAGCGATGCCGTCATCGTGCGGCCCCAGCCGACGCCGATGGTGAGGTTGTCGGTGACGACTTCCGTCAGGAACTGGCCAAGCGCCAGGCCAACGGCCTTTGCAATCGCACCCGCCTCCGTGCTCTCAGGGGAGGGCACCACCACGGCCTCATCCAGCCCATAGGCCTTTTCCAGTTTTACCGCGAGGTCGACACAGTCATCGATGCCCTCGCTGATCCAGATCTGCACTTCCGAACGTTTCAGCGCCTCATCCAGCAACCGGATGACGGTGGAGCGGCTGACGCCAAGCTTTTCCGCCACATCCTTCTGCGTCAGGCCCTGGTTGTAATAGAGCCAGGCAGCGCGCAAGCGGAGCGACGCGGCTTCCGAATAGGCAATATGCGTGTCGCGTCTGAGTTTCGCCACGGCGATCCGGCATCCTTATTCTGCCCTAAGGGAGGTTTCACTATCAGGCGGCGTGAAACAAATGTCAAATACACTAGGCAAATGTCTTGACTTTCAGGCGTGTGACCGCAGATACTAAGGATAACGGGAGATGGATTTTCTCCCTCGTTTTTCGATCCAACTTTCAAGGATATTTCGGATGGCGTCCAAGCTCGAACAACTCCGTTCCATGACCACGGTCGTCGCCGACACCGGCGATATCGAGGCCGTGGCGCGCCTGAAGCCGGTGGATTGCACCACCAACCCGACCATCGTGCTGAAGGCGCTCGGCACGCCGATGTTTGCCGACGACGTGAAGGAAGCCGTATCCTGGGGCAAAAAGCAGGGCGGCAATGAGGATGCGGTGATTTCCGCTGTGTCCGACCGTCTGGCGATTTCCGTTGGTGCGGCGCTCTCCAAGCTCGTTCCCGGCCGCGTCTCGACCGAAGTCGATGCCGATCTCTCTTTCGATACGGAAGCCTCGATCAAGAAGGCGCATGGCATCATCGCCGCCTATAAGGAGCGCGGCATCGAGCGTGACCGCATCCTGATCAAGC
The DNA here is from genome assembly GCF_058242775.1 of Neorhizobium sp. PAMB6630. Taxonomy (NCBI): domain Bacteria; kingdom Pseudomonadati; phylum Pseudomonadota; class Alphaproteobacteria; order Hyphomicrobiales; family Rhizobiaceae; genus Neorhizobium; species Neorhizobium sp. PAMB6630. Next base: position 789,357 of record NZ_CM177836.1, read on the forward strand.
TTGCCTCCACCTGGGAAGGCATCAAGGCCGCCGAAGTGCTGCAGACGGAAGGCATCGACTGCAACCTGACGCTGCTCTTCTCGAAGGCCCAGGCGATTGCCTGCGCAGACGCAAAGGCCTTCCTCATCTCGCCCTTCGTCGGGCGCATTCTTGACTGGTACAAGAAGTCCACCGGTGAAGACTACACGTCGGAAACCGATCCGGGCGTCGTTTCCGTGCGCCAGATCTACAATTACTACAAGGCGAACGGCATCGAGACCATCGTCATGGGCGCTTCCTTCCGCAATGCCGGCGAAATCGAAGCGCTGGCCGGCTGCGACCGCCTGACCATCAGCCCGGCGCTGCTGGATGAACTGGACAAGGCCGAGGGCACGCTGGAGCGCAAGCTGTCTCCCGACAACATCACGGAAGATGCCTTCTTCCCGATCGACGAGAAGAAGTTCCGCTGGATGCTGAACGAGGATGCGATGGCAACTGAAAAGCTGTCTGAAGGCATCCGCTCGTTTGCCAAGGACCTGATCGGCCTGCGCACCATGGTGAAGAAGGAACTGGCTGCGGCCTGACCGCACCCACCTCAATCCATCGAAAACGGCTCGCCTCTGGCGGGCCGTTTTTCATTGTGGTCAGGAGGTCGCCACAGCCCGCCGGGCGCGGATCGAGGTGCGGATGAAGGCGGCGATGAACGCAGCGCTCATCAGCAGCACGATGGTCGGGGCGGGGGCGCTGTCGATGAAGAAGCTCAAATAGATGCCGAGGAAGGATGAGGTCAGCGCGATGGCCACCGCCACCAGCATCATCGTGTGGAAACGGCGCGTCAGCAGGAAGGCGATGGCGCCGGGGGCGACGAGGATTGCCACCGAGAGGATGATGCCGACGGCTGTCAGCGCGCCGACGACGGTGAGCGACAGCACCGTCAGCAACCCGTAATGCAACAGTTTTACCGGAAGGCCGATGGCCTGCGCATGCTGGGGATCGAAGGCATGCACCAGAAGATCCTTGCGCAACACGCCGAGAAAGATCACGCAGGCAAGCGCAATCAGGCCCGTCTCGAGGAGATCGGAAGGTGCGATACCCAGCATGTCGCCAAACAGGATATGGTCGAGATGCACGTCGCTCTGGACGGCAACGAACATCACGAGGCCAAGGCCGAACATGCCGGAAAACACGATGCCGAGAACCGTATCCTCCTTGATGCGGCTGTTATCCTTGAGATAACCGGTTGCGAGCGCGCAAACGAGGCCTGCCACAAAGGCGCCGAGCGACAGCGGCAGCGATAGCATATAGGCAATGACCACACCCGGCAGCACGGCATGGGAGACGGCATCGCCCATCAGCGACCAGCCCTTCAGCACCAGAAAGCAGGAAAGCATCGCCATCGGCACGGCAATCATCATGGTCACGATGAAGGCGTTCTGCATGAAGGGCAGTTGGAACGGCAGGATGGCCAGCTGCATTGTCTCGCTCATGCTGGCTCCTCAAGTGCATGAGCGCGACGGCGGCGGGCAGCGATCAGGCCGTGCTTCGGGGCAAAAACGAAGGCTGTCAGGAAAATCAGCGTCTGCAGCACCACGATGATGCCGCCGGTCGCGCCGTTGAGGAAATAGCTGGCATAAGCCCCGACGAAGCTGGTCACGGCACCGATGCCGGCCGCCAGCACGATCAGGCGCTGGAATCGGTCAGTGATCAGGTAGGCGGTCGCACCCGGCGTCACCACCATGGCAACGACCAGGAAGGCGCCGACGGTTTGCAGGGCGGCAACCGTGGAGGCGGCCAGCAGCGTGAAGAACAGCGCCTTCAAAAAGTCCGGGCGCAGGCCAATGGTGCGCGCATGGTTTTCATCGAAGAAGGCCACCATCAGGTCCTTCCACTTCAACAGCAGGATGACGAGGCTGATGCCGCCGATCAGCACCAGCTGCACCGTATCTTGCGGCGTGATGGCAAGGATATTGCCGAGTACAATGGTCTGGATGTTGACCGAGGTTGGCGATAGCGACACCATGAACAGGCCAAGGCCGAAAAAGGCAGTAAAGATCAGCCCGATGATCGCATCTTCCTTCAGCTTGGTGCGCTGGTTGAGGAAAAGCATGGCAATGGCCGCAAGGCCGCCGGAGAGGAAGGCGCCGAGCGCAAAGGGCAGGCCCAGCATGTAGGCGCCGGCAACGCCGGGAACGATGGCATGCGACAGCGCATCGCCGATCAGCGACCAGCCTTTCAGCATCAGATAGGCGGAGAGAAAACCGCAGACACCGCCGACCAGAGCGCTCACCCAGATGGCGTTCAGCATATAGCCATAGGTGAAGGGCTCAAGAAGCGTCTGGAGCATCCACCGCCTCCTTCGGCTTCTGGATCGCCGTCTTGCGGGTACCATTGCCATAGGTCACATAAGGGCGCTCGTCGTCGGTGATGACGCGCACATGGCGGGCATCCTCGTCATCATGCAGGTCGCGGCCGCCGAGAACGAAGTGGCGCAGCACGCCACCAAACGCCTTTTCGAGGTTTTCCTCGTTGAACGTGTCTTCCGTCTTGCCATAGGCGGTCACGGTGCCCTTCACGAAAACGGTGCGGTCGCAGAAGTCAGGCACGCTGCCGAGATTGTGGGTGGAGACCAGCATGACGCGGCCTTCGTCGCGCAGGGATTTCAGCAGCGTGATGATCTGTTCTTCGGTGCCGACATCGACGCCGGTAAACGGCTCATCGAGCAGGATCACCTGGCCTTCCTGGGCAAGTGCGCGAGCAAGAAACACCCGCTTGCGCTGGCCGCCGGAGAGTTCGCCGATCTGGCGTTTGCGAAACTCCACCATGTTGACGCGCTGAAGCGCCTCACTCACCATGTCATGATCGCGGCGGGTGGGAATGCGCAGGAAATTCATGTGGCCGTAGCGGCCCATCATCACCACGTCTTCGACCAGAACCGGAAAATTCCAGTCCACCTCTTCCGACTGTGGCACATAGGCGATGAGGTTTTTCTTGAGCGCCTGGGCGGCACTCATGCCGAGGATTTCGACGGTGCCGCCCGATAGCGGCACGAAACCCATGATGGCCTTAAAGAGGGTGGACTTGCCGGCGCCGTTGACGCCGACAAGGGCTGTGATGGTGCCCTTGGGAACCGTGAAGCTTGCGTGCCGGAGCGCGGTGTGCCCGTTGCGGTAAGAGACGGTGACGTCATCGACCCGGATGCCCAAAGGCTGCTGCTTCACTTTTCCCATCATCATTGCGAAAGACCCTTCGCAATCGTGCCCGTCGTTACCTTCAGAAGATCGAGATAGGTGGGAACGGGACCATCCGGATCACTGAGACTGTCGACATAAAGCACGCCACCGTATTTTGCCCCCGTTTCCCGCGCCACCTGTTTTGCCGGATCGGGTGAGACGGTGCTTTCTGAAAAGATCACCCCAACCTTCTCGGCCCGCATGGCATCGATCACGGTTTTCACCTGCTGCGGTGTGCCCTGGCTATCGGAGTTGACCGGCCAGAGATAAAGCTCCTTCAGGCCGAAATCGCGGGCGAGATAGGAGAAGGCGCCTTCGCTTGTCACCAGAACGCGCTGGTTTTGCGGAAGGGCGTTAAGCGTATCGCGAATGGGCTGAACGGCGGCGCGGATCTTGTCAGAATAGGCCTTGGCGTTGGCGGCGTAGAGATCGGCATGGGGCGGATCGATTTCAGCCAGCGCCTTGCGGATGTTTTCCACATAGATCAGCGCGTTTTCCGGCGACATCCAAGCGTGCGGGTTGGGGCGGCCCTGATAGGCGCCGCCAGCGATCGCCATGGGCACCACCCCGTCAGACACCGTGACACTGGGGACATCGCCGAGGTTCACGAGGAATTTTTCAAACCACTGTTCGAGGTTCAGCCCGTTGCGCAAAACCAGGTTCGCATTGCGGGCGCGCAGGATGTCGCGCGGCGTCGGCTGGTAGTTGTGAATCTCCGCACCGGGTTTGGTAATACTTTCGACGTCGGCGGCATCGCCGGCCACGTTCTTCGCCATGTCGGCGATAATGGTGAAGGTGGTAACCACCTTGGGCTTTTCCGCGGCGTTCGAAACAGCCGGCGATAGGCTAAGAACGGTCGCAAGACCGGCAGCGAGCATGCGCAGTAGCACGGAATTCATCCTCTAATGCAACTCATTTGCAATCTAACTTAGCCTCGCTTTTCCACATGTCAATGCTATTGCAAATCATTCGCAACTTCGTGAAGCCTGATTTAACGCGATGTCGTTGTGCCGGGACGGTGCAGGAGGGATCACCCGAAAGCCATCGTCAGTTAAAGCATTCTTCAATGCTCATGGATAAAGATGGCGGCTCGGCCCTGTTGGCCTTAGTTTTGCGTTGAGTGGAGTTGTGCATGCCGGAGTTGCGGGCGTGAAGGGCGTAAAGATACGGCTGTCACGCACCCTCGTGCTGGTTCTCGGTGGCGTCGTGCTTTTCGGCGGCGGCAGCGGTGCGCTGGCGCTTTATATCGGCGCCGACAAGCTCCTCGGCCCCTCCTATCTGGAAATCAACGGGCTGGAATGCACCACGGTGCAGCTGGTGAAGATCAAGCGCGACCACCGCTACTGGGTGCGCAAATATGTCGTCACGGAACCGGGTGATGGTTCGGCGCGGCTCAAAACTGCGCTGCGTGTGGCAAAATCCGTGCAGGCGGCTGAAAAGGCCGATCTCGTGCAGGTGAGTATCCTCGATAAATCCGGGCCGACGCAGCGGGCGGGCATGCGCGGGCGTGCCATCGGTGCGCAGGTGGTCTATATTCCGGAGCCCTCGAAAGAGGCGGATGCCTCCGATCCCGTTTACTCCGCCTTCTATTATGATGGTCCTGTTGCGCCGAACGGCGAATATTTCGGATTGCGCATCGATCCGCCGCTGGAGGATATCGAAAAGCTGGCGGCAAGCCTCACCGATAGCGCTGATTGCGTCTCGCCGGTGTCTGAAAGCGATGCCAAGGGCGATGGCCATGGCGCGCCAAAGGGCAAGGATGCCCATGGCGGTGGCCATGAAGCAGCCCCGCCGACGCATGGTGCAGAGGCAGGCGCCGATGCCGGCCACGGCGAAAAGACCGATGAGCATGGCGCTCCACCTGCTGCGGCAGGCGGCCATGGTGGAGAAGCCGCGCCAGAACCTGAAAGCGGCGGCCTGATCAGTTCGCTGAAGACCATGGTGTTTGGCAAGTCTGAGGAGACAGCTGACGCCAAGGCGCCGGTAGATGCGCATGGCGCAACGGACAAGCCTACTGACACGGCGGATGCCGCCGCGCATTCAGAGCCCAGCACCCAGCCAAGCCTCGAGCACACGGCCGTTGCCACCGAACCCGGCCTGTTTTCTCGCATGAAGGCGATGGTGTTTGGCGCGGATGCCCCGAAAACCGTTGTCGAACAGGTGCCGCCAGCTCCGGCCGCCAGCGAACCGCCGCAATCCCATGCCGCTGCGTCGGCGCATGATGGCATTGACCCCATGAAGGTTGCCGCCCCGACGGACGATAAGGGTTCCGCGCCGAAATCGGAGCCTGCCGCGCCGCAAGCGCCGTCGCCGGTGAAGGCCGCCACCGTCTCCCACTGATTTTTTCGACACGCACCAAACAGAAACGGCCCGCGCGAAGCGGGCCGTCTGTCTGATTGTCTTTGCCTGTCGGCATTTCAGTCCACCTTGTTGCGGCGGGCCGGGAAGAGGATGATGTCACGGATCGAGGGCGAGTTGGTGAGTAGCATGATCAGCCGGTCGACGCCGATGCCGAGGCCGCCGGCGGGTGGCATGCCCTGGTCGATGGCATCCAGAAACTCGTCGTCGAGCTGCTTGTCCTTTTCGCCGCGGGCATGGGCCTGTTCCAGCTGCTCGACCATGCGCTTGCGCTGTTCTTCCGGGTCGTTCAGTTCGGAAAACGCATTGCCCACTTCCCAGGCGTTGCAATAGGTCTCGAAACGTTCGACAAGCCGCGGCTCGCCCGGCACTTCCTTGGCAAAGGGCGAAATGTCTTTTGGAAAATGCGTGACATGGCTCGGCTGGATCAGCGTGCCCTCGACCTTTTCCTCAAAGATGAACGCAAGGCACTCACCCCAGGTCCAGTCCTTTTCAACCGCAAAACCGGCAGCCTTGGCAGCCGTGCGGGCTTCCTCGTCGGTCTTCATGGCAAGGAAATCGATGCCGGTTACTTCCTTGACAGCATCCGGCATGGGCACGCGCTTGAACGGACCCTTGAAGGACAAAGTCTTGTCGGCAAATTCCACATCCGTCGTGCCGTGGATCGACAGTGCCAGCGTTTCGAACAGACGTTCGACCAGCCCCATCATGTCCTCGTAATCGGCATAGGCCCAGTAGCACTCCATCATGGTGAATTCTGGATTGTGCCGTGTGGAGACGCCTTCGTTGCGGAAGTTGCGGTTGATCTCGAACACCTTGTCGGAAAGGCCGGAGACCAGCGTGCGCTTCAAGAACAGTTCCGGCGCAATGCGCAGGTACATGTCCATCTTCAGCGTGTTGTGGAAGGTCTTGAACGGATCGGCTGTCGCGCCGCCATAGACGGTCTGCAGCATCGGTGTTTCGACTTCCAGAAAACCTTCGTTTTCCAGGAAGCGGCGGAAGCCGGAGACGATCTTCGAGCGCTGCTGGAAACGCAGCTTGCTCTCGTCATTGCTCAGGATGTCGAGGTGGCGCTTGCGGTAGCGAATTTCGACGTCAGCAATGCCGTTCCACTTTTCCGGCATCGGCAGCAGCGACTTCGTCAGCATGGTGATTTCGTGGGCGTTGATCGTCAGTTCGCCGCGCTTGGTGCGACGCACGACGCCGGTGACGCCGATGATATCGCCGATGTCGATGAGGGCCAGCATCTCGCGGGCCGCTTCCGGCGTGGTGTCTTTGTGAGAAAAGATCTGGACCTTGCCCGAGGCATCGCGCAGATCCATGAACATGCCGGAATTGCGCGAGGAATAAACGCGGCCGGCAACGGTCACGATATCGCCGGTCTCGACGTCAGCCTCAAGGCTCTCGTATTTTTCCGCCAGTTCCGCATTGGTCAGCGTGCGGTGGAAATGCGCCGGATAAACGTCGCCCACCTTTTCGCGCAGCAGCGCCAGTTTCTGGCGGCGCACTTGCGTGGCGTCGGAGGAGAGGGCGGTTTCGGTCTTCTGTTCGGTCATCGGTTTTCGCCTTTTAGGGCCAACTTCGTTTCGGGTTACCCCCTCTGCCCGGCAGGGCGGAGGGGGTATTCAAGATCCCATATGGAACAGTTATTTACTTCTCTGCACCCACCATGGATGCCACCACGGTTGCGGCAATTTTGAGCCGCTGGCGCACGACCGAGCGGCCGAGCAGCGCCATCGAGTCAAACAGCGGCAGCGAGCGCGACGAACCGGACATGGCAACAAACAGCGGCGGTGTCACCACGCGCAGCTTTTTGCCGAGCTTGTCGGCAATGGTGCGCAGTTCCTGGTCGATGCTCTCCACCGACCATTCCGGCATCTTTTCGAAATCGGCCTGCACGGTGTTGATGATCTCAAGCGTGTCGGCAGGCGTGGTCTTCAGCCCGGCAAACGAGGCGGGCGTCAGGCCAACGTCGTTTGCGAGCAGGAAGCCGGCGAGCTGCGGCAGTTCGCCGAGCTTGGAAATGCGGCTCTGCGACAGCTTCAGGCCTTCCGTCAGGCGCTGGTTTTCAGAGGCCCATTCGAAGGTGCGGGCAATGAACTCTTCCGGCGACAGCTTTTCGCGCAGCCAGCGGCCGTTCAGCCAGTCGAGCTTCTGGATGTCGAAGATGGCGCCGGCCTTGGAAAGATTGTCCGGATCGAACTTTTCCGTCAGCTCGTCCATCGTCAGCAGTTCCTCGCCTTCGGCGATCTGCACGAAGAACAGGCCGAGGAAGTTCATCAGTGCTTCCGGCAGGTAGCCGAGCGCCGAATAATACGAGATCGAGGTCGGGTTCTTGCGCTTGGAAAGCTTCGACTTGTCGGCATTGCGCATCAGCGAGAGATGCATGAACTTCGGCTCGTCCCAGCCGAAATAGCGATAAAGCAGGATGTGCTTCGGCACAGACGCCAGCCACTCTTCGCCGCGCGCCACATGGGTGATCTTCATCAGATGGTCGTCGATGACGTTTGCCATGTGATAGGTCGGCATGCCGTCGGCCTTGATCAGCACCTGCATGTCGACGGAATTCCACGGGATCGACACATCGCCGTAAACGCCGTCGTTGAACTCGCAGGCGCCTTCGGTCGGGATCTTCATGCGCACGACGGAGGCCTCGCCGGCATCCATCTTGGCGGTGACTTCTTCAGCGGAATAACGCAGGCAGAGGCCATCGTAGCCGGGTGCCTTGCCGGCGGCGCGCTGGTCTTCGCGCATCTTGTCCAGCCGCTCGGGCGTGCAGAAACAGCGAAACGCATGGCCCTTGTCGAGAAGGTCCTGCGCGTAGGGCCAGTACATGTCCTTGCGGTCGGACTGGCGATAGGGGCCGTAGGGGCCGCCGACATCGGGGCCTTCGCTCCACTCAAGGCCTGCCCAGCGCAGCGCGGCGAGCACTTTCTGCTCGTATTCCGGCGTCGAGCGCGAGGCATCGGTGTCCTCGATGCGCAAAATGAACTCGCCGCCCATCTTCTTGGCGAAGAGATAGTTGAAAAGCGCGATATAGACCGTGCCGACATGCGGCTCGCCGGTCGGGGAAGGTGCGATACGGACGCGGACGCCGGAAGTGGTCATGGGTGCCTGCTCGAACTGGAAAAGCGCCCGGAAGGGCGCGATTTTTGTTTTCGGGATTGGCAGGCCTTAGCGCATATTCTGCGGGAAGCGTCAAGATTTATGCGGCAGTCCGTCAGTTCACCGGCCAGAACCACATCAGCGCGGGTACGCTGACCAGCACGATCAGCAGCGACAGCGGCAGGCCAAGGCGCGGGTAATCCGAGAATTTGTAGCCGCCCGGTCCCATCACCAATGTGTTGCACTGATGGCCGACCGGGGTGAGGAAATCCGATCCGGCGCCAATGGCAACCGCCATCAGAAAGGCTTCCGGCCGAAAGTGCAGCGTCGTTGCGAAGGAAACGGCAATCGGGCCCATCACCAGCACGGTCGCGGCATTGTTGAGGAAGGGCGTCACGGCCATGGCGGTGACGAGGATGAGGGTGAGCGCCCCCCAGGGCGGCAGGCTGTGGGCGACCGTTCCAAGCCAGCCGGCAATCAACTCGCTGCCGCCGGACGTTCGCAGCGAATCCGACACCGGGATCAGCGCCCCGAGCATCACCAGGATCGGGCCATCGACGGCCTTGTAGATATCGCTGATCGGCACCGCCCGGAAAACGGCCATGCCGAGTGCGGCGGCAAAGAAGGCAACGGCAACCGGCGCATAACCGAGCGCCGTGGTGATCATGGCAAGCGCCAGGATGGCAAGCGGGATCAGGGCGCGCCGTTGCGTGCCAAGCATGATTTCCTGCTGCGCCAGCGGCAGAAGCGCCAGATCCTGCAGCACAGTCGGCAGCGTCTTTCGCCCGCCCTGCAGCACGATCACGTCCCCTTCGCGCAGCACAAGGTCACGCAGGCGGTCGCGCACCCGTTCACCACGCCGGCTGACGGCCAGAAGATTGACGCCGCGCGTATAAGAAAGCGCAAGCTCGCGCGCCGAAAGCCCCGCCAATGCCGATTGCCGTGAAATCACGCATTCGATCGAGACGAGATCCTGCAGCGGCTGGCCGCTTTCGCGCAGCACTTTTCCGGAAAGCTGTAGTTTGGCCCGGGAAATCGCCCGTTCCAGCGCAGAGGACCGGCCCTCCAGCAGGATGGAATCATCCTCGCGCAGGATGAGATCCGGGAAGGGCGACATGCGGGCTGAGCCGCGCAGCACCGCGGTTGCCACCACTTCATTGTCGCCGAGCTTCAAAAGATCGCCCAGTGGCCTGCCCATCACCGTCGACTGGCCGGTGACGACGGCCTCCGAAGCGTAATTGGAGATTTCGACGGCGTCCTCGATGGAATTGTTCTGCTTGGTACGTTCCGGCACCAGCCAGTAGAAAAACAAGAGGAAGGTGACGCCGACCAGTGTCAGCAACCCGCCGACGGGGGTGAAATCGAACATGGTGAAGGGCGTGCCGGTCATTTCGCCGCGCAAGCGCGACACGACGATATTCGGCGAGGTGCCGATCTGCGTCATCAGCCCGCCGAGCAATGCGGAAAACGCCATCGGCATCAGGTAACGCGAGGGAGAAACGCCGGCCCGGCGCGAAAACTGGAAGGCGACGGGGATCATGATCGCCAGCGCGCCGATATTCTTTATGAAGGCCGACAGGATCGCCACGACGATCATCAAAAGCGCGATCTGTGCGCGCACCGAACTGAGGTTCGGAAAAAACTTCTTGATGGCGATTTCCACAACGCCCGAGCGGGCAACGCCGGCGCTGACGACAAGTGCGCTGCCGACGATGATGACGATATCATCGGAAAAACCGGAAAAGGCCTGGTTTGCCGGCACCACGCCGAGAATGACCGCCACCACCAGTGCCGTGCAGGCAACAACGTCGTAGCGAAAGCGATCCCAGATAAACACCGCCATCATGGCGCCGATTACGGAGAAGGCGAGGATCTGTTGCGTGGTCATGCCGCTCCGGGGGAGGGGCGGCGAAGGGCTGCCGCCGGGATAGGAACTTTGGGTGCCACCTCAAATACAGCGGCGCGATAAAAGTTCCAAGCCCGGCGAGAGCCTTGTCGTCAGATCTTCGGCGTCAGTGTACCGTATCGTGCTTGATGTCACCGTGTTTGCGCTTGCGGGCATTGCGCGAGAACATGTTCAACACCTCCACAAGCGCCGAAAACGCCATCGCGGCATAGACATAACCCTTCGGCACATGGAAGCCCATGCCTTCGGCAATCAGCGTCGTGCCGATCATCAGCAGGAAGGCCAGCGCCAGCATGACGATGGTGGGGTTTTTCTCGATGAAGTTGGCAAGCGGCGTGGCCGCCACCAGCATCACTGTGACGGCGGCGACCACGGCAATGACCATGATCGGCACATGCGGCGTCATGCCGACAGCGGTGATGATGCTGTCGATGGAAAAGACGAGGTCGAGAAGCAGGATCTGACCGATAGCTGCGGCAAAACTGGTTGCCACCTGACCGCCGACCATGTCTTCCTTGTGGTCTTCCGGATCGACGCTGTGGTGGATTTCCTTGGTTGCCTTCCAGACAAGGAACAAGCCGCCGGCGATGAGGATGATGTCCTTCCACGAAAAGCCCTGGCCGAACACTTCAAAAACCGGCGTGGTCAGCTGGACGATCCAGGCCACGGTGCCGAGCAGCCCGAGGCGCATGACAAGCGCAAGACCGATGCCGATCTTGCGGGCCTTTTCACGATTTTCGGGCGGCAGCTTGTTGGTGAGGATGGAGATGAAGATCAGGTTGTCGATGCCGAGCACGATCTCCATCACCACCAGGGTGACGAGTGCGACCCAGGCGGCCGGATCCTGGACGAGTATCATCAGGTTTTGCATGTGGTGGTGCCCCTTGGCGCCGCAGGAGTGCTGGCGTTCGAAATGTAGACGGGATGTCCGACGAATCAAGCTTCAGCAGCGGGATAAATTTTAGCTATCTGGCTTCTGCGGTGTAAAAAAATGATCAATGAATTTGGTGGCTTACGGCGTCTCTTTGTGTTCGAGACGCACGCACTCCCTCCGTTGCGCAAACGGTATACGCAACCTGTGCCAGATTTATTGCATTGACGGGTCAGATTTTTTTACGCCGTAGCCCGCCATGAACAGCTTCATGGCGCCTGTCACCACGCGCTCGATCTCTGACGTCGATGGCGGCGTGCGGGCAACGCCGAACAGACAGAGCTTGAAGAAGGTGCCCGTACACAGCTCGATATATTGGCGGGCCGCAAGCGGAATGTCATCGACGCGCAGCGTGCCCCGCGCCACCTGCTGTTCAAGGAAATGTTCCAGCACCGTGCGCACGTTGAGCGTCTCATCCTGGAAAAACTGCCCGGAGAGCCGCGGCATGCGCGAGGCAACGGCGATCATCGTGCGCATCGCCGACACGGTGCCAACGGCGGTGACCTGCTGGGCAAAGCCGACGCCATAGCGAAACAGCCCTTCTTCCACATCCTCGACACCGGACAGGATATCCAAGAGGGATTGTGCAAGCTGCATCCGCTCGCGCTCCATGATGGCGGCGAACAGTTCGTCCTTGTTGGCGAAGTAGACGTAGATCGTGCTTTTCGAGACGCCGGCCTCGCGCGTGATGTCGTTCATGCTGGCCGCGTCGAAGCCCACCGACATGAAGACGCGCTTTGCCCCGTCGAGGATCTGCTCGCGCTTGACCGGATCTTCCCCGGCAGCAAACCGGCCGGCTTGCGCCGCCGTATCGCAGGAGACGGATCTCTCGTCAGACATTTGTGATCCCGAAAGTTAACCTTTTCGAACCGAGCGGTTCGATTGCACTTGATATGTCGGATGGAACTGTCTATGTCAACCTCAATTGAACCGATCGGTTCGATCCGATCGTTCTCCCTGATCAATGGTGCTCCCCATGAACGCATCCACGAACTCTGGCTCTCTGCGCGTCGTTTCCACAGACGCCGAGGGCGCCGAAAAGGCTGAACTGCGCCAGGAAGCGCCTGTTGGCGAAAAGTCGGCAACGGCCAAGCCCGCAGGTCCGGATGGCAGCCCGGGTGCCGACGCGCCCAAGAAAAAGAGGCGGAGCCTTGTCCTGCCGATCCTGGCGGTGGCACTTGTTGGTGCAGGCGGCTGGTATGGCTATAACTGGTGGACCGACGGCCGTTTCCTGGTCTCGACCGATGATGCCTATATCGCCGGCGATATCGCGGTCATTTCGCCAAAAGTGTCCGGTTATGTTGAAAAGGTCAACGTGGTCGAGAACCAGACGGTGAAGGCCGGCGATCCCCTTGTCACGCTCGATCAGGGTGACTACCGCATCGCGCTGGAACAGGCGCAGGCTAATGTCGAAAGCGCCAATCTCGCCGTTTCGCGCATGGATGCGCAGATCGCTGTCGGCGAGGCGAGCCTGAAGCAGTCGCAGGCGCAGCTGGGTGCCCTTCAGGCGGTTCTTCGCGGGGCTGAAATCACCCTGAAGCGCCAGACCGAACTGGCCGCAAAGTCTGTCGGCACCACGGCCGATCTCGACAATGCCCAGATTGCACTGGAGCAGGCGCAGGCAAACCTTGCCGCAGGCGATGCCGCCGTCACCTCGGCCAGTGCCAATATCGATCTTCTGCGCGCCCAGCGAACGGAAGCCGTCAACACCGTTCGCGTGCAGGAACTGGCTGTCGAGCAGGCCAAGCGCGACCTCGATTTTACCGTGCTGAAGGCGCCTTATGACGGCACGATCGGCAATCTCTCCGTCCAGACCGGTGATCTCGTTTCCAGCGGCAAACGGCTGGCTTCGCTTGTGCCGCTCGATGCGCTTTATATCGATGCCAACTACAAAGAAACGCAGCTTGGCCATATCGTGCCGGGCGCCAAGGTTCGCGTGCATGTCGATGCGTTCGACGAGGACACCATCGAGGGGACGGTCGAATCCATCGCGCCTGCCTCGGGTGCCGTCTTCTCGCTGCTGCCGCCTGAAAATGCCACGGGCAATTTCACCAAGGTTGTCCAGCGCGTGCCGGTCCGCATCGCCATACCGCAGGATGTGCTGAACGAGCGCCGGTTGCGCGCGGGCATGAGCGTCGTTGCCGATGTCGACATGCGCACCGGTCCGTCTGCAACCGCTGCCGCCAAGTAACAGCCTCGGTTCGGGCAAAGGAGAACCATCATGGCCGCCACCACAGCGACTGCGGGCGCCATGCCTGTCGATCCCCCCATGGATAAAAGAAAGCTGATCGCTTTCTTTGCCATGGTGGTCGGCATGTTCATGTCCATCCTCGATATCCAGATCGTCTCGGCATCCCTGTCGGAAATCCAGGCGGGTCTTTCGGCAGGCTCAGACGAGGTCGCCTGGGTGCAGACCTCCTACCTGATCGCGGAAGTCATCATGATCCCGCTGTCGGGCACGCTTGCGCGCATCCTCTCGACGCGGGTGCTGTTTACCGTCTGTGCGGCGGGCTTTACGATGTCGAGCGCACTCTGCGCCACGGCCACCAACATCGACCAGATGATCATCTACCGCGCCATCCAGGGTTTTATCGGCGGTGGCATGATCCCGTCGGTGTTTGCAGCCGCCTTCACCATATTCCCGCCCTCCAAGCGCGCCGTGGTCTCCCCGATCATCGGTCTCATCGCCACGCTTGCCCCCACCATCGGGCCGACGGTGGGCGGTTATCTCAGCAACGCGTTTTCCTGGCACTGGCTGTTTCTCGTCAATATCGTGCCGGGCATCATCGTCACGCTGATGGCCTGGACCTTCATCGATTTCGACAAGCCCAACCATTCCCTGATGAAGCGGTTCGACTGGTGGGGGCTTCTTTCCATGGCCGTCTTCCTTGGCTCGCTCGAATACGTGCTGGAAGAGGGCAACAGCAAGGACTGGTTCAGCGACGAGCATATCGTGCTCGGCACCGTCGCCATGGTCATCGGCGCGGTGGTGTTCTTCTGGCGTGCCTTCAAGGTGGATTTCCCGGTGGTGGATCTCAAAGCCTTCACCAATCGGAATTTCGCCTTCGGCTCGCTGTTTTCCTTCGTCATGGGCGTTGGGCTTTATGGCCTGACCTATATCTACCCGCTCTATCTGGCGCGTATTCGCGGTTACGATGCGCTGATGATCGGCGAGACCATGTTCGTGTCCGGCCTTGCGATGTTCATGACGGCGCCGATTGCCGGCATGCTGTCCACCAAGATGGACCCGCGTGCGATGATGGCGATCGGCTTCTTCGGTTTTGCCTGCGGCACCTATCTGATGACCGGCCTGACAGCCGACTGGGATTTTTACGAATTGCTGGTGCCGCAGATCCTGCGCGGTTGTTCGCTGATGTTGTGCATGGTGCCCATCAACAACGTCGCGCTCGGCACCCTGCCGCCGCAGCGCATCCAGAATGCCTCTGGTCTTTATAACCTGACGCGAAACCTCGGCGGTGCCGTGGGCCTTGCCGTGATCAACACCATGCTGACCCAGCGCTCGGACGAACATTATGCACGGCTGTCCGAGCATGTGAATTACGGAAACCCGGCAGCTCTCGAATGGCTGGACAGCGTTGGTGCCAATTTCAACGCCTATGGCATCGATGGCTCAAGCGCGGCCCTTTCCAAGCTCTCCGGTATCGTCACACAGCAGGCAACGGTCATGTCCTTCATCGATGTGTTCATGGGGCTGACCGGCTTGTTTGCCAGCCTCATCCTGCTTGTCATGATGATTTCCAAACCGAAGGCTGCTCCGCCACCCGGCGCCGGCCACTAGGCTTTCAACCTTTCAAGAGATCCACCGCCGACGAAGGGTCGCCGCTTATGCGGCGGCCTTTCTCGCTTATGGCTGCGGTCGTTCCCGAAATTTTGATTTACGTACCTCAAATCTGGCGTTATGTGTTCTCGCGGAGGAAACATGAAGCCCACGGTTCACGATATCGCAGCCCATGCAGGCGTCAGCCTTGCCACCGTCGACCGTGTGTTGAACGGAAGAGCAGGCGTGCGCGAGGTGACGCGGCTGCGCGTGGAAGAAGCGGTAACGGCCCTTGGTTTCGTGCGCGATGTGGCCGCCGCCAATCTTGCCAAGGGCCGGGTCTATACGTTCACCTTCATCCTGCCGGCCAATGACAACTCCTTCATGATCGGCCTTCGCGCCGAAGTGGAGCAGGCGGCGCGGCGCGCATCGGGCGAGCGTATGGCAATCCGCATTGTCGATGTTCCCGCTTTCGATACGGGCGCGCTGGTGGCGGCTCTCGAAGACGCGCAAGCGGGTATGCCGGATGGCGTCGCCTTTGTCGCGATCGATGCAGCCGAAGTGCGCGCGGCCGCCGAAAGCCTGCTCGCGGCGGGAATTGCAGTCGTCACGCTCGTCTCCGATTTGGGCGGCACGGCCCGCACACATTATGCCGGCATCGACAATATCGCCGCCGGGCGCACCGCCGGCATGCTGACCGGCCGGTTCCTGTCCGGTCGGGCAGGGCCGGTTCTGCCGCTTGCGGGCTCGCTGATGGTGCGCGACCACCGCGAACGTCTGCAGGGTTTTTCCGCCGTCATGGCTGAGCGGTTTCCCGAGCGCGCGATCCTCGCCCCGGTCGAAGGGCGCGATGATCCCGCGACCGCCGAACGGCTGGTTGAAGAAGCGCTCACCACCCATGGCGATCTCTGCGGCATCTACAGTTTTGGCGCGGGCAATCGCGGCCTGATCCGCGCCATCGAGCGGCTACCTGCGCCAACGCGGCCCGTCGTTATCCTGCACGAACTCACCGATGTCACACGCATGGCACTTGTGGCTGATCTGATCGACGCGGTGCTGAACCAGGATGCCGGCCACGAGGTGCGCAGCGCCATCCGGGTTCTGAAGGCAGCAGCGGATGGTTCAACGGTGGTGGAGGCGCAGGAGCGCATCCGCATCGACATTTTTCTGAAAGACAACCTGCCCTGAGCGGCAGGCATGAGGAGGACAGACACCATGTATCTCGGTCTCGATCTCGGCACGTCCGGCGTTAAAGCCATGTTGATTGATGCGGACCAGCGCGTCATCGGCTCGGCCACGGCTGCCATCGATGTCTCGCGGCCCCATCCAGGCTGGTCGGAGCAGAACCCGGCCGACTGGATCCGTGCAACGGAAGAAGCCGTTGCAGGCCTGAAGGCCACCCATGGCGAAGCGCTGGCAGCCGTTCGCGGCATCGGCCTTTCCGGCCACATGCATGGCGCAACGCTGATCGATGCGGACGACAAGGTTCTGCGTCCCTGCATCCTGTGGAACGACACCCGCTCGTTTGCGGAAGCCGCAAGCCTCGATGCCGATCCGCGTTTTCGCGCCTTGACCGGCAATATCGTATTCCCCGGCTTTACCGCCCCGAAACTCGTTTGGGTCAAAAACAACGAGCCGGAGATTTTTGCCAAGGTGGCAAAGGTGCTGCTGCCGAAGGATTTTCTGCGCCTCTGGCTGTCGGGTGAGCATATTTCCGAAATGTCGGATTCGGCCGGCACGTCCTGGCTCGATACGGGCAAGCGCGCCTGGTCCGATGAGCTTCTGGAGGCCACGGACTTGACGCGGGCGCAGATGCCGGCGCTGGTGGAAGGCACGGCCGAGGCCGGTCGTCTCCGCCCCGAGCTTGCCGCATCCTGGGGCATGACGCAGAGCGTGGTGATTGCCGGTGGCGCTGGCGATAATGCCGCCTCTGCCTGCGGCATGGGAACGGTGGCGGAAGGTCATGCCTTCGTATCGCTTGGCACATCCGGCGTGCTGTTTGCCGCAAATGGCTCCTATCTGCCAAAGCCCGAAAGCGCGGTGCATGCATTCTGCCACGCGCTGCCCAACACCTGGCATCAGATGGGCGTCATCCTGTCGGCCACCGATGCGCTGAACTGGCACGCAAAAGTGACGGCTAAGACCGCCGGCGAACTGGCCGCCGAAGTGGGCGACACGCTGCATGCCCCGACCGGCGTCACCTTCCTGCCCTATCTCTCGGGCGAACGCACGCCGCACAATGACGCAAAGATCCGCGGCGCCTTCATCGGCCTTGGCCATGAGACAGACCGTGCAGCACTCACCCAGGCGGTGATGGAAGGCGTGACCTTCGCCATCCGTGACAGCCTCGAAGCCTTGAAATCCGCCGGCACCCGCATCGACCGCGTCACGGCGATCGGCGGCGGTTCGCGCTCGCGCTACTGGCTGGCCTCGATTGCAACGGCACTCAACGTTCCCGTCGATATTCCAGCCGACGGCGATTTCGGTGCCGCTTTCGGTGCCGCGCGCCTTGGGCTGATTGCTGCGACCGGTGCCGATCCTCTTTCCGTCTGCACCGCACCTGTTACGGCCGAGACGGTGGAGCCGGTGTCGACGCTGACGGGCGCCTATGATGCGGCTTACGGGCGTTACCGGGCGCTTTATCCTGCGATCCGGTCGCTTGGCGGCTGAGCCCCCCTCATCCGCCTGCCGGCACCTTCTCCCCGAGGGGAGAAGGGATAAGCGGCACGCGCTGACTTCCCCTCTCCCCACCCGGAGAAGGAATAATCCGCTTGCGCCAACTTCCCTCTCCTTACGAGGAGAAGGGGCAAGCGGCACGCACCGACTTCCCCTCTCCCCCGCGGGGAGAGGGCAGGGTGAGGGGGCCTCACCCGCAACGCTTTTGACCATTCAATGACCCACCACCAAGGAGGAACCACCCATGTCGACAGGCTTTTTCGGCGATATCGCCAAAATCCAGTATGAAGGTCCAGACAGCACCAATCCGCTGGCCTTCCGTCATTACCAGCCGGACGAAATCGTGCTGGGCAAGCGCATGGAAGATCATCTGCGTTTTGCCGTAGCCTACTGGCACACGTTCGTGTGGCCGGGCACCGATCCCTTCGGCGGCAACACGTTCGAGCGTCCGTGGTTCAAGGACACGATGGATGCGGCGAAGCTGAAGGCAGATGTGGCCTTTGAATTCTTCCAGCTGCTCGGCGCGCCCTATTACTGCTTTCACGATGCCGACGTGCGCCCGGAAGGCAGCAATTTTGCCGAAAACACCAAGAACCTCAACGAAATCGTCGACCACTTCGAAAAGAAGCAGGCCGAAACGGGCGTGAAGCTTCTGTGGGGCACGGCGAACATGTTCTCGCATCGCCGCTACATGTCGGGTGCTGCGACCAATCCGGATCCTGAAGTCTTTGCCTTTGCTGCCGCAACGGTCAAAACCTGCATGGATGCGACCCAGCGCCTCGGCGGCGAGAACTATGTGCTGTGGGGCGGCCGCGAAGGCTATGAAACGCTCCTCAACACGGATCTCAAGAAGGAACTGGACCAGATGGGCCGCTTCCTCAACCTCGTTGTGGAATACAAGCACAAGATCGGCTTCAAGGGCGCCATCCTCATCGAGCCGAAGCCGCAGGAGCCTTCCAAGCACCAGTATGACTATGACGTTGCCACCGTTTACGGCTTCCTCAAGAAGTACGGCCTTGAAAACGAGGTGAAGGTGAACATCGAGCAGGGCCACGCGATCCTCGCCGGCCACACGTTCGAGCACGAACTGGCGCTTGCCAATGCGCTTGGCATCTTCGGTTCCATCGACATGAACCGCAACGATTACCAGTCCGGCTGGGATACCGACCAGTTCCCCAACAACGTGCCGGAAATGGCGCTGGCCTATTACCAGGTTCTGGCCGGCGGCGGCTTCACCTCTGGTGGCACCAACTTCGATGCCAAGCTGCGTCGTCAGTCCATCGATCCGGCAGATCTGCTGATCGGCCATATCGGCGGCATGGATTGCTGCGCACGCGGCCTGAAGGCGGCGGCGAAGATGATCGAGGACAAGGCGCTCTCGGGGCCGCTCGACACGCGTTATGCCGGTTGGGCTTCCAGCGAAAGCCAGAAGATGCTGCGCGGCGAGCTGTCGCTCGATGAGATCGCGGCGCATGTCGAAGCCAAGGATATCAACCCGCAGCCGAAATCCGGCCAGCAGGAGTTTTTGGAAAACGTCGTCAACCGTTACGTCTGATCCAGCGTTTCATGTCTGAAGCTGAGCCGGGGCGCCAAGGTGCCCCGGCTTTTTCGTATCCGCCAATCAGGCGCTGGCGGAGGGCATGCGGGCGATCACCTTGATCTCGAAATCGAAACCGGCAAGCCATGTGACGCCGACCGCCGTCCAGGTGGGGTAGGGCGGCGTACCGAGAAACTGTTGCTTGACGGCCATGAGGGTCTCCAGCTGATTTTGCGGATCGGTGTGGAAGGTCGTCACGTCGATGATGTCGTCGAAGGTGCAGCCGGCGGCGGCAAGCGTTGCCTTCAGGTTCTCGAAGGCCTGGGTGATCTGGCCGGCCAGATCCGGCACGGGGGAACCGTCGGTCCTGCTGCCGACCTGTCCGGAGACGAACAGGAGCCCGCCCGCGGGAACGGCTGCCGAATAGCCGTGCTTCTCGTAGAGTGCATGGCGGCCTTCCGGAAAAATTGCCTGGCGCTGTGTCATCTGTCACTTCTCCTGTCTGGTGTGCATGAGGCGTTGCCGCACTTCAAAATCGATGCGGCATCTGATATACGCTGCGTATGTTTAATTCGAATACGGTGGGTATGTCAAACTATATACGCCGCGTATCTGAGTGGGATTGCGATGGCCAGACGACGTGCGGAGACAATGGAGGAAAACCGGGCGAAGCTTATCGCGGCAGCGCGAAAGGCCTTCGCCGAGAAAGGGTATGTGGCCGCCTCGATGGACGACCTGACGGCCGAGGTGGGCCTGACGCGCGGCGCTCTCTACCACAATTTTGGCGACAAGCGGGGGCTGCTGGCCGCTGTCGTCCACCAGATCGATTCGGACATGGCCGCTCGCGCCCAAGCCATCGGTGCCCTCCAAAGCAATGAGTGGGATGCGTTGCTGGCCGAGGGGCGCGCCTATATCGAGATGGCGCTTGATCAGGAAGTGCAGCGGATCGTCCTGCTCGATGGCCCCGCCGTGCTCGGCGATCCCTCGCAGTGGCCGAGCCAGAGTGATTGCCTGAAGGCAACGCAGCGGGCGATCGAGCATCTTGTTGCCGATGGGATCTGCAAACCGCTCGATGCGGAAGCGGCAGCAAGGCTTGTCGGTGGTGCAGCGCTGAATGCTGCGCTGTGGGTGGCGGCGAGCGATGATCCGCAGACGGTTCTGCCCAAGGCCATCGCGGCGTTTCATGCTTTGGCCGAGGGGCTTTTGGTCAAGCCGCGCTGAAAACCCTCAAGCTTAACGTCGTCCCGGTTCCGTCACCGATCCGCGCACGATGAGATCCGGCAGAATGAGGATTTCGCGGTGCTCCGGGGCCGTCCGGCCCAGATTTTCGAGCAGAAGCGCCATGGCCTGTTTGCCGATGGCCGAGCGCGGCTGGCGAATGGTGGTGAGCGCCGGCTTCACATAGGTTGCCTGCGGCACATCATCGAAACCGATGACGGAAAAATCTCGCGGCAGATCATAGCCGCGTGCCGATAGCCCGCTGAGAACGCCAAGAGCTGTTGCATCGTTGACGCAGCAGAAGGCCGTCGGCAGCGTATCGCGCATGAACAGTTGTTCGACGGCAAGGCGACCGCTTTCAATCGTGCCGTCGCCATCCAGCACCATGCGCTGGTCGGGTGGAATGCGCGCGGCATCCATGGCCAGATCATATCCCCGACGGCGGCGCTGGTGGCCAAGTCGCGTCCGGCTGTCGCCGATGAAGGCAATGCGGCGATGGCCGGAGGAGAGAAGGTGTTCCGCCGCCTTTCGCCCGCCCGCCTGATCGTCCACGCCCACATAGGGCGTGGCGCTGCCGAACACCGGTTCGAACACGGCAACGGAAGGCGGCAGCCGTTCCGTCATCACCTGATGGCCGAACGGCTGATGGCCGGTAAACAGCACCATGCCCGCCGCCTGGCTGGAGCTTAGAAATTTCAGGTATTCCAACCCGCGCTCGGGATCGTTTTGTGTGTGGCCGATCAGCACGCCATAACCATGGGCGCGTGCCTCGTTTTCCAGCCCGATCAGGATCGAGGAAAAGTTCGGGTCGCCGATATCGGGCGCCAGCACCAGAATCATGTTGGAGCGGCCCATGCGCAGCGAACGCGCCATGGCATTGGTGGTATAGCCGGTGATCGCAATGGCCTGGTTGACGCGCTGGCGGGTGGATTTCGCCACCTTGTCCGGCATGTGGATGGCGCGGCTGACCGTCGCAATCGACACCTCGGCGAGGCGTGCAACATCTTCGATTGTGGCTGGCGCGGAACTGGACAAGGCTTGGGCGACCATCTGCTGGAGGTATCCGGCCTTGGACGCCCGGATAGCCGGAGACGTTAGCGGTGCAAACAGGCGAGAGGAAGCCTGACACGGTTGATAATCCCCTGATTTCGCGTAATGTAAACCTTTACATTGGGTGTGTAAAGGTTTACACAGAATACGGCGGTTGAGGAGCTGCCGGGGAGAGTTTGCATGATAGCGGGCAGGGACGAGGCGCGGTTACCCGTGCTCGTGGGGGAGCGTATCTCCAAATCTTTTGGCGAGGTGCAGGTGCTGTTCAGCGTCGATTTCGACGTGGCGCCGGGCGAAATCCATGCGCTGATGGGCGAAAACGGCGCCGGTAAATCCACGCTCGTCAAGATCCTCTCCGGCTTCGAACAGCCGACCTCGGGTCGTATCCTTCTCGATGGTGAGCCGGTGGTGTTGCCGCGCAACGGGGCGGCCGAAAGCCTCGGCATCGTCATCATTCACCAGGAATTTAATCTCGCCGAACATCTGACGGTAGCGGAAAGCCTCTATCTCGGCCGCGAAGTCACCCGTTTCGGCATTCTGGATCGTCGTTTCATGCGCCGGCAAACGCGCCGGGTGCTGGACGAACTGGGCTCGCATATCGATGAAAATGCGCTGATCGGATCGCTTGCTGTTGCCGACAAGCAGATGGTGGAAATCGCCAAGGCGATCAGCCGCGATGCCCGCATTATCTTCATGGATGAGCCGACGGCCGTGTTGTCACGCGATGAAACGGCAATCCTGTTTCGTGAGGTGCGCAAGCTGCGCGAAAAGGGCACGAGCTTCGTTTTCGTCTCCCACAAGCTGGACGAGGTGATGGAACTGACCGACCGCGTCACCGTGCTGCGCGATGGCCAATGGGTCAAGACCGCGCCGACCACGGCGCTGGATGGAGAGGCGATTGCCCAGCTCATGGTCGGGCGCGAGCTGTCGAGCCTTTATCCGGCAAAACACGAGCCTGATGTCGATGAAGAGGTGGTGCTCTCGGTCAAGGGCGTGTCCACCGGTTATGTGCGCGACGCGTCTTTTGACCTGCGCAAGGGCGAGGTTTTAGGCTTTTCCGGCCTCATCGGCTCCGGTCGCACCGAACTCATGGAGGCCGTCGCCGGTCTTCGCCAGCGCGCCTCGGGTGAGGTGTCGATCCGCGGCAAGCGTCTCGTGCCGGGCGATTTTCGCGCGGCAAACGCCGAAGGTCTCGCCTATATGACGAAGGACCGCAAGGGGCGCGGTCTGCTGCTAGGCGAGGGCATGACCGTTAACCTCACGCTTCAGGCCATCGACCAGCACCTGCGCCACGGTTACCTCGATCCGAAAAGCGAAGCGAAGGCGATGCTGCGGGCGAAGCGGCGTTTTGATATCCGTGTGCGCGACGACCATGTGCGGGCAGGGCGCATGTCCGGCGGCAACCAGCAGAAGCTGTTGCTCGCCAAGATCATGGAAATTGAGCCCAACATCATCATCATCGATGAGCCGACGCGCGGCATCGATGTCGGCACCAAGCAGCAGATCTATCATTTCATTGCAGCGCTCGCCCGCGAGGGCCGCTCGATCATCGTGGTGTCCTCGGAAATGCCCGAGGTGATCGGCCTTTGTACCCGCGTTGCGGTCATGCGCGAGGGGCGGATCGTCGGCATGCTCGAGGGTGAGGAAATCTCCGAGCAGCAGATCATGCGTTATGCGGCCGGCCTTCGGCGGCAGCTGGCAAGCTGAGACAATAAGCCTGTCCAAAGGGCGGGAAAGAACAAGACGACGAAAGGCAGACCGCCGGATGCGGGATCTGTCGGGGAGCCAGGGAACACATGACGAGCGACACCCAAGCGGATGCAAGCCCTCGCCGGGCCAGAACCTGGCGCGATATCGATCTTCGGGCCGTGGCCCCGTTTGCAGCGCTGTTTCTGCTGCTTATCGTCGGCGCCATGGTCAACCCGAATTTCATCGGGCTGAACAACCTGTCCAATGTCGCGACACGCTCGGCCTTCATCGCCATCATCGCGGTCGGCGCCACCTTCGTCATCTCCTCAGGCGATCTCGATCTCTCCGTCGGCTCCATGGTGGCGTTCGTCGCGAGCATCATGATCCTGTTCATGAATTCCGGCGTGATTGCCGATCCGGGGCTGATGCTGCTCGCCGCCATGGTGCTGACGCTCGTCATCGGCTCGCTTTGCGGGCTGGTGAACGGCCTCATCACCACACTCGGCCGTATCGAACCGTTCATCGCAACGCTTGGCACCATGGGCATCTATCGCGGCTTGACTACCTGGCTGAGCCAAGGCGGTGCCATCACGCTGCGCTCGGCCGAGCAGCAGGCGCTGTATCGGCCAGCCTACTTCGGCTCGGTGCTGGGGCTTCCGGTGCCGATCCTCGTCATCCTCATCGTCACCGCCATTGCCGCCTTCATCCTTTACCGTACGCGTTATGGCCGCCACGTGACGGCCGTGGGGTCTAGCCGGGATGTCGCGCGTTATTCCGGCATTGCGGTCGACCGGGTGCGCACGATGGCCTTCATCATCCAGGGGCTCTGCGTCGCCATTGCCGTGCTGCTTTACGTGCCGCGCCTCGGCTCCACGTCGGCGACCACGGGCATGTTGTGGGAGCTGCAGGCGATCACGGCAGTGGTCGTCGGTGGCACGGCGCTGAAGGGCGGCGCGGGCCGCGTCTGGGGCACCATCTGCGGCGCCTTCATTCTCGAGCTTGTCGGCAACATCATGCTTCTGTCGAATTTCATCTCGGAATACCTGATCGGCGCCATCCAGGGCACGATCATCATCATCGCGATGCTCGTGCAGCGTTCGCTGGCGCGCAAGACGTAAACGACCGGGCCTTCGGGATCGCCCGGTCTTTCAACACGGCAAAGATCCTGAACACAATGGGAGGAGAACAGGCAATGAAGAAGAGAATTTTGGGACTGGCCTTGGCCATGTCGACGGTATTCGGAGCCGCGCATGCGGCGGATACCAAAACCATCGGCGTCTCCATTCCGGCCGCCGACCACGGCTGGACGGCCGGCGTCGTCTACCATGCCAACCGCGTGGCAGCACTGCTGATGAAGGAACATCCGGGCCTCAAGGTCGTCGTCAAGACCTCGCCCGATCCGGCAACGCAGGCAAACGCCCTGCAGGACCTGGAAATCCAGGGCATTGATGCGCTCGTCATCCTGCCGACCGATCCGGATCCGCTGGTCAATGCCATCAAGGAAGTGAAGGGCAAGGGCACGTTCGTCTCCATCGTCGACCGCGCCCCGTCCGTCAACGATACCTCGGTGCGCGATCTCTATGTCGCCGGCAACAACCCGGCGCTCGGCCAAGTGGCGGGCGAATATATCAAGGCCAACACCCCGGAAGCGCAGGTCGTCATCATTCGCGGTTTGCCGATCCCGATCGACCAGCAGCGTCAGGACGGTTTCGACAAGGGCATTGCCGGCTCCAAGGTCAAGGTGCTCGACCGCCAGTTCGGCAACTGGAACCGCGACGATGCCTTCAAGGTCATGCAGGATTACCTGACCAAATACCCGAAGATCGACGTGGTCTGGTGTCAGGATGACGACATGGCTGTCGGCGTGCTGCAGGCCATCGAACAGGCCAAGCGCACCGATATCAAATATGTCGTCGGCGGTGCCGGCTCCAAGGACATGATCAAGAAGGTCATGGACGGCGACAAGATGATCCCGGTCGACGTGCTCTATCCGCCGTCGATGGTAGGCACCGCCATGGAACTGACGGCGGCTGCCATCTACGACCAGGTTCCCGTTCATGGCACCTATACGCTGGATGCGACCCTGATCACCAAGGACAACGCGAAGAACTATTATTTCCCCGACTCGCCGTTCTGATCCAAAAACCTTTCCGCTGACTGCGCTGCCCGGGTTTTTCCCGGGCAGATGTTTGCCGCCTTCACATTGCGGTTGTTTCGAAATTCCATCTCCTGTAATCGTTTACGGAAACGTTGCAGGAAGACTCTAGGGAGGAGAATTCATGAAGACGATCAAGGGCCCCGCCATCTTTCTCGGCCAGTTCGCGGGCGATGCCGCACCGTTCAATTCCTGGGATGCGATCACGAAATGGGCCGCCGACAAGGGTTATGCCGGCGTGCAGGTGCCGACCTGGGCCGGCCAGCTGATCGACCTCAAAAAGGCATCGGACTCCAAGGATTATTGCGACGAGTTCGCCGGTGTCGCGCGTGAAAATGGCATCGAGATCACCGAGCTTTCGACCCATCTGCAGGGCCAGCTTGTTGCCGTGCATCCGGCCTATGACGAGGCGTTTGACGGTTTTGCAGCGCCGGAAGTGCGCGGCAATCCTAGGGCACGGCAGGAATGGGCAGTCGAGCAAGTGAAGATGGCGCTGAAGGCTTCGCATCATCTCGGCATCAAGGCGCATGCCACCTTTTCCGGCGCGCTCGCCTGGCCCTACATCTATCCGTGGCCGCAGCGCCCGGCAGGTCTTGTCGAAACCGCCTTCGATGAACTGGCCCGCCGCTGGAAACCCATCCTCGATTTCGCCGACGAGCAGGGCGTCGACGTCTGCTACGAGATCCATCCCGGCGAAGACCTGCATGACGGCGTGAGTTTCGAGATGTTTCTGGAGCGCGTCGGCAACCATGTCCGCGCCAACATGCTCTACGATCCCTCGCATTACGTCCTGCAATGCCTGGATTACCTCGACAATATCGACATCTACAAAGACCGCATCAAGATGTTCCACGTCAAGGATGCCGAGTTCAACCCGACGGGTCGGCAGGGCGTTTATGGCGGTTACCAGGGCTGGGTTGGCCGTGCCGGTCGTTTCCGTTCGCTCGGTGACGGGCAGGTGGATTTTGGCGCGGTGTTTTCCAAGCTGACGGCGAATGATTTCGACGGCTGGGCCGTGGTCGAATGGGAATGCGCGCTCAAGAACTCCGAGGACGGTGCCCGCGAAGGCGCCGAATTCGTCAAGGCGCACATCATCAAGGTCACCGAAAAAGCTTTTGACGATTTCGCCTCCGGCGGCACCGATGACGCCGCCAACCGGCGCATGCTGGGGCTTTGATCCGACCTGAAGGTTGCCCCCCTTCCCCCAGGTGGGGCGAGGGGCAGGCAACATCGGCCATGTCGATGCAGGCAGGAGACGGCGCGGCATATCCCTTCTCCCCGTCCTGACGGGGAGAAGGGTCCGCAGGACGCAGCCGGATGAGGGGCCGTCTGATCGGAACAAGGAGGACACCCATGACCATTAAGGCAGGCAGACCGCGAGCGCCTATCGCAAGAGCGCACCGTGTCCTTACGGGTGCCTGACGCATGTCAGCACACGGCCTCCAGCGCATCGATGTCGCCCCGTTCCAGAAGCGGCAGATTGGCTTCGACCTTGTCCAGCGGCCAATCCCACCAGGCGATCTGGAGCAATCGGGCAACAACATCGTCGGGATAACGCATGCGGATCAGCCGTGCCGGGTTTCCGCCGACGATGGCATATGCTGGCACATCGCGCGTGACGACCGATTCCGCCGCCACGATCGCACCATGACCGATGGTGACGCCGGACATGATCGTGGCATTGTGGCAGATCCAGACATCGTGCCCGACGATGGTATCGCGATACGGCAGGTCGGCATAACCAAAAGTTTCCGGCCTGAAGATGCGAAACGGATAGGTCGTGACGCCACCCATGGGATGGTTTGCATCGGCGCTGATGAAGTAGCTGCCGCGGGCGATCTGGGCGTATCGCCCGATGACCAGTTTTTCCCGGCTGGTGGGGAAGAGGTAAGGCGCAAGAATGCCCGCCGTTTCCTCAACCGTTCCCGAATGGGTGAAATAGCTGAAGTCGCCGATCTCCATCCGGGGATGGGTGACCGCATGTTTAAGGTGGACGGTATCTTTATAGATGGTGCCGTCGGGAAGCGTGATTGGATGCACGGCATCCGCGTTCAGAAGGGGCATGACAGACCTTTTGTCCTGAGGTTTTCAGCGCGCCGCAGACTGTTGCCAGCGCGCGATGGAGCGGTTCAGGAGCCTCAGCGGAGGCGGGTCGCGGTGTTCATTGCCGTTATTCCTTCTGCAGGCTGCAAGACTAACCGAGATCGGGCCCGAAGGCTACTTTAGGCTTTTAAAAAAATCCATGGAGGAGAAAAATCATGACCATCGAAGCCAGCAAATCCGAACAACGTGCGGCAAAAATCCGTCTCGGCATGGTCGGCGGCGGCCAGGGGGCTTTCATTGGCGCCGTGCATCGCATGGCAGCGCGGCTGGACGATCATTATGATCTGGTGGCGGGCGCGCTCTCGTCCACGCCGGAAAAATCGCTCGCCTCGGGCCGTGATCTCGGGCTTGATCCAGAGCGTTGCTACGGCTCGTTCGAGGAGATGGCTGAGAAGGAAGCGGCCCGTGAAGACGGCATCGAGGCGGTCTCCATCGTCACGCCGAACCACGTGCATTTTGCAGCTGCCAAGGCGTTTCTGGAACGCGGCATCCACGTCATCTGCGACAAGCCGCTCACCTCCAATCTGGAGGACGCGAAGGCGCTGAAGGCGGTGGCGGACAAGGCGAGCGCCCTCTTCATCCTCACCCACAATTATACCGGTTATCCCATGGTGCGCCACGCGCGCGAACTGGTTGCAAGCGGCGAACTCGGTGATATCCGTCTGGTGCAGATGGAATATCCGCAGGATTGGCTGGCCGAACCGGTGGAACAGACCGGCGCCAAACAGGCCGTCTGGCGCACCGACCCCGCGCAATCGGGCGTTGGCGGCTCCACCGGCGATATCGGCACGCATGCCTATAATCTCGGCTGCTTCATCTCCGGGCTGGAGCTGGATGAACTGGCCGCCGACGTTCACACCTTTGTCGAGGGACGCCGGCTGGATGACAATGCCCATGTGATGCTGCGTTTCAAAGCCAAGGGAGGCGCAATGCCTGCAAAAGGCCTGCTGTGGTGCAGCCAGGTGGCAACCGGCAACGAGAACGGCCTGAAGGTGCGCATCTATGGCACCAGAGCCGGCATCGAGTGGACGCAGGCCGATCCGAACTATCTCTGGTTCACGCGGCTGGGCGAACCCAAGCAGTTGATCACCCGCGGCGGTGCAGGTGCCGGTTCATCTGCCGCCCGCGTCACCCGCATCCCGAGCGGCCATCCGGAAGGTTATCTCGAAGCCTTTGCAACGATCTATTCGGAGGCCGCCGTCGCCATCCAGGCGGCTCGATCCGGTGCGGTCGTTGATCCGGCTGTTGTGTATCCAACGGTGGATGACGGGGTAAAAGGCGTCGCCTTCGTCACGGCCTGCATCGAGAGCGGCAAAAAGAATGGCGGCTGGGTGAAGGTGTAAGGCGGGTGTTCGCGTGATCTCAATCGTGCGTCGGGCAGATCATTGAGGTCTGCCCCTCACCCTGACCCTTTCACCGCTCAGCGGGGCGAGGGGACTGTGTCGTGGGCCACGGCGACGGTTGAGGAGCGAGACGATTGCGTGGGGAAATATACCTATAAGCGGGTCGTCTATCCTGTTCCCTCTCCCTGTCCTTTACCGGTAAAGGATGAGGATGAGGGAATGACGTCTCCCGGCAGGGAATTGTGAATGAAAACTGCAACGTTGCAGTTTTTAATATCACCCTGTCTTCCCGCGCAAATGCGATTGGTCTAAACCTCAGCGGGAGTTTCAAGGGCGCGCTCCAGCGCCTGTCGCCTGAAATGTGAAGGGAAATCTGCATGATCGATGCAAAAACGCTGGCCGCCCGGTTTCCCGGAGATTTCCTGTTCGGCGTGGCAACCGCTGCCTACCAGATTGAAGGCGCGACCAAGGCCGATGGCCGCAAGCCGTGCATCTGGGATGCCTTTTCCAACATGCCGGGCCGGGTGTTCAACCGCGATAATGGTGATATCGCCTGCGATCATTACAACCGGCTGGATGAGGATCTCGATCTCATCAAGGAGATGGGTGTCGAGGCCTACCGGTTTTCCATCGCCTGGCCGCGGGTCATTCCTGAGGGTGTCGGGCGCATCAACGAGCCGGGCCTCGATTTTTACGACCGGCTGGTTGATGGCTGCAAGGCGCGCGGCATCAAGACTTATGCAACGCTTTATCACTGGGACCTGCCGCTGGCGCTGATGGGCGATGGCGGCTGGACGGCGCGCGCCACATCTTATGCCTTCCAGCGTTATGCCAAGGTGGTGATGGCGCGGCTCGGTGATCGGCTGGATGCGGTCGCAACCTTCAACGAACCCTGGTGCTCCGTGTGGCTGAGCCACCTCTACGGCGTGCATGCGCCGGGCGAAAAGAATATGGAAGCGGCACTTCACGCGCTGCATTACACCAATCTCGCCCATGGCCTGGCCGTCGAGGCGATCCGCCATGTCAGCCCCACCGTGCCTGTCGGCCTTGTGCTCAACGCCCATTCGGTTGTTGCCGGTTCAGACAGTGCGGCCGATACGGCAGCCGCCGCGCGCGCCTTCGATTTCCACAACGGCGCCTTTTTCGATCCGGTCTTCAAGGGCCATTATCCCGAAAGCCTTGTGGCAGCACTCGGTGAGAAGATGCCTGTGATCGAGGATGGCGATCTGGCCGTCATCAACCAGAAGCTCGATTGGTGGGGCCTCAACTATTATACGCCGATGCGCGTGGCCGATGATGCAACTGTTGGCGCCGAATTTCCGGCAACCGTGCCGGCCCCTTTCGTCAACGAGGAAAAAACCGATATCGGCTGGGAGATCTTTCCGTCTGCGATGACCGACATGGTGGCGGATCTCTATCACCGCTACGATCTGCCCGACATGTACATCACCGAAAACGGCGCCGCCTATAATATGGGCGTGGTGGATGGCGAGGTGGATGACCAGCCGCGGCTGGATTATTATGCGGCACATCTGTCGGCCGCTGCCGATCTTGTGCGCGACGGTTTTCCGCTAAAAGGCTATTTTGCCTGGAGCCTCATGGATAATTTCGAGTGGGCGGAAGGATATCGCATGCGCTTCGGCCTCGTGCATGTGGATTACGAGACGCAGGTGCGCACCGTGAAGAAAAGCGGCAAGTGGTACCGCGATCTGGCCGAACATTTCCCGAAAGGTAACCATAAGTTGCCATAACGGGTGAGGGCGGCTGGAACTTCGCGCATGTGCCCTCGTTTCGCCAGCGACAGCAGGGAGAGCGATAATGGCGACAGGATGTGTGGCGTGCAGGGATGGCAAAGCGTTTGACCAGCCGTTTTCCATGGCCTTCCAACCGATCCTTGATCTGAAGACCGGCAAGGTGTTTGCGCAGGAAGCCCTTGTGCGCGGCCCCGCCGGGGAAGGGGCGGGCCATGTTCTGTCTGCCGTTACCGATACCAACCGTTATGCGTTTGACCAGCAGTGCCGGGTGCGCGCACTGGAGCTTGCCGCCCGCCTGTCGCCGCAAACATCATCGCCGCAGAGGCTGTCGATCAATTTCATGCCGAATGCCGTCTATGAGCCGCGCGCCTGCATCCGGCTGACGCTGGAAACGGCCGAGCGTGTCGGCTTTCCGCCGGATCGGATCATCTTCGAATTCACCGAAAGCGAACGCGTCGATACCGATCATCTCCTGGCCATCCTCACCACCTATCGCTCGATCGGCTTTATGACGGCAATCGATGATTTCGGCGCCGGCCATTCGGGTCTCAATCTCCTGGCGCGTTTCCAGCCGGATATCGTCAAGCTGGACATGGATCTGATCCGCGCCATTGACCGGGAACCGGCCAAGCGCACCGTGGTGCGCCACACGCTGGCGATGCTTGCCGATTTCGGCATAACACCGGTTTGCGAAGGCGTGGAAACAGTCGGCGAACTGTCTGTCCTGCGCGATATGGGGGTTGAACTCGTGCAGGGTTATCTTCTGGCAAAGCCCGCCTTCGAACGTTTCGTCATGCCAGCCGTCCCGGCGGTCTGACGCCGCCTCGCCCTCTTTGCCTCCCCCTTTTGACCGGCTCCGGGTGGTTTTCAAAAGCGGCCCCCCTTGCGTGGAACATTGGCGTCTTTATCTAGGCCTTGGCCCCCATGTCCTCCCGCAGGGGCCGATACATTTCAAGGAAAGCCCGCTTCATGCTGCTCGAAAAGCTCAACTGGCGTTACGCCGCAAAGAAAATGGACCCCTCCAAGGCGGTCTCCGAAGACAAGGTGGCGCGTATTGTCGAAGCCGCGCGTCTGGCGCCGACTTCCAGCGGCCTGCAACCGTTCGAAGTCATCGTCGTCACCAATCCGGATGTGCGTGCAAAAATCCAGGCGGTCGCCTGGAACCAGGCGCAGATTACCGATGGTTCGCATCTGCTCGTGTTTGCCGCCTGGGACAATTACACCGCCGAGCGCATCAACACGATGTTCGACCTTGTCAACAAGGAGCGCAACGTCACCAACGAAGGTTGGGAAAACTACCGCAAGATGCTGCTCGACACCTATCCGCCGCGCGATGCGGAGGTCAATTTTGAGCATGCCGCGCGCCAGGCCTATATCGCCTTCGGGCTTGCCACGGCCCAGGCTGCCTTTGAAGGCGTCGACGCCACGCCCATGGAAGGTTTTGAACCTGCCAAGGTCGATGAAATCCTCGGCCTTCGCGCGCGTGGCCTGCGCTCGGTCACCCTCCTGCCGCTCGGCTATCGCCAGGCCGATGGCGACTGGCTGGTCAACCTGAAGAAGGTCCGCCGCCCAACGGACGAGTTCGTTTCCTACGTGAAGTGAAACCGGTGGCGCCGCGGAGAAATTCGCGGCGCCAATGCACCAGGCGCGCATTTATATTCTCTCCGTTGCGCCTTTCGGGAAAAAGCATCCCTCGGATTCTCCAGCGCCGGATGTCATAAGCTGTCTCACGGTTTGCACCACAGGCAGACCACCCCATCAAAGTGCGTTTTCGAAAGAGGTTCAGGGATGTTGGAGCGACGTCTGATGCGTCGAATGTGTTGCCGGCTTTAAAGCCGGCTGACGCCCCCATCCCGATGCGCTGGAGCGCCTTGCCTTTCTGCGGAAAGCCTCATCTCCCCAAGAGTTTTGCATGCACACTGTTTCAAATCCGCCGGCGCCCGGGCGCGCCGTTTTACCCTCCGGCGCCGAGATCGCCCCGCCTGTCGCCGCAAGTCCCATGGTGTCCTTCCGGGGCGTCACCAAGCGTTTTGCCGATCGCGGCAGCAACGGGGAGTTTATCGCTCTCGCCGGCGTCGATCTTGAAGTGCCGAAAGGTGCCATCACCGGCATAATCGGCCGCTCGGGGGCGGGAAAATCGACGCTGATCCGGCTGGTCAACGGGTTGGAAATCCCGACATCCGGCAGTGTGCTGGTCGATGGTGTTGATGTCGGCGGGCT
This sequence comes from Neorhizobium sp. PAMB6630, assembly GCF_058242775.1. Taxonomy (NCBI): domain Bacteria; kingdom Pseudomonadati; phylum Pseudomonadota; class Alphaproteobacteria; order Hyphomicrobiales; family Rhizobiaceae; genus Neorhizobium; species Neorhizobium sp. PAMB6630. The sequence goes on from NZ_CM177836.1 coordinate 822,389, forward strand.
TGACGAGACGAAGCTGCGCGGGCTTCGCCGTCAGGTCGGCATGATTTTTCAGCACTTCAACCTGCTGTCGTCGCGCACCGTTTACGGCAATATCGCGCTGCCGCTTGAAATCGCCGGCCTGTCGCGCGCAGCGATCAGGGCCCGCGTGGCGCCGCTCATCGATCTCGTCGGCCTCTCCGACAAGGCGGGCCGTTATCCGGCGGAACTGTCGGGCGGCCAGAAGCAGCGCGTCGGCATTGCGCGCGCGCTGGCAACAGAGCCGAAGCTGCTTTTGTCGGATGAGGCAACGTCGGCGCTCGATCCGGAAACCACCCAGTCAATCCTTGATCTCCTGAAGACCATCAACCGCGATCTTGGCCTGACGGTTCTGTTGATCACCCATGAGATGGAGGTGGTCAAATCCATTGCGTCCGAAGTGGCCGTCATCGACAAGGGGCTGATCGTCGAGAGCGGGCGCACCTTCGATGTGTTCACCCGGCCACGCCACGAGACAACGCGGGCGCTTTTGTCGGGCCTTCCCGGCACAAAACTTCCCGATGCCATCACTCGGAGATTGAAGGCGGACGGTGGCACTGGTGACCGGATCTACACGCGCCTCACCTTCTTCGGCGCAACGGCCGAACAGCCGCTGATCGCGCGCCTGATGAGCGAGCTTGGCGCCGAGGTCAACATCATCACCGGCACGATCGATGAGATTGCCGGCGAACCTTATGGGTCGCTGGTCGTCTCCTATAGCGCCGATCCCGCGGTGCTTTCGCGCGCCGAAGCCTTTTATGCCCAGACGGGCCTTTCGACGGAGGTTTTAGGTTATGGCGCCTGACATGCTTCTTGCCCTTCTCTGGAAGGCGCTCGTCCAGACGGTTCACATGGTTGCCGTCGCTGGCCTCATCGGCACGCTGGTCGGGCTTCCGATCGGCGTCTTCCTGGCCAATAGCGGCAGGGGCGAACTGTTTGCCGCCCCCATGGTCAACCGCATCGTTGGCCTCATCGTTAATGCGACGCGCTCGACGCCCTTCATCATTCTGGTCGTGGCGATCATTCCCTTTACCCGGCTGGTTGCCGGCACCTCGATCGGCACCAGTGCCGCCATCGTGCCGCTGACGCTGGCCACCATTCCCTTTGTCGCCCGCCTCATCGAAGCGGCCATCCGTGAGGTGGACCGGGGCCTGATCGAGGCAGCCCGTGCCATGGGTGCAAGCCGCTGGCAGATCGTCACCAAGGTTCTGATCGCCGAAGCCCGTCCCGGCATCACGCTTGCGCTCACCCTGACGCTGGTCAGCCTTATCGGTTATTCGGCCATGGTCGGCGCCGTCGGTGGCGGCGGGCTGGGCGATCTCGGCATCCGCTATGGCTATCAACGCTTCATGCCGGAGGTGATGGCAGCCGTGGTGGTGGTGCTGATCCTTCTCGTCCAGGCCGTGCAGAGCGCTGGCGACGCGCTGGCGCGCCGTTTCGACAAGCGCAACCGCCAGACCTGATTTTCCATAACAAGACCAAGACTTTCAACTCGTCCCAAGGAGAACACCATGAAGACGCTCATTCTCGCGGCCTCCCTTGCCGCCCTCATTTCCGCCGGCTCGGCGCTCGCCGAAACCATCAAGATCGGCGTCACCCCCGGTCCGCACGCGCAGATCATGGAAGAGGTCAAGAAGGTCGCCGCCGAAAAGGGGCTGGACCTCGAGATCCTCGAGTTTTCCGATTATGTCGTTCCCAATCAGGCACTGGCCGATGGCGACCTGCAGGCCAATTCCTTCCAGCACCAGCCTTATCTCGACAACCAGGTGAAGGATCGCGGTTTTGATCTCGTCAGCGTCGGCCAGACGGTCAACTTCCCGATGGGCATCTATTCCAAGAAGGTGAAAAGCCTCGACGAGCTGAAGGACGGCGCCTCGGTTGCCATTCCAAACGATCCGACCAATGGTGGCCGCGCGCTTCTGATTCTTGCCGACAAGGGCCTGATCAAGATCCGCGATGGCGCGGGCCTCAAGGTCTCGCCGGCCGATGTGGTCGAAAATCCGAAGAACATCACCTTTGCCGAACTGGATGCCGCCCAGCTGCCGCGTGCGCTCGATGATGTCGATGCCTCTGTCATCAACACCAATTATGCACTGGAAGCGGGGCTTGACCCGGCCAAGGATCCGATTGCCCGCGAAGGCGAAAAGGCCCCTTACATCAACGTCATCGCCGTGCAGGCGAAGAACAAGGATGCCGCCTGGGTGAAGACGCTGGTCGAATCCTATCACAGCGCGCCGGTGAAGCAGTTCGTTGCCACCCAGTTCAAGGGCGCCGTCCTCGCCGCCTGGTAAGACACAGACATCAAAGTTTAGGGAGATAGCTCTTTCCCTTTGCCGGGAAGGAGCTATTTTGCATTTGGCATGCGGCCGGCATCTGGTATTAAGCAAAAGCGAATACATGATCGGCATTGTTCGCATAAGTGCCAGGGCTGACGAATGCGGTTTGTGCCGATTACGTTGAAACACTCCGCTGCCAAGGTCGACCGCCGCTCCGCGGTGCGCTCAATGCTGCTTATTTTTGCAGCGGTGGTGATAGCGGTAACAGGGATGGTATTTACCGCCCTCGACCGTGTCGGCCATTACGCCAACCAGCTGGACGAGGAACGCTCGCGCGAATCCGTGAGCGGCGCGCTGCAGACATTCCAGCGACAGCTTGCCGCCACCCTGCATGATTACGCCGCCTGGGACGATGCGGCCGATCACGTCTACCGCTCCTCCGGCCTTGTCTGGGCAAAGCGCAATTTCGGCGCCATGACTGACAACAACGAGCTGTTCGACGTGGCAATCATCGTCGATCACACCGGCCGTATCGTGCTCGGTTATTCCGAAGGAGAGCCGGTCACCGGCAGCCTCGAAGACTATATCACGCCGGAAGTCTGGTCTCTGCTCGACAAGATCCGCTCCGTTCGCGAAGGCGTACTTCCCGAAGAAACCAGCTTTACACGCACGTCCCGTGGGGCGGCGGCTTTCGGCGTCGCCCTCATCCGGACGAAATCCGGCCAGCTGGTGGCGCCACAGGGCGAAGGGCGTTACGTCATCTTCATGCGCCATCTGACGGAGGTGACTGTCGATCGGCTGGCCAGCGCTTATGTGCTGCCGGGCCTTCGCATCGAACAACCGCTGGAGCAGAAGTCGCACCGGGTCGATATCCTGTCGCCCGCAGGCAGGCCGATCGCGTCGCTGTGCTGGGAGCCGCGTTCGCCGGGCAATATCAGCCTTGCGCAGGTGCGGCCGCTCGTCTGGTGCGCCGTTGCCATGGTGGCGATCTATTTTGTGCTGCTTTTCGTCAGCGGCAGCCAGGCGCTGGCGCGGCTTTCAGCCGACGAGGAAGCGGCGATCAAGCTGTCGCTGACGGACCGGCTGAGCGGCCTTCCCAACCGCACCGGCCTGTTTGCCGATCTTTCCGAACTGGTGGGCACAGCGCAAAGGTCAGGCCTCGATGTCGCCTTGCTTTATCTCGACCTTGATGGTTTCAAGGAGGTCAACGACGCCTATGGTCACGCCACCGGCGACCAATTGATCCGCGCCGTCTCTGCGGGCCTTGCCGTGCTGGTGGGTGAGGGGGCCGTATTGGCAAGGCTTGGCGGCGATGAGTTTGCCATCGGTTTCCTCAGCAAGAATGCCGAGGCGGACGCGGCAGCGCTTGCCGAGCGCGTCATGGAATTTCTCGGCGAGCCGCTCACCATGGGCGATCGCATTGCCGTCATCGGCTGCAGCATCGGCATTGCCTGTTCGCCGCTTGGCGCTGTGGCTGGTGAGGAAGTTCTGCGGCGGGCCGACATGGCCATGTACCGCGCCAAGGAAGAAGGGCGCGGCCGCTGGTCTGCCTATGATCCGGCGATGGACGCCGAACGTGAAGAGCGCAACCGGCTGGAGCTGGATCTGCGGCAGGCCATCGAGCGCGAGGAAATTTCCGTCGCCTTCCAGCCGGTCGTTGATGCCCAGCATATGCGCCTTTCCGGCGTCGAGGCTTTGGCGCGCTGGACACGCCAAGGTCATGGGCCGGTGCCGCCGGACGTGTTTATTCCGATTGCCGAAAGCACAGGTCTGATCGACCAGTTGGGCCTCTGCGTCTTGCGTACCGCCTGCGAGGCCCTGTGCGACTGGCCGGAACTGACGCTTGCCGTCAATGTTTCGCCGGGCCAGTTCCGCGATCCCGCCTTTGCCGAGCGGGTGGCGCTGGTTTTTCAGGAAACCGAGATGGATCCGGCCCGCATTACGCTGGAAATGACGGAAACCTATTTCATCCAGAACCCGGCCCGCGCCCGCGATACCCTCAACCGGCTGAAGAAGACCGGCGTGCATATCGCACTCGATGATTTTGGCGCCGGCTTCTCCAGCGTCGGTTATCTGCGCCAGTTCGGCTTTGACCGGATGAAGATCGACCGCTCGCTGGTGGCCGCTGCCGATCTGGGCGGGCGTGCGGTGGATATGCTGCAGGCAACGGTCGCGCTTGCCCGCTCGCTCGATATTCCGGTGACGGCAGAGGGGGTGGAAACCAATGCGCAGGCCGTGGCGCTGCGCATTGCCGGCTGCGACCAGTTGCAGGGTTTTCTGTTTGGAAAGCCAATGCCGATTGCCGAGATCGCTAGGCTTCGCCAGCGTGAAGAACCGCTGTTCAGGCTTTCGGGCCTGGCCTGAACTCTCGACGTTGCGGGATGAGCCTCAGCTGCCGAGATGTTTTGCGCCGCGCTTGCGGGCAAGCTCGATCTGCAATTGCCGCTGGCGATAACGGTCCCGATCGGCTTCGGTGCGCGTGTCATAACAATGCGGGCAGGAAACACCTTCCTCGAATTTCGGCGATAGGCGCACATCCGGCGTGATCGGCTCGCGGCAGGCATGGCAGAGTTTGTGGTCGCCTTCCTTCAGCCCGTGCGTTACCGACACCCGCTCGTCGAACACGAAACAGGCACCTTCCCAAAGGCTTTCTTCTTCCGGCACGGTTTCGAGATATTTGAGAATGCCGCCCTTCAGGTGGTAGACCTCGTCAAAACCCTGCTCCTTCATGAAGGCGGTCGCCTTCTCGCAGCGGATGCCGCCGGTGCAGTACATGGCGATCTTCGGCTTGTTGTGCAGGCCGGTATTGTTCTTCACCCAGTCGGGAAACTCGCGAAATGTTTTCGTCTGGGGATCGACCGCGCCCTTAAAAATGCCGATGGCCGTTTCGTAATCGTTGCGGGTATCGATGAGGATCGTTTCCGGATCGGAGATGAGGTCGTTCCAGTCCTTCGGCTCCACATAGGTGCCGACGATCTTGTTGGGGTCGATATCCTCGACGCCCATGGTGACGATCTCTTTTTTCAGCCGCACCTTCATGCGCAGAAACGGCATCTTGGAGGCGCGGCTTTCCTTGTGCTCGAGGTTTGCGAACTCGGGCAGCGATCGCAGGTAGGAAAGCACGCGCGCAATGCCGTCATCGGTGCCGGCAATCGTGCCGTTGATGCCCTCTTGGGCCACAAGCAGTGTGCCCTTCACGCCGTTTTCCTCACACAGCGCCTGAAGCGGTGCGCGCAGCGCCTCGCAGCGCTCGAACCGCGCAAAATGATAGAGCGCGGCAACAAGGAAAGAGCCGGAAACGGTGCCGGCGGCGGTGGCTTGAATATCGGTCATGATGTCCGCGAAATACTGCCTCTGGCGGCCGGACGCAATGGATTTTAGCGCCCGCGCCGCACTTTGCCTTTTGTCAATCCGCAGATGCCTCGACACGGCAACGGCCCCTGCCGCGGGCGCAAGGGGCCGTTCGGTGTGCCATCGGACGGCAGGAGATCAGGCGGCGCGCGAAGATCGTGGCCGCATCGCTTGGTGTTCGAGCGTGAACTGCACCATCAGGTCACGCAACCGTGCCGATTCTGCGGCAAGTGCTGCGGAGGCCGCCGAGGTTTCCTCCACCATGGCCGCGTTCTTCTGCGTGCTCTGGTCCATGTGGTTGACGGCGGTATTGATCTCGGCAAGGCCGGTTGACTGTTCGCGGGCAGAGGTTGCGATGGCACCGACATGTTCGTTGATCGTCACGATCAACTGGCCGATGCCGGTGAGAGCCGAGCCGGTATTGGAGACGAGCTTGACGCCGGCTTCCACTTCGCTTGTCGAGTTCTGGATCAGCATCTTGATTTCGCGGGCGGCATTTGCCGAACGCTGCGCCAGTTCCCGCACTTCCTGCGCCACCACGGCAAAGCCCTTTCCAGCTTCTCCGGCGCGTGCGGCCTCGACGCCGGCGTTCAGCGCAAGCAGGTTCGTCTGGAAGGCGATCTCGTCGATCACGCTGATGATGGAGGAGATCTGTGAGGCGCTTGCCTCGATCCGGCTCATGGCCTCCACTGCCTGGGCAACCACCTGGCCGGACTTGACGGCGCTGTGATTGGCCTCGGTTGCCACCCGGCGTGCCTCTTCCGTCAGATGCAGGGAGGAGGAGACATTGGTGGTGATTTCATCCAGTGCTGCGGCCGTTTCCTCCAGCGATGCCGCCTGCTGCTCCGTGCGGCGTGACAGATCGTTGGTGTTGTCGGCAATGTCGCGGGTTCCGGCATCGATGTTCATCGCAGCCGTCACGACAACCGAAAGCGTCTTGCGCAACTGGCTGACGGCATCATTGAAATTGGTGCGCAGTTCCTCGTAATCAGGGGCGAACCGGTCTTCGATCTGCACCGTCAGATCCCCGAGCGAAAGCGCACGCAGGCCGTCCGCCAGCCCGTTCGTCGCCTTCATCATGCCATTGAGGCGCAGGTTGTCGGCCTCTTCCTGCGCGGCGCGCTGCTGTTCCAGCAGATCCCGGCTGGTATCGGCGTCGCGCCGCAGCGTCTGGGCCTGATGCACGCTGTCCTTGAAATACTGGACGGCGCGTGACATTTCGCCGATTTCATCGACACGGTTCTGGTTCGGCACCTGCGTATCCAGCGCGCCGGAGGACAGCTTGTTCATCACCTGCGCCAGCGAAATCAGCGGCCTGGTGATCGAACGCAGCAGGGCCATCAGCGCAAGTGCCGAGGCCAGAAGCGTCAGGCCGGCAATGGCTGCAAGCCCGAGCAGCGAACTCCACGTGTTGCGCATGATCGACTGGGCGTCAAACACCAGAACCATGGTGCCGATACCCATGTCCTTGCCTTCTTCGGCATGGCGCAAGGGCACGACGGAGAAACGCAGGTCTGCCTCGTTGTCGCGTGTCTCGCCCGATGTCGAGCGAAGGCCGGCTGCCACCGCATCGGCCTCACCGGAAGAGAAAAACGCCTTGCCAGTGGCATCGAGCACAAGAGCGGCGCGGAAATCGGGATCGGTGGTCACGGGGTCGAAGGTCGCCTGGGCAAGGCTCTTGTCGAATTGCCACATGGCCATGCTGGCTCCCGCTGCCGTCATGGAGGCGGTGAGTTTCACCTTCCGGTCGAACATGTCATGCGCGGTTTCAGCCTGTGACCAGCCAGAATAAAGGCTGAGCGCCACGCAGCCCGACAGAATAAGCGCAAGCGATGGCAACATCACCTGCATGCGAATGGACTTGCTCTTGAACATGATCAAATTCCTTAAAAATAAGGGAGAACGGCGATGTTTGGACAGGGCATCCGGAAGGCAGTCGGCGCGCGGTGCGGCCCCGTCACTCCTGCGGGTCGAACCAGTATTGTGCGTCCATCGCGAGGATGTCGTCCGGCAGGTTGGGGTTATCGACCTTGATGATCTTGCGTGTCTTCAGGTTGCCCTTGTCCAGCGCAAGCCGGATATCGGGATAGGAAAGGAAGACCTCCTCGAAGGAGCCGTCCTGCCATGCCGCCTGCAAACCGCGCATGAGATCGTCGCGCAGGTCAGGCTTGGATTTCGACACATAAAAGATCGAAGCGGACGGATATTGCAGAACCAGCGTCTTCTCCACGGCAAGGCCGGGCGCATCGGGTGCCTGCTTGATCTGTTCGCTGAGAGCCTCGTTGACGCCGCGCGGAAAATAGTCGCCGCGCTTTCCGATGGTCATGCGGTAGAGGTTTTTCTGCGGGCCGGTGCGCACGGTGAGACCTGCCTTGCGCAGCACATCCACATCGGCCCAGCCGGTGCCCTGCAGGGCTATGAAAGCCTTGAGCGCCTGGAGGTTCTGAACGCGTGCAAATTCATCCTGGCGGGCTGCATCGATGAGGAACAGGCGATAACCGCCAAGCCCCCTGTCGACAGGGAAGGGAACCGAAAGAAGCTTTGCCGAAACCGCCTTTGATGCATTGACCCAGGCAATGTCGATCTGCGCGCCATTGGCGATGGCGTCCACCATGCCGGCATTGGAACTGTAGCCGGCCGGTGATGGCTTCAGCACATACGGTTTTCCGGATTTTTCAATGGCGAGTTGAAGAACCTGGAAACCCAGCGTGTTTTCCTTGTTGCCCGCCGAATTATAATAGATCTCGTGCTGTTCGGCACTGTGTGCAACGCATGCCAGAAAGCTCGTTGCCAAAACCAGAGCGCGCAGAAATGTCCGCTGTAACACCACTCAATCTCCCCTGCAGATTGTGAGGAAGACTCCGCTTTTCGGTTTAACAAGACCTGAAAGCCGGACTGCAAGATTTGCAGTCGCAGCGCTGCGAAAGGGCGGCCTGTCAAAGGCACAGATGGTTCTGGCGGATGACGCTCACGACAGCGCGTCCGCCGCTTCCAGCCAAAGCCTGCCGATGATGCGGGCTTCGCGCCTGGGCTGGTCTGGAAAGACGACCGCTGCAAGGGACAGCGCTTCGGCGCGGATCGCCTGCTGGCGTGTGATGATGGCGCCGATCAGAAGCGCCAGTGTATCGCTGTCACCAAACAGGTCCGGGCTCTCGTTGATCGTCTGCGTCAGCACGCTCAGATCATGCTCATGGCCGAGCAGGTCGACCAATTGTTTTGTCTCGCGCTTCTGGGCAGCCATGGCGGATGGCCAGAGATCGGAAAACAGCGTCAGGAACATCCAACTGGTCTGCCCGCATTTGCGCAGGTCATGAAAAGCTTCGGCCGAATGGTCTTCATTGCAGGTGGAAAGTGCTGCAGCCGCCTTCAGACCCTGTTTGCGAAAGGCCTTGACGACACGTCGTGCCGTGCGTGCATTGCCGCGCGGCAGGTTCAGCCCGTGAAGCGCTTCCAATGCATCTTCACAGGCGGCGATCGCTGTCTCGATCGTGTCTGCAAGGTCGCCTTGTGTCGAGGCGATCCGGTCGCGTCGTTCAATCAGCGCGCGGGAAGCAAAGCCGAGCGCTGTAAGCTCTTCGGCGGATACGGCAAGGCCGGCCAGATAGTCGACGGTTTCGACAAGGGCTGTTGCGTCGCGCGCACCGGACAGGCTTTGCGCTACGGTACGGATACGGGCGTTTTCCGTGCGCCGGAACTCCTTCGCATCCGGTTCAACCAGCCGGTAGAGGGCGCGCAGGCGCTTGAAGCGTTTGCGCGCCGCATGGATCGCCTGATGCTCTCCTTCGGGGCGTTCGCGCAATACCTCGATGGCACGCCGCAACTGGCTTTCGGCAATGCGGCAAAATTCAGCGGCAAAAGGTTCAGAGGGCCGAATGCGAAATGCCATGCACCAACTCCCCAGCCAGGTCTTCGGTCGCCAGGACCATGTTGGAATAACGGCGGTCGCTGGTCACTTCGCGGCCGATCCAGGGCGGCAGCGGCGGGCTTTCCGCCTCGCTCTCCAGTTCCACCTCGGCCACAACAAGGCCGCTGTAGAAGCCTGTGAACACGTCCACTTCCCAGGTGAAGCCGGCGTGCGGCACAAGATAGCGGGTCTTTTCGATGACGGTGCCGATGGCGGCGCGCACCAGTTCCTCGGCATCCTCGACCGGAATGGCGTATTCATATTCGTTGCGAGACAACATGCCGTGGCCGATCTTGATGGTGAGGCGTGCGCTTTCACCATCGATCAGCCGCACCCGGACATTGCGGTCTTCACCAACGGCCACATAGGCCTGCATGTAGGATGCGCCGAGGCTTGCAATGTCGCGCCACGCCTCGCTTGAAACGAGAAACTTGCGTTCGATTTCCTTGGCCATGCTCATTCCCGTTTTCATCACGAACCTGATACAAACTATTGCAAAGGCTTGGCGGCGACCAGAGCCGAATGCCTGGCAGTGGTCCGTTTTTTCTCGACACTGCCTTTGCCCCGCGCTATCTCAGCGTGGAGTTTCAATCGTTTCAATCCGTCCTGTCCGGGAGGTTCCTCATGAACGCCAAGAGCCAAGCCCTGCTTGCCATCCTGAAGCTGCAACCGGTCGTGCCGGTTCTGATCGTCGATGATGCGGCCTCTGCCGTGCATCTGGCCCGCGCGCTGGTTGCCGGCGGCTTGAAGGCGATCGAGATCACCATGCGCACCCCGGCAGCCCTGGATGCGGTGAAGGCCGTTGCTGCGGAAGTCGAAGGCGCCCATGTCGGTGCCGGCACCATTCTCAACGCGCGTGATTTCGATGCGGCCGTCAAGGCGGGCTCCACCTTCATCGTGAGCCCGGGCGTGGCACCGGGCGTGCTGTCGGCGGCCAAGGATTCCGACGTGCCGCTTCTGCCGGGTGCTGCCACCGCCAGCGAAGTGATGACGCTGCGCGAAGCTGGGTATGACGTCCTCAAATTTTTCCCCGCCGAACAGGCCGGCGGTGCCGCCTATCTCAAGGCGCTGTCCTCCCCGCTCGCCGGCACTGTCTTTTGCCCGACCGGCGGCATTTCGCTGAAGAACGCCCGCGATTACCTGTCGCTGCCCAATGTTGTCTGCGTCGGCGGCTCCTGGGTTGCGCCGAAGGAGCTGGTGGCTGCCGGCGATTGGGCCGGCATCACGGCATTGGCATCGGAAGCCTCTGCCCTCAAGGGCTCATTACCCCCTCTATCGTTTGTAAAATGACTTTGGCGTCCTATCTCTCCCTGTAACACAACAGGGAGAGTTTGTTTATGTTCGACGCCAAGAAGCTTCTGGACCAGTTCCTCGGATCCAAGGTTCCCGGTCTTTCGGGAACCTTGCAGGGGAAGGCAGGCCAGGTCACAGACCTTGCGCGCAACAACCCGATGAAGGCCGGCGCGCTGGCGGCAGCCCTTCTCGGCACCAAGACCGGCCGCAAGCTTGCCGGCAATGTCGCAGCCGTTGGCGGCGTGGCCGCCATTGCAGGCCTTGGTTATCTCGCCTATCGCAACTACCAGTCCGGCAAGGCGCCTGAAGGCGTCAAGCCAGATGCGCCGGTTATCGAGCCGCCGGTCGATTCGCCCTTCAGCCTCCATTCGCCAAGCCTCAGCAATGATTTTGCGCTGACCCTGTTGCGCGCGATGATTGCCGCGGCAAAGGCCGATGGCCATATCGATGCTAACGAGCGCCAGCGCATCATGGAAAAGGTGCATGCCGTGGATCTGGGGGCAGAAGCCGAAGCCTTCATCGCCAAGGAACTGGCCGATCCGATCGATCTCGATGCGCTTGTGGCTGCCGGTCGCACGGAAGAGCAGCGGGTGGAGATTTACACGGCCTCCAGGCTTGCCATCGACCCCGATACCCGCGCCGAACGCGGTTATCTCGATCTTCTCGCCGGCCGGCTGAAACTGCCCGATCCGCTGATCGATCATATCGAGGCGACCGTCTCCTCGGCGAAGGTTTCGCTCTGATCCGGTGTCGGTGTTTTGCCGTGTCCGACGGCAAAGCAGCGATTGCGTTTGGGCGCGCCCTCGCTTAATTCTCTTGGCAGGTGAGGGGATGTTTCATGCGTGATCTCAAGAATTTCAGTGGTTGCCCGGCGCCTCGGCCGGTGCGGCTCGAGGGCCATTATGTCATTGCCGAGCCCTATGAACGGGCGGTGCATATTCAGACGCTGTGGGAGGCACTGGGTGGCGATGAGGGGCTGAACGACCTCATCCATTATTTCCCCAACAAGCTCTACAGCGCGCCGGAAGAATTTGCCGATTGGCTGGAGGGCATGAACAAGGCCGGCAACCTCATCACGCTTGTCTTTCGCGACAAGGAGGATGGCGAGGTTGTGGGCATGGCAAGTTATATGCGGCCGGACCCCGCCAATGGCGTGATCGAGGTGGGCTCGGTGGCGCATGGTGCTGCCATGAAGCGCTCGCCGCTCTCCACCGAAGCGCATTACCTGATGGCCCGCCACGTGTTCGAGGATCTCGGTTACCGTCGTTACGAGTGGAAGTGCCACAACGAAAACGAGCCGAGCAAGAAGACCGCAACGCGTTACGGCTTTACCTTCGAAGGCGTGTTTCGCCAGCACATGGTGTCCAAGGGCGCCAACCGCGATACCGCCTGGTTTTCGATGATCGACGGTGAATGGCCGCTCATCGCCAAGGCCTTCGAGACATGGCTGCAGCCGGAGAATTTTGACGATCACGGCCACCAGAAAGAACGGCTGGAAGATATTCGCGCCGGGCTTCAGGCGGTGGCAGCGTGAGCGGCGGCAAGACACGCTCACCGGCCATTGCGGCCGCCATCATCTTTTTCGGCTTCACACTGCTGTTTCTTGTCATGCCCAGCATCGTCTTGTGGCTGGCGCAGTTTTCGCCGTGGCTGGCGGCAGGTTTTGGCGTTCTCGCCGTCCTGTCGTTTTTCCTGATCTTCTGGCTGCGCGCCCGCCATCAGCGCCGCGGCAATCGCTGACGCTTCGAGTTACGCCTGAAGGGCTGCCCCCAGCAGCGACAGCCCCATCAGCAGGATGAACAGCGCCCCGACGATCTCGATGCCATTGGTGATGCGACCGGCGGTGCGTGATCCCTTTCCGGCAAAACGCACGGCCAGATCCTTGGCCGAGACCGCCATCAGCGCCAGCAATGATACGGTGATCGCGGTGCCCAGCGACATGAACAGCACCGACAGCGCGCCCCCGAGATAAAGCCCGTTGAGGATCGAAAAGCTCATCACCAGGATGGCGCCGGAACAGGGGCGAAGGCCAACGGCAACGATGGCCGACCAGGCCTCATGCAGGCTGAAATCGCGCCCGCCGATGGCCTGCGGGTCGGGAAGGTGCATCTGCCCGCAATCCATGCAGTAGTCACCGGCGGCAAGCTGGTCGTGATCATGGCCCACTTCGGTTGCGCGAAACGAAAGGCCCGTCGGACCCGAGGCGGGACTGGCGCTGGCAAAGATCGGCAGGGAAGAGCGGTGCGGGCGAAGCGCATAAAGCTTGCGGGCCAGAAGCCAGCCGCCGAACAGGGCGATCATGGCGAAACTTGCCACCTCCATCGCCTGCGTGGCGCGCGTCATGGTGATGCCGGTGCCGCGCAGAACGATATAGGCCGCAGCGACAAGCCCGATGGCAACGATCCCCTGCAACAGCGCCGAGATGAGCGAAATGGCAATGCCGCGCTTCAGCGCAGTCTCGTTGGCGATCATGTAGGAGGAGATGACCGCCTTGCCGTGGCCGGGACCGGCGGCATGAAAGACACCATAGGCAAAGGACAGGGTCACCAGCCCCTTCACCGCCCACGGATCTTCCCGCATCGCCTTGAGCGCGCCGGTCAGCGCCCGATAAAAACTCTGCTGGTAGGCGTTGATGAAACCGAAGAAGGGGCCGAGAAATCCGCCGGTGCTGAACGAAGGTTCCGCCGAGCCGACGCCGAGCGGGGATTGCGCATGGGCAAGCGCAAAGGCCCCGAGTGTCATCAGAAGGGCAAGGGGAAGGCTGCGTCTCAGCATGTCACCTCCAGGCGCGTTGCAAACAGTTTGGTCATGTCGGTGCCTGTGGGGTCGTTGAAGAAGGCATCCGTCAGGCTGGTCTTGTTCTGCGCGATCACCTCGTCCGGATCAGGCCTGACGACCTGGTGCTTGCAGGCGGCAAAGGCCTTGCCTTCCGGCACCAGATCAGCATCCGAGGGAAAATCGATGGCGGTATAAAGCGAGGGATCGTAGATGCCGAATGTCATGCGGCCCTTGAGGTGGACCGGCTCCGTTGGCTTCACTGCAAAGAACACCAACACCTGCCCGTCCTTGTAGCTCACATGGATCACATCCGGCTGGGCAATCGGGATCGTCTTGCCGTTCTGCGTGATCGTGGTGAAATAGTGAAAATCCTTGAGCGAGGTGCGCATGACTTCGCCGAGATCGGCCAGTTCATGCTCGTCGAGCTTCAGGTCGGTGTTCTTGTCGAAGTCGAGAAGCACGCTGGAGGAAAACAATTCGTCGAAGCGCCAGACATTGCGCAACTCGGCAATGGTGCCGTCATCGGCGGCCAACACTTCCAGCCGCGCATCGACAAAGATGTGCGGATGCGCGAAGGCCGGAAACGGCGCCAGAAGAAAGAGAGTGGCAGAAAGCCACTTTTTGAAAAACATGACCAGATCCCGTCGCGCGTTGTTGCTGCGGTGTGTCGTGCAAATGGGACGGAATTTCGGCTAGCGTCAATCGGGGATGAGATCACGAAGCCCTTAACTCTGCTGACGGAACCACGCGGAGAGAAAATCGACGAAACTCCTGACCTTTGCCGGCAGGTAACGGCGGTGCGGGTAGACCGCATAGATGCCGCGATCGGTCGGGATATAGTCATCAAACAGCGAGACCAGTTCGCCCGACTTCAGGTAAGGCAGCGCAATGAAATCCGGCACCATGGCAACGCCAAGCCCGGCGCGGGCGGCTCTGACCGTGCCCTGCGGGCTGTTGACCTCGATGGAGCCCGCGATGGGAACCGAAAAGAAAGCGCCATCAGGCGCCTGGAAGCGAATGCTGTTGTGCGAGCGCAGGTTCGTATCGATGATGACGGGTTTGCCGGCAAGATCCTGCGGGTGGGCGAAGGGACCGTACTGCGCCACATAAGCGGCCGTCGCGCAGGCATACACGCGAAAATCAGAGAGCTTGCGGGCAATCATGCCCGAATCCTCGAGCTTGGTGATTCGGATGGCCAGATCAAAACTTTCTTCGATGAGGTCGACGAATCGGTCTTCTGCGACGATATCGAGCGAGACATCCGGATGTTCGGTGGCAAAATCGATGAGCGACTGGCCGACATCGGCATCCATGAAGGTGCGCGGCACCGAGATTCGCAGGCGCCCCTTCAGGTCGGCATTGTTCTCGCGCACGAGGTCGGCGAGATTGTCGATCTCCTTCAGGATATCGGCGGCGGTGCGGAAATAGGTATGGCCCGCTTCCGTCAGCGAAAACTGCCGTGTCGTGCGGTTCAAGAGCAGCGCGCCCAGATCGTCTTCCAGTTCGCGCACATATTTGGAAAGCAGCGCTTTCGAGCGTCCGGTGCGACGGGCGGCGGCGGAAAACCCTTCGGCTTCCACCACATCGATGAATGCGCGCATGCGCGTCAGAGTATCCACACCATCATCCTTTTTTCCTGACCTTCTAGGTGGAGTTCGAGCTTTCGTCCTGCAATGTGAAATTTGCGAGGCAGCCAAAAAAATCTCTTGATTATGAAGGCGAATGTTCTTATCTCCCGGTCAGCCCAAAGTCGCACGTGCCCGTGGGTGTCCGCCGACCCTCTATTTGGTGAGGTCATCGGTAAGGTACCTGGAATTAACCCCTCCAGTCGCTATTCCGGCCATCCGGGAAATGCGAGGACATCTGAAGCAACGACGGTGCGGGCCTTTTTGTTCTCTCCCGGCTTTCCAACAGCCGGGGTTACTGAAGAGGCACACCATCATTGCCGGAAGTGCGGTAGGGTTCTCCCTCCAATCCATGGCAGACAAAGCCGGATCATCGTTCTTGGCAGAGCGTTGTTCCACTTACCGCGCGTTTGAGCGTGTCAGGGAATCGGTGTCTCCACCGACTGGTTCCCGGCGCATGTTCATTCGTCCTTTGTCCTCCGGTTCGCAAGCCGGAGCCTTGAGACCTGGAAGGGATTGACCATGACCACTGCTCGCATCCGCGACTTCCTGCGCACCGAACGTCCGGAAGGCCCTTGCCTTGTCGTTGACCTCGATGTCGTGCGCGACAATTTCAAAGCCTTCCGTCATGCCCTGCCGGACAGCGCCATCTATTACGCCGTCAAGGCAAACCCGGAACCGGAAATCCTGAAGCTGCTCGCTTCCATGGGCTCGAGCTTCGACTGCGCTTCGGTTGCCGAAATCCAGATGGCGCTTGCCGCCGGTGCCACGGCTGACCGTATCTCGTTCGGCAACACCATCAAGAAGGAACGCGATGTAGCGCGCGCCTTCGAGCTGGGCGTTGGCCTGTTTGCCGTCGACAGCCACGAAGAAGTCGAAAAGGTTGCCCGTGCAGCCCCCGGCGCCCGTGTGTTCTGCCGCGTTCTCACCGATGGCGAAGGCGCGGAATGGCCGCTGTCGCGCAAGTTCGGCTGCGTTCCGCAGATGGCCGTCGACGTGCTCGTTTATGCCCATCAGCTGGGTCTGGAATCCTACGGCGTTTCGTTCCATGTCGGTTCGCAGATGACCAAGGTCGATGCCTGGGATGCCGCCCTTTCGGATGCAAAGCGTGTTTTCGCGCAGCTCGCCAAGCAGGGCATCGTCCTGCAGATGGTCAACATGGGCGGTGGTTTTCCGACCAAGTACCTGCGTGACGTGCCTTCGGCCGAAGCTTATGGCCAGGCGATCTTTGCCGCCCTGCGCAAGCATTTCGGCAACAGCCTGCCCAAGACCATCATCGAGCCGGGCCGCGGCATGGTTGGCAATGCCGGTGTGATCAAGGCGGAAGTCATCCTCGTCTCGCGCAAGTCGGACAATGACACGCATCGCTGGGTCTTCCTCGACATCGGCAAGTTCGGTGGTCTGGCTGAAACCATGGACGAAGCCATTCGTTATCCGATCCGCACCGAGCGTGACGGCGACGACATGGAGCCCTGCGTTCTGGCCGGCCCGACCTGCGATTCGGCCGACGTTATGTACGAGAAGAACATGTATCCGCTGCCGATCACGCTTTCGATCGGTGACGAGGTTCTGATCGAGGGCACCGGTGCCTATACCACGACCTATTCGGCGGTTGCCTTTAATGGCTTTGATCCGCTGAAGGCCTATGTGATCTGATTTCGCAGGCTCCGGCCGTTTCGCCGGAGCCGCACTCACCCTTTAATTTTTGTGCCGCTTAGACCGGTTTTGAGCTTCGGAGGCCAAGATGGCCGCTGTTCTTGACGCTGTGCGCGCGTTCCTCGCGCCAAATGCTTTTGTCATCACGGAAGAAAACCCCGCAGACGTGGTTGCCCGCGAAAACCTGCTCGATCGCGCCATGGGCCGCGACCGCCGCAAGAAGTCGTCGGAAAAGCTGCGCCGTGGCCGCGTGCCGGCGCAGGGGCTGGCCCTTGTCGCGCGTGACCGCGATGGTCACGTGATCGGCACCGTGCGGCTGTGGAACGTCGAAGCCGGCGTTGGCCGCCACGGCGGGCCTGTCGATGCGCTGTTGCTGGGCCCCCTGGCCGTCGATGCGGCCCATGAGGGCAAGGGAATCGGCGCTGCCCTGATGCGGGCCGCCATTGCCGAGGCGCACGGCCGTGGCCATGGCGCCATCCTGCTGGTTGGCGATGCGCCCTATTATGAGCGATTCGGCTTTTTTGCCGAAAAGGCCCAGCATCTCGTCATGCCGGGTCCGTTTGCGCGCCACCGGTTCCTGGCGCTTGAGCTGAAGTCCGGCTGGCTCGATGGCGCCGCCGGCATGCTGACCGCCAGCGGCCGCAAGTTGTCGCAGCAGGTTGAGCGTCGCGCCGCCTGATCGCTTGAAAGTTCAAGTTCTCCAGTCTGCCCCTTCCCGGATCCACCTGGGGAGGGGCATTTTCGTTTGAGACGACAGGTTCGAAAGACACTTTTTTGCCGCAAAAGCGCTACGGATTTGACCGCTATCAAGTCGGGTTGATCGAGATCAACGGCCTGACCTGGCGGGGTTGATAGCCATGCGACATCAAAAGACGATGTCGCAAGGAGAATGACATGATCAGGAACGCAGCCGCCATCGCAGCCCTTCTGGGAACTGCAACGGTCGTTCTTTCAGGCGCGGTACAGGCCGCCGATATGGCGCCGCAAGCCCCGGCACCGGTTGCCGCAGATGCGGTCTCGGCCAAAAGCCCCTGGCAGGTTCGCGTGCGCGCCCTTGGCGTCATCCCGAATGACAAGGGTTCGGTCAACGGGGTTGCAGGCTCTGACCTCAACTACTCGAACTCGGTCACGCCGGAACTCGATATCAGCTATTTCTTCACCGACAACATTGCGGCCGAACTCATTCTCGGCACGACCAGTTCGAAGATTTCCGGTGCCGGTTCGCTTGCCGGTGTCAATGTCGGAAAGACCTGGCTCCTGCCGCCGACACTCACCCTGCAGTATCATTTCACCGATTTCGGTCCCTTCAAGCCTTATGTCGGCGCAGGCGTGAACTACACCTTCTTCTATAATGAGAGCACGCAACCCGGCTTCAGCAACCTGAAGGTCGATTCGCATGTCGGCGCCGCCCTGCAGGTCGGTTTCGACTATATGCTCAACGAACACTGGGGCCTGAACGTCGACGCCAAGAAGCTTTTCCTCGAAACCAATTGGAGCGCCGACATGGGTGGCACACCGATTTCCGGCAAGGCCAAGCTTGATCCCTGGCTGATCGGCGCCGGCGTGACCTACCGCTTCTAAGTCTTAGCGAGCTACCCAGGCTGAAGCATCGTCCGGATGGGGGCATCCGGCACCGTGGCAGGTAGCTTCAGCCTTGAGGGGAAGGGACGGGAACTGGTGCGGATTTTCGCACCGGTTCCCGTTTCCGTTATGGAGACCGCAGTTGTCGCTGGTGTCACAAGCGTGTGAAACCGCACGCCCTGCCATGGTCCCGGCCCCAAAGCGCTCTATGTTTGAGGCCATGCTGGACAGACGCCGTTTCATTGCCGCACTGCCTCTTCTCTTTGCCGGGATTGGCGCGCGTGCCGAGGAGGAGACCGCACCGGAAGCGTTGCAGTCTTCCGGCAGCCCTCCCACGAACGGTTCGCTCTCCGACGTGCTGGCGCGCGCCGAAGAGTTGGCGCCGCTGAAGGCCGTTTTGGTGTCGCGACAGGGGGAGCAACTGGCGGCCCGCGGTTATCATGGTTATTCGCCGGACAGCTCGACCAATATCAAGTCCGCTTCCAAGTCGATCCTGTCGGCCATGGTCGGCATTGCCATCGGCAAGGGCCTCCTGGACGGAGCGGACCAGCCCATCGCCCCAATCCTCAAGGCGGATCTTCCCGCAGATCCCGATCCGCGACTGGCAACCGTGACAATCGGCAATCTTCTCTCCATGCAATCGGGTCTCGATCCCTTGTCCGGCCCGAATTACGGACGGTTTGTTGCGAGCCGCAACTGGGTGCGTTTCGCGCTTGCGCAGGATTTCGTTCAGGATCCCGGCGGGCCGATGCTGTATTCCACCGCCTCCACCCATCTTCTGTCTGCCATTCTCACCCGCGTCGGCGGGCAGTCGACGCTTGCACTTGCACGCGCGTGGTTTGCGCCAATCAACGGTTTTCGCATCGGCTCCTGGGATCGCGACCGCCAGGGCATCTATCTCGGCGGCAACCAGATGGCCATGACGTCACGGTCTCTTCATGCTTTTGGCGAGGTCTATCGACGCGGCGGGCGCACGGCAGACGGCGTGCAGGTGGTGCCGGAAGGCTGGGTGGCCACCTCTTTCGAGCCGCGCACAAATTCGCGGTATTCCGGCGATGGTTATGGCTACGGCTGGTTCTTGAAGAGCATTGGCGGTGAGGATGTGCGCTTCGCCTGGGGTTATGGCGGGCAGATGCTGTATATCGTGCCGTCGCGCGGGCTCACCGTCACCATGACGTCAGAAGCCGATTCGCCTTCAGCCGCCAATGGTTACCGCGACCGTCTTCACGATCTTCTGGCCGGGATCATCGGGGCCACCGCCTGACGGTGGGCGGGTTTTCCGCACACGTTTTGTTAAGCGCTCTCCGTTCTAACGGCGGCTCCTGATGCAGACGCCAAAGGTTTGCGAACCGCATCCCTGCAGACGTCCGATAAAGAAAGACCATTGATATGAGATTGATCCGCCTTGTCCTGATCCTTGCCATCGGCTTTGCAGGCGTTATCGGCAGCCGCTGGTACAGCTATGTCACCAATACGGAGAGCCCCTATAACGAGACCGGCATCGAGATCAACAGCCGCATGCCCGGACCTTTGCGCAAATGGGGATGCGACAAGCTGCACGTGACTTTCGGCACTATGCTGCCGCCCTATGGCTGCCAGGCCGGATCAGAGGGTCGCGACTGGCTTTGAGTTTTCCCGTTCGTCCAGTGCGTCGACAGACGGGCTGGACGAACCCCCGGCACGGTCCTATCTGCTTGCCCATGAAAAAAGCCATCATTACAGGCGGTGCCGGCCTTATCGGCACAGGGATCTGCCGGCTTCTCGTTGAGGCCGGGTGGGACGTTGCCTCCTTCGACATGAAGGATACGAGCCAGGACCTGCAGGAGAAGGGTGTCATCCACGTCTTCTGCGATGTCTCGGATGAGGCCTCGGTTGCCGGTGCCTTTGCCGAGCTTGGCTGGGAAAACCTTGATCTCCTCGTCAACAATGCCGGCATTGCAGCCCCGGTAACCGGCCCGATCGAGGCCTTGTCGCTTGAGGATTGGCGGCGGGTGACCGACAGTCACCTGACAGCGGCCTTCCTGATGACGCGCGCGGCAGTTCCGCTGATGAACGAGGGCGCCAGCATTATCAACATGACGTCGACCCGCGCAGTCATGTCGGAACCGCAGACGGAAGCCTATGCGGCGTCAAAGGGCGGGTTGGTGGCGCTGAGCCATGCGCTGGCGATAAGCCTTGGCCCCAAAATCCGCGTTAATGCCATCGCGCCGGGCTGGATTTCCGGCGACGAGGATCTGCGGCGGGAAGACCATGCGCAGCATCCGGCTGGCCGTGTCGGACACGCGCAGGATATTGCCGACGCCGTCCTTTATCTGACGGGTGCCGGTTTCATGACGGGTGAGGTGCTGACGCTGGACGGCGGCATGACGCGCAAGATGATCTACGCGCCCTGACAGGGCCTGTCCTTGAGGCAGACGAACCGGTTATGCGGAAATGTCGATAATGCCGCAATCGCCGGCTTCCGAGCCGAAGGCGATCAGTTTGCCATTGCCGCTCCAGCTCATGGCGGTGATGGCGCCCTTGCCGGGACGCCGCAGCAGCGCCTCCTTGCCGTCACCGATCCGGACGCCGAGGATCATGCCATCGATGAAACCGATGGCCAGGACCTCTTCGACCGGATGGAAGGCGACGCAGGTGGCCATGATATTGGCGCGGGTGCCAAGCTCCAGCGGTGCCT
Organism: Neorhizobium sp. PAMB6630; assembly: GCF_058242775.1. NCBI lineage: Bacteria > Pseudomonadati > Pseudomonadota > Alphaproteobacteria > Hyphomicrobiales > Rhizobiaceae > Neorhizobium > Neorhizobium sp. PAMB6630. The sequence continues at coordinate 843,545 of NZ_CM177836.1, forward strand.
TGCCCATCGGGCCGTCCTTGCCGGAAAACGGCCAGACGATGGCCGCCGGCGCGCCGGAGGAGGCAAGCCACTTGCCCTTGGCCGACCAGGACAGCGATTTCACCTTGGCCGGATAACCGGTCATGCGCATGTGACGGGCTTCGCCGGGCTTTCCGTCCAGCTTCCAGCCATGCAGGGCATTTTCCTGCATCTGGGTCACGACGAACTTGCCGTCTGGCGAGAAGGTGACGCCGTTATGGGCGCCTTTCCACTCCAGATCGACAGCCGCAGAGGTCGTGGCCACCCAATGTAACGAGACGCCATTGTAGCGGGCCGCGGCAATGCGCAGGCCCTTCGGTGCAAAGGCCAGCGCCTCTACCGTGCGCTCCTCGGCAAATTCCTTCACCGTGCCATCAGCCAGCACAACCGTGCTCGCCTTGCCATAGGCATAAGCGACAGCCCCCTGCGGGCCACCGGCGACAACCGTCACCCACTTGCGCGGCGCTTCGGCGACAAGCGTTGCGCTGCCATCGGCTGCAATGCGCATGACCTTGCCATCTTCGCCGCCGGTGATCAGGCTGACGCTGAACGGATCGCGGATGCAGGTCAGAAGGCCGTTATGGGCCTCCGTCACCTTTTCGCCCCCGTCCAGCCGGCGGATTTCGCCGGCGGCCGTGGCAAAGAAAGGGACATCGCCGAGAAAATGCGTGGCGATGACATGGCCATCGAGATCGAGCGGGGCAACGGTGGGCATCAGGCAGTCTTTCTGGTGGACATCTTGCTTTCCGGGGCAAAGCGGCCCGAAGACCGCTTCACCCGGCAGGGGGTCAGGCCGTTGCCTGGCAGGCAAAGAAGCTCTGTTCGATCTTTGCGCGGTCGAGATCACGGCCGATGAAGACCAACCGGCTTTCGCGCTTTTCGCCATCCTTCCAGGCCCGCTGGTGATCACCCTCGATGATCATGTGGACGCCCTGAACCACATACCGTTCCTCGTCGCCCTTGAAGGCGATGATGCCCTTGAGGCGCAGGATGTTCGGCCCGTCCGTCTGGGTAATCTTCTGGATCCAGGGGAAAAAGCGGTCCGGGTTCATCTCGCCGCCGCGCAGCGAGATGGACTTCACCGTCACGTCATGAATGGCGGATGCGACAGCATGGCCGTGATCGTGGCCATGATGATGGTCGTGCCCATGGTCGTGATCGTGATGATGATCGTGGTCATGTCCATGGTGGTCGTGATCATGGTCATGATGATCGCAGTCGGGGCCGCAGACATGGTCTTCGTGGCCGTGCTCAAGGAAATGCGGATCGTTTTCCAGAGCACGCTCCAGGTTGAAGGCTCCCTGATCCAGCACGCGGGAAAGATCGACGCCCGAGCGGGTCGTCTTGTAGATGCGGGCCGTCGGGTTGATGGCGCGAACGATATCCTCGATCACGGCCAGTTCTTCCGGCGTCACGAGATCGGTCTTGTTGACGACAACGACATCGGCAAAGGCGATCTGGTCTTCGGCTTCGCGGCTGTCTTTCAGGCGAAGCGGCAGGTGTTTCGCATCGACCAGCGCCACGACGGCATCAAGCTCGGTCTTGGCGCGCACGTCCTCGTCCATGAAGAAGGTCTGCGCCACCGGCACCGGATCGGCAAGGCCGGTGGTTTCCACGATGATGCCGTCAAAACGGCCGGGGCGGCGCATCAGGCCTTCCACCACGCGGATCAGGTCTCCACGCACGGTGCAGCAGATGCAGCCATTGTTCATTTCATAGATTTCTTCATCCGACTCGACGATGAGGTCGTTGTCGATACCAATCTCGCCGAACTCGTTGACAATGACGGCATATTTCTTGCCGTGGCTTTCGGTGAGGATGCGGTTGAGCAGTGTCGTCTTGCCGGCGCCGAGATAGCCGGTGAGAACGGTGACGGGAATGGGCTTTGCGATTGCAGTATCGGCCATAAAAACCTCCGGGGATGAGCGCTCGCAAGATGGAGCGGCAGCGGTTGGGGTCCATATAAGGCCTTGGGTCCGGCAGTTCAAAGGCTTTTGTATGTTATAAGATCACATCAGGCTTTCGCCCGCGCCGCGGCGATATCGGTACGCGCAAAATCATCGCCAATGTAAACCAGCGGGCAGGAGAATTCGCGCGCCAGCCCATAGGCAAAGCAGTCACCGAAATTGAGGCTTGCGGGGTGAAAACCCTTGCCGAAGCGACGGTAAGCAGAGGCGGCTTCTTGGGCGCGGGTGGTGGTGACGTCGATGATCTCGAAGGGGATTGTGGCCAGCAGTTCATCCAGCCCCGGCCGGCAGCCTTTGCGTGCTGCCACGATCTGTGCCTCCAGCAATGTGCCCGCCGAGAGCAGCAATCGCCGGTCAGGGTCTTCCAGCACTGCAACGCATGTGTCTGCTGTGGGTTCGTTGAGCACGATGGCCATAAGTGCTGACGTGTCGACCACGATCAAGCGGGCAGCCCGTCTTCATCGTAGAGATCGTCATGGCTGCGGTCGGCGGTGGGTTCGCCCGGCTTTCTCGGTGGCGCCATGGCCTTGACCCTTTCCAGGGCGGCGTGACGTTCTTCGCGGCTAAGGCCCTGTTTTGCCGGAACGATCCGCGCAACCGTCTTGCCATCCCGGGTGACAAGAACATTCTCGCCGTTTTCAACGCGGTCGAGCAGTTGATCGAGGTTTTCCTGCGCTTCCTTCACGGATATCTGCATGGGCCTTCACCTCCGGTGTGACCCAATGTATGCCCGGCCATGCTGGCGCGCAAGATCAGGCGAAACCAGACACGTCAAACCGCTTCACGTCGTCCAGCAGCTCCAGAATCCCGCGCACCGCGTGCGTCATCAGCGCCTCGCCGCGTTCGGCCGTGGCGGCCGCCGCATTGCCGGCGACGCCATCGGGATTGAGGTCAGACATCTTCCAGCCGAAGGCGTGCGGGCCGTAGGCGCGCAGGTGGCGGAAGTCTTTGGCAAATTCTGTCTGGCGGGAGGGGAAGGCGACAGCCTTTGCCATGTCCACCCGATCCGGGTAAAGCGCCAGCATGACCGACGTCTCGATATCGCCGCCATGGATGTCGATGGCCTTGTCCTGCGGTGTAATCCAGCCGTCGGGCTGGCCAAAGCGCGTCCAGCTTGTCGCAACGGCCAGCATGTTCAGCCGCACCCGCGCCTCGGTTGCCACCACCGTCATCAGCGGGGAATTTCCGCCATGGGCGTTCAGCATCACCAGCTTGCGGATGCCGATATCGTTGAGGCTTTCGGCAATCGTCAGCCAGCGGTTGATCGCCTGGCCAAAGGTCAGCGTGCGGGTGCCCGAGACATCCATATGCTCGACCGAATAACCGATACGCTCGACGGGCAGGAAAGTGACGGGCAGGTCGGCCGGCTTTTGTGCGATGAGGCGCTCGACAATGCCGCGGGCAATCAGGCTGTCGGTATCGAAGGGCAGGTGCGGGCCGTGCTGTTCATGCGCGCCAAGCGGCAGCACGGCAATCCAGTCCGCGCGCTCTGCCGAGCTAAGGTTGCGGTCATTGTCGTCAAAGCGGGGTGTGGGCAGCGGCATCTGGCGGTAACCTCCTGCTTTCGCTATGGATGGTCGCGCACCGTCTATAGCGGGTGTGATCGAGGCGGGAAACCCGGACGGAGCCAATGGCGAAAAAGAAGGGCGATAAAAAGGACGAAAAGAAGGAAAAGGGGACCCGCAAGAAGGACCTCTCGTCACTTGGTGATCTGGCGCCGGTCCTCACGCAGGCAGCGCGCTCGCTACGCACCGCATTGTCGCATCATCTCGCCGATGCCGGCCTTTATGCCGGCCAGGATGGCGTGATCCTGCTTCTATCCGACGAGCCTGGTCTGACGCCGGGGCAATTGGCCCAGCGCCTCGCGGTGAAGGCGCCGACGATGACGCGCACCATCGGACGCATGGAGGCGCAAGGCTTCCTAGAGCGCAAGGCCGATGGCGCGGACGGGCGGCTGATCAAGGTTTTCCTCACCGAAACCGGGCAAAAGAGTGTGCAGGCGATCCAGTCTGCCATTGCCGAAAGCGGCGCGGCGGCCATCCGAGGCTTTTCGGATAAGGAGGTCCGCACGCTGGTCAAGCTCCTGAAAGCGCTCGACCGCAACCTCCATGGCGTGGCCGTGGAGGAAGACGAGGATTGAATTGAAACGTCATTGTGACAAATGATTGCCTACCGGAATTAAAATGTTTAAATAATTTAAAAACGGTAGGGCGAATCCGCCAGGGGAGGGGTTGTGGTTCAAAAGATAAAGCTGTCCACCATTGCAGAAAGTCTCGGGCTTTCGACGGCAACCATATCGCTGGCGCTGAGAGATAGCCCGCTGGTGGCCATAGACACGCGTGAAAAGATCAAGGATCAGGCCCGCGCGCTGGGTTATATCTACAACCGCCGTGCCGCCAGCCTGCGCACCTCGCGCTCCGGCATTATCGGTGTCGTCGTGCATGACATCATGAACCCGTTCTACGGCGAAATTCTCAAAGCCATCGAGAGCGAGCTGGATCGCAGCCGCCACACCTTCATCCTGTCCAACCATTATGATTCCGTGGAAAAGCAGCGTACCTTCATCGAGACGCTGCTGCAGCTCGGCGGCGACGGCGTTATCATGTCGCCGGCCATCGGCACGCCCATCGAGGATGTGAAGCTTGCCGAAGCCAATGGCATGCCGGCCATTCTGGTCGCTCGTTCCATGGATGGCGTCGATCTGCCGACCTATCGCGGTGATGACAGTTATGGCATTTCGCTGGCCACCAACCACCTGATCGGCCTTGGCCACCGCACCATCGCGATGATCGGCGGCACGGACCAGACCTCCACTGGCCGCGACCGTTATCAGGGGTATGTCAACGCGCTGCGCAAGGCCAATATTGAGGTCGATCCGAACCTGCGCATTCCAGGGCCTCGCTCCAAGCAGGGCGGCTTTGAGGCGGCGGTACATTTTCTGTCGCTGCCGCAAAAACCGACGGCTGCCGTCTGCTGGAACGATCTGGTTGCCATCGGGTTGATGAACGGCATTGCGCGTGCCGGGCTTGTGCCGGGCCAAGATATTTCGGTGACCGGTTATGACGATCTGGAGGAAGCCTCGATTGCAACGCCGGCGCTCACCACCGTGTGGAACGGCCAGACGGAAGTCGGCCGGCTTGCCGCTCGCGCGCTGCTCGATCGCCTCTCCGGCAGTCATGATCCGGATGGCATTCACCTCATCAAGCCGGAAATGCGCATCCGGCAATCCACCAGCCCGCATCACCCTCGTGCCTGACACAAACAGGATTTAAGCCGATGACCGAACAGAAGACCACCGTGCTCATTCCGGGCCGTATGCATCCCCGCGCACTGGAGCGCCTTCAGGCAGCCTTTGATGTCGTGCAGACCGCGCCCGGTGCCGAACTCGACTTGCCGGCCGAAACGCTTCCAAAAATTCGTGGCGTCGCGACGCTGAACCGCATGTCCGCCGAATGGATCGACGCATTGCCGAACCTCGAAATCATCTCGAATTTCGGCGTGGGTTATGATGGCGTCGATGCCAAACATGCCGCGACCAAGGGCGTTCTCGTCACCAATACGCCTGACGTGCTGAACGACGAAGTGGCCGATACCACGATCGGGCTTCTGATCAACACCGTACGTCGCCTGCCGGTGGCGGAAACCTATCTGCGGGCCGGTCGCTGGGAAAAGGAAGGCCCGTTCGCGCTGACGCCGCTGTCGCTGAAGAACCGCCATGTCGGCCTTCTCGGCCTTGGCCGCATCGGGCTTGAAATCGCCAAGCGGCTGGAGCCGTTCAAGGTGAAGATCAGCTATCACACCCGCACCGAGCGCAAGGATGTGCCTTATACCTATGCCGCCTCGCTGATGGAACTTGCAACATCGGTCGACACGCTGATCTCGATCATTCCGGCAACGCCTGAAACCCACAAGATCATCAATGCCGATGTTCTGGCAGCGCTTGGCGAACACGGCGTGTTCATCAATGTCGGCCGTGGCACGAGCGTGGACGATGAGGCGCTGATCGACGCGCTGAAGAACAAGGTGATCGCGGCTGCCGGCCTTGATGTCTTCTATGATGAACCGCGTGTGCCGGCAGGCCTATTTGACCTCGAAAACGCCTGCCTGCTTCCGCATGTCGCCTCGGCCTCGGTGCCGACGCGCAATGACATGGCTGATCTCGTCGTCGACAACCTCATCGGCTGGTTCACCGAGCGCAAGGTGCTGACGCCGGTGCCGGAAACGCCTGTCACGGGATAAGGTTTATTCAGCGGGTGCGGGCGTAAGTCCGCACCGCTTCGCCAAAGGCTTCGAACAGGGCGCGGGACGGGCTGTCCGTCTCAGCCCAATATTCCGGATGCCACTGCACGCCGACCGCAAAACCCTTGGCATCGATGACCGAGACCGCCTCGATGGTTCCGTCCTCGGCCGTTGCCTCCACCTGCAGCGACGGCGCCGTCTCAGCAATCGCCTGCCGGTGCAGTGAATTGACCTCTACCGCACCCGACAGGCCAAGGTGATTGGCAATGCACGATCCCTCGCGCACAAACACCGGCTGGCGGATGGCATACATCTCGTCACGGCTTTCGACCGGCGGCTTGCGGTGATCCCAGATGCCCGGTTGCTCCTGGATTTCGCTGGCGAGCGTGCCCCCGAGCGCGACATTCAGCTCCTGAATGCCGCGGCAGATGGCAAGCAACGGAATGCCGCGTTCGATAGCACGGCGGATGAGCGGCAGAGAGGTGGCATCGCGCGCCGGATCGAACGGGCCGTCAGCCTCGGTTGCCTCGCGGCCGTAGAGGGAGGGATGCACATTGCTTGCCGAGCCGGAAATCAGCACGCCGTCTACCCGGTCCAGCACACCGTCGATATCATGGCCGTCTTCCAGCGCCGGGATGAGTATCGGAATGGCTCCGGACACTTTGACGGCCGCATCGACATATTGCCGCTGCACGCCATGCCAGATGGTGTTGTCAAAACTGCGGATGTCGGCGGGAATGGCGATGAACGGCATGGGGTCTGTCTCCGGCAGGATTATCGCCCGCGTTCTTGATCCGCCGCATCGTCCAAGTCAAGCACGTGCGCGTGGCACCTTTGATTGCTTCCGAGGTGTGTCGGCCACGCTATGTTTCTGTCGAACAAACCTTATTAGACGAAAGTCTCGTGCGTTTGGACACCTTGCGACGCATGAATATTAGCTGGCGCCTTGCCAGTCTTTGCCTGCCATGGTTACTTTCGCGAAGGGCCGGGAGATGGGGGAGAATGGACCTCTCGCGGGCCATCAACAAACGGGAGGGTATTCATGGATCGTCGTTCATTTTTCAAGAAAGCGGCTGTGACCGGTGCGGGTGCTGCCGGCGCTGTGGCGCTTGCGGCTCCGGCCATCGCTCAATCGATGCCGAAGATCACCTGGCGTCTCACCTCATCGTTTCCCAAGTCGCTGGACACGATCTATGGCGGCGCTGAAGATATCGCCAAGCATGTCGCCGCCGCAACCGATGGCAATTTCACCATCCAGACCTTTGCCGGAGGCGAAATCGTGCCGGGCCTGCAGGCGGCCGACGCGGTGTCTGCCGGCACCGTCGAAATGTGCCATACCTGCTCTTATTATTACGTCGGCAAGGACCCGACCTTCGCGATCGGCACGGCCATTCCCTTCGGCCTCAACGCCCGCCTTACCAACAGCTGGTTCTACCAGGGCAATGGCAACAAGCTGCTGAACGAGTTTTACGCGACGCATGGCCTCGTCGGTTATATCGCCGGCAATACGGGCGCGCAGATGGGCGGCTGGTTCCGCAAGGAAATCAACACGGTCGACGATTTCAAGGGCGTCAAGATGCGCATCGCCGGTCTTGCCGGCCGCGTGGTCGAGAAGCTTGGCGTCGTGCCGCAGCAGATCGCCGGCGGTGATATCTATGCGTCGCTCGAAAAAGGCACGATCGATGCCGCCGAATGGGTCGGCCCTTATGACGACCAGAAGCTCGGTTTCTACAAGGTTGCCAAGTATTATTATTACCCGGCCTTCTGGGAAGGTGGCCCGGTTATCCACGCTTTCATGAACAAGGCCAAGTTCGAAGCGCTGCCAAAATCCTACCAGGCCATCCTGCAGGATGCCTGCGCCTTCGCCAACACCAACATGATGGCGAAATACGACATCAAGAACCCGATTGCCATCAAGGAACTGGTTTCGCAGGGCACCGTTCTTCGCCCCTTCAGCCAGGAAATCCTCGAGGCCTGCTTTAATGCCTCCAAGGAAGTTTATGCCGATATCAGCGGCAAGAACGAGTGGTTCAAGAAGATCTACGAAGACCAGGTGGCGTTCAAGAAGGAAGGTTATCTGTGGATGCAGCTGTCTGAATACACCTATGACACGTTCATGATGATCCAGCAGCGCAACGGCAAGCTCTGATCTACGACAACGCGTGTGAATTGAAAAACCCCGGCGCAAACCTCGCGCCGGGGTTTTTCATGTGCTGTCTGGCAAGGCCTGTGCCTCAAAGGTGGTCACTCTTGCGCTGAAGACAACAAAGGCCCCACGCGGGGGCCTCTGCCTTGTTTCTGTGTCGTCCGTCAGAACTTTGGCGGCTGGCTGAGATCCGGTTGTGCCGGCTTGGCACCGGCCGGTGCCGGAGGCTGCTGGCCGGGCAGACCATCCAGCGGTGGCAGGCCGAAGGCTGGCGGCGCGGATGTCGCGGGTGCCGTTGCCGGCGCATCATTGCCGAAGTTGAGTGGCGGCAGGCCCATCTGCGGCGCTGAACCACCGGCACCGCCAGCCGGCTGAAGCGGCGGCAGGCCGAAGGCCGGCATCGTGCCACTGCCCGACGACGACCCCTGGTTTCCAAGGCCCTGAAGCTGGATCTGCACATCGGCGGGGCTCAGCGTCGTCTGCTCGCTCTTGTAGTGCATCACGAGCCCCGGCACGAAGATCACCACCATGATCATGATGAACTGGATGATGATGAAGGGCACGACGCCGCGATAGATCTCACTGGTGCGCACGCCCGGCATGGTTTTGCCCGTCACCTTGTCCACCCAATTGCCGGCCGGCGCGATGGAGCGCAGGAAGAACAGCGAGAAACCGAAGGGCGGTGTCAGGAACGAGGTCTGCAGGTTGATGCCGAGAATGACGCCGAACCAGACGAGATCGATGCCCAGCTTGTCGGCCACCGGTGCCAGAAGCGGCACCATGATGAAGGCGATCTCGAAGAAATCGAGGAAGCAGCCGAGGATAAAGACGATGATGGTGACGACGATGAGGAAGCCGTATTCGCCGCCGGGAAGCGCCAGCAGCAGTTCCTCGATCCACACATTACCGTTGATGCCATAGAAGGTGAGGCCGAAGACGCGGGCACCGATGAGGATCATCATCACGAAGGCAGAAAGCCGCGTGGTCGCGTCAAGCGCGGTCTTGACGGAGGTGAGCGTCAGCCGCCCCTTGGCCAGCGCCAGCAGCAGCGCGCCGGTGGCACCCATGGCGCCGCCTTCTGTTGGCGTGGCAATGCCGAGGAAGATGGTGCCGAGCACAAGGAAGATCAGCGCCAGCGGCGGCACCAGAACGATGATGACCTGTTCGGCCAGCCTGGAGATGATCTTTTTGTCCATACGGCTGTTGATGAGGGCAACGCCGTAAGTGGCAATCACGGCAAAGGCCATGGCGGCCACCAGACGCCATTCCTCGCTGCCGATGCCGGTAAACAGCACGTGGAGGCCAAGGTAATAAAGGCCTGTCGCAATGGCAATCATCACGATGAGCGAGGTGACGCCGTTGCCCAGCGTGCGCGCCTCCTTGGGCAGTGCCGGCGCCCATTCCGGCTTGATCAGCGAAACGGCAAAGACATAGAGGCAATAGCTGAAGACGATCAGGATGGCCGGGTAGAGCGCGCCGACATAGATATCGCCGACGGAACGGCCGAGCTGGTCGGCCATGACGATCAGCACCAGCGAGGGCGGCACGATCTGGGCAAGTGTTCCCGAGGCGGCAATCGTGCCGGCCACGAACGGCCGGTTATAGCCGTAGCGCATCATGATCGGCATGGAGATGAGGCCCATGGCCATGACGGAGGCGGCAACGACGCCGGTGGTGGCACCAAGAAGCGCGCCGACCAGGATGACCGCATAGGCAAGGCCGCCGCGCACCGGACCGAACAACTGGCCGATCGTGTCCAGCAGGTCTTCGGCCATGCGCGACCGTTCCAGGATGATGCCCATGAAGGTGAAGAACGGGATCGCCAGCAGCGTGTCATTATACATGATCCCGTAGATGCGCTCGGGATGTGATTGCAGAAGCGGCCAGAACAGGCGGATATCAGGCGAAATCGTCGACAGTTCCACGCCGAAGACGAAGAAGATGAGGCCACCGGCGGCCAGCGTGAAGGCCACGGGGTAACCGAGCAGCAGCATGGCCATGACCGTCGTGAACATCACGAGCGGCAGGTTATGCGCGATGAGATGGATGATTTCCGCTAGCATCTCAGACCTCCGAAGCCGGGTTTGCCGGGACGGCGTGCTTGTCTTCGCGCGGATCTTCAATGCGTCCCGTTACCACGGCAAAACGTTTGATGATTTCGGAAAAAGCCTGGGCCAGAAGCAGCATGAAGCCGGCCAGAACGACGAATTTCGCCGGCCAGATCGGCAGGCCGCCGGCATTGGAAGAGATTTCGCCGGAGGAATAGGACAGCCAGAACCACGACCAGGAGAGGTAGCTCATCAAGGCCGCGAAGGGCAGGAGGAAGATGATGTGCAGCACGAGATCGACCAGATCGCGCGTGCGCTTGGTCCAGCTTGATGACAGGATGTCGATGCGCACATGCTCGTTCTTCAGGAGCGCATAGGCGGCCGCCAGCATGAAGACGGTGCCGTACAGATACCACTGTACTTCCAGCCAGGCATTGGAAGAAATGTCGAATGCCTTGCGCATGACGGCATTGCCGGCGCTGATCAGCACGGCGGCAAGCAGCAGCCAGGAAACCCAGCGGCCAATAAAACTCGTCACCGCATCGATGATGCGGCTGACGGCAAGCAGGATGCTCATGTTTTCCCCCAACCCATTTAGTCTTGTTTTATCTTTTCTATGTCTAAAACGCCTGATGGCGCAACGCTACCAAGGTCGCGAGCGCTCGTATTCCTGCATTTCGTTTCGCAAAAGCCTCTAGGCACGCAAGGAAAGAAATGCAATCGCGAGATTGGCGCAGCTTCACGTCGGTGGTGGATAGCGCAAGGCCGCAAAGGCGCGCGCCACGCCACATTGCTCTTTTCAGCCGTTTTGTGTAAGGCCTATACTTGGTAGGTAGGACATGAGCCTCGCGTCTGTTTGTCGGATGCAGGGCCTTTCGGGAGAAACAGCATATGAACGATCATCACGGCGGAACGGTCGAAACCGGCGCACCCATGGATTACCGGGAGCACGAAAAGACCTATTCCATGTTCCTCGCCGGTGCCAAGTGGGGCACGATGATGGTGGTCGTGCTGCTTCTGGCCATGGTCGGCGGCTTTTTTGCCGGCGGCGGCCTGTTCGGCGGCCTCATTCTTTTCATCATCCTGAACGCGGCCGGTTTCTACCTGCTGCGTTGACATATGCTTTCAGCGGTGGCGTCTGAACGGCCCGTTGCGGCCGATCGATGATGCATGTCCGCACTATTCATAAAGTGGAGGGGACGGATTTGACAAAGCTTGTTTTTGTCGGCCGGGAGGCCGGGGAGGAGAGCCGCGTCGCTGCATCGCCGGAAACGGTGAAGCGGCTGATCGGGCTTGGATTTGAGATCATCGTTGAAAGCGGCGCGGGTCTGCGCTCGGGCCTTCCGGATGCGGATTTTGCCGCAGCCGGTGCGACCATCGGGTCGGTTGCCGATGCGGGCCGCGCCGATATCCTGCTGCAGGTAGCTTGTCCGCCCGAAGCGGTGGTTGCGCTGGCAAAGCCCGGCGCAGTGCTGCTGGCCACGCTCAACCCCTATGATAGCGCTGAAACGCTGAACCGGCTTGCCGATGCCGGCATCACCGCCCTTGCCATGGAGCTGATGCCGCGCATCACCCGCGCCCAGTCCATGGACGTGCTGTCGAGCCAGGCAAACCTTGCCGGCTACCGGGCGGTGATCGATGCCGCCCATGAATACGGCCGCGCCATGCCGATGATGATGACGGCAGCCGGCACTGTTCCGGCGGCAAAGGTGTTTGTGATGGGCGCCGGCGTTGCCGGTCTTCAGGCGATTGCGACGGCCCGCCGTCTCGGCGCTGTCGTCACCGCAACCGATGTGCGCCCCGCCGCCAAGGAACAGGTCGCCTCGCTTGGCGCAAAATTCATCGCCGTCGAGGACGAGGAGTTCAAGGCCGCCGAAACCGCTGCCGGTTATGCCAAGCCGATGTCGGAGGCCTATCAGGCAAAACAGGCGGCTCTTGTTGCCGAGCATATCGCCAAGCAGGATATCGTTATCACGACAGCGCTGATCCCCGGCCGCGCCGCGCCACGGCTTGTGACCCGCGCGATGCTTTCTGCCATGAAGCCCGGCTCTATTGCGGTTGATCTCGCCGTTGAGCGCGGTGGCAATATCGAGGGCTCGGTTGCCGGCACCATTGCCGATGTCGATGGGGTCAAGGTTATCGGTTACGCCAATGTGCCCGGCCGCGTTGCCGCCTCGGCTTCTGCGCTTTATGCGCGCAACCTCTATGCCTTCCTTGAGACCATGGTCGACAAGGCATCGAAGGAATTTTCGTTCAACCCGGACGAAGAACTGGTGAAGGCGACCATGCTGACGCATGACGGCGCCGTGGTTCATCCGAACTTCCGCGAGGCAGCCGATGCCGCCCGCCTTGCCGCCCCCGCTGTCGTGGCACCGACAACGGAACTGCCAAGCGCGCCAAAACCGCGCGCCCGCCGCAAGGCGGCCGAGAAGATCGAAACACCTGAAGCCCCGATGGACATTCTGGACAAGAAGGAGGAGCTGTGATGGCGAACGAAACCATGAACACGGCGCTGAACGCCCTTGATCAGGCCGTCGCTGCCGTCAGATCTGCCGCTGAACAGGCACCCGATGCGGTGAGCCTTGCCGCCCATGGCGTTTCCGGCGGTGCGATCGATCCCTTCGTCTTTCAGCTTGCGATCTTCGTGCTGTCGATCTTCGTCGGTTATTATGTCGTCTGGTCAGTCACGCCGGCACTGCACACGCCGCTGATGGCCGTCACCAATGCCATTTCCTCGGTCATCGTCGTTGGCGCTCTCCTGGCCGTCGGTGTGTCGTTGAGCGGCCTTGCCACCGGTTTTGGTTTTGTGGCGCTGGTGCTGGTCTCGGTCAACATCTTTGGTGGTTTCCTCGTCACCAGCCGGATGCTGGCCATGTACAAGAAAAAAGAGCGCTGAGGCGGGCCGATGTCACAGAATTTTGCAGCCTTCCTCTACCTCGTCTCCGGCGTCATGTTCATCATGGCGCTGCGCGGGCTTTCGCATCCGACGACAAGCCGCAAGGGCAATATCTACGGCATGGCGGGCATGGCGATTGCGATCGTCACGACGCTTCTGCTGGCCACGCCGAATTTCGGCGGCTTCGTGCTGATCGTGCTGGCCATTGCCATCGGCGGCGGCGGCGGCGCCTATATCGCCCGCACCATTCCGATGACCTCCATGCCGCAGCTGATTGCCGGCTTTCACTCGCTGGTCGGTTTTGCCGCCATCATGGTGGCCGCCGCAGCGCTGTATTCGCCAGCCGCCTTCGGCATTGGCGAAATCGGCTCTATCCACAGCCGGGCACTGGTTGAAATGGCGCTGGGAGCGGCCATCGGCGCGGTTACCTTTACCGGCTCGATCATCGCCTACCTGAAGCTTGACGGGCGCATGTCCGGCAAGCCGATCCTCTTGCCCTATCGCCATGTCATCAACGCCACGCTTCTGGTGCTGACGGTTCTGGCGATTGCAGGCCTTGCCACGAGCGAAAGCCATCTGGCCTTCTGGCTGATCGTGGCGCTGGCGCTGGTGCTGGGCGTGCTCATCATCGTGCCGATTGGCGGCGCCGATATGCCGGTCGTGGTGTCGATGCTGAATTCCTATTCCGGCTGGGCGGCTGCCGGCATCGGCTTTACGCTCGGCAATCTCGCGCTCATCATCACCGGCGCACTGGTGGGCTCCTCGGGCGCCATTCTCTCCTACATCATGTGCAAGGGCATGAACCGCTCGTTCATCTCCGTCATCCTCGGCGGTTTCGGCGGTGAAACGGCAGCCGCTGGCGCTGACGATGGCGCGCAGCGTACGGTCAAGCAGGGCTCTGCCGACGACGCGGCATTCCTGATGCAAAATGCCACCAAGGTGATCATCGTGCCCGGTTACGGCATGGCCGTTGCCCAGGCACAGCATGCGCTGCGCGAGCTTGCCGATACGCTGAAGGAACACGGCGTCGAGGTGAAATACGCCATCCATCCGGTGGCGGGCCGTATGCCTGGCCACATGAACGTGCTGCTTGCCGAAGCAAACGTGCCTTATGATGAGGTGTTCGAGCTGGAAGACATCAACGCTGAATTCGCCCAGGCCGATGTTGCCTATGTGATCGGCGCAAACGACGTCACCAACCCGGCCGCCCGCGACGACAAGACCTCGCCGATCTATGGCATGCCGATCCTCGATGTCGACAAGGCCAAGACCTGCCTCTTTGTCAAACGCTCGCTCGGCTCCGGTTATGCCGGCATCGACAACACGCTGTTCTACAAGGACGGCACGATGATGCTGCTCGGTGATGCCAAGAAGATGACCGAGGACATCGTGAAAGCAATGAAACACTGACACTGAACGAGGCCCGGAGTGATCCGGGCTTTTTCATGCCTGTCGCGCAACGACTTTAATCACAGCAACAGGCCGAGCCGCGTGAGCGTCTGGCGCGATTGACGGCACAAGGCCTCGTTCTTGCCGCCGCGGTAATAGCTGAGGGCGATGACGGCGCCGTAGAGTGCCCAGGCCTTGGCGCGGCGCCAGTCGCCATCCTCGATCGCGCAGTGCGTGCGAAAGACCTCGCGCGCGGACGGGTCTACCCAGGACCAGGCGCTGGCGTAATCGGCGGCGGGATCTCCAACCGCTGCCAGACCCCAGTCGATGACGCCGGCAAGCGCGCCGCGTCTCGCAATCAGGTTGTCGGCCTTCAGGTCCCCATGCAGCCAGACGCCGGGGCCGGCATAAGGTGCGCCGAGCCCCTCGTGCCAGATGGCTTTTGCTGCGGACACGTCGATCTCATGGCAAAGGGTGTCGATGGAGGACAGCGTGACGTCGTTGAGGTCTTGGAGCGGCACGCCGCGGCGGCTGTTGCGCGGCCCGGCTCTTGGTGCGTCGAGCGTGCTTTTTGCCTGCAGTGACAGGAGAAACCGGGCAAGCGCCTGCGCCGCATCGGCCCAGTTTGTGATGGCATCGTTGGACGCGATATCGCCGTCCATCCAGTCGAAAATGCCGAATTCGCAAAGGGTGCCAAGATCGGCATGGCCGCGGAAGCGAAGATGCGGGACATCGAGGGACAGGCCCTGAAAATGCGGCAGCCAGTCAAGCTCCTTTGCCATCAGGGCGATGGCGGATGGCCGACGTGGCAACCGCAGGACCTGCGCGTCGCCAAGGCGAAAGAGCCAGTTGTCCGTGCCCGTCGATGCAAGCGGAGACAGGGCAAGGCCAGCCCATTCGGGCGCCTGCGCCGCGATGAGGCGGAAAACCGCCTCCTCATCCACAATGAGTTCGTCGACATGCATCATACGGCCGATCTATCAGGCGCGAATGAACCCTCGGTGACAGGCGGATTGCTGTCGGCCCTCAGCCGTCAGCGCCACCTGCGCGGGTGCGGGCAACACCGTCCTGCGCGGGCTTGTACTTGGGGTCGAGGCGAGCGGCGTGGTTGTAGGACTTGAAGGCGCGGGCCATGTCGCCCTTGCGTTCATAGACCAGCGCCTGATTGACCCAGGATTCCGCCAGCTTGTTGTTGAGATCGATGGCGTGGTTGAAATCGGCAAAGGCATTTTCATCGTCGTTCAGCGCCAGATAAGACACGCCACGGCCGTTATAGGGCTCGGGCGAGGAGGGCGACAGCGAGATGGCCTTGGAAAAGTCCTCGATGGCCTGCGCATGCTGGTTGCGCAACTGGTAGATCAGGCCGCGATTGTGGAAGGCGCGTCCATCGGTCGTGTCGAGCTGGATGGCGCGGTTGAAATCGTTGAACGCTTCGTTGGTGCGTCCGGCCTGGCGATAGATATTGCCACGACCGATCAGCGCTACGTCGTAATTCGGATTGATCTGAATGGCCGCGTTGTAATCGTTTACCGCCTCGTTCGGCTTGCCCATGTTGCGATAGACGAGCGCACGGTTCGCATAAGCCTGATAATAGCGCGGGTTGATCTGCAGGGCGCGGTTGAAATCGTCGAGCGCATTGCGAAAATCGCCGGCGCGACCATAGGCCGTGCCGCGCACGTTATAACCTTCCGGATCCTGCGGATTGGACTGGATGACGGAGGAGAGCGAGGCGATGTTCTGCTCGGAGCCCTGCGCACGATCCAGACGGATAAGGTCTGTGCTTGTGTTGGTCTGGCAGCCGGCAAGGGCCAAGCCTGCCAGAAGAAGAGCTGCTCCGGGCAGGCCACCGCGCGAAATGCGCTTTCTGCGAGTCGGTTCAAAGGACGGGCAGGCAGCATGCGAATTTGCGGCGGTCTTGGCAGCCATCAGGCGCAGATCCTCGTGTCATTCAAGGGAATGGGGCGGTGCGGATAAACCGAAAAAGCGGTGGCGAAAAGATTCGCCCCCGCCCTTAAATCACGGAAAAACGTCGAAAAAACGGCCGATTAACGGGCGACGGGACGCGGTGCGGCAATCAGGCCTTCGCGCTGCATGCGCTTGCGGGCCAGCTTGCGAACGCGGCGAACGGCTTCGGCCTTTTCGCGAGCGCGCTTCTGCGAGGGCTTCTCGTAGTAGTCGCGCATCTTCATTTCACGGAAAATGCCTTCGCGCTGCATCTTCTTCTTGAGAGCGCGGAGAGCCTGATCGACATTATTGTCGCGGACAAGTACCTGCACGTGAATCCCGTTCCTTTGGTTTTGTAAAATCGACCGCCCCGAAACTGCCCAGTCCGGAACAAAACAAATGTGTCGCGCGGCAAAGGCCGTGCAATTCGGGAAGGCACATAACAGAAGGTTTTTTCAAAGTCTAGCGGCCTTCAGCCACGCCAAACGAAATTCTCACGAAATCCCCGCATCCCTTATGCCATAGGGCCTGCACGCCGTTTCAACGCGCCTCGAAACGGGATTTGCGGTTTGCAATCCGGGCCTCCGGCACCATGTTGAGCCCCTGGTCTCGGTTGAGTCTCCCCTTCACGCTTTAAGGAGTTTTCCATGCACAGTTTATCCTATTCCCGTTTCGGCAAGCCCGCCGATGTGCTTGAGCTTTCGGACCAGCCGCAGCCCCAGCCGAGTGCCGGTGAGGTGCGGCTGAAGATGCATCTGTCGCCGATCCACAACCATGATCTGCTGACGATCAGCGGCCAGTATGGCTACAAGCCGGACCTGCCGGCGCTTTCCGGCAGCGAAGGCATGGGTGTGGTGGATGCGCTGGGCGAGGGCGTCGAGGGTATTTCCATCGGACAGCGCGTGGCCGCAAGCGGTCTCAAGGGCGCATGGAGCAATTTTGCCATTGCGCGTGCCGTCTCTGTCGTGCCGTTGCCGGATGCAATTTCCGATGAGGTTGGCGCGCAGCTGATCGCGATGCCGCTGAGCGCGCTGACGCTTCTGGACTTCACGGGCATCAAGCAAGGCGAGTGGCTGATCCAGAATGCTGCAAACGGCGCCGTGGCCAAGGTCGTCTCGCAGCTTGCCCGCACTCGTGGCATCCACGTGGTCAATCTCGTTCGCCGTGCCGAAGCCGTTGCGGAACTGAAAGAGCTTGGCATCGACAATGTCGTGGCAACCTCCGAGGACGGCTGGAAGGATCGCGTGGCCGAGATGACCGGTGGCGCACCGATTGCGGTCGGCGTCGACGGCGTGGGCGGCACGGCGTCGGGCGATCTTCTGTCGCTTCTGGGCGAGGGCGGGCAGCTGATTTCGTTCGGCCTGATGTCCGGCCAGCCGATGCAGATTTCGTCCGGTGACCTCATCTTTAAGCAGGCGGTGGTGAAAGGCTTTTGGCTCGCCAAGCTGATGACGGTGATGGAGCCGGAACGCATGCGCCGGCTGCTGTCTGAACTGGTGACGCGGGCGGCAAGCGGCGAGATGCGGCTGCAGGTGGATGGCATTTATACGATGAAGGACGCTGCTGCCGCGATGACCGCCGCCACCGCGCCCGGCCGCAAGGGCAAGGTTCTGCTCAGCCTTCAGGATTGATGGGGGCGGCACGCACAAGCGTGTCGTTATTTCCGCCCGTGTCGAAACAAGAGACAAAATGCGTCGCAAAGCAGCCATTGCGACGCCGGTTGATTTGCGATCAGTATGGCTCTACCCAAGGCTTGGGGTGGCGAAGGAGCTATAGGCGAACATGCGCAAATATTCGGTCTTTGCTGTGGCCCGCGAGGCCATGCGCAGCCACAAGGGATGGGAACCGCAATGGGTCTCCCCGGAGCCGCGGGCGAGCTATGATGTCATCATCATCGGCGGCGGTGGCCATGGCCTGGGCGCTGCCTATTACCTCGCCAAGGAACACGGCATCACCAATGTCGCGGTCATCGAAAAAGGCTGGCTCGGTGGCGGCAATACCGGCCGCAACACCACCATCATCCGCTCCAACTATCTCTATGAAGAGAGCATGGATATGTACGAGCACTCCCTCAAACTGTGGGAGGGCTTGAGCCAGGAGCTGAACTACAACGTCATGTATTCGCCGCGCGGCGTGATGATGTTGTCGCACAACACCCATGACCAGCAGAGCTTCAAGCGCCACATCAATGCCAACCGCCTCTACGGCATCGACAATGAATGGCTGACGCCGGAACAGGCAAAGGCCTTCTGTCCGCCGCTCGATATTTCAAAGACCGCGCGCTACCCGATCAATGGTGCAGCGCTGCAGAAGCGCGGCGGCACGGCTCGTCACGATGCGGTCGCCTGGGGTTATGCCCGCGCCGCCTCCGACATGGGCGTCCACATCATCCAGAACTGCGAAGTCACCGGCATCCGCCGTGGCCCGAATGGCGAAGTGACGGGCGTTGAAACCGCACGTGGCTTTATCGGCGCAAAAAAGATCGGCGTGTCAGCCTCCGGCCATTCCTCCATGCTGATGCAGATGGCCGATGTGCGCGTGCCGCTGACGAGCAATCCCCTGCAGGCGCTGGTTTCCGAACCGCTGAAGCCCATCTTCCCCTGCGTGGTCATGTCGAACACCGTGCATGCCTATATCTCGCAGTCCGACAAGGGCGAACTGGTGATCGGTGCCGGCACCGACCAGTATCATTCCTACAGCCAGACCGGCGGATTGCAGATCATCACCCACACGCTGGATGCGATCTGCGAACTGTTCCCCATCTTCCGGCGCGTCAAGATGATGCGCCAGTGGGGCGGCATCACCGACAACACGCCGGATCGTTCGGCCATCCAGAGCGTGACGCCGGTCAAGAACCTGTTCGTCAACTGCGGCTGGGGCACCGGCGGCTTCAAGGCAACACCCGGCTCGGCCAATCTGTTTGCGCATCTCATCGCCCGCGGCGAACCGCATCGTCTGGCATCCGGCCTGACGCTCGACCGCTTCCGCACCGGCCGGCTTATCGACGAGGCGGCGGCTGCCGCCGTCGCGCATTGAGGGGAGGGACACCATGTTTCTGATCAAATGCCCCTATTGCGGCGAGAATCGCTCCGAACTGGAATTCCGCTGGGCCGGTGAGGCGCATATTGCGCGGCCTGAAAACATCGCGGCGATTTCCGATGAGGAATTTGCCGAGTATTTCTTCCTGCGCGACAACACCAAGGGTGTGGCTTACGAGCGCTGGCGCCATATTCATGGCTGCGGCCGCTTCTTTAACGCCATCCGCGATACCGTGAGCGATAATTTCCTCCTGACCTACAAGGCCGGCCTGCCGCGCCAGCCGGTGCCGGGCAGCGCCCCGGTTTCTCCTGATGCCCCTGAAGGCGGTGCCGCATGACGAAAAAATCCTTCCGCATCAAGGGTGCCGGTCGCCTGACGCCGGCACGTACCGCCCGCTTCACCTTCGATGGCAAGACCTATACCGCCTATGAGGGCGATACGGTGGCGTCCGCACTTCTTGCCAACGGCGTCCACCTGATGGGCCGCTCGTTCAAGTATCACCGCGCCCGTGGTGTGCTGTCGGCCGGTGCCGAGGAGCCGAACGCGCTGATCGACGTGGCGCGCGATGCTGCCCGCCGCCAGCCGAATGTGCGCGCAAGCGTGCAGGAAGTGTTCGACGGCGCCATTATCCAGTCGCAGAACCGCTGGCCGACGCTTTCTTTCGATACGGGCGCGATCAACAATCTTCTGTCGCCCTTCTTTGCCGCCGGTTTCTACTACAAGACCTTCATGTGGCCGAAGGAGGCCTGGGCCAAGCTTTATGAGCCAATCATCCGCCGTGCGGCAGGCCTTGGCGTTGCGCCGAAGGAAGAAGATCCTGATCATTACGCCAACCGGTTTGCCCATTGCGACGTGCTGGTGGCCGGTGCCGGTGTCGCCGGTCTGACGGCAGCCCTTTCTGCGGCCGAAACCGGCGCCGAGGTGATCCTCGTCGACGAGCGGGCTGATGTCGGCGGCGCGCTGCTGTTTGATACCTCCACGATGATTGACGGCAAGCCTGGTTACGACTGGGCGCAGGACGTGCTGGCCCGGCTGAAAGCCATGGCGAACGTCACGGTGCTGACCCGCACCACGGCCTTCGGTTATTACACCCACAATTTTATCGGCCTTGCCGAGCGCGTTACCGACCATCTGCCGCGCCCCGGCAAAAACCTGCCGCGCGAGCGGCTGTGGCAGGTGCGGGCGAAAAAGGTGATCATGGCAACCGGTGCCATCGAACGCCACATGGTGTTTGCCAACAACGACCGTCCGGGCATCATGCTCGCCTCTGCCGCGCGCACCTATCTCAACCATTATGGTGTGGCTGTCGGTGAAAAGATCGGCGTCTACACCGCCCATGACAGCGCCTATGAGGCGGCCATCGACCTCAAACACGCTGGCGTCGAGATTGCCGTCATCGTGGATTGCCGCGCCAATCCCGGTGAAGCCGTGGTGTCTGCGGCCCGTGCGCTCGGCATCGAGGTGCTGACGGGCCATTGCGTGCTGGATACCAGCGGGCGCCTGCGCGTCTCCTCCATGACCGTCTCGCCCAATGGCAGTGATGCCAAGCGCCGCATCGCCATTGATGTGCTGTTGATGTCCGGCGGCTGGACACCTTCCGTGCATCTCTTCTCGCAATCGCGCGGCAAGCTGAAGTTCGACAAGGCCAATGACCGCTTCCTGCCCGATATTCATGTGCAGGAGGGCGTTTCCATCGGCGCCTGCAACGGCACCGACGACCTCTCGGCCCTGCTTGCCGAGGCGGCGGCTGCCGGCGGCGGCACACTGTCCGTCTCCGGCAGTTCTGCCTATGGCTGGACGGGCGGCATGATCGGTGCCGCCGAGGGAGCCGGCAAGGACACGGTGGTCAAAGCCTTCGTCGATTTCCAACACGACGTGACGGCGAAGGACATTCGTCTTGCGGTGCGCGAAGGCATGCATTCCATTGAGCATATCAAGCGCTTCACCACGAATGGCATGGCGTCCGATCAGGGCAAGCTGTCCAATATGCATGGTCTGGCGATTGCCGCCGAAGTCTTAGGCAAGGAGATCCCGCAGGTCGGCCTCACCACCTTCCGTGCGCCCTATACGCCCGTGAGCTACGGCACGCTGATTGCGCATTCGCGCGGAGATCTGTTTGATCCCGCCCGCAAGACGCCGCTGCATGGCGAACTGGTGAAGGAAGGCGCCGAGTTCGAGGATGTCGGCAACTGGAAACGCGCCTGGTATTTTCCCCGCCGCGGCGAGGATATGCATCAGGCCGTCAACCGTGAATGCCGCACGGCACGCGAGACGGCCGGCATTTTTGATGCCTCGACGCTTGGCAAGATCGAGGTCGTTGGCCCCGATGCGGCCAAGTTCCTCAATCTTCTCTACACCAATGCCTGGGATACGCTGAAGCCCGGAAAATGCCGTTATGGCATCATGACCCGCGAGGACGGCTTTATCTATGACGACGGTGTCGTCGGGCGCCTTGCGGAAGACCGTTTCCATGTGACGACGACAACGGGCGGCGCGCCGCGTGTGCTGGCCCATATGGAAGATTATCTCCAGACGGAATTCCCGGATCTCAAGGTCTGGCTGACATCGACCACCGAACAGTGGGCAGTGATTGCCGTTCAGGGCCCGAAAGCGCGAGACATCATCGCGCCGCTGGTCGAGGGGCTGGACCTGTCGACCGAGGCCTTCCCGCACATGAGCGTGGCCGAATGCACGGTTATGGGCGTGCCTGCACGCCTCTTCCGCGTGTCGTTCACCGGCGAGGTCGGTTTTGAAATCAACGTGCCCGCCGATTACGGCGCGTCCGTCTGGAAGGCCATCTGGGACCGTGGGCAAGCGCTCGGCGCCTGCCTTTACGGTACCGAGACCATGCACGTGCTGCGCGCCGAAAAGGGCTATCTCATCGTCGGCCAGGATACGGACGGCACGGTCACGCCTGATGATGCCGGTTATGGCTGGGCGGTATCGAAGAAGAAGCCGGATTTCGTTGGCATCCGCGGCCTGAAGCGCCCGGATCTCATCCGCGACAACCGCAAGCAGCTGGTTGGCCTCCTGACGAAGGACCCGGCCGAAGTGCTGGAAGAGGGGGGCCAGATCGTTGCCGATCCGAACCAGCCAAAACCGATGACCATGCTCGGCCATGTGACTTCGGCCTATTGGTCGGAAAATCTCGGCCGCTCCATCGCCATTGCACTGGTGGCCGGCGGTCGCGCGAAGGTGGGCGAGACGCTCTACGTGCCGATGAAGGACAAGACGATTGCCGTCGAAGTCACCGACATGGTGTTCTTCGACAAGGACGGAGGCCGCATCCATGGTTGAGTTTGCATCCCGCACCCCGCCGCTTGCCGGCTTCCACGGCGGCTCCTCCGTCGCAAGCCTGACGCCCGCCGCCGCCGCACAGCGGGTGTCGCTGCGCGCCCGGCCGGACGATGTGGCAGCCCTTTCGGCAGCCCTTGGCCTCCCGCTTCCCACCAGCGCGAAAACCTCAGCGTCCGCCGGCCAGCGCACGGCGCTTTGGCTCGGCCCCGACGAATGGCTGGTGATTGATGAGGGTGAGGGCGGGCTGATGGCGGCGCTTGAAACATCGGGCGCGCTTCATTCGGCAACCGATGTCTCCCACCGCAATACGGCAGTTCTCATCTCCGGCCCCGGTGCTTCAAAGACGCTGAACGGCGGCTGCCCGCTCGACCTGTCGCTGAAGGCCTTTCCCGTCGGCGCCTGTGCGCGCACGCTGTTTGGCAAGATCGAGGTGGTGGTGCTGCGCACCGGCGAAACAGAGTTCCGCATGGAGTTCTGGCGGTCCTTCTCCGATTACGCCTTCGGGCTGCTTGCCGAAGCCGCGGAAGATGCGGCGATTTGATTTTTCGTCTACGTTTACAAGACATAAAGGCGCCGCCCGAAATATCCGGGCGGCGCCTTTTTGTTTGGATCAGAAATCCGACCATTCCTTGGTGGCTGCACCGCCTGATGTGGCCATGCGGCGTGCCGGCCGGTCAGACGATGCCTGGTTTGTGCCGGCCGCCATGGAGCGGGAGACATCGCGCAAGGCGCGGGCATCACCTGCGCCATTGTCCAGCTGGAACTGTTCCACAAGGTCGCGCAGTTTTGCCGCTTCCAGGGCAAGCGACGAGGATGCCGCTGTCGATTGCTCCACCATCGCCGCGTTCTGCTGGGTGGTCTGGTCCATGGAATTGACCGCCGAGTTGACCTCCATCAGACCGGTGGACTGCTCCCGCGATGAGGTCGCGATGGAATCCATGTGGCCGTTGATCTCCACGATAAAGCCGCTGATCGTCTTCAGCGCACCGCCGGCATTGCGCACCAAGCGCACGCCATTCTCAACCTCGTTGGAGGAGTTCTGGATGAGCCCCTTGATCTCGCGCGCCGCGTTTGCCGCACGCTGAGCCAATTCGCGCACCTCCTGCGCCACCACGGCAAACCCCTTGCCGGCTTCCCCGGCGCGGGCGGCCTCGACGCCTGCGTTGAGCGCGAGCAGGTTGGTCTGGAAAGAGATTTCGTCGATGACGCCGATGATGTTGGAGATCTGCTGTGACGATTCCTCGATCTTCGTCATGGCAAGTTCCGCTTGAGAAACCACCTCGGCAGATTTCGTGGCGGCACTGGTTGCCTGCAGGGCGACGCCACGCGCCTCTTGCGTGCGTTTGCTGGAATTGGTCACGTTGACGGTGATCTCGTCCAGCGCTGCGGCGGTTTCTTCAAGTGCTGCGGCCTGCTGTTCGGTCCGCCGTGACAGGTCGTTGGCGCCCTGGCTCAGTTCTCGCGAACCGCTGTCGATGGCCGCTGTCGTGACGGCAACAGAGTTCATCGCATCGCGTAGCTGCTCCACGGCGGCGTTGAAGTCGCTGCGCAGCCCCTCGAAATCGCTGGCGAAGGGGTCGCGGAAACTGAAGGTCAGGTCACCGGCAGCAATTTGCTTCAGGCCGTTCGCAAGGCTTGTGGTGGCGTGCTGCATCTCATCGGAGCGCTTGCGGTCAAGGGTTGACGTGCGGTTGCGTTCTTCTTCACTGATCTGGCGGTTGTGATTGGCCTCTTCTTCCAGCCTTCTGGCCTTCAGGCCGTTTTCCTTGAAGATCTGCACGGCCTCGGCCATGCTGCCGATCTCGTCCGGGCGGCCGGTTCCGGGCACGTCGACTTGCAGTTCTCCGTTTGCCAGGCGTTTCATGGCGCTGGTCATGGCGGAAATCGGCTGCGAGATGGAACGGGATACCAGCCACATGGCGGCAATGCCTGCGAGAAGCACGGCAAGACCGACGGCTGTCTGCGTCCAGGCGGCGGTCGTGTTGCGGCCTGCAAGAGCCGTGTCGAGTGCGGTCGCCTGGGCAAGCGCCACATCCGCCGGCACCTGAATGAGAACGGACCATGGCGTTGTTGTTCGGCCAAGCTTGATCGGCGCCAGCGCCTTGAAGGTCTTTGTGTCTCCTGCTGCATCCGGCTTTCCGGCCTGAATGGTCGGCAATAGGTCTTTCAGCGACGGATCGAGCTTTTCAACGGCGGCACCAACAAGATCCGGCCGCTCGCTGGAGGCGACCACGAGGCCCTTGTAGCTGATGATGCTGACCGAGGCTTTTCCATCAAACAGGCCGGCCTTTACCTCGCCTGCCAGGCGCTGGACGAAGGACAGGTCGAAGTCTGCGCCGGCAACGCCGACAAATTTGCCGTTGACGGTGACCGGAACGGACATGGTGGCGAGAAAGACGTTCTTGCCCTGCACGATATAGGGCAGCGGATCGAGAATGCTTTCGCCCTTGCCGCTCTTCGGGCCAAGATACCAGCCGCCCTTCATCACGCCGTTTGGATGAAGGTCAGCGCTGTCATATTCCACCAGCGGCTGGATGGCGATCTTGCCATCGGCGCCGCGGGTCCAGTAGGGCAGGAAACGGCCGGTCGCATCGGACCCGACCTTGGCATTGTTGCGGTATGTGTCATCCTGCCCGTCCAGCGCATTCGGCTCCCAGGCGCTATAGGTGCCGTTGAACTGCGGATTGTCCTTGAGAAGGTTCAGGAGGACCGCGTTGAACTGCGCGCGCCGCTCGGCGTTCGGAATGGCTGTATTGCCGGCCATCGCCTCAAAGCTGCGGGCGGTGTTGCGCGCCGCATCGAAGGCCTCGTTCAGCGTTCCCTGGATCGTTCCGGCCTGCGTGGAAGCGATCGTGCTCAAGCTCTTGATCGTCATTTCCTGTGTCAGCTTCGAAAGATTTTCGCTGACATAGCGCTGGTTGCTGGAGGCCGCCAGAATGCCGTAACCCAATAACCCGCCCACCGCCGAGAGGACGCAGAAGCCGGAAAGAACGGCGATTTTCATTTTCAGTGATCGGAATTGCATATATCTCGTCCCCAAGCATTTGTCCTGGGGGAGGATGCGCATTATGTGTTTTAGCGATAGTTAATTGATGAAAGGCAGGTAAATATTGGATTTTTGGTATAATTCCGATATGCTCCAGTGGCTTACGGGAAAAATGACGTTTCTTTTTATAGGCTGTATTAGACCTTAGTATAAGAAATAATTTTCATCGGCGTGTATGTTTACCATTCCTACGGGCATGAACTGCCGCCAGCCTTCTGGCGGAGCGCCGTTATCGGCGACAATGTGCATCCCGGCAGATGTCCCTGGCCGGTGCGCACCATCTCACGAATCGGGACGGTCCTTCGGATCAAACTGGATAATGGTGGTCCAGGAGGCAGAAAGTGCCGGCTTCTTTTCCTCTTCGATCTCCACCGTCACGTCATAGGTGACCATCAGCATGTGGGCGCCGCGAAAGCGGGCCTCGGTCAGCGTGAAGTGACCGCGCACCCGCCGTCCGGCGCGCACCGGCGAGCCGAAGCGGATCTTGTCAAACCCGTAATTGAGCCCCATCGTCTGTTCACGGATCGTGGGCACGGCGGAATAGTTCATGGCCGACAACAACGAGAGCGTCAGGAAACCGTGCGCGATCGTGCCGCCAAACGGGCTTTCGGCCGCCGCCCGCTCCGGGTCGGTATGAATGAACTGGTGGTCATGCGTGGCATCGGCAAAAGTATCGATCATCGTCTGGTCCACGGTGATCCAGTCGGAAATACCGATTTCCTGTCCGACCAGATCTTTCACATCGCTCAGCGAAATCTCGCGCGGCATGGCATTTCCTGTCGTTGATGAACCTGCGGGAAAGTCTTACAGCAAATCGAAGGCTTCGATAGGGTGCAGTGCACACATCAGCATCTGCTTGCCCAGACCACGCTGCGGGGCGGCAGTTCGGGCTGAGAGAATCTGTCGCCCGTGACAAGATCCTGCCACTCGCCGTCGGGAAGGCTGACCTTGAGGGGCGTCCGCCCACGGTTAAACAGCACGGCCAGATGCGTTTCGCCGCCGGCCTGCCGGTCGTGCGTCTTCAGGACCATCGTCAACTGCGCACAGTCCGGCGTTTCCCAATCGGCAATGGTCATGGGCTGGCCGAGTGCGTTCAGCCAGGCAATATCGCCGGTATCCCCCTTGAAGAAACCGGTTTCAGAAAACACGGAAAATCGCCGGCGCATCGCTGAAAACTGCGCCGTATGTGTCACCAGCGTGTCATCGAGCAAGGACCAATTCAGCCAGGTGAGGGCATTGTCCTGCGCATAGGCATTGTTGTTGCCCCGTTGCGAACGCCCGCCTTCATCTCCTGCCGTCAGCATCAGGGTGCCGCGTGTGGCAAAGAGCGTGGCCAGCAGGGCTTTTATATCGTCCCGCCGCGCGTCCTGTACGCCACGATCATCGCTTTCACCTTCCACGCCGTTGTTCCAGGAGTGGTTTTCGTTGTGGCCGTCGCGGTTGTCCTCGCCGTTCGCCTCATTGTGCTTGTGGTCGTGGGAGACGAGATCCATCAGCGTGAACCCGTCATGGGCGGCGAGGAAGTTGACGCTGCGCGTTGCCGTCTGTCCATGGGCTGAAAACAGCTGCGAGGAGCCGGCAAGGGCAGAGGCGAGTGTTCCGGTCTTGCCCGGATCGCCGCGCCAGAAACACCTGATATCGTCGCGCGCCCGGTCGTTCCATTCGAGGAAGGGGGCGGGGAACTGACCGAGCTGGTACCCTCCGGGGCCGATGTCCCAGGGTTCGGCAATCATTACCCGGTCAGTCAGCACCTCGTCGTGAAGAATGGCGGCCAAGGTTTCGCTGTCGCGGGAAAAGCCCTGCATGCTGCGCCCGAGAATGGTCGCGAGATCGAAACGGAAGCCATCTATGCCGGCATGGATCACGAAATGGCGCAGCGTATCCACAATCAGCTGGCGCACCACCGGATGATCGCAGGCAACCGTGTTGCCGGTGCCGGTATCGTTGACGAGAACACCGGGATCATCCGGCATATGATGGTAATAGGTGAGGTTGTCGAGCCCGCGCAGCGACAGCGTCGCGCCGAACCGGTCGCTTTCGCCGGTATGGTTGAAGACAAGATCAAGGATCACGCCGATGCCGTTGTCGTGCAGGGTTTTGACGGTTGCCGCAAGCTCGGCCATACCGCCCGGCACAAGGCGCGGGTCGAGCGCCATGAAGGCGACGGGATTATAGCCCCAACCGTTGGTGAGACCGAGTGCCGGCAGGTGCCGTTCATCAATCCAGGCGGTGATCGGCATCAGTTCCACCGCATCGACGCCGAGGCGTTTCAGATGCGCGATGATGGCGGGGTGGGCAAGGGCTGCCACCGTGCCACGCTGGTTTTCCGGCACATCCGGATGCAGCATGGTGAAGGGCCGCACGGCAACTTCATAAATGAGGCCGCCCGTCTGAAAGCGTGGCTTTTCGCGTTGAACAGGGGCGTGCTGCCGCACCACGGCCTTCGGCACCAGCGGTGCCGTATCGATGCCGAATTGCGAAAGGCGGGGATCGTGCCGGTACGGACGATCCAGCTCCGTCGCATAAGGATCGGTCAGCAGCTTGGAGGGATCAAACCACAGGCCGCGGTCGGGATCGTAGACCCCGTCGGCGCGAAAACCGTAGCACGTGCCCGGCTCGATACCCGCCACATGAAGGCTGAACAGGCCTTCACCGTCAGGCAAAAGCGGCAGGCGGGTCGTTTCCCGCTCGCCGTCGAACAGGCAGAGGTCGATTTTTTGGGCATGGGCGGAGAAGACGGTAAACCGGATGCCGTCATCCTGAAGAACGGCGCCGAGCGGGCGATGGGTCATGAACACTCCGGCTTTGTTTTCAAGCGGTGCCTTAAAAAAAAACGCCGCCCGGCAGGGAAATGTGGCGCGTGCGCCCTAACTTTTCGAACCATAACCTGTGGCGCTTAACGAGGAGGAAAAGCCATGCCTTTCACCATTCGCCTGCACCGTGTTTTCAAAGCCCCGGTCGAACGTGTCTTTCGTGCCTTTACCGATGCGGATGCCATGGTGAAATGGAACCCGCCGCATGGTTTCACCGCCCATATGCATGAGTGTAATCCGGTGGTGGGCGGCAAATTCCGCATGTCCTTCACCAACTTTTCGAGCCGGCAAAGCCATTCCTTCGGCGGAACCTATCTGGAAATCATCACTGATCGCAAGATCAGCTATTCCGACCAGTTCGACGACCCGGCGCTGCCCGGCGAGATGATCACCACCGTCGAATTTAAATCGGTCACCGTCGGCACGGAAATCCACATCATGCAGGCGGGGATCCCGGATATGATCCCGGAATCCGCCTGTTATCTCGGCTGGCAGGAATCGCTTCGGCAGCTGGCATTTCTGGTGGAGCCGGAGATTTCCGAAGCCTGAGCGCTTCCCTTCGCTTCAGGCAAAGGGAAGCACGCAAGTTACGGATCAGGTGATGACCGTCGGCGCGTCGCGGCCGGTGCGGGTCTTGATCTCGGCGATCTCGTCGGCAACTGCGATGAGGTCGGCAAGCGCTGCCTGCGTCTCGATGCCGTGACGCGCTGCGTCCGGCTCATAACGTTCCACGTAGAGGCGAAGCGTCGCACCTGACGTGCCGGTACCCGACAGGCGGAAGACGATGCGGCTGCCGCCGGCAAACAGGATGCGGATGCCCTGGTTCTTCGACACCGAGCCATCGACCGGATCGAGATAAGCAAAGTCGTCGGCGCTTTCGACGGTGAGTGCGCCGAACGTCGTGCCGGGCAGGCTTGCCAGCTTGTCGCGCAGGTTGGCAACAAGGCCGTTTGCGGCGTCGGTATCCACTTCTTCATAGTCATGGCGCGAATAGTAGTTGCGGCCGTATTCCGCCCAATGGCTTTCCACGATTTGGCTGACGCTCTCCTTGCGGGCGGCAACGATGTTCAGCCAGAACAGCACGGCCCAGAGGCCGTCCTTTTCGCGCACATGGCTTGATCCGGTGCCGAAGCTTTCCTCGCCGCAGACGGTCACCTTGCCGGCATCCATCAGGTTGCCAAAATATTTCCAGCCGGTCGGCGTCTCATACATGCCGATGCCGAGCTTTTCGGCCACGCGGTCGGCGGCAGCACTTGTGGGCATCGAGCGGGCGATGCCGGCAATGCCGGCCTTGTAGCCGGGGGCGCAGGTGGCGTTGGCGGCAATCACCGCAAGGCTGTCGGAAGGCGTCACGAACATGCCCTTGCCAACCACCATGTTGCGGTCGCCGTCGCCATCGGAAGCGGCGCCGAAATCGGGGCCTTCGGCGCTCATCACGTCGTCATAAAGTTCCTTGGCGTGAACGAGGTTCGGGTCCGGGTGGTGGTGGCCGAAATCGGGCAGCGGAATTTCGTTGCGCACCGAGCCCTTGGCAGCGCCGAGACGCTTTTCAAGGATTTCGACGGCATAGGGGCCGGTGACGGCGCTCATGGAATCGATGACCACGCGGAAGCCAGAGCCGATGAGGTCGCGGATGGCTGCAAAATCAAACAGCGTTTCCATGAGATCGGCATAATCGGTCACGGGATCGATGACCTCGACCACCATGCCGGCGAGATCGAAGCTGCCGACCGTATCGAGGTCGATATCGGCGACATCAACGGTCTTGTAGCTGTCGATCACCTTGGTGCGGGCAAAGATCGCATCGGTGATCTTTTCCGGGGCTGGTCCGCCATTGCCGATATTGTACTTGATGCCGAAATCTTCGGTCGGGCCGCCGGGATTGTGGCTGGCAGACAAAACGATGCCGCCGAAGGCGCCGTATTTGCGGATGACGTGGGAGGCCGCCGGCGTCGAAAGGATGCCGCCCTGGCCGACCATGACCTTGCCGAAGCCGGCAGCGGCCGCCATTTTCAGCGCCTTCTGGATGACTTCGCGGTTGTAATACCGGCCGTCGCCGCCGATCACCAGCGTCTTGCCCTCAAAACCTTCCAAGCTGTCGAAAATCGACTGGATGAAGTTTTCGGCATAGTTTTCCTGGGCGAAAACCGGAACCTTCTTGCGAAGGCCAGACGTGCCGGGCTTCTGGTCCTGATAGGGCGTGGTGGAAACGGTCTTGATCATCAATGCAAACCTTTCGGTAGAAGACTGGAATACAGTTTGGCGTAAAGGGCAGCGCTCTTGTCCCAGGAGACATCGCTGGCCATGCCTTGTGTCTGGAGGGAGGCCCAGGTGCCGGGCTCCCGGTAAAGCCGGATGCTGCGGCGGATGGCGCGCTTCAACCCGTCGAGCGTGACGGGGCCGAAGGAGACGCCGGTGGCGCTGCCACTGGCAAGCGCTGCGGGATTGGCGTCGATGACGGTATCGTTCAAGCCGCCGGTCCGTGACACCACAGGTACGCAGCCATAACGCAGGCCGTAAAGCTGGGTCAGGCCACAGGGCTCGAAGCGTGAGGGAATGAGAATGGCGTCGGAACCGGCCTGCATCAGGTGCGACAGCGGTTCGTTATAACCAACGGTGATGGCAACTCGGCCCGGATGGCGCGCGGCGGCGTCGCGAAGGGCAGCGACCAGCGTCTCGTCGCCGGAGCCGAGCACGGCAAGTTTGCCGCCGAGCGCCACCAGATCATCGACGGCGTCCGCCACCAGATCCATGCCCTTTTGCCAGGTGAGACGCGAGATGACGCAAAACAGCGGCGCGTCATCCTGATCAAGGCCGAATTGCGCCTCCATCGCCCGCTTGTTGGCACGCCTTGCCGAGATGTCGGCGGCCGAATAATCGCGGTCGATCAGAGGATCGACGGCGGGGTTCCACACATCCGTGTCGATGCCGTTGACGATGCCGTGCAGGTCGAGCGTGCGCCGGTTGAGCAGACCCTCCAGCCCCATGCCGAATTCGGGCGTCAGGATCTCCTCGGCATAGGAGGGGCTGACGGTGCTGATGGCCCAGGCGGTCTGGAGGCCGGCCTTCAGATAACCGACCATGCCGTAATATTCGACGCCTTCCATGGCAAGCGCATGCGCCGGCAACCCAAGCTCGGGGAAGATAGCGGCGGAAAAATTGCCCTGGAACGCGATGTTGTGAATGGTCATCACGCTGGGGATAGCCGGCTTCTCGCCGTACAGCATGTAGGCGGGCAAAAGCCCGGTCTGCCAGTCATGGACATGCACCAGATCCGGCTGCCAGCCGGCAAGCGCGCCGCCGGCAATCTCGGCGCCAGCCTTGGAAAGGGCCGCAAAGCGGCGCCAGTTGTCGGGATAATCTTTGCCATCGGTGCCGAGATAGGGCCCGCCCGGCCGATCGAAAAGGGCAGGCGCCTCAAGAACCAGCAGGTCGAGCCCGCCAACACTGGCTTCCAGCACATCGGCAGGCGATCCCAGAAGGTCCTCGAACCGCAGAATGGATTGCGCGGCGCCAATCGCTGCCATCACGGCCGGATAACCCGGCACCAGCGTTTTCGTCTCCACCCCTTGCGCCTTCAGCGCAAGCGGCAGGGCGCCCGCCACGTCGGCGAGCCCCCCGGTTTTGACCAGCGGAAAAATTTCGGAAGCAACCGAAAGAACCTTCATCGTGTCTCCGTGATCCGCCCTAGAGGTCCAGCTTGTCGATCATCGCCTGCGTGATCAGGCAGATGCCATTTTCGCTGCGGCGGAAGCGCTTTGCATCAATGTCCGCATCTTCACCGACCACCAATCCTTCGGGAATGGTTACACCGGCATCGATGACGACATTGCGAAGCTGGGCATGACGGCCGATGCGCACGTTCGGCAGGATGACCGCTCCCTCCAGGCGCGAATAGGAATTGGCCCGGACCCCGGTAAACAGCAGGGAGTTGTAAAGCGAGCAGCCGGAAATGATGCAATCGCCTGAGACAACCGAGGAGACGGCCGAGCCGCGACGGTTTTCGTCGTCGTGGACGAATTTGGCTGGCGGGGTGATTTCCGCATAGGTCCAGATCGGCCAGGACTTGTCGTAGATATCAAGCTCGGGAACGATACCGGTCAGGTCGATATTGGCCTGCCAGTAGGCGTCGATCGTGCCCACATCGCGCCAGTAGGCCTGCTTTTCGAAATCCGAACGCACGCAGGATTCGTTGAAGCGGTGGGCGACAGCCTTGCCGTTCGCCACAATCCACGGAATGATGTCCTTGCCGAAATCGCGGCTGGAATTGGGGTCGGCCGCATCGCGGCGCAGGCATTCCATCAGGAATTTCGTGTGGAAGACGTAGATGCCCATGGAGGCGAGCGCAAAATCCGGCTTGTCGGGCATGCCCGGCGGATCGGCGGGTTTTTCCACGAAGGCGATGATCCGGTCCTTGTCATCCACATGCATGACGCCGAAGCCGGTTGCTTCCATGCGCGGCACTTCCAGGCAGCCGATGGTCACGTCGGCGCCGGAATCCACGTGCTGCTGCAGCATCAGCTCGTAGTCCATCTTGTAGATGTGGTCACCGGCGAGGATCACCATGTATTCCGGGTTATAGGGTTCGATGATGTCGATGTTCTGGAACACCGCATCGGCCGTGCCTTCATACCACTGCGTTTCGGACACGCGCTGCGAGGCCGGCAGGATGTCAAAGCTCTCATTCCGTTCCGGGCGAAAAAAGTCCCAGCCGCGCTGCAGGTGGCGGATCAGCGAATGGGCCTTGTACTGGGTGGCAACGCCAATGCGGCGGATACCGGAATTCAGGGCGTTGGAGAGGGCAAAATCGATGATGCGGGCCTTGCCGCCAAAATAGACGGCAGGCTTGGCGCGCCGGTCTGTCAGTTCCTTCAGGCGGCTCCCCCGGCCGCCGGCCAACACATAGGCCATGGCATCGCGTGCCAGCGGCTGTACTCGTTTTGTTGTCATTGATATCCCTCCCTATAGTTTTTGGTGCTCAGATTTCCGGTTCCAGCATGATGGTGGCAAGCGGCGGCAATGTGACTTCCGCATGGATGACGCCGCCGGCAGACACCGCCTGCACCTTGCCGCCATTGCCCTTGCCGCTGCCGCCATAGATTTCCGCATCGGTGTTTAAAACCTCGCGCCAGCGGCCGGCGCTCGGCAGCGGCACGCGGTAGTTCTCACGCAGGACCGGGGTGAAGTTGGTGATGACAGCCACCGGCTTTTCACCCGGCGCCTTGCGCAGCCAGGCGTAAACAGAGTTTTCCGAATCGTCGGCAATCAGCCACTCGAACCCTTCCGGTTCGCAGTCGCGCTGGTGCAGCGCCTTTTTCGACCGGTATGTGAAGTTGAGATCGCGCACCAGCCGGCGCATGCCCTCGTGCGGGTTGTAATGCAGAAGGTTCCAGTCGAGCGACCGCGCCTCGCTCCATTCGCTCCACTGGGCAAATTCCTGCCCCATGAACAGCAGTTTCTTGCCGGGATAACCCCACATGAAACCGTAATAGGCGCGCAGATTGGCAAACTTCTGCCAGTCGTCGCCGGCCATTTTGGCAATCAGCGAACCCTTGCCGTGGACCACCTCATCGTGGCTCAGCGGCAGCACGAAGTTTTCCGAAAAACCGTAGAGCAGGCCGAAGGTCAGTTCGTTGTGGTGGTGCTTGCGATGCACCGGCTCCCGCTTCAGGTAGCTCAGCGTGTCATGCATGAAGCCCATGTTCCACTTGAAGCCGAAGCCGAGCCCGCCTTCATGCACCGGATGCGACACCTTTGGCCAGGACGTGCTTTCCTCGGCAATGGTCATGACGCCGGGATGGGTGGAGTAGCTCACGGTATTGAGCTTCTGGAGAAACCGCACCGTCTCGAGATTTTCGCGCCCGCCATATTCGTTGGGCACCCACTCGCCATCCTTGCGTGAATAATCAAGGTAAAGCATCGAGGCGACAGCATCGACGCGCAGCCCGTCGAGGTGGAATTTCTCCGACCAGTAGAGCGCGTTGTTGACGAGGTAGGCGAGCACTTCCAGCCGGCCGAAATTGTAGATCGCCGTATTCCAGTCCGGGTGAAAACCCTGGCGGGGATCGGCATGCTCGTAAAGGGCGGTGCCGTCAAACTCGCGAAGCCCGTGGGCATCGGTCGGGAAATGCGCCGGCACCCAGTCGAGGATCACGCCGACGCCGACCTTGTGGCAGCCGTTGACGAAGCGGGCAAACCCTTCCGGCTCGCCGAACCGGGCGCTCGGGGCATAAAGCCCTGTGGTCTGGTAGCCCCAGGACGGGTCATAGGGATGTTCGGTGATGGGCAGGAATTCGATATGGGTAAAACCCATGTCGACCACGTAAGGGATGAGATCGGTCGCCAGTTCGTCCCAGCTCATGAAGGTGCCGTCAGCGCGGCGTTTCCACGATCCGGCATGCACTTCATAGATGGAAATCGGCTGGCGGCGATGGTCGGCCTTCGCCCAGAATTCGCGGTGGGCGGCATCCTCCCATTTCTGCACCAGTTCCGGCGTGGCAACGGAGGCGGTTTGCGGGCGAAGCTCGGCACGGCGCGCATAAGGATCGGCCTTCAGCGGCAGCACTTCGCCTGTTTTGCCGACGATTTCAAACTTGTATGTGGCACCGGGGCGCACATCCGGCGCAAAGATTTCCCAGATGCCGGTATCGACGCGTAACCGCATGACGTGGCGACGCCCATCCCAGGCATTGAAATCGCCGACCACCGAAACGCGTGCCGCATTGGGCGCCCAGACGGCAAAGTGGAACCCGTCCACGCCCTCATGTTTAAGGGGATGGGCACCCATCTTGTCGAACAGCCGCAGATGCGACCCCTCGCGCAAGAAATAGTCATCCATCGGGCCGAGCACCGGGCCAAAACTATAGGGGTCGGTCAGCGCCCATTCCACGTCACCGCGCCTTGCGCGGTAACGGATGGCGCGGGGTGCTGCAAGCGACACCGCGCCTTCGAAAAAACCGTCGGCGTGGCGCAGTTTCAGTTCGCCAATCTCTGTTCCATCGAGCGAAAGCGCGGTGACGGCTTCGGCGCCTGGAATGAAACAGCGGGCAATAACCCCGCTGCCGGCTTTGTGGGTGCCGAGAACTGCGAAGGGATTGCCGTGTGAACCGCGGATGATCGCCTCGATCTCGGGAAGGGAAAGTTCAGTCGTGCCTGGTGCGTCCTTGCCGAGGTGTGTGGGCGTCTGGTTCATCAGGCTCTCCAGATCTCCGTCGCATACTGGCGGATGGTGCGGTCGGAAGAGAACCAGCCCATGCGCGCGGTGTTGCGGATCGTCTTGCCGTACCAGGACGTCGGGTCGGCCCAGATCTGGTCCACCTCACGCTGCGCGTTGGCATAGGCGTCGAAATCACCTGCCACCAGGAACCAGTCGCTGGTGTAGATGCCATCGATCAGTTCGGCAAAACGCGAGCGGTCGTCGGGCGAAAACACGCCGGAGGCAATCGCAGCCAGCGCCTGCGAAAGTTCGCGCGAGCCTTCGATGATGGCGCGGGGGTCATACCCTTCGGTCCGCACACGCGACACTTCTTCTGCCGTCATGCCGAAGATCACGATGTTTTCGGCCCCGACATGATCGCGCATTTCGACATTTGCGCCATCGAGCGTGCCGATGGTGAGCGCGCCGTTCAGCGCAAACTTCATGTTGCCGGTGCCGGACGCTTCCATGCCCGCCGTCGAGATCTGTTCGGAGAGATCGGCTGCCGGAACGATGGTTTCGGCAAGCGTGACATTGTAGTTCGGGATGAACACGACCTTCAACAGGCCGCGCACGGCCGGATCGTTGTTGATCACCCGGGCCACGTCATTGGCGAGCTTGATGATCAGCTTGGCGTTGTGATAACTCGGCGCCGCCTTGCCGGCGAACAGTTTTACGCGCGGCACCCAGTCGAGTTCCGGATGCGAGCGGATCTGGTCGTAGAGCGCCACGGCTTCGACGATGTTGAGGAGCTGGCGTTTGTATTCGTGGATGCGCTTGATCTGGATGTCGAACATGGCCGAAGGATCAAGCCGTATGCCCATGCGGCTGCCGACGAGGTTGGCAAGCTTCACCTTGTTTGCCCGCTTCACGGCGGCGAACTTTTCCTGGAAGGTCTTGTCGTCGGCAAAGGCATCGAGCGCCTTCAGCGCGTCGGTGTCATCCTCGAAACTGTCGCCGATCGTCTTGCGCAGGAGCCCGGTAAGCCCCGGATTGCACTGCATCAGCCAGCGGCGCGGCGTGATGCCGTTGGTCTTGTTGTTGATACGCGCCGGGTAAAGCGCATGAAGGTCGGCAAACACCGTTTCCTTCATCAGTTCGGTGTGCAGGGCCGAGACGCCGTTGATGGAGTGCGAGCCGACAAAGGCAAGATTGCCCATGCGCACGCGCCGGTCGCCGTTTTCGTCGATCAGCGAGATCGAGCGGATCTGTCCGTCGCTGAACTTCTTGCCCTTGCGCGCATCGAGCAGGATCTTGGTGTTGATCGCATAAACGATCTGCATCAGGCGCGGCAAAAGGCGCTCGAACAGCGGCACGGGCCAGCTTTCCAGCGCTTCGGGCAGCAGCGTGTGATTGGTGTAGGAGAAGGTCTTGCGGGTGATTTCCCAAGCCTCTTCCATGTCCATGCCATGCACGTCAACGAGAAGGCGGATGAGTTCTGCAATCGAAATGGCCGGGTGCGTGTCGTTGAGCTGGATCGCCACCTTGTCGTGCAGGTTGGTGAAATCGGGATATTGTTGCAGGTGGCGGCGCAGGATGTCCTGCAGTGACGCTGACGAGAAGAAATATTCCTGGCGCAGGCGCAGTTCCTGGCCTGCCGGATTGGCGTCTGCCGGATAAAGAACGCGGGTCAGCGCTTCCGCCTTGTTGCTTTCACGCAGCGCCCCGATGTGGTCGCCGGCATTAAAGGCATCGAGCAGGATCGGGTCGATCGGTTGCGCCGACCAGAGGCGCAGCGTATTGACGCGTTTGCCGCGCCAGCCGACGATCGGCGTATCATAGGCCATGGCGATGACGCGCTCGGCCGGCTTCCAGACATAACGCGGCACATCGTCGTAACCGCCGACGCTTTCCACCGATCCGCCGTAACCGATCTCGTAGGAGCTTTCGCGGCGCTCGAATTCCCAGGGGTTGCCGTGGGCAAGCCAGGTTTCCGGCAGTTCCACCTGCCAGCCGTCAGCCATCTGCTGGCGAAACAGGCCGTGGACATAACGAATGCCGTAGCCGTAGGCGGGAATTTCGACGGTGGCCATGCTTTCCATGAAACAGGCCGCCAGACGACCGAGACCACCATTGCCGAGCGCTGCATCAGGCTCAAGCCCGGAAATCACGTTGATATCGACGCCGAGCGAGGTCAGCGCATCGGTGATTTCTTCCATCAGGCCGAGATTGCTCACGGCATCACGCATCAGGCGGCCGATGAGGAACTCCAGCGACAGATAATAGACGCGCTTGTCGCCGGTCGCATAGACCTTGCGGGTCGATTCCATCCAGCGATCGATGATGCGGTCGCGCACCACCAGGATCGTTGCCGTCAACCAGTCGTGCGGTTTTGCGACCTTGGCATCCTTGCCGATGCGGTAGGTCAGGCGCTCGATGATTTCTTCGGCCATGATCTCCGGGTTCGAGCTGCGGGGTGCCGGCTGCGGGATATCGACCGGGGAAACGCTGTTGTTCATGAGATCACCCAACTTTGCTTTCTGAAACGAGGAGGGACGGTTCTCAACGAACAATCCGCCATGGTGTCGGAACACAGTTTATGCATCGTTGGCAGGCACTTGCAATCATCCTCTGCAATGTTCTTGGCGTTCATCGTGTCGTGCGCTGGAAACCCCTCAACATCCTGAGAAAAAACGACAAGCCGCAGGCTGTCTGATCGGCTGCCGCAGCAAGCTGCATTGCCGCAAGAGCTTAGTTGGTCAGCCGCACCGCTGTCCTTGCGGCCTTGCGGCCGATATCGCCGAACGCCGTCACCAGGTCGCTCATGTCGGAAGAGGCATAATAATTGTCGGGGCCGCTGGCGCAGGCCTGCAGCAGCGCCTTGCCGCGATCAGGCGCCATGAAGGCCACGGTAAAGATGGTGATCTGGTCGTCCTTGGCCTGCTGGCAGGCGGCGCGCACCTTGTCGTCGATCGAGCGGTTCCAGGTGTTGCTGTAGCCGGTCATTTCACCATCGGTCATCAGCACGATGAAACGGGCAAAATTGTCATTACCCTTGGCCTTGTGGGCCCTGGCTTCGGCAGGATTGGTCGATTTCAGGTCCGAGAAGGCAACGGCCATCGCGCCGCTTGCATCCGTGCCGCCGGCCGGCACTGCCGGCAGGGCGGTCACGTATGCGGCAGCCGCCGTCGTGCCCCAGGCCGGTTCCTGCGGCGTCTGTGTTTCGTGGGTATAGGAGACGGAACCGATGCGCATGAGGGTGCGGGCAGCCGTCTCCTGCGCGCTGGCATTTGTCGTGTCCGGGGCGGACGCCTTTTTCAACTCGGCAAACATCACGGCTGCGGCGGATTTGAGGGCTGCGATCTTCGTGACGTAATTGGCAACGGTTGCTGTGCCCGGCCGCGTGCAGGTCCGCCAGCCGCAGGAATATTGTTCCTGCACGCTGACCGTCTTTGTCGGGTTGACGGGATCGAGCGTCGTGGTGTCCTCTGCCATGGAGCCGGATTCGTCGAGCACAAGCAACATTGATAGCGCATTACCCTCGCGTGCGCTCTCAGCCGTGCTGGTCACGTTGACCGGCATGGTCTCAAATCCGAGAACGCGGGTCAGGGCGCTCAGCGGCACAAGGGTGCCGGTTGAAAGCGTTACCTCGAAAGCCTTTGAGGAGCCACCGGTGGCGGTGGTCGTGGCGGCAATCTCCGTTTTTGCCACCAGCGCCTCGCGCGCCGCATCCAGTTCAGCCTTCGATGCGCCCGACTGCTCGAGATCGGCCAGGTACTGGCTCGTGAGATAGTTCCGCGCCATCGCCATGGCACTCTCTTCGCTCAAATCTTCGTTCGACATGCGGGACGCTGCCGCAAGCGTTGCGGCGTCGGCAATCGATTGCAGGTTGGATTTCTGCTGCATGACATGGGTGACATCGACGGCAATGCCTGCGCCGCCGATCAGCACCGGCAGGAGAATGGCGGTCATCAGAGCGAAATTGCCGCTTCGGTCGCAAAGCAGCCCGTGAAGGGAAAACCTCACCATTATCGCCTCCATCAACCCATCAATCAGAACCGATGGACTGGATAGGCGCCGAGGCCTTTGAAAATCCCTAATATATTCGGTTGTATTTGATCAAACCGCACCAGAACCGGGCGTCTCAGGCCTTGACCGGGATGACGTCCACAGCCTGTTCGGTCTTGTGCTTGCCATAGCTTTTCACCACGCCAATCACCGGCGCGACATCGGAATAATCGCGGCCGTAACCGACAACGATATGATCGCAGCTGGCGGCAATATTGTTGGTTGGGTCAAGCTCGATATAACCGGCGGCCTTGCCGCACCAGATCCTGACCCAGGCATGCATGGCATCCGCCCCTTCCAGCCGCTCCTTGCCGGGCGGCGGCAGCGTGCGCAGAAAACCGCTGACATACCCGGCGGGAATGCCAAGGCTGCGCAGGGCGACAATCATGATGTGGGAAAAATCCTGGCAGACGCCGCGTTTGAGGCGAAATGCCTCGCGCGGCGTGGTGTCCACCGTCGTTGCCTCCGGATCATATTTGAAATCCTTATGAATGCGCGTGCAGAGGGCAATGGCGATCTCGCGCACCGTCTGCCCCGGCTTTACACCCTCGCGGGCATAGGCGGTGATTTCCGCCACATCCGGCAGAAGCGGGCTGGCGCCGGCCAGATGATGCGGCGATCCCGATGCAACCGACAGCAGATCGGAAAGCTCGGCACGCAGATGTGGCAGTTCCGGCGAAAGATCCGCCACCAGCGGCAGGTTGTCCACCTGCACGCGCGCCTGCATGCGAATGTCCAGCGTGTCGTGCAGCGCGCGAAACAGGATCGAGGTCGTCTGCTGGCCGAAGAAATCGGTGAATGTCGTGCGCTCGTCGGCGGTTGGGGACACGGTCAGCGAACCGGCGATCAGCCGCTGGCGGTCGGTGAGCGACAGCGGCATCAGGCGCAACAGATGCCGCGCGCCGGATGCGGACGCCTCATAACGATAACCCATGTGCAGCGACAGATCGTAAAGCATGGATTATCCAAAATAGGTCTGGCCAATGAGATCGGAAAGCTTTTCCATCTCCATCTCCAGCTTGCTGTAAATGTCGGTGCTCATGCCTTCCGGCGTCATCACCGCAAGGCCGGAATGCAGGCGCATCGCTTCGCGGTCCAGCGCCGACATCTGGCCATTGCCGAAAGGATGCGGCAATTGCTCCACTTCCGTGCGGATCTCGTTCAGCTGGAACAGCACCGAGCGCGGGTTGAGCGGATCGAGCGCCAGAAGATCGGTGACGGTGAGGCGCGCCGTGTTGACATTGTAGCGCCGGCGATGGGTCATCACGCTGTCGCCGATTTCCAAGAGCATATCGAGCGAACCATCGGGCGCATCGGGGCCGGACATGTGGCCGAGAAGCCGCGTCATGTGCAGCCCACGTTCCAGATAACGGCCGATGGAGAGAAAACGCCAGCCGGTGAAGCGGTACATGTTTTCATGCACAAGGCCTGCAAAGCCCGCGAGCTTGCGCAACAGCACGGTCATCGCATGGGCGGCATCGTCGCCGCCCTGGACCGCCTCATGGAAACGTCGTGCGGTCTTGGCAAGGTCGTTCAGCGCCAGCCAGCCATCGGGCGAAAACCGGTCGCGGATGTTGCTGGCGGAATAGATGGCGCTGTCGATGTTGCGGATCAAAGGCTCCGGCACGGCCTTGACCATCTCCATGTCGGTGCCTTCGAGGTAGCGCGCCACGTCGGCTAGCAGCGGCTGCTCGGGATCGGCGGATTCGGCGTAGCGCATGTGCCAGGCGCGCAGAATGCGCAGCGCCCCTTCCGCCCGCTCGATGTAGCGGCCGAGCCAGAACAGGTTGTCGGCCGCCCGGCTCGGCAGGCTGCCGGGCATGTTGCGCGAAAAACTTTCCTCCGGCGGCAGAAGCGTCTGGCGCTCCACCGGCTTGTCGGAGACGATCCACACATCGGCCGCCGTGCCGCCCGCCTGCATGGCAATGGCTGCCACATCCGCGCCGGAGCCGATGCGGGCAAAACCGCCGGGCATGATCTGCCAGCCGTTTTCGGTGCGAGCGGCAAAAACGCGCAGCGACATCGGCCGCGGCGTCAGCTTGCCATCGACATAGGCCGGTGTGGTGGAGAGGGTGACGACTTCCTGGCCCACGAGCTGGTTGCCTTCGGCGGTCAGCCATTCCTCGACCGATTGTTTTGCGTTCTTGCGGGGTGCTCCCAGAACGGACTGGCCGCCATCATCAAAGAAGGGCAGGCGCGAATAGGCGGGGCCGATGACCATGCGGCCGATATTGTCAGCCACATGCTGGCGCTCGGCCTTTTGCCCGCACCACCAGGTAGCGATGGAGGGCAGGATCAGCTCTTCGTTCAGCAGATGATGACAGATGGTGGGCGTGAAGGCGAGCAGTGCCCGCGTTTCAAGAATGCCGGACCCCAGCGCATTGACGATGGAGACCGAACCGGCGCGCAGCGCCTGCACCATGCCGGGCGTGCCGATATGCGAGCTTTGGTTGAGCTCCAGCGGATCGGCATAGGCGGCATCGAGACGGCGCCAGAGAACGCCGACGGGCTTGAGGCCGGCCACCGTGCGCACCATCACCTTGTCGTTGACGACAGTCAGGTCCTCGCCCTCGAGCAGCATGAAGCCGAGGTAACGGGCGATATAGGCGTGTTCGAAATAGGTTTCGTTGGCGGGGCCGGGGGTTAAAACCGCGATACGATCATCAGGGCTTTTTTTGTGCGCCTGCAGCGCATTGCGGAAGGCGCCGAAAAAAGAGGCGAGCCGATGGACATGGGTTTCGCCATAAATGTCGGAAAAGGCGCGCGTGGTTGCCACGCGGTTTTCGAGCGCAAAACCGGCACCGGAAGGCGCCTGCGTGCGGTCGGCCAGCACCCACCAGTTGCCATCGGGACCGCGGCCGATCTCGAACGAACAGAAATGCAGGTAATGGCCATTGGCCGGTTTGACGCCGACGAGCGGGCGCAAAAATTCCGGATTGTTGGCGACGAGCGCCGGCGGCAGGATGCCCTCCTGCACCAGCGTGTTGTCGCCGTAGATATCGGCCACGATCTTTTCCAGAAGATCGGCGCGCTGGATAAGGCCCGCGGAGACCTTTTCCCACTCCTTGCCGTCGATCAGAACCGGAACGTGCGAGA
This sequence comes from Neorhizobium sp. PAMB6630, assembly GCF_058242775.1. Classification (NCBI taxonomy): domain Bacteria; kingdom Pseudomonadati; phylum Pseudomonadota; class Alphaproteobacteria; order Hyphomicrobiales; family Rhizobiaceae; genus Neorhizobium; species Neorhizobium sp. PAMB6630. The sequence continues at coordinate 886,686 of NZ_CM177836.1, forward strand.
TCGGCCAGCTGCGTTCGCCGCTGCCCTTGGGGCCATAGGCCCGGTAGAACACGCCGGCATCGCGCAGATAACGATCGGCGCGGGCAAAACGTTCGTGCAGCTCGGCCTCCGACAGGCGACTGAGCGCATCGATCATGGTCTGCCAGACCGGCCGGATCTCACCGTCGCGGTCGAGCATTTCGTCGGAAACGCCGGGCAGCGCGCGATAACCGAGGATGGGATCCTCGCCAATCGCCTCGCTTTGCGCCTTCAGGTCGCCCGCCCGGATCACTGCCACATCACACTCCTATCGGCCGACGCATGTCGAGCGTCAGCGGAAACTCCGGCGAGACCCGTTCTGGCGTCACGTCGTAACGGCCAGCCGTATGCCCCCAAGGTTCAAAGCGCGCAAGCCTGCGGGCCTCCGCCTCGTTACCATTGACGGGGAAAGTCTCGTAATTGCGTCCGCCCGGATGCGCCACATGATAAACGCAACCGCCGATGGAGCGGCTGGACCAGGTGTCGTAGATATCGAAGGTGAGCGGCGTGTTGACCGGTAGAACCGGATGCAGGCCAGCTGCCGGCTGCCAGGCCTTGAAGCGCACGCCGGCCACCGAAACGCCGGATGTGCCTGTCGGCGCAAGCGGCACGGCACGACCGTTGCAGGTGACCCGGTAACGCTGCGGATTATCCGTCTGCAGCGTGACCTGCAGGCGTTCCACGGAGGAATCCACATAACGTACGGTGCCGCCAATGGCGCCCTGTTCACCCATCACGTTCCATGGTTCCAGGGCCTGGCGCAGTTCCAGCTTCACGCCCTCGTATTCCACCTCGCCGAAGAAAGGGAAGCGGAATTCCAGCTGTGCGGCAAACCATTCCGGGCGGAAATCGAAACCGTTTTGTCTCAAGTCCGCGAGCACGTCCATGAAATCCGCCCAGACGTAATGCGGCAGCATGAAACGGTCGGCGAGCGCCGTGCCCCAGCGCACGAAGGAGCCCTGCAGCGGGTTTTTCCAGAAACGGGCGATGAGCGCGCGCACCAGAAGTTGCTGGGCCAGCGACATGCGGGCATTCGGCGGCATTTCGAAACCGCGAAATTCCACAAGGCCGAGCCGGCCTGTCGGGCCATCCGGCGAAAACAGCTTGTCGATGCAGATTTCCGAGCGGTGGGTATTGCCCGTCACATCGGTCAAAAGATTGCGGAACAGGCGGTCCACCAGCCAGGGCAGGGGGGCTGGCCCCGTGCCGGGCAGGGGCACCTGAGCCATTGCGATCTCAAGCTCGTAGAGACTGTCGTGGCGGGCCTCGTCGATGCGCGGGGCCTGGCTGGTCGGGCCGATGAACAGGCCTGAAAACAGATAGGACAGCGCCGGGTGGCGCTGCCAGTGCAGCACGAGGCTTTTCAACAGGTCCGGACGGCGCAGGAACGGGCTGTCGTTCGGGTTGGCGCCGCCGACCACCACATGGTTGCCGCCGCCGGTGCCGGTATGGCGCCCGTCGATCATGAACTTGTCGGCGCCGAGCCGGCTCTGGCGGGCTTCCTCATAGATCGCCGTCGTAATGTCGACGCAGTCCTGCCAGTTGGAGGCGGGGTGAATGTTGACCTCGATGACGCCGGGATCGGGTGCGACGCGGATGACGTTCAGCCGCTCGTCCTGCGGCGGCGCATAACCTTCGATGTGAACGGCAAGGCCAAGCTGGGTTGCGGCGCGTTCAGCAGACGCAATGAGATCGAGATATTCCTCGATGCTGACGGTCGGCGGCATGAACACGCAAAGGCGCCCGTCACGCGCTTCCACGCTGATGGCCGTGCGCACAAAGCCGATGATTTCTTCGCTCACCCGCTGTTGCGGCTGCGCATTTTCGGCGGTCGGCTCGAAATGTGCCGCCGAAAGCTTGCGCTCCTTCTTGCCCTCGGCCGTCGTTTCCTTGTGGAAATCCGGCAGCGGCGTGCGCTCGATGCTCGGGTCCATCGGGTTGATATAGGGATATTGCGAGGGCGGGATATAGGGCAGCGAATTTAGCGGCAGGCGATAGCCGACGGGGCTGTCGCCCGGCACCAGAAAGACGCGGCCGCGCCGCGTGCGCCATTTTTCGCTGACCCAGCGCGGGCCGGAGGCGCGGCTGTTCCAGGCCTGCACCGGCAGCACATACCCAGATGGGCGGGTCAGGCCACGTTCGAACACGCGGGCGAGGCGATTGCGCTCTTCCGGGTCCTTCAGCTTGGAATTGGCCGGATCGACATTGTCGGGCAGGTTTGCCTCGCGCAAAATCCATTCGCCCGGATCCTCGAAGGCCGGCACCACCATGTCAGGCGTAATGTCGAGTTCGCTGGCAATGGCAGACAGAAGGCGGCCGGCATCCTCTTCTGTCACCTCGTAGTCCTGGCCCTCCTCGGCAATCAGGCTGGGATCACGCCAGATCGGCTTTTCGTCACGGCGCCAGTAAAGCGAGAAGGTCCAGCGCGGCAGGCTTTCGCCCGGATACCACTTGCCCTGCCCGTAATGCAGAAAACCGCCCGGCGCAAAACGTTCGCGCAGCTTGCGGATGAGGATATCGGCCTTGTCGCGTTTGGTCGGGCCAACGGCGGCGGTGTTCCATTCCTCCGACTGGAAATCGTCGATGGAAACGAAGGTAGGCTCGCCACCCATGGTAAGCCGCACGTCCTCAGTGGCCAGCACCTGATCCACCTTGCGGCCGAGCGTGTCGAGCGCCTGCCAGCTTTCCTCGGAAAACGGCTTGGTGATGCGCGGATGTTCTGCGACGCGTGTGACGCGCATGTCGAATTCGAACGCCGTTTCCGCCTCGCCGAAATAACCGCCGGAAATCGGCGCGGCGTTGCGGAAATGCGGGGTGGCGGCAAGCGGAATGTGGCTTTCGCCGGTCAACAGCCCGGAGGTCGGGTCAAGGCCGATCCAGCCTGCGCCGGGAAGATAGACTTCCGCCCAGGCATGCAGGTCGGTGAAATCGACTTCCGTGCCGGAGGGGCCGTCGAGCGCCTTCAGGTCCGGCGTCAGCTGGATGAGGTAACCGGAGACGAAACGGGCGGCAAGACCGAGATGACGCAGCACCTGCACCAGAAGCCAGCTTGTATCGCGGCACGATCCAAGCGCCGTCTCCAGCGTCTTTTCCGGCGTCTGCACGCCGGGCTCCATGCGGATGACATAACCGATATCGCGCTGCAGGCGGGCGTTGAGGCCAACCACCATATCGACAGTCGGCTGGTCCGGTGACCAGTCAACCGTTTTCATGAAGGCCGAGAGCAGCGGGCCTGCCGGTTCCGGCTTGCGGTAGATGGAGAGATCCTCGACCAGATCTTCCGGATAATCGAAGGGCCAGCGGCTGGCCTCTTCTTCCACGAAGAAATCGAACGGATTGTAGACCGTCATGTCGGCAACGAGATCGACTTCGATCTTCAGTTCCGTCACCGGCTCGGGGAAAACATAGCGGGCAAGGTAATTGCCGTAAGGGTCCTGCTGAAGATTGACGAAATGGTTCGCCGGCGAAACCTTCAGCGAGTGACTGATCACGCGCGTTCTGGAATGCGCGGCCGGTTTCAAGCGGATGATCTGCGGCCCGAGGCGGACCGGCCTGTCATATTTATAATGCGTCAGGTGATAAATACTGGCCTTGATCGACATGGAACTCCTAGTCGGGCCCCTTCAGATGGACCCGGCGCGCATGAAGGGCCGGAGTTTGTGCAATGCAGGAGAAGAAAGCAAGGCACTTCGGCGCTTATCCCGCAAAGCGGGCGCGCCTTGCCAAAGCAAAGTGCAAGATGATTCCGAAACGGCAGGCCATAATGGTTGTTTTCACACCAAGGCCTTTCACAAGATCCCGGCTGTATGGTGCGAAGATCTTGATTTCCTGCCCTTTTATGTTTCTGGCTGCCCTAATATCAGGCGCTTGTGGGAGCGACCCGGAACCGTGGAAGCGGGCATTGCGTGCGAAATGCCCAATCAAAAGGCTTTCGCACAATATTTGCGCTCAAGTGCCTGTCGGATGTGCAAATGTGCTCAGCTGAGCTTGCCGGTCGGAGGGGTCGGGCCAGAGATGGCTTCTTCATGATACCAGCAACCGCCGAACGCGAGATCCGTGTGGTGGGCAGCCTCAGCCTCGAGCTTGACCTCGGGACGCTGGTTGCGCTCACGCAGTCGGCGGACGCCGCCAACGGGGAAGGGAATGATCTGCGCAGTGGTGGGTTCGATTGCCGTGGCCATGGTCTTATCCTTTGTACATTCTTCCATTCCAAAAGGCGATTATGCCTAAATTTCGATCACGATGCATTATTTTGCATCTTTTTGGTGGTCTAATTTTATGCATTATGCCTAGAATCTGGACATTTGGCAACTGTGATAAGTGAGGACTGAGGAATGAGGGCGGAGCCGCTGTTGCGCGCACCATGACCCTTCCCCTTCAACACCGCGCAGTGCCAGCGGTTCCCCGGAGCGGGGGCAGAAAGCCCCTGTCGCCTCCCAGGATTGCGCCGGCAATCGGCATGGTGCGGGCCTCGAAAACCGCAAAACGCGGCCGATGCCGTCAACTGGCACGCAATATGCATTTCCTCTGACAGTCCCGGCGGTGGCGCCCATGATGTGGTGCCCTGGCGCGGGATGTGCTCACACCTCGCAGCATAGAAACGAGAGATGACTATGACGAAATACAAGCTCGAGTATATTTGGCTCGATGGTTACAAGCCGGTCGCCAATCTTCGTGGCAAGACGCAGATCAAGGAATTCGACGAATTCCCGACGCTGGAGCAGCTGCCGCTCTGGGGTTTTGACGGTTCGTCCACCATGCAGGCCGAAGGTCATAGCTCCGATTGCGTCCTGAAGCCCGTCGCCATCTATCCCGATCCGGCCCGCACCAACGGTGCGCTGGTCATGTGCGAAGTCATGATGCCCGATGGCGTCACGCCGCATGCAACCAACAGCCGCGCCACGATCCTTGACGACGAGGGCGCCTGGTTCGGTTTCGAACAGGAATATTTCTTCTACGAAAACGGTCGTCCGCTCGGCTTCCCGGAACAGGGTTATCCCGCTCCGCAGGGTCCGTATTACACGGGCGTCGGCTACAAGAACGTCGGTTCGGTTGCCCGCGAAATCGTTGAAGAGCACCTGGATCTCTGCCTTGCTGCCGGCATCAACCACGAAGGCATCAATGCCGAAGTGGCCAAGGGCCAGTGGGAATTCCAGATTTTCGGCAAGGGCTCTAAGCGCGCCGCCGACCAGATCTGGATCGCCCGTTACCTGCTGCTGCGCCTTTGCGAACAGTATGGCATCGACGTCGAATTCCATTGCAAGCCGCTCGGCGATACCGACTGGAACGGCTCGGGCATGCACTGCAACTTCTCCACCACCTTCCTGCGCGAAGTGGGCGGCAAGGAGTATTTCGAAGCCCTCATGGCCGCTTTTGCCAAGAACTGGGAAGAGCATATCGCCGTCTACGGTCCGGACAACCATCTGCGCCTGACCGGCAAGCACGAAACCGCTCCGTGGAACAAGTTCTCCTACGGCGTTGCTGACCGTGGTGCCTCGATCCGCGTTCCGCATTCCTTCGTCAACAACGGTTACAAGGGTTACCTGGAAGACCGCCGCCCGAATTCGCAGGGCTGCCCTTACCAGATCGCTTCGGTCGTTCTGAAGACGATCGCCGAAGTACCGACTGCCGATTACGCCAAGAACGCTGCATAAGCCTTCTGACCCCAAGACTTTTCATGACGAACGGGCACCGGAGCAATCCGGTGCCTTTTTTCATGGGCGTGGCGGAAAGAGAGACAATGTGGCGGTTGGGCGCGCCGAAGTTTCAGACCTCGCCCACGGCCTCGCGGCGGCGACGGTCCAGTTCTTCGCTGTAGCGGCGCAGGGTATGGGCTTCGCTGAGCTGGCCGAGAACCCGCCGCTCGATGAGGTTGTTGATCACAGGCAGCGCTTCGGCGCGAGCCTGGTCAAAGATTTCGGCGGCCTGTTTGGCATTCATCTGCGGCAGCAGGAAATCGTTCTTGTGGCTGATGAAATCCGCGACATCGGTGCGTGGCTGGGCAACATCGGCCTCATCGGCATAGATATCCGGCAGCGAGATCAGGCCGGCATAACGATCCTGGTCGTCGAGCAGGATGACGCGCTTGGCCGAGCCCAGCGGAAACGCCTCGCGAAATTCCGCAAGCGAGGTGCCGAGTTTTGCGCATTTCACATCCGCGCGCATCAACTTGTCCACCGTGAGGTTGCGGATCCAGCCGACGTCATGGGCGCTGCGGATGCTTTCGCCGCGCAGGTGAAAACGCCAGGTGGCAAACGAATACCCGAATGTGGTGCGCACCACGAGCGACGAGGTGATGACGGCCGCCAGAACCAGCGCCGTGATCGGAAAATCGGCGGTGATTTCGAGCGCCAGAAACGTCATGGTGAGCGGCCCGCCGATGATGGCAACGGCCAGCGAACTCATGCCGACGACGGCAAGGACGGTGGGCGTCAGCGTGCCGGTCGTGATGAAATCGGCCGGCGTGCCAAAGATCTTGCCGATCAGCGAACCCATGAACAGCGACGCAAAAAACAGGCCGCCGCGAAAGCCGGAGCCGATGGAGACGGCAGAGGCCAGCGATTTCAAGAGCAGGATGCCAATGAGGATTTTTGCCGGGGCCTCGCTGTCGAGGTTGAGGTGCAGCGCGCCGTGGCCGGCAGACAGAACCTGTGGCGTGATCATCGCCAGAAGCCCGACGACAATGCCGCCGAGCGCCGGACGCACGTAGGGCGGCAAAGAGCTTTTGCGCGCCATCTCCTCGACCAGGGCAACGCCCTGCATGATGAGGATGCCGACGCCAGCGCAGATGGCGCCAAGCGCAATGGCCGGCACGTAGTCTGCCGGTGTGATGATACCGATCTCACCGACTTCGATGATGAAACTGTTGCCGGAAAAGGCACGCGCCGCAAAGGTGGCGATAATGGCGGCCACCACGACGGGCGCCAGCGCCACCATGCTGTAGGTGCCGATGATCAGCTCGAAGGCGTAGAAGGCGCCGGTCAGCGGCGCATTGAAGGCCGCGGCAATGGCGCCGGCTGCCCCGCAGCCAACGAGGATGCGCATGTCCTCGCGCCGCAGGTTGAGCTTGGTTCCGAGCTTGGAGGCAATGCCCGCGGAAAGCTGCGTATAACCGGCCTCCAGCCCCACGGACGCGCCAAAGCCGTTGGAGATGAGGTTCTGGCCGGCAACGATAATGCTGTCGGTCAGCGAAATGCGCCCGCCATAAAGCGCGTTTGCCTCGATGGGGTCGATGATGGCGCGTTTGCGCCGCTTGGCCAGGATAAAGAGGACGATGCCAAGAAGCACGCCGCCGGCAATGGGGGCAACGAGCACGATCAGCTTGTTTTCGATGGTCGAGGAACTGAGCCAATCCCCCATGGTGATGCCGAAGATCAGGCTGTGCAGGCTGCGTGAAATCCAGCTCATGCAACTGACGGCGGCACCCGCGGCAAGCCCGATCACCATGGCCGACAGCACCAGGCCGATTTCGCTGCCGCGGGCAAAGGCCTTTTTCTTGGCAAGTTTTGTCCAGGTCTGGACCAGACGGATAAACGATGCGGTGGAGAGCGTCTTCATCGGGCTGTTCGCCCTCCTGCATGGGTCTTCTGCCTGATGGCAATCAGTTGCGGCTGTGTCGCCGGTTTTCCGCCACGCTTCGCGGGCGGGTCAAAGCACAAGTCCTGCCCGGGTTTCAAGCTCTTCTCGCGGTTCCAGTCATAGCTAGGCGATTTCCGTCGAATTCGAGGCCGCCACCAACGTTTTTCATGAAAATCATACGTTGGCCGGCAGTTTTCCGCCCGTTTGTAGCATCTGCAGGCCCGATGAAGGATGAATGGAGGATTCAGCGAAGGTTCAGGCGGCCGGCTCAATTCTCTGCCCGTCGACTGACACGAGGTAGATGACCATGAAGGCCCTTATTCTTGCTGCCGCACTTGCCACCGTACCGGCCCTGACGGGCACGGGCACGAGCTTTGCCCAGCCCCTGCCGTCTTCGTTTTCCTTCACGCAACAGCAGGCTTTTGAGCCCGGTCTGGTCCAGAAGGTGGATTATGCCTGCGGTCGCGGCTGGCGCCTGACCCGCTGGGGCGAATGTGTGCCGCGTCGCGGTCCGCCGCCGCCGCGCTACTACCGCCCGCCACCGCCCGACTGGGGCTGGGGACCGCCGCCGCCCCGTCATCGCCCGCGTGGCGATTGGGGCCCACCGCCACGGGGCGATTGGGGCCCGCCACCGCGGCACTGGGGTGGTGACCGCTGGTAATGTCTCCAGGATAGCTCTCAAGGCATGAGGAGACTAACAATTGAAAAGGGCGAGCCTGAGATCAGGCCCGCCCTTGTTCTTTAGGGACTGTGGGGATTCATCGTGAGTTGATCACAGCCGCTGCCAGATAGATCATGGCCTGAAAGCTCTGGTCCGTTTTACATGCTCGCATAGCGATGCGCTTGAACTCTTTGAGTTTGCAGAAGAAGTTTTCGATCAGGTGTCGCCATTTGTAAATTTCGGTGTCGATTTGGAGAGGCACTGATCGACGTGGATGTTGCGAGATGACGATTTTCGCGCCGCGCTCGTTGAGATCGGCCAAAATGTTGTTGCTATCGAAAGCCTTGTCTGCAAGTAGCGCACCGAACTCAATGCCATCGATGAGCGGCGCGACGCCGACCGTGTCGAAGCGATGGCCCGGCAGCAATTCGAACCGGACCAAATTGCCTAAAGCATCGGTCAGTGCCAGGATTTTGGTTGTCATCCCACCTTTTGAGCGACCAATGGCCTGGCTCTGAGTCCCCCTTTTGCGCCCTGACCGTGTCGGTGGACCTTGACGATGGTGGCATCCACCATGGCGTATTCCATGTCCGGTTCATCAGAGAGGGCATCGAATATGCGTTTGAAAATGTCGGCTTCACGCCAGTCGCGAAACCGACGGAATGCCGTGCTCCAGTTGCCAAACGCAGCGGGCAGGTCACGCCATGGGCTGCCCGTGCGCACAATCCAAAGCACGGCTTCAATGAACAGCCGGTTGTTTCTGCCGCTGCGACCGGGATCCATAGGTTTTCCCAGACAATGCGGTTCTATCTGCGCCCATTGGGCGTCTGTCAGTACAAAACGATCCATCCAAAGCGTGAATCACATTCGCGCTGATTTGTGAATCCCCACAGACCCTAGTGTATGTCTTTAAGCTGTTGCGGATCAGCGCGACGCTGTCTGGCGTAGCAGGCGACAGAGATTGACCAGTGCCGCGTCATAGCTTGATGCGTTGATGGTGGCGCAGCGCACCATCATCTGCCGGCGCTCGTCGCCCGACATATTGCGCAGCGTCTGCATCTGGGCGGGCGTCAGGCTTCTGGGGCTACCGTTGCCCGGAGTGCCATTCCCTGGATTGGCGCCCGGGTTGCCGCCGGGATTACCGCCCGGGTTGCCGCCGCCGGGCCGCGTGCCTCCGATCCCGACATTTGCATCCACATCAACGCCGCGTCCGCCACCGACACCAACGCCAACATCGGCATTGACGCCGCGGCTGCCGCCGATGGAGGCTGTGGCGCCCGCGTCAATGCCGTTTCCACCGCCAACATTGGCATCGGCCCCGGCGTTCACGCCATTGCTGCCGCCAACCGAGGCGTTGACATCGGCGCCGGCAACGCTTCCGCCGCCGACATTTGCATCCGCGCTGGCGTTAACGCCATTGCTGCCGCCAGCAGACACGTCGGCTCCAACACCCACGCCATTGCTCGTGTTCACATCGACGCCGGCGCTGATGCCGCCAACGGAGACGCCGATATCCTGTGCGAAAGACTGGTATGGCAAAGGTGCAGCAAAAGCGGCACTGACCAACAGTACACTCATGAATTTTTGCATTTTCTCCTCCACTTTTTAAAGTTGTGCAGTGGTAGAACGACACGAATGACGAGTCTGTTTCCGAGTGGAGGAGGTGTTAACGCAATTGTGAAGAGAAGTTCTCAAGCGGTCTCGGAACACGGCCGGACTTTTACCTGGGAACGCGTGCGCCCCGATCAGGCAAAGGGCTTGAAGGGGAGGGCGGAGCCGGTGAAGCCATTTAACGGCAGACGCCGGTGGCAAGCGCCCGCTGGATGCCGCGCACGTCGCTTCCCTTGCCAAGCGTCCGCTGGATCGGGGTCGCACTTCCCGAGACCCAGATCCGCAGTTCCGATTCGAGATCGAACGTGCCGGCGGTTTCCACCGAAAAGCGTGTGATGGCGCGGTAGGGCACGCTGGTATAGTCGACCTTGCTGCCGGTCATGCCCTGGATATCCACAAGGATCAGCCGGTGCTGGGTGAAGACGAAAAAATCCCGCACGATGCGAAATGCCAGCTGCGGCGCCTCGCCATCGATCAGTACGCCATCGAGGCGTTTGGCAAGATCGGCAGGATCCACCTTGGATCCATGTCCCATCAGGCTATCAAAAAGTCCCATCGTCTCGCTCCCATGGCAGGTGGTTGATGAGCAAGAGATAGGCAGCCGATGGAAAAATGCATCCCCGGCATTCTCGCAGCGGATGTGAAAGGTGGGGCTTCACCCTGTGGGTAAGTTTCAAAGACGGTGCTGAAGGGCAAGCGGCGGCACCGAGCAGCGGTGCTTTTTTGCCGACAGGGCGGCCGGCTAACAGGCGGAGAAAGAAGGCGATGAAAACCCGTCGAAAGCCCTAAAACGGAGAAATCCGCCGAAGCGGATTTCTCAACGTTTAGAATGGAATGGTGGGCGTGACAGGGATTGAACCTGTGACCCCTACGATGTCAACGTAGTGCTCTCCCGCTGAGCTACACGCCCTTCCGTGACGCGGCATAGACCATAACAGGCTCTGCCCGTCAACCGCTTTTTTCGCCGGTCATGACTGTTTTTTGACAGTCGCTTCCGGAAGCCCGGAATCCCGGCTCAGGCGGCCAGAAGCTTGTTCACTTCGTCCACAAGATCGCGCAGGTGGAAGGGCTTGGACAGCACCTTGGCATCCTTCGGGGCCTTCGAATCGGAATTCAGCGCCACGGCCGCAAAGCCGGTGATGAACATGACCTTCAGGTCCGGATCGAGTTCGGTGGCGCGGCGCGCCAGTTCGATGCCGTCCATCTCGGGCATGACGATGTCGGTGAGCAGCAGCGAAAACGGTTCTTCGCGCAGCCGGTCATAGGCGCTTGCGCCATTGTCGAAGGACGCCACCTTGTAGCCGGCCTTTTCCAGCGCCTTCACCAGGAAGCGGCGCATATCGTTATCATCTTCGGCAAGAAGGATTTTTTGCATCATCAGGACCGTTTATGGTTTCTCATGGTTCGGAGGTTCTGCACCTTACGGATCCGCAGTAAAAAACCTGTGAATGCGCGCGGCGACAACGTCCATGGGCGTGGTTGTAGATAGTATGGACTTCACTGCTGGCAACTGGCAACATGGGGTTAAGACAAGTTCACGGCATGGTAAAGGGCAGATGGATTGGGTGACGGGCGATTTTGACCCCTTCGAGGTACGCGAGCCTGACACGCAGACAATTCCCTTCGTGTTCAACTCTCCCCATAGCGGGCGCCAGTATCCGGCAGAGTTTCTGAAGGCCTCACGTCTCGACCAGATCGGCATTCGCCGCTCGGAAGACCATTATGTCGATGAGCTGTTTGCCGATGCGACCATGCTGGGTGCGCCGTTTCTTGTGGCAAATTTTCCCCGCGCCTATCTCGATGTCAATCGCGAGCCCTATGAACTCGACCCGCGCATGTTCGATGGCGCGCTGCCATCCTATGCCAATATCGGCTCTATGCGGGTGGCGGGCGGCCTTGGCACTGTGCCGCGCATCGTTGCCGAAAACATGGAAATCTATGCGCGCCGGCTTTCGGTGGATGAGGCGCTGTCGCGCATCGAAACCATCTACAAGCCTTACCATGCCTGCCTTCGCCGGCTGATTGCGCGAACGCATGCGCGCTTTGGCCTCGCCATCCTCATCGATTGCCATTCGATGCCGGGTACGATCCGGCTTGCGGGCTCGGACGTGCGCCCGGATTTCATCATCGGGGACCGTTACGGCACCAGCGCATCGGCCGAGCTGTCACGCGCGGCGCTGCATTTTCTCGAAGACATGGGCTTTAACGCCGTTCGCAACAAACCTTATGCGGGCGGTTTCATCACCGAACATTACGGGCGTCCGGTGCGCGGACTGCATGCGTTGCAGATCGAGGTCAACCGTGCGCTCTACGTGGACGAGGTGACATTGCAGCGGCGGCCGGATTTCGATCTGATTGCCGGTGCGCTCTCCACCTTCATGCGCCAGATGGTGGAATTTTCCGTCGGCTTCAGCGCCGATGCGGCGCTGGCGGCCGAATAACGCCGCCTTTTTCCCACTTCTTTTCTGCAACCCTTGCGCTGTTCCTTCAGGCCTTTGCGCGCCTGCCGCTGACGTGCGGCCAAAAAAAACCGCGCCTACGGGCGCGGCTAAGTCTAGGGAGGAAACACCCAAGGAGGGTATTTACAGTCCTAAGACTGCGAGACTGACTTTGCCGCGATATTGCTCAATTGTCAAGCATTTATTGTTCGTGATTAACTTTGAGGCAGATGCCTTTTGGCAGATCAGCCTTGCCCGGCAGCAACGTTCGGCTAGAAAGGATGGATCGCTTCAAGAACGGGATGTCCCATGCTGCCTGACCGCGCCTCTTTCGATGCCCTTGCCGATGCCGCACGCCGCGAAACCCTGCCGCGCTTTCGCACTGGAACGCTTGTTGCGAACAAGCTCTCAGGCGGGTTCGATCCGGTGACGGAGGCGGATCGCGCCGCTGAAACCGCCATCCGTGACCTCATCACCGCGAGTTTTCCCGATCACGGCGTGCTGGGCGAAGAGCACGAATCGGTTGGGCTCGACCGCGAGCATGTCTGGGTCATCGATCCGATCGACGGCACCCGTGCCTTCATTTCCGGCGTTCCCTCCTGGGGCACGCTGATCGGGTTTTATTCAAACGGTCGCAGCGTGATGGGCTTGATGGACCAGCCGTTTACCGGCGAGCGTTATTTCGCCGATGGCAACAACGCCTGGTATCGCGGCCCCGATGGCGAGCGACAGATCCGCACGCGCGATTGCGCGACGCTTGCCAATGCGACGCTGTTTACCACCTCGCCGCACATCTTCGAGGGCGATGACCTCAAGCGCTACCGTGCCGTTGAGGAAAAGGTGCAGCTTTTCCGCTACGGGATGGATTGTTATGCCTACACGCTGCTGGCGGCAGGCCACATCGATCTCGTCATCGAAAACAACCTGAAGCCCTATGATGTGGGTGCGCTGATTGCGATCATCGAGCAGGCCGGCGGTATCATCACCACCTGGGACGGCGGTCGGCCGGAAGCGGGCGGCAGCATTATCGCGGCCGGCAGCCGCGCCGTTTATGACGAGGCGATCGCCTATCTGACGTAAGCGGGCAGATCAGGCGGCCGATTCGGAAAACTCCGGCATCGGTTCGCTGCCGGGCATAAAGGCCTGGATGGCCGCCAGAGCCTGAGCGCGAAAAATGTCGCGCTCCTGAAAGATCTCGTGGCGGGCGCCGGTAATGGTGATCAATTGTCCGGCGCGAAAATTGCGCGACAGTCGTTCCTGCGCCAGATAGGGCACGACGCCATCCAGCATCGGCGCGATCAACAGTGTCGGTATGGTGATTTTTGTTAAGTGCGCCTGGGCCGAGACGCGGCTTGCCGTTTTCAGCGTCTCATACAACCAGCGGGCCGTCGGTGGACCGATGGTCAGGTCCGGCCGTGCGGCAATCATTTCGGCATTGCGGTCAAAGCGCTGCCGGTCCGATGTCAGCGGGTTGTTTTGAAACGGACGTCGGCTGCGGTCCGCGCCGAGCGTCCTTGCTCCGAAGCCAAGGGTGGAGAGGAGCGTCGAAAGCCGCCGGATCCAGGGCTCGGGAAGCGATTGACCGGTCAGCGCCACATAGGGGGCGGCCAGCGCCATGCGGTCGATACGGTTCTGCAGGCGCGGGGCCGCCGCAAGTGCAATCAGCGCGCCGGTGGAATGGGCGATCAGGAAGAACGGCAGGCGGGCATCCGGCAGCACGATCTTTTCAAGAAACAGTTCCAGATCCCGCTCATAATCGGCAAAGCGGCGCACATGGCCCTTGCGGGCCTCTTTCAGCAGCCGCTCCGAACCGCCCTGGCCACGCAGGTCGAAAGTGGCCACCCACAGCCCTTGCGCGTTGAGATCGCGGATCGTCTCGTAATATTTTTCAATGAACTCGTTGCGGCCTTGAACGAGCACCACGGTGCCGCGTGCCGGCGAGACGTCCGAGCGAAACAGGGCGTAACGCAGTCGCGTGCCGCGATGGCCTTCGAAAAAACCGGCGGTGTGGTTTTCCGGAACGGGATTGCCGGGTGTGGAAAAGAGGATGTCGTCCATCGGCTTTGCCGTCCTGCTTGTACAACACATGCCCCAGGAAACACGACAGAAGTTGCGTTTCTGCTTCAACCGGCTGGTGGAGGTCTGTTGTCGCACACCATCGCACAGGCTGTATCGTCAAAGCGATAGGATCTTGCGCTGCGCGCGTCAAAGAAAAAAGCCGGAGCCGGATCGCCGGCCCCGACCAAATGACACTGAAGAGAAGGGACGTGACTTCAGTGGCCGGAGGCAGATCCGTCCGGTTACCGCCTTTATGCAAGGCGGTGCCTGAACGCTGCCGGAACCGACCGTTCACCCGCCATTCAGGGACAAATCCGGCGGCCGGGGCCTCTCCCATTTTTTCAAACGCAAAGGTCTTGAAGCCGAATTTTCCAACTCCCATCTGTCTGTCACGGACGCCAAACGGGTCCGTAACCCAAGGGTGGTACCGCCAGAACGGGGTGCCGCCTCCAGACAAAACTTCGCAAACGTCGCTTCAAGGAGGACATCATGCGTCACGTCGATTTTTCGCCGCTCTATCGCTCCACCGTCGGTTTCGACCGTCTCTTTTCCATGCTCGATGGCGTGAGCCAGCCCGAGCAGGCCCAGACCTATCCGCCCTACAACATCGAACGCACCGGCGAGACCACCTACCGCGTGACCATGGCCGTGGCCGGTTTCGATGAAACCGAACTCAGCATCGAGGCCCATGCCAATGTGCTGACCGTGAAGGGTGAAAAGTCCGAGGAAGAGGGTGCCGAGAAGAGCGAATATCTCTATCGCGGCATTGCCAAGCGCGCCTTCGAGCGCCGCTTCCAGCTGGCAGACCATGTGGAAGTGCAGGCCGCTTCGCTGAAGAACGGTCTTCTGCACATCGACCTTCTGCGCAACATCCCGGAAACGCTAAAGCCCCGTCGCATCGCCATTGCTGCCGACGTGGTGGATGCCCCGAAGACCATCGAGGCCCAGCCGGTTCCGCAGCAGGTCAACTGATCCACACATTCCCGATCCGGGAATTTTTGAGGGCCTCTCCCAGATGGGAGGGGCCTTTTTGGTATGGGTCGTAACATAGCTGCGCAAGTACCGCCGGCGGTTACACCTTGGCGGGATCGACGGCCATGTCGACGCTGACAGCGGCCTGCCTTGCCGCGTATTTCTGGGCAATGACGGCGCAGACCATCAGCTGGATCTGGTGGAACAGCATCAGCGGCAAAACGATGGCGCCGATGCTCTGCCCGGCAAAGATGGCGCCAGCCATCGGTACACCGGAGGCAAGGCTTTTCTTCGAGCCGCAGAAGGTGATGGTGATCTCATCCTGCTTGTTGAAGCCCAGAAGCCGGCTGCCGAACATGGTGATGGAAAGAACGATGGCGAGCAGCACCGCATCGAGCGCGATCACCACGCCGATATCGGTGATGGAAAAGGTCTGCCACAGACCTTCGTTCACCGATTCAGAAAAGGCGAGATAAACCACCATCAGGATCGAGCCACGATCGACAGGCATCAAAAGCTTCTTGCGCGCCCGGATCCATTTGCCGATCCACGGCTCCAGCAGCTGGCCAAGGATGAACGGCGCGAGAAGCTGGAGAAGAATGGTTTCCAGCGCATCGAGCGAAAAGCCGGAGGTGCCGCTTGTCGTCATCAGCAAGCCGACGAGCAGCGGCGTTAAAAACATGCCGAACAGGTTGGAGGCGGATGCCGAACAGATGGCAGCCGGCACATTGCCGCCGGCAATCGAGGTAAAGGCAATCGACGACTGCACGGTGGATGGCAGCACGCAGAGAAACAGGATGCCGACATAAAGCTCCGGCTTCAGGATCTCGCCGGGAATAAAACCGGCGGCAAGCCCGAGCAGCGGAAAGATCGCATAGGTGACGGCGAGAATGGTGAGGTGCAGGCGCCAGTGCAGCACGCCGGCCACCACCACATCCCGCGACAGGCGTGCGCCGTGCAGGAAAAACAGAAGAGCGATGGCGCAATCGGTGGCGACACCGAAATATTCGGCGAAATCACCCTTTGCCGGCAGAAGCGAAGCGATGATGACCGTCGTCACCAGCATCAGGGTGAAACGATCCGGCAGAAAACGGCTCATGGGGGCATCCTATCGTGCAAGCAAGGATTTACGTCTCACCCATCATGAAGCAAGATGCAAACACTAACAGTTATCACGGATCGCGATAAATGCTGAACCTCACCCACCTCTCGAGTTTCGTCATGCTGCAGCAGACCGGCAGTTTTACGCTGACGGCGGAGCGTCTCGGGCTTGGCCAGTCCACCATCAGCCAGCATATCCAGCGGTTGGAAAAGGCGCTCGGGCGCCAGTTGATCGATCGCACGACGCATCAGGTGAAGCTGACGGCGGAGGGGGAGGCGCTGATCGGTTATGCCCGCGGCATGCTGGACATGAACGGAAGGGTGATATCGCTGTTTTCGCAAACGCGGCTGCGCGGGCGCCTGCGGCTCGGGGTCTCCGAGGATGTGGTGGCAAACCGGTTGACCGGGATTCTCGAGGATTTCATCCGGCTTTATCCGCTGGTCGATCTGGAGCTGACGGTGGCGCTCAGCGCAACGCTCACCCAGATGCAGGAGGTGGGCGATCTCGACCTCGTGCTTGCCAAGCGCCATCCGGGCGAAACGCATGGGCGGTTTCTCTATCGCGAACCGCTGGTCTGGCTGGCGCGCGATCCGGATCTGGTGCGCCTGCAGGAGGATAAGCCGCTGCCGCTCATTGCCTTTCCGCCGCCGAGCATTACCCGCAAGGCAGCCCAAGATGCGCTCGACCGGGAAAAAATCCCGTGGCGGATCGTCTGTACCTGCGCGAGCCTCAGCGGGCTTACGGCAGCGGCCCGCGCCGGCATGGGCGTGCTGGTGCAGCCGCGCAGCATGGCACCATCAGGCCTTCGCGAAGTGACCGGCGCGCGCCTTCCGGTTCTCGAAGATGTGGAATTTGTCGCGGTGGCCCGGCGCGGTGCTGACCAGGCCCTGGTCGAGGCGCTGTCGAGCCTCATCGTGCAGCACATCACGCCGCAGGCGGCGGCGTGATGGCCATGTCTTGTCTCTTGCCTCAGCCGGCGGCGATCACATCGAGGAACGCGTCGACGTCTTCCTTTTCCGTGGCAAAGCTGGTGACGAGGCGGATCAGCATTTCGCCGTCCTGCACCGGTTCTGCCATGTCGCGCGGCTCCAGCCAGTCATAGAACTTGGCGCCCTTGGCGTCCGCGGCCTTGGCGGTCTCCTTCGGAATGACAGCAAAAACCTCGTTGGACGTGGTGTCCCAGGCCAGGCGAGCGCTGTTTGAGGCGGAAAGGCCGGCGCGCAGGCGGTCGGCCATGGCATTGGCGTGGCGGGCAAGGCCAAGCCAGAGGTCGTCCTGCAGATAGGCCTCGAATTGGGCGGCGATGAAGCGCGACTTGGAAAACAGTTGCGCCGAGCGCTTGCGGATGAAGGGCAGTTCCTTCGCCATATCAGGATTAAAGAACACGATGGCTTCGGCGCACCAGCAGCCGTTTTTCGTGCCGCCGAAGGACAAGACATCGACGCCGCGTTTCCATGTCATCTCGGCCGGCGTCACGTCCAGCTGCACCAGCGCATTGGCAAAACGGGCGCCATCCATATGCAGCGGCAGGCCGTTTGCCTTGGCGACGCGGGAAATCTCCTCGATTTCGGCAAGCGTGTAGATCGTGCCGACTTCGGTCGCCTGCGTCATGGTAACGGCCGTGGCCCGGCCGTGATGCACGGCATCCTGCGGATAACGGGCGATGCGGCTCGCAAGGATCTTGGGGTCCATCTTGCCGCCAGAACCTTCGACGGGGGACATGCGCATGCCGCTGAAGAAGTCCGGCGCGCCGCATTCATCCTCGATCACATGTGCCTCGGAATGACAGAAGGTCACGCCGCCGGGCTTGGCAAGGCTTGCCAGCGATAGCGAATTGGCAGCGGTGCCGGTTGCGACAAAGAATACAGAAACCTCGCGCTCAAAGATCTCGTTGAAACGTTGCTCGATGGCCTGGTCGAGTGCGCTGGTGCCATAGGCGGCGGCAAAGCGGGTCGATTCCTTCATCAGCCGCTCGTTGATGGCATGATGGGCGCCAGCCCAGTTGTCCGAAGCAAAAAACATGGGATTTAAGACTTTCAAAGAAGCATGGGATCGGGCGTGGAGACGACAACGCGACGGCAGCCGTTCTTGCCCGGAGATTAGGCCGATCCTGACTGCGATCAATAGGTTTTGGCCGTGTTGGAAGTGCGGTCCTGTTTCTGAGGTATGAAAGATGATCAAAAGCCTCACCTATGCGTAATATTATTGCTTGCGTGTGTGCGATCCGGAAATTTTCGGGCGAAACGGCGCTCAGAATTTTGTGGCGGCCACCTTGCGCGATCACCGTATTTCTGTCATAGAAAATGAGAATTAGGGCAGCCTTACTGTCCTAATTTGCCAGATGAGGGCGTAGAATTCCGTTAACCTTTGTTTTTGAAGGGTTGCTGTCTTCTGCGCTACGCGTGTGGCCTCTATGATGACGGTGGGCTCGGGGCGCGGGTTCATCAATCCGGTCAACCTTGTCCGCTTGTGCGGCCTGTAGGAGGAAAGACGATGACGAAGGTTCATGCACCAGAAGGTTCTGCGGTCGGCTCGGCCGAAACCGTGAAAGCCGCCATGCCTTTCCGCCGCCTGTCCGCCTCCGGCGTGCCGCTGGCGCAAGGTCTTTACGACCCGAAGAACGAACACGATGCCTGCGGCGTTGGCTTCATCGCCCATATGAAGGGACAGAAGTCGCACCAGATCGTCAAGGACGGCCTGTTCATCCTGGAAAACCTGACGCACCGCGGTGCCGTCGGCGCCGATCCGCTGATGGGCGATGGCGCCGGCATTCTGGTGCAGATCCCTGACCGCTTCTTCCGTGAAGAGATGGCAAAGCAGGGTGTCACCCTGCCGAAGGCTGGCGAATATGCGGTCGGCCACATCTTCATGCCGGCAGAGCCTGAGCAGATCGAACACTTCAAGAAGGTGATGATCGAGGTCATCGCCGAAGAGGGCCAGCAGTTCCTCGGTTTCCGCGATGTGCCCGTCGACAATTCCTCGCTGTCGAAGGCGCCGGATATTGCCGCGACCGAACCCTATCACTGTCAGGTCTTCATCGGCGCCGGCCGCGATGCTGCGACGAACCATGATTTCGAGCGAAAGCTGTTTTTGCTGCGCAAGGTGATTTCCAACCGCATCTACGATGCCTTCGGCGGCCAGGAAACCGGCTTCTATCCGGTCTCGCTGTCGTCCTCCACCATCGTCTACAAGGGCATGTTCCTCGCCTATCAGGTGGGCGCCTATTACAAGGATCTCTCCGATCCGCGTTTTGAATCCGCCGTTGCCCTCGTGCATCAGCGTTTCTCCACAAACACCTTCCCCTCGTGGAAGCTGGCGCACCCCTATCGCATGGTCGCCCATAACGGCGAAATCAACACGCTGCGCGGCAACGTCAACTGGATGGCGGCGCGCCAGGCATCGGTCTCGTCGCCCTTTTTCGGCGACGATATCTCCAAGCTCTGGCCGATCTCCTATGAAGGCCAGTCGGATACGGCTTGCTTCGACAACGCGCTCGAATTTTTGGTGCGCGGCGGTTATTCGCTCGCCCATGCCGTGATGATGCTGATCCCCGAGGCATGGGCTGGCAACCAGTCCATGAGCCCCGAGCGCAAGGCATTTTACGAATACCACGCCGCCCTGATGGAGCCGTGGGATGGCCCCGCTGCCGTTGCCTTCACCGATGGCCGCCAGATCGGCGCGACGCTCGACCGCAACGGCCTGCGTCCGGCCCGTTATGTCGTCACCGACGACGACCGTATCATCATGGCATCCGAAGCCGGCGTTCTCCCGGTGCCGGAAGAAACCATCATCAAGAAGTGGCGCCTGCAGCCGGGCAAGATGCTGCTCATCGACATGGAAAAGGGCCGCATCGTTTCCGACGAGGAAGTGAAGCTGGAGCTTGCCACCAAGCATCCCTATCGCACCTGGCTCGATCGCACCCAGCTGATCCTGGAAGAACTGAAGCCCGTGGAGCCGCGTGCGCTGCGCCGCGACGTGTCGCTGCTCGACCGCCAGCAGGCCTTTGGCTACACCTCGGAAGACACCCGCATCCTGATGTCGCCGATGGCAACGACGGGCCAGGAAGCCATTGGCTCCATGGGCACCGATACGCCGATTTCGGCGATGTCGTCGAAGTCAAAACTGCTCTACACCTATTTCAAGCAGAACTTCGCCCAGGTCACCAACCCGCCGATCGATCCGATCCGCGAGGAACTGGTGATGAGCCTCGTCTCGTTCATCGGTCCGCGCCCGAACATTCTCGATCATGAAGGGGCAGCCAAGGCCAAGCGCCTGGAAGTGCGCCAGCCGATCCTGACCAACGGCGATCTCGAAAAGATCCGTTCCATCGGCCACACGGAAGACCGCTTCGACACCAAGACGCTCGACTTCACCTATGATGTGGAGCGGGGTGCCGAAGGCATGCCGGAAATGCTCGATCGCCTCTGCGAGCGGGCGGAAGCGGCCGTCAAGGGCGGTTATAACATCATCGTGCTCTCGGACCGCCAGATCGGGCCGGACCGCATCGCGATCCCGGCACTTCTTGCGACCGCTGCCGTTCACCATCACCTGATCCGCAAGGGGCTTCGCACCTCCGTCGGCCTCGTGGTCGAATCGGGCGAGCCGCGCGAGATCCATCATTTCTGCTGTCTCGCCGGTTTCGGCGCGGAAGCCATCAACCCCTATCTCGCGTTCGATACGCTGACCGACATGCATGCACGCGGCGAATTCCCGAAGGAAGTCGATGCGAGCGAGGTCGTCTATCGCTACATCAAGGCCGTCGGCAAGGGCATCCTCAAGGTCATGTCCAAGATGGGCATTTCCACCTACCAATCCTATTGCGGCGCGCAGATCTTTGATGCGATCGGCCTGTCGTCGGAACTGGTGGAGAAGTATTTCTTCGGCACCGCCACCTCCATCGAAGGCATCGGCCTCAATGAAATCGCCGAGGAAACTGTCACCCGCCACACATCAGCCTTCGGCAAGGACCCGATCCTTGCCACCACGCTCGATATCGGCGGCGAATATGCCTATCGCATGCGCGGCGAAAGCCATGCCTGGACGCCGGATGCGGTTGCCTCGCTTCAGCATGCCGTGCGCGGCAACAGCCAGGATCGTTACCGCGAATTTGCAGCCATGATGAACGAGACGGCGCTGCGGATGAACACCATTCGCGGCCTGTTCAAGGTGAAGAGCGCCGAACAGCTCGGCCGCACGCCGATCTCCGTCGATGAGGTCGAGCCGGCCGTCGACATCGTCAAGCGTTTTTCGACGGGCGCCATGTCCTTCGGTTCGATTTCTCGCGAGGCGCATACCACGCTTGCCATCGCCATGAACCGCATCGGCGGCAAGTCGAACACGGGTGAGGGTGGCGAGGAAAGCGATCGTTACCTGCCGCTCGCCAACGGCAACCAGAACCCGGAACGCTCGGCCATCAAGCAGATCGCCTCCGGCCGGTTTGGCGTGACCACGGAATATCTTGTGAATGCCGACATGCTGCAGATCAAGGTGGCGCAGGGTGCAAAGCCCGGCGAAGGCGGCCAACTG
The DNA here is from genome assembly GCF_058242775.1 of Neorhizobium sp. PAMB6630. Classification (NCBI taxonomy): domain Bacteria; kingdom Pseudomonadati; phylum Pseudomonadota; class Alphaproteobacteria; order Hyphomicrobiales; family Rhizobiaceae; genus Neorhizobium; species Neorhizobium sp. PAMB6630. The sequence goes on from NZ_CM177836.1 coordinate 908,650, forward strand.
CCCGGCCACAAGGTGGATGCAACGGTTGCCAAGACCCGCCATTCCACGCCGGGCGTCGGCCTCATCTCGCCGCCGCCGCACCATGACATCTATTCGATCGAGGATCTGGCGCAGCTGATCTTCGACCTGAAGAACGTCAACCCGACAGCCGATATCTCGGTGAAGCTGGTGTCTGAAGTCGGCGTCGGCACGGTGGCGGCAGGCGTTGCAAAGGCGCGCGCCGATCACATCACGGTGGCCGGTTTCGACGGTGGCACCGGCGCATCGCCGCTCACCTCGCTGAAGCATGCCGGTTCGCCGTGGGAAATCGGCCTTGCCGAAACGCAACAGACGCTGGTGCTGAACGGCCTTCGTTCGCGCATCGCGCTGCAGGTGGATGGCGGCCTGAAGACCGGCCGCGACGTCATCATCGGCGCGCTGCTGGGCGCTGACGAGTTCGGCTTTGCGACGGCGCCGCTGATTGCCGCCGGCTGCATCATGATGCGCAAGTGCCATCTGAACACGTGCCCCGTTGGCGTGGCGACGCAGGACCCGGTTCTGCGCAAGCGCTTCAAGGGCACGCCGGAACATGTCATCAACTACTTCTTCTTCGTGGCGGAAGAAGTGCGCGAGATGCTGGCAGCCCTCGGCTACAGCCGTCTCGATGAGATCATCGGTGCCTCCGAGCTTCTGGAAAAGGACGAGATGATCGCCCACTGGAAGTCCAAGGGGCTCGACTTCTCAAAGATCTTCCACAAGGTCGACGCACCGAAGGCGGCAACCTTCTGGACGGAACGCCAGAAGCACCCGATCGACGACGTGCTCGATCGCAAGCTGATCGAAAAGTCGCTGCCGGCACTGGAATCCAAGGAACCGGTTGTCTTCGAAGTGCCGATCAAGAACGTCGACCGTTCCGCCGGTGCCATGCTGTCGGGCGCACTTGCCAAGCGCTGGGGTCACAAGGGCCTGAAGGACGATACCATTCATGTCACGCTGCGTGGCACGGCCGGCCAGTCGTTTGGCGCCTTCCTTGCCCGCGGCATCACGTTCGATCTCGTGGGTGACGGCAACGACTATGTCGGCAAGGGGCTCTCGGGTGGCCGCATCATCGTGCGCCCGCCGGAAAATTCACGGCTTGCCGCCGAGCACTCGATCATCGTCGGCAACACGGTTCTTTATGGTGCGATCACCGGCGAGTGCTACTTCCGTGGCGTGGCCGGCGAGCGGTTTGCCGTGCGCAACTCCGGTGCGATTGCCGTCGTCGAAGGCGTGGGTGACCACGGCTGCGAATACATGACGGGCGGCATCGTCGTCGTTCTGGGCGAAACCGGCCGCAACTTTGCAGCCGGCATGTCCGGCGGCGTGGCCTATGTTCTCGATGAAACCGGCGATTTCGCCAAGCGCTGCAACATGGCGATGGTGGAACTCGAGCCGGTTCCGGAAGAGGACGACATGCTGGAGAAGCTGCACCATCACGGCGGCGACCTCATGCACAAGGGCCGCGTCGATGTCTCCGAAGACATGACGCGCCACGACGAGGAACGCCTCTACCAGATGATTTCCAACCATCTCCACTACACCGGCTCCAACCGGGCCAAGGAGATTTTGGACCGCTGGACGGAATACCGCCCGAAATTCCGCAAGGTCATGCCGGTTGAATACCGTCGTGCGCTCGAGGAAATGGAACGCATGCGCATGGGCGTTGCGGCGGAATAAGCGCCGCTTCGCTGTCATTCACCTGATCGTCCCGCAGACAAAGCAACGTCCTGCGGTCTGCGGGAGATCAAAACAGAATTCAATGTGCCGGGGCGGTCGCAAACGGAGCCGACCGGTACTGGGGACCTGCGGGACCCCTTCTTTGATGTGAGGGATGAAACATGGGCAAGGTTACGGGTTTCATGGAAATCGACCGGCAGGTGGCAAAGTACCAGCCGGCGTCTGACCGCATTCGCCATTTTCGCGAGTTCACGATCCCCATGTCGGAACCGGAAGTGCAAAAGCAGGCCGCGCGCTGCATGGACTGTGGCATTCCCTATTGCCACGGCCCGACCGGATGTCCGGTCCATAACCAGATCCCCGACTGGAACGACCTCGTCTATAACAACAAGTGGGAGGAGGCGATCCGCAACCTCCATTCCACCAACAATTTTCCGGAATTCACCGGCCGCGTCTGCCCGGCGCCGTGCGAGGAAGCCTGCACGCTGAACCTGGAAGATGCGCCGGTCGCCATCAAGACGGTCGAGCAGGCGATTGCCGACAAGGCTTATGAGCTGGGTTTCATAGCGCCGCAGCCGGCCACCATCCACACCGGCAAGAAGGTCGCTGTCATCGGCTCGGGTCCCGCAGGACTTGCCGCTGCCCAGCAGCTTGGCCGCGCCGGCCATGAAGTGCATGTCTATGAGCGCGAGTCGAAGCCCGGCGGGCTGCTGCGCTATGGCATTCCGGACTTCAAGATGGAGAAGAATTTCATCGATCGCCGCGTCGAGCAGATCAAGGGCGAAGGCGTGACCTTCCATTGCGGCGTTAATATCGGCGTCGACCTGCCCATGCAGCAGCTCATCGATGAGCATGATGCGGTGGTTTATTGCGGCGGTTCGGAAACCCCGCGTCCGGCCGGCATTCCAGGCGTCGACCTGCACGGCGTCTACGATGCCATGCCGTATCTCGTGCAGCAGAACCGCCGTGTTGGTCGCGAAAACATCGATAGCGTCGGCTGGCCGTCGGAGCCGATCCTTGCCGGTGCAAAGCATGTCGTCGTTGTCGGTGGTGGCGATACGGCGTCGGACTGCGTCGGCACGGCGTTTCGCCAGGGTGCCGTGAAGGTCACCCAGCTCGACATCCGCCCGATGCCGCCGGAAAAGGAAGACAAGCTGGCCGTCTGGCCGTTCTGGGCCACCAAGATGCGCACCTCGTCTTCGCAGGCCGAAGGCGCAAATCGCGAGTTTCAGGTGGCAACGCTTGAATTCGTCGGCGAGGACGGTCAGTTGACCGGCGTGCGCTGCTGCCAGGTGGACGAGCGTCGCAAGCCGATTGCCGGCACCGATTTTATCATCAAGGCCGATCTCGCCTTCATCGCCATCGGTTTTTCCGGCCCGGCAACGGATGGCGTGCTCTCCGAAATGGAAGGCAAGCTGGCGCTGAATGTCGACCGTCGCGGCTCGACCAACGTGATTGCCAACGAACGCGATTACAAGACCTCTGTCGACAAGCTCTGGGCAGCCGGCGACGTGCGCCGCGGCCAGTCGCTGGTCGTCTGGGCCATCCGCGAGGGTCGTCAGGTGGCACGCGCCATTGACGAGGCGCTGATGGGCGCCTCCGTTCTGCCGGCCTGAACCATTTCCCCGCCTGTCAGCCCGGTTCGCCGGGCTGACCCTTTTTAAAGACCATTCTTTTTCAAACCCTTCTTTTTACCGGATACCGGCTCATGACTTTGAAACTCTATCTTGCCGGGCCGGAGGTTTTTCTGCCCAACGCCCGCGAAACTCTGGATGCCAAGGCCGCCATGGCCCGCGCTTACGGTTTCGAACCGATCTGCCCCGGCGATGTGACCATAGAGCCGGCACCTACGCGACACGGTTTTGGCCTGAAGATCAGCGGTGTCGATGAGGACATGATGAATCGCGCCGATGGCGTGATCGCCAACCTCACGCCGTTTCGCGGCATTGCCGCCGATGTCGGTACTGCTTTCGAGCTGGGGTATATGTGCGCGCAGGGCAAGCTGGTGGCCGCTTACACGAACATGACCGCCAACCATTTTGCCCGCACCCGTGATTTTTATGCGGGCGATATCCGCGAAGGCGCAGATGGGCGCAAGCGCGGTCCGGACGGCCTGTCGCTCGAGGATTTCGACATGATCGAGAACCTCATGCTGCATGGCGGAATCGAGCGGCGCGGCGGCCATATTGCCGTGCATGATGCCGCAGCCGATGTGCTTTACACGGATCTGACGGCGTTCGAGGAATGTCTGGCGGTTCTGGCAAGGAGCCAGACGGTAAAGGCCGCCATCAAGGCGTGATCGTCATTGGGTCGCGCCGGTGACCTCGGTGCGATAATAATCGACGCGGCCGATGGGCGCGTCCTTCACTTCCCCCTTGGTCACCAGCAGATCGCGAGGACTGTCTGTCGCCGCCGCTTTCGGCGGGCTGGCGCTTGCACCCAAAAGTGTGTCGCCCCCGTCGAGGGCGGGATCGGAGAGGCTGATCGGCTGGGTCTTCACCGGTATCTCGGCCTGCGGCGGCAGGCTGGATAGAAGCGGCAGGTCCCCGGCATCGAGGCGGATCAGATCAGAAATGCTGAGGTCGCCGAGATGGCGGCGGGCGAGCTTTTCCACGTAGAAGGCCAGCTTGCGTTTGCCTGGATCGGTAAAACCGATCCCATCCTGGGAACGCAGGCGCACCGGCTGGCCGTTGACATCCGATCCGCTGACGATGAACTGGCCGCCTTCGCTGACGAACCCGTCCCAGATATCGACGAATTCGCCGCCCGCCGTCTCCACCTGCTTCTGGTAGATGCTGTTGAGCGTCACCGCATCGGCCGTCAGTGAGGGAGACTGGAACGGCGGCAGGCCCACCCAGAGCAGCGGCAGCTTGTGCGCGGTGACGATGCCGGCAAGCTGCGACACGCGGGCTTCATATTCACTGAGCCACTTGTCCGTGCGAAAACGTTCGCGCCCGCCGTCAACCTGCAGCGTCTGGCGGTCATTGGCGCCAATCATCACGACGACCAGCTTCGGTTTTTCAGCGGCAATCAGCCGTTCCAGTTCTTGTGGCCAGTTGAAGTGGTCGTCCCGCACCAGGCCGGAGGCGACCGATCCCTGTTCGGCGACCACCACAGACGGATCTTCCGCAAAGGCTTCCGAAAGTCCCTTGCCAAGACCCATGGCGGTAAAATCGCCAACGACGAGGATCTTGCGGGCGTTTTCCATTTTTTCGACCACAGGGGTGGCGGTCACGGCGGGTGTGGCGGCGGCACTGGCGCCCGTCGCCGGAGCGCGCTCGGGCCGGGGTGCGCTTGTTCTTGCCGGCTGGCGTCGGCGCTGCGGCTGGCTGTTGAGGTTGATGATCGAACGTTCCTGTACCTGTCGGCGATTGCCGAAAAACAGGTCCATCAGCGTGCGCCGCTCCTGGGCGGAAGCCTCCGGCAGGCCGAGCGGGAAGGCCAGCACGGTGCATAAAAGCACGCGTCGCCACAGCCGCCCGTTGCTGCCGTTCTTCCTCGTCACCACGCGCCTTTCCGTGTTGGCGGCTTTTCGCTTCACGCCACGTCTTCAGGTTATTTGCGGATACGCTTCAGCAATGTCTGCGACGGCTCGCCGTCCGCTTCCATGCCAAGGCGTGATTGCAGGGCGCTGATCGCAGCCTTCGAGCCGGAGCCGAAATTGCCGTCGATCTCCCCATTGTAATAACCAAGCTCCTTCAGGCGGCTCTGCAACTCGAATTTTTCCTTCATGTCGAGCGCACCGGTCGGGCGTGGCCAGGACTGCGCCACCCCGCCGTAACCGGCAATTTCGTCAGCCAGAAGGCCAACGGCCAGCGCATAGCTGTCGGCGGCGTTATAACGCTTGATGACGAAGAAATTCTTGACCATCAGGAATGCCGGGCCATTGGCGCCGGCCATCAGCTTCAGTTCGGCCCGATCGCTGTGGCGGGGAAAGCCCTTGCCGTTCGGGCGGGTGAAGCCGAGTGATTCCCACTGCGCAAGTGTCTTCGTCTGGCCCTCGTAGCGGGCGGCGCCGCGCGGCAGAACCGCCTCATAACCCCATGTCTTGCCGCCCTGCCAGCCATTCTTCGCGAGAAGATTGGCCGAGCTTGCCAGCGCATCGGGAATGGAATTCCAGATGTCGCGGCGGCCATCGCCATCGGCATCCACCGCATAAAGCAGGTAGCTTGTCGGAATGAACTGCGTGTGGCCCATGGCGCCGGCCCAGGAGCCGGTGAGGTGGCGCGGCGTGATATCGCCCGATTGCAGGATCTTCAACGCTGCCACAAGCTGCGTGCGGGCAAATTTCGAGCGCTTGGGGTCGGCCCAGCCAAGCGTTGCTAAGGCCTGCGGCACATGGTGCAGGCGATCGGGCTTTTCCAGAACAGAGCCGTAATTGGATTCCATCGACCAGATGGCGAGCAGGATATGCTTGTCGACGCCGAAATGATTCTCAAGACCCGCCAGCAGACGTCCATGTTTTGCAAGCATCTCGCGGCCGATACGCACGGTAAACGGGTTGACGCGCGAATCCAGATACTGCCAGATTTCGGATTTGAACTCCGGCTGGTAACCTGCTTTCTGCAAAACGTCTTCGTCAGGACCTGTTATGCCGGCGAAAGCTTTGTTATAGGTCGCGCGGGTGATGCCGCTGGCAGCTGCGGTCTGATAGAAATTGGAAACCCAGGACTTGAAACCCTGATCCGCTCTGGCATCTATTGCGGTGCCCGAAAACGTGATCGCGGCGATCACGGAGAGGGCCAACCCAGCGAAACGATGTTTGGAGAAAATGCTCATCGGCAGTCGCGTTCCTTCTGTCCGGTCTGAAAATCGCCAGGATCGGGAACCACGCCCTGGCATTGACCGGAGGTTAGACGGACAATGTCAATAAATTCTTTACCATGTGAACACGGATCTGTCATTGTTTGTGATTATGTGATGATTATCCGTTAGCAGTTTTTTGCGTCGCACCACAATGAGTGTAAGTGCTTTAGGAGGCATGATTGGCACAACAGAAAATTCGTAAAGCCGTATTCCCCGTCGCAGGACTGGGAACTCGCTTCCTTCCGGCCACCAAGGCTGTTCCGAAAGAAATGCTGACTGTCGTCGACAAGCCGGTGATCCAGTACGTCGTCGATGAAGCGGCAGAAGCCGGCATCGAGCATTTCGTTTTTGTCACCGGTCGTGGCAAGGGTGTCATTGAAGACTATTTCGATATTCAGTTCGAACTCGAGCAGATGCTGCGCGAGCGCAACAAGAATGCCGAACTGACGCTGCTGTCGGATCTACTGCCGGTTGCCGGCACTGCAAGCTTTACCCGCCAGCAGGTTCCGCTCGGTCTCGGCCACGCTGTCTGGTGCGCCCGCGATATCGTCGGTGACGAGCCGTTTGCGGTTCTCCTGCCCGACATGATCATGTCGTCGGAAAAGAGCTGCCTGAAGGGCATGGTCGAGCTTTATGACAAGACCGGCGGCAATGTTCTCGCCGTCGAGGAATGCGCTCCCGACCAGGCCCACAAATATGGCATCGTCGGCGTTGGCGACAAGGTTGGCGACGAAGGGTTCAAGATCACCGAGATGGTCGAAAAGCCGGCCAAGGGCACTGCCCCGTCCAACTTCTTCATCAACGGCCGCTACATCCTGCAGCCGGAAATCTTCAAGATCCTCGAAACCCAGGAACGTGGCGCCGGCAACGAAATCCAGCTGACCGATGGCATGCTGGCGCTTGCCAAGGCACAGGAATTCGCCGGTTACCACTTCAAGGGCGAAACCTATGACTGCGGCGCCAAGGATGGTTTCATCCTGGCAAACCTTGCCTTCGCCCTGAAGCGCGGCGACATCCGCCCGCTGATCGAAGGCCCGCTGAAGGACATGGTCTCCAAGATCTGATCTCACGATCGTCTGATTGAGAAAGGCCCTGCGGCAGACGCGGGGCCTTTTTTGTGCCCCGCCCCCGTCAGCGCTTCAGGCTGAGGCCCAAACCGACGCGCCAGAGATTGCTGTCGGTCCCGCCGGCATTGGCGGTGTGCTCGTAACCGACGTTCGCCGTCGCGTCGAAATAGCGGTTGACGCTCCAGATGAGACCGGCGCCGGCCTGCCAGTCGGTTTCATCCGTTGCCGAGGGGAAATCGCGCCGCGTGGCAGAGGCGGTCAAACGGCCGGTGAGGTTGTTGAGGATCTGGTGCGACAGGCCGGCGGTGAGGAGATATTCGCTCCAGCCGCTGGCGCCCGCCGTTGCGGCATCCTGAAGCGTGGTGCGAAGCCCCAGATCCACATCCGTGCCCCGGTGCGGCGACCAAAACACGGTTCCGTCGAGTGTCAGGGCATTGAGGCTTGCCAGACGGGAATCCTCGTAATCCACCGTCGCATACCCGATGCCGAGTTCGCCACGCAGTTTTTCGCTAAAATCGAACTGCAGCCCGCCGCGTCCACCATAACTCATCGACGAGCGCTCGTAGCCGGCGGCATCGCGTCTGGCGTCATAGACGGCGCGGCCAAGGCTTGCCTCGATGAACGGGATCAGCGCCGGCGACAGCTCGTAGCCGAGGCGGATACGGCCTTCGACGGCGGTGCGGTCGCGGTCGCTGAGCGACAGGCTGCTGCCATCGGCAAGACGGGCGGTGCCATAGGTGGTGCGCGTCGCATCGATGGCGGCGGTGCCGCGCAACACGCCAAAATCCCGCTCCAGCGAAGCGCCGCCCGTATAGCGGTTGACGCCGGCCTGTGTGGTGGCACCACTCACGGCATTCGGATCGCCGGTATCCTCGCGCTCGAAGGCATAACCGCTGGTAATGTGGCCTGTTGTGTTGCCGGAGAGATCAAGACGCAGGTCGGCATCCAGCCGTCCTTCCGGATCTGTGCTGCCGCGCCCGCTGACATTGCGCTCATAGGTGCCTTCGCCTGAGACCGTCAGCTGATGGCGGCCCCAGTCGGAGGTGAGCGTGCCGTTGGCGGTGGTGGCGAGATAGCTGCGGGTGGTTTTTATCCCCCCGCTTTTCGTCGTTTCGCTGTTAATGCTCTGGTTGATCGTCGGGCGAAGGGTGAAGGTGCCGAGCCGGATGCCGGTGCCATCATCCGCCCGGGCCGATCCGTCGCCGGCATCGATGCCGGGTTCCGGCTGGTTCTCCGGTCCTTCGATCAGCTGGTTGAGATCGTCGGCATCTGTCCCATCGGCCCCCGCAAGCGGAACACCCTGTATCATGCCGCCGCGCAATTGCGTCTCGCCCGGAGCCTCGGCGCTGATCCCGGCCGCAGCGGGCGCAAAGGGTTGCGCCACATCGCCCGTCTGCGCCAGTGCTCCCGAGGACAGAGCAAGTATGCCTGTGGACAGAGCAAGCACCGCCGTCGCCATCATCCGCGCAGCCGGCATCCGGTGCCGGGCAACAAGAGCGGCGAGGTGAGGGGAGAGGGTCATTACGCTGCCTGACGGGGGAACGGGCATGGAACGGGAACAGAGTTAGCCAAAGCTAAAGCAGCGTGGTTAACGTTTGGTTGCCCAGGGGTTGCGCCTTGTCGCGCGCTGAGGCCTTACCGGCCTTTATCCCTTGCGTTGCGCGACGTTCGGCGCATGGACTTCGCCAAAAAACAGCGTTATGGCATCGCTCATGAACACGAACGCCTTGCTTTCTGAAGGTTTCGACGCCGTGGCTTCGGCGTTGCGAACCATTGCCACCGAAAAACGCGGCCTTGCGGCGCTGGAGACGGCGCTGGCCGGTGGCCTTGGCGCGCCCATGCGCGAAGCGATCACGCGCATCTCCGGCATTACCGGCCGCGTCATCGTGACGGGTGTGGGCAAGAGCGGACATATCGGCGCCAAGATCGCCGCGACCCTTGCCTCGACAGGCACGCCGGCCTCTTTCGTCCATGCGGCGGAAGCAAATCACGGCGATCTCGGCATGATTGCCGGCAATGATCTGGTGCTGGCGATTTCCAAGGGCGGCGAAAGTGCCGAGCTGAAAAGCATCATCGCCTATACGCGCCGCTTTTCAATTCCGCTCGTCTCGCTCACCTGCGCGCCGTCCTCGTCGCTGGCGCGCGAAAGCGATGTCGTGCTGCTTCTACCCGCCGAGCAGGAAGCCTGTCCGCACGGGCTTGCACCCACCACCTCGACGCTGATGCAGCTTGCCATCGGCGATGCGCTGGCGGTGGCGCTTCTGGAAGCACGCGGTTTTACGCCGACCGATTTCCACGTCTTCCATCCCGGCGGCAAACTGGGCGCGAGCCTCACCCATGTGCGCGACATCATGCACACCGGCGAGCGCCTGCCGCTGGTGGCTGAGGGAACGCCGATGGTGGAGGCTGTGCGCACGCTGTCGCACAAGCATTTCGGTTGCGTCATCGTGCTGGATGGCGACGGCCGTCTGGCTGGCATCGTCACGGAAGGCGACATGGCGCGCAACCTCACCCGCAATCTCGGGGAACTCTGCGTCGATGATGTGATGACGAGGACGCCGAAGACGATTGCGCCGAACACGCTGGCAACGGCAGCGCTTGGCCTCATCAACAAGCACAATATCGGCGCCTTGATCGTTCTCGACGAGGAACGCCATCCGGTCGGCCTCGTGCATTTTCACGATCTGCTGCGGATCGGCGTCGCCTGACGAAAGATTAGGCGACCGGCTCCACGATCAGCTCGCTTCCCGTCCAGTCGGCCACGCGCACGCGCATGCCGGCGGGAAGATCAGGCCCCGTCACCGACCACCAGGTATCGTCAAGACGGATGCGGCCGCGCCCCTCGCGGATCGGTTCCACCAGCGTTGATGTGCGCCCGACAAGACTGTCGCCGCGCCGGTTCAGCAGCGGCTGATCGCTTTCGCTGTCCTTGCGGGCAAAGTAACTGCGGCCAGCAAGGGTAAGTGCCACCGAAAGAGCGGCAAACAGCACCAGTTGCAGCTGCCAGCTCCACCAGACCTCACCCCAGAGCGCCAGGGAGGCCGCGCCGACCACCATCGCCGCAAGCCCGATCCAGATCAGGAAGACGCCGGGGGCCGCGAGTTCAGCGGCCAGCAGAACCATGCCGAGGATCCACCAGCTCCACGGCCCAAGGCTTGCAACGAGGGTAATCAGCATGACCTCAGGTCTCGGTTCTGGGCTGGTTAAACGGGTTCACGCTAGGCGTGGTGCGGGCAGAGCCCTGCTGCGGCTGCGCTGGTACAGTCTGTGCGGGCATACGCTTCGGCTGCGGTGCATTCGGCGTCTCGCCAAACACCTCGCGGGCAATAGCGCCGATGCCGGCCAGCGACCCGATCAGCGAGGAAGCCTCCATCGGCATCAGCACGATCTTGGAGTTCGGCGCCGTGCCGATGGCGGCCATGGCTTCGGTGTATTTCTGCGCGACGAAATAGTTGATGGCGTTGACGTCGCCGGCAGCTATCGCTTCGGAGACGACGCGGGTGGCCTTGGCTTCGGCTTCGGCCAGACGCTCGCGGGCTTCGGCCTCCCGGAAAGCGGCTTCCCGGTCGCCTTCGGCCTTCAGCACGGCGGCCTGCTTTGCACCTTCCGCGCGCAGGATTTGCGCATTGCGCGAGCCTTCTGCTTCCAGCACCTGCGCGCGCTTTTCACGCTCGGCCTTCATCTGCCGCCCCATGGATTCCACGAGATCGCGCGGCGGCTGGATATCCTTGATTTCGACGCGGGTGACCTTGATGCCCCAGGGGCCGACGGCATCATCCACCACACGCAGCAGCCGTTCGTTGATGACCTCGCGGTTCGACAGAAGTTCATCGAGATCCATCGAGCCCATGACCGAGCGGATATTGGTCATGGTGAGGTTCTGGATGGCGTTTTCGAGGTTGGAGATCTGGTAGGCGGCCTGCGCGGGGTTAAGGATCTGGTAGAAGGCCACGGCATCGGCGGATACACTGGCATTGTCCTTGGTGATCACTTCCTGCGTCGGCACATCCAGCACCTGTTCCATCACGTTCATCTTGGCGCCGAGGCGATCGATGAAGGGGATGATGAGGTTGAGGCCGGGATCGAGCGTGCGCGTATAACGCCCAAAACGCTCCACCGTGTAGCGATAGCCCTGCGGCACGGTCTTGATGCCGGCAATCAGCACCAGAACCACAAAGGCGACGAGTGCGAGGACGACAATATCGAAGCCGGAAAATTCCATGAGCCCCTCCAAACAGGTTTAAGCAGGTGTTCCTCATGTAGGCCATGCGACATGCCGAGGCCAGAGGCGAAGCATGGGATGACAGTGAATTGCGCACGCGCGTCTTTTGCTGTATCCGCCGTGCGCAGAAATATCCGGTCGCAGCCTACCCGGTTAAAACAAGGACCCTGACCTATGAAGACACTCGTCGTCTGCTCCGGCGGACTCGATTCCGTTTCGCTTGCCCACAAGGTGGCGAAAGAACACACCCTGATCGGCCTCATCTCCTTCGATTATGGCCAGCGCCACAAAAAGGAGCTGGAGTTTGCCGCGCGTGCCGCCACCCGTCTCGGCGTTCCCCATGATGTCATCGACATCTCCGGCATCGGCCGCCATCTCTCCGGCTCGGCGCTGACGGATGATCTCGATGTCCCCGACGGTCATTATGCCGAGGAGACCATGAAGGTGACGGTGGTGCCCAACCGCAACGCCATCATGCTCGCCATCGCCTTTGGTCTGGCCGCTGCCCGCAAGGCGGATGCGGTGGCGGTTGCCGTCCATGGCGGCGATCATTTCATCTATCCTGATTGCCGCCCCGGCTTCATCGGCAGCTTTCAGGCGATGCAGAAGGAGGCGCTGGACGGTTATGCCGACGTCACGCTGATGGCGCCGTTCGTGAACGGGTCGAAGGCCGATATCGTCACCGAAGGGACGCGCCACGGCACGCCGTTTGGCGAAACCTGGTCCTGCTACAAGGGCGGCGAAAAGCACTGCGGCCGTTGCGGCACCTGCGTCGAGCGGCGCGAAGCCTTTTTCCTCGCCGGTGTCGAAGACCCCACAGACTACACGGACCCGGATTTCTGGAAGGCCGCGACATCAGGCTTCAAGGCCGAGGAGGTCTAACGTCGATGTTTCGCATCACCAAGGAATTCCACTTCTCCGCCTCCCATCAGCTGACCCACCTGCCGGCCGACCACCAGTGCGCCCGGCTTCACGGCCACAACTACATCGTGGTGGTGGAGCTTGCCGGCGAAACCCTGAATGCCGATGGTTTCGTGCGCGATTATCATGAGTTGAAGGTGCTGAAGACCTATATCGATGAGGAATTCGACCACCGCCACCTCAACGACGTCATGGGCACGTCGATGTCGACGGCCGAAAACCTCGCCCGGCATTTTTACGACTGGTGCAAGGCTCGCTTTCCCGAAACATCAGCCGTGAAGGTCAGCGAAACGCCAAAAACCTGGGCGGAGTACCGGCCGTGACGGTGGCCGAAACGGCGCTGATCCGGATCGCCGAAATTTTTGGACCGACCATCCAGGGCGAGGGTGTGCTCATCGGCCAGCCGACCGTGTTCGTTCGCACCGGCGGCTGCGATTACCGCTGCTCCTGGTGCGACAGCCTGCATGCGGTGGAAAGCCGCTTTCGCGCCGACTGGCAGCCGATGACGGTGGAGATGATCTGGCAGAACGTATCGACGCTTTCCGGCGGCCGCCCGCTGATGGTGTCGCTGTCCGGCGGCAATCCGGCCATCCAGCCGCTCGCGCCGCTGATCTCCCATGGTCACGGGCTCGGTTATCGTTTTGCGTTGGAAACCCAAGGCTCTATCGCGAAACCCTGGTTTGCCGATCTCGACGTGCTGGTCCTCTCGCCAAAACCGCCATCGAGCGGCATGGAAACGGATTTTGCAGCGCTTGCCGACTGTCTGGACAAGGCGGGAGAAAAGCCGCGCACGGTATTGAAATTCGTCATCTTCGATGATGCCGATTATGCCTTTGCCCGCGATGTCGCCGCCCGCCATCCTGATTTGCCGGTCTATCTCCAGCCCGGCAACCACACGCCTCCGCCGCCCGAGGCCGAGGATGCGGTGATCGATCTCGACGGCATCATGATGCGCATGCATTGGCTGGTGGACAAGGTGATGGAAGACCGCTGGTTTTCAGCAACCGTTTTGCCGCAACTGCATGTGCTTTTGTGGGGTAACCGGCGCGGGGTGTGATCCATAAAAACCTCTGATTGGACCATCACCGCATCCCGCGCGAACCTGGGCAGATACCAACGGGGCGGGGAAAACGATGACAGGGGACGAGATTTCGAAAGCCTATCTCAGCCGCCAGCCGCTGAAGACGATCTCGCTGTTAAAGTATCTGCAGGCGTATCCCGAGGATACGACAAGCTTTCATGCCGGCGGGAACGAAGGCGAAGCGGTGCTTGTGGTGTTGCGGGCGGCAGTGAGTGCTTACGACCACGAAACCTATCCGACGGCGCACCATGTCTGTTTCATCGCAAGCGACCATCCGCGCCTCACCGAACGGCTGCTCGACCACGTGCCGCGGGGGGCACCCCTGGTCTTCAAGCTGTCGCAGCCGGCGGATCATGCGGTGGTTGCCGAACATTTTTGCCTGCAGCGCACCACGGCCTTCCATTCCTTCTGCCTTGCAGATCAGCCGGCATGGGCCGGAGAGCCAGATCTGGTGCGCAAATCCCCAAGCGAATCCGGCTGGCGCCTGTTCGAGGAGCGCGGTTATGAGCGAGACTGGTTGCTGGGGCTGATCCGCAAAAACCTTGCCTTCGTGGTGGAGGCAGACTTGAGCGGTGCCACGGCCTCTGCCTGCTTTGCCTTCGAAAACAGTCCCGGCATCTGGGAGATTGGCGGCCTTGCGACACATCCCGCCGCCCGCCGCCAGGGCCTTGCGGCGCGGGTGGTGCGTGCGGCATGTTCAGAACTGACAAGGCGCGGCCTGCAGGGCCGTTACGTGGCGGAGGAGAGCAATGAACCGTCGCTGCAGCTTGCCCGTGCGCTCGGCCTTGCCGAATTCATGCAGCTGACGCATTTCCTCACGGAATAATGATGCCGCCCGCCTGCGGGCCGCCGCCGGTGTCGTTACCGGCTGCGATAGTGGTAGCGGCATTGGATGATCTGCAGGCGCTGTTCGCTTCCCGAACCGGCGACTTCGTAGACGAGCCTGTGGTCGCCGGTGATGCGGCGTGACCAGAAACCGGTGAGATCCCCTTTCAGCGGTTCAGGTTTTCCAAGCCCCGAAAAGGGTGAACGCTTGGCATCCTTGATCAGGGCGTGGATCTTGATCACCATGTCGCGGTCGGTCGCCAGCCAGAATTCGTAGTCGTCCCAGGCGTTTTGCGTCCAGACGAGCTTCATTCAGCCGTCGGGTCCTGCTCGATGGTCTTACCCTGCGCAAGCTGCGTCAGGCTCTCGCGCAGCCTGTCGGCATTGGCGGGGTTGGAGAGAAGATGCAGCGTTTCCAGCATGCTTTCAAACTCGCCTTCCGCCACCACGACCACCGCCTCCTTGCCTTGCCGCGTCACCAGAAGCGGCGCACGCGATTCCAGCACGGCATCGAAATGCGAGGCAAAGTTCTGGCGGAATTCTGTAAAGCGGACATGAGGCATGGTGGCTCCCTTGGTGGGGGATCTGTACGCAATTCTGTACGGATCCGGGCCTTAAAAGTCAAGGAGCCCCTGCCCAGTCCACCGTGCCCGCCGGCCGGTCCTTACACCCAGCCCTTAAGCTCGTTGCGCACGACATGCTCGATGACCCGCATGCCATCGGGGCTGTCGTTGAGACACGGAATGTGGGTGAATTTCTCGCCGCCATTGTGCAGAAAGATCTCGCCGGCTTCCTCGGCGATTTCTTCCAGCGTTTCCAGGCAATCGGAGACGAAGCCAGGGTTCAGCACGGCAATACGCTTGACGCCGTCCTTGGCGAGCTGTTCCACGGTCTTGTCGGTATAGGGCTGCAGCCATTCTTCCGGCCCGAAGCGCGACTGGAAGGTCAGCATCAGCTTTTCCTTCGGCCAGCCAAGACGGTCGCGCAGCAGGCGCGTCGTCTTGTAGCACTGGCAGTGATAGGGATCGCCCTTCTTGAAATAGGACATCGGAATGCCGTGATAGGAGGTGATCACCAGTTCCGGTTCCCAGTCGAGCTTGGCCAGATGCTGCTCGATGGAATTGGCGAGCGCGTCGACATAAACGGCATCGTCATGGTAACGCGGCACGGTGCGCAGCGCCGGCTGCCAGCGCATTTTGAGGAGCGCCTTGAAGGCCTCGTCATTGACGGTTGCGGTCGTGGCGGCGGCATATTGCGGATAGAGCGGATAAAGCAGGATCTTTTCGCATCCGGCCTTCTGCATCTCGTCCATCTTCGCCTGGATGGCGGGCTGTCCGTAGCGCATGGCCCAATCGACATGCACATGCGGCAGATCTTTCAGCGATTCAGCGAGTTTTTCGGCCTGACTGCGCGTGTAGGTGCGCAGGTAGCTCTCATCGAGATCGTTGTTCCAGATGCTCTTGTAGGCCTCGCCCACCTTTTGCGGGCGCTTGTTCAAAACGATACCGTAGAGGATCGGATACCACAGCAGCCGCGACCATTCGATGACGCGCCGGTCGGTCAGGAATTCCGCGAGATAACGCCGCATCGACTTGTAATCGGTGCCATCGGGCGTGCCGAGATTGACCAGGAGAACGCCAACCTTGCCGAAGCGAACCGGAGGGTGATCGGACGGAAGGTGATTTTCAGCGGCGTTCATCATCGAAAGTTTTCCCGGACATGTCGTGTGGATGCACCGATGGTTACGCAGATCAGATGCAATCGGTTCTATCTAGAAATAAAAAACGGCCCGGGGAAGCCCCGGACCGGTTTCTTGCGCGTGGCAATTGGTCCTTAAAGACCTGCGGTTACTTCGCCGGCAGTTCCAGTTCAGCGCCGATGGCGATGATGTTGGGGTTGCGCAGCGTGTTGGCCTTGGCAATCTTCGTCCATGCCTCGCCATCGCCATAGGTGCTTTCAGCGATCTTCCAGAGCGAATCGCCCTTGACGACCGTGTATGTCTTCGGTGCCGAAGCGGCAGCCGGTGCCGGTGCAGCCGGAGCGGCAGCAGCCGGAGCAGGGGCCGGAGCCGCTGCGGGGGCAGCAACAGGGGCAGCCGGAGCGGCAGGTGCGGCTGGAGCAGGCGTTGCAGCAGCCGTTGCCGGAGCGGGGGCAGCAGCAGGTGCCTTGGGAGGCGCGACATAACCGGCTGGCGTCAGGTCGGTGATGCGGCCGTCCGTATAAGGCTTGTAGGGCGAGTTGGCGGCAATGTAGTCAGCCACGGCCTGCTCGAGGTTCGGTCCGAAGTCGTAAGGGTTGACCGCATTGGTTGCGAACATCTTGAAGCCGTCGCCGCCGCCGCGCACATAATTGTTGGTAACGACACCGTAGGTCTTGGCCGGATCGATGGCGACAAAGGCATCGCCTTCCTTGACCATCACCGCGCTGACGCGGCTGCCGACCGGCTTGGAACGGTCAAACGAATATTTCATGCCGCCGACCTGCGCAAAACGTCCGGCGCCATCTTCCATCTGGCTCGTGCCGTTCTCAAGGGCGGCCACGAGGTCTGCACCCTTGATCTGGAAGGTGGCAATGGTGTTCTGGAACGGCAGAACCGTCAGTACTTCGCCCATCGTCACATCGCCCTGGTCGATGGAGGCGCGAAGACCGCCGCCGTTGACGATGGCAATCGTGATGCCCTGTTCCTTGACCTTGGCAAGCGACGCATCGGCCACAAGATTGCCCATCGAGCACTCGACGGCGCGGCAGGATTTGCGGTCGCCATCGATCAGGCCTTCGGACGTGCCGACAACCTTCTTCTTCAGCTCTTCCAGCGGTGCGCCAAGCTCCTTGACCTTGGCGGTATAGGCTTCATCCGGGGTGACGGAAGCGTCGAGCAGCTTCGGCGCGCCGGTTGCGGATTTCACCACGCCATTGTCGTCGAAGGTGACTTTCAGTTCGCCGAGATATTTGGAATAGGCATAAGCCGTCACGACAGGGATTTCGGCGCCAGACGGGTTCTTGACGAGCGTCGGATAGGGGCCGGAGGATTTCGGGTCGGTGGAGGACAGATAAGTATGGCTGTGGCCGCCAACCACCACGTCGATGCCATCCACGGCAGCGGCAATTTCCTTGTCCTTGTTGTAGCCGACATGGGTGAGCGCAATGATCTTGTTGACACCCTGGCCCTGCAGGTCGGCAACGGCGCTCTTCAGGTAGGTGATCTCGTCCTCAAACGAAATGTCCGGGCCGGGCGAGGAGGTTTCGCCGCTATCGGTCGCGAGAACCGAGACGACGGCGACCTTCTGGCCGCCGATGTCCTTCACCACATAACCCTTGTATTTGCCGTCGAGCAGCGAGCCCTTCTTGGCGATGGTATTGCCGGAGATGATCGGGAATTTCAGCGCGCCGATAAATTTGTTAAGCTCTTCCGGGCCGTCGTCGAATTCGTGGTTGCCGATTGCCATCGCATCAAAGCCGATGCCGTTCATGAAATCGGCAACAGGGGCGCTCTTGAAGGTGGAGTAATAGAGCGAGCCCTGGAACTGGTCACCGGCATCGAGAACGATGATGTTGGCGCCGGAATTGTCCTTGCGGAAACCATCGATGGCGCTTTTGACGCGCGCGATGCCGCCAAAACATTCCTTGGCGTCGGCTTCCTTCTGCGAGCAGGTGGCGTCGGACTTGTTGATCGCCTCGATGCGCGAGTGCAGATCGTTGATGTGCAGGATATCGAGCTGGTAATCGGCAAAGGCCACCCCGGAGGACAGAGCGAGCACCGTCGCTGCGATTACACTGAAACCTATACGTCTGATCATCCTGGTCTGCTCCTGTTGCAAGGCGCGGTGTCGACGCGCTGTTCCGCCTGATTGTAGTTTTGGTTTGTGACACCCGTTTCGCTTTTCATGTTTCCATCAAGGGAAAGCGACTTCAAGCGAAATATGACAATGGTGCAGGAGGCTTGGCGTACAATCAAAACACGAAACCCCGCCGAAGCGGGGTTTTGCGAAATGAGACGGCTGTGGATAACGGTGGTCTCAGCCGCGACGCGTCAGCGAGAACTGCGAGCCGGTATCGGCGGTGCAGTTGAGCTGGCTTGGCGAAACCAGCGCGCAGTTCACACGCGACTGGGTCTGGCGCACGATGGAGGTCATGTTGATCTCCACCAGCGTCGGCGACACATTGGTGTAGGTGCCGCTGGCCAGAAGCGCATTGTTGTCCGTCGAGCGTGTGCTGAATGTGCCGCCCTGGAAGGTGGATACGATGCCGTTCGGATCGATCCAGCTGCCGTCTACGCCCTGCGGCTGTGCAACAGGGGGAAGCGCACGTTGCGTCGGCTGCGATACGCAGGCGCTCAGCATCAGGGCGGCGGACACGAGCACGAGGCTCTGTTTGATCTTCATAACGTGGTCTCCCGCGATTCGGATGCATCGTGCGGTCGGCCACGATGCTGCGAACCCTTAATCTAATGCAAGGCGGGCGGTTGCACAGTCCGCCTTGCAAGGTTTTGACCTGTTTTCCCCGGCAGACTGCCGGGAGGGTTCAAGGATCAGGTGCGAACCAGGATGTTCTTGAACTGCCAGGCATCCTTCTCGTCGAGATCTTCCGGGAAGAGACCCGGGCGACCGTCAAGCGGGGTCCAGTCGGTATAGTGGCCTTCAACCGGGCCGAGATAAGGCGACTGCACTTCAAGGCAACGCTTGTAATCGACTTCGTCGGCTTCAACGATGCCGGCGTTCGGGTTTTCCAGCGCCCAGACCATGCCGGCGAGAACCGCAGACGTTACCTGCAGGCCGGTTGCGTTCTGGTAAGGGGCGATGCGGCGCGTTTCTTCCAGCGACAGGCGCGAACCGAACCAGTAGGCGTTCTTCTCGTGGCCGTAGAGCAGCACGCCGAGTTCATCGATGCCCTCTTCCAGCTCGTCCTCGTCGAGAACGTGCAGGACCGGCTGCTGGTGACCACCATTGCCGAACATTTCGTGCAGCGAAAGCACCGCGTCATTGGCCGGGTGATAGGCATAATGGCAGGTCGGGCGATAAACGACTTCGCCGTCCTTCTCGACGGTGAAATAATCGGCAATCGAGATGGATTCGTTGTGGGTGACGAGGAAACCGTATTGCGGGCCGGGCGTCGGGCACCAGGTGCGCACGCGCGTGTTGGCGCCGGGCTGTTCCAGATAAATGGCGGCCTTGCAGCCCTTCTTGTGCTTCTTGGCGTTCTTCGGCATCCAGTTTTCATGGGTGCCCCAGCCGAGTTCGGCGGGCTGCAGGCCTTCCGAGATGAAGCCTTCGACCGACCAGGTGTTCCAGAACACGTTCAGCGGCTTCGGATGTTTGGTCAGCTGCGTGTCGCGCTCGGCAATGTGGATGCCCTTGACGCCGAGCTTCTTCATCAGCTTGGCCCAGCCTTCGCGGTCGTTCTGGTCCGGCTCGTCGAACTTCAGGCCGGTATCGTTGGCAAGGTTGACCAGCGCCTGCTTGACGAACCACGAGACCATGCCCGGGTTTGCGCCGCAGGTGGAAACGGCGGTCGTGCCGCCCGGGTTCTTGCGCTTTTCGGTGCGCACGGTTTCGCGCAACGCATAATTGGTGCGCTCGGAATTCTTCATGTTCTTGTCGAAGTAGAAACCGAGCCAGGGCTCAACGACGGTATCGATGTAAAGCACGTCCAGCTTGCGGCACAGCTTCATCAGGTCGAGCGAGCCGGTATCGACCGACAGGTTGACGCAAAAGCCCTGGCCTTCGCCTTCCGTCAGGAGCGGCTTCAGCAGCTCCTTGTAGTTTTCCTTGGTCACGTGGGCCTTGATGTGGCGCACGCCGTGCTTTTCAAGGATCGCCATATCGGACGGTTCCTCGCGCGGGTCGATGACGACCATCCGGCTCTTGTCGAACTTGAAGTGACGCTCGATGAGCGGCAAGGTGCCGCGGCCGATGGAGCCGAAGCCGATCATGACGATGGGCCCGGTGATTTCGGCATAAACCGGATGGGTAGTTTCAGTCATCTGTTGCTCCTTCGGCCCGCGGCTTGGTGCCGCTGAGGACCGTGTTTCCTACGCAAGTTTCGCATGCGCTGATTGGCGGCGGTCTAGATCATAAAACGCCTTCACAATAAAGAGGGCGAACACAACAAGCCTATGGCAGAAGCGGCGAATAATCACCGGTTTCCGCGGCTTTCTGCAAAAGCGCGATCATCGCCGGGCGTTTGTGCGACAGCCCCTTGTAGGCAGCCTGTTCCGGGGTCATTGCCGCAAGTTGTGCCGCAAGCGATGTCATGAGCCGGGCCGCATCCGGTTCACGGGCCAACTGCGCCAGCGGATCGAGATAGATGCGGATGGTAAAGACGATATCGCCCGAGCCTTCCAGCTTGCGGAGCGTCTGACGCTCGACGCGCAAAAAATGCGCTCCGGGGGCCACATCGGCCATAACCCGCTGGCTCTTGGATTTCGGTAAAAACAGGTCGTTGGTGGCATTCACCGACCAGTTCATCCGGCTGACCAGCCGGTCGCCGGGCAGCTTGTCGAACATGCGGTTGATCAGCTCGGCATTGCGACTGCCGCCTTCAAAATCCGGCACCTCGGCATGGACCTCATCCATCACCCGCCCGAATTTTTCCTGAAGCGACCAGGAGGAGGGAAAGGCAACGAAGGCGGCGGCAATACGCCAGCCGTTTTCGCCGCGCCGCATCAGAACGAGATCATCGGCCACCAGCAGGCCTGCGCGGATGAGAGCGGGCATCGCCTCATCGGCAACGTCCACATCCGGCGCACCGGCAATCTCCATCCGGTCACCGGCAAGGCGATAAAGCTCGGGATAGCGCGCCGACAGATAATCTGAGAGCAGCGCCAGCAATTCCTGTTGCGCCTCTTGCGTCCCCGCCTCGGCACGAAAGATCGCCTCGCGGTGTTCACCCAGCAGACGCGCTTTTTCCCGGAGAGCGGCGCCAAGCCGCTCATCCGGCTCGATCCAGTTCTCCGCCGCAAGCTGCGAAAGCCCGATGGTAAAGGGCTGGGACGTACCGTCATAGGGGGTATAGGGCAGAGAGGACATGAAACACTCAATCTTCATTTGCTGCCCAGCATCGGTATTGCTAATCTTGTCGTCAAGCAAACGGGATGCTGATCAATGAAACAAGCCGCTGATGTGGAGATCCCTGCCGATGTTCTCCGTCGCCTCGATGCCCTCTCGCGCCGGACGCAACGCCCGATGTCGGATATCGCGACTGAGGCGCTGAGCGATTATCTCGATGCGCGAGACGCAGCTATTCAGGAGCCGGAACTTTTCGTCTCCAACGCAACCGTTCTTGGTTGGCTGAAGACTTGGGGCACAGCCGATGAAACCGATGCACCGGTGGCTGACATCCGAAACCCATCCTGACCATGCCCGTCCTCTGGGCTAGGCTTGCAGTTCAGGATCTGGTCTCGATCCGAAACTATATTGATGTTCACCATCCGCCGGCCGCCCGGCGTTTCGCAGCCGAGATGGTCGAGACGGCGGAACTGCTGGCGGCAAATCCTCATCTGGGCACAGCTCTTGCGAGGCCTGGATACAGACGACTTGTCGTTGGCGGTTCGGTCTATGTCCTGATTTACAGGATCACCCCCGAAGCAACCGAAATACTAGAGGTTTTTGACGCAAGACGCAGAAAGCCAAGAACCGCGCTCACCTGAGTGCTGTCTTTGTCTTCAGCTTTCCGCCACCAGTTCCGCAGCCATCAGTCCCCGCAGCGAATTGCCGACAAAGATCCGGCGCCCCAGCAGATCGTCTGGCCGCAGCGTTTCGGAACGGGCCTTGCGTTCGCGGATGAGGTCGGCGCGCAGAATGCCGGGCAAGAGGCCACTGTTGAGCGGGGGTGTCAGCAACTGTCCGTCGTCTGCCTCGACAAACAGATTGGTGATGGTGCCCTCGCAAAGCTCGCCGCGCTCGTTGAGCAACAGCACCTCGTCGGCCTCATCCTTTGAAAATTCCGCGCGTGCCGCCTCGTAAGGCTCGCGCCGCGTCGTCTTGTGGCGGTAGAGCGTATCGTCGGAGGACAGCCGCTGGCGGGCGATGCGCACGCGCCAGATTTTTTCCGGCGGTTCCGCGACAAAGGGTGTCGCCGTGATCTCGATCTTGCCGCGATAGGTCATGGTGAGGCGAACGCGCAAAGGGGTGTCGCCGCTGACGGCGTCTGCAAGCAGTTCCGATGCATCCTGTGGCTGGCGAAATCCCAGCGCATCGGCCGAGCGGGCAAGCCGGCGCAGGTGCTGGTCGAGCCGAAGGAAACCCGCATCCGGTTCCCAGCGCAGGGTCTCGATCAGCGAGAAATCGGCTGATGGCTTACTGCGAAGCGCGCTTTTAGCAGACATTCTTCATATTCCGTCTCGGCCTTCGAATCGTAGACAATGCCGCCGCCGACATTGAAGACGGCATTTCCGGTGTTGAAAAGGGTCAGTGTGCGGATGGCCACCGAAAAACGCATCGGACCCTTCGGATCGCACCAGCCGATTGCCCCGCAATAAATGTCGCGCGGGCCATCTTCCAGTCCGGCCAGAATCTGCATCGCCCACATCTTTGGCGCACCGGTAATCGAGCCGCAGGGAAAGAGGGCGGCAAGAATATCCGGCAGGCCGATGCCATCAAGGAGTTTTGCCCTGACATGGCTCACCATCTGGTGGACCGTCGGATAGGTTTCGATGTCGAACAGCTTTGGCACGGTGAGCGTGCCCACCTCAGAAATCGCCGAGACGTCGTTGCGCAGGAGATCAACGATCATGCGGTTTTCGGCTTGCGTCTTTTCGTCTGAAAGCATGGCGGCAATGATCGCCTTATCCTCCTCGGGCGTCTTTCCCCGCGGGGCCGTGCCCTTCATCGGATGCGTTTCGATAAAACCGTCCTCATCCACCTTGAAGAACAGTTCCGGCGAGCGCGACAGGATCTTTGGGCCGCCGAGATCGATGAGGGCGCCATAACGCACCGGCTGGCGCGCCACGAGCGACCAGAAGGCGGCGACGGGATCGCCGCTCCAGCGGGCGGTGATCGGCATGGTGAGGTTTGCCTGGTAACAATCGCCCCGGCGGATATGGGCGTGCAACGCATCGAACCGCGCGCGATAGGTTGCAAGGTCCCATGCGGCGCGCGGGTCGCTGATGAACGGCGCCTCGGCCTCGTCGTCGGAGACGATGTTTTCAGGCGGGCGCGACAGCGGATGGGCCTCGCCGGCCGGCGCCTCAAAGATGCCCATGCAAATCAGCGGGGTGTCCCGGTTCGCCACGATCAGCGGCGCAAGCTTTTCCTCGAACACATGGCCGGCTTCATAGGAGAGATAGCCGGCAAGCCACCGCCCGTCCTGTCGTGCCGCTTCCAGACGCGCCAGTGCAGGCCGGATCTCCTCGGCCGTGCGGGCCGTGACGATCTCCAGCGGCCGGTCAAAGACCAGGCTTTTTCCTGCGCGGTCGTCGCGGAAAAGGGCAAAGGGGGTTTTGGTCTGCATTGTCCTGATGGGGCGGGATCTCGGTCCCGGCTGGTTGCGGCTTTCGCCTTGTTATCGCAGCGGCACAGGAGAAAACAGGGGGGGGGCACCATGCGCCCGTTGCAAGGGCAGGGGCGCATGGTTTTTGCCCGTCAGGCCTGTTGGTCTGCCTGTAACTGCCGGTCCAGCGCCTCCAGTTCGTCGATCAGGCCCTCGATCATCGACAGGCCCTTCGACCAGAAGGTCGGGTCCGTGGCATCGAGCCCGAACGGGGCGAGAAGTTCGGAATGGTGTTTGGTGCCGCCGGCCTTCAGGAGATCGAAATACTTTTGCTGAAAACCATCCTCGGCGTTCTGGTAGACGGCATAAAGCGAGTTCACCAGGCAATCGCCAAAGGCATAGGCATAAACGTAGAAGGGCGAGTGGATGAAGTGGGGGATATAGGTCCACCAGGTCTCATAACCCTCGGAAATGCGGATGGCCGGGCCAAGACTTTCTTCCTGCACGGAAAGCCAGAGTTCGCCGATCTGCTCGGAGGTGAGTTCACCCTCCTTGCGGGCCGTGTGCAGCTTGCGCTCGAAATCGTAAAAGGCGATCTGGCGCACGACCGTGTTGATCATGTCCTCCACCTTCTGGGCAAGCATTGCCTTGCGTTCGCGCGGATCGGTGGTCTTTTCCAGGAGCGCGCGAAATGTCAGCATTTCGCCGAACACGGAAGCGGTTTCCGCAAGCGTCAGCGGCGTCTGGCACATCAGCGCGCCCTGTCCACCGGCCAGAACCTGATGCACGCCATGGCCAAGTTCGTGGGCAAGCGTCATCACATCGCGCGGTTTGCCGAGATAATTGACCAGCACGTAAGGGTGCGCGGAGGGCACGACGGGATGGGCAAAGGCGCCCGGTGCCTTGCCGGGGCGGGCCGGCGCATCGATCCACTGTTCATCGAAGAAGCGGCGGGCAATGCCTGCCATGTCGGGCGAGAACTGGCCATAGGCGGACAGCACCATCTCCTGCGCATCGCTCCAGGGGATCAGCGCCTTCGGCGTTTCCGGCAGCGGGGCGTTGCGATCCCAGAAATTCATCTGCTCCATGCCCAGCCATTTGGCCTTCATCGCATAATAACGATGCGACAGGCGCGGATAGGCGTCCTTCACGGCAGCGGCCAGCGCATCGACCACCTCGCGCTCAACCCGGTTCGACAGATGGCGCGAATCAGCGATGTCCTCAAAGCCGCGCCAGCGGTCGGCAATTTCCTTGTCCTTGGCGAGCGTATTGGTGATGAGGGTGAAGACGCGCAGGTTTTCCCCGAATGTTTTAGAAAGGGCGCTCGCTGCCCTGGCGCGGCTTTCCGGGTCCGGTTCCTGCAGGAGGTTCAGCGTGCGCTCCAGCGGCAGCATCTCGCCGTCGATCTCGAAGCGCAGTTCCGCCATCGTCTCGTCGAAGAGGCGGTTGAAGGCGGCCGCACTCGTCATGGATTTTTCGAGAAACAGCTGTTCCAGCCGGTCATCCAGCTGGAATGGCTTGTCCTTGCGAAGGTCGAGCAGCCACGGTGCGTAATGGGTGGCTTGCGGGTCACGACCAAGGCAGGTCTCGACAACATCATCCGCGATTCGGTTCAGTTCCAGCACGAAGAACAGGAGATGCGCGGAGAGATCCGTCAGTTTCGACTGGATGTCGCCGTAGAATTTGCCGTTGGCGGGATTGGACGTATCGGAAAAATAGGTGAGGCCGGCAAAGGAGCCGATCTTGCCCACAAGGTCGTCAATCGCTTCATATTCGGCGATTGCGGCCCCCAGTCCCTCGGTGCCAGTCTTGGCCGCAGCATCGGCAAGTTTGCCTTTCCACTTTATTTCGAATGCAAGGGCCATTGCATCCGCACGCGAAACATCGTTAACAAATACTGCGCTATCGCGGGACGGATAGAGATCTTCCAGCCGCCAGGTGGGCAAGTTACCTAGGGCGGCATCGGCCGTGATCGAGGAAACAGCGTCTGCTGCTGCGAAACGCGCGTGTCGGAGGAGGTTTGCATGGTGGGTGAAGGTGGGGGATGTCACGTTCTAGCTCCCTGTTCTCTCTCGTCTGTCATTCATCCGGTTGTTTTCACGGCCGGCAGGTAAAATGCAAGCATTTCTCAAAACGGGATGTTTAAGCCCGCGTGACACAACCTTGCATACAGGGTCCCGCTGTGGGACAAGGACATGATTTTGGAGCGAGCATGACGGCCCATATTCTTGTTGTCGACGATGATCCGGTTCAGCGGCGCCTCTTGAAGAACGCGGTCGAGCGGTATGGCCATGCGGCGCATCTTGCCGAGAACGGCCGCATCGCTCTTGAGTTCCTCAAGAGAAACCCAACACAGTTCAACGTCATCGTGCTGGATCTGATGATGCCGGAGTTGGATGGCCTGGGTTTCCTTCAGGCCACCGGCGAAATGGGTATCGATATTCCCGTGATCGTGCAGACGGGGCAGGGCGGTATCGAGACCGTGGTGCAGGCCATGCGGGCCGGCGCTTTTGATTTCGTGGTGAAGCCGGTTTCGCCGGAACGCATCGCCGCTTCCATTTCCAATGCGCTGAAGCTTGATCACCGCGAGGCAAAGGTGCGCGCGGTGCGCGGCGTAAAGCCCGCCAATGTCAGTTTTGGCGATATCGTCTCGGCAAGCCCGGACATGCTGCGGGTGATCGATCTGGCGCAGCGCGCGTCGCATTCCAACATTCCGGTCGTGCTTGAGGGCGAATCGGGCGTTGGCAAGGAAATGATCGCACGGGCCATCCAGGCCAGCGGCGAGCGGGCCTCAAAACCGTTTATCACGGTCAATTGCGGCGCCATTCCCTCCAATCTCGTCGAAAGCATCCTGTTCGGGCATGAGAAGGGCGCCTTCACCGGCGCGACCGAACGCCACACCGGCAAGTTCATGGAAGCCGATGGCGGCACCTTGTTCCTGGATGAAATCGGTGATCTGCCGCTCGATGTGCAGGTGAAACTTCTGCGCGCGGTGCAGCAGGGCGAGATTGAAACCGTCGGTGCCGCCAAGGTGCAGAAGGTGGATGTGCGGCTGATTTCAGCGACCAACCGGGATCTGATCGAAGAGGTTCGCGCCGGACGCTTCCGCGAGGATCTCTATTATCGCCTGAACGTCTTCCCGATCACCATTCCGGCGCTGCGTCGTCGCAAGGAAGACATTCCGCATCTGGCGCGGGTGTTTACCCAGCGCTTTTCAAGCGAACAGAAGCTGGAGCACGTGCTGCAGGTGGGCGCAGGCGCCATGGCGCTTTTGACCGCCTATGACTGGCCGGGCAATATCCGCCAGCTGGAAAACGCCATCTTCCGCGCCGTGGTGCTGGCCGAAGGGCCGGAACTGACGGAAAAGGATTTTCCGCAGATTGCTGCCCAGATTCCGGATTTCCAGAGCCCGGAACTGCGCGCAACGGCGATTGCGAACGATATCACAATCGACAACGACCCGGCCGAAGCGGCCATGTCGGAGGCCTTGCGCCTTGCCCGCGCCGAATCGGCGCTGACGCAGATGTTCGGGGGACCCGAGAACATCATCGTGAGCACCGATGACGCCGGCGAAGTGCGAAAGCTTGCCGATGTGGAAGAGGAGTTGATCCGCTTTGCGCTGAAATTCTATCGCGGGCAGATGAGCCAGGTGGCGCGCAAGCTCGGCATCGGCCGCTCGACGCTCTACCGCAAGCTCAAGGATTACGGGATAGACCCTGACGACCCTTTGAAGGAGGCTGCGTAAACCCCACGTCGCCTCAACCGGACGATCCATGACAAACAGACCGGACGCGGCATGCCGCGTTCGCTTGGTCCCCTGGGGCAGATGCGGGTCTGTTAATTTTCAGGCAAGTATGTTTTGTTACACCTCGTCAACCTTTCGGTAGTCATTTATTGACTAAGAAAGTAGCGCGTGTGCATGTGTGGCACATTTGCCATCGTGTAAACGCAATTCACGGTCATGTGAGGCAGCACCGGATGCTGTCAATCAGACGGGGAACGACTTGCCGTATCAGTATGCACATTCAACGCCTACGGGTGACAACGGACGGCGTCCCCTGGCGCGCATGGTCCGGTCTTTCGTCAAGCGTATAGCCGCTGTTTTCATGTCGCTGGCACTCATCGTGTCAGCGGTCGCCGTTCCGGCATCCACAGCGGCAGCGGCCGGCGAAACACGCACGTTGAAGCTTTATTTCGTCCACACCGGCGAACGGGCTGAGATCACCTTCAAGCGCAACGGGCGGTATGACCCCAAGGGCCTGCAGGAAATCAACCGCTTCCTGCGCGACTGGCGCCGCAACGAGCCAACGCGCATGGATCCGCGCCTTTTCGATCTCGTCTGGGAAGTCTATCGCCGTTCCGGTGCCACCGATTACATCCACGTCGTTTCCGCGTATCGCTCGCCAGCCACCAACGGCATGTTGCGCTCGCGCACCAAGGGCGTTGCAAAAAGCAGCCAGCACATGCTGGGCAAGGCGATGGACTTTTTCATTCCCGGTGTGAAGCTGGCCACCCTGCGCGGCATTGCCATGCAGATGCAGGTGGGCGGCGTCGGTTATTATCCGACCTCCGGTTCGCCTTTTGTGCATCTGGATGTGGGCGGCGTGCGCGCCTGGCCGCGCATGTCGCGCCAGGAACTGGTGCAGCTTTTCCCCAAGGGCAATACCATGCACCTGCCGGCCGATGGCAATCCGCTGCCGGGTTATGAGCAGGCGGTTGCAGATTACAAACGCCGCGTTTCCTCCGACTCCATCCAGCTGGCCAGCACGGCAGGCGGTTCGACGGCGACGCGCGCAAAACGCCAGAACACGCTGGCGGCCATGCTGTTTGGCGGCGGTGCCGACGAGGAGGAAGATTCCGAATCGGTTGCAGCACCCGTCGCCAGGGCCCAACGCAATATACCGCCAGCTCCGGTTGCTGCCGAACCCGACGAAGAGGCGCCCGTTGCCGTGGCGTCTGCAGCACCCGCCATGCCGAATGTTGCAGCCCCCGTTCCCGTTTCGCGCCCGGATCTCCAGCAATTGCAGGCCGGCCCGCAATCGCAGGGCGCTTTGGCGACCGCGCTTTACCAGCCACCGCGCAATGCCGCCCAGGATGCGCTGCAGGCGGCCCTGCCGGCCACCCCGGTTCTGCCGATGGCGCGTCCGGACGCGCCGGGTGAAACCTTCGTCGATCTGGCCAGCATGAGCATTCCCGTTCCGACCCTGCTCGGCCCGCGTGGCCTCAAGGGGGATGCGGAGGCAACCGGCCTGATGACCGCGTCTGCCGGTCCGGTCGAAGGCGATCCGATGTTGATGGCCGCCATTCCGGTGCCGGCCCACCGGCCGGAGATTGCAGCCCCGGCAGCAGCCCGGACTGCCAGCCTGTCTGCTGCGCCACCTGCGCCGCCGCCAGCCGTAGCATCTGCCTCCGAACAGCGTGAATTGACGCCGGAACTGGTGGCAAGCCTTGCGGCAAGCGCCGACTATTCGAGAACCCCGGCAGTGCCTGTTGAAAAACCCGCCCGGCTTGAAAAGCCGATGCAGATGGCGTCGGCTTCGCCAAGCCCTGCGGCAAGCGGCGCCATGGTGTTCAACGACGGTTTCGATACGCCGAAGCCCGCTGCAAAACCCGGCCCGACCAGGGTGGTGAAGGGCGGCGCGGTCACCAAACTTGGCGGCAATCCGGCAACGCCCGGGCCGAAGGTGCTGACCGGCCATATGCTGGCCCAATGGGCAAGCGCCAACAATCGCACCGAAGCCGTCGCCTCCATGAAGGCGCCGCGCCTGATCACCCGCGCCCTGAACAGCGAATATTCCGCAGCCTATAGCGGCGGTTTCCGGCCGGTCTCGGCGGCCGTGGCGGTAGACCCCAACCGTTTCAGCGGCGCAAACCAGGTGAAGCCGTAAGGCTCATATCTGCCAGATAAAACAGAAAAGGCCCGCCGTTTCAGATGTGAGCGGCGGGCCTTTTCGTATGCGCAGAGTTTTAAAAGACGATTATGCGGCTTCTTCTTCAGGCGCCAGCACCATGCCGAGAGCGGCGAGATAGGTGTCGAGGATCAAGTCCTCTTCCATCCGCTCCTGCTCATCCTTCTTGCGAAGGGCGATGACCTTTTTCAGGATCTTGGTGTCGAAGCCCATCGATTTGGCTTCGCCATAGACGTCCTTGATGTCGTCGGCGATGGTCTTCTTTTCTTCTTCCAACCGTTCGATGCGCTCGACAAAGGCGCGGAGTTGGTCACGGGCGACGCCGTGGGCAGCATCAGACATCGGGGTCTCCTGTTTCTTAAAGGGCGATCTGTGTGAGTGGTGTCACCTGCCGTGAAGTCCCGGCAAGGTCAAGGCGTTTCGCATGCGCCGTGGTTTATTTGTGCGGGGTGTTGAGGGCAAATGCCGCTTTTTGTGTGGCGTCGGCCTCGGCCTGGTGCAGGTTTTTCCAGTCCTCGTAGGGCATGCCATAGACCATTTCGCGCGCGGCGTCCTTGCTGACGGAAAGGCCTTTTTCCTCGGCCGCCTCGCGGTACCAGTTGGACAGGCAGTTGCGGCAGAAGCCGGCCAGATTCATCATGTCGATGTTCTGCACGTCGGTTCGGTCGCGAAGGTGTTGCACCAACCGGCGAAAGGCTGCCGCCTCCAGTTCCATGCGCTGCTGTTCGCTCAAGTCTGTCATCGAAATCTCCTTCTGCCGCGTCTGTCAGGCGTAAGGCCCGGTGCGCGAGGCAAAGAGTTGCGTGTCGTGAAGGCGAGGATCCGCGTTCAGTTCGGCAAAGATCGGCGCGAGGCGGTCTGCCCAGGCCGAAATCCCGTCTGCGTCGCCGATCAGATCCTGGCGCACTTCCAGAAGCGCATGCGCCCGACCTTTTTCCATGCAGTGACGATACATCGTATCGCCCTTCAGCGCACCATCATAAGGTTCGTTGTCTCCCACAAGGATATCGCCGGGGCGGCGCAGAAGATCGAGAAGCGGCAGAACCGCCCGGTCGTCCGTGTCCCACAGAACCGCCGCATGCCAGGGGCGGGGGATGCCCTTCCAGGCCGGCGTATAGGAATGCAGCGACAGAACCAGCGGTGCCTTGCCGCTTGCCTGCGCCACCGCCTGCAATTCCTCTTCCACGGCACGGTGATAGGGCCGGTGATAGGTGTCCAGCCGGTGCTGCCATTCGTCCGGCGTTATCGGATGATTGCCGGGGATGATCGCGCCATCGGAGATCTTCATGATCAGCGTCGGATCGTCCTCACCGCGGTTCGGATCGATCAACAGGCGCGAAAAGCAGGAGATGACGGCTGGAACGCCAAGGCGCTCGGCAAGCTGGCGCGTCAACCCCTCGACGCCGATATCGTAGGCGATGTGACGCTCAAAGGCGCTCGCATCAAGCCCGAGCGTGCCATAGCGAGGTGGCAGCCGGTTCATCGCATGGTCACCCAGAAGCACCATGCCGCTGTCACGATTGCCGTGTATCACTTCATGCGAACTGAAAGTCTGCATCGCCATCCGCTTGCCTGATTTAAGATGTCTCTAACCCATGCTGTTCGCATGCCAGAGGCCCCCCGCGCAAGCGCGTGTCTGATGAAGTCAACCGGTAACCACGCACTTATAATCGATTAGATTTCATTGACTTTCCACCGACGGCAGGCGAAGACAGTGCATATGATCTCTCATGGAGTCCCAGCGGAAGCCGTGTCGAAAAGTCTATTGTCCCAGATATCGCTGAAATTGCTGCCCTCGCTTGCGTTTGCTTTTGTCAGTGTTCCCGCCGTCATGATTGCCGATGTCGCGCATGCTGATTTTCGTGTGTGCAACGGCACGCAGAACCTTGTCGGGGTGGCCATTGGCTACCGCGCCGGCGAGGGATGGATTTCGGAAGGCTGGTGGCAGGTTCCCGCCTCCAGCTGCGCCACGCTGATCGAGGGCGAGTTGCAGTCTCGCTATTATTATCTCTACGCGGAGGATGCCGCACGCGGCGGCCGCTGGACCGGCGACGTCAACATGTGCGTCGCCGAAAACGAGTTCAAGATCACCGGCGTCGGGGACTGCTTTGCCCGCGGTTTCCAGCGCATGGGTTTCAAGGAATATGACACCGGTCGTCAGGGAAGCTGGATGGTCCAGCTGTCTGATACACCGGGTACGCAAGAAGGCCAGAATTGATGAAGCGCAACCGCAAAGTAAAGATCCTTGCAACCCTCGGACCGGCGTCTTCCGAAGAGGCGATGATCGAGAAGTTGCATCAGGCCGGCGCCGATCTGTTCCGCATCAACATGAGCCATGCCAGCCATGACGTGATGCGCACATTGATCGCCCGCATCCGGTCTGTCGAAGCCCGCTGTGGCCGCCCGATCGGCATTTTGGCCGACCTTCAGGGCCCGAAACTGCGCGTCGGCAAATTTGCCGAAACTAAGGTCACGCTGGTTGCCGGCCAGACCTTCACGCTCGACAATAACGAAGCGCCTGGTGACACCAACCGCGTGTTCCTGCCGCATCCGGAAATTCTGGAATCGGTGAAGCCGGGCGACCGCCTGCTGATCGACGATGGCAAGCTGCACCTGCGCGCTGAAAAATGCGATGGAAAGAGCATCGTCACCACGGTCGTCTCCGGCACCTCGATCTCCGACCGCAAGGGCGTGAGCCTTCCCGATACGCTGCTCGCCGTCGGCGTCTTGACCGACAAGGACCGCCTGGACCTCGACGCCGTGCTTGCCACCAACGAGGTGGATTGGGTCGCTCTCTCCTTCGTGCAGCGCCCTGAGGATTTGGCCGAAGTGCGCAAGATCTCGCGCGGCCGCGTCGGCCTGATGTCGAAGATTGAAAAGCCGCAGGCCATCGAACGTATCGAGGAAATCATCGAGCTGTCCGATGCGCTGATGGTCGCCCGCGGCGATCTCGGCGTCGAAATGCCGCTGGAAGCGGTTCCCGGCCTGCAGAAGCAGTTGACCCGCGCATGTCGCCGTGCCGGCAAGCCTGTGGTCGTTGCCACACAGATGCTGGAATCGATGATCACCGCCGCCGTTCCGACGCGCGCTGAAGTCTCCGACGTTGCAACGGCCGTCTTCGAAGGCGCCGATGCGATCATGCTGTCTGCCGAATCGGCCTCTGGCCAGTATCCGGTCGAAGCCGTCTCGACCATGGCCTCGATTGCCAGCACCGTCGAAAAAGACCCGTATTATTCCAACATCATCTACGCGCAGCGCCCGCAGCCGGAAGCAACCGGCGCCGATGCGATTTCGCTCGCTGCCCGCCAGATTGCCGAAACGCTGAAACTGTCGGCCATCGTCACCTATACCTCATCCGGCACGACCGGCCTTCGCGCCGCCCGCGAGCGCCCGCAGGTGCCGATCATCGCGCTGTCGCCCATCGTCCAGACAGCCCGTCGCCTGTCGGTCGTCTGGGGCCTGCACTGCGTGGTGGCCGAAGAGCCGGCGGACATGGACGACATGGTCAACAAGGCCTGCCGCATCGTTGCCTCCGAAGGGTTCGGCAAGCCGGGCGACCGCGTCATCATTTCGGCCGGCGTGCCGCTTGGCACGCCCGGTGCGACCAACATGCTGCGCATCGCCTATATCGGCCCCGACGGCCAGTCGGGCGTCTGACACCGGATTAAAAGAAGGGGGCGCCGTTTTCGCCCCCTTTTTTGTTGTCTGTTGAAGCGGTCTCGGCTGATCCTAGACGCTCAGGAGGCTTTGGCACGCGATCCATTCCAGAGAAACTCTCGGCACAGCTATGGCAAAACAATTCCAGCAGTTGAATGATCATCATGTTCGGTTCATTGCCGACCAGCATCTGTTTTTCACCGCATCGGCTGCACCCGTTGGCCATGTGAATGTGTCTCCGCGAAGCACGGACATGTTCCGGGTCCTGTCGGACACCACCGTGATGTATCTCGACAGAACGGGAAGCAGCAATGAAACCGCAGCACACCTGAAGGCAGACGGTCGCCTGACGATCATGTTCTGTACCGTGGATGGCCCGCCGTTGATCATGCGCCTTTACGGAACGGGCCGGGTCATTCACCGGGAGGATCCTGAGTTTGCCGCACGGCTTGCGCAGCATTTCAACGACAATGCGCCGCTTGGCGCGCGCCAGATGGTCCATCTCGATATCCACATGGTCCAGACATCCTGCGGTTATGGGGTGCCGCTCTTCGACTACCGGGAGGAGCGTCCGCAAATGGATGCCTGGGCCCGATCCAAAGGCACCGATGGCATCGAGCAGTACTGGCGGGAAAAGAATCGCATCAGCCTCGACGGGTTGCCGACCGGACTGTTTGGCGAGGACGACTGAGCCACACGGACCGGCAAGTCCACAGGCGCGCTTCTCTTATCTCGATGATTAATGTCGTGTTGCGATAGCCGCGGCTGCCCCGCCCAGAGCGACGGCTCCAATCCGGTTGGCAATCCGTGTGGCACGAGGGGTTCGCAACAGAAGCCGCGCCTTGTGGGCAAGGAAGGTCCAGGTCAGATCGATCGCGGCCAGCGTCATCAGCGTGACGGCGGCGAGGATGGCCCATTCCCGAACTCCCGTCTCCGAAAGATCGACCAGGGACGGCAGAAGGGCAAGGTAGAACACCATGATTTTCGGATTGCCCAAGGTAAGCGCCATGCCCGCACCGAACATGGACAAGGGCGAAGCCCGTCGAGGAAGATCGTCAGCAGCCTCGCCCACCGGCGTGCGCCACATCTTGAACGCCAGCCAGCAGAGATAGGCGACGCCGAGCCACTTCAGGACATGAAAACCGAATTGAAATGTCTGCGCCAGCGCGGTGAGTCCAGCCATCGCCATCGTGAGCCAGATCACCTCACCAATCCACATGGCAGCGACAAAAGGAATAACGTCGCGCCAACCGCTGGTCATCACACGCGATACCAGCGCGGCGATGCTCGGGCCTGGCGTTCCCGCATTGAGAAGCAGCGCACCGGCAAAGATGGCAACAGACATGAATTCCATGGCGTCCTCGGGTTAGTCTGACCTAGAAAAAATCATAGCCCATCAATGACCGCTCTTCTATGCAGTCGCAAACAACCCAATGACAGCGTCGGTTTGCGGTTGAATTTTTTAAGGTCGCAAAAGCCAGCATGCTGCGCCAGGTGAGGGTGCAGAATGCTTCAAGGCGATATTTCCCGCAAGATAAACCGCCCCAAACACCTATTCTACAAGGGGGCGGCACCCGTATCTGCCTGGATTCCGCATCTCGGTTAGGGGCGCCGATTTCGCCCTCTTTTTTCTTTGGCGACCGTTGCCGCCGCCCTCTTGTTACGCTGACTGCGTTTACTTCGCTTACTCGGCCTGCGCCTGCGTCAGATTTTCCGCGGCAAGGCGCTTTTCATCAAGGTCGGCAATTGCCTGCAGGTCGCGGTCCTGGCCCGCCAGCTTTTCCATCGCGGCGATGGCAAGATCGGTCACGACGTAATCCGGCTTGTGGCCAAGGCCTTTTACCCAGATCAGTTCGGAATGCTCCAGATCGCGCTTCAGGCCGGTCGAGTGGATATTGGCGAGAACGATCGGGTCCTGGTCACCCGTGATGATCACAGCCCGGCTCTTGATCTCCGTGTAGCGCGGCGCAACGCGCGTCACGTAGGAGAGCAGGTTTGCGACATCCTTAGCGTTGTTGCGAAAGGTTTCCGGGCGCAGCACAAGAGCGGGGCCGCCGTCTTCAAGATAATTCTCGCGGGGGCGGTTGGGGCGGAAGACGCCGCGGGTGGCGGGGTCCAGCATCATCATGCCCGCCGGCATGACCAGCGTGTGGCTGAACAGCCAGCCGATGATGGGCGTTGCCGTCAGCCGGTAATGCCAGTCTATGCCGCCCGGCCACGGATGCGTGGCAGCTGAGAGAAAGACCGTGCCGATCACCTTGTCGGGGTGGGTGAGCGCAAAACTTGCGGCAATCGCACCGCCAAAGGAATGCGCAACGATGATCGCCTTGGCGATTCCACGCTTTTCCATCAGGCGCGCAATGGCATCCGCCTGCCCATCGGGAAGATCATTTTCCGGCCCGCCGCGCTCGGAATAACCGTGGCCGGGGCGGTCAACGAACAGCAGTTCGGCACGGCCCTCAAGGGGTGCGCGAAACGCGGCCTCCTGGTCCCGCAGGTTGCCGCTGGCGCCGTGGATGAAAACGATGGGTGGCAAGTCCGGATTTTGCCCCGGCGCCACGGAGAGCGCGTTGAGGCTGTAGCCGCCGATATCGGTCAGCGTGCCGGTATTGGGAAATTCGCGCTCGATTTTTGCCGATTCATAGGCGGTAAAGCCAAAGGCAGCGGCAAGCAGCATGGCGAGAATGGCAAGGGAAATCAGGATATAAGACAGGGGATGCGCCTCAGGTGCGGCTGCCGGCGAGCTTGTCGGAGAGTTTCAGCATATTCTCCTGGGCATCGCGGTCGGCGGGATAAATCGCGAGATAACGCTCCCATGCCTTCAGGGCAAGCGCATCCTCGCCCGAATCGGTGAGGATCGTCGCCATGCCGGCAATGGCTGGAAAATATCGCGGATCCTTGCGCAGAACCTGATTGATGTCGGCCATGGAT
Organism: Neorhizobium sp. PAMB6630; assembly: GCF_058242775.1. NCBI lineage: Bacteria > Pseudomonadati > Pseudomonadota > Alphaproteobacteria > Hyphomicrobiales > Rhizobiaceae > Neorhizobium > Neorhizobium sp. PAMB6630. The sequence continues at coordinate 945,190 of NZ_CM177836.1, forward strand.
TTGCGCAGGTCACCCATCGTGTAATGCAGCGTGGCGCGCCGGTTCCAGGCTTCCGCATAATCCGGCTGCAGCACCGTCACCTGATCGAGAAAATCGAGCGCTGCACCATTGTTCTTGTCGTTGACGGATTTGGACGCCCACTGCATCAGGAGATCGACCGTGGCGCTGCCGGACTGTCGCCAGTTGGAGACGATCTGCTGGGCGATGCTGCGGGCCTTGTCGGCATCACGCTCGCGCTTCAGGGCGTCAAACAGCGTCTGCTGCGTGGCATGGGCGGAAGGCGCGTTGGCGGCAGCCGGTGCTTCTGTAGGCGCCGGCTTGGCGCTTTCAGAACCTTGATCCTGCGCAAGGGCAGGGGCCAAGGCCGCAAGGCTGGTCAGAAGAATCGCGAGGGGGAAACGGAAAAAGCGCATGCAGATAAGGTAATCCGCATGCGCTCTAGTGGAAACCGAAATTTCGAAGGTTTTCGAGAAAGTGATCTTCAGGAGCCGGCGATAACAAGATCATGCCGGTTCGACCGCCGATCAGCCCTGACGAGCCTTGAAACGCGGGTTAGCCTTGTTGATGATGTAAACGCGACCCTTGCGGCGAACCAGGCGGTTATCGCGGTGACGGGCCTTAAGCGCTTTAAGCGAGTTCTTGATCTTCATTGTTCTGATCCGCGGTATCGAGGGCGCTTGGGCCACTCATGTCTCTGACAAACAAAGGATGCCATGGGCACCCCCTTTAGGATGGGAGGCTGATACAGGTTCACCACCTGCCTGTCAACCGCGCCTGCCTTGGCAGCCAAGGCATTTCACCGCAAAAGCTGTGTGACATGGCCCATCTTGCGGCCGGGACGCGCCTCGCTCTTGCCGTAGAGATGGACGAGCACATCGGGCTTTGCCAGCCATTGCGGCACGTCGTTCATGTCGTCGCCAATGAGATTGGTCATCACGCAATCGGAATGACGGGCGGGATCGCCGAGCGAAAGCCCCATCACGGCGCGAATATGCTGCTCGAACTGCGAGACCACGCAGGCCGCTTCCGTCCAGTGGCCGGAATTGTGAACGCGCGGCGCGATCTCGTTGGCAATCAAGGTCCCATCCGGCATCACGAAAAATTCCATGCCGATGACGCCGACGTAATCGAGCGACGACAGCAGCCGTTCGGCAGCTGTTCTGGCCATCTCCTGCGTCTCGGCAGTGATTCTCGCCGGAAGCGTGGAGGTATGGAGAATGCCGTTGCGATGAACGTTTTCGGCTACGTCGAAGCTTTTGACCGTGCCGTCGATGGCGCGGGCGGCAATGACGGACACTTCGCGCTCGAAGGCCACGAAACTTTCGAGAATCAGCGGCACGCTACCCATCGCGGCAAAGACGCCGTCGGCGCTGTCGCCGGGGCCGCGAAACACGCGCTGACCCTTGCCGTCATAACCCATGCGGCGTGTCTTCAGCACACCTTGGCCGCCGAAATCGGCAAGTGCTGCGACAAGATCCGCATCGCTGTCGACCGCATGGAAGCGGGCCGTCTCAATGCCGCAGCCGTTGAGAAAACGTTTTTCGCTCAATCGGTCCTGCGCCACATCAAGCGCCTTGGCCGGCGGATAGACGGGGCGCGAGGCTGAGAGATGCATGGCGGCCGAGACCGGCACGTTTTCGAATTCGTAGGTGATCACGTCGCAGGCAGCGGCGAGTTCATCGAGCGCTGCCGGATCGTCATAGGCGGCAACGATCTGGCGGTTCGCCACCTGCGCTGCCGGACAATCCGGCTGCGGTTCGAGAATCACTGTCTGGAAATTAAGCCTGGCGGCGGCCATCGCCAGCATGCGGCCCAGCTGGCCGCCGCCGATGATACCAAGGGTCTTGAGCGTCATGGCGCCTCGTCGATGGGATAGTCTGCAATAGCGGCCGTCTGGCGGGCGCGGTAATCGTCCAGCCGGTCGGCCAGGTCGTCATCGGAAAGGGCAAGAACGGCCGCAGCGATCAACGCGGCATTCACCGCGCCGGCGCGGCCGATGGCAAGCGTTCCGACAGGAATGCCGGCCGGCATCTGCACGATGGAATAAAGACTGTCGAGACCGGACATGGCCTTCGATTGCACGGGAACGCCAAACACCGGAAGCGGCGTCAGTGCCGCCACCATGCCGGGCAGGTGGGCAGCACCGCCGGCTCCGGCAATGATGATCTGGAACCCTTCTGCGCGTGCGCCCTTGGCAAAGGCCACCATGCGCTCCGGCGTGCGGTGGGCGGATATGATCCGCGCTTCATAACCGACATCGAGAGCATCCAGCGTGTCGGCGGCGTTCTTCATGGTCTCCCAGTCCGACTGGCTTCCCATGATGATGGCAACGGGCGGTCTCTCTTGCAGCAAGCTCACGTCCTCTGTCGTCACGCGATGATGTCTGGAATGATCTGGTCTTCGAGCTGCGTCATCTTGTCCTTGATGGCGAGCTTCTTTTTCTTCATGCGCTGGATACGCAGCGCCTCGCAGCCTGTCTGGATCATGGCATTGATGGCGGCGTCATAGTCTTCGTGTTCCTGGCGCAGCCGCGCCAGCGTCAGCCTGATATCCGCCTGTTCCTGATCAGCCATGGATCCCGTGTCCCCTTGTCTTCATTCCGGTCTTTGTCTCGCCGGGGAATGCCCGCAAGCTCCTACCATCAAACCGTGTGAACGACTAGAGCGATGGGCGGCAAATCTCCGCCCCATTCGAGCCAGAGACGCGCCGATTAATCAACGCCTAATGTCACTTTGGGTAAATGCTTCGCAGTGTTCTCAAGCGAGGCAGGGCAGGCGAAGAATTTTCCAAGCCTTCATCTGTCTTTAAACACGCGCACCGATTTGCCGCGGAGATGTCACGATTTCGCCTTCGACAAAGCCATCGGATCGTGTCACAATTCCTTTGCAAACCTGAAGCCACGGGCTCACGGAGAGCCGGTGGCAGGAAAAAAGGGAAGGACGTGCCACATGACCATACAGGCTCATATCGCATCGCTCGAAAAGAAGCATGGTGCTCTTGAGGAGGAGCTTCAGACTATTCTTGCGTCCCCATCCTCCGATGACAAGGAAATCGCTGACCTGAAGCGCCGCAAATTGCGCATCAAGGATCAGATGGAGCGGTTGAGGAGCGACACACGCCACTGACCTTTCGACGAGAGCCTATGAGTTCTTGCATGCGTTATTGACCAAACCCAGCCGCCGCCCGCTCAAGGCCAGACGCCACACGAGGCGGCGGTTTTATTTTGGGAAGTTTCGTGCGTTCCGGCGCGCGTCTGATTTGAAGGCTGGCCGGCGCGCCAATGCTTTCAGCTCGCAAGCGCCCACGTCCAGACAATCCTTCAGGACCAGAACTGATCGAGCCAGAGGTTGAGCTTCTGGAAGCCCTTGCTGTTTAACGCATAGATGCGCTTTGTGCCCTCGGCCGTCACCGTGACCAGATTGCTGTCGAGCAGCGCCTTCAGGTGCTGCGATACTGCGGGCCGACTGATCGGCAGGCCTTCCGCCAGCTGGTTGACTGTGCGCGGGGCACGCCTCAACTCCTCCAGCAAGTAACGCCGGTTTGGATCAGCAATAGCGGAAAATGGATCGATTGTCGTCATGGGATGCAACTTACGCGAGGAAGTTTATCGCGGCAAGACTATTCTTGTGCGCCGCAGCATCCAAAGCAAAATTAGTTGTATTTTTTAGAAAGGCATCACATCCCAAAGTAATTTGAGCGCGGCCAGCAGTCCTAATCCATACGCCAGCGGATAAAACACCTCCGGCTTCAATCGCCGCACGATCACGGCGCCGGCCATGGTTGCCACAAGGGCGACCGGCAGGAGCGTCAGCGAAATCGACAGGTTTTTCGTGTCGAGTGCGCCAAGCGCCACATAGGGAATGACCTTGATGGCGTTGACCAGCGCAAAAAACCGCACACTGGCGCCCGTATACGCCTTGGGGTCAAGCCGCAGCGGCAGCGCATAGATCTGGAACGGCGGGCCGCCGGCATGGGCCACGAAACTGCCATAGCCACAGAGCGTGCCCCAGAACAGTGCAGGCCCGGTGCGATGGCCGGCAGGGGCGGGCAGTTCGCCCTTGCTCGGGCCGTAGACCTGATAGAAATAACGCAGGGCAAACAGGATCATCGAGACGGCGATGACGAAGCGCAGCACATCCGGCGGCACATAAGCCGATGTCGCCCAGCCGAGCGCCACGCCCACCATGCCACCGGGCAGGAAGGCAAGCAGCAGCTTGCGGTCGTTATGCTTGCGCCAGGCGTAGAGCGCCACCATGTCCATCACGATGAGGATCGGCAGGAAGATGGCGGCTGCATCGACGGGGCTGACGACCAGCGCCATCAGCGGCACGCCGATCAGCGCGAACGCACCGCCAAGGCCGCCCTTGGAAAGGCCGACCAACGCAACAGCCGGGACGGCTGCGGCAAAAAAGGTGAGACTGGGGAGAGCAAAGCCGAGCATGGAGCGCCAGGGGGCAAGTCTAGGGTGTTGATCGGAAGGCCGGACCGGTCTATCGGACTTAGGACGGGATGACGAGCCCCAAACCGGATCGAGCCTGCATTTTAAGACATGCAGTCGGTCAAGGCGCCGCAGACCCATAGACACAGACATGATATTGGCCAGATCCCCGGCCAGAGACCTGCCAGATTGGACACGCCATGACACTTCCGGAAGACCGCTGCCGCCTCGTGCTGATCGTGCCCGATGCTGAAGACGATGCAGCTCTTTCCGAAAAGCTGGAGCATGCCTTGCGCGGCGGCGACGTGGCCTCGGTCATCGTGCCGCAATACGGCCTGGACGAGGTGTCCTTCCAGAAGCGCGCGGAAAAGCTGGTGGCCATCGTCCAGGAAGCTGGCGCTGCTGCCCTTGTTGCCGGCGACAGCCGGGTTGCCGGTCGCGCCAAGGCGGACGGTCTCCACATTGTCGGCAAGGTCGAGGAGCTGGCAGAGGCGATTGAAAAATTCACGCCGAAGATGATCGTCGGCGCGGGCTCCGCCGCCGACCGTCACACGGCGCTGGAAGTGGGCGAGGCGCGTCCCGATTACATCTTTTTCGGCAAGCTCGACGGCGATATCAAGCCGGATGCCCATCCGAAGAACCTGGCGCTTGGCGAATGGTGGGCCTCGATGGTGGAGATCCCCTGCATCGTGATGGGCGGCACCGATATCGCCTCCGTGCTGCAGGTGGCCGAAACCGGCGCCGAGTTTGTCGCCCTTCGCTTGGCCGTTTTCGATCATCCGGCGGGCACTGCGGCCGCAATCTCTGAAATCAACGCACTGTTGGACGAAAAAGCGCCACGGTTTGACGCTTGAAGATCGGCATGCGCCTCAGATCCCGCCTGCTCATCGCCCCCGCCGTTTTTCTCGCCTGCCTGGCCGGCGGGCAGGAAGGGGTGCGCCCGGCGCAGGCGCAAGGATCAGAGCGCGCGGTCACCCGCCCCGTACCTGAAGGCGCCGATCTTCTGCGCAAGGCGCCGGCTGCCGCCGGGGATGCCGCAAAAGAGAAGGATGCCGGCAATGGTGCCGCAGCCGGTGCGACCGGTGACAAGGCTGCCCGCCCCGGCGATGACCCTTACCCGTCCTCCGGTGTGACGCTTTACCAGCGTATGGGCACGGCCCTTCCTCCGGTTCCTCCGGAAAAACCCTACAAGGGCCCAATTGACGAGGCCTACGGCGCCTATCAGCGCGGTCTTTATGTGACGGCTCTGAACAAGGCCCTGCCGCGCGCCGAGGCCGGCGATGCCGCCGCCCAGACGCTGGTGGCGGAAATGATGACCCGCGGCCTTGGCATTGTTCATGATCCCAAGGGCGCTGCCTTCTGGTACAGCGAGGCGGCGAAACGCGGCGATCCGGCAGCTATGTTCCAGTATGCGCTTCTCCTGATGGAGGGACGCAATGTCGAGCGCGACAAGACGAAGGCCGACGATTACATGCGCCGCGCCGCAGATGCCGGCAACGCATCGGCCCAGTTCAACTGGGGCCAGATCCTGGTTGCCGACAATCCCGGCGAAAAAGGCCTGAAGCTGGCTCTGCCGTTTTACGAAAAGTCCGGCGAGCAGGGCGTGGCCGATGCGCAATATGCGGTGTCCCAGCTTTATGAGGCGATCAAGGACATTGCGCCGGAAAAGAAGGCAAAGGCCCGCGAATGGCTGATCCGCGCCGCAAAGGCCGGGTATGACACCGCCCAGCTCGATGCCGGCATCTGGTTCGTCAATGGTGTGGGCGGCCCGCGCGACTACGACAAGGGTTTCGAATGGCTGCGGATTGCTGCCACCCGCGGCAATGTGGTGGCGCAGAACAAGCTTGCGCATCTCTACATCAACGCGCTCGGCACCCGCCCCAACCCGGTCGAAGCGGCCAAATGGTATGTTCTGTCTCGCCGCGCCGGCCTTGCTGATCCCGTTCTCGAGGACTTCTATCTCGGCATCAACGAGGACCAGCAGAAGCAGGCGATCGATGCCGCAAACCGTTTCCGGCGCGGCTGAACCGGCGCCTTTGCTGCCGGCCGTTCACCGTAATGCCATCCATTGCGGCCTTATCCGGTCGCGTCACTTGAATTATCCCCGGTTTTGTGGTTCTGAACGCGCCTATTCATAAAAGTTCAGATCGACGTTCGTTCCTGTTCGACAGGGACACCCGCCCTATACCCGCAAGGAACCCCCAATGGCTCGTTCAGCCCTTCTCAATGTCATGGTTCAGTCCGCCATCAAGGCCGGCAAGTCATTGTCTCGCGATTTCGGCGAAGTGCAGAACCTCCAGGTATCGGTGAAGGGGCCGGGCGATTTCGTCTCGCAGGCGGATATGAAGGCCGAGAAGATCGTCCATGACGAGCTGATGAAATCGCGCCCCACCTATGGTTTCCTCGGCGAAGAGGGTGAAGAGGAAAAGGGCACCGACGGTGCGCATCGCTGGATTGTCGATCCGCTCGATGGCACGACCAACTTCCTGCACGGCATTCCGCAGTTTGCCGTCTCCATCGCGCTGGAGCGTAATGGCGAAGTGGTGGCCGGCGTGATCTTCAACCCGGCAACCGATGAGCTGTTCACCGCTGAAAAGGGCGGCGGCGCATTTCTGAACGATCGCCGCATCCGCGTTGGCGCCCGCCGCGTTCTGTCCGATTGCGTCATCGGGTGCGGTGTCCCCAATCTCGGTCGCGGCAACCACGGCAAGTTCCTGGTGGAACTGCGCCATGTGATGGGCGAAGTGGCCGGCGTTCGCCGCTTCGGTGCGCCCTCGCTCGATCTTGCCTATGTGGCGGCCGGTCGTCTCGATGGTTTCTGGGAAGTCGGCCTTGCCCCCTGGGACATGGCAGCCGGCCTTATCCTCATTCGCGAAGCCGGTGGCTTCATCAGCGATTTCAAGGGCGGCAACGACATGATGGACGAGGGAAGTGTGGTGGCCGGCAACGAGCTGATCCAGAAGCAGCTTCTCGAGGTCAGCAACCGCCCGGTGCCGACCCGCTGATCGCGTATTCATCCGTTACAGGGTGAATGAAAGATGAAAGCCTTGGGCATTGCGTCGATTTCCGAGTGCCCATCACTTCAATTCGTCTCATTTTTGCACTAGCTTCCGCCGCGTTGTAATGCGGAGAGGTTGCGTGCACCATGGCGAATGAGACCCTCGGGGATGTGAACGGTTCGGAATTGGCACCCCGCTCACAGGGCTACAAGCTTTCAAACCCGGTGCCGTTCCTTTGGACCATGATGATCTTCCTGATCATCATCGGCTTCATTGCGGCCATCCTCTATCGGCAGGCCCATACGGCCTTCATGACCAATCCGGGCCTGAACGGCCTGATCCTCGGCGTTCTCGCCATCGGCGTGATCCTGATCTTCGTGCAGGTCGCGGGCCTTATTCCGGAAGTGCGCTGGTTCAACTCGTTCCGCGCCGCCGGAAGCGCCGACCGCGTCGGGCGCGATCCGCGGCTTCTGGCGCCGATGCGCTCGCTTCTCGGGCGAAGCCAGCGGCTGGCGCTTTCCACCAACATGCTGCGCTCCATCCTTGATTCGATCGGAACCCGGCTCGACGAATCACGCGATATCTCGCGTTATCTGATTGGACTTCTCGTCTTTCTCGGCCTGCTCGGCACCTTCTGGGGCTTGATCGGCACGATTGGCTCGATCAGCGAGGTCATCCAGAGCCTCGATCCCAGCTCCGGCAACAACAACGATATCCTGACGGCGCTGAAAAGCGGGCTGACGGCACCGCTTTCCGGCATGGGCACGGCGTTTTCCTCCTCGCTGCTCGGCCTCTCCGGTTCGCTGATTCTCGGTTTTCTCGATCTGCAGGCCGGCCGCGCCCAGAACCGGTTTTATACGGAGCTGGAAAACTGGCTGTCATCGGTCACCGAAGTCGGTGGCGAATTGCCGGTCGCTGGCGTGCCCGCCGCCGATGGCTCGGCCGAAGAGCTGCGTCGCGTTGCTGACCAGTTGCGCAAGCTGATCGCTGCACAGTCCAAGACCGAAACGGCCCAGAACGAACGGTCGTTGGCCGCCATGAACAGCCTTGCCGAGGGCATTCAGGGCCTCGTCAAGAACATGCGCAACGAACAGCAGATGCTGCGCGACTGGATCGAGGCGCAGCAGGAAGAATCGAAAGCCATGCGCCGCACGCTCGACCGCCTGTCCGACAAGATCGGGGGGAAATAAGCGATGGCCCTTGGCCGCAACCGCCGGCGTGAACGCAGCGTCGATTATTGGCCCGGTTTCGTCGATGCCCTGTCGACGCTGCTTTTGGCCATCATGTTTCTGCTCACGGTGTTCGTGCTGGCGCAGTTCATTCTCGGCCGCGAGATTTCCGGCCGCGACACGGTGCTGAACCAGTTGAACAGCCAGATCGCCGAACTGACAGAGCTTTTGGCGCTGGAAAAGAGCGGCAAGCAGGATGTCGAGGATACGCTTGCCAATCTCCAGGCGTCGCTGTCGCAATCGGAAAGCGAACGCTCCCGCCTTCAGGCGCTTCTGGAACGCGGTGCCGGCTCCAGCGATGCCGCCAATGCCCGCGTCGGCGCGCTCACCGACCAGCTTTCCAAGGAACAGCAGGCCAGCGCCCGCGCCATGAGCCAGGTGGAACTGCTCAACCAGCAGATTGCCGCACTGCGGGCCCAGATCGCTGCCGTGGAACAGGCGCTGCAGGCGTCTGAGGCCAAGGACCAGTCGTCGCAGGCGCGCATTTCCGATCTCGGTCGCCGCCTCAACGTCGCACTTGCCCAGCGCGTGCAGGAGTTGAACCGTTATCGGTCGGACTTCTTCGGCCGCCTGCGCGAAATCCTCTCCGACCGGCAGAACATCCGCATCGTCGGAGACCGTTTCGTCTTCCAGTCGGAAGTGCTGTTTCCTGTCGGCGGCGCCGATCTGGATGATGCCGGCCGCGCCGAAATGGACAAGCTCGCCACCGCAATCCTGGAACTGGCGCAAGAGATTCCGCCGGAGATCAACTGGGTGCTGCGCGTCGACGGCCATACGGACAACGCGCCTCTATCCGGCTCCGGCCGTTACCGCGACAACTGGGAGCTTTCCTCTGCCCGCGCCACGTCGGTGGTCAAATACCTGATTTCCAAGGGTGTTGCTGCCAACCGGTTGGTCGCCGCAGGTTTTGGTGAATATCAGCCGATTGCCGAGGGTGACACGCCGGATGTCCGTTCCCAGAACCGGCGTATCGAGTTGAAGCTGACGGAGCGGTAATCCGCTCCGTCCTCTTGCAGGGTCACAAAAAGATCAATCCATCTGCACGTTGGCGTTTTTCACCACGGGCGTCCATTTGGCGATTTCGACTTTCACATGGGTCGCAAGCTCTTCCGGGGATGAGGCGACGATGGTGGCGCTGAATTCCTTCATGCGCTCCGCCACGGCCGGATCGGCCATCGCCACCTTGGCGGCGGCATTCAGCCGGGCAACGATTGGCTGCGGCGTCTTGGCCGGCGCAAAGAGCGCGTTCCACGTATAGGTCTCGTAGCCTGGAATGCCGGATTCGGCGATGGTCGGCACATCCGGGAAGGAGGGCGCCCGCTGCGGCGTGGTGACCGCCAGTGCCCTCAGCGTGCCGGCCTTGATATGGCCGGAGGAGGAGGGCAGGTTGTCGAACATGATCGGCACCTGGTTGCCGATCACATCGTTCAGCGCCGGGCCTGAGCCCTTGTAGGGCACATGCTGCATGCTGACGCCGGCCATGATCTTGAACAATTCGCCCGACAGATGCAGCGGCGTGCCATTGCCGGAAGACGCATAGGCATATTTGTCCGGATTGGCCTTCAGGAGCGCCAGCAGTTCCGCCACCGTCTTTGCCGGCAATTGCGGATTGACCACCAGCACGTTCGGCACGACGACAAGCAGCGAAACCGGCGCAAAATCCTTTTCCGCATCGTAGGGTTTCTGCTTCAGGATCAGCGGATTGAGCGCGTGGGTGGCAACGGTGCCCATGAGAATCGTATAGCCATCAGCTTGCGCATTCGCGACGTTTCCGGCCCCCAGGCTGCCGCCGGCACCGGCGACATTCTGTACGACGACCTGCTGGCCAAGATCCGTGGACATGCGCTGTGCGATGATGCGCGCCACGACATCGGTGGATCCGCCGGCCGCAAAGGGCACGACGAGGGTAATCACACGCTCGGGATATTCCGCGCGTGCAGAGCCGGCCGCCAGCAGTCCGGCAAACACGGCGGCTGCGGCGATGGATTTAAACAGTGACATGGAAACTCCTCCCAGAGATGACGACATGCTGTCATCTCACAATGGAGGTAAAATGCGCCGCGCACAACGTCCCGGTGCAGGGATGTGCAGAATGTCTGTTTCGGTCGGTCCGGGGGCCGTGCTGACCCCCGTTATCGAGCCATGGGTTTATTGCGCGGCGATAAAACCTTCCATGCCGGCATCGAATTGCAGCCGCGCAAGGCTTGCATAAAGCCCGCCACGGGCCACCAGCTGGCTGTGGGTGCCTTCCTCGACAATGCGCCCGCCATCCATCACCAGAATGCGGTCGGCCTTCAGCACGGTTGCCAGACGGTGGGCGATGACGATGGTGGTGCGGTCCTGCATCAACCCGTCGAGCGCCTTCTGCACCAGCGTTTCGCTTTCGGCATCGAGTGCCGAGGTTGCCTCATCGAGGAGCAGAACCGGTGCATCCTTGAGGATCGCGCGGGCAATGGCGATACGCTGGCGCTGGCCGCCGGAGAGCGTCACGCCGCGTTCGCCGGCCATGGTGTCATAACCGTTGTCGAGGCGGGTGATGAACTCGTCCGCCTGGGCGGCAATGGCGGCCTCACGCACCGCTTCGCGGCTGGCATTCGGCAGGCCGAACGCGATGTTGTCGTGGATCGTTGCGGCAAAGATGGTGACATCCTGCGGCACGATGGCAAGGCGGGCGCGCAGATCGGCAAGTTTTGCCTGGCGAAGATCGACGCCATCAAGCCGGATTGCGCCGCCCGTCGGGTCGTAGAACCGCATGAGGAGCGACAGAACCGTGCTTTTGCCGGCACCGGACGGGCCGACGATGGCAACTGTTTCGCCGGCGCGAACCCTGAAGGACAGGTGCTCCAGCGTTACGCCGTTCACGCGAGACGGATAGGTAAAGGAGAGGTCGTCGAAGTCCACCTCGCCGCGCACCGGCATCGGCAGGCTGACGGGGTTTGCCGGTTCGCGGATCGCCGGTTCCTCGCGCAGCAGTTCGGTCAGCCGTTCGGCAGCACCACCGGCTTGCGAAAGCTCACCCCAGACTTCCGACAGCTGCCCGAGCGAGCTTGCGGCAATCACCGAATAAAGCACGAACTGGCCAAGCGTGCCGGCGCTCATGGTGCCCGCGAGCACGCTCTGGGCGCCATACCAGAGGACGCCGACAATGCTGCCGAAGATGAGGAGAATGGCAAAGCCCGTCAGCAGCGCGCGGGAACGTATGGCCGAACGGGCGGCCTGATAGGCCTGTTCGACGGCGCTTTCATAGCGGGCAGAGGACGCCTTTTCAGCGCCGAAGGCCTGCACGGTGCGCGTGGCGGCAATGGTTTCGGAGGCAAAGGCCGAGGTTGCGGCCAGCGTATCCTGTGCGGCGCGCGAGCGGCCCCGGACGGAGCGGCCAAAGCCGACCAGCGGAAACACGATGAGCGGAATGGCGCCCAGCACCAGCGCCGACAGTTTTGGGCTGGTGAGGATCATCATGCCCATGGCGCCGAGACAGAGAATGGTGTTGCGCAGCGCCTGCGAGGCGGCAGATCCGAAGGCGGATTTGATCTGGGTCGTATCCGCTGTCAGCCGCGAGACGATCTCGCCGGACTGGTTGACGTCGAAGAACGACGGCGACAAAGCCGTGACGCGCGAAAACACCTCATTGCGCAGATCCGCCACCACGCGCTCGCCGATGGTGATGACATAATAATAGCGCATGGCGCTGGAGATCGCGAGAAGCGCGGCCAGCCCCAGCAGCATGCCGAAATAGCTGTTGATGAAGGTGCCGTCGGAGGCTGCAAAACCGTGGTCTATCATGCGCCGCACGGCAAGCGGCAAGGCAAGCGTGGTCGCGGCCGCCAGCGTCAGAAAGGCGCAGGCCGCCAGCACCATCGGCTTGTAACGGAGTACGTATGGGGCGAGCCGCAGAAGGGGTTGCGGCGAACGGCGTTTCTTGTCGATGGTGGTCTGACTATCGCTCACGATGGCCCCGTATTTTGGCCCGTTAACTCTCGGGCGCGGGTACTTGTGCTTTTGGAGACCTTCCTGTATAGGCTCCGCATCGAATTGGGAAGCCGTGGCCGGATCGGTCTACGGCTTCATTTATGGGATAGGGTCTCTCGCTGCAATTGCGACATATAGACCCCGCACACAGGAAGAGTGTCATGAAGGCCAACATCCATCCGGAATACCACAAGATCAAGGTCGTCATGACTGACGGCGAAGAATACGAAACCTTCTCCACCTGGGGTTCGGAAGGTCAGGTCATGAACCTCGAAATCGATTCCAAGTCGCACCCGGCCTGGACCGGCGGCAACCAGCAGCTGATGGACCGCGGTGGCCGCGTTTCCAAGTTCAACAAGCGCTTCGGCGGCCTCGGCCTCTGATCCCCTCATCGGGCCTTGTCCCGGTGCGGTTGACGTGATGTATTTGAAACCGTCCGGGGAATGTTCTTCGGGCGGTTTTTCACGTTTTATCCCTCACTCTTCTGTGGCTGTCTTCGCCGGCAGCCGGCTTTTTCGTGTTTCGAGGTTCTGATGTTGCCCTTTTCCCGTCTCGTTGCGTGCGCCTTCCTGTCCGCCGGTCTTCTCTCCGCCGGCACATCCTCTGCTATCAGCGGTCAGGCGCGGTTTCTCATGGATGCGCAGACGGGCAAGGTGCTCGAATCGGATCACGCCGACGAGCTGAACTATCCGGCATCGCTCACCAAGATGATGACGCTTTACCTCACCTTCGAGGCCCTGCATCAGGGCCGTCTCGCCTGGGACCAGAAGGTGGTGATGTCGGAAAATGCCAATAACAAGGAGCCTTTCAAGTTTGCCGTCGGCGCCGGTCGCACGATCACCGTGCGCGAGGCGGTGCTGGGCATGGTGGTGCTTTCGGCCAATGATGCGGCCGTGCTGATGGGCGAAACGCTTGGCGGCTCCGAGGCAGGCTTTGGTGTGCTGATGACGCAGAAGGCGCATCAGCTGGGCATGTCGAAAACCGTGTTCTGTAATCCGGCCGGCCTTCCCGATCCTGAGCAGGTGACGACGGCTGAAGACATGGCCAAGCTCGGGCTGGCGCTGATGCGTGATTATCCGGAGGAGTTCAAGCTCTTCTCCAACCGCACCATCACCTTTCGCGGCATGAAGCTGCGCGGCCATAACGGCGTGTTGAACGCCTATCCCGGCGCAAGCGGCATCAAGACCGGTTATACGGATGCCTCCGGTTATAACCTCGTCACCTCGGTGGATCGCGCCGGCCATCATCTGGTCGGCGTCGTGCTGGGCGGCAAGAGCGCGCATGAGCGCGATGCGGACATGATGGCGATGATGGACCGGCACCTGCCGGCCGTTCTTCCAGCGGCTCCGGTTGCCACCAAGGCACCGTCCAGCAAGACGGTGGCGGTCGAAACGACAAAGCCCAAGACCTGAGAGGGAAGGGCAGCGTCCCTCTCTAACCGTTGATCGACAGAATCAAAAAAGCGGGCAAAGCCCGCTTTTTCGTCTGTCGTATAGGTCCGGCGATGGATCAGCTGGTGAACGCGGTGCGCAACAGATCGAGCTGGGCGCGGACGCTGTTTTCGTTGTCGGGAACGATCGTGTCGTTCGGACGGTAGATTTCGCGGTCGAGCAGAGCGACGCGGTTCTGCAGGCGCAGCGAGCGTTCGACGAGATCGCGGAAGGATTCCGGCAGGTCACCCCAGCCCGGTGCCATGCGGTCGACGTTGAAGCCGTCGAGGCGCACCTTGCTCTTTTCCGACAGAACCTGGTCATGGCTCATTTCGCCATTGTTGACGGCGCGCTGCAGGAGCAGCCACGATGCCATCTGCATCAGGCGGGTCGTCAGGCGCATTGACTCGGCAGCGTAAAGAACTGTGGCAAGGCGCGGCAGCACTTTTGAAGCAGCGCGGCCGGGGCCATCGAGATAGGCCGCGGTTTCTTCCACCAGCGACATGCCCTCGGCATACAGAGCTTTGAACTGCGACGAGTTAGCGGCGCGGCCTGCGAAACTGACGGTATTCAATACCTGTTCTGACATCGAGATTATCCTGCTAACGCATTCACTTGTTCAGGCAATGACGGAAGCGGGCAAAAAGTTCCGCGCCCCGTCGTTCATGCCGTGAAGATGATACCACTAGCCGAAATCCGCAAGCCAATTCTTAAGGAAGGGTTAATTCCCACAGTTTACACAGGCTTGCAAAAAAAAGAGCCGCAAAAGCGGCTCTCAAGGTAAAACAGGGAGAAATCAGACCAATTCACCGACTGGAGAAACCGTCTGCGTCCGGCAGAACCGAACATGCCGATCATCAACGAAAATGCTTAATATACATTTAAACTTCGCTCTGGTTGAACCCCAGCGGTAACACTTCCCGCGAGTGGCGTTCACTTGCGAAACAGGTTTTCGGCGGCCTTCAGCCCGGTTTCCTTGGCAGCCCTTGCTGTCTTCAGACGTTCGATTTCCGCGTGAAGAAGGGGGCCACCCGCTCGTCCAGTTCCTGAACCGACAGCAGCGAAAGGTCCGAGCCGATCTCGTGTTTCGAGGGCTTTTTGGGGCGGTCGTCGTCAAACAGGCTCATGAAAAACCTCGCGTCAGCGCCAGAACTCCGGAATGGTTTCGGAAAGCCGCGGGCCGATGCGCAGCGGCGCGATCTTTTCCGCAAGGCCCGTCGTATCGGATATTTCAACGCCGACGCCGCAGATGGTGGCGGGGCCGCTTGCCGCTTCGAAACGGCCCTTTGGCATTTTCGAGATGAAGCGGTTAAGCGGTTCTTCCTTTTCCATGCCAAGCGAGGAATCGTAATCGCCGCACATGCCGGCATCCGACATATAGGCGGTTCCGCCGTTCAGGATCTGGTGGTCGGCGGTGGGCACATGGGTGTGTGTACCCACGACAAAGCTTGCCCTGCCATCGACGAAATGGCCGAAACACTGCTTTTCGCTGGTGGCTTCCGCGTGGAAATCGAAGATGATCGCGTCGGCCTGTTCCTTCAGCGGGCAGGCGGCAAGGATGGCTTCGGCGCTCTTGAAGGGGTCGTCCAGCTCCGGGTGCATGAAGACGCGGCCCATGACATTGGCCACCAGCACGCGCGCGCCGTTCCTGGCGTAGAAGATGCCGGAGCCGCGGCCGGGCGTGCCTGCTGGATAATTGGCCGGGCGCAAAAACTGGTCGTGGCGCCCTGCAAAGCTGACCGCTTCCTTCTGGTCCCACACGTGGTTACCGGTGGTCACCACGTCTGCGCCGGCATTGACGGTTTCCAGAAAGATGTCCTCGGTAATGCCAAAGCCGCCGGCGGCATTTTCGCCGTTGACGATGACGAAATCGAGTTTGAGGTCGGAGACGAGGCCGGGCAGGCGATCCCATACGGCCGTGCGGCCCGTCTTGCCTACCATGTCACCGAGAAAAAGAAGTCGCATGCCGATCCGATCAAGTGTTGAAACGCCGAAGGCCACTTTCGGTCAAAACCGCGTGCAGCCGGACGTCATGAGGTTCTGCCGGCACAGATGCCACTTCCTGACAATCGAAGGCAATGCCGATGAGGCGGGGATTTAAGCCTTTTCTGTGCAAACGATCGATGGCGCGGTCGTAATAACCGCCGCCATAACCAATCCGCTGGCCCGTTGCGTCAAAAGCGGCCAACGGCACCAGCATCAGGTCGGGATCGAGCACGGCCGCTTCCGGCCCCGGTCCATAGGTGCCAAAGCCCATGGACACCAGTTCGGCACCGGGCACCAGCTCGCGAAACACGATGGTCTGCTTGTCGAGGATGACGGGAAGCGTGATGCGGGCACCGGTCTGGCGCAGCGAGGAGAGGAGCGGCCGGATATCGGCCTCGGAGCGGATCGGCAGAAAGCCGGAGACGACGGAAAATGGCGTCCCGGCGCGGAACGCTGCCTCGCCATGGTCTGCGATGGACAGGCTTTTTTCGATGCGCTCGGCTTCGGCAAGGGCATCGCGCGCAAGAAGCCGCTCCTTGCGCAGCAGAACCTTTTCCTGGACCTTATCCGTCATGCGTCGGCCAGCTTGCGCACCAGAAGCTTGTCGATACGCCGGCCGTCGAGGTCGATCACCTCGAAGGACCAGCCGTTCCAGACAAAACTTTCGCCGAGCTGCGGCAGGTGCTTTAACTCATCAATCACAAAGCCGGCGACGGTCTCGTAATCGGGGTCATCCTTCATGGGAAAGCCCATCTGGTGGGCAAACTCGTCCACCGGCATCCAGCCGGCCACGAGATAGGAGCCGTCCTCGCGCAGCACGACGGCCGGCTCATCGACATTGTCTTCCTCAAAGACGCCGGTAATGGCTTCCAGAATGTCGCCGGAGGTGACGATACCTTCGAAATGACCGTATTCGTCATAGACCAGCACCATCTGTGCAGACGTGCGGCGCAGGCCCTGGATTACGTCGATGGCGCCGGTGAGGTCGGACACGACGGGGGCCTCGCGCATGCGATTGCGGATGTCGAGGTCGACCCCCTGCACGATCGCTTCATAGGCATCTTTCACGAACAGGACGCCCAAAATTTCGTCGGACGAGCCGTTGCGCACGGGAAGGCGCGAGCGCGGTGTGTTGCGCAACTGTTCGCGGATTTCGGACAGATCGTCCTCGATGTCGATCACTTCGACGTCGCGGCGCGGGGTCATCAGGCCGCGGGCGGTGCGGTCGGCAAGGCGCATGACGCCTGATATCATCGCGGATTCTTCCGATTCGATCACGCCGGCGCTATGGGCTTCGGCAAGCACGCTGCGGATTTCCTCGTCTGTCACCCGGTCGTTCGATTGACCCTGCTGGCCGAGAAGCTTCAGAACCGCGCGTCCGGACGCATCCAGCAACCAGACGAGGGGAAGCGAGATTTTTGACAGGATCACCATGGCGGGCGCCACGCGGGCGGCGACATTTTCCGGGGCGCGAAGCGCAATCTGCTTGGGCACCAGCTCGCCGACGATCAGCGACAGATAGGTGATGGCGACAACCACCGTGCCGACGCCGAGGCCATCGGACAGGGCCGGCGACAGCCCCTGTTCCTGTAGCCAGCCGGCCAGACGTGCACCCAGCGTTGCACCCGAAAAGGCGCCGGAGAGCACGCCGACCAGCGTGATGCCGATCTGGACGGTGGAGAGGAAGCGGCCAGGGTTTTCCGCAAGGCGCATGGCCATGGCGGCGCTTTTATTGCCCTGTTCGGCCATCATTTTCAAACGGATGGTGCGCGAAGAGACAACCGCCAGTTCCGACATGGCAAGAACGCCGTTCAGAATGGTAAGGCAGACGACAATCAGAATTTCGGTAAACAAGAGACACTCTTCGGTTATCGCCAGGGATCTTGGCCGCACAATACACGGCGATCCCGGATCGGCACGCTAACCGGCCGATCCTGCCGGCCGAAACCCGCACAAAAATCTTGCGGAGTGGCAGGCTGACGTTGCGGCAATCTTAGCGGCGCAGCCTTTGCATTGCAACAGGATCAGCCGGGATTGGCCGCCAGTTCAAGGCTGAGTTCGGCGCGTGTGCCGACGGCGCAGGGCACGTAACGAATGGCGGAACCCAGCGTGGTGGCCATGGAGCGCACGATCCGGCTGCCAAGACCGGTGCCTTTCGGGCTCGATCCTTCCTCCAGCCCGACGCCATCATCCTCGACGGCAAGCAATGCCTCGTTGTCGCCCTGGCGCGTGAGCGTTACCCGCACTTCGCCCTCGACGCCTGCCGGATAGGCATATTTGATGGCGTTGGTCAGAAGTTCAGTAACAATCATGCCGACGGAAACGGCACGGTCCGAGGTGAGCGAGACGGGCTCCGCCGAGAGCCGGATCGATGGCCCCTGGCTTTCCACATTGACGGAGCTTTGCACCTCCTGCACCAGCGTGCCGAGATATTTGTTCATTTCGACATGGCGCACGTCATCAGAGGTGTAGAGGCTGCGATGCATGCCGGCGATGGCGGAAATGCGTGCCTGCGTTTCCGACAGCGCCTCGCGCACGGTTTCGTCACGGCTGTTGGTGGCCTGCAGGCGGATGAGGGCGGCAACCAGCGCAAGGCTGTTGGCCACACGATGGTTGACCTCTGCCAACAGAACCTCGGCGCGCTCCTTGCCCAGGCGTATCTCCTGTTCGGCGCGCTCCTTTGCGCGGCGAAGCTCGGCGGTGGCAATCGCATGCGTCAGCGCGCTGTCCATCAGCGACCAGAATTCGTCGCCGACGGTCTTGATCACATAGTCCGAGGCGCCGCTCTTCAAGGCATCGACGGCAATCGTCGCTTCGCTGGAGCCGGTGACATAGATCGTCGGCACCGTGATCCCCCGGTTGTGGAAGGTTCGGAGAATATCGAGGCCGGTCTCCGTGCGTAGATAATGATCGAGCACCACGGCATCGAACTTCTGCGCGCCCAGCGCTGCAAGGCAGCTCTCACCGTCGATAACATGGCTAACAGAGTAGCCGACGCGACCGAGAGACCGTTGCGCGAGACGCCCGAGCGCCACGTCGTCGTCAACATAAAGGATGGTCTTCTGCGGCATCGGCTCCACGGGGTGTTCAGGGTATTTGCATGACGGAGAAGAACAGGCCCAACTGCCGGATGGCATTTGCAAAGCTGTCGTAATCCACCGGCTTGGTGATGTAAACATTGGCGCCCATATCGTAACAGCGCTGGATCTCGCGCTCGTCATCCGTCGTCGTCAGGATCACCACCGGCAGGCGCTTGGCATGCGCGTTGGATTTCACCTTTTCCAGAATGTCGAGGCCCGACATATCCGGCAGGTTGAGATCGAGCAGGATCAGCATGTAGCGGTTCTGGATATTGTCGCCGGTCCGATCCGTGCCCAGAATATAGTCGAGCGCTTCGTTGCCATTGGTGAACGGCACGATCTCGTTGTTGACGCCGGCGCGGCGCACGTTCTTTTCGATGAGGCGCGCATGGCCCTCATCATCCTCGACCATCACGATGGTGACTTCGCGGCCTGCTGCCTTCATGACCCGTTACTCCTGACATACTGGGATAAATCCATCGGCAGGCGGATGATGAAAGTCGACCCGCCGCCAAGCGTCGATGTCACCGTAATTTCCCCGCCTAAATTTCTGACTAATGATCGGACATGTGCAAGGCCAATGCCTTCTCCAGGGCTGTTCTGCAGGCCGGAGCGGCGGAACAGCTCGAATACACGCTCATGGTCTTCCGGTGCGATGCCGCGCCCATTGTCGGAAACTTCGATGCGCAGCGCGTTTCGCCCCACAGTAAAGGCGCGCACAATGAGATTGAGTGCGCGGGAAGGGTCCTTGTATTTGACGGCATTGTCAAACAGGTTGCCGAAGATTTGCTCCAGCGAAAACCGATCGGTGACCAGCGAGCGTGCCGCAGACACCGAAATCGACACCTCGCCGCCGCCTTCGCTGACTTGGTGGTTGATGCTGTCGGCGGTCGCTTCCAGCAGAGACTGCAGATCGACCCGTTCCGGCTTCAGATCACGGCGCCCATCGCGGGAAATCTTCAGGATGGCGTTGATGAGGCCGTCCATCTTTTTGGTCGAGGAGCGAATGAACGAAATCGCTTCCGGCAGATCCTCCTCCACCGCAAGACGCGCCTCGCGCACCTCATCGTCACGAAGCGTTTGGGTGTTTTCGGCCAGCACGTAAACGCGGATGGATTTCAGCGTCTGTTCCAACTCGCTGGTAAAACCCATGATATTGACGAGCGGCGCACGCAGGTCGTGCGAGACGATATAGGCATAACGCTGGATTTCACGATTGGCCTGGATGAGGTCTTCGGTGCGCTCGTTGACACGCTCCTCAAGCCCCGTATTCAGTTCCTCCACCTCGTGGTGGGCGCGCGAAAGCTCGCGCACATGCTGCATGACGACGAAGATCGCGCCTCCTACGACGGCCATGATGACCAGTCCGCCGCCGATGGTGAACCATTGCAGCATGGAGGCGACATCGCGCAGTTCCTGCACGCCGGAGGTCAGCTTGCGGTCGAGATCGCCGGTCAGCGTCGCAAGCTGGGCACTGATATCGTCCATCATTTGCCGGCCCGCGGCGTTGCGCACGATGTCGATCGCGGCATCGAAGCGGCCGGCGGTTGCCAGATCCACCGTAGATTTCATCTCGTTGAGCTTGGCCACCAGCAGCGCATCGAACTGCTGCATGGAAAAGGTCACGGCCGTCTGGTTGGCATAAGTCCTCTCCAGCCGCTGCCGCTGGTCCGCCATGCCCTGGATGGCCGCCGTGTACGGTTTCAGGAAGCTCTCGTCGCCGGTGATGAGGTAGCCGCGCTGGCCGGCTTCCGCCGAACGCAGGTAAAGCATCGTATCGGCGGCAGCGCTTCTGAGCGCGCGCAGGCGAACGACGTCATCAAAATAGCTCTGTGTCATGCGGGAAAGAACGACGGAGGCAATGACAATGGCTGCGAGAACCGCAGCGCCGATGAACAGCATCAGCAGCGATGAGCGTGCAAACTTGGTATTTGTAAATGGCATGGTACGCGAAAAACCTGTCCCCTGGTTGCGGGACATGGTTCACCACTCGCGTATTTCAAGAGGGTCTTCGACGCCGCACCGCCATTTACCCCTGAATTCGAAGGGTTGGCGTCGACATCTTGGCAATGGATACCAAGTGCTGCGTCTTGTGTGCCTGCCTCGACGGGCAAAGCCTTTAAATGCAGTCGAAAGTCGAAAAAGGTGCGATCCACGGCGACCGATGGATTTTTACGATCCTGGGTGCCTACAAACGTAGGTGGGCGCCATATGTCCAAGCCCACGGGCCTGGTCAGGGACAGCTCCCTTTGGATCGAGTATGGCCCCAGGGATTGTGGTTCCTGTCGGGAAGCGCAGACCGCATCAGCAATATAGGTGAGGATTGACGTCGCCGCCAGTGGCTGTCGCGTTAATTCGACGGCGCCTGCGGGCGGGCATTCAGCTTGGCGGTGATGCCGTTCAGCCGGGCAGCCAATTCCCCGATGGCCGCCGCAATGGCCTCTTCGCTGCGCTGCTGCTGTTCGGCTGCACCTTCACGGGTGTTGCGCAGGCCAGCCAGTTCGTTTTCAAGTGCTGCGATCCGCCGCTCGGCTTCGGAGAGTTCGTCCATCACCATGATGCCGGCCATGACGGTGACGCGCAGGTCGCCAATTTCGCCGAATTGGCTTTTCAGGTGCCCGACATAGCGGTCGAAACGCGCGGCGAGATCTTCCAGATGGCCCTGCTGGCCTTCCTCGCAGGCCATGCGGTAGGCCTTGCCGTCGATCATCACTGTGACTTGCGCCATGCGCTTAACTCTACCTTCTGCTGGCTATCGGTCGAGAACGGCGCGGATGGTTTCCATCGCCGTCACCAGCCGGCGGGACACCTCGCGGTTGACTTCCTCCAGCCGGTTTGCGCGAAATTCGGACTGGTCGAGTTCCTGGGCAAGGCGGGCGCGATCGGCATGGACGCGGCGCACCTCGTTTTCCACGTCGGAAGCTTCGCGCTGGCGTTCAACGCGCATATCGATGGCGTTTTCCAGGCCGTTCACGGCGTTGCGAAGCTCGGATAGGGCTGCATTCAACGTTTTTTCCACCGGCATCCTGCTGGTACTCAAAGCCCGCCAGGGCAATCACGAATCGTGATGACCCGCTGTGTCGTCGTCCACGTACACTAGGCGTGGCAAAGGAGGCGGTCAATAAAGCCGGGGCGGGTGAGCCCTCGCTTAGCTGTGGATCGCGTTGTTTTACACCGTTTTTCCGGCGAGCGCGCAAAAGCTGGCACGGCGGGCGCGGGGTCATTCTCGCCCTGCACCATTTGTCGCGGGAACACATTGTGGAACGTGCCGTTTGTTGACTTGGCCGTTGCACCTGATAAGGATCGACCGCGCCTCATTTGGTCCTTTCGAAGGGCCGTGATTGACACTGCGAACCAGCGGACTAGCCATGACCTCTCCAGAAAAACATAACCGGATGGCAAACGCGATCCGTTTCCTTGCCATGGATGCTGTCGAGAAGGCCAATTCCGGCCATCCGGGCCTTCCGATGGGTGCGGCCGACGTCGCCACGGTCCTGTTCAGCCGTTACCTGAAGTTTGATCCGAAGAACCCGCTCTGGCCCGACCGCGACCGCTTCGTGCTGTCGGCCGGCCACGGCTCGATGCTTCTCTATTCGCTCCTCTATCTCACGGGATACGAGGATATGACGATCGAGGACATCAAGCAGTTCCGCCAGCTGGGCTCCAAGACCGCCGGCCATCCGGAATACGGTCACGCCTCCGGCATCGAAACGACCACTGGCCCGCTCGGCCAGGGCATTGCCAATGCCGTGGGCATGGCGATTGCTGAACGCAAGCTTGGCGCCGAATTCGGCACCGACCTGCAGAACCACCACACCTATGTTCTGGTGGGTGACGGTTGCCTCATGGAAGGCATCAGCCAGGAAGCCATCGCGCTTGCCGGTCACCTCAAGCTGAACAAGCTCGTGGTGTTCTGGGACGACAACAAGATCACCATCGACGGTGCCGTGTCGCTGTCGGATTCGACCGACCAGATTGCCCGCTTCAAGTCGGTCAACTGGAACACGATCGAAGTCGATGGCCATAACCAGGACGAAATCGCCGCTGCCATCGAGGCGGCTCAGAAGTCCGACCGCCCGACCTTCATTGCCTGCAAGACCATTATCGGTTTTGGCGCGCCCAATAAGCAGGGCACCCACAAGGTCCACGGCAATCCGCTGGGTGCGGAAGAAATTGCGGCGGCCCGCAAGTCGCTGAACTGGGAATCGGAAGCTTTTGCCATTCCAGCCGACGTGCTGGATGCCTGGCGCCTGGCCGGCCTGCGCTCCACCAAGGCGCGCAAGGAATGGGAAGAGCGTCTGGCTGCAACGGCTTCCGAAAAGCGCGCCGAATTCGTGCGTCGTTTCGCCGGCGATCTGCCCGGTGGTTTCGACAGCGCCATCGATGCCTTCAAGAAGAAGGTCGCCGCCAACAACCCGACGGTTGCCACCCGCAAGGCTTCCGAAGACGTGCTGGAAGTGATCAACGGCCTGTTGCCGGAAACGTTTGGCGGCTCGGCCGACCTGACGCCCTCCAACAACACCAAGACCAGCCAGATGACGTCGATCACGCCGACGGATTTCTCCGGCCGCTACATGCACTGGGGCATTCGCGAACATGCGACGGCTGCTGCCATGAACGGTATTGCGCTGCATGGCGGCCTGATCCCGTATTCCGGCGGCTTCCTGATCTTCTCCGATTATTGCCGCCCGTCGGTGCGCCTCGCGGCCCTCATGGGCATCCGCGTTGTGCATGTGTGGACGCATGATTCGATCGGCGTTGGCGAAGACGGCCCGACCCACCAGCCGGTGGAACACGTGGCAGCCCTTCGCGCCATCCCGAACCTCATGCTCTTCCGTCCGGCCGACGAGACCGAGACGGCCGAGTGCTGGCAGATTGCGCTCAACGAAAAGCATCGCCCCTCGGGCCTGGCGCTGACCCGCCAGAACCTGATGCCGGTTCGCCTCGAATACGAGGAAAAGAACCTTTGCGCCCAGGGCGCCTACGAGCTGGTCTCGTCGAGCGATGCCAAGGTGTCGATCTTTGCCTCCGGTTCGGAAGTCGAGATTGCGGTGAAGGCGGCTCAGGCTCTCGAAGCCAAGGGTGTTGCCACCCGCGTCGTTTCGGTTCCGTGCGTGGAACTGTTCTTCGAGCAGTCCGACGACTACCGCGAAGCGATCATCGGCCATTCCCCGGTGAAGATTGCCGTGGAAGCAGCCGTGCGCGAAGGCTGGGATGCCTTCATCGGCAATGACGGCGCCTTTATCGGCATGAAGTCCTTCGGGGCCTCCGGTCCGGCCAAGGAGTTGTACAAGCATTTTGGCATCACGGTCGAGGCCGTCGTCGCCGCAGCCGAAGCCAAGCTCTGAGTTGATCTAGGTTCAGGCAGGAGCGCCGTCGGCGCTCTAAAGTCCAGGTGACGGCGTCGCCGCCGCATCCATCAGGCGAGGTGCCGCCGGCGCCTCGCAGTTTCGATAAAAGCCCATTTTCGAGGGAGTGAATGCATATGACTGTCAAGGTTGCCATCAATGGTTTCGGCCGCATCGGCCGCAATGTCCTGCGCGCCATCGTCGAATCCGGTCGCACGGATATCGAAGTGGTTGCCATCAACGATCTCGGCCCGGTCGAGACGAATGCACACCTGCTGCGTTACGATTCGATCCACGGCAAGTTCCCGGCCTCGGTCGAAGTGTCTGGTGATACCATCATCGTGGGCGGCGGCAAGCCGATCAAGGTTACGGCTGTGCGCAACCCGGCCGAACTGCCGCATGGCGAACTCGGTGTCGATATCGCTCTGGAATGCACCGGCATCTTCACCTCGCGCGACAAGGCTGCTGCCCACCTGACGGCTGGCGCCAAGCGCGTCATCGTTTCGGCACCGGCCGATGGCGCTGACCTGACTGTCGTCTTTGGTGTCAACGACGACCAGTTGACCAGCGAACACCTGGTCATCTCCAACGCGTCCTGCACCACGAATTGCCTGGTTCCGGTCGTCAAGGTTCTCGACGACGCCATCGGCATCGATCATGGTTTCATGACCACGATCCACTCCTACACGGGTGACCAGCCGACGCTCGACACCATGCACAAGGATCTCTACCGCGCCCGCGCGGCAGCGCTTTCCATGATCCCAACCTCGACCGGTGCTGCCAAGGCCGTTGGCCTGGTTCTGCCGCACCTGAAGGGCAAGCTGGACGGCACCTCGATCCGCGTGCCGACCCCGAACGTCTCGGTCGTCGACTTCAAGTTCGTTGCCAAGAAGAACACCACGGTTGAAGAAGTCAACAACGCCATCATCGCTGCCTCCAACGGCGCGCTGAAGGGCATCCTCGGCTTCACCGACGAGCCGCTGGTTTCCCGCGACTTCAACCACGACAGCCATTCCTCGATCTTCGCCCTTGACCAGACGAAGGTTCTCGAAGGCAATTTCGTGCGTATCCTCACCTGGTACGACAACGAATGGGGCTTCTCCAACCGCATGTCAGATACGGCTGTGGCGCTGGCAAAGACCATCTGATCCCACTGCACGGCAATCCCTTCGAGGCGGCTGGAGAAATCCTGCCGCCTTTTTCGTGGGCGCCCTTTTGTCTCCTCGGATCTTGCACGCTCTGCGTAAAGCGCATCGCGCACCTAAGTCTGGTAGCCTCCTGGAAATATGCGCGGGTGATCTGCCGCTTTTTGCCGCTTCGCCCTTCTCTTGCCGGATTTGATCGTGCCTAATTGGCTATTGCCTGATTCTTGCCGGTGAGCGCCGGACCTGCATCTTTTTCCTGTTCCGCTTCTTGTCGAAGCGGTCGCGCGGCACGCATGATGCGAATGCCGTGATGATGAAGCCGTATGCGAAGGGGAGGGATGCGACAGGGGATATAAGCAAGACTGTTGCCGCGCCACGTTTGAGAGTTGCGGTGACCTGAAGAACGGAAGAGGGGAGCGCAAGCCTTGGAGGCCTTTTACATCATCCTGCTGGTGGGAACGATCCTGGTGCTGGCGGCCGCCTTCTCCAGTCTTCTCGCCTTCCGGTTCGGCGCTCCGCTGCTGCTCGTCTTCCTGCTGATCGGGCTTGTGGCTGGGGTCGATGGCATCGGCATCGAGTTCAGCAATTACCCCGTCGCCTATATGATGGGATCTCTGGCGCTCGCCGTCATCCTGTTCGATAGCGGTTTCGGCACGTCCCTCCATTCCTTCCGCATCGCCGCCGTGCCCGCCATCACCATGGCCTCGCTCGGCGTGGTGCTGACAGCCTCCATCTTTGCCTTCGCCGCCTCGCTGTTTCTGGGGCTGAGCTGGCTGGAAGGCCTGCTCCTCGGCTCCATCGTTGCCTCCACCGATGCGGCCGCCGTATTCTTCCTGCTGCGCATCGGCGGCATTCATATCCGCGACAAGGTGCGCTCCTCGCTCGAGGTGGAATCGGGCACCAACGATCCGATGGCGGTGTTTCTGACGATTGCGCTGGTGGAGCTGATCAGTTCCGGCCATGGCGCCTCCGGCTTCAACCTCGATCTGCTGACGATGTTCGTGAAGCAGATGGGCCTTGGCGGGGCGCTTGGCCTTCTCGGCGGCATCATGATCGTTGCCGTGCTCAACCGCCTGCCTGTTGACCGGGGGCTGGCGCCGATTTTTGTTCTCGCACTGTCGCTGCTGGTGTTTTCCTTCACCGGTGCCGTTGGCGGCAGCGGCTTCCTGGCCGTTTATGTCGCGGGCATCTTTGCCGGAAACCGCAAGATCTTTGCCAAGGAAGCCATCACCCGTTTCCAGGACGGTCTGACATGGCTTGCCCAGATCATCATGTTCCTGCTGCTCGGCCTGCTTGCCACGCCCTCGCAGTTTCCCGCCATCCTGTTGCCGGCCATCGGCCTTGCGCTGTTTCTCATCTTCGTCGCCCGCCCGATTGCGGTGTGGCTGAGCCTTCTGCCGTTCGATTTTACCCAGCAGGAAATCGGCTTCGTCGCCTGGGTCGGGCTTCGCGGCGCGGTCTCCATCCTGCTTGGCATCATGCCGATCCTTGGCGGCATCGATGACGGTCATGTCTATTTCAATACGGCCTTTATCATCGTGCTGGTCTCGCTTCTGGTGCAGGGCTGGACGATCAAGCCGGTGGCCGAACGGCTCGGCCTCATCATACCCAAGCGCATGGGCGAGGTGGACAAGGTGGAGCTGGACCTGCCGGGCCGCGCCACGCACGAACTGATTTCCTACCGTGTGATCAGGGATAGCCCGGTGCTGCGCGGCGAGCGCATCCCGCGCTGGGCAACGCCCTCGCTCGTCGTGCGCGATGGCCGCAGCATGCGCTATCAGTATGCCGGGCGTCTCCGGGAAAAGGATTATGTCTATCTCTTCATCGCGCCGGGCTATTCGCGCCTACTCGACCGGCTGTTTGCCAGCCGCGCGCCTGTCGATGAGGACGATGCGGACTTCTTCGGCGCCTTTGCCATCTCGGCAAGCCGTCCCTCGCGCGAACTCGATGCCGCCTATGGGCCGGGCCTGCTGACCGTTGCCGAACAGGCGATGACCATCGGCGACCTCATGACCTACCGTCTCGGCGGCAATGCCGAATATGCCGACCGCGTGCGCCTCGGCTCGATCATCCTCATCGTGCGCGAACTCGATGAGAACGACCACATCCGTTCCGTCGGAATTTCGCTAGAACCGGTGGAGCCGGCCATCTCTCTGCCGATCTTCATCAACTTTCGCGAAATCGCCCATCGCGTGCGCGATACGCTGCGTCGTTACCGGGGCAAACCCACGCCTGCCGCAGCCGTTGCGTCGGCCGCACCGACTGTTGCGGAGCCTTTCGAAACGGACCCGCCACCGTCTGCCGGGCCGGGCGAAAATCAGCCCTGATTGCCGCCCGTCCCGGGCTTGCGTCATCGGTCAGGTGGGGTATGGTCCGCATCGAAATCACAACCCTAAACAACGGATGCAGACCATGGCGGCCTTCAAGACCCTCGACGACCTTTCCGACATTGCCGGCAAGCGCGTTCTCGTGCGCGTCGATCTCAACGTGCCCGTATCGGATGGCAAGGTGAGCGATGTCACGCGCATCGAGCGCGTGGCCCCCACCATTCTGGAATTGTCGGGCAAGGGCGCCAAGGTGATCCTGCTCGCCCATTTCGGCCGCCCGAAGGGTGCGCCGGTCGCCGACATGTCGCTGAAGCTGATCGCGCCGGCCGTCGAGGCCGTGCTGGACCATGCGGTCCTCTTTGCCGCTGATTGCATCGGAGAGGCCGCCGCAGACGCCGTGTCGGGCATGGCAAACGGCGATATCCTGCTTCTCGAAAACACCCGCTTCCACGCCGGCGAGGAAAAGAACGATCCGGCCTTTACCAAGGCGCTTGCTGAAAACGGCGATATCTACATCAACGACGCCTTTTCCGCCGCCCACCGTGCGCATTCCTCGACGGAAGGCCTTGCGCACCTTCTGCCGGCCTATGCCGGTCGCACCATGCAGCAGGAACTGGAAGCGCTGGAAAAGGGCCTTGGCAACCCCACCCGTCCGGTCGTTGCCATCGTCGGCGGCGCCAAGGTGTCCACCAAGATCGATCTCCTGATGAACCTTGTGAAGCGCGTCGATGCGCTGGTCATCGGCGGCGGCATGGCCAACACGTTTATCGCTGCGCGTGGCACGAATGTCGGCAAGTCGCTCTGCGAACATGATCTGGCCGATCTTGCCAAGAAGATCATGATCGAAGCGGCAAACGCCAATTGCGCCATCGTGCTGCCCGTCGACGGCGTCGTTGCCCGCGAGTTCAAGGCGGGCGCGGCCAATGAAGTCGTCGATATCGAGGCGATCCCGGCCGATGCGATGATGCTGGATGTCGGCCCCGAAACCATCGAATTGATCGGCGGCTGGATCGAAAAGGCGCAGACGCTGGTCTGGAACGGCCCGCTTGGCGCGTTTGAAATCGAGCCCTTCGATAAGGCAACGGTCGCGGCTGCAAAGCTTGCGGCTGAAGAAACCAAGGCCGGCAAGCTCGTCTCCGTCGCCGGTGGTGGCGACACGGTGTCGGCGCTCAACCATGCGGGCGTTGCCGACGATTTCTCCTATGTCTCCACAGCCGGCGGCGCCTTCCTGGAATGGATGGAAGGCAAGGAACTGCCCGGCGTTGCCGTTCTGCAGAAGAGCGCATAAGCGCGACATGTTAGCGCAGGCGAGGTCTTTTCCAAGCACCTCGCCTGCGGATACAAACAGATTTAAATTATTTTAGATATTTTAAACGATTGAAATAAATTCAATCGTTTCAACTCCTAAGCATAGGATTTCCCTGCATAAAAACTTCTGTTATCCGCGGATGGTATCTTGCGAGATATGAACGCATAGTGCGCCGACTTTAGGGACAGGAGTGTAAGCATGGGGTACGCCAAGATGTTGGACAGGATGAGTTCCGCGCCGGGATTTATTGCGGCGCTGGATCAGAGTGGTGGTTCAACACCCGGAGCGTTGCGTCTTTATGGCGTGTCCGACAGCGATTACAGCAGTGAAGAGGACATGTTCCGGCTGATGCACGCCATGCGCGTGCGCATCATGACCGCCCCTGCATTTTCGAGCGACAAGGTCATTGGCGCCATCCTGTTCGAGCGCACGATGGATGGTGATGTGGATGGCCAGCCGGTTCCCTCCTATCTCTGGGAAAACCGCGGCGTCGTGCCCTTCCTCAAGGTCGACAAGGGCCTGAATGCGGAAGAAAACGGCGTTCAGACCATGAAGCCGATGCCCGATCTCGACGCGCTCCTCATCCGTGGCCGCGAAAAGGGTATTTTCGGCACCAAGATGCGTTCCGTCATTGCCCATGCGGACAGAGCCGGCATTGCCGCCGTCGTCAAGCAGCAGTTCGAGGTGGCCCGCCAGATCATCGGCCAGGGCCTGATGCCGATCATCGAACCTGAAGTTTCCATCAAGAGCCCGACCAAGGCAGAAGCCGAAGCCATTCTGCGCGACGAGATCATCGCCGAACTCGACAAGCTGCCTTCTGGCGTCACCGTCATGCTGAAGCTGACGATCCCCACGGTTGCAGATTTTTATGCGCCGCTCGTTGCCCATCCGTCGGTCGTGCGCCTCGTGGCGCTGTCGGGCGGCTACAGCACGGTGGATGCCTGCGAGAAGCTCAGCCACAACCATGGCATGATCGCCAGTTTCTCGCGCGGCCTGACGGAAGGCCTGCGCGTTTCGATGAGCGACGAAGAGTTCAATACGAGCCTCGGCGCAACTATCGATCAGATCTGCGCGGCGAGCGTCAACAAAATCTGATTCCTCGCCTTTCTGGAGGAGGAGAAGGGTCGCTCCCGAGAGGGGGCGGCCCTTCACATTTTCTGATGGATTGCGTCAAAAGCTTTGGCTGGTGAAACGGCAGCCGCTGCGATAGCCATGCGGCTCAACATCAGGAGCGGCAGGCATGGGCACAGCAGGAATGGGCACAGCAGCATTCGTTACCACCGACGTCTTCACCACGGAGCGTTTTGCCGGCAATCCGCTGGCGGTATTTCCCGATGCGCGCGGCATCAGTGACGAAGCCATGCAGAAGATTGCCGCCGAGTTCGGTTATTCGGAAATCACCTTCGTGCTGCCGTCGGAAGATCCCGCAAACGATGCGCGGGTGCGGATTTTTACGCCAACCGCCGAAATTCCCTTTGCCGGCCACCCCAATGTCGGAACCGCCTTCGTCCTTGGGCAAGAGAGCCATCTCTTCGGCCGCGCCATCGGCGATGTGCTGAGGTTTGAAGAAAAGGCAGGCCTGGTCGAGGTGGTTCTGAAGCGAGACGACGCTGCGGTGGTGGGTGCCACCATCCGCGCGCCGCAACCGCTGGTCATCGGTGATGCGGTGCCGGGAGACGTCATCCTCGCCTGCGCCAGCCTGCCGGAGGGTGCCTTACGGCTGGACCGTCATCTGCCACGATCCGCCTCCGTTGGCTTGCCTTTTGTCGTGGCGGAGGTAACCGATCTGGCCACCCTTGGCCGCGCCCGCCCGAACCTTGCCGCCTTTGGCGATGCCGCCGCAAGCCATGGTCCGTCGCCGCATGAATTTTCGCTGTTTCTCTATGTGCGGGACGACAACGATCCGTGGCATCTGCGGGCCCGCATGTTTGCGCCGCTCGACAATGTCATCGAAGACCCCGCCACCGGCAGCGCGTCCGGCGCCCTGTCGGCGTTTCTGGCAAGTCTCGACGACAGAGCCGACGCCGAGTTTCAGGTCACCATCGAGCAGGGCGTGGAAATGGGCCGCCGCAGCCTGATCGAGCTTGCCGTGACCAAGGAGGCGGGCACTGCGCGCGATGTGCGCATCAGCGGCCGCTGCGTCAGCGTCATGGAAGGCCGCATCACGTTCTGATGGGCCTTAAACCGGCTGCCGCTCAAGCGCTGCGCAAATGGAGCGGGCCACACCTTGCGCCTGCACGCGAATATCCGGCACGGCGGTGATTTCCCAGAACCGCCCGGCCGTCAGCGCGCCGACCACATAAATGTGACGATGGGTATCGCCGCTGCGTGCCACCAATTGCGACTGTCCGTTGACGACGATGCCAAGCCCGAGCGGATCGCCCTGCAACTGGCCGCGCGACGCCATCGCCTGCAACAGCGGCGAATGGCGAATGCCGGCCCGTTCCATGCCGGTACAGTTGACGATCCAGTCGGCGCTGAGGCGCTCCAGTCCGCTTGTGCCACGTTTGCGATAGGTGAGGGTTACACCCGGATCGGTCGCCTCGATACGCTGCAGGAAACCGGCATGAACCCGAACGGTGCCATCTGCCACAAGCTGCTTCAGTTCCACGCCGACATCGGGTGCCAGCCGGTGGCGGTGGATGGTCCACCAGGCAAGGGCATGGCGAAGAAACCGTGCCTTCTGCTCTTCGTTCAGCTGTTGCCAAAGGTTTTGCGTGTGCGGCCGAAGCCCGTCCATCACCGCGCGCCAGGGGGCGCCCGCGCGCACCTTGCGACGCAGGTGGGCGAGAAGCGTACTGATCTGCCGGTCCGTTTCGGGAACGTCCAAGGGAACGGGCGTGCCGTGATGGACATCATGGGCGTGCGGCAACAGCCCGCGCCGGGAGAGGACATGGATCTGGCCGCGATGGCCGGTGGCGCGCAGCGCCAGCACCTGATCCACCATGGTCAGCCCCGATCCGAGCATGGCGACGCGCTCATGGCGCCCGACCTTCGACAGCCAGCTCAGCCGCCACGGATTTTCAACGATGACGGCGCGCGCGGCAGGGGCGATGGTATCGCCGCCGAGCGGAAGCGGCGCACTGCCGACGCCGAGACAGAGCACGGTTGCCTTCACCGCCAGCCCATCGCCGTTGTCCAGCCGGATGAGGGTCGTTTCCGGCCCGATATCGAGGCAGCCGACGGCCTTTGCCTTGATGAAATCCACCTTGGCGCGGCTGTCGCGCTCGCGCAGCAGGGATGCCAGCCGGTCGCGCAGGTAAAGGCCGAAATCGCTGCGCGGGGCAAAGTCGCTGCCGGAAATCGGACGCTCGTGGTCACGCAGCCAGTCGAGAAAATCCTCCGGCGCATCCGGGTCGATCGACATGCGCGCGGCCGGAACGTTGAGGCGGTGCAGGTGGAATTCGCTGCGATAGGCCGTTCCGCGCCCGAACCCGGGATCGTCTCCGACGACGGCAATGCGGGCGGATGCGGGCAGGTGCCGCATCAGGTTGATGGTGACTGCGATGGCCGAAAATCCGGCCCCGACGACGGCGACATCATACTTCATGCGCGCTCCTGGTTGCCCGCCGGTCATCATGAACCGGTGGTTCCGCTTGCCAAGAGTTTAATCTCTATCGATCCGGTAGAGATTTCAAGGGCGCATGGGCGGGAAAATTTATCGCCGGTTTTCAGGTGAAATCGCGCAGCAGCAGCGTCACGGCCCACAGCGCAAAAGCCAGAACCGCGATCCGCCAGAAATCGCTGCGGCGCTTCAGGAAGGGCAGGCCGAGCGGCTTGATGAGATGTACGATCATGGCCAGGATGAGCAGGAGGCCGATCAGTTTCGTCATGATTTTTCCGGCTCATGCGAGGTCAGCCACAGGCTGGACATTTTTGGTCTGCACCACAGATAGGCGTGGGGAGAGAGATTCGATACCAATTCTTTTGTGGTTGGAAGCCGGCTCGCTGTCCTTTGCGCCGCCAATCGTCGTTTCATGCGGAAATAACTGCTGCATCAGGGGCGTTTGGCACTGCAAGTTTAACCATTGCCGTGCTTTGTTGCAGGGCAGAAACTGAACCGAACGCCAACGGTCTCTCTCAATGCCTCGCAATATCCTGCCTGTTCTCAGTCTTCTTATCGGTACGCTTTTCCTGTTTCTGGGCAATGGCCTGCAGGGCCTGCTTTTGCCGGTGCGCGGAACGCATGAAGGATATTCCAACGAGGTGCTGGGCCTGCTTGGCACCACCTGGGCCGGCGGCTTTGTGCTCGGGTGTTTTGTTGCCCCGCAGCTTGTGCGCCGCATCGGTCATGTCCGGGCTTTTTCCGGCTTCGGCGCCATCATCTGCCTCAACGTTCTCGTCACCGGCATGGTCGTGCATGACGGCGCCTGGCTGACGCTGCGGGCCGTCACCGGTTTCTGCACGGCAGGCACCTCGATGATCATCGAAAGCTGGCTGAACGAGCGGGCGACCAATGAAAGCCGTGGCGCGATCTTCTCGCTCTACATTTCCATCACCCTGATGGGCGTGGTTGGTGGGCAGCTTCTGGTCGGACTGGCGGATGTCACGACACCGTTCCTGTTCATGGTCTGCGGCATTCTCTATTGCCTCGCCATCCTGCCGACGACGCTGTCGACGGCCGCTTCTCCGCAACCGTTGAAACGGGTGAGCCTCGATCTTCCGGCGCTCTACCGAAATTCGCCGGTGTCCTTCGTCGGCATCCTGATGATCGGCATCGCCAATGGCGCTTATGGTACGCTGGTGGCCGTTTTTGCCTCCCAGGCCGGCATGCACCAGTCCACCATCGCCATCATGGTCAGCATCACCATCTTTGCCGGCGCCATCATGCAGTTTCCGGCAGGCCGCCTGTCCGACCGCATGGACCGGCGTTTCGTGCTGGCGGGGCTGTCGGGCCTTTCGGCTGTGGCCGGTGCGCTGCTCTTCGTGTTCCAGCCGATGCATGTCTACGTCATCATTCCGCTTGTGGCGGTCTATGGGGCGGCCGCCAACGCGCTTTATCCCATTGCGGTTGCCCACGCCAACGACTTCGCCTCCTCGGAAGATTTCGTAAAAGTGTCCGGCGGTCTGCTGCTGCTGTTCGGCATCGGCACGATCATCGGTCCGACACTGGGCGGCCCGGTCATGACGCATTTCGGCCCGCACGCGCTGTTTGCCGTCACCGCCTGCGCCCATATCGCCGTTGTCGCCCATGCGATTTTCCGCAGCCGGCAGAGGGCCGCCTTGCCCCGCGCCGAAAAGGACAATTACGCAACGGCGCCTGCCGCCAATGCGCCGCTTGCCACGCCTGAGAGCTTGATGCTCGATCCGCGTGCCCCTGCCGATGGCGAGGCGCGCTGATCAGGCGACGGGATGACACAATGACACGATTGTGAGCCGGGGTTAAAACTTCCGGCTGGACGCTGTTCAAGACATGCCGCATCTTTTCTCAACCGGACCGGACGAGGGAGTGGCATGATGCTGCGGACTGTCGCATTCGCTCTGCTGTCGATGACGGCGCTTATTGCCACGGCGCACGCCCAGTCATCTCTTCCATCGCCGCGACCATCCCCTTCGCAAATGCCCGTCAGCCAGTGCCAGGCTATTGCGCAGGCGGTGCCCAGAGCCACGTTTGCAAGCTTTGCGCCCTATGAGATCGCGCAGGCAAAGGTGAACCGCGAAGACGTGAAGATCACCTTCATCGGCCATTCCACCTACCAGATCGAAAGCCCTGAAGGCGTGGTGATCGCCACCGATTACAGCGGTTATCACCGCCCGACCGTGACGCCCGACGTGGTGACGATGAACAAGGCGCATTCCACCCATTTTACCCTGTCGCCCGATCCTGCCATCGAACACGTATTGCCCGGCTGGAGTGACGTGCCCGGCGAAAAGGCCGAACATCATGTGATGGTCGGCGACAGCTATATCCGCAATGTCTCCACCGATATTCGCGCCTACGGCGGTTTTGAAGAAAACGGCAATTCCATCTTCATCTTCGAAATGGCGGGCCTCTGCATCGGTCATCTCGGCCATCTCCATCATGAGTTGACGGATACGCACTATGCCGAAATCGGTCGCCTGGACGTGCTGATGGTGCCCACCGATGGCGGGTTGACGATGGGGGCGGATAGCATGAGCCGTGTGGTGCAACGGCTGCGCTCATCACTGATCCTGCCGATGCACCGCGGCGGGCCGTCGCTTGACCGGTTTCTTGCGATGTTCGATAGCCGCTTTGACATCGTTTACGCCGATCGCCCCGCCCTGACTGTGTCCCTGCGCAACCTGCCACGCAAGCCGCAGATCATCGTGCCGCAGGGGCTATAAGAAACGCCGCGCATCCCTGTTGGATACGCGGCGCAAAATGCCTGATGGATATTCAGAGTTCTCAGGCGAATGTCAGGTGCTGCTTCACACCGACGTCAGGCATCTTTTCCTCGTTCATGTTGGCCTTGGCGATTTCCCAGCCGAATTTCAGGCTGCTGTCCGTCGAGGCCCAGATTTCGGCATCATCGACATGCAATGCCAGCATGGTGAGGGCAGGGTCGTCCTTGCCGTGTTCGAACCAGGCGGCGGTCACGGCGCTCCAGTATTCGTCGATCTTGGCCATGTCCTTGCGCAACTCGATGACGCCTGCAAGGCACGCATGATAATCGTGGTTCTTGCCGGTGACGCAGAAATGCGCGCGCGTGCCGGGGCGGATCGCCTTGGCAAGATCGGTATCGTTGCGGGTGAAAAACCAGACCGTGTTGGTCTTGGGGTCCCCATGGGGTGCCATCGGCTGCATGTGCATGGAGGAGCCTTCAAGGCCCAGCATGCCGGCATGGATTGCGTTGATCTCTTCCCAGAGCTGGCGCGCAGGCTGCTCGCGCGCTTCCGTCAGACTTACCATAGCCGATCCTTTCGTGATGTGGAGGTCGGGTCAAGAACGTTGCCCGCCGTGCTTTGTTCCGATGGCAAAGAGTGCGGTCGCGGGCGGGAAGGCAGTCTCAAGGGGCGGAGGCAAAGCTGTGGTGAGCCGCTTTTTCCTTGAACAGCAGGGCCATTCGTGCCTATAAGCCGGCCATTCTGGACATTTTTACGCATGAAGGGGTGCCATGGCTGGCCATTCACAGTTCAAGAACATCATGCACCGCAAGGGCCGTCAGGATTCCATCCGGTCCAAGATGTTCTCCAAGCTTGCACGTGAAATCACCGTTGCTGCAAAAACCGGTCTGCCCGATCCGAGCATGAACGCGGCATTGCGTCTGGCGATCCAGAACGCCAAGGCCCAGTCCATGCCGAAGGACAATATCGACCGCGCCATCAAGAAGGCCTCCGGTGCCGATGCCGAGACCTATGATGCGATCCGCTACGAAGGCTATGGCCCGGGCGGCACGGCCATCATCGTGGAAGCGCTGACCGACAACCGCAACCGCACCGCCTCCAACGTGCGCTCCATCTTCACCAAGGCCGGCGGCGCGCTTGGCGAAACCGGTTCGGTGTCCTTCTCCTTCGATCACGTCGGCGAAATCGTCTACAAGACCTCGGCCGGCGATGCCGACACGATCATGGAAGCCGCGATCGAGGCCGGCGCCGACGACGTGATTTCCGATGAGGACGGCCACACCATCATCTGCGCGTTCGAGAGCATGGGCGAAGTATCGAAGGCACTCGAAGCTGTGCTTGGCGAAGCCCAGACGGTCAAATCCGCCTGGAAGCCGCAGAACACCGTGCCTGTGGACGAGGAAAAGGCCCAGTCGCTGATGAAGCTCATCGATAACCTGGAAGATGATGACGACGTGCAGACCGTCTATTCCAACTTCGAGGTGTCCGACGAGGTCATGGCCAAGCTTTCGGCCTGATCAACATCGATCTTATAAAAACGCCGGCCCTGTCATTCACGGGCCGGCGTTTTTCGCTTTGGCATCGATGTCAAGGGCGCTGTGGATAGAGGCCAATCACTGCGATACATACGGTGAGGCCGAGACCCGGAGACTGGGTGTTGACAGGGACTGTCGCTGGAATCACCGAGTTTGGCTGAACCGTAACGCTGCCGCCTGTGATCCCGGTCGGCACAGTGACGCTGATCTTCGGGCTGCCCGGCGCTCCCGTCAACTGCACGTCAAGCCCACCCAGTTCGGCGCTGACCGTTGTTGGTGTCACCGAACTCGGGTCCACATAGATGGAAGCCTGGCCTCCACCTGTCGTCGATCCCTGGCCAAGAAAGGCGCCATTGACGGCATTCGTCCCGCCCGCCATCTGCTTGGCAACCAGCTTTGCGCTGACGCCAAGGGTTGAGGGCTGTGCCGGCACCTCCACGGTCTGCGTTGTGCTGCCGGTGCCGGTGAACGTGGTCGAATGGATATGTTGCCCCACCGGAACTTGCGCCGGCTGCAGAAGGGTTTGCTGCACCCCCACCTTTGCACCCAGGTCAACGGGCGTAAGGCCTGTTCCGGTGCCAGAGCCGATCGGACTGCGCCCGCGCAGGTCCGGCACGGCGAACGAAGTTTGGGACGTCTCACCATAGACGCCGTAGATGAGCGCGTACAGGGCCTGGTTTTCATTGACTTGAATCGTCTGTCCGTTGGCGGCGACATAGCCGTATGGGCAGTATTTAGTAGCCATGATGCAGACTGAGCCGATGTAGGCTTCGGATGAGCAGGCCGCCGCGGGCGATGCCGTGGTCATCGATATCACACTGCCGCTTGCGACAAGTGTGGCCATCGTCCCGGTGGT
Source organism: Neorhizobium sp. PAMB6630 (assembly GCF_058242775.1). Taxonomy (NCBI): domain Bacteria; kingdom Pseudomonadati; phylum Pseudomonadota; class Alphaproteobacteria; order Hyphomicrobiales; family Rhizobiaceae; genus Neorhizobium; species Neorhizobium sp. PAMB6630. Next base: position 983,147 of record NZ_CM177836.1, read on the forward strand.
GGCGAGGCCCCTGCCCAGGAAATGGGTGATTTTCTGCACGTCGATCATGGTGTTCTCCCTTTGCTCATGGGCCTGCGCTCAACGCTGCGGCGAAAGCCATGGCAAATATACATCTAAAAAGTGCATCGTAAATACGATACATCAAAAAAGAGTATAGGCATTGCTGCAGACGGAAGGCCGCTGTCGCTGGGGAGGACGCTCAGGCAGCGGGAGGAAACGCGGATGATCCTCGGTTGCCATCTTTGTCGGTTAAAAATTTCCTCTTCAGGTTGTATTCGTGTGAGAATGTCAAAAAACCATCCCAGATTGCAATTGTGTTGCATATTTCGCGCAAGCAAAAAGTTATTGGTTGTGAATTGGCCGCTCTGCATCTTAAATTTGAGTTTGGTGTTTCCTGCTGCCCGAAAATCGAAGTAAGAATCAGACAGCTGTTCTTTAAGCCTTATAATGGTCTTTTTCGAAAACGGCGCCTTTCGGCAGAGAATTTACATGGTTCTATTCTTGAAGTTACTGTCGTTTTTCTGCGGCCGCGCAGGTTTGGCGATGGCGCACTTTTGCCTTCGGGCTTTGGCGCCTGGCTTTTGGCGAAAAATTGTCGGTCTTCTTGTTCTCGCATTGGCTGCGGGCGTAATGGGCTCGCCTGCTGAGGCTGCTGATCCATCTTCAGCATGTACGAGTTTGAATGCGGACTGGAGCGGTTCGGGGCGGACGCTGACCACCACCACCTTACCCCCCGGCGTGTTGTCAAATGATTACAAGGACTACAACGGTTTTTCGGTGGGAGAGACGGTTTCATGGTCTGTCAATGGTAACGTGTCTTTGAATGTCTCCGGTTCAACCCTTGTTAACTATTATGCCGGCGATTATGACAAGGAAGAAAATTCCGGCAGTTCGACGGGAACAGGGCCTTATGCCGCGACTGGATCCTATACATTCGACGGAACGATTACCTATTTTGCCCTGGAAACGGCCGTGAGTTTCGCCGCAGCATCGGACGTTGCCTCTGTCACCATGGTGGCGACCTGTACTCCGGCAGGTGCTGCTTCCACGAATGCCGATCTCGCTGCGCTCTCGCTGTCGTCCGGCACGCTGTCGCCAACAGTTGCCACGGGCACCACGAGTTATACGGCCTCAGTTCCCAACGCGACCACATCAGTGACTGCAACGCCAACGGTCAGCGACGCCACTGCGACGGTAACGGTGAACGGTGTCACCGTGACGTCCGGGAATGCTTCGGGCGCAATTGCGCTGAATGTCGGGTCCAATACGATCACCACGGTGGTGACGGCGCAGGACGGCACGACGACAAAAACCTATACGGTGACGGTGACGCGGGCGGCCCCGGCTTCCACGAATGCCGATCTCGCTGCGCTCTCCCTGTCGTCCGGCACGCTCACGCCAACATTTGCCGCGGGCACCACGAGCTACACGGCCTCCGTTCCCAACGCGACCACATCGATCACAGCAACGCCAACAGTGAGTGATGCCACTGCGACAGTGACGGTGAACGGTGTCACAGTGACCTCTGGCAGCGCTTCCGGAGCGATAGCCCTTGCCGTCGGCTCCAATACGATCACCACGGTGGTGACGGCACAGGATGGCACGACGACAAAAACCTATACGGTCACGGTGACGCGGGCGGCTCCGGCTTCCACGAATGCCGATCTCGCTGCACTCTCCCTGTCGTCTGGCACGCTGTCGCCAACATTTGCCACGGGCACTACAAGCTACACGGCCTCAGTTCCCAACGCGACCACATCAGTGACTGCAACGCCGACGGTGAGCGACGCCACTGCGACGGTGACTGTGAACGGTGTCACGACCACGTCCGGCAGCGCCTCCGGGGCGATAGCCCTTGCCGTCGGCTCCAACACGATCACCACAGTGGTGACGGCGCAGGATGGCACGACGACAAAAACCTATACGGTCACGGTGACGCGGGCGGCCCCGGCTTCCACCGATGCCGATCTCGCTGCACTCTCGCTGTCTTCAGGCACGCTGTCGCCCACATTTGCCTCGGGCACCACGAGTTATACGGCCTCGGTTCCCAATGCGACGACATCAGTGACAGCAACGCCAACGGTGAGTGATGCCACTGCGACTGTCACGGTGAACGGAGTTGCGGTCACCTCCGGCACGGCGTCGAGCGCCATCTCCCTTGCCGTCGGCTCCAATACGATCACCACGGTGGTGACGGCGCAGGATGGCACGACGACAAAAACCTATACGGTCACGGTGACGCGGGCGGCTCCGGCTTCCACGAATGCCGATCTCGCTGCACTCTCCCTGTCGTCTGGCACGCTGTCGCCAACATTTGCCACGGGCACCACGAGTTATACGGCCTCAGTTCCCAACGCGACCACATCAGTGACTGCAACGCCGACGGTGAGCGACGCCACTGCGACGGTGACGGTGAACGGTGTCACGGCCACGTCCGGCAGCGCCTCCGGGGCGATAGCCCTTGCCGTCGGCTCCAACACGATCACCACGGTGGTGACGGCGCAGGATGGCACGACGACAAAAACCTATACGGTGACAGTCACGCGGGCGGCTCCGGCTTCCACCGATGCCGATCTCGCTGCGCTCTCCCTGTCTTCAGGCACGCTGTCGCCAACATTTGCCACGGGCACCACGAGCTACACGGCCTCCGTTCCCAACGCGACCACATCGATCACAGCAACGCCAACGGTGAGTGATGCCACTGCGACGGTGACGGTGAACGGTGTCACCGTGACCTCCGGGAATGCTTCAGGCGCAATTGCGCTGAATGTCGGCTCCAACACGATCACCACGGTGGTGACGGCACAGGATGGCACGACGACAAAAACCTATACGGTGACAGTCACGCGGGCGGCCCCGGCCTCGACAGATGCCGATCTCGCTGCACTCTCGCTGTCATCAGGCACGCTCACGCCAACATTTGCCGCGGGCACCACGAGCTACACGGCCTCAGTTCCCAACGCGACCACATCAGTGACTGCAACGCCGACGGTGAGCGACGCCACTGCGACGGTGACGGTGAACGGTGTCACGGCCACGTCCGGCAGCGCCTCCGGGGCGATAGCCCTTGCCGTCGGCTCCAACACGATCACCACGGTGGTGACGGCGCAGGATGGCACGACGACAAAAACCTATACGGTGACAGTCACGCGGGCGGCTCCGGCTTCCACCGATGCCGATCTCGCTGCGCTCTCCCTGTCTTCAGGCACGCTGTCGCCAACATTTGCCACGGGCACTACAAGCTACACGGCCTCCGTATCCAACGGAACGAGTTCAATCACCGCAACGCCGACAGTGAGCGACGCCACTGCGACGGTCACCGTGAACGGTGTCACCGTGACCTCCGGGAATGCTTCAGGCGCAATTGCGCTGAATGTCGGCTCCAATACGATCACCACGGTGGTGACGGCACAGGATGGAACGACGACAAAAACCTATACGGTCACGGTAACGCGGGCGGCCCCGGCCTCGACAGATGCCGATCTCGCTGCGCTCTCCCTGTCGTCTGGCACGCTGTCGCCAACATTTGCCACGGGCACCACGAGTTATACGGCCTCGGTTTCCAACGCCACCACGTCGCTGACGGTGACGCCAACGGTGAGCGACGCCACTGCGACGGTCACGGTGAACGGTGTCACCGTGACGTCCGGGAATGCTTCTGGCGCCATTTCCCTTGTCGTCGGCGCCAACACGATCACCACCGTGGTCGCCGCGCAGGACGGCACGACGACAAAAACCTATACGGTGACGGTGACGCGGGCGGCCCCGGCTTCCACGAATGCCGACCTCTCCAGCCTGTCCCTGTCCTCGGGCACGCTCTCGCCAACATTCGCCTCGGGCACGACGAGTTATACGGTATCGGTCCCCAATGCGACGACGTCGTTGACGCTGACGCCGACGGTGAGTGATGCCACAGCGACGGTGACCGTTGCCGCAACAGCGGTCACTTCCGGCACCGCTTCGGGTGCGCAGTCGCTGTCGGTTGGGTCAAACAGCATCGATGTCGTGGTCACCGCGCAGGATGGCACGACGACAAGAACCTATACGGTCACGGTGACGCGGGCGGCTCCGGCTTCCTTTGGCTTCTCGCCTGCGTCCGGTGCCTTGCCGGAGGCCATGGCGGGAGAGGCGTATAGTCAGGACATCAGTGTCAGCGGTGGCATCGCACCCCTGGTGTTCAGCCTGTCGGCCGGTGCCCTGCCGGATGGTATGGTGCTTAACGTGTCCACCGGCGCGCTCACCGGACCGCTCGAAAACGACAGCGAAGGGGATTACAGCTTTACGCTGACGGTGCGCGACGGCAATGGCGACACGGCGACGGCAAGTTATACGCTGAAGGTGGTGGCGCGGGCGGTGACGGTGTCGGACAAGGTTGTCGATGTGGCACCCGGCGCCACACCTGCCGATGTCTATCTCAACCGCGGCGCCACCGGCGGGCCGTTCGTTGCTGCGGACCTCACCTTCGTCGAGCCCGCCAATGCGGGAACGGCGACGCTGATCCAGGGACAAGTGGCGCAGGCCGGGCCGGTCACTCCGGTCGGCTGGTATCTGCAGTTCACGCCCAATCCGGCCTATTCCGGCCAGGTGCGGGTGGGTTTCAGGCTGACGAGCGCGCTTGGCATTTCCAACACCGGCACAGTCATCTATAATCTCGGCTATGATCCCGATGAGGTGGTGCAGGATATCGATGTGCTGGTGCGCGGTTTTGTGCGCAGCCGACAGAACCTCATCGCTTCGACCCTGAAGGTGCCGGGCCTTCTGGAGCGCCGGCGTATGGCGGCCTCGACCGATCCTGTCACGATGCGCATGGCCCCCTCGCAGGATGGCATGACGCTTGGCTTTTCGACGAGCCTTGCGCAGATCGAGGCGGCCCGGGATAACGCCGATGGTGCCGCGGGTGACCTCCTGCCGTTCAACCTGTGGATCGACGGCTCATTCATGGCCCACAATCGCGAGGACAACGGCGATCGGTGGGGGCAGTTCGCCATGATTTCCGCAGGCGTCGATTATCTGCTGACGGAAAAGGCGCTGATCGGTGTGTCCTTCCATTACGACCGGATGACCGACCCGAGCGATGAGGATGCCGAACTGACCGGCAATGGCTGGTTTGCCGGTCCCTATGCCTCGCTGGAACTTGGCCGGGGCGTGTTCTTCGACGCCAGTGTTCTCTATGGCGGGTCGTCGAATGATATCGACACGGCCTTCTGGGATGGCACGTTCGACACGACGCGCTTTGCGTTCGACACGGCGCTGAAGGGCGAATGGCAGCTTGGAGACGATGTCATCCTCAGCCCGAAGGCAAGGCTCCTTTATCTCTCCGAAACGGTGGACAGCTATACGATCTCGAACGACGGGGGCGATGAGATCGAGCTGAACGAATTTACCACGGAGCAGTTGCGGGCAAGCCTCGGGGCGGAAATCTCGCGCAATTTCCTCCTGGAAAACGGGACGCAGATGACGCCTGTTCTGGGCGCCAACCTCGGTTTTTCAGGCCTCGACGGCTCCGGTGTCTTTGCTACGGTGTCTGCCGGCCTTGCCATGGAAACCACCTCGAAACTCGCCATCAATGCCCGCCTGCTGTTTGACATCGAAGGTGATGGAGATATCGGGCTTGGCGTCAGGGTGGGGGCTGCCAGCCGGTTCTGATCAGGTGTGCGCGGGACGCGGCGCGTTTCAATCCGCCTCGAAAGCTGGTCGCACAGGCGCAGGCCTGCATTCCGGCGTGAGGGTGGAAGTCAAGGTTGCGGCAGAACGGCGCGTCGCCTCGTGATGCTTTTATCGCGCCGATAGTGTCTCGGGCGCATCTGGCCCTTGCGTATCCGGATAATCTGATGCGGCGTCAAGTTGATGATGGGTCACAGTTTCCAGCCTGGAGCAGGGTTACCGTGCAAGATTTTCCTCCTCGCGATTGGTCTGTTGACCCATCGCGGCAACGAGGTGACAGCCATGGTTTCGTCCATTGATACGGTGCGCATCTGGTCGATGCAGACAGCGATCAGAGTTTTTAAGGAAACATCGCCGGAGACCGATGCGGGCCAGGGCAGTCTCGCAAGCCGGATCATCTCCAGTTACGGCATGGACAGCGATGATGGGGATGATGCCACGACCTATAGTCTGGCTGACATCCTGACCGGTGGCACCCAGTCCGACCCGCAAGCGGCTGTTGAAGAGCCTGCGATGTCCACGGATATCGAAACCGCCTCCTTCATGGCGGGGCTGAAGGCGAAGCTCAAGGATCTGGAAGCTGCCCCGGACACAAGCGCGCAGGCCGCAGCCATGCTCAAGGCATTGGACGACGGCACGCTAAAGGTGACCGATGCCGTCAACGGCCGCGAGGTCACGGCCTGGGACGTGGAGGCGCAGGACGCCGTACCGCAGACGGCCACATCCACGGACACCGATGACTGGAGCACGTTCTTGAGAGAGCATCTGGCGCGCGCCAGCGGCGGCACCTATCAGCGCAATGCTGATCAGAGCCATATCGATCGTGCAACAGGCAAAAGTGCCTATTTCGGCATGATTGGCGACCAGTATTATTACCTGACCTGGACTGCGGCCTCCGGTTCTTCGCAATCCGCCCAGGCGTAAAGGCACGATAAAGAGTGCCCGCAGCGACGGGCATCGAACCCGGTGCTGCGAGCGCCATCACGCATCACACGAGGACAGTCAGGCCGCCGCTTCTGCCAGCACCGGCTGCATCAGCGGCAGGCCGGCAAACAGTTCAGCTGAGGTCAGGCGTTTTTCGATGTCGTGGATCGGCATCGAAATGATCAGCTCGTCGGCACCGGTTTCTGCCAGAAATTCGGTCAGCTGCCGTTCGATGGTGGCGGGAGAGCCGACGGCTGCAAAACGCAGTGTATGCTCGACATTGATCCGCTCCATCTCGGACCAGAAGCCGTCCATGCTGGCAACCGGACGCGGAAAACGGCCGCGCACATTGCGGCGCAGGTTGACGAACTGCTGCTGGGCTGACGTGAAGAGGTGAGCTGCTTCCTCGTCCGTGTTCGCCGCAACGCCCATCACACCCACCATCACATAAGGCTTCGACAGCCCTGCCGAGGGCTGAAACCGCTCGCGGTAGATGGCGATCGCATCAAACAGCATGTCCGGGGCAAAATGTGAGGCAAACGCATAAGGCAGGCCGAGTGCTGCGGCCAGATGCGCGCTGTAGAGGCTGGAGCCGAGCAGCCAGAGCGGCACATGGGCATCGGTTCCAGGAACCGCGAGAATGGACTGGTCTTCAACGGGAGTGCCAAGCAGCCTTTGAAGTTCAACGATGTCATGCGGGAAATTTTCCGCACCCGCATCGAGATTGCGGCGCAGCGCGCGGGCGGTGCGCATATCCGTTCCGGGCGCACGGCCGAGACCGAGATCGACACGGCCGGGAAACAGCGCTTCCAGCGTGCCGAACTGTTCGGCAATCACAAGCGGCGAATGGTTTGGCAGCATTACGCCGCCGGAGCCGATGCGAATGCGCGTGGTGGCCGCGCCGACATGGCCGATGACAATGGAGGTGGCAGCGCTTGCGATGCCCGGCATGCCGTGGTGTTCGGCAAGCCAGAGACGGTTGTAACCGAGCGCTTCAGCCTTCTGCGCCAGACGGCTGGACTGCTGAAGCGCATCACGCACCGTCGAGCCTTCCGGGACCGGCGACAGATCGAGAATGGAAAAGGGGATCATGGAATTTCTCTGCAAATGGTGGATCGTGCTTTCCTCTCATGTAGGCAGAGGGGAGGCCGTTTCTAACCACCTGTGGAGGAATTCTCTGGAGAGGATGTGAAACCGGAGGGAGATCCTTCCCGAAAACCCCTCACCACCATAAGGCGGTGAGGGGGTATGCTGGACCTCAGAACACGCCGCGTCCTGTCATCAGGTGACGCAGCGCAGGTTCGGCCGCATGCCGCCGAACTGGCCCTGGCCGCTTGCCTCGTCGCCCGGAGTATCGAGCGAAAACAGCGAAAGCCGTGTATCGGCCGTGCCGGCCTCGCTCATGATGCGGATCAGGGCGTTTTCCGTCGCCTCGGCCATGTCCCGCGCCCGTGAAAGAACGATTTCGCTTTCGCCGACGGCAAGGTGCGCAAGCGACAGCCGCTGGCCTTCCAGGTCGACATTACGCGACAGGCGTTCGGCAGGGGGGGCAAGGTTCGACAAGGCCTCGCCCATCGCCTGTGTTTCGCTCTGCAGCGCTGCAAGGCCCCGGTGGGCTTCGTCGAGATCATGGCCGGCATCGCGGGCGTGCAGCATCAGGCCACGGGCGGTGCCGGTGCAGTCTTCGGCGAACCTGCGCACGGTAAGCGCCAGGATCGCCTGCTCGGATGGAGTGCCGGAACCGGTATCCGTCGCGCCCGGCCGCGCGTCGAGATCTGCGGCAAGGGTTTCGGCCCGGATGGCAAGCGTGGCAACCTGGTCCACCAGTTCATTCAACCTGGCAAAGGAGGCATGCGCCGCAGCAGTGGCCGCGTGGCCGCGTGCAAAAGCGTTCTGCAGGCGGGCATTGCTGTTGGCAGCCTCCGTGGCATGGCGCGAAACGCTGGCGGCATCTTCGCCACGAAGCCGCGTTGCCTTTTGCATGATCTCGATGGAGCCGAGCGCCTTCTGCACGGTTGGCAGCACGTTTGCCAGCCGCTCGGCAATGACGGCCATATCCGCCTGGCTGGAACGGGCCTGCTCGCGAATGGACCGAACGCTGCGTGCCACCACCGATAGGTTGAGGTTCAGCATCGAGGCCAGACGGTTGAAACGAACGCGAAGGCCGTCCAGCGCATCCGGAAACGGCTGCTGCAGAGCACCGCCGAGATCGCCGTTCGACAGCCGGCGCAGGCTGTCTTCCAGCCGCGCAAGCGGGGCAGACTGCTGCGCATCGTTTTCGCGGATCATCGTTTTCATTTGCGCCATGCCACGCGCAACCGTGCCGAGATGGTCCTTGCGGGCCTGGTCGGCAAGGTCAGCCTGGCTTTCGCCGGCGTTCCAGTCGGTTGCGTGGCGTGCAAGCCGCGACAGCGGATCGCCAAATTTATAGGCAAGCGTGACAATCGCTGCGCCCGCGGTCAGTGCCGCGGCAATGCTGAAGCCCAGTATCTCTGGCGAGACGTGAAGCGCCTTGATGGCGATCAGGTTTACCGCAACGAGATTGAACGTGACGAAAAGAAGGATCGTCTCGATCGGCCTGTTCTTCAAGCGGGTGAACATCATCATGATGGACCTCCAATCTTGTTGTGAGCAATCACCTAATGTGATTCGAGCGATACTGTTGCCGAACTTGCCGTTCTTGTGTGCGGAATGAATTGTTATCTTTAACGTACAGTTAAGGTCCGTATATTACCTGTTCTGTTTTTGTTCGATTTGTCGCTGGCAAGATGCCGGTGTGGCGCGATAGGATACAGGCCATGACACAGACGATTCGTATTATCGGCATTGATCCGGGCCTTCGTCGCACCGGCTGGGGTGTGATCGAGACGCTGGGCAATAGCCTGCGCTTCGTGGCGTCAGGCACAGTGACCTCCGATGGCGACATGGATCTCGCCTCACGGCTCTGCCAGTTGCACGATGGCCTTGCCGAAGTGGTACATGCCTACCAGCCCAATGAGGCGGCCGTGGAGCAGACCTTCGTCAACAAGGACGCTGTGGCGACGCTGAAGCTTGGTCAGGCGCGCGGCATCGCCATGCTGGTGCCGGCCCGTGCGGGTCTGCAGGTTGCCGAATATGCGCCGAACGCCGTCAAGAAGGCGGTCATCGGCGTCGGCCACGGCGAAAAGCAGCAGATCCACATGATGCTGAAGATCCTGATGCCGAAGGCGGAGTTCAAAGGCAATGACGCTGCCGATGCGCTGGCCATCGCTATCTGCCATGCGCATAACCGCGGCGGCCACCGCATGCGCCAGATCCTGGCCTCGGCTTGAGCATGTGAGGCGTCTGCCACGGCCGGGCAGATCGCGAGTTTGTTCTTGACTTGTTCCGGTTCCGGCTCTAGCGCTTGAGGATGAGGCGGGCGGCGCCTTCTCCCGAAATCCTGCGCGGCGGACTTTTCCATGATCGGCAAGCTCAAAGGCACCATTGACGAAATTGGCGACGATCATGTGCTCGTAGATGTGCATGGCGTCTGTTACGTCGCCCATTGCTCCTCTCGCACGCTCTCGCGCATCGGCTCGCCCGGGGAAGCCGTCGTGCTGTTCATCGAAACCTATGTGCGCGAGGACCAGCTGAAACTCTTCGGTTTCATGACAGCGCTGGAGCGGGAGTGGTTCAACCTGTTGCAGAGCGTGCAGGGTGTGGGCGCGAAGGTAGCGCTTGCCGTGCTCTCGACGCTGACGCCCTCCGAGCTTGCCAATGCCATTGCGCTGCAGGACAAGGTGGCGATTTCGCGCGCCCCCGGTGTTGGCCCCAAGGTCGCCATCCGGATCGTGACGGAGCTGAAGAACAAGGCGCCCGCCTTTGCCGGAGATGCCGGCTCCAATATCGGCCTGAAGCAGGAATTGGGGGAGGGCGTTGCGTCTGCTCCGGTCTCCGATGCGGTTTCGGCGCTCACCAATCTCGGTTATTCGCGCGATCAGGCGGCCAATGCGGTGGCAGCGGCCCTGAAGAACGGCGGCGAGGGCGGCGACAGCGCCAAGCTGATCCGGCTCGGGCTGAAGGAACTTTCGCGGTAAGTCGGACATTTTTCAGTTTGTTTGAAAAATGTGATATCGTCTTCCCGTTGAGGATGTGAACGGAGATTGTCATGCCGATCTGGGAAAGCACTTTGTCACCCAAGGGGCAGGTGACAATTCCGAAGGAAATGCGGGAAGCCCTCAATCTGAGGCCCGGCGATACGCTTGTCTATAGCCTGATTGATGGAGACGTTGTGGTAACGCCGAAGAACGTGGATTTCAGCGACCTTGCCGGCTATCTGGGCAAGGCCCCCGGCGGTTCTGCGACGCTTGAAGAAATCGATCAGGCCGTGTTGGATGCGGCCGGCACCAATGCTTTTGACGTGTCGCGCCCCGGAAAGGGCGATGTGGCCGCATGACGGTCTATGGCCTGGATACAAATGTGCTTATTCGGCTGCTGACGGACGATGATCCGCAACAGCGGCATGCGGCTTTGCGATTTGGCGCCGGTATCGGCCGAGACTACAGCGTGTTTGTTTCTCTGATTGCCATTCTTGAACTGGACTGGGCGCTAAGGGCGCGGCTCGGCTTCAGCCGCAAGGCGTCCCTCGGTGCCATTGACAAACTGCTGCACACGCGCGGACTGGACGTTGAACATCATGATCTCGTGGTGCGATCCCTGCAGCTTGCGTTGCGGCAGAATGCCGATTTCGCCGATAGCCTGATTGCCGCCTGCTCATTGCAGGCGGGCTGCCGGTCCGTCAAAACCTTCGACCAGAAAGCCGCAGCCCGCGTGCCCGGTATGGAACTGCTTGCATGACCCTCCCCAATTCCATCCTCTCGCCCGAAAAAAAGGGGGAAGATCTCGATGTGGCGCTGCGCCCGCAGACGCTGGACGAGTTTACCGGCCAGGCGGAGGCGCGCGCCAACCTGAAGATTTTTATCGAGGCGGCTAAAAACCGTGGCGAGGCGCTGGATCATGTGCTGTTCGTGGGCCCGCCGGGGCTTGGCAAGACGACGCTTGCCCAGATCATGGCCAAGGAACTCGGCGTCAATTTCCGCTCCACCTCCGGCCCCGTTATTGCCAAGGCGGGGGATCTGGCAGCGCTTCTGACCAATCTCGAAGACCGCGACGTGTTGTTCATCGATGAAATCCATCGTCTGAGCCCAGCGGTCGAGGAAATCCTTTATCCGGCGATGGAAGATTTCCAGCTCGACCTCATCATCGGGGAGGGGCCGGCGGCGCGCTCGGTGAAGATCGACCTGTCAAAATTCACGCTGGTGGCGGCTACCACGCGTCTTGGCCTGCTGACGACGCCGTTGCGTGACCGGTTCGGCATTCCGGTGCGCCTCAATTTCTATACGGTGGAGGAACTGGAACTCATCGTCCGGCGCGGTGCGCGGCTGATGGGGCTTGGCATTACCGAGGACGGCGCGCGCGAAATTGCCCGCCGCGCGCGCGGAACGCCGCGTATTGCCGGACGCCTCTTGCGCCGCGTGCGCGATTTTGCCGAAGTGGCGCGCGCCGAAGCGGTCACAAAACAGATTGCAGACGAGGCGCTGACGCGGCTCAATGTCGACAATATGGGTCTCGACCAGCTGGATAAACGTTATCTCTCGATGATCGCCGTCAATTTTGGCGGTGGACCGGTCGGCATCGAAACGATTGCGGCGGGTCTTTCCGAGCCACGCGATGCCATCGAAGATATCATCGAGCCCTACATGATCCAGCAGGGCTTTATCCAGCGCACGCCGCGCGGGCGCGTGCTGACGCCAACCGCCTGGAAACATCTCGGCCTGCAGCCGCCAAAAGATCTGGAAGCTGCGCAGTTTCGCCTCAGCCTGGACGACGAGTAACCGCCATGACCCGTGTTCGCATCAAGACCAAACCGAAGCGCACGTTTCAGATGCGGGTGGCCGGCCTCGGGTTTCGCAATGGCCATGTGCTCGTCCATCGCGCGACCCACGAAAAATTCTGGACCTTTCCCGGCGGCGGTGTCGAAATCGGCGAGACCTCGGAAGAAACGCTGAAGCGCGAGATGGTCGAGGAAATCGGCGTTCACGTCACCGTCGAGCGCCTGCTCTGGGTGGTCGAGAATTTTTTTCACTACGAGGGCCGCGACTGGCACGAGCTTGGCGTCTATTACCTCATGAGCGTGCCGGAGAGCTTTCCGTTTGCGCCTGAAGGCATCGTCCATAACATCCGCGATGGCGACAACGATCTGGAATTCAAATGGGTAGAGGCGACAGCCAGCGCCCTGACGGCGCTGGACATTCCGCCCTATTTCATCGCCGACGAGATCGAAAACCTGCCCGCCGCACCGCGTCATCTGGTGTGGGATGACCGCAATCTCGACGCAAAACCCTGATTTTGCGTGGTCGTGCCCGCTGGTCTTGCGACAGCACTGCCGCTAGAAGGGCCGCTACCAAATCTTGAGACTAATGGGACCTTGCCGATGGACCGGATCACTGTTTCGCTTGCCGGAGAATTGATCGACGGTGCGCATCGCCTCGTGCAGCGGGTCTATTACGAGGACACGGATTTTTCCGGTCTCGTTTATCACGCGCGATACCTGCATTTTCTGGAGCGTGGCCGCACCGATTACCTGCGCTGCCTTGGTTGCGAACAGAGCGCGCTTCTGTCTGTCGATGAGGAAGGGCTTGTTTTTGTGGTGCATCGCATGGAGATCGATTTCAAGGCGCCGGCCCGGATGGACGATGTTCTGACCATCGATACCCGCACAGAAAAGGCGGGTGGCGCCAAGATGGTGCTGGTGCAGGAGATCCGCCGTGGAGAAACGCTGCTGATTGCCGCGCGCGTGATCATCGCCGTCATTAACCGCGTGGGCCGTCCGCGACGCCTGCCTGACAGCATTGCTGACGCCTTCCGTCCGGGGTGATGCGTTCAACTGCGCGGTGCTGTAACACATTCTTAACGATAATATTGTCTTAATGGCGCTCATGGAAATTGTGCGCTGCACGCCTTCGTTTAACCAAAATTGAAGGCGAGAAGGCCAGTGAAACCTTCAGGTAAACGGGCATTTCAGCGCGTGCGCGCATTCAAAGACTGCGCTTGCGAACCGGCTCGTATTTTGCGTGCCGGGCGATTGGATTCGGGGATAGTGGATAGATGGAACACGCGGATTTGGCGGCGGCCGCAGGCTCGGTAAGCCTCTTGTCGCTCTTCATGCAGGCCGGCCTGATCGTCAAGCTGGTCATGCTCGGTCTTGCCGGCGCATCGGTCTGGACCTGGGCGATCGTCATCGACAAATACATGAGCTTCACCAAGGCCAAGCGCCAGTTCGACCAGTTCGAACAGGTCTTCTGGTCGGGGCAGTCTCTGGAAGAACTGTATCGCACCCTTGCGGAACGCCAGAACACCGGTCTTGCGGCGATCTTCGTGGCGGCCATGCGCGAGTGGAAAAAAAGCTTTGAGCGCGGCGCCCGTTCGCCGATCGGCCTCCAGATGCGCATCGATCGCGCCATGGACGTGACGATTGCCCGCGAGGGCGAAGTGTTTGAAGCACGGCTCGGCTCGCTTGCCACCATCGGCTCGGCAGGCCCCTTCATCGGCCTTTTCGGCACGGTCGTCGGTATCATGACATCGTTCCAGGCCATTGCCGGATCGAAGTCGACCAACCTTGCCGTCGTTGCACCGGGTATCGCCGAAGCGCTTCTGGCAACCGCCATCGGCCTTGTCGCCGCTATTCCCGCCGTCATGGCCTACAACAAGTTCATGGGCGATGCCGGCAAGTTGTCGTCGCGCATGGAAGGTTTTGCCGATGAGTTTTCGGCCATCCTTTCGCGCCAGATCGATGAAAAACTGCAGCCGCGTCAGGCTGCCCAATAAGCGTGACGCGCAGGAGTAGATGATATGGGTATGTCGGCAGGCGGAGGCAAAGGCGGAGGCGGTGGTCGTGGCGGTCGTCGCCGGGGCGGTCGCGGTCGCGGCGGCGCCATCAGCGAGATCAACGTCACGCCCCTCGTCGACGTCATGCTGGTGCTGCTCATTATCTTCATGGTGGCAGCGCCGATGATGACGGTTGGCGTGCCGATCGACCTGCCGGAAACGCAGGCGAAGGCGATGAATTCCGATACGCAGCCGATCACCATCTCGGTCAATCCGGCTGGCGAGATCTATCTGCAGGAAAGCGCCATCCCGCTTGAAGAAGTGGTGCCGAAGCTCGAGGCAATCGCCACGACCGGTTACAATGAACGGATTTATGTGCGCGGCGATACGGCCGCCGCCTATGGCGTGGTCATGAAGGTCATGGCGCGCATTTCTGCAGCTGGTTTCAAGAATATCGGTCTTGTGACGCTGCAGGAACAGGAGAAGTGATCGTTTTTCGATGAAGACGAGCCTTGGTACATCGCTGGTTCTGCATACGCTGGTTCTCACCTGGGCGCTCTTTTCGCTCAGCCCGCCGGCGGCGTTGAACGTTGCCGATGTGGAGGCGCTGCCGGTGGATATCGTGCCGGTGGAATCGATCACCCAGATCCAGCAGGGCGACAAGAAGGCCCCGATGGCGGAGAAATCCGCGCCGACGCCGACCAAGCGCCCTGACATCGTGGAAAACGCCGAAAATGCCGGCGACAACGATGTTGACCTGAAGAACCCGCCGACGCCGGTGAAGAAGCCCGTGGCAACGGAAACAGCGGCCGCGCCTGAAAAGGCCGAAAAGCCCCTGCCGAAGCCGACGCCCGAAACCAACAAGGTGAAGGACGTCGTGCCGGAGGAGACCGCGCCAAAACCGCAGGAAGTGGCAGCCCTGCCGCAGCCCAAGCCCGAGCCGACGCCGCCCACACCCGAACCGCCGCCGCAGCCAGCCCCAAAGCCCGCCGAACAGCAGGCCGAGGAAATTCCGCTGCCCGATAGCGTGCCGGTACCGGCCGCGCGTCCGCGCCCGGAACTGCCCAAGCCCGAAGAGGCAAAGCCGGTTGAAAAGCCGGAGCCGAAGAAGACCGAAACCGCAAAGCCGGCTGAAAAGACGCCCGACAAGAAGGTGGCGGACAAAAAGCAGGAAACGGCGAAATCCGCGTCGTCCAAGCAGAGCGATTTTAACGCTGACGAGATTGCCTCGCTCTTGAACAAGCAGGATGCGGCCGGTGGCGGCGCAAAACGTTCGGCCCAGCCGGCAGCCCTCGGCGGCAAGAAAACCACCAGCGGCTCCACGCTCAGCCAGAGCGAGATGGATGCCCTTAAAGGGCAGATCCAGAACAACTGGTCGGTGATCGCCGGTATCGAGGGCGCGCAGGGCATGGTGATCACCGTGACCATGAAGCTCGACGAGACCGGTGCGATCATTGGCCGCCCGGAAGTCAGCACCACCGGCGGATCGGACAGCGCACGTCGCATGCTGGAGGGCAGCGCGCTTCGCGCCGTCATGCGCTCTTCGCCGTTCAAAAACCTTCCCGCCGACAAATACGACTCCTGGAGCGAAGTCGTCGTGAACTTCGATCCAAGCGAACTGCTTTGAAAGGCTATGTTCTCATGATGAAACGTTCTTTCATCCGCGTGCTTGCGGCGTTTGCCGCGATGGCCGTGATGTATACCGCACCGGCGCAGGCGCGCGTGGAAATCAACATCAACCGGGGCAATGTCGAGCCGCTGCCGATTGCTGTGACCGATTTCCTCTCCGGCAACGAACTGGGTGCGCAGATTTCGGCGGTCATTGCCGCAGATCTTCAGCGCTCCGGTTTGTTTGCGCCGGTCAACAGAAGCGCCTTCATCGAAAAAATCAGCGATCCCAACAAGGCGCCGCGCTTTGAAGACTGGAAGGTCATCAATGCACAGGCGCTCGTCACCGGTCGCGTGACGCGCGAAAACGATGGCCGTCTGCGCGCCGAGTTTCGCCTGTGGGATACGTTTGCCGGATCGCAGCTGACCGGCCAGCAGTTCTTCACGCAGCCGGAAAACTGGCGCCGCGTCGCCCATATCATCGCCGATGCGATCTACAAGCAGATCACCGGTGAAGATGGCTATTTCGATACGCGCGTTGTCTTCGTTTCCGAAAGCGGTCCAAAAACTGCCCGTCAGCGTCAGCTGGCGATCATGGACCAGGACGGCTTCAACGTCCGCATGCTGACCAATGCCAAGGACATCGTGCTGACGCCGCGTTTTTCGCCGAGCCGTCAGGAAGTCACTTACATGTCCTTCGAGGGCAACCAGCCGCGCGTCTACCTGCTGCAGCTGGAAACCGGACAGCGGGAAGTGGTCGGCAATTTTCCGGGCATGACCTTTGCGCCGCGCTTTTCGCCGGATGGCCAGAAGGTCATCATGAGCCTTCAGCAGGATGGCAATGCCAACATCTACACGATGGACCTGCGCTCGCGCACCACAACACGGCTGACCAACACGGCCGCCATCGACACATCGCCGTCCTATTCGCCGGATGGTGCCCGCATCGTGTTCGAAAGTGATCGCGGCGGACGCCAGCAGCTTTACGTCATGAACACCGATGGTTCGGGCCAGACGCGCATCTCCTTCGGCGACGGTTCCTATTCGACGCCGGTCTGGTCGCCGCGCGGTGATCTGATCGCCTTCACCAAGCAGTCGGGCGGAAAATTCTCGATTGGCGTGATGAAGCCGGATGGTTCGGGCGAGCGTATTCTGACGACGGGCTTCCACAACGAAGGCCCGACATGGGCGCCGAATGGCCGCGTGTTGATGTTCTTCCGCCAGGCAGCCGGCGCCGGTGGTCCGCAGCTCTACTCGATCGACCTGACCGGTTATAACGAGCAGCTGGTCAAGACCCCGAGCTACGGTTCCGACCCCGCCTGGTCGCCACTTCTCGAATAGCTTTATCCATGGCCGCGCGTCTTTCAGATGTGCGGCCATTTGTCGTTCAGCCTGCGGTTAGGCGGGTTTGACGGCCGGTATGCTGACTTGCACGGGCGGGATCTTGTGGCGCTCTGCCACGGTGTCGCCGCAATCGGCTGAAATTGCGAAGAAATGTAGTTTGGTAGCGGATCGTTAACCATAATTGTTGAACTAGGGTTAACCAGAAACAGTTACGGTCTGGCAACGCTGAAATCTTGATCAAGGAGAGCCCGGCCATGAGCCGCACGATGACCCCGGCGATGAGCCGCATGCAGAAACTCGCACGCAACCCCGCCGTCCTTGCGCTGACGCTTGCGCTGGCACTGGCCGGTTGCGCCAACAAGAAGAATATGCCGAACAGCGCTGGCGAGCTTGGCCTCGGCGCTGGTGGTGCAGGGGCTGCAACGCCCGGCTCCAGCCAGGACTTCACGGTCAACGTTGGCGACCGCATCTTCTTTGACACCGACTCCACCTCGATCCGCGCAGATGCCCAGCAGACGCTCGACCGTCAGGCCCAGTGGTTGTCGCGTTATCCGCGTTACGCCATCACGGTTGAAGGCCATGCCGACGAACGCGGCACGCGCGAATACAACCTGGCACTCGGCGCCCGCCGTGCCGCCGCGACCCGCGATTACCTCGCGTCGCGCGGCGTACCGGCCAACCGCATGAAGACCATTTCCTACGGCAAGGAACGTCCGGTCGCCGTCTGCGACGACATTTCCTGCTGGTCGCAGAACCGTCGCGCCGTCACGGTTCTCGGCGGCGCCGGTTCCTGATCCGGCCGCGCGGGCAGATAAGAAGGGCGGTCGTTTGGCCGCCCTTTTCTTTTCTTGCTTTCGTTCATAGTTTGGCCGAACTTGCGTTCTCTTTTACAGTCAACGCGATTGCTTTTTGCCGATATTTGGAAAACTCTGCTGATGCCTTGAAGGGCGCAGCGTCAGATAACGCAGGACGAACGATATGAAGAAACTTGTCTTGGCAGCGATGCTGGGGCTTGCGGCAACGAGCGGGCAGGCCGGTGCATTTTCGATGTCCGAACTGGTTCCCGGTTCGGCACGCGTTGCGCCGTCTTCACGCCAGGCCGCCGAACGGCCGGTCATTCTTGCCCAGAGCAGCGGTGATGCGGTGCGCATCCAGCAGCTCGAAGAGGTCGTGCGCCAGCTGAACGGTCGCGTCGAGGAAATGAGCTTCCAGCTGCTGCAGATGCAGGAGCAGATGCGCAAGACGCAGGAAGACAACGAGTTCCGGTTCCAGGAGCTTGAGAAAAGCTCCGGCGGCGGCTCTGCTGCTCCCTCTGTTGCTGCCGCGCCGGCAGCCGGCTCAAAAAAAAACGATGAAATCGGGCGGCTGATCGAGCCATCACCGTCTGGCGCGCCTGCCGGCGCGTCGAACGGTGCCGTTTCATCCACGCCGTCCACGGCCCCCGCCGAAACCACGCTCGGCTCCATCGAGATGGACAGCCGCGGCGCCCCCGTGCGTGCCACAGCCAATAATGCCGGGCGTAATTCGTCGGCTCTTCCGGGCGTCGATCTCGGCTCTCGGCCGGCGACGGCCGATCCGACGAAAACGGCATCGCTTGGCACTGAAAGCGATGCCTATCGCGCCGCCTATAACCATGTGCTCTCCGGCGATTATCCGCTCGCCGAAACCGAATTCACCAGCTACCTGCAGGCCTATCCAAGCAGTGCGCGGGCAGCCGACGCCAATTTCTGGCTCGGCGAATCGCAGTTCTCGCAGGGCAAGTACAATGAATCGGCGAAAACCTTCCTCAATGCGCATCAGGCCTATGGCACCTCCGCCAAGGCGCCGGAAATGCTGCTGAAGCTTGGCATGTCGCTGGCCGCCCTCGACAACCGCGAAACCGCCTGCGCCACCCTTCGCGAGGTTCCCAAGCGTTATCCGAATGCAGCGCGCGCCGTGTTGGGCAAGGTGACGAGCGAGCAGAAGCGCCTGTCCTGCGGGCCGTGACGACACCTGCCACCGCAAATACCGATCGCCTGTCGCCGCAAGCGGCGATCACGCATTTTCTGGCCGACCTGCCAAAACCTGCCCGCCTGCTTGTCGCGATTTCCGGCGGCAGCGATTCGACCGGCCTCCTTGTCGCGCTCCGCAACAGCGTCCTCAGCGCGGGAACCTCCTGCCATATCGAACTTCTGGCCGTGACCGTCGATCACGCCCTGCGGCCGCAATCGGCCGGTGAAGCGCAGGCCGTCGCAAGGCTCTGCCAACAGCTTGCCGTTCCCCATTTTATCCGTCGCTGGGAAGGCGAAAAGCCGGTCACCGGCCTCTCCGCTGCCGCCCGGGCCGCCCGATACAGGCTTCTGTGCCAGACGGCAGACGCGGTTGGGGCGACCGCCATCCTCACCGGCCACACGTTTGACGACCAGATCGAGACGCTTGTCATGCGAAAAGCCCGCGTGCGTGACGAGGGTGACTGTTTGGCAGAAGACGCCGCACCTGACCTCAACGCCTTGTCGGCGGAAAACCTGTCCAATCTGGGTCTGGCCGGCATGGCGCCTGCCGTGCTTGTGGAGCGCCGGCATTGGTTGCTGCGGCCTTTTCTCAATGTGCGGCGCGCAGAGATCCGCGCGCAGCTTGAGGCGTCCGGCATCGGCTGGATCGATGATCCCTCGAATGTCGATCCGCGCTCGGAAAGGGCCCGCACGCGGCGGGTTCTGACGGATCGACCAGAGGCCGGAGCCGCGCTCATTCAAGCCGCAGCCGATGTGGGGGCCGAAAGAGTTCGCCTCGGCAATGCGGCAGCTGACCTGTTTGCCCGGCACCTCACGATCGAACGCGGCGTGCTGGCGCGCCTTGAGGTGCCGGCGCTTTTAGCCGAACCCGCCGTCCTTGCATATGCGCTGGCAAGTCTCACCGCCGTTTTAGGCGGGCGTGCGCATCTGCCGGGGCGGGAGAGCCTGAGACGGATTGTCGCGTTTGTCGGGGAGGGGGCTCCGGGCCGGCTGACGGTTGGCCGGGTGCTGTTTCAGCGGCAGAAGAGCGCGCTTTTTATGGCCCGAGAAAGCCGGGACCTTCCAGAATCCACCCTCGGGCACGCGCAAGACATGCTCTGGGATGGCCGTTTTCGTGTGCGATTGCCTGCCGGTTACTGCGGGCCTGTGAAGCCCGGTGCGGCGGACCGGACGGCTGCGCAGGCGCTGTTTCCACAGGCGCCGCCAGCGCTTTCGCTCGCGGCGTTTCGAAGTCTGCCCAACTCTTATGATGGAATTCAGGCACCGGATGGTGTGCTCATCGAGCCTGTCCTCCAGCCTTACCACGCATTTCTGCCGGCGTTTGACGTGGATATTGCCAATTCTTTGGCCGCTCTGATGGGATTACGTGCATTTGCGGCATTACCATTTAACGTTTTCGACCGTAAAAGGTGATCGACGGGTCGTGTTGCCTTGGCAAGGCCCTGCGGCAATCCTATGTTAAGCGACAAGTAAGGCGGCTGCCGATGAGCGAGCCGTCATTGTCCGGGGAGTTCGATGAACCCAAACTTTCGTAATTTCGCCCTTTGGGCGATAATCGCCCTCTTGCTGATCGCTCTGTTCAGCATGTTCCAGACGGCGCCGACGCAGACGAGCTCACGGGAAGTTCCCTATTCGCAGTTCCTGCGCGATGTGGATGCTGGACGTGTGCGCGATGTGGTGGTGACCGGCAACCGCGTTCTCGGCACCTATGCCGAAAACGGCACGGGTTTTCAGACCTATTCGCCCGTCATCGATGATTCGCTGATGTCGCGTCTTCAGGCGAAGAACGTCACCATCGTGGCACGGCCCGAATCAGACGGCTCCTCGGGTTTTTTGAGCTATCTCGGCACGCTGTTGCCGATGCTGCTCATTCTCGGCGTCTGGCTGTTCTTCATGCGCCAGATGCAGGGCGGTTCGCGTGGCGCGATGGGCTTTGGCAAATCCAAGGCTAAGCTTTTGACCGAAGCGCATGGTCGCGTGACGTTTGACGACGTCGCAGGCGTCGATGAAGCCAAGGCAGACCTTGAGGAAATCGTTGAATTCCTGCGCGACCCGCAGAAATTCCAGCGTCTCGGCGGTCGTATTCCGCGCGGCGTGCTGCTGGTTGGCCCTCCCGGCACCGGTAAGACGCTTCTGGCGCGTTCTGTCGCGGGTGAAGCAAACGTTCCCTTCTTCACGATTTCTGGTTCGGACTTCGTTGAAATGTTCGTCGGCGTTGGCGCAAGCCGCGTGCGCGACATGTTCGAGCAGGCCAAGAAGAACGCCCCTTGCATCATCTTCATCGACGAAATCGACGCCGTCGGCCGTCACCGTGGCGCAGGCCTTGGCGGTGGTAACGATGAGCGCGAACAGACGCTGAACCAGCTTCTGGTCGAGATGGACGGCTTTGAGGCCAACGAAGGCATCATCCTGATTGCCGCGACCAACCGTCCTGACGTGCTTGACCCGGCGTTGCTGCGTCCCGGCCGTTTCGACCGCCAAGTCGTCGTGCCGAACCCCGATATCGTCGGTCGCGAGCGCATTCTGAAGGTTCACGCGCGCAACGTGCCGCTGGCACCGAATGTCGATCTGAAGGTTCTCGCCCGTGGTACGCCCGGTTTCTCCGGCGCCGACCTGATGAACCTCGTCAACGAAGCAGCTCTGATGGCGGCACGTCGCAACAAGCGCGTTGTCACCATGGCAGAATTCGAAGACGCCAAGGACAAGATCATGATGGGCGCCGAACGTCGTTCGTCTGCCATGACCGAAGCCGAAAAGAAGCTGACCGCCTACCACGAAGCGGGCCACGCGATTACCGCGCTCGAAGTGCCGGTCGCCGATCCCCTGCACAAGGCCACCATCATTCCGCGCGGCCGTGCACTCGGCATGGTCATGCAGCTGCCGGAAGGCGACCGCTATTCCATGAGCTACAAGTGGATGGTGTCGCGTCTCGTCATCATGATGGGCGGCCGTGTTGCCGAAGAACTGACCTTCGGCAAGGAAAACATCACCTCCGGTGCCTCTTCCGATATCGAGCAGGCCACCAAGCTTGCCCGCGCCATGGTCACGCAATGGGGCTTTTCCGATATTCTCGGACAGGTTTCCTATGGCGAAAACCAGCAGGAAGTGTTCCTCGGCCATTCGGTGTCGCAGTCGAAGAACGTCTCTGAAGCAACTGCCCAGAAGATCGACAATGAAGTGCGCCGCCTGATCGACGAGGCCTATACCGAAGCCCGCCGCATCCTCACCGAAAAGCACGACGCATTCGTCATCCTGGCCGAAGGCCTGCTGGAATATGAAACGTTGTCCGGCGAGGAAATCAAGGCGCTGATCAGGGGCCAGAAGCCGTCGCGTGATCTCGGCGACGATGCGCCGCCCGCGCGTGGCTCTGCTGTCCCGAAGGCCGGCGCCAAGAAGGATGAGCCGAAAGGCGACGGCGAGCCGGAAAGCGGCCTGGAACCCCAGCCGCATTAACGGGTCTGCTGTCTGCGTTGAAAAAAAGACCGTCCGGTTTGTCCGGGCGGTCTTTTCCTGTTTAAGTCCGGCGATACTTACCGTTTAGGTAACGAGATATAATCGATTTTGACGGTAATTTATGTGCCTGGTGCCGGGATCTATGGCATGAGGCAGCATCGGCGCCGCGCGCGAAACACGCAAAACCGGCCGCCAGTTCAGAATGAGACGCGCGACACAAGGCGCGCAAACTCCAAGGAGCATGCATGGCACGCCGCTATTTTGGCACCGACGGTATTCGCGGACAGTCGAACGTTTTTCCGATGACACCGGATCTGGCCATGCGCGTCGGAATTGCCGTCGGCACGATTTTTCGGCGCGGTAACCATCGCCACCGGGTGGTGATCGGCAAGGATACGCGCCTGTCGGGCTATATGCTCGAAAACGCGCTGGTCGCGGGTTTTACGGCCGCCGGCCTCGATGTTTTCCTGCTCGGCCCAATCCCCACACCCGCCGTTGCCATGCTGACGCGCTCGCTGCGCGCCGATATCGGCGTGATGATCTCGGCCTCGCACAATCCCTTTGCCGATAACGGCATCAAGCTGTTCGGCCCGGATGGCTATAAGCTGTCGGATGAGCTGGAACAGGAAATCGAGGACCTGCTCGACAAGGATCTTTATTCGCAGCTGGCAAAGCCGGAAGAAATCGGCCGTGCCAAGCGCGTCGATGGCGACATCTATCGTTATATCGAATTCGTCAAGCGCACCCTGCCGCGCGACGTGACGTTGTCGGGCCTCCGGATCGCCATCGACTGCGCAAACGGCGCTGCCTACAAGGTGGCACCGACAGCGCTCTGGGAACTCGGCGCCGATGTCGTGACCATCGGCAACACGCCGAACGGCACCAATATCAACCTTGATTGCGGCTCCACCAGCCCGGATGCGTTGCGCAAGAAGGTGCATGAAGTGCGCGCCGATATCGGCATTGCGCTCGATGGTGATGCCGACCGCGTCATCATCGTAGACGAGCGCGGCGAGATTATTGACGGCGACCAGCTGATGGCCGTCATTGCCGAAAGCTGGGCCGATGACGAAAAACTGCGCGGCGGCGGCATCGTCGCCACCATCATGTCCAATCTCGGCCTGGAGCGTTTTCTCGGCGACAAGGGCCTGACGCTTGCCCGCACCAAGGTCGGCGACCGTTATGTGGTCGAGCATATGCGCCACCATGATTTCAATGTCGGCGGCGAACAGTCCGGCCATATCGTGCTGTCGGATTTCGGCACGACCGGTGATGGGCTGGTGGCAGCGCTTCAGGTGCTGGCCCGCGTCAAGCGTCTCGGCCAGCCGGTGAGCGAAGTCTGCCGCCGTTTTGAGCCGGTGCCGCAGCTTCTGCGCAATGTCCGCTTTGCCGGCGGCAAGCCGCTGGAGGATATCATCGTGCGTCAGGCCATCGATAGCGCCGAGGCGGAACTGGGTGGCAAGGGCCGCCTCGTTATCCGCCCCTCCGGCACCGAGCCGCTGATTCGCGTCATGGCGGAAGGCGATGATCGCAGCCAGATCGAACGCATCGTTGGCGATCTCGTGGGCGTGATCGCCAACGTCCGCACCGCCGCCTGAGCTTTTACCTTTCCGAGCGCATTTGATAACCCGCAAGGCCTGTCCTTGCGGGTTTTTTTGATGGCAGAGACACACCGGTTAACCGGAGGTAAACGATAAAAGGCTTGAATTCGCAAGCGTTTATATGTTGTTAGGCTTAATTGCTCCTTTACCTTTTTGGTTAATGATCGCTCCAGATTTGAAGAACGACGCCACCTTGCGCGCTTTACGATTTTGGAATGCGGAGCCTGATTCCATGAGAAGAACCCTGTCCGGCGCTTTTGCGCTGATGCTTGCCGCGGGCGTGTCCCAGGCCGCCGATGTCGCTCAGCCCGAAATGGATCCGATGCTGATGAATGCACCTGAGGTCACCGTGCAGGAGGCCGCCACCGGCTGGTATCTGCGCGGCGATGTCGGTTATGCCTTCAAGGATCTGAAGGGCGCCGAGTTCTATCAGGGCGGTTCTTCCGCCTCGAAGACGGATTTTTCGAGCACCGACCTGAAAGACAGCTTCCTGCTCGGGGCAGGGGTCGGCTACCAGATCAACAGCGCGCTGCGCACCGATCTCACCTTCGATTACCTCTCCAAGAGCAAGTTCGAGGGCTCCACCAAGGGCAGTGGTGCTGCCTTCGGCGCCTGCGTTGGTCCTTGCACGTCCAGCGATATCTCGCACATGCGTGCCTATAGCCTTCTCGCCAACGCCTATGTCGATCTCGGCACCTTCGGTTATGTCACGCCTTACGTCGGCGGTGGCCTCGGCGGCACTTATGTGAAGTGGGATAAGCTGCGCAATACGTCCTGCGCCGATGATGGCAGCGGCTGCGACAGCACCGTGGAACATGGCGGCAAGGGCAACTGGCGTTTCACCTATGCGCTGATGGCCGGCGCCACCATCGATGTCACCTGCAACCTCAAGGCCGACGTTGGCTATCGTTATCGCCACGTCGAAGGCGGCGACATGTTCGGTTTTGCTTCGAACGGCGGCCCCGGCAACGACAAGGGTTTTGACGTACACGAAGCCCGCGTCGGCGCCCGTTACCTGTTCGGCAGCTGCGCCAAGCCTTATGTAGAGGAAGACGTTCCGGCGCAGCCGCTCATCTACAAGTAAGCGTGCTGCACGCCTGCAGACAGCAAAAGCCGCCCCGGTTGCCCGAGGCGGCTTTTTCATTTGGAAACCGTGTTTAGAACTCGCGCTTCAGCACCTGCCGGTCGAGCGACCATGAGCCGGCGCCGCAGGCGGCAAACAGGAAGGCGCCGCCGGTCCAGAACAGCGAGGCAAGTTCGGCCTTGGTCTGCACCTGTTCGAGGAATTTCGTGCCGCCATCCATCAAACGCACGGTGGCCGTCGGCGTGAAGAGATCGCTGCCGGCCTTCAAGGCGGCAATTCCACCATCCGTCAGAAGGGCATGGCCATAGGGGTGGGCGTAGTGGAACCACAGGGTGATCGCCAGCATCACGCCATTGGCAAGCGCGATGGGTCGTGTGAAAAGCCCGAGGGCAATCATCAGTCCGCCGAAGAACTGCATGGCCGCCAGCGTCGGCGACCAGAGCCAGCCGGGATAAAAGCCGAGATTTTCAACGAAACCGATCTGCGCCATCGGCGCCATGATTTTCGGATAACCCTCCACCATCAGCATGCCGCCGATGGCAACCCGGAATGCCGTCCAGGCGAAGGGCTGGGCAAAGCTTTCGTAGAAGCCGGCGAGGAAGGGCAGGTAATAACGGGTTTTCTGCTGTTCAGGGGCAAATGCGGTTGTCTGCAGTGTCATGGCGAACCTCTTTGATTTTTAAATGAATGCGTCAGGAAACGATTGGTCTTCAGGTGGTCGGCTGCGGCTTTGCTGAAGCTGCGCTCGACTTCGGCGCGCGTCGTTTCACGGTCCCGATGAAGAGACTGTAGGCCTGTCGACGCGAAAACATGTTGATTCAAATCAAGTTTGAAAATCGCCGATATCCGGCGCGGAAAAGACAGCGGCCGTTTCGAATGCGACTTGACGAGGAAAGCGGCTTCCACTAACACCAGCGGCGGGACACCCTTCCCCAACGAAGGGCTTTCTATCTGGAAGGATAGCCAAAATGGCGAACATCGCGAAGCCGGACACCCGTCCGAATAATACCCATTTTTCTTCTGGCCCTTGCTCGAAGCGCCCCGGTTGGTCGCTCGATGCTCTCTCCGATGCCCCGCTCGGTCGTTCGCACCGCGCCAAGGTCGGCAAGACGAAGCTGAAGCAGGCCATTGATCTCACACGCGAAATTTTAGATGTGCCGGCGGATTACCGCATCGGCATCGTGCCGGCTTCCGATACCGGCGCTGTCGAGATGGCCATGTGGTCGCTGCTCGGCGAGCGCGGCGTCGACATGCTGTCCTGGGAAAGCTTTGGCGCCGGCTGGGTCACCGATGTGGTGAAGCAGCTGAAGCTGGCCGATGTGCGCAAGTTCAATGCCGATTACGGCCTGCTACCGAACCTTGCCGAGGTTGATTTCGACCGCGACGTCGTCTTCACCTGGAACGGCACCACCTCTGGCGTGCGCGTTGCCAATGCCGATTTCATTCCGGCAGACCGCAAGGGCCTGACGATCTGCGATGCCACGTCTGCGGCGTTTGCGCAGGAACTCGATTTTGCCAAGCTCGATGTCACCACCTTCTCCTGGCAGAAGGTTCTGGGCGGCGAGGGCGGTCATGGCATGATCATTCTCAGCCCCCGCGCTGTCGAGCGCCTGACCACCTATGTACCGGCCTGGCCGCTGCCGAAGATTTTCCGCATGACCTCGGGCGGCAAGCTGATCGAAGGCATCTTTGTCGGCGAAACCATCAACACGCCCTCCATGCTCTGCGTCGAGGACTATATCGATGCGCTGAACTGGGCAAAGTCGCTCGGTGGCCTTGAAGCGCTCATCGCCCGTGCCGATGCGAACGCCAAGGTCATCTTCGATTTCGTCGACGCCAATGACTGGATTGCCAATCTCGCCGTCGATCCGGCCACCCGCTCCAATACGTCGGTGTGCCTGAAGATCGTTGATCCCGAGGTGGCAAACCTCGACGCCGACCAGCAGGCAGCCTTTGCCAAGGGCGTCGTGGCGCTTCTGGAAAAGGAAAATGTCGCGCTTGATATCGGCGCCTACCGCGATGCGCCGTCCGGCCTTCGCATCTGGGCCGGTGCGACCATCGAGACTGCCGACATGCAGGCTGTCATGCCGTGGCTGACCTGGGCCTATGAGACCCAGAAGGCAGCGCTCGCCAAGGCTGCCGCTTAAAGCTTTGAAGTGCTTTCGGCTTCGCCATCAGGGCGAAGCCGCTTTTCCCCATACAGATTGAACCCTTCTGAAGGAGGCCTCTCATGGCACCTCGCGTTCTCGTATCCGACGAACTGTCGGAAACTGCCGTCCAGATCTTCCGCGATCGCGGCGTTGAAGTTGATTTCCAGCCGAAGCTCGGCAAGGACAAGGACAAGCTTGCTGAAATCATCGGCAATTATGATGGCCTTGCCATCCGTTCCGCCACCAAGGCAACGGAAAAGCTGATTGCCGCTGCGACCAATCTCAAGGTCATCGGCCGCGCCGGCATCGGCGTCGACAATGTCGATATCCCCGCCGCCTCGCGCCGCGGTATCATCGTCATGAACACCCCGTTCGGCAACTCGATCACCACGGCTGAACACGCTATCGCGCTGATGTTTGCCGTTGCCCGCCAGCTGCCGCAGGCCGATGCCTCCACCCAGGCCGGCAAGTGGGAAAAGTCGAAATTCATGGGTGTCGAAATCACCGGCAAGACGCTCGGTGTCATCGGCGCCGGCAATATCGGTTCCATCGTCTGCTCGCGCGCACTCGGCTTAAAGATGCACGTGCTCGCTTACGACCCCTTCCTCTCGGCTGAGCGGGCGCAGGAAATGGGCGTCACCAAGGTTGAGCTGGATGAGCTGCTTGCCAAGGCAGACTTCATCACGCTGCACGTGCCGATGACCGACAAGACGCGCGGCATCCTCAACAAGGAAGCGCTTGCCAAGACCAAGCCCGGCATTCGCATCATCAACTGCGCCCGTGGTGGTCTGGTGGATGAGGCCGCGTTGGCCGATGCCATCAAGGCTGGCCATGTCGCCGGTGCAGGCTTTGACGTGTTCGAAGTGGAGCCTGCCACGGAAAGCCCGCTGTTTGGCCTGCCGAACGTCGTCTGCACGCCGCACCTTGGCGCTTCCACCACGGAAGCGCAGGAAAACGTGGCGCTTCAGGTGGCCGAGCAGATGTCGGACTATCTGGTGAAGGGTGCCGTTTCCAACGCCATCAACATGCCCTCGATCACGGCGGAAGAAGCCCCGATCCTGAAGCCGTTCATTCGTCTTTCCGATGTGCTCGGTTCGTTTGCCGGTCAGGTCACCGAGAGCCCGATCAAGGCGATCGAGATCCTCTATGACGGCATCACCGCCGGCATGAACACCAAGGCGCTGACCTCAGCACTTCTCGCCGGCCTGATCCGCAATCAGGTCGCCGATGTGAACATGGTTTCGGCCCCGATCATGATCAAGGAAAAGGGCATCGTGCTCTCCGAGGTCAAGCGCGACAAGACCGGCGTTTATGACGGCTACATCAAGCTAACGGTGACGACCGAAAAGCAGACGCGTTCGGTTGCCGGCACTGTCTTCTCCGATGGCAAGCCGCGCTTCATCCAGATCAAGGGCATCAACATGGATGCGGATGTCGGCACCAACATGATCTACATCTCCAACACCGACGTTCCCGGCATGATCGGCTTCATGGGCACGACGCTCGGCAATGCCGGCGTCAACATCGCCAACTTCCAGCTCGGCCGCGAGAAGGAAAATGGCGACGCCATCGCGCTTCTTTATGTCGATGGTCCCGTGGCTCAGGCAGTGCTCGACCAGCTGACCGCCAATCCGGCGATCAAGCAGGCAAAGCCGCTTACGTTCAACGTCGAATAAGCCTTTCCACATTTTGAACGACAATAACCCGGCCGGATGTTTTCGCGCCGGGTTTTTGTTGCGCGAATGAAAGGGAGCCGTGGGGGAAAAGCCGATCAACACTGATCACGATTTCGAAAAATCGCCCCGCCTCCCTAACAGCTGCAACTTACGCTCTCTATATAGATGGCACGCTCTTAAAAGCGGATCTATGAGGAGAGAGAGATGTTTTCAACGCTTCGACGCTTCAAGCACGTTCTGTCCGTGCTGGCGCTCGGAATGGTGGTGTCGCTGGCGGCGGTTGATTTCGCCGAGGCGCGTCGCGCCGGTGGCGGCAGCAGTTTCGGCAGCCGCGGCACACGCACCTATTCCGCCCCGCCTTCCACCAGCACCGCACCGACGACGGCTGCGCCGATCCAGCGTTCCATGACGCCGAATAACCAGGCAACCAATCCTTCCGCAGCAGCCGGTGCGCAGGCAACTCAGCCGCGCCGTGGCCTGTTCGGCGGTTTCGGCGGCGGCATTCTCGGCGGCCTGCTCCTTGGCGGCATGTTCGGCATGCTGATGGGCAACGGCTTCGGCGGCATGGCCGGCATGTTCGGCATGTTGTTCCAGATGCTGCTGATCGGTGGCCTGATCTTCCTTGCCATGCGCTTCTTTGCGCGTCGCCAGCAGCCGGCCGCCAGCGGCCCGGCCGGCGGTCTCGATCGCTATAATTCGCAGGCGCCGCAGGGCAATAATTTCGGTGGCTTCAAGATCCCGCAAATGGGTTCGCTCGGTGGCGGTTCCGCACCGGCTGCGCAAAAGCCGCGTGTCGCGTCAGCCCGCACGGATGAGATCGGCATCACCAACCGCGATTTCGATCAGTTCGAAAAGCGTTTGACCGAGGTGCAGAGCGCCTATGGTGCAGAGGATTACGGCCGCCTGCGCGCCCTGACGACGCCGGAAGCCATGTCCTATCTCGCCGAGGAACTGGGCGAAAACGCCACCAACGGCCACCGCAATGACGTTAAGGACGTGCAGCTTCTGCAGGGCGATCTGTCCGAAGCTTGGCGCGAAAACGGCCTCGAATATGCAACGGTTGCCATGCGCTACCAGAGCATCGACGTGATGGTGGACCGTGATACCGGCAAGGTCGTCTCTGGCGACCCGGCGCATGCGACGGAGGCGACGGAAATCTGGACCTTCGTGCGCAAGGGCGGCGAGGACTGGAAGGTATCCGCCATTCAGGGCGTCAACTGAGGCTAGAGCCGGGCAAGCGTCGCTTCGTCCGGCCTGCCATCATAAAATGTCAGAAGGGCTTGGCCGAAAGGCGAGCCCTTTTTGCCGTCTGCTTCCGACATGGCGTTAAACAGCGTCATGGACGAGTGGAACTTCATATCATCAGGTGAGCCGAGGATGGCGTGGGTCGATTTTTCCGGGTGCATCAGCATGGCCTGCGTCGACTCGACAAGCCGGCTGCCGAGGAGAGGGTGGGCAAGATAGGCTTCCGCCTCCGCCCGGTCGGCAATGGCGTAGAAGCGAGCAGTCGAGGAATGCCCAAGGCCGGCAATCTGCGGAAAGATGAACCACATCCAGTGGGACCGCTTGGCGCCTTGTTGCAACTCGTCCAGCGCCTGCGCGTAAACGGGCGCCTGCGCCTCGATGAACCGCCGCAAAGATCCCTGATCCGCCATTTTAAGCCTCCGCCTTAAATCGCACTCTTGATACCGGACACCGAACGCTGCGGCCGCCATTGTGTTTCAAATGGGGTGATGCGCCGGCCTCACGGGAATGTCAGCCCTTCTCCCTTTCCTCTGCTGCACTGCACCCTAAGTGCCTTCAGATGGAACAGCGTCTCGAAGAATATTTCTATATCGTCATCGCCTGGCTGCCCAACTGGCTTCTGGCAATGATCGTGCTCATCCTCGCGGTGCTGGTGGGCTCCCTTATTCACCGCTTCGTTTTTCGGCTTCTCACCCGTATCGTCAAGGATCGCGATCTTTTCCTGCGCTCGCTCGTCTCGCGCACGGAAAGGCCGATGCGGCTTGCCATCGTCGCCTGGGTCATGGTGCCGGCCATCGGCATCGCGCCGCTGACCGATCAGCAGACGGGCCTTCTCCGCCACGGACTGCTGCTCTGCTTCATCGTTCTGATCGGCTGGATGGCGCGCACGACGCTGCACATCTGGACGACCGTCTATCTGCGCCGCTTCAAGCTGGATGCGGAAGACAATCTTCTGGCGCGAAAACACGTCACGCAGTCGCGCATCATGGAGCGTGTGGCAGCGACACTCATCATTGCCTTCACGCTCGCCTTTGCCCTGATGACCTTTCCGGCGGTGCGCCAGTATGGCGTGTCGCTGATGGCGTCAGCCGGTGTGGCCGGTATCGTTCTCGGTCTTGCTTTGCAGCCGGTGCTGAAAAACCTGTTTGCCGGCATTCAGCTTGCCATCACCCAGCCGATCCGCATTGATGATGCGCTTCTGGTGGAGGGTGAGTGGGGCAAGGTCGAGGAAATCACCGCCACCTATGTGGTGGTGAAACTCTGGGACTGGCGGCGGATGATCCTGCCGCTCGGTTATTTCATCGAAAACCCGTTCCAGAACTGGACGCGGGAAGGGGCAGCCCTCATCGGCACTGTCATGATCTATCTGGATTATACGGTGCCGGTGTCGGTTCTGCGCCAGAAGGTGGAGGAGATCGCTGCCGCCTCCAAACTCTGGGACCGGCAGGTGGTCAATGTCGCGGTGACCGATTTCAAGCAGAACGTCATGGAAATCCGCATCCTCGTCTCGGCAGCCGATGCCGGCAAGGCGTTCGACCTGCGCTGCGAAGTGCGTGAAAAGCTGGTGGATTTCATCCAGCGCGAGTATCCGCATGCACTGCCCAAGGTGCGCGCGTCAGGCTCCGGTGGCGAAGACCTGCGCACCGCAGGTGTTGCCGCCGGCACTGAAGGCCGCATGATGCAGCAGTAACGGCTGCTCGCCAATCGCCTGCAAGTGCGACGAACCTTGCGTTTTTGCCGCGTCCTTTCTATATCCACACTCTAAATGCGTGGCACCGAGATGGGCCGTGGCAGCGGGGCGCGATGTTATCGTGCAGGCAACCCGGCGAGATGACGAAGAGAGTTCCTGTGAATACGCTGGATTTTGACAAGAGGCCGGAGGATACGCGCGTCGTCGTGGCGATGTCGGGCGGCGTGGATTCCTCCGTGGTTGCCGGTCTTCTGAAACGCCAGGGTTATGACGTGCTCGGCATCACGCTGCAGCTCTACGATCATGGTGCCGCCGTCCACCGCGCCGGCTCCTGCTGTGCCGGCCAGGATATCGACGATGCGCGCCGTGTCTCGGAAACGCTCGGTATTCCCCATTACGTGCTCGATTACGAAAAGCGCTTTCGCGAAACAGTGATCAACCCGTTTGCCGAAGCCTATGCCATGGGCGAAACGCCGATCCCCTGCGTTGCCTGCAACCAGACCGTTAAGTTTGCCGATCTTCTGGCAACGGCAAAGGATCTCGGCGCCGATGCGCTGGCGACCGGCCATTACATCCGCTCCAGCCTCAACCCCTCTGCGGAAAACCCGAACCGCCGCGCGCTGTTCCGTCCCATCGATGCCGATCGCGACCAGAGCTGGTTCCTGTTTGCGACCACCCAGGAGCAGATCGATTATCTGCGCTTTCCGCTGGGCGGCATGTCGAAGGCCGATGTACGGCTTTTGGCTGAAGACATGGGGCTTGTCGTTGCCAAAAAGGCCGACAGCCAGGATATCTGCTTCGTGCCGCAGGGCAAATATGCCGATATCATCAACAAGGTGAAGCCGAACGCTGCACTTTCGGGCGAGATCGTCCATATCGACGGACGTGTGCTCGGTCGCCACGAGGGCATCCTGCATTACACCATCGGCCAACGGAAGGGTCTGGGCGTCGCCACAGGCGAGCCGCTCTACGTGGTTTACCTCGATGCCCGTGGTCGCCGTGTGATCGTCGGCCCGAAGGAAGCGCTGGAAACCCGCCGCGTCTACCTGCGCGACGTCAACTGGATCGGCGATTCCGCGCTGTTTGACGACGCGCGCGATGGCTTTGACTGTTTTGCCAAGGTGCGCTCCACGCGCCCGCCAACGCCTGCCACGCTGCACGCGGATGAAAACGGCATCTATGTCGATCTCGCCATCGGTGAAGCCGGTGTCGCGCCCGGCCAGGCCTGCGTACTCTATTCGGCAGAAGGTGCGGATGCGCGCGTTTATGGCGGCGGTTTCATCGACCGGTCCGAACGGGATGCGGCAGCGGAAGCCTCGTTGAAGGCGCTTCTCCTGACGCCGGCGGCGGCCTGAACGGCGTTTCGAAATTCGCTGTCGCAAAGGCTTGGTTTTTGCCGCAAGCGTGCTTGACTTTGGTCGGAGCATCCCTTTATAAGCCCCCCAGCACGCCGGACGGGTCACGAAACAGACACACGGCAGTCGCTCTTGGCGGGGTAGCTCAGTTGGTGAGAGCGCAGGATTCATAACCCTGAGGTCGGCGGTTCAATTCCGCCCCCCGCTACCAAACTCTCCAGTTTATCAAGATGTTCGTGAAGCCTTGCGGCCAGCAGGGCGTATGAGAGCGGGCTTTTGGCCCGCTCTGCGATAGGCGGCTGATCAGATGGTCAGTGTCTGCAATTGCAGCGCCGCGGCGACGCGGCGGACATGAGCGGGATCCTGATCCGCGCCAGCTTCGATGGCTTCCAGTTCTTCAACCGTCAGGCCACAGGTAATGGCGAGGTCTTCTAGGCTGTAACCGGACGCGCGGCGACCTTCGGCGATCGTGTCGGCGATGGATACGGGCTGGCTTTCATCAAAATTTGTTTGGGACATGGTCATTATCAACTCCTTTGGTAGTGCCGACCGAAGTCGGAAAATTTGGGCATCAGCTCAAAGGACGCTGCGCGATACGCTGTGAACTTGCTGCAGCGCAACATAGATAGTCTTTTCTGCCGCAGAGTCCAAGGTTTTGCGCAGGCGGCAGGGCCGCACACGTGCATATTTTGTTCCGCGTTCGGGAATGGTTGCCCGTCATCCTTGTATACACGGCGCCAGTTAGCGAGATGCTTGCCGATTAGTGTAAATTAGAAATATCTTGTATAATGGGCAAATCCCGGGCGGGACGTGGCCGTGCTCACGTGGCAATCGCCGCCCGGACAACGCCGTCTCAACGCGCTGCCTGCACCGGCGAAGTCCGGAAAAATGCCGGCTCTCGGATGCGCTGGATCAAACCATTTTGCCTTGTGCGTGTTAGCGCTGTGAAGCCTTGCGCGCCATTGATCATGGTTGCGCCCGTTGATCCCGCTCAGGAGCCCCGCCGATGCCCCCATTGATCTCCCCGCCAATGTCATCGACCGCCATTCTCTGCATCACCCTCAATCCGACGCTTGATCTCTCCAATGATGTCACGCGCATCGTGCCGACCCACAAGATGCGCGTGCGCAATCAGCGCCAGGAGGTTGGGGGAGGCGGTGTCAATGTGGCGCGGGTGATTGCCGAAATGGGGGGCGAGGCGGATGTGGCGGTGCTGTCCGGCGGTGCAACAGGCGCTATTCTTGTCGAAGCGCTGAAAGCGCTTCCGCTTGGGCTGCACATTTTTCCGATCAAGGGCTCGGTGCGCATCGCCTTTATGGTGCATGAGGACGAAAGCGGGCTGGAATATCGTTTCGTTCCGGAAGGCCCTGTGGTCTCGGCCTTGGAGATCGAACCGGTCATGCGCCTCATAGACCGGCAGAAAGCCGGCTATGTCGTGGCAAGCGGCAGTCTGCCGCGCGGCGTGTCCACCGATACCTATGCCCACATGGCACGCCGCACGGCCGAAACCGGTGGCCGCTTCGTGCTGGATGCGTCCGGCGAGGCGCTTTCGGCAGCGATTGCCGAGGGCGGCATCTTTCTCTTCAAGCCAAGCCTGAGCGAGTTGGAACGGCTCGTCGGCCACGGGCTGGATATCGAGACGGCAGGTGCGTTTGCCGCAGACCTCGTCGCGCGTGGCGTCACCCGTTACGTGGCGCTGACGCTGGGCGAGGACGGTGCCATGCTGGTTGGTCCGGAAGGGCGCCTGCTGATGCCAGCGATCAAGGTCGAGGTGCGCTCGGCAGTCGGCGCCGGAGACAGCTTTGTCGGTGCCATCGTCTGGGCGCTGTCGAAGGGGCAGGATATCCGGGAAGCCTTCCGCTTCGGCCTTGCTGCGGGCGCCGCTGCGGTGATGACGGAGGGGACGCAGCTTTGCCGCCGGGCCGATATCCTGAAGCTCTGCGCAGACGCCTGCGCTGCCCGCCACGAGGAACAGGCGGCCGCCTGGCTGGCAAGCGCCTGAGACCTTCGGTCAACGCAAACTGA
Organism: Neorhizobium sp. PAMB6630; assembly: GCF_058242775.1. Lineage (NCBI taxonomy): Bacteria > Pseudomonadati > Pseudomonadota > Alphaproteobacteria > Hyphomicrobiales > Rhizobiaceae > Neorhizobium > Neorhizobium sp. PAMB6630. The sequence goes on from NZ_CM177836.1 coordinate 1,018,805, forward strand.
CAAAGCACTGGGTTAAGGCCCTGGGTTTCTGCGACCGGTTTGACGGAGATCATATTGGTGCGGGCAGGATGCTCCTAAGCTCAGTCTCAACAAGGCCGATGCGGCCTTGGCCAAGGGAAAGGGAGCATCATCATGTTGTTCAAGACAGTTCTGGCCATTATCGGCAGCCATGAAGAGGCGGCCGACATCAACCGCGCCACGGATCTCGCCGCGCAGCTTGGCGCGCATCTCTCGCTGCTGGTCGTCGATATTGCCGTGTCGCCTACGGTTGGCGATTATCCGGTCGGCACCGCCTGGCTCGATCAGCGCGTCGAGGACCTGAAGCGGCTTCACGCTGTCGCCGACATGGCGCGTGCGCATTGCGAAACGGCGGAAATTCCCTTCGACATCGACCGTTATTACACCGAGCGGACTTTTCTGGCCGACACGATCTTCCAGCGCGCGCTTTACGCCGATCTCGTCGTGGTGGGCCAGAAACTGCGGGCGCAATCCGGTCTTATCAATGCGGTGGTGGATGGCGCCGTGTTCGAGGCAGGACGCCCCCTGCTGCTGCTGCCGGCCGGCGATGCGCCGGTCAAGGTGAAGACGGTGCTGCTCGCCTGGAATTCCCGCGCTGAAGCCGGCCGCGCCGCACGCGAAGCCATCGATATCCTGTCTCAGGCCGAAAGCGTGCATGTGACGCTAATCGATCCCGATGCCTCCTACAGTGCCAATGGCGGCGAACCGGGGGCGGATGTGGCAGCGTTTCTGGCGCGCCACGGCGTTAATGTGGTGGTCGACCAACTGCCGAGCGGCGGGCGTCCCGTCGAGGATGTGCTGAAAAGCCATGCGGGCGAGATCGGTGCCGATCTCATCGTGATGGGAGCCTATGGCCATTCACGCTTGCGCGAGCGGGTTTTTGGCGGCGTCACGCAGGCGCTTCTGAAAGCGGCACCCGTGCCGGTTCTGATTGCCCGCTGATCAGCCAAGCTCCAGCGTCGTTACGCCAAAAACAAGGCGCTCCTCATCATCAGGGGGAGCGCCGTGGATCATGCGGCGGGTTTCAAAACCCTTCGTAAAGCAAAGGCCCGAGAGATGGGCGGAGAACACGGTTCGGTTTTCCGGCACGTCGATATGCAGGATTTCTGACCCTGCCGCCATGGCCAGTGCAGAAAACAAACCTTCCGCATGGCCATCGGTTTCGGCAAACAGCGGCCCGATCTTGAACCCGTCATGACAACGGCGCGCCACACCGTAGCCGGTGAGCTGACCGTCCCGAAAAATCGCACGGGCGATATGCGGCGGCTGTAGCCATGCTTTGAGGAAAGCCGGACGCGGCGCCGGAAAGGCGCGGGCGTCAAATGCCTCGATGTCCTTGAAATGGTCTGGTGTCACCGCGACGACGTCGGGATGGCTTGCCGGCAGCGCCGGAGTGTGACCGCTCCAGCGCACGGTGCCATAGGTCGGCGCAAAACCCATGCGGGCATAATTTGCCTGCTGCGCCGGCACGCCATCAAGCCCGATGCTGCGGCCGGCAAGAGAGTGCATGGCGTGATCCCACACCTTCAGCCCATAACCTTTGCCGCGGTGATCGGGGTGAGAGATGTAAAGCCCGATGAAGCCGAAATTTTTGCCATAAGCGACGGCGGAGATGCCGGCGACCATCTGCCCTTCGACAAAACAGCCGAAGAATCCGGAAGGATCGGCGGCGTGAAAGGCCAAGGCATCATCGAGACCGGGGTTCCAGCCTTCCGCCTCTGCCCAACCGAGCAACTGGCTGAGTTCGGCAGGTGTCAGCACCCGGATCCCGGTCGTGGTCATGCGGTCATCGCTTTTGGTTGAAACGCTTCCAGGATCCCCGTGTACGGTTTTTCGACCGGAAAGGCATAGGCGCCGCGCTTGGCGGTGGAAAGCTTGAGTGTCACCAGCGCTTCCGCCTGCTTCACGGCGGCGGCCACGCCATCCACGACCGGCACGCCGAATTCGCGGGAGAGTTCGGCCGTGAGATCCGCCATGCCGGCGCAGCCAAGCACGATGGCATCTGCCCGGTCGTCGCGGAGAGCCGCCGTGATTTCGGCGCGCAACCGTTCACCGGCATTGGAAGACGGGTCTTCCAGCGAGAGCACCGGAATATCGGCAGCGCGCACCTTCACTCGGCCGGCCATGCCATAACGATGCACCAGATGTTCGATGGGCAGACGCGAGCGTTCCATGGTGGTGACGATGGTGGTGCGCTGGGAAATGAAGGACACGCAGGCAAGGGCTGCCTCGCAGATGCCGATGACGGGAATGCCGGCAAGGGCGCGTGCGGCATCGAGCCCGGTATCATCGAAACAGGCGATGATGGCGGCATCGGCGCCGGCCTTTTCGCCCTTGGCGAGTTCCACAAGCAGGCCGGGCACGGCGAGCGCCTCGTCATAATAACCTTCGATGGAAACCGGCCCCATCGTGGAGGTTACGGGCAGGATCTCGGTGCCGGCAGCGGCCACGCGGTGGGCGGCATCCGCCGCCGTTGCCGTCATGCTTGCGGTCGTGTTCGGATTGATCAGGAGAATGCGCATTAATCAGCCTTTGGACCGGCGGCGGTTCATGGCGATGATCAGCCCGAGCGTGCCGGCAATGACGAGGAAAGAAAAGACGGTGGTGACGGTGCCGAGCGCATAAAGCACCGGCGTCGTGACATTGGTCGTCATGCCGTAAATTTCGAGCGGCAGCGTGTTGTAGGTGCCAGATGTCATCAGCGTGCGGGCAAATTCGTCATAGGAGAGCGTGAAGCCGAACAGGCCGACACCAATGAGGGAGGGCGCAATCATCGGCAGCACGACGTAGCGAAACGTCTGCCAGGAGGTGGCGCCAAGATCGCGTGCGGCTTCCTCGTAGGAGGGCGAAAAGCGGTTGAACACGGCAAACATGATCAGCACGCCAAACGGCAGCGTCCAGGTGAGATGGGCGCCGAAGGCCGACGAATACCAGGCGGGCTGGAAGCCGAACTGCTGGAAGACGACGCCGATGCCGAGCGAGATGATGATGGAGGGCACGACAAGGCTTGCGACCGACAGATAAAACAGCACGGTTGCGCCAAAGAACTTGCGCCGGAAGGCAAGGCCGGCGAGCAGCGATACGGTGACTGTGACCAGCATCACCATGATGCCGAGCATCAGCGAGCGCCGGAACGAGCCGCCGAAATCGCCCACCGCCTGCGTTTCCATGAGATTGGCAAACCAGCGCAGCGACACGCCGTTGAGCGGAAAGGTAAGCCCCCCGTTCGGCCCCTGGAAGGAGAGAATGACGATGGCAGACAGCGGGCCGTAGAGAAACAGCACGAAGAGGGCGAAGAAGATGGCGAGGATATAAAATTCGCGGGAGCGTTTGTCGGCATACATCGGTTAAAGCTCCTTGCGGATATCGACGATGCGCAGGATGCCGGCGACCATCAGGAGAACGAGGACGAGCAGCACCACGGCATTGGCGGCAGCGGCCGGATATTGCAGCAGTGACATCTGGTTCTTCATCATCAGCGCAACCGACGCGCTCTGCCCGCCCGACATCACCTGCACGGTGGAAAAATCGGCCATGACGAGCGTGACGACAAAGATGGTGCCGATCGCCATGCCGGGTTTTGCCAGCGGCAGGATGACGTTTGTCAGCACCTGAAGGCTGGAGGCGCCGGCATCGCGTGCGGCTTCCACAAGGCTTTTGTCGATGCGCATCAGCGTGTTGAAGATCGGCGTGACCATGAACAGCGTGTAGAGATGCACCATGGCGAGCACGACGGCGAAATCTGAATAGAGCAGCCATTCCACCGGTTCCGACACGAGGCCGGAATTGACGAGGCCGGAATTGATCAGGCCATTTCGCCCGAGAACCGGGATCCACGAGATCATGCGGATGATGTTGGAAGTGAGGAACGGCACGGTGCAGACGAGAAACAGCACCATCTGCATGGCGGCGGTGCGGATGTGGAAGGCAAGGAAATAGGCGACCCAGAAGCCGATGAAGAGGGTGATCACCCAGACCAGGAAGGCAAATTTCAGCGTGTTGAGATAGGTCTTCCAGGTCACCCACGAGCCCAGCGTCTCGGTATAGTTGAAGGTGACGAAATCGGGATACATCTGGGCAAAGTCATAATCCCAGAAGCTGACGGTGACGATCATCAGCAGCGGCAAAAGCAGGAATGCCGCAAGGATGAGGGTCAGCGGCGTTGCCTGCATGTAGGAGACAAGCTTGAGCGGCAGCCGGATGCTGCGTTTCGGCTTCGGTTCGCCGACACCGAGAAAGCGTACTGTGGTCATGTCGTCTCGTCTCCAGATCGGAATGTGTGCCGCAGCCCCTCATCCGGCTGCCGCCACCTTCTCCCCGTCAAGAACGGGGAGAAGGGATTTTTAGCACTGCCCGCGGCGCCATTGTTCTTTCTCCTGCGCAAGCGGGAAAGGATGGGCCGCACTCTTTCAAGTCTCACTGCCCCTTCGTCTGCGGCGTTCCTTCTCCCCGCATGCGGGGAGAGGGTTAGGGTGAGGGGCCACCCCGGCAGAAAGGGTCGGTGCCGAGATCAGGCTGCGATGAACTCGTTCCAGCGGCGGACCATGTAGCGGTCTTCGTCCATCACGGAGTTCCAGCAGGCGACCTTGCCCATGCGGTCTTCGAAAGAGCCGCCATCGCGCACGGCGCCGGCCTTTTCCATGACCTTGCCTTCCGGGGAGAGAATGTCGCCCTGGGCTGCCTTGCCTTCGATCCAGTAGCCCCATTCGTCAGCCGACATATGGCCCTTTGCCGTTTCCATGGCGGCCGAATAATAACCCTGGCGGTTGAGGTAGGCGCCGACCCAGCCGGATGTGTACCAGTTGATATATTCGTAAGCGGCTTCCAGCTGCGCACCCTTGAGGTGGGAGGCCAGACCCAGACCGCCGCCCCAGGAGCGATAACCTTCCTTCAGCGGCTGGTATTTGCAGGCAATGCCCTTGGAGCGCACGGCAGCAACCGCCGGCGACCACATGGACTGGATGACGACTTCGCCCGATGCCATGAGGTTGACCGATTCGTCGAAGGACTTCCAGAAGGCGCGGAACTGGCCGGCCTGCTTGGCCTTGATGAGGAAGTCGATCGTCTTGTCGATCTCCTCCTTCGTCATGTTGCCCTTGTCCTTGTACTTGATGTTGCCCATCGCTTCCATGATCATGGCAGCGTCCATGATGCCGATCGAGGGGATGTTGAGGATGGAGGTCTTGCCCTTGAAGGCGGGGTCCATGATATCGGCCCAGGAGGTGATCTCGCGGCCGACGAGGTCGGGGCGGATGCCGAGCGTATCGGCATTGTAGATCGTCGGCATCATGGTGAACCACTGGGTCTCACCCTTGGCGAACTTCTTGTCGCCGGGCTTTTCGACAAAGCCGACCGTGTGCGGCGCTGTCCCTTGCGCAATCACGCTGTCCGGCTTCAGCTTGCCGTTCTTGAACAGCGGAACGACCTTGTCGTAATATTTCAGCTTCTTCACATCCATCGGCTGGATGACGCCGGCGGCAAAGACCTTCTTCAGGATCCAGTATTCGATATCGGCGATGTCGTAGGAATTCGGCTGGGTGACGGCGCGCTGGGCGGCAGCATCCGAATCGGTTGCCGTCATTTCCAGCGTGATGCCGAGGTCTGCCTTGCACTTTTCGGCAATGGCATTGATGTTAGACACGCCGGTGCCGAACTGGCGAAGCGTGATCGGGTTCTGCGCCCAGATGGTCGGGAAGCCGGTGATGGCGCCCGAGCCGGCGGCGAGGCCTGCTGCGGCAGAAGCCGTTTTCAGCAGGCTGCGGCGGCTGATGCCCGTGGGCTTGATGGGAGTGTTCGTCATGCCATGTCTCCTCTGAAGGTTTTTGATTGTGCTTGTTGTGGTGGTTAGTGCGGGCGCCCGAGAACGATCACGTCCTCGGCGTTCCAGGACAGCTGGATGGCTTCGCCAACCTTGACGGGCTGGGCAAAGAACACCTTGTCGCTGAGGATCGCCGTGAAATCCTCGATGCCGGCGCCGCTGACGGCGAGCTTCACGGAGGAGCCACGGTATTCGATATTGCTGATCGTGCCGGTAAAGCCGTAACCGGCAGCCGTCTCAGCGCCAACAGTGACGCGATCCGTGCGGATGGCGATATCGGCGGGCTGGCCGATTTCGACCTTGTCCGCAGGTGCCGAAAAACTGGCGCCGGCCGCCACTGCAAGCGTCAGGCTCGTGTCGTCCTTGTCGGTCACGCGCCCGGAAATCACGTTGTGATCGCCCATGAAACGGGCAACGAAGGCGGTGGCCGGACGCTCGAACACCGTGCGCGGCGGCGCTGCCTGCTCGATGCGGCCGTCATTCATCACGACGACGATGTCTGCGAGCGCCATCGCCTCTTCCTGGCTGTGGGTGACGTGGACGAAGGTGATGCCGAGCGAGGTCTGCAGCTTCTTCAACTCGGCGCGCATGCGCACCTTGAGGAAAGGATCGAGCGCCGACAGCGGCTCGTCGAGCAATAGCGCTTCCGGATCGGTAATCAGCGCGCGAGCCAGCGCCACGCGCTGCTGCTGGCCGCCGGAAAGCTGTGCGGGCCGGCGCGAGGCATAGGCTTCAAGCTGCATCAGCTTCAGCATCTCCATCGCCTTGGCGCGGCGGGTTTCCTTGTCGATGCCCTTCATCTTCAGCGAAAAGGCGACATTGTCGACGAGGTCGAGATGCGGAAAAAGCGCATAGGACTGGAACATCATCGCCGTGCCGCGTTCGGCCGGCGCCAGATCCGTGACGTTCTTGTTGCCGAGCAGCACATCGCCGGTCGTAATCGTTTCATGGCCGGCAATCATGCGCAGCGTCGTTGTCTTGCCGCAGCCGGAGGGCCCGAGAAGGCAGCAGTAACTGCCGGCGGGGATCTTCAGGCTGATCGAATGTACGGCCGTGGTGGTGCCGTAGACCTTCGAGACCGAAGCGATGTCTATTTCTGCGGCTTTTGTCATGGGAACTCCCTTGTCTTGGCCAACAGCAATGCATGCGCCGTGCCAGTTGCCGCTTTATCTGCAATCTCGGGCACTTAATCGGTGTCGACGTGCGGCGCGCCCAATTGGATGCACACAGACTGAGCTATGTCTGCGTAAAAAATAGACGATTGTGTACGATGCAGTAGGCCGATTGTATTCAACGCGCGAATGAGCCGCGCTTCCCGCTTTGCACTGACGGCCGTTCGCGTTACAAAAGGGCAAAACGGGAACTCGCAATGCAGATCAGCGACAAAATCAGCCCCTTCGACCTGGTGCCGGATGATCGGGCGCTCGCCATTAGAGAGGCCCTGCGCAACGCCATTGTCGATCGCCGCCTCGTGCCGGGCACCAAACTGTCGGAAAGTGAAGTCGGCGCGCTGTTTGATGCCAGCCGCACGGTGGTGCGTGCGGCACTGCAGATGCTGGCCTTCGAAGGGCTGGTGCGGGCGGAGCGAAATCGCGGCGCGTTTGTCTCCAATCCGACGCCGGAAGAAGCCCGTCAGGTTTTCTCTTCACGCCGTCTGATCGAGCCCGGCATTGTCGCTGCCGCCATCGAACGCATTACCAGCGCTGATCTCGATACGTTTCGCCACCAGCTGCAGGAAGAGGCGCGTTACATGAGCGAGCACGGCCCGGCCGCCCGCCGCGCCGAAATCAAGGCTTCGGGAGATTTTCACCTGATGCTGGCAAGCGTTGCCGGAAATGCGATTTTGCAGCGTTTCATGGATGAGCTTGTGGCGCGCTCCTCGCTGGTCATCGCGCTTTATGGCAGCACCGGCGTCTCCCGCTGCGGCCATGGCGAACACGGCGAGATCCTCGATGCGCTGGAACGCCGGGATGCCGCCCGCGCCTCGGCTCTCATGCTGCACCATATCGACCACATCGAGGCCGATCTTGATCTGCGCGTGCGCGAAGGCCTTGCTCTGAAGGATGCGCTGGATGTGTGACGCGGCGGCTTAAGGGGCAGGGTGCCTTTCGCCCTTCAGCCGGCTTTCCTCCCGCTTCAGAAGAGCCGCCAGCCGCTCAATCACGGTGCGCATTTCCGGCCGGTGACGGTCGTCGTCATTGGCAACGATATGCAGCGTGTGCGTGAGATCGGCGATGACGGGGCCGGCGCGGTGCAGATCCGGCAAGGCATCGCCGACAAAACAGGGCAGCACGCCGCGTCCGTTTCCGGACAGAAGAAGCCGCAGCAAAAGCTGCGGTGCGTTCGTCCAGGTGGTGATATCCGCCTCGAAATTCTGAAAGACCCATTTATCCGAGGGCGTGACGGCGCTTTCGGTTCCAATGGAGGTCCAGGGCAGCCGCTCCGGATCCTCATGAATGGCCGCGTGATAGACGGCGTAGGTGACGTCGACGGAACGACGGACAGCAAGGTTACCCGATTGCGGCCGCCGCGCCACCACGCCGACATCCGTCGCGCGAAAGGCCAGATCCCCCACATCGTTTGCCGTCTTGCAGCACAGCCGAAACGGATCGGAGGGATGCCTGATCTCTGCAGTGCGGTCTGCGATGAAACCGGATAACCAGCCGTCGCTGCCAATCGAGACGTTCGGCAGGGTGAAGGCGCGCTGGTGCCATTGCGTGATGTTTTCGGCGGCCTCCTGCATGGCGCGCACTTGGCCGAGCAGGATCTCTCCATCGGGGGCCAGACGATAACCCTGCTGGCTGCGAATAAACAGCGTGCGCCCCATCTGGCGCTCCAGCGCCTGCAGGCGCCGGCCGATCGTGGGTGCGCTGAAGCCAGTGCGTTCGGCAGCACCCGACAGGCCACCCTCGCGGGCCACATGGAAAAAGAGTTTGAGGTCGTCCCAGTCGGTGTGCTGCATCAGGTCAGTTTATCCGCGCCTTGATGGCGGGTCCATCGTGCATGGATGAAAGACCCGTTGCAAACATGGGTCTACACCGGGCGGTCTGCCTCGGTGTCTTATCGGTCTCCTCAGCGCCACATATTGTGCAAGGGGAGAACGGAAATGCTGCTCGCAGGGGTGGTTCTATGGCTTGAATTGAAGCGGGCGAGGCCGGGCAGCCGCGGCGTCAGGCATCCGCTGTCTGATCCGCTGGATCAGCCGGAATGGCAGGGGCTTCTGTTCATCCTGCCGCTGTTGAGCTGGCTTTCCGGATGTCGCAAGCGGTCCATGAAAAAGGCCCCGGAATGACCCGGAGCCTTTTCACCGATTTGAAGACGATGCCCGCAGCCGTTAGGCCGCGCGGCCGTATTGGTTGGAGCGCTGGGCTTCGGCAAGGCGGAACTGGCCGAGCAGGCGGGTCAGGGTTTCGGCTTCGCCGGAAAGCTGGTGGGCCGTCGCCGTTGCCTCTTCCACCATGGCGGCGTTCTGCTGGGTGCCCTGGTCCATCGTATTGACGGCGGTGTTGATCTCCTGCAGGCCGAGCGACTGTTCGCGGTAGGCATCGGCAATCGCCTGCACATGGCCGGTGATGTGCTGCACCTGGCTGACAATGCCTTCCAGCGCCTTGCCGGTATTGCCAACCAGCGTCACGCCATTGGCCACCTGGCTGCTGGACGTGTTGATCAAGCCCTTGATTTCTTTCGCAGCCTGCGCGGAGCGCTGGGCAAGCTCGCGCACTTCCTGGGCAACGACGGCAAAACCCTTGCCCGCTTCACCGGCACGTGCCGCTTCCACGCCGGCATTCAGCGCCAGGAGGTTCGTCTGGAAGGCGATTTCATCGATCACCCCGATAATGTTGGAAATCTCGCCGGAGGATTTTTCGATGGCGTGCATGGCGTCAACCGCCGAGCGCACCACGGTGCCGGAATTGCGGGCATCCTCGCCGGTTGCCACCACCAGCTTGCGGGCTTCTTCGGCACGTTTTGCGCCATCGCGCACGGTGGTGGTGATCTCTTCCAGGGCCGCTGCCGTCTGCTCGACGGAAGCCGCCTGCTGCTCGGTGCGGCGCGAAAGATCGTCGCTCGAGGTGCGGATCTCGTTGGCCCCGGCCGTGATGGCATGGGCATTGGTGCCGACCAGCTGCATGGCCTGGTTCAGCTTTTCCACCGAATGATTAAAGTCGGTGCGCAGGGTGTCGAGCTTGGCCGTGAACGGGCGCTCGATGCGGTGTGACAGGTCGCCGTCGGCCAGGGCCTTCAGACCGGTGGCCAGTGCCTGCACCACATCCGCCAGCGTTCCGGCTTCTTCCGTACGGATTGCCTCGTGTGAGGCGCGCTCGGCATCCGCCTGGCGGCGGGTTGCCTCGGTTGCGGCCGAAAGGCGCGCCTGCTCCTTGGCATTGCTGCGGAACACTTCCACCGTCTGGGCCATGGCGCCGATCTCGTCACGGCGATCGGTGCCGGAAACAGCAGCCTCCGTTTCGCCGCCGGCAAGCGTTGCCATGCGCTGGCGAAGCGCCTCCATCGGGCGGGTGATGCCGGCGCTTGCGACATAATAGGCAAGGCCGATCGTGGCGATCACGGCAAGCCCAAGCGCCACCATGCTGGTGAAGATGATCGAGGACGTATCACTGGAAATGGTCTTGCCACCATTGGCCACCATTTCGTTCAGCGCGGTGTTGTTGGCGCCGGATTTGGTGGAGAAGGCTGGCGCCAGTTGATCGAGCGAACGCACCAGGGCCACCGCCTCGTCATTGCGTCCGGCCTGCTTGGCGACCACGATCTTTTCGTAGACAGCACCGAACTGGTCCATCAGTCCCATCAGTTCATCCGACGGCGGCTTCAGCGCCGGCACCATGCGGCCGATATCGACCATTTTTGCCTTTGCGCCATCAAGGTTGCGCACGAAGGCGGCCTTGCCTTCCTCGTAAGCCGGCGAGCCGGTCTCGTTCAGCGCAACGCGGGTAATGGCGTTGACGGCCGTCCACATGCCCGCAGACGAGCGCGCGCCAAGAACGGCGGCGGCGGCGTTATTGGCGATGAAATCCGCATAACGATCGTTGACGCCATCAAAACGGCTGCTGAGGTAAGACAAACCGGCCAGTGAGACCAGCCCGAGAAACAGGATGACGGATAGGATTTTTGTCCGAATCGACAGGTGTCGTAACATCTTTGACCTACGTGAAAACGCAAAGGCTGAAGCAAGGCGACGTCCTGTCTCCTCCTTCCTGCCGGGAAAAGGCAGCAAATCGCTCGATCAAAGAAATTTTTCCATCCTGCCCGTCACGGACACTCGGGCAAATTGGTTAAGCCTGCGTATAACAATCATGACAGACTATAATAATCGCGGCGGCATTTGCGCGTGTTTGTGTTGTTTTTCTCCACTTTGTCTCGTCGTTACAGTTGAGGGAGGTATTGGAACAAATGAGCCGGCACCGCGTTTTGGGCTGGCTAAATAACAGGGCCGCCGACATCAGGCGTGCAGCAAGGAGACTATCATGCTGAAGGTGATCCAGACGGCGGGGCTTGCTCTTGCCATGGCGGCTGCGGGCGTTTGTGCCGGCACGTCGGCGCAGGCGCAACAGATGGAATTGCGGGTCGGGCCGGATGGCATCCGTCCGGTGATCCGCGAAAACGATCGCGACCGTCGTGGACCGCCGCCGCGCCGCGGATGCAGCGAGCGCGAAGCCCGCTCTGCTGCCCGCGATGCGGGCCTGCGCGATCCGGAAGTTGTGCGCGTAACGCCCGGCCGCGTTGTCGTGCAGGGGTTTACCCGCCGCGGCCCGAGCCGCATCACGTTTGCCAATGAACGCGGCTGCCCGGAAATCTGATCGCCAGCGCGCAACCGGCTCATGCCTCGAAAACCCGCCCGTCCGGCGGGTTTTTTCATATTTTCAGCCGGTGCTCCGGGCGTTCCAGGCACGTTCGGTTGCCGGAGCCTCGTCCGTTGTCACCTGATCGGGCTTCAGAGCCATCAGGGCGGAAAACTGCGCCCATTCCGCATCGCTGAACCCCATGTCGGGGTTTTTCAGGTTAAAGGTCCAGGCATCCACCTTGCAGCCGTTCTCATGGCAAAGGCCGATGAGATCGAGATCGCGCGCGGCGGCCTCCAGAACCAGCGGCCAGGACAGATAAACCGTGTCCGGCGCGGTTTCTCCCTTGATATCAGACAGAAGGTCCTGCCGTGCCGCGGCCGGTCCCTGTTGCGCAAGGATCGCCACCAGCTTGTCTGTGGGGTCTATGCCGCGCGCAAGGTTGGGCAGGTGGTTGCGGATGGCAACGATAAGGTCGAGATCGCCGGCGCTGACGATGATCGAGCGCCCGGCGGCGCCAAAAAACTCCACCAGATGCGCAAGTCCCGCACTGCCGATCGTTTTAAGATCGTCCTTCATGTCAAACTGCAAAAGCGCGTCCGGATGTGCCGTCGTCAGCATTTGCGCCAGGTCTTCGCTGAGGATCGGCGGCGTGCCGCCGGCCGTTATGGTAAGTTTCCGCAGATCCTGTGCCGAGGCTTTTCGCACCGGGCCATGGCCACTGGTTTCGCCTTCGAGGTCCGCATCATGCAGCACCACGAAACCGCCATCGCCGCGCATCCGAAGATCCAGCTCCATCGAAGCGCCCGCTTCAAACCCCAGTGCCATGGTTTCGGCTGAAAAAAGCGGCGCCGAAAGGCCAAGGCGCAGCCGGTGCCATTTGAGCCTTGTGCGGTGCCCGGCGTGGATGATTTCGAGACCGGGCGGGGAGTGGAGAAGCATTGCGATACCTTCAACTGTAACAAGCGCCCTTTGTCGAACGGCAAGCGCGCAGGATTGTGGCCCCTAACACGGATGGATGACAGAATTTTTATGACCGCTGTCGCGATGGCAGACGTGCCATGCCGATCTCGCGCCTGTCCACGCCAATGACAGGCAGGGCGCGAGATGTGGCCATTTTGAATGCGGCCGGGGAGGGTGATTTGCCTTGCCTGCACACCGGACGCCGGTTGGGCACTGTTGGAACATCCACCCCTTGGCGCGAGTTGGACCCGCGAACCCCAGATTAAAAGCGAGGTTGACTCATGTCACAGCAATATCCCACGCCGCCCTTTCCGCAGCCAAAAATCCAGATGCCGGGTCTGACGAAAGAGATGCAGCCGGTGCCGGATCACGGCGAAAGCTCCTATAAGGGCTCCGGCCGCCTTGCCGGCAAGAAGGCCGTCATCACCGGTGGCGATAGCGGCATCGGCCGCGCCGTCGCCATTGCCTTTGCCCGCGAAGGTGCCGACGTGCTGATTTCCTATCTCAACGAGGAAGAGGATGCGGCGGAAACGAAACGCCATGTGGAAGAGGCTGGCCGCAAGGCCGTGCTGGTGCCGGGCGATCTTCAATCGGCCGCCCATTGCCGCAAGGTGATTGACACGGCTGTCGAACAGCTTGGCGGTATCGATATTCTCGTCAACAACGCAGCCCACCAGGCCTCGTTTCCGACAATCGGGGAGATCAGCGACGAGGAGTGGGAATTGACCTTCAAGGTGAACATCCACGCCATGTTCTACCTCACCAAGGCTGCCGTCGCGCACATGAAGCCGGGCAGTGCCATCATCAACACCGCCTCGATCAATTCCGACAGCCCCAACCCGTCGCTGCTCGCCTATGCCACCACCAAGGGCGCGATCCAGAACTTTACCGCAGGATTGGCGCAATTGCTGGCGGAGAAGGACATTCGTGCCAATGCGGTTGCGCCCGGCCCGATCTGGACGCCGCTCATTCCCTCCACGCTGCCGGAGGAATCGGTTAAATCCTTTGGCCAGCAGGTGCCGATGAAGCGCCCGGGACAGCCGGCGGAACTGGCAACTGCCTATGTGATGCTGGCCGATCCGCTCTCCAGCTACGTCTCCGGTGCAACGATTGCGGTGACCGGCGGCAAGCCGATCATCTGATCGATGTCAAAATGTGCAAAGGGCGGCGGGGGATACCCGTCGCCCTTTTTCGTCAGCCCGAAAACGTGTCAGTTGTTGCGGCCAACTTGTCGGGCGAGAACGTCGAAATTCGCTTCCTCTCCGCGTTCTGCCGCCTCATCGGCCAGCATCAGAAGACGGATCGGGAAGGCAACGGCCTTGCGGTGCGCGCTGGAAACATCCGGCTCCTCTGCCTTCATCACGCCAGCCTCCACCTCGCGCAGCGTTTCGCGTATTTCCTCATGCGTCAGCAGCTGTTTTTCCACCAGCAGGCGGTTGATGGCGGCAAGTGCCAGATAAAGGCCTTCCAGCTGCGGATTGGCGGTGTTCATGGCTCCCTCCCGGGGTTGATGGATCGCGTCACATTTTCGTCGATCAGGCGCGCACCGCGCTGGCGGGTGAGATAACGCCAGATCCACTGGATCGTCACCAGCAGCCGCTTTTCAAAATTGACCAGCAGGTAGACATGGACGAGCGCCCAGAGCAGCCATGCGAGCCGCCCCTTGAGGCGCCATTTGCCGAAATCGAAGATGGCGGCGTTTCGCCCGATGACGGCGGTATTGCCGCGATTGTTGAAATGGAAGGGTTTTGATGGGGTAGCATCGAGCAGTTCGTGGCGGAGTGCCTTGCCCAGATACTGGCCCTGCTGCTTGGCCACTTGTGCCAGCGCCGGCAGCGGTTTTCCCGCCTCGTCGACACCAAGCGCCGTATCGCCGAGCGCAAACACGTCAGTGAAACCGGTGACCCTCAGATCGCCATCGACAGGAATACGCCCGCCCGCCTTGCCCTCGATGCCGAGCCAGCCGGCCGCCGGCGATGCCTTGACGCCTGCACCCCAGATGACGTTTGCGGTGCGGATCGTCTCGCCATTGGCAATCACAACCCCGTCTGAAATGTCCTCGACCATGCGGCCGGTCATCACCTCCACGCCCATTTGGTCCAACTCGCGCGTGGCATAGGTGGTCAACTCCTCGGGGAAGGCGGCCAGAATACGCGGCCCCGCCTCCAGCAGCAGCACGCGGAAATGTTCAGGTGCCAGCCTGCGGAAATCCCGGGTGATCATGAAGCGGCCAAGCTCGGCAATCGCGCCGGCCATTTCCACGCCGGTCGGCCCGCCGCCGATGATGACGCTGGTGAGCAGCGCCTTCTTTTCCTCATGGTCCTGCGAAACCTCGGCGCGCTCGAAGGCCAGCAGCAACCGGTGACGGATCTGGCGTGCCTCATGGATGGTTTTGAGCCCCGGTGCCAGCGCCCGCCATTCGTCATGGCCGAAATAATTATATTCCGAACCGGTGGCGATGATCAGCCGGTCGTAGGGAACGGACGGCGCCGTGGCGAACTGCACGGTCTTGGTCACGGTATCGATCCCTGTCACCTCGGCCAGCATCACCTTGATATTGTGATAGCGGCCAAGCGTGCGGCGGATCGGCTCGGAAATATCGGCCGGCGACAGTGCTGCCGTTGCCACCTGATAGAGCAACGGCTGGAAAAGATTGTGGTTGCGCCGGTCGATGACCGTCACGTCGAGCACGGTATTGCCAAGCTCGCGGGCAACGGCAAGCCCGCCAAAGCCGGCGCCGATGATCACCACTCGCTGCGGCCTTTTTAAGTCCGTTCCACTGGTGGCCGGCATCGGCTGATCGCTTTGCAGCGTGGCGGTATAGGGGTGAAAGCTCATCGGCATTCCTCTCGTGTCCGGTTGCGACAAAGCCCGGACGCGGCGCCCGAACCCGTTGTTGCGCCAAAGGTTCCTGCTACCGGCGATGGAACCTTTGGCGTGCTCTGTCGTTGATGGAGCGAAACAAAATGGAGCTTGGGTATGAACAGCATCGTCTGGCTTGTTGGAGCCGTTGTCATCGTCATTGCGGTCCTCAATCTGGTCGGGTTCGCCTGATCTCGAACCTCAAGAGCTGCCGGCAGTGGCGGCAATCTGATCAAAGGAGAGAAACATGAACAGCATCGTATGGCTCGTTGGCGCCGTGGTTATCGTGATCGCAATCCTGTCTTTTGTCGGTCTTGCCTGACCTCGACGACTGACTTTGGAACGTTGTTTAAAAGGTGCTGTCCTCCTCGGGCGGCACCTTTTTTCGTGGGCGCATTCAAGCCCGCATCCGTGCCCAGCGCAGGAAGGAACTGTCCTCCCTGCGCTGGGTGAAGATCAGGCCGAAAGCAGCACGCAGAACGGCCGCTTGACCAGAAGTTCGCCAAGGGCAAGTTCGGACGTCGGCTGAATGATGTCCTCCGACAGGAGGTCCCGGTAGCTATGGTGGGCAAGGCTCGCATCAAGCTTCAAAACGGCATCTGTCCAGAAATCGGCAGAAGGCAGATGCACTGCCTCGCTCAGCAGATGTTGGAGCATCAGGCGCGGGGCGACGACGATCACGGCCTTGTCCTGGAACTTGCGCGCGAAAGCGACGAGATGGCTGGATTTTTCACCGGCAATCGCCAGCGCCACATAATTGCCTTCCAGAAACAGTGCCGGCTCGCGCGCCCGCAAGGGCAGAACGGCCTCGATCACCCGCTGCTTCAGCCGCCCATCCAGCCAGGCTTCCGGATCGGCCGGATCCCAGGCACAATCGAGCCCGGCCATCAACGCTTCGAAATCCGGCGCGCGTCGGTTATCCGGATCGACAAGGCTGAGATCGGTGCCTTCGCTGCCCTGGTAGATGTCGGGAATGCCGGGTGCGGCAAGCTTGATCAGCGTCTGAGTGATGCTGTTTAAACCGCCGGCGGCAAACACGGGCTGCATGCTGGCGATAAAATCCTGCCGGAAACCTTCGCCATCCGGCCCCAGCAGATGGCGGGCATAACCGGTTACCGCCTCTTCATAGGCGCTGTCGGGGTCGTTCCAGCCGGTTTTCAGCTTGGCTTCGCGCAGCGACTTTTCGAGATAAACGACAAATCGCTCCTCCAGTGCCTTCAGGCCCTGCGTGTCGTCGGCGCCAAGATTGTGCGGCCACACACCGACAAGCGCCTGGTAGATCAGCCATTCCACCTCCGGCTCCGGCGCTTTTCCGTTATCAAGCTCCACCACAAGATCCCGGTTCATCTGGCGCCAGCGATCAAATGCCGCGCGCCAGAGATCGGGCGCTTCCGACAGCGCATAAAGCCTGGCGCGGGCATCCTCGCCGCGTTTGGTGTCATGAGTGGAGCTGGCGGAAAGCCCCTGCGGCTCATCTTTCAGCCTTGCCTGCATTTCGGCGTGAAACTGGCTGACGCCGTTCAGCGGCGGCAGCGGTTCTCCGCCCACTTCGTTCAGCGCAATCAGCGGGTTGATGCGGAAAAACAGCGTATCTTCCAGCGATTTCGCCATCAACGGGCCGGTAAGCTGCTGGAAGCGCGTGCGGAATTCACCGGCCTGCGCATCGAATTCTTCACTGACATCGCCGACGATGATGCGGGCGAGGAAACCGAGCGGTTGCGATTGCGGCGGATCTTTTCGCGACCGCACCTCCGAGAGCACGTCGCTCAGGCGCTGCCGGTCCGCCGGCTCAAGGCCAAGGGTGTTGCCATAGGTGCGGTAGACGGGAAAGGCGATCAGCAGTGCGCGCAGGGCATCCCGCATCGCATCCTCGTCAAAGCGGCCACTATCCTGATGGCCGGCGGCAATGTCGAGTGCGATCGACAGGAGGGTGCTGACTTCGCCGGCGAAATTGACATCGACCATCAGCCCCTTGGCCTTTTGCATTTCCGCATCCAGATCGAGCGGACGGCCGGTCACCTCGCTATACTGGCTGTGGAAGGCGGCAAGGTTTTCCGGCTCTGCCAGAACATCAGACAGGCTTGCAATGAATTCGTAGCCGGTTGTGCCGGAGACCGGCCAGTCGGACGGCAGGCGCTCACCGTGCCCGAGGATCTTTTCGACCACCAGATAACAATCCGGACCGACCGCCTCGCGCAACCGCTGCAGATAGGCGCGCGGATCGGCCAGACCATCCACATGGTCGATGCGCAAGCCATCCACCTTGCCGGACAGCACCAGATCGAGGATCAGGCGATGGCTTTCAAGAAACACTTCCTCGGTCTCGACGCGCAAGCCGGCAAGGCCGGTGATTTCGAAGAAACGGCGATAACTCAGCTCGCTCGGCGCCTTGCGCCAGTTCATCAGGCAGTATGGCTGCGCCGCGTGGAGGGCGGTGATCTGCTCCTGGTTGAGTGTGCGATCGCTAAGCTTTTGCGCAAGCCGTGAGGCTTCGGGATCGGCGGCAAACGCGCGCATCGCGTCATGAAATGCCTCTTCGCCGGCCGCCGTGGCAGAGGCGGCTGCGGCGCGGATCTTGTCTGCGAGCGCAAGGTCGATGCCGTCCAGCGCCTGCCCATAACTTGCCGGGGAAAGCGGATAGTGGCTGTCGAAATAGGACAGCGTCAGGCAGGCGGCCTTGGTGTCGAAGCCGACGGAAAGATCACCTTTTTCCGCCACAGCATCAAAATCTTCGCCCAGGACCGGAAGTGTCAGGCGGCGTTGCCAGTTGACGTCGAAGAAATGGCTGAAGGGGCTCTCCTGTCCCCATTCGATGATGCTGCGCCACCAACGGTTTTCCAGCGCCGCTGCCATATGGTTCGGCACGATATCGAGGATAAGGCCAAGGCCGTTTTCCTGCAGCGCGGCACTCATGCGCTCGAACCCTTCGCGTCCGCCAAGCTCCTCGGCGATTTCGTTGGCATCAGCCACGTCATACCCGTGGGTGGAACCTTCCGCGGCGGTGAAGATTGGCGAGGCATAAAGGTGGCTGATGCCCAGGCGCTTCAGGTAAGGCACGAGCGCCGCCGCGCGGTCGAAAGTCATGCCGTTGCGGAACTGAATACGGTAGGTCGATGTGGGGATCGTCAAGCTCGTGCGCCTCCGACGCTTGTGGTCTATCTCTGGGAGAGAGTTCGAGCCTGCCCAACGTGGAGAGGGCATGCCGGTTCCGCAACACCACGCCGACGCCGAAAAAATTAAACGCGCCATGCGCCGTTTCCAGCGCATGGGGCAAGCAGATGTCCTTCAAACGAAGCGCTCAGCGCTCCGGATTGTCGGCATTTGCCATCGGGCTCGGGCGGCCATCGGGCTGGTCTTCGCCAAGCCGCTCATCCTGGTCTTCAAGGTCGCTCTTGACCAGATAGGTATCACCGCCGCCAAGGCGCGAGGCCTCTTGCTGGGCCTTGAGGTTGGTCTGGTCGATCTGTCCATGCAGCGCGTCTTCCACGCGTTCGCGGCCATCTTCGGTAAAACGGCGCGAACCTTCGTCGGTCATCTTGTCCCTGGCGTCCTGGTTTTCCTTGGCAGTCATGATGTCTGTTCCTTTCGGGGAATATCCGGTTCGCGAGAGAAACCCGCAGGCATGGCCTGCGGTTCCCTTGGAGCCGACGGTCACGGCGATGGAACCACCGCGCCGGCCGCCGGTTTGGCTTTCGAAGCGGGCAAAACACAGGAGAGAACTATGCCGGCCAAATCCAAGGCACAGCAGAAGGCGGCGGGGGCTGCCCTTGCCGCCAAGCGCGGCGATATCAAGAAGAGCGAACTTCAAGGCGCTTCCAAAAGCATGGAGAAATCCATGTCGGAAAAGGCGCTGCATGACATGGCGGCCACCAGCCGCGAGGGAAAACCGCAACACGCATCGAAATCATGATTGATCTGCCTGTCGCCGAAGAAGAGCTTGCCGCCCTCTCGCAGGCGCTAAAATCGCTTCCCCTGCGCATAGGTGTCTACGTGCCCGATGACCTGCTGGAAGACTGGTTTGCGCCGGGAACCGGCATGGACCCGGTCAGTCCCGAGGCGCTTGATGCGGCGGAAAAGTTTGCCCGCCGCCATGACTGCGAATTCAAGCATTATGCCGAGCGTAAGGAGGCGGTCATGTGGAAGTGGGTGCCGGCACTTTGATCGGCATCATCATCTTGAACCGCCGCTGGCGATCACCATCTAGAGGCTAGACCCGATGGTCCGGGCCCCTCTGGTGAAAGAAATCGACGCTTTCACGATGTCGGACCTTTTTACGACATCACCGTCGATTTGAAGGCCAGACATGCTCTCGGAAATGACCGCGTGGTTCATCACCATGTTCGTAATCACCCCCATCCAGTCAGAAGTGCAATCGCATCTGCAGAACGCCAACGCCTCTGCCGAGACCGCACGGCAGGTTCAGCAATGTATTTCCACCCACGGTCCCCAGTTGATCGAGCGGGCGGGACAGGAACCGATGTGGGCGGTAACCACCGCCATCGGCGTAACCATCGGTTGGACCGCGCCGGCGCAGATTCTCGACCAGAGCGATCCGAACTGCGCCGTGCTTGCCAATCTTCTGCAGGATGGCGGACAGGAAAATCAGGGCTCGTAAGCGCCTCAATGTGCCGGAGCGGATCGCCCGCTCCGGCACTGGTTATTCAGGCCTTGGCATAACTGTCGCGCAGCGCCTCGAACTTTGCGAGCTGTTCGCCGATCAGTTCGCGGGCCGCATCGCGTTTGACGAAGACTTTGAACATGGCCGCACCCTTCTGGTTCATGAACCAGACGGAACAGGAGCGGCGACCGTGAAAGGCGCGGTCGACAAAGGTGATGCCGGCGCAGTTCTTTCGCGCGATATGGCCGCCGATGGGGCTATCGCCATGGATGTTGAACCAGCCATGACCTTCGGACCCGGCGGGCAGGGAGCCCTCGGCCTCCAGCACGATATCATCGGTGTGGACGATAAAAAGAACCTCGCCCCAGCCGGTCATCTCGGCCCAGATCGCCTCGAACGCATCTTCCGGTGCCGATGTCGCGGCACCATCCGGCAGCAGCGCCAGAATTTCGGCTGGCGTCACCTCGGCTTTTGCGGCAATCGCTTCCACCACGCCATCCGGCTTTTCGCCAAGTGCTGCAATCGCGCGGGCCCGGCGCGCCTCATCGTCGCTTGAGGATATCGAGAGCGCCGCGCTCATGCGGCCTCCGCCGAATTGCCGTCGCGGCCCTCGTGGATGATGACTTCAAACCCTTCGAAATGCGGGCCGGAAAGATATTCCACCTTGCCGCGGTTTTCGCCGGCGCGCGCATGGGCGGCGCGGAATTGTTCCGACTTCGTCCAGGCGGTGAAATGCTCCTGGGTTTCCCACAGCGTGTGCGAGGCATAAAGCGAGTGATCCTCGTGCTTCGGCCCCTTCAGCATGTGAAATTCCATATAGCCCGGAACCGTCGACAGATGGCGCTGGCGGCTGCGCCACATCTCTTCGAACGCTTCTTCAAAGCCCGGGACGACGCGAAAACGGTTCATGGCAATATACATGGAAGATCCTCATTTAAAGTGGTGGTGATGGCTCAAGATATCTGTTGCCCCGTCGCTTGAAAAGCCCTAAATCTTGTCGCCATTACTCATGTTATATCGGGAAGCGACAGTCGGATCGACCGGTGAGCGCGCCCGCCTTTTCTGGATGATAAGACGATGCAGGCTTTTCTCAAGACGGGTTTTCTGGCGCTTCTGGTCGCATGGCCGCTTTCCGGCACGGCCGTGTTTGCCTCGGAAGCACAAAATCCCAAGGCACAACGCATCGTGTCCATCGGCGGTACCGTCACCGAAATTCTCTATGCGCTGGGCGCTTCCGATCGCATCGTCGCGGTCGACTCCACCAGCAGCTATCCGCCTGAAGCCAAGGGCAAGGCGGATGTCGGTTATATGCGCGCGCTCTCGGCCGAAGGCATTCTCGGCAAGACGCCTGATCTCATCCTCACCGAAGACGGTGCCGGCCCGCCGGATGCGCTTGCCATTCTGAAAGCCAGCGAAATTGCCGTCGTCACCATCGATACACCGCCTGAAGGTGCTGCCATCGGCAAGAAGATCCGCGATGTCGGCCATGCCGTTGGCCTTGATGACAAGGCAACCGTGCTTGCCGACAAGACCGATGCGGATCTGAAGTCGCTTGCCGCAGATGTGGCGAAGCTGCCGGAAAAGCGCAAGCGCGTGCTGTTCGTGCTGTCTCTCTCCGGCGGCCGCATCATGGCCGGCGGCAAGGATACGGAAGCCGCTGCCATCATCGAGATGGCTGGCGGCATTAATGCCGCAGAGGGCATTTCGGGCTACAAGCCGCTGACCGATGAGGCGGTGATTGGATCGCGGCCCGATGTCATCCTCGTCATGCAATCGGGCAATCATGGCGTAAAGCCGGATGAAGTGTTTGCACTCCCGGCCTTCCAGTCGACGCCGGCGGCCGAAACGAAATCGCTGATCCAGATGGATGGCCTGCTGCTCTTAGGCTTTGGGCCGCGCACGCCGGAAGCCGGACGTTCGCTTGCCGCCCATCTTTATCCGGAAGCCTTTCCGGGATGAAAAGCCTGACGCTCCCCTTCCATTTCGGCGAGGATAACGGCGACCGCTCGCGCCAGGGCATGATCATGCTCGTCGTGTTGACGCTGCTTCTGGTGGTCGCCTGCCTCATCTCGCTCGGCAGCGGTCCGACCGGCGCCGATCTTGGCCATCTCTGGCTTTACCTCACAGGCCGAAGTGCAGAACTGGCCGTGCAGGAACGGGTGGTGCTGGAAGCGGTGCGCCTGCCGCGCACGGCGCTTGGCGTTCTCGTCGGGGCCGGCCTTGGCGTATCCGGCGCCATGATGCAGGGGCTGTTTCGCAATCCGCTCGCCGATCCCGGCATTGTCGGCGTCACATCCGGGGCGGCGCTTTTTGCGGTGGCCGGCATCGTGCTCGGCTCCACGATCCTTGCGCCGGTGTCACTGCTACTCGGCAGCCACTTTTTGCCATTGATGGCCTTTCTCGGTGGGCTTCTGAACACCTGGGTTCTTTATCTCATCGCCACCCGCGATGGCGAAACCTCTACGTCAAAGCTTATCCTGTCGGGCATCGCCGTCGGGGCCCTCAGCCTTGCCGCCATGGGCCTCCTGATCTTTATGGCCGATGACCGGCAGCTGCGCGACATCACCTTCTGGAATCTTGGTTCGCTCGGCGGTGCCACTTTTACCCGCGTCATCTCCATCCTGCCTTTCGTCGTTGTTGTTACCGGCATCATTCCGTTTGTGGCGCGCGGGCTCGATGCTTTGATCCTCGGCGATGCGGCAGCCTTTCACATGGGCATTCCGGTGCAGCGGCTGAAGCGGCTGGTCATTCTGGCCGTCGCTGCCGCTTGTGGTGCAACGGTTGCCGTTGCCGGCTCCATCGGGTTTGTCGGCATCGTCGTGCCGCACCTGCTGCGGCTCGTCATCGGTCCATCGCACCGTTTCCTGCTGCCGGGCTCGGCGATTGGCGGTGCAGCCCTTCTTCTCATTGCAGACAGCGTGGCGCGCACCATCGTGTCGCCTGCTGAACTGCCGATCGGCATCATCACCGCCCTCTTCGGTGCGCCGGTTTTCCTGATGTTGCTGCTGGGCCGCAAGGGCGGTGCCGGCATGGGAGGTTTGTGATGATCCGTGCCCATTCGCTGACAATCGAACGCGCCGGCCGGCGCCTTATCGATACCGTGTCGCTCACCCTTCGCCCCGGCGAGGTGACGGTTGTCATCGGCCCGAACGGTGCGGGCAAATCGACGCTGATGAAGGCGCTCTCCGGCGAGATTGCACTGACCGCCGGCCATGTCCGTTACGACGGCATCGATGTATCACTGCTCGATCCGAGAAAACTGGCCGCCTGCCGCGCCGTGCTGCCGCAGGCAAGCGAGCTTGCCTTTCCCTTTTCAGCGCTGGAAATCGTGCGCATGGGGGCGGTGGCAAGAGGTGCGCTCGATCCGGCGGCCGAAGCACGCCGGGCGCTCGCCCGCGTCGGTCTTGCCGGTTTCGAGGGGCGGCCTTATCCGTCGCTATCGGGCGGCGAACAGCAGCGGGTGCAGTTTGCCCGCGCGCTGGCACAGGTGCCGAACCCGGTGGAAGGGGGCCGGCCGCGCGCACTGTTTCTCGATGAACCGACGGCAAGCCTCGACCTCGGCCACCAGATTTCGGTGCTGGAAATTGCCGCCGGTTTTGCCCGCGGCGGCGGGGCCGTGCTTGCCATCCTGCACGACCTCAACCTTGCCGCCGAATTTGCCGATCAGGTGGTGGTACTGTCACGCGGAAAAGTGGTGGCGGAGGGGCCGGCGGCGGACACGCTGAGCGATACGGTCGTTGCCGATGTCTATGGCATCGCCGGTGCCGTCGGGCGCATGCCCGCCGCCCACATTCCCTTCGTGCTGCCGCAATCGCGCCACCGCGCATCGCTTTAAAAACTCAAGCTGCATCCGGCCTTGTCAGGATGAACAGCGACGAGCCGGCCATCACTGCCGCCACCAGCAACGCCCGCCACAGAGGCGGCGCCATGCCAAAGAAGAAGATGCCGTAGCTGACGCTCATCAACGAAACGGCGGCGATCTTGGCCTTGCGCGAAATCGCACCATTGCTGCGCCAGTCGCGCAACGGTTTTCCGAAGCGCGGATGGTTCAAAAGCCACGCTTCCAACCGAGGCGAAGAGCGCGTGAAACAGGCAACTGCCAGCAGCAGAAACGGCGTCGTCGGCATGACCGGCAGGAAAGCGCCCACCACGCCAAGCGCCACGAACAGCCAGCCGAGGCCCAGAAACAACCAACGCATTGATGAGAAATCCTGAGAGGTATGTGGAGACGATGATAGCGGAAAGCCGGTGATTGGGAAACCTGCCTTTCGCAATCATGTTCTTTGCCAACGATTGTGCGGGGGTGGCAGTTCCAAGGTGACCATCGTGGAACTTCCGCGCTGGTAATCCTGTTTTCGCCGTTTATATTGCCGCGCAACATCAATGGAGTTGCAGTTCCCCATGTCGCAGAAGAAGGTTCTTGTTGTCGGTGGTGCCGGTTATATCGGCTCGCATAATTGCCTTCTTCTGGCAGAGCGCGGCTATCAGCCGATTGTTTTCGACAACCTGTCGAACGGGCATGCCGAATTTGCTAAATGGGGGCCGCTGGAACAGGGCGATATCCGCGACCGGGCGCGTCTGGACGAGGTGTTTGAAAAGTACAAGCCGGATGCCGTCCTGCACTTTGCAGCTCTGATCGAGGTCGGCGAATCGGTGAAGAACCCGGTCGCCTTCTACGACAACAATGTCATCGGCGCGCTCACACTTCTGTCGGCTGCCATGGATGCCGGCGTCAAAGCCTTCGTTTTCTCCTCCACCTGCGCCACCTACGGCTTGCCGGTGCAGGTGCCGATGGATGAAACCCATCCGCAGGCCCCAATCAACCCGTATGGCCGCACAAAATTTATCGTCGAACAGGCGCTGAAGGATTACGGCACCTACAAGGGCCTGCGCTCGGTGATGCTGCGTTATTTCAACGCGGCCGGCGCCGATTTCGAAGGTCGCATCGGCGAATGGCATACGCCGGAAACCCATGCCATTCCGCTTGCCATCGAGGCAGCCCTTGGCCGCCGCCAGGGTTTTAAGGTGTTCGGCGATGATTATGACACGCGCGACGGCACCTGCGTGCGCGATTACATCCACGTTCTCGATCTGGCTGACGCCCATGTGCGCGCCGTCGATTATCTGCTGGCCGGCGGCGAGACGGTGGAACTGAACCTTGGCACCGGCACCGGCACGACGGTGAAGGAACTGCTGGCGACGATCTCCGAAGTCTCCGGCAAGCCGTTCCCGGTCGAGTATGTCGGCCGTCGCGATGGCGATTCCACCACACTGGTTGCCAACAACGACAAGGCAAAGGCCGTGCTGGGCTGGGAGCCGCAATATTCGCTGCACGACATCATCCGCTCTGCCTGGGACTGGCATTCCAAGGCCAATTTCCACCTGAACTGATAAAGGGTAGCGCGATGACGGAGACGGGCGTCAAACTGGAAGAGAGCTGGAAAAAGGCCTTGGCGCCTGAATTTTCAGAGCCTTACATGGGCGCTCTCCGGTCTTTCCTGCTCTCGGAAAAAGAGGCGGGAAAGCACATCTTTCCGAAGGGGCCGGAATATTTCCGCGCCCTTGACCTGACGCCTTTACCCCAGGTGAAGGTCGTGATTCTGGGGCAGGATCCTTATCATGGGGCAGGGCAGGCGCATGGCCTGTGTTTCAGCGTGCGCCCCGGCGTGCGCGTGCCGCCCTCGCTCGTCAACATCTACAAGGAAATGCGCACGGATCTTCACATCGAACAGCCGGCGCATGGCTTTCTGGAGCATTGGGCGCGACAGGGCGTGCTGTTGCTCAACAGCGTTTTAACGGTGGAGGAGGGGCGCGCCGCCGCCCACCAGGGCAAGGGCTGGGAACGGTTTACCGATGCGGTGATCCGCGTGGTGAACGAGGAATGCGCCCATGTCGTCTTCATGCTCTGGGGCGCTTACGCCCAGAAGAAGGCGGGGTTTGTCGATCAGCGCCGGCATCTGGTGCTGAAGGCGCCGCATCCCTCGCCGCTGTCTGCCCATAACGGTTTTTTCGGCTCCGGGCACTTTTCCAAGGCGAACGCCTACCTGATCTCCAACGGGCGTGATCCCATTGATTGGCAATTGCCCGCTACGCCGGTTCAGGATGTATGAGGACGTCCAGTTCTATTTTGTGAACGATCCGTTCTGATCGTTCACTCTATGCAATTTAGCCGAAGAGGGCCATCTTCACCCCAGACAAGCGGGCCGGTTGACGGATCGCTGGAAACAAGGGGTTTTTCACATGATCGACCAGATCAAGGGCCTGCATCACGTTACATCAATGGCCGCAAGCGCCCGCGGCAACAACAAGTTCTTCACCGATACGCTCGGCCTTCGCCGCGTCAAGCAGACGGTCAATTTCGATGCGCCTGACGTCTACCATCTCTATTATGGCGATGAGCAGGGCACACCCGGTTCCGTCATGACCTATTTCCCGTTCCCGCACATCGCCAAGGGCCGTCCCGGCACCGGCGAAGTCGGCACGACGGTCTTTGCCGTGCCGGATGGTTCGCTCGGTTACTGGGCCAACCGTCTTGCCGCCAAGGGCAGCCTGGAGATGACGGCCGATGAAGCCTTTGGCGAAAAGCGCCTCAACTTTTTTGGCCCCGATGGCGATGGTTTTGCGCTTGCCGAAGTCAAGGACGATGCCCGCGCCGGCTGGACCGGAAACGGTGTCGATGCCGATCATGCCATCCGCGGCTTTCACTCGGCCTCCATGCGTCTTCGCGATGAAGGGGCAACCGTCGAGCTGTTGAAGTTCATGGGCTATCAGGAAGTCGACCGCAAGGATGGCGTTACACGCTTGGCCATTCCCGGCGGCAATGGCGCCGATACGATCGATATCGAGACCATGCCGAACATTGCGCGTGCCCAGCAGGGGGCAGGCTCCGTGCATCACATTGCCTTTGCCGTCGAAAACCGCGCAAAGCAGTTGGAAGTGCGCAAGGCGCTGATGGACACCGGGTATCAGGTCACGCCTGTCATCGACCGCGATTACTTCTGGGCGATCTATTTCCGCACGCCGGGCGGCGTTCTTTTCGAAATCGCCACCAACGAACCGGGCTTCGATCGCGATGAAGACACCGCGCATCTCGGTCAGGCGCTGCAGCTTCCGGCCCAGCACCGCCACCTGCGTTCCTATCTCGAAGAGCATCTGGAAAAGCTGGAAGGCTGAGGAGAGGCATCATGAGCACGGAAAGTTATCTGCACCGCGTGCGCTCGGGAAAACCGGGCGCACCCATCTTCTTCGTGTTTCACGGCACGGGCGGCGACGAAAACCAGTTTTTTGATTTCGGCAGCCGGCTTTTGCCGGAGGCAACGGTGATCTCGCCGCGCGGCGACGTTGCCGAACACGGCGCCGCCCGCTTCTTCCGCCGCAAGGCGGAAGGCATCTATGATCTCGACGATCTGGCGCGGGCGACCCAGCGGATGGCGGAGTTTGTGGCCGCCAACCGCGACAAATACCAGGCGGGGCCGGTTCTCGGTCTCGGCTTTTCCAACGGCGCCAATATTCTGGCCAATGTCGTGATCGAACAGCCGGACCTTTTTGCCGCCTCTGTGCTCATGCATCCGCTGATCCCGTTCGCGCCAGAACCGCGTCCGGGATCCGGCAAGGTGCTGATCACCGCCGGCGAACGCGATCCGATCTGCCCGGTCCCGCTCACACAGGCGCTGGCGGATTATTTCGTTGCGCAAGGCGAAGACGTGACGCTGGACTGGCACCCCGGCGGCCACGAAATCCGCCCCAACGAAATCGAAGCGCTCAAGGCTTTCCTTCAGCCCTACGGCGCCTGATCGGGAGGGCAAATGGTCTGGTCGCGTTGGGTGGCCGCATGCTCCCTTCTCCCCGTCCGATCCAGGACAATCGCATATGACGCAAGTCCCCTCCCAAACCCTCCCCACAAGGGGGAGGGCTTAACCCCGCCGCGCCCCTTTTTGCAGAATGGGACGATTGCCACGTCGTATCTCCCCCCTTGCGGGGGAGATGCCCGGCAGGGCAGAGAGGGTCTTATTTCAGATACGGTAGCCCTACCGTCAAAACGAGGAGAAGGTCGCGGCAACGGGATGAGGGGCACCTTGCGGCAAAGCGACCGGCCAATTCCAATTTCCCGCCCGACATCATTCCCGCTTGCCCGTATTCCCGCTTGCATGGGCAAAAACCCTGGCCGATAGTCTCTCCACCCGCCATGCATGCAGCCATTCCGGAGAGTTTTCTTGGACAAACAGGTCTTTAATCCCCCCTCGGTCAGAAAGCCGTTCGGGCACTATAATCATGGGCTTCTCGTGCCGCCGGGCGCTTCGCTGCTGGTGACGTCGGGACAGCTCGGCATTGCGCAAGACGACAGCATTCCCCCCGATGTGACAGGCCAGGCAGAGCTGTGTTTTCAGGCGATAGAGGCAATTCTGGTCGAGGCGGGTATGAGTTTTGCCGATGTCATCCGCATTTCCGGTTTCGTGACGAAGCGCGAGGATTTTGCGCCCTATATGGCCGTGCGCGATCGCTATACGGCGGAGCCGAAGCCGGTCTCCACGCTGATTATCGTTGGCGGCTTTACCCGGCCGGAATTTCTGGTCGAGGTGGAAGTCACCGCCGCCAAAGTGTTTTGACGGCGGCTTGGGGTTGGCTCAGTCGGGCCAGCTCTTTAATGCCCGCAGCATTGGCGTCTTCTTCATCATGTGGCCGTCCATACGCGAAAGCAGATGGTCAAGCAGCGAGACGGCCTCGGCCACGGCCGGGCCCTTGTTCAGCATCACGCATTCGGCGCGCGCGGCCATGGCTGCATCGGTCATTTCGCCGCGCGAGGGTAGGCCGGTCTTTACCAGATCTTCCAGCACCTGGGTCGCCCAGATGGTGGGAACGGCGGCGGCCTCGCAGATCCACAGGATCTCCTCCTGCATTTCCGCCACCCGTTCAAAGCCGATTTCGGCCGCCAGATCGCCGCGCGCGATCATCACGCCGAACGGGCGCCGGTGGCGGAGTGCTGTTGCGATGAGGGCGGGCAGGTTGCGCACGGCATCCGGATGCTCGATCTTGGCAACGAGGCCAAGCTTGCCTTTTCGCATGGCGGCCCTCTCTGCCCCGCCGGGCGTTGTGCCATCGTGGCGGGCAAGGGCTGCCTCCAGAAGATCGATATCTTCCGGCCGGCTGACGAAGGAATAACCGATCATGTCGGCGCATTCGACAACGCTCATGAGGTCTGCTTCGTCCTTGGCGGTGAGTGGCGACAGGCCAAGCGCCGTATCGGGCAGGTTGAGGCCCTTTTCCGGCTTGATCTTGGCGCCGCCGGTCTTGCAGCGGGTGACGCGCACCAGGGCGGCCGTTTCCGACAGGGCCTCCACCACGCCTTCCAGCTTGCCATCGTCGTAGCGGATGCGGTCGCCCAGCGAGAGGCGGGTCACGATCTGCGGCAGCGACACGGACGCGCAGACCCTTGCGCCGCCGGCAAGGCCGGGTTCTCCCTCGGCCGCAAGCCGAAACAGGTCGCCCACCTGCAGCTTGGCGCCCTTTGCCGGCGCCACGGTTTCCGTGCGGATTTTGGGGCCGGCAATGTCCATCAGCACCTTTACCGGGCGTGCCAGCCTTTCGCCGGCTGCGCGCACGTGGCCTGCCATGGCAAGCCAGGCATCGCGATCGTCGTGGGCGCAGTTGATACGGGCAATCGTCATGCCGCGCTTGACGAGATCGGCCACCATGTCGGGCGCATCGGCGGCCTCGCTCGGCAGCGTGACCATGATGCGGCAACGGCGATGGGAGGGCGCGGCCCCCAGCAGATCGCCTGCCGCTGCGGCAAGGGCTTGCTCCCCGTGAAAGAACGTTTCTTCCGTCGGGCGTGAAAAGGGCGGTGCAGAAGCCGTTGCGGCCGCAAGGCTTGCCAGAACGGCATCGAGCGTGGGCAGAACGCGGCTCTCAAGCCGTCCGAGCGAGGAAAAGCCAAGGCGCATCAGTTGGCGTTGCAGGGGCCGGATGTCGCGCCGGCGCAGCGTGAGGTAGTGGGAAAGATTGGCAAGACGCGCGGCATCTGCGGCAAGCAGGGGCGTTGCGCCGAAAAGCTCTTCGGCCAGCGGCTGAGATGCATCGGCAATCGCTGAACGCAGCGCCGCAACCTCGTCAAACACGGCTTTCAACTCGCCGGCATCGGCCGTATCTCCGCCGAGCGCCGCGATGGCCTTGGTGGCCGCCGCTTCCGCAGCGTCATCCGCGATTTCGTTATAGGTCTGTACCTGAAGCATGTTGGTCTCCGCATTGTCTGGCGCCAAGGCTGCGCTGCGGAGTTGACGATGGCATGACAGAAAAGGGGCGCGCCTTGCGTTTGCGCAAATGGAGCCGGCAGGAGTTGAGGCTGCGACGTCTTGGCGCAAGGACGACGCTGCGGCAGCGTCGTCCGGGAGGTCTTTCGTCCTCAGTAGCCGCAGGCGCGCAACTGGTTTTCGTAACGGCTTGCCATGCTGGCCGAACGCTGTGCTGCCTGACGGGTGCCGGAGGAAAACGCGCCACGCTCATAACCGCTATGGCCAGAATAATAGGCGAGATAAAGACGGTAGCCGTCTTCGAGCGGAATGCCGTTACGGTCATGGCTCTTGCGGTGATACCAGCCGACGAAATCGATGGCATCGCCGAAGTCGGAGCGGCTGGCGCCCCAGCGCCCGGTTTCGCGGCGATAGCTTTCCCAGGTGCCATCAAGCGCTTGCGCATAACCATAGGCAGACGACGCGCGTGTCCAGGGAATAAAGCCCAGCAGCTTCGTGCGGGGCGGCCGTGCGCGGGCGCGGAAACCGGATTCCGTATAGATCGTCGCCATCAGAACCGGCACCGGCACACCGTATCGTTGTGAAGCATTTTTGGCTTCGCGGGCCCAGTTGTTAAACAGTCCATCACGTTGTGCGAATATGGCGCAGGCATTGTCGATCCTGCTGGGGGCGGTACCGCACCCAACGAGCATCAGAAGGGCGATTAGTAGGACAATGCGCATCGCTTAACCTCTTGTTCCAAGAGATTTATAGCGATGAAAATTTAATTATGTCTTTAAACGATACAACTTTAGAAGCGTGCCATTTCGGTCTTTACACGCTGAAGGAATGCGGCGCGCGTGGCCTCGGTGCAGTTGTTCATGTCGTAATGGGCGAGAAATTTCACCGGTGCGCCGATGGCGATCTGTGCCCGGATGACACGTTTGATGACCTTTTTCGGCGGGTTTCCAACGAGAAAAGCCCGCATCGGTGTGCCGCCATAGGTCATCACCGCAGCCAGCTTGCGGATGTGGCGAAGCGTCGGCGTCAGCTTGCCGTTTTCGAGCGCGAAGGACACGCCCGGCAGCCAGACCCGGTCGAAATAACCCTTCAGCATCGCAGGAAAGCCGAAATTCCACACCGGCGTGCAGATCACCAGACCCTCGGCTTGTTTCAGCCGTTCCACATAGGGTTCAAGCCCCGCCATGTTCTCGGGATAATCGTGGTAGATGCGCCGACTGTGGGCCGAGAGTACCGGATCGAACCCTTCCGCATAAAGATCGCAGGCGTCAACGACATGACCTGCCTGCGCCAGACTTTCACAGGTCTGGCGAAACAGCGCCTTGCCATAACTTTCCTCAACGGGATGGGAATGCAGAACGAGTACGCGCATGAGAAAAGCTCCAAATCTTCGCCCGATGCAATCGCACTCGGGCTTCAGGTCAAAACTTCCGCGCCGTTTGTCCCAGCACCTTTATCCACCGCCGCCAGGCCGGGGATCAAAGCTGCCATGCCGGAAATCCTGCATGGGCCGGAAAGACCGGCCGGGAGTACCTTCGGAGTGAGTAAAGTGGCGGTGATTGTTAAATAAGGTCCTTCGTGTGATGCGATGTTGAGAGCGGGGCAGCCCCCTCATCCGCCTGCCGGCACCTTCTCCCCGAGGGGGAGAAGGGAGGAAGCCGCACCGTTTGTGGCTCTCCTCTCCCCTTGGGGAGAGGGTGGCCGAGCGAAGCGGAGGGCGGGTGAGGGGGAGCCCTGGACGAAAACCTGCGCGATCTTACTCCCCCGCTTCGGAAAAGGCCTGCAGGCCCGGAAACAGGTAGTTCTGGCCCGCCTTGAAATCGAAATCCGGATTGTCCCAGGCGATCATCTTGCCGGGGTTGAGAAGCCCCTGCGGATCGGTTTCCTTCTTGAAGGCAAGCTGGACTTCGTCCGTCTGCTTCATGCCGCCTTCTTCCAGCGTATAGCGGTGCGGGTTAAACACCGGGCAGCCATTCTCCTCGTGGATGCGGATGATCTCTTCCAGCCGCTCTTTTGTAGTGTAGCGCACCAGCGGCAGGCCGGAACATTGCATGCGCCCGTCGAACTTGATGAATTCCAGATGGCCGGGCACCTCGTCGCCAAAGATCTCCGTCATCTTGGCAACCTTTGCCACATGGTCCGGCCCCGGATATTGCACCTGCAGATAGGTGAAGCTCGGATCGACTTTTAGCGCCCGCAGCGTCGTGTGGTTCCAGCCGAGTTCGTAGGCATGTGGAATGCCCTTCATGCTCTCCACGGTATCGGAGCGGAACAGCACTTCGCCCTTCATCTTGTCCGTCAGCGCCAGGAACGGCTCCATGGACTGCGGCGCCACCATCAGGACCACGATGGACTGGTCGCGGTGGCGGATGAACGGCTTGTGGCGGGGGAAGAAATCGAACGGGATCGGCGCTGCAATCGGCGCGACTTCCTTGAGCAAAATGCCGTTCTTGTGGGCGAGCGCATCGGCAAGACGGACGGCATCCATGTAATCGTCGTAACCGACGAGCACATCCACCCAGTCATAGGCGGGGGCCAGCGGCATTTCCACCTGCGTGATAATGCCATTGGTGCCATAGGCATGGGTCACCTTCTGCAGGTCCCAGGCCTTGAGGTCGAGCACGCGCGGTTCCGCCTCCATGGTGACGACGCGCAGCGACAGGATATTGCCGAGATCGCGAAGCCCGCCCCAATGAATGGAGCCGACGCCGCCGGAGCCGCCGGCCACGAACCCGCCGATGGTGGCCGATTGCGCCGTGGAGGGGTGAAAACGCAGCTCCTGTCCGGAATGGGCTTTCGTCTGGCGGTCCAGTTCGGCAATCACGATGCCGGGTTCGCAGATGACGCGGCCGGGATGGATTTCCTTCACCTTGTTCATGTTGATGAGGTTCAACACGATGCCACCGGCAAGCGGCATGGCCTGCCCGTAATTGCCGGTTCCCGCTCCGCGCGGCGTGACCGGCACGCCATGCGCATAAGCCACTTTCAGGGTGCGGATGACCTCTTCTTCCGAGGTTGGCGACACCACGAGATCGGCCGTCACATGGTCAAGCTCGGCCTTCAGGATGGGGGAATACCAGTAGAAATCCCGGCTTTTCTGGCGCACCAGCGCCGGATTATCTTCGACCGCAATGCCGTCGAGGTCTTTCTT
The DNA here is from genome assembly GCF_058242775.1 of Neorhizobium sp. PAMB6630. Taxonomy (NCBI): domain Bacteria; kingdom Pseudomonadati; phylum Pseudomonadota; class Alphaproteobacteria; order Hyphomicrobiales; family Rhizobiaceae; genus Neorhizobium; species Neorhizobium sp. PAMB6630. Next base: position 1,052,277 of record NZ_CM177836.1, read on the forward strand.
GATCTGCGCGTAATCGGCCATGTTATCGGTCCAGAATGGGGTCAAGGTCACGGTAATCCGGCAGGCGGCGGTCGATGCCCATGCCATTCCGCATCACGATGCGGTCCGCCTGCGGACGGGAAAGAAATTCGCTCCAGCGGCGCGCCGAAAACAACACGAGATCGGCGGCAAGGCCCGCCTTGATGCGGCCGATATCGGAGCGGCCGAGACTGTCGGCGGGGGTCGTCGTCACCACGCGCGCGGCCTCATCGAGCGGATGGTCGAGATGCAGGATGCGCACCGATTCGCGAAACACTTCCACGGCATCGAGGTCGCCATAGGCATAAAAGGGATCGCGGGTGTTGTCGGAGGAGACGGAGGTTTTGACGCCGGCCGCCGTCAGTTCATGAAACAGTGTGACGCCGCGCCAGCGTGGTGTGCGCCCCGCATGGCGATCCTGCAGATACATGTTGCACATGGGAAGCGACACGACCGAAAGGCCGGCTTCGGCCACCAGATCCACCGTCCGCTTGGCCAGTTCCTCGTCCTGGCGCGCCAGCGAGCAGCAATGACCGACGGTGACAGCGCCCTCAAAACCGAGCCGCAGTTTTGTCTCGGCAATGGTTTTCAGCGTCAAGACCTGCCGGTCTTCCGTCTCATCCACATGCAGGTCGATGTCGAGGCCATGGTCGGCGGCTGCCCGAAACAGGGTTTCGAGGATCTTTTCGAAGTCGGGCAGGATGCGGGTGGCACCGCCGAGAAGGCCGCCATGGCGTTTGGTGACCGCTACGATATCGGCAAACACCGGTTCATTCAGCACCTGCTCCAGCGGCAGAAGCGCCACGGCCTGCAGGGCGATACGGTCCTGCCATTCCGCGCGCAGTTCGGAGAAGACCTCGAAGGAAATGCCGTGTTGCGGCGGAATGCTGTCGAGATGGGTGCGGATGAGTTTCGTGCCGTGGGCATAGGCTGTCTTCAGCGAAAATTCCATGCGGGCGCGCACGTCTTCCGCCGACCAGTTTTCCGTGCGGTCGGCACTGACGTTTTCGAGCGCGCCTAAGAAGGTGCCGTCCGGATTGCGGCGGCGCTCCCAGATGTGGCCCTTGTCGAGATGGGTGTGCATGTCGACAAAACAGGGAAACACCATGCCATCGCGCAGATCGGCGCGGGGAAGGGCAGCCGGTGCCGTGCCGGGCGAAACGATGCTTTCGATTTTGCCGCCGGCAATGATCAGGTCGGCTGCAACGAGGCCTTCCGTTGCTGGGGCGTCATAACCTTCGACGGTGATCGCGGGCAGGGTGGCATTGGCCAGAACGAAATGGTCGGCCTTTGGAAGATCGAGAAAGGACATCAGTTTTCTCTCCTTATGCTGCTCTCGTGCCAGCGGTGAAGCCCGAGCCAGGCGATGAAGGAGGTGATGGCAAAGATCACCACGCCAAGCGCCGAGAGGAGAATGAGGGCCGCAAACAGGCGCGGAATGTTGAGGCGGTACTGGGCTTCGAGAAGCCGGAAGGCGAGGCCGGAGCCGGCACCGGCCGAGCCCGCGGCAAATTCGGCCACCACGGCTGCAATCAGCGACAGACCGCCGCCGATGCGAAGTCCGGTCATGAAATAGGGAAGCGACGCCGGAAGTTTCAGGTAAATCAGCGTCTGCCAGCGCGAGGCGCCGTAGAGATCAAACAGGTTCAAGAGGTTATGATCGACGCTCTTCAGCCCCTGCACCATGTTGGAGAGGATCGGAAAGAAGGCAACGAGGAAGGCGCAGATGAGAAGCGCCACCTGCGTCGTCGGGGCATAGATGAGGATCAGCGGTGCAATGGCAACGATGGGGGTGACCTGCAGGATGACGGCGATCGGATAAAACGCCGTCTCGATCCATTTCGACTGGACGAGAAACACCGCGATGCCAACGCCGCCAACTAGTGCCAGCGCCAAAGCCGACAGCGTGATCTTTGTGGTGACCCAAAGCGCCGGCGACAGCGTGCCCCAGTCCTTGACGAGGGCGACAGACACCGCACCGGGGCCAGGCAGGATATATTGTGGCACGCCGGTCGCCGTGACGAGGATCTGCCAGAGGAGGATAAGGCAGACGACGACGAGAATTGGAATGGCGATGCGTAGCAGGGTTTCGCGGTTGCGGGCGAGGAAGGATGGAGGCATGGCGGTCTGGCTCATCAATGCATCTCCATGCCGTCGGCGAGCGGAAAGCCGATCGCTTCCATCAGCGAATGCGACACCTTCTCGCAGGTGGCGCGGTATTCTTCCGACGTGCGGTAAAGGGGCCCGCGGTCGAGGCTGGTGACCAGCGGAAAATCCGCATGGACGCGGCCGGGCCGCGCCTTCATCACCACGATGCGGTTGGAGAGATAGGCGCTTTCGAACACGGAATGGGTGACGAAGATGACGGTGATGCCCGTTTCGCGCCAGAGCCGCAGCACGTCGTCGTTCAGCTTCTGGCGGGTGATCTCGTCAAGGGCGGCAAACGGCTCATCCATCAGCAGCAGCTTCGGCTTGGTCACCAACGCGCGGGCAATCGAAACGCGCATCTTCATGCCGCCTGAAAGCTCGCGCGGATAGGCGTCGGCGAAATCTTTGAGCCCCACCATATCGAGACAGGCCATGATATTTTCGCGCGCGGTGGCCTTGGATATGCCGGTCAGCCGCAGCGGCAGGTAGACATTGCCGAACACCGTCTGCCACGGCATCAGCGTCGGTTCCTGGAAAACGAAGGAGATATCGCCCTCCGGCAGGCCCTTGGAATTGATGCGCGAGCTTGGCCAATCGATCTCGCCGGTGGTGACATCGCCAAGGCCCGCAATGATGCGCAGCGCCGTCGACTTGCCGCAACCGGAGGGGCCGAGCAGGCTCACGAACTCGCCGCCCTGTACGGTCAGCGACATCTGCGACAACGCCAGCGTGCCGCTCGAAAAACTCTTGGACACATTGCGCATCGCCACCAGCGGACGCTTGTGGGAGGCGGTGGGCGGTGTGGCTTCAGTCTCGGTCATGAAAGGCCTTGTTCGATTGGCATGTGTGTGGGGCGGGGGGCTGGAAAGCCGGCGGCAACGTCTGGTTGGTTTGCCAACAGGATTTCCAGAAAGATCGCCTTTGCGGGTATTCCCAAAAAGCGCCCCCTCACCCTGGCCCTCTCCCCCGTCAAGACGGGGAGAGGGGACTTTGCCGCCTACTTCTTCAGCGCCATGCCGACGCCCTTGCAGACGAACTTGGTGGAATAGGCTTTTTTGTAATCGAGGTCGGCCGGCTGCACGCCAATCTGCACCATCTCCTCGAAGAATTTCTTGTAGCGCTCGTCGGTGATGCAACCGATGCCCTTGGTGAGCGCATCGCCGGATTCCACGATGCCGTATTCCTTCATCTTTTCGATGGAATAGGAGATCTGGCCATCCGTCATCTCCGGATTGTCCTTTTTGATCAGCGCGTTCGCCTTGGAATTGTCACCGTAGAGATAGGTGTACCAGCCCTCGATCGTGGCATCGACGAAACGCTGCACCACATCCGATTTGGTGTCGATCATCGTCTGTGTGGTGGTGATCATCGTCGAATAGGGGCTGTAGCCGGCGTCAGCCAGCAGGAACACCTTTGGCGTCCAGCCGGCCTGCTTGCCGATCTCGTAAGGCTCGGAGGTGAGATAACCCTGCTGGGCAGATTTCTTGTCGGCGATGAAGGGGGCCGGGTTGAACGTGTAGGGCTTGTACTGCTCTTCCTTGAAGCCCGCAAAGTTCTTCTTCATCCACTCGAAATAGGTGACGTAACCTTCCTTGCCCATGAAGATGGTATCGAGCTTGGCAAGGTCACCGAACTTTTCGACGCCGGCATCCGGATGCGCCAGCAGCACCTGCGGATCCTTCTGGAAAATCGAGGCAACCGAGACGAGCGGGATGCCCTGCTTGACGGCATCCATGTCGCCGAGCGGCCCGCCCATGTAGAAATCCACCTTGCCGGCAATCAGCAGCGACCGGTTGGCCGCATTCGGCCCGCCCTGTACGATGGTGACCTTAAGGCCATGCTTCTCATAGGTGCCATCGGCCACGGCCTGGTAAAAGCCGCCATGTTCGGCCTGCGCCAGCCAGTTCGTGCCATAGGTCACTTCATCCAGCGCAAAAGCCTGCCCGCCCAGCGCGATGCCGGTGCAAAGAGCCATGCCGGCCAGAGTGGTCTTCAAATTTCGCAGCGTGTCCATTCGACCTGTTCCCTTTTTCGGTGCCGGGATGCTCTTTGCGGCGTCCCTTTGAAACATTTCAGCCATTGCTTTCGCGCTTTGAAAAGCATCAAAATTCGCACGGATTGATGCCTTTATGGCAGCGGTGGTCTAGCCGCTGCACAAATTGTGCGTCATGATCAAAACTTAAGCAATGGGACCTGTCATGCTGCACTCGCGAAAACTCCAGTACATCGATGAAATCGCCCGCTGCGGCTCCATTCGCAAGGCGGCGGCGCGGCTCAATGTTGCCTCGTCTGCCATCAACCGTCAGATCCTGGCGCTGGAGGAGGAGCTTGGCGCGCAGATCTTCGAACGCCTGCCGCGCGGCCTGCGGCTGACGGCTGCGGGGGAATTGTGCATCGAACATATCCGCGAGGTGCTGAAGGCTTATGACAAGCTGGAAACGCGGGTGCGCGGCCTCAAAATGCCGCAGGTGGGCCGTGTTTCGATGATTTCCACGGTCGGGCTTGCGGCCGGCCCGCTGCCGGAAATTATTGCACGTTTCGTCGAAAAACATCCGCGCATGCGCATCCAGCTGGCCATTGACGGGGCGACCACCACCGCCAATCCGGTGCTCTCAGGCGAGGTCGATCTCGGCATCGGCTTTAATATCCCCGCAACACCGGGGCTACGCACGCTTGCCACCTTCGATATCCCGATCGGCGTCGTGATGCCGCCCGATCATCCGCTGGCAGGCGAGGAGGGGCCGGTGGATCTGGCGAAAGTCTTGCAGGAACCGCTGGTTCTGGCCCAGCCCGGCATGAGCCTTCGCACCATGATCAACCTCATCCTGTCACCGCTGCCGATGTCGGTGGAGCCGGTGGTGGAAACCGGCGCGCCGGAAACGCTGCGCCATCTGGTGAAGCGCGGAACCGGCCTCACCTTCCTCAATCCGCTCGATGTGATCGGCGATTGCAGCCGCGGCGAACTGGTGTTTCGCCCGCTTGCCGAATCGCAGCGTCGTCACCAGCCGATGAAGCTGTTTGCCCGCTCGCGCGCCACGCTTGACACGGCAACCAGCCTGTTTGTCGAATTCCTGCTCGCCGAACTGGGCACGCAGGTGGCCGAGCTGGAGGCCAAGGGCCATGTGCCGCCGCAACACGGCCGCGAGGCGAGTGCGCGCGATTGAGGATCACGGCGTATAGAGGTTGGAGAGCGGGTAGTGTGTGAGATCCCGCAGCAGTTCGATAAAGCCAGCCACCTGATGGCGGCAGATGGCAGCGCCTTTTTCCGCAGTGCCGGCCGCCGCATTGCCGACAACGCCTGCCGGGTTAAGGTCATGGGCGATCCAGGCCAGCGCATGCGGCGGCAGCGGCTGCAGGAAGCGCGAGCTTTTCTTCATCTCCTCGGCGCGCGAGGCAAAATTTTCAGCCTTGTCCATCCGCACCAGTTCGGGGCGGAAGTGCAGCATCAGCGATGTCTCCACCTCGCCGCCATGGATGCCGAATTTCTGCTCGTGTTCGCTGATCATACCCTCCGGCTGGCCAAAGCGTGCCCATTGCGTGGCAACCGCGGCCATGCCGAAACGCACCCGCATTTCGCGCGACACGATGCTCATGATGTCGAGATTGCCGCCGTGCGAATTGACCATCACCAGTTTGCGCACGCCGGCCTCGGCCACCTTGCCGCCGATGGCGGTCCAGGCGGGAATGAGGATATCGGCGCCGAGCGACAGCGTGCCGGGGCCATGGACATGTTCGTTTGCCTTGCCGATTTCCTGCGTCGGCAGAACCAGAATGTCGAGATCGTCAGGACGCTGGGTCTTCAGCTCCGCCAGCATGCCGTTTGCAATCGCAACGTCGGTTGCGATCGGCAGATGCGGCCCGTGCTGTTCGGTGGAGGCAAGCGGCAGGATGGCGATGGTTCGGTCGGGCGAAAGGCCGGCAAAATCATGGGTGTTCAGTTCATTCCAGTAAAACGGCTTGGCCATCGCATATCCTCTCGCGCTCTTGTTCTCTTGGATACGGCAATCGCAGCGGGTCCGAAAAGCGCCAAATTTCGTGCGGCTTGATGCCTTTTTGCGCGCACGTCAGCTGGTTCTTTTTGGACCAATCCCGTTTCGGGAAAAAATTGCGTTTCGCTAAAATTGTCGAAACTGGCTTAAGCGGCCAGCAAAAGCAGCGGTTTATAACGGGGTCATTCTCGGAACAGATGTCCGGGCGGCGCCGCAAGCGGGGCCGGTGAACCGAAACGGGACGGCGCCTCCACGCAGTCCGAAACGACAGGGCAGACGACATGTCGAAAACCATTGTAGCCGTAGCGACCCTTCTCTCGGTCCTCACCTGCGGTACAGCCGAAGCAGCCGGTCCCGGTGGTTTTGCCCGCAGCGCTTTCATTGGCCTGTCGCAGCACCACGAACTTGCGACAGCCGAGGTTGCGCCGGCAGCACCGTATGAGACGGATTACCAGGCGGTGCAGGCGCTGAACATTGCCGTCAACGAGACCATCGGAACGCTGGACGGTTATTTTGACAGCCTTGCGGCCGATGCCACCGGCAAGCCGGCCGGTCCCGGCCTTTGCACCGATTGCGCCCGCATCAAGCAGGAGGCGCTGGTTGAGCGCGGCCAGCCGGCGGACGAGTTGCGCATCGGCTTTCTGATGACGCCGGCCGGAACGGTCGAGCGTGTGCTGATCGTGTCCACCGGCAATGGCGACCTCGTGCTCGACAACCGCGTGCCGCAGATCTGATTTTCTGCTCTCACAGTCTGTTCAAGAATTCTCTCTGGCGTAGAGAAAATGCCATTGCAGACCGCCAGAGAGAATTATGGGACGGACTGGGCCGGCTTCCACCGCTCGGCAATGGCAATGCCGCCAAGGGCGAGCACCAGCGCCAGCACATGAAACAGCTGCAGCTGTTCGCCGATCACAAGCACGGACAACAGCGTGCCGAACACCGGCACCAGGTTGATGAACAGGCCGGCCCGGTTGGCGCCGATATGGCCGATGCCCTGGATATAAAAGATCTGCGCCACCAGCGAGGCAAATAGGCCCGTATAAAGCGCCGCCGTCCAGCCGGATGCGTCCGGCCACATCATGGTTCCGGCCGAATATTCCCACAAGACCAGCGGAAACGTGCAGATCAGTGCCACCAGCGCCGGGATGGCCATTAGCGTGCGCCAGTCCACCGGCGGGCGCCAGCGCAGCACGATCGTATAGGCGGCATAGGCGATGACCGCGATCACCATCAGCGCATCGCCGAAATTCACCGTCAACGACAGAAGTGTCGTGAGGTCCCCATGCGAGACGGTCAGCGCCACACCGATCAGGGTCAGCGAAAATCCGAGAATCTGTGCCAGTGATACGCGGATGCGGAAAAACACGAAATTGGCAAGGAAGATCAGGAACGGAATGCCGGCCTGTTCGATGGCGACATTGATCGCCGTCGTATAATGCACGGCGTTGTACAAAAGCACGTTAAACAGCGTGTATCCGACAGCGCCTAAAAAGATCATCAGCGGCAGATGTTTGCGGGCCACCGGCCAGTCGCGCTTCAACTGCGGCAGCGAAATGGCAAAAATGATGGCGCAGGCAAAGATCCAGCGCCACATGGTCAGCATCATCGGGCTGACATGGCCGACCGCGAGCTTTCCCACGACGGCATTGCCGCCCCAGCAGAGCGTGGCGATGATGAGATAGGCATAGGCTTTGATATGCAAGGGTGCTCTCCCGGGCGAGACCCCGGAAAGAACATGGCTTTCCGGTTGTTTTATCGTGGGAATAACCGCTTGAACGCCAGCCTGTCACGTAAAAACAGGCGAAAAGGTCATAAACGGGTCGCTTTCCCGGAAATCACACAGTATAGATGCGCCGGTTTGGGCAGGGCGTTGAAGCCTGGCGACAGAGCAGGAAAGCTTTAAGATGACGAATGTCGTGGTAATCGGTTCGCAATGGGGTGACGAGGGCAAGGGCAAGATCGTCGATTGGCTCTCGGAACGGGCCGATATCGTCGTGCGTTTCCAGGGCGGCCACAATGCCGGCCATACGTTGGTGATTGATGGCGTCAGCTATAAGCTGTCGCTTCTCCCCTCGGGCGTTGTGCGCCCCGGCAAGATGGCCGTCATCGGCAATGGCGTTGTGGTCGATCCGCATGCGCTGATCGCCGAAATCGGCCGCCTGAAGGCGCAGAACGTTGAAGTGACGCCGGAAAACCTGCGCATTGCCGAAAACGCCACGCTCATTCTCTCTCTCCACCGCGAACTGGACGGCATGCGCGAAGACGCCGCCTCCAACAGCGGCACCAAGATCGGCACCACCCGCCGCGGCATCGGCCCGGCCTATGAAGACAAGGTCGGCCGCCGTGCCATCCGCGTCATGGATCTGGCTGATCTCGATGCGCTGGAAGCCAAGGTGGAACGCATCCTCACCCATCACAACGCGCTGCGCCGTGGTTTTGGCGCGCCGGAAGTCGAGCATTCCACGATCATGGAAGAGCTGACCTCGATTGCCGATCGCGTGCTGCCCTTCATGGATTCGGTCTGGCGCCTGCTCGACAAGGAACGCCGCAAGGGTTCGCGCATCCTGTTTGAAGGCGCGCAAGGGTCCCTTCTGGATATCGACCACGGTACCTATCCGTTTGTCACCTCGTCGAACACGGTTGCCGGCCAGGCCGCTGCCGGTTCCGGCATGGGTCCGGGCTCGCTCGGTTATATCCTTGGCATCACCAAGGCCTATACGACGCGCGTCGGTGAAGGCCCGTTCCCGACGGAACTGACCGATGAAATCGGCCAGTTCCTGGGTGAAAAGGGCCATGAATTTGGCACCGTCACCGGGCGCAAGCGTCGTTGCGGCTGGTTTGACGCCGCACTCGTGCGCCAGTCGGTTGCCACCAACGGCATCACCGGCATCGCGCTCACCAAGCTCGACGTGCTCGATGGCCTGGATGAGCTGAAGATCTGCGTCGGCTACACGCTCGACGGACAGGAAATCGATTACCTGCCGGCTGCCCAGGCGGCGCAGGCGCGTGTCGAACCGATTTACATCACGCTGGAAGGCTGGAAGGGTTCAACCGTCGGTGCCCGCAAGTGGGCGGATCTGCCGGCTCAGGCAATCAAGTATGTCCGTCAGGTGGAGGAGTTGATCGGCGCGCCGGTGGCGCTTCTGTCCACCAGCCCCGAGCGGGATGACACGATACTTGTGACAGACCCTTTTGAAGATTAAAGTCCAGCGCTATCTACCTTTTCACTCGGCGCGCTGCCGGTGATCAAGAGAAAGTATCAATGGCTGATTTTGTAGCGGTTATTCGCCGGGCCGTGGATGGCCTGGCGAACAATAATCCCGAAATGCGTATTCGGGTTTACGAGAAGGCTCGCGGCGCCGTTCAACGGCAGCTGGAGAACATGAAGCCGCGCCCCTCCGATGAGATGCTGCGCCGCCAGATGGACAAGCTGGAAGCTGCGATCCGCGAGGTCGAGGCCGAGCATCGGGAAGCTGCGCCTGCCGCTGACGCGCCAGATGTTCCGTTTGAGGATGCAGCGCCGGCAGTCATGGCGGCGGCTCCGGCCGTTGCGGCCTGGCAGGAGCCAGCGGCTGAAGAGCATGCCCCTGAAGAGGTTGTAGAACAGCCGGTTGCGGAACAGGCTGCCTATGAACCGGCGCCCGTTGCGGAGCCTGTGCAGGAAGTTGAATACCCTGCAGACGCTGAGGCTTACGCCGAAGTGGCACCGGAAGAGGTGGAGCCGGCCTATTCGGCGCCTGAGCCCATGGTCGAGCCGGAACCTGCGTCGCATTACGCAGAAGAGCCCGTTACCCAGCTGCCGGTTGAGCCGGAACCTGCACCTTATGTTGAAGAGCCGGCCTCCTATGCCCGGGCACCGCAGGCGCTGGAAGAACACCAGGATCTGACGGATCTGCCGGCCGATGCACCGCAGACTTATGCGCCGCGCGACGAAAACCCCTTTGCTGACGACGAGCCGCTCGCGACCTCGCAGGAGGTTGCCGCGCCCGTTGCAGCCGTCGAGGAACCGCGCTTTCCAGCCTATGACGAGCCGCCGCGCAGCCGCTCGCAAATGGCGCCGGCCTGGCCGGATGCGCCATCGACGGCCCCTTCGCTCGAAACGGCTGATCCCTTTGCCTCCGATCTCGACGATCCCCATGCGCGTCCCGCAGAGGCTGGCGTGCAGGAGCAGGCGAGCGATCCATGGTCTGTGACGCCGGCCTCTTCGCAGGAGCTGGACCGCACTGCCGAGCCGCTTGCCGAGGATAGCCAGCATGTCGCCGATCCGGCCCCGTCTTCCGGCTGGAACACCACGACCGAGTGGAATGCCAGTGCTGATTGGCAGGCACTGGACGAAAAGCTGCCGGACGAAAAGCTGAATGACGAACCGGTTGCGCCGGCATCGAACTTCGATGATCGTCAGGCCGCCGATCTCTTTGATGCGCATTTCGACCGGGAAGCCCATGCAAGGGCAAGTGTCGAGATGCCGGCTGTCGCCGATCTGCCGGATTATCCGGCAACCGACAAGGCGGTGCCGCCGGAAAACGATCCGCTGGCCACCTATCTGCAGCCGGTCCAGACGCCGGCAAGGGTTGAAGCGCCTGCCAAGGCAAGCGATCCGTGGAACGATCTGGAGCAGTTGATCGGTTACGACAAGACGGCCGCTGAAAAGGGTGGGCGTGGGGAAGATCTGCCGTCGGAAGAACCCGATCTTGCAGATGCCGCACCGGCGCGTGCCTACCGCGTCCAGTCCAAGCCGAAGCGCAATTACGGCGTTCTGGTGCTGGCCGTGCTCGGCCTTGCCGTGCTTGGCGGCGGCGGTTACGCCATCTGGCAAAACCGCGATGCGCTCGATAACATCGTCGGCAACGTGACGGGTGAGACTGCGGCACCGCAGACGGCCTCTGCACCGCCGGCTGCCCAGACGGGCACGGCACCCGCGACCCCGCCGCAAACCGGAACGAACGTCGCAACGGGCGCTGCCGGCAAACCGGCAAACGGCACGCCTGCAGGTGCTGCAGGTGCCGTCACGCCAGAGGCCGCCGGGCCCAACAAGTTCACGCAGCGCCTTCTGGCAAACGGAACGGAAGTCGATGAAGGCGTCGGCGGCCCGGCAGTGGGCAGCACCAGCCAGTCGATTGCCCAGCTGAACGCCCCGGCTGCAGCGCCGGAAGCTGGCGCTAACACCAATGCGGCGACTGCACCGGCCGCGCCAAGCAGCAGTGCCCCGGCTGCAAACCCCGCCGCAACGCCTGCCGTTTCCGGTGAAAAGATCTTCCTTTACGAAGAACGCATCGGCCAATCCTCGCCGACCGCCATCGAAGGCAGCGTCTCCTGGTCGCTGCAGAGCGAAACGGGCGAAAACGGCAAGCCTGAGCCTGTGGTGCAGGGACGCATCAACCTACCGGAACGCGGGCTGACGGCGCTCGTCACCTTCAAGCGCAATGCGGATGCGTCGCTTCCGGCCAGCCATCTGGTGGAATTCGTCTTCTCGCTTCCGGCTGATTTCGAGGGCGGCGCCATCGAAAGCGTGCAGCGTATTTCGATGAAGGCCACCGAGCAGGATCGTGGCGATCCGTTGATTGCGGTTCCGGCCAAGATCACGCCGGACTTCCACATGATCGCGCTCAATGATTTCCCCGATGCGCGTGCCCGCAACATGGAACTTCTGAAGAGCCGCAACTGGCTGGATGTGCCGATCATCTACGGCACAGGCCGCCGCGCGCTTCTGACATTGCAGAAGAGTCCGGAAGGCGTGAAGGCGTTCGATCAGGCCATCAGCGAATGGGCAGCCCTTGCCCCGAACGGCCAGTAAGGTTTCGCTCCAGAGCTGACACTCTATCAAAAATCCGCCGGGTTCGCCCGGCGGATTTTTTTCGTGCGGGGTGTTCCAAAACGTCATCCTGCCGCCATCATCGCGGCGAAGGTGGAAGGAACCGTCGCTGTTGCAAGGGGCGGTTCTGGCAGGCGGGAGAGCAGCAATGGCGGACGGTTTGAGCCACATCACCTTGGTTACTAAAAACGTCGACCGCATGGAGGAAATCCTCACGGCGGTGCTGAAGGCGCGCAAGGTCTATGACGGTAGCGCACAGCAGTTCTCCCTGTCGAAGGAGCGGTTTTTCCTCGTCGGCGAAGGGAGTGCGCAGGTGTGGATTGCCATTATGGAAGGCGCCACCGTGACGGCCCGAAGCTATAACCACGTCGCCTTCAAGATCCGCGACGATGAAGTGGCGGAGCGACTGTCCGCCATCGAGGCGCTGGGCCTTGACCTGCGCGATGGGCGGGCCCGCGTCGAAGGTGAGGGGCACTCGATCTATTTCTACGACGACGACAACCACATGTTCGAACTGCATACCGGCACGCTCGAGGAGCGCCTGCGCCGCTACGCCGAAGGCAAGGATGTGACGGTGGCCTGACGGACCGACCGGCAGAAACGGAAAAGCCCGGCACGGGCCGGGCTTCGATGGTTATCGATTGGAAGCAAGGCATGACGCTCGCTGGACACCTGGATCAGGCGTCAACCACTCTGAGTGCCTTGGCCTGAGCCAGCGCTTCCCGCTGCACCGCTTCCTGCACCTTTTCAAACGCACGCACCTCGATCTGGCGCACGCGCTCGCGGCTGATGTCGAACTCGGTGGACAATTCCTCCAGCGTCACCGGATCTTCCGACAGGCGACGGGCCTCGAAGATGCGGCGTTCGCGTTCGTTGAGCACGCTCAGCGCCTTGTCCAGCATGCGCCGGCGCGTTTCCAGCTCGTCCTGCTCGATAAGCACGGCTTCCTGACTTTCGTGCTCGTCCACCAGCCAATCCTGCCACTGGCCAGCTTCACCTTCGGCAGCGCGGATCGGCGCGTTCAGCGAAGCATCGCCGGACAGGCGACGGTTCATCGAAACGACTTCTTCCTCGGAGACCCGCAGCTTGGTGGCGATTTCCGTCACCTGGTCGGGCTTCAGGTCACCTTCGTCGATGGCCTGGATGCGGCCTTTGAGGCGGCGCAGGTTGAAGAACAGACGCTTCTGGTTGGCCGTCGTGCCCATCTTCACCAGCGACCACGAACGCAGGATATATTCCTGGATCGAGGCCTTGATCCACCACATGGCATAGGTCGCAAGGCGGAAACCGCGCTCCGGATCGAACTTCTTCACCGCCTGCATCAGGCCGACATTGCCCTCCGATACGACTTCGCCGATCGGCAGGCCATAACCGCGATAGCCCATCGCGATCTTGGCAACAAGGCGCAAATGGCTGGTGACGAGTTGATGCGCGGCGTCGCGATCCCCATGTTCGGAATAACGCTTGGCAAGCATGTATTCCTTCTGGGGCTCCAGCATCGGAAACTTGCGGATTTCATCGAGATAACGATTAAGGCCAGCTTCGCCGGCAGTAATCGAAGGCAGAGAATTGCGGGCCATAAAGCACCCCCTTCTGATCGTGTTCCGGCTCCCTCGACTGTTATAAATCGCTCGGCGAGCCGTATGATGCAGGTCCTTCCCTCGACCCCGCACCCATCCAGCTAACAGATAAGTGCAGCCGTTGGGTGATTCAAGCGCTGGCGCCGGTCACGTCCCTGTTATGATGTTACGGTTTCGTAAGGTCTTGGGATCACCGCTTACCGGTAGGCGCGCTCGGAAAATGCCCGCATTCCGGATCGGCACATCAATTCATAGAGCATACGCCGGCCGATCGGGTTGTGCAGGCGAATGACGCGCGATCCGAGGAAATCGGTATCGGTCTGCTCGAATGCGGCAAGGCCAGCGGCTGACGCGATGATGTCGTTGTAGAAGGCGCGATGGGCTGTGCGGCAGACATAGGTCTTGTATTTCGTCATGCAGAAGCAGGAAAAGCGATCCTGATGTGTGCGCAGGAAATCCGCAACGCCCACCGTGACCTCCGGCCAAGCCGGGTTGAACGTATCGTCGAAAACGATGACGCCGTGATCGGCAAGGGTTGCCATGGCAAGCGCACTGTCGGCTGCCACGTGGTGCAGGCGGTGGCCGCCGTCGATGCTGAAAAAGCGCACTTCGCCAACACGGTCGGTGATGTCGCTGGCGCGCAGCTGCGTGCTGTCGCCCTTGATGACGAGGTTTTCATCGACCGAGAGCCCCAGCCGCCGGCCGTGTTCCAGAAAACGCTGATACTGCTGCGGCTGTCCGTCGGCACCCGCTTCCTGATCGAAGAGGTCTATGGCAAGGATCGGACAATCGTTGCCGGCAATCTTGCGCATGAGGTAATAGGAGCGGCCGTAATAGACACCGATTTCAGCCAGCGCGCCGGCCATGTTCTGGCGCGTCTGGGCGTGCAGGAGAGTGGAAAACACCAGCGCATCCGGTGGGTCGATATATCCTTCGATGCTTTGCAGCGCGTCGAAAATGAATTTTCGATCCTGACCGTCCATCATGCGTACCCTCGGTTGCATTTTCATGTCGCAAGACAGGCGGTGTATCCGGTCGCGTTCTGCAATTTATGGAGTGCAGAACGCACCGGATCTTGCCTGTTGTTGCGCCTGATGAAGAGGGTAGAACAATAAAGCGGAATTGCGGCGTCTCTGAACGCCGAAATGTAGACAGACTGTTTAGCGGAAAATGCCCGCAATAGTTGTTTTTTGGGCGGCTTTTCAAGGGTTTTGCCGTGCATGGCCACGCCCACGTTGAGTGAGCGATCCGTCACAAAGGCGCGTCGCTTAGGCGCGAAGCGCCATGAGCAGTTCTTCCATATCCTCGGGCACTGGTGCCCTGAACTCCATCACCTCGCCGGTGCGTGGATGTTCGAAGGCGAGAAGGAAGGCGTGCAGCGCCTGTCGGTGGAAGCGGTTGACCACATCTTTTGCGTCTTCAGGCAGAAGGTTGGCCTTGGTCTTGAAGGCCGCGCCATATTCGGGATCGCCGATCAGCGGGTGGCCGATATGGGCCATGTGGACGCGGATCTGGTGGGTGCGCCCGGTCTCCAGCCGGCATTCCACCAGCGAGGCAAGGCAGGTCGAATCGGGCTTTTCGTGAAAGCGCTCGGTCACTTCGTAATGCGTCACCGCCTCGCGCGCATCGTCGGTATCCTCGCGTTTGACCGAGCGCTTGGTGCGGTCGGCACCAGAGCGGCCAAGCGGCGCATCAATCGTGCCGCGCAGCTGGCGGGGGCGGCCCCAGACGAGCGCGACATAGGCCCGCTCCAGATCGCCGGTGCGGCCGTGGTCGGCAAATTGCGCCGCCAGATGCCGATGGGTGATGTCGTTCTTGGCCACCACCATCACACCGCTGGTTTCCTTGTCGAGCCGGTGGACGATGCCCGGACGTTTGACGCCGCCGATGCCCGACAGGCTGTCGGCGCAGTGGTGGATGAGGGCGTTGACCAGCGTTCCCGTCCAGTTGCCGGCGCCGGGATGCACGACAAGGCCCGCGGGTTTTACCAGCACGATCAGGTCTTCGTCCTCGTAGAGAACCTCGATCGGAATGTCTTCACCCTTCGGTTCCGGGTCTTCCGGTTCCGGCATGTCGATGGTGATCGTGTCGCCAACGGCGATCTTTTTCTTCGGCTCGGTGCAGGTCTGGCCGTTCACCGTGATCGCCCCTTGTTCGATCAGCGCCTTCAGGCGACTGCGGGAAAACTCGCCCTCCAGCATCGATGTCAGCCATGCATCCAGCCGTCCTGTCGCGTCCTCGCCGGCAGTCAGCACTTTCCTTGGCGTCGCGCCTTGGTTAAAGGGGTCGTTCATATGTTCATCCCGATGACAGTTAGAGCGAAGGACTTCTGCCCGATGGCCAATCTCGAACCCGAGCAACAGGAAGAGCCGCCGCTCGATCCGGTGATGGATAACGTCCGCCGCAAGATGGTGCGCCTGCAGATCGTGTCCGGTGGCATCATGTTCGTCAGCCTTATGGCGGTGTTGATGGCGGTTGTCTACAAGGTGCGACATTCCTCGGAAACGCAGGCGCCGCTTGCCACCGCCGCCGGTTTTGCCGTGCCCGCAGACCAGCCGCTTTCGGTCACCGCGCATCTGCCGCCAGGGTTTCAGGTGCAGTCGGTCTCCAATTCCGGCAGCCAGATCCTGTTTTATGGCGTGGTGGATGGTGTTCGCAAGGCGCTGATCTTCGATCTCTCGGTCGGCCGCATCGTCGCCGACGTGACGGTTGGCGAACGCTGACCGTGACAGAGACCCGCCCGCTCATCCGCATCACCGATGCCGCCGATCCGCGGATTGCGGAATTTCGCGATATCCGGGAACGCGATCTCGTCGGGCGGGGCGGCGGCTTTATTGCCGAAGGCACGGTGGTGCTGCGCATGCTGGCAAGGGCGCATAGGCTGGCTCACGACCGGCAGAGCGGGATCCGTGCAGAAAAGATCCTGCTTCTGGAAAACCGCGTGGCCGGCCTTGCCGATCTCCTGGCGGAATTTGCAGCCGAGGTGCCGATTCATGTGGCCGATGCCGGTGTACTGGATGCGATTGCCGGCTTTCACCTGCACCGGGGCGTTCTGGCGCTTGGCCGGCGCAGCGATCCGCCATCGGCCAGCCAATTGCTGGACAGGGCAGAAGAGCCGGCGCTGGTGATCGTCGCCTGCGGCATTTCCAACCACGATAATATCGGCTCGATCTTTCGAAATGCCGCAGCCTTCGGGGCTCAGGCGGTGCTGCTCGATGAAACCTGCTGCGATCCGCTTTACCGCAAGGCGCTGCGCGTCTCCGTCGGTTCGGTTCTGTCGGTGCCCTATGCGCGCGGCGGCAGCGCGTTGTCGCTTCTCGAAGCCGTGGATGCAAAAGGCTTTGCCGTCTGGGGCCTGTCCCCGCAGGGGGAGAGCGATATCCGCAATATCCCGGCCGACCGGCGCATTGCGCTGGTGACGGGCACCGAAGGCGAGGGGCTGCCGGCCGAGATTCTCTCCCGCTTCCGCAATGCCCGCATTCCCCAGATGCCCGGCCTCGATAGCCTGAATGCCGCAACGGCAACCGGCATTGCGCTCTACGAGATTTCAAGGCTTCAGGGCATCATCTGAAGCGGCGACACTGGTGCGTTCGGCAAATCATGCGTCGGATGCCTGCATCCTCTCGATCGACTGGCGGGCGCGGGTGGCAAGGCTTGGGTGATCCGCCTCCGGCTCGTCATCGCCGGCCGCTGCATCCTTATCCAGAATGGCGATGATCGGCGAGGTCGGGCCTTCGGCAACCGCCGTCAGCGCCACCATGTCGGCGGCAATCGTTGCCAGTTCACGCCGCAGCGCTTCATCCGCCTCGGGCGGGGCAGGGCGGGAAAGCTCGGCGCCCAGGGCTGCACTGCGGGCGCGGATATCGTCTTCAAACGGGCTGAGGTCGGGCATGGATGGGTCGCTCCGATCGGCGGGGAATGCAGGCGTGCTGTCTTCAGGGCTCTGTTTGCCGGTGCGGCGTTTTCGCGCCGTCAGCGCGTGTTTCTCGACGGCGGCGATCTTCTTGCGCGGCAGGGGATAACTGCCGGTCACCGGCTCGCGCCATTCGCCGTCGTCCGCGCCACTGCGGCCACGCAGCTGCTCGATTTCCTGCAGCCGGCGATCGAGCGCCTCCTGCGTGTCGGCCTTCTGGGCGATCTCGCGCATCAGCTTTTCCTCAAGCCGCACGGCGCGGGCTTCCTCCTGCGCTAGGCGTTGCTCGGCATCCTTGGCGCGGGTGGTCATCAGCTTCAGGTCGTTGCGCAGCACTTCGCGCTCTTCACGCAGCGCCGCCGCGCGCTGCTTCAGGCTGTCGGCGGTACTGTCGCGGGTGGAGAGATCGATGTTCAGGTGGTCGAGATCGCCGGTCAGTTTCTGGATGCGCTTGCGCAGCGTGTCGATTTCAGCGTTTTTGGTCGCCACCGTCATTTCCACGGTCGCCAGCGACTGCTTCAACTGCTGGATCAGGCCTTCCTCGCGCCGCAGCCTGGAGCGCAGGTCGGCGGCTTCCACGCTCATGTCGCTCACCTGGATCTGCATGTCGTGATGGTTGGCATGCAGCTGTGCTGCTTCGCCGCTCAGCCGGTCGAAGCGCAGCTGCAGCGAAACATTGCGATCGCGCTCCTCGGTCAACTCCTGCCGTGTGCGGGCGTTTTCGGCAGCATAAACGGCGCGCGCCATGTCGCGCTGGGCGCGCACTTCCGCCGGGCTGATCGGCATCGTCGCCTTCAGGCGGTTTTCCGTGTAGCGCACGACGCGGCGATGGACGGCTGGCGCCAGCACCAGGACCAGGAGCGTGGCGCTGAGAAAGCCCAGTCCATAGAGAAGCGCGAACTGGATCACGTGCGGTCCACCCTGCGGTCGGTTATTTCAGAATAATCTAAATTCAGCTACAGCTAGAATATCGATAGGAGATAGGCAACAGGAACGTCAGGCCGGGCACGATTTGACGTCATGCCGATGGGGCCTGGCAGGCGAAACCGGATCAGAAGGGGTTCCAGGTCGGCGCCTGGGTAAATTTCAGATAACCGACATTCACGCCGAGGCGGGCGCCGACGCCGGTGCGGATCGGCACGATCAGCACGTCGTTGTTGCGCAGCGCCGTCATGCCGACGCCGGCCACGACGAAGGCCGAGCCGCTGACACCGCCATAGCGCGCATAGAGATTCTGGACGGCCGGCAGGTTATACACCAGCATCATGGCGCGCGCACCCTGGCCGCCGTAGTCGATGCCGAGCGAAGGACCCTGCCAGAAGACCGGATGATTGCCGGCATTTTTGGTGTAAAGTTCGCCTTCGCCATAGGTGAGGCCGGCAATGAAGGCACCGGAGCCTTCCTGGCCGAGAACATAGCCGTTCGGCAGGCCGTATTGCTGGAAGGCCTTTTCGACAACCTTGGCCAGCCCGCCGGTGGTGTTGCCGAAGAAGCCATGACCGGCATCGACGATCTCCTGCAGCGTATATTGTTCACCGGATCGCTGCTGTGCCTGTGCTGGCGCAGCGGCCGTGACAGCCAGAATTGGCAGGATGAGCAGTCGAGCGAGGGCAAAGATTGTGTCGAAGCGCATGGGGCCTGTCCGTTTTTTTAATCAATTGGTGCCTCAGATTGCGGCTGAGCCATCTTGAGACCATCCCGTTAACAACCGGTTTACCAAAAATGGTGTCTTTATGGCGGCGACAGAAGGTGAATTCAAGAATGAGCCACCTTCACGCAACATTGTCGTGAGACATAGCCGATCAACATCGTGGCTACACCCGGGAAAATCAGATGCCGAAGAATCCGAACCTTATCCTCACCGGTCCCGATCTGGCAGCGCTCCTGTGCAGTCGCGTCTGCCATGATGTGATCTCGCCGGTCGGTGCGATCTGCAATGGCCTTGAACTGCTGGACGAGGGCGGTGCCGACGAGGACGCGCTGGACCTCATCCGCACGTCTGCGCAGAACGCCTCCGTGCGCCTCAAATTTGCCCGTCTCGCCTTCGGTGCCTCCGGCTCCGTCGGGGCTTCCATCGATACGGGCGAGGCCGAAAAGGCCGCCAAGGATTTTGCCGCTGCCGAAAAGAAGACGGAAGTCTCCTGGAGCGGCCCGCGTGCGATCATCCCAAAAAACCGCGTCAAGCTGCTGCTCAATCTGTTCATGGTGGCCTATAGCGCCATTCCGCGTGGCGGCAGCATCGATGTGGTTCTGGAAAAGCCGGAGACCGACGCGAAATTCTCGCTGACGGTCAAGGGCCGCATGCTGCGCCTGCCGCCCAAATTCGTCGAGCTGTGCAATGGCACCGCCGAAGAACTGGCCGACGCCCACACCATCCAGCCTTATTACACCGTGCTTCTTTCGGAAGAATGCGGCATGGAGCTGCGCCATGTGGTGAATGACGACAACATCGTCTTCATCGCCGAAATTCCGACGGCCTGACAGATTGCACGCCGCGCCCCGGCGTCCGGTAACAGTTCCTTAGCGAGCTGCTCCTATCGTTACGGGAAGTCCTCCATGGCGGGGGCTTTCCGTTATCGTTCTGGGAGGGAACGCGATGCAGCGCCTGATGATTGCCGACAGTTCCGATATCGTTCGCACGGTTGCCAAGCGCATTCTGTCCGAGCTGGGTTTCCTCGTGACGGAAGCCTCCGGTGACCGGGAGGCGCTGATGCGCTGCCAGGCCGAACTGCCGGCGATCCTGATTGTCGATGCGGGTCTTGAGGGCGCGCTCGAACTCATCACGCAGGTCAAGTCCCTGCCGGGCGCCAACCGCGTGCGCATCTATTATTGCGTCATCGAGGCAGACCTCAAAAAGATGATGATGGGCAAGCGGGCCGGCGCGGATGATTTCCTGCTGAAGCCGTTTGACCGCAAGATTCTTTCGGCGGTGTTTTCCGGCTTTTCCGCCGCCGCCTGAGGCAATTCTTTGATTCCCCGGCCTTTGACGCCATCCGGCGCTCGCGCTCTTGCGTGCGGCCTTGGCCGCAGGCCGTCATCCTCCTGACAAGACGCCAGTCACAACGAAAAACGTCCGAGATGATAATCTCGGACGTTTGACTGATCGCGGATCCAGTGGGGTAGAAAGATCAGGCCGTTTCGGCGTATTCGCCGCCATCCGGTTCGCGCAGCACGTAGCCGCGGCCCCAGACGGTTTCGATGTAGTTCGCGCCGCCTGCAGCGTTTGCCAGCTTCTTGCGAAGCTTGCAGATGAACACGTCGATGATTTTCAGTTCCGGTTCGTCCATCCCACCATAGAGGTGGTTGAGGAACATTTCCTTGGTCAGAGTGGTGCCCTTGCGCAGCGAGAGCAGTTCCAGCATCTGATATTCCTTGCCGGTCAGGTGAACCCGCTGGCCGCCGACTTCGACGGTTTTCGCGTCGAGGTTCACGATCAGCTCGCCCGTGATGATGATCGACTGGGCATGGCCCTTCGAACGACGGACGATGGCATGGATGCGTGCAACAAGCTCGTCCTTGTGGAACGGCTTGGTCATGTAGTCGTCTGCGCCGAAGCCGAGACCCCGAACCTTATCCTCGATGCCGGCCATGCCGGACAGGATCAGGATCGGTGTTTTGACCTTGGACAGACGCAGTGTGCGCAGAACCTCGTAACCGGACATGTCCGGCAGGTTGAGGTCAAGCAGAATGATATCGTAATCGTACAGCTTGCCGAGGTCGACGCCCTCTTCCCCGAGATCCGTCGTATACACATTGAAGCTTTCCGACTTCAGCATCAGCTCGATGCTCTGGGCAGTCGCGCTGTCATCTTCGATGAGTAGAACCCGCATAATTTTCCCCTTTACCGCCGCGAAGGTGTGAATGGCCCCCTAACGCGAGACGGATCCAGACGTTGCCTGATTTGGAAGCTGACACCAATTGGTTAACAAACTCTGACTCCCTTTGGCAAGGCACAGGAATTCGTTAAACAAACTTGGTATTCGCCTGATTTATCATGTGAATCTGCCAGCGCCATACCTGATTCATTTTGTGAGGAATTCCTCCCAAGTGATTCATACGACTCATCATTGTCGTCGGTCGAAATCGACCATGGCATTTACGGACCCTTAAACGATCGTCCCTATCATTAACGATGCCCGTAAATGAAAGGTTACCGCGGCGCCCAATTTATTAACGGCGCGGCAATTTTTCAGTCCGAACTGTTGCAGGTCGGACTCAGGGGGAAATGGGAACATAGCCGGGGTCTCGCTATCCACGGGAGTATTGCGTATGAAGACGCGTGACAGCCTTGTGCGCCTGAAAGAATTTCAGGTGAATGAAAAGCGCCGCCAGTTGCAGCAGTTACAGCTGATGATGGCGGAATTCGAACGTATGTCGAAAGAGCTGGAACACCAGATCTCGCTTGAAGAAAAGAAATCGGGAATCACAGACCCGAATCATTTCGCTTATCCGACTTTTGCCAAGGCGGCCCGTCAGCGGGCAGACAATCTGCAGGTTTCGATCCGCGAATTGCGCGTCCAGCAGGAAAGTGCCGAACTTGCACTGGAAGAGGCGCAAGCCGAACTTTCCAAGGCAACGGCCCTGGAAGAACGTGACGGCGGCATGCGCGCCCGCGCCTGACGCGGGGTCTCGCACGTCCGTTTTCCAAACCCGTTGCGTGGACGCTTTTTGAGCGTGCGCGCAACGAAGGCGCACCTGCGCCCGCCGCTCAGCGGTTGATCACATCCTGCCAGTCAGGGTGACGCTCCAGCTGTGCCTTGAAGAAAGGGCACAGCGGAATGATCTTCCAGCCCCCCGCCCGTGCAGCCTCCACCGCATGCACCGCCAGCGCCTGCCCGACGCCCTTGCCGCGAAGGGCATCGTCCACCTGCGTGTGATCGATGATGATCAGATGCGGCGAGGCGCGCGAAAACGTCATTTCCGCCTTGGCCCCATCCAGATCGGCGCGGTAGGCGCCGCCGGTGGAATGCGTGTCTTCGGTAATCTTCATAACGCTGCCCCTTGTTTTGTCCGTCATCCTGCTGATGTAGGACAAAAGCGCCATTATGCCAGCCGCATTCCGGCAGTGTGTGCCGGAGGGCAGGTGGCTGAACGTCAACCCGGGCAAGACGACAGAAAAGAGGAGGGGGCATGGTCAAGCTGCGCCTGGGGCTGCTGCTGGTATCGGCCGTTTTTCTTCTGCTTGGGATTTCTCTGCCGATCCTTCAGATCGACCGGCTTTTCCTGTTCAGCCAGACGCCGTCGCTGATCGATCTGGTCTCAGGCCTTGTTGAAGAGGGCGACTGGGGACTGGCGCTGCTGATTGCGCTTTTTTCCATCGCATTTCCCGCAGCCAAGCTTGTGCTCGTGCTTTCAACGGAGGCGGGGTTCCTGCGGCAAGGTCAGGATCGGTTGGGGATTTTCGGCCGCGCGCTGCCGCATCTGTCTAAGTGGTCTATGATGGACGTGATGCTGGTGGCGATCGCGATCTTCGCGGCCAAGAAGAGTGGGCTGGCGACAGCCGTCGCCCAGCCGGGTCTGTGGTTCTATGCGG
The DNA here is from genome assembly GCF_058242775.1 of Neorhizobium sp. PAMB6630. Lineage (NCBI taxonomy): Bacteria > Pseudomonadati > Pseudomonadota > Alphaproteobacteria > Hyphomicrobiales > Rhizobiaceae > Neorhizobium > Neorhizobium sp. PAMB6630. The sequence continues at coordinate 1,075,270 of NZ_CM177836.1, forward strand.
GTTCAGCCATCATGACCGGGGTCTTGTCACCCTTTGCATCAATGGCCGCTGAGAACCGGTCAGAGACCGACATGCACTAAGCCTCCTCGGGAGACGGGCTCCGGAGGACAGCAAAGACGGTCGGTGGCGGTTTGCGTACGGCCAGATCAGTGGCGGTACTGCTGGATCCGCGTTGTTCTGAGGCCCGCAAGGCCGTGGTCGTTGATCGACGACTGCCAGGACAGGAATTCTTCCACCGTCAGGGTGTAACGCTCGCAAGCTTCCTCGAGGCTCAACAGGCCACCGCGCACCGCTGCAACCACCTCCGCCTTGCGACGGATCACCCAGCGGCGCGTATTGGCCGGCGGAAGGTCCGCAATCGTCAGGGGGCTGCCATCGGGGCCGATGACATATTTAACTCGAGGCCGGATCATTTCGGTCATTGGACTCTCTACACTACACAAGACCACATGGGCGACCGTAGCCCCGCAGTTTTAACATTTGACTAAATGGAAACCTCGTTTTGCAGGAAACCGCATTGCGACCACAATTCTTTCGCGTTTTTTTCGCAATTCATCGCCGCCAGTGTGTGTTTCGTAAGATTAGAATGTTCTTTCGAACGGTTTGACTGCGGCGCAGCAAGGTTTATGCTGCAATTTAACAGTGGTTTTCAAGGAACGATGATCTGTCGCACCGGCCGGATTTGGTGGTGGAAAACCCGGCCGGGTCTGCATTTTGCAGACGATGCGGCACGGTCAGATCATCTGGAGCGACAGTTCCGTGCGCCCGGCACCCTCATCCAGAACCGCAGTGCCTGCGTGCAGGAAGGTGAGGGTATCGCCTTGCGTCAACGAGGCGAGCGTTGACGCGCAGACGGTGAGGGGGGCGGCCGAGGGAAGGCTGAGGCTGATGAGCGTTGTCGAGGCATTGCGCCTCAGGCTTGCGGTGTGGCCGGAAGACGAGGTGACGGACACCATCATCGTCAGTTTGTAGATCCCGCTTGCGGGCACAACCAGCGTGTTGCCGCCGCCGGTCACCGCAGCGCCAAGCGTGACGCCGCCCTGCTCGAGCGCAAGCGTGGTAAAGCCGGTGGAGGCGCCGGAGGCGGGGCTTGATGTGCCGGTGGCGCGATGGGCGCGGGCAAGCGGCCGGTTGGGGAAACTCGGCCGACCGGCGCCATCAAAGCTCATGCCGGTTTTCCAGCTGCCGCCGTCGGCGCTCACCTTCACGGCAAACTGGTCATTGCCGGCAAGGCCCATTTCCGCCCGGCCCGACCAGCCGCTCTGGAAAAGCAGCGAGGCGGTATCGCCGACGGCTGCCTTGTTGATCTTCAACTGGTGCCCGGCACCGGCATTGTTGAAAAGCGAGGCGGCAGACGAAACCGACAGCCGGTTGCTGTCATCCGGCGTCGCGCTGATGCCAAGCCGTGCGGGCGTGAGGATGTCGGGCAGGCCGGGGCTGACCCAGGCGCTCCCCGAAAAGGCCCGGATTGCTGAAAGCGACTTGAACCAGGCGAGAAAACCGGTGCCGGGCGTCAGAAAGCTCCAGGCGCCATCCTGATAGGTGGCGATGGTGCCTTGGCGGCCGCTCCAGGCGCCGGTTGCGCCTGTTGTCACGGCGTAATGCAGTCCCTCGACCGGTGTCGCCGGAGGGCTCGTTCCATCATATTCGATTGCAAGCTGCACCAGTGTGTCGAGCCGAAGCAGCGCCTCGTTGTGCGTGACGTGTTTTTGCGCCTGCGAGGGCAGGATATAAGGCAGTCTGAGGTTCGGTGTCGTGTCGGCCATGGCGTAATCTCCCCGTGTGTCACGGCCATTCTAAGGGCTCAGGCACCTGTGGGGACGCAGACGCAATCAAGCGATTGAAACTGTTGGCGCAGCCTTCGAGTTCATGCCCGCCGACGGATGATAAGGGGGCTTCAGGGTAAGCGGAATCGCGCGTGTGCGCATGGCCGGCCTGGAACATCGGTCGTGGACGGCGCGCAAGGGCCTTGCGAATGCCCTTGTCCTTTGTATTGCATATGCGAAGGTGGCGACGATATTCGAGACAGGACCCCGCATGCGTTACTCCGCCCTAGACATCGTCCGGCACGCCTTTTCCGGCAACCGCCACTGGAAACCGGCCTGGCGCGAGCCGCAGCCGAAGGCGCATTATGATGTGATCATCGTCGGTGGCGGCGGGCATGGCCTGTCCACCGCCTATTATCTCGCCAAGGAATTCGGCATCACCAATATCGCGGTCTTGGAAAAGGGATATATCGGCTCCGGCAATGTCGGGCGAAACACCACCATCATCCGCTCGAACTACCTGCTCGAAGGCAATGAGCCCTTCTACGAGTTTTCCATGAAGCTGTGGGAAGGGCTGGAGCAGGATTTCAAATATAATGCCATGGTCTCCCAGCGCGGCGTGATCAACCTCTTCCACTCCGATGGCCAGCGCGATGCCTATGCCCGGCGCGGCAATGCCATGATGATGCATGGCGTGGAGGCCGAGCTTCTGGATCGTGACGCGGTGAAGAAGTCGATGCCCTATCTCAATTTCGACCACGCGCGTTTTCCCATCATGGGTGGCCTGTTGCAGAAGCGCGGCGGAACCGCCCGCCACGATGCGGTCGCCTGGGGTTATGCGCGCGGCGCAGATCAGCGCGGCGTCGACCTTATCCAGCACTGCGAGGTAAGCGGCATCCGCCGCGATGAAACGGGCAGGGTGTTGGGCGTCGAGACGTCAAAGGGCTTCATCGGCTGCAACAAGCTGGCGCTCGCCACCGCCGGCCACACGTCGGTGACCGGCCAGATGGCCGGCCTTCGGCTGCCCATCGAAACGCATGTTCTTCAGGCTTTTGTCTCGGAGGGCCTGAAGCCGGTCATCCACAATGTCATCACCTATGGCGCCGGCCACTTCTATATTTCCCAGTCCGATAAGGGCGGCTTGGTCTTCGGCGCCGATATCGATTATTATTCCTCCTATGCGCAGCGCGGCAATCTGGCGATGGTGGAAAGCACGATCGAGGAGGGCGTGTCGCTGATCCCCGGCCTGTCACGTGTCAAAGTGCTGCGCGCTTGGGGTGGCGTCATGGACATGTCGATGGATGGATCGCCGATCATCGACAAGACGCCGATCGATAATCTCTACCTCAACTGCGGCTGGTGTTACGGTGGCTTCAAGGCAACGCCTGCCTCCGGCTTCTGTTTTGCCCATCTGATTGCAAGGGACGAGCCGCATTATACGGCGCGGTTCCTGCGGCTCGATCGCTTCGAGCGCGGCCTTGCCATCGATGAAGGCTGCAAGGGCCCGCAACCGAATCTGCATTAACCCAACCCGCACGACCCCGCATTGACGAGTTTTTATCATGGCAAGCCTGATCACCTGTCCCCATTGCGGGGTTCGTCCCAAGGAAGAATTCACCGTTCGCGGCGATGCCTTGCCTCAGCGTCCAGCCTCCCATGCGCCGGATGAAGCCTGGCATGCCTATGTCTATCTGCGCGACAATGTGAAGGGCGTCATCTTCGAGCACTGGCACCATGTCGGCGGTTGCCGGCGCTTTCTGGTGGTGGAGCGGGATAATGTCAGCCATGCCGTTCTGTCGGTCACGGATGCCGCCCTGTTCAGGCGTCCCGCGGCCCTGGGAGAGGACGCCCAGGCTTCCGCTGGAAAGGGCCTCGCATGACCCCGCATCGACTGTCTTCCGGCGGGCTCGTCAACCGTGCGGTGCCGCTGCGCTTTACCTTCGATGGCAAGCCGCTGAAGGGTTTTGCCGGCGATACGCTGTCGTCTGCGCTTCTGGCCAATGGCCAGATGCTGATGGGCCGCAGTTTCAAATATCATCGCCCGCGCGGCCCCGTGACGGCCGGTTCCGCCGAGCCGAACGCCTTGGTGACGGTGGGCTCCGGTGCCCGCAGCGAGCCCAATGCGCGTGCCACCGTTGCCGAGCTTTACGAGGGGATGACGGCTGCCAGCCAGAACCGCTGGCCGTCGCTTGCCTATGATATCGGTTCGGTCAACAGCCTGTTGTCGCCCTTCCTGTCGGCCGGTTTCTACTACAAGACCTTCATGTGGCCGGCATCCTTCTGGGAAAAGGTGTATGAGCCGCTGATCCGCCGCGCCGCAGGCCTTGGCCGGGCGGTGATGGAGCCCGATCCCGACCGTTATGAAAAGGCCTGGGCGCATTGCGACCTGCTGGTCATCGGGGCCGGCCCGACCGGGCTGATGGCCGCCCTTGCCGCGGCGCGTGCCGGTCTTCGCGTCATTCTGGCCGACGAGGATTTTCAGCTGGGCGGGCAGCTTCTGTCGGAAACCGCCGTGGTGGGTGGCCTGTCGGCTGCGGATTTTGCCGCAGCCATCATCACCGAACTGGCAAGCCTTGCCAATGTCACGCTGATGCCCCGCACCACCGTGTTCGGCTGGTACGACGACATGGTGTTCGGTGCGGTCGAAAAGGTGCAGAAACATGTGGCGCTGCCCGATCCGGACCTGCCGGTGGAGCGGGTCTGGCGGATCGTTGCAAAGCGGGCGCTTCTGGCGACCGGTGCCGAAGAACGCCCGCTGGTGTTTGGCGGCAATGATCGCCCCGGCATCCTGACGGCGGGTGCCGCGCGCACCTATCTCAACCGTTATGGCGTGGGCGTCGGGCGCAAGGTGGCCGTGTTTACCAATGGCGGCTCCGGTTATCGCACGGCAGCCGATTTGACGGCAGCCGGCGTCGAAGTCACAGCCATCATCGATCCACGCAAGGATGTAGGCCTCGCGCAGGCGGATCTGGCAAGAGAAGGCCTGCGCATCCTTTCGGGCGCTTCTGTCACGGCAACGCGCGGGCGGCTCGGGCTCACCGGCCTAGTGGCGGAGCGTTCCGGCCACGAAGAGGTGATCGATTGCGATGCGCTTCTGATGTCCGGCGGCTGGTCTCCCATTGTCCATCTTCTCTGCCAGCGCGGCGCAAAGCCGGTGTGGAGCGAGGCCCATCAGGCATTTCTGGCGCCCGATGTCGGCTCTGGTTTTGTCGCTGCGGGCGCTGCGGCCGGGCTTGATCGCCTGTCGGCCTGCCTGAGGGATGGGGCAGAAAAAGCCGTGGCGCTTGCCCGCGATCTGGGTTTTGCCGCTTATGACGCTGACATTCCTGAAGTCGAAGGCGAGTACGACCCGGCCTTTGCACCGCTCTGGTATGTGCAGGGCTCGAAGGGCAAGGCCTTCGTGGATTTCCAGAATGACGTGACGGTGGCGGATTTGAGCCTGTCGCAGCGCGAAGCTTTTGGCCATATCGAACACACCAAGCGTTATACCACCGCCGGAATGGCGACCGATCAGGGCAAGCTTGGCAATATCAACACGGTAGGGCTTGTCGCCGGCATGCGCGGTGTCTCACCGGCCGTTGTCGGCACCACCACCTTCCGTCCCTTCTACACGCCCGTCTCCTTCGGGGCTCTGGCGGGCACGGCGCGCGCCGAGCAATCGCGCCCCACCCGCCGCTCGCCGCTGCATGGCTGGGCGGCGAGACACGGTGCGGTTTTTGTCGAGGCCGGCCTCTGGCATCGCTCCGCCTGGTTTGCGCGCCCCGGAGAAAAGACCTGGCGCGAATCCGTCGATCGTGAAGTGCTGACCGTGCGTGAAAATGCCGGGCTCTGTGATGTCTCGACGCTCGGCAAGATCGAGATTTTTGGCACGCAGGCGGCGGAATTTCTGAACCGCGTTTATAGCAATGCCTTTTTGAAGCTTCCCGTCGGCAAGGCGCGTTATGGGCTGATGCTGCGCGAGGACGGCATCGTTTTCGATGACGGCACGGTGAGCCGGCTTTCGGAAAACCATTATGTGATGACCACCACGACCGCCTATGCGGCCGAGGTGATGGCGCATCTGGACTATTGCGCGCAGGTTCTGTTCGCCGATCTCGATGTGCGTTTTGCCTCCACCACAGACCAGTGGGCGCAGATGTCGCTCGCCGGACCAAAAGCCCGCATCATCCTGCAGCGTCTGGTGGAAGATGATTTGTCCGATGCCGCATTCCCGTTCCTTACCGCCCGTGCGGTGACGCTGAAGGGCGGGCTTGCCGCACGCCTTTTCCGCATCTCGTTTTCCGGCGAACTCGCCTATGAGCTTGCCGTGCCCGCAGGTTACGGCGAGGCGGTGGCCGATCACCTCATGGAAGCCGGCCGCGAGGATGGCATCTGCGCTTATGGTGTGGAGGCGCTGAACGTGCTGCGCATCGAGAAAGGCCATGTCACCCACAGCGAACTCGACGGCCGCACCACCGCCGACGATGTCGGCCTTGGCCGCATGATGGCGATGCAGAAGCCGGATTTCATCGGCAAACGCCTCTCCACCCGCTTTGGCCTCACCGCCGCAGACCGGCTGCAGATGGTCGGCCTCAAACCGGTGGAACCGGATGCCGAGATCAAGGCCGGCGCGCATATCCTGAAGGAAAACGCCAAGCCGTCGACCACCAACGATCAGGGTTTTGTGTCCTCCGCCTGTTATTCCCCGACGCTTGGCCGCTATATCGCGCTTGCCTTGCTCAAATCCGGGCGCGAGCGTCTTGGCGAAAAGGTCCTTGTCTGGGACCGGTTGCGCGAAAGCGAGGTGCTGGCAGAGGTGTGTTCGCCGGTCTTTGTCGATCACGATAATCTGAAACTGCAGGCCTGAGGGGATTTTCGAAGATGTCGATCACCTACACCCACCGGCATGTGCTGGAAGACCATATCACCGGCTTTGAGACCAGGCCCAACGCCAACCATCTCTCTGTCTTCCGCCGTCCGGCCATTGCCTGTGTGCTCGCCCGTGCCGGTGACGAGAGCGATGTGGATCTGGCGCTCGCCATGATGGATAGTGTGTCCAAGCGGGTCTGCGGCCCCGGCGAATGGCTGGCCGTCTCGCAGGAGATGGCGCCGGAGAGCCTGATGCGCACACTTCACGCCATCCCCGGCGCCGCCATCCTCGATGACAGCGACGGGCGCGTGCTGCTGCGCCTCGACGGCCCGCACGCTCGAAAGATCCTTGCCAAATGCGTGGCGGTCGATCTCCACCCGGACGCTTTTGCGCTGAATATGTCCGCGCCCATGCTGATCGCCCACGTTTCCGGCAATCTTGCCCGCACCGCAGACGATGCCTTCGAGATTATCGTGCCGCGCTCTTATTCAGGCACCGTATTCGAAGAGATCAAGGAGATGGGCCGCGAGTTTGCACTCACGGCTGGGTTCGCCTGAAGAGGGATCAGGCCGTCGCTTCGTGCGTCATCTCGGAGGAACCGAAGGTCAGAACGGCAACCGCGGCCGTTGCGACAGCGCAGGTCGTCATGACAAAGATCAACGGCAACGCGGTTCCGTCGTCGAGGATGCCGATGGCAAAACTGCCGAGTGCGCCTGCGCCAAAACCGAGCGCCCCGAGCAATGCCGCGGCTGTTCCCGATATCGCGCCCTGCGCCTCCATTGCCAGAATGTTGCAGGTCGGCATGATGCTCCCGATCGCCATGACCATGACAAACAAAAGAATGCAGACAGAGAGCAGACTGTCGGCACCAACAATCAGCATCGTCAAGAGGATGATGCCGGTTCCGGCATAAAGGAGAGAGCCCAGTTTCACCGTCGCCCGGATGCCGATGCGCGAGGCGACCTTGGAGGCGCCCTGTGCGCCAATTCCGATGCCGATTGCGTTGAGGCTGAAGATGAACGCATAGGCCATGGGCGTCAGGCCATAGACATTGATCAGCACAAAGGATGACCCGGCGATATAGGCAAAGAAGCCGCCCTGTGCCAAGGCAAGCGCCCCGGCATAGGGAATGAAGTTGCGCGCAAACAACAGCCTTGCATACCAGCGAAGTGCTGCTCCGGGCCGGCTGATGACGCGCAGTTCCGGCATGCGGGTTTCCGGAAGCATCGTGGCGGTGACAAGCGCCACCAGGGCGCCGAACACCGCCAGCACCGCAAAAATGTTGCGCCAACTGCCCCATTGCAGAAGCACGCCACCCATCAGTGGCGCAAGCACGGGAGCAATGCTGAGGACCAGCATGACCACAGACATCAGCTTGGCGGCTGCCTGACCGGTATGGACATCCCGGATCGATGCGGTTGCAATCACCATGCCGATCGAGCCGCCAATCCCCTGCAGGAAACGCAAGCCCAGCAACTGGTTGGCTGTCATGCTGAACATGCAGCCTATCGAGGCCAGGATGAAGATGGAAAGCGCAAGATAGATCATCGGTTTTCGGCCGGTCCTGTCCGACACCGGGCCGTAAAACAGCTGGCCGATCGTGAAGCCGATGAAATAGGTCATCATGCTGAGCTGGATATGGGCGCCAGTGGTCGCCAGATCTTGCGCCATGCGCGGCATGCCCGCCACATACATGTCGGTCGCGAAGGGACCGAGGGCGCAGACGGCGCCCAGGGACACCGCAAGGGAAGTGTTTTTCTGTTGCATGAGTTCGTCCGTCGAGCCAGGTATAGGATGAAATCCGACATGGAAACGATGGCGTTTCCTTTTGTCAACCGATTTTTCCAGGGATGAGTCGATGGTATCTTCAGCCTCACAGGCAGGACGGCCGCCAAGTCTTGCGGACGATGATCGCAAGTCGTTGATCTTGCAGGGTGCTGAGCGCGTGTTCGAACAGTTCGGTTATGGCGATGCAACAATGGAAGAGGTGGCCCGCGCCTGTGGCATGGCTAAAAAGACGGTCTACAAATTCTATCCGGACAAGGCTGCGCTTTTCAGCGCCCTGGTGCAAAGCCATGATGTGGTGCCCGTGAGCGAGGGGATCTCGCAGCCGGGGCGCGCCACCGATACGCTCGCCCGGATGCTGGGGGACCTTGCGACGATCATTCTGTCGCCCCGGCAGATCACGCTGACGCGGCTGGTTATCGCAGAATCGCTGAAATATCCGGAACTGGCCGGACAATTCTATCGCGATTGCATCGAAAAAACGGTCAATCAGGTCACGCAGGTGCTCGCCAGTGATCCGTCCCTCAAACTGCCGGCGGATGTCGATCCCCGTATTCTCGCGGATATGGTCATCTCGACTGTTCTCGGCGGTGTTCATCTGCGTGCGCTGATGCTGAACCTTGAGAAATCAGCGCTTGAGGCGGAGTTGCGCCTGCGCATCGACATTGCCACGCACCTGATTTCCCGTATCTTTCCCGGAACGAGATGATTATCCTTCTGCCGTGCAGATGTCCGGATCAGACAGGTCCGCACACACCTACGCTGATGCCGATACGATCCTTGTCGAATAGATGCGATGTGTCCTGAACAAGGTTCTTGGGCGTCGCATATCCGCCCGAGCCTGATCCAACTATTTCTGTTCGCAGAGGGAGCCGCCATTCATGAAAAGCCATGCCAGTGTCGTCGTTATCGGGGGTGGGGTCGTCGGCTGTTCGGTGCTTTATCACCTGACGAAATTCGGCTGGACGGATGTGGTGCTGGTGGAACGGGCCGAGCTGACGGCGGGCTCGACCTGGCATGCGGCCGGCGGCATGCACACGATCAACGGCGATCCGAACGTTGCCAAGCTGCAGAAATACACGGTCGAGCTTTACAAGGAGATCGAGGAATATTCCGGTCAGGATATCGGTCTGCACATGACCTCCGGCCTGATGCTGGCGGCAACGCCGGAGCGTTTCGACTGGATGAAATCGCTGCTCGCCAAGGGCAAATATGCCGGCGGCGAGGCGCGGCTGATTTCTGCCGAAGAAGCCTATGAGATGATGCCGCTGCTGGACCCCAAGCAGTTCGTCGGCGCCGTCTTTGATCCACATGAAGGCCATCTCGATCCTTATGGCACCACCCATGCCTATGCGAAATCGGCCAAAAAGAACGGCGCCGAGATCTACCTGCACACCAAGGTCGAAAACCTCATTCCGCTGGAAGACGGCAGCTGGCGGGTGATTACCGACAAGGGTGATATCTATGCCGAGCATGTGGTGAACGCCGCTGGCCTCTGGGCGCGCGAAGTGGGCCGCATGGTGGGCGTCGAATTGCCGGTTCTCGCCATGGAGCACATGTATCTCATCACCGAGGACATGCCCGAAGTGATCGAGTTCAACCGTTCGACCGGCCGCGAACTGATGCACTGCGTGGATTTCGACGGCGAGATCTATATCCGCCAGGAGCGCAACGGCATGCTGATGGGCACCTATGAAAAGGATTGCCGCCCCTGGTCGCCACTGGAAACCCCCTGGGATTTCGGCCCGGAACTTTTGCCCGAAGATCTGGAGCGCATTAGTGGCGAGCTGGAAGTGGGCTTTCGCCATTTCCCCGCCTTCAACAATGCCGGCATCAAGAAGATCGTCAACGGCCCCTTCACCTTCTCGCCGGATGGCAATCCGCTGGTAGGCCCGGTGCGGGGGCTCACCAATTACTGGTCGGCCTGCGCGGTCATGGCCGGCTTCAGCCAGGGCGGCGGTGTTGGGCTGGCGCTTGCCAACTGGATCATCGAGGGCGATCCGGGTTTTGACGTGTTTGCCATGGATGTCTGCCGTTTCGGTGATTACGCAACGCCGGCCTATACCAATGCCAGGGTGCGCGAAAACTATTCGCGCCGCTTTTCCATCCGCTATCCGAACGAGGAACTGCCCGCCGCCCGTCCGCTGCTGACAACGCCGATCTATGACCGGCTGAAGGCGGAAGGGGCGGTTTTCGGCGCTTATGCCGGGCTTGAAACGCCGCTGTGGTTTGCGCCAGAGGGTGTCGAGGACAAGTTCTCGTGGCGCCGCTCCAGCGATTTCGAAACGGTGGGGGCGGAAGCCAAGGCGGTGCGAGACAGCGTCGGCCTGATGGAAACCTCCGGCTTTGCCAAATATTCGGTGAGCGGCGAGGGGGCCGCCCAATGGCTGGATATCATGCTCGCCGGTCGGCTTCCCTCCGTCGGCAGTATGGCGCTCGCCCCGATGCTGAACGAGGCGGGCAAGCTGATCGGCGATTTTACCATCGCCAACATGGATGGCGACGAGTTTCTGCTGATCGGCTCCGGCATTGCCGAGGATTACCACATGCGCTGGTTCGAGGAGCATCTGCCGGAGGACGGTTTGGTGGTGCTCGGCGCGCTTGGCCTTGGTCTCGTTGGCCTGTCGGTTGCCGGCACCAAGGCGCGCGCCGTGCTGCAGAAGCTTACCCATCTCGACCTCTCCAACGAGGCCTTTCCCTTCATGTCGATCCGCGAGATGGAGCTGGGCATGGTGCCGGCGATCGTCGGACGCGTGAGCTATACCGGCGATCTCGGTTACGAGATCTGGCTGCGGCCGGAATACCAGCGCAGCCTGTTTGAGGTCCTCATGCAGGCCGGGGAAGAGTTCGGCATCCGGCTGTTTGGCCTTCGGGCGCTGAATGCGCTCAGGCTGGAAAAGGGTTTTGGCAGCTGGTCGCGTGAATATCGCCCGCTTTATGGCCCGATGGAAGCAGGCCTTGGCCGGTTCATTGCCTTGAAAAAAGACGTGAATTTTATTGGCAAGATGGGGGCGATCGAGGAAAAGCTGGCAGGCGGCACGCTGCGGCTGGTGACGCTTGTTGTGGATGCAAGGGATGCCGACGTGCTCGGTGATGAGCCGATCTCCATCCATGGTTCGGTTGTCGGCTGGGTCACATCCGGCGGTTTTGCCCATGCCTCCGGCGTGTCCGTTGCCATGGGATATGTGCCGAAGGAGTTTGCGACGACGCGTGACGGCTGGCAGATCGAGGTGCTCGGCGAAATGCTGCCGGCCCGCCTGATCACGCAGGCCCTCTTTGATCCGGATGGTCAGCGGATGCGGGGCTGAAGCGCTGCCAAAATGATCAGCAGATGCCGTTTTTATGGCGCTGATGATTTTATTTGCGGCATTGCACGGGAAAGTGCGGGGAAACTGTGGCGGTTGTGGCTTTTTGACTTCACATTTCAAGTGAAAGCGGTATCAATTCGACAAAACCTAAGAACCCGTAAGGGCCACACAGACTAGAGGCACGATCGAATTTAACGAATCGCGCCCGGGGGAAAAATATGGAGTATTTTATCCAGCAGCTCTTAAACGGGCTGACTCTTGGATCGATCTATGGCCTCGTGGCAATTGGCTACACGATGGTTTACGGCATCATCGGCATGATCAACTTTGCCCATGGTGATATCTTCATGCTCGGCGGCTTTGCTGCCCTTATCGTTTTCCTGATCCTCACCTCGTTTTTTGCCGGTATTCCCGTGGCGCTGGCGCTGCTGGTCATGCTGGTCGTTGCCATGCTGGTGACGAGCCTGTGGAACTGGACGATCGAGCGTGTCGCCTACCGGCCGCTGCGCGGTTCCTTCCGCCTTGCGCCGCTGATCACCGCGATCGGCATGTCGATCGTGCTGTCGAACTTCATCCAGGTCACGCAGGGCCCGCGCAACAAGCCGGTTCCGCCGCTGGTCAATGATGTCTACCACTTCGGCACGATCACCGTTTCACTGAAGCAGATCCTCATCGTCATCGTGACAAGCGTGCTGCTCGCCGCCTTCTGGTATATCGTCAACAAGACGCCGCTCGGCCGCGCCCAGCGTGCGACCGAACAGGACCGCAAGATGGCAGCCCTGCTCGGCGTTGACGTGGATCGCACCATCTCGATCACCTTCGTCATGGGCGCAGCGCTCGCGGCCGTCGCCGGCACCATGTACCTCATGTATTATGGCGTCGCCTCGTTCAACGATGGCTTCATTCCGGGCGTCAAGGCCTTTACCGCAGCCGTTCTCGGTGGCATCGGCTCGCTGCCGGGTGCTGTTCTCGGCGGCCTTCTGATCGGCCTCATCGAATCCCTGTGGTCGGCCTATTTCTCCATTGCCTACAAGGACGTGGCGACCTTTGCCATTCTCGCTTTCGTTCTGATCTTCAAGCCGACCGGCATTCTGGGCCGGCCTGAAGTGGAGAAGGTGTAACATCATGAGCAATGCAAATTCTCCGGCGACCGACGCGGCGCCGGGCCTCATGGCGAAGGCGCTCCGCGAGGGCCTCTTTGCCGGCCTGCTGGCGTTCGGCATGTTCCTTCTTTATGTCGGCGTCGAAACCTATCAGAACATCGACAATGCGCTGGTCTGGCGCATGCGCTGGGGCCTGCTGGCCGTGTTCGTGGCGATTGCCGCCGTCGGCCGCTTCCTCGTCGTCGGTTTCATCCGCCCCAACATTGATCGGCGCAAGCTGAGCAAGGCCAAGGCCGGCCTTCTCGAAGTGTCCGAGGACAAGGGCTTTTTCCACCGGCATTTCCTCAAGATCGCGATGATCGCGCTCGTGCTCTATCCGCCTGTTATCGTCACCCTCTATGGCGTGCAGGGTTCGCTGAAATTCGTCGACAATTTCGGCATCCAGATCCTCATCTACGTGATGCTGGCCTGGGGTCTGAACGTGGTCGTCGGCCTCGCCGGCCTGCTCGATCTCGGTTATGTCGCCTTCTATGCGGTGGGCGCCTATTCCTACGCGCTTCTGTCGGACCATTTTGGCCTGTCCTTCTGGGTGCTTCTGCCAATGGCGGGCATTCTGGCGGCCTTCTGGGGCATCATTCTCGGTTTTCCGGTGCTGCGCCTGCGCGGCGACTATCTGGCGATTGTCACGCTCGCCTTCGGTGAAATCATCCGCCTCGTGTTGATGAACTGGTCGGAAGTCACCGGCGGTACTGCGGGCATTTCCGGCGTCGCCAAGGCTTCGATCTTCGGCATCTATTCCTTCGATGTCGGTGCCCCCAACAACTTCGCCAAGGTGTTTGCCCTGCCGATGTCCTCGGCCTATTACAAGATCTTCCTGTTCTACGTGATCCTGGCGCTCTGCCTGATCACCGCCTATGTGACGATCCGGCTGCGCCGCATGCCGATCGGCCGGGCCTGGGAAGCGCTGCGCGAGGACGAGATTGCCTGCCGTTCGCTCGGCATCGATACGGTCAAGACAAAGCTGACGGCCTTTGCCATCGGCGCGATGTTCGGCGGTTTTGCCGGGTCGTTCTTTGCCGCCCGCCAGGGTTTCGTGTCGCCGGAAAGCTTCGTTTTCCTGGAATCGGCGGTCATTCTGGCCATCGTGGTTCTCGGCGGCATGGGTTCGCTCACCGGCATCGCCATTGCAGCCGTCGTCATGATCGGCGGCACCGAGGCGTTGCGCGAAATGGAATTCCTGAAACACATTTTTGGGCCGGATTTCACGCCGGAACTTTACCGCATGCTGCTCTTCGGTCTGGCCATGGTGGTGGTCATGCTGTTCAAGCCACGCGGTTTCGTCGGCTCGCGTGAACCCACGGCCTTCCTCAAGGAGCGCAAGTCCGTATCCGGCAGCTTCACCAAGGAAGGTCACGGCTGATGACATCCGCAAATGAGACCATGACTTCAGATACCATTCTCAAGGTAGAGCATCTGTCGATGCGCTTCGGCGGCCTGATGGCGATCAACGACCTCTCGCTGGAGGTCAAGCGCGGCGAAATTACCGCGCTGATCGGCCCGAACGGCGCCGGCAAGACGACCGTCTTCAACTGCATCACCGGCTTCTACAAGCCGACGATGGGCATGATCACCCTGCGCCAGAAAGCCGGCAAGGAGTTCCTGCTGGAACGCCTCACCGATTTCGAGATCACCAAACATGCCAAGGTGGCGCGCACCTTCCAGAACATCCGGCTGTTTTCAGGCCTCACGGTTCTTGAAAACCTGCTGGTCGCCCAGCACAACAAGCTGATGAAGGCGTCTGGCTACACGGTAATGGGCCTGCTCGGCCTCGGTTCCTACAAGCGCGAGGCGGAAGCCTCGATCGAGCTTGCCCGCCACTGGCTGGAACGGGCAGACCTCACCGACCGCGCCGACGATCCGGCGGGCGACCTTCCTTACGGTGCCCAGCGCCGTCTGGAAATTGCCCGCGCCATGTGTACCGGCCCGGAGCTTTTATGCCTGGATGAGCCGGCTGCCGGCCTTAACCCGCGCGAATCGCTGGCGCTCAACACGCTTTTGAACGGTATCCGCGACGAGACCGGAACCTCCATCCTGCTCATCGAACACGACATGTCGGTGGTGATGGAAATTTCCGACCATGTGGTGGTGCTGGAATACGGGCAGAAGATTTCTGACGGCAACCCGGATCACGTGAAGAATGATCCGAAGGTGATTGCCGCCTATCTCGGCGTCGAGGACGACGAGGTGGAAGAAGTCATTGCCGAAGAACTCGACGGGGGCACGCTGTGATGGCCGTCAACACGATCAAAGCCGAACCTCTCCTGAAGGTCAGCGGCGTCGAAACCTATTACGGCAATATCCGTGCGCTCTCCGGTGTCGATATCGAAGTCAACAAGGGTGAAATTGTCAGCCTGATCGGCGCCAACGGCGCCGGCAAGTCGACGCTGATGATGACGATCTGCGGCAGTCCGCAGGCGCGCACCGGCACCGTCGTCTTCGACGGGCAGGACATCACCAAGACGCCGACGCATCTGATCGCCCGCCAGCGCATTGCCCAGTCTCCTGAGGGACGGCGCATTTTTCCGCGCATGACGGTCTATGAGAACCTGCAGATGGGCGCTGGTCTCGACCAGCTGAAATATTTCAACGAGGACGTGGAGAAGATTTTTACGCTCTTCCCGCGCCTCAAGGAAAGACAGTCCCAGCGCGGCGGAACGTTGTCGGGTGGCGAGCAGCAGATGCTTTCCATCGGCCGCGCGCTGATGGCCCGCCCGAAACTTCTGTTGCTGGACGAGCCGTCGCTCGGTCTTGCACCCTTGATCGTCAAGCAAATCTTCGAGGCGATCAAGGTGCTGAACGAGAAGGAGGGGCTGACCGTCTTCCTCGTCGAGCAGAACGCCTTTGCGGCGCTGAAACTGTCGCACCGCGCCTATGTGATGGTGAACGGCAAGGTGACCATGAGCGGATCGGGCCGGGAACTGCTGGCCAACCCGGAAGTGCGGGCCGCCTATCTGGAAGGTGGACGGCATTGATCGCGCACATCTCCATCCGGGCCAGGGCAACAAGCCCCGCCATGTCGTCTTTCCGCCAAGCGTCAGGGAGAGCTTGAGATGCAGGGACTTTTTTTCGAAAGCGATACCGGCGCCCGTTACGTCCTGCGGTTCATCGTGCTGATGATCGGCCTTTGGACGGCCTGGCGCACCGGCAAGGCGGTTGCCGAAAGCTGGAAGGATTATCCGATGGTGATCGGTTACGTGCTTCTGCTCGGCGTGCTGTTGCGGTTCCTGCATTTCTCGCTGTTCCAGGGACCTTTCCTCAGCATCGGCTTCTACGCGCTCGATGTCGTGCTGCTGCTGATCGTGGCAACAGCAGGTTTCCGTCATCGCCGCACCCGCCAGATGGTGGAAAACTACTACTGGCTTTACGAAAAAAGCTCTGCTTTTTCGTGGCATAAGAAGAATTGACAGGCTGAGGCTTTCGGCTTCAGACTGCGATAAACAGGGAACACGTTTCCGGCGCGAGAGTGTGGTGGGTCTCGCGCAGGTTTTAATTCAAACCCGCTCAAAAACTGGGAGTAACACAATGAAGAAGTCTCTTCTTTCGGCCGTGGCACTGACAGCCGTCATGGCATTCAGTGGTTCGGCCTGGGCCGATGTCCTCGTCGGCATCGGTGGCCCGCTGACGGGTCCGAACGCAGCCTTCGGCGCACAGCTCCAGAAGGGTGCCGAACAGGCCGCAGCCGACATCAATGCTGCCGGTGGCATCAACGGCGAAAAGATCAAGATCGTGCTCGGCGACGACGTGTCGGACCCGAAGCAGGGCGTTTCGGTTGCCAACAAGTTTGTAGCCGATGGCGTGAAGTTCGTCGTCGGTCACTTCAACTCGTCGGTTTCGATCCCGGCCTCTGAAGTCTATGCCGAAAACGGCATCGTGCAGATCACACCGGCCTCGACCAACCCGAAGTTCACCGAGCGTGGCCTGTGGAACACCTTCCGCACCTGCGGTCGTGACGACCAGCAGGGTGCTGTTGCCGGCGAATATATCGCTTCAAAGTTCAAGACCGCCAAGGTTGCCGTCGTGCATGACAAGACCACTTATGGTCAGGGTCTTGCCGATGAAACCAAGAAGGCCATGAACAAGCTTGGCATCAAGGAAGTCATCTACGAAGGCATCACCGTCGGCGACAAGGACTTCTCCGCCCTCGTGTCCAAGATGAAGGAAGCCGGCGTCGGCATCGTTTATTTCGGCGGCCTGCACACGGAAGCCGGTCTCCTGATGCGCCAGATGGCGGACCAGGGCCTCAAGGCTCCGCTCATGTCGGGCGATGGCATCACCTCCAACGAACTGGCTTCGATCGCCGGCGACGCCGTCAACGGCACGCTGATGACCTTCCCGCCGGATCCGCGCACGAACCCGAACGCCAAGGACATCGTGGCCAAGTTCCGCGCTGCAAACTTCGAGCCGGAAGCCTACACGCTCTATTCCTACGCTGCCCTGCAGATTTTTGCTGACGCCGCCAAGGCTGCCGGCAGCAATGATCCGATGAAGGTTGCTGAAGCGATGAAGGCCAAGGGTCCGTTCAAGACCGCCATCGGCGACATCGGCTTCGACGCCAAGGGCGACATCACCCGTCCTGACTATGTCATGTACGAGTGGAAGAAGGGCGCTGACGGCAAGTACAGCTACTTCCAGATGTAAGATTTTTGGCGGGCGGGAAACCGCTGCCACTATCAACGGAAAGCCCGGCTCGCGCCGGGCTTTTTCGTGTCCGGCCGCGGCTGGCGATGCGCCGGATCAGTTCGCCAGATGGGCGAGCACGAAATCAGCGCGCTGCGAAACCGTGGTTTTGGGCAGGATCACGGGCTCATAGCCGAGCGTGGGATAGACGGCGCACAGCCGCTCATATTCCGCCACCGCCTCTTCAAACCCGTGCTGACGTTCCCCATCGGTCACGTAGATTTCGGGCCAGGGCGGCGTGAGGAAAACCCGGCCGTGGTAACGATGCTTTCGGCAGAGGTCGTGCATTGTCCGACCATCGCCCGTCGCGTGGGCAAGGGCTGACGCCGCATCCACCAGCCCGCGATCAAAGAACACCCAGCCGGTTTGGCCGGCCATCGCTGCCCGATCCGCGAGCGAGAGCGTGATGGCGCGCTCCGCAAAGGCCTGAAGGTCGTTCCACGGCAGTGCAGCGCCATCCCCTGCAAGCTCCTCCGCCACGATGCGCCGCCCAGGTTCTTCAACGACCGCATGACCGCGGCGGCGCAATTCCTCAAGCAGGCTGGATTTCCCGCCACCGGAACAACCGGAAAGAATGACGAAACGGTTCATGGTTTTTGCCTTTCCGGTGAGGAAGAGAAGGGGGCTGCGCTGAACGGCGCGCGAAAGGCCAAACAGTCGTTGTCGGAGAAAGGGGAAGCCGTTGCTGGACGGCAGAGGGGACCCATCGCTGAAAAATGCGTTTGAAATTTCACAATGCATCTTGCCGGATCGCGTCGATGGCCCGAAATCTTTTCCCAAAGAACCGTAGCACGTTTCGATGCCCTGCCGAGGCCAGAGATCGTCACAACCGGGAGACACGCCATGCCATCCAGCCATGAACTCAACGGCTTGATGAAATTCCTGATGCGTGACCCGTGGCAGGAATGTTTCGATGAGGTTTTCGATGAGCATGTGGGCATCATTCTCGATGCCAGCGACCTGGAATTCGATGATGTCGTCGATATCATCGGTGAAGACTGGGCGATGACGCTTTGGGGAGCGGTTTTCGAGGACTTTCTGACCCAGGACTTCGACGTCGAAGGCGTCAACATCGTCGATGAATATCTGAAACGCCGCGGCTGGAAAGAGGGCGCCCAGGCAAAGGCCTATATGAAGGCCCTGCGCACTTCGGTGATGAGCATGTACGAGGTGAGCGATGTCGTGCCCGGAACCTCGCTTCTTGCCCGCGACCTCATTCGCGGCGGCGAACCGGTGCTCGTTCACGAAGGCACCGCCACAAAGACGCTGCAGCAATGGGACAGGATTGCCGCACGCATCGTGCCGGTCATGGGCCGAATGGTGTTTGCCGGAGGTTTGCTGCCGTTCAAGCAGCAAAATGCTGAGACGCTGATCGGCGACATCCATGATGTGCTCGGCGGCAAGACATCGAAAAAGCGGGCGCCGGTGAGGGATGAAGACCTGCAAGTCCTTGCGCCGATGTTCTCGATGACATGGCTGTCGGACGGCCTTGAGCAGGTGATGGACGTGCCGGACCTTCAGAATGGTGACGGTGAACCGCTTCTGTTCCACGAGGCGCGGTTCCCGCTGGCAACAGGGACAACGCAGAAGGATATTGCGGCGCGGCTGGGTGCCGTTCCCGGCCTTTCCCAGGAGAATGCCAAGTTCTGGAACTGGCTGGAAGAGAAGCCCAAAGGCAAAGGAAAGGGCAAAGGCAAAGGCAAAGGCAAGAGCGCGGCGGACATGACCCTCGATACGATCATGGATAACGGCTTGCGTGTACTTGGAAATTTCGAACTGAAGGGGCGCTTCCTGCATGTCTCCACCAATTCCGCCACACGTGCGGAAAAGGCGGTTACGCTTGTTGAGCAATCGCTCGGGGATCTGGTGCGCGCGCCACTCACCGAAATCCGCACTGTCGAGCAGATGATGGCTGACCCGCCGGTGCGGGAGGGGGATGACCCGATGGAGGGGATCCCGCCCGAAATAGCAGAGCAGATCGTCCACGGATTCATGGACCGGCAGTACCGCGAAACGCTCGACCAGCCCGTCGGCATGCTCGGCGACAAGACGCCCCGGCAGGCGGTGCGCTCCTCGGCCGGTCGGCAGAAGGTGGCGGACTGGCTGAAATATCTCGAAAACCAGTCAGGCCAGCGCCCTGACGCCGCCGATCCGATGTCGAGCTATGATTTCGGGTGGATGTGGCGCGAGCTTGGCGTTTTCGATCTTCGCAAATAGCGCCTGCCGGCCAGGTGCTTCATTTTACCGCCTATACCTCGTGCAGCACATGGGCGGCCTTTACTGCCGCAGACGCCCGATTTTCAACGCCGAGCTTTACATAAATCTGCTCCAGATGTTTGTTCACGGTGCGCGCCGAGAGCCCGAGGATATCGCCGATATCCTTGTTGGACTTGCCCTTGGCGATCCATAGCAGCACTTCGGATTCGCGTGTCGTCAGCGGAAAATGCTCGCGCAGCACCGCATCGTCGGCGCGGTTGTTCTGGCCGGTCACACGAAACAGATATTCGTCGGCCCCGATCGCGCCGAGGAAGGCAAATTGCAGGCTGGCTTCGCCGGCCTTCGTGAAGGCAAACGAGGCATCGCGGGAAAAGCCCGGTTTTTCACGGCCGCCCATCCAGGCTGCAATATGCTGCACGACGATATCAAGCCCGTCATCGCTGCCGGTTGCTGCGTTGATGAGGCGCGTTGCCTGCGGCGTTGACCAGTGCAGCTGGCCATTGCCCTTCACCGCCAGCAGGTGGCGGCCGGCAGCATCCAGCGCCACACGCGCGCTCTGGGCGGAGCGGGCGTTCGACAGATGCACGCGGATACGGGCGCGCAATTCGTCGATATTGATCGGCTTGGTCAGATAATCGACGCCGCCGCAATCGAGCGCATTGACCACGTGTTCGGTTTCGGTCAGCCCCGTCATGAAGATCACCGGCACCTGCGAGACGGCCGGATTGGCTTTCAGCCGCCGGCAGGTGGCAAAACCGTCCATGGCCGGCATCACGGCATCGAGAAGGATAAGGTCCGGTGTGATGCGCTCGACAATGTTGAGCGCCGACTGGCCGGATGTGGCAATCAGCACGGAAAAGCCGGATTGCTCCAGCGCTTCGGTGAGAAAACCCAGCGCCTCGGGGCTGTCATCCACCAGAAGCACGATGTCGCGGGGCTGCTCGCTCTTAATGTCAGGCATCGTCGGCGACCCTTTCCTCGCGGAACCGGTTGAGGAAGCTGAGATATCCCGCCAGATCGAAGGACTGGATATAGGCCCCGGCCGCGGTGGTAAAGGGCTGGTTTTCCGGCAGTTTGTCGAGATCGGCCAGTTTTGCCTCGATGCCGCGGACATAGCCGATTTCGCCGAGCTGGATGAGGTCCTGCAGATGCGTTTCGCCGGGGCTTTTGAGCACCGGAACCGGCGGCGGCGGTTCTGGTTCAACGTCGCCTTCGTAAATCCAGGTGAGGCCAAGATGCAGGGCCAGCTTGTCGGAGAGCTGGCGGATATCGACGGGTTTTGCAATCGTATCGCTATGGCCATCGCCGTCGCGGATGGTGCTCGCGCCATCGCCGATATTGGCCGACAGCATCAGGATTGGCGCCGTCTGGCCGCTTTCACGCAACCGCTCCACCAGCTGCCAGCCGTTCATGCCGGGCATCAGGATATCGACAAGGAAGAGATCCGGCTTCACGCCTTCGATCAGTGTGAGGCATTCGGTGGCGCCATTGGCCGTCAGCACGACGAAATCCAGCGGGGAGAGCACTTCGCGCATCAGGTCGCGGTGGTCCTCGTTATCGTCAACCACAACCAGCGTGCGGCGCGGGCCGGTATAGGAGACGATCTTCTTTTCCGGCGCGGGCATCGTGCTTGGCCGGTCGATGGCCGAGAGCATCAGGCGGACGCGAAAGGTTGAACCTTCGTCTTTTTGGCTTTTGACGGAAATCTCGCCGCCCAGCGTGTTGGTGAGAAGCTGCGTGATGGTGAGGCCAAGGCCAAGCCCCGGCATCGGCCGAATGTTTTCCGCTTCGCCCCGCTGGAACGGCTCGTAGATGCGCGGCAGGTCCTTTTCGGCAATGCCGCGCCCGGTATCGGACACGGTAAAGGTAGCGACCTGGCTGCGATAGGCGACATCGAAGGTGACGGTGCCCTGATCGGTAAACTTGATGGCGTTGGAGAGCAGGTTGACGAGGATCTGGCGCAACCGTTTTTCGTCGCTTCGCACATAGTGCGGCAGGCTGCGGGCACGGATATGGGTGAAGGTCAGGCCCTTCGCCTGCGCCTGCGGGCGAAACATCTCGACGATCTGGTCGAGAAAATCCTGGATGTTGATCTCGTTCGAATAGACCTGCAACCGGCCGGCCTCGATCTTGGAAATATCGAGCAGCCCGTCGATGAGGCCGGAGAGGTGATCGGCCGAGCGCTTGATCACCTTGATGGCGGATTGGCGCGGGGCAGGGATGCTCTCGTCGCGCTCAAGAATCTGCGCATAACCCATCACGGCGTTGAGCGGCGTGCGCAGCTCGTGGCTGAGGCCGACGACATAACGGCTTTTGGCGCGGTTGGCGGCTTCCGCCGTCTCCTTGGCCTTCTGCAGGGCCGCATCGGTTTTCTTGTGGGCGGCGATTTCCTTCAGCAGCAGCGTGTTCTGGCGGGAAGATTCTTCTTCTGCCACCACCCGGCTGTCATGGGCCAGAACATAAAACCAGGAGACGATGCCGGCGATGATGGCGAAGACAAAAAAGACGATGAGGATGGTGCCGTAGACCACCTCGGCATTGGCCGGTGTCGCCTCGCTCACCTGATAGGAAATCATCGCCATGATGCCGCCGATCAGCGAGATCGAGAGGATGGCGGTCATGGCGTAGCGGCCAAGCCGCGTCATCAGCCTCTCGACGATGTGATCGGAGAGGAAGGAGCGCGCCACGCTGCCGATCTGCGCCTTCATCTGGGCTTTCGGCTTGCACATGTCATGGCAGCGGCTGTCGAGCGAGCAGCAGAGCGAACAGATCGGCGCCGCATAGGCGGGACACCACGCCATGTCCTCCGGCTCGAAAGGGTGTTCGCAGATCGAGCAGGTGATGGCGGTGAGGTTTTTCCACGCATGGCGCGGCTTGCGGGCGAGATAGAAGCGCCCGCGCGTGCCCCAGGCAATCAGCGGCGAAAGCAGGAAGGCTGACAGCGTGAGGAAGGTGGAGAGCGAGGCGGCAAGCGGTCCAAACAGGCCGAAATGCGCCGAAAGCGCAATCGCGGTTGAACCCAGCATGGCGCCGAGCCCGACCGGGTTCAGGTCATACAGATGCGCCCGCTTGAACTCGATGCCAGGCGGCGAAAGGCCGAGCGGCTTGTTGACGAAGAGATCGGCGGAAATCGTGCAAAGCCAGGCCATGGCGATGATGGAGAAAATGCCAAGCGTCGCCTCCAGCAGCCGGTAGATGCCAAGCTCCATCAACAAAAGCGCGATCGCGACGTTGAAGATCAGCCAGACAACGCGGCCCGGATGGCTGTGGGTGAGGCGCGAAAAGAAGTTCGACCAGGCAAGCGAACCCGCATAGGCGTTCATCACGTTGATCTTCAGCTGCGACACCACCACGAAGGCGGCCATCAGGAGAAGGGCGGCCGTCTCGTTGGGGATCATGTAACCGAAGGCGGTCAGATACATATGGGCGGGATCGCCGGCCTCGCGCACCGGCACGCCGGTGGAAAGCGTCAGCACCGCCAGAAACGAGCCGGCCAGAAGTTTTGGCACGCCGACCACCACCCAGCCGGGGCCGGCGAGAAAGATCGCCAGCCGGTGGCGCCATTTCTGCTGGCCCTCCGCCGGCAGGAAGCGCAAAAAATCCACCTGC
This sequence comes from Neorhizobium sp. PAMB6630, assembly GCF_058242775.1. NCBI lineage: Bacteria > Pseudomonadati > Pseudomonadota > Alphaproteobacteria > Hyphomicrobiales > Rhizobiaceae > Neorhizobium > Neorhizobium sp. PAMB6630. Next base: position 1,098,644 of record NZ_CM177836.1, read on the forward strand.
TCGCCGATCTGCGGCATCAGTGCCAAGATCACCGCGGAGGCGGCACCGAATTCCAGAAGGTTGAACGGGGCGGCCCCGTCCACCTGCGCATTCGAATGGTTGATGCCGGCAAAAGCCCGCCACAGATCGAACTTTTCCCAGTCCATGGTGGCGATGAAGATGAAGGGCAGGATGTTGAGCACGATCCAGAACGGCTGGGTGATCAGCTGGAAACGCGAGATCAGCTGCACGCCGTAGATGACGAGCGGGATCACCACGGCAGCGCTGATAATGTAGCCGATGGCAGGCGGTATGCCGAGCGCAAGCTCCAGCGCGCCGGTCATGATCGAGGCTTCGATCGCAAACAGCATGAAGGTGAAGCTGGCATAGATCAGCGAGGTGATGGTGGAGCCGATATAACCAAAACTTGCGCCGCGCGTCAGAAGATCGATATCGACGCCGTGGCGGATGGCATAACGGCTGATCGGCAGGCCGACCACCAGCATGACGGCGGCGGCGACCAGAATGGCAAAAAAGGCATTCGTTGTGCCGTAGGACAGCGTGATGGCACCGCCGATGGCTTCCAGCGCCAGAAAGGAAATCGCACCGATGGCGGTCTGGGCAATGCGGGTGGAGGAGAAGCGCCGTGCGCTCTTGGCGGTAAAGCGCAGCGCGTAATCTTCCAGCGTCTGGTCGGCGACCCAGCGGTTATATTCGCGCCGGACGGGAATGATGCGTTGCCGCGCGGTCATGCGTGCTCTGGCGTCCTTTTGGGCATGGCGAGTGTTTAGGCACTTTTATGCGTTCAGCCTGCTTTTGCAAGCGCAAACGCCGCTGCCACAAGTCTGCCACAGGTCCTTGTAACGGATGGGACACGCGCCTTTTTGCCCCGGCGTGCAGAATGCCCTGAAGGGTGAATTTCCAAGACTGCCCGGCAGGTCCCGTCAACCGTGTTCGATGGCCATCCCATGACAACAGCGCTCGATTCCGCCGCATCGCATGCCGAACAGACGTTTGGAACCCAGGGCCTCCAGCCGATGGATCGCCCCAGCCGCATCACCCGCTTTTTCATGGGCATCGTCGCCTGGGCCGAGCGGTTGAATTTTAGATATGCCAGACTCGGCAACCCGCCGGTCTATGACACCGCGACCTTTCCCTGGGCCGCGGAGATCGAGAAGGCGGCACCGGCCATTCGCGCCGAGCTGGATCGCATTCTGCTGCGCCAGGATGAACTGCCGTCCTTTCAGGATATTTCCGCCGACGTGAAGACGATTTCCACCGACAACCGCTGGAAGACGTTTTTTCTCCTCGGCTTCGGCGTGAAATCGGAACAGAACATCACTGCCTGCCCGAAAACCTGGGAGGCCATGCAGAAGATCCCCGGCCTCACCACGGTGATGTTTTCGATCTTCGAGCCGGGAAAACATCTTCCGGCCCATCGCGGCCCCTATAACGGCGTGCTGCGCCTGCATCTCGGCTTGATCGTACCGGAACCGCGCGAAAAGCTTGCCATCCGCGTGCGCGACGAGATCTGCCACTGGGAAGAGGGCAAGGTGCTGATCTTTGACGATGCCTATGAACACGAGGCCTGGAACCACACGGACAAGACCCGCGTGGTGCTGTTCGTCGATTTCGTCAAACCGCTGAAATTTCCCGCTCGGGTGGTCAACTGGCTGCTGATGCACATGGCCGTCTTCACCCCGTTCATCCGCGAGGGGCTGGATAACCACAAGGAATGGGAGAAGAAGTTTTACGCCGAGGCGGAGAAGCTGAGGAACCGGCCGAACTGACGAGCCGCATCACCTCGTTTGCGCAAGATGCACTGTGGACAGGCGCTTGTGAAAGCGCCGCCACAAAGGCACTTCGCATCTGCACGGTGGCCAGCACCATGACCACCGTTGTCGCCGATCCGGTGTCATCGGTCCCGAGCGCGCGATCCAGTTTCGGATGTTATCGCAGAAGCGGCCAGAGGGTCGCAACGAGCAGCAGGCCCATGGCGATATTGAACCATTTCAATCGTGACGGCTGTGTGAGGAACTGGCGAAGCGCCACGCCGAAGCCTGCCCAGACCGCGACGCTCGGCAGGTTGACAATGGCGATTACGACCGTGATCAACAAGATCGACGCAAAGGGACTGTCGGCCTTGGCATAGGCCGCCATGGCGGTCACCGCAGCAATCCAGGCCTTCGGGTTTACCCATTGGAATGCCGCCGATTCCAGTAGGGTCAGCGGTCGGGCAGCGTCCATATCGCCGTTCGAGATTGTCCGGGACATGCCGATCCGCCAGGCGAGATAGAGGAGATAGGCGCCACTGGCGATCTTCAGCGCCAGACCGATCGGCGGCCAGGCCGTGATCAGGGCGCCGAGCCCGAAACCAACGGCCAGAAGCACGGTGGAAAAACCCACGGTAATGCCGAGGATCTGCGGCACCGTGCGCCAGAAGCCGAAATTGGTTCCTGAGGCAAGCAGCATGAAATTGCTTGGCCCGGGCGACACCGAGCCGACCAGGGCAAAAAGGGCGACGGCAAGAACAGTCTCATATGGCATGACGTGGCACTCCCCTGCGGGGAGGCGGCCTCCCGGCGGCGTTCAAGATTGGGTCGGAACAGGAAACAGAAGCGCAGAGCAGAACCAATCGACATCCAAGGATTGCGCGTGGCGCGGGACGGGCGGCCTATGGCAGCCGATGCGACGTGTTGTGCGGATGGATGAGGCAGGCTGTATCGGTATCGTCTTCACGGTGGCTTGCCCGCGACCTTCGCCACGGTTGATCGCCGATCGTCGTCACATCATGGCCATACGCATTCCTGTTGCGATGTCGTGATCATGGCGGAGGCTGCCGCCGGCTGCTATTGTCAATATTGACAGTCTTGATAGGAATATTGCCATGAAAGTGCAGGTGCTGGCCCTTGATGGCGTCTTCGACACCGGTCTCTCGTCCATCCTCGATGTCCTCACCACCGCCAATGAACTTGCCATGATGCACGCGCTCGACGTGCCGCCTTTCGAGGTCTCGGTCGTCGGTATGCGACGCGAGGTGAAAACGGCGCAAGGGTTTGGCGTTCCGGTCTCGGCCATGCCGGCTCCGGCGGGATGCGACTGGCTTGTGGTTCCGGCGATTGGCTACAAGATGCCAGACCTGCTTGTGCCGGCGCTGGCGCGGCCGGATGTCCAGGATGCGGCTGCCGCACTCAGAGAAGCAAGGGCCGGCGGCATCAATCTTGCCGCTGCCTGCATCGGAACCTTCGTGCTTGCCGAATCCGGACTGCTTGATCGGGAAAGGGCAACGACCACCTGGTGGCTTGCGCCGCTCTTTCGCCAGCGTTATCCGTCGGTTCGGCTGGAGGATGGGCGGATGGTGGTGAAGTCCGGTGCGCTGGTCACGGCCGGCGCGGCCCTTGGCCATGTGGACATGGCGCTCTGGCTGGTGCGCCAGGCGAGCCCGGAACTGGCAAACCTCGTGGCACGTTACCTCATTGTCGACAGCCGGCCGGCGCAATCGGCCTATGTCATTGCGGATCATCTCGCGCATGCCGATCCTGTGGTCGAGAAGTTCGAGCGCTGGGCGCGGGGCCGGCTGTCTGAAGGTTTTTCGCTCGACGATGCGGCCGATGCCGTCGGCGCCGGCAAGCGCACGCTGGCGCGCCGTTTGCAGCAGGTGCTTGGCAAGACACCGCTTTCCTATTTTCAGGATCTGCGCGTCGAGCGTGCCGTGCATCTGCTGAAAACCAGCGACAAAAGCCCTGATGAGATCGCCGGCTTGGTCGGGTATGCCGATGGCGCGACGTTGCGGACCCTGTTGCGCCGCAGGCTCGGCCGCGGCGTGCGGGACGTGCGGGCCCACGGCTGATTAAGTCCCGCGGGAGCATCGAAACGCCGGGAACGGCTAAAGAGCGGATACGATGCCGCGAGCCAGACTTGGCGGATCAAGCGCTGCTGTGCGGCAGCCTGCAGTGATCTTCCCGTTTCGCCCCCTGCCTTACGTCATATGACGTATGTGGTTTTGCACTGCAGCGAACCATAGTTCCTGAAGCAACGATCAACGGCCGGTTCCAAGGCCCGTTGCCACCGAACAAGAAGAGGGGTTCGAACCATGAATTTCAAAGCCAGGCTTTCCGGCGCGATGCTCGCTGCCATCATGTCCACCACGTCCTTCCACGGCGCCTTTGCCGCAGACGACACCATCAAGATCGGCGTTCTCCATTCGCTGTCGGGCACGATGGCGATCTCGGAAACGACGCTGAAAGACGTCATGCTGATGCTCGTTGCCGAGCAGAACAAGAAGGGCGGCGTTCTCGGCAAGAAGCTCGAAGCCGTCGTTGTCGACCCGGCCTCCGACTGGCCGCTGTTTGCCGAAAAGGCCCGCCAGCTGATCTCCCAGGACAAGGTTGCCGCCGTCTTCGGTTGCTGGACCTCGTCCTCGCGCAAATCCGTCCTGCCGGTTTTCGAAGAGCTGAACTCCATCCTCTTCTATCCGGTGCAGTACGAGGGTGAAGAATCCTCACGCAACATCTTCTACACCGGTGCCGCGCCGAACCAGCAGGCCATCCCGGCCGTCGATTATCTGGCTGAAAACGAAGGCGTGCAGCGCTGGGTTCTCGCCGGCACCGACTACGTCTATCCGCAGACGACCAACAAGATCCTGAAGGCCTACCTGATGTCGAAGGGCGTCAAGGAAGAGGACATCATGATCAACTACACGCCGTTCGGTCATTCCGACTGGCAGACGATCGTGACCGACATCAAGAAGTTCGGCTCGGCCGGCAAGAAAACCGCCGTTGTCTCCACCATCAACGGTGACGCCAACGTTCCCTTCTACAAGGAACTGGCAAACCAGGGCATCAAGGCGGAAGACATTCCGGTTGTTGCCTTCTCGGTCGGCGAAGAGGAACTGGCCGGTCTCGACACCACGCCGCTGGTCGGCCATCTCGCCGCCTGGAACTACTTCCAGTCCGTCGATGCACCCGTCAATGCCGAGTTCATCAAGGAATGGCATGCGTTCACCAAGAACGACAAGCGCGTCACCAACGACCCGATGGAAGCCGCCTATATCGGCTTCAACGCCTGGGTAAAGGCTGTGGAAGCCGCTGGCACCACCGATACGGACAAAGTTCTCGACAGCATCATCGGCGTTTCCGTGCCGAACCTCTCGGGCGGCACCTCCACCGTCATGCCGAACCACCACATCACCAAGCCGGTCCTGATCGGCGAAATCCAGTCCAACGGTCAGTTCGAAATCGTCCAACAGACGCCGTCTGTGGTTGGCGACGAATGGTCGGATTACCTGCCGGATTCGAAGAACCTGATCTCCGATTGGCGCAAGCCCATGTCCTGCGGCAACTTCAACGTTGCAACGGGCAAGTGCGGTGGCAAGGGCAGCTGATCGGCCTGCTTCCGGTCCAGTGCCTGACACCTTGAGCGCGTCCCTCTCCCCGTCCGCCGGGGGGAGGGAGTTAGAACGTTGCCGGCCCCCGGCAGATGCCTTTTCGGCCCGGGGTGCTGCGCGACGAGAGGGGGCGATCTGATGTTACATCAATTTTTTCGGTTAATTTTGACGGTGCTTGCCGTGTGCGCGGTGTCTTTTACTGCCGCCGCCCAGAGCGACCCGAAAACACTGTTCAACGAGCTGGGCAAGGCGGATTTCAAGCAGGCGGAAGTGTTGATCGGCCAGCTGGCGGCCAGCGGCGATCCGCGTGTCGTGCCGGCGCTTGAAGCGTTCAGCGAAGGCGATCTTTATGCCCGCAAATCTGATGGCGCCGTGTTCATCACCAAGGCCTCCGGCGCCAATCTGGCGCTGATCGATCCGCTGTCGGGAGAGACCGCCGGCGAGGCGCCGAAGGGCGCCATGAACAAGTTGAAGATCAATAACAGTCTTCGCCGCGTCATCCGCTCGGCTCTCGGTGGCCTCACGCTTCTCAGCCCCGACCGCAATGTGCGCCTGGAAGCTGCCGATGCGGTGCTGCGTTCGCCCAGCGCCGAAAACCTCGATCTGGTCGAGGCAGCCCTTGCCAAGGAAACCGACCGCGAAGTGAAGGCGCGCATGGAAGAGGCGCGCGCCGCCTCCGTTCTGTCGTCTGACCGTTCGCTTGAAGAGAAACGCGCCGCCATCGAAACCGTCGCAAGCCTTGGCGGTCGCGGCGCCGTCAGCATCCTGATGACCGCCTCTGGCGCGCTCGATCCGGCCCTGAAGCCGGATGTCGATCGTGCGATCGGCAAGATCGAAAGCACGCTCGCCTTCTGGGATATGGGCCAGAACATCTGGTACGGTATTTCGCTCGGTTCCGTGCTGCTGCTGGCGGCCATCGGCCTTGCCATCACCTTCGGCGTGATGGGCATCATCAACATGGCCCATGGCGAGATGGTGATGATCGGCGCTTACGCCACTTTCATGGTGCAGGAGGTGATCCGCACATCTGCGCCGCATCTGTTCGACTGGTCGCTGGCGATTGCCGTGCCTGTCGCTTTCCTCATTACCGGTGCCATCGGCCTTGTCATCGAACGCGGTGTCATCCGCTTCCTTTATGGCCGGCCGCTGGAAACGCTGCTGGCCACCTGGGGCATTTCCCTCATCCTGCAGCAGTTGATCCGCACCATCTTTGGCCCGACCAACCGCGAGGTGGGCAATCCCTCCTGGATGTCCGGCTCGTTTCCGCTGGGTGGCCTGTCGATCACCTGGAACCGGCTGTGGATCGTTGCCTTCTCGCTGTCGATCTTCTTCGGCCTGCTGCTTTTGATGAAGCGTTCCGCCTTCGGCCTGCAGATGCGCGCCGTCACCCAGAACCGCCGCATGGCCTCCTCCATGGGCATCCGCACTGCCTGGGTCGATGCCTTCACCTTCGCGCTCGGCTCCGGCATTGCCGGCATAGCCGGCGTGGCGCTCTCCCAGATCGATAACGTCTCGCCGAACCTTGGCCAGTCCTACATCATCGACAGTTTTATGGTCGTGGTCTTTGGCGGCGTCGGCAATCTCTGGGGAACGCTCGTCGGCGCGCTGTCACTCGGTGTCCTCAACAAGTTCCTGGAGCCCTCGGTCGGTGCCGTGCTTGGCAAGATCCTGGTGCTCGTCCTCATCATCCTTTTCATCCAGAAGCGGCCGCGCGGTCTCTTCGCACTCAAGGGAAGGGCGATCGAAGCATGATCACGAGCTTTATCCTGCGTGCCCTCGAAGGCCGTATCGTTGTTGCCGTCGCCGTGCTTCTGGCGGTCGCCGTGCTGGTGCCAGCCGCCAATCTGCTGACCCCACCCGACAGTGCGCTGCATATTCCCACTTACGCCGTCTCGCTGATGGGCAAATATCTCTGCTACGCGCTTCTGGCGCTCGCGCTCGATCTCGTCTGGGGTTATTGCGGCATTCTCTCGCTCGGCCACGGCGCCTTTTTTGCGCTCGGCGGTTATGCCATGGGCATGTACCTGATGCGCCAGATCGGTTCGCGTGGCGTCTATGGCAATCCGGAACTGCCGGATTTCATGGTCTTCCTCAACTGGAAGGAACTGCCGTGGTTCTGGCATGGCATGGACATGTTCTGGTTTGCCATGCTGATGGTGCTTGTCGTGCCGGGCCTGCTCGCCTTCATCTTCGGCTGGTTTGCCTTCCGCTCCCGCGTCAACGGCGTCTATCTGTCGATCATCACCCAGGCGATGACCTATGCGCTGCTTCTCGCCTTCTTCCGCAACGACATGGGCTTTGGCGGCAATAACGGTCTCACAGACTATAAGGAAATCCTCGGCTTTTCCGTGCAGGCGGATGGCACGCGCGCTGTTCTGTTTGCGCTCTCGGCGATCATGCTGTCGCTCTGCCTCATCATTTCCTCCGGCATCGTGCGCTCGAAGTTCGGCAAGGTGCTGGTGGGCGTGCGCGATGCAGAAAGCCGGGTGCGTTTCCTCGGGTTTCGCGTCGAAAATATCAAGCTGTTCACCTTCGTCGTCTCGGCGATGATGGCGGGCATTGCCGGGGCGCTCTTCGTGCCGCAGGTCGGCATCATCAATCCGGGCGAATTTGCGCCGGCCAATTCCATCGAAGTGGTGGTATGGACGGCTGTTGGCGGGCGCGGCACGCTGATTGGCCCGATCATCGGCGCGATCCTTGTCAACGGCGGCAAGAGCTTCTTCACCGGTGCCTTCCCGGAAGCCTGGCTTTATGCGCTCGGTGCCCTTTTCATCGGCGTCACGCTGTTTTTGCCAAAGGGCATCGTCGGCACCATCCAGGCGCGGACGTCCGGTCGCAAAGCGATGAAGGCGGCAGTGGAGGCCGAAAAGGGCCGCACCGAAACACCGGCAGCAAATCCCATCCAGGCGGCGGAGTGATCCCATGAACCAGATCGTCAGCGAAACCCGCCCGCAATCGCTCCTCTATCTCGATGGCGTTTCCGTCTCCTTTGACGGTTTCAAGGCGCTGAATTCTCTATCCTTCGTGGTGGAGCCGGGCGAATTGCGCGCCATCATCGGCCCGAACGGCGCGGGCAAGACAACGATGATGGACATCATCACTGGCAAGACGCGGCCCGACAGCGGCCGGGTTCTGTTCGAAGACACGATCGACCTCACCCGCAAGGACGAGGCCGACATTGCCCAGCTCGGCATCGGCCGCAAGTTCCAGAAACCGACGGTGTTTGAAAGCCATACCGTCTGGGACAATCTGGAACTGGCGCTGAACCGCAAGCGCGGCGTTTTCGCCACGCTGTTCTACCGCCTGACGCCAGAAGACAAGGCGCGCATCGAGGAGATCATGACGACGATCCGCCTGACGCACCGCCGCGACGAACTGGCCGCCAATCTCAGCCACGGCCAGAAGCAGTGGCTGGAAATCGGCATGCTTCTGGCGCAGGAGCCGAAGCTGCTGCTGGTCGATGAACCCGTCGCCGGCATGACCGACGCCGAAACCGCTGAAACCGCCATTCTCCTGCGCGAAATCGCCAAGACCCGCTCGGTCGTGGTGGTGGAGCACGATATGGGTTTTATCCGTGATCTCGGCGTGAAGGTGACGTGTCTCGCCGAAGGGTCGGTGCTGGCGGAAGGGTCAATTGATTTTGTGTCGAGCGATCCGAAGGTCATCGAGAATTATCTGGGGCGGTGAGGTTTATGCAAACCTGCGCATCCCCGAAAATCCCCTCCCCACCCTCCCCACCCTCCCCACAAGGGGGAGGGCTTAACCCAGCTCGACCTTTCTCCCGTATGGCAAGGCGGTGCCGCGAGTTTTCTCCCCCCGTGTGGGGGAGATGGCCGGCAGGCCAGAGGGGGTTTTATCCTGTACTGAATTCACGGAGGCCCCCATGCTGACAGTCGACAACATCAACCTGCATTACGGCGCCGCCCAGGCACTGCGGGGCGTTTCCATCACCGCGCCGATGGGCAAGATCACCTGTGTGCTCGGGCGAAACGGCGTTGGAAAAAGTTCGCTGCTGCGCGCCATCACCGGTCAGCAGGCCGTCAGCGCCGGTTCGATTGCCTTCAATGGTGCGACCCTCAACGGGCTTGCCCCTTATGCCCGCGCCAAGCATGGCATCGGTTATGTGCCGCAGGGGCGGGAAATCTTTCCGCTGCTGACGGTGAAGGAGAACCTCGAAACCGGATTTGCGCCGCTTGGCCGCAAGGAAAAGTTTATCCCTGACGATATTTTCGCGCTGTTTCCGGTGCTGAATTCCATGCTGTCGCGCCGTGGCGGCGATTTGTCAGGGGGCCAGCAGCAGCAGCTGGCGATTGGTCGCGCCATGGTCACGAGGCCAAAAATCCTGGTGCTGGACGAGCCGACGGAGGGCATCCAGCCATCGATCATCAAGGATATCGGCCGCGCCATCCGTTACCTGCGCGACAGCACGGGCATGGCTATCCTTCTTGTGGAACAGTATCTCGACTTCTGCCGCGAGCTTGCAGACCATGTCTACATCATGGATCGTGGCGAAATCGTCCATGAAGGGGCGGCAGAAACGCTGGATACGGCAGAAGCAAGGCGCCACCTGACCGTGTGATGCTATTTTATCGCATAGCTGCTCTTCCACTCCTAGGGAGTTTCCGAGTGATTTCTAATATGTTAACCAGAGCGCGGTTTAATCCAATACACACTCCGTTTTCACGCACTCCCGTTTGACGAGGCGCTTGATGGCATCTGGACTTCGCTCCGGCATCTTCCTTTCCCGTGCTCTTGGTGGCCTTGCGGCTGCAGGGGCATTTTTCATGGCCGCAACGGCTGCCAGTGCCGGTTGCGGCGTGGCGGTGGATGCGGGATATCATGACATCAGCCTTACCGTCGGTGGTGTTGAGCGCCAGGCCGTGTCCTACGTGCCCTCGGCCTATAACGGCACCGACAAGCTCGCCGTGGTGTTCGATTTCCATGGCAGCAACAGCTATCCGCGCGCCCAGATGCGCCGCAGTTCCTGGGACAAGGTGGCCGAACGCGAAGGTTTTATCGTGCTTGCCCCGCAGGGCAGCCTGGATGGCAAGCCGCCCGGCACCCATGCCTGGAATGTTCCGGGTGTGACGACGCAAGCCGGCGGGCTGGATGAGATCGCCTATATCAAATCCGCCATCGAGACGGTGAAGCAGGATTACTGCGTTGACCCCACCCGCATCTATGCCTCGGGTTATTCCGGCGGCGGGCGTATGCTGTCGGCCTATATCTGCTCCGGCGCCGATGATTTTCCAGCGGCCGGTTTTGTGAATTCCCTGCGTGTGGGCTTGCCGGTCGAGCGTCGCGATGGCAAGTGGGCTCCTGATCCGGCCAGCTGCAAGCCGGCGCGGCCCGTCTCCATCATGGCCTTTGCCGGCGTGAAGGATGAGGCAAACCCCTATGCCGGCGGCGGAAAGCCCTATTGGCAATATGGGTTCAAGACCGCGCTGCAGCGCTGGGCGGAACTGGATGGCTGCAAGGGCAACGGCACTTCCGCCAGCATCGATGGTGTCACGTTCAGCCTGTTTGACACCTGCATGAGCGGCGCCCGCATCGCAACCTATGAATTTGCCGAGGGCAGCCACGACTGGCCGCGACCCAGCGCCAAGGCCAATGTGATTGCCGCGGCGGCTGAAAGCCAGGCTGGTGTCGTCAAGGTTTCTGCGGGCAAGAAGCAAAGCTTTGATCCAAATGTTGATCCGGCGTCGCGGATGTGGGACTTCTTTGCCAAGGCCAATATGACCGATGTTGTCGCAACCGCCGCCCAGCCGATTGGCAAGGCAAAGGCTGTTGCGGTCTGCGCCGGCGATGCGGCTTCCGTTTCGGGCAATGCCGAGGGAATGTCGGCCGAGGGAATGACGTGCAGCAACAGCCAGCCAACAGACCAGCGCCGCAGCGGGCTCGGGGCGAAGGGCGCCTTGTAACAAAACAGCTGGCGGGTCGCTCGCGGCTCGCCGAGCTTTATCAGGACGGCTGCGCTAAAATCCGCCTGCCGGAAAGTTTTACCCCCGCGCTGGAGGCTGTCCTCATCAACAGCTCCGGCGGCCTGACCGGCGGCGACCGCCTGTCGTGGTCCTTGCGCGCCGGTCCCGGCACGGATGTGACAGTGACCACCCAGGCCAATGAAAAGATCTACAAGGCGGCCGCCGATACCGCCCTTCTGTCAAGCCGCATCGAGGCGGGCGAGGGCGCACGCGTTGCCTGGCTGCCGCAGGAAAGCATCCTCTTCGACCGCGCCTCGCTGACGCGTGAGCTGGAAGTGGATCTTGCTCATGATGCGGAATTTCTTGCCGTCGAAGCCATCATTCTTGGGCGCACCGCCATGGGCGAAAGCGCCGATAACGGCCTGTTTCGCGATCGCTGGCGCATTCGCCGCGAAGGCCGGCTGATCCATGCCGAGGACGTGCGTCTCTCCGGCGAAATCAAGGCGCTCGGGCAAAGACCGGCAGTGCTCTCCGGCCGTGTCGCCTTTGCCACCGTGTTTTATTCCGGCCCACAGGCCGAGGCATTTTTGCCACGCCTGCGCGATAGTCTGGAAGCCGGATATTCCGGCGCAAGCCATTGGCAGGACAAGCTTGTGGTGCGCATTGCCGCCGCTGATGGCTTTGCCTTGAGAAAAATTCTCGTTCCTGTCATTTCGCTCTTGCGAAACGGCGCGCCAGTGCCGAAAGTCTGGAACATCTGAGCATAAAAATCGGGGAACCCATGAACCTCAGCCCAAGAGAAAAAGACAAGCTCCTGATTTCGATGGCGGCAATGGTTGCCCGACGCCGGCTGGAGCGCGGCGTGAAGCTGAACCATCCCGAAGCGATCGCGCTCATCACCGATTTCGTCGTGGAAGGCGCGCGCGACGGCCGCGCCGTGGCAGACCTGATGGAGGCTGGCGCCCACGTCATCACCCGTGACCAGGTGATGGAGGGGATTGCCGAGATGATCCACGATATCCAGGTGGAAGCAACTTTTCCTGATGGCACCAAGCTGGTGACCGTCCACGAACCGATCCGGTAGACCCATGCTGGAACTTCGCCCCAACTGCGAATGCTGCGACCGGGATCTGGCACCTGACAGCCGCGAGGCCATGATGTGCAGCTTCGAATGCACCTATTGCGCCGATTGCGCCACGAACACGCTGTCGGGGATATGCCCCAATTGCGGTGGGGAACTGGTGCGCCGGCCGGTGCGGCCGGCGGGAAAGCTCATCAACAATCCGGCCTCCACGAAACGCGTGCTGAAGCCTGAAGGCTGCCAGCCGGTCAAAGCGGCGTAAACGTCTGCCTTATGAGAGGGACAGCATCATGATACCCGGAGAAATTTTTGCCGCAGAGGGCGATATCATCCTCAATGCCGGCCAGCCGACGGTCACCATCGAAGTGTCGAACACCGGCGACCGTCCGGTGCAGGTGGGAAGCCATTACCACTTTTTTGAGACCAATGCCGGACTCTCGTTTGCGCGTGACCAGGCGCGCGGCATGCGGCTGGATATCCCGGCCGGCACGGCCGTCCGTTTCGAACCCGGCCAGACGCGCGAGGTGACGCTGATCCCGCTGTCGGGCAAGCGCGAGGTCTATGGTTTCCGCCAGCAGGTCATGGGCAAGCTGTGATGCAGGCCATGCCCCGCCTTCTCCTGTCGTGCTGGCTTGGCCTTGGCGGCGCCCTTTTTGCGGGTGCGGTCCTCGCCGAGGACGCGCCGAAGGTGGATTGCGACAAGGCCGAGACGCAGGCGGATATGAACATCTGCGCCGGGCGCGATTTTACCGCCGCCGATGCCGATCTCAACGCCCAGTGGAAGATTACCCGCCAGGTCATGGTCGATTGGGACAAGGAATTGTCTGCCGATCAGCGCGGCGCCGAAAAGGCACTTCTCAAGGGCCAGCGCGCCTGGATCGATTACCGCGACGGGCAGTGCGAATCGGAAGGTTTTTCCGCCCGTGGCGGCACGCTGGAACCGATGCTCGCCCTGTCGTGCAAAGCGGAACTGACCAAGGTCCGCACCGAAGAACTGAAAACACTCGCCGAAACAATCGGCCAACAATAACGGGGCGGACCGGCGCGAGGGGCGCCGCCTGCCAGCAGACACGTTCTGGAGCCAGAAAAACCATGCCTTACAAGATGTCCCGCGCCGCCTATGCCTCCATGTTTGGCCCGACCATCGGCGACAAGGTGCGCCTTGCCGATACCGAACTGTTCATCGAGGTGGAGAAGGATTTCACCACCTATGGCGAAGAGGTAAAATTCGGTGGCGGCAAGGTGATCCGTGACGGCATGGGCCAGAGCCAGGTGACGCGGGCCGATGGTGCCGTTGATACCGTCATCACCAATGCCGTGATCATCGACCATTCCGGCATCATCAAGGCCGATATCGGCCTGAAGGACGGGCGGATCGTCGCCATCGGCAAGGCCGGCAACCCGGATACGCAGCCGGGCGTCAACATCATCGTCGGTCCCGGCACGGAAGCGATTGCCGCCGAAGGCAAGATCATCACTGCCGGCGGCATGGATGCGCATATCCACTTCATCTGCCCGCAGCAGATCGAGGAGGCGCTGATGTCGGGCCTCACCTGCATGCTCGGCGGCGGCACCGGTCCCGCCCACGGCACGCTTGCCACCACCTGCACGCCCGGCCCCTGGCATCTCGCCCGCATGATCGAGGCGGCCGATGCCTTCCCGATGAACCTTGCCTTTGCCGGCAAGGGCAATGCCTCGCTTCCCGGTGCGCTCGAAGAAATGGTGCTGGGTGGCGCGACCTCGCTTAAGCTGCACGAGGACTGGGGCACGACCCCCGGCGCCATCGATTGCTGCCTCTCGGTTGCCGATGCATACGACGTGCAGGTGATGATCCACACCGATACGCTGAACGAAAGCGGTTTTGTGGAAGACACGATCGGCGCCATCAAAGGCCGCACCATCCACGCCTTCCACACCGAAGGCGCCGGCGGCGGGCACGCGCCTGACATCATCAAGATCTGCGGCCAGATGAACGTCATCCCGTCGTCGACAAACCCGACGCGGCCCTACACGATCAATACGCTTGCTGAGCATCTCGACATGCTGATGGTCTGCCATCACCTGTCGCCGTCGATCCCTGAGGACATTGCATTCGCCGAAAGCCGTATCCGCAAGGAAACCATCGCGGCCGAAGACATTTTGCACGATATCGGCGCGTTTTCGATCATTTCGTCGGACAGCCAGGCCATGGGCCGCGTTGGCGAAGTGGCGATCCGCACCTGGCAGACGGCCGACAAGATGAAGCGCCAGCGCGGCCGTCTGGCGCAGGAAACCGGCGAAAACGACAATTTCCGGGTCAAGCGCTACATCGCCAAATATACCATCAACCCCGCCATCGCCCACGGTCTTTCCCACGAGATCGGCTCGGTGGAAGTGGGCAAACGTGCCGACCTCGTGATGTGGAGCCCGGCCTTTTTTGGCGTGAAACCCGACATGGTTCTGCTCGGCGGCATGATTGCAGCAGCCCCGATGGGCGATCCCAATGCCTCCATCCCGACGCCGCAGCCGGTGCATTACCGCCCGATGTTCGGCGCCTTCGGCAAGGCCCGCACCAATTCCTCCGTCACCTTCGTGTCCCAGGCCTCGCTCGATGCCGGTCTTGCAAACCGCCTCGGCGTTGCAAAACAACTGGTGGCGGTCAAAAACACCCGCGGCGGCATTTCCAAGAAGTCGATGATCCACAACGACCTGACGCCGCATATCGAGGTGGACCCGGAAACCTACGAAGTGCGCGCCGATGGCGAGCTTTTGACCTGTGAGCCGGCGACGGTTCTGCCGATGGCGCAGCGGTATTTCCTGTTCTGAGCAAGGCGCGTGATGCCCATAGAAATCCGCAGGATGCAGATGGGCGATATCGATGAATGGGCCCGCATGCGTGCGTGCCTGTGGAGCAGCCTGGATTTCGACGGCCACAAGGCCGATGTGACGGACCAGCTTGGCAAGGACCATCACCGCGCCTATCTCGCGCTTGCAGAGGATGGGCGCGCGCAGGGGTTTGCCGAACTGTCCATCCGCGAATACGCCAATGGCTGCACCGCCACACCTGTGCCTTTTCTCGAGGGCATATGGGTTGAGCCGGAGGCGCGCCGGTCCGGAACGGGCGGCGCGCTTCTGTCGCATATCTCTGCGGTGCTTCGGGAAGAGGGTTATGCGGAGCTTTGCTCGGACGCTGAAATCGACAATATCTCCTCCCACCAGGCCCATGCCGCCTGGGGTTTTGCGGAAACAAAACGGGTGGTCTACTTTCGAAAGCCGCTCTGATTGCGGGTGCCGGCATTTGGTGTAGACTGAATGCTCCGACGTGTCAGGGTGATGCCATGGCTGACGATATCAACACTCTTGTCCATGATCATCTGCGTGCTGTCCGCGCTGGCATGTGCGACATGCGTGAAATCCTGCATGAGCAAGGCAGTCGTCTGACGCGCATCGAGGTAGGGCTTGCCGTCCTTCGACGGGACCGGGGAGCGGATGCCGAAGGCGTGGCAGAGATGGGCCTGAGGCTGGTCCGGCTGGCCGACAAGGTGCAACGGATCGAACACCGGCTTGATCTTGCCGATTGATCTTGTGTTCATGCCGGGAACTTTGGTGCGCCGAAACAGCCGGACATGAAGAGCGACATGACCAGGTTCGTCCGGCGGCTGTTGATCCTTGCGCTGATGCCCATCATTGTGCTGATCCTCGGCATGCTCGTGCCACGTCCGTTCTCCTCTCCATCCGTGGGCGACAGCCAATCGCCAACCCGCGAAATCCTCCTCCTGCACAATCCCATCCATACCGATATCGCCCTGCGTCTCGATGACGGTCTGCGCGCGCAATTCGCGGACTTGGCTACCGAGGGCTTTGCCATCGGCCGCCCGGATGCGGTTTATCTGGTGCTCGGCTGGGGCGGGCGGTCGTTTTATATCGAGACGCCCACCTGGGGTGACCTGAAGCCGATGCCGGTGTTTCGGGCACTGACGGTAGATCGCTCCGTCATGCATGTGGATCTGACCGCAGACATCCCCCGCGGCCTGCCGCAGGTGCGCACCCTCTCGCTGTCCGAGGCCGGCTATCGGCAGATGGTGCAGGCGATCAAGGCGAGCTTTGCTATGGAAGGCGGCCGGCCGCGCGCCATCCAGGAGGCGGGCTATGGCGACAACGACATGTTCTTCGAAGCCAACGGCCGCTTCAATGCACTTGTCGGCTGCAACACCTGGACTGCGGCGATGCTGCGCGCCAGCGGGTTGCGCACTGGTATCTGGACGCCCCTGCCGCAATTGCTGGATTCGTCGCTTGATCTTCATGGTCCGGTACCCAACCAGCCATGAGCTTGGCGCATAGCCGCCATGCCCGGCTGTTGAAATCGGCCTTCCATGCTGCGCTGCACGCAAAAATCCGTTACCCTGTCGCCTTCAGTTTTGCCCTGCGATTGATCGCAAAAGCCGGGGCACCATGACTTAGACAGGAGACGAATTATGTTGATTGGCCGCAAGGTACCCGATGTTACCTTCCGCACGCGCGTGCGCGACGAAGAGATCGGTGGCCCCAATCCCTTCCGTTGGCAGGACAAGACGTCGGGCGATTATTTTGCCGGAAAACGCGTCGTGCTGTTTTCGCTGCCGGGCGCCTTCACGCCGACCTGCTCGACCTTCCAGCTGCCGGATTTTGAAAAGCTGCATGGCGAATTCCAGGCGGAAGGCATCGATTCCATCTACTGCATTTCGGTCAACGACGCCTTCGTGATGAATGCCTGGGGCAAGACGCAGGCCCTTGAAAACGTGCAGCTTATCCCCGACGGTTCCGGTGAGTTCACCCGTAAGATGGGCATGCTGGTTGCCAAGGACAATCTCGGTTTCGGCATGCGCTCCTGGCGTTACGCAGCTATCATCAATGATGGCGTGGTCGAGCAGTGGTTCGAGGAAGCCGGCTTTTCCGACAATTGCGACAGCGACCCCTACGGCGTTTCCTCGCCGCAGAACATTTTGGAAAACCTTCGCCGCAAGATCGCGGCCTGAGGTTTTTTGGGGGGGGCTTGTGCCAGCCGCCCCCTCATCCGGCTGCCGCCACCTTCTCCCCGTGGGGGAGAAGGGGTGAACCGCAGCCGTTGAGGCTCCCACGCCTGTGAGCAAGAACGAAGCGTCGGCCAGATATCCCTTCTCCCCACCGGGGAGAAGGTGCCGGCAGGCGGATGAGGGGGCCACTTGCGCGACCTCAGCGTCAAAATCCATTCCATGCAAAATCCCGCTTGTCATGGGCACAAGCCTTGGCAATGATGCCGGCCACCATCACAGGAAGATTTTCATGCAGCATGTCCATTCTTATCGCCCGGCCGGCGAAATTACCGATCCGCCCGTCGACACCGTCACGCTCCCGCACGATCTGCGCCACCTGCGCCGCAAGCTTCTGCATCTGTCGAACGGCGACATGGTGATGCTCGACCTCAAGGATGCCGTGCTGTTTCACGATGGCGACCGGCTGGTGCTGGATAATGGTGACACGGTGGAAGTGAAGTCGGCGGCCGAAAAGCTGTTCGAGATACGCGCCAAAAACCGGCTACACCTCATCGAACTCGCCTGGCATCTCGGCAACCGGCATCTGGCGGCGCAGATTGAAGAGGATCGCATTCTGATCCTGCGCGATCACGTCATCCGCTCCATGCTGCAAGGGCTTGGCGCCACGGTGCTGGATGTGGAGGAAGCTTTTCAACCGGCCCGCGGCGCTTATCATGCGCATGGAAGCCATGACCACCATGGGCATGATCATCACGACCATGACCATGGCCACGATCACAAACATGACTAACCGCTGATGCAGGCGCCACTGGAAACGCAGGCGCTGCTGCGGCTGATGGCATGGCTGTCGCCGGCTTTTCCCGTCGGCGGTTTTGCCTATTCCGGCGGGCTGGAACGGGCGGTTCACGATGGGCTGGTGGTGGACGCGACGGGCCTGCATCTGTGGCTCGAAACGCTTCTGTGCCACGGCACCTGGTGGAACGATGCGGTGCTGTTTTCAGCAAGCCACCGCGCCTGTGTGGAGGCCGATCACGCGGAGCAGACTCTTTCAGAGCTGTCCGAACTGGGACTGGCGCTTGCCGGTTCTGCGGAACGGCATCTGGAAACACTGTCGCTCGGCCGTGCCTTCCTCGCCGCCGCCACTGCCTGGCCGCATCCGGTGTTTGAAACGCTACCGCGGGATTGTCCTTATCCGGTGGCGGTCGGTGCTGTCTCGGCAGCCCACGGTATCGCTTGCGTGCCCGCACTGGCCGCCTTTCTCCATGCAGGCCTTTCGCAAGGCGTTTCGGCAGGCATTCGCCTTGGCGTCACCGGCCAACACCAGGGAGTGGCCATCCTTGCGGCCCTTGAAGGGGAGATGGCAGGCATTGCCGAAAAGGCGGAAAAGGCCACGCTCGATGATCTCGGCACGGCAACCGTGCAGGCCGATATCGCCTCGCTCCGGCATGAGACGCAGGCCTCGCGACTTTTCCGCTCGTGACGCTGAGCTTGCTTGCACACAGCGCGCCTGCCGTTATTCTGGCTTTTGAAATTGAAGGGAACGACATCAGATGAAATCGGCGAATGGACCCTTGCGGGTTGGCATCGGCGGGCCGGTCGGCTCGGGCAAAACGGCGCTCACGGAAAAGCTCTGCAAGGCGATGCGCGACAAATATTCGGTCGCCGTCGTCACCAACGATATCTACACCAAGGAAGATGCGGAAGCGCTGGTGCGTATGCAGGCGCTTTCCTCGGATCGCATTGTCGGCGTCGAAACCGGCGGCTGCCCGCACACGGCGATCCGCGAGGATGCCACGATCAACCTGCAGGCCATTGCCGGGCTGAACGAAAGATTTCCGGATCTCGACCTGATCTTCATCGAATCAGGCGGTGACAATCTGGCCGCGACCTTCTCGCCGGATCTGGCCGATATCACCATCTACGTCATCTCCACCTGCCAGGGCGAGGAAATCCCCCGCAAGGGCGGGCCGGGCATTACCCGCTCGGATATGCTGGTCATCAACAAGAAGGATCTGGCCCCTTATGTCGGCGCCGATCTCGACGTGATGGACCGCGACGCCAGCAAACAGCGCGCCGGCATGCCCTTTGTCTTCACCGATCTGAAGCGCGGCGAAGGCGTTGATCACCTCGTGCGGTTTCTCGAAACCCATGGCGGATTGCAGCATGCCTGAGACGAGGCGTTTCGGTTCCTACGAGGTGACGGCGCTGATCGACGGCGTCTACAAGGCGCCGATCGAGCACCTTGCCCATGCCAGCAGCGACGCGGCGCGCGATGCGGCAGTTGCCTCCTGGGGCGCACCGACGGTGGATATGGACGTCAACCTGTTTCTACTCAGGGGACCTGACGGCGTCACCCTGGTCGATGCTGGCACGGGTCCGTTCTGGGGACCGCAACTCGGCCTTGGCCGGGCAGCGCTGGCGGCGGCGGGCGTTGAGCCGCAGGATGTGGTCCGCGTGCTTGTCACGCATCTACACGGCGACCATGTGCTGGGGCTGTTTGACGATGTCGGGCCCTATTTTCCGAACGCGGACATCTATGCGCCGAAACCCGATCTCGACTTCTTCGGCAATGCTGCCCTGAAGGAGACGGTGCCCGCCTATCGGCGTGGCGGCTTCGATATCGCTCCGCGCCTGCTGGAAAGTTATGGCGGGCGGGTGAGGCCGTTGGAAGAAGGCCCCGTTCTGCCGGAGATCGAGGCCATCGCCATGCCGGGCCATACGCCCGGCCAATTCGGTTATCTCATCGGCACGGAGGGCGAGCAGCTTCTGCTCTGGGGTGATCTGGTGCACGCGCCCACCTTGCAGCTCAACGATCCCGACTTCTGCTTCATCTATGATGCTGATGCAGCCATGGGTGCCGCGAGCCGCCGGTCGATTTTCTCGCGCGCCAGCCGGGAGCATTGGGTGGCATCCGGCGGGCACGTTTCCGGCTTCGTGCGTGTTGCAAAGTCCGGTGACGTCTGGCGGTTTACGCCGGCCTGACCGAACCCGGCCGGCCTATGTCCGTCGGCCGGGAAACCTCACACATCCTTCAAAGCCGAGACATCGCCAATCTGGATCACCCGTCCGCGCACGGTCACCCCGATGCGGCGCAGCGACGAAAAGGCGCGCGACAGCGCTTCCGGTGCAAGACCCAGCATGCCGGCCAGCAGATTTTTCTGGAAGGGCAGGCGGATGGAGGCAGCACCTGTTGCCGCCCCGCAGCGGTTGATCAGGTAATCGGCCACCCGCTGCGGCGCCGTGTGCAGGCGGTCGTTTACCACGCAGTCCATGGTGGAGAGCAGGTGGGTGGAAAGTGCGGTCATGATGGCCTTTGCGACCTGCGTATCCTGCACGGCCAGTTCGCGCACGTCCTGGATGTCAAACCGGGCAATACTGATGTTTTCGGCCGCCTGGGCGCTGAAACGGTACTTTTCGCCGCCGAAGATCAGGCATTCGGCAAACACATCGCCGGGGGCGCAGATGCGGATATCGGCCTGGCGTCCATCGCGGCTGACACGGTAAAGCCTGACATAACCTGAGAGCACGCAGTAGAAGGCCAGCGCCGGTTCGCCCTCGCGAAACACGTTGGACCGGGCGGCCATGCTGTAAACATGCGCCGAATCCAGAAGCCTTGCCAGCGCCGCGCCTGAGAGCGCGCTGAGGAAAGGTGTCTTCGTCAGAAGACCGCGTTCACGGATATTGGCTTTGTGGCTCTTGTCCAACATGTCATGCCCCCTTCGCATGTCCGGTACGGTTTTGCGTGCATCCGGGGGATTTTCTAGCATTGCGTGGAAAAGCCCGATTTGACATCGATCAAACCGGGCTTTGTTTCAGGCACTGTTTCAACGGGCAGGGCGGCTTTGCCGCCAAAGCCCATGCTTTATTCGGCCGCAAGCGGCGGCAGGCGCAGCACGTTGTTGGCAGCCGGCGTGTCCGTCCGGCCGGAACCTGCGTCCTTGCGCTGTTCACCGGCAAGGCGGTTTTCGAGGGCCGCAAGGCGCGCCTCGTTGCGTCGGCTGGCCTCGCTCAATTCCTCGGCGGAGAGAACCGTCTCCTCTTTTTCCTTCTTGCCGACGAAACGGCCGAAGATGCGGCCGAGCAGGCGCGACAGGTCGTCCATGATCAGGAAGAAGGCCGGCACCACAAGAAGGCTCAAGACCGTGGAGACGATGATGCCGCCGATCACGGCAATCGCCATCGGCGAGCGGAAGGAGCCGCCTTCGCCCACACCAAGTGCTGAAGGCAGCATGCCCGCCGACATGGCAATCGAGGTCATGATGATGGGGCGTGCCCGCTTGCGGCCAGCTTCCACCATGGCGTCGACGCGCTGCATGCCGTGCCGTTTCATTTCGATGGCAAAATCGACGAGCAGGATGGCGTTTTTCGTGACGATACCCATCAGCATCAGGATGCCGATCAGCACCGGCATGGAGAGTGCATTGTTGGTGACGATGAGGCCCACCGCCACGCCGCCGATGGCAAGCGGCAGCGAGAAGAGAATGGTGAAGGGCTGGATCACGTCCTTGAACAACAGGATCAGCACCACGAGAACCAGAAGCAGGCCGAGCAGCATGGCATTGGCAAAGCCCTGCACCATTTCGCCCTGCACCTTGGCATCGCCGCTTTCAGCCAGCCGCACTGTTGCCGGCAGGTTGGTTTCCTCAACGATGCGCTTGAACTCGGCCGTTGCCGTATCGAGCGCCGTGCCCTGCGGCACGTCAGAGCCGATGGCAACGACACGCTGGCGCGAATGGCGCTTGATGGAGCTTGGGCCTTCCGAATAATCGACATCCGCAACGCTCGACAGCGGAACGCTTGTGCCGTTTGCCGTTGCAATGCGCAGCGCGCGGATGGCCTGAAGGTCGCGCCTCAGATCAAGCGAGGCCTGCACCCGGATGGGGATCAGCCGATCATCCAGCGAGATCTTTGGCAGCGCCGAATCGATATCGCCGATGGTTGCGACGCGCACCGTCTCGGAAATCTGCTGCGGGGTGATGCCAAGGCGTGCGGCCTCATCCTTGCGCGGGCGGATTTGCAGTTCGGGGCGCGGCAGTGCGCCTTCGGATGAAACATTGGCGAGGATCGGCGAGGCACGCAGACGGCTTTCCAGCTTGTCGACGGCCGCGTTCAGATCCTCGTTGTTGCTGGCGAGGAAGTTGAAGGACAGTTCCCGTTCGCCGCGGTCGTTGAGCTTGGTGATGCGCACGTCCGGAATGCCGCGCACCTTGGCAAACAGCTCCTTCTCAATCTCCCACTGTGGCCGGGTGCGGCCATTTTCGGGCAGTTTCGGCAAATGTGTGCCGATGAACGGCAGCGAGCCCAGCCCCTTGTTGACCAGCGTCTTCACCAGCGAATGCTCGATAGTGCCGAGAATGACGCGCACGGTGGCGCGGCGCCGTTCCAGATCGCCCTTCGGCGAGGCGCCGCCGAGCACGAAGACGCTTTCAACGCCGTCGAGACCCTTGATCGTGTCGTAGATCACCGTCGATGTGGCAGAGGTTTCCTCCAGCGTCGCGTTCGGCGGCAGTTCTACCGAGAGCACGATGCGGGAAGCATCTTCCGGCGGCAGAAAACTGCCGGGCACCTGCATCAGCAGCATGATGGAGCCGATCAGGAAGGCAATCGCGCCGACGAGCGTCGCATACCGCATGTACCAGCGCCTGGTGGTGCCGGATACGAGCCGCGTATAGGCCTTCATCAGGCGGCCGTCATTGTCGTGATGGTCGTCCATCGCGTCTTCCGCCCGCATCAGGTAGGCGGCCATCAGCGGTGTGATGAGACGCGCCACAAGCAGCGAGAAAAGAACGGAGAAGGCAACCGTCAGGCCGAACTGGATGAAATACTGGCCGGGAATGCCCGGCATGAAGGAGACGGGCACGAAAACGGCAATGATGGTGAAGCTGGTGGCAATCACCGCAAGGCCGATTTCGTCGGCCGCTTCCAGCGCTGCCCGATAGGGCGTCTTGCCCATTTTGATATGTCGGGCGATATTTTCCACCTCGACGATGGCATCATCGACGAGAATGCCGGTTGCAAGCGTCAGCGCGAGAAAGCTCACGAGGTTCAGCGAAAAACCCATGAGGTCCATCACCCAGAAGGTTGGGATGGCCGAAAGCGGCAGGGCGACGGCGGAAATCAGCGTGGCGCGCCAATTGCGCAGGAACAGCATGACCACAATGACGGCAAGGATCGCGCCCTCGATCAGCGTGTGGATGGCGGCTTCGTAATTGCCATAGGTGAAGTAGACGCTGTCATCGACCATCTGGATCGAGACATTGGGATGGTCCTTGCGGATACCATCCAGCTGCTCCGCCACGGTTTCGGCCACCGAGACTTCGCTGGCGCCCTTGGCGCGGAACACGGCGAAAGTGACGATCGGCTCGCCATTGAAGCGCGAAAACGACTTGGGCTCCTCATAGGTGTCCTTGACGGTGCCAAGGTCAGAGAGCTTGACGAAATTGCCGTTCGGCAGCGCAATCGTCGTGTTGGCAAGCTGCGCCACATCACGCGAATCGCCGAGCGTGCGGATGGTCTGCTCGTTCTCGCCCACCTGGCCGCGGCCGGAACCGAGATCGACATTCGTGCCGCGCAACTGCTGGTTCACCTGGGGCGCGGTGATGCCAAAGGCGTTCAGCTTGGCCTGGTCAAGCGCGATGTTGACCTCGCGGTCGGCGCCGCCGTAACGGTCGATGCGGCCGATGCCGGGCTGGCCCTGAAGCGAGCGGGTGATCGTGTCATCGACGAACCAGGACAGTTCCTCCAGCGTCATGTTGGGCGAGGAAACCGCAAAGGTCTGGATCGCCTGTCCCTCCACGTCCACCTTGGTGACGATCGGCTCTTCGACGGAGGCCGGAAGGTCACCGCGGATGCGGTCGATGGCGTCCTTGGTGTCCTGTACCGCCTCTTCCGTCGGCTTTTCGATGCGAAACAGCACAACGGTCTGCGACTGGCCATCGGTGACGGTGGAGGAGATTTCATCGACGCCGCTGATCGAGGCAACCGCGTCCTCGATCTCCTTCGTCACCTGCATTTCAAGTTCTGCCGGCGAGGCGCCGCTCTGCGTCACGGTGATGGAAACCACCGGCACATCGATATTCGGGAAACGGGTGATCGGCAGCTTGTTGAAGGCCTGAATGCCCATGAACATCAGGAGGGCGAAGGCAAGAAGCGGCGCGATGGGGTTTCGGATCGACCAGGCGGAAAAGTTCATCGTGCGCGCTCTCAGTTCGAAACGACGGGGGCGGCCCGCACCGGTGTGATGCGGTCGCCATCGCGCACAAAGGCGCCGGCCTTGGCCACCACCACATCACCGGCGGCAAGACCGCTCAGGATCTGGACATACCCGTCATGCTGGATGCCGGTTTCGATCTTGACCTGCTTCACCACATTGTTCTCCACCCGGCGGGCGATGGAGCCGTGGCGATCCGTGGTCACCGCCGATTGCGGCAGCGACAGCGCCGTGGTCTCGGTGACGATGATGTTGGCTGATCCGTACATGCCGGCTTTTGCGCCGCTGTTCTCGTCCACCGCGATATGCACCGCGCCAAGGCGGGTGACCGGATCGACTGTGGGCGACACGAGGCGCACGGTGCCCGACAGCGGCTGATCGGCGCCATTGATCATCACGCGCGCGGACAAGCCCTGTTTGATGCGGCGGATATCGCCTTCGCCCACATCGGCCACAAGCTCGATATCGCCATCGCGGATCAGCGTGAAGAGGGGAGAGCCCGAGCCCGCGGCAATCGCGCCGATCTTGGCATTGCGCACCGACACCACGCCATCCACAGGCGCCTTGATGGCGGTACGTTCCAGACGAAGGTCGATATCGTCAATCTGGGCATCGACGACCTTGATGTCGGCCCTGCCGACATTAACCGCCTGACGGGCCGCATTAAGGCGCGCTTCGGCAGCCGATGCCGTCGCCGTCAGCTGTTCAACCTGTGAGGCCGATACGGTGCCGTTGCGGCTCAGCGTCTGCGCCCGATTGCGCTGGCGAACCGCATCATCAAGATTGGCTTCCGCCTCGATCACCTGCGCCTGAAACTGGGCAAGGGCTGCTTCTGCCTTGGCCTTGTTGGCCTGCTGCTGGCTCTTTTGCAGGAGAAGCGTGTCTTCGTTGAGCGTGGCGACCACATCGCCTGCCTTGACCCGGTCTCCCACATCGGCCCCGAGCGACTTGATCGAAAGCCCGTCCACCAGCGGCTGGACGTAAACCTCCTGCACAGCGCGGATCGTGCCGCTTGCAACGACGCTATCGGTCAGGGGCCTGTCCACCGCCTCGGTGACCACGATGGCGGGAAGCGCCACCTGGCCAGCGGCAGGGGCCGGTGCAGAGGCTGGAGATGGCGTTGCGCCCGGCGCGGCCGCCTGCTGCGCGCCTGCCGGAAAGGCAAGCACTGCTGCAAACAGGCCGGCGGCGGTTGTCAGTATGGCAGCGGGCATCTTCTGGGCAATCATGAGCTTTCCGACCTGTTCCTGCATGCGGGCGCGGCCTCCAGGGGAAAGCGCGCCGAAATTTTAGAGGATCTTTTTAAAGGGCGTTGCGCGCCGCACAGCCTCCTCCTGCTGTTTGGCGGGCCAAAAAATGGCAGCTGGCATCGGTCTAATAGTTACCGACGCATAGGTGGTTACGTCGGAATTTTCGCGCAAGATCAACGTACAAGAAAACGTGACCAGTTCAACCGTATCAGCCGTGTGGATCAATTCTGTGGCAGAGAGACCACAATTCTCGCAGGGCGCAATAAAAAACGCGCGGCAGAGGCCGCGCGTCAGTTTAACCCAAGTATATCAGGCGAATGTTTTTACTTCAGGGCCGCCGCCGTAATCTCGGTCGTGTAGGCGCCCTTCGGTTCCTTGGTGATGACAGGGTCCGAGCCGCCGCCGAGCAGGGTTTTGACCGTGCGGTCGTAGTCCGCCTTGTCGAGCGCGCCGTTGGAGCCGGCCGTCAGCTTTGCCACTTCGCCCATCATGCGCTTCTGGTGCTTTTCGGTCTGCGCGCCTGAGGCGTCATTTTCCAGAACGATGCCGGCTGCTTCATCCGGGTTCTTCTCGGCCCACTTCCAGCCCTTCATTGAAGCGCGTACGAACTTGACCATCTTTTCCTTGAAGGCCGGGTCCTTCAGCTTGTCTTCGAGAACGTAAAGCCCGTCTTCCAGCGTCGCCACGCCTTCCTTTTCATACTGGAACGTCACCAGTTCTTCCGGCTTGATGCCGGCATCGATGACCTGCCAGTATTCATTGTACGTCATGGTGGAGATGCAGGCGGCCTGCTTCTGCAACAGCGGATCGACGTTAAAGCCCTGCTTCAGCACCTTGACGCCATCGGCGGAGCCATCCGTCTTGATGCCGAGCGTCGCCATCCAGGAGAGGAACGGATATTCGTTGCCGAAGAACCAGACACCGAGCGTCTTGCCCTTGAAATCGGCAGGCTTGGTGATGCCGGTTTCTTTGAGGCACGTCAGCATCATGCCCGAAGACTTGAAGGGCTGGGCGATATTGACGAGCGGAACGCCCTTTTCGCGCGTTGCAAGGGCAGACGGCATCCAGTCGACGATCACATCAGCGCCGCCACCGGCCAGAACCTGCGGCGGGGCAATGTCCGGGCCGCCCGGCTTGATGTCGACGTCAAGGCCTTCTTCCGCGTAGAAGCCCTTGTCCTTGGCAACGTAATAACCGGCGAACTGCGCCTGCGTTACCCATTTCAGCTGCAGCGTCACCTTGTCGGCGGCGGCAGCCTGCATGGCCGTTAGCGAAACTGCTGCGGCCAGCAGCAGGGAGGCTAGTTTGATTGTCATGGTTCAGTTCCCTCTTGTTGTTGTTTGCGATTTTACCCTTACGCCCGCCCACCGCGGACGGACGGATGCCAGAAGGTGACGGCCCGCTCACTGAGCGCCACCAGACCGTAAAAGACCGAGCCTGCGACAGCGGCAACCGCGATCTCGGCCCAGACCATGTCGACATTGCTGCGCCCCACTTCCGTGGAAATGCGAAAGCCCATGCCGACGATGGGCGTGCCGAAGAATTCCGCCACGATGGCACCGATCAGCGCCAGCGTCGAATTGATCTTCAGCGCGTTGAAGATAAACGGCCAGGCGGCCGGAAGCCGAAGTTTTATGAGCGTCTGGCCCCAGCCGGCGGCATAGGTGCGCATCAGGTCGCGCTCCATGTGGCTGGACGCCGAAAGCCCCTGCACGGTGTTCACCAGCATCGGGAAGAAGGTCATGATCACCACGACGGCGACCTTGGACGGCCAGTCGAAGCCGAACCACATGACCATGATCGGCGCCACGCCGACGACCGGCAAAGCCGATACGAAATTGCCGATGGGCAGCAGGCCCTTTTGCAAAAACGGGGAGCGGTCGACGAGGATGGCGACGATAAACCCGAGGCCGCAGCCGGCGACATAACCCGTGATGACCGATTTCAAAAACGTCTGCTGGAAATCCGCCCAGAGGATCGGCGTCGAGGAGAGGATGCGTGTCCAGATCATCGACGGCGGCGGCAGAAGGATGGTGGGAATGGCAAAGCCGCGCACCACACATTCCCAGATGACCAGCAGCGTCACCCCGAACAGCACCGGCACGGCAATGCCGATCAGGCGCGCAAAATTCTGGTTTTTCGGCCGCAGCTTCACCAGCCAGGCATTCAGCCCCCAGGCAAAAATCCAGAAGACGAGCGCAAAGACAAGAAACCCGTTCATGGCTTAACCCCCATGCGTTTCAGCACCCGTTGATGGGCATAACCGACGATGGAAACAAGCACGGCAGCAAGCCCGGCCGCCATGAAGAGGGCAGCCCAGATCTGGATCGTCTGACCGTAATAGGAGCCGGACAGCAGGCGCGCGCCGAGCCCCGCCACTGCACCCGTCGGCAATTCGCCAACGATGGCGCCGACCAGCGAAATGGCAATCGCCACCTTCAGCGAGGTGAAGAGATAAGGCATGGAGGCCGGCCAGCGCAGCTTCCAGAAGGTTTGGGCCTGGCTTGCGTGGTAGGTGTGCATGAGGTCGATCAGCAGCGTATCGGGGCTTCGCAGGCCCTTCACCATGCCAACGACGATGGGGAAAAACGACAGATAGGTGGAAATCAGCGCCTTCGGCATCAGCCCGGAAATGCCGACGGAATTCAGGACCACGATGATCATCGGCGCGATGGCAAGGATCGGAATGGTCTGGCTCGCAATCACCCAGGGCATCAGCGAGCGATCCATCGCCCGGCTGTGGACGATGCCGATGGCCAGTGCGATGCCGAGCACCGTGCCCATGGCAAAACCGGCAAGCGTCGCCGAAAGCGTGATCCAGGCATGGTAGACGAGGCTGCGCTTGGAGGTCACCGCCTTGTTGGCGGTGGTATCCCAAAGTTCGGCGATGATCTGGTGCGGCGCGGGCAGCACCGGCCGTTCCTGCGCAAACGTGCGCTCCACCAGCTGCGACAGCGTGATCGCCTCGCCGGCGCGCGCCGCCTGATCGCGCACGAAGGGGGCGTTGAGATAAACGACGGCGACATGCCAGAGGACGAGGATGGCGGCGATAACGGTGAGGACCGGCAGGATGCGGTCACGCAGGTAGGCGCTCATGGCGTTCCTCCCTGCGCCAAAAAGGCCATTTGCAACATACTATTCATCATAGCTATGCCCCGCCTTTAGGCCCTGGCGCACGCGGTGAGCAATCTCCAGAAATTCCGGTGTCTCGCGGATATCGAGCGGGCGCTCCTTCGGCAGTGTCGATGTGATGATGTCGGTGACGCGGCCGGGGCGGGGGCTCATCACGACGATCTTGGTGGAGAGATAGACCGCTTCGGGAATGGAATGGGTGACGAAACAGATGGTTTTTTTCGTCGCGGCCCAGAGTTTGAGCAGTTGTTCGTTCAAATGATCGCGCACGATTTCGTCAAGCGCGCCAAAGGGTTCGTCCATCAGCAGCAGGTCGGCATCGAAGGCGAGCGCACGGGCGATCGAGGCGCGCTGCTGCATGCCGCCGGAGAGCTGCCAGGGATATTTTTTGCCAAAGCCACTGAGATTGACGAGGTCGAGCATGGCAGCGACCCGCTTGTCCTGCTCGGATTTCGCATACCCCATGATTTCGAGCGGCAGCGCGATGTTTTTCTCGATGCTGCGCCAGGGATAAAGGGCGGCGGCCTGGAAGACATAACCGTAGGAACGGTTCTTGCGGGCCTCCTCCGGTGTCATGCCGTTGACGGTGATGGTGCCGGCCGTGTGTTTTTCGAGATCCGCGATGACGCGCAGAAACGTCGTTTTGCCGCAGCCGGAGGGGCCGATGAACGAGACGAAATCGCCCTTGTTGATCTCGAGATCGACATTCGACAGCGCATGCACAGGCCCGTCATTGGTCTCGAAGGTGAGGCCAAGATTTTTGGCGGAAACGACGGAAAGAGGCGAGGGGTTCATGAAAAAGCCTTGTCAGAAATGATGCGTGCGCAAAGGCCCGGTGGGGCCTTTGGCTGAAAATATCGCCGCTTGATGTGCCGCGTCATGTGCCTCTCACACGCCCGATGCCGGAATGCCCGAGCGTTCCACCTTGCGTGGCGCCGTCAGGTCCTTCCAGGTCGACAGCGCCTTGGAGACGGCCGGATAGGGCTCGCGCGCCACGAACTGGCCATGGCCCTCGCGGGTCTTGATTGCGCCCTCTTCGATGGCGACCACGCCGCGGGTCAGCGTGTAGCGCGGCAGGCCTTTTACGGTCCTGCCCTCGAAGACATTGTAATCGATCGCAGATTGCTGCGCCTTTGCACTGATTGTCTTGGTCAGCGTCGGATCCCAGACGACGAGATCGGCATCGGCGCCGACGAGAATGGCGCCTTTCCTCGGATAGACGTTGAGGATTTTTGCGATATTGGTCGAGGTGACGGCGACGAATTCGTTCATGGTGATGCGGCCGGTCGCCACGCCATGAGTCCACAGCATCGGCATGCGGTCTTCAAGACCGCCGGTGCCGTTCGGGATTTTTCGAAAATCGCCCACGCCATACCGCTTCTGGTCGGTAGTGAAGGCACAGTGGTCGGTTGCGACGACCTGCAGCGAGCCGCTGGCAAGCCCCGCCCAGAGACTATCCTGATGCTGCTTGTTGCGGAACGGTGGGCTCATCACGCGGCGTGCGGCATGGTCCCAATCTGGGTTGGCATATTCGCTCTCATCCAGCGTCAAGTGCTGGATCAGCGGTTCGCCATAAACCCGCATGCCGTTCTGGCGCGCCCGGCGGATCGCTTCATGCGCCTGCTCGCAGGAGGTGTGGACGACATAAAGCGGCGCGCCCGCCATATCGGCAATGATGATGGCGCGGTTGGTGGCCTCGCCCTCGACGGTCGCAGGCCGCGAATAGGCATGGGCTTCCGGGCCGTTATTGCCCTCAGCCATCAGCTTTTCCTGCATGGCGGCAACGATATCGCCGTTTTCGGCATGCACCAGCGGCAGCGCACCCAGCTCGGCGCAGCGCGAAAACGAGGCGAACATCTCGTCATCGTTCACCATCAGCGCGCCCTTGTAGGCCATGAAATGCTTGAAGGTGTTGATGCCCTTTTCCTCAACGACCGTCTTCATGTCGTTGAACACCTGCTCGCCCCACCACGTCACGGACATGTGGAAGGAATAATCGCAATTGGCGCGTGTCGCCTTGTTGTCCCAGCGCTTCAGCGCATCGAGAAGCGACTGGCCGGGGTCGGGCAGACAGAAATCCACCACCATGGTTGTGCCGCCGGCCAAGGCGGCACGGGTGCCGCTTTCAAAATCATCGGCGGAATAGGTGCCCATGAACGGCATTTCCAGATGCACATGCGGATCGATACCCCCCGGCATGACATAACAGCCGGTGGCATCCAGCACGGTATCGCCGGAGAGGTTTTGGCCGATCTCGATGATCTTCCCCGCGTCCACCTTCACATCCGCCTTGTAGGTGAGATCGGCGGTGACGATCGTACCGTTTTTGATGACTGTGGTCATGGTGTGTGTCTCTCCCGGGTGTCTTGATTTTCGGTCATGCGCGCCGCCCCCTCATCCGCCTGCCGGCACCTTCTCCCCGCAGGGGAGATGGGGTTTCCATGGCTAACCTCGACATAAATGCCTGATGACGGATGTGATGCGTGGCTGTTGAATGATGGTGGTGCGGCAAGCCTCCCTTCTCCCCAGCGGGGAGAAGGTGCCGGCAGGCGGATGAGGGGGCCGCTTGCGCAAACATCATCTTGCCCTCCGAACGGCGGGTGAAAACCGAATACTCTCACATGCCTCAGTCAGTCGTCCGTCCAGAACGGCAAGGATCGTTTCCAGCACGGCCGCCCGTTCCATCAGCACCTCATGGTTCCAAAAGCGAATGACGCCGTACCCCTGTGCATTCAGCCAGCGGGTGCGGACGATATCGTGAAGACTGTCGGCATGCTGGGTGCCATCCAGTTCCACCACCAGCCCTTTTTCGCGGCAGAGAAAGTCCACGACGTAAGCGCCAAGCGGAATCTGGCGGGCAAACTTGTGGCCGTTCAGTCGGCGCGCCCGCAGATCGCTCCAGAGGTAATATTCGGCTTCGGTTTCCGTCTGTCGCAGTTGGCGTGCGTGGGTCGTTTTTCCGGGGCGGCGCTTGGTGACGTCATGTCTGTCCATGCGTGGCGCCCCCTCATCCGCCTGCCGGCACCTTCTCCCCGCGGGGGAGAAGGTGTTTCCATGGCTTCTGCGCTGCCAAACCCTGTCTCTGGATGCCGGACGTTCTGTGGAGATTGCCGACAGCGCAACACGCACCCTCCCTTCTCCCCCGCGGGGAGAAGGTGCCCAAAGGGCGGATGAGGGGGCGGCTTGCGCGAGCATGATCACCCCACAATCTCCGCCGTTTCAACCACTGCGTGAAACAGCACGTCGCAGCCGGCGGCTGCCCACTCCTTCGAAATCTCTTCCGCCTCGTTGTGGCTGACGCCGTTGACGCAGGGGCACATGATCATGGTCGACGGGGCAAGTTTTGCCGCCCAGCAGGCATCGTGGCCGGCGCCGGAGATGATGTTCATGTGGCTGTATCCGAGCTTTTCGGCAGCCGAGCGCACCCGCTCCACCAGCACCGGATCGAATGTCACCGGATCGAAATGGCCGACGGCTTCCACCGAGCAGCCGACGCCGAGCGGTTCGCAGATTTTTGCGGCCTCCGCCTCGATCTTGGCCCGCATGCGGTCAAGCTTCTCCTGGCTTGGCGTGCGCATGTCGACGGTGAAGACAACCTTGCCCGGCAGCACATTGCGCGAATTGGGGGAGAAGAAGGCCTGTCCAACGCCGGCAACCGCCCCCGGCTGCTCTTCCATGGCAACCGCCTGCACCATTTCCAGGATACGGCCGAAGGCGAGGCCGGCATTAACGCGCATGGTCATCGGCGTGGAACCGGTATGCGCCTCGCGTCCGACAAGCGTAAATTCAAGCCACCACAGCCCCTGGCAGTGGGTGACCACGCCAATCTGCTTCTCCTCGGCTTCAAGGATCGGGCCCTGCTCGATGTGATATTCGAAATAGGCGTGCATCTTTCGCGCGCCGACCTCTTCATCACCCAGCCAGCCGATGCGCTTCAGTTCCTCGCCATAGGTCTTGCCGTCGGGGTCTTTTCGCCCGTAGGCGTAATCGAGGCTGTGTATGGCGGCAAACACGCCAGACGCCAGCATGGCCGGGGCAAAACGGGCGCCTTCCTCGTTTGCCCAGTTGGTGACGACGATGGGATGTTTTGTCTGGATATTGAGGTCGTTCAGCGTGCGGATAACTTCGAGCCCGGCGAGAACGCCAAGCACGCCGTCATATTTGCCGCCCGTCGGCTGCGTATCGAGATGGCTGCCGACATAGACGGGAAGCGCATCCGGATCGGTGCCGGGGCGCGTTGCAAACATCGTGCCCATCTTGTCGACGCCGGTCGAAAGCCCCGCCTCGTCGCACCAGCGCTTGAACAGGTGGCGCCCTTCGCTGTCTTCATCCGTCAGGGTCTGGCGATTGTTGCCGCCGGCAATGCCGGGGCCGATCTTTGCCATCTCCATCAGCATGTCCCACAGCCGATCGCCGTTCACACGCAAGTTCTCGCCTGGTGCCGCCACCATTCGCTCATTCCTTCAACTGTTTCAGCCCTTGGGGGTCTGATGCCCGGCTGCTGTTCCCGTGCGGTCGTGGCGCGCGTCCTTCTTGTGATGCAGCAAGCTATGGCTTGCCTTTGTCGGGTGCGTCGCCGATAAATTGACCGGTTGGTAAAACCTTACAATTTCCGTGGTTGCACTCAAGTCGAAAAACGCCGCCGGGATGAAAAAATGAACAGAAATCCGGCAACGGGCTTTCTGGGGTAATTTTTGTGCATCTGCGTCTTGTCGTGCGCAGTGCAAGAGGGGATAACGGGTCCATGATTCCACGAGCGGCGAAAACGCAGCGGCGCACCCGCATTCAGGAAGAGAAAGAGGAAAAGATCCTCGAAGCGGCGCTGGACGTGTTTTCCGCCTATGGCTTTCGCGGCGCAACGATCGACCAGATCGCAGACGCTGCGGGCATGTCAAAACCCAATCTGCTCTATTATTTCCGCACCAAGGAGGCCGTGCATCGCACGCTTCTCGACCGCATGCTGTTTACCTGGCTGGAGCCTCTGAAGGCCTTTGATGCGGACGGCGATCCCGAGTCTGAAATCCGCTCCTATATCCGCCGCAAGCTGGACATGTCGCGGGATTTTCCGCGCGAAAGCCGGCTCTTTGCCAACGAGATCCTGCAGGGTGCGCCGCATATCGAGGACGAGTTGACCGGCCCCCTGAAGGCACTGGTGGATGAGAAGGCGCAAGTTATCCGCACCTGGGCGAAGGCCGGCAAGATCGCCAAATGCGATCCCTATCACCTGATCTTTTCCATCTGGTCGACCACGCAGCATTATGCCGATTTCGATGTGCAGGTGCGCGCTGTCCTTGGCAACAAGGCCGGAGAAGGCCGTTTCGAGGATGCCGCCCGTTATCTGGAAGAGCTTTTTCTGCGCGGGCTGAAGGTGGAAAAGGCCGTTAACTGATACGGGCTCAAAAGCCGGTCAGCTTCACCATCATATAACCGAAACCCGAGATGAACAGCCAGCCGAAGGCACCAAGCGCCAGCGGCCGCAGGCCGCGGGCCGCAAGCTGGCGCACCTGCGTCTGCAGGCCCATCGCGGCAAGGCCGGTTGCAAGCAGAAAGGTTGCGGCCTGGCTGGCGATCTGGCGGAATTCGGACGGCAGGCTTGCGGCGCTGTTTAACGCCACCATCAGCAAAAAGCCGATGACGAACCACGGGAAGGGTGAGCCCGCAGCCTTCTCGCCCGCCGGTCTTTTAAACACGGTCAGCGCCAGTGTCAGAACCAGCGGTGCCAGCAGCATGACGCGGGCAAGCTTGCCGATCGTGCCATACTGGCCGGCAAGATCGCCGGCCTGGAAGGTGGCGGCCACGACCTGCGCCACCTCATGAATGGTGGCGCCCGACCACAGGCCATAGGCCGTCGCATCCAGATGCAGAGGCACCATCAGCAGCGGATAGGCGAGCATGGAGATGGAGCCGAAAATAGTGACGCAGGCCACCGCATAGGCCACATCCTCGTCGCGACCTCGCACGGCGGCATTGGCGGCAATCACCGCCGATGCGCCACAGACGGAGGTGCCGGCGGCGATCAACCCGGTCAACCGCCGATCAACGCCGAGTACACGCCCCGCGCCCATGATGGCGAGGAAACTGACGGCCAGCGTCAGCGTCACGGTGATCAGGCCGCCAAGACCCAGTGAGAGAACCTGCGACAGCGTGATCTGCAGCCCGAGCAGAATGATGCCGAAGCGCAGCAGCCGTTTGAGGGAAAATGCCATGCCGGGCCGGCAGGCGGCAGGCGGCTGGGTGAGATTGCCGATCACCATGCCGATGATGATCGAAAGAATGAGCGGCGACAGCGCACCGATGCCGGAATAGGCGCGAAACAGCATGGCGGATGCAGCAATGGTGCCGGTCAGGGCAAGGCCCGGCAACAGGTCAAGGCCTGGCATGGCCGGGGTCTTGGCGCGATCAGCGGGGAGAGTTTGGTTCGGCATGGCAGGCGCATCATTCTGAAAAATTTGATGCCCGCAGTGTGCGCCTGCCCCTTTCATCGGTCCAACAAATCGATATTGTCGGTTTAATCGAAAATAACGATGATTGCCGATGACCCTTGAACAGTTGCGGATCTTTTTGGCGGTGGCTGCGGAAAGCCATGTCACGCGGGCTGCCGAACAGCTCAATCTCACGCAATCAACCGTCAGCGCCGCGATTGCCGCGCTGGAGGCGCGCCACGGCATAAAACTGTTCAACCGCGTCGGGCGCGGTATCGAACTGACCGAGGCGGGCCGGCTGTTTCTGCCGCAGGCGCGTGCCGTGCTGGAACAGGCGGATGAGGCAGCGCGCCTGTTGAAGGATCTGTCCGGCGCACCGTCGGGAACGCTGTCGATCCATGCAAGCCAGACGGTTGCAAGCTATTGGCTGCCCTCGCGGCTGATGGTCTACCGCGAGCGTCATCCGCCGGTGGTGCTGGCCATCAGCGTCGGCAATACGCGACAGGCAGCCGAGGCGGTGCTGGCGGGGCGCGCCGATCTGGCCGTGGTCGAGGGGCGGGTGGATGCGCCGGCGCTTTCGGTCACGCGGGTGGGGGAGGACCGGCTGGTGCTGGTTGTTGGCCGGCGCCACCGCTGGGCAAAAGGCGAGGGGCTTGCCCCGACCGATCTTCTGACCACAAGCTGGATCCACCGTGAACCGGGATCTGGCACGCGCGCCGGCCTTGAACAGGAGTTGCAGCGGCTGGGCATAACGCCCGCGGCCCTTCAGGTGGCGCTGGAGCTACCCTCGAACGAAGCGGTGATTGCGGCTGTCGAAGCCGGCACGGGCGCTGCCGTGCTCTCCTTTCGCGCGGTGGAGGCGCATCTGGCGCAAGGGCGGCTGGTCATGCCGGATTTCCCCATGCCGACGCGGCCGTTCTTTCTCCTGCGCCATCGCGAACGGCATGAAACGCGCGCCATGCGGGCGATGGTGGCGGTGCTGGGCGAGGGGCCGCCCGACGGGACATAACCGGACCGGCGTTCGCCCTCGGGAAATGAAGTGCCGCAGCTTTGTCTTCCATCGCAAGCGTTGCGAATGGCGCGCAGGCGGAAAAAGCCATTCGAGGCAGGCGCCTGTTGTCTGTCGCCCGCTCGGTCTGGAGCGTCTGATGAGACAGAATGGCTCTCGGTTTTTGTTTCCGTTTTTTGTTTCGTCGGCGGGATTTTGACGAAAAGCGGTTACTTTTATCCGGTGCGGAGCGCGGGGGAGAAGCCTGCCGTCATGGCTGCAGATCAAGATTGAAGGCGGCCTTGCCGCAGGCCTTGGCGCGGTAAAGCGCCCGGTCTGCCCGCAGGAAAATTTCCTCCGGCGTGCTGGTCTGGCAGATCTCCGCCGCGCCGATCGAGGCGCTCACCGTCAGGCCGTGGAGGCTGAGGGATACGTCGTCATCCAGCACCTCGGCGATCTGCCGGGTCAGCATGATCAGGTCTTGCTGCGTCTCGAAGGCCTGGATGATGGCGAATTCGTCGCCGCCGATCCGCGCCCGCATCACGGCCGTGGGTGCTGCCTCGATCAGGCGGCGCGCCGTCAACCGCAGGAATTCATCGCCGGCCTGATGCCCGAGCCGGTCATTGACCGCCTTGAAGCCATCGAGATCGATCAGCAGCAGGGCGTGGGGCAAGGCCTGCTTTTCCGTCCAGATCGTGCGAAACAGGTCCTCGAACCGTGCGCGCGACGCAAGGCCGGTCAGGCTGTCCACCTCGGTCATGCGGCGGATCTGCTCGAACATCAGCTTTTCCGAGGTAATATCCTGCTTCATGCCGAAAATGCGGACCGGACGCCCGTCGATCCGGTCGACGATTGCCGTGATCCGGATCCAGCGAAGATTGCCCTTGGCCGTCGTGATGCGGGCATCGAGCGTGAAGCCTGTGCCGTCTTCGATTGCCTTGTCGCGCACGGCCTTCAGGTCGAGGCGCGATTGCGGACAATAAAGCGAGACGATGTAATCGCGGCTGATCGCCGATTGCGGCTCAATGTCGAACAGTTCAAACACCGTGTCCGTCCAGCGCAGCGTCTCATCCGGCAGGCTGCATTCCCAGATGCCGACGCGCGCCGCCTTGAACGAGCGGTCGATCAACGTGCCCAGATCGCCAAAATTGCCCGGAGGCGCACCGCTCTTCAGAATGGGGCTCGATCCATCCAAGTCCCGGCCTGGCGTTTCCAGCCAGGACCTCAGGATATCCGGTATCGATTCCACCATTGCAGATCCAATGCATGCGAAGATATGGCACGAAAGTTCAAGCGACAATTATGCCTTTCACCGGCTGATTTGGCCAGACGCTTCGCCTGCCTTTTGGTTCTCACGCCCGGTGCGGCTGTCACGTTCGATTGACATTGAGGGTGTTTGGATGGCCGGGTCCTTGGATATTGCCGCCGCTGCACGCGACGCCGGTGAAGGAGCCGCAGCGCGCGCAGCTTACGTCCGGCGCGCTTCCAGCCGTCGCCTGTCGCGCTCCAGATGCTGGACGCCAAGCGGCGTCAGCCGCATCTGGCGCTTCTGGAACTCGCCGCGCACTTCGACAAACCCCTGCTCTTCGGCTTCACCCAACGTCTTCAGGCTGGTGCCCTTCGGGGGAGACTGCCAGTCCACGCCAACCGCGCTGTGCAGCAAAACCATGATCTTGATAATGTTTCTATCTCCGGAATGGGTGCGAAAAGGTGTCTGCCGACCAGTTGTCGCCGGTTGGGGAGGCAGAGAAGGTCTGCTCTTATCGCATCGCGAATGATTTGTAATGTGGGGGATGGTGAAGGCAATGTTCTCGTGCATTCAACTGACGATAGTGGTCGGTGTATGAAGCAGTGCGCCCGCCTTTTGAGCCGCAGCGGTAAGCCGTTTGTCTCTGGTCCATAAGGCATATCTGCGATCGAGCAAGGTCGATGCGAGCAAATGTGCCTCTGTATAGCCGATGCCCATGCTGAATATGGAATGACGTGCGATCATCAGCATGACTTCCTCGTGTGTGGCTACCAAGGCTTGTTGCTGTGCCTCAAGCAACGCAATGACCGCATCACGATTTCGCAGACTGCCAAGCGCCAGTTCCCCAATCACGAAGGGGTGGCACAACAGACGGTCCTCTTCGAGGATCACACGGAGTTCATCGTCGCCATGCCGAAAATGATCGATCCAGATGGAGGTATCGACCAAGATCATGCGCCGCTGTCGCTGCGGTGGCGCGGTGCTGCTTCTGCGTCAGGCATGGAGGCACCAAGGGCTGCGAGGCGCCTGCCGGATTCGATACGCACAAGCGTCTCCAACGCTTGGCGAACAAGCGCTGCCGTTTCCTTCGTACCGGTGAGGGCTCGTGCCTGCTCAAGAAGCTGGTCGTCGAGCTTTATTGTTGAGCGCATGACTTAGGCTCCTCTGCTGCTGCCAAATTAGCACCATCTGGTGCTAAACGCCAAGCTTATCGAGGGCGCGGTTGCACCGGCGCGCACGGTCTGAGGCCCTTGGCACAGTCTCCTCGGTTGCATGAGGCGCAATGGAGGCGGGGGCGACGCAGCAGAAATCGCTTCCCCAATCGGGGGGCGCTGCGCTGACGCGCCGCTGATGGTGCTACTTCTTTTTCTCCTGATCGCGATGCCATTTGATGGCGTAGAACATGCCCACGCCCAACACGAGAATCTTGAGCGGAAAGAAGACGATAGGGAACCAGTCCCACATATCGGATGTTTGCATGTTATGACTGGACGCTATTGATCGTGAGGGACCTCTACCTCAAAACTGCCGCATCCTAAATCAGCCATGTTGACGCAGAGGGGATGATGATATTCCCATCACAGTGCATGAGCGGGCTTGCTCCTTGTTTCCGGCGGGCTCTTAACCTCACAAGCTGGCGACTGCTTCCGGCGCCAGTCTGCAATCCCTTCCGCCCGGGTTTGCCCTGACCTATGGCATCGCCCTTTGGAACAAGTGAGGTTCAGATGCTTGCGGTTGCTGCAGCCCGATCGAGTTCCACATACCGTTCAAGATGCCGAAGCCATTTGCGTTCTATGGCCGCTTCGATGTCGATGTGATTTTCGCTGAGATAAAGGATGAACTGGCCAAACAAATCAGCGGCTTCGTTCTCGAGTGCCTCGCGGGTGCCGCCTGAACCCTCGGTGTTGAGTTTCGACCGACCGTCCATCAATAGATGTTCAGCTGTCAGTTCACCAAGTTCTTCCGTCAGTTTCAGCAGATACCAGTCTGGGTTACGCGGGATGTTGTGCACCCTCGCATAAAGGTCGCCAACCTGAACTATTCGGTCGCTCAGTTCCTTCAATGTGGCGCTCATTTGATCCCCTGCTGCAATTGGAAGACTCGGCAAGGTGACGCTAGCAACGGTTTGCGACACGGCCATTGCAGTGGCCACTTACTGCACATCCCCATAAACAAAGCGGGGCATCACACCCCGCCCGCCCCGTGTCCCTCACTCCGCCGCCACCACAGCCATTGGATTGTTCGGATGCTGCGTCCAGTTTGCGTAAGTCGGGTCCACGCGCTTTCCGGTGCGTTTGTCGAGGTCTCCGGCCGGTAGCGCCTCCAGCGTGATGCAGTTTTCGACCGGGCAGACGTTGACGCAGAGGTTGCAGCCGACGCATTCCTCCTCGATCACCTCGAAGTGGCGCACGCCATTGACCATCTGCGTGATCGCCTGATGAGACGTGTCCTCGCAGGCGATGTGGCAGCGGCCGCATTTGATGCAGGCGTCCTGGTCGATATGGGCTTTGGCGACGTAATTGAGGTTGAGAAACTGCCAGT
The DNA here is from genome assembly GCF_058242775.1 of Neorhizobium sp. PAMB6630. Classification (NCBI taxonomy): domain Bacteria; kingdom Pseudomonadati; phylum Pseudomonadota; class Alphaproteobacteria; order Hyphomicrobiales; family Rhizobiaceae; genus Neorhizobium; species Neorhizobium sp. PAMB6630. Next base: position 1,138,794 of record NZ_CM177836.1, read on the forward strand.
CGGTGACATTGCCGACGGCGCGGCCGGTGATGTCATCGAGCGTTTTGTGGCCCTTTTCGTCCATCCAGTCGGAGAGGCCGGAGATCATTTCCTCGACGATCTTGAAGCCATAGGTCATGGCGGCGGTGCAGACCTGCACATTGCCGGCGCCAAGCGCCAAGAATTCCGCCGCATCGCGCCAGGTGGTGACGCCGCCGATGCCGGAGATCGGCATGCGGTAGGTTTCCGCATCGCGGGCGATTTCGGCAACCATGTTGAGCGCAATCGGTTTCACCGCCGGGCCGCAATAACCGCCATGGCTGCCCTTTCCACCAATCGAGGGATTGGGCGAAAACGTGTCGAGATCGACCGAGACGATGGAGGAGATGGTGTTGATGAGCGAGACGGCATCGGTGCCGCCGCGTTTTGCTGCGCGTGCCGGGTGGCGGATGTCGGAAATGTTCGGCGTCAGCTTGGTGATGACCGGCATGCGCGTGTACTGCTTGCACCAGCGCACCACCATTTCAATATATTCCGGCACCTGGCCCACGGCCGAACCCATGCCGCGCTCGGACATGCCGTGCGGACAGCCGAAATTCAGCTCGATGCCGTCGACGCCGGTTTCTTCGACCAGCGGCAGGATGGCGCGCCACTCCTCTTCCACGCAAGGCACCATGATCGAGGCAACCAGTGCCCGGTCCGGCCAGTTCATCTTCACCTGCTTCATTTCGCGCAGGTTTGTCTGCAGGTCGCGGTCGGTGATCAGTTCGATGTTGTTGAGGCCCAGAAGCCGGCGGTCGGCGCCCCAGATCGCGCCGTAGCGCGGACCATTGACGTTGACGACCGGCGGGCCTTCGGAGCCGAGCGTCTTCCAGACGACACCGCCCCAGCCCGCCTTGAAGGCGCGCTCGACATTGTAGGCTTTGTCGGTGGGTGGCGCAGACGCCAGCCAGAAGGGGTTGGGCGATTTGATGCCGACGAAATTGTTTGTGAGATCAGCCATGGTTCATCCTCCCCCTGTTCACGCGACCGCCACAGCCGGCTGACCGGCTGAGACAAGCTGAAGATGAATGGCCTCTGCCGCATCGCGGCCGTGGGCGACGGCCTGCACCGTCAGGTCTTCGCCGCGGCTGGTACAATCACCTCCGGCATAAACCTTCGGGAGCGAGGTTCGACAGTGTTCGTCGATGAGGACCTTTCCGCGTTCCATCGCAAGCGCGCCAAGGCCACTTGTGGTGAAAGACTGGCCGATGGCCTTCAGCACCTGGTCGCAGGCAATCACGCCCGTTTCGCCTGTTAGGGTCAGGTGGCCGTCGCGGAGGGCGGTATAGTCGAGTTCGATGCCGGCAACCGTTCCGTCACGGCCGAGGATGCGTTTGGGCGACAGCCAGTGACGGATCAGCACGCCCTTGGAGGCGGCAAGATCCTGCTCGTATTCAGAGGCGTTCATCTGCTCCTTGCCGCGCCGGTAACAGATCGTGACTTCTTCGGCGCCCAGCAGCTTTGCCTGAATGGCCGCATCGATGGCCGTCATGCCGCCGCCGAGCACGACGACGCGCCGGCCGATCGGCACATCGGCCTTGTCTTTTGTCTGGCGGAGGGCGGCAATGAAATCCACCGCATCATCGACACCGGCAAGATCTTCGCCCTCCAGTCCGAGTGCATTGACGCCGGCAAGGCCGAGGCCGAGAAACACCGCATCGTAATCGCGGGTGAGATCCGACAGCGAGAAATCGCGGCCGAGCGCCTGTCCGGTACGGATCTCGATCCCGCCGATGGCGAGAAGATAATCCACCTCACGCTGTGCAAAATCGTCGGTCGCCTTATAGGTGGCGATGCCATATTCGTTGAGACCGCCGGGCTTTTCGCGGGCATCGAAGATGATGGCGGTGTGGCCGTGCATGGCAGCCCGGTGTGCGCACGCCAAGCCCGCCGGGCCGGCGCCGATCACGGCGATGGTCTTTCCGGTTTCTGCCGCGCGGGCAAAAAACTGCCGGCCGGTCTCCATGGCAATATCGGTGGCATAACGTTGCAGCCGACCGATCTCCACGGGGCGATCTTCTGCCGTGTGGCGCACGCAGGCTTCCTCGCACAGCGTTTCGGTGGGACAGACGCGCGCGCACATGCCGCCGAGAATGTTTTGCGAAAGAATGGTGCGGGCCGAACCCAGCGGATTGCCCGTCGATATCTGCCGGATGAACAGCGGAATATCGATGGCGGTGGGACAGGCCGTCATGCACGGCGCGTCGTGGCAGAAGTAACAGCGATCGGCGGCAACGAGCGCCTCGTGCCGGTCTAACCGTGGATGAAGGTCGGAAAAATTCTTGTCATAGTCTGCGGGTGCCAGCCGGCCTCCCGCGATGCCGCTTCCCAGTCTGTCCATGTTGCATCCCTCATTTATCATGGAATTCTTACGCAACTGCGGGAGCGTAACACGGCCAAAATTTTTATCAAACGGTAAAAGTTTGCCCGTGCGAATCGTCAAATCCTGGCGCGGTGGGGACGGGCGCACATAATCATGATGCAAACACTCAAGTTTATTCTTTACTCGATTTGTCATGTTATCTATGGTGCCCGCCAAGCACCCTTGCGAGGGGGAAATGACTCGGATGATGAAGAGGAAGACGAGCCGTGGCGAAGAAAGACAAGCGCAAGGCTGACAGCAGGGCGCGGGATGAGGCAATGCCGGCAAAGGCGCAGGACAGTCGCAGCGTCAAAAGCTTTCTCTATGTCGGCGGGCGTGATTGCCAGGTGGCGCATCTGCGCCAGATCGCCAGCAATTTCGGCGCCGAGTTGATCCACCACGATGGCGGCTTGCGCGAAGCAGTATCGCGCATCGATACACTTTTGCCCTCCGTCGATTGTGTGTTCTGCCCCATCGACTGTATCAGCCATGATGCGTGTCTGCGGGTGAAGACCGGCTGCAAGAAGTTTTCCAAGGCCTTCATCCCCTTGCGCAACGGTTCAAAATCCTCGCTGGAGCGGGCACTTCAGACCATGCATGAGCGCAGCGAACAGAGATTGAGTGAGACGAGATGAGTGAAGACCGCCGCGACCCGACCCTTTTGATCGGCCTGCACAAGCTTGCAGAGCAGAATGGCGATGGCCTGGTGCCGGAGCTTTATGATCTCCTGACCCGCCGCCCGGATGAGTTGGAGGAGGACGAGTGCATCATGCGTTTCCCGATCGGCCGCACCCGCCTTCCCGGCGTTTCCCTGTCCGGAAACGAGGCGGCGCAACCGGCTCGAATCATTCCGCTTCGACGGGCATAATCACCAGCGCAAGAGCGTAGCTGCCACAGGGGGCATCGTTTCTGCCATGATATGGTTAACATTTTAGAGGGGTGAAAAGTAGCAATTGTGAAAAATCCTGCTGAGCGTAGTTTCATCATCAGGAGGGCAGCTCATGTTGCGCATTACAATTCTTCTGGCATCTCTGGTTTTTTCAACGGCGGCAGCGGCAGATCAGGCGCGCGGCGATCCCATGAAGGTGTTTGAAACCTATGCGGTTTTCGTCGTGGCAAACACCAATTGCCTCGGCTTGAACTTCAACGTCGACAATCTTCAGGTCGAACTGTTCAACCTCGGTGGAAAGATGAACTGGTCGTCCACCCGCAGGCGCCAGCAGGCGGAGGCGCAGGTGGCCGCCAGCACCCTCCAGTATGGACAAAATCCGCAGGCATTCTGCACCATGGCCCGCTCGCTGGTCACCCATCACGGCGCACGCCAGCTGCAAAGCGCCGGCCTGCTTTATCGCTCCTGAACCCAGCCAGGAGACAGGCGAGGGCTTTTCCTGAAGCCCTTCGTGTAATCTGATCCGACCATAACGGCGTAAGGGACTATGGATCCCCAGTTTGACCAGCCGCCGGTTCATGACACGCAATCTCATCTTCATTCTCGGCGACCAACTGTCGCCCGACCTTTCAAGCCTTCGCGATGCCGACCCGGCCCGCGACGTCATCCTCATGTGCGAGGTGATGGCGGAAGCGACCTATGTGCGCCATCACAAACGCAAGATCGCCTTCATCCTGTCGGGCATGCGCCATCATGCGGAGAGCCTGCGCGAGGCGGGATACAAAGTCCGTTATACCTATCTGGACGACCCCGAAAACGCCGGTTCGTTTCGCGCCGAGCTTTTGCGTGCCGTGGCGGATCTGGCGCCGGACCGCGTCATCGTCACCGAGCCCGGTGAGTGGCGTGTGCTGGACGACATGCGCGGCTGGCAGCAGGCGGCGGGCTGTCCGGTGGACATCCGCCCCGACGATCGCTTTCTGGCCGGCCATGAAGAATTTGCCACCTGGGCTGCCGGCCGCAAGCAACTGACCATGGAGTTTTTCTACCGCGACATGCGCCGCAAGACCGGCCTTCTGATGGAAGGGGACGTGCCTTCAGGCGGGCGCTGGAATTTCGACGCGGAAAACCGCAAGCCCGCAAAACCGGATCTGCTGCGCCCGCGCCGCCGGCAGTTTGCGCCGGATGCGATCACGCGTGACGTGCTGAAGCTGGTGGCGGAACGGTTCGGCGATCATATCGGCCGCCTCGATGGCTTCGGTCTTGCCGTCACCGCAGCCGATGCGCAAACGCTGCAGGACGATTTTATCGCGGATTTCTTGAGCCATTTCGGTGAAACGCAAGATGCGATGCTGGCATCCGATCCCACCCTCAACCACGCGCTTTTATCGTTTTACATCAATATCGGTTTTCTCGATCCGCTCTCCGTCTGTCGTGCGGCCGAACGCGCCTATCTGGAGGGGCGTGCGCCGCTCAATGCGGTTGAAGGTTTCATTCGCCAGATTATCGGCTGGCGCGAATATATGCGTGGGATCTACTGGCTGAAGATGCCCGACTACGCCGCGAGCAATTTTTTGAAAGCTTCGCGCCTGCTGCCGGATTTTTTCTGGACGGCCGAGACGGACATGGCCTGCCTTGCCACCGTCATTGGCGAGACCATCGACAACGCCTATGCCCATCACATCCAGCGGCTGATGATCACCGGCAATTTTGCGCTCCTCTCGGGCATTGCGCCGTCTGCCGTGCATGAATGGTATCTGGAGGTGTATGCGGATGCCTATGAATGGGTGGAAATGCCCAATGTGATCGGCATGAGCCAGTTTGCCGATGGCGGGCTTCTGGGCTCCAAACCCTATGCCGCAAGCGGCAATTATATCTCAAAGATGTCGGACTACTGCACGGGCTGTCGTTATGAAGTGAAGAAGAAAACGGGTGAGGGCGCCTGTCCGTTCAACGCGCTCTACTGGGATTTTCTCGATCGCAACCGGGAACTGCTGTCCGCCAATCACCGCCTTGCCCAGCCTTATGCCACATGGGCGCGCATGGCCGAGGGGCAGCGGCAGGATTATCGCGCGAGCGCCCGGCGGTTTTTGGAAAAGCTTGATGCAAAAGAACGGGTGTGAGGCAAAGAACCGGTCTTTCAGCTCATGCGTATAAAGAAAAACACGACAACCGCTGGAGACGATGATGACAGACGCCCTGATGACATCCCTGCCACAGGATTATCGCGCACTGGTGATTGGCGCGAGCGGCGGCATTGGTGAGGCGCTCTGCGCCGTCATTGCCGATGATCCGCGTTCTGGCGAGCTGGTGCGTCTGTCGCGCAGCGAAAACGGGCTTGATGTCACCGACGAGGAGAGCGTTCAACGGGTGGCGGCCACGCTGTCGGGTGAATTCCAGCTGATCTTCTGCGCAACCGGCGGGCTCACCATTGATGGGGTTGGCCCGGAAAAATCGATCCGCCAGATTTCCGCAGACGCAATGATGCGGCAGTTTGCTCTGAATGCGGTGGGAACGGCACTGCTGATCCGCTATTTCTCGCCGCTTCTCTCAAAACGCGACCGGGCGCTGATGGCGTTTCTGTCCGCCCGCGTCGGCTCCATCGGCGATAACCAGCTGGGCGGCTGGATGTCTTATCGCGCCTCCAAGGCAGCCCTCAACCAGATCGTGCGCACCGCCTCCATCGAGCTTGCCCGCACCCATCCCGCCACCGTTCTGGTGCCGCTTCACCCGGGAACGGTTGCCACGTCCTTGTCAGAAAAATATTCGGGCGGCCACCAGCGCAGCGAACCGCAGGTCAGTGCAAGGGCGATGCTTTCAGTGCTCGACGGGCTTTCGTCGGAAGAAAGCGGCCGCTTTTTCGCCTATGATGGCCAGCCGATCGACTGGTAAAGCGGGTAGATGGCTGTCAGTCAAACGTGATGAGCGCCAATCCATAAGCAAACAGCACCAGCAGCGTGACCGAGAGGCGCAGGGTAAAATACCAGCGCTTTTCGAGCGCGCCCGACGCCAGATACCGGTCTCCGGCCAGAAGCCCGACAAACGATACGGCCTGAAGCACCAGCGCCAGACGGCCTGCCGGCATCAGAACCGTGCCCCAGGCGATAAGCGCCAGCACATTGCTGATCACAAGCATGGATATCACAATCGACGACCGTTCAGCACTTTGCACCAGCCCCCACAACGTCCCCGCCATGAAGGCTGCAATGACCGCGCCATAGGCGATGAAGGCAAAAAGCCGGGCGCCCTCATCGAACATGGGCAGTTGCAGCAGGTAGGACGGCAGGGCGCCGGCGCATGTCAAAAGCACGGTGAGGCGTTGCGGCGAGACCATCACGCTTCCCTCTTTCGTGTCGTCCGGGCAGGTAAACTGTCGCAAAGCATCTCTCTCAGCGCGACGCCCAGACTGTGGCCGCTCAGGAATGCCGCTTCCACGCGGTTGCCGATGCACCAGTCGCCGCAGGCGCCGATCTGCCTGTCGCGGTCGAGGATGAAGGGCTGCCCGAGCGGTGTTTCCACATTGGCATACCGCCAGCGGTGCAGCTTCACCCCAGTTGCGGCATCAAAGGCAAGGGTGGGAAAGAGATCCCGGCAGGCGGTCAGCATATGCTCCCGCACCGTGTCCGGCTCATCCTCGAGATGAGCATCGGACCAGGCGCTGCCGGCATGGATAACAAGTGTGTGGTCGGGCAATGAGCCTTGGGAAACATCTGCGGTCGCCTCCCGCTCCGGCTTGCTGCTGTTGGCGGCAATCCAGCTGATGACAGGCAAACCCTCTGCCGAATCGGTCAAAGCCGCCACCTGGCAGGCCTCGAACGGCAGCGGCATATCACCCGGCAATTCCAGCATTAGCGTGAAGCAGCCGTTCATCCGCACCGTCGAAAGTGCCGCCTTATCCGCCTCGCCAAGTGGCAGAAGGCTCTGCGTTTGCGGCGCGGGCGCGGTCGAGATCACCCAGTCGAACGGGCCATAAGGCTGCTCTTCGGTCACCAGGTACCAGCGACCGGGAGCACCAACGATCGAAAAAACCTTCTGGTCGACCTTCACCTCGAAGGGAGCGGCCATCGCCTTGGCAAGCGAGGTCATCGCCGGCACGCCGACAAAACGCGGCGCCCGGTCGACAAGCCGTTCCAGCGACCGATCCGCATTGAGGCGCATCAGCGGCGCATTCCACGCCTCGACATGGCCGGCCTCCAGAAACGGCTCGAGTGCGCTGTGGAAGCGGGCATCGCGCACGGTAAAATATTGCGCGCCATGGTCAAACCCGGTCTCGCCCACACGGCGTGTGGCAAGCCTTCCGCCGACACCGCGGCTCTTGTCGAACAGGGTCACCTGCGCATGCGCCGAAAGTTCTGCCGCAAGCGCAAGGCCCGCCATACCGGCGCCGATAATGGCGATGGAAGGCTGTTTCATCTGGTCTCTCCCCTGGCTTTGCGGCATCGCTCCGAACAGAACTTGACCGCCGGCCAATCCCGAACCCACTTGCGCCGCCATGAAAACGGGCGTCCACAAGAAACGCAGGTCTTCTGCGGCAACTCGCTTTTCTTCACCTGCTTCGGCATGCGGCAGCCCAATCACTTTTTCATGATTACGCGGTGATGAGCGACCCGGATCAGAGAGGGGGCTATCGTATTTGAAATAAGACCCTCTCTGGTCTGCCGGGCGACCGGGGCGAGCCACGGGTCTTGCTCCGTCCTTCGGCCCCCCCCCCAACAAGAGGGGAGATACGAGGCAGTCAACGTCCCTTTCCTGAAACGGACGGCGCGGCCGGGTTAAGCCCTCCCCCTTGTGGGGAGGGTTTGGGAGGGGACTTGCCTCATATGCAATAGCCCTGGGATCAGAGGTGGGGCGGGAATATCGGGATGGGATGGCGGCGGGGGCGGAAATGGTGCGCCGGATGGCCGTCTGCGGATGTTTAAAAGACTTCCTGAAAGCGGTCTTGAAGCTTGGTAACAGATGGCCTGTGGTTCTCGGCGATGCCGGGCGTCGGCGAGGGCTGGTTCTACCCGTCGATCATCTCGATGACTTCTTGCGTTACGCTATTGGCTGGAAGCAACAGAACGCGGCGGCAGTTCACGGGCAGCCGGTCACTAGCAGCGCCCTGTCCCTCGACAGAGTCTTTGCATACGCGAAAAGCGCTTGCAAACCCCAAGTGGGCCGCTAGCATACCGGTATATTGGGTTTATCCCATATCGTCGGTTCATGGGAGTTCCGTCCTTGACTAACACCCCCTATCTGCTTCTGACTGGTGCAAGCCGTGGAATTGGACACGCGACGGTCAAGCTTTTCATGGAGCATGGCTGGCGAATTCTGACGGTATCGCGTCAGCCGTTTTCCGAGGAATGCCGTTGGCCGTCTGCTGAGGAGAGCCACATCCAGGCCGATCTGGCTGATCTTTCCGGCATCGATGCGCTGGCCGAGACGGTACGCCAGCGCTTGCCGGAGGGCAAGCTGGCGGCGTTGGTCAACAATGCCGGTATTTCGCCGAAAGGGCCGGGCGGCAGCCGTCTGGGGGTGGCGGAGACGGATGCCGAGGTCTGGATGAAGGTGCTGAACGTCAATCTCGTGTCGACGGCGCTTCTTGTGCGGGCATTGCTGCCGGAACTCGAGGCGGCCCGCGGTTCCATCGTCAACGTCACGTCGATTGCGGGGTCGCGCGTGCATCCCTTCGCGGGCGTGGCTTATGCGGCGTCAAAGGCCGGCCTTGCGGCATTGACGCGGGAACTGGCTGGAGAATTCGGTCCTCGCGGCATTCGTGCGAATGCAATCGCTCCAGGCGAGATCGCAACGGCGATCCTCTCGCCGGGGACAGATGCACTGGTTAAGGCCGAGGTGCCGATGGGACGTTTCGGCACCACTGACGAAGTTGCAAGGACGATCTATTTCCTCTGCACCGACCAGTCTTCCTACATCAATGGTGCAGAGATCCATATCAACGGCGGGCAGCACGTCTGACGGTCTTTGTCTCTGAAATCTGGGATATTGTCTTGCAAACTGCGCCGAAGCGGCTAGGGACAGGCCGCGATATATCGGTATGACAGTTTAACGATACGCATGGTGGGGAGGTGGCTCAGAATGAACAACAATTTGAAACGTTCCGACCTGTTTCCGGATCATGGTGCCGCAAGCGCCGCCGGGCAGCCGAAGGCCCTTGCCGCCTATAATTTCATCCGCCACGCGATCATCACCATGCGCATGCAGCCGGGGACAACGATCAGCGAGAAGGAAACCTGCGCGCAACTGGGCGTGTCGCGCACGCCAATGCGCGAGGCTGTGCTGCGTCTGGCGCAGGAAGGCCTGGTGAATGTGGTGCCCAGCGGCGGCACCTTCGTCAACAATATTTCGCTCCGCGGCGTCATCGAGGGACACCTCGTTCGCTCCAGCCTCGAATTGCGGATGGTGCGGCTTGCCGCGCGTTGTTACGACCCCATCCATGACCGGGATTTCGATCTGCTGATGTTCCTGCAGGCAGATGCCGCCAAGCGTGAGGACTACGACCGGTTTCTCGCCGTCGACAATGACTTTCATCGCCTGATCTGCCGCATGGCGGGATTCCCGGATATCTGGCAGACCATTCACAACGCGACCGGCCAGCTCGACAGGGTGCGACGGACAGCCATTCCCCGGTCCGGTTATTTCGATGAGGTCGAGCAGGAACATCGCGCCATCTATGACGCGATCAGGGCTGGTGACGCCAGACGTGCCCACGATCTCTTGCGCCAGCATCTCGATGATATCGCCGCAGTCGTGGAATATGTCGTGACCGATCAGCCGGGCCTGATCGTGCAGGAACCGGGCTTTGACCTGTCCAGGCTGGATCTGATGCTGGCGCCGCCCGCTCAGTAACCGCGGCTCCGGCTCCCTGCATTCAGCGGGGCCTGTCCGGCGAGGACCCGCGTGGCGTTCTCGAAAATCTGCGCGACGACGTCCTGCGAATTCGGCATCGATGCGATGTGCGGCGTGGTGAAGATCTTCGGATGGCTCCACAACGGGCTTTCTTCGGGAAGCGGTTCCTGAAGGAAGACATCAAGGACTGCGCCCCGCAGATGCCCGCTGTCGATCGCCGTCAGAAGGTCTTCCTCGACCAGATGTTCGCCGCGGCCCATGTTGATGATGGCAGCACCTTGCGGCAGCATGGCAAAAAGGTCCGCATTCAGGATGCCGCGCGTCGCCTGCGTCAGTGGCAGCAGGCAGATCAGGGCGTCGCAGCCGGACAGGAAGTCTTCCAACTGCTCATCGCCGTGATAACTGGCGATGCCGGCCTCCTGCTTGGGGGAGCGTGCCCAGGCACGAACAGTGTAATCGAGGGCGCGCAGACGCTGCCCGACAATGCGTCCTATCGCGCCAAAACCCAGTATGCCGACGGTGTAATCTTTCGCGGCCGTCTGTTCGGGACGCTCCCAGCGTTTATGGACTGCGTTTTGCAGATGCAGATCCATCCTTCGATGAAACAGCAGAACCGACCAGATGGCATATTCCGCCATGCCGAACGCGTGCTGGCTATCGACGACACGACACACGGGAACGGCAGGCAGGTGCGGATCGGCAAAGATGTTGTCGAGGCCGGCTGCAATGCTGTGGATGAGCTTCAGGTTCGGCATGGTTGAAACCAGGCCAGGGGGCGGGTTCCAGCACACGGCCACATCGGCCGCCTCAAAACCCTCTTCGGGATAAAGGCTCAGCCGAACATCGAGGCCTCTCGTTTTGAACGCATCCTTCAGGAAGGTGAGATCGAGCGTAGCGCTGATCAACGCGATGTGAGGAACCTTTGTATCCCGCTGTGCCATCGATGCCATCGTCAGAGGCCTTTCTCTGCTGTCTGCATTTTTCCCGGATCCTGTCTCGTCCTGAATTTTCGCGGTTGATCAATTTTTGTGCGGCGCACGCGTGAGTTCAAGTTTTATGCAAAAATTCACCGGCCTTGCTTGACAGCTGCCGATGGCGGGAGTCAAGATGAGGCATCGATATATCGGTATATTGTTGCTCTGATATGATCGCGAAGTGACGTCTGCACGCAAACGAAAATCATAAGGGGAACCTCATGCGACGACTGATTTCTGCTTCATTGGCTCTTTTTCTCTCCACGACAGCGGCCTTTTCCCAGGCCGTTCCCGGCGGCAAGCTGAACCTGATCGTTCAGCCGGAACCGCCGAGCATCATGATTGGCACCACCACGAACGGCCCGGCTTTGCTGGTGGGCGGCAATATCTACGAAGGATTGCTGCGCTACGACGAGGCCCTGAAGCCGATGCCGTCGCTCGCCAAATCCTGGACGGTTTCCGAGGATGGCCTGACCTATACCTTCGCTCTGCAGGAGGGCGTGAAATGGCATGACGGCAAGCCGATGACGTCAGCGGACGTGCTGTTTTCCGCCAACGACTACCTTTTGAAGATGCAGCCGCGCCATCGCAACCTGATGAGCCATGTGGCAAGCGTCACCGCGCCGGATGACAAGACGGTGGTGTTCAAGCTGAAGGAGCCCTTCGAGGCCTTCATGCGTGGCCTGTCGTTTTATACGATGCCGATCATCCCGAAACACATCTACGAAGGCACCGACTACGCCACCAATCCGGCCAACGACAAGCCGATCGGAACCGGTCCCTTCAAGTTCGACGAATGGAAGCGCGGCAGCTACATCCACCTCGTTAAGAACCCGGACTATTATGTGAAGGGCAAGCCGTATCTGGATGAACTCTATTACCAGGTCATTCCCGATGGCGCCTCGCGCTCCGTCGCTTTCGAGACCGGCAAGGTGGATGTTCTCCCGGGCGGTTCTATCGAAAACTTCGACATTCCGCGGCTGAAGGATCTGCCCAATACCTGCACGACGGAAAAGGGCTGGGAATATTTCGCGCCGCTCTCCTGGTTGTGGCTCAACAACCGCAAGCCGCCGATGGACAATGTGAAGTTCCGCCAGGCGGTGATGTATGCGCTCGACCGCGAATTTGCGAAAGACGTGTTGTGGAATGGCTATGGCAAGGTGGCGACCGGTGCGCTGTCGTCAAAACTTCCCTTCTACAAGGATGTCGAGCCGCATTACGCGCATGATCCCGCCAAGGCCAAGGCGCTTCTGAAGGAGATGGGTTATGACGGCAAGGCGTTGAAGCTGCTGCCGCTGCCTTATGGCGAAACCTGGCAGCGCTGGGCGGAAGCCGTCAAGCAGAACCTCGAAGAGGTCGGCATCCCCATCGAGATCGAATCGGCCGACGTTGCCGGGTGGAACCAGCGCACGTCCAACTGGGACTATGACATCGCTTTCACCTATCTCTACCAGAACGGTGACCCGGCCATCGGGGTCGACCGTAACTACAAGACCTCGCAGATTGCCAAGGGCAATCCGTTCAACAATGTCGAAGGTTATTCGAACCCCGAACTCGACAAGCTGTTCGACGAGGCCGCCGTCGCCTATCCGGTGGCAAAGCGTCAGGAACTGTATGATCGGGCCCAGAAGATCCTCCAGGAAGACGTTCCGGTCGCCTGGCTGCTCGAACTCGGCTTCCCGACGATCTACAACTGCAAGGTTCAGGACATCGTGACGACCGCCTCCGGCCTGCCGGAATCCATGCGCGACGCCTGGATCAAGAAGTAAGCCGATACCGGGTGGAAGGCCATCTCCACCCGGTTCATCCTGCACCTGGAAAATCTAGTCGGAGCCTTGCTCATGCTGAGATTCATCTCAGGCCGACTGCTGAAGGCCGTCGTCATCCTGATCTGTATCACCGTGCTCAACTTCTTCCTCATCCATGCGGCGCCGGGCGATCCGGCGTCCGTCATGGCGGGGGAAGCCGGTGATGCCGATCCTGCCTTCCTGCAACAGCTGCGAGAACGCTTCGGCCTCGACCAGCCGCTTTATGTGCAGCTGTGGATCTACGTCTCCTCCGTGGTCCAGCTCGACCTCGGTTATTCCTACCGCCAGCAGTTGCCGGTGCTCCAGCTGATCGGCGAGCGCCTGCCGGCGACGCTGCTTTTGTCTCTCTCGGCTTTCGTCATCTCGCTTGGCCTTGGCGTCACGGCGGGTGCCTTTGCCTCCGCACGGCAGGGGAAATGGGTCGATACGATCATCTCGCTGGTCGCATTGATCTTTTATGCGACGCCGCTGTTCTGGCTGGCGCTGATGGGGGTGCTTCTGTTTTCCGTACAGCTCGGCTGGTTGCCAGGCTTCGGCTATGAGACGGTCGGCGCCAATTACACCGGCCTTAGCCGCTCCCTCGATATTCTCCTGCACCTCATCTTGCCGGCCATGACGCTCGGGCTGTTTTTCATGGCGGTCTATGCGCGCATGACCCGTGCTGCGATGCTCGAAGTCGGCCAGCTCGATTTCGTCAAGACGGCCAAGGCCAAGGGCCTGCGTCCAAGGATCATCCAGCGCCGCCATGTGCTGCGCAATGCGCTTTTGCCGGTCGTCACACTTGCCGGCCTGCAGGCGGGGCAACTTGTCGGCGGCGCCGTGCTGATCGAGACGGTCTTTGCCTGGCCGGGCATCGGCCGGTTGATGTTCGATGCCCTGTCGCAGCGTGATTACAATCTGCTGCTCGGCGTCTTCGTCGTCTCGGCCGCCATGGTCCTGTTCTTCAACCTCATCACCGACGTGCTTTACCGCCTCGTTGATCCGCGCATCCGGGTGGCGTCATGAAGGATTTCTGGAAACGTTTTTCGCAAAACCGCGGCGCTGTCATCGGTCTCGTCATCCTGTTGCTTGTCGTCGTTTTGTCGATCGTTGCGCCCTTCATCTTCACCAAGTCGCCCTGGGCCATGGTGCAGCGGCCGTTCATTCCGCCGTTTACCATGGATGCTTTCGTGCTCGGCACAGATCCGATGGGGCGTGATCTTGCCGCGGGGCTTGCGCACGGGGCGCGGGTTTCGCTGCTGGTCGGCCTTGTCTCGACGGTGGTTTCGCTTCTCATTGGCATTCCGATCGGCGCCATTGCCGGCTATTTCGGTGGCTGGGTGGATGACGTGCTGATGCGGTTCACCGAATTTTTCCAGAGCGTGCCAAGCTTTGCGCTGGCGGTGGTTCTGGTGGCGATCTTCCAGCCCAGTATCACCTCGATCATCATTTCGATTGCTGTCGTCTCCTGGCCGCCCGTCGCGCGCCTGCTGCGTGGAGAGGTGATGTCGCTGAGGTCGCGGGAATTTGTTGAGGCCGCCGTCCTCTCGGGCCAGACCCATGCGACGATCATCTGGCGGCAGATCCTGCCGAACACGCTTTCGCCGATCATCGTGCTGGCCTCGATGATGGTGGCGGCGGCAATCCTCATTGAAAGCTCGCTGTCCTTCCTCGGCCTTGGCGACCGCAACATCATGTCCTGGGGCTATATCATCGGGGCTGGCCGCACGGTGATCCGGCAGGCCTGGTGGGTCAGTTTCTTTCCCGGTCTCGCCATCCTCCTGACTGTTCTGGCGCTTAATCTTGTCGGCGAGGGGCTGAACGATGCCCTCAACCCGCGTCTTGCGCGCAAGGGGAAATAATCATGGCAGACACTCTTGCAATGGATGCCGTCATTCATCCGGGTGCGCTGAAGGAAGAAGGACGCGGAAAACCCGTCGTCTTCATCGACAAGCTCAGCATAGCACTGCCTGATGGTGCCGACCGGGCCTTCGCCGTCGATCGCGTCAGCTTCAAGTTGTTTCCCGGCGAAATGCTCTGTGTGGTCGGAGAAAGCGGCTCGGGCAAGTCGATGTCGGCCAATGCGCTGATGGGGCTTTTGCCCGATACGGTCAGGATCGCACAGGGTCGCATCCTGCTGGAGGGCGAGGACCTGGTCCGGATGCCCCCGGATGCGCTTTATGCCATCCGGGGGCGTCGGGTGGCCATGGTTTTCCAGGAGCCGATGTCGGCGCTCAACCCGCTGATGAAGGTCTCGGCGCAGATCGAGGAAGTGTTCGAGGCGCATGGCCTTCTGACACCCCGCGAACGCCGGCAAAAGGCGCTCTCGCTCCTGACGGAAGTCGGTCTGCCCGATCCGGCGCGGGCCGCCGAAAGCTATCCGTTCCAGTTGTCCGGCGGGCAGCGCCAGCGCGTGATGATCGCCATGGCGCTTGCGCTCGAACCGGACGTGCTTGTTGCCGATGAACCGACAACCGCGCTTGACGTGACAACGCAGGCGCAGATCCTCACACTCATCGCCAAGCTGCAGAAAGAGCGCAACATGGCGGTGATGTTCATCACTCATGATTTCGGTGTCGTGGCCGAAATCGCCGATTATGTCACGGTCATGCAGTTCGGTCGCATCGTGGAGCAGGGGACTGCCGAAGAGGTGCTGTTTTCGCCGCAGCATCCCTATACGAAAAAGCTGATCGCGGCGATCCCGCGGCCCGGTCAGGCGGCCACAAGCGTTGAAATCCGCGAACCACTGCTTGCCGTGGAGAAACTCTCAAAAATCTACCGGATGGGCGGCGGGCTGTTTTCAAAGGCCCGCGACGTTCATGCGGTCAAGGATGTGTCCTTCACGCTCGGGCGTGGCGAAACGCTTGGTATCGTCGGCGAAAGCGGCTCGGGAAAATCCTCGGTGGGGCGCTGCCTTGTGCGGCTGCAGGACCCCGATGGTGGACGTGTCCTGCTCGGCGGTCAGGATATGGCGCATCTGAAAGGTGCTGAACTCAGGGCCATGCGCCGACGCATGCAGATGATCTTCCAGGATCCCTATTCGTCGCTCAATCCGCGTGAGAAGGTGGGGCGCATCATTGCCTCGGGCCCGATTGCCTATGGGCAGGATACGAAACAGGCTTTGGCGCGGGCGGCAGAACTGATGGAAATGGTGGGGCTCGATCCGAGAGGCACCGATCGCTTTCCGCACGAATTTTCCGGCGGCCAGCGGCAGCGCATCGGCATTGCCCGAGCCTTGGCGCTGGAACCGGAGATCATCATCGCCGACGAAGCCGTGTCGGCGCTCGATGTCTCGATCCAGGCGCAGGTTCTGGAACTGCTTGCCCAGTTGAAAAAGGATCTCAACCTGTCCCTCGTTTTCATCACGCATGATCTGCGCGTCGCAGCCAAGATCTGCGACCGGGTGATGGTGATGCGACAGGGAGAGGTTGTCGAACTCGGGACGGGGAGCGAGATCTTCGAGACCCCCCGGCACGCCTACACGAAAAGCCTGATCGAGGCCATTCCCGGTCGGGCAAAGGAAGCGCTGATGACGGCCTGAAGCCGTCTCACGTCACCATCAATTGGGCCGATGACAGCCCGAACCGCTCAATGGAGAAAAACCGATGACGATCATGCCGAATTCGATGGAAGGCCGCGACATGGCCTACCAGCTGCACCCGAACGTGAACCTGCGCAAATATGAGAAGCAGGGCGGCCTGGTGATCGAGAGCGGTGACGGCATCTACGTGACCGACAGCCATGGCAAGCGTTATATCGAGGGCATGGCCGGCCTGTGGTCGGTGGCACTCGGTTTTGGCGAAAAGCGGCTGGTGGACGTTGCCACGGCCCAGATGGCGAAGCTGCCCTATTACCACACCTTCTCCTACAAGACCCATGGGCCGTCGATTGATCTGGCCGAAATGCTGATCAAGATCGCGCCCGTGCCGATGTCCAAGGTGCATTTCACCTCGTCCGGCTCGGAGGCCAATGATCTCGCGGTCAAGATGGTCTGGTACCGTTCCAACGCGCTCGGCAAGAAAGACAAGAAAAAGATCATCAGCCGCATCAAGGGCTATCATGGCGTCACCATCGCCTCCGGGTCGCTCACCGGCCTGCCGCGCAACCATGAGAGTTTCGACCTGCCGCTCGACCGCATGCTCCATACATCCTGCCCGTCCTACGTCCATTTCGGTCTTGAGGGCGAAAGCGAAGCGGACTTCACCAAGCGCATCCTTCAGGATCTTGAGGATCTGATCCTGAAGGAGGGCCCGGAGACGATTGCCGCCTTCTGGGGCGAGCCGGTGATCGGTGCGGGTGGCGTTCTCGTGCCTCCGGATGGCTACTGGGCCGGCGTTCAGGAGATTCTGAAGAAATACGACATCCTGCTCGTCGCTGACGAGGTGATCTGCGGCTTCGGGCGCACCGGCAAGATGTTCGCCTGCGAGACGCTCGGCATTACGCCGGATGTGCTCGTTGTGTCGAAGCAGATCTCGTCCTCCTACATGCCGCTGTCGGCAATCATCATGAACGACCACTTCTACCAGCCGATCGCCGATGAATCGGATCGTATCGGCGTGTTCGGCCATGGTTACACGGCATCCGGCCATCCGGTTGCAACCGCGGTCGGGCTGGAAAACCTGAAGATCATCCAGGAGCGTGATCTCGTGGGCAATGTCGCCCGCCTGGAAGCGCAGTTTCTCGCCGGTCTGGAGGAGCTTGCGAAACATCCGGTGTCGCATTCTGCGCGGGGCATCGGCCTGCTCGGCGCGCTTGAAATCAAGCCTTTTGCCGATGGCAAGGCCGGTGATGCGGCTGCCGCCGTGTCCGCCGCCTGCGAGGAGGAAGGCCTGATCGTGCGCAACATTGCCGAAGCCATCTGCTTCTGCCCGCCGATGATCATCACCGCCGAGCAGATCGACGAGATGTTTGCAGCCGTCAGCCGTGCGCTCGACAAGGTTCAGGCTGCACGCGCGTAATTCATTTCGAGGAAATGACATGAGCATGATGGAAAAAACGGATCTCGGCGAGATGACCGCAGCCCAGCTGTCCGAGCTGTTTGCCGCGGGCAAGGCGTCTCCGGTCGAAGCGGCAAAGGCGTCGCTCGAGCGGATCGAAAAGTTCAATCCGAGCGTCAACGCGTTTGCCTTTGTGGTGCCGGAACTGGCGCTCACAGAGGCAAAAGCCTCCGAAGCGCGCTGGCAGAAGGGCGAGCCGCTGTCGCCCATCGACGGCGCGCCGACGACGATCAAGGAACTGACGCCGGTCAAGGGCATTCCGTGGCGCCGGGGTTCAGCGCTGGGCGCCACGACCCCGTCGGACAAGGAGTTCCTGATCATGGAACGCCTGCGCGGCGCCGGGGTCACCATTCTCGGCACAACGACATCGCCCGAATTCGGCTGGAAGGGTGTCACGCACGGTCCGGCCTTCGGCAATACGCTGAACCCCTGGCGCACCGACCGCGCATCCGGCGGCTCGTCCGGCGGGGCAGCGGTTGCCGCGGCGCTTAACATGGGCGTGCTGCACGAGGGCTCCGACGGTGCGGGCTCCATTCGTATCCCGGCCTCCTTCTCCGGCACGTTCGGGATCAAGCCGACCTATGGCTGGATACCCTCCGATACACCCACAGCGCTCTTCGAGCTTGCCCATCGTGGTCCGCTGACCCGCACCGTCGAGGATGCCGCATTGTTCATGAATGCAACGACCGGGCCGACGCCGAGGGCGATGTACGGTTATTGCCCGACACCGGTGCCGGATTGGCGCGCGGCGATCAAGGCCGCCAGCGTCAAGGGTTTGAAGATCGGCTATAGCCGCAATCTCGGTTATGCGCAGGTTCAACCGGATGTCGCCGCCGCCGTCGAGCGTGCCGCACAGCGTCTGGCCGATATGGGGGCAATCATCGAAGAGGTCGATCCCGGGTTCTCCAATCCGCAGGACGCACTGCTCGCGCTCTGGTATGCGGCAGAGGCGAGAACCGTCGAGTTGGTCAATCCGACTGACGAGCAGAAGCGGCTGATGGACCCGGGTCTTATCCGGATCTACGAGAAGGGCTGCGCCTACACCGCCCGCGACTATGTTGCGGCCGAACAGGTGCGTGCCGATCTCAAGGTGACGATGGCGCTGTTCCATGAAAAGTATGACGCCCTGATGCTGCCGACCATGCCGGTGACGGCGATCGAGGCGGGCGTCGATTTTCCAGGCGGCATCGAGGGCAAGGACTGGTCCGACTGGTCGCCCTTCACCTATCCGTTCAACATGACCGGGCAGCCGGCCGTCTCGGTGCCCTGCGGTTTCGATGCCGGCGGTCTGCCGATCGGCCTGCAATTCGTCGGGCCGCGTTACCGCGACGATATCGTGCTGACGCTGGCTTCTGCCTACCAGGCGGCCTATCCGGAAGACGTTCTCAACGCACCGCGGGTCGTCTGAACCAAACAAGATGCGGAGGCCTTCTGCCTTCGCATCCCCATCATTTTAAGCAGCACCGGGATAAAACAGATGGCCTCCATGGCAAGCCAAGAGGTGGCAGGCGGGCTTGGCGCAGAGCTGGAAACGGGCGTGACGGCCGTGCCGCCTGACCAGGCCGAGCGTATCGCGCGCGAAAAATACGGGCTCGTCGGCAAGGCCGAATGGCTCTGGGGCGAGAAGGACAGCAATTACCGGCTGACGCTCGACGATGGCACGCACTATCTCTTCAAGGTGCTCAACCCGGCCGAGCCCCCGGCGATGACCAGCATGCACAGCCAGGCGTTGTTGCATGTGGAAGCCGCCGACCCCGGTATTCCGATTCAGAGGATCATCCGCACGCTGGACGGTGAAGCGGACTTCCGCATGACCGATGACGACGGTGGCACGCGCGGCGTGCGCATGGTCACCTTCGTGCCCGGTGTCTCCCAGAAATCGCAGCCGCAGTCGGCGCTCCAGCGTTTTCGCGTTGGTGTGCTGCTCGGCCGCATGCAGAAGGCACTGGCAGGGTTTTCGCATGAGGCGGCGAACCACCGTATCACCTGGGACATGAAACACGCCGCAGGCATTCGTGACCTTTTCGGCGCCTTCGATGATGCCGGCCAGCGTGCCCGGCTGGAGCGTGGCATGGATGACTTCGAACGCTTGATCGCGCCGCGTATGGCGGACCTGCCGGCGCAGGTCGTTCATAACGATTTCAACATGGAAAACATCCTCGTCAGCGTGGAGGATCCGGACACGATCAGCGGCATCATCGATTTCGGCGACATGGTGCATGCGCCGGTGCTGTTCGATGTCGCCGTGGGGGCCGCCTATCAGATGGGTGATGCCGATGACCCCATTGAGGCGATGTGTGATTTTCTGCGCGGTTACAGCACGGAAAAGACGCTGTCCGACCACGAGATTTCGCTGCTTTATCCGGCTGTCGTCACGCGCATGGTGATGCGGCTTGCGATACCCGAATGGCGCAGCAAACTGTTTCCGGACCACCGCGAACTCTACACACGCAATAGCCCCACCGTCTGGCAACAGTTTGCCCGGCTGGACGCGATTTCAAAAGACGATGCCATGGCGCGCCTTGCCGCCGCCTGCCGTACTCCCAAGGGATGAGAACCATGACCAAGCCCGCCACCACGATGATCAACGGCTTTGATGCCGCGCGTCTCGGCAGCCTGCCGGAGAGGGAGCGCTTGATGATCGAGCGGCGCCAGGCGATGCTTGGGCCATCCTATCGGCTGTTTTACGAAAATCCGCTGCATCTGGTGCGCGCCGAAGGCGTCTGGCTCTACGATCCCGATGGCAATGCCTATCTCGACGCCTATAACAACGTGCCCTCGGTTGGCCATTGCCATCCGCGCGTGGTCGCAGCGATGACTGAACAGGCGGCAGTGCTGAACACCCACACACGTTATCTTGACGAAAAGATCCTCGACTATTCCGAAAAACTGCTCGCGACCTTTCCCGATGACCTCAACCGCGTGATGTATTGCTGCACCGGCAGCGAGGCGGTGGATCTCGCGATCCGGCTTGCCTGTTATTATACCGGCGGCACCGGCATCATCATCACCGAAAACGCCTATCACGGCACAACGAGCGTCACTGCGTCGCTCTCGCCGTCGCTTGGCCCGAACATGCCGCTTGGCATGCATGTCATCACCGTGCCGGCACCGGATGCCTATCGCGCCGACGGCCGGGATGTCGGTGAGGCCTTTGCCGAAGAAGTGTCCAAGGCGATCGCCTTCATGGCACGTCGTGGCATCAAACCCGCCGCCTTTATCGCCGACAGCATTTTTTCAACCGACGGCATTTTCTCCGAGCCGGCCGGCTTTCTGAAACAGACGCTGGACGTCGTGCATGAGGCCGGCGCGCTTTATATCGCCGACGAAGTCCAGCCGGGTTTTGGCCGTACGGGAGCGCATATGTGGGGTTTCATGCGCCACGGCATCGTTCCGGATATCGCCGTGATGGGCAAGCCCATGGGCAACGGCCTGCCGATTGCCGCTGTGGTGATGAAGGGCGCGGTGCAGGAGCGTTTTGGCCGGGACATCCGTTATTTCAACACCTTCGGCGCCAACCACGTGTCCATTGCCGCCGCCAATGCCGTGCTCGACATCATCCGCGACGAGGACCTGATGCGCAATGCAGAAACGACCGGCACCTATATGCTGGAGGGGATGCGCAAGCTGCAGCAGACATTCGACGCCATTGGTGATGTGCGCGGTGCCGGCCTCTTCCTTGGCCTCGAATTCGTCAAGGACCGTGAAAGCCGCGAACCCGATGGGGCGCTGTCGCTTGCCGTCGTCAACCGCATGCGTGAGCGCCGTGTGCTGATCAGCGCTGCCGGCATCCATGGCAACACGCTGAAGATCCGCCCGCCGCTGCCTTTCGGCAAGGAGCATGCCGATATTTTCCTGAAGACATTGGAAGACGTGCTGCACGAGACAACCTGATCTCACCCGCTGCCGCTGGCCCGGATTGCGAAAGGACAAGGACCATGACTGCATCGCCAAAGATCGACGCCGCGCGCCTGTGGGCCGATATCATGACCATGGGAGCGATCGGCGCAACGCCCGGCGGCGGCAGCTATCGTCCGGCGCTGTCCGATGCGGATCGCGAGGCGCGCAACCTGTTTCGCCACTTTGCGCAGGAGGCCGGCCTGCTGGTCACCGTCGATGCGATTGGCAACATGTTTGCAAGGCGGGAGGGGACGGATCCCTCCTTGCCGCCACTGATGATCGGCAGCCATCTCGACACCCAGATGCCGGGCGGCAAGTTCGATGGTGTCTTGGGCGTGCTGGCCGGGATTGCTGTGGCTCGCGCCCTGAACGAAGCCGGTCTCACCACGAAGCGGGCGATCGAGATCGCCAATTTCACCAATGAGGAGGGCGCGCGTTTCCAGCCCGGCGTGATGGGCTCGGGCGCCTTTGCCGGACTTCTGCCGCTCGATCAGGCCTTGCAGTGCCGGGATGAAGCCGGAGCGGTGCTTGGCGATGAACTGGCGCGCATCGGTTATGCAGGGGCGCTGCCGGTCGGCGGTCGCCCTGTTCATACCTATCTCGAACTGCATATCGAGCAGGGTCCGGAGATGGAAAAGGCAGGCGCGATGATTGCCGCCGTCTCCAACAGTTCCTGGGGATGCAGCGGCTTCATCGATATCAACGGCGAGAACGGTCATTCCCAGACGGCAGCCATGTCGACGCGGCGCAATTCACTGGTTGGCGCGGCAAAACTCATTCTCGAGATTGAAGCGATCGGGGCGGACAACGAGCCGGAAGGCATGGTGAGCGCCACCGTGATCCGCAACTGGCCGAACAACCGCGTCAACATTCCCCACCTGACCAAGCTCTCTTATGTTGCCGTCCATGCGACGGAAGAGGGGCGAGCAAAGATCATCGACCGGATCGAGGCGGCGGCACGACGGATTGCCGAGGAAACAGGCCTTACCATCGACGCGACAACCTCTCACTACCGCCAGCGGCTCGATCTCTCGCCGGAACTTTCCGGCCAGGTGATCGATACCGCTCGGCAACGCGGCTACACGTCGATGATGTTGCCGACACTGACCTCCCACGATGCCTTGTCGATGCATCATCTTTGCCCGACGGCCATCGTCTTCGTGCCCTGCAAGGACGGCATCTCCCACAGCGAAAAGGAATGGTGCGACCCGGATCAGGTCACGGCCGGTGCCAAGGTCTTGCTCGACATAGCAGTCAGGATTGCCAATGAACGCTGACAGGACCTGATATCGGCGGCAATGGGCGGTACCTGGCGCGCCGCGCCGGGCGAAGAAGAGAGCTATGTCTACGCGATAGCCC
Organism: Neorhizobium sp. PAMB6630; assembly: GCF_058242775.1. NCBI lineage: Bacteria > Pseudomonadati > Pseudomonadota > Alphaproteobacteria > Hyphomicrobiales > Rhizobiaceae > Neorhizobium > Neorhizobium sp. PAMB6630. The sequence goes on from NZ_CM177836.1 coordinate 1,161,926, forward strand.
TCTTCTGATCGAAGCGCTTATGGCCGAGGTTGGCCATCGCCCTCTCTTCAGCTGAAGGCTTGATGAATGCCGGGCAGGATGCGTGCGAGATGGTTGAACTCCGTCATGTCGTGAACCGACATTTCATAGGCCGTCATTTCCGCAACCTGTTCGTTGAAGCCGATATGCTGCAGCATTGCCAGCGCCTTTTCCGCATTGGCAAAACGTGCCATGTCCGGATGGGCTCCGATCCAGTATCGGCTGAAGAGTTCCATGCCGGCGCTTGTATCGCGGGCGATATGGACCATCAGCGTGAACGGGATATCGGGCGCCGGCGTTGCGTAGCAGACGGCGCTGGCGCTTGCGGTAAAACCCTCCCGCGCCAGGGCCTGGGCGTCGAAGCCGAGCGTCGCCGGTTCGGCGAAATGGATGATGGCGTCGAGACGGCTCGGGCCGATCCATTCCTGGATGCGGTTGGGATTGTTGAAGAGCCGCTTCTCGTAGCTGAGCGAGGTATCCTTCAGGCGAGCCGGGTCGGCAACGCTGGTGTCGATATGCGCCTGCGGAAACCACAGCATGTAGCGCTCTTTTTCGACGGGATGCCAGGTAAACCACCACTTGAACATGTCGGTGGTCACGCCGGGCATAACGATGCGGCTTTGCGCATAGGCCATCTGGCCACCAAGAACGGCATAACCGTTGTCTTTCGTCTTGAAGGACGGATCGATCAGGCGGTTGAGGTTCTGCGCGCTCGGCGAAGGTACCTCGCTGGGGTTAAGCTGTCCGAACTGGATGGCCTGCGCAGCCGCCGAGGGGACCGAGAGATCCGTATCGAGAAAGGCCGCATACGGCGTGATGCGCACGGCCTCCTCGTTCGCAGTGCGCTGCTTCTGGCACTCCAGGGAAAGGTAAGTGACGGCGCTCCAGTCCCCGTACGCGTCGCGGTTCGAGCTGGGTTGGGCAACTGACGCCGCCTGCGCCGCATCCGGACGGCTCAAGAGGGAAGCGGACGTGGTTCCGACCACGGCGGCCGGGGCAGTTTTGAGAAGGCTGCGACGGGATATTGAGTGGGTCATGAGCGATTTCCTCCGGGAAAATTCGTTGCTTGACCCCAAAAATACGCCATGCTCATCATCAATCAAATCGATCTAGATGATGAGCGGAATTGACGTGGTTGATATTTCCAAAATCGATCTCAACCTGCTGGTTGCGATGGAGGCCCTTCTGGAGGAAAAGAATGTGTCGCGCGCGGCGCGGCGGCTTTCTCTCGGTCAGCCCGCCATGAGCCATAATCTGGCGCGTCTTCGAGGCTTGCTGGGGGATGAATTGCTGGTGCGAAGTGCGGGCGGCATGGTGCCGACGGCAAAAGCTATCAGTCTCGAAGTCGAGCTTCGGGCGACCATGCGCAAGATCCGCATGCTGTTTGAAGAGCAAATGCCCTTTGATCCTTCAACAGCAAAAATGTCCTTTCGACTGGGCGTGACCGACAGCGCCGAAGCCATCCTCGTTCCAGCCGTCTCGGCCTTGCTGCTGGAAAAGGCGCCCGGCGTTACGCTCAAATTGATCCCCATAGACGGGGTCGATGTCGCCGATGGTCTGGAGATGGGCGTCTTTGATCTTGCCATCGGCACCTTCGCCGGGGGGCGAAGCTACCACAAGCAACGGGTGATTTATCACGAAGGGTATCATACGGTTTTTAATGCGGCCCTGGTCGCGATCGGCGATGTGATGACGCTGGATGACTACAGGCGTTATCCGATGCTGGTGGTCGAGGGGGCAGACGGAGACGCCGTGCTGAACGCTTTGGACCGTCTGGATGTGTGGCCGCAGATTGCGCTGCGAACGCCCCACCTGCTGGCGGTGCCCTCTATCGTTTCTCAAGCCCCGATGATCGCCACAGTTCACACCCAGGTGGCGGAACGTTTTGCCGAGCATTTCAACCTGTCCGTCAGGCCGCTTCCCGAAGAGATCTGCCTTGCACCCGCAAAACTGATGCTGATGTGGCACGCCGCCAGCGACAAGGCCCCGGCTCACCAGTTTATGCGCGATCTCGTTGCCGAAGCGCTCAGATGTCTGCGTACGGGGAAATTTTAGACTTCCTTTGCGAAAGCGTCTGCGGTTCGTAGATATTTAAATCCACAGGCGCGGAAGCGACTAATGCCACGCATTGTGCGATGCACAAATCGGCAACGTCTGCGGTTCGCGGTTGTTTGCTGAAATGGCGCACCCGACTGGATTCGAACCAGTGACCTTTGCCTTCGGAGGGCAACACTCTATCCAGCTGAGCTACGGGTGCTTCTGCGAACCGATGCGTGACGCACTGTTCGTGCCGGTGCAGGGTTCATAACAAAGGTCGCGGGCGTCAGCAATCGGCAAAAGGCAGAAAACTTTGCATGGGGTTGAAAGATTGGCGGATTGTCGGGGCCGTTTTAGGCAGTAGGCAGTAGGCAGTAGGCAGTAGGCATTAGCAGGCGGGGAGGGGTGTGGTGCTCTGGCTGCGTGCGGTGGATATTTGCGTCAGCGCAGCGTGGTCAGGCGCAGCGCCCGGTCGATCAGCATGTTGGCGAGCATCATGCGGGTGTTGGCCTTGTCGCGAAACAGGGCGTCGACGCTGTCGGGGTGGTTGTGGCGGGCAAAGGTGCGGCGGCGTTCGGCAAGGGTTTCGGGGCTGTCGGTCGGCAAGATGCCGAGGTCTTCCGCCACCTCCTCTTCGCCAAGGCGCGCAAGATGCGGGGGCATGAGGGGTGGTTCGGGGGTTTTTGATGCCGGCTGCCGCTCTGGCATCGCCTGCGGCTCTTTTGCGCCAGCGTCGAACTGGTCGAGCATGGCGCGGTACGGATCGTCAAATCCCGAGGTATCGGTGGCTTCAGCGGCGCCTGAGGGCATGACGAAGCCGCTGGTGAGGCCCGCCACGCGGTAGGATGGCGGCGTGGCTGGGATCTCGTCCGGTGCCTCCACGTCAAGTCGGGTGAGTATGGTCTGGAAAACCGATCGTCCGAACAGCATTGCCTGATCCCGATTGCCTGTCTCGCCTTGTCCAGAAGCGCCGGACATAAAAACACAGGGGCATGGCGCGGAGCTTATGGAGCCCGGCACGGGCGAGATCCGATCGGTAAAAATCGAAAATTCTGCGCTTTGCGTCAGGCAAGGCCCTGCACCATGCATTAAGCAAGGCAAAACGAAGGCCATGGGGCCTGCCTTAAGCCAAGCCTGCCGGAAGGCGAAAAACCCGGCACGGCTGCTACGGAAGGGTCAGGGGGCGTCGTCGGCGAAAAGAAAAAACCGGTGCTGAGGGGCACCGGTCTCGCGTCATGGTCTGTCTACAATCGTGTCAAAAACTCAGGCCTGCGCCTGATCCTCTTGTGCCGGTGCTGGTCCAGAACTTTGGCTTTGCATCTGCCCGTCTGCGGGTTTTACGGTGAGCGAAACGGTGAGGTTTTCGCCGTGCGTGCCGGGGCCGATGCGCATGCCCGAGACCGGGGCGCAGTCCTGATAGCAGAGGCCGGTTGCCACGCGCACATAGCGGTCATCGGGGCAGATCTTGTTGGCAGCATCAAAGCCCACCCAGCCAAGCCCTGGAATATGGGCTTCCGCCCAGGCATGTGTTGCCACCTGTTCGGTCTGTCCTTCCATCAAAAGATAACCGGAGACATAACGGGCCGGCAGTTTGGCCACGCGGGCGGCGGCGATGAAGATGTGGGCGTGATCCTGGCAGACGCCGGATTTTGCCTCCAGCGCCTCCTCGGCCGTGGTTTGCGCATCCGTTGAGCCCGGCAGGTAGGCAACCGTCCCGTGGATGGTTTCCATCAGCGTGTGCATCTGCGCAAGTTCGCTGTCGCCCTTCAGCGAGCGGGCAAGCTCGCGGATCAGCTTGCCGGGCTTGGTCAGCGGCGTATCGCGCAGATAAAGCCAGAGCGGCACGAAGCCGGTATGAGGACCGAGCACGCCCGCTTTGTCCGCCGTCTCGACCTCACCCGATGCGGTGATGCGGATGGTGTGCGCGCCGCCTTCGATGGAAACCAGTTCGACGCGGTTGCCGAACTGGTCGGCATAACCGGCTTCCACCTTGGCGCCATCCACGGTGATTGCCCAGTCGATGACCTTTTGCGTCGAGCCACCAAGCGGCGTCAGGCGCAACCGCTGCAGCGCATAGGCCACCGGCTCGTCGTAACGATATTCTGTCGTGTGAGAAATTTTCAAACGCATGACCGTACCCCCGCTCCGCTTATTGATAGAAGCGGTAGCCTTCTGAAATTTCGGCGCTCAACTTGTTGTTCCGGTTTATGAAATCTTCCAGAAACTCATGCAGGCCCTGGTCCATCACATCTGCAATCGAGCCACGCTTCAGCATGGTCTTGATCGAGGCGGCGGTATCATGCGCCGTGTGGCGCTCGCCGTAATCCTCTTCCAGATAATGCAGGTTGCTGACGATCTTTTCGTAGCAATAGGCAAGCGAGCGCGGCATGCGCACGTTGAGGATGAGGAAATCGGCAATGCTCGACGGCTTGTATTCGCCGTCATAGACCCAGCCATAGGAGCGATGCGCCGAAACCGAGCGCAGGATGGATTCCCACTGGAAATTATCGAGCGACGAGCCAACCTGGCTGATCGCCGGCAGCAGCACGTAATATTTCACGTCTAGAATGCGGCTGGTATTGTCCGCCCGCTCGATGAACGTGCCGATGCGCGAGAAATTATAGAGATCGTTGCGCAGCATCGAGCCGTGGAAGGCGCCACGGATGAGGCCGGCGCGCCGCTTGATCACGTCGATCGCTTCCGGCAGATCGGCAGGTTTCACCTTGCGGGACAAAAGCTGCTTCAACTCGATCCAGCATTCGTTGGTCGCTTCCCAGGTTTCCCGCGTCAGCGCCGTGCGCACCATGCGGGCATTGTTGCGGCCCGAATCGATGCAGGACATGACGCTCGACGGGTTGGACGTGTCGCGCAGCAGGTAATCGATGGCGTTGGCAGCCGTCATCGTATCATGCACGGTGGCATAGGCATCGCGCACGCCGGCACTTTGCAGCACGCCGTCCCAATCCTCGTCGGAGGAGCCGGCCCGCGTCAGCGAGACCCGAAGGCCCGCATCGATCAGGCGGGCGATGTTTTCGGCACGCTCGATGTAACGGAACATCCAGTAGAGGCCGTTGGCAGTTCTTCCCAGCATTTTACGCCCTCAATCTTCCAGTACCCAGGTGTCCTTGGTGCCGCCGCCCTGGCTGGAGTTGACCACCAGCGAGCCCTGCTTCAGCGCCACGCGGGTCAACCCACCTGGAATGATCTTCACCTTGTCGGAGACAAGCACGTAAGGCCGCAGATCCACATGGCGCGGCGCGATACCCTTGTTGACGAGGATCGGCACGGTCGACAGAGACAGTGTCGGCTGGGCGATGTAGTTGGAGGGGCGCGCCTTCAGCTTTTCGGCAAAATCGGCGCGTTCCTTCTTCGAGGCTGTCGGGCCAACCAGCATGCCATAGCCGCCGGAGCCATGCACTTCCTTCACCACCAGCTCTTCCAGATGCTCCAGCACGTATTTGAGGCTGTCGGCCTCCGAACAGCGCCAGGTGGGCACGTTTTCCAGAATCGGCTTGCGGCCCGTATAGAACTCAACGATTTCAGGCATGTAGGAATAGATCGCCTTGTCGTCGCAGATGCCGGTGCCCGGCGCATTGGCAATGGTGATATTGCCGGAGCGATAGACATCCATGATGCCGGGAACGCCAAGCGCCGAATCCGGCCGGAAGGTCAGGGGATCGAGGTAATCGTCATCGACGCGGCGGTAAAGCACGTCGATCGCTTCATAACCGCGGGTCGTGCGCATCTTCACCTTGCCGTCGATGACGCGCAGGTCCGATCCCTCCACCAGTTCCACGCCCATGGTGTCGGCGAGGAACGAGTGTTCGTAATAGGCGGAATTGTAGATGCCGGGCGTGAGGACGGCCACGCGCGGGCGGCCCTTGCAGCCGGGAGGCGCAAGAGAGGCGAGCGACTGGCGCAGAAGATAGGGATAGTCCTCGACCCGCTGCACCTTGTTTTGCGAAAACAGTTCGGGAAACATCTGCATCATGGTTTCCCGGTTCTCCAGCATGTAGGAGACGCCGGAAGGCGTGCGGGCATTGTCTTCCAGCACGTAGAACTGGTCTTCGCCGGTGCGCACGATATCGGTGCCGACAATATGGGTATAGACGCCGCCGGGCGGCTTGAAGCCGATCATCTCAGGCAGGAAGGTGACGTTCTTTTCGATCAGTTCGCGCGGAATGCGCCCGGCCCGGATGATTTCCTGCTTATGGTAGATATCATCGAGGAAGGCGTTGAGGGCGAGAACGCGCTGCTCGATGCCCTGCGCCAGTTTTCGCCATTCGCGGGCGGCGATGATGCGCGGAATGATATCGAAGGGGATCAGCTTTTCAGACGAATCCGCGTGTCCATAGACTGCAAAGGTAATGCCGGTCTTGCGAAAGATGTTTTCCGCGTCTCTCGATTTCTGGATGAGATGCGCCGGATCCTGGCTTGCATACCACTCCTGGTAAGTCTGGTAAGGCGGTCGCGGATTGTTATCCGCAGTCAACATTTCATCGAATGCCAATGGTGCGTCCCCGGTTTTTGACCATAAGAGTACAACGCAGATGGCAATGCAAGAACCATGCACAGTCCGCGTTGATTTAATTCAAATGGTCGAAGATGGGTGATGAAAGATGCGCCAGGCCGCCGCGCAAGGGTCGGGTTCCCCAATGATGCCGTCCATGCAAGGATCCGCTAAAATGCGTTGAGCGGAATGTCCGCTAGCAGACCAACGCTGGCAAGTCTTTCAAAAGATTGCAGTTGGACAGAAAATGCACAGGCCTTTTCGTACCCCTGCACAAGTTAACGGCACTCAAGAAAGTCCGCATATAAACCCGCAGAATTGTCGCGACGCTTCAGGGAGATTCATCCTCCGGTGGAAGACCAGTCCAGACCAGCCTTGCTGGAACGGCAGCGCCAGCAAGGTGCAGCGTTGAATGTGTCCTGCCGTTTGCGCCGAGATCAACGCTTTCACGAAATAAAAAAGCCCGCCCCTTCTTAGAGAAAGGGGCGGGCCGAGGTCATTGGAGCTGTGCCAGAGGCAGATTAGGCGCGGTCACGCGTGCGGCCACCCTGGCCACCCGTGCGGCCTTCGCCGCCGAACTTCACCGGGCCACCGTTGCCGGCCGGCTTCTGGCCGGGACGGCCCTGGCCGGTGCGGGCCGTGCGCTGGGTTGCCGGCTCATGGGCGCCGTGGGCGGCATGGCCACCCTTGCGTTCGCCGTTGCGGGCCGGGCGACCATCGGGACGGCCACCGGCCGGCTTCTTCGTCGCGCGGAAATCCGAGGTCGAGGCAAGATCATTGTCGGCTTCGAAACGCGGAGCTTCCTCGTTGCGGCGCTGGCCACGGAAGGAGCGTTCACCCAGTTCCTCGCCACGGGCCGAAAGGGCAGCGCCTTCCGGCGTGCGCGGACGGCGCGACGGACGATTTTCGGCGCGGCCACGGCTCGGGCCTTCACCGCGTCCGCCTTCAGGACGACCACCTTCAGGACGGCCACGACCGGCGCCATTGCGGGCAGGGCCGCTGCGGGCGGGCTTGCCGCTGGAGCGGGCAGGGCTTGCCAGCACCGTCGGGCGTTCGCCGGAGGCAACAGTGATCTCGATGTTCATCAGGCGCTCGATGTCGCGCAGCAGACGCGTTTCATCCGGTGCGCAGAAGGCAATCGCAATGCCATCACGGCCGGCACGGGCGGTACGGCCGATGCGGTGGACATAGGCGTCGGCGACTTCCGGCAGGTCGTAGTTGAACACATGCGTCACGCCCGGGATATCGATGCCGCGGGCGGCAACGTCGGTCGCGACGAGAATGCGGATTTCACCGTCACGGAAAGCCTTCAGTGCGCGTTCGCGCTGGCCCTGGCTCTTGTTGCCGTGAATGGAGGCAACCTTGAACTGCAGGTGTTCGAGGTACTTGAACAGCTTTTCAGCGCCATGCTTGGTGCGGAGGAACACCATGGCGCGGCCATCCGGGTTCTTTTCCAGCGATGCCTTCAGAAGCTCGGTCTTGTCGTTCTTGCCGTTGACGAAGTGAACATACTGTTCAACCTTGTCGGCAGCCTTGCCCGGAGGGCTGACTTCGACCTTGACCGGATCCTTCAGGAAATCGCCGGCGAGATCGGCAATTGCCTTCGGCATGGTGGCCGAAAACAGCAGGGTCTGGCGACGGGCCGGCACCATCTTGGAAATCTTGCGTAGGTCATGCACAAAACCGAGATCCAGCATCTGGTCGGCTTCGTCGAGCACCAGGTAACGCACGGCGGTCAAGCCGATGGCGCGGCGGCTGATCAGGTCGAGCAGGCGGCCGGGGGTGGCAACCAGAATGTCGGTGCCCTTTTCGAGCTGCATCTGCTGCTTGTTGATCGAGGCGCCGCCGACGACGGAATTGATCTTCAGCGGCGTGTTGCGCACGTAGCTCTTCAGGTTGGCAGCGATCTGGTTCACCAGTTCGCGCGTCGGAGCAAGGATCAGCGTGCGGGTCGTGCGGTTATCCGGACGCTTCTGTTCCTTGAGCAGCATTTCAATAAGGGGAAGGCCGAAAGCTGCGGTCTTGCCAGTGCCGGTCTGAGCAAGGCCGATCATGTCGCGGCCTTCGAGCAGAAGCGGAATGGCCTGCGCCTGGATCGGCGTCGGGGTCTCGTAGCCAAGGCTGATAACGGCGGCAACGAGCTGCTTGGTCAAACCAAGCTCGTGGAAATTCGTCAAGTCGAATACCTTTTCGGGGCGCCAGAAACGTACGCCGGTGCGGCACCATGCCGTCCGGTCTGCTTCTGGCGTCAAGAACCCCGCGTGAAGTGGGAACTTGTCAGTGGAAATTGCTTCCCAGCGCTGGCCTCTTGGGCCTGATAAGAGCGCCTTGTTCCTTCTTCGCGAATATTCTCGTCGCAGGGCCAGCTCACGCGGCGGCCGGAAGGTGAAAGCTGATGCTGCATGTGCGTCTTTTACGCTTTAAAGTCAAGAGCCCGCGTCGAGATCGACGCGGGCTCCTTGATTTTATCGGCTGATGAGGGTCAGTCGCGACCGCCCGCCCGCATGCCACCGTTGCCGACTGCCGTCAGTAAACCGGGCAGACGCGGACACGGTAGGCATCGCCCCATTCGTTTTCCTGCCATTCGAAATGGCAGCGCGGACGCGGCGCTTCGCGATAATAGGTCCGCTCATAAACCACCTGGCGCGGCGGAGGCGGGGGAGGTGCATCATAGATGCGTTCTTCATAGACGGGTCCGCGCGGCTGCGAAGCAATCGCGCCACCGATGAGGCCGCCCACGGTGCCGGCAGCAACGCCTGCCCAGAAATGATCCCGCGCTTCGGCAGCAGGGGCAGTTGCGATCAGCGCGCTGGTCAGCGAGAGCGCGACAAGACCCGCAGTAAAACTCTTCTTCAGAACTGACATGGCTTTGTTCCTTTCACCCGTTTGATCCTTATCGGGTACATCCTCAAGATCATCCCAGATCGCGGCAAATTAAAGGAAAAACAAAAGGATAAGTCTGAACATCCGTTCATCTGGCAAATGCCTGAAGTTGAACATGCGGGCGGCTTCGGCGCGGTCAGCGGGTACTGTGGCGAAATGGTGGCGGATTGGTGGCTCCAAGTGGGCGGCTTGTTTCCGGTGTTGTCGGGCCCTCAGGATCGCATCAGCCTTTTCCGTTGCTGCTCCATGCCGGCCCAGAAACAGTTTGTTAACCATAGTGGTGCTCAAGTTCCGGTTTGATGCATCATGGTGCGAATCATGGGCGGTGGTGTCCGTGTGGCGGTTCGTTGGGGGATCGGGTGAGTAGCGATAGTGAACTTCTGCAGCGGGCCTGCGAAAGGATCAACGATCTCGACGTACCGGCCTTCATCAAGGACGGGATGCTGCGTTATGTCGCCGTCAACGATGCCTATGCGCAGCTGTGCGGTGCCGAGCGGGCGGATTTTCCGGGTCTTGTCACGTCCGATCTTGCGCTGTCGCTCGAAGATGAGGCGGGTCTGGACAAAGAGCGGCGGGCGCTGGTCTTCGGCAGTGACGAGGTGGCGTTGTGCCGGGATGCCGCCGGGACGCTGCGCCATGAACTGCGCATCGAACGTTTCGTCACCGATGATGACCAAGCCTATCTGTTTGGGATTTTCGAGCCTGTGGCCTCTGCTGTTTTCCCGGTGGGAGCAGAGCCGGCCTTGCCGCAGGGCGCGGTCGATGACGAAGGTGGCCTGGCGCGCGGACAGGTGAGCCTTGAAATGCTCGGCACGGCGCTGGACCTGCTGGATGCCGGCATCGGCATTTTCAGCGAAACCGACGAACTTCTCTATCATAACACGCCGTTGGCGCAGTATTTCGAAAGCCTGGGCGCCACTCTTTCACCCCGCCAGACGCTCGACCGGCTGATCGAGCAGGTTTATGATCATGCGGCTGAGGTGGCAGACGACGCCGCGGTTGCCAGCGACCGGCGCCGCGAATGGCTTGAGGAGCGCACGCGCATCCTGCATCTTCAGAGCTGGCAAGCGATGGAGCCGCTGGCCGACGGGCGCTGGATGCGCAGCGTCAACCGCCGGCTGGACAATGGCTGGCTGATCATGCTGCGGCTGGATGTTACCGAATACAAGGTGCAGGAAATCCGCCTCGGCAAGAAGATCGAAGAGGCCGAGATCTTTCGTGCCGCCTTCGAAGACCTGCCGGTGGCCGTGTTCCTGCGCGACAGCCAGCGCCGCCTGATCTATGCCAATGCCGCCTATGAGGCGATGCTTGGCAAGGAGCGCGCCGACCTGATCGGCCTCACGGAAGAGGAGATGTTCCCGGGCGCTGCCGACCGTTTCCGCCGGGAAAATGACCAGCTTCTGGCTGAAGGCGGTTCGATCGAAAAGACGGAGGATATTCCGCTTGCGCAAGGGACGACGATTGCAGCCATCACCCGGCTTGCACGGATTTCGTCACCGGCAGGCGAGCCTTACGTGGTGGGCTCCATCACCGATGTCTCTCTGGTGCGCAAGGCCCAGCAGGAGGCCGAGCGGCTGCATCTTGAAGTGCAGGCCATTCTGGATTCGCTGCCGGTCGGCGTTGCCATCCTCGATCGCAATCACGCCTTCGAATATGCAAACCGCACCTTTCACGAACTGCTCGGCAGAGATGGGGCGGCCTGCGGCGGCCTGACAGGCCAGTCATACCGGGATTTCCTGCGCGGCAATTACGAGGCGGGTATCTATGGCCAGGGCGATGAAAGTTTCGATGCTTTCTACGCTGCGCGCATTGCGGTGCTGACCAGACCGGACGATTTTTCGCCGATCGAGCTGCGCACCGCCCAGGGTCGCACGCTTCTCATGTCGCGCGAGCATCTGTCTGACGACAAGATGCTGCTGAGCTATATTGATACCACGGCCATGCGCCGGCGCGAGCAGGAAGTGCAGGAGGCGCGCGCGGCCCTCGAACAGCACGGCGCCATGATGCAGGATGCGACCAGCGTGATGTCGCAGGGCCTGTTGATCCTGCGCGAAGGCAGGGTGGTGTTTTCCAACGAGGCACTGGCTGCGATCCTGCAGGTGCCGGCGGGTCTTGTGCAGGCGGGAAAACCCTGGCGGGCCGTTTTTGCCTATATGGCAGCCCGCGGCGATTTCGGCTCGCCGGAACAGGCGGAAGATACCTTTCGCTACTGGCAGACGATGGAGACGGAGGGCAAGGGCTTTTCCGCCTCGCTCTGCATCGAGGATATCTGCTGGATCGACGTGGAGATGAACCTCAGCGGCAATGGCAACTGGCTTGCCGTGTTTAATGACGTTACCGATGTGCGCCAGCGCGAACGTGAACTGGAACGGCTGCTGGACCGCGCCGAATCGGCCGACCGGGCAAAATCCGAGTTTCTGGCCAATATGAGCCACGAGATCCGCACCCCGATGAACGGCGTGCTGGGCATGGCCGAACTTCTGGCCAAATCCAATCTCGACACGCGCCAGAAGACGTTTACCGATATCATCGTCAAGTCCGGCAATGCGCTTTTGACCATCATCAACGACATCCTGGATTTCTCCAAGATCGATGCGGGGCAGATGACGTTGCGCAAGGCAAGTTTCGATCCGGTGGACGCCATCGAGGATGTGGCGACGCTGCTATCGTCTTCGGCAGCGGACAAGGACATCGAGCTTCTCGTGCGCGGCGCCTCCAACCATTATACGGTTGTGGGCGATCCCGGCCGGTTTCGCCAGATTGTGACCAATCTCGTCGGCAATGCGGTGAAATTCACGGAGAAGGGCCATATCCTCATCGAGGTGGCGTCTGATGTGGTCGATGAGGCGACGGTGTCGCTGACGATCCGTATCGAGGATACCGGCCTTGGCATTCCCGATGACAAGCTGAAGACGATTTTCGACAAGTTTTCGCAGGTCGATACATCCTCCACCCGCCGTTACGAGGGAACCGGGCTTGGCCTTGCCATCACGGCAGGGCTGGTCAAGCTGTTCGGCGGCACGATCGGCGTCGAGAGTGTCCATGGCAAGGGATCGGTGTTTACCGTCACCCTGCCGTTGGCCATCGGCGCCCGGCGCATCCTCCCGGAGGCCTCGACAGCCAGCATTCGTGGCGCCCGCATCCTCGTCATCGACGACAACCGGGTCAACCGTCAGATTCTCTCTGAGCAGTTGTCTCTCTGGGAGTTCGATGCCGTTGCCGTGGAAAACGGCATGGAAGGACTGGCCGTGCTGCGGGCCGCCGCTGCCTTGGACGTTACCGTCGATGCCGTCATTCTCGATTATCATATGCCGGAAATGAGCGGGCTCGATGTGGCCGCCGAAATTCGCAACGATCCGGCGCTTCGTGATCTTGCCATCATCTTTCTGACCTCGATGGATACGGCAAGCAGCGAACAAGCCTTCCAGACGCTGAACATCCAGGCGCATCTGATGAAGCCGGCGCGTGCGCATCTTCTGCGCTCAACCATTGCCGAAGTGGTGCGCACCGGCCGCCAGGAGCGCCGGCTGGCCGAGACGCAGCAGGGAGAGACGCCGCGGAGAGAGACATCCCCGGCGCCGGTCAAAGCCGTTGCATCGGCGGCACCCGGCGTGATGTCGCGCATGATCATCGACATGCCGGCCGAGCGCGAGGGCCTGCTCGACGTGCTGGTGGCCGAAGACAATGACGTCAACCAGATCGTCTTCACCCAGATCCTGCAGGCCACGGGCCTGCGTTTTCGCATCGTCGGCAATGGCGCCGAGGCGGTGGAGGCCTGGAAGGCGCAAAAGCCGGCGCTTATTCTGATGGATGTGTCGATGCCTGTGATGAACGGCCATCAGGCGAGCCGCCGCATCCGTGAAATCGAGGCGGAAGAGGGTGGCCATGTGCCGATCGTCGGTGTCACGGCCCATGCGCTGGAAAGCGACCGGGATCTCTGCCTTGCCGCCGGCATGGACGATTACCTGTCAAAGCCGATCAGCCCGGAGATCCTGGAAGCCAAGATCGGCCGATGGCGCATCAACCGCCATGGCAGCGAGGCCTCGCGCGGCTGACGATAACTGTTCAGGCGGGGCGGGTGCCTGAGAGCATTTCGCGCTTGCCGGCAAAACCCGGCGAGCGGTTGACGATAAAACCGGCGGCCTGCAGGTTGCGGCGCACGAAGCCGGCAGCGGCATAGGTGGCAAAGCTTCCGCCGGGCCTTGTTTTGTCAAACACCGCCTGCATCAAGTGCGGTGACCACATGGCCGGATTGCGCGACGGCGCAAAGCCATCGAGAAACCAGGCATCGACATCGGCCGCCATCAAGGGCACCGTGCTTTCCGCCGCACCGCAGATCACCGTGAGGGAAACATTGTCTGCAGGTTGCAGCGTGATGCTGCCTTGGCAGACATCCGGCCACCGGGCAACGAGCGCCTTTCGCTCCTCATCGATCTGTGGCCAGTGGGCAAGCGCCCGGTCGATGTCGCAGCCGGCCATCGGGTATAGCTCGAACGAGGTGAAATGCAGGCTGGCGCTTTCGGGAGCCAAGAGCTTCCATTGCCGAAAAGTCTCGCAAAAATTTAAGCCGGTGCCGAAACCCAGCTCGCCGATGCGAAATGTCTGCGCCTCTGCCCAGCGCTCCGGCAGGCCGTTTCCGGCCAGAAACACATGGCCGCATTCCAGCCGGCCATCGGTCTGGCAATAAAAATGATCGCCAAACTGGCTTGAATAGGGCATATCGCCCTCACGCCATTGAAGCGCCAAGTCCACATGTGTGTCTGTCATCTCGGAATCTGACGCAGGATCTGCAAGGGGCCAGTCTTTCATGACAAAAGCCGATAGTCCCGTCTTCATTCCCGGTCAATCCGCAAACCCGGCCACGACAACGCCTGGACATGTCGATCTATTGATCGTCGGCGCCGGTATCATGGGGCTCTGGGCGGCGGTGAAGGCCGAGCGGCTGGGCATAAGGGCGCTGCTGATCGATCAGGATCACCCCGCCTCGGGTGCAAGCGGCGGCCTTCTCGGCGCACTGATGCCGCATATGCCGGATCGTTTCAACGACAAGAAACAGTTCCAGTTCGATGCGCTGCTGGCGTTGGAAGACGAAATTTTTCGTCTGGAAGCCGAGACGGGCTTGTCCTGCGGTTATACGCGCTGCGGCCGGCTGATCCCGTTGCCGAAACCGCATCTGCGCAGCCTTGCCGAAGGCCATTCGAAAATGGCCGAAACCCATTGGCAGGCACCCGGCCGGCAGTTTTTCTGGAACGTGCTGGACCGGCCGCCGCAGCCGGACTGGTTGTCGCCGGATGTCGCCCCCTGCGGCGTGGTCGAGGATACATTTGCCGCGCGCCTTTCGCCGCGCCGGCTGACGGCGGCGCTCGTCAATTCTGTTGATGCCGGGCGGCATGTGCGCAGGCTCGATGGCATCCGCGTCGAGCGGCTGGAGGGGCGGCTGGCGCAGCTTTCCACCGGTGAAACGATCGCTTTTGGCCATGCCATCATCGCCGCCGGGCCGGGCTCCTTTCCGCTCCTGCAGCAACTGGGCACAAGGCGCCAGCCTCTTATTCGTCCGCTCGGCAGCGCGGTGAAAGGGCAGGCGGCACTCCTGAAGGCGGATATCGATCCGGGTCTGCCGGTGCTCTTCCTCAACGGCCTTTATGTCGTGGCCCACGAGGGAGGACATGTGGCGGTTGGCAGTACCAGCGAGGAAATGTTCGACGACCCCCACTCCACCGATGTGCTGCTGGACCAGTTGATCGAAAAGGCGCGGGCGCTGTCGCCAAAACTTCATGATGCAAAGGTTGTGGAGCGCTGGGCGGGCCTTCGCCCCAAGGCCATCGACCGTGATCCGATGGTCGGACCCCATCCTGATTTTGCCCATGTCATTGCTTTGACGGGCGGCTTCAAGGTGAGTTTTGGCCTTGCCCATCGGCTGGCTGATGCAGCGCTTGCGTTTGTGGGTGGCATGCCTTGCCCGCTGCCGGCTTCTTTTTCCCTGTCACATCATCTTGAAGTTGCGCAAAGGCAAAAATAACCCCTATGCCGCGTCGTCAATCTGTCACGCAAATCACCTAGATCCTACCTCAGAGAGAGGGGCCTGGCGGGTGCGAGGTGAGGTGACGTATGCGATATGCCATCAATTTTACGCCGCCGGCCAGTGATCCGCTGACGCTTGCTGCTGCGCAATGGCTGGGGCGAAATGCCTTTTCCGGGGAGGCGACGGAGCCGCCGGCCATTCGCGGCCTTGGCATTCACGAGATCGCCTTCAACACGGCCGTGCCGCGCCGCTACGGGTTTCATGGCACGCTGAAGCCGCCTTTCCGGCTGGCGGACGGCATGACCGAGGCGCTGCTTTTGCGCAATCTCATGCATTTTTCCGGCCAGCACCCGCCATTTCGCCTGCCAAAGCTGGAAGTGGTGCGGATTGGCAACCGTTTTGCGCTGGCGCCAGTGTTGCCATCGGAACCGCTGCATCATCTGGCGGGCGCTGTCGTGCAGCATTTCGATGTGTTTCGCGCAAGCCTCACCGAGGCGGAGCTGGAACGCGCCGATCCCGGCCATCTGTCGGCCACGCAGTTTTCCAATCTCTACCGCTTCGGCCATCCGCATGTGATGGACGAATTCCGCTTCCACATGACGCTGACCGGGCCGGTGGGAGCATCGGAAATCCCGCGCTTCGACGCGATGCTGCGCCGTTATTTCGAGCCGTTTCTCGAACGGCCGCCGGAAGTGTTGAACCTTGCGCTGTTTGTCGAAAGCGAACCGGGAGCGCCTTTCGTCGTCCATTCGCTGCATCCGCTCGGCAGCGTGTCTGCACGCCGCAGCGCCTGACATCTCCTTGCGTGCAATGCAACATTGCGTCTCGACTTTCGCCACGCGGATGTTACCGTCAGGCCTTTGCTTCAAAAGGTGATTTGATGGTGGCAGAGACTGATTATCCGCGCGATCTCGTTGGTTATGGACGCCAGATGCCGCATCCGCACTGGCCGGGAGAGGCCCGCGTGGCCGTGCAATTCGTCATCAATTACGAGGAGGGTGGCGAAAGCTGCATTCTCGACGGCGATCCGGCCTCTGAAAACCTTTTGTCGGAAATCGTTGGTGCTGCCGCCTGGCCGGGCCAGCGCAATCTCAACATGGAAAGCATTTACGAATACGGCTCGCGCGCCGGCTTCTGGCGCCTGCACCGGCTGTTTACCGGGCTAAACGTGCCCTGCACGGTTTATGGCGTCACGCTTGCCATGCTGCGCAACCCTGACGCCGTGGCTGCCATGAACGAGGCCGGCTGGGAGATTGCCAGCCACGGTTATCGCTGGCACGAATACAAGGATTACCCGGAAGACCTCGAGCGCCAGCACATTCTGGACGCCGTGCGCCTGCACACCGAGGTTGCCGGCGAGCGGCCCTACGGCATGTACCAGGGCAAGCCCTCGGACAATACCTTGCGGCTGGTGCAGGAGGAGGGCGGTTTTCTCTATTCCTCCGACAGCTATGCCGATGACCTGCCGTTCTGGGTAAGGGGTGTGGACGGCAAGCCCTTCCTCATCATTCCTTACACGCTCGATGCCAATGACATGCGTTTTGCAACGCCGCAGGGTTTCAATTCCGGCGACCAGTTCTATTCTTACCTGAAGGACACGTTCGATACGCTTTATCAGGAAGGCCTGGAAGGCGCGCCGAAAATGATGTCCATCGGCCTGCATTGCCGCCTTGTCGGCCGTCCGGGTCGTATCGCCGCGCTCAAACGCTTCATGGAATATGTGCTCTCCCACGAAAAGGTGTGGATCCCGAAACGCATCGAGATTGCGCGCCACTGGCACGAGCACCACAAACCGGAAACGATCTGATGATCACGCGAGAAGATTTTGTCGAACGCTTCGGGGGTGTTTTCGAACATTCGCCGTTTATTGCCGAGCGCGCCTATGACGACGGCATGGTGCTCGGTGACCATTTGAACGTCGATCGCGTCCATGCTGCGATGGTGGCCGTGTTTCGAACGGCGGATGCCGAGGAAAAGCTCTCCGTTCTACGCGCGCATCCCGATCTTGCCGGCAAGCTTGCGGTGGCAGGCGGACTGACCGAGGACAGCGCCAAAGAACAGGCCGGTGCCGGCCTTGATCGCTTAAGCCTGCAAGAGCATGCGCGTTTTACCGAACTGAATACCGCCTATGTCGAAAAATTCGGCTTTCCCTTTATCATCGCCGTGAAGGGGCTGAACAGACACGACATTCTGGCAGCCTTCGAGGCCCGTATCGGCAACAGCCGCGCGGCCGAGTTCGAGACCGCGTGCGGCCAGGTGGAGCGCATCGCGCTGCTGCGGCTCGAAAGCCTGCTGCCGGATCCGTGAAGATCGCTTTGCCGCCAAGGCAACGTCGCTTATAGTTGTCGGTGCAGAAGGAGTGTTTCCATGCGCCCATCGGAAGTGCTGGAGAGGAACCGCGACGTCATTCGTCGCCTTGTGACAAAACGCAAGGCTGAAAACCCGCGCGTCTTCGGCTCCGTTGCGCGCGGCGAAGACGGCGAGGGCAGCGATCTCGATATTCTGGTCGACCCGCTGGAGGATACGACGCTGTTTGATCTGGGCGGACTGCTGGTCGATTTGCAGAATGCCTTGCAGGGCGCCGAAATCCATCTTCTGACACCCGGAGATTTCCCACAGCGCATTCGTGCGCAGGTGCTGCAGGAAGCAAGGCCCGTATGACGCGCCCGCGCCTGATCGTGTATCTGGAGGAAATGACGCGGGCGTGCGACGAGATCGGCCAGTTTATCGCCGGCATGTCCAAGGACGGGTTTCTTGAGGACGTTCTGACGCAACGTGCGGTGGGGATGAATCTTCTCATCATCGGCGAGGCGGCCACGCAACTGGCCGATGTCTATCCGGATTTCGCCGCAGACCATCCCGAGATGGCGTGGGTGGAAATGCGCGGCATGCGCAATCGCATCGCCCACGGATACCTCAGTATCAATCTCGATACGGTGTGGATGACGGCGACCAAGGCCGTTCCCGACCTTCTTTTCCAACTGCGCATGCTGCGCCAGATCCATGCCCAGGGTGAATGATTTTAGATGCCGACGATGCTTCCTGTCCGTGCGCTGACGCGCGATGCCTTCTTGCCGTTTGGGGATGTGATCGAGGCCGATCCGGCCACCATGAGACACATCAATGGCGGCAATACCGAGCGGTTTCATGCGCTGGGGGCCGCGGAAGCACTGGGCGAGGGGGCCCGCGTCATCCTCAACATCTTTCGCGGCCAGCCGCGCAGCTTTCCCTATGCCATCTCCATGATGGAGCGCCATCCCTTTGGCAGCCAGAGCTTTTCGCCGCTTTCCGGAAGGCCTTATCTTGTCGTGGTGTCAGAGGATGAGGGCGGGCGGCCAGGCACGCCGCAGGCTTTTCTGGCGCGCGGCGATCAGGGCGTGAACTACCGGGCTAATGTCTGGCACCATCCCCTGATGACGATCGTGGCCGCCAGCGACTTTCTGGTTGTCGATCGCGACGGCCCGGGCAACAATCTGGAAGAATTCTTTTTCGATCAGCCTTTTTTCATCAGCGAGCCACACTCATGACCGGATTGACCACGCATGTTCTCGACACGGCCCTCGGCACCCCGGCGGAAGGGCTGCGTATCGACCTCTTCCGATTGAACGGCGAAAGCCGCTCGCTTCTGAAGACGGTCGTGACAAACGGCGATGGCCGGGTGGAGGGCGGACCCATTCTGATCGGCGTAGACTTTAAGGTCGGCATCTACGAGCTGGTGTTTTATGCCGGCGATTACCTGCGCAAGGTGCAGGCGCCGCTGGCGGAACCGGCCTTTCTCGACGTGATCCCCATCCGCTTCGGCATCGCCGATGAGGCGGGGCATTACCATGTGCCGCTTCTGATCTCGCCCTATGGCTATTCCACCTATCGCGGGAGCTGACCAGTGATGCGTTTTGCCGCCATCGCCGATATTCATGGCAATTGTGCAGCCCTTGAGGCCGTGCTGCTTGATATCGGCGCACAGGGAATTGCCACCAATGCCATCGTCAACCTGGGCGACTGTTTTTCAGGGCCGCTGGAAGCGGATCGTGTGGCCGACCTCTTGATGTCGCTCGATCTTCCCACAGTGCGCGGCAACCATGACCGTTACCTTCTCGAACAGCCGCGCGCCGATATGCATGCCTCGGATGCTTCAGCCTACGATCTGCTTTTGCCCGAACATCTGGAATGGCTGAAGAGCCTGCCCGTGTCGCTCACCTGGCATCGCGATGTCTATCTCTGCCATGCAACGCCTGAGGACGATAACATCTATTGGCTGGAGACGGTCTCGCCGGACGGCGCCGTGCATCTGCGCCCGCGGGCCGAGATCGAGGCACGCGCGGAGGGCATTGCGCAGTCGCTGATCCTTTGCGGCCATTCGCATCTTCCGCGCGCGGTCCAGCTTTCGGATGGCCGGTTGATCGTCAATCCCGGCAGCGTCGGCTGTCCGGCCTATGAAGACGATGCCCCTGTCTATCACCGCGTCGAGGCCGGCACGCCGATGGCCTCCTATGCTATCTGTGAAACGGGCGATGCCGGCTGGACCGTCAGTTTTCGCCTGGTGCGTTATGACAACATGGCGCAGTCGCGTGTCGCAGACGAAAACGGCCGCCCCGATTGGGCAGCCGGTCTGGCAACGGGGTGGTTGGCGTGAAATTGAATTTTGCGAATCGGCGGGGATAAGCTATATATAAGTTAACAGGCGCAGGACGTGCCGCTAGCACCGACCCCTCAAAGGGCACGTCCAATGAAGAATATGCTAATGCTCGCGTTAGCTTGCGCCGTATTTATAGCAATTTCTGTTTGCAGATGGCTGGATCTTTTGCCGGATTCAGCCTTCGATGATCTTCATAATTCCCTCGACTACTCGAGGCATATTGTGAGGTTTTTCGGCTATTTACTACGCATTCGTAAGAAACGCTGACACTGATCGATCTCAGCCGCGACGTGAAAATCAAGTCGCGGCTGATTCAGCTATATCGCCCCTAATACGGCGAGTGCGCAATAATACCCTTGTCCACGGCCTTGATGTCCCGCTTGCCGCAGAGTGCCATGGTGATGTCCATCTCCTTAGCGATGATGTTGAGCGCAAGTTCCACGCCTTCTTTCCCCATGGCGCCGAGGCCGTAGAGGAAGGGGCGGCCGATATAGGTGCCCTTGGCGCCGAGAGCGACGGCCTTCAGCACGTCCTGGCCGGAGCGGATGCCGCTGTCGAGATGCACTTCGATGCGGTCGCCGACGGCTTCGACGATTTTCGGCAGCATGCTGATGGCAGACGGTGCGCCATCCAGCTGGCGGCCGCCGTGGTTGGAGATGATGATGGCGTCAGCGCCGGTATCGGCGGCCGCGCGCGCGTCTTCCTCGTCCAGAATGCCCTTGATGATCAGCTTGCCCTGCCAGCGCTCCTTGATCCAGGCAATATCGGCCCAGGAGAGACGCGGATCGAACTGTTCCGCCGTCCAGACGCTGAGCGAGGAGAGATCCGAGACATTTTTGGCGTGGCCGACGATATTGCCAAAACCGTGGCGTTTGGTGCGGGCCATGTCCAGGCACCATTTGGGCCGAGTTGCCATCTGCCAGATGTGTTTGGGCGTGAATTTCGGTGGTGCGGAAAGGCCGTTGCGCAAATCCTTGTGGCGCTGGCCAAGAATCTGCAGGTCGGCCGTGACGACAAGCGCCGAGCAACCGGCATCCTTGGCCCGCTCGATCAGGTTCTCGATGAAGGTACGGTCCTTCATCACATAAAGCTGGAACCAGAAGGGTTTTGTGGTGACCGAGGCGACATCCTCGATCGAGCAGATGCTCATGGTCGACAGCGTGAAGGGTACGCCAAACTCTTCCGCAGCCTTTGCCGCCAACATCTCGCCATCGGCATGCTGCATGCCGGTCAGCCCCGTCGGCGACAGCGCCACCGGCATGGAAACCGGCTGGCCGATCATCTCGCTTTTCAGCGAGCGGTTCGTCATGTCCACCAGCACCCGCTGGCGCAGCTTGATCGCTGCAAAATCCTGCTCGTTTGCCCGGTAGGTGCCCTCCGTCCACGAGCCGCTATCGGCATAATCGAAGAACATCTTTGGCACGCGGCGGCGAGCGAGATTTTTGAGGTCGGCGATGGTCAGCGGCTTGGACATGGGTGCGGTATTCTCCTCCGATTTATCAGAAGAGGACTAGCATATCGGTGCCCTGTCGCCAGACAAAAAACACTCACTAGCCGAGACTTCATTGAAGCGTCACCGAAGCTTAGGCGACAGCCCGGAATCGCGATGTCGGACAACATCGCTGGCTGGCGCGTAAGCTCCAATTGAAGGATGAGAGATGACGCCCGTCTGTCAGGCGGCGTCTTGTGCGGGTCGGATCGGTTGGATCAACACTTCGGCCGGTATATTGAGTTCTGCATGCAGCCGGCGGATCATTTCCAACGACAAAGGGTGTTTACGACTGAGAATTTCGGACACCCTGCCAGGATTACCCAAAATCGGAACAAGGTCTTTCAGCGTCAGATCCTGTTGCTCGATCCGAAACAAGATCGCGTCGATCGGATCGGGGAGGTCGATCGGATGGTGCGCGCTCTCATAGGCGTCGATCAACGTCACAAGCACATCAAGCTTGTCACCTTCAGGTGTGCCGGCTTCCGCTCCCCACAGTGTCTTGAGCAGCGCCATGGCATCGTTGTAATCGTCTTCGCTATGGATAGGCCTTAACTCAATCATGTTCCACCGTTGCGGCATTGATATCGTCATAGTCGCGATGTGTGCCGATCCATTTGATCCAAACCGTGCCTCGTATGAAATCCACAGCGGCAATCAGCCGATAGTCATTGCCTTTGACATTGAAGACGACCCGTTCCGAGTTGATGATGCTCGCATGCGCATAACGCTTCTTGATGTCGGCAGACGTTCGCCAATTGGCTTTGCTGACTTCGTGATACCAGGCGTCCAGTCCGGCTTTCAGGGCATTGCCACCCTTCTGGCCCTGTGGGCTTTCTGCAAACAATCTCAACGTACGGCGAGAGATTATTCTCATTGCGAAAATATCACGCCCCCATAGTGGGTGCAACAAGCCCGCTCTTCATCGCCCGTCCCGCCACATAGGTCTCTACCACGCTGCGGTCATCCCCCAGCGTCTGCAGCAGGAAAAGCTCCTCCGGCAGGGTGTTTACCGTTTCCATGCGCAGTTTCATAGCGGGTGTTGCTGCGGCATCAAGGACCACCAGATCGGCGTCTGTGCCTTCTTCCAGCGTGCCGATCCGGTCGGCGAGCGACAGCGCCTCGGCATTGCCACGGGTCATGTGATAAAAACTGTCGAGCGGGTTCAGGCGCTCACCGAGCAGCTGCTGGATCTTGTAGGCTTCGTCCAGCGTCTTCAGCATGGAATAGCTGGAGCCGCCGCCGATATCTGTGGCCACCCCGATGCGCACCGGCTTTTGCCGCCGCGCGAGTGCCTTCAGCGGAAAGAGGCCGGAGCCGAGAAAGAGGTTTGAGGTCGGGCAATGCACCGCCACCGATCCGGTGTCTGCCAGCACATCGGCCTCCCGCTCCGACAGATGGATGGCATGGCCAAGAAGGGTCTTTTTGCCGAGAAGACCGTAGCGGGCATAGATGTCGGTGTAGTCGGTCGCGTCGGGATACAGTTCGCAGGTGTAGCGGATCTCGTCGTGGTTTTCTGACAGATGTGTCTGGATGTGCAGGTCTGGAAATTCTTGCGCCAGCGCCTGCGCGGCGCTCATCTGCTCCGGCGTGGAGGTGATCGCAAAACGCGGTGTGATCGCCACATGGTTTCGGCCCTTGCCGTGCCATTCCTCGATCACGGCGCGGGTTTCGTCATAACCAAGCTGGGCGGTGTCGAGCAGGCCCTGCGGGGCGTTGCGGTCCATCATCACCTTGCCGCCCACCATCAGCATGTTGCGGCGCATGGCCTCGGCAAAAAAGGCGTCGGCAGACGTCTTGTGGACGGAGCAATAGGCGACGGCGGTGGTGGTGCCCTGGCGCAGGAATTCGTCGTAGAAATGCGTGGCGATGCGTGCCGCATGGGCGGTTTCCACGAAGCGGCATTCCTCCGGGAATGTGTAGGTGTTCAGCCATTCGAGCAGGTTTGCGGCGTAGGAGGCAATCACCTGCATCTGCGGAAAATGCACATGGGTGTCGATAAGGCCGGGCAGGATGAGGTGCGGGCGGTGGTCCACCTCCTCGGCGGTTTCAGGAGCGACAGCCTTCACGTCGCGATAGGCGCCGGCCTTCACGATCCGGCCATCCTCGATCAGCAGTCCGCCATCCTCCTCGTAAAAGTAGCTTGCGGTATCGGTGAGGCTTTCGGGCGCGCGGTGGAAGGACAGAAGGCGGCCGCGCAGGAGAAGGCATGTCATTATCGTGTGGCTCCGGTGGCGCCCGTGGCGCTTTCATACCAAGCGGTCAGAAGCTTGCGCTCCTCCGGCGTGATGGCTGTGATATTGCCGGGCGGCATGGCATGGCTGCGGCCGGCCTGAATGTAGATCTCATGGGCATGGGCTGCGATCTCGCCATCCGTTTCGAATTTCACGCCTTTCGGCGCAAAGGTGATGCCGTCCCAGACCGGCTCTGCCGCATGGCACATGGCGCAGCGGCCCTGCACCACATCGCGGGCGGAGGCGAAATGCACGTCGCTCGCAAACTTCTGCTGGATGGGAGAGAGCGAAACCTCCGTTTCACCCGTCAGCACTTTTGGCACGGTCGACAGCCACATGATCAGGATAAACAGGATCACCGTGACGAGCCACGTCCAGGTGGGTTTTCCCTTGCGGGCATGCGTGGTGTTGAACCAGTGGCGGATGGTGACGCCCATCAGAAACACCAGTGCTGCGATCACCCAGTTAAACTGCGTGCCAAAGGCCAGCGGATAATGGTTTGACAGCATGAAGAAAATGACGGGCAACGTCAGATAATTGTTGTGCAGCGAGCGCTGCTTGGCGATGCGTCCGTATTTCGGGTCGGGCGTGCGCCCGGCAATCAGGTCGGCAACGACGATCTTCTGGTTGGGAATGATGATGAAGAAGACGTTGGCTGACATGATGGTGGCGGTAAACGCGCCGAGATGCAGGAAGGCGGCGCGGCCGGTAAAGACCTGCGTATAACCCCAGGCCATGGCGACCAACACGACATAGAGGAGCGCCATCAGGCCCCAGGTATTGTTGCCGATGGGCGATTTGCAGAGCTGGTCATAAATGATCCAGCCGACCGACAGCGAGGCGATGGAGAGACAGATCGCCTGCCAGGGGGCCAGTTCCAGAAGGCTGTGGTCGATGAGGAAGAGATCCGCGCCGCCATAATAAACGATGGCGAGCATCAGGAAACCGGACATCCAGGTGGCATAACTTTCCCACTTGAACCAGGTCAGGTGCTCCGGCATCGAGGCGGGCGCCACAAGATATTTCTGGATGTGGTAAAAACCACCGCCATGCACCTGCCATTCCTCGCCATAGGCGCCGGCCGGCAGATGCGCGCGTTTGACCAGCCCGAGATCGAGCGCGATGAAATAGAAGGACGAGCCGATCCAGGCAATGGCCGTGATCACATGCAGCCAGCGCGCGGCAAAGCTCAGCCATTCCCAGGCGATGGCATATTCGTACATTCCAGAATCCCTTCCTGTTCCCCGGCCAGATACTGTGCGAAAATTTTGTGCCGAAGGGAAGGGGAAAGGGTGCGCTGCAACAGGTGCTTCCCACGCAAAGTCGCAATCAGCGGGGCTGGTGCCAGGCTGTCGGCGACTGCGAATTGTGCATTGCGATAAATGCGGATTAGCCGATGCATGCTTATGCGCTAATATGATGTTTGCAAGGCAGCCGGTGAAGGCAACCGTGGCGCGTTCACCGACGATGACATGCACACATCAACGGAGACTAAGCTCATGCGAAGCATTCCGATACTGGTGGTGGTTGCGTCTGCGTTCCCGTCCAGCCTGTTCGCCCACGAGGCGCTGACCGGTTGGAAATATGAAGCCTTCTGTTGCAATGGCAACGAGCACAATGGCGATTGCCAGATGATCTCGACGAAGAACGTTCGGGTGACCCCTCAAGGTTATGAGATTTCGCTGCGTCCCGGCGAACACCGGCTGGTGACAAGGCGCCACGATTTCAGCGTGCCGCAGAGCCAGACCCGCCGCAGCGGAGACGAGGAGTATCATCTCTGTCTTTATCCCGACGAGGATACGTTGCGCTGTTTTTATGCCCCCGACATGGCCTATTGACCGGGTGACATCCAGGACGGCAGGGTGTCTGTCATCCATTGACGGAAGGCCACGACCTTGGCCGATCTGCGCCGGCTTTTCGGCGAGATGAGCCAGTAGGTTCTGTCGTCCTTCTTGAAAATGTCGAACGGCATAATTAGGCGGCCGGCCTCCAGTTCCTCGCGGTGAAGAAACGGGCTCAGCAGCGCCACGCCGTGACCGGCAATGGCGGCGCTGCCTTCCAGATCCAGCGCGCCGTCGGCATCGATCGTGATCGTGCCGGGCAGGGGGGTGTCGATGCCGTTCGACCGGAACCAGATCCCCCACCATTTGCTGCTGCCGCCGATCAGCGGCAGTTTCAGAAGATCCGCCGGGGTTGTCACGCCGCCGATTGTTTCGGCCAGCTTCGGGCTCAGCATGGGTGCATAGTGCAGTCGAAACAGTTCATGCGCCTCCACATCCGCCGGCGGCCGCTCGCCCCGCCAAATGACGACATCGGCATTGTCGGTACCAAAATCGACCGGCTTGTCCACCCTGAGGATACGCACCGCAAGCCCCGGATGCTGAAGCTGGAAGGCGCCGATATGGCGGGCGAGCCAGTGCGATGCAAAGGTTGGCGTGGAGCGGATTTCCAGAATGCCGTCTGCCTGTTCCCGCGCGTCGGCCAGCGCATCGGTCAAAAGTCCAAAGGCTTCCGAGATTTTCGGCAGCATGCGCTCGCCGGTTGCCGTGAGAATGCTGCGCCGCGCCTGGCGGATGAACAGCATCTCGCCGACATGGTCTTCCAGAAGCCTGATCTGGTAGCTGACCGCCGTTTGCGTCATGCCCAGTTCTTCGCCCGCTCTGGTGAAGCTGCCGAGCCTTGCCACGGCCTCGAACACCCTGACTGCGTTGAGCGGCACCTTGCGTGACAGTTTCACCGATAAGCTCTCTTTCTGTCTTGCCCGTTCGTTTGAATTGGTATGGCGCAGGAAACGGGTGGTATGTGACTGGATAGGGGCTCATCTGTCGAGCCAGACATCAAATAATTCTTAAAATTTGGAGACGATCATGGCGGTCTGGACCAAAGGTTCTGCCGGATGGAGAGGCGCGTTCCTGGCTTGGCTGAAACGGCACTTGCCGCACCGCAGCCGGCGCGCACCAGTGCATGTCAGCGATCTCACGGATGCACTGCGCCTTGACGTGTCGGCGCCGCCGCAACCGCTGCCGACACGAGAGGACGATCTGTGGGAACGCATCCGCACGGCAAAGCTGCCGCCGCTTTAACCTCAACACCGGCTCACGTCCTGCTATCAGAAGGGTTGGCATCAAAACCCGGCAGCGCCTTTTTGAGGAACGCGCGGAACGCACGCACCTTGCCGGAATTGCGGCGCGCCTCGGGATAGACCAGCCAGTAATGCGATCCGTCCTCGCAGGTGAGATCGAACGGCTGGATCAGGCGCCCCATCGCCACTTCCTCCGGATAAAATTCCGGGCGCAGAATGGCAACGCCATGGCCGGCAACGGCGGCGGCCGCCTCGAAGGATTGTGCGCCGAGCTTGCTGCGCGGATACCGCGCCAGATCCGCATCCGGATAACCGGCGGCATTAAACCAGATCCGCCACCACGGGTCGCTCGGATCGATGATCCTGAGTTTCAACAGGTCCAGCGGCTCACGGATGCCGCCGATACTGTCGGCCAGCTGTGGGCTCAGCATGGGAGTGAAATGATTGCGCATGGCAAAATGCGCCGTCAGGCCGGGCCAGTGCCCCTTGCCGGTGCGGATGGCAAGGTCGGCTTGCGTCTTTGAAAAATCGATGACCTCCTGCGATGTTTCCAAGCGCACGGCGATGCCTGGATTTTGCAGCTGGAACACCCCGAGATGGCGTGCCAGCCACTGCGAGGCAAAGGTTGCCGTGGCATGGATGGTGAGCGTGCCCTCGGCCGTCTGGCTGAGATCGTTCATCGCCTCACGCAGAAGCTCGAAACTCTCCGACACCTTGGGCGCCAGCCGTTGTCCGGCATCCGTCAGCTGGATCCGGCGCGGCTGGCGCAGGAACAGCACCTCACCCAGCGTGTCCTCCAGCAGTTTCACCTGATAGCTCACCGCCGTCTGTGTCAGGCCGAGTTCTTCGCCGGCCTTGGTAAAGCTCAGGTGGCGCGCCACAGCCTCGAACACCCGCAAGGCATTCAGCGGGAACTGTTTTGACATCTTCAATGCATCAATCCTCTTGATCCGTGCAGACGAAGCTTCGATTGGATCCTCGCCCTCTTTTGTCGCATCCTAAAGACAATTCGCTCGACAGGATAGAGGGAGCAAGTCCATGAGTTTGCACGAAATTAGAGGTATCGTCCGCCCGGCACTGCTGCTTGATATCTGGCGCCAGATCGGCGTGTGGCTTGGCGGAAAAAGCAGGCCACGCAGCAATGCGCTTCATCTGGAGGAGATGCCGGTGTCGCAGTTGCAGGACATCGGGTTTTGCGATGGGCGCCAGACGCGTCACGGTTTGCCTCACAAGACCGCCTTCGACGCTGCCCGCGATGCCATGCTGCGCCGGTCGTTATGAGCGCGTACCGGGGAGGCTTGCATAAACGGCAAGCAATTCGGCGGCCACCAGCGCTGCGATGACGGCCGGGCGCTTGTCACGCACCGTTGTGCCGCCGATGGGCAGGATGAGCCGATCGGCGGAGAGGGCACCGTCCGTTTCCCGCGCCAGCCAGTTTCGGAACGTTGCGCGTTTGGTGGCCGAACCGATCATGCCGATATAAGGCAGGTCCGCCCGGGCCAGCGCCTCGCGAGCAATCAGAAAATCCAGTGCGTGATCGTGGGTGAGGATGAGGACGGCGCTGCCGGGGGCAAGGTTTTTCACCAGCGCTTCCGGCATGGCAACATGGCGGGTTTTTATGCCCTCGGGCAGATCCTCCAGCGCCTCGGCACGTGTCTCCACCACCGTGACAGAAAAGGGGAGGGGTTCCAGCGCGCGCGCCAGCGCCTGTCCGACATGGCCGGCGCCGAACAGCATGACTCCGGGGAAGGCGGCAGACTCTGCGGCAGCGCGTGCCCGAAGGTTAGCGGCCATCTGTGGCGTTACCGTCTCGAAACTCAGCAATGTGCGCCCGCCGCAGCACTGGCCGATGTCGGGACCGAGCGGAATGTCCATCTCGCTTTGACCCTCGCCGTCGATGACACGTCGCGCATTGTCGATCGCCATGAATTCCAGCTGTCCACCGCCGATCGTGCCCCAGCTTGCGGTGGGGGCAACCAGCATGATGGCGCCTGCCTCACGCGGCGTCGATCCCTTGGCCTGGCGGATCGTCACGCAGACACAAGCGGAATACCTGTTGAGAAACAGTTCTAGCCCGGCTTCAGACATCGTCGCCCTGGCGGAAAACGCCGACCAGTTCGAACCTCAGCCCGTCCGGGTCGTAGGTCGTCGCGCCGGTTCCGGAAAAATAGTTGGCGACGATCTGGTCGGTGAGGCGGGAGCCGAAGCCGCGACGTGTGGGGGCAGAAACCGGCGGTCCGCCGTTTTCGTGCCAGGTAAACCGAAAGGCATTGTCCGCGCCGGCCGACCAGATGATATCGATGGTTCCGCTGCCATTGGACAGAGCGCCATATTTCAGCGCATTGGTGGCGAGTTCATAGACGGCAAGAGACAGGCCAACGGCTTGCTGCGGCGAAACGCGAACTTCCGGACCGGAGATGCGGATGCGTGCGGGATCATCCACATGGGCTGCCATGCTTTCGGTCACAACCGCGTCGATCAGCGCGTCGTTTTCCGATTGGTGGATAAGGCTTTGCGCCTTGCCAAGGGCTGCCACACGGTTTCCAAGCGTCAGGCGCGCTTCTTCCAGCGTCTGGGCGTGGCGCATGGTGGCGCTGACAACGGCTGTTGTCACCGCCATGGTGTTCTTCACCCGATGCACCAGTTCCCGCCGCAGCATTTCCTGCTCGCGTTGGCTCTTGATCAGAGGTGTGGTGTCGACCGCCACGTTGATCAATCCACGAACAAGCCCGTCGTCATCGTAAAGTGGGCTATAGGAAAAGGTCCAGAAGGTTTCCTCCGGATAGCCGTTGCGCGTCATCATGAGGCGCATGTTTTCCATATAGGTGCTCTTGCCGGCGAGCGCCTGATCCACCAGCGGTTTTACGTCGTCCCAGACGTCGGACCAGATGCTGTGAAACGGCTGGCCAAGCGCACCCGCCTCCTTCGCGCCGAGAAACGGCCGATAGGCATCGTTGTAGAGCATGTTGAGGTCAGGACCCCAGAACAGGCAGATCGCATGGCCCTGCTGCACCATCATCTGCACGATGGCGCGCAGCGACTGAGGCCAGGCGTCAATTCCATCCATCCCTGTGCGGGACCAGTCGAACACGCGGATCGCCTGTCCCATCTGGCCACCGTCTTTGGGAAATTCCTTCACTGCGTCTTGTCTCCGGCCGCATCTCATCACGGTTATATATTATCGATTGCAGCAGCTATCCGATAGGGCGCTTGTTCGGCCGGGGTCACACTCTACAACGACTTCAGCCTCTCCACCGCCATCAGCACGCGCTCGGGCGTTGCGGGGGCATCGAGCCTGGGGCAGACGCTGTAATCGGCCACGGAAGCCACCGCCATGGAAATCGCTTCCAACACCGAGATCGCCAGCATGAACGGCGGTTCGCCGACGGCCTTGGAGCGGCCGATGGTGGGCTCACGGTTTTCCGACCATTCGGCAAGCTTGACGTTGAAGATCTTTGGCCGGTCGGAGGCAAGCGGGATCTTGTAGGTGGAGGGGGCGTGCGTACGAAGCCTGCCCTTGGCATCCCACCACAATTCCTCCGTCGTCAGCCAGCCCATGCCCTGCACGAAGGCGCCTTCCACCTGGCCGATATCGATGATCGGGTTCAACGAGCGGCCGACATCATGCAGGATGTCGGTGCGCTCCATCATGTATTCGCCGGTCAGCGTATCGATGGAGACTTCCGAGCAGGCGGCGCCATAGGCGTAATAATAGAAGGGCCGGCCGCGGCCGGCCGCGCGATCCCAGTGGATTTTGGGCGTCTTGTAAAAACCGGCGGCAGAGAGTTGCACCCGGTCGAAATAGGCGGCCTTCACCAGTTGATCGAAGGACAGCGTTTCGGTGCCGACCCGTACGCGGTTGGGCAGGAATTCCACGTCCGCCACCGTCACCTGCCATTTGCGGCAGGCGAAATCGACAAGCCTTTCCCTGATCTGGCGCGCGGCATCATAGGCCGCCATACCGTTCAAATCCGAGCCGGAGGAGGCGGCGGTGGCAGAGGTATTGGGCACCTTGCCTGTCGTCGTCGCGGTGATTTTTATCCGCTCTATATCGACGTTGAAGGCATCGGCCACCACCTGCGCCACCTTGGTATAAAGCCCCTGGCCCATCTCGGTGCCACCGTGGTTCAGATGGATCGAGCCATCCGAATAGACATGCACGAGGGCTCCCGCCTGGTTGAAGGCGGTCATGGTGAAGGAAATGCCGAATTTCACCGGCGTCAGCGCGATGCCCTTGCGGATGACAGGGCTTGTCGCATTAAAATCGATGATCGCCTGACGCCGCGCGCGGTAATCGCTGGAGGCTTCCAGCTCCTCCACCACGCGCAGGATCACATTGTCCTCGACCTCCTGGTGATAGGGGGTGAGCGTGCGCCCGGAGCCGGGCTCTCCATAAAAATTCAGCTTGCGCACATCCAGCGGGTCCTTGCCCACCGCATAGGCGATTTCCTCGATGAAACGCTCGCCGCCGAGCAGCCCTTGCGGACCGCCGAAACCGCGAAAGGCGGTGTTGGAACAGGTATGCGTCTTCAAGGGCTTCGAGGTCAGATGCACATGCGGATAAAAATAGCTGGAATCGGCGTGGAACAGCGCGCGGTCGGTGACGGGGCCGGAGAGATCCGAGGAAAACCCGCAGCGTGCCGCAAAGGTGGCATCCACCGCGTGGATGCGGCCTTCCTCGTCGAAGGCGAGATCGTAATCGACGCGGAAATCATGGCGCTTGCCGGTCACCGCCATGTCCTCGTCGCGGTCGGGCCGGAATTTGACGGAGCGGTTGAGCTTCTTGGCGGCAACGGCGGCGAGGCAGGCAAAGTGGTTGCCCTGCGTTTCCTTGCCGCCGAACCCGCCGCCCATGCGCCGCGTGTTGACGGTGACGGCATGGTTGGCGCAGGCCAGCACATGCGCCACCATGTGCTGCACTTCGGTCGGGTGCTGGGTGGACGACCAGACGGTCACGTCCTCGTCTTCGCCGGGAATGGCGAGCGCAATCTGGCTTTCGAGATAAAAATGCTCCTGCCCGCCGATCACCATGTGGTTCTGGATACGCAGCGGCGGTGTGTTGATCTCGGTTTCCGGTTCGCCGCGCTTCAGTGTCATCGGAGACACGACCATCGGCGCACCATTGGCAAGCGCGCCCTCGATATCCGTCCAGTGCGGCAGATCGCGGTATTCGATCTTGGCAAGCCGTGCCGCACGACGTGCCGCCTCGCGGCTTTCGCCGATCACGACGAAGATCGGCTGGCCGTGGAATTCGATCTTGTCGGTGGCGAGCAGCGGCTCGTCATGGCTGCCGTTGGAGGAGACGTCGTTGACACCAGGAATGTCGTCTGCCGTCAGCACCGCCACCACGCCGGGGGCGGATCTGACTGCGGAGAGATCGATGGACAGGATATCCGCATGCGCCCGGTCCGCCATGCCAAGTGCCGCATGCAGCGTTCCCGCCGGTTCCGGCATGTCGTCGATATATTCGGCCGTTCCCGTCACATGCTTGTGGGCGGAATCGTGCCGCAGCGAGGCGTGCATCGGGCCGTTGATGGTGGTTTTTGCTTCGAAGGTGGTGTTGTCCATCAGCGGGTTCCTTCGATGACGCTATATTTCGCAATTGCTGGGTGGCGGTGCCGCCCCCTCATCCGCCCTTCGGGCACCTTCTCCCCGAGGGGAGAAGGGGGGTGCCGCAACGCTGCCGTTCCCCTCTCCCCTCGGGGAGAGGTCCGCCGAGCGTAGTGGAGGCGGGGTGAGGGGGCCGCATGGGCAGAGGTCAGAAAATATGCGCCCACCCTCACGCCTCCTCCACCACGTCGAACCGCTTCAGTTCCTGCGGCTGGCCAGCGGTTTCCAGGAAGAAGCGGGTAAGCAGGTTGCGCGCGGTCAGCGCACGGTATTCGGCACTGGCGCGCCAGTCCGACAGCGGCTGGTAATCCTCGGCGAAGGCATCCTGCGCGAAGGCGACCGCATTCCAGCTCCATGGCTGGCCAAGAAGGGCGGCTTCCACTGAAGTGGCGCGCTTCGGCGTGCCCGCCATTCCGCCGAAGGCGATGCGGCAGGTATCCACGCAGCCTTCGCCGTCAAGGGTGATGGTGAACGCGCCGCAGAGCGCCGAAATATCCTCGTCACGGCGCTTGGAGATCTTGTAGACGGCGTAGAACGCATCCTCATGCAGGGCCGGCACAAAGATTTTTTCCACGAATTCGCCGGGCTGGCGATCCTGCCGGCCGTATTCGATGAAATAATCCTCAAGCGGCAACGTGCGCGAGCCCGTGGCCGAGCGCAGCGTGACGGTTGCACCAAGCGCAATCAGCGCCGGCGGCATGTCGCCAATGGGCGAACCGTTGGCGATATTGCCGCCAACCGTGCCCATGTTGCGCACCTGCGCACCGCCGATGCGGTCGATCAGCCGGCCAAGGGCTGGATAGGCAAGGTCAAGTGCGTTCAGCGCATGGGCATAGGTGACGCCGGCGCCGAGCGTGATGCCGGTTTCGTCCTCGGTGATCGTCTGCAGATCGGTCAGCTGGTTGATGAAGACGACCGGATCGAGTTTGCGCATCTGCTTGGTGACCCAGAGCCCGACATCGGTGCCGCCGGCCACCACCGTCGCCTGCGGCTCGCGGGCCAGTGTGTCGGCAAGGGCCGACAGCGTGCCGGGGATGATGGCGCGATCATTACCCTTGGTGACAGTGATGGTGTCGGACGTGGCGCGGATGGTCCAGAGTTTTGCCATCACCTCGGCGCGGTCACGCTCGATCGGGTCAAACAGCGCGCTCGGGCGTTCCGCCGCCACCTGTTCGGCAGCTTTCACGATGGGCTCGTAGCCCGTGCAGCGACAGAGATTGCCTTGCAGCGCCTGCTCGATTTCTTCGCGGTTCGGCTCGCCGTTGGCCATCCAGAGGCCATAGAGCGACATCACGAAGCCCGGCGTGCAGAAACCGCATTGCGAGCCATGACAGTCCACCATCGCCTGCTGTACCGGGTGCAGTTTGCCGTCCTTGGCCGCCAGGTGCTCCACCGTCACCACATGGGTTCCGTGCAGGGAGCCGAGGAACCGAATGCAGGCATTGACGCTTTCATAACGCAGCGCGCCGCCGATCAGGCGCCCGACGAGCACCGTGCAGGCGCCGCAATCGCCTTCCGCGCAGCCTTCCTTCGTGCCGGTCAGCCGCTTTCTGAGACGAAGATAATCGAGCAGCGTCTCGGTGGGGTGAAAATCCCCCAGCACAATCTCGTCGCCGTTCAGAATGAAGCGGATGGCTGATGTCATGCGTGCCCCTGCGGTCGTTATTGGGCGGTCCAGCCGCCATCGATGGAGATATGGGTTCCGGTGATCTGTCGTGCGGCGTCGCTGGCGAGATAGAGGGCGGTGGCCGCAACCTCTTCGATGCTGACGAATTGCTTCGTCGCCTGCAAACGGAGCATGACGTCCGTCTTGACCGCCTCTTCCGAGATACCACGTTCGCGCGCCGTATCGGGGATCTGTTTCTCCACGAGGGGCGTCAGCACGTAGCCGGGGCAGATGGCGTTCACTGTAATGCCGAATTCGGCCAATTCCAGTGCGGCAGTCTTGGTGAGGCCAAGAATGCCGTGCTTGGCAGCCACATAAGCAGATTTGTACGGCGATGCAACAAGCGCGTGCGCCGAGGCCACATTGATGATGCGCCCTTTGCCGGCCGCCTTCATCAGCGGAATGGTGTTGCGCATCGTGTGGAAGGCCGAGGATAGCAGGATGGCGATCAGCTGATCCCATTTCTCCACCGGGAAATCCTCGATCTTTGCCACATGCTGGATGCCGGCATTGTTGACGAGAACATCCACGCCGCCAAAGGCATCTTTTGCCGTTGCGATGAGGTCGGAAATCTCGTCCGGCTTCGTCATGTCGGCGCCGTGATAGAGGGCGCGGCCGGACCCCAGTGTTTCGAGTTCGGCACGCGCCGCCTCGATCTCGTCGGCTCTGCCGAAACCGTTGATCACCACATTCGCGCCGTCGCGTGCAAAGGCGCGGGCAATGCCAAGCCCGATGCCGCTTGTGGATCCGGTGATGACGACGGTTCTTTCCATGCCTGCTCTCCCCCATGCGCGTGTTCTGTTGCACCGCAAGAGGCAAGGTATGCGCAAACGGGGAGGGCTGGCAACGGCTGTTTCAACCGGATGGTGCCTTGCGCAGGACTACCCGGTTGTCTTGATTTACCGGCAGCGGCTGACTTCGTTGAGCGCTGCCGTAATGCCGCGCAAGGAATAGGTATAGGTGGTGTTGGTGCCGCGGGCAGACACCGCCTTCAACGTCATGTCGCTGCCACCGCGCATGGCGCGAACCAGCACTGGTTCACGCGCCGGGTCACGCACCCATGCGGCATTTTCCTTTGGCACAAGGGTGAAATTTTCGGAACCGACCGATAGCGAAACGCGCGAATCCGCCTTCAGTCCATAACCCATGATGGCCTGCGGCATCAGGTTGGAGGCGCCCGCCTGTGGTGCGACGAGGAAAAAGTTTTCGCCATGATTGACGCTGGCCGGCTGCTGCGATGTCGGAACGGATAGCGCGTAGCATCGCTTCGCATTGCCGCTACCATAGGAATACACACCCCATGCATCGAATTGCTTGACCCTGGTTGGCTGGGCGCTGGCGGCCAGCGCGGACATCAGGACGGCGGAAACGGCAAGGGCGTATGTCTTGCTGGACATCGGATACTCCTCAAAAATGGCAGAATGGAACATCCCGGACGGGAAATTTCGTCGGGCGTAACAGCGTGCGATTGAAAGCGAGGAGGATTAGCGAAAGGTTAATGCAGGGATCAACCCTTGTGAGCAGAACCTCACAAAGGGTTGATGACAGGTGTTCGGGTTTTGCCTCTGCGGCGGATGCGCCGCCGCAGAGATGAGCGAGAGGGCGTCCGTTGAGGATCAGGGGCGCGCGGGAATTTCGACGCCGCGCTGCACGGCAGGCCGCGCCATCACCCGTTCAAACCAGGCGGGCAAGGCGGTGAGTGTATCGAAACCGACGAGGTCGCCGGCGCCGTAAAAGCCCGTCAGCGCCCGGATCCAACCGACGATCGCGATATCTGCAATCGTATAGTCGTCGCCCATGATGAAGTCGCGGCCTGTCAGGCGCTGTTCGAGAACGCCCAGCAGCCGCTTGGTTTCGTTGAGGTAACGGTCACGCGGGCGCTTGTCTTCATAATCCTTGCCGGCAAACTTGTGGAAAAAGCCGAGCTGGCCGAACATCGGGCCGATGCCGCCCATCTGGAACATCACCCACTGGATGGTCTCGTAGCGCGCAGCGGCATCCGTCGGCAGGAACTGGCCGGTCTTATCCGCCAAATAGATGAGGATGGCGCCGGATTCAAACAGCGCCAGCGGCTTGCCGTCGGGACCGTTCGGGTCGAGGATCGCCGGGATCTTGCCGTTCGGGTTGAGCGACAGGAATTCCTCGCCCCATGTCTCGTTCTGGCCGATATTGATGAAATGCGGCTCATAGGGGAGGGCGGTTTCCTCCAGCATGATCGAGACCTTCACGCCGTTTGGCGTCGGCGTCGAATAAAGCTGCAGGATATCAAAATTCTGTGCCGGCCAGCGGCGGGTGATGGGGAAGCTGGAAAGATCGGCCATGGGAGGTCCTTCTCGAGGGGCTTTGATATCGTGACTATATCCCCACGCCATCACAATGCCAGCCATCCAGCACGGGCATCGGTTGACACAGTGTTTCACAGGTCGACGCCGCTTGGTCAATCACGACTTTCCTTTTCATTTCAGCAGGATGCCGCCGCGTATTGGTGCAGTGCTTCCG
The DNA here is from genome assembly GCF_058242775.1 of Neorhizobium sp. PAMB6630. Classification (NCBI taxonomy): domain Bacteria; kingdom Pseudomonadati; phylum Pseudomonadota; class Alphaproteobacteria; order Hyphomicrobiales; family Rhizobiaceae; genus Neorhizobium; species Neorhizobium sp. PAMB6630. The sequence continues at coordinate 1,198,612 of NZ_CM177836.1, forward strand.
AATATATTGATTTTTCTCGGCTTTTTGAGATTCTCCGATGAGGTGCTTTGGAAGTTGAGTCCGTCTTCTGCGCCAAGTGCCTGAGCGAAGAGTCTTTTCCTTCTGCCTGCCATCCAGATTTTAGACGCCCGCCGTCGAAACTTTCGCCTTTGAGTTTAGCGGCCGCCTTTCTATCTAGGGTTCAAACGCAAATCATGGATATCACGATGGAACTTGGTCTTTACACCTTCGCGGACGTCGATCCGGCTATTGCAAGCGGCAGCCGCGGCGCAGATGCCGCCGTGCGCCTCAAACATCTGCTGGAGGAAATCGAGCTTGCCGATCAGGTGGGCCTCGACGTTTTTGGCCTCGGTGAACATCACCGTCCCGATTATGCCGTGTCCTCGCCCTCGACCGTTCTGGCCGCCGCTGCCGTAAAAACGAAAAACATCCGCCTGACGAGCGCGGTCTCCGTTCTGAGTTCGGATGATCCGATCCGGGTTTTTCAGCAGTTTGCCACCGTCGATCTTCTGTCGAATGGCCGCGCCGAGATCATGGCGGGGCGCGGATCCTTCATCGAATCCTATCCGCTGTTCGGTTATGACCTCAACGATTACGACCGGCTGTTTACCGAAAAGCTCGACCTGCTTTTAACGCTGCGCGACAACGAGATCGTCGAATGGGCGGGCGAGTTGCGCGCGCCGATCAACCGGCGCGGCGTTTATCCGCGCCCGCTTCAGCAAAAGCTGCCGGTGTGGATTGCCGTGGGCGGCACACCGCAATCGGTGGCGCGCGCCGGCGCCATGGGCCTGCCGCTCGCCATCGCCATCATCGGTGGCGAATACGCGCGTTTTGCGCCCTTCTTCGAGCTTTACCGCGAATCGGCCCGCCGCGCCGGTCAGGATGCCACAAAGCTGAAGACGAGCATCAACGTGCATGGCTTCATTGCCGATACGACTGAAGCGGCCGCCGACCAGTTCTACGGTCCGCAGGCCGCCGTGATGGACCGCATCGGCCGCGAGCGTGGCTGGGGCCCCACCAACCGTGCCCAGTATGACCGCGCCCGCTCCGCGCCCGGCAATCTCTTCGTCGGCGATCCGGAATCCGTGGCGGAAAAGATCGTGGCTGCCCACAAGGTTTTTGGCAATGACCGCCTGCTGATCCAGATGGCCATCGGCCTGATGCCGCATGAGCAGATCATGCGCGGCATCGAGCTGTTTGGCACCAAGGTGGCGCCGCTGGTCAGAAAAGCGTTGACGCCTGCGCAGGATGGCGCGAAACCGGCGGCCTGAAAAAGCTGCCCGGGAAAACATGGCATGATCGTTTCCAATGAGACCGAACTCGACAAGCTGAAAGCGATTGGCCGTCTTTGCGCGCACACCGTCAACACCATGGCGAAAGCGCTGGAACCGGGCATTACCACGGCCGAACTCGATCTCATCGGGCGAAAGGTGCTGGAGGATGCCGGCGCGCAGTCTGCGCCGGAATTCTGCTACCAGTTTCCCGGCGCCACCTGCATCAGTGTCAATGAGGAAGTGGCGCACGGTATTCCGGGCGAACGGGTTATCCGTGCCGGTGATCTCGTCAACATCGATGTGTCGGCCGTCAAGGACGGGTTTTTCGGCGATACCGGCTCATCCTTTGCCGTGCCGCCGGTCAAGCGCGACATCGAACGGCTGGTGCGCGATGGCCGTCGCGCCTTGTGGACCGGCCTTCAGCAGGTGAAGACCGGCAAGCCGATTGCCAGCATCGGCAATGCCATCGGCACCTTTGCCGCCAAGAACCGCTATACGCTGATCACCAACCTCGCCAGCCACGGCGTTGGCCGCTCCCTGCATGAGGAGCCGACGGAAGTGCCGACCTGGCCCGATGCCGACGAAAGCCGCGTGATGGAGGAGGGAATGGTGTTTACCGTCGAACCCTTCCTGTCGCTGGGTGCCAACTGGGCCGAAGACGCTGGCAATGGCGATCCCTGGACGCTTTACGGCGATCCCAAGGCACCGACCGTGCAGTTCGAACACACCATCGTCGTCACCCGCAACGGGCCGCTGATCCTGACGCTTGCCGATTGAGCGTGTCGATTGCGGCTGGCCGCACCACCTTTGTCGCCCAAGCCAGTTCGACCGGCATGAGCGGCCGGTGCTTCAGGGCCATCAGCAAAACTAATTGATGCGATGCAAAATGCGCGTTTGTCGCAACGCATCAATGCTGCGATAGAGGCTTGATGTTGGCAGAAGACAAGAACGTCAATCCCGTCATGGCCGGTCTTGCCGGCGGCCTTGCCATGGCCGCCGCCATGGGGTTTGGCCGATTTTTCTATACGCCAGTGCTTCCGGGCATGATGAGCGGCCTGCCGTTGTCGGCCGCCGATGCCGGGCTGATCGCGGCCGGTAATTTTGCCGGTTACCTCGTCGGCGCCATGCTGTCGGCCTATGGCTGGGCGGCAGGGCGTGAACGCGCAGTTGCTCTTGCAGGGCTGTTTTCGACAGCACTTCTGCTGGCGGCGATGGCTGTTACGTCATCGGTTCCGCTGTTTATCCTGATCCGATTCCTGGCGGGCATGGCCAGCGCACTTGCGATGATTTTCACATCCTCGGTCGTGCTGCCCTATGCGGCAGGCAGGGTGGAAGTGCAGGCCCTGCATTTCGGCGGTGTAGGCGTTGGCATTGCATCTTCGGCTCTCGTCGCCTTCCTCATCAATGGGCTTGCCGGTGATGGCGCGCATGGCTGGCGCTGGAACTGGCTGGCCGGCGCGTTGTTGGTGGCTACGGCCACTTTTCTGATCGCCCGTTTCCTGCCGCGCCCTGTTGCGGGCCATGGTGCGGTTGCGGAACCCCCGATCGCCTGGACACGGCCACTGGTCCTGCTGACGGCATCCTATGGCCTTTTCGGTTTTGGTTACGTGGTGACCGCAACCTTCCTCGTTACAATTGCCCGGCTTGCGGCAGCGGGCCCGGTGGTGGAATTTTCCGCCTGGTTCGTCACGGGAACGGCGGCGGCCTTGTCGCTCTTCGTCTGGCGCGGCGGGGTTGCGCGGTTTGGAATGGCCTGGATCTATCTGGCCTGTCTTTGCATCGAAGCGATCGGCGTGTTTGCCTCTGTCGGGCTTGCCCCGATGACGGGAACGCTGATCGGCGGGCTGCTGCTCGGCCTGACCTTCATGACGGTGACGGCCTATGGCCTGCAGATTGCAAGACAACTTGCGCCACAGAGCCCGCGCCGGGCGCTTGCCTTCATGACGGTCGCCTTTGGTATCGGGCAGACCGTTGGGCCCCTGGTGGCCGGCTGGGCGGCTGAGTGGAGCGGCAGTTTTACGCTGGCATCCGTGATTGCGGCCCTGGTGCTGCTGCTCTCCGGGTTGCTGGTGCTGCCGGTGGCCATCGATCCGGCTTTGCGCGCCGGTCGGTGAATTGCTAAAAATTAAGGGACGCGAGCCTTTGCCGCGTCCCCTTTGGTTTATCTCTTAACGGTCCGCTCGATGCCAGGCCGGTCAGTTATCCGCCGGTCTGGCAAGGGTGTCGGAACGATCAGAACTCGGTCCAGCTTTCCTGCGACACCGCAACGGCGGCATTGCCGGAAAATGCGCCGGCAAGCTTGCGGCCAAGGGCGCGCGCCGGCGAGGGAGCTGGCGCATGGCTTGCGCGTGCCGGCGTGGGTGTTGCCACGGCGTTTGCCATGCCGGCGCCCTGCAGCTTGAACTGCGTCAGCAACTGGTTGAGCGAGGATACTTCGCGCGCCAAGCTGTGACTTGCGGCGGTGGATTCCTCCACCATCGCAGCGTTCTTTTGCGTGTCCTGGTCCATCTGGTTGACGGCCGTATTGATCTGCTGGAGTCCGGACGACTGTTCCTGCGCCGAATCGACGATGGCGCTGACGTGCTGGTTGATCTCCTGCACCTCCGCGACAATCGTCTGCAGGGCCTTGCCGGTCTCGCCGACGAGGTTCACACCTTCGGCAACCTGGGTGTTCGACGTGTTGATCAGCGCCTTGATCTCCTTGGCAGCCTTTGCCGAGCGCTGCGCCAGTTCACGCACTTCCTGCGCAACCACGGCAAAGCCCTTGCCGGCTTCCCCGGCACGCGCCGCTTCGACACCGGCATTCAGCGCAAGCAGGTTCGTCTGGAAGGCGATTTCGTCGATGACGCCGATGATGTTGGAAATCTCGCTGGACGAGGTTTCGATCTTGCCCATGGCAATCACCGCACGGCGCACGATTTCGCCTGACGTTTCAGCCCCTGTGCGGGTACGCGCCACAAGCTGGCCGGCCTCCTGCGCGCGACGGGTGGAATCGCGAACCGTGGTGGTGATCTGCTCGAGAGCTGCGGCTGTTTCCTCCACAGAGGCTGCCTGCTGTTCGGTGCGTTTTGCCAGATCGTCGGCTGCCGCCTTGATCTCGTTGGCACCGGCATCGATGCCGCGGGCATTTTCCGCGACCTGTACCAGCGTCGATTGCAGCTTGTCTGCCGAGCGGTTGAAATCGTGCCGGACCTGGTCCAGCGTTTCGGCAAAGCCGTCATGGATGCGGTAGGTCACATCGCCATCGGACAGGTGCGAAAGACCGGCTGCCAGGTTGTCTACGGCAAACTTCACCTCGGCGGCTTCCTTGGCGCGCTCGGCATCGCGTTCGATGCGCTCCTTTTCAGACAGGCTGCGCGTGGAATCCGCTTCCTGCGCCAGACGATGGCGCTCGATCGCATTGTCGCGGAATACGGCAACGGCGGCGGCCATCTGGCCCACTTCGTCACGCCGGTCGAGACCATCGATCGCCTCATCCGTCTTGCCATCGGCAAGCGTTATCATCCGGGCGCGAAGCCGGCTTATCGGCTGGATGATGCCGCGGGAGGCCACCAGTAGCGATACGGAAAAAATGGCGGTAAACAGCAGGCCAATGGCAAGAAGCGTCGTCAGAATTGTCGATTGGGTGCGGCTCGACAGACCGGCGGAGGCGTCGTTCAGCGACTTCAGAGTGGCATTGTTGGAATCGCGCAAATTATTGCGCCAGGACCGGATGTCGGGGTTGATATTGACGAGAACGGCTTTTGCTTCCGCCTGTTTGCCTTGGTTTGCAAGGGTAACGGCCTTGTGCAGCTCGAGGTAGATTGCGCGGGCGCTGCCGGCAAAGCGATCGATATCCGTCGCATTCTCAGGCGTCAGCGACTTGGCCCGCTCCAGACGGCGAAAAAGCGTGGCCTCACCCTCGCTGAAATCGTCCATCGGATTGAGGCGCGACACCGTCTCGGCGTCCAGCGAGGCCATCTGGTAGGCGGCATTGGTGGAGGCGACGAGCGAGGTGGTCGACCGGAACATCTCCATGGCCGAGACCATGTCTTCGGTCATAAACGCAGAATACTGCACGTCGCTGTCATGGTAACTGTTTGCCATCAGGCCGATGCCGGCGATGCCGACAATGCCGATCGAGGCGACCAGTGACAAGATTTTGGTTCGAATGGGAGTATTCTTCAAGAAAGACAAATCAACACCTCATGGGAGGGGGCGATCCGTTTCTTCCCCGCGTCGGAAGTGGTCGGACATATCAAATGAGCGAAGCCATGGCGCGGAAAAAGCCTGATCATCAGGCCCGTGAATGCGTCACAGTGTCATGTTTTGCGATTGCTATAGCGTTAATTTTTGTATTCAGAACCCATAATTCCGACCAATATGTCGGTTTACAATTTTCGGTTGCTCCACTCGTGTGACACGCCACAGCAAGGTTTGTCGCCTCAACTCTTACATTTCCTCCACATTCCACGGGCGCCATTGCCGCCCCTTGTGAACTGGCATAGTTTCGCCGTCCACAGCTGGCAGCATCAGTGCCAGATCCGCATCAAGGGAAGTTCGTTTCCGTGTTCCATTCCTTCTTTCCCAAACCCAAGCTGTTTTTCACCTCGGCCGCGCTCTGGACGCTGGTCTGTATCCTCGTCTGGTATACGGTGGGCCCGCAGGTCGGTGCCGCCATCGGCCTGCCGCCTTTGGCTGAAGGGCAGACCCCGCCGGTGGGTCTCGGGTTCTTCTTCACCTCCGACAATCTTTGGTTCTATCTCTATTTCACCATCTTCGTCGGTCTGTTCGGTCTGGCCTGGAAAGTGATCGCCCGCGGCCATCCCTGGCTTAACTGGTCGGTCTGGGGCTCGGCCTTCATCATCTTCATTGCCTATTTCAGTGTGCAGATCTCGGTCGCCCTCAACAACTGGCGCGGACCTTTCTTCGACCTGTTCCAAAAGGCGCTGAATGGCGATGGCACGGTCACGGCAGGTCAGCTCTATGCGTTGCAACTGCGGTTTCTCGAAATCGGCATGGTCGGTGTGACGCTTTCCGTCGTGACGGCGTTTTTTACCAGCCACTATGTCTTTCGCTGGCGCCAGGCGATGAACGATTTTTACCTGTCGAAGTGGGACAAGTTGCGTCACATCGAAGGCGCCTCGCAGCGTGTGCAGGAAGACACGATGCGGTTTGCCAATATCCTGGAAGGGCTCGGCGTCGCGCTGATCAACTCCGTGATGACGCTGGTCGTCTTTTTGCCGATCCTGTTTCGCATGTCTGAACATGTCAGCGAATTGCCGATCCTCGGCGTCGTGCCGCATGCGCTGTTCTGGCTGGCCATCGGCTGGTCTCTGTTCGGAACAGCACTTCTGATGATTGCCGGAATCAAGCTTCCTGGCTTGAATTTCCGCAATCAGCGCGTCGAGGCAGCCTTCCGAAAAGAGCTGGTCTATGGCGAAGACCATGCCGATCGTGCCCAGCCCGTTACCGTGCGCGAACTCTTCACGAATGTGCGGAAAAACTATTTCCGCATGTACTGGCACTATACGTATTTCAACATCGCCCGCTTCGGTTACGGCCAGCTCGATGCAATCTTCCTGACTGTGATCCTCATCCCGACGGTCGTTGCCGGCCGGATCACCATGGGCCTCTGGCAGCAGATCGCCACGGCATTTGGCGAAGTCACCAACAGCTTCCAGTATCTTGTCAGCTACTGGTCAACCATCATCGAGCTTCTGTCCATCCACAAGCGCCTCAAAGCCTTTGAAGCCGCCATCGATGACAAGCCGCTGCCGGAAATCGATCAGCGTTACCTGAAGCGCGAGGCCGAGGGCGGCGAGATCGAGGCGGACCGTCCTTATTGAGGGGCAAGCCTTTGACGGCACAACAACCCTTTAAACCGCATCGGGAAACCGGTGCGGTTTTTTCTGGGCGTTAGAGCCCCGATGCATCCCGTTCGGCGTGTCCGGGTGCAGCCGCCGGATCAGCCTTCTGAAGTGCTGCCATCGCCTCGCCATAGGTGACGCAGGCGACATCTTGCATGGGGCAGATTTCCGCGGCGAGCCGGTCGAGCGCCCGCCAATAGGCGCCGCCGTTCATCAGCACGAAATGAAAGCCGAGTTGCAGAGGAATGCGCTCGCCCGCGTATTGCGCATCAAACGCCTTGCGAAAAGCCTGGTAGGCGCGCTCCTCGAACTCCGCCGAGCGGCTGGGGTTTTCGACGCCGGCGGAATGGCGGATGAAGAGGTTATAGTCCATGGCGATGATGTTGCGCTGTTCCGGCCCTTCCGGAATGAGCGGCAGGCCAAAATTGACGACGCCGTTTTCACGGCGCGGCAGCATGGGGCCCTTGGTCACGCCGCTGGCATCATAGGCAAAACCTTGGGCTTGTTCCGCCTCGTTCAGCGGCTCACTGGTTGACAGATAAGGCGCGCGAAACCCTTTTATGCCGGCAATGAAGGGCCGCCAGCCCTCCGGTTCGCGGTCGCCGGCATCAAGATCGCTCCAGGCGGAGGTGAGCACCGAGCGGAAGTTTGTCATTTCCTCCCGCCACTCCGCGCTCGACCACTGCCGCCCGTCAAAATGGCCGCAGGTGTGGCTGGCGATTTCATGGCCTTCCAGATGAGCGTTCCAGATGTGGTCGAGCCGCGTGCGCGCCTCGTCCGCCGTCTGGGCAAAGCCGATATTCGAGCGCCCGGCCTTCTGCCCCGGCCCCTGATAGGTTTTTGCCCGGGCGCGATCGATGACCAGCGTGCAGGAGAGGAAATAGGTGAAATGCGCGTTCACCCGTTTTGCCATCGCGCGGCTTTTCTCCCAGAGCGCATTGTTGCCGGCGCCATCGAAGGAAATCATCACCAGCTGCTTCGGCTTTTCCCCGGCGAAAACGAGCGAGACCGAAAGAAGCAGGCTGGCAAGCGTTGCAACGGGACGAAGGCATGGACTGGCTTTGGGGCGGTCAGAAATCGGCAAGATGAAAACCTGTCTGGCAATGCAAATTGCGTCTTCTGCTGAGCGAATGCGGCAATCGTTGGAAGAAAGAGGCATCAACTCTGCGCGTGACGTTGCAATCCACCCCTTACATCCCGGGAAAAATAGGTTAGAAGGCAGGCTTTCGAGTTGAAGGGCCGCCGTTCGGCCGGAGTTTGGCATGGTACAGGACAACGACAGCTTTATCCGCGAAGTCAACGACGAGCTGCGTTCCGAGCAGTTCAGCGGTGCCTGGAAGCGGTTCCGTTATGTCATCATGGGCGTGGCTGTTCTGATCTTGGTCGGCACGGCCGGATATCGCGGTTATGAATACTGGCACAGCCATAATTCCTCGCAGTATGGCGATCAGTTCCTGGCAGCGCTGAACCTTGCCAAGGCCAACAAGCCGGACGAGGCAATTGCAGCCTTTGCGGCGCTTGAAAAAGACGGCAGCGGTTCTTATCCGGTGCTGGCGCGCCTGCGCTCGGCAACGCTTCTGTCTGAAAAAGGCGATGTGGCCGGTGCCGTTTCCGCCTTTGATGCGGTTGCCAAGGATAATAGCGTACCTGAAGTCATCCGCGACGTGGCGCGCGTGCGCGCCGGCTGGCTGCTGATCGATGGCGGAACCTATGATCAGGTCTCGGAGCAGGTGGAAGTCATGGCAACGCCCGGCCATGCGCTGCGCCACTCGGCGCGCGAGGCGCTTGGCCTTGCCGCTTACAAGGCCGGCGATATGGCGAAAGCCAAGGAATGGTTCCAGCAGATTGCAGGCGACGCGCAATCGCCGCGCAATATTGCCAACCGCGCCCAGATCATGCTCGATACGATTGCGGCAACCGGCAAGGCTGCCTGAACCAACACGACACGATTTAAGACAAAACAACAAGACAAAGCCCGGAAAGGGATCCACCCATGAGCTTCACAGTCGCCATCGTCGGGCGTCCGAATGTCGGCAAGTCCACGCTGTTCAACCGGCTGGTGGGCAAGAAGCTTGCGCTGGTGGATGATACGCCGGGCGTTACCCGCGACCGTCGTCCGGGTGATGCAAAGCTCATCGACCTGCGTTTCACCATCATCGATACCGCTGGCCTTGAAGAGGCCGGCCCCGAGACGTTGCAGGGCCGCATGCGCGCCCAGACGGAAGCAGCCATCGACGAGGCGGATCTGTCGCTCTTCGTGGTCGATGCCAAATCCGGCCTCACACAGGTTGACCAGACGCTGGGCGAAATGCTGCGCCGTCGCGGCAAGCCTGTCGTGCTCGTGGCTAACAAATCCGAAGCGCGCGGCTCCGATGGCGGTTTCTACGATGCCTTCACGCTCGGCCTTGGCGATCCCGTGCCGATTTCGGCCGAACACGGCCAGGGCATGATCGACTTGCGCGATGCCATCGTCGAGGCCATTGGCCCGGAAATGGCGTTTGGCGACGAGGATGACGAAGCCGAAACCAATGTCGATCTGCGCGGCCTGTCCGCCGATGGTGAAGACATCGACGACGAGTTCGAGCCGGCTTATGACGAAACGAAGCCTCTGCGCGTGGCGATCGTCGGGCGCCCGAATGCCGGAAAATCGACGCTGATTAACCGCTTCCTCGGCGAAGACCGGCTGCTGACCGGCCCGGAAGCCGGCATTACCCGCGACAGCATTTCCGTCGAATGGGACTGGCGCGGTCGCACCATCAAGATGTTCGACACCGCCGGCATGCGCCGCAAGGCCCGCGTGCAGGAAAAGCTCGAAAAGCTGTCGGTTGCCGATGCGCTGCGCGCCATCCGCTTTGCCGAAACCGTGGTTATCGTGTTCGATGCCACGATCCCGTTCGAAAAACAGGACCTGCAGATCGTCGATCTGGTGCTGCGCGAAGGCCGCGCCGCCGTGCTCGCCTTCAACAAGTGGGATCTGGTGGAAGATACGCAGGCGCTGCTGGCGGAGCTTCGCGAAAAGACCGAGCGGCTTTTGCCGCAGGCGCGTGGCATCCGCGCCGTGCCGATGTCTGGCCAGACCGGTTACGGCCTCGAAAAGCTGATGCAGAACATCATCGACACCGATATGGTGTGGAACAAGCGCATTTCGACAGCCAAGCTCAACCGCTGGCTGGATACGGTGCAGGTCCAGCATCCGCCACCGGCCGTGTCCGGCCGTCGCCTGAAGCTCAAATACATGACGCAGGTGAAAGCCCGCCCGCCGGCCTTCATGATTTCCTGCACGCGTCCTGATTCGGTGCCGGAATCCTACCTGCGTTATCTCACGAACGGCCTGCGCGCCGATTTCGCCATGCCGGGCGTTCCGATCCGCATTCACCTGCGTGCTTCGGAAAACCCGTTCGAGAACAAGCGCAAGAAGCGCTGATCTCTTCTGGCTCAAGAGGGCAGGGCGCGAAACCCGTTGCGTGGCAGCGGCAGGCGCTTGCGCCCTTGCGCGATCAGCACATTGTTGAGGAACTGTTTTGACGCGGCTTCCCAGGTGAAATCGCGCGCCAGCCGCCGTGCGTTTTCACGCGGGCAATCGAGCGCCTCCAGGCAGGCGAGGCGCAGGTCGTCGTTGAGAGCACCGGCGCCACTGCCTTCGGCAATAATGTCGATCGGCCCCGTCACCGGAAAGGCCGCCACCGGCACGCCGCTGGCGAGCGCTTCGAGGATCGTATTTCCAAAGGTGTCGGTCTTTGAGGAAAACACAAAAACATCCGCCTGCGCATAGGCGCGCGCAAGGTCTTCACCCGTCTTCATGCCGGTAAACAGCACATGCGGATAACGCCGCTGCAACTCCTCGCGCTCCGGCCCGTCACCGACAACCACCTTGGAACCCGGCAGGTCGAGATCGAGGAAGGCCGGCAGGTTCTTTTCCACCGCAATGCGGCTTACCGTCATGAAGATCGGGCGGGGCAGGCCAAACGGGGTTGCTTCCTGCGGCATCGGGTGAAACTGCGCCTGGTCTATGCCGCGGCTCCAGCGCAGCAGGTTTTTGAGGCCGAGCTTTGACAATTCCCGCTCAAGGCTTGCGGTCGCCACCATGCAGCCATTGCCGGCATTGTGGAACCAGCGCACGAAGGCGCGCAGCCAGCGGATCGGCACAGGAAAACGCGCCGCCACATATTCAGGAAAACGGGTGTGGTAACTGGTGGAAAATGGCAGGTTGTTTTTGAGGCACCAGCGGCGGGCGAGAAGTCCGAGCGGTCCCTCGGTTGCGATATGCACCGATGTCGGCCCGAATTTTTCGATGGCGCGGGCAACGGCCGCATAACTTGCGACCGATAGCCGGATTTCCGGATAGGTGGGGCAGGGAACGCTTGTAAACTCCTGCGGCGTGATCATCGATACCTCGATGCCCATGCGCGTCAGTTCGCGATTGGTGTTTTCGATGGAGCGCACAACGCCGTTTACCTGCGGATACCAGGCGTCGGTGACGATGGTGATCTTGGTCATGTCCTGCGCAGGCCCCTTGTGCCGATGCGCGATCAGACTCGCGCGTTGCGGGCGTCTCTGCGGTTTCTATCGACCAGATTTGTTACAGGGGAATGTCAGGTCACTCCGGCAGGAGTGCGTGGTCGATCAGTGCGCCGTGGTGGCCGATGACGACGGAGGCGATGGCGGCGCCGTGGGCGGCTGATTCGGCGCTGGATGCGCCGGTCATCAGTTTTGCCAGGAAACCGGCGTTGAAACTGTCGCCGGCGCTTGTTGTGTCCACCAGCTTTTCCGGCGTGATGGCTGGCACGAACACCGTCTGCTCGCCTTCCGCCACCGTTGCGCCCTGCGCGCCGTTTTTCACCACGATGGTTTCGGCGCCGAGAGAGCGGTAGCGCTCAATGGTGGCAGCCACATTGGCATCGTCGAAATGGGCCGCTTCATCGTCAAAGCTTGGCAGCACGATGGAGGCGGCGCGGGCGCCGGCGCTGATCGTGTCGAGCATGCGAAGGCGGTCGCTCCAGAGACGCGGGCGGATGTTCGGGTCGAATGCCACCGTTTTTCCGGCAGCGCGTGCGCGGCGCAGTTCCGAAAGCAGGGTTTCAGCCCCAGATGCTCCAAGGATCGCAAGCGTGATGCCGGAGAAATAGATAAGGTCGGCGCTTTCGATTGCCTGCCTCAGGTGGTCGGCGTCGTCGGCCAGAAGTTTTGCCGCCGACGTATCGCGCCAGTAGCTGAACGTCCGTTCGCCATCCTTCAGTGTGATGAGATAGAGGCCGGGCGTGCGCCCCGGTATCCGGCGAATGGCCCCGGTTCCGATGTGTGCCTTTTCCATGAAGGCGAGCATTTCATCCGACAGCGGGTCGTCGCCAAGGCCGGTCAGATAATCCACCTGCCAGTCCTCAGGAAGGGCGGCGCGCAGGTACCAGGCGGTGTTGAACGTGTCGCCGGCAAAGCCCTTGCGCAAAAGTCCCTGGCCGGCCTGGGCCAGTTCCACCATGCATTCGCCGATCGAAAGAACCCGCTTTGCCATCCCATTCCCTCCATGACACTGTTCGGCAATAGGCTGAAGAGGCGACCAAGGCAAGAGCCGGGCGTGTGCGAAGCCACGGGTTTGACACGGTTCTTTGTCTTTCTGAGGCGCGTCGCCCTTTGTCTTTTCAAATAAGGCGACTAGGTTGTCGGTGAACAGGACATCGAAGGAGTGAAAGACGCAAATGGCGATGCTAACGGCACAGAAGGGCGATGCGAACTGGTGGCGCGGCGCGGTGATCTATCAGGTCTACCCGCGGTCGTTTCAGGATACGACGGGCGATGGTATCGGGGATATCAAGGGCATTACCGCGCGTCTGCCGTATATCGCCTCGCTCGGCGTCGACGGGATCTGGCTGTCGCCCTTCTTCACCTCGCCCATGGCCGATATGGGCTATGACGTGGCTGACTATTGCAATGTCGATCCGATGTTCGGAACGCTTGCCGATTTCGATGCCATGATGGCCGAATGCGAACGCCTCGGCCTCAAGGTCATCATTGACCAGGTCATTTCCCACACGTCCGACCAGCATCCCTGGTTTGTCGAGAGCCGGTCGAGCCGCAGCAATCCGCGCGCCGACTGGTACATCTGGGCCGATCCGAAGCCGGATGGTACGGCACCCAACAACTGGCTCTCCATCTTCGGCGGTCCCGGCTGGGAATGGGATGGCGTGCGCAAGCAATATTACATGCACAATTTCCTCGGCTCGCAGCCGGATCTCAATTTTCACAATCCGGATGTGCAGGATGCGATGCTGGGCACGGTGAAATTCTGGCTGGACCGCGGCGTCCACGGGTTTCGCCTCGATACCGTCAACTACTATTTCCACGACCAACAGCTGCGCAACAATCCGCCAATGGTCTACGACCCGCATTCGACCGGGCTGGAAACAGACACCAATCCTTATTCGATGCAGCACCACCTCTATGACAAGAGCCAGCCGGAAAACATCGAGTTCCTGAAGCGCCTGCGCGCGCTGCTCGACGAATACGATTGCCGCACGACGGTCGGTGAAGTCGGCGATGGCGATCGGTCGCTGACGACACTTGCCATCTATACCAGCGGCAATGACAAGCTGCACATGTGTTATACGTTCGACCTGCTCAGCCCACGGTTCACTGCAGAACATATTCGCGGCGTGGTGTCGAAGTGCCAGGAAATCGTCACCAACGGCTGGGTCTGCTGGGCGTTTTCCAATCATGACGTGGTGCGCCATGTGACACGTTTCATGGAAAATGCCGGTGAGCGGGAAGCGGTGGCAAAGCTGGCGATCAGTGTGCTGTCGACGCTTCGCGGCTCCATCTGCCTCTATCAGGGTGAGGAACTGGGCTTGCCGGAAGCCGAGCTTGCCTTTGAGGATCTGCGTGACCCCTACGGCATCCGCTTCTGGCCGGCCTTCAAGGGCCGCGACGGATGCCGCACGCCGATGGTCTGGGATGTCGACAAGCCGCTCGCCGGTTTCAGTGAGGGCAACAAGGCCTGGCTGCCGGTGCCTTCAGAGCATCAGACGCTTGCCGTCAACGGGCAGGAGAATGACGAAAACTCCGTGCTGAACCACTATCGCCGCACGCTTGCCTTCCGCAAGCAGCATCCGGTGCTGCTGGATGGCGACATGACCTTCCTCGAAACCAAGGCGGATCTTCTGGCCTTTGTGCGTGAAAAGGCCGGCGAGCGGCTGCTCTTCGTGTTCAATCTCACGCGCGCGCCGCTGGATTTCCCGCTGCCGGCGGCCATGACCGGCTGCACGCCGCAGCCGATGCCCGGTTACGATCCGGCGGTCACGGACGCGGTCGTAAAGCTTGGCGCGCTCGACGTGTTCTGCGCAAGGCTCTGACGTTCACTCACGCGGAGGCCGGCGCATAACGCGCCGGCTCCGTCTTCAGGCGTGATACGTCCTGAATGGGCGGCGCGCCAAACAGGCGTCGATATTCGCGGCTGAACTGCGAGGGACTGTCATAACCGACGCGGTGGGCAGCACTTGCCGCATCCAGCGCTTCCGAGAGAATCAGCCGACGCGCCTCCTGAAGCCGAAGCTGTTTCTGGTATTGCAGCGGGCTCATGGCGGTCACTTCGCGAAAGTGCTCGTGGAGCGAGGACGTGCTCATGCGTGCTTCCTCGGCCACCCGTTCGACGCTGAACGGCTTGTCGAAATTCTGGCGGATCCAGGCGATGGCGCGATTGACCTGCGAAAGCCGGCTTTCCGGCATCAGCATGCGCCGCAGTTTCTCGCCCTGGTCACCGCGCATCAGCCGGTAGAGCAGTTCGCGTTCGGCAAGCGGTGCCAGAAACGGAATATCCTCCGGCGTATCGAGCAAGCGCACCAGCCGAACGGCGGCATCGAGAAGCTGCGGATCGCTGCGTCCGAGGCAGAGCGCCTTGCCGCAGCTTTTTGTATAGGGCGGGAAGGCCTGGCCGACAGGGGCTTTCGGCATCACCTCCATCATCATGGCGCTGAGGGCGGTCAGATCCAGGTCAAGCCGCAGACTGAGATAGGGTTTTTCCGCTGTCGCCTCGATCACCTGTCCGGTAATCGGCAGGTCGGCAGAGGCGATCAGGTGGCGCGCCGGGCCGTATTCGAACACTTCTTCGGCCAGCAGAACCTGCTTCGTGCCCTGCGCGATGATGCAGAGCGATGGTTGCTGCACGCCGGGTGCCGGTTCGGTTTCCCTGGAGAGCCGCACCAGCGACAGGCGCGGGATGGCCGTCGCCACCATGCCTTCGCTATCGGTGTGTTGTGCAATAAGGGCTGCCAGATCGTTCAGTCGGTGCATCATCTTCTTATCCGATAATCCCGCAATTCCCGCGCCTTGCCGCGCGTTCTGTGATTTCACACCTACCAGCCCGCTCGTTTTCCGGAAAGAGCCTTCGGCGAACTTCCGGATTTTTGTGCAATCATGGCGGAGTCCTGATCTACCGCCCCGGGCTCTGTCTCCGCCATATTCGGTCCTGCAAGACACGAACAAACGGTTATCCCGAAGAAAGGAGACGGAAATGCGCAATTTCCAGCGGCTGCTTGAAAGCCCGGTGACATGGTTGATGGATTGGCTGGATCGGTCGAGGCAGACCTATCGCAGATCCGTCGCACGGCGGCGGGATAAGGACCTGCGTCGCAGATATATGAACGGCTGAGCCCGTTTCAAAGCGCCGGCGGCAATTTGGGTCGCCGGCCGCCCCTTTTCACACAATCCGACAAGGAGATCACGATGGCGTCTCACCGATATACGGGCCTCTGGGTCACCCAGGATGGCCATGTGCGCCATGCGCTTTTGCCGAACGGGCGTTATGTGGAGGCCCGCGGCAATCGTGAAGGGGCCTACCAGGGCCGTTACGAAATCAACGGCGACCACATTGCCTACAAGGACGATACGGGCTTCACCGCCGATGGCGAATTCCGCAAGGACGTGCTCTACCATGCCGGCATGGTTTTGATGCGCGACTGAAGCGGGTCAAAGCCTGCTTTGCCTGTTGGAAGCGGCACGTAAAATCTGCCGCGACACATTTTCGCCATGGAACCTGATAACGTCGCGTCACGGGTTTCACGAGGGCATTGGCGAATGGCGGTCTCGGCACTGCGCGCATCTACGCAGGCGGATGGGTTTGGTGTCATCCATCCCGCGCATACCGTCATCCGGTTTTCGTTTGTCAGCCATTGGCGCATCACGCTGGCGCTTGTGCTGCTGGCCGTCGCGTCCATCTGCCTGCTCGGCGAATGTATGGTCTTTGCCACGGCAAGTGCTGCTTTCCCGCCGAAATCGGTCGTCTGGAGAGCGCCGCGCCGCCAGCCGGTCAGCACGCCGAAACAGGGCAGGGTGTGGATGCCGGTTTTGGCCGAGACACCGAAGCTCGACCTCATCGAGCGGATGAGCGACGGATCCTTTGCCCGCTCCGCCTATTTCGATGTGTCGCTCGATCTTGCCGAAGACGCGGATCAGGCCAAAGCAGGTCCCCTTCAGGCCTACCAGGAGCAGCCCTCCCACGCCGATCCATTCGATCTGGTGATACGGCCACCGGCAAGCGAGACCGCGCTGGTTGCGGCCCCTGCACCAAAATCGACACGGGTTGCCAAGTCGGCCCGGCCTGTTCCTGTGCGGGGTGAACCGATCAATGTCAGCATTGCCGCGCCGTTGAAGCCAGCCTCGAAAATCCGCCGGCTGGTATCGCTGCCGGCGCGCGAAGAGCCGCTGCGCAATATCGAAGGCGCCGTTGACGTGCCGGAGGCCGAGTTTGCAAGTCTTGCCCGCGAGCTTGGCACTGACAGCGTCAAGCCCGGCGAGGAGCTGGATATGCTCGTCGAGGATACCGCCACCGGGGATACGCAGATCGTTTTTGCCCGCCATGTCTCGCCCCGCAAGGGCGAAAGGCTGCTTGCCCGCCTCGATAGCGGTCATTTCCGCACGACGGCCGAACGTCATCTCTATGACCGGCTGGTGGCCGAGGCTGCGGCGGGTGAAGCCTCGGCCGCCACAAAACCTGCGCCGCGCCCGCAGGAGGCGCGGGATCTTGGCCGGGCCGCGTCGGCTTATCCAAAGCTTGCAGACCATCTCGCGCGCGGCAAGGTGCCCTCCACGGTCGGCCTGCAGGTGGTGGAACTGTTGAAGGCCAACAATATCCGCTGGTCGAAATCCGATGACATGCCCATCCTTGACGTGGTGTTCCGCAAGGGCGAGGACGGTGGCGATGAACTGGTTTCGATCACCCTGCATGAGGGCGAGACAGAGCGGCATTTCTATCGTTATCAATCCACTGAGGACGGACAGACCGAGTTTTTCGATCATGAAGGCCGCTCCGTCTCCAAGAGCCTGATGCACAAGCCGGTCTCTGCCGGCCAGCAGGGCGATGGTTTCGGCTGGCGCGTTCATCCCATCCTGCAGGTGAAGAAGTTTCACAACGGCGTGGATTTCAGGGCGCCCAAGGGGTCCCCCATCGTTGCCGCCGGCGATGGCGTGGTGGAGAAGATTTCCTGGGAAGACGGGTATGGCAAGTTCGTACGCATCCGCCACGATGGCGGTTATGAAACCACCTATGCCCATATCGATGGAACGCCGAAGGACCTGAAGGTCGGCCAGCGTGTCGCTCAAGGGCAGGTGATTGCTTATGTCGGCTCCACCGGCCTTTCCACCGGCCCGCATCTTTATTACGAACTGCGCGTCGGCAATACCTATGAGGACCCGACCAAGGCGCAGATGCCGGCCGGCACCGTGCTGCGCGGCCGCGCGCTGGATGAGTTTCACCGGCAGGTGGCGCATGTGGAAGCCATTACCCAGGCGATCAAGACGACGGCCACATCCGCGGCCGAAGCCGTGGCTCATGCGCTGACGCCGGATAGGGAACGCGGACCGCAATAAGCGACCCGCCGTGACGGTCGCGGCCTATGCCAGAAGCATGAACTTGTCCACGTCCACCATGCCCTTGTCGGAAATCTTGAGATGCGGAATGACCGGCAGCGGCAGGAAAGCCACCTGCAGAAACGGTTCTGCAAGCGTGGTGCCGAGCGCGTAGGCCGCCTTGCGCAGGTCCGTCAGTGTGTCGCGCACGCTCTCATAAGGCTCAAGGCTCATCAGGCCGGCAAGCGGCAGCGCGATCTCGCCGGTCACCTTGCCATCCTCGACAACGACGAAGCCGCCGCGGATGTCTGACAGCCGGTTGGCCGCCAGCGCCATGTCGTCTTCGCTGACGCCGACGACGCAGATATTGTGGCTGTCATGGCCGACGGTGGAGGCGATGGCGCCCTTCTTCAACCCGAACCCCTGCACGAAGCCGTTGGCATGGTTGCCGTTCTTGCCATGCCGCTCGATGACGGCGACCTTGATGATGTCGTTTGCAAGATCGACCGTCGTCTGGTTGCCGGAGGAGGGCAGGCGGTAACGGCGGTGTTCGGTGATGATCTTTCCCGGCAGCACGCCGATGACAGGTTGTTCTTCGGTCTTTACCGGCACGGCGAAATCCGCCGCCTTGACGATGCGTGCCTTGACGCTGTCGAGCCCGACCGGTTCGACGGGCAGGCGGGTCGCAAACAGTTCAGCCGTGACGCGGCGGCCGGCTGAAAACACCATCTCGGCCTTGCAGTTTTCAAGACTGTCGACCACCACCAGATCCGCCCGCCAGCCGGGGGCCACAAGGCCGCGGTCGCGAAGACCGAAGGCGCGGGCGGCGGAAATGGAGGCGGCGCGGTAAATCGCCAGCGGCTCCACACCATGGGCGATGGCGGTACGGATCATGAAATCCAGATGGCCTTCCTCGGCGATGTCGAGCGGGTTTCGGTCATCGGTGCAGAGTGCGAGATAAGGCGACAGGCGCTCGGTAATGATCGGCATCAGCGCGTGCAGGTCCTTCGATACGGAGCCTTCGCGCACCAGGATATGCATGCCTTTGCGGATTTTTTCCATCGCCTCTTCGGCGCTTGTGGCCTCATGTTCGGTGCGGATGCCGGCGGAGAGGTAACCGTTGAGGCCATGGCCGAGGAGCAGCGGTGCATGGCCATCGATATGGCCGCCCTGGAAGGCTTCGAGCTTGGCCATGCAGATCGGATCCTTGTGGATCACACCCGGGAAATTCATGAACTCGGCAAGGCCGATGACCTTTGGATGGTCGCGAAACGGCAGCAGGCGTTCGATCGGCAGATCGGCGCCGGCGGTTTCCAGATGCGTGGCCGGCACGCAGGAGGAAAGCTGCACGCGGATATCCATGATCGTCTGCTCGGCCGAATCGAGGAAGAACTGGATGCCCTCCGTGCCGATGACATTGGCGATCTCGTGCGGATCGCAGATCACGGTTGTAACGCCATAAGGCAGCACGCAGCGGTCGAACTCGTGCGGCGTCACCAGCGAGCTTTCGATATGCAGATGCGTATCGATGAAGCCCGGCACGACGATTTTGCCGGAAATGTCGATTTCCTCGACGCCCTCGTAGGCTTCGCAGGTGCCGACGATGGTATCACCGCAAAGCGCAATATCGGAAGCCACCAGTTCGCCGGTCACCAGATCGAAGAAGCGGCCACCCTTCAGGACGATATCGGCCTTCACCCGTCCGGTGCCCTGATCGATGCGGTTTTCCAGATGGCTCATGGCTTGTCACACTCCGATTGCTTTGTTCCAGCCAGTCTATCCGGCCTTGGCCCGCATTGGAACGCAAAAGCCCGCACAGTCCCCAGACGCTGCCTTTGACGGGTGGTGGACAGCGCTGCAAGGCCATGATCCGAAATGATGTTTGGCCCTTTTCGCTCGGGGGTTCCCTACTCGAAAACCTTCGTCTCATTTTGGCTTGACGCACTGCAAAAACGGGGCCATGGGAAAGGTGTGATGAGCAATTCATCCCATCCAAGGACCCCGATCATGGACCCCGACAGTCGATTGTCGACATCAAAGACTGAGACCCGCCGGTAAGGATGCTGCATCCGCTCCGGAACGGGTTTTTAAAAGCCCCGAAGGAGCCACTCATGCTGCGTATCTATGGACGCGATGCTGACCGCCTGATCCTGCGCGATGCAAACCCCGCAGTTCCATCCGACATCACGCCCCCGGACGCGACCCCGGCACCTCAGCCTGTGTGGTTCGACCTGATTTCCCCGTCGCTGGAGGAAACCGCACGGGTGCAGGCCGAGCTTGGCATTCTCCTGCCGACACGCGACGAGATGGAGGAGATCGAGCTGTCCGCCCGCCTGTATCAGGAGGACGGCGCCGAGTTCATGACCATGACGGCGCTGACCAAGCTGGATGGCGAGGAGCCGATGAAAACGCCTGTTACCTTCGTGCTGAAGGGGCCGACGCTGGTGACGGTGCGCCATGCCGAACCAAAACCCTTCACGATCTTCTGCAACCGTGCCCTGCGCTCCAACGGCCAGACCTATGGCGGCGGCGACGAGATCATGCTGGGCCTGATCGAGGCGATCATCGACCGGCTGGCGGATGTGCTGGAGCGGATCGGCAACGAGATCGATGGCATTTCGCGCGAAGTGTTTCGTGGCAAGTCCGGAACTGTCAGCAAGAAGACACAGGATCTGCAATCGCTGATCGATCAGCTCGGCCAGAAGGGCGATTTTCTGAGCAGCGTGCGCGAAAGCCTCGTCAGCATTTCCCGGCTTGTGGCCTATCACGCAGCGCTGGAAAGCCCGCAGCGCAAGCCGAGCAAGGAAACGCGCCAGATGGTGAAGCTTCTGCAGCGCGATGCCCTGTCGCTTGGTGACCACGCCACGTTTTTGAACGGCAAGATCAATTTCCTGCTGGATGCGACGCTTGGCCTGATCAATCTCGAACAGAACCAGATCATCAAGATCTTCACCGTCGCCTCGGTGGTCTTCCTGCCGCCGACGCTGGTCGCATCCGTCTACGGCATGAACTTTGCCATGATGCCGGAGCTGAACTGGTCTCTGGGATACCCTTGGGCGGTTCTGCTGATGGTCGCCTCCGCCGCGCTGCCGTTTTATTACTTCAAGCGTCGCGGCTGGCTCTGACAGCCTATTCCATAATTCCCTCTGGCGGGCTGCAAATGGCAATTTCTGCGCTTCCGGTGCTCACGTACATTAAGTACGCTCCGCTCCGGTTCTCGAAATTACCATTTTCGCCTCGCCAGAGAAAATTCTTGAACAGGCTGTCCTGTCTCACACCGAAAACGCCGCGTGAAAAATCACGCGGCGTCAGTTTGTTGACAAACCTGTCTCCCACCGCGACGTCATCCTCGGCCTTGTGCCGAGGATCTACTAAGATCCAATAAAATCAAACGTGTAGATGCTCGGGACAGGCCCGAGCATGACGGAAGGAAGCTGAAAGCCCTTTGTCAGCAGTCTGACGCCGCGTGAAAAAATCATGCGGCGTTCTGCTTTGAGGTCAAGCCTCAGATATTGTTGTTGATGATCTCGCGCAGCTTGCCGAAGATTTCGTCGATATGGTGTTTCTCGACGATCAGCGGCGGCGACATGGCAATGATGTCGCCGGTGGTGCGGATCAGCAGGCCATCGTCATAAGCCTTCAGGAAGGCGTTGAAGGCGCGTTTGGTCGGCTCGCCGGCGATAGGATCGAGTTCGATGGCGCCGATGAGGCCGAGATTGCGGATGTCGATGACGTTCTTGCAATCCTTCAGCGAATGCAGGCCGTCTTCCCAATAGGAGGCGATGTCGGCGGCGCGTTCGAACAGGCCTTCTTCCTTGTAGGTGTCGAGCGTGGCAAGCGCTGCGGCGGACGCGATCGGGTTGCCGGAATAGGTATAGCCGTGGAAGAACTCGATCATGTGTTCCGGGCCGTTCATGAAGGCATCATGGATTTCGGCGGTGACGAACACGGCGCCCATCGGGATGACGCCATTGGTCAGGCCCTTGGCGGTGACCATGATATCCGGCTTCACACCGAAATACTGCGAGGCGAACGGCGTGCCGAGACGGCCGTAACCGGTGATGACCTCATCGAAGATCAACAGGATGCCATGCTTGGTGCAGATGTCGCGCAGCTTCTGCAGATAACCCTTCGGCGGAATGAGAACGCCGGTGGAGCCTGCAACCGGTTCGACGATCACGGCGGCAACGGTGGAGGCGTCATGCAGGGTGACGATGCGTTCCAGTTCGGTTGCGAGATCGCCGCCCACTTCGGGCTCGCCGCGGGTAAACGTATTCTGGCCGGGCAGGTGCGTGTGCGGCATATGGTCGACGCCTGTCAAAAGCGTGCCGAACATTTTTCGGTTGGAGACGATGCCGCCCACCGAAATGCCGCCGAAATTAACGCCGTGATAACCGCGCTCGCGCCCGATCAACCGGAACTTCGCGCCGTTGCCCTTGGCGCGATGGTAGGCGATGGCAACCTTCAGTGCCGTATCGACCGATTCGGAACCGGAATTGGTGTAGAGAACATGGTCGAGCCCATCAGGCGCGATATCGACCAGACGGTTTGCCAGTTCGAAAGCCTTCGGGTGGCCAAGCTGGAAGGCCGGCGCATAATCGAGTTCACCGGCCTGTTCGCGGATGGCCTCGGTGATTTTCGGGCGGCAGTGACCGGCGTTGACACACCACAGGCCCGCCGTCGCGTCCAGCACCTGACGGCCGTCATGCGTCGTGTAATGCATGTCCTTGGCACCGACGAACAGGCGCGGTTCTTTCTTGAACTGGCGGTTCGCCGTAAAAGGCATCCAGAACGCCCGCAAGTCGTTGGGGGCGGTATTCAGGCGGTTCGACATCATGATCTCCATGGCCTGTCAGAGCGGGGGCCAGTACCCGGCCGGCAGCCCTCTGGCCACTGGCGACACTGCGCCCAAGTTACCAAGCGCGTCACCGCCGTCAAGCCGCGTTTGCAGGCGCAAGCTTGGTCTCCCACGGCATAAATTTGATGGTCTGTCGTCGGTCACGGAAAGGCGGGCGCAATGGCCGAAACTCTACCATCGAGGCGAAAGAGCGCGGCCGATAAAACGCGCGCAACAACGGCAGGGGAGCAAAATTTTTGCCCGGCTCCCCGCCTTTTTTGATCTTTTTCAGCCGGATGTCAGCGCTGTCATCAGGCCGCAGATTTAGCCGGCTCGGGCTCGCAATAAAGGGTCTCGAGCGTTTCGAGAACTTTCATCACCGATTCGGCCGAGCTGGAATAATAGATCGTCTGCGCATCGCGGCGCGTGTTGACCAGCTTCTGCGCGCGCAGTTTGGAAAGATGCTGCGACAGGGCGGACTGGCTGAGACCGACCTTCGTCGCCAGCGCCCCCACGGCAACCTCGCCCTTGACCAGGCAGCATAAAATCATAAGCCGTTTCGGATTGGCCATTGCAGACAACAAATTTGCTGCTGCAGCCGAATGCTCAGTGAGTGGCATCATCTCTTTGTTCCTCAGTCGTCCCCTAGCAATCGTAACCGGCCGTGGCTGGTAACAATGTGTCAGAAATCTAGCAAGTTTTTGGCAGGATTGTATATCCCTAAATTTTACGTAGTCGTTATACAGCTTTAAGTATTATACGAATTTCGCCATCCGCTTCCGTAACGGTACGGCAGAGGGACGAAAATTCGTAACGCAAACCATTCCCGGCGCCGATCAGGTCAAAACCGGCCGGATCCACGCCGCAAAGGCGATATTTTGCCTGTTCTCGCCCTCCTGCCGCGGCGGCGAGCCGACTCACATCGCTATGTTCCATTATAATATTTTCCTGAAGAACAAGCCAGTCCGTCATGTCCCCCGCCATATCCTGCGGGGGAGCGAGGAACAGCGACGTGCCCTTGATCGCATAGGCGCGTCCGAAGCCGCCATTAAGCGAAGCCGTCTGCGGCACGAGGCGGAAAAACAGGAAATCGGGAAAGTCGATATAAAGTGCCGCCTTCGGATGCCGGTGGAGAAAGCGGGTGCGCAGGAGGCGATGATGGTCACTGTCGCGCGCCACCGCCTCTGCCCGGCACATCACGGTGATGCGCGGATGGGCAAGCGGATCACCCTTGCCGGGTTCGCCGGCGAGAAGCGAGCAGCGCTGGTCGGACAAAAGGCTTTTCGTGTGGCTTGAGAGTTGCGAGACGAGAATGATCGGCACGCAGTCGAAATCGGTTGCCACCAGCGCCCGGCTGACGGCCGGGAAACCGGTTTCCGGATCCAGCACACCAAGCGATACGGTACGCGCTGCCCTGATGAGGCAGCGCGCCTGGTGAAGCGCTGCCTCGTCTGTTTCGCGCAAGACCGAAGGCTTGTCCGCCACGCCCTAGACCTCGCGGCGCCGGTGGCGGGTGAGGCCGGCAATGACATCGTCTGCCCCGATGGTGCCGATGACAGTGCCGTTATCGACGATGCCAACGACGCCCGGTTGACGGGTCATGGCGTCGAGGATATCGACAAGCGGCGTTTCGGCGCGCGCCGTGGCCGTGACGGGTGACTGGGTGGCGGCGGCGCCCGCGCGCATGATGTCGCCTGCTGTCAGCATGTTGATCGGGTTCATGTTCTGCACGAAATCCGCGACATACTGGTCGGCGGGCGCCTGCACGATCTGCTGCGGCGTGCCGCACTGGATGATGCGCCCGCCTTCCATGATGGCGATGCGGTTGCCGATGCGGAAGGCCTCATCCAGATCGTGGCTGACGAAGAGGATGGTTTTTTTCAGCCGGCTCTGGAATTCCAGGAGTTCATCCTGCAGCCGGGTGCGGATCAGCGGATCGAGCGCCGAAAACGGCTCGTCCATCAAGAGGATCGGCGCGCCGGTGGCAAAGGCGCGGGCAAGGCCGACACGCTGCTGCATGCCGCCGGAGAGTTCGCCCACCTTGCGCTCGCCCCAGCTCGAGAGGTTGACCAGTTCCAGCTGCTCGGCCACACGTTTTTTGCGTTCCCCCTCGGGCACGCCGGCAAGCTCCAGCCCAAAGCCGACATTGTCGGAAACGGTGCGCCAGGGCAAAAGCCCGAACTGCTGGAAGACCATGGAGACGGTGTGCATGCGAAGATCGCGCAGGGTTTTTGCCGAGGCCCGGTAAGGATCGATCGGGCCCTTGGCGCTCTGCACTGTCACGCTGCCGCGCACGACGGGGGCAAGCCCGTTCACGGCTCGTAGAAGCGTCGACTTGCCGGACCCCGAAAGCCCCATCAGAACAAGAATCTCGCCCTGCTTGATCGTCAGCGAGGCATTGGAGACGCCCAGCACCAGTCCCGTTTCTGCACTCACTTCATCACGCGAACGACCCTGGTCCATCAGGGTGAGCGCCCGTTCGGGCCGGTCGCCGAAAACGATATCGACTCCGCCAAATATGATCGCGTCGCTCATGCGCCTTCTCCTGCGTCGGTGCGGAACATCCGGTCGAGAATGATTGCGAGGATAACGATGCAGAGGCCCGCCTCGAAACCGCGGGCAATGTTGACGGTGTTGAGCGCGCGCACGACGGGAACGCCAAGGCCGGAGGCGCCGACAAGCGCTGCAATCACCACCATCGACAGTGACAGCATGATCGTCTGGGTCAGCCCCGCCATGATCTGCGGCATGGCAAACGGCAGTTCCACCTTTCGCAGAACCTGCGAGGGCGTGGCACCGAAGGCCATCGCCGCTTCCGTCAGCGCATCCGGTGTCGAGACAATGCCGAGCCGGGTAAGGCGGATGGGAGCCGGGATGGCAAAGATCACGGTGGCAATCAGGCCGGGCACCATGCCGAGCCCGAAGAGGATCAGCGCCGGAATGAGGTAGACGAAGGTCGGGATGGTCTGCATGAGGTCGAGCACCGGGCGCATGACCTCGTAAAGCCAGGGGCGTCTGGCAGCGGCGATGCCGAGCGGCACGCCGATCGCCATGCTGACGGCAGCAGAGGCCACGACGAGCGCCAGCGTTTCCGTGGTTTCCTTCCAGTATCCCTGGTTGATGATGAGGAGCAGCCCGAGACAGGTAAAGAGGGCAATGCCGACAGAGCGGCGCAAAAACCAGGAGAGGGCGGTGAAGGCGAAAACGATGGCCAGCGGATGGGGCCATTGCAGCACGAACAGCAGGCCGTCGATCACGCTCGACAGGACGGAGGAGAGCCAGTCGAAGAACCAGGCGCCATTCAGCGTCAGCCAGTCCACGGCGTTTTTGGCCCACATCCCAATCGGAATACGGTGGTCGGTCAGAATTTCCAAGGGCTTCTTCCAGTGCGGGTCAGGTTTCGGCGGGAAGGGCGGGCCGCAGGGTCAAGGCGGCCGGCCTTTCGGCGAACTCCGTTCCCGGATGGTCTCCGGGCAACGGATGAACACATCGGAATTGCCGCCCGGGCCTTGGTCTGCGGCAGTTTTGGCCACCGCTTGGAAAGGCTTTTGCCGGGCGGACAGAAAGCCTCAGAGGCCGAGCTTGCTTTTGACTGCCGCAAGGCCGTCCTTGCCGTCAAGCGTGGTGACATTGGCAAGCCAGGGTGTCACGGCGGCCGGATTGGCCTTCAGCCAGGCGGCTGCCGCCTTCTGCGGATCCTCGCCATCGTTCAGGATCTTGCCCATGATCTCGTTTTCCATCGGCAACGAGAACTTGAGATTGGTGATGAAGGTGCCGGCATTCGGGCAATCCTTGGTGAAGCCGGCGCGCACATTGGTGAACACGCTGGCGCCACCAAAATTCGGTCCAAAGATGTCGTCGCCGCCGGTGAGGTAAGTCAGCTTGAAGTTGCTGTTCATCGGATGCGGTTCCCAGCCGAGGAACACAACCGGCTTGCCGGAACGGTCGGCGCGGGCGACCTGCGCCAGCATGCCCTGCTCGGAGGATTCAACCACCTCAAAACCCTTCAGGCCAAAGGTGTCCTTGTCCACCATGTCGAGGATCAGGCGGTTGCCATCATTGCCCGGCTCGATGCCGTAGATCTTGCCCTCGAGATCCTTGGAATGGGCGGCGAGATCCTTGAAGTCCTTGATGCCAAGTTCGGCGCCCTTGGCATTGGTTGCCAGCGTATATTTGGCGCCAACGAGGTTCGGACCAAAAGATTCCACCGACTTGTCGTCGAGGAAAGGACGCACGTCATTTTCCTGCGTCGGCATCCAGTTGCCGAGGAAAACGTCGATATCCTTGTTCTTCAGCGACTGGTAGGTGACCGGCACCGACAGGACCTGCACCTGCGGCTTGTAGCCGAGCGCCTCCAGCACGACCGAAGCCGTCGCCGTGGTGGCGGTAATGTCGGTCCAGCCGACATCCGAGAAGCGGACGGCGCTACAGCTTGCCGGATCGGCAGCCAAGGCCTGGCTCGAGACGATCGCGGCAATCGAGGCGGCGAGCGTGAATTTCAGCGATGTTGCGCGCATGGTGGCTCCTTCTTTTTTGTTCCCCGCCATTATCAATATCCCTGTTGCGCAAGCAAGCGCGCCGGATCGCGGCGCGCAATAGGGGCTATTTGCGACAAAATGGCAGAAATGTGTTTTGACCTCGGTCAAATCCCGGCCATGCGCAAGGGCGTATGAGCAGGTCCGCAACGAACACAGGATGTGGCATGGGCCTTGTGAAAGGTCGCACGGCGCGCCAAGGAGATTTACCGATGAAAACCTTCCTCACCAGAACGGGCTTTGCAGCGCTCGGTCTTGCTCTTTTGTCTTCGGCAGCGCTTGCCGCCGACATTGAAGTGAAAATGCTGAACAAGGGTGCCGATGGCGAAGCCATGGTGTTCGAGCCCGCAGCCATCAAGGTGGCCGTTGGTGACACGGTCCACTTCGTGCCCGTCGACAAGGGCCACGATGCGGCAGCCGTCAAGGAACTGCTGCCGGAAGGTGTTGCCGAGTTCAAGGGCAAGATGAACCAGGAACTTGTCGTGACCATCGAAAAGGAAGGCGCCTATGTGGTGAAATGCACGCCGCACTGGGGCATGGGCATGGTGGCGTTGATCGTGGCCGGTGATGGCACGCCCGCCAACCTCGAGGCCATCAAGACGGCGAAGATGGCCAAGAAGACCCGCGACCGGCTGGATGCCGAGATTGCCAAGCTCGGCCTCTGATCAGGGCAGGGCTGCTGCCGTTATAGCCGGCGTGATTGCCCGTCGTGGCGTTGTCGCGGCGGCCTGCCAGCGTCCATTTTACCGCGCCTGTTTCACAGGGACTGCGGCGTTTTTCAAAATCGGTTGTTAATTCATGACATAATCGCGTGTATGCGTGATGGCGTGCCGGGACGCGGAAGCAAGAGATGCGCCCGGCGGCACGGCTCGGGAGTGGCAGCATGACGGAGGGCGCACAGGGACGTCACGGTGACGATACAGGCTCTGCGATGGGCGAGATCCGCGACGCGCTGACCGCGATGATGGCCGATCTCCAGGCTCCCGCGGGAAAACCAGCACTGATCGACCGCGCCCGGCTTGACGGGCTGGAGGAGAGGTTGGCAGCGCTTGGCGTGCGTTTTCGGGTGGCTGAGGGGCAGGCGGCGCATCGGCTGGCCGATCTTGCAACCGCCATCCGGCGTCTGTCTGCACCTTATCTCATGCCGGTGGCCAAGCCGCGCCGTGCGCCACTTTTGCGTCTTTTCAGTCGTCGCAGCGAGGCCTTGCAGGAGCCTGTGGCGCCGCTCATCTTTGCAACGCAGGCATGGCAGCTCGCGGGTGATAGTGCGGGTCTCCTCTCCGTTCTCCAGGCGCAAAAGCTTTTCCTCGATGATGTCCTGCCGCCTTGCGAGGCGTTTGCCGATACCCTCAGAGAGGCCGGCGACAAGAAGGCGGCGGCGAAACGGGATCCCGTGCTCTTTGCCGGCTGGCAGGAACTGACGCATGATCTGATCGATCTCGTCATCGACATGACGGCAAGCTGCAACATCCTGCGCAACCTGCTGACGGTCGAGACTGAGGCTTTCGTTCTGCTGGTCGCCGGCGTCGATGGCACGCTTCTCGCAGACATCGAACGCGATCTGCCTGCTCTCGAACCCTATCTACAGCAGTGGAAGGCCAGCCGTCTCTCGGCAAGAAGCATCGATGCTCGTCGGGCGCATCTCGCCGAGGTTTATCATCATCGCTTCGGTGGTGCTCGACAAGGGGCGGTCTCATCCCTACCTGAAGGCCGATAAAGGAGATCCATGCATGATCGCTGCGTTTTTGAGCCGGTTCCTCAATGCCTTGAAGCGCAGCTTCCGGCTACTGTTTGCCTGGATGGCATGGCCCTTCATGGCGGCGCATGGCTGGTACGGCGGCCGCAGCCTGATGATCAAGGCACCGCTTGGCGTGTTTCTTCTGGGGCTTGTTGCCCTTTATGGTTATTTCATCTGGCAGACGCAGGTGTGGACCGGTTTTGATCCGAACTTCGTCGATCGCTACCATCTGGCGGAGCGCCAGCGTTCTGCCGGACAGGAACTGCCGGCCGCCGTTCCGGCCGCAAGCCCTTCGCCTGCCACGGCAGGCAGCGCCACGACAACGCCTGTGGCCGCACCGCGCCAGTGCCAGACCTCGGCCATCGTTGAGGTTGCGGCTGACCTCACCGACATGAATGTCAACGAAAACGCCTGGATTTCCTCCATGCTGCTCTATCGGGCGGGCTTTTTCGGCATGGACTGGGACAACACGCCTTTCCTCGACAACAAGGCAAGTTTTCAGCGCGGCGTGAACCAGGCGGTGCGGCGCACCTCGGCAGAACTGGTCGATTCGCTCGGGCGCGTGCGCGGCACATCGGGCATCAACGGCGATCTTCAGGATGCGCGCGGCAACCTGCAGTTCGATGAGTTCTCGTGGTATTTCGGCCTTAACCCGTTCGGCTTCAAAACGCCGACCCCGAGCTATTACCGCTCGGCCATCAAGAGCCTGCGCCAGTTCAACACGGATCTGGCGGCCTGCAACGCGATTTTCGATACCCGCGCCGATAACCTCGTGCAGTTTGTCGATCGCATCGCAAACGATCTTGGTTCCACCTCGGCGATCCTCCGGGAACGTTCGGAAAACCACAATGGCGGCTGGTTCGATACGCGCGCCGACGACCGTTTCTGGTTCGCCTATGGCCAGCTCTATGGTTATTATGCCGTGCTTGCGGCTGCCCGCGCCGATTTCGACCAGGTGGTGCGCGAGCGCAATCTGGCGCCGCTCTGGGCCGATACTCTGTCGCAGTTCCAGTCGGCGCTGCGGATCCAGCCGGCTATCATCTCCAATGGCCGGGAAGATGGCTGGATCATGCCGACCCATCTCGCGACCATGGGTTTTTACATCCTGCGCACCCGCTCGAACCTCGTGGAAATCCGCGCCGTTCTCGATCGGTAACGCAAGGACAAGGGGCAGAGCCGTGAAGCGCTGCTCCTTGTTTGCAACACGTGTCACACGGGGCGGGCCGTACCGCTGGGGCGTGGCAGCCGGAGGCGCACGGGGCCTATCGAGGGTCGGATGCAGCAATCATGCGAAGGTCGCCGTAAGTGGGTGGCATCTCGAAAGTGATGCCGACGATATCCCCGCCGCTGCCTTCCTTTGCGCGAAAACGGCCAACGGAGCAGCATAACTTGTAGCTGTTGCCCTGCGAAACCACCCGATAGGTCTTGTGGATGGCGACACGGCGGGCGGCTGCCGCTTCATGACCCTCCATCGCCACGGCCAGATCGTCCGGATGGATGCGTGCGGTAAGCGCCACCACGTCAAGCGGACCATCGGTGGCGGCCATGCCGAAAATGGCACTGGCCTGGCTGCAGCCGAACAGGTGCCCGGTGTCGATCTCGAACCGCCAGAAGCCGGTCCGGTTGAATTGCATGAAAAGGTGCAGGGTGTCTTGCGCGCTGAGACCAAAAGTCTCCTCACCGAAGGCAGGAATGTCATTCGCGACAATAGGTTGAAGCAAACTGTCAGACTCCATGAATGCGACGGTTCCGCGATCTAGCTGATCAGCCGCAGGCGTATGGCCTTGGCAACCAGCTGGGTCCGGTTAACGCAATCGAGTTTCTTGATCGCCTTGTTGAGATAGGCGTTGATCGTGTGATCGGACAAAGACAGGATACTCGCGATTTCGGAGGATGTCTTGCCTTGTGATGTCCAACGCAACACTTCCAGTTCGCGCACCGTCAGCAGTTTTATCGTCGCCGGCTCCTGCCGGCGCAGCCGGTCATAGATCGTGAAGGCCTGCAGAAGCAGCATACCCACTTCGTTGAGTTCGGGGAGCGTCAGAAGCGGGCGGGAGCCCTCCAGTTGGATGATATAGCTGGAGCCGTCGCCCGAGTGCAGTGGCATGACAACGCCCGCGCACGTGTCATGGGCCTTCAGAAGATGCCGCAGCGTATCCGGAATCTCGGGCCTACAGTCCTCCGCAGGAACGGGCTCGCAATTCCAACAGAGTGGCAGGATCATGGTCTTCAGCAGCGGCACCAATGGAGAGCTTTGCAGAAAGCGATTCTGGTCAAAGGCGCGAATATAGGCCTGTGGAAGCGTGCTTTCGACGATCAGCGGTTCTAACAGCATGTCCGTGGAAACGGGTGCATTGGCCAGCGTAAAGTAGCGGAAACCGAACTGTCTGGTGATGTGCGACAATGCTGTGACCACTTCGGCGCGAGTATCGGCCGAGGATAAAGCCATGCTGATATGCGATTGGCGTTCAAGGGTGATCATTCATTTTGCGATTTTTAAGTGCGACAATATTTCTGTCGGATTGACAAGTATTACAATTCAAGTCCCGGAGCCAGAGCCGTTTTCGAATATTAGAATTTACAACTAAAAGTGCTTACGATCGTCTTAAATACCCTTTTGAAGGCGTGCGGTCTTTGTTGAACGGCTGTGCAGCGTTTAGTGCGCTCGCGAGGTTTTGCCAGTGAATTTTCCGACCCCGTCCTGGAAATTCTGAGCTTGTGTCGGAATTGACACGGTTTGATCAACTAAAACATGATCCACAGAGTCATGTTTAATGTTGACAAACAGGATCATGTTTTTTATTCGGCATGGATAAGGCGCTTCTGCGTCGCCGGTCTATTCATCTTCAGTATTGAACGTCGCTCCTTGCGCGGCCGCGATTTTGTGCGCGCTGTTGCTTGGGGGCTGGGAAAGGTTTTCATGCTAAACCGCTTGCGCGTTTCTCTTCTTGCCTGCACAGGTCTGTCGCTCCTTGCGCTGGCTCTTCCAGCCATCGCACAGGAGGCCGCCGTTTCTGCGGAAAATGCAGCCTCCGATACCACCGTGCTTCAAAGGATCTCGGTGAAGGGCGAGCGGGTCGCGGCGGCGGCCAAGGGCAGTGCGACTGACAGCCCACTCACCACAGAAACCACCCGCGCCAAGCTTGAAGACAAGCAGATCACCAATCTGGAAGATCTCGGCCGTGTTGCCGAACCGGGCGTGACGTTCAACCGCACGACCGGTGCCGTCAACATCCGCGGCCTCGAGGGCAACCGGGTGCTTTCCACCATCGACGGTATCCCGATCCCCTATTTCAACGATCCAACCCGCAGCGCGACCGGTGGCGTCGATACGTTCAGTTTCTCGTCGCTGTCAGCGGTGGATGTCATGCGTGGGGCTGATTCCAGCCGCGCCGGCGCGGGCGCGTTGGGCGGTGTTATCGCCTACCGCACGCTTGAGCCGCAGGATCTGATCGGCGAGGGGCGTGACTGGGGCGTGCTCTTGAAGTCCACCTATGACAGCACCGACAAGAGCTGGGAAGGCTCGGCCGCTGTCGCCAAGAAGATCGACAATACCTCGATGCTGTTCCAGGGCAGCTATCGCAAGGGCCATGAGCGCGAGACGAACGGCACGACCGGCGGTTACGGCGCGACGCGCACCGAAGCCAACCCGTCCGACTTCGACCAGCACAACTTTCTCGTCAAGCTGCGCCAGGAGTTGGAAGGCGGCCACACCATCGGCATCACGGGCGAACGGTATCGCAAGGACCGCGATACCGACATGAGAAGCACGCAGACGCTGACCGGCAATTATCGTCCCGGAGACTACACCAATAACAAGGAAAACGAGCGCGACCGCGTCTCGCTGGACTACAAGTTCGAAAGCGAGAGCGACGACAGCATTATCGACAATGCCTGGGCCTCGCTCTACTGGATGAAGACCCGCACGATGGACGGCTATACCGGCTATCGCACGACGTCCGTGACCGGCCCGATCGGGCGCGCCAATTCCAACGAGGAAAGCACGTTCGGTCTGATTGGTTCGTTGCAGAAGGATGTGGATCTCGGCGCCACCAACCACCGCTTCACCTTCGGCTTCGATCTCGCCACCAGCACGATCGAGCAATATTCCGCCGGTTACGACAATTGCCCGGCGCCGCTTGCCAATGGCAGCTATCCGACCGGCTTTACCGCCTGCAGCAATCTTCACACCAATCAGGCCGATACGCCAAAGGTGGATAGCAACCGCATCGGCCTTTATCTCGATGACGAAATTTCAATGGGTGAAAGCGGCTTCAAGCTGACGCCCGGCGTGCGGTTCGACTGGGTGAAGCATGACCCGAAGATGACGGATGCCTTCGCCAGCAATGCCAGCAATCCCGGGCTGCCCGATGGGTTCGAGGATGCCGGCCTCTCCCCCAAACTAAGGCTGGAATATGAACTCGCCCCGAAGGTTGAGCTGTTTGGCCAATGGGCGATGGGTTTCCGGGCACCGTCTGCCGGCGAGTTGTATAGCTCGTTCGGCGGTCCGGGCACCTATCTGCGGCGCGGCAATGCCGATCTGGAAACCGAGACCAGCCATGGCTTTGAAGTGGGTGCAAACCTTGGCGACGAGGAATTCGGCGGTCGCGTGAACCTCTTCTATAACCGCTACAAGAATTTCATCGACACGCGCAGCCTCAGCGCTGCCGAAGCCAGCGCCATCGGCCTGTCTGTCTCCGATTATCCGCAGGGCGGCATCTCCCAATACATGAACGTTGCCCGCGCCGAGATCTACGGCCTGGAACTTTCCGCCCACAAGACCTTCGACAGCGGCCTGCGCCTTGGCGGTGGCTTTACGGCATCCACCGGCAAAAACCTCGACAGCTACAAGAACCTTGCCTCCGTTGCGCCGATGAAGGTGGTGGCAAGCATCGGTTACGATACGAGCTTCTGGGGTGTCGGCGTCGATCTGACCGGCGTTGCCGGATCGCATGACAATGGCAAGGTCGACCAGACCACCTATTCGCGCGCTGCCGGTTACGGCCTTGTCGATTTGACCGCCTGGTGGGAGCCGGAACAGGTGAAGGGTCTGCGCTTTAATGCCGGTATCTACAACGTGTTCGACCGTACCTATTACGACTACACCACCATCCGCCAGACCAGCGGTGCGACCAACAATGCCTTCTATTCGGAGCCCGGCCGCAGCTTCAAGATTTCGCTGACGCAGCGTTTCTGACCTCCAGTCCCCTGCATCAGCTGAGGCGGCGCGATACCTTCGCGCCGCCTTTTCTGTTCGTCACCTTCGATCACGAGGCTCTGGCCATTCCAGCCGGGATCGCGATGCGCTAATGAAGGCGCCACCCTGCAAGGTGTAAGAGCGAGGAATGAATGGGAACCGTGCCGTCCGATATCGATATCGCCAGAGCCGCCACCAAGAAGCCGATCTTTGAGATCGGCGCCAAGCTTGGCATTCCCGCGGAGGATCTGGTTCCCTACGGTCATGACAAGGCAAAGCTTTCCGCCTCTTTCATCGCCGCGCAGGCTGGCAGGCCGGATGGCAAGCTGATCCTCGTCACCGCCATCAACCCGACGCCGGCGGGCGAAGGCAAGACGACCACCACCGTTGGTCTTGGCGATGGCCTCAACCGCATCGGCAAACGCGCCATCATCTGCGTGCGCGAACCCTCGCTCGGCCCCTGTTTCGGGGTAAAAGGTGGCGCGGCCGGCGGCGGTTATGCGCAGGTCGTGCCGATGGAGGATATCAACCTCCATTTCACCGGCGATTTCCACGCCATCACCTCGGCGCATAATCTGCTTGCCGCCATGCTCGACAACCACATCTACTGGGGCAATGCGCTGGATCTTGATCTGCGCCGCATCACCTGGCGGCGCGTGATGGATATGAACGACCGGGCGCTGCGCCAGATCGTTGGCCCGCTCGGCGGCGTCTCCAACGGCTTTCCGCGCGAAAGCGGTTTTGACATTACCGTCGCCTCCGAAATCATGGCGATCCTCTGCCTAGCCTCCGATCTGCACGATCTGGAACAGCGTCTTGGCGCCATCATCGTCGGGTATCGCCGCGACCGCACGCCGGTGTTTGCGCGTGACCTGAAGGCCGATGGCGCCATGGCCGTGCTGCTGAAGGATGCGATGCAGCCGAACCTCGTGCAGACGCTGGAAAACAACCCGGCCTTCGTGCATGGCGGCCCGTTTGCCAACATCGCTCATGGCTGCAATTCGGTGGTGGCGACCCGCACGGCGCTGAAACTTGCCGATTACGTGGTGACGGAAGCCGGCTTCGGTGCCGATCTCGGGGCTGAAAAATTCTTCGACATCAAGTGCCGCAAGGCCGGTCTTCAACCCGCTGCCGCTGTCATCGTCGCAACGGTGCGCGCCTTGAAAATGAACGGCGGCGTGGCGAAATCGGATCTCGGGACTGAGAATGTCGAGGCGTTGCAGCGCGGTTGCGTCAACCTTGGCCGTCACATTGAAAACATCAAGAAATTCGGCGTGCCTGTGGTCGTCGCCATCAACCATTTCTCCTCCGACAGCGAGAGCGAAGTGGCCGCCGTCAAGGCCTATGCCGCCACGCATGGCGTCGAGGCCATCCTCTGCCGCCACTGGGCCGATGGTTCCGCCGGCATCGAGGATCTCGCCCGGCGCGTGGTGGAAATCGCCGACGCCGGCACGGCCGATTTCAAGTCGCTCTACGCCGATGACTTAGCCCTGATGGACAAGATCGAAACGGTGGCACGCGAAATCTATCGCGCCGGCGACGTGACCGCAGAACCTGCCGTGCGCGAACAATTGCGCCGCTTTGAGGAGGAAGGTTACGGTCACCTGCCGGTCTGCATCGCCAAGACGCAATATTCCTTCTCCACCGATCCCGAACGTCTTGGCGCGCCCACAGGCCATACGGTGAGCGTACGCGAAGTCCGCCTCTCGGCCGGCGCCGGTTTCGTGGTGGCGATCACCGGCGAAATCCGCACCATGCCCGGCCTGCCGCGCTCACCCTCGGCTGAGCGTATTGCGCTGAACGAGGCGGGTTATATTGAGGGGTTGTTCTAAAAACAACTTGTCTGAAATGCTGATTGATTCGCTTTTAAGTTGATTTCTTGCTAGGTATTCTTCTTGATTATTTGGTGGGGGGTCATCATGCGCGCAATTGCATTGGTTCTTGCCGCTGTACTGGTTTCGGCTGGATCGGCTCATGGAGAGACGCTTGAGGAGATTCTCAGGCGAAACCATAATATGCCTGGTTTCATGGTGCGGCCTTATGCTGACTTCGGAACGCTGTCCGCGCCACCACCGCCTCCATCTCCTGCCAGTCCGCCATCAGGGACGATCCTTCCGGCCCCGGCCCCGGTATCGGGCACTTTTTCTATTACCGGGCGGGCTACCAGACTCTTTGCGGGGCCGGGGCAGTTCCCTCCGGCCAATTATGCCGCATACGGAATCGTAGCGTTCAAATCCATGCCGGATGCCTCGGATGAAAAGAGGTTTTCCGACATATGCCGGGCTTACGTGAACGCGATCCCGGCAGCGCCTCCCGATTTTCCGACGGCAAGTCAGATGGTGACTGTGTGGCCCGTCGCCAGTGAGGAGGTGGTCGGCCGGCTGACCAGCCTTGACGCTGTGGATAAATGCAAGACAGCAACCGCCAACTACAATCTTTCCCTGTCGCTGGATTACCTGCGCCGTGCGCGGTTTCAGGGGGAGGATGTCGCTGGCACCGGTCCCTACATGCTTGCATGGGCTCCAACCACTGCGCTTGACCAGCCGGACGCAGTCGTGCTCGTGGCAGATCTTTCCGATGTTCAAAACTATGACCAGGCGATCCAGATCATGATTGCTTGGGTTGAAGATATAGAAGCAGACCCGGAGATTTGGAACGACGGCTTTACGGTCGAAAAACTGCGGGTGGCGGTCCGCAGGATCGTCGATAAATACGGGCTGCTCCTCGAGCAGTCCTTCAAGGTGAAGTCATGAATATCCAGGATCTTCTTAAGCTTGGCGCGCCGGGTGCCCTTGGCATCTTGTTGGCGATTGCCGCAATCGCTTGGATCGAGCCGTCTAATTTCGGCGCGATGATTATCATTGTGGTGGCTTCGGTTTCTGTGGCCTACCTGTTGGTCAGCTTGGGCAAACTGATGTTTCTCGGTGGCGGCACGTCGAAGTAGTCCCTCACCGGCAATACCGATAGACGCCCTTGCGCTCCATGACGTCGAGATGCAGGTGGTCCTGGTGGGTGGCGTCGCTGCCGGGGGAAAGCACGGTGGTGAAATAGAGGCAGGCGCCGGCGGTGGCCGTGCGCTGGAAGGCGCCGGTCATTGTCGAATCCTCCTCTTTCGGCGTCATGGCGATCGTTTCGCCATTGTCCAGCTTGAAGCCGGCGATATCGATGGCGTTGCCGCGGGCATGCTCGGAAATCTTGCCGGTTTCTGCGTGGTTGCGCAGCCGGCAGACATAGCTCGATGCGTTGCTGATCCCGACAATACGCCGCTCCGGCAGCGCGGTCTTGAGGCTGGGTTCCACCAGATCCTTCATCCAGCGGGCAAGCGAGAGCGCCGCCTCGCAGCGCATCGGCGTCTTGTCGGAAAGCGGAATGCCCGGCAGCACCTGCGATAGCGCAATCGGCTTTTCGATGCCGCAGCCGTTCTGCTCGTCGGTGACCGGGGGCAAGCTTTCGAACTCAGCCCCCAGCGCCTTCAGGTCTCTCAGGCAGGCCTCGAGCTTTTGCGGATCTTCCTTGACGATGGGCGGCGGGGCAGGGGAGGCCTCGTCCTTCTTGTCGTCTTGCTTCTTGTCGTCTTCCTTGGGGTCGTCCCGCGCGGCGTCCTTGGCTGTGCCGGATGCATCATCCGGCTTCTCCGCTGCGGGCTTGTCAGTACCGGGTTTGCCAGTCTCGGATCTGGAGGGGGCGGCGTCGCTTTCGGGCTGGTCGCCTTTGATTTCATCGGGTTTTGCCGCTGGAACGGGAATGTCCGCCGGTTGGCTGGGAGTTTCCACGGCCGCCTTTGGTGTGTCGGCGGCCGGATTTTTCGCCTGAACGTCTGTCTGTTCGGACACGGGCGGCTTCACGTCGGGGCGCGGACCGTTTTCCGGTAGGTCCATGCCCATCAGGATCAGGCTTGCCGCCGCCAGGACCAATATTCGCTGCATCATTCCACCCGCTCCTCGTGCCGTTCTGGCAACGACAACGCGCGAGCGGGCTTTTGGTCTCATCGCCTGTCGAGGCGGTCACGCATCGCAGTCTTCCGGCATGCCTCAGGCGGCGCGGCTGGTTTGTGATCCCTGCCGGTCATTACGAATGAACTGGCCGACCAGATGTACCATGTCCCCCACTTCCTCGGTCAACGAATGGGTGGCGGCATTCATTTCCTCCACCATGGCGGCATTCTGCTGGGTGATCTGGTCCATCTGGTTGACGGAGGAATTGATCGCCTGCAGCACGTCGGCCTGCTCGAATGCCCCTTGCGCGATGGTATCGACATCGCCCGCGATCGAAGCGATGTCGCTCTGGATTTCGGTCAATGCCTGACCGGTGCGGCTGACGAGATCAACGCCGCCGGCAACGGCGGTGGCCGAACGGGCAATCAGGCTGTTGATCTCATGGGCTGCCGCGGCCGAGCGTTGCGCCAGTGCGCGCACTTCCTGCGCCACCACGGCAAAGCCCTTGCCGGCCTCGCCGGCGCGTGCGGCTTCCACTCCGGCATTCAGCGCCAGAAGATTGGTCTGGAAAGCGATCTCATCGATCACGCCGGTAATCGAAGCGATCTGCTGCGAGGCATCCTCGATGCGCTCCATGGCGGCAATCGCCTCGCGCACGATCTGTGAGGATCGCTCGACGTTCTCGCGCGCATGGGTGCTCTTGACCAGCGTGTTGCGGGTGAGGCTGCTGGAGGTGGCAACCTTGGTGGTGATCTGGTCCAGCGCTGCGGCGGTTTCCTCGAGTGCGGCCGCCTGCTGTTCCGTGCGGCGTGCGAGATCGTCGGCGGAGCCATCGAGGCTTTCGGAATTGGCGCGGATCTCGTCGGCCTTGCCGAGCACCCGCTTCATGGTCTGCTGGAAAACGGCCAGCGAGCGGTTGAAGTTTTCGCGCAGCACCTCGAATTCGGCATGGAAGGGGTCGTCGAGCGTCACATGAATGTTGAATTTCGACAGCCGGTCGAGACCGGCGCCGAGATCATCGATCACCTTCTTCAACGTTGCGGCCCGTTCCACCTCGCTTGCCAGCTGTTGGGCGCGCTCGGCTGCGGCGCGGTTTGATTGCTGGCTGGCCTCTGCCTCCAGCGCCTGCTTGTCCAGCGCGGCCGTGCGGAAATGTGCAACCGCCTTGGCCATTTCGCCCACCTCGTCCTGACGATTGCTGTGCGGCACCGGGCTCTGATAGTCGCCCGCAGCAAGCGCCGTCATGAAACGGCCGATATCGCGCATCGGGCTGACGGCCATCCGCCGGAACAGCGTCAGCCCCCCGAAAAGCGAGGTGATGGCAAACAGACAGGCACCGTAGGCGAGCATGCGAAAGGTGGTGTCGAGCGCCTTCGAATGGCTTTCAACCGTGGCCATATAGGTTTCCGACAGGCCCACCAGCGTCACGACGGCTGCACGCTGCTCGAGGAACAGCCGGCGAAGGGGCACAAGGTTGATGTCGCGTCCGTCCGCTTTTGCCAGGTTGAACTGCGGCACCATACGGCGAAACAGCATGTCCCAGAACGCGTCTGTGGCCGGCTTCAGCTTCGTTTCGATCTGTGTGCGGATCTCGTCGGGCAAGTCCTTGCCAGCCCAGACGGCAAGACGCGTCTCGCTGTCCTGGCGCAACTTTTGCAGGACGACAATATTGGCATCGGTCTCCTCCGGATGCCGGGCGGTCTCGATGGCGGTGAGATAGGCCTCCACCAGAAACATCGGCGGCGGAAGAATATCGGCGACCAGATCCTTGGCGTCGACAATCCGCTCATACTGCGGCCCCTCGATCTTCAACTGTTGCAGAGAATACAACAGCGTGCCCACAGCAAGGCAGAAGCTGGCCATCAGCGTGCAGCCGAAGACGACAAGAAACCGAGAGATTGTTATCTTCATCCGTAAGACCCCGAACATGCTGATATCCGGCCGCGACGCCCCCGTGGCAACCGTTTAATTTCGAAGTAACTAAAACATGGATTTATTATTTAAACGCTAATCTGGTCAGCCTGCCGCGGTGCAACCGGTCTGGTCTGAAAACGCGCAGGGGGCTTGCGGGACGCGGGATGACGCGGTATCACCATGCGCATGAAAACGTCGATGATCATGGCTATCTGGTGGTGGGCTCGCTAAAACGCGGCCTTGACCACTCATGTTCTGAGACAAGACAAAGCCGCCCGAACCTCGAGGCGGCTTTTTTTGTCTTAAGAGCGCCTTCCAGGTCCGGATCAGAGGATAATGGAGAGGTGTTGCATGGTAACGATTATCGAAGACGATGGCTCCGAGGTTTATGAGACCCGCGGTGGCATCACGGTCAGCCGCAAACGCCGGCCGGCGCCCTATGCCGATGCGATTTCCAGCTATGTCGACAAGCTGGACGAGCGGCGCGGGGCCGTGTTTTCCTCCAATTACGAATATCCGGGCCGTTATACCCGCTGGGATACGGCCATTGTCGACCCGCCGCTGGGTCTCTCCTCCTTCGGCCGCAAGGTGTGGATCGAGGCCTATAACGGGCGCGGCGAAGTTCTCCTCGATTTCATTGCCGAACGGCTGGCTGCCGAAAGCGAACTGACGCTGGGTGAGCGCTCCCTTCGCCGGCTGGATCTGACCGTAAACCCGCCGACGCGCGCCTTTACCGAGGAAGAGCGCTCGAAAATGCCGACGGTGTTTACCGTCTTGCGCGCCGTGGTCGATCTTTTCCATTCGGATGCGGATTCGGCAATCGGCTTGTTCGGTGCCTTCGGCTACGATCTTGCCTTCCAGTTCGACAGTATCGACCTGAAGCTTGCCCGCCCGGACGACCAGCGCGACATGGTGCTGTTTCTGCCTGACGAAATCCTTGTTGTGGACCATCACGCGGCAAAAGCGTGGATCGATCGCTACGATTTTTCGCGCGGGGAAACGACGACCGTCGGCAAGGATCAGGAGATCGCGCCCGATCCCTTCCGCACCACTGATAAAATTCCGCCAAAGGGCGATCACCGTCCCGGCGAATATGCCGAACTGGTGGTGAAGGCCAAGGAAAGCTTTCGCCGCGGCGACCTTTTTGAAGTCGTGCCCGGCCAAAAATTCATGGAGCGCTGCGACAGCAAACCCTCGCAGATTTCCAATCGTCTGAAGGCCATCAATCCGTCGCCCTATTCCTTTTTCATCAATCTCGGCCATCAGGAATATCTGGTTGGCGCCTCGCCGGAAATGTTCGTGCGTGTATCTGGCCGGCGCATCGAGACCTGCCCGATATCCGGCACCATCCGTCGCGGCGAGGATGCGATCTCCGATTCGGAGCAGATCCTGAAGCTCCTGAATTCCAAGAAGGACGAGAGCGAGCTGACCATGTGCTCGGACGTCGACCGCAATGACAAGAGCCGTGTGTGCGAGCCGGGTTCGGTCAAGGTCATCGGCCGGCGCCAGATCGAGATGTATTCGCGCCTCATCCACACGGTCGACCATATCGAGGGCCGGCTGCGTCCGGACATGGATGCGTTTGACGCTTTCCTCAGCCACGCCTGGGCCGTTACCGTCACCGGTGCGCCAAAACTCTGGGCGATGCGTTTTGTCGAAAGCCATGAAAAGAGCCCGCGCGCGTGGTATGGCGGGGCCATCGGTATGGTCGGTTTCGATGGCAACATGAACACGGGGCTGACGCTGCGCACCATTCGTATCAAGGATGGCATTGCCGAAGTGCGCGCCGGTGCAACGCTTCTGAACGACAGCGACCCGCAGGAAGAAGAAGCCGAAACCGAACTGAAGGCATCCGCCATGATTTCCGCCATCCGCGATGCGCGTGCCGGCAATACGGCCAAGGTCGGACGTGATGTCCAGAAGGTTGGCCAGGGGGTGAAGATCCTGCTGGTCGATCATGAGGACAGTTTTGTCCACACGCTCGCCAACTATTTCCGCCAGACGGGAGCCGAGGTCTCCACCGTGCGCTCGCCGGTGGCAGCCGAAATCTATGACCGGATCAAGCCGGATCTG
The DNA here is from genome assembly GCF_058242775.1 of Neorhizobium sp. PAMB6630. Taxonomy (NCBI): domain Bacteria; kingdom Pseudomonadati; phylum Pseudomonadota; class Alphaproteobacteria; order Hyphomicrobiales; family Rhizobiaceae; genus Neorhizobium; species Neorhizobium sp. PAMB6630. Next base: position 1,240,797 of record NZ_CM177836.1, read on the forward strand.
GTGGTTCTGTCGCCTGGACCGGGCAGCCCCAAGGATTTTGACTGCAAGGCCACCATCAAGGCCGCGCGGGCCAAGAACCTGCCGATCTTCGGTGTATGCCTTGGCCTTCAGGCGCTCGCCGAAGCCTATGGCGGCGAGTTGCGTCAGCTTGCCGTGCCCATGCACGGAAAACCCTCGCGCATCCGCGTGCTGGAAGCCGGGACAGTGTTTGAAGGCCTTGGCCGCGAAGTCACCGTGGGACGTTACCACTCGATCTTTGCCGATCCCAAAACCCTGCCGCAGGATTTCATCATCACCGCCGAAAGCGAGGATGGCACGATCATGGGCATTGAACACGCCAGGGAGCCCGTCGCCGCCGTGCAGTTCCACCCGGAATCCATCATGACGCTCGGCGGTGACGCCGGCATGCGGATGATCGAGAATGTGGTGGAAAAGCTCGCCAAGCGGGTGAAGGAAAAGGCGGCTTAGGAATATGGTGTGGGAGAGGTGCCGCTTGGCGCCTCTCCCGAGTCAAGGGAGGCTCCAGACACTGCCGGCGGTTATCAGTAGGGTTCCGAGGCAATACAATCCACGGAATATCCACTGGTTTAGGCGTTCGGAGAGCGTGAATCCGTCAAATGTCTGAATGTTCCAGCCTTGGAGAGCCAAGGAAGCCCAAAGCAGAATTGAGGTTCCGAGAACGATGATTCCGATAGCTGGGCTACTGGATACACCCCAAACAGATCTCGCGCCTAACCCTGCCGCCGCACCACCTGTCAAAGACAACGCGCAACACTTGAACGCGGAGCACAATCCATGACGGATCTTGTGGACGCCGCTATCTATCCTTGTTGCGTCGGCGCTTGAATTCCGCCGCGCCGTGTCACGTTTTTCCTCTTCTATAAATGCTTCGGGATCCACCAGTGCCAAGTACACAATCTTCAACTTGGCAGTCATAGACGTAAAAGATGGTTCAATTGTCATTTCCAATCTCATTCATTTGTTAGATTATTGCATGTGATTGTCTTTCCCGAAATGCATTCGGTGGCGGAGAGGCGTTAAATGTTGGCCGTTTAGCGCCCTCTGTGTGGCCGCCAACGTTCTTTCGTCGTGATGCCTTTTCGCCGAACAGGCTTTGACATTCGCTGCAATCTTCGTCATAGACGCCACCAATTCGAAACCGCCGGGCGCTATGTTGCGCTCCGGCGGTTTCGCCGTTTCAGGGCACTTGCAACTCATTCGCAGACGCATGGAAAGACGATGACCGACACGAAGAACGCACTGGTTCAGCGCCTGGCGCTGTGGGGGATCCCGCTCGCTATCGGCGTCATGGGCCTGAAGATGCTGGCCTGGTGGGTCACCGGGTCGGTGGCGCTTTTGTCGGACGGGCTGGAAAGTTCGGTCAATGTCACGGCAGCCTTCATCGCCTATTTCGTCATCCGCTACGCGCAACGCCCGGCCGATGATGACCACCAGTTTGGCCACCACAAGGCAGAATATATTTCAGCGGTCATCGAGGGCGTGCTGATTATCGTTGCCGCCCTTCTGATCGTCAAAGAGGCCTGGGGTGGACTGGTCGAGCCGCGCCTGCCGGATGCCCCGGTGCTGGGGCTTGCCATCAACGGGTTGGCCGGCGTCATCAACGCGGCCTGGGCAACACTTCTCATCCGCATCGGCACCAGCCACCGCTCGCCGGCGCTGAAGGCGGACGGCCATCACATCATGTCGGATGTGGTGACGTCCATCGGCGTTCTGATCGGTCTGGTTCTGGCCATCCTCACGGGTTATGCGATCCTTGATCCGCTGCTTGCCATCATCGTCGGCATCAACATTCTCTACCAGGGCGGCAAGGTCATTTCCCATTCGGTGGGCGGGCTGATGGACCGGGCTGTGGAGCCGGAAGAGGAAGCGGCGATCAAGGCGGCCATTACCGCCCATTCGGCCGGCGTGCTCGACGTGCATGATCTGCGCACCCGCCGCGCCGGCGCGGTCGCCTTCATCGATTTCCATCTGGTGGTGCCGGCTGCGATGACGGTTGTCGAGGCGCATGCCATCTGCGACCGCTTGGAAGATGCGATCAAAGAGGCTATTCCCGGCGCCTCTCTCGCCATCCACGTGGAGCCCGAAGGCGAGCGGGCACATGGTTTGAAAGTTCAGGTAGAAGGTCACGAACAATGAGCATGACGGATGTCAGCGGGCTGTCGCAGCTCGGCCAGAAGGTGGATGCACCGCAAAGCCCGGAACAGGCTGTTCTGGAAAAAGTACCCAACAGCAATGCCGGCACCGATTATGTCGTGCGCTTTACTGCGCCGGAATTTACGTCGCTCTGCCCGATGACCGGCCAGCCGGATTTCGCCCATATCGTCATCGATTACATTCCGAATAGCTTTCTGGTCGAATCGAAATCGCTCAAACTGTTCCTGCAGTCCTTCCGCAACCACGGTGCCTTCCATGAGGATTGCTCGGTCTATATCGCGCGCCGCATCGTGGAGCTTCTCGATCCGAAATGGCTGCGCATCGGCGCCTACTGGTATCCGCGCGGCGGCATCCCGATCGACGTGTTCTGGCAGACCGGCGACCTGCCGCAGGGTGTGTGGCTGCCCGACCAAGGCGTTCCCACCTATCGCGGACGTGGGTGAGCTGCGACGGCTTTAGCCGGCAAATCGCTCCAGTGGAGCGATTTGAGCAGCGAACGCCCTGAGCTAAAGCGAAGGGCCGGGGCGCAGCCAGCAGCGACGGCGAAGCCGGCAGATCGCTCCAGTGGAGCGATTTGAGCAGCGAACGCCCTTAAGCCAAAGCGAAGGGCCGGGGTGCAGCCAGCTGCGACGGGTGTCTGGAAGTTGCCCCTCACTCTGGCTTGCCGGGGGGGGCGCCACGCATCTCCATCCTCCTTCTCCCCACAGGCGGGGAGAAGAGTCCGCAGGACGCAGCCGGATGAGGGGCTTTTGCTTGGCGCTGCCCGTAGCATCAAAAAATTACGCGAAATCGCTGTCGTCGCTCGTGTCGAAATCGCTATCGTCACCGCTCCAACTGCTGTCGGCCTGCTGGATGTTGTCGTCGGCGGAAGTGTCCGGCACGTCATTGGCGTCGATAGGGGCTGACGGCGCATCACCATAATAGTTGTTGATGACGGTTTCCTCGATCGGGGCGCCGGCCAGACCTTCGGCGGCGGGATTTCCAAGGCCAAGGCCGGACATGTGGTTGCTGAAAATGCCGCTCAGCGAATTGGCGAGCAGCATGCCGCCGGCAACGCCAGCCGCCGTGCCAAGCGCGCCAGTGAGGAACCCGCCGCCCATGCCGGGACGACCGCCGGAAGACCAGGGGCCGGCCGGCTGCTGCGGTTGATAACCCTGCTGGGGTGCATATCCCTGTTGCGGCTGATAAGCGGGTGCCTGTGCATAACCGCCCTGCTGGCCAAACGGCGTGGGCTGCTGGGCAGGCCCTGCCGACGGGGCGCTGCCCCAGGGGCCGGCAGCCGGCGCTGGACGTGCGGCCTGCTGCGGCGCGCGGCCGGAGCCGAAGATCGAATCGAGAAACCCGCCGCGGCCCTGTGGCGGCTCCTGCGCCGGAGCAGCTTCAAGCTGGCGAATGCGTGCCTCAAGCTCGGTAATATGCGCGGAGGCCGCTTCCAGCCCTTTTTCCTGCACGATGACGGCCTGCGCCAGGTAATAGGGCGCGGCGGGCTCTGCTCTCAGCGCATCGGCAATAAGGCGTTCCGCTTCCGGGTCGCGCGGCGTGGCGGTGGCAGTGCGGATGCGGTCGAACAATGCGCTCAGCAGTTGGCGTTCTTCCGGTGACATGGTCGTCTCCTCGTGTGGCGGGCCAAGCGGCAGCCCATGAGGAGGAAATGGGGCTGGATTCGGGCTTTTTCAGCAGCGGCGATTGTTAAATCGCCGTAAGTTTCGGGGGACTTGTGCTCCCCCGAACGCAGGGAATTGAGACGTGGTCTCAGCCAAACACCAGCGACAGGCCGGCAAGGGCGGTGAGGCCGCCGGCAATCCGTGTCAGCACCGGCGCTGCCCGCCCGGCTGCAAGGCCGATGGCAATGCCGGCCGCATGCAGGAAAGCAGTGGAAATGACAAAACCGACGCCGAATTTCCACGCGCCGGCAGCCCCCAGTTCCGCCCCGTGGGCATGGCCGTGGAACAGTGCAAACACGGCAACGATGGCCGCCGACATTGCCACCGGAAGACGCACGGCCATGGCAACAAGCAGGCCAAGCCCGATGACCGAGGCCAAGATGCCCGGCTCGACAAAGGGAAGCTGGACGCCGGCGAGCGCCAGCGCAAAACCGGCCGCCATGGTGGCAACAAAGGTTGCCGGCACGATGGCGAGGGCTGCCTTGCGGCCCGGCACGGAGGCAATCTGCGCTGCCCACAGACCAACCGCCACCATGGCCAGCACATGGTCTGCGCCAAACAGCGGATGCGACAGTCCAGCGGCAATGGATCCATGCGCCAGCGGATCGAGATGGGCGAAGGCAGGTGCGGCGGCGGCGGCAAAAGCACCTGCGGTCACCGTGAGACGTTTCAACATGACAAGTTCCCCTTGAACGGATTTTGGCAGCGAAGACGGTGGGAGCCCGCCGCGATGCCATCGCGACAAGATTAGGCAGTGCCTAAAAATCTGTCCATCCGCAAAATGACGAAGACCGGATTCACCTTACGATGCGCTCCTGGCGTTTGGCGCATTGTTTTGTGACGACGAACGCATTATGTCCGGGGTTAGGAAATCCACACTGGAGACTGCTCGATGCTTGATGAGAACGACGACGACAAGACGAAGGAATTGGCGCTCGGCAAGGAAACGGAGGCGAACCTTTTCAAGTCGCGTTCGATCTTCATCTATGGCGGCATTACCCAGGAACTGGCGCAGAAGGTGTGCACGCAGCTTGTGGCGCTGGCCGCCGCCAGCGACGAAGACATCCGCATCTATGTGAACTCCCCCGGCGGCCATGTCGAATCGGGTGATTCCATCCATGACATGATCAAGTTCATCAAGCCGAAGGTCTGGATCATCGGCACTGGCTGGGTCGCCTCCGCCGGCGCGCTGATCTATGTGTCGGTTCCGAGAGAACGCCGCATTTGCCTGCCCAACACCCGCTTCCTGCTGCACCAACCCTCTGGCGGCACCCGCGGCATGGCCTCCGACATCGAGATCCAGGCCCGCGAAATCATCAAGATGAACCATCGCCTGATCAAGATCTTCTCCAAGGCCACGGGCCAGACGGAAGAAAAGATCGCCAAGGACATCGACCGTGATTACTGGCTGTCTGCCGAAGACGCCGTGGGCTACGGCCTGGTGTCGAAGATCGTCGAAAGCCAGTCGGAAATCGGCTGAGGTTTTCTCGCCCTTGTCTGAATAACAAAACCCGCCGGTGTGATGCCGGCGGGTTTTGTCGTTCTGGCGCAAGGCCGTGCGGCCCTTGAAGGCTCAGCGCACGATGGGTTCGCCGTGATAACGACGCCGTGAGGGTTTGGAGATGCCAAAGCCCACTTCCATCATCAGCCGCGGTTTTGTCTTGGCAAGTGTGCCCATGTGAAAGCCGAATGGATCTTCGACAAAACCGAAGCCGGCCGGGCCGGTCAGCGTTGTGGCACTGTCTTGACCATAAAAGGACAGCACCTCTTCGGAGGGATGCCCGACCAGGAGGGTCAACTGGTGTTTCAGCCGGCGCCTGCGGTGGCTTGTGCGCACGAAGACATGCGGGCCGGCCTCATCGTCCACATCCGACAGGTAGAAGAAGAATTTCAGCATGCGCCAGTCATCGAGATCGAAATGAAACTTGAAGGACGCCTTGTTGAGATCCGCCTCCGAGGCCGCCTTGGTGGGAAAACTCCACCAGGTGCGGGTGGTGATCAATTGTGCCTCGCCGCCGAGATAATGGCGTGCAATGGCAATCAGCAGCGGATCCTGCTGCACGGCAAGGGCGGCCGGGCATTGCAGGATACGCTCGAAATGGTGGCCGCTCAGCAGCGAACGGCCAAACCGTGCCTCCGCCTTGTCATGCTCCGGTGCCAGAAACTCAAGCTTTCGGTCGAAATTGCCAAAGCAGGGCGTGGTCGTGGCGAATTGGGCGATCTCTTTGGTCATTTCCGCCGGAAGCGTCAGCCCGGTAAAGATGCCATCGCGCCTCAGTGCCTCGGCTGCCATGCGCGGCGAAATATTGCCGAACATCGAGGGCTGGGAGGCGGTGTCTGCCACTTTTCTTGCCGTCAGCCAGTGGGCACGCCGGGCCGGCATTGTGCGGGCCAGAAGAAACATTGCAAGCCAGGCGGGATTTTCCCGGAGATCGGCAAGGTAGGTCGGAACGCGGGCCGCCATGCGACGCAAGACGCCGCCGCTGCGGGCAATGGTTTCAAGATCCTTCGGTTGCTTGCGAGAGGTCGGTGAAGGTCCAAGAGTTGGTGTCTGATCCATCTGCAATCCTCGATCTGGCATGGATGCTCCATGCGCGCCTTGATCCGCAGCCCCGAGGAAAAACTAGGCCATTTCGGCCTTTGCTGCAATGCAGCGTAAAAGCTGCATCGCTTGGTAATGGGTTGTAATGTGAAACGTATTCAAGGACTTGCGCATGTATCGTCGGCGGCAATCGAGGACTATGACCGGCAAACGCGCCGCAGGTCTGCCCAGGGGAGGTCCAGCCGAGGCCACTCACCTCTGTCCAATCTGCCCTCCAGATGGCAGAAAACAGCCCGTTGCGTGACGCTGTGTACGCCGGGGCTTGCCCACAGAAAAGCGCGTCTTTTTCAGAAATTTGCTGCCGTTTCCCGCCCTTTTTGTCTTGTGGCCGGCGGCATTTCGCGAAACAACCGCATCCATGAGCATCCCGACAGTCCATCCCTTCGCCTTTGATCCCACCTACGGCCTTTCGCTGGAAGAGCTTCTTGCTTTGAAGGCTCCGCAAGCGCCTGCCGGTTTTGATGCCTTCTGGCAGGTCCGGTATGCGCGCGCGCTGGCCGTGCAGGCAGCGCCAAGGCGTCGTCCAAGCCCACTGTCCCATCCGGACTTTCGCGTGGAAGAACTGTTCTACACCTCGACGGATGGCGGGCGGATCGGTGGCTGGATTTTGACGCCGGCGCGTGAAAAAGTCCGCCGGGGTATCGTCGTCGGCCATGGTTATGGCGGGCGCGAGGCGCCGGATTTCGATTTTCCGGTGCGGGATGCGGTCCTGGTTTTTCCCTGCTTTCGCGGCCTGTCGAAAAGCCCGCATCCGCCGATCTCGCCGCAATCGCACTGGCATGTGCTGCACGATATCGATAAGCCGGAAAAATACGTGATCGGCGGCTGCGTCGAGGATTTGTGGATTGCCGTCTCGGCACTGCTTGCGCTGCATCCGGATCTCGCCGGCCGCATCGGTTATAGCGGCATCAGTTTTGGCGGCGGCCTTGGTGCGCTCGCCATGCCGTTCGATCCGCGCATCGATCGCGGTTTTCTGGAAGTGCCGACCTTTGGCAACCGGCCGCTCTGGCTGACGTTGCCGACAACGGGCAGCGCGGCGGCCGTGCAGATCTATCGCAAGCGGCATCCGCAGGTGGATGCCACGCTGCGGCTTTTCGATGCCGCAACCGCTGCCACACGCATCACCGCGCCGGTGCTGGTGGCGGTGGCACGGTTTGATCCGGCCGTTGCCCCGCCGTGCCAGTTCTCCATCGCCAATGCCCTTCCGCCATCAAAATTTAACGAAACTTTCATTCTCGACGCCGGCCACTTCGATTATCCTGATTCTGCAGCGCAACATGCTCTGCTGTCGCAGAAGATCCGGCGGTTTTTCGAGGTTCCATGAACAGGGAATATGTGCGCTGGTACAGTCCAAGGCTCCACCGGGATATGGAGCTTCTCGTTTTCGGCCATGCCGGCGCAAAGGTTCTGATGTTTCCGACCCGCGAGGGCCGGTTTTTCGAATATGAGCAACTGGGCGTGGTCGAAAGTCTGGGGGACAAGGTGAGGGCAGGGCAGTTGCAGCTGTTCTGCATCGAGGGGCTGGCGAGTGAAAGCTTCTACGACCCGCGCCGCCATCCGGCCGAGCGCATTCGCCGCCACGCAGCCTTCGAAGATTATGTGTTGAACGAGGTCATGCCGCTGATGGCGGCGAAAAACGCGCATGACTGCACGATTGCACACGGCTGCAGTCTTGGCGCCTATCAGGCCACAAGCCTTGCGCTGCGCCACCCGCATCTCTTTCGCAAGCTGGTGGCCTTTTCCGGACGTTATGACCTGACGCTGAAGGTCGACTGCTTTGGCGATCTCATGGACGGCTATTACGACGAAGAAGTCTATTTCCACACGCCGACCCATTTCCTGCCCGGCCTTGGCAGTGACTGGCGCCTGGAGCGCTTGCGCCAGATGGAGATCGTGCTCACCATCGGCGACGCCGACCCCTTCCTCGACAACAATTTTCACCTGAGCCGCCTGCTTGCCGAAAAAGGCATCGACCACCGCCTCCACCTCTGGACCGGCCGCGCCCACCGCGCCGGCGCCTGGCGAAGGATGGCACCGCTTTATATTTGAGGGGAGTGACTTTGCCTTCGGCGCAAGGGTTACGGGTCTGCCTGTTCTTCCGTCATGCTCGGCCTTGTGCCGAGCATCTGCCGTGGCTTGATAACGTGTGACGTCGCTGGCAATCGTGGCGACAGCAGACCCTTGGGACAAGCCCGAGGGTGACGGCTTGTATTGATCCCAAACAAAAAACCGCCGGATCTCTCCAGCGGGTTCATGATTTTCATCTGGCCAAAATTTGGCTTAAAACTCCACAGCCCGGTCGCCGTCTTCGTCCTGAATGCGTGTCGGCAGGCCGATCTTGTTCAGGAGGTTGATGAAGGGCTTGGGCGGCAGTTCTTCGACGTTTGCCATCTTCTTCACGTCCCATTCGCCTGTGGCCACCAGCATGGCGGCGGCAACCGGGGGAACGCCGGCGGTGTAGGAGATACCCTGGCTGCCCACTTCGTTATAGGCTTCTTTGTGGTCGGCGACGTTGTAGATGAAGACGGTCTTTTCCTTGCCGTCCTTAAAACCCTTGACGTAATCACCGATGCAGGTCTTGCCTTCGTATTCGGGGGCAAGCGAAGAGGGGTCCGGCAGGCAGGCTTTTACGACCTTCAGCGGCACGACTTCGGAACCGTCGGCAAGCTTGACCGGCTGTTCGGAGAGAAGGCCGATCGACTTCAGAACGGTGAAGACGTTGATATAGTGATCGCCAAAGCCCATCCAGAAGCGCACGTCGGCGCCGTCCATGTTTTTCGCCAGTGAATGCACCTCGTCATGGCCGCAGAGATAGGCGCGGCGCGTGCCGACAACCGGCAGGTCGTAATCCCTGCCGATCTCGAACATCTTGTTGACCTTCCATTCGCCGCCCTGCCAGGAATAGACGACGCCGGTGAACTCGCGGAAATTGATTTCCGGATCAAAATTTGTGGCGAAATATTTGCCATGGCTGCCGGCATTGATGTCGACGATATCGACGTCGGTGACCTTGTCGAGATATTCATCCTTGGCAAGCTTGGCATAGGCGTTGACCACGCCCGGATCGAAACCGGCGCCCAGAATGGCGGTAATGCCCTTTTCCGCGCATTCTTCGGCGCGCTTCCACTCGTAGTTTCCGTACCACGGCGGTGTTTCGCAGATCTTGTTCGGCTCTTCATGGATGGCCGTATCGATATAGGCGACGCCCGTATCCATGCAGGCGCGCAGAACCGACATGTTCAAGAAGGCGGTGCCGACATTGATGACGATTTCCACGCCGAGCTTTTCGATCAGCGCCTTGGTGGCCTCGATATCCAGCGCGTCGAGCGCGTGTGCTTCCAGCACGCCCGCCTGCTTCATCGCCTTCTTTTCGTGAACCGAAGCGATGATGGCGTCGCATTTGGATTTGGTGCGCGAGGCGATGTGGATATCACCCAGCACGTCGTTGTTCTGCGCACATTTGTGCGCAACGACCTGAGCGACGCCACCGGCGCCGATGATGAGAACGTTCTTTTTCATGATGAGGACTAACTCCTTCGTGTCCAATCGTCAGAAGCCTTAGGAAAGGCTGTGTTCGTAGTCCGTGTAGTCAAACTCACGGACCGTCCTGATGCTGCCATCCAGTTCGCGGATGGCGATTGACGGCATTTGCACGCCGTTAAACCAGTTCTTCTTGACCATGGTATAACCGGCGGCGTCCTGGATCGAAATCCGGTCGCCAACCTTCAGGTCATGGTCGAAATTGAATTCGCCAAAGATATCTCCGGCGAGGCATGACTTGCCGCAGATCATGATGCGGTGCGGGCCGTCATTGGGGCTCATCTTGGCGCTTTCGCGGTAGATGAGAAGGTCGAGCATATGGGCTTCCACGGACGAATCGACGATGGCTAGCTTCTTGCCGTTATAAAGCGTGTCGAGCACAGAGACTTCCAGCGTCGTGGACTTGGTGATCGAGGCCTCGCCGGGCTCCAGATAGACCTGTACGCCATACTCGCCCGAAAACCGCTTCAGCCGTTCGGCAAACTGTTCCAGCGGATAATCGTCGCCGGTGAAATGAATGCCGCCGCCGAGGCTCACCCATTCCGCCTTTTTCAGAAGCGGCGAAAATTTTTGCTCGATCTCGCCCAGCATCCGGTCAAACAGGTCGAAATCGCCGTTTTCGCAATTGTTGTGGATCATGAAGCCGGAAACGAGATCCATCACCGGCTCGACCTGTTTCACATCCCATTCGCCAAGCCGCGAGAAGGGGCGGGCGGGATCGGCAAGATCGAAGGTGGAGGAGGAGACGCCGGGATTGAGGCGCAGGCCACGCGTGATGCCCGACGCCTTGTCCGCATACCGCGTCAACTGACCGATCGAGTTGAAGATGATCTTGTCGGCATGCGAAACAACCTCGTCGATCTCGTAATCGGCATAGGCGACGGAATAGGCATGCGTTTCCTTGCCAAAACGCTCATGGCCGAGGCGCACTTCGTTGAGCGAGGACGAGGTCGTGCCGTCCATGTAGTCGCGCATGAAATCGAACACGCCCCAGGTGGCAAAGCACTTCAGCGCGAGCAGAGCCTTGGCGCCGGAAAGTTCGCGCAAGGTCGCGATCTTCTCCATGTTGCGCAGAAGCTTCGACTTGTCGATCAGATAATAAGGCGTCTGGATCACGGCCTGTTCCTCACGCGTTCATAAAACCAAGGTCCGCGAGGTAGGCAAAACCGTTGTCATAGGCAAGCGGCAAGGGGGAAACTCTGCCACAATTTACCGTTTTTCCGCAGCAGGAAGGTCCGACTGGAGGCAATTCGGTCCCGTCGAGCGCATGGCGGGCGGTCCGCGGAGGTTTTGCCGGGGCAGGGCAAGAACCGATTTGCCGGCGTTTCGGCTTGCCAAGCCGGCGCCATTCTGGTTCTCAAACGGCAGGCATTTTCGCCTCCTATCCGGGTTTCCAGCATGCTGAAAGATTTTTCCGTCCAGGCTCTGATCATGGGGCTTCTGGTCGCATTTGTCGGTTTCATCAGTTCCTTTGCCGTCATCATGCAGGGGCTGACGGCCATGGGGGCCACACCGCCGGAAGTGGCGTCTGCCCTTCTGGCGCTGTCGCTGCTGATGGGCTTGCTCGGCATCATCCTGCCAATCTGGAAACGCATGCCGATCAGCATTGCCTGGTCGACGCCCGGGGCAGCACTTCTCACCGGCATCGGCGTCATCGAGGGCGGCTTTCCCGCAGCCGTCGGCGCCTTCGTCATGGCAGCGGGCCTCATTGTGCTCTCAGGGCTGTTTTCGCCGCTCGGCAAGGCCGTGCGGATGATCCCGGCACCGCTTGCCAATGCCATGCTTGCCGGAATTCTCGTCAATCTCTGTCTTGCCCCGGTCAAGGCCATCGCCTTCAACCCGCTGCTTGGCCTGCCGATCGTGGCGGCCTGGATGATCGTGGTGATCTGGAAACGTCTCTGGGCGGTGCCGGCGGCGCTGGCGGCCTTCGTCGGCGTACTGGTTTTTGGCGTGGATCTGCCGCCGGATGTGTTTGCGCGGCTGGGTGGCGCCATTCACCCGGACCTGATCGTCGTGGCGCCCGTCTTCGGCCTGCATGCCTTCATCTCGGTTGCCGTGCCGCTGTTCATTGTCACCATGGCCTCGCAGAACATTCCGGGCATCGCCATCCTGAAGGTCAACGGTTATGAGCCGGCGCCGAGCCACCTGTTTGTGTCCACCGGCCTGTTTTCGGTTGTGGCCGCCCTGTTCGGTGCGGTGCCGGTCAATCTGGCTGCCATTACGGCAGCTATGTGCGCCGGCGAAGAATCGCATGCCGATCCGAAGCGGCGTTACTGGTCGGCGCTGATCGGCGGCGTCGGTTATATCCTGCTTGGGCTTCTGGCGTCTGCCATCATCGCCTTCGTTGCGCTCTCGCCGCCGATCCTGTTGCAGGCCGTGGCGGGCCTTGCCCTCATCGGCGCCTTTTCCAATTCCGCCCAGGCCGCCTTTCGCGATGCCGAAACCCGCGAGGCCGCCGCCATCACCTTCCTCGTCACCGCTTCCGGCCTTGCCTTCGCCGGTGTTTCCGGCGCCTTCTGGGGGCTGATTGCCGGGGCCGTGATGCTGGGGTTGAAGCGGGTGGCGACCAAGGGGTAACGCGCTCGATTTCTCCGGCTGGTTGTGATCTCATGGCCGGATGAAATTCGAATTCGATCCGGCAAAAAGCGACATGAACAAGGCCAAGCACGGAATCGATTTCGTGGAGGCGCAATCTTTGTGGTATGATGATTTTCGTGTTGATGCCGATGCAAGCCATGATCTTGAGTTGCGGCGGATCACCGTTGGCCGCATCGGCGAGAAACTTTGGACCGGTGTCTATACGATGCGCGGGAATGCCGTCCGGATCATATCGGTGAGGCGCGCCAGATTGGCGGAAAGGCTTCGTTATGCAGAAAATAACCGCTGAGGAATTTGACCGGAAGTTCGACGATGGCGAGGATGTCAGTGCCTATGTCGACTGGAGCAAGGCGACGCGCCCCAATCTGGAGCCGGTGGAGATGACGGTTGCCGTGAAGCGCGGAACACTGCTGCGGCTGGAGAGGCGTGCCAAAGAGCTTGGGCTTTCGCGCGACGCTCTTGTGGAAAGCTGGCTGACGGAAAAGCTGGAAGACCAGCGGAAAGATGCCGCCGAATAACCCGCTTGCACTCCTCTCTTTCCCGCGCTATCAAGTTCCCATGACGATTAACGGCACATCTATTGCTGCGACTGAAATGACGGCCCGCCCTGCGGCCGGCTTTGTCGCGTCGGTGCCAAACTCGCTTCTTCTCCTCGGCCTTATCCGCGGTTGCCGGGTCCGTTGAGGAGCGCCCGGCGGCCGTAAGCGCCCGTCGGCTCAAAGCTCCTCGCAGAAATTCCCCGATTTGTAGACCAAAAGCCTCTGATGAGGCCTTGATCCATCGTCACGGCGCTGTAACAGCCTTGAGGCACAAGCGCCGACGCTGGACGCGAAGGAGAAGAACCATGGACGCCAAGAATTCCGCTACCGCCGTGACCGCTTCCGGCATCAAGGGCATGCCCGACGCATCGCGCAAATACCGCGCCTATCCGCAGATCCAGATCCCCGACCGCACCTGGCCCTCCAAGATCATCGACAAGGCGCCGATCTGGTGTTCGGTGGATCTGCGCGACGGCAACCAGTCGCTGGTCAACCCGATGGGGCATGATCGCAAGGCCCGCATGTTCAAGCTGCTCTTGGACATGGGTTTCAAGGAAATCGAGATCGGCTTTCCGTCAGCCTCACAGACCGATTTCGACTTTGCCCGCTGGTGCGTGGAAGAAGGCGGCGTGCCGGAAGACGTGTCGCTGCAGGTTCTGGTGCAGTGCCGGCCCGAACTGATCACCCGCACGTTCGAGGCGCTGGAAGGCGCCCACAAGCCGATCATCCATTTCTACAACTCGACGTCGGAATTGCAGCGCCGCGTGGTGTTTGCGAAAGACGTGCCCGGCATCAAGCAGATCGCGGTCGATGCGGCCAAGATGATCATGGACATGGCTGAAAAGGCTGGCGGCGGTTATCGCTTCGAATATTCGCCGGAAAGCTTTACCGGCACCGAACTCGAGGTTGCGCTGGAAATCTGCAATGCCGTAACGGCCGAAATTCGCCCGACGGCCGAAAACAAGCTGATCCTCAACCTGCCCTCCACCGTCGAGATGGCGACGCCCAACGTCTATGCCGACCAGATCGAGTGGATGTGCCGCAACCTGGACAACCGCGAAAACATCATCGTATCCCTGCATCCGCACAACGACCGCGGCACCGGCATCGCTGCGACCGAACTCGGCCTGATGGCCGGCGCCGACCGCGTGGAAGGCACGCTGTTCGGCAATGGCGAGCGCACCGGCAATGTCGATGTCGTCACGCTGGCGCTCAACATGTTCACGCAAGGGGTCGATCCCGAGCTGGATTGCTCCGATATCGAGCGCATCAAGGCCGTCTACGAATATTCCAACGAGATGGTCATCCCCGAGCGTCACCCTTACGTCGGCGAACTGGTCTACACTGCCTTTTCCGGCTCGCACCAGGATGCCATCAACAAGGGCATGAAGTCGATCAAGACGGCGAATTCGCCGGTCTGGGAAGTGCCGTACCTGCCGATCGACCCGCAGGATGTCGGGCGCACCTACGAGGCGATCATCCGCATCAACTCGCAGTCGGGCAAGGGCGGCATCGCCTATATCCTCTCGCAGGATTACGGCATCAACCTGCCGCGCAACCTGCAGGTGGAGTTCCGTGAGGAGATCCAGCGCATCACCGATGAAGAGGGTGTGGAGCTGCCGTCAAGGCGCATCCACGAACGTTTCCTCCAGCATTATGTCGAGCAGCCGAGCGCGCGCATCAAGTTCGTCGACCACCAGACATACCCGGCCGGCATGGAGCACAAGGGTGTGCGTGTCGTCTCCGCCGAGATCACTGACAATGGTGAAGTGAAGCGCATCGAGGGCAAGGGCACCGGCCCGATCGATGGCTTCATCAATGCGCTCTCGACCTATCTCGGCACCGAACTGTCGGTTGCCGATTATTCCGAGCACTCCCTGCAGCATGGGTCCAACGCATCGGCCATCGCCTATGTCGAGGTGGAGCATGCCGGCGGCAAGCTGTTCGGTGTCGGCATCAACACCAATATCGTTGCGGCCTCGCTGGAGGCCATCGTGTCTGCGGCAAACCGGGTGATCGCCAGCCGGTAATCGCGGTCATCATTTCCGATAACAGAACGCCCGGTGCGCAAGCCCGGGCGTTTTTGCGTGGCGCGGGCAAGCGGCATCCTTCGAAAGGCGCCTTCAGCAAGTCTGTGATAAGGCCTCTGCCAGCACCTGGTCGATGCGCGGGTCCTGCATCTGCGCCACGTTAAAGCGCATCCTATCGCCTGCCGTCTGGCTGAGGCTGAACACATTGCCCGGGGCCAGAACGACGCCTGACGCCAGCGCCTTTTGCGCAAGACTTGCAGAGTCTGCGCCATCCGGCAAACGGCACCAGAGGTAAAAGCCGCCGCGTGGGGTCAGAACAGGTTCGATACCGAGCCGCGCCAGACGTTCGCTCACATCGCGCCGCGCATGGGAAAGCTTTCGGCGCAATTCCTCCATGTGCTTGCGGTAGCTGCCGCCGGAGAGAACATGAGCGACGATCTCTGCCGAAACCGGGCTTGGTCCGCCGAAATTGGTGGCAACCTGAAGATCGGCCAGCCCCTCGATCCAGTCGGGGCGGGCAAAGATGTAACCGCAGCGGATGGAGGCCGAGAGCGTCTTTGAAAAGCTGCCGATCCGGATGACCTGTTTCAAGCCGTCCAGCGCTGCAAGCGTGGCACCGGCCTCCGGCTGGAAATCGCCAAAGATATCGTCTTCGATGACAGTGATGCCATGCTGGCCGGCAAGGTTCAGCAGGCGGTGGGCTGTCTGTGGGGAAACGGTCGCGCCCGTCGGGTTATGCAGCCCGGAATTGGTGATGTAGAGGCGCGGTTTTTCCGCCACAAGCACGGCCTCGAAGGCGGCAAGATCCGGCCCGTCGGCAAGGTAGGCCACGCTCACCACTTTGACCTGATGCACCTGTAAAAGGGCGCGAAAATTGAAATAACAGGGATCGTCGATCAGCACCGTATCGCCGGGACGCAGGAGGAAACGGCAGACAAGGTCCAGCGCCTGCGTGCCTGTTGCCGTGAGCAGAACCTGATCAAGGCCGGCGGCAATGCCCTGGTCGGCCAGCCGCGACAACAGCAGGCGGCGCAGCGTGGCGGAGCCGCGCGTCTCACCGTAGTCGAACAGCAGGGCAGGATCGGCGCGGGCAAGATGGCGCATGGCGCGGGAAATGGCCTCCTGCGGCATCCAATGGGCGGGAAGCCAGCCGCAGCCGGCCTTTGCCACGTCGCCCGCTGCATCGAGCGATTGCCGCGACACCCAGAACGGATCGATGGCGCGTGCCTGCGGCGTTGCCGCGCGGGCAAGGGCAAGCGGCGGCGTGGTGTTTTCCGCCACGAAAAACCCTGCGCCACGCCGAGCCCGGATCAGGCCTTCGGCCACCAGCCGGTCATAGGCTTCCACCACCGTGGTGGCCGACACCTTCATCGTCTCGGCAAGCGCACGCACCGAAGGCAGGCGGTCGCCGGGCAGAAGCGCCCGGCTGCCGATCCGCGAGCGGATGGACGTCATGACGTCCTTTGTGCGTGTCCCGGCGGGGTTGCGGGTCATTGATGTCTCGCCTGTATTTCCATTGTCATCAGTACAGTTTGGATAAATTGTATGCCTCTGTTGCTGTCTCTGGCAAGTGCAGTGGCGTAAAGCGGCTCTGGCATATGGTAGCCGTGGAAACGGGAAACGACCTGCTTTGCAAGATCAGACAAGTGAGGGACAATGAAAGCGTCAGTGGATGGATGGATGTGCGGCCTTGCCGGCGTGGTGATCTTCAGCGGATCGCTTCCGGCAACGCGCGTGGCGGTGGCGGATCTGTCTCCTTTGTTTCTCACCTCGGCGCGCGCCGTCATTGCCGCTGTTTTGGCAGCACTCCTCTTGAAGGGCCTGCGCGAGGCGCGCCCGGCGCGCGCCGATCTTCTTTCGCTTGCCGTGATTGCCGCTGGCGTTGTGGTGGGGTTTCCGCTCCTGACGGCGCTTGCGCTGAAAACCATCACGTCTGCCCACTCGATTGTCTTCATCGGTCTTCTGCCGCTGGCAACCGCGCTATTTGGCGTGCTGCGCGGGGGTGAGCAGCCAAAGCCGCTGTTCTGGCTGTTTTCAGGGCTCGGAAGTGCCGCCGTTGCCGGCTTTGCGCTGGTGTCAGGCGGGGCCGGCACACTTGCCGGCGACCTGCTGATGCTGGCGGCCATCCTCGTTTGCGGGCTTGGATATGCGGAAGGCGCGCGGCTCTCGCGGCGGCTCGGCGGCTGGCAGGTCATTTCCTGGGCGCTGGTCCTTGCGCTGCCGCTGATGCTGGCAATCACGCTGACGAGCCTTCCGGCGGATTGGTCTGCCGTGAGCATCAGCGCCTGGGCCGGACTTGCCTATGTCTCGGTGTTCAGCATGCTGATCGGTTTTGTCTTCTGGTATCGCGGACTGGCACTTGGCGGCATTGCCGCTGTCGGTCAGCTGCAGCTTCTGCAGCCATTCTTCGGCCTGCTTCTCGCCGGCCTTTTGCTGCATGAGCCGGTGAGCCCGATGATGCTGGTGGTCACGCTCGGTGTCGTGCTCTGCGTGGCCGGCGCCCGGCGTTTTGCCCGATAGAATTTGCGCCCGTCGAGTGCGTGAGCGTATCAGATGATCCCGGCGATCTTCGCCGCAAGCGTGTCGAGTTCGGCGTCGGAGGAGGGGCCGGTCACGACGTAACTTGCCTGCAGGCCCTGCCAGGTGACGAGGCCGATGTCGTCGCGGATGGTCTGGCGAAGCGGCGGGGCGTCTGGCTGCTGGCTCTGCGGCGCAATCAGCTTGGTAAAGGACACCGCAATGACCTCGCCCTCGCGGTTGCGATAGACCAGTTGCCCAACCGGACGGCCGCCGGCTGAAAACAGGCGGGCACCGACGAAGTCGAGATTATCCGAAGCAAGGTTCGGGATACGGAAGGAGACGCCGGTCGTTGCCATCAGCCAGTCGACGATATGGGCCGATTCGCTTGCCGGCACTTCCACGAGATGCCGGGTCTGGCGGGAATAAAGCCGGTAATAGGAGGCGACATCGTCCAGCCAGGCGCGCACGGGATCACCGGCCATGTCGCCATAGGTCACCATATGCGGGCGCCCGGCCACCATGTATCCGGCAGCGGTGCCAAAGCCGAACATCAGCAGCGAGGCGGCGCAGACGAGGCTGAAGGAGGGGCGCAGGTGCCAGCGGGGGCGGCGCGCCTGTGGCAGGCGCACGGCACGTCGCGGCGGTGTTGCGGTCTTGATCGAGCGCACCAGATCAAGCGACACCGGTTCCTTCAGCATGGTCTTGAAGGCAAGGCGGGCTTCGTCATCGGCTTTGCGCAGCATGTCGTTCAGCGCGCGAGCCTGGGGATCGGCGGCCAATAGCGCTTCCAGTTCAATCCGTTCGGGCTCGCTGATCTCGTTATCGAGAAGGGCGGAAATGCGCATGTCCAGTGGGGCGTTGCGAAGGCTTTCCATCCATCAGGCCCTGCGTTCGCTGGCGTGGGATTTCTGTGCCGCCAGCTCCCGGCGGGATAACAGCATGCGCACGGCGACCGCATCCGGCGTGATGCCCATGACGGCGGCCGTCTCTGCGTAACTCAAACCTTCTACCGCGCAGAGCAGATAAACAGGTGCGCTGGTGTGGGGCAGGCTGTCGAGCACGGGATGGCTGGAAAAACCCACTTCGGGAAGACCTCCGGCCTGCGGCTTGTCGCCATTGCCGGGCCCTTGCGCAAAGGCGCCGTTGTTCCACAGCACGCGCATCAGTGTGAATACCCAGAGATCCAGCCGCTGGTCGCCGCGCCGCAGATGCGATTTGGCCACCGCCTCTTCACAGGCCTTCACCACCAGCTGGTCGATCCCGGAGGCGTCCCCGGTCAGCGCCATGGCAAAACGACGGATCTGCGGCAGAAAGCCCACCAGGTCGCGTCTGATATCCGTCTTTGGGTTTTTATCGCTCATGAGAACCGCTGGCCTGAATGCTGGATGGTAAGATCTTTCATTAGGTGACTGGAACAAATCAGATCGGGCTTTCCCCAGGCTGTCTCAGAATTGTGCCTCAATTGCGGGAGGCAGCGAAAGGTCCGGCGGATTTCCGTAGAAAATATGGCGCTTTTCCAGCGCAATGGCATCGGCGGCCTGGGTGAGGCCATAACGATCGCAGGCAAGGTTCCATGCGCCGGGCTCGCCGGTGAGCGAAAACAGATTATAGGCGGCGGGCGGTTTATGGCCGCCGGGCCCCTGCGATGCCGACGCGATGCCAACCACAGGCACAGAACCATGATGCGTTTTCAGCTGATAGACCGTGTTGAGATGGGTGTGGCCATGCAGCACAAGTTCTGCACCGCCAACGGAGAGCGCTGCGGCAAACCGGCGGATGCCGATCATGCGCTTGTGCGAGGGAGCGGCCCCCCGCACCGGCGGGTGATGGATCATCACGACGCGAAACAGGCCCTCATCCTTGGCGCGGTTCAAAAGGTTTGCCGTCTCGCGGGCCTGACGCGCGCTGAAAAAGCCGCCGGCCGAAAAGGGTAATGTGGCATTGGAGGTGGAGCAGCCGATGATGGCGATGGGGCCGCGCTGGCGATAGGTCGGAAACACATGCTCCTCGTCCGGCCAGTCTTCCGGCGCGCCATCACCGGCAATGAACGGATACCATTCACGCACCGAACGATCATGGGCACCGGGCACATAAGCATCGTGATTGCCGGGCACGACGGTGGTTTCCAATGGCTCGCCGATGCTACGCAGCCATTCGCCGGCCAGCCGGATTTCGATCGATGTCGCAAGATTGACCAGATCGCCGGTGATCATCAGGTGATCGGGCTGCTTCAGCCGCATGTCGGACAGCAGCAGATCCAGTGTGTTGACCAGAAGGTGCTTGCGACGATTGCGGTGCCAGTTCACAAAGCCGGTGATGCGTTTCGATGCCAGTTCACGCAGCGTCAGACGCGGAAGCGGTCCCAGATGAATGTCGGAGATATGCGCAAACTTGAACATGGGTCGAGACATAGAGCCAAGGACCCCTGCGGGCAAGGCATGTCGGCAGGAAGGTGGCAATGAGCGGTAAAGGCATTCCGGAAATTTCAAATTTCGGCACCAGGCTTATGGTGTTCATGATGCACAAGGTGTTTGCCGTGACGCGCGGCATGACGCTTGGCGTCAGAGCCGCCTGTTTCGATGAAGAAGGCCGCGTTTTTCTGGTGCGCCATTCCTATGTGCCCGGTTGGTATATGCCGGGTGGCGGCGTGGAGCGGGGCGAAACGGTGCCGGCAGCGCTTGCCAAGGAATTGCGCGAGGAAGGCAATCTGGAAATTCTGGGGGCACCGGAGCTTTTCCATGTCTACCAGAACCGTGGCGCAAGCCGGCGTGACCATGTGGTGTTCTACCGGGTCAATGTGCGCCAGACGGCGCCGCGCCCGGCGGACCGGGAAATCGTCGAATGCGGTTTTTTCGCACTCGACGCGCTGCCGGACAAGGTCACGACCGCAACGCTTGCGCGGCTTCGCGAACTGAGCGGCGAGGCGCAGAAGGCTGATATCTGGTAGGATGCCGCCTCCCGTTCGGGTGATCAGCCTGCAACGCCGAGCGTATCGCGCCCGTGGGGTGCATCCAGATCAAGCTCCGGGCCAACGGGCACGATGCCGGTCGGGTTGATCGTCGCGTGGCTGCGGTAATAGTGGTTCTTGATGTGCGAGAAATTCACCGTCTCGCGCACGCCTGGATGCTGGTAGAGGTCGCGCAGGTAAGCCGACAGGTTCGGGTAATCGGCGATGCGGCGGATGTTGCACTTGAAGTGGCCGACATAAACGGCATCGAAACGCACGAGCGTCGTGAAGAGCCTGATATCGGCTTCGGTCAGCCGATTGCCGACGAGATACCGTTGCGTTGACAGCCGTGTTTCCAGCGCGTCCAGCGTGGCAAACAGTGCCTTGACCGCGCCCTCGTAAGCGTCCTGCGTGGTGGCAAAACCGGCCTTGTAGACGCCGTTGTTGACGGTGTCATAGACGACAGCATTGAGCGCATCGATGTCTTCGCGAAGGGCCTGCGGATAAAAATCGTCCGTGGAGCCGGTGAGGCCGTCGAAGGCACTGTTCATCATGCGGATGATGTCGGCGGATTCGTTGGAGACCACCGTCTGCAGGTGCTTGTCAAAGAGCACGGGCACCGTGACGCGACCGCTGTAATGCGGATCGGCTTTCAGATAGACCTGATACAGCGCCTCCGAGCCGAAGAGGTGGTCGGGCGTCGCTGCCGCATCGTCCTCAGGGTTGAATTCCCAGCCCTTGGCCAGCATCAGCGGATGGACAACGGAAACCCAAATCAGATCCTCCAGCTTTTTCAGCCGGCGAAAGATCAGCGTGCGGTGCGCCCAGGGGCAGGCGAGCGACACATAGAGGTGATAACGTCCGGCTTCTGCCTTGAAACCGGCCTTGCCGGTTGGTCCTGCCGCGCCATCGGCGGTCACGAAATTGCGAAACTGCGATTCGGAGCGCTTGAACTGGCCTCCTGTGGATTTGGTATCGTACCAGACGTCCTTCCAGACGCCGTCCACGAGCATGCCCATGATGTTTCCTTCCAGATCTTTTGACCGGGCTTCCCGGTTTTGTTGCATTCTGGCAGCCAATGCCCGCAAATGCGAGGCCGCAGAGGGTGACAGTGTGTTTCGCCGGCGGATTTTCCATGGACGACCCAAAAAAATGCTGATAATGCCCTTTGCCGAACGAGGAAAAAATCATCTCATGATCCAGGTCCGGACACTTCGACGACGCTGAAAAGCCTGCACTGCGCCCAAGGGTGCTGCCGCTCTTCCTTTGTCCTGTCCGTTATCCGGTTTTAGCTGATCATGAACAAGCATGACCTCGTCTACCTCACTGAAGACACCTCCCACGATGCCATCATCGACCTGATCAATGCCGAGGCCTTTGGTCCCGGCCGGTTTACCAAGGCTGCCGCCCGCATCCGCGAGCAGGGGCCGCATGACCGGTCGCTGTCCTTCATCTGCGCCGACGATGGCGAAACCATCGGTTCCGTGCGCATGACGGCGGTGAAAGCCGGCGACGTGGATGCCCATCTGCTCGGGCCGCTGGCCGTGCGCCCTTCGCACAAGAACCGCGGCATCGGGCGCGAACTGGTGCGCATCGCCATCGAGGCGGCACGGCGCAAGGGTTCGCAGGCGGTGATCCTCGTCGGTGATCCCCCCTATTACATGCCGCTCGGCTTTGAAAAAGTGTCCTACGGCGCGCTGACCTTTCCCGGCCCTGTCGACCCCGGCCGCGTACTGGTGGTGCCCATGGGCGATGACGTGCATAAGCGCCTGAAGGGCGTCATCGCCTGGCAGGACTGGCAGCCGATGGCGCTGGCAGCGGCTGCCGAATAGGCCTCAGGGCTTTTTCCATTCCATCAGATGCGCATAGGGCACGCGGTTATAGGAATCGCGTGCCTCCTGCGGCCCGCCGATCGCCGGCGGTTCCGCAAAGGATACCAGTTGCAGCCCGGCTGCGAGCAGCAGCGTCATGTAGCGGCTCATTGGCCGGTGATAATTCAGGATGCGGATGCCGCGCCATTCCTGCCAGTCGGCATGGTCTTCCAGGTATCGATCCACCTTCACATGTAGCTTTCGGCCATTGCCATCGCGCATCCAGGCGGCCCCGCCGCAGGCGGTGATGAACGGGTTGAGATTGGCAATCAGCACGCTGCCTCCCGGTGCCGTGACGCGGGCGATCTCCGCGATTGCCCTCTCGATCTCGGCGATATCGATCAGGGTGAGATAACTGACGACCAGATCGAAACTGTCATCCTCGAAGGGCAGTGCCTCGGCCATCGCCTGCCGATAATCGCCATCGGGATCGCGCATCCGCGCGGTTTTCAGCAGCGGCAGCGTCGGATCGATGCCGGTCACGTCTGGAATGCCCTGCTTTTCCTTGAGCCGTCGGCAAAACCGGCCTTCGCCGCAGCCGACATCCGGCGCGCGCTGAAAACGCCGGCCCTCAAGCAGCGCGTCGATGGCGGGGTCAAGCACGAATTGCCGGCTGAAATCGCCGTCACCGCCCTGCGATGTCGTCCAGGCGGCGGCGGATTGAGACCAGCCATTGTCAGTCTGCGGCATCGATAGTCTCCGAAGGCTTTAAAAGCGCTTGCATAGCCAGGTGATCATATGGCCACCATCAAGATGCTCCAACATACCGAGCGGGTGATATCCGGCTTTTTCATACACCGTGCGGGCATCCGGGTTCATGGTGTCGAGATAGGCGCCGATGCAGCCGCGTGTCTGCGCCTCGGTTTCCGCCATGGCAAGCAGGCGCTGCGAAAGCCCCTGTCCCCGAAGCTCTTCGGGAATGAACAGCATCTGCACGTAAAGCCAGCCGCGGGCCGTGTAACCGGTGAGCCCACCTTCGACGGCGCCGGACGTATTGCGCAGGAGAATAGCAAGATCACGTCGGTCGCTCTTGCCGAAACGTGCGATATTGTAGGCGACGAGCGGATCGCGCACTGCCTTTTCGTCATCCGACGAAAGGCTGTCCGTCACCTCAAGAACAGTCAGCATTTAAGGTCCTTTTTTGTCTCCACCGGGGTGCCGAGGGCGGCTGTAACCGAAAACAGCCAGCCTGTCGTCGTCCCTTAGCGTCCTTCGCGCCACCACATGGCAGACACTGCCAGAAGCAGGGCGGCAAGGCCGGCAAAGCCGGCAAACAGCGGCGTCGTATCGATGCCGCGAAGCACGGTTTCATCGGTCAGCCGGATCACCATCCGGTCCGGATCGTTGA
Organism: Neorhizobium sp. PAMB6630; assembly: GCF_058242775.1. Taxonomy (NCBI): domain Bacteria; kingdom Pseudomonadati; phylum Pseudomonadota; class Alphaproteobacteria; order Hyphomicrobiales; family Rhizobiaceae; genus Neorhizobium; species Neorhizobium sp. PAMB6630. Next base: position 1,264,631 of record NZ_CM177836.1, read on the forward strand.
TGCGCACGGCACCGCGCACCGGCAGGATGCCGGGAAGAGTGACGCCCGATCCGTTCTCGACCCGCGCCACCAGCCCGCGTGTTGCCTGCGCGTAGGGCGCAAGCGTCTCGGTGGTGGACACCATTGCCTTGAACTCCGGCGCATCGACGCTGCCGATATGCACAAGCGTCGAAAACGCGCCATTGCTCACCTCGAACAGGCCGATCTCGTTCATCCGCTGCTCGATGCGGTAGAGACCGGGGCCGGCTGCGGTAAACGGCACGGTCTCGGTACGGCCGGACGGATATTTGATCGTGGCCGGTCCTGGATCGTCGCCGATGGTCTGGCGCGTTGCTTCCAGCGTGCGGCCGATGGCGCGTGATGTCAGCGCTTCTTCCTCCAGTTCCGGTTCCTTCATCAGCCAGTGGGCAATGCGCCGGTAAAGCGCCACATGCGGCCCGCCGCCTTCAAACCCACGCGCCCAGAGCCAGCCCTGATCGGAAAGCAGCATGGCCACCCGGCCTTCGCCCTCGCGGTTCAGCACAAGCAGCGGGCGGTTTCCGTCGCCCTGCATGACCGTCTCGCCTTGCGGCTGCGTCACGTCGATGGAGCGGAACCAGCGGCCCCAGGTGGGCGGCTCGGTACTTGCGCCATCGAGGCCACGGGTCACGGGATGTTTTTTGCCAAGCTCCGACAGGCGCGGGAAAAACGGGGCGTTGTGGATTTCGCCTGTTGGCGCCGCCGGAAGGACGGTAGAAAGCGGCGTCGAGGCGATGGAATCCGGGCCTGCATGTTCGGGGCCGGCGGCAATCAGCAGCGCGCCGCCCTTTTCCACATATTGCGCGATGTAATCGTAATAGAGGATCGGCAGCACGTTGCGATGCTGGTAGCGATCAAAGATGATCAGGTCGAAATCGTTGATCTTTTCGACAAACAGCTCGCGTGTCGGAAAGGCAATCAGCGACAGCTCGTTGATCGGCGTTCCATCCTGCTTTTCCGGTGGCCGCAAGATGGTGAAGTGGACGAGATCGACCGAGGCGTCGGATTTCAAAAGGTTGCGCCAGGCCCGTTCGCCCGCATGCGGCTCGCCGGAAACGAGCAGCACGCGAAGGTTCTGGCGAATGCCGTCGATCACGTGGACGGCGCGGTTGTTGGCGGTGGTGACTTCGCCGGGAAGTTCAGCGACGGAAAATTCCATCACATTGTTGCCGCCGCGCGGCACGGTGAAGCGGAAGGGAATGGGCGTGCCGGGGGTGGCCTGAAGCGTGGCGATCACCTCGCCGTTCATGCGCACCGTCACCGGGGCGACACCGCCTTGCGTGCGCCCGTCATCGAAGACCCGCAGCGTCATGTCCTGCTCTTCGCCGACGATGCCGAAACGCGGTGCCCTGACCACCTCGACACGCCGGTCGAATTCATCGGCGCGGCCGGTGATCAGGCCGTGGACCGGCGCATTGAAGCCGAGATCGGTGTTGGGGCCCGGCAGGTCATGGATCTGCCCGTCGGTCAAGAAAACGGCCGCCCCGATGCGGGCCGGCGGCACGTCGGAAATGGCGGAGGAGAGGGCGGTGAACAGGCGCGTTGAGGGCGTATCGGAGGTCTCGTCGTCTTTCACCTCGACGATACGCGTCTCGATCTGCGGAAAGCGCGAAAAACGGTCGCGCAACTGGGCCAGCGCCTCGTCGGTCTGCGTGCGGCGCTCAGCCGTATCCTGGCTCTGCGAGCGGTCGACAACGATGGGAACGACTGTCGACAGCGGCTCGCGGTCTTCCTGCGTCAGCGTCGGGTTGGAGAGCGCCAGCAGAAGAGCGGCAAGCGCAAGGCCACGCAGCAGCGATCCGCGAAGACCACGCCACAGCGAGAGAACAACGAGGATCGCGGCAAATACGCCAAGGGCTGTAAGAACAGCTAGTGGCAGGAAGGGGGCGAACTCAAGATTCATGGGCGCGCGCTCCTATTGGCCAAGCCGTTCGAGGAGTGCCGGCACATGCACCTGGTCGGCCTTGTAGTTGCCGGTCAGCATATACATCATGATGTTCACGCCGGCGCGGTAGGCATATTCGCGCTGCATATCATCCGGCGGCACGGTCGGCAGAACCGGCGCACCATTGGCGTCGATCGCCCAGGCGCCGGCAAAATCATTGCCGGTGATCAGGAGCGGCGTCACGCCATCGCCGGAGGAGGACAACTGGCTGCCGGAATTTCGCGCATCCTGACGCGCTTCCACCCAGAGCGGGCTTCCAGCATAACGACCGGGAAAATTCGTCAGAAGATAGAAGGCGCGCGTCAGCACGTGGTCTTCCGGCGTCGGCTCGAGCGGCGGAATGTCGATATTGGCCAAGATCTCCTGCAACCGCTGGCCATTGGCACTGGTGCCACCGCTATCGAGCGAGGTGAACTGGTCGCGCGTATCAAACAGCACGGTGCCGCCATTGCGCATATAGGCGTCGATGCGGGAGATGGCGGCGGCAGTCGGCATCGGCGCAGAGGCGGAAATCGGCCAGTAGATGATCGGGTAGAAGGATAGCTCGTCCTTGGTGATATCCAGACCGACAGGCGCGCCGGGTTCCAGCGTCGTGCGGTAGGTGAGGAATTGGCTGAGGCCCTCAAGCCCCTGTTCGGAGATCCTGTCGACATCGCTTTCGCCTGTGATGACATAGGCAAGATGCGTTGTGTCCAGCCGCTCCAGCGCCTGTGCGTCGCCGGGTTTGGCATCCTGTGCCCGGCTTTCGCTTGGCAGGGTGGCAAACGGCAGGAGCGCCAGAAGCAGAAGGGCAGCCGTGCTGCGCCCGGCGCGAGCGACTCTCTGCGAAAAGCCACCGTTCATCACCAGCACGATCACGCCATCGAGAAGGAGAAGCAGGAGGGCGAGGGTGAAGAGGGCAGGGCGCAGGGACACCGCCTCGCGCCCGATCAGGCTGTCGCGGGTGATCGTCAATCCCTCGGCGGCGGAGACATTCACCGGATCGAGGCGTGCGCCTGCTGGCAGAAGATTGACGGCGGTAAAGCCGTCTTCCGAGCCGTAAAGCCCCGGCGGATGGTCAAGGCTTGCGACCGGCGTCTGACCCGGTGTCGGCGTGATCGGTTTTGCAGCGCCGGTTTCGGCGGTCATGATGCCATCGGCGGTGAGAAGTCGGTACGGCGGCAGCGCCACGGCAGCGGCGCCCGCCTGCGTTGCCGTTTGCGCGCCCCCGGCGCGGGCCGTCTGCACGAGGCGGCGCAGCATTTCAACGAAATTGCCAGAGAGCGGCAGGTTCGACCAGGTCGCTTCGGCGCTGACGTGAAAGAGCACGATGCGGCCGGCTTCCACCTGCCGTGTCGTCACAAGCGGCGTGCCATCGGCAAGGCTTGCCCAGGTGCGCTCCGCCAGATCCGGCGTCGGCTCGGCCAGAACCTGACGGTTGACCCGTACATCGTCGGCGCGCGGCATGCCGGCGAACGGGCCGAAATTCGGAAAATCCGCCAGCGGCTGCGGTTCTGCCCAGGAGAGCGCGCCGCCGAGCGCCCGTTCGCCACGGCGCAGCATGACAGGCACCAGCGGATCGTCGGCAGGGGCGGCCGCAAGACGGGGTCCTGCAAAGCGGATTAGAACGCCACCGCGCGCGATCCACCGTTGCAGCGGCTCATAGGTATCGGCCGGCAGACGGCCGATATCGGCCATGATGATGGCAGACGGGTTTCCGGCGAGGATCTCCGGCAGCGAGACGGAAAGATCGGCGCTGCGCGGCTCGATGATATCGGCATAAGGCTGAAGCGCCCGGCTGATGTAATAAAGCGGCAGCAGCAGCGGCTGCATGTCATTGCCGCTGTCGCCGGACAGAAGTGCGACGCGCCGGCGCTTGAAGCCGTCGTCCAGCAGATGCGTGGCCCCGGCGGTTGCCTTGCCCTCGATGGCGATGCGGGCAAAATCATTGCGCAGTTCGAAGGGGGCGGACAATTCGGCACTTGCGGTCACGGAACCTGCCGCAAAATCGATATTGGCCGTGGCAAGCGAGCGCCCCTGCGGGTCGAGCGCATTAACGGTGTAGCGTGCGGGGGCGTCGCGGCTGAGGCGGGCTGCGGTGATGGCCATGGCGTTTGCGGTATTGGTCGCACCCGTCAGGGCCACGGCACCTTCGCCATTGCCCTCGATCAGCCTGATGTCAGCGGGCGAAAGGCTTGCCAGATCAGCCATCATGTCTCCATCATCAGGTGCAGACACACCATCCGACAAAAATGCGACGGTACCGGGGCGTGAGCCGTTGAGCGCCTCCACAACCGCTTCGGCAGCCGACGCCCGCTGCGGCACCTGTGGCCTTGGTTGCGCCGCGCCGAGTTTTTCGCGCGCGGCGGCCGCACTTCCAGGCACGGCGTCATGCGTGGGATCGGCGGTAAAGACGATGGATACGGGAATATCCGCCGCATCGGCATCGCCGATCAGCATGTCTGCGGTTTCGACGCGCCGTTCCCAGTCTTCCGCCGTCGACCAGCTGTTATCGACGAAGAGCACCAGCGGGCCTGCGCTGGAGAGCGTGCCGTTGCGCGGATTGAGTACGGGATTGGCAATGGCAAGAATGATGGCGGCTGCCATCAGCATGCGCAGCAGCGTCAGCCACCACGGGCTTTTCGAAGGGGTTTCCTGCCGTTTCAGAACCGTTGCCAGAATGGCAAGCGGCGGAAACACTTCCGCCTTCGGGCGTGGCGGCGTCAGCCGCAGCAGCCACCAGATGGCGGGGAGCACGATGAGTGCGGTGAGGATGACAGGCGTTGCAAAGGCAAAAGCTCCCATCAGCGGGCTCCACCCACGCGCGGCGGATTGCCGGAGAGATAACCATGCACGGCCACCAGCGCCTCTGATGCCAGATGATCGGTGCGGTGGAAGGAAAAGCTCCAGCCGAGCCGGCGCAGCGACTGGCCAAGGTTTTCCCGCCGCGCGAGATAAGCGCGCTGGTAATCCTCGCGCAGCGTTTCCGCCCGTCCCGACGTCAGCTTCTCGCCGGTTTCCGGATCGGTGAATTCGGTGCGCCCGCTATAGGGAAAGGTCTCTTCCGCGGGATCGGCGATTTCCACCACATGGCCGCGCAGGTTGCGGCGAGAGAGTGGCGTGATACGTTCCATGATGCGGTCGGCATCGTCGAGAAAATCGCCGATCAGCACGATGTCGCTTGCACCGCGGATCATGCCCGTATCGGGCAGCCCCTCAGCAAGCGGTGCATGCATGATGGCGGTCGCCAGCCGTTCTGCGGCATTGCGGGCCGAAATCGGCTCCATCACGCCGGGGCATCCGATGCGCTCCCCGGAGCGGGCAAGAATTTCGGCGAGCGCCAGCATCAGCACCAGCGCGCGGCTTTCCTTGGAGACCGAACCGAGCGTCGATTTATACATCATCGACGGCGACATGTCGGCCCAGAGCCAGACGGTGTGGGCCGCTTCCCATTCGAGATCGCGCACATAGGTATGATCGTCGCGGGCGGAGCGGCGCCAGTCGATGCGGGCGAGGCTTTCGCCTTCGCTATAGGGACGGAACTGCCAGAAATTTTCGCCGATGCCGCGTTTGCGCCGGCCATGCCAGCCGGCAATCACCGTGTTGGCGATGCGGCGTGCCTCGACCATGCAATCCGGCACGAGGGCGGCGCGCTGTCTTGCGCGCGCCAGCACGTCATTGCCGGGGGTCTGCGGAACGATCTGGCCAATGGATGCCACGCCTGGTCCTTGCTTCTGTTTCGCCTTGGCGGCAGCGGCCGGTTAGCCGCGTGCCTGCTTGACCAGCCCGTCGATCACGTCGCGAACCGACATGCCTTCGGCGCGGGCGGAAAATGTCAGCGCCATGCGGTGCTGGAGAATGGGTTCGGCCAGCGCATGGATATCATCGATGGACGGCGCCAGCCGCCCTTCGTAAAGTGCGCGGGCGCGGGCACACAGCATCAGCGCCTGGCCGGCACGCGGGCCGGGACCCCAGGCCACATGGCGGTCGGTCATGGTGTTGCCCTGACCGGGACGCGCCGAGCGCACCAAGGACAGGATCGCATCCACCACCGTATCGCTCACCGGCATCTGGCGGATGAGCGACTGGATTTCCATGAGGCGCGGCGCATCGATGACGGCACGGGCCTTGGCCTCCGACGTGCCTGTCGTGTCGAGCAGGATCTGCCGTTCGGCGGCGAGTTCCGGATAAAGCACGTCCACCTGAAGCAGGAACCGGTCCAGCTGGGCTTCCGGCAGCGGATAGGTGCCTTCCTGTTCCAGCGGGTTCTGGGTGGCGAGCACATGGAAGGGGGCGGGCAGGTCATAACGCTGGCCGGCCACCGTGATGTGATATTCCTGCATGGACTGCAGCAGCGCCGATTGCGTGCGCGGGCTTGCGCGGTTGATCTCGTCGGCCATCAGCAGCTGCCCGAAGACGGGGCCCTTGACGAAGCGGAAGGAGCGACGGCCGTTTTCGTCCTGGTCCATCACTTCGGTGCCGAGAATATCCGATGGCATCAGGTCCGGCGTGAACTGGATGCGGTTGGCATCGAGGCCCAGCACCGTGCCGAGCGTCGTCACCAGCTTGGTCTTTGCAAGGCCCGGCACGCCGACCAGCAGCGCATGGCCGCCGGAGAGCACGGCGACAAGTGTGTTTTCCACCACCTGTTCCTGACCAAAAATGACCTTGGAGACTTCTGCGCGCACAGCGGCAATATCGGACAATGCCCTTTCGGCGGCAGCGACCATTGCCTTCTCATCGAGGGGAGTGTCGGTGGAAGTCATCACGCCCATGTCGGTCTCCATCAGGCTTTGGCCCGGCGTCCTGCCGGCTTTGTCGAATCGCGTCTGGTTTAGCGAGCGGTCCGTTCCATCCAACTTATTCGCGTGGCGGCGGCTGACAAGAACGTTATGAATGACTATCTCGTGACACGACCCTTAAACCGGAACCATGACTGAAATTATGGCAGGTGAAACGATTAATACCGCAGAGGATGCGGACGGACTGGCCGCGATGATTGCGCGCGCCGCAGACGAGGTGGGAAGCCGCAGCGATGGCTCCGTGCGCGGCCTGCCGCCGGTGGAGCGCTGGAACCCGCCATTCTGTGGCGATCTCGACATGGAAATCCGCGCCGATGGCACCTGGTTCTACATGGGAACGCCCATCGGCCGGCAGGCTTTGGAGCGGCTGTTTTCCACCGTTTTGCGCAAGGATGAGGACGGCCGCACCTATCTCGTCACGCCTGTGGAAAAGGTCGGCATCCGCGTCGAGGATGCGCATTTCATTGCCGTTGAAATGACAGCGACCGAGCGGGACGGCGAACCGCTGCTGACCTTCCGCACGCAAGTTGGCGATGTGGTGGAGGCGGGGGCAGAACATCCGCTGCGCTTTGTGATCGAGGGCGAGAAACGCCAGTTGAAGCCGTATCTCCTCGTGCGCGGGCGGCTGGAAGCGCTGGTATCGCGCGCCGTCATGTATGACCTGGTGGAGCGGGGAGAGGTGATCGACGTGGAGGGCGTACCGATGTTTGCGTTGCGCTCCGGCGGAAAAATCTTTCCCGTGATGCCCGCCGACGAACTGGACCAGCTGTCGCAATGAGCCATGCCCTGATCAATCCGGCCTTTTATTCGGCGGCTGAATTTCGAAGGCGCGCGCAAAACCAGAGCGGTAGCCCCATCGCAGACGCCGCGCGCGAGCATGGCGACCACCTGCTCAACCCCGATATCGTCACGCATCTGGAAGGCATCACGCTAAAAGATGCCGCCGTGCTGGTGCCTGTCGTGAATGATGCCGATGGCGCGAAGGTGATCCTGACGAAACGCACAGCGACGCTGCGCAAACATTCCGGCCAGATCGCCTTTCCAGGCGGTGCGGTCGATCCGGAAGATGGCAGCGTCGAGGTGGCAGCGCTTCGCGAGGCGGAAGAGGAGATCGGCCTGTCGCGTTCCTTCGTGGAGCCCGTCGGCCGCCTGCCGGATTATTTTGCGGCGACCGGTTTTCGCATCACGCCGGTGCTGTCGGTGGTGGAGCGCGGCTTTCAACTGACGCCCAACCCGACAGAAGTGGACCGCGTGTTCGAGGTGCCGCTTTCCTTCCTCATGGACCCGGCCAACCACAATCGCGGCAGCCGCGAATGGAACGGCACGCTTCGCCACTTCTATGAAATGCCCTATGGCGAGTGGAATATCTGGGGCATTACCGCGGGCATTCTGCGCACGCTGTACGAAAGGTTATACGCATGACGAACCTTACCGGAGCAAACCCGGGTGCTGCGTCCCTCAAGGGCGCGCCGTGGCTGACCGATCCCGTCGTGCAGCGGGTGTTTTCCCTGTTGAATGCCGATGGCGGCGAGGGCCGGGTGGTCGGTGGTGCCGTGCGCAACGCGTTGATGGGCGAGGCCATCAGCGATCTCGATTTCGCCACCACGCTTCTGCCGCAGGCGGTGATGGAGCGCGCCAAGGCAGACGGCATCAAGGCGGTGCCGACAGGCCTTGCGCATGGCACGGTGACGCTCGTCATCGAAGGCCGGCCCTTCGAGGTGACGACGCTGCGCCGCGACATCGAAACCGATGGCCGCCACGCCGAAGTTTCCTTCGGCACCGACTGGCAGGCCGACGCCGAGCGGCGCGATTTCACCATCAATGCGCTTTACGTGACGGCAGACGGCACGGTGATCGATCTCATCGACGGCCTGAAGGATATTCCGACGCGCACGCTGCGTTTCATCGGCGATGCCGAGACCCGCATTGCCGAGGATTATCTGCGCGTGCTGCGCTTCTTCCGCTTCTTTGCGTATTACGGGTCCGGCCGGCCGGATGCGGATGGCCTGCGCGCGTCCGCCAAGGCCAAGGATCGCCTGGGCGGGCTCTCGGCGGAACGTATCTGGGCGGAGATGAAAAAGCTGTTGTCGGCGCCTGATCCGTCACGTGCGCTGTTGTGGATGCGTACCACGGGTGTGCTCGCCGCGGTGCTTCCGGAAAGCGAAAAATGGGGCATTGATGCCATCCACGGTCTGGTCGCGGCCGAACAGTCCCTCGGTTGGGCGCCGGATGCGCTGCTGCGTCTTGCCGCCATCGTGCCGCCCGATCCCGAGCGGCTGGAGGTTTTGGCCAAGCGTTGGAGACTGTCGAATGCCGAGGCGGAACGGCTGGTGGACTGGGCCCGCTCGCCGGTGCCGGCCGTCGATCTCGCGGAAACGGCGCTCGACCGCCTGCTGTACCGCAACGGCAAGGCGGGGCTTCTGATGCGGCTCAAGCTTTCGCTGGCCAGCGCGCGCCACGCAGCCCAGTCAAATGACGACGAGCTATTGAAGGCCGCCCGCTGGTCGGCGCTTTTGAAGCGGGCCGAAAAGTTTGAAAAGCCGAAGTTCCCGCTGAATGGAGCAGATGCCATGGCGCTGGGCGTACCAGCCGGCCCGCGCATCGGCCAATTGCTGTCCGAGCTTGAAACCCTGTGGGTTGAGCGCAATTTCACGCTGGACCGGGCAGCCCTTGCCACCCGGCTGAAGGAAAAGGTCGACGCCGGATCCTGACCGCTTTCAAGCAGGGCTATCGCATTTGAAATAAGACCCTCTCTGCCGGGTTGGGCCGACCGGGGTCTCGCCCCGCCCTTCGGTCCCTCCACAAGGGAGAGATGCGACGGGGCAAGCGTCCCGTTCCTGCATAAAAGCGCGCGGTCGGGTTAGGCCCTCCCCCTTGTGGGAGGGGACTTGTCTCAGAGGCGATGCGCCGCCCTTTCAAGAGGAACACATCGCTGCTCCCACAGGATGCTCCCTCCCGGGGGTCGGACATATTACTCCGGCGACATGGCGGCAGAGGCCTCCACAGGATTACTACTGCGGATGCGCGCCTTGATATTGTCGACCATGGTTTCGCGGATCACCGTTTCACCGTGGATGGTGCGAAGGTGATCGACGGCGCGGCGCACGACTTCCGCATCTTCGTCGGCGCGGGTATGCCAATCACAACCCGGAACCAGCGTGCCGCATTCAAACAGTCTCATGATGTCCTCCTTGGGTTCCCGGCGGGCGCAGCGTGCCGCGACCGTCCTTTGGACCCAACGGAGAAATCAGCCCGACGTTCCATTCGCGTGCGAGCTATGGTGTTGCATCCGGTTTGCCGGTTTGTCCGCAACATCCGCAGGCAAGACGCGGACAACAAGCCAGCTGGGTTGTTGACACCACCCAGCTGGCAGGCCGCCGGTCCTCAATCCTAATCGGAAAACGCCCAGGAATGGAAAACGGACGCATGGGCCTGGCCTGGGCGTGTGCTCGCCGGCCCGTGCGTCTTGTCGGTTTTTGTGTCCGTTTGCGTGTTGGCAGCACTGCGTCCGGCCAGCTGTCGACGAACCTGTTCCACATAGAATGAATGCGGCAGATCCGTATCGCTGCGGGCCCGCAAATCTGCAGCCATGCGATCGATCATTTCGGGGGTATCGATGGGGCGGGCCTGTTCGGCCTTCCGCGGTGTGACGACGCTGTGCAATCCAGGCATGCGATCCTCCTCCGATGCAGTCCAGCAAAAGCTAGCACCTGCAGGATGAAGGACCCGTCGGATTTGTCAATTCACGATTCCTTAATTAATCGGCAAATGTTGCTGCGAATCAGGCATTTGGCTGGGGCCTGGGCAATCGCTCAAGGGTTTACGTGTCCGCTCCCATCAAGGCCAGCGCACCATCGGTGGCATCGAGGACAAGATGGATTCCACGTTGCCGCCGGTCTTCAGCCCGAAGATCGTTCCGCGGTCGTAGAGCAGGTTGAACTCCACATAACGGCCGCGGCGCACCAGCTGCTCCTCGCGGTCGGCCTCTGTCCACTCCCGGTTGAAATTGGCGCGCACGATCTCGGGATAGATGGCGGCAAATGCGCGCCCGACATCTTGGACGAAGGCGAAATTGGCCTGCCAGCCGCCTTTTTGCTCCTCAGGATACAGGTAGTCGAAAAAGATGCCGCCGATGCCGCGGGCCTCGTTGCGGTGTTTTAGGAAGAAATACTCCTCGCACCAGGCCTTGTAGCGCTCGTAATCGGCAACGCCGTCATGGGCTTGGCAGGCCCGTTCCATGGCCTTGTGAAAGGCGAGGGTATCGGGATCTTCCTGGGTGCGGCGCCGGTCGAGCACCGGCGTCAGGTCCGCACCGCCGCCGAACCACTGGCTGGTGGTCACCACCATGCGGGTGTTCATGTGGACGGCCGGCACGTTGGGATTGACCGGATGGGCAATCAGCGAAATGCCAGAAGCCCAGAAGCGCGGATCTTCGGCCGCACCCGGCATCTGCTTGCGGAATTCCTCGGAAAATTCGCCATGCACGGTCGACGTGTGGACGCCGACTTTTTCGAACACGCGGCCTTGCATCATCGACATGCGACCGCCGCCGCCTTCGCCCGCCTCGCGCAGCCAGTCTTTGGGTTGGAAGCGGCCGGGAGTGCGATCGCTCAACTGGCCGGACAGTTCGTCTTCCAGAGCCTCGAAACTCCGGCAGATCGTGTCGCGCAACTGCTCGAACCAGGCGCGCGCCTCGAGCTTCTTGCCTTCGATATCGTCAGGCAGGCCGAGCGGAATGTGCGGTCTTTCCATGGCGGTTTTTCCTTCTTGCCGTGCGGCCGAACGCGCGGCTGCCCGCAGCGCATGATGACGCCGGACTTAACCCGGCGCCTTGCCCGAAAGCAACCGCGCAAGTTTGGCCGCATCAAGGAGAGCCGCCCTTGCGATTGAGTTCCTGGGAGAATCGACTCGCAAAGCCTGCTCTCCCGCGCTATCTTAAGTGGCAACCCAAGGTATGGCTCGTGAAAGCCCCGAGGTGACGCGCATGGCGAAATCCCCGCCGCTTGACGGCTTGAAGCGCAGGATCAACCGGCACCGGCAGGAAATGGCCGGCCAGCAGCAGGGCCATTTCGTGCGGGAAACCTATCGTCTCTCCCGCGAGGAAGCGCGCCGGAAAGCCCGCGAGTGGTTCGACAGTTTCCCGAAGGCTGCCTATTGGACCGAGGTGGAAAGCTGGCGCCAGCTGGAAGGCGATTGCATCGAGTTTACCATGCGCCGGCTGCCAACTGCTGATTGATGTTCTTGCGTATTCCCGAAAACGCTAAAATTATAACGGCTGGTTAAACAGAACCGCAAAACTTTTGCTGCTAGATGTGTCGATATGCCTGATCCTGACCGGTCGGCGGTAGACCTGACACAGCGGAGAAACGATGTATTCGTCGTCCATCAATGCCACAGCCTCATCGGCGCTTTCCCTGCTCGGCGGCACCAGCCGGGCCGTGACCGAGACGACGACCCGTGTGGCCTCCGGCCGCGATGTCAATCGCGCCGCAGACAACGCCGCCTACTGGTCAATCGCAACCACGATGAAATCCAGCAACCTGTCGCTGTCGAGCGCCGAGGATGCACAGGCCTTTTCCGCAGCGATTGCCGATACGGCAGCCGTTGGCATGGCGGCCGCAACCGACATCATGTCGCAGATCCAGTCGAAGCTGATCCTTGCAAAGAGCCCGGGCGTCGATAGGGATGCGGTCAATTCCGAGATCAGCCAGCTGAAAGAGCAACTGACCACCGTGATCGACAGCAGTTCATTCAACGGCCAGAACTGGCTGAAGACCGCAGCCGGCGAGCGGCCGAAGGTGGAAAGCATGGTCGGTTCGGTCACCAGCGATGGCAATGGCGATGTCTCGGTCAACGTCCTCGATTTCGACAAGGCAAGCTCGACGCTTGTGGCCAAGGGTGATGCGACCGACGGCCTCCTGACCCGCGCCTATCCGGGGATTTCCCAGTCGGGTGCGGCCTATGATTATTATTTGCTCGATGCCGGCTCCGACGTGCCGAATGCTGCCGGTGCCCGCGAGATCGGCGTGTCGAAGGACACCACGCCTGACGAGATCGACGGCATGATATCGGCGGTCAACAGCATGATGGCCAGCATGATCGATGGCGGCTCCGAGATCGGCGCAACCAGCAGTCGTATCTCCTCCAATGTCGATTTTCTGAAGAGTCTGCAGGATATCACGCAGATCGGCATCGGCCGCATGGTGGATACCGACATGGAAGAGCAGGCGGCGCGACTGTCCGCGCAGGGCGTGCAGCAGCAGTTGCAGACGATAGGGCTCAACATCACCAATGCATCGATGGCGAAAACCATGATGCTGTTTGCCTGATCAGGCCGGCGGCCACGCCGCCGTGCTGTCGAACTTCAGGCCGTGGCTCTCGACTGCTTCCCTTGTCTGTCGAGGCGCCGCGCCAGGATGAAAGTGCCGACGGGGTCCGCCGTCGGCACTTTCATTTTGAGGCAGAGTGTTTTCAAGCAGCGGCCGTGACGCATCCTGACCAAGCGCAGCACCACGGGAGTGCGGCGGATGCAGTCATCTCCGCCCGCGTCCGACTGTCCCGGACGCGCGTGGCGATGACGTCCGGCCGAGATCGGTTAGCGCCGGCGACGCGGTTTTGCCTTGGCAACAACCGTTGGCTTCGGGCCCTTGGGGGAGGGGGGCACAGGTGGTGCGGGGGCGGCGACAGCAATGGTCTCGGCCTCCGGTTCCGGCGCCGCGTTCATAGCAGGAACGGGTGCCGCTGCGGGTTCTGGAGGCGCCATGGCGATGTCTGCGGACGCGGTAACAGGCGCCGTAACCTCTTCCGGGTCCAGCTGTTGTGCGGCCGCGGGTTCTTCGGGCGCCTCCGGCAGATCCACCAGCGCAAGCTCCGGCGGCATTTCCTCGATCTCCGCCACGGCTTCCAGCGGCTCGGCCGGACTTTCCGGCAATTGCGCGGGCTGCGGGCTTGCGGCTTCTTCGGCGAGGACGTGGGCAGCGAGAAGATCCGTCAGGGATGTCGGCAGTGGTTCGGCTTCAGCCGCTTCCTGAGGGATCGTTTCGGCTGCGGTTTCCGGTTCAGGCAAGGGTTCGGGCAAAGGCTCCGGCATGGTGGCGGGAGCGACGGCCAGGACAGGCAAGGTCAGGATCGTCGCATCCGCCAGAGGCGGTGCAATCTGGTCCTTTGCCTTCGCTTTCGTGTGTGCCGCGGTGCCGGCCAGGACCTTGCGCAGGATTTCCGTCACCGGCAGGTGGTTCGGCAATTCCGTATTGGTGTGGTGGCCGGCCTGCGGCACCACTTCATCCACCGGGATGGCGTGTCGCGAATTGATTTCGCCAAACCAGTCCCATTCGCCCATCACGTCGATGACGTCGCGGAAGGGGCGCGGCATGGCGATGCGCGCACTGATGGTGACGATGCGCGCCCGCGCGGCAAGCACATTTGCAGCGGCTGCATCCGCGTGCGCCAACCGGTAAAGCGCTTCCGAAATAACGAGATTGCCCTTGGAATGGCCAAGGATCAGGTTGAAGGACAGGCGCGGATGGGCCAGCAGCGCACCGACCGTCTGGGTGTCGAGGCTCGCCTCCGCCAGCTTTTCGAGGCTAAGCTTGGGCGCCACGCCAAATTGCGGCCTCCCGAAGAACTCGTCCAGCTGCTCGAACCTGTGGCGAAAGCCGTTGAGATAACCGAAGAGAAAATAACCCCCGAGCGCCTCTGTCATCACGTCGGCAATCCCGTAGCCGGAGACAACCACGGCCACCGGCTTTTCGATGGCATCGGCGATGTTGCGGGCAAAGGCGGCAGAACCGAGCGCCGACGAGCCGACGCCGGCCACCGCCAGCGTATCGATCGCCTCGCCGCCACCCATGAGGTAGTCGTCAATCGTGTCGCAGAGCTTGAGCGGTGCCCCGCCGGTCGGCGGCACGATGAGGATGGCGCCTTCGGCTGCAAGACAACTGCTGATATAAAAGGCTTCTTCGGCCGTCACCGTTTTGACGTCGTAGAACAGCGCGTCCAGCGTGGTGTTGCGCCGGCGCAGGCTTTCCAGCGACAGATTGCGCAACGGCGAATGCTGTATTCGTTCCGGAAGGCTGAGTGTGCGGGCAAACTGGGTGATGGAATGGGTGAATGCGGATGGGAACATGCGGTCTCTCCGAGGCTGGCGAGTGTTCTGAATATGCATTCTCGAACATAAGCTTCGCACAGATACCGGACTTCGCCAATACTACTTCGAGCTGTATCAGCCGTTCCAGCCAATTTGCCGCATGGCCTCGCCGGTGATCATCGCAGCCGAGATCGCCACATTGATCGACCGCTGGCCCTCGATCATCGGAATGATCAGCCGTGCATCGCACACATCATGGACCGCCTCGGGCACGCCGGCACTTTCGCGGCCAAACAGCAGCACGTCGTTGTCGGCAAAGAGAAAATCGGTGTAACGCGTGGCGGCCTTGGTGGACGCGAGCACCAGCCTGCGGTTTTCAGACAGTCTCCAGGCATTGAAGGCCGACCAGTTGACATGGCGCGTCATCGTCACGCTTGCCAGATAATCCATGCCGGCGCGACGCAGGTTCTTGTCCGAGAGCACGAAGCCCGCTGGCTCGATGATATCGACGCCAAGGCCAAGGCAGGCGGCAAGACGCAGGATGGTGCCGGTATTGCCGGGAATATCCGGCTGGTAAAGCGCGATGCGAAGCAAGGTCATGAGGCGGCCTGTGGTGCGGTTGGACAGCCAAGGCTATTTCACCCCCGGGCCTGTCACGCAACCGTCACGGCATCCACTTGTGGCCGACCTCTGCAGATTCCGGCTTTTCAAATTTTTTCTTTACTGGTAAGTGCTGATCATCTTCAACGCCAGCCAAAGGAGGCCTCCATGGAAATGACCGTGTTTTTGCGCTTCCGACCGCAGATCTTTCTGCTTCTGGCCTAGGCGTCCGCGGTTCTCGCAAGCCATCTTTTCCCACCTGTCGTTTTCAAGGTCATAGCTGGCCTTGCCATTTGAACTTTGCCGTGTGCCGGCCCTTTTGACCCCCGCGTATCGACGTTGCGCGGTCGCCGCGGCAGTCCGATTGACGGAGCCTATCATGTTTGCCTGGTTCGAAAGTCGCGTTAACCCCTATCCCGCCGGCGAACCCGGCCTGCCGCCCAAGGGGCTTTTTGCATTCTGCTGGCACTATACAAAGCCCGTCTGGCCGTGGCTTTTGCTGCTTGGCACCTGCTCGATGGTGATTGCGGTGGCCGAAGTGCTGCTCTACCAGTTCCTCGGCAATATCGTCGACTGGCTGAGCAATGCCGACCGCACCACTTTTTTGGCGCAGGAGGGCGGGCGGCTTGCCATGATGGCAGCACTTCTTCTGGTCGGTCTGCCGCTCGCGGGCCTGATGCATACGGTGACGATGCATCAGGTGCTGGCCGGCAATTTTCCGATGATCGCACGCTGGCAGATGCACCGCTTCCTGCTGCGTCATTCGATGACCTTTTTTGCCAACGAATTCGCCGGCCGCGTCTCAACGAAGGTCATGCAGACCTCGCTTGCCGTGCGCGATGCGGCGATCAAGATCATCGACGTTTTCGTTTATGCGGTGAGCTTCTTCGTCTCGATGCTGGCGCTGGTCGCCTCCGTTGACTGGCGCCTCGGCGTGCCGCTGGTGCTGTGGATCGTGATCTACGGCCTCATCCTGCGCACCTTCATTCCCAAGCTGCGCAAGCTTTCAAGCGAGCAGGCCGACGCCCGCTCGATGATGACCGGCCGCATCGTCGACAGCTATACCAATATCGCCACCGTCAAGCTGTTCTCCCATGCGGGGCGCGAGGAAACCTATGCCAAGGAGGGCATGGACGCCTTCCTCGTTTCCGTTCACCGGCAGATGCGCCAGATTTCGCTTCTGAATATCTGCGTCGATATCAACAATGCCTTTGTGCAGTTCTTCGTCGCCTCGCTCGGCATCTGGTTCTGGCTGGAGGGCAGCGTCAGCGTCGGGGCGATTGCCGTCGCCATCGGCCTTGCCATGCGCATCAACGGCATGTCGCAGTGGATCATGTGGGAAGTCGCCGCGCTGTTTGAAAACATCGGCACGGTTTATGACGGCCTCGGCATGATGACGAAGCCGCACGAGATCATCGACCGTCCGGCGGCAAAGCCGTTGTCGGCGCAGAAGGGCGCCATCGTTTATGACGGCGTGCGCTTCCATTACGGCAAGCAGAAGGGTGTTATCGAAAACTTTTCGCTCTCCATCCATGCGGGCGAGAAGGTGGGCCTTGTCGGGCGCTCCGGCGCCGGCAAAACGACGCTGATGAACCTTCTTCTGCGCTTCTACGAGCTGGAGAAGGGCCACATCCTCATCGATGGGCAGGACATCTCGCATGTGGCGCAGGACAGTCTGCGCGCGCTGGTGGGCGTGGTGACGCAGGATACCTCGCTGCTGCACCGCTCGATCCGCGATAACATCGCCTATGGTCGCCCGGATGCGACCGATGCGGAGATCATCGAGGCTGCCAAACGCGCCAATGCCTGGGATTTCATCTTGGGCCTTGCCGACCAGCAGGGGCGCGCAGGCCTTGATGCGCATGTCGGCGAACGCGGCGTCAAGCTCTCCGGCGGCCAGCGCCAGCGTATCGCGATTGCCCGCGTCTTCCTGAAGGACGCGCCGATCCTGGTGCTGGACGAGGCAACCTCCGCACTCGATTCGGAAGTGGAGGCTGCGATCCAGGAAAGCCTGTTCAAGCTGATCGAGGACAAGACGGTGATTGCCATTGCCCACCGCCTGTCGACGCTGACGCAGATGGACCGGCTGATCGTGCTTGATGCCGGCCAGATCGTTGAAATGGGGACGCATACGGAACTGGTCGAAAAGGGCGGCATCTACGCCGACCTGTGGAACCGCCAGTCGGGCGGCTTTCTGGGCGACGATGCCGATGACAAGGCGGAAGCGGCGGCCGAGTAAATGCGGCCATCCAACCCGGGACAGACACCGGGCCGGTCACGCCGGCCCGGCAATCGGCCCGATATGCATTGGTAATGCATTTACCACACCGCTTAAAGGCTTGGATTGGCTTTTGGTTTAGGATGATCTCCTGTTGATCCGGGAGAATGCGCGATGTCCATCATCACCAGCATGCAGCCTGATCCGAACGCCAACGGTCGTCAGGCCGTTGCTCTTCTCTTGCGCCTCGGGCTGGACCTCAGCCCTGTCAATTTCGAGCTGATGACGCTCCTCATCGAGGGCGAGCGACCGGAGATCAAGCGCCGTTTCGCACTGCTTCCCCGCCCGATCGATCCGCAGGAATGGGCCGCCATGGCGCGTGATTTCCTGCCGCAACATTTTCAGACCGGCCAGCGCCTGACCGCTGCCTTGTCGCTGTTCGATGCCGCAACGGAGTTGCGCGCCATCCTATCGGCAGTCGACGAGACGGTGAGCGGCAGCCTGCAGAAAATCGAAAAGGCGGCGACATTGCTGCAGGCCTCTCCCGCACTGTCGCCAGCGCAGCTTGCCCATGTGCTGAAGGCGGTGACTGATGCGTGCGCCGCAGAGCTTGAAGCTACAAGGCAGGTGATGCAGGCGCTGGACGACTGGGCCGGACCTCTCTCCACAAGGCCGGCTCCGGCTTTGTCGCTTTCATCCACCGCCACCCCGTCTCTGGCCGGCGCTCTGGATTTTGCCGGGGCCGGGGGAGCGACAGGGGCAGGGGCAGCAGGATCAGATGCCGGCGCCTTGGACGTGTCCCGCCCGGTTGCGGCGGCCCCTCTGGTTCACGGTCTTGCCGGCCGCGCCGTCCTGATGGGCCGGATGAAGGCGATGACGACGGATGGCAACCAGCTTGATGGGTCAAGCCTGCTGCTCTGTCGCCTGAAGGGCCTTGAAGCCTATCAGCGGCCGGCGATGACCGGTGCGCGTGATTTTCTCCTCGATACGCTTGGCCAGCAGGCCGGCCGGCTGATGAGCAAGGAGGAATTGGCCTCCTGGATCCAGATGGACGAGTTGGGCATGCTCGTCACCTTCACCGACGACCTGTCCCTGACAGATCTTGGCCGGCGGATCGGGCGCATTCTGGAAACCACCGTGCGCCTTGCCCGCAAGCGCATCCCCGACCTGCCGAATGTCCAGTGCCGGCTTGGTGCCGCCAGCGCCTTTGGAGCGGTGACCCCGGCGCAACTGTACGACAACGCCCGTCTGGCCCTCCAGCGCGCGGAATTTCGCGGCGACGATACGCTGATGACCACCACGGTCTCCGGGCGCCTGCCGACAGACCGCCATTACGAGGCGCTTTACGGCCGCCAGACGCGGTAGCGGACCGGCATCATTGCCAATATTTAAGGCGGTGTGTGTCTTGCTGCGGGCGCGAAACGGCCTATACCCAAGGGCATGATCGACGCCCTGTTCCGTTTTTTCGAGACCCGCATCCGGCCCTTCGCCCAAAGGGCGGATCTGCAGCCGCCGCGAGCGACCTTCGCCTTCATCTGGTTCTATGTGCGCCAGGCAAGGACGCCGTTCCTGATGATGCTGGTGCTGGGCGGCCTGACGGCAGCCATCGAGGCAGCACTCTTCTGGTTCGTCGGACGGCTGGTGGATATTCTCTCAAGCATCGACCGCGCCGCCGGCTGGGCCGGGCTTTTGTCGGCCCATGGCAGTGAACTGGCCGGCATGCTGGTGCTGATTGCCGGCGTGCGCTTTCTGGTGACCATGCTGACGGCACTGGTCGACCAGCAGGTGATCACGCCGGGCTTCTACAATATGGTGCGCTGGCAGGCCTACCAGCACGTGGCGCGCCAGTCGCTGTCCTTCTTCCAGAACGATTTTGCCGGCCGCATCGTCACAAAGGTCTGGTCCGGCGGGCAGGCGACGGGAGATCTCGTCACCTCGCTTATGGAAAGCGTCTGGTTCGTCGGTATCTATTCGGTGTCCATGCTGGCGCTGATTGGCGGTCTCGACTGGCGGCTTGCCGTCATCGTGCTGGTCTGGGTCGGAATCTTCTCGTTTCTGGCGCGTTATTTCGTGCCGCGCATCCGTTTTCACTCGCGCGAAACGGCGGAAGCCGCCTCCATGCTGTCCGGGCGCATGGTGGATGCCTATAGCAATATCCAGACGCTGCGGCTGTTCGGCCGCGACGAGGTGAACGATCGCTACATGCGCGAAGGTTTTGACACGTTCCAGGCCTCCACCATGATGTTCACCCGCTTCATCACCGGTGTGCGCGCATCGATGGCGCTTTTGTCCGGCGTGATGATCACCAGCATGGCAGCGCTCTGCATCCATCTCTGGCTGGATGGGCGCATCAGCTCAGGTGCCGTGGCGTTCACGCTGGCGCTGGTGCTGAGGCTGAATTTCCTGCTCGGCCGCCTGATGACGCAGTTCAACGGCATCATGCGCAATTTCGGCACGGTGCAGAATGCCGCTGAACTGATCTCGCAGCCGGTGTCCTTGACCGATGTGCCGGATGCGCCGGCGCTGGTCGTGCGCCAGCCGGAAATCCGTTTCGACAATGTCAGCTTTCATTATGGCCGTGCGTCCGGCGTTATAGACCGGATGAACCTTGTCATCCGGCCGGGCGAAAAGGTCGGCATTGTTGGCCGTTCAGGGGCCGGCAAATCCACGCTCGTCAACCTGCTTTTGCGCTTCTACGACGTGGAGGCCGGGCGCATCCTGATCGACGGGCAGGATATCGCCAAGGTGCGGCAGGAGACGCTGCGCCAGCAGATCGGCATGGTGACCCAGGATACTTCGCTGTTGCACCGTTCCATCCGCGACAACATCCTTTTCGGCCGTCCCGGCGCGACGGATGAATTGCTGCTGGCGGCCGCACGCCGGGCCGAAGCGGACGACTTCATCCTCTCACTCGAGGATCAGCGCGGCCGCAAGGGATTTGACGCCCATGTCGGCGAGCGCGGCGTCAAACTGTCCGGCGGTCAGCGCCAGCGCATCGCCATTGCCCGCGTCATGCTGAAGGATGCGCCGATCCTGGTGCTGGACGAGGCGACGTCAGCGCTTGATTCGGAAGTGGAGGCGGCCATCCAGTCCAACCTCGACGAGCTGATGAAGGGCAAGACGGTGCTTGCCATCGCCCATCGCCTGTCCACGATCGCAGCGCTCGACCGGCTGATCGTCATGGACAAGGGCCGCATCGTGGAAGAGGGAACGCACGCCGAGCTTGTCGCCTCCGGCGGGCTTTATTCGGAGCTTTGGGCGCGCCAGTCCGGCGGTTTCATCGATAGGGATGCCTGAACCACAGGCGTCGTTCAGGGGGCTGGAACCCCGAGATCTGCGACGAGCCCATAATGGTTCGAACCGTGATTGTCGGCGATGCGCTGGATATGGCGAAAGACCAGCGGCGCGCGGATATAAATGTGATCGATGGGCACGCCCCATGATCCCGCAATGATCGGCCATGTCGCCGGCTGGCGCGTTGCAGCCTTCAGGCCGGTCTGCTTGAGAAACTCCAGCATGTCGGGCGAAATGCTCGAGGCATTGAAATCACCCGACAGGATCAGCGGGCCGGTGAGCCGGCCAAACATGCGCGCAGCACCTTGCAGTTCTTCTTCGTGATAGTCGTCGAAGTAAGGTTTGGTCAGGTGGATCGCGGCGACATTGACCTCGCCCCCCGGCAACTGGATCCGGGCCGTGATGAAACGGTGGTAGGCGAACTGGCTGAGACTCTGGATCGTGCCGTTCTTCATCGGATATCGCGACAGCATCATCAGGTCGCAGCTTTTGGTCTGCTCGCCGCAGCCAATCCGGTAGGGATAGACCGCAAAGAGCCGCGGCAGGTCCGACGTGAGCCCGTGGGCTTCCATGATATTGACCACATCGGCTTTCGACGCGATGATTTCGTCAACGATGTCTGCAGCGTGCTCGAAATTTGTGCCGAGCACATTGAACGACAGAAGCCGGAATGTCTGGCCCGGCGCTTGCGAGAGATCCACCGCATAACGCTGCGACAGCATGTAGCCATGTACACTCATGCCGATTGCGGCGAAAAGCACGATCACGCCAAAGATGTTGAAGCGGATGAGCAGTGCAACCGAGACCGAAAGGACTGCAATGATGGCCAGATGCAGATGCAGGTTATGAAAAATCGTAACAAGAAAGATATCAGTGACAAATCGCGTCGTGATCAGCAGCAGAACAAGCGCTGTAATCAATGAAATACTGAAAGACAGGTGATGGCGCATGGGGTTCCATTGCGTACCGGCAGGATAAGCTGCCATATCACGGGCCTTTGTGCGCTGCAACAAACGGCGCAACGCTGCGCACATCTGTTTTCGGCGGGCTTCAGGGGTGGCGGGGGAAAGACGCAACGCGCGGGTGTGGCACGGATGCACGCATGGCTTTATTGGCGGATGTCATGCCCGCGACAATGTGCCCATATCCTGTTGCCGACACTGGACTTATTGTGAGATCACGCATAGAAATCGCACGGGGAGAATAGAGTCCAATTGTGTCCGAATTGGATTCCGACGGGGCGAGGGGCCATGCAATTTTACGAAATTTCTGCGCAGAGGATGGTTTGACCGTGAGCGAGCACGACACGAATAGCGGAAGCGTGGGCGAGCCCACTCGCCGCGATTTCCTTTATCTGACGACCGGCATGGCGGGTGCCGTGGGTGCCGCGGCTGTGGCCTGGCCATTCATCGACCAGATGCGCCCGGACGCATCGACACTGGCGCTTGCCTCCATCGAGGTGGACGTGTCGAGCGTCGAGCCTGGCATGTCGCTCACCGTCAAGTGGCGCGGCAAGCCGGTCTTCATCCGCAACCGCACCGAACAGGAAATTGCCGAAGGCAAGGCTGTGGCGCTGGGTGACCTCAAGGACCCGGTTGCACGCAACGCCAATATCGCACCTGACGCGCAGGCGACCGATGTCGACCGCTCCGCCGGTGAAGGCAAGGAAAACTGGATCGTGATGATTGGTTCCTGCACCCATCTCGGCTGTGTTCCGCTCGGCCAGTCCGGGGATTTCGGCGGGTGGTTCTGTCCCTGCCATGGCTCGCATTACGATACTGCGGGCCGCATTCGTAAAGGCCCGGCGCCTCAGAACCTGGCCATTCCGACGTTTACATTTGCGACCGATACCGTGATCCGGATCGGGTGAGGGGACACAGCATGAGTGGGCATTCCAGTTACCAGCCTTCCACGGGCATCGAAAAGTGGATCGATTCGCGGCTACCCCTGCCGCGCATGATGTATGACAGCTTCGTCGCCTATCCGGTGCCGCGCAATCTCAACTACGCCTATACGTTCGGCGCCATGCTTTCCGTGATGCTGATCGTGCAGATCCTCACGGGCGTGGTTCTGGCCATGCATTACGCCGCCGAAACGACGGTCGCCTTCAACTCCGTTGAAAAGATCATGCGCGACGTGAACCACGGCTGGCTGTTGCGCTACATGCATGCCAACGGCGCTTCGTTCTTCTTTATCGCCGTCTATCTTCACATTGCCCGCGGCCTCTATTACGGCTCCTACAAGGCACCGCGCGAAATCCTCTGGATCCTCGGCGTCGTCATCTATCTCCTGATGATGGCAACCGGCTTCATGGGCTACGTGCTTCCCTGGGGCCAGATGTCCTTCTGGGGCGCCACCGTCATCACCGGCTTCTTCTCGGCGTTCCCGCTGGTCGGCGAATGGATCCAGCAGTTCCTGCTCGGCGGCTTTGCCGTTGACCAGCCGACGCTCAACCGCTTCTTCTCGCTGCATTACCTCCTGCCCTTCATGATCGCAGGCGTGGTGGTCCTGCATATCTGGGCGCTGCACGTAACCGGCCAGACGAACCCGACCGGCATCGAGGTGAAGACCAAGACCGATACGGTTCCCTTCACGCCCTACGCGACCCTGAAGGATGCCTTTGGCGTTGCGCTCTTCCTGATGGCCTATGCCTGGTTCGTCTTCTACATGCCGAATTATCTGGGTCACCCGGATAACTACATCATGGCAAACCCGTTGAAGACGCCGGCCCATATCGTGCCGGAATGGTATTACCTGCCGTTCTACGCCATGCTGCGCGCCATTACCTTTAATATCGGCCCGATCGATTCCAAGCTGGGTGGCGTTCTCGTCATGTTCGGCGCCATCATCGTGTTGTTCTTCCTGCCCTGGCTCGATACGTCCAAGGTTCGCTCGGCCGTTTATCGTCCCTGGTACAAGCTGTTCTTCTGGCTCTTCGTCATCAACGCCATCCTTCTCGGCTGGCTGGGTGCGATGCCGGCGGAAGGCATCTATGTCGCGCTGTCGCAGGCCGGCACCGTGTATTATTTCGGCTTCTTCCTCGTCATCATGCCGCTTCTCGGGCTTTTCGAGACGCCGCGGCGCATCCCCAACTCGATCACGGAGGCAGTTCTGCAGAAGAACGGCACCGTGACCGCCGACATGCGCGCATGACGCCTGTGACCGAGAGGACGAATACGATGAAAATGCTTGTCAAAAGCCTCCTGTCCCTGGCTCTGGTCGCCGGTCTTGCATCCGGTGCGGCCGCTGCGGAGGAAGGTGCACATGCCGAAGGCGGCACGCCGCATTACCCGATCCACAAGCCGCAGGAGATGGACTGGAGTTTTGCCGGTCCCTTCGGGCACTATGACAAGGGCCAACTGCAGCGTGGCCTGAAGGTCTATACCGAAGTCTGTTCCGCCTGCCATTCGATGAACCTTGTCTCCTTCCGCACGCTGGAGAACCTTGGGTATTCGGACGCGCAGGTGAAGGCGTTTGCCGCTACGCACGAAGTGCAGGACGGGCCGAACGATGCCGGCGAGATGTTCACCCGCAAGGCTGTGCCTTCGGACCATTTCCCGTCGCCGTTCCCGAACGAACAGGCAGCAGCGGCCGCCAATGGCGGGGCGGCACCGCCCGACATGTCGCTGCTGGCCAAGGCCCGTGGCGTCACCCGCGGTTTCCCGCAGTTCGTCTTCGATATCTTCACCCAGTATCAGGAAGGCGGGCCGGACTATATCCACGCCCTGCTGACCGGTTACCAGGAACCGCCGGCCGGCGTCGAAGTGGCTCCGGGCACGCATTACAACCCATACTTCATCGCGTCCGCAGCGCTTGCCATGGCGCCGCCGCTGTCGGATGGCCAGGTGACCTATGACGATGGCGCACCGCAGACGCTGGATCAGTATTCGCGGGATGTGGCCGCCTTCCTGATGTTTGCCGCAGAGCCGCATCTGGAAGAACGCAAGCGCACCGGCTTCATGGTCATGGTGTTCCTGGCGATCTTCTCCATCCTCATCTATCTCACGAAGAAGTCGGTTTACGCCCGCAAGGAACATTGAGCTTATCGCTCCGGATGACTAGAAAGGCGGCTTCGGCCGCCTTTTTCATGAAGTCCCGGCATATGTTTTACCCATAGACACTCAGCGGAAGATCCGATGTCCGATATTGCAACGACGCTCGCCACCGCCATCCGCGCCATTCATGATTATCCGAAGCCGGGGATCATCTTTCGCGACATCACGACGCTGCTCGGCAATGCCACGGCTTTCCGTCAGGCGGTGGACGAACTGGTGCGGCCCTATGCCGGGCTTGCCGTCGATCAGGTCGCGGGCATCGAGGCGCGCGGTTTCATCCTCGGCGGCGCCATGGCCCACCAGCTGTCCTCCGGCTTCGTGCCGATCCGCAAGAAGGGTAAGCTGCCGCACCAGACGGTGCGCATGGCCTACAGCCTGGAATACGGCACGGACGAGATGGAAATGCATGTGGATGCGGTCAAACCCGGCGACAAGGTGATCCTCTGCGACGACCTGATTGCCACCGGGGGCACCGCCGAAGGCGCCGTCAAGCTGCTGCGCCAGCTGGGTGCGGATGTGGTATCTGCCTGCTTCGTCATCGATTTGCCGGAACTCGGCGGCCGCCAGAAGCTGGAGGCGCTCGGCGTCGAGGTGCGCACGCTGGTTTCCTTCGACGGTCATTGATAACGATCGTCGGGCCTTGTGCGGCTCCCATGTCAGGCGTAGCCTCGGTGTATAACAAGCCGGGGAACGACGATGGATCTTCATACGCTGATCGCCTTCGGGGCGACATTTTTTGTGTTTGCCGCCAGTCCCGGCCCGGACAATATGACGATCCTGGCGCGCACCGTGCATAGTGGTGCGGCCTCCGGCATCGCTTATGGGCTGGGGACGGTCACCGGCATTTTGATTTTTCTGTTTCTCGCCGCCTTCGGCCTCTCTGCCGCAGCGGGCGAGATGGGCTTTGGCATGACGGTGTTGCGTTATGCGGGCGCTGCCTATCTCATCTGGATGGGCATCCGCATGTGGACGTCGCCCGCGCGCGTACCGCAGGAAAAGGCCATTGCCCATGCCGGTGATCTCCGGCGCGGCTTTCTCGCCGGGATCGTGCTTAACCTTGGCAATCCGAAAATGCCGCTGTTTTATATCGCGCTTCTGCCGAATGTCGTTGGCCCGAACCTGACGGTTTCTCAGGCGGCAAGTCTTGCGCTGGTCATCCTGCTCGTCGAGGCCGTGGTGATCGGCGGCCATGTGATGCTCGCCCGGCGGGCGCGCACGCTGATGCGCAGCCCGCGTGTGGTGCAGCGGATCAACCGGGGGGCAGGAGCCGCCTTGGTCGGCGCCGGTGTCGCCGTCATCGCAACCCGCTGAGAGGCAGAACGCGGTCTGCCTGAAGTCCCCCATCTTTTCCGAAGTTCCGGGGGCGAAGCCTCTCAGGCAAAGTCGAGCACGCTGCTTTCAAACCGCAGCACGGTTTCGCCGTTCTGATTCACGCCCTCGTTGAGGGTCGAGTTCAGCCAGGTGCCGGGGCGCGAGGCAAGCTCGCGTGTGTCCGTCAGCGTCACCGAATAGGTGATGCGGTCTCCGGCATAAACCGGGCGCAGCCATTGCAGCTTGCGAAAGCCGGGCGAGGGCCCAAGTTTCGGCGGCTGCAGGCCCTGTTGCGCGAGGCGCGGAAACTCTTCGGCAAAATGGGCGAGAAGCATTTTCATCCAGCCGGCGCAGGTATGCCAGCCGGAGGCGCAGAGCGCGCCGAACACGTAGGATTTGGCCGCTTCCGCATCCATGTGAAAGGGCTGCGGGTCGAATTTTTCCGCATAACGGATGATGTCTTCGGCCAAGAATTCCAGCGTGCCGGTCTCGACGCGGGTGCCGACAGGATAAAGTTCTGCAAGCCTCATGCGGCAGTCTCCCCTTTGGCGTGCATGGCAAACATGATGACCTGCTCGGCAACACAGACCGTCTCGCCGCGCTGGTTTTCCAGTTCCGTGCGCATGCGCACCAGACCAATGCCGGGACGGGATTTTAGCGGACGCGCCTCCAGTACGAGGCCTTTGCCGCTCAGCGTATCGCCTGCCAATACCGGCTTTTTCCAGTCCATAACATCGACGCCGGGTGCGCCCTGGCAGGTGGAATTGCCGATATAGCTATCGACGATCATGCGCATCTGCAGGGCTGCGGTGTGCCAGCCGGAGGCGGCAAGCCCGCCGAGGATGCTCGCCTTTCCGGCTTCTTCGGAAAGATGCATCGGCTGCGGATCGAATTCGCGCGCAAACTCGATGATCTCTCCTGCCGAAACCGTGCGTGGCCCGAGCGGAAAGGTCCGCCCCTCATGAAAATCCTCAAAATGCAGCATTGCTCTTCCCATTCACGCTGATGCAGCAACCATAGCGCATGTGCCGGTCATTCCAAGCAGTTTACGTCAACGGCAGGTCCAAACGAAAACTGCCGCCCGGGCGAGGGGCGGCAGTGGTGTTGAGAAAAGCGAGAACGCCTTTAGGTGTTGAAGCGGAAGTGGATGACGTCGCCATCCTGCACGACATATTCCTTGCCTTCGTCGCGGCCCTTGCCGGCTTCCTTGGCGCCCACTTCGCCCTTGTAGGCGATGTAGTCGTCATAGGCGATGGTGAAGGCGCGGATGAAGCCGCGTTCAAAATCCGTATGGATGACGCCGGCAGCCGCCGGTGCCTTGGTGCCGCGCACGATGGTCCAGGCCCGCGTTTCCTTCGGCCCGACGGTAAAGTACGTGATCAGGTGAAGCAGGTTATAGCCGGCGCGGATCAGGCGGTCGAGACCGGCTTCCTCAAGGCCGAGAGCCGAGAGGAATTCCTTGGACTCTTCCTCCGGCAGCTGCGCCACTTCCGATTCGATGGCCGCCGAAATGATAACGCATTCCGCGCCTTGCGACTTGGCCATCTCGGCCACAGCCTTGGTATGGGCATTGCCATCGACCGCATCGGCTTCCGCCACGTTGCAGACGTAGAGAACCGGGTGCGAGGTCAGAAGGTTCAGACCCTTCAGGATCTCGATCTCGTCGGCGGCAAGCGTGGTCAAGAGAAGGCGGGCGGGCTTGCCCTCGTTCAAGAGTTTGACGACGGCTTCCATGATCGGCAGTTGGGCAAGCGAATCCTTGTCCTTCGAAGAGGCGCGCTTGCGGGTCTGATCGACGCGGCGCTCAAGGCTCTCGAGGTCGGCGAGCATCAGCTCGGTCTCGATCGTCTCGGCATCGCCGACCGGGTTGATGCGGCCTTCGACATGGGTGATGTCATCATCTTCGAAGCAGCGCAGCACATGCACTACGGCATCCACTTCGCGGATGTTGGCGAGGAACTTGTTGCCGAGACCTTCGCCCTTGGAGGCGCCGCGCACCAGGCCCGCGATATCCACGAAGGAAATGCGGGTGGGGATGATTTCCTTGGAGCCTGCAACGGATGCAAGCTTCTGCATGCGCGGATCCGGAACCGCCACTTCGCCGGTGTTCGGCTCGATGGTGCAGAAGGGATAGTTTGCCGCCTGCGCTGCCGCCGTCTTGGTCAGCGCGTTGAAGAGGGTGGATTTGCCGACATTCGGCAGGCCCACGATACCGCACTTGAAGCCCATAAGGGTTCCACCTGTCCTTGATTTCGATTTAGTCTGGCTATGGGGGAAACGCGGCATGGGGTCAAGGGCGCCTTGCCATTCCGCCGTGTTTCCGGCCATTGAAAGCACCTGGCCACTTGCTGCGGGCCGAGACTCTTCCTATTTTCAAGAACGACGCGGTGCGATACCGTTGCACGCGCGCGAATGATCCTTCACATCAAATCCCGGCTGCACCACCTCAGGTGACACAGGAGGCCCGCCGCCATGGCGAACGGAACCACACTCAAGCCGAAGAGCACAACGAAGCTGGAGCGCCCCAAGCTCTACAAGGTCATTCTCTTCAACGACGATTATACGCCGCGCGAATTCGTCACGCTGGTGCTGAAGGTTGTTTTCCGTATCGGGGAAGATGCCGGCCACCGGGTGATGATGACCGCGCATAAGCTCGGCTCCTGCGTCGTCGTCGTCTGCGCCAAGGATATTGCCGAGACAAAGGTCTCCGAGGCGATGGATCTTGCCAAGGAGGCGGGCTTTCCGCTGATGTTCAAGGCCGAGCCGGAAGAGTGATCCGGAAAGCCATCGCAAACGGAAGGGATCCCGCTGCGATGGCTGCCCGAGCTGTGCCCGTCACATCGTCTGTGCGGGGATTTCGTCGGTGATGACTTCGAAATGCTTGAGGATGGCCGGGCCAAAGGCCGTCGTCAGCGCCACGTCGGTCGCGTCACGGCCGGTTGCCATCAGGATGCGGCCGATGCGGGGCTTGTTATGGCGCGCATCCACCGTGTGCCAGCTTCCGCCGAGATAGACCTGGAACCAGGCGCTGAAATCCATCGGGTTCACATCCGTGGGAACGCCGATATCGCCGAGATAGCCGGTGCAGTAGCGCGCGGGAATGTTCATGCAGCGGCACAATGTGACGGCAAGATGCGCGAAATCGCGGCACACGCCGGTGCGATCGGTGAAACCGCCAAAGGCTGTGCGTAGCGGATCGGCCTTTTGGTAGTCGAAGGTGATGTGGTTATGGGTGAAGTCGAGGATCGCCTTCACGCGCGGCCAGCCCATCGGCGTGTCGGAAAAAGTCTTCCAGGCAAAATCGGCCAGGCGGTCCGTGTCGCAGTAACGGCTGCCGAGCAGGAAGACCAGAACCTCGTCCGGCAGATCCTTGATCTCGTGCTGGTAGGCATTTTCCGGAATGGGATCGGCAAGGCCGCCGTCATAGATCTCGAAATCGGTGGTGATCGTGGTCACGCCGGCCGGTGCCACGATGCGGCTGCAGGCATTGCCGAACCCGTCGATATAACCACGGGCCTCGATCGGCCGGTCGAAACTCAGCGTCTGCTCGCCAAAAAGGTCCGCCCGGCGCGAAGGGTGAATGTTGAGAACCAGCAGCATGGCCGTGTCCTGCGGGCATTCGTAGCTCAGGCGAAAGCCCGCGCGAATTTTCATGGATCGATATCCTTGAGCGAGGAGGGAGGAAAGTCATGCGAGCAACGGCGTTCGGTGCTTGTTGTTCCGTTCAGCCGGTCAGTCGTCTGTCGTTTTGTTCTGTCGTCACGTTGATCTGCACCACCATGTCGTCGAAATCGGAAGCTTCGCCGTCGTAACTGCCGGAAAGTGGCACGGCCTGGCGTGGATCGCGCGCCACGCCGACGCGGATGAGATCGCGATTGCCGACAATGCCATTGGTCGGATCGAACTCCACCCATCCGGCGCCGGGCAGGTACACCTGACACCACGCGTGTGTCGATCCGCCGCCGAGCGTGGTCGAGCCATCGCGGTCGGGCACGTAGATATAACCGGTGACGAAACGCGCTGCCATGCCGAGCGCGCGGGCCGCCTCCATCATCAGCAGCGCAAAGTCGCGGCAGGTGCCACGGCGCAGCGACAGTGTCTCAAGCGGTGTCTGCGTGCCGTGTTCGTGCCGGCGCGCATAGGTGAAACTTTCGTGGATGGCATAACAGAGCGTCATCAGCACATGCCCGGTTTCGGTCGGCTGGCCCGGCCGCAGGAATTGGCGGGCAAAGCGGCCGAGACTGTCGTCGGGATCGGGAAAATGCCGCGCAGTGACGCGCTCCAGATCCGGCGCCTCTTCCGGATCATAGGCAAACGGATAGGTGAGGGCCTCGTCGTCGATCTGCAGGTCGAGCGCCACCTGCTCTGAATGCTCCAGACGGATATTGGTTTCGAACCGAAGCTTTTTGGCCCGGCCGGAAAACGAAACCAGCGCCACGCAATTGCCGAACACATCATGGATCCAGCGCACCGATTGCGGCGGCGGATGGATGGCGAGATCGGAACTGAGCAGCGTCTGGTCAAAACTGTCGCGTGGCCGAAACATCAGTCGGTGCTGCCCGAAGGCGACCGGCCGCTTGTAGACATATTCGGTGATGTGGCGAACGGAAAATATCGTCATTCGATTATTGTCTCCCGGTCATCCGCACTCTCTTGCGGCGCCGGGCGGATGCGTCGATGACCGCCCGCATCCGTGACACGAACCGTCAAGCGCGGCGCAGCAGCGGGTAATCCTGCGCGTCATAAAGGCGGCGGATGCCGTTGCCGTCGAAACGGGTCTCGTCCACTTCCAGCACGCAACCGCGCAACTGCACGTCGGGCATGTCCTCGATGGCAAAGCGCACGGCTTCGGCCACGGTGTCGAAACGTCTGTAGCGCACGCGGGTGGTGCGCTTGTTGGTCTTGCACGGATAAAGCCCGGCGCTTGCGTTATAGTCGATGTTTGCCACGTCAATATATCCTGCGGCCGTCAAAGGGCCTTCAATCGGGGTTGGGTCGTCTTCTTGAAAACCGGCGAAACGGGTCAGCCGGTGGGTTGCAGGTGCGACGCCCTTTTGTCCAGGCGCTCCTGCTTTTCGGTCATCTTGCGTTCGCGCAGCCGAAGCGCCTGGCTGCTGCGCAGGGCCTGAAGCTTGGCGGCATTGGAGCCGGCATCTGCCTCAGGGCGGGCAAACAGAAGCGTGGCTGCGGTACGGGGTGATTGCATCATGATAATATCCTTGAAATCCGGGTGTGGCGCGCAAGAAATGGATTTGCTGGCGCACTCCAGCCGCTCGGGCTGAAGTTCTGGAACGTTCGCAAAATCTGTGGGTCGCCAAGCAGCCTAGGAGGCAAGGATGATCAGGTAGCCGAAAAGGCTGTAAACGTATGCCTTCAACATAAGCTATATTGGCGAGACTTCAAGGATTATCGCGACAGGATGCTGCATGGCAGCAATTTATACGCATGAAGTTTACGCAAAGCCTGCGTTGTGGGGTGTTTTTGATACCCGTCGTGTTCTGCTGTCAGGAGTAACAGCATGCCGGCCCTCGGTCAGTCGTTGCGGATCTGAAAGCCGGCCTTGTTCTGCGCAAAACCGCAGCTTTCGTAAAAACGATGCACCTCGGGTCTCTGGCGCCCGGTCAACAGCATGACCTTGTAGCAGTCTGCGGCAAAAGCATGCGCCACCGCGTGACGGATGACGGCGCGGGCATAACCCTTGCCGCGAGAGGCAGAAAGCGTCACGACATTTTCGATCAGCCCATAGGGACGGGCGTTTCGCGTCAGGTTGGGGATCACCAGCAGCGTCGCCGTTGATACGGCAACATCCGCCGACAGCCCGAGAAAGACGTGGAGGCCCGGATGCGACAGCATCGCATGGTAGCGTGCGTGCGCGGTCTGCGGCGAGACCTGGGGATCTGCGGGATTAAGCTCACGGTAAAGGGCAAGCAGCGATGCAAGGTCGTGCGGACCGGCGGGGCGGATCGATAGCTGCGCGCCTCCCGTCATCAATCCTTGTCCTTCGGGCCAAACATTTTCTTCAGCATGTCGGCCATCGGACCTGATGTCGGCAGCGCTTTTGGCTGGGCAAAATTGCGGGCAGCGCGAATATGCGACTGGCCGCCACCCGGCTTTTCCGGCGCCTTTGCCTTTTTCGGCTCGTCGTCCGGTTTGGCGCCGACGGCCAGCGCCAGCTTGTTCATCAGCTGCGAATCCTCGCCCTTCACCAGCATGTCGGCATTGTCGGCGAGTGCCTCGAGCAGCGGATCGAGCCAGACGCGGTCGACCTTGGCGAAATCGCCGAGCACATGGTTCTGCACCTGCTCCTTGGAGCCGGGATGGCCGATGCCGAGCCGCAGACGGCGATATTCGCGCCCGCAATGGGCATCGAGCGATTTGACGCCATTGTGCCCGCCATGGCCGCCGCCCGTCTTGATCCGCGCCTTGCCGGGCACGAGATCCAGTTCGTCATAGATGGCAATAATGTCCTGTGGCTGAAGCTTGTAGAAGCGCATGGCCTCGCCGACGGCCTCGCCGGACAGGTTCATGAAGGTCTGCGGCTTGATCAGCAGCACCTTTTCCGCGCCCAGTTCGCCTTCGGAAATTTCTGCCTTGAACTTCTTCGACCACGGGGCAAATCCCTGACGGCGCTGGATGGCATCAACCGCCATGAACCCGATATTGTGGCGATTGCCGGAATATTTGGCGCCCGGATTGCCGAGGCCGGCGATGATGAACATGTGACGTTTCCTCGACGCGCTGGCCGTTGAACAGGGTGGCCGTTGAAACCGGTGGCCATTACACTGCGCGTCTGGGACCGCGAAACGGGCCTGGAGTCAAGTATTTTTGGGAAATTCCTGGCCCCTGCTTCAGTCCCTCGTCCCTTCGGCGTCGGATGGTGTGGCGGGGGTCACCGCACGGGCGTTAGGCCATAGGCGCGGTAGATCTTGTCGCGCGTGCCATTGT
Organism: Neorhizobium sp. PAMB6630; assembly: GCF_058242775.1. Lineage (NCBI taxonomy): Bacteria > Pseudomonadati > Pseudomonadota > Alphaproteobacteria > Hyphomicrobiales > Rhizobiaceae > Neorhizobium > Neorhizobium sp. PAMB6630. Next base: position 1,297,884 of record NZ_CM177836.1, read on the forward strand.
CATTCAAGCGGTCGAGTGATGCCTGCATGCGCTCGATCAGCGTGCCCGAGACACTTTTGTTGCAGGCAATAGACAATTGCTGCAGTGACAGAGCGACAACCGGCTCGATCGGCTGTCCCTCCTTCAGCAATTTGCGCACCACGCCGTCTGACATCGGCATCATGTCGATGCGTCCTCCGAGCAATTTTGCAAGGGTGAGGTCAAAGCTTGCGCTGAGGTCGATTTCTGTAAAACCCTTCCGGCGCAGGATTTCCTGCGTATAGTCTTCGCGTTGGGTTCCGATGCGGTAGGCCTTGGCCGCCTCAAGGGTTGGCGCATGAACGGGGCTGCCGGCGCGCTTCACCAGTACGTTGCGGTCGATGTGCAGGGGGCCGACCCATTGGAACCGGTTTTCCCGCTCCGCCGTGCGCGCCGTGGCAAAGACGCAATGATCCGGCTGCGTTTCGGCCAGTGCCAGTGCCCGCGCCCAGGGCAGAACCTCGATCTTATAGGTCATATCGGAACCGATGCCCTTCATGATTCCGTTGACCTGTTCCACGCCTGCACCGCGCGGCACGTCGTCCGGGCCGAGAAAGCTGAAGGGCGGATAGGATTCGGTGGTAAAGGTCAGGCTTGCGGCCGAGACCGGACCGGCCAGCATGCAGAAGATTGCAATCAGACACTTCATGCCGCTTCCCCCGAACCCGCTTGATCTTTCAGTATGAACTCATCCTGTCAGGCTTTCCAGTGGTGCTGCAGAGCTTGAAAGATCAGCCATCAGGTCCTCGATACTGCGGGGCAGGGAAAACAGAAATCCTTGCGCGCAATCGACGCCGATCTGCTTCAAAAGCTCGTGCTGCCGGCGGGTTTCCACGCCTTCTGCAATCACCGTGCAGTTCATCTTGTGCGATATGGCGCTGATGCCTTCCACCAGCATGCGGTTCTTCTGCCCGACTTCGGAGGCATCGGCGCCGATGGAGCGGATGAAGGACTGGTCGATCTTGACGATATCGACCGGGAAGCGGCTCATGTAACTCAGCGAGGAATAGCCCGTGCCAAAATCATCAAGCGCGATGCGGCAACCGAAGGCGTGGATTTCATCGAGGATCTTGCGCACCTTCGGATCGTCATGCATCAGCACGGCCTCGGTGATTTCGACCACCAGCCGGTGCGGCATGATATTGTGGCGGGAAACCAGTGCTGCCAGTCGCGCGGGAAGGCTTGGCTCGAACTGCAAGGGCGAAAAATTCACCGCCACATAGGTTTTATCCATGCCGGGAAGGGCTGAAATGCGCGCCAGGTTGGACAGTGCGTCTTCCAGCACGAGGTTGCCGATCTGGTTGATCGAACCGGTCTCCTCGGCCACTTCGATAATGCTGGAGGGCGAGAGCAGGCCCTTGCGCGGATGGCGAAGACGCATCAGTGCCTCGAAACCGACAATGCGGCGGGTCGCGACATCGACGATCGGCTGGAAGTGCGATTCGAACCAGTTTGCAGCCAGGGCAACGGTGATGTCGCTTTCGATCTCGGCCCGTTCGCGCGCCCGATCCAGAATGGCTTCGTTATAGATGACGGCACCGTTCTTGCCGTCGCGCTTGCGGGTATACATCGCCATGTCGGCCTTCTGCAGCAGTTCTGCGGCAAGCTGGGCATGGCGCGGATAAAAGGCAAGGCCGATGCTGGCGCTGAGGCGCACGGCCGTGCCATCTGCCTGAAACGGCACGTCGAACAGGTCGACGATCTTCTGGCATATCGCGTTTGCCCGCTCTTCGGCACCGTGGCCGGTGATCAGTAGCGCGAATTCGTCGCCGCCAAGACGCGAGGCGATGTCGTCCACCTGGATCAGCGGCGTGATGCGCCTGGCAAACTGGCACAGAACGCTATCGCCCGCCGTATGGCCGAGCGTGTCGTTGATGGACTTGAAGCGGTCGAGGTCGATGAACAGGCAGGCGATCTGCGATCCGGCGGTGTCGGCTTCGGCAATCTTCTCGTCCAGAACGGCCTCGAACCCCTGGCGATTCAAAAGTCCGGTCAGGTGATCGGATATCGCCTGGCGCTTGTTGCGCTGTTCCGATTGCTTCAGTTCGGTCACGTCGGTCATCACGCTGAGCGAGGTCGGCTGATCGCTGCCGGAGGTGTGCAGTTCCGTCTCGAGGATCAGCACATCCATGACGCGTCCGTCAGCACAGAGAAAGCCCACGGTTATCTCGCAGGCGCTGCCGCTCGTGCGCACCTGCTGCTTGCGCGCCCGGTAGCGCATGCGGTCGGCAGGAACGATGAGGTCGATGAAGGGATGGCCCAGAACGTCCTTACGCGCATAGTCTGTGGCCAGCAGCCAATAATCGCTGACGGCCCAGATCATGTCGTCGCTGTTGAGCGAAAACAGCATGGCAGGCGTCAGGTTATAGGTTTCGGTGGTCTGCTGGTGGGCGCGCTTCAACTCGCGCTCCTCGCGTTCCAACTGGGTCTGCATTTCGTTGAAGCTTTGCGCCAGCCGCCCCATCTCGTCGGTGGAGCGCCAGTCGACATGGTGGCGCGAGCCAAGCCGGCGCGTGGCCTCGATGGCCGCCGTCAGTCGCATCAGCGGGCGGATGACCATGATGCGATTGCCGAAGATAGCCGTGACGAAGACCGTCAAAATTGCCAGCATGAAGATGGAAATGAAGGCGAGTTCCATGGCGTTGAGCGCCGAAAAAAGCCCGACCTTGTTGTAATAGATGGTGAGCGTGCCGACGTCGTGCAGCCCGTCTGTCGAGCGGTACTGGATCGCCTGCATCGTCTTGTCGAGGCGTTCGCCGCTGCCCCGCAGATTGCTTTCGGTAACGTCGAGCTTGCCCAGCGTATCGCTGACCTGCACGACCCGAATGCCCGGTTCGCCGATCAGCGTTGCCGTGATCATACGAATGCTGTCGAGATCCAGATCCCAGAGCGGCTTGCTGAGCGCCTGTGCATTGGCCTGCAGGCGAATGTCGACGCGCTCCTTCAGGCTCTGCGTCGCCTGCTGCGAAGACAGGGCGAGGAAAAGCGTAAACAGCGGCGCGACGACGATCAGGAGAGCGCCGGATATAATCGCAATGAAACGGCTCTCTACGGAGTGACGCATCAGCTCAGACCAGGGCTCCCGCTATTTTCTTTATCTTGAGATCATGCCTGTCGAGCGGGCATCGTTCCACTCTTTCCTTAAGCAATATTAAAACCCGATTGGCAGAAACCGCAATGCGGCTGTCAACCTCTTGCCAGCCCTTTTGCCGGCGGAGACGGATCTTTGCTGCACGATGCATGGTATCCTTCAGCTTATCGACAGATAAACATGGGGTTTTTGCGGCAAAGCTTGTGAAGCGGAATAGAAAAACCCGCCTCCGTTGCCGGAAGCGGGTTCAAAGAATGCTGATCAGCGTAAAGCTTATTCGGCAGTCGCTTCTTCTTCGGTCGTGCCGCCAGCCGGAGCAACGATCGTAGCGATGGTGAAATCGCGATCGGTGATCGTCGGCGTTGCGCCCTTCGGCAGCTTGACGGCCGAGATGTGGATGCTGTCGCCGATCTGGAAGCCGTCGAGATCGACGGTGATGAATTCCGGAATGTCGTTGGCCGGGCAATCCATTTCAACGGTGTGGCGAACGATGTTCAGCACGCCGCCGATCTTGATGCCGGACTTTTCTTCGTTGATGAAGTGGACCGGAACGTCAACGGTGACCTGGCTGTCTGCGGAAACGCGCAGGAAATCCACGTGCATGGTGAAATCGCGCACCGGATCAAGCTGGTAATCCTTCGGCAGAACGGAGATCTTTTCGCCGTTGAGCACGATGGAAGCGACGGTGGTCATGAAACCGCCGGCGTGGATGCGCTTCGTCACCTCATTGGTGGACAGAGCGATGGAAATCGGGGCCTGCTTGTCACCATAGATGACAGCGGGAATCAAACCGTTGCGGCGAAGTTCACGGGAGGACCCCTTACCAACCCGTTCGCGCGCCTCGGCCTTGAGCTCATAAGATGCGTGGCTCATGGCATATCCTTTCGAGGTTATTTGGAGAACCCGTCTGCTGTGCTTACGCTCTGCGACGGATCAGAAGGGCATCGTCCGATGCGCTTCATCCGCGTTGCCTCCAAGGGTGTCTACGCGGACGAGGGGCCTATAGACCAAGTGGGGCAGGCTGGCAAGCAAAAGCCTTGTCCTGCGGCCATTTCCACTTCAATCCGCGTCTTATACAAACGAAAACGCCGCCCCTGGGGACGGCGTCGGTCGTCGGAATGGTAAGCCTTGCGATCAATCGAACAGGCTGGAAACGGATTGTTCGAGTGCGGTGCGATTGATCGCTTCGCCGAGCAGGGCTGCGGTCGAGACGACGCGGATATTGGGCGCGGACTGGACGGCCGTCGTCGGCTGGATGCTGTCGGTGATCACCAGTTCTCGCAGCTTTGACGACGAGACACGGGCCACCGCGCCACCGGAGAGAACGCCGTGCGTTATATAGGCAGTGACGCTGGTTGCGCCGTTCTTCAAAAGGGCTTCGGCTGCATTGCACAGCGTGCCGCCGGAATCGACGATGTCATCGATCAGCAGACAGTCCTTGCCGGTGACATCGCCGATGACGTTCATCACTTCGGATTCGCCGGCGCGCTCGCGCCGCTTGTCGACGATGGCCAGCTGGCAGCCAAGGCGCTTGGCAAGCGCGCGGGCGCGCACCACGCCGCCGACGTCTGGGGAGACGACCATCACGTTGTTGAGGTCGTAGTTTTCCTTCACGTCACGGGCGAGGATCGGCACGGCGTAGAGGTTGTCTGTCGGGATATCGAAGAAGCCTTGGATCTGATCGGCATGCAGGTCGAGCGTCATCACGCGGTCGGCACCGGCTTCTGTGATCAGATTTGCCACCAGCTTGGCCGAGATCGGCGTGCGTGGGCCGGCCTTGCGGTCCTGGCGGGCATAACCGAAATAGGGAAGCACTGCGGTGATGCGCCGCGCCGACGACCGGCGAAAGGCGTCAATCATGATCAGCAGTTCCATCAGGTGGTCATTGGCCGGGAACGAGGTGGGTTGCACGACGAAGATATCTTCGCCACGCACGTTCTCCTGGATCTCGACGAAAATTTCCTGGTCTGCGAACCGTTTGACGGTGGCTTTGCCAAGAGGCACATTAAGATAGGAACAGATCGCGTCGGCAAGATGCCGGTTCGAATTCCCTGCGAAAACCTTCATTGGGGTCCGCCTGTTGTCACGCTGGATGCGGGCCTTTTACCGTTGCTGCACTCGAATGCAAGACTGAACGACCGCCATCACCCATTTTTTGTGAACGGTGCGTGAAGTTGGGGCCGGATCCTGCTCCATTCAGCTTGTTTGCGCACCCTGCCATCGCCGGTAGGCGGCGATCGTGTCCTGCGCAATCGTCTGGAGGGTTCTGCCGGGTACGGCAGCCCAGAGATCGCCGCCGGCATAGGCAATGTCCTGTTTTCCCTGGATGCGGTGCAGGCGCTCTCCGGTTTTGTCCAGCACGTCCCAGACATAGGAGACGGTCACGCCGTCGCCACTGCGAAAGGTCGCAAGATAACCTTTGAGGAAATGGCTGCCATTGTCGACATTTGCCGCCTTGATGACGATGCCACTGGCCCGCGCCGCATTTGCCAGGTGGCGCGACAATGGCGTGACAATCGTTGCAGGTGCCCCGATGATCGGCAGGAAACGGATCGTATCGCTCCTGACGGGCCTAAGTGAGGCCGCCTCATTGACTGGCCGAGAGGTCGATTGCCGGGTGGGAGCCGCCTTCGGTTTTTCCGGAGTGGTCGAGCGCTTGCTGGCGGCAACCGACGGACGTCTTTGGGGGAGCGGTGCGGACGCAGCCGGCGAACGCCGGCCCTGGTCGACGGCACGGGCCTGTGCTTCCAGCGTTTGAGGCGCTGCCCGCGCCGGGGTGGGCGCCGTATAACTCTTCCTCTGGGCAGGCGGCGGCAGGGGGGCGCTCTGCACGGTGCGCGGCGCTGTTATGTTGCCGGCGGTGCGCAAGGCGGGTGTGCTCGAGGTTGACAGCCTTCCTTCATCCAGCCTGCTGCCCTCATCCTCCAGGGGCGCCGCCTGCGAGAGTGGCCGGCTGCTATATCCGCCATTGTCGCCGCTGTTCGGATAGGCGGATCCGCCGTCATAGGGGGTGACGGCGCCATAAGGCGGGTTGGCGTAGGAGGCTGGCCGCGGCGGATAGGTTGGTTGCGGGTAGGGCGGATAGGCCGGAGCCGGAAAAGGTTGGTAGATTGAGGCCGGATAGGTCGGTGCCGGATAGGCCTGTCCCGGATAAACAGGCTGCGGATAGGCCTGCTGCGGATAGACCGGCTGCGGATAACCTTGCTGCGGATAGCCTTGCGGTGGATAGGCGGGCGGTGGATAGGCGGGCTGCGGATAGGTTTGCGGCGGATAGGTCTGAGGAGGATAGGTCTGGGCCGGCGCGGCGTTCCAGCCATTCGTGTAGCCGTTGGGCGCCCCATACCCGTTTGGCGCCACATAGCTGTTTGGCGCGTTGTAAGGTCCCGCATTGGCCGGCGCGTTCCAGTTCGGTGCGTACCCATTATAAGCGGGAACACCTCCGGTCGCGACGCCGTCGTAGCGGCTATAGGTGCGGGGATTGCGATAGGCCTGGCTGGAATAGGTCGGGCGGGTCCCATTGCGATAGGTCGGGGTGGCGCGCCGGTCGGCGCTGCTCCCCCGCGTGGAGGTATAGCGTCCATAGGACTGCTGTCCCACATCGGCGCGTGGCGCCATACGGTAGGAATCGCTGCAGCCGGCGCATAGCAACGTCATCGTTACCGCGACAAGCCGCGGTCCAATCCGTTGCAATTGCCCCATGCCCGTGCCCCCATTCCGTGTACTGAATGATCATCTTTAGGGGAGCTGTTTCGGTGGAGTCAATATTTTATCATATTATACTCTTTGTATTACTGTAATTCTGTGGATTTTTATTTAACGGGCAAGCATGTCGAGACTGTGCCGGGAGAGTGTTTTTGGCGCTTCTTGTGTGGTGAGGTAAGTGTGCCCGAGGGTCATGGCGGCACCGCTGTCGGAATCCATGATGATCATGTGCACGAAGAGCGACATATCCGGCAGGATTTCCTGCGGATTGCCGAGGTGGAACATCTGGTGTTCCATCCAGGAAGGCGAGAAGCGCGCCCCGAGCGAATAACCGCAGGCGTTGAGGCGGTGTCTCGTCAGGCCACGCTCATCGATGATGCGGGCATGGGTGTCGAAGACGTCGCCGAATGTGTGGCCCGGCCGCAAGACTTCCTCGATTGCGAGGATCGTTTCGCGGCAGGCATTGTACAATTCGCGATGGCGGGTGGTTGGTTCGCCGATCAGCACGGTGCGCATCATGGCGGCGTGGTAATGCGCACTGGCACCCGCCCATTCCAGGGTCAGCTGATCCTGGGCATCCAGGGTCCGGCGGCCCGCCTTGTAGCGGCAGAGCAGCGCGTCGGCGCCTGAACCGATGATAAATTCGTTGGCGGGGTAATCACCGCCGCCTGAGAACACCGCACCCTGCATGGCCGCCAGGATATCCGCCTCGCTGCCGCCGGCCGTGATCAGGGGAAGAGCGGCATCCAGCGCATCGTCAGCCAGCACGGCTGCCCGCTCCACATAGGCGATCTCGGCGGCACTTTTTACCAGCCGCAGGCGGCTCACCACATGGGAGGCATCGATGATATCGCCGAACGTGGACAATTGATTGTCGAGGAGACGGGCGACGCGGCCGGTCATGCCATGTGTGTCATATTCCACGCCGATGCGGCAGCCGAGCAGGTCCATCTCGGAGAGCAGGTTTTTGAGGTCCACCGTCGGATCGGCATTCACCCGGTCGACCCAGATGTGGATGTTCTCGAGGATGGAGGTATGGCGCGCCTGGCGCAGGTCCGCCGAGCGGGTGATCAGCGACATCGTGCCATCGGCCTTCACCACCAGGCACTGGAAGAAACAGTAGCCGAAGGTGTCATAGCCTGTCAGCCAGTACATGCTTTCCTGGGCAAACAGCAGCATGGCATCGAGCTTTTCCGCCTGCATGGCGCCAGTCAGGCGCTCCAGCCGGGCGGCATATTCGCTGCGTTCGAAATGCAGAGCCATGTTATTCCTCCATGATTGCGATGGCCGATATCTGGCGCCCGTAGTCCGGCTCGCCGGCATGGGTGGTGCGGCGATAGGAAAAGAAGCGCTCAGAATCGGGATAGGTGTCCATATCGAGGTTTTCCGCTGTAATGCCGGCCTCGCGCAGGCGCTCTGTGGTCAGCCCCGGAAGATCGAACTGATAATGCCCGGCCCTTTGCGAGGGCGAGAAGAAGGCGGCAAAGCGCTGATCTTCATCCATGAACCGCGCAAAAAATTCCGGGCCGACCTCATAACTTGCCTTGGCAATCGAGGGGCCGAGGCAGGCCTGGATGTTCTGGCGTTCGGCGCCGAGCGCGATCATGGCGGCAATGGTGTTTTCGGCAACGCCAAAAAGCGCGCCCTTCCAGCCGGCATGGGCAGCGCCAATCACCCGGTTTTTCGGATCAGCAAACAGGATGGGGCCGCAATCGGCGGCAAGCACGCCCAGCACCACGCCCGGCGTTGCCGTCACCAGCGCATCGGCATTCGGGCGCTCGTCGGCATAAGCGGCATCAACGGTGATAACATCAGGAGAGTGGACCTGGTTGACGGTGGCAAGGCGCTCCAGCGGCTGGCCGAAATAGGCAGCCACCCGGCGCCGGTTTTCCACCACGTCGTCGCGCATGTCACGCGAGCCGAGCCCGACATTCAAGCCTTCGTAGATGCCCTTCGACACGCCGCCCTGGCGCGTGAAAAACCCGTGGCGAATGCCATCGTGGGTGCATCGAGCCAGCAAGGGGCTCTCGATCGGCGTTGGATCCTGCATGGGCTTGAAATCTGTCCGTCTCTGGGAGGTGAAGGATGTGCGGTGCGCCGGCAGGGCGCAGTGTCGCGGGCGCCCGGCTGCTTCGTTTTCGAAGCGGAATGTGGACCGGGGGCCGGCGCGATGTCAACCGTGGAGCGGCCGCGTCAGTCGCGGACAGGGCGGAACGGCGCAAGCGTCACGGCGGGACTGGAGACGGCCATGACCTTGAACAACTCGCCCATCCGGCCTTCGCCGGCATTGGCGAGACGATCGACGGAAACGCCGATCGCGCGCTGTTCTGCCTCGCTTTTGCCGCGGGCCAGCTTTGCCGCCCGTTCGCCAAGTCCAAGCCCGTAGAGGAAGTCGCCCTGATGCAGGCAACCGTTGATGCGGATGCCGGTGCTACGTGCAATGCGCGCCAGATCCTCGAAATCGACGTGGCTCGTCAGGTCCGCATCGCCGGGATGGGCAAGCGGCGGGTCAAAATCGTGGCGCAGCACAGCCTGCAGCGTGTCGCCGAAATTTGTCACCATGTGACCGTAGTCGATAATGACGGCGGTGCCGCCATCCCGTTTCAGGCGGTCGCAGAGCGTGCTCATCACCGCCTGGCGGGCGGGAGATATCTCAAAGATCGCGCCGTCGCGTTCCGAACCGTGAGAGGAGGGCAGGAGGGCCGGATCAAGCGTGGCCATGCCGATGCCGAACGACAGGCCACCGTCCGCGTCGAGGCCGACCATACGTTCGCGAAAACCGGTCGGTGTCTTGACGAACTGGCGGATCGGGATGGCGTCGAACAGTTCGTTTGCGGCAATCAGCGTAAATCCGCCGGGTACGTCCTCAAAAGCCCAATGCCAGGTGATCTTGGCGGAATAGGCTTCGAGCGTGACACGCTGCACACCGCGCAGGCGATCACTGGTCTCCACCAGATGAACGCTCAGCGCCTCATGCAGCGCCGGCGCCAATTTCGCGATGACGCGCAGCATGTCGAGCATCATCGTGCCGCGGCCGGGGCCGATTTCCACGAGGTTGACCGGCGTCGGTTTGCCGTGCTGCTGCCAGGCATGCACCATGAAGATGCCAAGCATCTCGCCGAACAACTGGCTGATCTCGGGGGCTGTGACAAAATCGCCATTGCGGCCGAAGGGCTCGCGTGTGCGATAATAGCCATGGTCGGGATCTGCCAGGCAAAGGGCGAAATAGTCGGTTACGCTGATCGGGCCGTTTGCCCGGATAAGGTTCTTGATCTTGTCTGCAAGTGGCGTGGTCACGGAAGCCTCGTCCTCGCGTCAGATATGTGCGGCGGCACGGCGGCCGCGCCAGATGGAAACAACGCCGATCAGCAGCATCGGAACCGAAAGGACCATGCCCATGGTCAGCCAGCCGAAGGCGAGATAACCGAGCTGTGGATCCGGCTCGCGGAAGAATTCGACGAAAATGCGCGACAATGCGTAGCCGCAGACGAAAACGCCGCAGACGACGCCGGGGGTTCTGAGCGCCTTCAGGCCATGCGTCATCAATCTGAGAATGATCAATAACACGATTCCCTCAAGTAGCGCTTCATAAAGCTGGCTCGGGTGGCGGGCAAAGGGTCCGCCGGTCGGGAAGACCACAGCCCAGGGCACATTGCTGATGCGGCCCCACAGTTCGCCATTGATGAAATTGGCGATGCGGCCGAAGAACAGGCCGAAGGGGGCAACCGTTGCCACCAGATCAAACAGGCTCCAGACGGCAATGCCGTTGCGGCGGGCAAACAGGATCATCGCGATCGTCGTGCCGATCAGCCCGCCATGGAAGGACATGCCGCCGTTCCAGATCTGCAGCGCGCGGATGGGATTTTCAACGACGGCGGGCAGGTCGTAAAACAGGATATAGCCGATGCGGCCGCCGAGCACGATGCCGGCTGCCACCCAGACGAGGAAATCGTCGAGCTTTTCCTTCGTCGTCGGCGCCATGCCCGCCGGCCAGAGATCGGGCCGCGACACCAGCGCGCGCGCATAAAACCAGCCGAGGAAAATGCCGGCGACATAAGCCAGTCCATACCAGTGAACCGAAAGCGGGCCGATGGAAAACGCAATCGGATCGATATTCGGAAATGGCATGATGGCGAGGAAAGATGATGGTGAATACAAGGTTTAATATCCCTCGGCCGATGTGCCGTATCGGGCGGGAACATGACTTTCCGCCCTCGACCGGTCAAGGCCTAACTGATTTCCGGACCGAACGATACGCTCGAAAAACATAACAAAACCACCGCAATAGAAGAATTCGGGTGCTGTTGCCTCAAGGTTTTGCAAAAAGGAATGCCTCCCAAGGCCAACGCTTCCTGCCCATCCTCTTCGAGCGTGAAGTGGGACGAATTGCGGCAAGGGGCGCGAATCTCCTTGCAAGGAGGCAGGCCACACCCTACCTCGTCAGGAGTTAACAGACAGGTCGCCGCGCTGCGGCGCATCAACGGGAGATCGAGGCAATGTCGACCGGAACGAACCGCATGATGGATGAATTCGCGCGACTGATGACCGATGCCGCAGGTGCGGCCCAGGGCGTGCGGCGCGAAGTGGAAACCGCTTTCCAGGCACAGGCAGAACGGTTCCTCAACAATATGGATCTCGTTCGCCGTGAGGAATTCGACGTGGTGCGCGAAATGGCCATCAAGGCACGAGACGAAAACGATGCGCTGAAGGCTCGTCTTGAGGCGCTCGAAGCAAAGCTTGCCGCAAGCAACAGCTGATATTTACCCTATTCTACGGCAATACCACGCGGTGCTTCCAAAACGAGGCGCCGCGTTTTCTTTTTGGGCTTGACGGCTTTCCTAAAAAGTTTGTCCCGGGATTTTTACAGCCTGTGGACACAGCCGAAAAACTCTGCCCGCAGAGTCGTTTAACCGCCGTGGCTGATCTCCCGAACGAAGCGTCGATGTGAGTCGTCCCCGCAAAAACGGGGTGCGGGGGCTGGTGCTGGGACTCGCTCCCTATACACTGATTTTAAATGATGATTCGAAACGACGACCGAACGATCCGCAGGCTCTTTTCCATGAGCCTTCCCGTTTCGGCCGGCGGGACGATCATCGAAGAGTTTGGTTTTCCGGGTCAGTGTCCGCGTTCATCCCTCGTGTTTCTCAAAGCAAACACGCATGTCGCTATCATTCCGGTTGAGAAGGTGCCGTATGAGCCTCTTAGAGATGCAGATTGAACGTCATTCGAACCCGGTTGATATGATCGAGTTCGTCGCAGACTCCAATGACTGGACGTTCGAGCGGTCGGGCGAAGACGAAATCGCCATGACGGTCGCCGGCCACTGGACCGATTATCACGTGTCCTTTTCGTGGATGGAAGAGTTCGAGGCGCTGCATCTGGCTTGCGCCTTTGACCTCAAGGTCTCCGATCAGCGCGCCAACGAGGTGATCCGGCTGCTCTCGCATGTCAACGGGCAGGTGCTGATGGGCCATTTCGATCTCTGGCGCCAGGAAGACGTGGTGATCTTCCGCCAGTCGCTGCTTCTGGCCGGTGGTGCCGAACCCAACAACCAGCAGGTCGAGGTGCTTCTCTCAAGCGCGCTCGAAGCCTGCGAAACCTATTATCAGGCCTTCCAGTTCGTCGTCTGGTCCGGCATGGAAGCCAAGGCCGCCATGGATGCGGTTCTGTTTGAGACCATGGGTGAGTGCTGATGTCGGCTTCTGTCTCTGAAGTCTCGTCGCCGCTGGTGGTTCTGGTCGGTGCGGGGAATATGGGCGGCGCCATGCTGTCTGGCTGGCTGAAGAACGGCGTGCCCGGCGCATCGGTGCTGGTCATCGATCCGGGCCCGTCGGAGGCGATGAAGGCCGAGATCAACAATGCCGGCGCTCGCCATGAAACGATGGCGCCGGATGGCGTAACGGCCGGCATCCTGTTTCTCGCCGTAAAGCCACAGGTGATGGAAGCCGTTCTGCCGCAGCTTGCATCGCTTGTCGGGCCGGATACGGTTGTCGTTTCGGTGGCAGCCGGCAAGACGCTTGCCTTCCTGCAAAGCCATCTTGGCGATGGCGCCATGGTGCGCGCCATGCCCAACACGCCGGCGATGATCGGCCGTGGCGTCACGGGCGCCTATGGTAATGACAAGGTGTCGGAGGCGCAGCGCAAGGCCGTGCATGACCTGTTGAAGGTCAGCGGCCCGGTCGAGTGGGTGGAGCGCGAAAGCGATATCGATGCAGTCACCGCCGTGTCCGGCAGCGGCCCGGCCTATGTCTTTTATCTGGTGGAATGCATGGCGGAAGCCGGGCGCAAGCTGGGCTTGCCGGCGGACCTCGCCATGCGGCTTGCGCGTGAAACCGTGTCAGGTGCCGGCGAATTGCTGAACCGCTCGACCGAGGAGGCCGCGCGGCTTCGCCAGAACGTGACATCGCCCGGAGGCACGACGGCTGCAGCTTTGGCCGTGCTGATGGCCGATGATGGCATGCAGCCGCTGTTTGATGCGGCACTCAAGGCCGCGCGCGACCGCGCCGAGGAACTGGGACGCTGATTTCTGTGGGAGTTCAATATGGCTGACGAGATCACCTGGGGCGATTTCGAAAAGGTCGATATCCGTGTCGGCACCATTGTCGAGGCGGAAGAGTTTCCAGAAGCGCGCAAGCCCGCCTACAAGCTGAAAATCGATTTCGGTCCCGAGATCGGTCTGAAACGCTCGTCCGCCCAGATCACCGTGCATTATACGCCGGACACGCTGATCGGCCGCCAGGTGCTCGGCGTCGTCAATTTCCCGCCGCGCCAGATCGGCCCCGTCCGCTCCGAAGTGCTGACGCTCGGTTTTGCCGATGAAAACGGCGATATCGTGCTGACCGCTGTGGAACGTCCGGTGCCGAACGGCATGAAGATGATGTGAGACGGCAAATTCGCCGTCACATCATACGCAGCGGTAAATCGACCGTCTGACGGGACAACAATCTCTCCTACGTTTTACGCCGGCACCCGTACCACCGCACGCAATCCACCCGAAGGGCTGTCCCCCAGCGTCACGTTGCCGCCATGGGCGCGGGCGATATCGCGGGCAATTGCAAGGCCAAGGCCGGTGCCGGAAGCATCGAGATTACGCGCTTCGTCCAGCCGGTAGAAGGGCTTGAACACATCCTCGCGGGATTGTTCGGGAATGCCGGGGCCGTCGTCGTCAAACGTCAGTGTCAACCATTTGGAATTGTGGCGGGCTTCCACATGCAGGCTGTTGGCATAACGGCGGGCATTGGAGGCGAGGTTTCCGACCAGCCGCATGAAGGCGCCGGGACGCACCGACAAAAGATCCTCGCCCTCGACGCGAAACGTCATCGTCTTGCCATGCAGTTCGAAATCGGCGCGCATCTTTTCGAGAAGTTCGCTGAGCTTCAGCTCGCCAAAATCCTCCGCTGCCTCGTTGCGGGCAAAGGCGAGATACCCCTCCAGCATGCTCTGCATGTCATCGACATCGGTGCCCATGCCGGCAAGATCCGGATTGTCGCCGGCGAGCGCCAGCTGCAGCTTGAAGCGGGTGAGGATGGTGCGCAGGTCATGGCTGATGCCGGTCAGCATGGCGGTGCGCTGCTCCATCTGGCGCTCGATGCGCTCGCGCATCTGGATGAAGGCGATGCCGGCACGGCGGATCTCGTCAGCGCCACGCGGCACGAAGGGGGCGGGCATCTTCTGCCCCTTGCCAAAACTTTCGGCGGCATCCGCCAGTGCCAGGATCGGGCGGATCTGGCCGCGCAGGAACAGGATGGAAATGCCGATCAGCAGCAGCGAGGTGCCGAACATCCAGACGAGGAAGATGTGGGTGTTCGACGCATAGGTCTGGTTGCGGATGGTAAAGACGCGCAGAACCTTGTCGCCGAGCTGGATGCGGATTTCCACAAGCCGGCTGTCGCCCACGGTATCGATCCAGAAGGGCAGGCGGATCTGCTGGTTGATCTGGTCGGCAAGAATATCGTCGAGGATCGAGAAGAACGGTTTTGAGCGCGGCGGGGGCAGCTGGCCGCCCGGCTCAATGGATATATTCAGGGACAGCGTTTCACGCGCGATGCGGATGATCTGCTGATAATTGTCCTCCGGCGGCGGATAGGTACGGATGACCTCGATGATGGCGGCAATATCCCGGGTGACGGCCTGCGACAGACGCTCGGTCACCAGCCGCCAGTGGCGCTCCATGAAGACGGCAGCCACCACGGTCTGCAGCAGAAGCATCGGAATGATGACGATTAGCACCGAGCGCAGGTAAAGGCCGGTTGGCATGCGCCGCTTCAGCCAACGGCCGAGCAAGGTCCAGCCCGGCGGCTTTACCCTGCCGATATCGCGCCCGATCCTGTCGAAAATCGCCATCCTGTCTCTCTCGGCCGGCGCTGCGGCCGCCTGTTGCGGGCAGCCCTTGAAGGCTGCGACCTCAATCGATGCTCAGACGGTACCCGATGCCGCGCACGGTTTGAAGATAGATGGGGTTTGCCGGATCGTCCTCGATCTTGCGGCGCAGCCGGTTGATCTGCACGTCGATGGTGCGCTCGCCCACTTCCGCATCGTCGCCGATCAACTCGTGGCGGGGAATGGTGTCGCCGGCGCGCAGCGCAAACAGCAGCATGATCTCCTGCTCGCGGTCGGTCAGGCGAATGGTTTCGGCCGCCCGTCGCAGCTCTTTCTTGGCAATCGAAAAGGTAAACGGGCCAAACATCACCTGGTCGATCTTCGGCGTATCCGGATTGCTGTTGCGGCGCAGGATATTGTTGATGCGCAGCACCAGTTCGCGCGGGTCGAACGGTTTTGGCAGATAGTCGTCGGCGCCGGCCTGCAGCCCCTCGATGCGCGATTCGGCCTCAGCCCGTGCGGTCAAAAGAATGATCGGGATGGCCCGCTTGTCGCGCAACGACTGGGTGAGCGAGATGCCGGTTTCGCCCGGCATCATCACGTCGAGGATGATGAGGTCAAACTCCAGCCCCTCCAGCTTGCGCCGGGCTTCGGCCGCATCGCTTGCGCCGGTGACGCGAAAACCCTGCTCCCGCAGGTAGCGGTGCAAAAGGTCGCGGATGCGGGTGTCGTCGTCCACCACCAGCAGGTGGGCCGCATCGTCCAGCGGCGATACCGGGTTGTTCCCCATGTTCAATCGACCTCGTTTTCGACAGGTGTGAGCCCTTCGGCCCGCCCGCGCATGGAGCGCAGAAAATGGATGACGCCCTCGCGCTGTTCGGGCGTCAGTTCGGAAAGCGCCGAGGATATGCGGCTCGATTGCGGCTCCGACAGGGCAAGCGCCAGTTCGCGCCCGGCAAGCGTTGGATAGAGACGCCGCTGCCGGCGATCCTTGGCACCCGCCATCTGGCGAATATAACCGCTGTCGATCAACTGCTTCAGCACCCGCGCCAGGCTCTGCTTGGTAATCTGCAGCGTATCCAAGAGGTCCGTCACCATCATGCCCGGCTGCCGGCAGACGAAATAGACCACGCGGTGGTGGGCCCGCCCCATGCCGATCTTTTCAAGGATCGCATCGGGATCGGAAATGAAATCGCGATAGGCAAAGAAAAACAGCTCGATGGTTTCGAAGTCGATCTTGCTTTCATCGACAGCAGGCATCGGCGGCTGGACCTTTTTGAGGGCTTTCCCAGACGAGACCGGTGGCACCAGGCGTTCCTCTTCAAGCGGCTGTGCGGCGGGCAGGGCAAGCGCAGCCTCAAGGCCAAACCGTGCTGTCCGCCAACCGCGACGTGTTTCATGCTGATTTGATAAAGCGCGAAGTGCTTCAACAATCAACATCAATGTGCAGGAGCAAGGCTCATCATCCCCACGCAAACATTGTGCATTATCGTGTTCTTGCGCTTTGTCGGCCACAAAGAAGACGCAAGTGCCGCCGAAAGAGAATTTCAGTTGCCTGAGCGCGGAACCTTTGTCGCCCATGCCCGTTGCGAGGCACAGGGAAACAGGAATTATAACATGAGCTTATCCACAATCGACGGCCCTGTGCAGACGCCGGGCAAAATGTCCCTCTCGCATCCGCTGCGTCCGGTTCTCGTCACCGTTTTCGCGCTGAAATTTGCCGTAGCAAGCCTGCTCGTCGCCAGTGCCTGCCTTGCCCCGTCCATTGGTGCCGAAAGCCGCTATTCCGTTTCGGATTGATTTTGCCGGGTGGCCGGGGAAGGCAAGGCGGGTATAGTGGGTCTTCCTTCATCACCAACCTGACGAGGCTTCATGGGCATGCTTCAAGCCGGTATCATTCCGGTTACCCCCTTCCAGCAGAACTGCACGCTTCTTTTTGACGCCGACACCCGCCAAGGCGTCGTGATCGATCCGGGCGGCGATGTCGATCGTATCATCGAGGTTGCCGCGCAGCAGGGCGTGACGATTTCGGAAATCTGGATCACCCACGGTCATATCGACCATGCCGGCGGCGCCGATGAGCTTCGCGAGAAGACCGGCGCTTCGGTCATTGGCCCGCATGCCGACGACAAGCCGCTGCTCGACGTTCTCGATACACGCGGTGCGGCCTTTGGTTACACCGTTCCGGCGCGCAAGCTGGTTCCCGACCAGTTTCTGAACGAGGGCGATGTGGTGGCGCTCGGCGATCACCGGTTCGAGGTGCTGCATTGCCCGGGCCATGCGCCGGGTCATGTGATATTCGTCAACCGCGACATGAATTTCACCATCATGGGCGATGTTCTGTTTAACGGCTCTATCGGTCGCACCGATCTGCCGGGCGGCAACCACCAGCAATTGCTCGACAGTATTCGCGACAAGGTTCTGCCGCTCGGCGACGAAATGGGATTTATCTGCGGCCATGGTCCCGGCAGCCGGATCGGCGATGAGCGCCGCAGCAATCCCTTTCTGCAGGGCATCGGGGCGCCGCGCACGTAGCCCACTTTAGGCGCTGGCAAGGACGACGGCGCCAAGCGCTGATTTTTTTGAGCCCGCCGGATCTCATTCCGGCGGCGCAATTCCCGCCGGATCTCCGGCATGCAGAACAAGTACAAAAAAACCCGGCATTCCTGCCGGGCTTCAACTCGAAGTAAAAAACCGTAACGAGACTTAGCCGGCAATCTGCAGATTAACTGCCTTGGGGCCTTTGCCGCGACGATCCGGTTCCGTGTCGAAGCTTACTTTCTGGTTTTCTGAAAGTCCGGACAGGCCCGAAGCCTGTACCGCGGAGATATGGACAAAGATATCTGCTCCGCCATTGTCAGGCTTGATAAAGCCGAAGCCCTTGTCGGTATTGAAGAATTTTACAGTGCCAGTTTCGGCCATGCATCAGGTCCTTTTTCCTCTGTCCGTGTTCAGCGGCGGACAGCATCACGATATTTGCCCAAGAAGGGCAGGCGGCAGGCATTTCGAAAATTGAGGAAAGGGGCCCGTATTTACCGCGTGAGACAAAGAAAAGATCATCATGATCCTTGCTGCATCCCCCGCCCGGAAGTTTTGGCGCTTCCGAAACGCTTCATTATAGCTCTTCCCATGCTCGCAAATTGCCCGAACCAACACAGAGTGCTGCGTTTGACGCAAATTGGCAAGAAAAAGTTTTCTGACGCGAATGGGCAACACCGAACGCCTGTTTCGCCGGCGTCGGAAATTATGGCGTGCGATTGCGGCAAGGGCGAAAAGCCCGCAACTTCAACGGCGTCGCCGGTGGCGAATCAGCTCTCGAAGGGGGATGGTGCAGCGCTATCCGGCGCGCTGCGGGCGATGCCTCGCCGCTTCAAAAGTTCCGGCACCAGCTCAACGATCAGCATGGCGGCAAAGATCAGTCCGCAGCCGAGATAGCCGATGGGCGGCAGTGCTTCGCCCAGAAGCAAAGCACCGAAAAAGGCGCCGAACAGGGCCTCCGACGACAGGACGATCGCCGCCTGTGGCGCCGTCGTATAACGCTGGCCAATCACCTGCAGCACGAAGGCAAGCCCTGAGGAAATCAGGCCGACATAAAGAATTTCCGCAAGCGATCCGGAGATTGCCTCAAGCGACACCGGTTCGACGAAAATGCCGATGGCAAGCGCTGCAACCGCGCAGACGGCAAATTGCGTTGCAGACAGCGCCAGCGGTCGCTGCGACCGGCTGACGAAATGGCCGGCCAGCACGATCTGCAGGCCCCAGAAGCCGGCGCAGGTGATGCTCCAGAGATCGCCGGTGGAGACAGAAGCCACATCGCCGCCGCCGAGCAGGAAGATGCCGAAAAGGGCCATCAGCGCCACGGGCCAGATGATCCAGTGCGGATATCGCCGGAAGATGAGGATGGAGATGACCGGTACGAAGACGACGTAGAGGCCGGTCAGGAAGCTTGAATTGGTGACGGTGGTCGTTTGCAGGCCGATCTGCTGGGTGATGGCACCGCCAAAAAGCGCAAGCCCGACAAGCAGGAAGTCTGCCATGTCGCGGCGGTGTGGTCTGTGGCCGATCCGCCGTGCTTCGATGATTGCAAACGGCAGGACGGCAAGCGCTGCGATGGCAAATCTGAGGCCGACGAACCAGAAGGGGCCGATGCTTGCCATGGCTGTCGATTGCGCCACGAACCCGCCGCCCCAGATGGCGGCCGCAAGAAGAAGCACCAGGTTCGCCTGCAAGCGCGTCATGTCGAAATCCGTGAAAGGTTAAGCCGGGCGCGGGTTTCGCCACGGCGGCTGCCTATCAGGTGGTAACGGCAGGCTCAAGCTTTTCGATGCAGGCGATTCGGCAAGGTGGCAATGAAGCCTCAGGAATGATGGATGCGGCGGCCGTCGGCCTTGGTGCTTTGGCTTGCAGCCAGTCCGCGAAAACTCAGCCTCCAGAGCCCCGCTGCCGCCACGCAGAAGACCAGCGTCAGCGCGCCGAAAATAAGCCGCTGATCGCCGGCGGCATCGCTTTGCAGGAGAAGCTGCGGGGTGACCACCTGCGACAGGGAGGAAATGTCCTGCGCACTGGCCGTGCCGACCAGCGCCAGCATCATCAGCACGCAGGCCGCAAGGGCCGTCACGGCAACCCACAAACTGCCGCTCAGGCGGCGTGTCCGGATGCGGGCCGTGGCCTCTTCGTCGTCCAGAAACATGGGGCAGTCCTCTCAAGGCGTCGTCGATAAGGTGAGAAGACCTCTGGAAAGCGACGTCACAACGACGGGATTGCGGCAGTTGGCGGCAATTATTGTGGCGAAAACAAGGCGTTACGGGCAAGGCATCGCAAGGTGCGGATAGTGCCGGTTGCCGCCGTTGAAATAACACGCGAATTCGTGTTTTGCCGCGCGTGGCAAGAAAGACGCACGTGCCGGCTTTTCGGCCTTGAAACAGGCGGCTTTCTTCGACATAGAACCTGACGGCAAAGCCGAGCCGGCCTGCCGTTTTTAACAGCTTCAGGACATTATCATCATGGCCTTTCTTGCCGATGCACTTTCCCGCGTAAAGCCGTCCGCCACCATTGCCGTTTCGCAGAAAGCCCGCGAACTGAAAGCCAAGGGCCGCGACGTGATCGGGCTTGGTGCCGGCGAACCGGATTTCGATACGCCTGATAATGTCAAGCAGGCCGCCATCGACGCGATCAACCGCGGCGAAACGAAGTACACGCCGGTTTCGGGCATTCCGCAGCTGCGCGAAGCCATCGCCAAGAAGTTCAAGCGCGAGAACAATCTCGATTACACCGCAGCCCAGACCATTGTTGGCACCGGTGGCAAGCAGATCCTGTTCAACGCCTTCATGGCAACGCTGAACGCCGGCGACGAAGTGATCATTCCGGCGCCTTACTGGGTATCCTACCCGGAAATGGTGGCACTGTGCGGTGGCACGCCCGTTATCGTCTCTGCCACGCAGGAAAACAACTTCAAGCTCCAGCCGGCCGATCTCGAAAAGGCGATCACCGACAAGACCAAGTGGTTCATCTTCAACTCACCCTCCAACCCGTCCGGCGCTGCCTATAGCCATGACGAGCTGAAGGCGCTGACCGATGTGCTGGTCAAGTATCCGCATGTCTGGGTTCTCACCGACGACATGTACGAGCACCTGACCTTCGGCGATTTCAAGTTCGCAACGCCGGTTGAAGTGGAGCCGAAGCTTTATGACCGCACGCTGACCATGAACGGCGTGTCCAAGGCCTATGCGATGACCGGCTGGCGTATCGGTTATGCAGCCGGCCCGCTGGAACTCATCAAAGCCATGGACATGATCCAGGGCCAGCAGACCTCGGGCGCCTCCTCGATTGCCCAGTGGGCCGCCGTGGAAGCGCTCAACGGTCCGCAGGATTTTGTGGAAAAGAACAAGGCGATCTTCGAAGGCCGTCGTGATCTCGTCGTCTCCATGTTGAACCAGGCCAAGGGCATTTCCTGCCCGAACCCGGAAGGCGCCTTCTACGTCTATCCGTCCTGCAAGGGGCTGATCGGCAAGACCGCGCCCTCGGGCAAGGTTATCGAGTCGGACGAGGATTTCGTCACCGAACTTCTGGAAACCGAAGGCGTCGCCGTCGTCCACGGCTCGGCATTCGGCCTTGGCCCCAACTTCCGCATCTCCTACGCCACCTCGGAAGACCTGCTGGAAGAAGCCTGCCGCCGCATCCAGCGCTTCTGCAACGCCTGCAAGTAAGCACGGCTGTCAGCATTTATCGAAGGGCTCGCCAGTTATGGCGGGCCTTTTTGTCATTGAGGGTCCTTGTTGACGATTTCACGCTCCAAGCGTACATTTTCACCATGAAAACCGTCTCCATTCGCGAAGCTCAGGATCGTTTTGACGAACTCGCACAGGATGTCGAGAAAGGCGAAACCGTGACCGTGACCCGCAACGGCAAGCCGGTGTTCGATCTGGTGCCACGTGAGGGTGCGACCCAGAAGAAGGGCGGGATCGATCTGGATGCTCTTCATGCACACCTGAAGGCACTCGGTGTAGAAGATCCTTTTCCGTATATTGCGGATGATTTCGATGATCCGTTGCCCGAGGATTTTCTTCTGCGGCCTCTGCCTTGAGCAGGCGATATCTCCTCGACACGCATATCATCCTCGCCATCCTGCGGGCCGACGTTTATGAGCGCTTTCCCTGGCTGGCGAGGCTGGTTTCCGCTGCCGATTTCGTGGGTGTGGTCAGCGTCGCCAGCCTGTGGGAAGTCGCGATAAAAACGCGTCTCGGCAAGCTAGACCCAGGCGTTCCTGTTGAACGTATGCAGTTCAGTCTTCAACAGGCAGGCCTGACAATCTTGCGTATCGAGGTTGAACACGTCCTCACCGTCGCCCAGCCCGAGCCTCCAACACGCGATCCTTTCGACCGATTGCTTCTTGCCCAGGCGCAAGTCGAAAACCTGCAACTCGTTACCATCGACCGGGCGCTTGTCGATCACCCGCTGGCGTTCCGGCTCTGATCGGCATACCGAAACGCCAGCAAGCAAGTATTTAAGCCTTCGTCAGCCTGATGATTGTGGACTGACCGCCGCCGCGTTGTTCGGTGACGGCATAAACGGCACCATCGGGGCCAACCTTGACATCGCGGATGCGGGCATTGAGCGGCACGCGTTCCTCATGCTTCACCCGGTCGTTTTCCATGTGCAGCACGACGACGCCCTGGCTGACCAGTCCGCCGACGAGGAAGGCGCCTTTCCATTCGGGGATGGCGTCGCCATCGTAAAAGGCCATGCCGGAGGGGGCGATGACAGGATCCCAATAATAGACCGGCTGTTCGGTTTGGGCCATCTGGGTGATGCCCTTGCCAACCGGCGCGCCGCTATATTCGATGCCGTAAGTGACTTCCGGCCAGCCGTAGTTTTTGCCCGCTTCCGGACGGTTCAACTCGTCGCCGCCCCGCGGGCCGTGCTCTACCAGCCAGAAACGTCCTTCGTTATCCACTGTCGAGGACTGTACATTGCGATGGCCGAGCGACCAGATTTCCGGCAGAGCATTCTGCTGGCCGACGAAGGGGTTATCCGGTAGCGCCTTGCCTTCCTGAGTGATGCGGAACACCTTCCCGAGGCCGCTGTCGAGATCCTGCGCCTGCACGCGCGGTTCGCTGTCGGAGCGTTCGCCGACGGTCACGTAAAGTTCGCCATTGGTTCCGAAGGCGAGGCGCGATCCGAAATGCTTGTTGCCGTCATAACCGGGCATCTGGCGGAAGATCACCGTGAGATCTTCCAGCCTGCCTCCGCCTTGGTCATCGGGCACGAGCCGCGCGGAAGCGACAGACGTGCCATTGCCATCCTCACGTTCCTCGGAAAACGAGAAGAAGATTTTCGCCGAGCTTTCATAGTCGGGCGCAAGCGCCACATCGAGCAGTCCGCCCTGGCCGCCTGCCAGCACTTTTGGCACGCCGGCAATCGCAGGCCCTGCCTTGCCGTTGTTGACGATATGCATGGCGCCCTGTTTGGCGGTCACCAGCATGCGCCCGTCCGGCAGGAACTCCATCGCCCAGAGATGCGGCAGTCCCTCAGCCACCGTTTCCGTTTTGATCTGAGCCATGGCTGCAGGCTGAGAGGCGCGTGTCTGGCCTTTAAACTGCGGTTCCTGGCTCGGAGCATTGGGCGGTTTGGTTTCCGCAGGCTGCCCTTGCGCATAAGCGGGCAGGGCGGCAGCGCCGGCAAGGATCGATCCGGCGATCAGAAGGCTGAACGATTTCATGGTCTTCTCCCAGTTTGCAAAGCGTGCGCCAGCGACGCAATCATCGTGGCACCCTCGCTCACCATGTAGGGTGGCTGGGAGAAATGACCGCACAAGTGACGTTCAAGTTTGCTTTATCCGCATTTGATCAGGCGGGTTCGCAGGTTGAATCAGGTGCCTGTCAGGTTGAGTCGGCTTTGGATCCTAAGCGCCTGAAATAACAATTTAAAGTCCGAGCATGGTCAGCATCAGGAAGGTGGCGAACAGCACGAAATGTGTCATTCCCTCGATGGCGTTCGTTTCGCCATCATTGAGGTTGATGGCCGCCGCAATCAGCGTGATCGTCACCATCACGGTCTGCACGGGCGTCATCGCCATGATGAAGGGCTGGCCCGTATAAAGCGCAATCGCTTCCATCACAGGCACGGTGAGGATGACGGTGGAGAGCGAGGCGCCCATGGCGATATTGACCACCGCCTGCATGCGGTTGCGAAGGGCTGCCCGGAGCGCCGTTAGGATTTCCGGAGCTGCCGAAATGGAGGCAACGATCACCGCCATCAGCGCGGGTGGCGCGCCGCTGCCCTCAAGCCCGGTATTGATGAAGGCGGACATGAACTCGGCGAGCGCTCCGATCAGCACGACGCCGATGAGGATGATCACGATCGAGCGCGTGGTCGAACTCTCGCTGTGCTCCTGCTCGGGGTGCTGAGGGTCTGCCGATGGCTTAGCGCGCGGATAGCTGTAGCTGAAGAAATAGCTGTGCGGCCCCACCTGCATTCTGAGGAAAAGCCCGTAGAGAGCAATCATCGCGCAGATGGTGAAGGCGGAATAATAATGCCAGCGGTCGGCCGGCACGAATTCCGGCACGATCATCGATATGCCCATGGCGGTCAGGATCATCACGCCATAGGTCTTGCCGGAATTGTCGTTATAGGGCTGCTCGCCGTGGCGGAGGCCACCCAGCAGGGCTGCAAGACCGAGAATGCCGTTGATGTCGATCATCACGGCGGAATAGATCGTGTCGCGCACCAGCGTCGGCGAGCTTTCGGAACTCATCAGGATCGCCAGAATGATCACCTCGACCGCCACGGCCGACAGCGTCAGGATCATGGTGCCATAGGGATCTCCCACCTTGTGCGCGAGGATCTCGGCATGATGGGCAACCCGGGTGGAGACAAGGACGATGACACCGATCAGCGCTGCGGCGGCAATGAGCGAGACAAGCTTTCCCGCCTCCAGCACCGCATGTTCCGTCAGATAGGCGGCAATCGCCACGAACAGAGCGACCAGGAGAAATTTTTCCTGCTTTACCAGTGATGTCATGTGCGCTTGTACTCCCGGCCACTCAGGCGCAATCTATGGCGGTGGCTGCAAGGTTCAAGCTGCGCCGCCCATGCAGGTCTTCGCCCCGTGAAAATCCTTTTAGGGAACCGCGAGGGCGCTCGGCCATTTGCCGCTTGGACATTGTTTCAAGAAGAACAGAAACTCAGGAGGAAAACCATGACGAAGGTCGTTTACAAGGTCGTTCAACACGATGGCGGCTGGGCCTACCGGCTGGGCGACGTCTATTCCGAGACATTCGCCACCCATTCGGACGCCTTGCAGGCCGCGCGTATTGTGGCTGCCGAACAGCAGGTGGGCGGCGATGCCGAAGAGATCAGCTGGCAGGATGCAGCCGGCATCTGGCATGTCGAATACAGCGATGGCGGCGACCGGCCGGAAGCCGAAGTGGAAGATATGGAGCCTGATGGCGACCGGGCGCGCTGACGCTGTCAGACGCCTCGCACATAATCGATCAGCCCTTCGCAGAGCGCATCGAACACTGCTCTGCAACGGGGCGATTGCCTGAGGTTTTCGTGCATGGCGACCCAGGTGTCGAGCGACAGGGAAAAATCCGGCAGAAGCCGCACAAGGTGCGGCTGCCGTTGCGCCAGCTTGACCTGGCAGATGCCGATGCCCGCTCCCGCGCGGATTGCCGAAAGCTGGGCAAGGTTACTGTCGGTGCGGTAGGTCCAGTGAAGGTTTTGCGGAAAGTCCGGCGCCTGTTGCCGGATGCTTTCGATGCTGGCCCGGATAAAAGCCGTCTCGTGGTCAAAACCGACCATGTGATGCTGCGTCAACGCCTTGAGATCCGCTGGACTGCCCTTGCGATCCAGGTAGCTGCGGGCTGCGTGAAGTCCAAGTTCGATCGTTCCGATATGGCGGGCCACCAGTGCATCCTGCTGCGGTTTTGTCATGCGCACGGCAATGTCTGCCTCGCGCCGCAAAAGATCTTGCAGCGTGTCGGACAGGGATAACTCCACGGACAGCCGCGGATAGGCCGCCTGCAACTGCGCCAGGATCGGCGGTAGAACCTCCACACCGATCACATCACTGGCGCTGATGCGCACCACGCCTTCCACAGCGCCGATGGCGCTCGATGCCTCGCGCAGCAGTGCCGCAGCCGTGGTGGAGAGGCTTTCCGCATAGGGGCGCAACGCTTGCGCCGCATCGGTGGGGCGCAAGCCCTGTTGCGAGCGCGTGAACAGCGCATGACCCAGCGCCTGCTCCAGTTCATCGATATGGCGCCCGACGGTCGGTTGCGTCAGCCCGAGCGTGCGTGCAGCCGCCGAGAGGGACCCGGTTTCCAGAACAGCCAGCAGCGTTCGGTAGAGATTCCAGTCCGGCTCATTCATTTTTGAATAGACACCATAAGCTTATCGCCAATTTCATATAGCGCCAAGGCACAGGATACTCCAGTCCGTCAGACCGAAGGAGTTTCCAATGACTGTTTCCCACGTAGCCGAGAACGCCTCCACCACCCTTGTTGCAAAACCCATTGCGCTTGTCCTCGGCGCCACCGGAGGTATCGGCGGAAGCGTCGGCCGCCGTCTGGTCGCGGACGGATGGCATGTGCGTGCGCTGCATCGCAAAGCGCTGTCCGTTGCGCCGAGCGAACCGTCATTTCAATGGGTAACGGGAGATGCCATGAACGGTGGCGACGTGCTGGAGGCGTCGAAAGGGGCGCAGGTTATCGTGCATGCGGTCAATCCCCCCGGCTACCGCGACTGGGGTAAGCTGGTTCTGCCGATGATCGATAATACGATTGCTGCGGCAAAGACCTGCGGCGCGCGCATTCTTCTGCCCGGCACGGTTTACAATTTCGGGCCGGGCGCCTTTCCAATTCTTGGCGAAGACAGTCCGCAGAACCCGTTGACGGCCAAGGGTGCCATTCGTGCCGAGCTTGAGCAACGGTTGCACCGCGCAGCAGAAGACGGCGTGCCGGTGCTGATCGTGCGGGCGGGAGACTTTTTTGGGCCGGGGGCCGCAAGCAGCTGGTTTTCGCAAGGTCTGGTCCGGCCCGGCCGGCCTGTCACCCGTGTCATCCGACCGGCAGCGCGGAGCATTGGCCATCAGTGGGCCTATCTGCCGGATGTGGCCGAAACCATGGTGCGGCTTCTGGGGCAGGCAAGCCGTCTGCCGCCTTTTGCTGTCTTTCACATGGATGGTGTCTGGGATGAGGATGGCGAGCGGTTGATTGGTGCCATTGCGCGTGTGACCGGGCGCACGCCGCGCCAGCACAGGTTCCCCTGGTGGCTCGTGGGCATGGCACGCCCGGTCGTGCCGCTGTTCCGGGAGCTTTGGGAAATGCGGTATCTGTGGGCAACACCGGTTCGAATGTCGAACGGGAAGCTTCGCGCATTTCTGGGTTTTGAGCCGCACACACCGCTCGATACGGCGATCCGCGAAACGCTCATTTCGCTCAAATGCCTTGAACCGCAGGCTGGGCCGGTGTTCGGCAGTGGCGGGAAAACGATACCCAAGACCGCCTTGCCCCGCTAGCCACGGGCGTTTTGTTCAGCTCGTCCCCGATAAAAACGAGGCC
This sequence comes from Neorhizobium sp. PAMB6630, assembly GCF_058242775.1. Taxonomy (NCBI): domain Bacteria; kingdom Pseudomonadati; phylum Pseudomonadota; class Alphaproteobacteria; order Hyphomicrobiales; family Rhizobiaceae; genus Neorhizobium; species Neorhizobium sp. PAMB6630. Next base: position 1,325,076 of record NZ_CM177836.1, read on the forward strand.
CGCCATGTGCGGGCCTCGCAAGCGATCAGGATTATTCGGCTGCTTCCAGCGTCGGATAGTCGGTATAACCTTCCGCGCCGCCGCCGTAGAGCGTCTGCGGGTTGATGTCGTTCCAGGCCGCGCCATCCTTGATGCGGCGCACGAGGTCCGGATTGGCAATGAACGGCTTGCCGAAGGATACGAGGTCGGCCTTGCCGCTGGCGACGGCCTCTTCTGCCGTCTCGGCCGAATAACCGTTGTTCAGCATCCAGGCGCCCTTGCCGCCGGCATCGACATAGGTTGCCTTGAAGGCTGCGTAATCGAAGCTGGTGCCTTCATACTGGTGGTCGCGCGGGCCGCCGGTTGCACCTTCGATCACATGGATGAAGGCGAGGTTGCGGGAGGCAAGCGCCTTGACCAGCGTGTTGAACACCGCCTGCGGATCGCTGTCGCTGACATCGTTGGCAGGCGTCGTCGGCGAAAGCCGAATGCCCGTCTTGCCGGCGCCGATGGCGTTCACGACAGCATCGACCACTTCCAGCGTCAGGCGGATGCGGTTTTCGATCGAGCCGCCATAGGCGTCCGTGCGCTTGTTGGCGCCGTCCTTCAGGAACTGGTCGAGCAGGTAACCGTTGGCGCCGTGGATTTCCACGCCGTCAAAGCCGGCATCGACAGCAGCGCGGGCAGCCTTGGCGAAATCATCGGCAATGCCTGGAAGTTCGGAAAGCTCGAGTGCGCGCGGTTCGGAGGTTTCGGCAAATCCGCCGCTGCCATCTTCGTTCAGGATATAGGTCTTCGACTTCGCGGCGATCGCAGACGGTGCGACAGGTGCCGCGCCGCCCGGCTGCAGCGACACATGCGAGATACGACCGACATGCCAGAGCTGGGCCACGATCTTGCCGCCGCGCGAATGCACGGCATCGGTGATCTTCTTCCAGCCTTCCAGCGCTTCCGGCAGATAAAGGCCGGGAACATCCGCATAACCCTGGCCCTGCTGGGTCACGGCAGTGCCCTCGGACACGATGAGGCCGGCGGTGGCGCGCTGTTCGTAATAAACGACGTTCAAATCGTTCGGGATCGCCTTCGGCGAGCGGTTGCGCGTGAGCGGCGCCATGACGATGCGGTTCTTGAGGGTAAGGTCCCCGAAGGTGACGGTGTCAAAGAGTGTCGGCATGAGAATTCCTTTTGCGTATTGGGCTTGGGAGGAGGAGCCGGGCGACGGGCGCTTAAAGCGTGTCGCCAAGATGGGAGACGAAGGCGCGGATCATGTCTTCGTCGCGATGGTAGAAGGTCCACTGACCGACCTTGGTGATCTTCACGAGACCGGCTTTTTCAAGGGTCGCCAGATGGGCGGACACGGTGGACTGCGACAGGCCGCAGCGCTTTTCGAACTGGTTGGCGCAAATGCCCATGTCGAGCGGATGCGCTTGCGAGGAAAAATGCGCCTCCGGCTGGCGCAGCCATTCGAGAAACTCGAGGCGCACCGGATGCGACAGGGCTTTGAGGATTTCGGTGCGGTCCATGGCCTGATCTCTTATATCGTCCATGACCGATATATGGATCGATATTTTCCGATTTAAAGAGGGGAAGGGGATCGGCCGCCAAAAAAAATGGGCCGCCGGATTGCTCCGAGGCCCAAAGTTATGAAGGTTTAAAAACCTCCAGAGGGGAACAGCCGGCGCGGGCAACGAGGGGATGTTACCAAGTGGCGCCAACTGTCATCAATATGGGGGTGGGGTCTTACAGAAGCAAGTGCTGTGCCGCGCTGCCGGCTGATATTTCCGCTGACATGGGCAAGGCACAGTTAAAAAAAGAGGGCCACCGGATTTCTCCAGGGCCCTTTAAATTGTGAAGGTCAAATAACCTCCAGAGGGGAACAGCTGCTGCGGTGGAACTGGGAGGAAAAGCCACCATGTGCATCAGCTGTGTGCGATATGGTTCTTTATTGTGCAGCGAACAATCGGTTTTTGTGCAGGCCAGCCATGCGTTCGTTGCAAGGGTTAGCTATTGAGCTGTCGTCAATTGTAGGTTCCCACGCCCAAGCCTTTGGAAATGCGTGATTTTGACAGCCGGTTGCGTTGGCGCTGTTTTGCCCGTGACGTTTTTCAGAAGTTCCAGTTTCTGGCCTTGGCGACGATAAAGTCACGAAACACCTTCAGTTTGGCAGCGTTTTTCATCTCGTCGGGGTAACAGAAATACGTGTCGAACGAGGGAATGTCGGCATTGATGGCAAGCTGGATGAGTCCCGGATCGCGTCCGACGATGTAATCCGGCAGCACGGCGATGCCGATTCCCAGCAGGCAGGCCCGCTTGATCGAGGTCTGGCTGTTGATCTGCAGGTGCGGCAGGCGCGGATTGTCCGAATTGCGGCCGGCATATTCCAGCCAGTTCACATCCAGCAAGTAATTGGGGGCAGGCTCCCCGAAGGTGATGATTCGGTGATCGTCGAGATCCTCGATCGTCTGCGGTTCGCCAAACCGGTTGATATAGGAGGGTGCTGCGTAAACGTGCATGTGCACGGTAAACAGCTTGCGCTGGATAAGGTCGGATTGCTGCGGCTGGCGCAGGCGGATGGCGCAATCGGCGTGGCGCATGTTCACATCCAGTTCCTCGTTGTCGAGGATCAGCTGGATGGCCATTTCCGGATAGAGCTGGAGGAATTCCTGCACCTTGTCGGTGAGCCAGCCCTGGCCGAGACCGACCGTCGTCGTTACGCGCAGCTTGCCGCTCGGCTTTTCCGTCGTCTCCGTCAGCTGCATCTTCACCGTTTCGAGCTTCAGCAGCACGTCATGGGCGGTGCGATAGAGAAGTTCGCCTTGCTCGGTGAGGATCAGGCCGCGCGCGTGGCGGTGAAACAGCTTGACCCCGACATCCTGCTCCAGCGCGCTCACCTGCCGGCTGATCGCCGATTGCGACAGATGCAGCTTGTCGGCGGCATGGGTGAAGGAACCGGCTTCGGCGGCCGCGTGAAAAATGCGCAACTTGTCCCAATCGAGCGGCACGACCATCTCTACTCTGCCGCTTCGGCGAGCGGCAGGATGCCCGCAAGGTAACGTTCGGCCTCAAGCGCTGCCATGCAGCCGAGCCCCGCGGCGGTAATCGCCTGGCGGAACGTATCGTCCGTCACGTCGCCGGCGGCAAACACGCCGGGCACGTCGGTCGCCGTCGAATCCGGGGCCGTCCACATGTAGCCGTTCTCCTTCAGCCTGACCTTGCCCTTAAACAGTTCGGTTGCCGGCGCATGGCCGATGGCCACGAACACGCCATGGATCGGCCGTTCGGTGATCGCGCCGGTCAAGGTATTGCGCAGTTTTACGCCCGTCACCGAAGGCGGCATCGGCGGCTTTGCGGCATCGCCGGTGATTTCGGCCACTTCCGTGTTCCACAACACTTCGACATTCGGGCGCTGCATCAGGCGTTCGCGCAGGATCTTTTCCGAGCGGAAACTGTCGCGGCGATGCACGACGGTGACGGACTTGGCGATATTCGACAGGTAAAGCGCCTCTTCAACCGCCGAATTGCCGCCGCCGACGACGATGACATCACGGTTGCGATAGAAGAAACCATCACAGGTGGCGCAGGCCGAGACACCAAACCCCTGAAAGTGCTGTTCGCTTTCGATGCCGAGCCATTTTGCCTTGGCGCCGGTGGCGATGATCAGCGTATCGGCCGTCCACACCTGACCGGAATCGGTCTTCACCACGAAGGGACGGGTGGACAGTTCCACCTCGGTCACCAGGTCGTTGATGATCTCGGTGCCGACGTGATGGGCCTGCTTCAGCATCTGCTCCATGAGGAACGGCCCCTGGATCGGATCGGCAAAACCCGGATAGTTTTCCACATCCGTGGTGATCATCAACTGGCCGCCCTGTTCCATGCCGGCAATCAGCACGGGTTTCAGCATGGCGCGCGCGGCATAGATTGCCGCCGTATAGCCGGCAGGCCCGGAGCCGATAATGAGAACCTGCGTGTGACGGGCAGACATGGATGGTTTCCTTTCGAAGAGCGGCATTGGCGCGAGCAAGCGGAACACAGGACCATCAGGCGGTTCCCGGCCGGTGCGCCTTTAAGTCCTCCATTTATGAACGTTCCATGCCTCAATTCAAGGGCAGCCCTGCGTTGAACGGCGGACTGGCGCCTTTACGCACAATAATGATGCCGCAAAGGCCTTTGTTTCCGGCTCTCCGCACAGATTTTTCGCTCGGATGTCGGTGCTGCTGGCTGCGCGCATTCGCCATGGCAATCCGCTATGTGCAGTCAGGGTGTTTTTCGCCTGCCAATATGCGCGGAGCCGCTGCCGCCCGTGCGCCGTGTTTTCCAGCCTATCCCTGCTTGACTCTTGCCTCCCGACCTTGGGTTGCGTAAGGCGGGACTTTCTTTCGCAGCTGGCGAGAGTGGATCCACGACAATTGAGGGGAAGATACCGGCGGGGGCGGGGCGTGCAGGAGAAATCCGAAAACCCCTGCGGTGCTTTGAGAGCGCATGAAAATTACGCATTTTCATTTTGGCACCGATGGCGGTGCCGAGAGATTTTTCGTTCATCTGGTTCGGGCATTCGAGGAGCGGGGGCTTCAACAGACCGCCATCATCCGGCGCAACCGCCGCTGGCGCGCCGAGATCGAACAGCAGGCGCGCATCATCGAACATGATTTTCGCAGCCGCACACTCGGCCGGGTCATCCTGCCCTACAGCGTCAGGCGCCTGGTGCGCAGGGAAAAGCCGGCGGCCATCATGGCGTGGATGCCGCGCGCCAGCAAGCTGATGCCGGCGGTCAAGGGGCCCGTGCGGATCTGTCGGCTCGGTGACTATCCCGATCGCCTGAAGGAGTTCAGGAATGTCGATATCCTCGTGTGCAACACGCCGGGCATCGCGCGCCATGTGCGCGACAATCTCGGCTGGACGGGCGGGGTGGAGGTGATTTCCAATTTCACCTCGCAAATACGGGTGGAACCACTTCAGCGCGCCCTCCTTGATACGCCGGAGGATGCTTTCGTGGTGATGGCGATGGGCCGGTTCGTCAAGCGCAAGGGGTTTGACACGCTGATCGCCGCCATGGCCCGCGTGCCCGGTGCCTATCTCTGGCTCTGCGGCGATGGCGAGGAGGCCAATGCGCTGAAACAGCAGGCGCAAGTGCTGGGCATTGCTGCGCGCACCCGCTTCATTGGCTGGCAGGAAGACACGCGCCCGTTTCTGGCGGCTGCCGATACGCTGGTCATGCCGTCCGCGCATGAGCCTCTCGGCAATGTGGTGCTGGAAGCCTGGGCGCAGAATGTGCCGGCCATTTCCAGCCGCTCGGAAGGGCCCTCGTGGTTCATGCGCGACGGCGACAACGGTCTGCTCGTCGATATCGGCGATGTCGAGGGCTTTGCCGCGGCCATCCGGCAGATCATGGCAAGCAGGACCCTTGCCGGACAGCTGTCCTCTGGAGGGCAGCAAACGCTGGAGGCGCAGTTTTCAAGAAAAGCCGTCACCGACGCTTATCTGGATCTCTTTGCGCGCGCCAACTGACGCAAGCATCGAAAGATTGATGCGCACTGAGGACATAATGTTGCGTGAAATCCTTGCGTTCGCTGCGCCTTTGGCTAATACCAAGCCGCAAAACGACAGGGGTTGTCCGTGCTTAAAGCCGAACTTGATGCCATCGATATTAAAATTCTGCGCGAACTTCAGCGCGACGGTCGCATGACCAATGTCGAGCTTGCCGAGCGCGTCGGCATCTCGGCGCCTCCTTGCCTGCGCCGGGTGCGTAAGCTGGAGGAAGCGGGTATCATCGAGGGATATGCAGCTATCCTCAATGGCCCGCGGCTTGGTTATGACCTCGTCGCCTTCTGCCTTGTCGGGCTGAAGCACCAGTCGGAAAGCAATTTGAAGGCCTTTGCGGCGCTGGCGCAAGGCTGGACCATCGTGCGCGAAGCCTGGATGGTGTCCGGCGACAGCGATTTCCTCCTGCGCTGCACGGCCGAAAACCTCACCAACTTCCAGGATTTCGTCATCGAGGTGCTCGCCGCCAATGAGCACGTCGATACGGTGCGCACCATGCTGACCATCCGCCAGGTGAAGAAGCTGGGATTGGTGGAAGTGTGATTGTGCCGCTGCTCGCCGCCTGCGCTACCGATCACGGTCTGGCGCGAGCAGAACCTTCACGTTCCGGCGGTCTGTCAGCGGGTTGAACGGCAACCCGGCAATCGCAAAGCGCGCCTGTTCGGCAAGCCTGCCGATCTCGCGTGCGGCCTTCTGCAGAAGGGTTTTCTTCTGCTTCTTTTTTTCCAGCGCCCAGGCGCGCACGATCTCGCCGCCAAGGCCAAGCGGCTGCGTCGTGACAAACTGGTCCTGGATGCAAAGCGCCGGGATCGTCTGGTAGATTTTGAGCTGTGAAAACAGCGGCGAGACGGGATCGAAGATCAGGTGGTCGACGGCGCGGTGGCTTTTGCCGATGGCCTCGAGCAGCAGGCGCGCCGCCTTCGGCGTGACGATGTAGCCGGCAGCTCCCAGATGGGCGCTGCGCAGCGCGGCAAGCGATAAGCCCGCAACGTCAAGGTTTTTGCGCGAGACGGCAATCGTCCGGCCGGTGGTTTCGATCTTGACGATATCGGCCACTGCGGGAAGCCAGGAGAGATCGGCGAGAAGCTTTTCAACTCCCGGTGCCAGATGGATGTCATCTTCGAAGATGACGCCGGGCACGCCGCTTTCGGCAATCCGTCGCCACGCTTCGCGCTGGCTCAGCAGAATGCCGACTTCCCCGACCGACAGAACCAGGCTGCCATCAGGATGGCGGGTTGACCAGGCGGCCAGTGTTTCCGGTGAAAGCGTTTTCCCGTCCACCGCTTCGATGCGCTCAAAGGCAAGGCCGCGTTCGCCAAGCAAAGCCTGCATGCGCGCCATGCGCTCTTTTGCCCGATCAAGGTTGATGACATAGATCGTCATGAAAAATGTGGCCTTATCGGGCATCCAGCAGCGCGCTGTAAACGGCGCCGATGGCCTTTGCCTCGCGTTCGATGGAAAAGTTCTCGGTGACATGGGCAAGCGCTGCGAACCCCTGCTGATGGCAGAGGGAAGGCGCGGCAAGGAAAGGTTCGATACCCCCGACAAAACTGTCGAGGACACCGCGCTCCACCATGCGGCCGGTCACGCCATCGAGAATGAGTTCGGCAAAGGCGCCGACATCGGCGGCAATAACAGGTACGCCGCTGGCCATGGCCTCGAGCGGCGTCAACCCAAAGCCTTCCCAGCGCTGGGGGGCGACGAAGAGGTCCAGCCCGCGATACCAGTCGTTGATATTGGTGTGCTCGCCGACAAACAAGATGCGGTCGGCAAGGCCAGCAGCCGCGACGCGGGCTTTCATATCATCCTCGAAGGCGATGTGTTTGGCCGTGGCGCGTCCGGCAATCACGGCGTTCCAGTCGGGATGATCCGGCAGAAGACGGATCATCGCATCGACGAAAAGATCGGTGCCTTTCTGGTGGCGCACCCGGCCGAAGCAGCCGACATAGTGTTTTTGCGGATCAAGCCCCAAGCCTGCCTTTGCTGCGGCCTTGTCTGCAGCAGGCGAAAAGCGATTTAAGTCAATGCCGTGCAGAATGACGGTGCTGTCCCGCTCCAGGTAGGAGGCGGTTTTCTGGCACACCGCAATCACCTGGTCCATGCGGGCAATCAGCCCCTTCGTCCAGCGGGAATGCTTGCGCTGCGAGGCGGAGGTGAAGAGGAGTTTTAGCGGCATGCGGCAGACATCGCGCAGAAAAATGCCCGGAAGCATTTCGATATTGCGCCGTGCATGCCAGATCCGGTGGCGGCGGCCGTCGGGCGGCGTCCAGAGCTGCGTCAGTTCGCCGGCCGACATTGCCGGCAGAAAAGACGGCAGGCCCGGCCCGAAGGTGACAACCTTCTGGCCGAGACGGTTCTGCACCGGAACAAGCTGGATCACGGTGGAGGTGACGCCCGACAGCCTTCGCTTGAAGTGCGGGGCGATCACCTCGACCTGTTGCAGGGAAGGGGGCACGGCGAACGCCTGCTTTGCCGGATCAGCCCCAGTTGACCGCGAGGATCTCGTAAGCCTTCGAGCCGCCGGGGGCGACCACTTCAATGCTGTCGCCGGCTTCCTTGCCGATCAGTGCGCGGGCGATCGGTGAAGAGATAGAGATGCGGCCTTCCTTCACGTCGGCTTCCTGGTCGCCGACGATCTGGTAGATCTTTTCCTCGTCCGTATCCTCGTCGATGAGCTTTACCGTGGCGCCGAACTTGATCTTGGATCCCGACATCTTGCTGAGGTCGATCACCTCGGCGCGGGCCGTCAGGTCTTCCAACTCGGTCACGCGGCCTTCATTGTGGCTCTGCGCTTCCTTGGCGGCGTGGTATTCGGCATTTTCCGAAAGGTCGCCATGGGCGCGTGCTTCCGAAATGGCCTCGATGATGCGAGGACGTTCCTCCTGTTGGCGCCAGCGCAGTTCTTCCTGCAGCTTGGTGAAACCGGATGGAGTCATCGGGACCTTATCAACCATTTTCCTTAACCCTCAGTCTCATGGCCGCTACCCGCGGCCACAAAAAGAAACAGGTCCCGGAGGGTATCCCCGGAACCGTGTGAAAGCTCTAATTTCGGCAACTATAACAGAATCACTACAACAATTGCCAGCAAATTCGAAATAGGGCGCCAGCCGTGGAGGGAAAGGGGCGCGTCATTTCGGCACCGGTCTTGACGACAGGGAAAAGAACATATAGTGAACATACTAATGAAGAAGTCGCTGAAAGAACGTCTCGCCATTCTCTCCGACGCTGCCAAATACGATGCGTCCTGCGCCTCGAGCGGCACCACGAAACGCCATTCGGGAGGCACCGGTGGATTGGGCTCCACGGAAGGCTCTGGAATCTGCCACGCCTATGCGCCGGACGGGCGATGCATTTCGCTTCTGAAAATCCTGCTCACCAATTTCTGCATCTATGACTGCGTCTATTGCATCAACCGCTCCTCCAGCAATGTCGAGCGGGCGCGGTTCACGCCGGACGAGGTGATCTGGCTGACGCTCGAATTTTACCGGCGCAATTATATCGAGGGCCTGTTTTTATCCTCGGGTATCATCCGCTCCTCCGATCACACGATGGAAGAAATGGTGCGGGTGGCGCGAGAACTGCGCACCGTCCACAAGTTTCGCGGTTATATTCATCTGAAGACCATTCCCGAAGCCTCGCCCGGGCTGATTGCGGAGGCCGGGCTTTATGCCGACCGTCTCTCCATCAATGTGGAACTGCCGACGGACCACGGCATCAGCCAGTTTGCGCCGGAAAAGAAGCCGGCCGGCATCCGCCGCGCCATGGGCGATCTGCGGCTGAAGATCGAGGAAGCCTCCGAGCCGACCTTGCAGACAAAACGCCGGCGCACGTTTGTTCCCGCGGGCCAGAGCACGCAGATGATCGTCGGCGCCGATGGCGCAAGCGACGCAACGATCCTCGGCACCAGCGCCCGGCTTTACGGCAGTTACGGCCTGAAGCGCGTCTATTATTCCGCCTTCAGCCCCATTCCGGATGCCTCGTCGAAACTGCCGCTGATCAAACCGCCGCTGATGCGCGAACACCGGCTTTATCAGGCGGATTGGCTCTATCGTTTCTATGGCTTCGACATCGGCGAAATCACAGCGTCGACTATTGATGGCAATCTCGACCTTGATCTCGATCCAAAGCTCGCCTGGGCGCTCGGTAATCGTGACCAATTCCCTGTCGACGTCAACAAGGCGCCAAAGGAAATGCTGCTGCGCGTGCCGGGTTTCGGCACCAAGACGGTGCGCTCCATCCTGTCCTCGCGCCGGCAGCGCCGGTTGCGGCTGGAGGATCTCGGGCGGCTGTCGGTATCGCTGCGCAAGGTGCAGCCCTTCATCGTCGCCGAGGGCTGGACGCCGCACCGGCTGATCGACCGCACGGACCTGCGCGCCATGTTTGCGCCGCAGCCGCAACAACTGGCGCTGTTCTGATGCGCACGGTTTTCCTGAAAGGCCGCGGCGATTTTGCCGAATGGCGCGATGCGGCGCGCGCCCTCCTGCAGGCCGACATAGAGCCGCAGGCGGTGGATTGGCGGCTGGCGGGCGAGGCGACGCTGTTGCCGGAAACCGCCGAGGCCGCAATTCCAGAACCGTCAGCCGCCCCGGCCAAGGTGGTGGCCGTGCCGGCGGCTTTTTTGGCTTTGGCGCAATCGGTTGTGTGCCACACACAACCGTCGCGTTTTGCACTTCTCTATCGCCTGCTCTGGAGGCTGCGCGAAGAACGAAGGCTTCTGGAGATCGTCTCCGATGCCGATGTGATCGAGGCGCTGAAGCTGGAAAAATCCGTGCGCCGCGACAGCCACAAGATGAAGGCCTTCGTGCGGTTCAAGGAAGTGCCGGCGGGCGGTGGGCCGCGCCGTTCCTTCGTCGCCTGGTTCGAGCCAGACCACTTTATCGTCTCCCGCACCGCACCGTTCTTTGCCCGTCGTTTTGCCGACATGGACTGGCTGATTGCAACGCCTAAGGGATCGGCCGCCTTTAATGGTGAAGGTCTCGTCGTTTCGGATGAACCGGCGCCGAAGCTTGAGCATCAGGATGCCGCCGATGACCTGTGGCGGGTCTATTACGCCAATATCTTCAATCCCGCCCGGTTGAAGGTGAAGGCGATGACGGCGGAAATGCCAAAAAAATACTGGAAGAACCTGCCGGAGGCCTCGCTCATTCCCGGGCTGATCGCCAATGCCGAGGAAAAGGTGAAGGAGATGGCAGAAAGGGCCGCATCCCAGCCGCCGGTGTTTCATGAACGGCTGCGCGAGCGGGCATTGGCCGCATCAGGTTCCGGGGCGGAGGTGGTAGCGCCTCCCGGCACGCTTTCCGCCCTTCGCCGGCAAGCGGAGGGATGCACGCGCTGTGCGCTGCATTGCAAGGCCACGCAAACGGTTTTTGGCGAGGGGCCATCCAATGCCGCTGTGATGGTGGTCGGCGAGCAGCCGGGCGATCACGAAGATCTGGCGGGGCGTGCCTTCATCGGCCCAGCCGGAAAGCTGTTTGACAGCACTCTGTCGGAGATCGGCGTCGATCGCAAAACCCTCTACGTCACCAACGCCGTCAAACACTTCAAATACGAGCCGCGCGGCAAAAGGCGCATTCACCAGAAACCGAACGAGGCAGAGATTGTCCAGTGCCGCTGGTGGTTGAAGCAGGAGATCGATCTGGTCGCGCCAAAGCTGATCGTGGCAATGGGCGCCACGGCCTATTTTTCGCTCACCGGCGAACGGCGGCGCTTGTCGGAAGTGCGGGGGAAGTTGATGACCATGGGCAAAGACCGCCGTCTGCTCACCACTGTCCATCCGTCCTATCTGCTGCGTCTGCCGGACGGGGAGGTCCAGAACCGGGAAAGACAGCTTTTCCAACAAGAGCTGAGGAGCATGATCGGAGAATGCCTGTAAACGAACAGTTCAGCTGATTGTATAGAGCGGTATTTTGCTTCGTGATCAGCGGAAATTTACTTCAGGCTTACAAAATCCCTGAAATCTTATGGTTGCATCCTATGCAGGTGAGCGCATTATAAATGCGTCCGAGGGTTGATTTAGAGGAGATCAATATTCGGATTCACCAGTCATCAAAAAGGGAGGATGTTTCATGGCCATTGAAAGTGTTCAGAAAGTCGGGCTGTTCTATTTGCCACTGCGTTCGGAAGGCCCCCCGGGTGCCCCGATCAATACGCTCAACCTGACGGTTTACACGCCGAAAAGCACTGTCACGGGGCATTCGGAAGTGACGCAGGCGGTCAACCCGCCCCTCAGCGTGTCGTCGCATGTGACGGGAAACCTGATTTATGCAACCGTGATGGGGCCCGGTTCGAAAATTCGTCTGGACCTGACAGGCTGGCCGGAAATAGTCTGGCCTGCCGGCGCCGGTGTCGGGCCGGTCATTCCGGAGAACTACTCCGCGATCGTTCTTCTCGAACCCGATTTTTCGAGCGGCGAGATCATCTACCAGTACCGCACCGGGCTGACCGGCGAATGGCACCAGGTGCGCCAGACGATCTCCAAGATCGGCGCCGGCCAGGAGCCGCTGAGCAAGGCAGCGTGAAGGCTGATCCGCACGGCGGACCAATGACGATGTAGAACGCTCTCTTGTCTTCGGCACATCCCGACCGCCGATCACGCCCGTCGAGGCCACGCAAGGGGGCAGGGGCGGAGACGGCGGCCGAAGCGGGCCGTTGTGCCGGAAAGAAGATCCGAAAACGTGGAAGGGCGGCCAAGACCGCCCTTCCTGTATTAATACCGGCTGTATTGCTGCCGGCGTCATCCGATTCCGGCTGAGGTGCTCAGTTGGCGAGGCAGACTGTCAGAAATAGCTCTGCAGCGGGCGCACTTCCAGCTGGCCCTTCTTCAGGGCCTGGATGGCTTCGGCAGCGGCAAGGGCTCCGGCCATCGTGGTGTAATAGGGCGCCTTCTGCATCAGCGTTGCGCGGCGCAGCGACTTGGAATCCGAGATCGCCTTGTTGCTGTCCGTCGTGTTGATGACGAGCTGAACCTGACGGTTGCGGATGGCATCCTCGATATGCGGACGTCCCTCCAGAACCTTGTTGATCTTGGTGGCTTCGATGCCCTTTTCGGCAAGGAAACGCGCGGTGCCGCCGGTTGCCATAACCTTGAAGCCGATTTCTACCAGCAGCCTGATCGCCGGCAGGACGCGTTCCTTGTCTTCGTCACGCACGGAGACGAACACGGTGCCATCGCGCGGCAGTTCGACGCTGGCCCTTGGCGCAACCGCGAGCTTCGCTACAGCACCCCGTCTTTCATCAATGAATTTTCAGAAAATTCAAATTGGTATTTCAGTTTTTTCAATATAAACAAAAAATAATAAGTATTTAATTTTTAATTTTTTGTTATTGTTGTATATTTCGATATGAAGTTGGATCATTAAATTGAACGGAGGTAGGATGTGGCCTTTGATTATTTGATGTGCGCAAGAGGTCTCAGTAAAGACCACTTCAACAGTGAGCCGGGACCGGTTCGGTATATCAAGGTTCCTCGAGACAAGCCGGTCTACGATCCGTCTCATATTGTCACCTCACCCTCCACTTGGGTCAGTGAAGTTCAAGGGCTTGCAGACGGGGATGAAAATCCTCTTTCGATCAGCCCGTCCGGGGATGTCCTGATCTTTGTGCATGGATACAACAACACGATTGAAGCGGTTCTGTCTCGAATGCGTCGCCTCCGGCAAAATTTGCGCGCAGAAGGCTGGCGTGGCGAAATCATATCGTTTGACTGGCCCAGTGCTAATCAGGTTCTGAACTATTACGAAGACCGCCGCGATGGCGCCAGTGTCGCCTCCGAAGTGGTAAGCAAGGGCATCAAGCTGCTTAACCGGGGGCAGAAGGATAAATGCAAAACCAATGTCCACGTGCTGGCGCATTCGGCCGGCGCCTATGTGGTCATGGAAGCATTTGTCCAAGCCGAAAAGAACGGTCTCCTTTATAGAGACGACTGGCGGGTCGGCCAGGTGGCCTTCATCAGCGGCGATGTATCGTCACACAGCCTGTCGGCCGCAAGCGACTGGAGCAATCCGATGTTTCGCCGCATCATGCGTTTTACGAATTACTCCACTCCCTATGATGCCGCCCTTGCCGTCTCGAATGCAAAGAGGCTTGGTGCCGCCGCGCGCGCCGGTCGCGTCGGGGTGACCGACGACGGACAGTCGAAGGTCGTCAACGTTGGGTGCGGGGATCATTTCCTGACGCTCAAGCCTCCGGCTGACGGCGATGGCTCCTACTGGACCCATTCTTGGTATTTCGATGACCGAACATTCGCCAGGGACCTCGCCATGACGCTCGAAGGCGCCATCGACCGACAGGCCATCCCCACCCGGCGTCTGGAAGACGGCAAGCTCTTTCTGCAGGACAAGCCCCGTCCCCTGTATCAGGCTCTTTGGGGTATCAAGGAGACGGCGCAATTTACGGATGAACGTTTGGTGTAACGGAAGGGCCGGGCTGGAGAGCCTGCCCGCCGGGTTTGTCTTGCCAAGATAAAAGGCGGCCCGCGAAGGCGGCCTCAGACTGCTGACAAAGTCCTCTTGCCTTTGCTGAAGCCATTTTAATTCCGGTCCGTTCGCTATTCGATTCTGAGACGTTCCGTGAATCTCACCCCTTGAGAAGGTGCGTCGGGGGTTTGTCAAAAAGTGAGGCGGCCCGCGAAGGCCGCCTCGTTCTTTGGCTGCAGGACTGTACCGGCTACTGGAGATTGCCCTCAGAAATAGCTCTGCAGCGGGCGCACTTCCAGCTGGCCCTTCTTCAGCGCCTGGATGGCTTCGGCAGCGGCAAGAGCTCCGGCCATCGTGGTGTAATAGGGCACCTTCTGCATCAGCGTTGCGCGGCGAAGCGACTTGGAATCCGAGATCGCCTTGTTGCTATCCGTCGTGTTGATGACGAGCTGAACCTGGCGGTTGCGGATGGCATCCTCGATATGCGGACGTCCCTCCAGAACCTTGTTGATCTTGGTGGCTTCGATGCCCTTTTCGGCAAGGAAACGCGCGGTGCCGCCGGTTGCCATAACCTTGAAGCCGATTTCCACCAGCAGCCTGATCGCCGGCAGAACGCGTTCCTTGTCTTCGTCACGCACGGAGACGAACACGGTGCCATCGCGCGGCAGTTCGACGCTGGCGCCGAGCTGGCTCTTGGCAAAAGCCAGCGCGAAATTGGTGTCGAGGCCGATCACTTCGCCGGTCGAGCGCATTTCCGGGCCAAGCAGCGTATCGACGCCGGGGAAGCGGGCAAATGGGAAGACGGCTTCCTTCACCGCGATGTGCTTCAGGTTGCGCGGATCGGGCTTGGCGCCGTAGGCGGCAATGGCATCGTCCAGCTTTTCGCCGGTCATGATGCGGGCGGCGATCTTGGCAATCGGCGCACCGATGGTTTTTGCGACGAAGGGCACCGTGCGCGAGGCGCGCGGGTTGACTTCGAGCACGTAGATCACGCCGTCCTTGATGGCATATTGCACGTTCATCAGGCCGCCGACGTTGAGCGCACGCGCCATGGCCGCCGTCTGGCGTTCCAACTCGTCGAGCGTCTCATTGGAGAGCGAGCGCGACGGCAGCGAGCAGGCGCTGTCGCCGGAGTGAATGCCGGCTTCCTCGATATGCTCCATGATGCCGGAAACGAAGACGTTTTCGCCATCGCAAAGGGCATCGACGTCCACTTCCACGGCATTCGTCAGGTAGCTGTCGAAGAGCAGCGGGTTCTTGCCGAGAAGCGTGTTGATCTGGCCGGTCTTGTCGTTGGGATAACGCTGCTTGATATCCTCGGGCACGAGACCCGGAACGGTATCCAGCAGGTAGCTCTGCAGCATGCTTTCATTGTGGATGATCTGCATGGCACGGCCACCCAGAACATAAGACGGGCGCACGACGAGCGGGAAGCCGATTTCCGAGGCGACAAGGCGGGCCTGTTCGACGGAATAGGCGATGCCGTTGTTCGGCTGGTTGAGGTCGAGCTTCATCAGAAGCTTCTGGAACCGGTCGCGGTCTTCGGCCAGATCGATCATGTCGGGGGCAGTGCCGAGGATCGGGATGCCGTTCTTTTCCAAGGCTTCGGCAAGCTTCAGCGGCGTCTGGCCGCCGAACTGCACGATGACGCCGACCACTTCACCCTTTTCCTGTTCCGCGCGCAGGATCTCGATCACGTCTTCGGCCGTCAGCGGCTCGAAATAGAGGCGGTCGGAGGTGTCGTAGTCGGTGGAGACGGTTTCCGGGTTGCAGTTGATCATGATCGCTTCAAAGCCCGCATCCTTCAGCGCGAAGGCGGCATGGCAGCAGCAATAATCGAACTCGATGCCCTGGCCGATGCGGTTCGGGCCACCGCCGAGGATGACCACCTTCTTGCGGTCGGAGATTTCCGCTTCCGAGCGCAATTCGCCGACGAAGGGCGTCTCATAGGTCGAATACATGTAGGCGGTCGGCGATGCGAATTCGGCAGCGCAGGTATCGATGCGCTTGAACACGGGACGAACGTTCAGGCTGTTGCGCAGTTCGGCCACTTCCTTCGGGCGCTTGCCGGAGAGGCTGGCGAGACGGGCATCGGAAAAGCCCATGGCCTTCAGCGTGCGCAGGTTTTCCGCATCCTTCGGCAGGCCGTGTTCGCGCACGCGCGCTTCCATGTCGACGATCGCCTTCAACTGGGCGATGAACCAGGGGTCAATCTTGCAGCCTTCATGCACTTCGGCTTCGCTGAGGCCGAAACGCAGCGCCTGCGCCACCATGCGCAAGCGGTCCGGCGTCGGCGTGCCGATGGCGGCGCGGATGGCGTTCTTGGAGCCTTCGCCGGCTTCCATGCCGGGGATCTCGATCTCGTCGAGGCCGGTCAGGCCCGTTTCGAGGCCGCGCAGCGCCTTCTGCAGCGATTCGGCAAAGGTGCGTCCGATGGCCATGACTTCGCCGACCGATTTCATCGCCGTCGTCAGCGTCGGTTCGGCACCGGGGAATTTTTCAAAGGCAAAGCGCGGGATTTTCGTGACGACATAATCGATCGACGGTTCGAACGAGGCGGGCGTTGCACCGCCGGTGATGTCGTTGTCCAGTTCGTCCAGCGTATAACCGACGGCAAGCTTTGCCGCGACCTTGGCGATGGGGAAGCCGGTAGCCTTCGATGCGAGAGCGGACGAACGCGAGACGCGCGGGTTCATTTCGATGACGACGAGGCGGCCATCGGCCGGGTTGACGGCGAACTGCACGTTCGAGCCGCCTGTTTCGACGCCGATCTCGCGCAGCACCGCAATCGAGGCGTTGCGCATCATCTGGTATTCCTTGTCCGTCAGCGTCAGCGCCGGCGCGACGGTGATACTGTCGCCGGTGTGGACGCCCATCGGATCGATGTTTTCGATGGAGCAGATGATGATGCAATTGTCCGCCTTGTCGCGGACCACTTCCATTTCATACTCCTTCCAGCCGAGAACCGATTCTTCGATCAGCACTTCGGTGGTCGGAGAAGCATCGAGGCCGGAGCCGATGATTTCGAAGAATTCCGAACGGTTATAGGCAATGCCACCGCCGGTGCCGCCCATGGTGAAGGAGGGGCGGATGATGGCGGGCAGGCCGACAACGTCGATGGCCTGGGCGGCAATCGCCATGGCATGGCTGATATAACGCTGCTTGCGGTCGGTTTCCCCAAGGTTCCACTGATTTTCCAGCTCGTCCAGCGCCGTGTCGAGATCGGCACCCGACAGCGTCTCGCGCAGCTTGGCGCGCTCGGCCTCATGGCTCTTGCGGTCGGTGTCCTTGATGTCGGTGGCATTGGCCAGCATGGATTTCGGCGTTTCAAGGCCGATGCGCTTCATGGCTTCGCGGAAAAGGGCGCGGTCTTCGGCCATGTCGATGGCGGCGGGCTTTGCGCCGATCATTTCGACGTTGTAGCGATCCAGCACGCCCATCCGCTTCAGCGAAAGCGCCGTGTTCAATGCCGTCTGGCCGCCCATGGTGGGAAGAAGCGCGTCCGGACGTTCCTTGGCGATGATCTTGGCGACGACTTCCGGCGTGATCGGCTCGACATAGGTGGCATCGGCCAGACCCGGATCGGTCATGATCGTGGCGGGGTTGGAGTTGACCAGGATGACCCGGTAACCCTCTTCCTTTAGCGCCTTGACGGCTTGCGTTCCGGAATAGTCGAATTCGCAGGCCTGGCCGATGACGATTGGCCCCGCGCCAATGATGAGGATGGACTTGATATCTTGGCGCTTGGGCATATCGTCTTTCCGCTTATTTTTTCCTGCGCGAAAAACCGGCCGGATGAGTGGATCACCGGTCGGGCACAAGAATGATTTTTCAGGCTAGAAGCGGCTTATAGGGGAGTGTTGGCCTGGAAGGAACCCCCAATCTTTGAAATCTACAGATGGAAACAGCACCGGCCGCGGTGGTGCGCCAGCGGTGCTTGCCAGGCCTTGCACAAATCCGCTGTCTGACATTCTGGGGTGCCCTGCGCCTTGCAGTTTCATAAGGTGTCGGTGATCCACCGGCCGCGTGAGCAAGGCAAAGGAACCTGCGTCCTCCCAACTGCGTTCAGGCGGCAGAAACACACATAAGGATAAAGCCATGCAATGGCGGGGGCGTCGTCAATCGGACAATATCGAGGATCAGCGCGGCGCGGGCGGAGGCTCGTCTGGCGGGAGGGGATTTAGAATCCCCATCGGCGGCGGCGGTGCGCGCGGCGGCGGCATCGGCGGGCTCATCTTCATCGTGATCGTCTGCTTCATGCTCGGCATCAATCCGCTGACCTTGCTGTCAGGCGGGGATATCGGATCGGACGGCGGATCGTCCGGTACCCAGCAGCAGGCAGAGCCTCGCTCGGCGCAAAATGACGAGATGACGGCCTTCGTGCGCACGGTTCTGGCAGAAACGGAAGACACCTGGAACGGCATTTTCCAGAGAGCCGGCGAGCGGTACGAAGAACCGACCATGGTGCTGTTTTCCGGTGGCGTTCGATCGGCCTGCGGATCGGCGTCTTCTGCGACGGGTCCGTTCTACTGCCCGGGCGACCGCAAGGTCTATCTCGACACCGGCTTCTTTCGCGAGCTGTCCGGCAAGTTCGGTGCGTCCGGCGATTTCGCCGAAGCCTATGTGATCGCGCACGAGGTGGGTCATCACGTGCAGAACCTGACCGGTGTGCTGCCGAAGTTCAACCAGATGCGCGGCTCGATGAGCGAGGCGGATGCCAACCGTATGTCGGTGCGGGTGGAACTGCAGGCGGATTGTTTTGCCGGCGTATGGGGAAAATCCACGCAGCAACGCGGCATTCTCGAACAGGGCGATCTGGAAGAGGCGTTGAACGCCGCACAACAGATTGGCGACGATACGCTGCAGAAACGCTCTCAAGGGTATGTGGTGCCCGATGCCTTCAATCATGGCACCTCTGCCCAGCGGGTGAGCTGGTTCCGCAAAGGCTTTACCAGCGGTGACATGGAAGCCTGCGACACGTTCGCGCCGAGCTACCAGCAGCTTTAGCAGCCTCGGCTGCATTCGCTCGGAAATGGCGAAAGACTGGACTGCTTGTTCAGTCCCGTCAGACTGCTGACAAAGGACTTTCAGCTTGCTTCCGTCATGCTCGGGCCTGTCCCGAGCATCTACAAACCTTTGATTTTATCGGATCTTAGTAGATCCTCGGCACAAGGCCGAGGATGACGTCGAGGTGGGAGACAGGTTTGTCAACAAACTGACTGGACTGCTTGTTCAGTCCCGTCTTTGTTTTCGAGCCTACGATGGGGTGGCTTGCAGGGATTAGTCTTCCTGTGCGTCGGCTATCGGTTTCTTTGATCCGCAGCGAGACGCAAGAATTCGGGAGCGACTCGACACCGACAGCCTCGAATCATCAGGCGGACGGTGTTTTCCCCGCCGGGTCCACTTTTTCATTCTTCCGGCATGCGCTAGGGTCGCGACCGTGTTGCCCAGCCGGCATTTTTGATTATGAGTTAACCATGATTACCCTTCATTATCTCGATAATTCCCGCGCCCATCGCATTCTCTGGCTACTGGAGGAACTGGGGCTGGAATATGCGGTAAAGACCTATCACCGTGCGCCGGATATGCGCGCACCGGAAAGCCTGAAGGCTGTGCATCCGCTCGGCAAATCGCCGGTCATCGAGGATGGTGGTCGCGTGGTTGCCGAAAGCGGCGCGATCATCGAATATCTGGTCGAGACCTATGGGGCGGGCAAAAACCTGAAGCCCGCAGCGGGAAGCGATGCGGCGCTCCGTTATACCTACTGGCTGCATTACGCCGAAGGGTCTGCCATGCCGCTTCTGCTGCTGAAGCTGATCTTCCTGCGCCTGCCGGGTCAGCTGCCGTTTTTCCTGCGCCCCGTCGCTTCCCTCATCGCAACGGGCGTGCAGAAAAAGCTTGTTGATCCGCAGCTTGCCGATCATCTCGCCTTCTGGAACGCCGAGCTTGTCCGCGGCGGCTGGTTTGCCGGCGCCGAATTTTCCGCCGCCGACATTGCCATGAGCTTTCCCGTCGAAGCCGGCATGACACGGATGGAAGCGATGGGCGATGTCTCTGCCGTGCGCCGCTACATGGAGGCGATCCGCGCGAGGCCCGCCTATCAGCGGGCGCTGGCAAAGGGCGGCCAGTATGATTATGCCCGTAGCTGACTGACGGTTGAGGCCGCACAGAGCGCGGCCTCAAGGCCAAGAGGTCAATGTTCGCTGTCGAGGTGGGCCATCTGCGCTTCAGCATACCGGGAGCCTGCGGCAGCATCTTTCGGCACCGCCTGTTCGATGGCGGCAAGGTCCTCGCTGCTCAGCACCACATCCAGCGCCCCAAGCGATTCGGTAAGGCGATCGCGGCGGCGGGCACCGACGAGGGGCACGATGTCATCGCCCTGCTGCGCCACCCAGGCAATGGCGATCTGGGCGACAGTGACGCCGCGCGCTTCGGCAATCGCGCGCAAGGCATCCACAAGCGCAAGGTTCTGCTCCAGATTGCCCTCCTGGAAGCGTGGGCTCATGATGCGAAAATCGCGGCCCTGCGCCTCTCGCGCCTTCTGCCAGTGGCCGCTGATCAGACCGCGTGACAGCACGCCGTAAGCCGTGATGCTGATGCCGAGTTCCCGCGTCACCGGCAGGATCTTGTCTTCCAGGCCGCGCGAGATCAGCGAATATTCGATCTGGAGATCGACGATCGGATGGACGGCGGCGGCGCGGCGGATGGTATCGGCACCCACCTCCGACAGGCCGATGTGGCGTACGTAACCGGCCTGAACCATCTCGGCGATGGCGCCAATCGTATCCTCGATCGGCACATTCGGATCGAGCCGGGCAGGGCGGTAGATGTCGATGTAATCGACGCCAAGGCGTTTCAGCGTGTAGGCAAGGGCGGTCTTTACCGCTGATGGGCGAGTATCGTAACCGATCCAGCTGCCATCCGGTCCGCGCTGAGCGCCAAACTTGACGCTGAGCTGCACTTTTTCCCGCGACGTCTCTTTCAGGGCTTCGCCGATCAGCATCTCGTTATGGCCCATGCCGTAGAAATCGCCGGTATCGAGCAGCGTGACGCCGGCATCGATGGCGGCATGGATGGTGGCGATGCTTTCTGCGCGGTCGGTTGGCCCGTACATGTCGGACATGCCCATGCAGCCAAGGCCAAGGGCCGAAACCTGCGGGCCGGTTTCTCCAAGCTGACGTGTCTTCATCGCGAATTCCTCTTTCTCAAGGCCGTGACTATGCGGCTGACGATCTTTTACCCGACAGACTTCTGTGCGATAATCCGTCGCAACGCGCACACCCTGTTCGGATATATGCACAATGGCCGATCTTCCCCTTGCCGAACTCGATGCGTTTGCAGCGGTTGCGCAGAACCAGAGTTTTCGCGCCGCCGCAAAGCTGCGCGGTGTGTCTGCCTCGTCGCTGTCGGAGGCGCTGCGGCGGCTGGAGGCGCGGCTCGGGGTTCGCCTGCTCAACCGCACCACCCGCAGCGTCAGCCTGACGGAAGCCGGCGAGCGGTTGCTGCAAAGGTTGAAGCCCGGTCTTCTCGAAATCGAGGCGGCGCTGGATGACATTAACAGCGTGCGCGACACGCCGGTCGGGCGCCTGAGGCTGAACGTGCCCGGCATTGTTGCCCATGCCGTACTGCCGGATATTGCAGCCCGGTTCCTCGCGCTTTACCCCGGCATCACGCTGGAAGTCGCGACCAACGACGCGCTGATCGATATCAACGGCGAGGGCTTCGATGCCGGTGTGCGTTATGAGGAAGCCTTGCAGGCGGACATGATCGCCGTGCCGATCGGCCCGCGCGTGCAGCGTTATGTCGGCGCTGCAGCGCCATCCTATCTTGCCCAGCATGGGGCGCCGAAGCATCCGCAGGATCTGCTGGCGCACCAATGTATCCTGCACCGTTTTTCGAGTGGCCGCGTGCTGGCGTGGAGTTTTGAGGAGGAGGGGCGCGAATTCACCATCCTGCCGCCCGCCCGGCTGATTGCCGAAACCACTTCGCTGGAGGTGGCGCTTGCGAGCCGCGGCTTCGGCATCATCTTCACCTTCGAGGAGTTTGTGGCGCCGGCCTTTGCCTCCGGAGCACTGGTGCCGGTGCTTGAGGACTGGACGCAGAGCTTTTCCGGTCCCTTTCTCTATTACAACAGCCGCCGCCACATGCCGCAGCCGCTGAAAGCCTTTGTCGAGTTTCTCAAGACGGATCATCGGCGCAACACCTGAGACAGAAGGCATTTCCAAACGCTGTCGATCCATCACGATTGCTGATGGGTTGCGACAATTGTTCTGCTGTCTGGCGCATTCGCCTTGCCTCTCGGCCGGGCAGTGGCTAGATCATTTCTTATGCCGTCTGCCCGAAAATGGGGCAGCGGCTTTTTTCGTTTTGGAGTTTGGTGACATGGCAACCCTTTCAGCCGCGCCCGAAGCGCAGGTTTCGGACAATTCCTGGTCCGGGCATGTGCGGGCGACCGTGGCCCTTGGGCTTCCCTTTGTGGGCGCGCAACTGGCGCAGATGGCGATCAACACCACCGACGTGGTGATGGTCGGCTGGCTCGGCACGACTGAGCTTGCCGCCGTGGTTCTGTCCAGCCAGGTGTTTTTCATCGTGTTCATCTTCGGCAGCGGTTTTGCCAGTGCGGTGGTGCCGCTGGTGGCGCAGGCGATCGGTCGCGGTGATGCGGTGCGGGCACGCCGTTCGGTGCGCATGGGCATGTGGGTGGTGATTGCCTATGGGGCGCTGACGGCGCCGATCCTGTGGTTTTCGGAACCGCTTCTGCTGCGGCTGGGTCAGGAGCCGGATATTGCAGCGCTGGCGCAAGGCTATCTGCGCATCCTGCAATGGGGCATGTTCCCGGCGCTGCTGTTGATGGTGATGCGCTCCTTCGTCGGTGCGCTGGAGCGGGGAAGCGTGCTGCTTTACGTGACGCTTGGCATGTTTGCCGTCAACATCGTGCTGGACTACGGCCTGATCTTCGGGCGCTTCGGCCTGCCGGCTATGGGGCTGAACGGCGCAGCCATTGCCTCCTTCAGCGTCAACGTCGTCGGGTTTGCGCTGATGGTCGCTTATGTGGAAAACCGTCCGCAGACCCGCGCCTACGAAATCTTCGTGCGCTTCTGGCGGCCGGATTGGGCAGCGTTTCGTGAAATCCTGGGGCTTGGCCTGCCGATCAGTTTTACGATTCTGGCCGAGGCAGGGCTGTTTACCGCCGCTTCCCTGCTGATGGGCCTGCTTGGCAAGGAGGAGCTTGCCGCCCACGGCATTGCGCTGCAGCTTGCCTCCATCGCCTTCATGATCCCGCTGGGGCTGGCGCAGGTGGCAACCGTGCGTGTCGGCGTCGCCTATGGTCGCGGCGATCAGCTTGGGGTGCGCCGGGCAGCGCTTTCCGTGCTGCTGATCGGTCTTGCCATTTCCATGATGGGTGGCCTGTTGTTTGCCGTGGCGCCGGCCATGCTCGGCGGCCTGTTTCTCGACATGACCCAGCCGGATGCGCGTGAAGTGCTGATGCTGGCGGTGCCGCTGATCGTGGCGGCCGGCGCCTTCCAGATGTTCGATGGATTGCAGGCGGTGGCCGCCGGTCTGCTGCGCAGCCACAAGGACACGACGATCCCCATGGTGCTGGCGCTCATTGCCTACTGGCCGATCGGCTTCTTCTGCGCCTGGCTTCTCGGCTTCGTCTTCGAATGGCGGGGCATCGGTATCTGGATTGGCTTCGTGCTGGGGCTTGCCGCCGCTGCGGTCATGCTCTGCGTGCGGTTCTGGCTTCTGGTCCGCCGCCACCAGTTCTGAAACAGCAAACGGCCCGCCGGTAAGGGCGGGCCGTCAATTGTATCGTGGATGGTCTGGACCGATCAGCGTTCAGCAAGTGCCGGTTCGCCCTTCTTCTCGCGCACCATGTTGAGGAAGCGGCGGAAGAGGTAATGGCTGTCCTGCGGCCCCGGTGATGCTTCCGGGTGATGCTGCACGGAAAACACCGGCTTGTCGGTGAGGCGCAGGCCGCAATTGCTGCCGTCAAACAGCGAGACATGGGTTTCCTCGACGCCTGCAGGCAGCGAGTCCGACGAGACGGCAAAACCGTGGTTCATGGAGACGATTTCCACCTTGCCGGTCGTGTGATCCTTGACCGGGTGGTTGCCGCCGTGATGGCCCTGGTGCATCTTTTCGGTCTTGGCGCCGAGTGCCAGACCCAGCATCTGGTGGCCAAGGCAGATGCCGAAGGTCGGCGTCTCGCTCTTAATGATCTCGCGGATCACAGGCACGGCATATTCGCCGGTGGCTGCCGGATCGCCCGGGCCGTTCGACAGGAATACGCCATCGGGGTTCAGCGCCATGATGTCTTCGGCAGACGTTGCAGCCGGAACCACCGTCACCTTGCAGTCGAGGCCTGCAAACAGGCGCAGGATGTTGCGCTTGACGCCGTAATCGACGCAGACGATGTGGTACTTGGCATCTTCCGGCGACATTTCGCCATAACCTTCGTTCCACACCCAAGGCGTCTGGCTCCACTGCGACGATTGGCCGGAGGTTGCTTCCTTGGCAAGATCAAGACCGACAAGGCCGCTCCAGGCCCGGGCTTCCGCCTTCAGCGCCTCGATGTCGAAGACGCCGTTCGGATCATGGGCGATGACGGCGTTCGGCGCACCGTTTTCGCGGATCCAGGCCGTCAGCGCGCGCGTGTCGATGCCCGACAGGCCGATGATGCCGCGCGAGGCCAGCCAATCGTTCAGGTGGCGCGAGGCGCGGTAATTCGACGGCTCGGTGATATCGGCCTTGAAGATAACGCCGACAGCGCCGCGGCGAGCCGCCGGCGTCAGGTCTTCGATGTCTTCTTCATTGGTGCCGATATTGCCGATATGCGGGAAGGTGAAGGTGACGATCTGGCCGAGATAGGAGGGGTCCGTCAGGATTTCCTCATAGCCGGTGAGCGCCGTGTTGAAGCAGACTTCTGCCGTTACCTTGCCGGTGGCGCCGACGCCATGTCCCTCGATCACCGTTCCGTCGGCGAGGACGAGGAGGGCCGTGGGCTTACGGGAGGTCCAGGGTGCTGTCTCTGTCATGTCGGTTCGTCTCCGCCCGTTGCCCGGCCACTTGAAGCAGCTGGGCACTAGGGCCATCTATGGTCGCGGTAAAAGGGCGCGCGAAATGTTTTCGCGCTTGGGCTCTGGTTTTTAATCTCGTGCAGGTGCCGGAAAATAACGGAAGCGGTCGAGGTGGTCAATCGCGCCACCTTGCGTCAGGTGGATTTATCCCGTTCTGATGTCAAGGTTCAAAAGGCGCTGATTGATCCTCTTGCCGGTCTCGTCTATGACGGCGGCGCGAAAGACACGGGTAAAGCGGCCGGTTTGAAAGTCAAACACAGCTTTTCCCAAGGAGAAGAACAAGATGATGCGCGACAAGCTTTCCAACGCAATGAAGGACGCGATGAAGGCGAAGGAAGCCCGCCGGCTGTCCACCGTCCGTCTGATCCAGACGGCCATCAAGGATCGCGATATCGCCAACCGTGGCCTCGGCAAGGATCCGGTGAGCGACGACGACATTCTGCAGATCCTGCAGAAGATGATCAAGCAGCGCGAGGAATCGGCCAAGATCTATTCCGAAGGCGGCCGCGAGGAACTGGCCGAGCAGGAGCGCGAGGAAATCACCATCATCCGCGGCTTCATGCCCGAGCAGATGTCCGATGATCAGGTGCTCGAAGCCTGCAAGGGTGTGATTGCCGAAATCGGCGCGCAAGGGCTGCGTGACATGGGCAAGTGCATCAGCGTTCTGAAGGAGCGTTATGCCGGCCAGATGGATTTCGCCAAGGCATCGGCCATCGTCAAGGATCTGCTGAAATAGGTTTATCGCTTCAGGTCATCGGTTAAACGGGCGCCTGCGGCAAGAGATGCCGTCAGCCGCCTTTGCGTTTCTGTTCGGCCACGAAATGGCGCAGCACCGCATTGATTCGCCAGATTGATGCTTCTTGAGACGTCGAAGCGCCGTGTTCATTTTGTTGATCGGGAAAAGCCTTTTTCGGGCAAGCGAGGCAGGACTGGGGGAAGTCCTGCCTCTGACGCCTGGACATGCACCGCATCCGGGGGGGCAGGATGGCGGTGCCAAAGGTGTGCGTTATGGGGGGAATACACACCTTTTCTGCGTAGATCTTCCTGTTGAGAGAGTGGGACGTCAGGAAGTCACGAGCACACTAAGAGCCTGTGCAGCGCCAAATTCAAATTACAAAAACGTAATTTTTGCAGTGCACGCGCTGCCTTAAATTTGACGCAACCGGACCTGCAATTGAGGGATTTTTTTATTGGTACTTGCGCGTACCCTGTGAATAGCGGGTGCAAGCTCAGGCAGCTGTGGCGTCAGCGCGCCGACATGCCTATATGAAGATTGGTTCTTGAGGGTGGCGATGCGCTTTTCCAATACATTTCTCGACGAGATACGTGATCGCGTGCCGATTTCGGCCGTGATCGGCCGTCGAGTGACGTGGGATCGCAAGAAGACCAATGTGCCACGCGGCGATTACTGGGCTTGCTGCCCGTTCCATGGCGAAAAAAGCCCGAGCTTCCACTGCGAAGACCGCAAGGGGCGCTACCATTGTTTTGGCTGCGGTGTGTCGGGCGATCACTTCCGCTTCATGCAGGAGATCGAGGGCTTAAGTTTTCCCGAAGCCGTGCAGCAACTGGCGGATATGGCAGGCGTTGCCATGCCGCAGCCGGATGTGCAGGCGGAGCGGCGCGAGAAGGAACGTTCGACGCTTCTCGACGTGATGGAGCTGGCAACGGTTTTCTTTCAGGACCAGTTGCAGACATCAGGCGGTGCCAAGGCGCGTGCTTACCTGCGGGACCGCGGCCTGACGGGCCGTACCATCGAGACGTTCCGCCTTGGTTATGCGCCGGAAAGCCGCAGTGCGCTAAAGGAATATCTGGCCGGCAAAGGCATCCCGAAGGACCAGATCGAGGCTTGCGGCCTTGTGGTGCATGGCGAGGGCATTGCCGTCTCCTACGACCGGTTCCGCGACCGCATCATGTTTCCGATCCTCTCATCGCGCGAAAAGGTGATTGCCTTCGGCGGACGCGCCATGGCGCCGGATGCGCCGGCGAAATATCTGAATTCCAACGAGACGGAACTCTTCCACAAGGGCAATGTGCTCTATAATTTCGTCCGTGCCCGAAAAGCCTCGCAGGCGCTTGCCAAGGGGCGCGATGACGAAAGCACGACGATCATTGCCGTTGAAGGGTATATGGACGTGATCGCGCTGCACCAGGCGGGCGTCGAAAATGCCGTGGCGCCGCTCGGCACGGCGCTCACTGAAAACCAGTTGGAACTGCTGTGGCGCATGACGCCGCAGCCGGTGCTCTGCTTCGATGGTGATGGTGCGGGCATGCGCGCGGCAAGCCGTGCTGCCGATCTGGCGCTGCCCCATATCAAGCCCGGCCGCACGGTGCGCTTTGCACTTCTGCCTGACGGCAAGGACCCCGATGATCTCGTGCGCCACGAAGGCCGTGCGCCGTTCGATGCCGTCATGCAGCAGGCCCGGCCGCTTGCCGAGATGATCTGGATGCGCGAGGCCGGCAACGGTCAGTTCGACACGCCGGAAAAACGCGCCGAGCTGGAGGCGCGGCTGAAGCAGATCGTGTCTGTCATTGCCGATGAAAACGTGCGCCGCCATTACCAGCAGGATATGCGCGACCGGTTGAACACCTTTTTTGCGCCGGTGAGAGCCGGGCGCGATAACCGCCAGGGTTATTCCGATCAGGGCGGCTTTTCCGGCCGTGGCAACCAGCAGGGCCGGGGGCAGGGCGGTGCCGGTGGCCGTGGCGGGCAGGGCCAGGGTTTTAGCGGCGCGGGCCGCAGCGTCGGCGTGTCCGACAGGCTGGCGCGTTCCGGCCTCGTGCGCGGTTATCAGGATCTGCCGGCGCTGCGCGAGGTGGTTCTTGCCATCACCATCGTCAATCACCCGCAGCTTCTGCTTGATGAATATGACGAGATCGCCGCGATCGACTTCGAAAACCGTGATCTGCAGCGCTTCTGGTCGGCCATGTTGCCGGCAGCGGCGACAGCCGGCGCCAACCTCTCGCGCGAATATCTGATGGAGCGTCTGTCGGCGCAAGGGTTTGAGCCGCTGGTAACGGCGCTTGACCTGCAGGTGCGCAATGCCAGGCTCTGGATCGCCACCCAGCAGGCAGCGCCTGAAGATGCGCGCGAAGGTTACCGCCAGGCGCTGTCGCTGCACAAGCGCACCAAGGCACTGCGGTTCCAGAAGATGGAGCTGGAACGCGAGATTTCGGCTGCCACGGAAGCTGGCGACGAGGATAATATCGAGCCGCTGCTGCGCGCGCTATCGGAGGTACAACTTGAAATCGTGCGGATGGAAAATCAGGAGGCCATCATCGATGGCTTCGGCGTGATGTCCGGACGCGTGAAAGGTGCAGCCGTCGGCCACGGCAGCTGATCGCGCTTTGGTTGTGTCGGCGAATGGGACCTGCTAATTAATGGAAGGGGCGGCTCTTGTCTTTGGCGTGCGCATCACTAGATATCTTGCAAACCGAGTGACAGGAGTGCGGGGAGCCCGCAACAATTCCTCTTTTTCCACTTTTAACTGCGCTTTGCCTGTGGAAAGGCTTGACGGGAAGTAAAATTGTGGGAATCACCGTTCCAGACGTAAAAGGACGAAACGAGGCGTGCGGGCCGCGAGAACAAGGATCGTTGGCATGAGTGCAAAACGATGCTTGAGGGGCGGAACACGATCCCGGTTAAGCGGGAATTAAATGTCCACCCGATACGTGATTGATTGCGATTCGCGTCGCTGCATTTAGCTGCGTTGCGGACGGCGATGTGTAAACGCCGCGAATGACGTCCAAGGAAAGACGAATACATGGCAACAAAAGTCAAAGAAAACGAAGAAGCTGAAAACGAACGCGACGGCGCCACCGACGGTCCGCTTCTCGATCTTTCCGACGACGCGGTCAAAAAGATGATCAAGCTCGCCAAGAAGCGTGGCTATGTCACGATGGACGAGCTGAATGCCGTGCTTCCCTCCGAAGAGGTGACGTCCGAGCAGATCGAAGATACCATGGCGATGCTCTCCGACATGGGCATTAATGTCGTGGAAGACGAGGAAGCCGAAGAACCGGCGGCCGCTGAAGACGACAACAATGACGAAGAGGCCGAAAGCGAAGGCGGAGAGCTTGCTCCCACCGGCAGCACGGCCGTCGCGACCGCGAAAAAGAAAGAACCGACCGACCGCACCGACGACCCCGTGCGCATGTACCTGCGCGAGATGGGTTCCGTCGAGCTTCTGTCGCGCGAAGGCGAAATCGCCATCGCCAAGCGCATCGAGGCCGGCCGCGAAACCATGATCGCCGGTCTCTGCGAGAGCCCGCTGACGTTTCAGGCGCTGATCATCTGGCGCGACGAGTTGAACGAAGGCACGACGCTGCTGCGCGAGATCATCGATCTCGAAACCACCTATTCCGGCCCCGAGGCCAAGGCTGCCCCGCAGTTCCAGAGCCCGGAAAAGATCGAGGCAGACCGCAAGGCTGCCGAGGAAAAGGAAAAGACCCGCCGCCCGCGTTCGTCTGAAGACGACATCACCAATGTCGGCGGCGATATGCCCGCCATGGAAGAGGAAGAGGAGGACGACGACGAGTCGAGCCTTTCGCTTGCCGCCATGGAAGCGGAACTGCGCCCGCAGGTGATGGAGACGCTCGACACGATCGCCGACACCTATAAGAAGCTGCGCAAGCTGCAGGACCAGCAGGTTGAGGCCCGCCTGTCCTGCACCGGCACGCTGTCGACCGGCCAGGAACGTCGCTACAAGGAGCTGAAGGATCAGTTGATCACGGCGGTAAAATCGCTGTCGCTCAACCAGAACCGCATCGACAGCCTTGTCGAGCAGCTTTACGACATCAACAAGCGCCTCGTGCAGAACGAGGGCCGCCTGCTGCGTCTCGCCGAATCCTACGGCGTCAAGCGCGATTCGTTCCTGGAACAGTATCAGGGTGCCGAGCTTGATCCGCACTGGATGAAGTCGATCTCCAACCTGTCCGCTCGCGGCTGGAAGGAATTTGCCCGCGCTGAAAACCAGACCATTCGCGATATCCGCCAGGAGATCCAGAATCTCGCCACGGAAACCGGCATTTCCGTCACCGAATTCCGCCGTATCGTGCATATGGTGCAGAAGGGCGAGCGCGAGGCGCGTATCGCCAAGAAGGAAATGGTCGAGGCAAACCTGCGTCTCGTCATCTCCATCGCCAAGAAATACACGAACCGCGGCCTGCAGTTCCTCGATCTCATCCAGGAAGGCAATATCGGCCTGATGAAGGCGGTCGACAAGTTCGAGTATCGTCGCGGTTACAAGTTCTCGACCTACGCGACCTGGTGGATCCGTCAGGCGATCACCCGTTCGATCGCCGACCAGGCCCGCACGATCCGTATCCCGGTCCATATGATCGAGACGATCAACAAGATCGTGCGTACCTCGCGCCAGATGCTGCACGAAATCGGCCGCGAGCCGACGCCGGAAGAACTGGCCGAAAAGCTTGCCATGCCGCTCGAAAAGGTCCGCAAGGTCCTGAAGATCGCCAAGGAGCCAATCTCGCTCGAGACCCCTGTGGGTGACGAGGAAGATTCGCATCTGGGCGATTTCATCGAGGACAAGAACGCGCTTCTGCCGATCGACGCCGCCATCCAGGCGAACCTTCGCGAAACGACGACCCGGGTTCTGGCCTCGCTCACGCCGCGTGAAGAGCGCGTCCTGCGCATGCGCTTCGGCATCGGCATGAACACCGACCATACGCTCGAAGAAGTCGGCCAGCAGTTCTCGGTCACCCGCGAACGTATCCGCCAGATCGAGGCGAAGGCACTGCGCAAGCTGAAGCACCCGAGCCGCAGCCGCAAGCTGCGCTCGTTCCTGGATAGCTGATCTTCGAAAGCAATCTGACAAAAGAAACCGGCTGGAGCGATCCAGCCGGTTTTTTTATGCGTCCGGTGTAGCCTGATCTTAATGCGGGGTAGCACCTCTTGAAATAATGCAGATTTCCCTTACCTTGCGGGTGGCAATAGGAACTGCTTCATGACCACACTGACAGTAACCGCTCGAGGACAGGTAACCTTCCGCAAGGAAGTGCTGCAGCATCTTGGCATTCAGCCGGGGGAGAAGATCGAGATAGACCTTCTGCCGGATGGACGCGCGCAGTTGAGGGCTGCAGTGGGCAAAAGGACCTTCCGGGACCTGCACGGACTTCTCAAGGATCAGACGAATGGCCGGGTTCTGACGCTTGAGGAATTGAATGAAGCGATAGCCACGGCCGGTGCCGAGGCGGGCAGGGGATGAGGATCAACGCCGATACCAATCTTTTGGTGCGGGTCGTGGTGGCCGACGACCCGGTCCAGACCAAAGCTGCCGCAGAACTTCTGGCATCGGCGGAACTGGTCGCGATAACGCTTCAGTCTTTCTGTGAACTGGCGTGGGTGTTGTCGCGAAGTTACGGCGTTTCACGCCTGAACATCGCTTCTGCTATTCGCGCGCTTCTTGATACTGAGAATGTCGCCACCAATCTGCCCTCCGTGGAGGCAGGTCTTGCGCTTTTAGCCGCCGGAGGTGATTTTGCCGATGGCGTTATCGCTCATGAAGGGCGGTGGCTGGGCGGCGAGACGTTCGCGTCATTCGACAAGGAGGCTGTGAGGCTTTTGAAAGCACAGGGACACGCCGCCATTTTGCTGTCCTGACGTCGACGGATCGGCGCCGATTACCCGCCTCCCGCAGTCAAAAAACCTCACGCCGTCTCCCGCATCCGCCGCCGTTCGAAACTCAGCACCACGGCAATCGATAGCGCAAGCGGGATGAGGAGATAGAGCAGTCGGAACACCAGCAGCGCGGCCAGCACGTCGGCATCGCGCATTTCCGAGAGCCCGTTGACGAAGAGCAGTTCCAGCACGCCGAGCCCTCCCGGTGCGCTGGACAGAAGCGCTGCGGAAAACGACAGGAGGAAAATACCGAGCACGACGAAATAGCCGGGATTTCCAGCCTCCGGCAGGGCGAAATAGATGATGGCGGCAGCGCCCATGATTTCGAGCGGCCCGATGAGAAGCTGCAGGAAAACGGTTTTCAGCTGCGGATAATAGATCTTGACCGGCCCGATGGTCAGCGGGCGGAACTGCTTCCAGCTGCCATAGACATAAGCTGCCACCGCAACCAGCAGGCATATGCCCACCAAGCGCAACGTATCGGTTGCCGGCAGGTTGATGAAGCGTTCGCCGACCGATGGCTCGAACGTCAGAACGAGGCCGGTGAGCAGGATGGTGCCGAGCGCAAAGGTGAACGAGCAGAACGCAATCAGCTGGCCGATTTCGATCCCGGACATACCCTTGGAGGAATAGGCCCGGTAGCGAATGACCGATCCGGACAGGACCGATGCGCCAAGATTGTGCGACAGCGCATAGGTGGTGAACGAGGTGAGAGTGATGAAGAGGAAATTGACCCGATGCCTCAGGTAGCTGAGCGCCAGTGCATCATATCCCGCAAGTGCCAGATAGGCGAGGATGGCGCTGCCGGCACACAGGAACCAGTGCGTATAGGGTATGGCGGAAAGACTTGCGCCAAGCTCATCGATGGAAAGCCCGCGCAACTCCTTGAACAGGAGCCAGATGGAAACGGCGACAGCGGCGATGCCGATGGTCGGCCATGCATATTTACCGATGATGGTTCCCCCCTTTCAAGACATTCATGGTCGACCGCACCTCTTGTCCACGCGGCAAATTCGGCCCGCCGGGCCTCTTTGTCCATGGCTTTGTCAGAGCACACTGCATCCGGGTAACGCAGATCCAGCCATCTCGTTCACGGTGTGGTCGATTTATGATCGCTTACCCTAGCATGCATGAGCCACGCCTGCCTTCCAAGGCATTTTTCGGCCCAAAAACAGAGATTTGAAGATTTGTGGCATTGGCCCGAAAGACCGTTTTCGTCACGTTCGGGGAACCGGTGGCAGCACCACGGCCGTGACCCCGGGGGCATAAAGTGTAATTAAATGGGGTTTGCCGCACATCGACCTCTCGATACGACGACCTTTCCGGCTTACATGGCACATGATGCAGGATGTTTCCGACATAGGCTCGCCGATCGCCGAGCCGGCGCGACGGGTGCGCAGCGGCTGGGGCCTGGCGGCGGCCTCGGCTCTGCTGCACCTGTCGCTTCTTGCCGTGTTTCTCATTCCGCTTCCGGCATTGGAACTGGAACAACCACCTGAAGAGACGGTCTCGGTAGAGATCGTTCCTCCGGCACCCGAGCCGGTGGAGAAAGAGGAGGCCAAGGCGCCGCCAGCTGCCGAGCCGCCACCTGCCGCCGACAAGCCGTCCGCAACCGCCGAAGAACAGGCCCCGCCACCGCCCGCAACGATGATTGCCGCCCCGCCACCGCCGCCTGCCGATGCGCCTGAGCGAGCTGACCAATCCGGCGAGACGGCGCCGAAGGCGGATGAGGCGGCCCTGATGGAGGCCGCCCCCGTGGTGCCGGAGCAACCGACACAGGATAAGCCGGCCGCCCCTGACGTGGCCGAGACGCCCGGCGCTCCGCCGGCGGACCCTGCCGCGCCACAACCGGATGCGACGGCCGCCCCGCCACCGCCTGACAGCCCGGATGATGTGAACCAGAAGCCGGAAGACCAGAAGCCGGAAGAGCCGCTGCCGGAAGACCAGAAACCGGAAGAGGCGGGCACGCCGCTTCCGGAGAACGTGACGCTGCCGGAGGCGGATCTGGCAGGCCCCGGCCCGGGAGAGCCTGCCGCCGCAGTGTCCTCCGCGCTTGCTGATGCGCCTCAGGTCGTGCCGGTGCCGACGCCGCGCCCGGTGCAGGCTGTGGCCGCATCCGAGCCATCGCAGAGGCCCGGCGGCGCCATGGAAAAGGCAGAAACGCTGCTTTCTGCAGCACGGCTGGAAAACCCGGCGCTCCGATCGGCGCTGGGGAAACTGTCTCCCAACCGCCGCCTGACGCAGATCTGCAGCTTTGAAGTGGCAGAACAGGTGTCGCGCGCGCGCCCGGAGACGCCGGCGGATTTCGTCGTGCCCTATGGCCCCTCCGGCGGGTTCATTCGCAACGGCACGCTGAACGCCGATGGCGGCGCTTTTCGCAGCGGCGGGCGCTGGTTTGATGTGAGCTTCCGCTGCACCGTCGACATGAAGACCATGCGCGTTACCTCCTTCAGCTACCGCCTGGGAAAAGAGGTGCCGCCGCAGGACTGGCCGCGCCGCCGGCTGCCCGGCGCCTGATGCCACGCAAAAACCTCAAGGAGAAGCACCATGCCACAGACCATCCTCCGGATCGAAACGCGCGGGCAGGGGCTTTTTGAATTCACCCGGCAGGTGGAGGCTTTTGTCCGCGATGCCGGAATGGAGGAGGGGCTTTTGACGCTGTTCGTGCGCCACACCTCCTGTTCGCTGCTGGTGCAGGAAAATGCCGACCCGGATGTGCGCGAAGACCTGAACGGCTTCTTTGAGCGTCTTGTGCCGCCGAGCGATGATCCTTCCATGCGCTGGATGGTTCACACCACGGAAGGCCCGGATGACATGCCGGCGCATGTGAAATCTGCGCTGACGGCGGTGTCTCTCGGCATCCCGATCATGGGCGGCCGGCTGGCGCTTGGCACCTGGCAGGGCATTTATCTGTTCGAGCATCGCGACCGGCCGCACCGGCGCGAGGTGGTGCTGCATCTTTCGCGTTAAGCGTTTCAGTTGCTGAATGCCGAATGAATGGCAGCTTCGGAAGCCGTTCAGGTCCACCGCACTAGATTTGCCTCCAACGCCTTCTGTGGCGCATCGCATAATTGGAGGACCACACC
This sequence comes from Neorhizobium sp. PAMB6630, assembly GCF_058242775.1. NCBI lineage: Bacteria > Pseudomonadati > Pseudomonadota > Alphaproteobacteria > Hyphomicrobiales > Rhizobiaceae > Neorhizobium > Neorhizobium sp. PAMB6630. The sequence goes on from NZ_CM177836.1 coordinate 1,359,811, forward strand.
ATGAAACAGCTTTTTGCCAAGGCCGGCCTTGCCGTTCTGATCGCCGTGTCCGGCTTTGCCGCACCGCTTGCAACGGCATCCGCTGCCGATAATGGCATGAGGGTCGAGGTACAATGGCGCGGCGACGATCGCGGTGGCCCGCGCCACCACGGTCGCGGCCCCGATCGCCGTGCCGGCTGCGCCCCCTGGCACGCCGAGGACAAGGCCGCCCGCATGGGCCTTCGCCGTGCCCGCGTGGTCGACATGAACCGCCGCGTGGTGGTGGTGTCCGGTTTTGATCGTCGCGGCCGTGACCGCATCGTGTTTGCCAACCAACGCGGCTGCCCGGTCATCCGCCGCTAACCCCGCCCTTGCCCCATCCTGAAATCCGCTCCATTAGCCCAATGGACGGATGAGGCCGTCGCTCACGCCCCCTAGCATTTGAGCGGCGGCTTTCGTTGTCTTGCCTGAAGCCCTGTATGCAAGTTGCCATGATGCGGCATCCGCCGGTCCGAAAGACCTCGTGGGCCGGTGACGTGTCTGATGAGCGCCAGGCGCAGCCAGCCATACATGCGCAAGCCGGAGCGCAGGCCGTGGGCATTCTTTTGGATGTTCTCGCCAATTTTGATGGCCACCCGGCATTTCCCAAAATCGCCGGTCTGTACAGAACTTGATGCCGTTCTGCGTCGGTCGTCAGAGGGCGATCTCAGGCCGCAAAGCGCATTTTCTCAGCCCATGAAAATTTATGCGCGCCGGGCGCGATAGCACCGGTGCCATCGGCCGCCACTTCCGACGGTTCTCCCGGAAACTGGCTGCCCGGACGCCGTGGCGAGGGCGCAGAGAGCCTGCAGGCATCGCGTCCATGCCTGCAGGCTCTGTCAAACGTCAGCGCGCAATCTCGAAGCGCATCTCGACCATGACCGTATAGCTGTTTTCGCCGCCGGAGACGGGAACGGAATCGGCTTCCTTGGCCATCGCCATGCGCATCATCGGCACCGGTTCCGGCCGCATTCCGTTTTCGGCGATGGAGACGACGGGGCCGAGTTTTGTGCCGGCAGCCTCAGCCAATGTCCTTGCCTTTTCCATGGCATCGGCGACAGCCTTGCGGCGCGCCTCTTCCATGGCTGCCTTCGGATCGTCATTGGTAAAGCTGATCTGGCCGCCCTGGTTGACGCCGAGTTTCACCGAGCGATCGATCAGGCCGCCGAGCTTGCCAAGATCGCGCACGCGCACGGAAAGCCCGTTGCTGACCTGGTAACCGATGATCCGCGGCACCTCGTCGACATTGCCGCCGTCGCCATTCTGGCCGGAACGTTCCTGCTGGCTGTAACGGGGGAAAATCGAGAAATCGCTGGTCTGGATATCGCGCTCGGCAACGCCATCCTGCTTCAGCGCAGCCATGACCTCGCGCATGGCGGCATTGTTGGCCGCAAGCGCTGCATCCGCCGTTTCGGCCGTGCGCGTCACGGTCAGAGATAACATCGCCATGTCAGGCGCAAGGGCAGCCCGGCCTTCGCCGGTAACGCTGATCATCGGCTGATGCGCAGGTGGCGGCGGTGGCGGTGTTTGCGCCTGCCCGACAGAGGCCACGGCAATCCCTGCCGTGACAATAAGAGTGGAAAGGCAAAGCCGTCTGGAACGCATCAACAAGCCCGGCATGAATATCCTCCGCAATGGGTTTTCGGTATTTCAAGCTGAGATTGCCACAACCTTTGCGACAATCCCTGCCTCAACCACCACAGGTGCCCGTAGAATGTGAAGCCAATACGGCAACGGCTTGTAGCTTTGCGCATTTTACGCTAGAGCCGAACTTCTAAGCGGCCCGCATGAACCATTGCACGCGGGCCCGCCTTCTGCCGAAGGTTTTGGGGCCTGTAGCTCAATGGTTAGAGCCGGCGGCTCATAACCGCTTGGTTGGGGGTTCGAGTCCCTCCGGGCCCACCAAATTTCATTAAAATCAATGCTTTAAAGGGCGGTTAGCCCGGTCTGTTAGCCAGAGGGTTAGCCGATGTGGCTTGACGCGGATTTTTTTGAGATTTTGGTACTTAGAATTGGAATTCCCGAAATCTGAAGCGGTATAAGATGCTCTTCAAAGGGATTTCCAAAATGGTTTCAACACCCAAGCAAATTTCTACGCTCTTGCAGAAAAGACGTGCGGCTTGGCGGCGGAGTTCGGTCTTAGATTGTCTGCCGCGGACAGGAATTAATCATTAAAGGGGTCAGGCAACCGATCACCTACCGCGCAAAGCGATGAGAAATTATGAAATAGCGGCTGGGAGCAGTTCAGGGGAGTCGAAACGAATATTATAGAATTAATTACTGTCGGGGGTTAAGCAGTAAAACGTGGATTATTTTGGTGTTGCAGCCATGTTTTGTAATTCTTCATCCGAAAAACGCCCGTAGTATCTCATACAATTTTTTCATCTGAATGCTTAATACGGTTGCTGCTTCGGAAGAAGTAAATGCATTGACCGAAATTCCAAGCGCCAGGCTCTTTAACGATGAGCCCACGAAGCCCGCCAATGATGTGATGCTTTTTCGCAGCTTTTGTTGTTTTCGTTCTTCAGCGCTCGAACTGGATGCTGATATTTTGCGCGCATCATCGATCTCTACTACTAGATAATTTGCCGCTCGAACTGCGGTTCTATCAAACACTTCCTTCGCAGCGGCTCCCTCAAATACGTCTTCAGTAGCTTGCGTGAGGTTTTTTAGTGCCCCGTCCGTTAACGGCGTGGAATTGAGAAGCGGTGGAGGTAGCGGAGAATCTGCTGCACCTGGGATCGGCTGTATAGGCTGGATGCGAGGACGCATTGCTTCATGGTTTCGACAAAGCGTTTCCAAGCTATTTTCGGTATTTCCGGGCCAACTGATCTCGTCATCGAGATCCAAGTAGTACCGAAGATCGCCAATACTGTCTGACATCGCGTACCATGAGGCAGGGCGCGAACTCACTTGATCTATGTAATGCTGAACTTCGAGACGAACCCCTTCCCCGAGGTTGTTGTCAAGAACCTCCAGTGCCTTCAGGATTTTCCGAGCTTGTACTTCCTGCGCGTGAAGTCGTGCTTCCAGATCATCAGGGTCGGGGTAGGGAGGGGACGCGTTTGGAGGGCTATCCTTGGCCGTTATTCGATTATTTTCAATGATAGTAGCCATGGGAGCCGAAGCCGCTAACCGCCTGTCTATCTCCTCTGAGCTAGGCGGCGTCATCTTGTCTTCGATGGCTTGGATTAGATTGCGGACTCCTGGGTGATCAGCGGTGCCTGTCCATCCTCTCAGGTCTGCATATTGGGTCTCCAAAAAGCCATAAGGTAATTCGACATCGGCCAATTTGGCATGGACGAATTTTTCTTCACGCTGCGCGAACGAGGCCTCTTCGATAACTGCCTTCGACTTTACGCTGTTCTGTGTCCAGAGTGTCAGAATCACATCGGATGTCTGCAGTCTTTCCCGAATACGTCGCCGCCATTCTGTTCCAGGTCTTAGATCCTTGTCCCACCAACAACTTAGGCCGGAGTCTATCAGAGTGGACCGAAGCTTTTCTGCAATATCTGTATCGAGATTGGAGTACGAGATGAAAACAATTCCTGTGGAGGGCGAACCTGTCGTCAGGGAGCGATTATCGCCGGCGTCGTCTTTCCCGTCTTGTGAAGGCGGGGCCTCCCATGAACTCCAGTGGGAAGGATGCTTTAGATGGTACGGAAGAACAACTCCAGTATCGCCAACCATGTCATCGATCTGAGACTGTGCTAGTCCGTCTGCCCCCTCCAAACCGGTATTTTTTTCAGTAGCAGATTTTATATGTGCATCGAGAAGATTTGCACCCTCAAGATTTGCCTTACGGAAATAACCTGTCGTCAAGTCGACGCTGCGCAGATCCGCCCTGCGCATGTCGCAGCCATCAAAAAAGGTGTGGGTGAGGGACGTCCGCCGCAAGTTCGTTTTAATGAGAATTGCGCCTGACAATCTGGCAAAATCGAGATTTGCGTCGCTTAGATTGGTGCTGTGAAGATCAGCACCAAGAAGGCTTGCGTGGCTTAAGTCGCATCCCCGCATGCTGGCCTTAGCCAAAACAGCTCCTCGTAAGTTTATGCCTTGAAGGTCGAGCGCGGTAAGTTCTGCGCCCCGTAAATTCGGGATGAAATGGGTATGCTGTCGGCGCATGTTCCAGCTCGCAACACCCTCCAATAACCAGTCGAGATGCTTTCTGAGCGCCATTCCTTCTCCGTCGATGAACTATCTAACCTAAAAAATTTGTAAACTGCACACTTGTAGGCACTTTACTAATAAGCGTTACCACGCGGGAAAAGTGAAACAAGTGATGGAATTGTGATCCTATTCATTGCCCGCGAAGAAAGGCAATAAGATCACCCATTTCGAGCACCTTAAGATCCTCATTAGTAGCCGCCTCCCACGCGGTAAATTGGCAACGCAGTCCGCATCTCCGATCAGCTTGCGCGTAAGGTATCAACGGCTCAAGGCGGTGAGAACGTTCGCTGTAGTGTCCGTAAAATATCCTTATCATCAGGTGATCGGCAGGCTTTGCGATAAGCACCAGCCATCGGCGCTAGCGCCCGGCGCCAGAGATCTGTCGCCGGTCATGCTTAAGCTGTCTGCCCATGAATTGGCGGTCCGCAACGATCACGAAGCGAGCTAGCCGCGTGGCTTTTTGATCTGATATCTTCTTGTAACACGGCTCATGCCGTCCTTTGCCAAGCGCTCTTGCTCTGCAGCCCGGCTGTACAGTTCTGCATGGGAAATATCGTCGTGTCCGAGTGTTTCCATGAGCTGACGCGTCGAGGCGCCTGTTTCCGCCAGCATTTTCCCCAGGGTTTTACGCAGTCCGTGCATGGTGCAGCCAGAGGGCATACCAGCGCTTGCGGTCCAATCCCGCATGCGTCCAGTTAGGGATTTTTCCGAAAACTGTTTTCCATAGGCCGTGACGAGGACATACTCTGTAGATCTATCCAGCGGTTCCAGTATGTCGCGCAGCATTGGCGTGAGCGGGAGCACAAGCTGCTTCTCCCCCTTCTTTGTTTCAAAAGTCACGGTGTTCCGACGAAAGTCGAACCACGACCACTTCACGCGGGCTACGTCGGACCGACGGTTCCCAAGCCATAGGGCGAGGCCGTAGGCTGTCCGAGGAGTGGTGCCGATTGGCCAGCGCCTTTCGAACATTTCCCGCTCCGCGTCTGTCCAGGCGCGCCAGCCCTTGTATTCCGGCCGATAGCTGAGCTTCCAGGTGGGGTCGGTCTCGATCCATTCCTCGTCAAGCGCGACCGTGATCATCTTCCGAATCGTCACCAGTAGATGCTTCGCCTTGTGTGGTGTAGCGCTGAAGCGTGCCAGGATGTCTTTCACGTGCCGGCGCTTCATATCGCGGACGCGCATGTCCCCCCAGACGGTTGGGTCGTCTTCAATAATGGGCAGCGACAGAAAGACATCTGCTAGCTTGGCGTTCTTCATGTGGGTGGCTGGATCATAGCCAAGCCATTCCGGGGAGCGAAGTACCTTACGCCATGCTGCCTTGAAGCTTTCCGGCGGGGTGGCTCCAGGCATGGGAATGGGGGCAACCTTCCGAGGCTCCCGGCCTTCGACCGCAGCGAGATACCGCTCTTCAAACTCGGGCTCGCCCGGTTCCCCAAGTATCGATATGGTTTTCCCGGCACGGCGAAATCGCCAACGGATAGCGCCGTGGCGGTCTCGAAAACTTGAAAGATACGGTCGCTTGTCAAACTCGTTTGTCATTCCGCAATCTATGCGCGTCTGTCGCGGCGTGACAATAGTGCATCGATCGGGTTCCCGCCTTCATCCGGCAGATCGCTGAATGCTGCATCAAGCGCGATCCTGTCCCACAACACCCGGCCATCAATGCGTTTAGGCTTCGGCATGCGGCGATCGTTGACCATCTCGTCGAATTTTGTGCTGCCTACTCCGACGTACCGCGCCGCCTCTTCGCGGCTCAAGCCTCGTGGAGCGTAGGAGAGGGGATCAGCGCGCAGCGCCATTGTCTGTCTCCCAGTTGGCGATTGGACCCAAAGTAAAGTCTCCACCCGCCCTCGGTTGGGGCGTGGGTGAGAGGCCTGCGTCTGGATTTTGGATTGCTGCCTGCAGCTGAACCCTAGTCAGAGTGAAGAGCGGCACTACATGGAACGGTTTTGCTGCATTTGTGCGCGATTTATAGGGGTCATTTAAGTGGAAGCAGTCCCGAAACAGCTTATTCTTATTGCAGAGGACGAAACACTTATAGGTATTCTGCTCGTCGATACCTTGAGTGACGCGGGTTTCGAACCTGTTTTGGTCACGACAGCGCAGAAAGCGATATCCGAGCTGGAGTTGGACGCGGCGCGCTTTCGAGCTTTGCTCACGGACATTAGAATGCCAGGCAAAGACACTGGCTGGGATGTGGCGAGGCGAGCAAGAGAACTTGCGCCAATGATCCCGGTGATCTACATGACGGGTGACAGCGCTGAACAATGGCGAGCCCAAGGTGTACCGGGTAGTGTGCTGCTTCAAAAGCCATTTGCTCCTGCTCAGCTGGTGACGGCTCTCACCACTCTTATTAACGAAGCCGGTATGACGGGCATGTCTAACTAATTTAGTCATGCGGTTCACCCTCACATTCGTTGCGGGTGGTTGGGTTCTGCTGCCGTGCGCCTGGCTTGCCGGCGACGTGGCGTCGTCGTATGAGCGTGCCGAGGGATTGGCACGTGCTTGTGGCGACCGATCGGTAACGAGGCTGGGCGAATTTGGTGATAAGTCCGCCTCCCTCACGCTTGCTTGTGATGAGGGTGTTCGGGTAGGGCAGCAAGTCAAAAATGTGTTTTTGTTATTCATTCAGATCACCCTCACGGAAGTAGACCTCGGCGATGACGGCAGCAGGTCTTGAGAACCAACGCCACGCTAGCTTCTCCGAGCCGTTTCCAGGCTGGGAGTACGAGTGCCCCATTCTAGGGACTGCTGCTCACGGTAGCCATTTCCTACCTACAATGTCAACGACAATATGTAGGTAAAGCCTACGTCACAAAATGCTGGACTTCTCCTTTCGGATGAATGGTATATGAGAACGTATCATGAACAAGGAGATTGCTATGGCCACGTACTTTGTCGTTCAGACATTTCAGCAAGGGAACAAGGGCATGCTAATCCCTGACCAGGCGAGGCAGGCTCGTGATCTCAATCACTGCAAGATCCTGGCGGAGAGGATGGCCAAAACGAGCGCCAGCGTAGTGGCGTTTTCCCGCAATGGTGACCCGACCACCGGTGAGTGGGATGACGCTGTGGTTGTCGCAAAGCACGGTGACGTGCCTGCTGAGCTTTTGGAGATGGCTGCCGGTTAGCGGGCGTCGTAACGACCGACTACGCGATGGCAAATCGGCCATTCCTGCCGGAATTCAGTGAATTCTTTGAATGGATTCCATTGCTGCAGGTGCCATTCGCGGTCATTCCAGCCGTTGAGCTGCTTGATGATCGCTTCAACATCCCCGCCATGAGGCGGGGTATGGTAGAGGATAACGTTCTTTTCGCGAGACGGCGGAAGGTGAGGGTTTACCAGCGCCATGTCGCCTCCCCGGAATGCCGGAACCATCGAATCGCCTGCCACAAGCAGGCCGTAGCCACCGCGGACGCTTTCCAGTTCTGCCGGCCGTTTCACGTAATCCACAGCATCGAACGATACGATAACGTGTCCGTCTCCGCCTTGTGCGGCGGCATATACGGGCATCTTTTCAGGGCTGATAAGCTGTTGGCCTGGAATGATCCGGCTAACGGGTTTATCGGCTTGCTTGCCTGCTTTGGTAGGCTGTGGATCTTCTCCGGATCTGCTGAGTAGCCAGCTCTCCGTTACGCCTAGAAGCGTTGCAAGCTCCGGCAGTCGTTTGGCTTCGGGCTTTGTCTGGTCGGCTTCCCACTGGGTGATGTTCACGCGCGCTATGCCGAGGTGGGAGGCCACCTGCTGCTGCACGAGTCCTCGCGCCTTACGCGCGTATCGGATTCTTTCCCCAAGTGTTTTCATGCTACTGTTGTAGCCAATGCCTACCAAAATGCACCTACCAAGACGCTTGACATAAAATGTAGGTTTAAACTACCTTTGCGACCATGATTGAAATCGTTCGCAAAGGGGCCGAGCAGGCCGGTGGTGTAGTGTCCCTCGCTCGTGAGCTGGGGATCAAACACACGTCGCTTTATCGCTGGTCTCGCGTACCGGCAGCACGCGCCCTTGATTTCGAGCGGATCACGGGGATTTCCAGACACGATCTGCGACCGGATGTTTACGGGGTGAAAGCGATCCCCGAATGACCGCTCCCCCATCATCCCCTTCGCGCGGCCACTCCTCCCGGCCTGCTGCGACCCGCGCCGGTTCGATTGACTTGGTCTTTCCCGGCGCGGGTATTTTTCATTTTCCATGCGGGCCTCCTTTAGGGTCGTAACCGCTTCAATCTCACAATTTTGGTCACTTCCCACCATGGGAAAAACGCTGGGTCATTCCCGGCGTGGGAAAGGTTTTGTCTCATGATTTCAAACGCATGGTTTCACCGCATCAAGGCGGCCCAACGGGATCTTATCCGGCTGGTCGGCGGTATCGAGCGGGCAGCACAGGTGTCGTCGATCTCGAAGAGCCACATCGGCCGGATGAACAACGCCACCGACCCGGAGCTGATGCCGCTGCATGCGGTCTATGCGCTGGAAAGCGAATGCGGCGTGCCGGTGGTCACATCTGCGATGGCTGAGCTGAATGGCCGCCGCCTGTCGGACCCGGATAGTGAGCGGATTGTCGAGCAATGCGTTGTGGCGGCTTATTCCGACATGGTGCGCAAGGCCGGCGACCTGATCTCGGGCGGGGCGGTTGCGATCTCGGACATGGTGGTGACGCCGGCCGAGGCGACGAAGATGGATCGCGATGCGGCCGAGCTTGAGGCGGGCCTTGCGGAACTGCGCCGGGCACTTGCCGGGGTAAAGGCACGCGGCGGCCAGAAGCTGGGATTGAGCGTGGTCGGAGGTGGCCGATGAGCCGGGCCGCTTCATCGCAACTGGCAAACAGTCCCGCCCAGACCGCCCGCGACCAGGAGCGGGCACGACTGGCACGCTTGGCCGACATTGCCGAGCGTTGCGGGCGTGACCAGTGGTCGATCACCGCCGAGGCGCGGGAGATCCATATCACCACCAGGCGCTCCACCGGCGACGACGCCAAGCTTTGCACGATCCACGACGGCGCTCTTGCCGACGAAATCGAACTGATCAGCGGCGCGCTCGAACACGTGTGCCTGTTCCTGGCACTTCGCCAGCGCGCCGTCATCGCGTTCAACGAACTGCAGCGCCAATCCAAGCCCGAACCTCGGAAACTCAAGGCCGGCGACTTTGCCGCCAATGCCGCGATGCTCCTGGCAAAACCCGAGTTCCACCGCTTCCTCGAGCGCAAGGACGCCAGCCGGGTGATCCATACCAACGAACACGCCGACACGGTGCTGAAGGCGCTTTTGAGGATCACCAGCAAAAGCCAGCTGAACACTCAAGGACAGGCGCAAGGCGCCTTCATCCAGCTGCGGGCTGATTTTGAGACTTGGGTACAGCGGGGGTGCCGATGAGCATTCGCGTCTTTCCGGAAGTTTCCATCCCGTTCGGCACCAATCAGGCCACCAAGGCGATGCGCATCACCTGCGCTCACTGCGGTGGCCTTGCCTATTTCCCGGTTGCGACCGGGGTCAACACTGATGCGCCGGGTGCGGCGGTTCAACATTTTGAGAACAAGGGCTGGGTGGTCGGTGGCAATCCGCAGACGGATTTTTGCCGCAAGCATGCGACGCCCGCCAAACGCAAGGGACCCAAAACCATGACGACTTCAGCTGCGATGGCCGACAAGCCGCGCGAAATGGGCCGCGAGGATCGCCGCATCATCAACGACAAGCTCGATGAGGTCTATGGCCGCGATGCCTACCGGGCGCCGTGGACGGATGCAGCGGTTGCCAAGGATTTGGGCGTGCCCCGTGATTGGGTGGTGCAGGTGCGTGACCAGTTCTTTGGACCTGCCGGCTCCAACCCGCTCTATGACCAGTTCCTGGGCGAAACCGAACACCTGGAGAAAATCTTCCGGGCCTTTGCCGCGACGTGTGCGGCGGCCGAGCAGGCGACTGCCGCTCAACGCCAGGCGCATGCGGATCTGAGCAAGCAGATGGACGCCTATCGGGCGCTGGCGCGCAAGGTCGAGCGGGAGATCTGCCGATGAGTGATATCACGCCGATTTTGGAAATCCTGATGGATTGCCGGTCGGATGCCGAGCGGGCCGATTGGCTGCTGCGGGCGCCGAAGGGCATCCTGTTTCGGGACTACTGCACCATTCGCCGGATTTTGGCGGCGGCCCAGTTTGCGCGCGGCGTCGATGCGCTCGATGTCGAGTTTGCCGCGATCAACGCGACGCGCATGGCCGATGGCGAATTGCCGGCGGCCATCGTGTCGGGCGTCGAAACGGCGCGGTCATATCTTCGCGGCAAGGCTGAGACGGGAGGCGTGTGGTGATGGAACCCGATCACGGCGCAACGTCGCGCGCATGGTCATGGCGGCATGCGGTGGGCAAGTCTGGCCTGCCGCCGATCACGCGGCTGGTGCTGCACACGCTCGGCCTGAAGATGGATGCGACGGGTGGCTCCTGCTATCCGCCGATCTCCGAGCTTGTGGAGCTGACCGGCCTCGACAAGAAAACCGTGCTGAAGCACCTGGAGATCGCGGAAGGCGCCGGCTGGATCGAAGTCGGCCAGCACGGCTTTCGCGGGCAGAAATGGAAGCGCAACGAGTATGTGGCGCGCTGGCCTGGTCGTGACCTCACCGGCGAGCCGGCACCTTGTGACGGCCATGAAGGTGGTGGAGGAGTTCCACCACGTTCGAACACCTGCCGGACCCTTGAAGGTGGTGGAGCAGCTCCACCGCCTTGCGGGGGGAAGGTGGTGGAAATGGTTCGCGAAGGTGGTGGAAATGACGACCTGAAGGTGGTGGAGGAGCTCCACCAAGATAAGATACTTCCAGCTAACTATCCAAATAACTCTCCAACTGCCGGCCAAAATGCCGGCGCGGAGGAGGGAGCTTTGCGACGGGCTGATCGGAAGAGAAGCGAGCATGCGTTCACGCTGTGGTTTGCGACCTGGAGGAAGGGCGATGTGGATTTTGCTCGCAATGCCTGGTTTGCCCTTTCGCCAGAAGAGCGCGGCGAATGCATCGAACACACACCGGCCTATCTGCGCTTCGCCAAGCCTTCCGACCTGATGGCAGCGGCGGTTTATCTCAAAAACCGCCATTGGCGTGATCTGCCCGAACACCTGCTCGGCATCCCCGAAAAGACCCATGGCGTCGCAAAACCCTGCGGGAAGCTCTGGATGGGAACGCGGCTTGAGACGCTGTCGAAAGACCCGACAGGCCCGATCCACATCACGGCTTTTGACGAGACGCGGATTGCCAAGGGGATGATCTCCCGTGACCAGCTGATGCACGACAAGCGGCGCGACAATGGCTGGCCGCTGGTCAACGCCATGCGCGATCTTGCCCGCCGTCGCGAGCCCTTCACCACCTCGCTCGGTATCTTGCCACAGGTGGCGGACTTCCGCCCTGTTCACCGCGACAGTGCGGTGTTTGCGGCCTGGAAGGCGCTGCATGAGGCCCGCGGCTGGCCGTTCATCGAATACGCGCCGGAATGGGTCTATTTCCCCGCGGTCGATGCAGAGGCCGAGGATCTCACCGCCGCCGTCGAGGCAGCACTTGCCAGTTTCCTGTCATCCATTCGCGAGGGCCGCACCGATGATCCAGTTTAAGCCCAACCCCCTGGAGAACGACGTCTCGCCGAGCGGTCTGGTCAAACTCCAGCGCATTGCCGATCGCCAGGCCGGCCACAAGCGCTGGCTCGGCATGGCCGGCCGTCGCATTGCCGCCGTCTATCCCGACCATGCCCGCTGGATTTGCCTTCGGGTGATGACGGGTCGGGAGAAGGCTGTGGAGGCAGCGCTTGAGGCCCTCGATATCGAGGCGATGGTGCCGACGCGCAAGGGGCCGGAATATCGTCGTCGCGGCCGTGTCATTCCGCCGGCTGATATCCCTGTTCTCATCGGTTACACGCTGGTGCGCTGTGTGCCGTCAGCCACGGCGATGGCGGGTCTGAACACCGTCGAGCATGTCATCGGCGTGCTCGGTGGTTGGGAGGCGCCGGCCCCGATCAATGCCGAGTTCATCAAGCGCTACAGGCAAAAGGCGGAAAGCGGCGGGTATGATTATGATCGTCCTGGCCTTGCCGTTCGAAAGGGCCAGAAGGTGACGATTGCCGAGGGACCGTTCGGCGGGATTGAGGGGACTGTGGTGACAGCACCGTCGGGTACGATCGGGGATGCGGTGGTCGAATTCTCGATGATGGGCCGCACCGTTGCGATGGTCGTGCCTCTTGCAATCCTCGAATCTGTGTGACTATAAGCGACGACGGACACGCTGATGATCCTGAAGTGAGCCTCTGAACACGCAGTAACACGCGGGGAGAAATCCCGAGGTCGGTACACCGGTCAGCCCCCACCCTGACGCTCTCAGCTTCGAGAGACCGCTTCAGGGCCGGTGCGCAAGCTATGTCCAGATCCCATCTGTTGCGATCCAAACGGAATTCAAAAAGGCGATCCCTCGGGGTCGCTTTTTTCGTTTTAGGGTTATGCGCGATCAACGATCAGACAAGGCGAGGGCATGGCGGGGCTGGTATGGCCTGGCGCGCTGGCGCAAGACCCGCAAGCACCAGCTGACCATCGAGCCGCTGTGCCGCATGTGCCGGCTTCAGGGCAAGATCACCGTGGCCACCGTCTGCGACCACGTCGAGCGCCACAATGGCAACCCGCAAAAGTTCTGGGGCGGGCCATTCCAGTCGCTGTGTGCCACCCACCACGATGCGACGAAGCAGGCGGAAGAACATCGCGGTTTTTCCGTGGCAGCCGGTGCCGATGGCTGGCCGATCGATCCGCGTCACCCGGCGAACCGATGAGGGGGGCGGGTCAAAAGTCAAAAGCCCTCTTTGCCGCACACCGGCTCCCACCCTTTCTTCGCAGGGAGCGGGAATTGGAGGCAAAAAGCCACTGATTTGAGAGGGACTAATCCATGAAGGGCCGAAAGCCTTTGACCGAAAACGTTGTGCCGCTGACCGAAGACGAGGGGCGCGGCGTCAATTTTGAGGCGCGAGCGCTTCAGCGGGCGCGCGAGCTGAAGCCGGAGGGCCTGCCGTTTACGGTCTCTGTCATCTGGGACCGGCTTTCGCCGTCGTTGTGCGATCCGCGCAAGAACCGGCTGAACGACACGAATGTCTTCATGTTCGAACAGCTGTGCTGGACGGTCGAGCGCCATGAGCGGCTGCGGGTCGATATCCATGACAATGGCGAAACCTATGAAACCGAAACCCGCAACGGCAAGCAGCAGAAAAGCCGCCCGGAGGTCGGGCAGCTCAACGAGACATGGCGGCAGATCCGGGCGCTTGCCAGCGATTTTGGCATGACGCCATCGGCTGAACGCGGATTGCAGGCAGGCGGGCAACTTGGCTTCAGCTTCACAGACAATGAAGGGTTCGATTGACGTCGAGATCCCGGAAACTTCCTACGAAGACGATCCGGTGACTGCCTGGGCCGCTGACGTGCTTCGCGGTGTCGTCATTGCCGGACCGCATGTGCGCAACACCTGCCGGCGCCATCTGCTCGATCTTCGCGACGGCCCGGATCGTGGCCTCGTCTGGGATCTGGAAGAAGCCAAAAAGCGTATAAAATGGTTCCATGACAAGCTTCGCCTGAATGGTGGCCAGTTCGAGGGCCGGCCGTTCAAGCTGCATCCCAGCCAGGCGTTTCGTGTCGGTTCGCTGTTTGGCTGGAAATGGGCAGCAACTGGCCTTCGCCGGTTCCGTCGCTTTTATGACGAAGAGGGCAAGGGCAACGGCAAGTCACCGTTGCTTGCCGGTATCGGCATTGCGATGATGGTGGCAGACGGCGAGCCGCGCGCCGAGGTTTATGCCGCCGCTGCCAAAAAGGACCAGGCGCAGGTTCTCTTCCGAGACGCGGTTGCCATGCGCGACCAGTCGCCGGAACTGGCCAAACGCATCAAGCCCTCCGGCATCGATCCGGTCTGGCAGCTCACCTATATCAGCACCAAGGGCGACAAGCGGTTTTTTAAGCCGATCTCGTCAGACGCAGCGCAATCGGGTCCGCGTCCGTCCTGTGCGCTCTGCGATGAGGTGCATGAACATCCCAACCGCGACGTCATGGAAATGCTGGAGCGCGGTTTTAAATTCCGCCGGCAACCGCTCCTGGTCATGGCGACCAATTCCGGCTCCGACCGCAAATCGGTGTGCTGGGAAGAGCATGAACATGCAGTGAAGGTGGCAGCCGGCATTATCGAGGACGACACGACGCTGTCGTTTGTCTGTTCGCTGGATGAGGGCGACGATTGGGAACAGGATCCCGCGTGCTGGGTGAAGGCCAATCCGCTCCTCGATGTCACCGTCACCACGGAATATCTCGAAGGCGTCGTCAAGCAGGCGCGCCAGATGCCGGGCAAGCGCAACGGCATTGCCCGGCTGCACTTTTGCGAATGGACGCAATCGGTCAATGCCGCAATCAAGCGGGAGGCATGGGTCGCCTGTCGCAAGGACTTGGATCTCGCCGCGCTGATTGCCGGTGGCTATCCCTGCTATGGCGGGCTCGATCTGTCGCGAACGCGCGACTTTACCGCGTTCACACTGACTTGGGTTCTCGATGCCACAAAAGATGCCGAGCGGCTTGCGTCAAGGACATGGTTCTGGACGCCCGCGGATACGCTGAAGGATCGCGCCAATACCGACCAGGCGCCCTATGAGCTGTGGGTCGACCAGGAGCATATCGAGGCAGTGCCTGGCCAGCGGCTCAAATACTCGTGGCTCGCTGAAGCGATTGCACGGCTTTGCGCGATCTATGCGCCGCTCGAAATCGGTGGTGACCAATACGGGCTGGAACAGCTGCAGGAGCATCTGTCTGGCGATGGCGTGTCCCTGCCGATCACCATCCATCCGCAGGGCTTCCAGAAGCGGATCATCGACCGGGACAGAGACGCGCCAGAGGGCGAGCAGGAGCTTTATCTCTGGATGCCGCACAGCATCAACATGTTCGAAAACGCGCTTTACGAGCAGCGCATGGAGATCGATCCCAATCCGATGCTCGATCTTTGCGCGGCAAGTGTCGTCTACGCGGAAAACCGAACCGGCCACCGCATGTTCGACAAGGAAAACGCCTTTGGGCGTATCGACGGCATGGTCTCGACGGCGATGTCTGTGGGCATTGCTCTCTGCCGCCAACGTCCCGAGGAAAACCTCGACGACTTCCTCTCCAACCCCGTGATGGTAGGTCTTTGATGGCGAACAAGAAAAAACGAGGTCTTGCCTCCGCGCCATCCAACGTGACGCGCGAGGAGCTGGTTGCCAAGGAAAGGCGCTTGAGCCTGAAGGACAGCGCCGGATGGGCGGCCGCCTTTGGGACCAGCAATCATGCCGGCAAGACTGTGACGCTTAACACGGCCATGCAGCTTGCCACCGTCTGGGCCTGTGTGCGGCTGACAGCGCAGGCGGTGTCCTGCCTGCCTTTGTCGATCTACGAGAAGCGCGGCGACAATAGCCGGATAAAGGTCGAGGCCGACGACGCCCTGGTCGATGTCCTGTGCGAAAGCCCCAACGAAGATCAGACCCCGCTGGAATTTTGGGAAACCATGGTGGCGTGGCTGATGACGACGGGTAATGCCTATGCGGAAAAGGTCGAGATCGGCACGCGGCTGAGCGCGCTGCAGCCAATGCCCAGCACCCATTGCCACCCGTTCCGCGATGCCGAGGGCGTGCTGAAGTTCAACGTCATAGATCGCGGCAAAAGCGAAATCCTGCCACGGGAAAAGGTCTTTCACCTGAAAGGCTTTGGTTTTGGCGGTGATGTGGGCCTCTCTCCGATCCAGTTCGGGTCGCAGACGTTTGGGTCGGCGATCGCCATTGACGAGGCGGCCGGCCGGCTGTTTGGCAAGGGTTTGCAGGCCAGCGGCATCCTGTCGTCGGAAAAGATTCTTGATCCGAAACAGCGGGCAGATCTTGAAGGGATCATGAGCCGGTTCGTCGGCTCCTCCAATGCCGGCAAGCTGATGATCCTGGAAGCCGGTCTCAAATATGACCGTCTCTCGCTATCGCCTGTTGATGCGCAGATGCTGGAAAACCACCGCTTCTCGGTCGAGGAAATGTGCCGGTGGTTCGGCATGCCGCCCATCATCATCGGGCACGCCGCGCAAGGACAGACGATGTGGGGTTCGGGCGTCGAGCAGATCCTGCTTGCCTGGCTGACGCTGGGCATCGATCCGCTTTGTGATCGTATCGAGGCGCGGATCAAGAAGCAGCTCATCCGGCCAAGCGGCAATCGGCGTCGTTATGCCGAGTTCAACCGCGAGGCGCTGTTGCAGATGGACAGTGCCGCCAAGGCCTCATTCCTGTCGGTGATGACGCAAAACGGCCTGATGACGCGAAACGAAGGCCGGGCAAAGCTCAACCTTCCCCGTGTTGATGGCGGGGATGAGCTGACAGCACAGACAAACCTTGCGCCGCTTTCTGCGCTTGGGACCTCAAGTGATGGCAATACAGCCCGCGCGGCGATGCGCGCCTGGCTGCAAGGCGAAACAGACAAGGTGGCCGCATGACCCTTCGTATTCTCCCACATGCTGCCGTCGGCATTCGCCCTGGTCTGCATTCGAAAGTGACGGCACGCGCCTTCAGCAACTGGAACCCCGATATCCGCCAAGCCGCCGGCACGGCTGAGACCGTCGAAAACACGATCTCGGTTCTCGATGTAATCGGCAATGACGCCTGGGGTGAGGGGGTGACGGCCAAACGCATTGCCGGCGCCCTTCGCGCGATTGGCGACCGCGATGTCGTCGTCAACATCAACTCGCCCGGCGGCAATTATTTTGAGGGCCTGGCGATCTACAACACGCTTCGCGAACACAAGGCGAAAGTGACGGTGAAGATCCTGGGCGTTGCCGCCTCGGCCGCTTCTGTCATTGCGATGGCAGCCGATGAGGTGCAGATCGCCCGCGCCGGTTTCCTGATGATCCACAATGCCTGGGTCGTGGCTGAAGGCGACCGTCACCAGTTGCGCGAAGTCGCAGACTTCCTTGAACCGTTCGATGCGGCCGCCGTCGATATCTATGTGGCGCGATCGGGCATGGATGCCAAAGACGTCGCAAAAATGCTCGATCGGGAAACATGGATCGGCGGGGCAGAGGCCGTCGAAAAGGGTTTGGCCGATGCGCTTTTATCCTCCGATGAAATTGCCGCCTCGCCACAAAACTCGGCCGCTGCGAAAACGCGGGTCGCAGCCCACCGCGTTGATGATCTTCTTGCGCAATTGAACGTGCCGCGCTCCGAGCGGCGCGATCTGATTGCGGCTTTAAAAGGGGGCATGCCTGGCGCTGCCTCAACCGGCATGCACGACGCTGCCGTTCTGTCGGAGATCAACGATCTCCTCAAATCCACGCTCAACACCTTCAAAACGTCCGTCTAACAGACCGGACCAGAGGAAACCCCCATGAAACTCTTCGCTCTTTGCGGAGCGATCGCGCTTGCCGTGATCGCCACCGCCTTTTTTGCCATGCCTGCATCCGACCTGGTCGGGCATCTCGCTTCCGTCGTCTCCAACCACCCGCCCGCGATGGCCATGGTCATGGCGGTTGGCGCCCATCCCGCTCACTTGCGCAAAGCCCATATGCCTTCGTTCCCCGCATCCCTGCTGATGACCGCGCTTCCTTCAGGCATCATCGGCTCGGTGCGCAACGAGGCCAATGTCGAGAAGCTGCTGGCCGACGTGAAGGCCTCGCTGAAGGAAGTCTCCGACGGCGTCAAACAGACCGCCGAAGAAGCCCTTCGCCAGGCGAAGTCCGCCGGCTCCGTTTCCGACGAAATCAAGCAGAAGGCCGACAAGCTTTTGTCTGATCAGGCAAAGCTTGCTGAGACACAGAACAGGCTGACGGAAAAGGTCGAGCAGCTTTCGACCCGCAACACCGATCTGGAACAGCGGCTGGCCTCGCGCCGTGGAGCCGCGCAGGATGAGCCGAAATCGCTTGGCCAGATGGTCGGCGACCATGCCAATGTAAAAGCCTTTGTCGAGGCCGGCGCCAAGGGCACGGTCAATGTCTCGGTGCAGAATGCGATCACCACCTCGGTCGGCTCGGCCGGCGCGCTCATTACCCCGCAGCGGGACACGGAAATTGTCGGCATGCCGCGCCGGCAGTTCTTTATCCGTCAGCTTCTGCAGGTGGGCACCACGACCTCGAACAGCATCGAGTTTGCCCGCATGGTGGCGCGGGTCAATGCGGCAGCCGCAGTTGCCGAAGGGGCGCTGAAACCGGAATCCAATTACACCTATGAGCCGGCCGATGCGCCGGTGCGCACCATTGCCCATTGGGTGCCGGTGTCGCGCCAGGCCATGGATGACATTCCCCAGCTGCAGAGCGAGATCGATGGCGAGCTGCGGTATGGTCTCGATTTTGTCGAGGAAGCGCAGATCCTGAAGGGTGACGGTCTCGGCCAGAACCTGCATGGTCTGGTGCCGCAGGCAACCGACTATGCCGAGCCCGCCGGCATCACGGTTGCGGCAAAGACGAAGATCGATGTGCTGCGCCTGGCGCTGCTTCAGGCGTCCTTGGCCGAATATCCCGCCGATGGCATCGTGCTCAACCCGATCGACTGGGCCGATATCGAGCTCACCAAGGATGGCGAGAACCGCTATCTGTTTGCCACCATCATTCAGATGCTCGGTCCCCAGCTCTGGGGCCGTCCTGTGATCTCCACGCAGGCGATGGCGCAGGATGAGTTTTTGGCGGGCGCCTTCAAAATGGCCGCCAAAGTCTGGGACCGCATGGATACCGAAGTCGCCATCTCCTCGGAAGACCGCGACAACTTTGTGAAGAACATGCTGACCGTCCGCGCCGAAAAGCGCCTGGCGCTTGCCGTCAAGCGTCCGAAGGCCCTGGTCGCTGGCGACTTCACCACGGCGCTTGCCGCCTGATCAACCACGACCGGCTTATGACGGCGGGCAGCACCGCGCTGCCCGCCTGATCGCCAATGGAGAACCCACATGGAAATCAAAGCGAAACGCAGCTCGTATGGCGAATACGGTAATGTGCGCCGGGGCGAGGTGATCACGGTCGATGACCGCATGGGCAAGGCGCTTTTGCAGAAGGGCAATTTTGTCGTTTATGACGCGAAGGCCGAGGCCAAAGCAGAAGCCGAACGGAATGCACAACGACAGGCGGCCGAACAGGAGAGGGCGGCGGCCAAGGGCTCTCAGGCGGGCGAGCTCGAAACCCTGCGATCTGAGCTGGCCGACAAAACCGCTCGTATCGCGGATCTGGAAAAGCAGCTCGAAGCCAAGGGCAAAAAGTAATGGCGGCCGATCTCAGGGTCGTTGAACCGCCTGTGCCGATCGTCACGCTGGAAGATGCCCGCCGGCACCTGGCCGAATTGCCAGAGGAAGACGAGGCCTATGTCGCGGGGCTGATCCTGGCCGCGACGACATGGATTGACGGTCCAACCGGCTGGCTTGGACGGGCGCTCGGGATACAGACGCTCGAATATGCCATGGAAGACTTCCATTCCGATGCGGACGGCTACATCCACCTGCCGTTCAGCCCGGTGCTGGAGTTGGTGTCTATCCGGGTTCGGGTAGGTGCAGAGAACTTCGACACGATCCCGCCTGCCGAATACGAGATCGATGCGGGTGGGGTTTATCCCTTGTCCGGCGCCTGGCCATTTGTCTCCGGGCGCAATCAGCGGGTCATCATTCGCTACCGGGTCGGTTGCGCCAAGACTGAGGGCATGCCGGCGGTCTGGGTGGCGAATGTGCCGGAACCCATCCGCTTTGCGATCCTGCTTCTCGTGGCGCACTGGTACCGGAACCGCGAGGCCGTGGTGATCGGCCAGAGCGCTGTCACTCTCCCCTTTGCGGTGGATGCGCTTTTGCAGCCTTACCGCATCTATCGATAGGAGCGACCATGGCCCGTGTCCGGTTCCTCAGAGATTTTGATTACCGGCCGCCCGTGTTCGGCGTGACCATCGCTTACAAGTCCGGTGAAACCTACACCGTCAAACGCGAGTGTGCCGACCAGGCGCTTGCCGCAAAGGCTGCCGTGACGGTGAGGGCGCCGCGATCGGCGCCAAAGGCAGGCGGTGATGATTGATGCTGGCAGTCTGAAAGAGCGGGTCGCTTTGGACAAACGCCAGCGTTTGAATGATGGCGCTGGCAATTATCGCTCCGACTTTGTCGAGCAGTTCCAGCGCCGGGCGGCCTTCCTCTATGCCGGCGGTAGCGAGGCGGTCGTGGCCGAACGCCTGCAGGGCCGCGCCATCCTCAAAGTGCGCCTGCGCAAGGATGTTTTGTCCAAAACCATCGGCACGGATTGGCAGCTCCGCGATGTCAGGCGCGGCACGGTCTACGCGATCCGTGAGGTGGATGCCGTCACCCATCCGCATTGCGTCTTTCTCACAGTCATCAGCGGGGTTGCCTCATGAAGTTTATTGGTCTGGAAAAGATGCGCCGGCGCCTGGAGCGGATCCCGGCAGAGGTGCGCAAACGCGCCAAAGCCGAGCTGATGCTCCAGGCACGCGAAATCAACATGTTGCAGCGGTCGCTTGTGCCAAAGGATGATCTGACACTTGCCGGCACCATCCGCTCCAAGCCCTTGCCAGACCCGGAAATCGGCGTGGTTATCAGGGCTGGCGGTGCAGCGACCACAAAGCCGGTGCGCAATTCGGAAAAGGGTAATCCCCCGACCTATGACTATGCGCTGGGTCAGGAGTTCGGGACTGAGGACATGCCCGCCAATCCGTTCTTCCTGCCGGCCATCCGGGTGCGCAAGAAAAAGGCCAGGGTGCGGGTTCGGGCGGCCGTTCGCCGGGCGCTGAAGACGGCGGGCAAGGGATGAGCGATCCAAGCCTTGCCATTCAGGTGGCCCTGGTAGCGCGCGTGGCCGAGCTGACGCGCGATGCAGTCGCCGGCCGCGTCTACGATGATGTGCCGTCAGCAAGTGACCGCATTGCCGATACCGGTGCAGACTTTCCTTATATCTCGATCGCCGACGGGCAGCTCGTGCCGATCGATGAAGAGTGTTTTGACCGCTCGACCACCTTCATCAATCTCAACGTCTGGTCGCGGGCCATCGGCTATCCTGAAGCCAAGCGCATTGCAGGCGTACTGCGTATGGGCCTGCACGAACAGGACCTTGCGCTTGCCGGCCACGTCCTCGATCGCATGCGCGTCGAAAACATCACATTCAGCCGCGATCCCGATGGCGTCACCCGCCGCGCGCGCCTTGAACTGTCGGTTGAGACCCAGCCGGCAGACTGACTGACTGAAACCCTCATCAAACAATCCCGATCATGGAGACCATCGTCATGGCGACGACTAAAAAGCTATTGGTGCAGTTTGGCGACGGCGCCAATCCGCAGGCCTTCTCGCATGCCTGCACCATCAACACCTCGCAGGATTTTACCGTCGAGGCGACCACCACCGATGCCACCGACCCCAATTGCCAAAACCCCGATGCGCCGGGCTGGGTGCTGCGCTCGGTCGATACGCTCTCTGCCAGCATCAATGGCGCCGGCACCATGGACCCGATGAGTTATGGTCGCCTGCGCGATCAGCAGCTTTCTGGTGAACCCATCGATGCGCGCGTGCTGATCGATCTGCCGGCAGCGCAGGGCGGCGGCCATTACGCCGGACGCTACGTCATCACATCGCTCGGGCTTGCCAAGGAGGGCAAGGGTTATGTGTCTTGCACGATCGCCCTGCAGTCTGACGGTGAAGTGGTCTGGGTCGGTGCGGCATGAGCGCGCCACTCGCCCTTCCATTCGCTGGCAAAAGCATGGCCTTTCGCCTCGCCATCGGCCAGCTGCAGGAGCTGCAGCTCGCCTGCAATGCCGGACCCGCCACCATTCTTGCGCGCCTCATGTCGTCGCAGCCGCAGGCCGCCAATGGCAGGCGGCCGGACCCGGAGAATTATCCGCTGGGCGCCTCCGATCCGGACTTTCTGGCGGACTTCAATGCCTATGCGCTGTTGCGCGGCATTGGCGGTGATTGGCGCGTCGAGGATGTTCGCGAGACCATTCGCCTCGGGCTGATTGGCGCCGGCATGACGCCGACCGACGCCTTTGGCATGGTCACCCGCTATGTCGATGATATCGCGCGATCTCCGCTGGTCGACAATGTCGGGATCGCGGCGGCCATTCTGCATCATGCGCTGACTGCCCCGGAGGGCGAGCGGCCGGGAAAGCTGTAGACCGGGAAGACGAGGGCGACGGGCGCCTGGTCTTCTCGGACTTCTATGGGCTCGGCGCCATCATGGGGTTTGCGCCGTCTGAGGTGGATAGCATGATGTTATGGGCGTTTGCCGCCTGTGCCGATGGCTATGCCAAGGCCAATGGCGCGGAAGAGGTGCCGGAGGCGCCGAGCTTTGAGGAGCATCAGGAGATGTTGAGGAGGTTGGCGGGGTAGGGTGGCGAGGGGTGCTAGGCGGATTAGATGAGATATTTCGCTGAAAACCCCATTGTCACGGTAGACAGTTGTAGAAAAATCCGACGCATTCACATTGATCCTGCGACTTCCTCACTGAAATAATCCGGGAGCTGGCGCCCCCCATACAAAGCCACTGCCGTTTTCTTTGCTGCCGGAATACAGCGTGAACTGTATATTGCACACAGAGAGGTTTATCCCTTCGACCTTCTTGATTTCGAAGTCGATATTTTTGATATTTACGACCTCGCCAACATCAATATTTCTGTCGACTTCATATGAATTGCTTCTGGCTTTGTATTTTGACTGCCTGCCTTGAGGGGTTTCTTCCTCGCAGTTCAGAGTGACGAGAATTTTATCTATGAAATCTTTTTGCACGCCGTTCAGTGCAACAGGATAAGAAAACTCGATTTCGTTTGCAAAAATCCGCATGCTGTCGTCCAGGACGTTGATGTGCCCTTGGCTGAATACATGTACTCTAAACCCCGGCGGTTGCGTGGTGCTGTACGACACAGATTGGCGTTTCCATCCGTTGTCACCAGTGATGATGCTGAGGTAGGCGGGGCTGGAGTAATATGAAACAACGAACACAGCTATTGCGCCGCCTGCTTTAATATATTTGTTTACTTCGACAACAAGAAATCCGGGTATTGTTGTAGCAAATCCCGCAGCGGCAAGAGATAGAACTACCAAAAAAACTTTGTACTGAAATGAAGATGGGTCAGGTATCATTATTGATATCGACAGCATCGTGAATATAAAAATCACGCCGAAACCGAAGGCTAGGTATCTTTCGAGCTGAACATGCTTCGAAGTGCTCTTGTCCGGTATGTTTGTGTCAGCGCCTGGCATTGATTTCCCCTCAAATGTATCTGGGATCATCTCACAACTAGGTTTTCCCTTAAAGTGCTTCTGGGCTGCATTCGAAGCTGAGAACGCCAGTCTCGGTGGTTTCAATGCATTGCTCGCAAGTGCCCCTTAAACCCGATCAGGACCCATCATGGCCGTCACCCTTGATGAGCTTCGCGCTGTCATGCGCATGGAGCTCAACCCCTTCATGAAGGATCTGCAGAAGGTCAACGGCGTCACGGCGCAAACGGCGCGCAAGGTCGAGACGACGTGGCTTGCGACGAACAAGCGCCTGGACAATATCGGCCGCAACATGGCCCATAGCCTTGCAACGCCGCTGCTCGGCATTGGCGCGGCCCTTTCTGTCGATGCCGTCCAGCGATACGCCGATGCCTGGACGACGGCAAAGAACAGCCTGGCAGTGGCCGGCGTGGTTGGCGACAATCAGACGGCGGTTCTCGATCGGCTGTATCAGTCGGCACAGGACAATGCCGCACCGATCGGGGCGCTGGCAGACCTCTTCGGCAAGGCGTCACAGGCGTCCGATGTGCTGGGCGCAAGCCAGGGCGATCTTCTCAAATTCTCGGACGGCGTTGCTACGGCGCTGAAGGTCGAGGGCAAGAGTGCCGCGGAAGCATCCGGCGCGCTGACCCAGCTCGGGCAGCTGCTCGGACAAACGCGGGTGCAGGCGGAAGAATTCAACTCGATCAACGAAGGTGCGCGGCCGATCCTGATGGCGGTTGCCAATGGTCTTGATGAGGCCGGCGGATCGGTGTCCAAGCTGAAAGAGCTGGTCAACGACGGCAAGGTGTCTGGACAGCAGTTCTTTCAGGCCTTCCTCAAGGGACTGCCCAGCATTCAGGCCATGGCCGCCAATGCCACGCAGACCATCGAGCAGGGCATGACAAAGGTGAACAACGCCTTCACCAGATACATCGGCCAGACCGACGAAAGCCTTGGCGCCAGCGCGCGCCTGGTCGCAGGTCTTAATGCGCTCGCTGACAATTTCGAGCAGACGGCAGATGTGGTGCTGAAGGTCGCGGCGATCATTGCCGGCGCCCTGGTCGGCCGTTCCATCGCGGGCATGATCGCAAGCCTTGGGCTCGCCACCACGGCCGTCTTTCGGTTTGTTGCCGCCATTCGTGCCGCGGGCACCATTGCAGGTCTGGCAACGGCCATGAGCGGTCTCACCGTCGCCGCAGGTCCGATTGGCGCGGTGATCGGTGCCACGGCTGTCGGTGCCTTGGCGCTGTTTTATTCGGGCTCCACGGAAGCCAGTGAAGGGGCGGCTCTGTTCGAGGAGCGCCTGAAGCGCATGGGCGAGGCGGCAAACGAAGCTGCCCAGAAGACGGAAGATGCCGGCGACCGTATCAACGCGGTCCTGGTCAACAAACTGCGCAAGGAAGTGACTGCCACGAGCGATGCGGCGGCTGAGGCTTCAACGGCGGTTTCGGACCTGTTCGACAACCTGTTCAGGAATGTCGATCGCGAGACGATCTCGCCCGAGCAGCTCGCCCAGCTTAAAGCGCTGAAGGCCGGTCTCGACAATGGCAGCGTCAGCGCAGCCGGTGCCAAAAACGCGCTTTATGCGTTGGCAAATTCGAACCCGGATTTTCAGGGGGTGGCGGATGCATTCGCACCGCTGCTCGATCGTCTCAACGAGGTTGTTGAAGGCGCCAAGGCCGCCCGTGCGGAATTGGCGGGCACCACAGGCTCGGCGCTCTCGGAACAACAGATTGCTGGCTACAAACAGTATGCGGCCTCTCGCGCGCAAGGCGAGGAGATGCTGCGGATCGGCAAGGCCTATTCGGAAGAGGCCCAGCGCCAGAACGGCTTGAGCCGTGAACAGTTGGCGATCGAGAAGGAAATCGCCTCGATCCGCAAGGATCTCACGGAAAAGGGAGGGTTTCTGCCGGAAGACCAGATCAAGGCGCAGGCGGCGGCGAATGTCGCGGCATCCGAAGGTCGTAACAAATCCGGGCGCTCGGGCTCCAGCTCGATAAAGCCAACGGCCGACAGCCGGTTTGACGGCGATATTCAGGCGATCCGTGACCGCACGGCGGCATTGATCGAAGAGCAGAACATCGTCGGCCAGTCTTACCGTGAACAGGAAAAGCGGCGCCTGGCACTCGACCTCGAACAGTCGGCGCTTGCCGATCTACGCGAGGAGGCACGCCGCAAGGGGGCAACGGATCTGGAAAGCATTCAGCTTTCCAGTGAACAGCGCCAAAAGATCGATGAAGCCTCGGATGCCTATGCACGTCAGGCCGATATCCTGCGGCAAGTTTCCGAAGCGCAGGACCGCACCGACGATGCCGCCCGCGAGTTCTACGACAACTTCAAGAGCAATACGCTCGATGCGATCACGGGGGCAAAGAGCTTAGGGGATGCACTTGCCAATCTCGCTCAGCAGCTCGGCAACATGCTGCTCAGCAGTGCCTTTGATTCGCTGTTCAAGGTATCCCTCCGGCGTGGACCGCCTTGCGAGTTTTTGGTGATATCGTGATTTTGCGCTCTTGAGAGTGAACTTAAGAGCGCAATGAGGAACGATGGCACAGGCCATTTTGCTGACGGGTCAAGAACGACGTCGTCGTTGGTCACCGGATGAACGGCGGGAGATTGTGGAGGCAGCATTTGCTCCGGGGGCAAATGTCTCGGCAGTAGCGCGTCGTTTTGATGTTTCGACGGGGCTGCTCTACACGTGGCGGCGCCAAGCGCTGTCTTTGAAAGATGAGCCCGCTTTCGTGCCGGCAACTGTCCTGGACGTTCCTGGCAACGGCGATGGTTGTGCGACAACCATCGTTGTGGACTTTGCGAACGGTATCAAGGTGAGGATTGCGTCCGGGGCGCCTTGTGATCTTGCTGCAGCCGTGATGCGTGCGCTCAAATGATCCCGATCAGTTCGAGCGTGCGGGTTTGGATTGCGAGCGGCCATTGCGATATGCGCAAGGGAATGCACGGCCTTGCTCTGATCGTGCAGGAAGGTTTGGGTCGTGATCCGTTCAAGGGTGACGTTTTTGTCTTCCGCGGGAAAAGCGGCCGGCTGATCAAGGCTCTTTGGCATGACGGATTTGGGCTTTCGCTATACGCAAAGCGGCTCGAGCGCGGCCGTTTCATTTGGCCGGCGACGCAGGGTGGAGCTATTGCGCTGACGGCTGGCCAGATGTCCTATTTGCTTGAGGGAATTGACTGGCGGAACCCGCAGCAGACATGGCGGCCGACGAGCGCTGGATAGTGTCTTTTGGGGCGGGATTTGCGAGCGGGGCGCCAGGAAAAGCTATACAAATCAGTGGTTTTATGATTCACTTCGAGCATGGAAACCGGCTCGGAAAATCCCCGTGATCATGCTGCTGCCCTGGAGGCAGAGCTGGCGATTGCGCGGTTGGAACGAGCTACCGCTTTGGCCGAATTGGCTGTTGCCAAGGCCAAGGAAGCCGATGATCAGGCCATCATTCTTCGCCAGAAAGTCTATATCGAAAAGCTGCAACGGGAACTGCGCGGTCAGAAGTCGGAACGGACGGCGCGGCTGATTGCTCAGATGGAGCTGATGCTTGAGGACGCCGAAGCGACGGCGACCGAAGATGAGCTTGCTGCCGAGATGGCCGTTGCGGCGGCGGCGATTGCGGTCACCGGCTTTACGCGCAAGCGGCCGGTCAAGAAGCCATTCCCGGAACATCTGCCGCGTGAGCGTTTTGTCGTGCCAGGCCCGGTTGCCTGCAACTGCTGTGGCGGTGAACGGCTTCGCAAGCTCGGCGAAGACATTACCGAAACGATGGAGAGCGTACCGCGGAGTTGGAAGATCATTCAGACCGTTCGGGAAAAGTTCACCTGCCGTGACTGCGAGAAGATCAGCCAGGCACCTGCACCCTTCCATGTCATACCGAGAGGGTGGGCTGGTCCGAGCCTTTTGGCGATGATGTTGTGCGACAAGTTTGGCCAGCACATTCCGCTCAATCGCCAGGTCGAACGTTTTGCCCTGGAAGGTGTGCCAATCAGTCTGTCGACTGCGGCAGACGCGATTGGCACGTGCTGCCAGGTCCTGGATCCGCTGGTGCGGCGGATTGAAAGCCATACGTTCGCGTCTGAACGGATCCACGGTGATGACACGACCGTGCCGGTTCTGGCTCTCGGCAAAACCGTTACCGGTCGGATATGGAGCTACGTCAAGGATGATGCTCCGTTTGGCGGTACGGCGCCTCCGTCGGCGATGTTCTATTATTCCCGGGACCGGGCCGGCGAACATCCACAGGCGCATCTGGCCAACTATAGCGGTATCCTTCAGGCGGATGCCTATACGGGCTATGGCCAGCTTTATCTTCCTGATCGAAGTCCGGGCCCGATTCATGAGGCAGCGTGTTGGGCGCATGCCAGGCGACCATTCTTTGCGCAAGCCGATCTGGAGGCCAACGCGCGCCGAAAAGCGCAGGGTAAAAGTGCCGCCGTCATCTCGCCGGTCGCCTTGAACATGGTGCAGCGGATCGACGCTTTGTTCGAAATCGAACGCCATATCAATGGCCGCACTCCCGATGAGAGAAAAGCAATCCGCCAGCAGTTGTCAAAACCGCTGATTGACGACATGGAGATATGGATACGCGAACACCGCGCCAGGTTGCCGCGCGACAATGACTTGGCAAAGGCATTTGACTATATGCTGAACCGCTGGGAATCCTTCACCCGCTTCCTGGACGACGGCCGTATCTGCCTGTCGAACAATTGCGCGGAGCGCTCTCTGCGCGGTGTGGCGCTCGGACGAAAAGCCTGGCTATTTGCCGGGTCCGATCGAGGGGGGCAGCGGGCGGCGTCCATGTACAGCCTGATCGTCACCGCGAAGATGAACCGCATTGACCCACAGGCCTGGCTTGCCGATGTTCTCGCCCGCATCGCCGATCATCCAGCCAGCCGTCTTGATGAGCTTCTCCCCTGGAATTGGCGGAAAACCGCAACATCGCCACTGAGGCAGGCGGCCTGATGGCTGGTCCTCTCGTTCGCTTGAAGGTCACGCTCGATGACGTTGACCCCTTGGTGATGCGCCGCGTTGTCGTGCCATTCCGCATTCGGCTGGACCGGCTTCATGAGATCCTTCAGGAGGCCTTCGGCTGGACCAACAGCCATCTGTATGAGTTCAGGATCCGTGACATCGGCTTCGGCCTGCCTGATGACGGCTTTGGTGGTCCCATCGATGCACGCAAGGAAACGCTTCTTGCTGCCATCGAAGATATTGGCGCGAAGTCATTCAAGTATCTCTATGACTTCGGCGACGGCTGGACGCACTCTGTGAAAATCGAAAAGATCTTTCCGGCGACCGCCGGCTTCGAAGATCCATTCCTTCTCGAGGTTGTCGGACGGTGTCCACCGGAGGATGTCGGCGGTCCCTGGGGCTATCAAGAGTTCCGCGAAGCCATTGCGGACACCAACCATGAGCGTCACCACGAACTTGTCGAATGGTGGGGCCACGCACACTACGATCCGGGCGATGTCGACGCCGCCAATCTCCGCAAAAACGTCGAGGCTCTAGCCGCAAAGTGGAAGCGCCGATCGCGCAAGAAAAGCTGACCTGCGGTCCTCGGCGAATGCTTACTGTTCAAGCCGGCCTCGGGCGGTTCGGGCGGTGGAATGTTTGGCAGTCTGTTTTCTGGTCTCGGCAACATGTTCCGGGCAACAGGCGGGCCGGTGCGTAAGGGACAGCCGTATGTGGTCGGGGAAAACCGCCCGGAACTGTTCGTGCCGGATCAAAACGGCAAGATCGTCCCGCGCGTGCCCTCCATGCCGAAACTTCCGGACATGTCGCAGATGCGGGCGTCATCCGGGGCCATGAGCATGACCTTCGCACCTGTGATCGATGCCCGTGGCGCCGACGTCGAGGCGGTCAAGCGGATCGATGAAAGTCTGAAGCGAACGCAGCGAGACCTCAAGGCGACCATCCTCACGACCGTGCGGGAGGCACCGGGCAAGAATGTGAAGTTGCGGTGAGCGGCTCCTAGAGATGCCGGTTCCGGATGGGCTGACAGCAAATGATGAAACTATCTGGCGTGACAGGAGCGTTTAATCTGTTTTAGCCGATTATGGTGCGGCCTTCTCGCACGTTCCAACGGGCGTATAGCTGCTGAACTCGCACATGAGCATGCCAGCGGAGACTCGGCATGATTTCGAAGACGACTGCCTCAGTTCCAGCTTGCCTAGTTGGTTTGTTTGAACATCAAACGAGTCGCCTGTGCCATCTCCCCATGTCACCATCATCGAAAAGTGGTTATCTGCGACGGCGTTGGCAAACCATACCACCTGGCAGCCGTCGCCGGTCTTGCCGAAGCAGGTGAGCCTGTCGGTCTTATCAGCCTCGATCCTGAACTTAGAAGTGTATGGCATCTGACCTATGCGTTGGCCCTTGGTCTCACAGGTGAAGGCAACCAATGAAGCAGCACGTTTTTCGACAGGAAGATCTACTCGCCAGTATGGTGACGGGAATTTGCATTTCTCAGGTTTTGAATCGTCCCTAACGCTGAGTACCAGCTGGTTCTTCAGATCTCTTGTGAGGGCACAGTTTGTCTGCTGGCCACCCATGGTAAAATACAGGTCGGGCCCGAACCGTTCCCACGTTCCGGTGTTCTCTTTGCCGTCTTCCAAGACGGTGAATTTGCCATCGTTTGTAATGTCAAGTGTCCGACCAGCGACAACCCATCTGCCGATAACTTGGTCGTCTTTCTGTTCGCAGCCAGAGGCAATCAGCAGGGCGCTTGCAGCTGTGACAATAGGAAGAAGGCTACGCATTCTGTTTTTTACTCCTTGTCAAGAGTTATGCTATTGCCCATCTCCTGCCACGTCATGCAGGCCGGAGGCTCGATGGTTAACTTGGAACCGCTGACCGAAGCCTTGCAGGTTTTGCTGCTGCCGGAGCTGTACGTCACCTTCAACTGTCCGTTGTCCAAGATTTTCCATGTACCCTCGTGCGGCCCAAAGGATGTAAGGAACGTCAACGTGCCGTCTGACTGAAAATCAGCGTAGATCGGCTCTTGTGAGTACGTCCACATGGGGCTGACCCACTTTCCTTGAATATTATTCTTAAGGCTGAAAGGATTGCAAGAGGTAGCAATAACACAAACCGGGAACACCAGAGAAATTCTTATTTTTTTAAACATATATACACCCGATATTATTAGTTTTAAGAATTTTATATCAATAATATGGTTATTTTCAATCGAATTTGATTCATTATTCGTTAATAAAAGTGTATTTTATCAATAAGTAAAATAACTTTGGCGATCATTGAAATGTCCGCGTCGCTCACGCTTGCTGGTTGCTATGGCAAGCCTCTCGGAACGGAACACAATCTTAAAATGGCGTCGTTGTCGACGGGCTTATTTGATGGCCCTGACGATGGCACATGCCACCGCTGTACATAGCTTGATTGCAGGTCGCGTTGGCAACGCCACCGTTAGCCAAGAGCGATGAGCGACAAAGTCTAGTAGGTATGAAGGCTAGGCGCTCCGCCTCTCCCCAATCTGGTGCTGCCTGTACTGGCGCACCGAATAACCGCTTTTGGATTCACCCAAGAGCGCATCATTCGCCGCTCTGCGCAAGCGCCCCCCTTTACCCACCGAACACAGAGCCACCCCCCATGACCATCACCTATCCGCTCGACAAATCCTTCCTGGCAAGCCTTCCCGGCTTCACCACGGATTTCGAGCTTCTGTGGCGCCAGGAGCAATCACGCACGGCCGGCGGTCGAACCGTGGTGAAGGATTTCGGGTCGCCATTGTGGCGACTGTCGGCCCAATCCCGCAGCTTGAAGCCGAACGAACTGGATCACTGGCGCGCCCGGCTGACCACATTGGAAAACGGCCTGAAGACGTTTCGGGCCTTCCCGAAGATGCGGTGGTTTCCGATTGCCTATCCCAATGGATCATGGCCGACCGGGGACGCCTTTACCGGCGCCGGTTCCATCGCCACCATGGCCGCCAATCGCAAGGCGGTCTCGGTCTCCGGCTTTCCAGCCGGCTACCGGTTCTCGATCGGGGATTATCTCCAGATCGGGGAGAAGGATTTGCACCAGGTCGTTGAAGCGGCGGTGGTTGATGCGAATGGCGTTTCGCCGCAATTCGAGATCCGCCCGCATCTCTGGCCAGGTGTTGCGGCACCTGTTGCCGTCACCGTCAAACAACCCGCCTGTCTGATGACGATTGTTCCGGGCTCTGTCTCGTCGTCGGCCGATCTCGGCACGGGGCGAGGGGCGATCAGTTTCCAGGCTATCGAGGCAAGATAACATCCATGCGTTCTATATCTGCTGAGAACCTTGCGGCCCTTGAGGCGCGCGAGCTGGTGGCCCGTGACTTCATCTGGTTCGTCGTGCGCGACCGGGCAACCGGCGCACCTGTCACCGATGGCGTCTGGTCGGATGTCGGCAATATCTCGGCCGCCGTCATTCATCCCGATACCGGTATCCCGGTGACGCGCGACTGGTATGGATCTGGAACGCTTGTCGGCGTCGATGATATTCCGCTCGTTGCCAACCTATCGGCCCAGAACATCACCATCCGCATGTCGCAGGTGAGCGAACACGTCCAGACGCTTGTTCGCCAGTACGATTGCAAACAGGGCCGCGTCGAGATCTATCGCGGCCTGTTCAGTCCCGACACGCGCCAGATGGTGGCGCCGGCTGAATGCCGCTTTGTCGGCGTCATAGACCAGATCGTGATCAAGACGCCTTCCGAGAACGAGGTGGGCTCTGTGACCATGACCTGCGCCAGCCATACGCAGGAGATGACCCGCTCCAATCCCGCCACCCGCAGCCATGCCACGCAGATCCTGCGCCAGGCCGGTGACATGTTCTATCAGGATGCCGACACGGTGACCGAATGGGAATTCTTCTGGGGCTCGGAAAAGGGCGTCGTGCCCACCCAGAAGAAGCGCAAGAAGTTTTTAGGCCTGTTCTGATGACGGTTCGCCTTGCCTGCCCAGAAGACCGCGACCGCGTGGTGGCGCTCCTGCGCGAAAGCCATGCGGCGGCCGCCTTCAGTTTTCCGTTTCAGGCGTCCTATGCCGACCGGCTGTTTCGCCAGCACCTGGCTTCTTCAATGGCCTGTGTTCTGGTGGCTGGGGAACCGGCTTGCGGCATCCTCCTGGCCGTTGCCTATGAACATCCGTTTGGCGCCGGGCGCATTGCCAAGGAAACCGTCTGGTTTGTCTCCCCAAAAGTCCGCGGCCGATTGGGGCTTGCCATGCTCGATGCCTACGAGGCCTGGGCACGTTCCCTCGGCTGCAGCTCGGCCGGCATGGCGTCACTCGCCAGCAATGACGTTTCGCGGATCTTTGAGCGGCGCGGTTATGCGCCGATCGAAACCCATTTCGCAAAACCGCTTTAGCGGCGCTTAAATCCTTCAGGAAAATCGATGGCTATTTTCTCCGGCGCTGCTGCCTTGATCAGCGGTGCGATCTCGGCTGTCTCGACCTTTATCGGCGGCCTTGGTGCGATTGGCTCCTTTGTCCTCAAGGCGGCCGTGGGCCTTGGCACCAGCCTGCTGGCGCAGTCGCTGGCCGGCAAACCGCAGGAACCGACGTTTTCCATGAACGGCACGCTGCAGGGCGGCGGGGATCTCTCCCGGTCCTTCCTCCTCGGCCGTGCCATGACGGCGGGCTCGCTTGCCTGGGTCAACACCTGGGGCCGCGATGGCGATACCCCGAACGCTTTTCTCACGCAGGTCATCCCTGTGTCTGATCTGCCCGTGCGCGGTTTGGCAGACGTGTGGGTAAACGGCGAGAAGGTAACGCTCGGGGCTCTCTCCGAGCGTGGTTATGCGATCAACGAATATCCCGATTGCCTCTGGGTTAAATTCTACGACGGCACACAGACCACGGCCGATGGCTTTCTGTTCAACTCGGCTTCCAACAATAACCGCTGGTGGAACCCGGATCGCATCGGGCGAGGGGTCGCTTATGTGATCGTTACCGCGCGCGTGTCGCAGAACATGTTCAGCGGCGTGCCGTCCTTCAAGTTCGTGGTCGATGGTCTGCGCCTTTACGATCCCTCGCGCGACAGCACGGTCGGCGGCGACGGTCCGCAGCGTTTTGCCGATCCCGCCACCTGGGGCGGTGATGGCGACTTTCTGCCCGCCGTGCAGATCTACAATCTCCTGCGCGGCCTCAGTTTCAACGGTCAATGGTTCTACGGCCTGCAGAACATGCCAGCCGCTCGGCTGCCAGCCGCCAACTGGATTGCCCAGATCAACAAGAACCGCGCCGGCATTCAGGAGGCCGGCGGCATCGTCGCCACCTTCCGAAGCGGTGGCGAAGTACAGGTGCAGGCGCCGCTGACCTCGGCGCTCGAAGCACTGCTGACAGCATGCCACGGCAAGATCTCGGAAGTCGGTGGTGTCTATACGCTGCATTGCGGGGCACCGGATGCACCGGTGATCGCCTTTACCGACGACGATATCCTCTCGACGGAAGAACAGGAGTTCACGCCCTTCCTCGGCCTTGCCGATACCATCAACGGTGTCTCGGCCACCTATCCGTCGCCGGCCGATGGCTGGGTGGTTAAAACGGCACCGCCGCTTTACCGGCCGGATCTTGAAGCCGATGACGGCAACCGCCGTCTGATGGCCGATGTCGAACTGACGTTTGTGCCCTATGCCGAACAGGTGCAGCGCCTGATGAAGTCGGCGTTGGAGGAGGCAAGGCGGTTTCGCCGGCACACGATTGTGCTGCCGCCAAAGTTCTGGGCCTATGCCACGCCCTGCGCGGTGTTTTCCTGGACATCGGAACGCAATGGCTATGTGAACAAGCTGATGCGGCTCGATGGCGCTGTCGATCGCGGCAACCTCGATGTGATGATCGATATCACCGAAGTCGATCCGGCCGACCATGGCTGGACGTCGTCGCAGGAGTTCAAGCCGCCGGTCGATGGTGCGGTCGGGGTTATTCGCCCGGCACCACAGGCCATGGTCGATTGGTATGCGGAACCGGCGACGGTGAAAGACAGTGTCGGCCGCGATCGTCGGCCGGCCATTCGCCTCACCTGGGATAATTCCGGTGGTCGCCTCGATGACGTGATCGGCATCGAATACGAGGTGCGCCTGCAGGCAAGCCTCGACCGTGTCCATGACGGCCGCACCGATCAACCGCAGGCGGGGTCGCTGCTGATCTCCCAAGGGCTCTTGCCCCTGGAAGATTACGTGGTGCGTGCCCGCTATATCCCGCGCGGGGAAAGACCGGTGCTGTGGTCGGGCTTCATTCCAGTCACGACGCCGAATATCCTGCTCACGGATAAGGATGTGTATGTCGATATCGATCTCACCGGCATCGACGGTGCGCTCGGCTGGCTGCGCGATGGCGTCAGAACGGCAAAGGATGCCATCAACGGCCTGATTGCCGGCCAGATGGAATTGTCCACGCAGGCTTTTACGCAGTCCCAAGAAATCCGCCGCGAGCTGTCGGTGTCGTTGGGATCGGCACGGGCGGAATACCGTGAGAAGATCGAGGTGGGCTTGACGGCCACACAAGCCGTTGCCACCCGGCTGGAAACGCTTGAGGTGAGTTTCGGGGCGGCGACTGCGCAGCTGAGTGACGATATCGAGATTGTCGCCAATGCCAATGCCGCACTGAGTGGCCGCGTCCAGAGTTTGAGTGCGGCGCTCGGCGGCAACAATGCCAGCATCAACGTGGCCTGGTCAGCGGTGGCAACACCTGCTGGTTATGCGGCGCGATATGGGGTGGTGGCTGCTGTCAACGATGGGCAGTACCGGGCGGCATCCTTCCTCATGGATGTGCCGGCCAATCCCGCTTCGCCCTCGCGCATCATCATGCGGGCAGGGCAGGTGGTCATGGTGAGCGACGACGACGCCACCATTGCCCGGCCCTTCGTGTTTCAAAATGGGGTGCTCACTCTCGACCAGGTCAAGGTCAACAGCCTGGACGCCTTGTCGGCCAAGCTCGGCAATGTCGATATCTCCAATGCGTATATCGGCGATCTGGTGGTGGGCACGTCGAATATCGCGGCCGGTGCTGTCACCGCTGTGGAGTTCGGTGAAACCACCGTCACGCTCAACCATGGGGTGGGATCGCCGCGCGTGCGGGTGGACATAACGTTCTTTGCAACTGGTGGAAACTACACCTCCTGCATTGTCAGAAACGACACGGATGGCGTGGTGCTGGAACAGTTCACGGTCGATGGCTCGGATGGCTCCAACCGCGTATCCGGCGCGGTCACACGCTTTTACCGCGTTGATCCGCCCAGTAGACGCGCGACAACCACCTTCTCCCT
Organism: Neorhizobium sp. PAMB6630; assembly: GCF_058242775.1. Taxonomy (NCBI): domain Bacteria; kingdom Pseudomonadati; phylum Pseudomonadota; class Alphaproteobacteria; order Hyphomicrobiales; family Rhizobiaceae; genus Neorhizobium; species Neorhizobium sp. PAMB6630. The sequence continues at coordinate 1,395,448 of NZ_CM177836.1, forward strand.
CAACGTCAACACAACAGGTGCGCTCAAGATTTCGGGGCGGGCCATCTGCGCTCAAGCCTACAAGAGGTAACCCAATGACATCTGGCAATAGCATGCAGGTCGATCCGCTGGTCGCCCTGCAGGAAGCCGCTGCGCGTGAAGAGTTTTTCAAGCAGCGCAATCTCTTCCTGGCGCAATCGCTTCGCGTGGCGTCCGAGGAAAACAGAAAACTCTCCGAGACCATCACCGGCCTTGAGGCCGATCTGAAGCTGCTGCGCACCGAAGGTGCCAATGAAGGCACCAGTGAAGGCGCCAACTGGGGCGAGGGGGAAGCGTGATGGCAGGATCTGCCTATTACAGCACCGGCACGGCCTCGGTCGTGCAAGGCGAGCGCACCGTCACCGGCGTTGGAACCGGTTGGCTGACGCAAGAGGGTGGGCTATCGCCGATTAAGGCCGGCGACAAATTCGGCATTCATGTCGGCCGTCCCATCCTCATCGAAAGCGTCGATAGCAATACGACGTTGACGCTGTCTGATCCCTGGCCGGGTCCATCGCAGGAGGCGGCACCCTACAAGGTCGAGCTGACCAATCCGCAGATCATCGCCATCGATGCCATGCGCCGGTTGTTTGCCAGCCTGTCGAGCGGCAACCTGACCAGCCTTGCGGCGCTGCAGCTCGATGATGAGCAGATCCCGATTGCCATGGGTCCTGGCGTCTTTGGCACGATCGCCAAGGATGATCTTATTCAGGCGGTCAAGTTCGATGCGGAAGTGTCTGCCCTTGCCGATCGCGCGGCCTATGATGGCGCGGCGAAAGGGTTTCGGGTTCTGGTCGCCAATATCGGCAATAACCGCTCGGCCTTCTATACCAAGAGATCAGCGACTGCGGCCGACTGGAGCGCGCCGTTTTACGTCTCTGGTGTCCAGGGGCTTGCCGGACCACTGACGGAACTGACCTTCGGACCCGTCACCACCTTGCCCTCTGGCCAGCCGGCATCCGTCAACGCGGTGCAGGTGGATGCCGACACCGTGCGGCTCGATCTGTCATTGCCAAAGGGGAAGGACGGCACGGGAACCGGTGATGTGGTCGGCCCCTCCGCATCGGTGGTGGGGCGCATCGCATCCTTTGCCGGCACAGATGGCAAGCAGATCGCAGACAGCGGCGTGCCGGTATCTGGCCTGATGCGATCGGACGCAGCCCAAGCTCTGACGACTGCTCAAAAAAAGCAGCTGGCCGCGAACGCCGGTTATGACCCGCTGGCAGGCATGCGCAACAAGATCATCAACCCGCTTGGCGTTGTCAATCAGCGTGGCGTCGCCGGCACGGTGACGCTTGCCCCCGGCGCCTATGGCCATGACCGGTTCAAGGCTGGCGCCAATGGTTGCACCTATAGCTTTTCCACGGCCAATGGCGTGACGATGTTCAACATCACCGCCGGATCTCTTCAGCAGGTGATTGAGGCGGCTGCCTTCTCGGGCGAGGCTGGCACCTATATTTTGTGGTGGGTCGGGACGGCACGAGGGCGCATCAACAACGGGAACTATGGTGCTGCGGGCACCGTCTCTGCCACATGCGACGGTTCTGCAAATGTTACGGTGGAATGGAATGCCGGCACGTTGTCGCTGATGCAGTTCGAGAAGGGGTATCTCGGCGACTTTGCAGCGCGCCATGCTGTGATGGAAACTGTCCTTTGTCAGCGCTACTATCAAACCCTCCAGTTTCAGTTTGCGTTGCAAGCAGGAACTGTCGGGCAGCAACTACAAACGACGGTGCCCCACAAAACGTCAATGCGGACTACGCCCAGTGCTATTTTGGTAGCAGCAGGCACGTCTGTTTCTGTTTCGATCATTGACGTTTCCGTCACCTCGCAACACACAACATGCATCTGGAACTCAAGCGCCACCGGCACTTGTGCTGTCTACAATCGCGTATATGGCCTCGAAGCGGAGCTTTAATCATGGAAGTTCACGGCTACACTCAGTCCGGCTTCATTGAAGCAGTCATCGACGGACAGCGCATGACTGTGCCTGACGACATGACGAACCGCCACCGCCAATTGATTGCGCAGTGGGAAGCGGAAGGGCATGTCATCCCGCCGTTCAATCCGCCGGCGATTGCCATCGACGATTACCGCTTGGCCATTCAGGCGGTTGTTGATCAGGTGGCGCAAGTCAGGCGCTACGACAGCGGCAGTAGCCTCGCCTCCTATGCCAACTCCACAAACCCGCGCTGGGCGGCCGAGGCGCAAGCCTTCATCGCCTGGCGCGATAGCGTCTGGGCCTTTGCCTATGACGAGCTGGCAAGGGTCGAGGCGGGAGAACGCCCGCAACCGACTGTCGAGGAAATTTTGGTTAAGCTACCGGCCATCAACTGGCCGATAGCTTCTCCCTAAACTAGGATTTCTTGGCGGCGGGTGGGGGTGCGTTGCAGCCCTTGGCCTTCATGTTGTTGTCAATCGACTGAAGCTTGCCTTTTGATACGGCGACGGCACCTTCCTTATCGCCTCCAAAGGTGCTCGACATCGGAACACCAATGAGGAAGACGCCGAACGCGTCTCCGGTAGCTGCATCGTTCTGCTGCTTTGACAAAGCGGCTAAGTTCGTCTGCTCTTTCATGTATTCTTGAGCAAGCGCGCCACAATCCTGGTGTTGATAAGCGGCCATCGGAATATCGACCGGGACAATCGCATCTGGACGCCTCGCGCACGCAGATAGGCTCACCGCAGAAGCGGCAAGTATAATGATGATTTTTCTCATAAATCCCCCAAAACTGAACCATGGCAAGTAACGGCAACTCGCAACGGTTGTCCATAGGCGGGATCTCTATTTCAAACCGATCAAGTTGAACGCGATCGATGTCTAAATCCACCCCACGCGCCTTTGCGCGTAAATCTCAATCATAATCCAGGAGGCATCCGTGCCAGTGACTGCAATCTCCGCACCGGGGAGGGCTTTCGTGCGCCTGCTCGAAGGCAATCCGCTCACCTGCTATCTCGATAGTCGTAAGATCCCGACCATTGGCACCGGCTTTACGATGGGCAGCGAAAGCTGCCGACGTGAGCTGGCCAGGATCGGCATCACCAAGCTCATCCCCGGCAAGACCAAAATCACCGCCGCACAGTCTGACGCCATCCTCGATGCCGTCATGGCCTCGGAGTTCGTGCCGGCTGTTGTCGCAAACAGCCCTGACGATCGCACGCAGTACCAGCTCGATGCGGCCGCCTCCGCCTGCTTCAATCTTGGCGTCGGCGCCATGAAATGGAGCTGGGCAAAGCTTTGGCGGGCCGGCAAGCTGAAGGCGGCGGCCGATTATCTTGCGAGCCATTACAACACGGCGGGCGGACAAAAGCTTCCCGGCCTGGTGCGTCGGCGTAAAGAGGAAGCGCTGCTGTTTTCGGCCGGCATCTATACCGGCGTCTCTGGCGCACTGCCGGAGGGAGCGCCGCGCACGGCAACCGAGACCAAACCGGCCGGGCAAGATCCTGTCGTTCGTGAAGCGCAGGAACTGCTGACGGCCGCCGGCCTCAATCCCGGTGCCATCGACGGCTGGATGGGCGAACAGACCAAGGCCGCCGTCATTGCCTATCAGCGGGCGCATCCGCACCTGGTCGCCGATGGCATCATCGGGCCGGCAACGCTTTCGCAGCTTCGGCGCGATGCGTCGGCCGCCCGCGAGGCGCTGACGAACGCCGGGAGCAGCGGGGCGGGGACGGCGGTTGCGGCCTGGGCGGCGGGCCTGCCCTGGGCGTGGATCGCGGCAGGCGCTGTGGTCATTGCCCTTGCCACCGTCGCCTATCGCAACCGCGATGTGATCGCCCGGCGCTTCAACACCTGGCGCGGAAAAACGGTCGAGGTGTGACATGCCGGCGACCGTCAAAATCACGACCTTCTTGGCCGCTCTCTCAATCCTTGGCGCCTTCGGGATCTGGTTCTGGAAACAGGCCGGCAATGACGCGCGTATCTCTATCGAAAGGCAGGACAATGCAGCGGGTGACAATGCCGATGATGCTCGCTCTCGTTTCGACACTTGCGCTCACGGCCTGTGGGACTACGGCGCCGGCAAGTGTCGCGGGGGTGAGACGCGTGGTCGGAATTGATCTCATCGGTGCGCGTGGGGCAACGCCGGCCGATCAACGCAAGATCGACCGCACCATCGTCGGCCTCTGTGCCGGCGCGGTCTGGTCAAAGGCCGAGTGCGCCAGCCACCGGGAGGAGGCGCCATGACTGACGGTTACCTCGGTCCCGGCATCTGGATCCGCATTCGCCACAGGTTCGGTCCGCGCATGATGGAATGGATGATGGCCGGCCACATGATCATGTTCGGCTGGGTGCTGCTGTTGCCGGCCGAGACGTTCAACCAGCCGCAGTTCTGGGCGTTTCGGGATCTGGTCCCCTCAGAAGATTGCCTTGGCTGGTCGATGCTGCTGATCGGATGCTTGCGCATCATTGGCCTGGTCATCAACGGTGCCCGCGAACGGGTGACACCGCAGATCCGCCAGCTCTCGGCCGCCATCGGCTGCGTCATCTGGTCGGGCATCTCCTATGGATTTGCCTCCTCCGACGTCGCCAGCACCTGGCTTGCCGTCTACCCGCTGTTTGCCCTTGGCGAGCTGATCAACATTCATCGCGCAGCCCGCGATCAAGGGGAAATTCGCAATGGAACAACTGGCTAATCTGCCGCCACTTGCTCTCATGACATTCGGCGCAACGATCGCAGTCATCTTTGCCGTTCGCCACCTCGGCCTGATGCAGGGGGCGCGCACGTCGCCGGCCACCTCACCGGCCGCAGCGCAGGTGGCCGCCGTGATTGTCGATCCAACCGCGCTTAACCGGGCGACGAATGCCATAGATGATCATACGGCAGAACTGCACAGGGCGGCCGAGATTGCAGAACGTTCGGCGCGTGCGCAGGAAGTCCTTGGAATGGAGTTGGGCCGCATCCGGGAAGAGTTGCGCCTGGAGCGCGAACTGCGCCGGACGATCCGGCGCGACGAAACTTAGGCGATCGAATCAAGCCTTTTCAAACAACATGTATGGCCGGAAGGGTTTTCCCTTCCGGCCAAGGTCTGCCGCCCGGGCACGGGTGGTCGCAGCCATCATGGCTGCAACAGCGGGTTCCGATTGGCGTCATACCCCGCTCGACAATCTCTAGCGATCATTGCCGCACCCGCTGCCTGCGCAGGCCGGGGCGGTTTGTCAGAAAATATGGTCGTACACAATGCAAGATAGTTTTCACTTTTCCGAGGTCCGCCCTGTCTCTCCTCCCGCTGCCTATCTCGGTGGCAAGAAGCAGCTCGCGGCGCGGATCGCCTCGATGCTCGAACAAATCCCCCACGATCTCTATGCCGAACCCTTCACCGGAATGGGCGGCGTGTTCTTCCGTCGCCGGCTTGTGCCGCGCGCCGAAGTCATCAACGACGTGTCCGGTGATGTCACCACGCTGTTCCGTATCCTGCAGCGGCACTATCCCCAGCTCATGGATGTGCTCAAATTCCAGATCACGTCCAGGCGCGAGTTCGAGCGCCTGGCGTCCCTTGATCCCAGCACGCTCACCGACCTGGAACGGGCATCCCGGTTTCTCTATCTGCAGAAGCTTGCCTTCGGCGGAAAGATCACCGGTCGCACCTTTGGCGTCGATACAACAGGCGGCGCCCGCTTCAACCTCACGCGCCTGGCGCCTATCCTCGAGGAAGTCCATGAACGGCTTTCCGGCGTCGTTATCGAATGCCTGGACTGGCGTAAGTTCATCGACCGCTATGACCGCGCCGGCACCATGTTCTATCTCGATCCGCCATACTACGGCTGCGAGAACGACTATGGGAAGAACGTCTTCAGCCGGGATGACTTTGCCGAGATGGCCGAGCGCCTGGCGTCGATCAAAGGGCGCTTCATGATTTCGTTGAACGACACGCCGGAGGTTCGGGAGATTTTTGGCCGCTATCCGATGGCGCAGGCGGCGCTCACCTACTCGATCCGGGGTGGCGCTGGCAAAGAGGTGGGGGAGGTGATCATCATGGACGGCAGGCAGCCGTCGATTGCAAACCTGCCGCTGATTTGACGTGCGGCGATTGACTGGCCGTCAATATTAGAACAAAAGAAGAACATGAAGCACCGGCGCGGGATCAACCTTCGGCCTGACGATTACAGCCGTATTGTCTTTGACAGGCCGGCGACCTTTGAGACCGTGCCGGAATGGTATGTGCTGCAGGCGGTGTGCAGCAGATGCGGGAGGAGCGGGGGTGTTGATCGTCGTGCGCTGGAGAGGCGGTTTGGGTCCAGAAAGCCGCTTGAGGAGATCCGGTTGAAGCTAAGGTGCCGCAACTGCGGGAATGTCGGGACGAATGAATGGGTGATGACCAAGGCGGCGCGGTAGTCGGAGCATCCTGCTTATCTGCCGCATTTTGCCACCCAATCCTCTTCTTGGGGTTGGAGCCAGCGGATAAACATAGACGTCCAAGAGGGGCGCCGTCCGGCGAATTCCGAGCCTTGTGTTTACTGACAAGGCCGCCTAAGAGGGATTAAATTGAATACACCCGTGTGGACAGCCCTTCACCTTGGACTTATGCTGCTACAACTTGAGCTAGGCGTGGGACCAAGGAACTATGGACTGAGGAAGGGGCACTAAACTGAGTCGCACTCACCCTCCAGGCACAAAGTAGGAGCATGGAAAGGCTTAATACCCACTCGCAAAATTTATAGTTCGAAGAGCATGCACAAGCCAATGTAGCGCAGAGATTGCCAAAACTGTCGCCTCTACTTCTGTACGGGAGCCTCAAGGAGGATTCCGTCGTCTAAATCATCATCTGCCGTATTGGGCGGGTTGAGTACTAGAGCCAGCAGCTGGTCGTGGTATTCCAGGTCGCACTCACACACATGGCGTGATGGCCCCCTCATTTTTGACCAAATGCCTAAGAAAATATCGGACCTTCGAGCGCCCTTCATTTTCTGCTGCTCCTTCGTCAGAGCAGGCAGCTCGGTCAAAACCACATGACAATGCGCTTCTTCGCCGTTCTCTACGATCTGCTCTACGCGCACATCGTAAACTTCATTTGCCTCGTCAATGCCATCCTTTACCGCGAGGTCGTAGAAGCCCATGTAGTGGGCAGCGCCCTCCATAGGGGTAGGCGGCTCTGGCTTATTGGCATTTGAGAACGCAGCACTCCTGCAGCCATAAGCGTGGACGTCCTCCTCCGTGGGAAGTAGCTTGCGCCAAGCCGTCGAGGTGACATAGTCAGATGTCCCCTTGACCTTCCTGAATTCGAGCAAGGCAGCATGATGGAACCGCTTGTCTTTCAGAAAGCGCGGCTGAATTGCACATCGGGCAACGACTTCTTCAGCGGACAGAATTTGTGCTGGAGCCGTCACGGATCACCCCGAAGGAAGGAAAAAGTTCTACCGAATTGGATTCGCTCATGTCGGCGACACCAACTGTGAAAGGCTTTGCTCCCCTGTCTCGCCGCGCGAAAACGGCGCAACCATCGCTTACAGTGATGTACTTCATTCCGCCGTGATCTGTCCAGGTGAATACTGCAGCATCGCCACCATGAGAGAATATTTTGGGAGGATCGGCTTGCCGTGAGGCAAGCAATGAAAGAACTATGTTTGCCTTATCAAAGGTGTCTTCATCAATTGCGGCAGGATCTTCATCGCCCAGTTGATGCAACTCATTAAGAGCACCAAACAATCCTGCATAGGTAGCTGACCGAGCTAGCTCTGCTATAGCGTTTGAGTTCACTACGACATTGGCGTTACGATCTATAGATCGGAAAATTGGTTTGAACATGTTAACCGTGGAGACATTAAAGTCGCGTGACGTCTCGCTGTTCACCACAGGGGATATAGCTACAGAGCCAGCCGTTTTGTAGACGTCGACCTTCCACTCAACCAACATGTTCTACATCCTGAATTCTTGAGATCCGAGTCAACTCTAACGCACGATTTGCTAGCGCCTTGAATAAAGCTTCATGTTCAGAGGGCTGATACACGTCGGATGACGGCACCGTATTCACGTCTACCATATAGTTAAGATAGAAAAGCTCTACAAGGTCGCTATTTATGGTCGCCCCACGGGAGCCAGAAAGGTTTATAATCTGCTGGAATTGAACACTGTCGCATGTCCACCTAGTCAGACGATTAACAGCAGTCTTTCCGTAAGCCCCATGGAGCCTGGAATTCATCTGAAATTGCAGGTCAGTTTGATCCTCAAAATTGACTCTCCCATCAAACAGTCCAGTAAAAAAATCGGCCCCAGCACGGAGAGATTCAACCTTCTTGGCGAGCGTCACAATCACTGCAGCGCGGTTGATGTTACCAATAAGTTCAAATCCTCGTCTCGCGATCTCTAGCGCCTGCTCCAGATGCGCGTCTGGAGCGAGCGGAAGCAGCGGAATTTCCGGAGCTTGCTGCACACCAGAAATAATGTAGTCCACCCTTCCGGAGTGGGATTGAAGCTTGTGTTCGACGCCGTCCTGAATAAAAGCTTGAACCGTTATCGGAAAAGGGACCTGCGGGGGCTGAAGCTTCTGAAATGCATCTGGTTCACGGCCGAACATCTCGCTGAACAATCGAAGAGGTGGAGGGCTTTCCGCCCCCGTGGTAAACCAAGCAAGCTGGAGAGTTATGGCATTTTGAAGCATTACACACCTAGCGTTTTGGCCAGTTTTAGATCGGCCCATTTTGCATGGCAAGTCCTAAAGATCGGATTGATTTTATCCTATTCAAGTAGCCGTTGATCCGGAAGCGTCTGTCGCATAGGAAATCTTGAACTTATCATCGCACCGCCTAGTATCATTTTGTGTCCTCATTGCCATATCGCGCCACGCGTGTAGCACTTTCCGAGTGAACTGCGGTCCTCCAACTAAGGCCTGCCTGCCTTGGGCTTTTGCGCGTCCGCTAGGGCTGTATCGACCTCCATCGCAGGGCTTCTTCTCGCTGGAGAGGCCTCGCCCTGAATCGAACCCGGATCAAATTTGGCGGCCGCTCAAACATGTGTTCGAGGCGCTTGTCCGGGTTGCCCAGCGTGGTATCATTCTAGCGACGAAAACATCCACAAAACGTGGGACACCCAACTGCAGGGTAACTATGATGCTGCTCGACTGGCTCGTATTTGCAGGGTCAAGGGCAATGTCGGCCGCCGCGAGTGCTGCCCGCAAAAATGCTTTCGACAAATCCCGCTCTCGGTGCGTTTGGCCGCAAGCATAACAACCGCGGCTGTGGGGTAATCTCAGCAGACCAAAGCGTCGGCGGTTAGCCAAGCGCCTAGAACGATATGAGAACAAAACTGGCTAACCAGTTTCGTAATAGTCTGACAACGCTTATTCTTCGCAGACCCTCCGGGCCCACCACATCTCACCCCTTCACCCCCGATGAAATCATGATCGCTTCGGTCACGCGGCGTTGAAAAATGATGTAGGCGATGATGACGGGGAGGGCGGCGAGCATGGCGACGGCCATCAGGCGGGCGTAGGCGACGCCGAAGGCGTCGTTGACCTGGGTGATGCCGACGGGGATGGTCATCATGTTTTCCGAGGTGACCACGAGGAACGGCCAGAAGAAGGCGTTCCACACGCCGATGAAGGTGACGATGGCAAGGGCTGTGGTGATGCCCCAGTTGAGCGGCAGGAAGACCCTGAAGAGAATGGTGAATTCGCCGCCGCCATCGAGAACCACGGCCTCGCGCATTTCCTTCGGCACGCTGTCGAAGAACTGTTTGTAGACGATGATCACCACGGGCGCGATCAGCTGCGGCAGGATGATGCCGGCCCAGGTGTTGATGAGGTTCAAATCCTTCATCAGGATGAATTGCGTCACGACCAGTGTCTGCGCCGGCACCATGAAGCTTGCCAGCACGACGCCATAAAGAAGGCCGCGGCCGGGAAAGCGGATCTGCGACAGCGCATAGGCGCAGAGCACCGAGATGAACAGCACCAGCACAGTGACGATGACCGCCGTGCCGACGGAATTGAAATACCAGGTCAGAAGCCGCGTGTTGAGAATGGCGTCGACATAGGCCTTCAGGCGAAATTCGTCCGGCAGAAGCGAGGTATTGCCGGCGACGTTCTCGTCCGAGCGGATCGAGGTCACCAGTGTCCAGTAGAGCGGAAAGATCCACACAAGGGCGGCTGCAAGCGTCAGCACCGAAAGGACCGCGTTTTCAATGCGCCGCGGCAGGCTCTTGGCGGGGCGCCGCACCTGGGGCTGGCTCTGGATCTGGCTCATCTGTTCCTCCTGATGCGCAGCAGTTGGAATTGCAGGACGGAAATGATGACGATCAGCAGGAAGACCACGGTTGCGACCGCAGAGGCATAACCGCCATTGTTGGACTGGAAGGCCTCACGATAGACCTTCAGCAGCAGCACATAGGACGAGTTGAACGGGCCGCCGCCGCTTAAGAGATAGATCTGGTCAAAGATCTTCAGCTGCAGGATGAGCTGCAGCGTTAGCACCAGCGCCGTGACCGGCCACAGCAGCGGCCAGGTGATGCGGGAAAACTTTTGCCAGGTGGTGGCGCCATCGAGGGATGCGGCCTCGTAAAGCTCAGCCGGTACATTGCGCAATCCGGCCAGAAACAGCAGCACGTTGAACCCGTTCGTCCACCATATCGTAACGACGGCCACCGATGGCATGACCCAGTAGGGGTTCTTGAACACCGCAACCGGTTTTCCCGAGATGAGCGCGATTAGCGGCTGCAGAATCCCGAACTGCAGGTCGAGCATCCAGGCCCAGATTTCGGTCACCACCGAGACCGGCAGCACATAGGGCATGAAAAACAGCGCCATCACCACCGTCTGGCGCGCACCCGACAGGCGGCTGATGCCAAGCGCGATCAAAAGGGCGATGGCGGTGGTGGGGATGACAGTCAGGGCGACGAAATAGGCGTTGTTCTTCAGCGAGATGGTAAACAGCCGGTCGCTGAGCAGCTTGGTGTAATTGTCAAAGCCGATCCACTGGCCGCTGCCGATCAGCGGCGCATCGGTAAAGCTCAGCTGGATCATCTTCAGCATCGGGTAGAGGAAGAAGATCGTGAAGGTCACAATGAACGGGGTCACCATCGCCAGCGCGACGAGGGATTTTTTCCGCCGGTTCTCGATCATCGCCATGGGCAAATCTCCTGGCCGCCGGTTCTGGCGTGTGCGGTTGCGTGGAAAAAATGGCCCTGCGGCTGCGAAGGGAAGCCGCAGGGCCGCCCGTCACTTCAGCTTGTCCTGAAGCTCGAGCTTGATCTGCTCCACGGCATCGGTTCCGCTCATATAGCCCTGGATAGCCGGCGCGATGACGTTAAGGGCAGCGTCATAGGCGGGAGAGGCAACGCCGGTGATGCGGGTCTGGGGATCAAAGGCGGCAGCTTCCGCAAGCGTTGCATAGGTGGCGTTCGGTTGCATGGCCTTGTAGTCGGCGCCTTCGGTCACGGCCTTGTAAGCCGGGATATGGCCGGCATCGGCCCAGCCGATCGCGTGTTTTTCCATCCAGCCGATGGCTTTCATCACGGCAGCGCGTTTTTCGCCGGATACCGTCTTGTCGCCTTCATTGGGAATGGCAAAGGCATGGGAATCGGCCCAGGTGGCGCGCTTGCCCATGAACGGCGGCACTTCCACAGCACCCCATTTGAAGCCCAGCTTGCCGCTCTTTTCCAGATCCTTGAAGGTCGGCACTTCCCACACGCCGTTCAGCTGGAAGGCAGATTTGCCGGCAGAAAACAGCGCGACCGAAGCCTCGTATTCCGCCTGTTCCGGCGAAAGGCCCTTTTCGCGCCAGGCGCTCATCGTGTCGATGGCTTTGGCGGCCTTTGCGGCATTGTCGCCATCGAGCACCTTGCCATTGGTCACAAACTCGCCGCCCTGTTGCGACAGCAGCGTATAAAACACGCGCCAGACGCCACCATCGCCACCGGACTGATAGGTGAGGGGGGTGGGCACGCCCTTTTCCTTCAACCAGACGAGCGCCTTGTTGAAATCCTCCAGCGTCTTGATGCCGGTGAGCTTGCCGTTGCCATCGATATAGGGCGAGCCCTTCAGCAGGTCGGCATTGTAATAGAGGATCAGCGCGTGGATATCGAAGGGCACGGCATAAAGTTTGCCGTCCTGGGTTGCCGCCTTGATCGGCGCTTCGAAGAAATCTTCCTTCTTCAGGCCGGCATTGGCAAGGTCGGCATCGGTGATCGGGCTCAGCACCTTTTCCTCGATGCCAAGCGTGGCGCGTGACAGGTGGTAGGTCATCACATCAGGGCCTTCGCCGACGGCGGAAGCCGTGCGCACCTTGGTGTAGAAGGGCACGCCCCATTCGAGCGTCGTGCCGCGAATGCGGATATCGGGATGTTCCTTGTTGAAGGCATCGATCAGCGCCTTCATGCGCACGCCGTCGCCGCCGGAGAGAAAATCCCACCAGATGATATCTTGCTGCGCGGCGGCCGGCAGCGCGGCAAGGCCGAGCACGGTGCCCAGCAACAGGCTCTTGATCAGTCTCATCATCATCACTCCTCCCAGGTTTGTCTTCATCGCCCGCTATTGTCGCGGGCGCCTCAGGCACTGCGAAAAACGCCTCCCCGCGTTTTAGCGCAGCCGCCGGCCTTCACCATTAAAGACCAGCACATGTTTTGGATCTGCCGACAGGTGTACCAGCGTACCGTCGAGGCGGTCGCGCGATCCCTGTCGCTGCACCACAAGTTCCTTGCCGCTGGCGGTGCGGGTATAGAGATAGGATACGTCGCCCAGTTCCTCGGCCACATCCACCGTGACAGAAAGACCCGGTGCGGACCCGATGCGCAGGTGTTCGGGGCGGATGCCGATCTCCACTGCGCTGCCGATGGCGCTTGCATCCGCCATCTCCGCCTCGAACGGGTGGTCGCTGCCTTCCACCGAAAGCGTCACGCGCGAACCGGTGCGGGCGGTAATCCGGGCGCCCAAAAAGTTCATCGCCGGCGAGCCGATGAAGCCCGCCACGAAACGATTGTCCGGGTCATCGTAAAGCACGAGGGGCGGACCGGCCTGCTGCAGGTGGCCGTTCTTCAAAACGAAGATGTGGTCGGCGAGCGTCATCGCCTCCACCTGATCATGCGTCACGTAGATCATCGTGGCGCCGAGTTGCCGATGCAGGCGCGTCAGTTCCAGCCGCATCTGCACGCGCAGTTCCGCATCGAGATTGGACAGCGGCTCGTCGAACAGAAACACTTTTGGCTGGCGCACGATGGCGCGACCGATGGCGACCCGCTGGCGTTGCCCACCCGACATCTGCGAGGGCTTTTTCTGCAGGTGCTCCTCCAGTTGCAGGATGCGGGCGGCAGCGCCGACGCGGGCATTTACCTCGTCCTTCGGGCGGCGCGCCAGCCGCAGGCTGAAGGCCATGTTTTCAAACACGGTGAGATGCGGATAAAGCGCATAGTTCTGAAACACCATGGCCACCTGCCTGTCGGCAGGCTCCACGGCCGTCACGTCCCGCTCATCGATGGCGATCTGGCCGCCGCTCGTTTCCTCCAGCCCCGCGATCATGCGCAGCAGGGTGGATTTTCCGCATCCCGACGGGCCGACGAACACGGCAAAGCTGCCGGTCGGGATCTCCATGGAGACATCCTCGATCGCCCGGAACGATCCGAACGATTTGGCGACGCTGGTCAGACGGACACCCATCCCCGCCTCACTGAACGCTGAGGCGTATGACGTGGTAGGACAGCGGCGCGACGGACCCTTTAAGTGCCCCGTCCTCCACGCCAAGACCCTTGCCGGGGCCGGGCACAACGCGGTCCGGCTGGTCCGGGCCATTGCCGGTGCGCAGGTCATGACCTTCATAGGCGATGTGGAGCGAGAGGCTTGTTCCAGTAAAGCCGGTCAGCTGAACCTCCAGATCGGCTGATTCCGTCAGGTGACGGTTCAGCACGAAGAGGGTCACCATGCCTTCCTCGACATTGTGCACACCGGCCACGTCGAGATATTTGACGTCGTCGGCGGTTGCGCAATCATAGGTCGGGCAATCCACCGCAATGTTCAGCGCGTCGCCGCGTCCGTAAAGGGAGGCGAACTGGTAGGGGTAATAGATCGTCTGGCGCCAGGCAGGACCGTTCTTTTCGGCACGGATCGGGGCGATCACGTTGACGAGCTGCGCGATGCAGGCAATGCGCACGCGGTCGGAACGGCGGATGAACTCATTGAGGAGGCCCGCAACAAAGAGCGCATCCTCGAAATTATAGGTTTCCTCCAGCAGCGCCGGCGCTTCCGGCCAGTCCCAGGATTTGATCCGGCGGCCGTCTTCCTCGCGAATGTGGTACCAGACGTTCCATTCGTCAAAGCAGATATGGACGTCGTTGGTGGCGCGCTTCTTGGCCTTCACGTAATCGATGACGCCGCCGATCGTCTGGATGTAACGGCCGGTTTCCTCGATCTTGCCGAAATAGTTCAGCGTGTCGTGGCTGGTATTGCCGAAATATTTGTGCAGCGAAATGTGGTCGACATTCTCATAGCACTCTTCCAGCACCTCGCGTTCCCATTCGGGGTAGGTCGGCATGCGGTCGTTGGAGCTGCCGCAGACGATAGCCTCGATGGTGGGGTCGAACCCTTTGAAGGCTTTTGCCGTCTCGTTGGCAAGGCGGCCATATTCGACAGCCGTCTTGTGGCCGATCTGCCAGGGGCCGTCCATCTCGTTGCCGAGGCACCACATCTTCACGCCATGGGCGTTAGCGCCATGGCTCTGGCGCAGGTCGCTCCAGGCGGTGCCGCCGGGGAAATTGACATATTCGAGGAAGTTGCGGGCGTCATCCAGACCGCGCGAGCCGAGATTGACCGCGAGCATCATGTCAATGCCGGCCATCTGCGCCCACGTCGCAAACTCGTTGATGCCGACCTGGTTGGTTTCCTTGGAGCGCCAGGCAAGGTCGAGCCGCACCGGCCGCTGGTCCCGCGGGCCGATCCCATCTTCCCAGCGATAGGCGGAAACGAAATTGCCGCCGGGATACCGGATGGCCGGGATTTTGAGGTCCCGGACGAACTGCAGCACGTCCTTGCGAAAACCGTTTTCATCCGCATTGGGGTGGCCGGGCTCATAGATGCCGCCATAGATGGCGCGGCCCATATGTTCGATGAACGCAGAATACAGGCGATCGTCGATGCGCCCAATCCGGAAATCCCGGTGGACGGAAATACGCGTTTTCATGGGGTCTCCTCCCGAGACAGTTTGTATCTAAAATATGGATACGAACTTTATTTTGTGATATTATTGGCGGGAGAAGAGGGCCTTGTCAACGCAAGAAATCATACTTTTGGAAAAGGTGCTGGCGCGGTTGTGCGCGTGTCAGCCAGCGGTTCGCAGGCGCAGCAGAATGTCCTGGTCGTAATTGCCAAAGCCGCGCCCAAAGATGTTGAGCCCGCCCGGATGGCGTGCCTCTGCCTTCACCTCGATGCGCAGGCGGATCGAGCGGTGATCAGAAAGGGCAAGGTCTTTCAAGGTGATACCGGAAATCCGGTTGCCATCGACAAACGAGCCTTCCTCGGTGATCCGCCAGGTTTTCAACATGCCATATTGCGAGCCGGAGAGCTTCCACCAGTCGGGTGTGTAGGTGCCGCGCTTGTCGCCGAAATCGCCGGGCGAGGTCCAGTCGCCAAGCTCCATGCCGTTGACGGAAAGCGTGATGTCGGAGGGCCAGTTGCTGTGCGTGCCCGGCACTTCGGAACTGACCTCCATGGCAAATTCCATCTCGGTGATCGTCCTTCCCTGGATCTTGGCATTGTTGGGGAACTGGTACTCCACATAACCCGAGGTGAACCAGAGAAGGGCGGCCTTCATGCGTTCCGGGTCCATGAACGTGTCGGGCACGTCGAGGAGGCCGATAATGCCGTCGGGTGAACAGATGCCGCACGGCCCGGTGACGGAGCTTTGGGTGTAGAGACCCAGCGGCATGGCAACGGTGATGCGGTTGGACTCGGAGGCTTTTTCCGGCTTGTGGAAGGAGATGATCAACTCGTCGCAGGTGGCAAAGCAGATCTTCTGGCTGCCTTTGCGGGCCTTTTTCGTCTCTGTGCGCAAGAGGCCGGCGGCTTCAAGCGCTGCAACGCTTGCCGAGACGGTCGATTGCGGGAGCGCCAGCTTTTCGGCAATTTCATTGACGTTCAGGCCGCCTGTTTCATGCAATGCCTTGAGGATCTGTACGCGCACGAGCGAGGCCGCCGCTTTCAGGACTTCAAAATCCTTCTCCGCGTCGATCAGCAGGAAATTGGGTGTCATCAGGCATCTTTCTGGCGGGATTCGGTATGTATCTGCATTCGGGATATAAATGCAGGGCCCGCGGTTGTCGATTGGGGGCGGGAAAAATGTCGTCCACCGACGGTATCCCTGAGATGATGATGCCGATGGTGCCAATAAAGGGATCTACAAGAAATCAATCGTTATTTTCGGGGTGTCTTTATTAAATTCTACTTTAATCCAGAAATGGAAACTCCCTTGAAGCAATCGAATGAAGCGACTTCTTTCGAGGCGACATCGCTATCATCGACGGCTGGTCCTGCAGGTTCCGTTGGTGCATCAAATGGGGAACGGGATGCTGGATTTAATGGGCAGAAGCGGGCGGGCCAAATTGAAGGCGCTCGATGGCGTCTCCGCCAATATCATGATTGCAGATGCACAGTTGAACATCCGCTACATGAACGAGGCGGTGCGGGGCCTCCTCAAAGAAGCGGAAAGCGACCTCAAGAAGGAACTGCCGGCATTCAGCGTCAGCACCCTTGTCGGCAGTAATATCGATGTCTTCCACAAGAACCCGCGCCACCAGCGCGATATGTTGGCGCGCCTGCAGACGGTCCACAAGGCGACCATCTGGATTGGCCAGCGCGCCTTCGATCTCACCGTGACACCGCTCAAGGAAGGCGCCCGTGTTGTTGGCTTCGCCGTCGAGTGGTTCGATGCAAAGGCACGGCTGCTCAATCTCGACTACCAGAACCAGATGGATGCCATCAGCCGCGTGCAGGGCATCATCGAGTTCACCCCCCAGGGGCACGTTGTCAGCGCCAACGACAACTTCCTCACTATTCTCGGCTATCGCATGGAGGAAGTGCAGGGGCGCCATCATAGCCTGTTCGTTGCTCAGGATTACGCGGCAAGCCCGGCTTACACGAAATTCTGGGAAGACCTGAATGCCGGTATCTTCCAGGTTCAGGAATTTACCCGCATCGGCAAGGGCGGCAAGGTGGTGGTCATCAACGCCTCCTATAATCCGATCAGGGACGTCAACGGCAAGGTCTCGAAGATTGTCAAGTTTGCAACAGACGTGACGGAGCGCATCAACGCCGTCACCATGATCGGCGATGGCTTGACGAAGCTTGCGACCGGTGACCTGACCTGTCAGATCGAACGGCCTTTCGCGCCCGACTTCGAAGCCCTGCGCCACAATTTCAACGATGCTCTCAGCCAGTTGAGCACCACGCTTCTGGCGGTGTCGCAATCGACGCAGGAGATCGATACCGGCACGATGGAAATCAGCCGCAGTGCCCAGGACCTCTCCAAGCGCACGGAACAGCAGGCGGCGTCGCTGGAGGAAACGGCAGCAGCGCTTGATGAAATCACCACCAATGTCACCCATTCCTCGCAGCGGGCGGACGAGGCGATGGCGGCCGCGGCCACAGCCAATAGCGGTGCCGTCAAGTCAGCCCGTGTGGTTGCGGATGCGGTGAGCGCCATGGCGCGCATCGAAAGTTCATCCGCACAGATTTCCAACATTATCGGCGTGATCGACGAGATCGCCTTCCAGACCAACCTTCTGGCGCTGAATGCCGGCGTGGAAGCCGCGCGTGCCGGTGAAGCCGGCAAGGGTTTTGCCGTCGTTGCCCAGGAAGTGCGCGAACTGGCCCAGCGCTCGGCGGCCGCTGCCAAGGAGATCAAGGGGCTGATCCAGAACTCCTCCAACGAGGTGGAAAGCGGCGTGCGCCTCGTCAGCGAAACCGGTGAGGCGCTGAAGGCCATCGAAGGCAATATCGCCGCCGTCAATGAACGCATCGAAGCCATTGCCAACGCTGCCAAGGAGCAGTCGGTTGCGCTTGCGGAGGTGAACTCGGCCATCAACCAGATGGACCAGATGACGCAGCAGAACGCGGCGATGGTGGAAGAATCCAACGCATCGAGCGGGGCGCTCGCCCATGAGACGGCGGCACTGCGTGACCTTCTTGCCCGCTTCGTGCTTGGGGGGCGCGCAGTAGATCGCCCGGCGCCAAAGGCGGGGTCAAGGCCGGTTGCCTCGGCTGAACGCCAACGTTATCGCGCCCCGCAGGTCAGTGGCTCCAATGCCCTGAAAAAGGAAGAGTGGTCAGAGTTCTGACCGCAGTTCCTGCAGTCTGATCCCGCGCATATAAGGCAGTCCAGAAATGAAACGGCTCGCGGTGGAAAAACCGCGAGCCTCTTGCATAACGTTTCGGATCATGTCACAAGCTGGCACACCAAACGGCGTCTCAGCCTTTAGCGCTGACCAGCGTCAGGGTGACAGGTTCGCCCGAGGGGGGTGGGTTGCCGACAGGGATCTGATCTTCGATCAGGTCGCGGGCCAGTTCAAAAATCCCCTGCGGATCATCGCCGGCATTCTCGTCGAGCGTGTCCATGGCGTTAAGGTAGATTGCCTTTTCGTCGTCGTGCGACAGGATGTTCTTCTGCACGAGACTGCTGATCAGCGATGTCAGCAATGCGGAAGTTGAAAGTGCGCTTGCTGAAGCGCAAAGAAATTCTGTTTCTGTTCGCATGATTGGGTCCCCGTCCAAAATCAATGGGGATAGTGTGTCAGTTCTCTTTTAAAAAGAAAAGTGCCGGCTGGGCCATTCGGTCAGGCTGGGGCGGGGAAATAGCGTAGCATTCGCTTTTCTCAAGCTTATTTTTTTGACCTCTCAATTCGAGATTGTAGGGTTTTCGTTGCCCGAGCACCGCTTTGGTGACGTTGCAACGGCCTGACCGGATGTCCAACGCTTCTTGCCTGCCGAATGTTTGGCCGGTTGGTGCGGTGCGAAATGGACGATTTACCGCGACATCTGCCGTTCCTCCGGCGATAACACGGCGCCTCCTGGCATCCTGCCCTGATCATCCCGTTTGTGTCCGATGGTCTGCCTCGGCACGCCCCTTCGGCGCATCATGCGTCACTTCCGTAACTCGCCTGCAGCGACTGTATTGCCTGCCGTCTGACACGTCACGGAAGGGCAATCCAGTGCAGAGCGCGCCTGCTTGGCGGGGACCACCACCGCTTGCCCAACTGTCCTTTGTTGTGTGTGTCAATTTGGTACATTCAGGGGTGATGGCTGGGCGCTGGCCTTTCGAGACAGGCTGAGTTATGGCAGCGCCAGATCATTGGTGCCCATCACATGCTGCGTCTGTTTCTCTCCGTTTCCCTTCTTCTCCTCTCGGGCCTTGCCGCTGCTCCGGCCGTTGCGCTGGAGCCTTCGCCTGCAACGCATGCGCCAAAACTCCTTGAGCCGGCGCTTCGCCTGCCCGGATCGGATGAAAAGGGCAAAATACGCGTGGCACTGACGTTCGATGCCTGCATGGGCGAGGCCGACCAGCGGATCCTGTCGGTTCTGGTTTCCGAAAAGATACCGGCGACGATTTTCGTCACGGCGCGCTGGCTGCGTCACAATCCGCAGACGGTGGCCATCCTGCGCGCGCATCCAGAGCAGTTCGAACTGGAGAACCACGGGGAAAACCATGTGCCGGCGGTCGATGTGCCGATGTCGATCTATGGCATTGCGACTGCCGGCTCACCACAGGCGGTCGAACAGGAAGTGGCCGGTGGTGCCAGCGCCATGCAGGCGGCGGGGTTTGCAGCGCCACACTGGTTTCGTGGATCGACGGCCAAATACGATGCCTCGGCGATGGATCTCATCCATACGATGGGGTTTCGTATTGCCGGTTATTCGGTGAACGGTGATGGGGGATCATTGCTGGGTGCGGCCTTGGCCGAAAAACGGATTTCCACCGCACGCGACGGCGATGTGGTGCTGGCGCACATCAACCAGCCGACCCATGCGGCGGGTGAGGGGGTGGCGCGCGGTATACTTGCCCTGAAGCGCCGGGGCGTCACGCTGGTTCGGCTCTCGGATGTGGTGGGCCTGCCGGATGAAACCCTGACACACTAGAATGGACTGACGGTTCCCCTCGTGAAAACGAACGTGTTCGGCCTCAGGCGTAGGTCTCGCGTTGCGGCGAGGTTTCCTCTGTCCGCGCTTTCTCATCAAGGCGCTCGTAGAAGTCGGCGGCCTGCCTCTCGTGCAGGCGTAACCGCAGGCGCTCCACTTCGATTTTCGCCGTCTTATGCAGCAGCACCTTCAGCTCTTCGATCGACACGCCGTCCGCCTCGATCATCATCGCAATCAGTGGGTCAGCGGCCACCTCGCTGATTGTCAGATCTGTTTCCATCGGTCGTCCTCCTCGTTGTGGAGATACCCTGCCGATAGATTGCGACAAAAGAATATCACCGGCATGTCCGGCAGAGATTTTATGCGCCTGTCGAAAACGCTGTGCAAAACCAGAGGACGCTTTGCACAGGTCCCTGCCGATCGCGTGTGCAACCGTTGCCGCGGCGGGCTTTGCCGCTTTCACCTTCCTTGTGCGATCTGTGGATAACCTGTGGACAAGCGTTGAAGAGGAACAAAATCGTTTTCCATTTGTCCCGGTTTGTTCCGGCACCTCGTTCAGCCGGCTCCGCATCCTGTGGACAAGTTGCGGTTGTTGCCGAGCCCACTCCATCCTTGCCGCAGCTTGCATGGCGCATTTTTAATATATCGCAATCATCATGGAACGTGGGATCGCCGTTGGCGTTGTGAGGCTGTTGAGGAGGGCGAAGGATGATGTTCAGGTTTTTTGATGGTCATCGCAGACCCGGCAATGCCGGTGAGGCGACGGGTGAAGCGACGGGCACGTTTGCCGATGGCCTTTTCCCCGCCCGTTTTCGCAAGGATCAGTCGGAAGAGGTGTCCTTGCGGATGCGTGCGTCCTATACGCAGGATCTGATGGCGGCGCATCGCCTTGCTGCAGATCAGGCGCCCGTCTTTCACTGATCGAGACGTCGAGGGCAAGGCCCGCTAAAACTGTCTCTCTCGGCTACCAATGATGCGCCGAAAGATGATTGTGCATCATTGTCTTGCACACTCAATGTCCTATATCTTCGCCGATCAATTGGTGCGGCGTGGGGAAATGGCATGTTTCGACGGACTGGGCTTTCTGCGTCCGATCTCGATCACTTATTTAATCTGTCTCCAAATCCGTATGTGATCCTCGATCCTGACCTCGTCATGGTGGGCATGAACGATGCCTATCTTGCGACGACGATGAAAACGCGCGAGGCGCTTCTCGGGCGCAAGATGTTCGATGTGTTTCCCAGCGATCCGCAATCGAACAGTGGTCGCATGTTGCGCCAGTCTTTTGACAAGGTGCTGGCGACAGGGCAGGTGGATCACCTGCCGCTGATCCCTTATCCGATTGCCAACCTCGACGGCACGATGGAGGAGCGCTTCTGGAGCGCCACCCATACGCCGATCCTCGGCGAAGCCGGCAATGTACGGCTGATCTTGCAGCATACGGTGGATGTGAGCGAATTGCATCGCCTTCGCCAATCTGTGTCGGCGCCGTCGGATTGGCGCACCGAGACCGACGTGATGCGCCGCGCCGATGCGGTACAGGGCGAAAACCTGGCGCTCGGGCAGGAGCGTGAATATCTGCGCGGACTGTTTGAGCAGGCGCCGGGTTTCATGGCGGTGCTGCGTGGGCCGGACCATGTGTTTGAGATCGCCAACGCCTCCTACCAGACACTGGTCGGGCGCGGCAATCTCATCGGTCGGCCGGTCAGGGAGGCGCTTCCGGATATCGAAGGCCAGGGGTTCTACGAGCTTCTCGATCAGGTGTATGGCAGCGGCGAGGCCTATAGTGCCCACGGCGCGCGCCTCAGCCTTCACCGCGCCGGCCACGGGACGGAAGAACTGTTTCTCGATTTCATCTACCAGCCTCTCAGAGATGCAGAGGGAACCGTCACCGGCATTTTCGTGCAGGGCCATGATGTCACGCAGCTGAAGCGGGCGCAGGATGCGGCGCAGGAGAGCGAAGATCGTTTTCGCACGCTGGCGCAATCGCTGCCGAACCACGTCTGGACGGCCACTGCCGGCGGCGAACTGGAATGGGCCAACCTTGCCATGCGCCGGTATCTTGCCAAATGCGAGGGCGAGGACGGGCTGCCCCAGATGAGGGAATGCCTCCACCCTGACGATATTGATCCGATCCGCAAAGCCTGGATGGCAGTGGTCGGCTCCGGTGCCGATTTCAACGCGGAGATGCGGCTGCTCTGCAAGGATGATGGTTTCCGCTGGTTCATCAGCCGTGCCGTTCCCATCCGCAACGCGGGCGGCGACATCGTGCGTTGGGTCGGCACCAATACCGATATCGAGGAGCAGAAAAAAACCGTCAGCCGGTTAGAAGACCTTGCCACCACGCTGGAAGGCCGGGTGGAAGAGCGCACGGCCGAACTTGTGAAGACCCAGGAAGTTCTGCGCCAGAGCCAGAAGATGGAAGCCATCGGCAATCTGGCCGGCGGCATCGCGCATGACTTCAACAATCTTCTGCAGGTCATCACCGGCAATCTCCAGCTTCTGGCCAAGGATATCACAGGCAACGAGGCGGCCGAGCGGCGCCTTGGCAGCGCGTTGTCGGGCGCGTCGCGCGGGGCGCGGCTTGCCTCGCAGCTGCTCTCTTTCGGCAGGCGCCAGCCGCTGGCGCCCAAGGTCGTCAATCTCGGCCGGCTGGTGCGCGAGATGGACCATCTCATCCGCCGCAGTCTTGGCGAGGCCATCGAGATCGACACGATTGTCGGCGGTGGGTTGTGGAACACGCAGGTCGATCCGTCCAACGTTGAAAACGCGCTGCTCAACCTTGCCATCAATGCGCGCGATGCCATGGACGGGCGAGGGCGCCTCACCATCGAGCTGGGCAATGCCTATCTCGACGACCATTATGCCCAGAACGCCTTCGACGTGGTGGCGGGACAATATGTCATGCTCGCCGTCAGCGATACCGGCTCGGGCATGCCGGCAGAAGTGCTGGCCCGGGCGTTTGATCCCTTCTTTACCACCAAGCCGGAAGGCAAGGGCACCGGCCTCGGTCTGTCCATGGTCTATGGGTTCGTCAAACAGTCCGGCGGCCATATCAATATCTACAGCGAGCTTGGCAGCGGCACGACGGTGCGTATCTATCTGCCGCGCTCCATGGAAGCCGAGGATATCCTGACGGAAGAAGTCGGCGGCAGCGTTGCCGGCGGCAGCGAAACCATTCTCGTCGTGGAGGATGACGAGGCGGTGCGCGATATCACTGTCAGCCTCCTCTCCGAGCTTGGCTACAAGGTGCTGAAGGCCCGCGATGCGGATAGCGGTCTTGCTATCATCGAAAGCGGCGTATCGATCGACCTCTTGTTTACCGACGTGGTGATGCCCGGGCGCTTGAAAAGCAGCGAGTTGGCGCGCAAGGCCAAGGAGCGGCGCCCCGATATCGAGGTGCTGTTCACCTCGGGTTATACGGAAAACTCCATTGTCCACGGCGGCCGGCTGGATCCGGGCGTCAATCTTCTGAGCAAGCCTTATGCGCGTGAAACGCTGGCGCGAAAGATCCGCATGCTGCTCGACAAGGCAAAGGAGCGAGCGCCGCAGATGGAAACGGCAACGACGACCGGCAGCGGTGAAACAGGCGGCCCGCCGCCCTCCATTCGCGTTCTCCTGTGCGAGGACGAGGCGCTGATCCGCATTTCCACCGCCGATTACCTGCAGGATTTCGGCATGACGGTGGTGGAGGCCGGAAATGCCAAGGAAGCACTCGATGCCGTCGATGGCGCTGCCATCGATATTCTCGTCACCGATGTTCACCTTCCTGACATGAACGGTCTCGATCTGCTTCACCGCATGCGCGAAACCCATCCAACGCTGCCGGTGATCTTTGCGACCGGCGACATGCATGTGCCGGGCTCGGAAGGCCTGCACAAGGCAAGCCTCATCACCAAGCCTTATGACTACGACCAGCTGGCGAAACGCATCCGCGATCTCGTGGGCGAAATCCGCCGCTGAACCGAACGCACCTTTCGCCAGCCCTTTGGCGGGAGGTTCTTTTTGATCCGGAAAGGCAGATCCATTGATGTTCAGGCAGGGTTTTGATCCGCAACCGACCCTTGAAGGCAAGACGATTGCCATCCGGCCGCTGACGTCAGAGGACTGGGACGGCCTGTTTGCCGCAGCCGGACACCCCGCCGTCTGGGCCGGCCATCCCGCCAGCGACCGTTACACGCGTGAAAAGTTCGAACCCTATTTCGGGCTGTTGCTGGAAAGTGGCAGCACCGTTGCCGTGATTGATCGGGCAAAGAATACCATTATCGGCTGCTCGCGTTATTATCCTGCCCCGGACCGGGAGGACAGCCTGTCGATTGGCTATACCTTCATCAACCACGAATATTGGGGTGGGCCGACAAATTTCGAGCTGAAGCGGCTGATGCTCGACCATGCATTCGAGCAGTACGACGAAGTCTGGTTCCACATCGCACCAACGAACATCAGGTCGCAGAAGGCGGTTGCCAAGCTTGGTGCGGAAAACATGTATGAGACGGTGTTGAACCTCTCCGGCGTGCCTGCCGCAGCATTCTGTTTTCGCCTCGCCAAAAACGCCTGGCTGCTGCACCGCAAGATGCGCGATGCTGCTGAATAAGAGAGTGGCTGAGGAGAGGTAGAGCCACCGGTCTTAAAACCGATGGCTCTCTTGTCGTCAGAGCTTTGCGCCGTTTTCCTGGATCACCTTGGTCAGGCTGCCGTCCGCTGGAAACAGCGGAATGAGGCAGGCCTGGAAGGCGTGGTAGATATCGCCCTTGCCGGGAAACAGCGTGTTGGCGGGCACGAGATCTTCCGTCAGTTCCTCAAACCAGCCGCCGTGGTCGCGGTCGATGAAACTCTTCTCGATGACAGACCAGATGCGGCGGTAGCTGTCTTCGTGGAAGCTGCCACCGACATGGGCGTTGAGGAAGTGGGCGGCACCCGCTGCCTCGCACATCGGCCACCACAGCTTGCTCTTCTTTTCCGGCACATCCTGCCAGTCGAGCGTGTAGAAGAAGCCGCCTTTGTCCGCGTCCCAGCCGAGCGTCATCGAACGTTCGAACAGCGCGGTTGCCGCTTCCGGCATCCAGGCATGCGCCTTGCCGCCCAGCGTATAAAGCTGGAGGAGGAGGCGGGCCCATTCCAGCCAGTGGCCGGGCGTGGTGCCGGCCGGGCGGAACATCTCGTTCGGGTGGTAATAGCTGCGGTCGACCACCCATTCCTCGGAAAAGTGCTCGGCGACGCGAAACCCTTCTTCGCGGGCGCGGCGATTGATCAGGAGGTCGGCGATCCGCTCGGCCTTCTTGAGGTAATGGCTTTCACCCGTTGCCTCGAAGGCGGCCATCAGGCTTTCGGTGAGGTGCATGTTGGAGTTCTGGCCGCGATAACCGGCGACGGGCTGCCAGTCTTCTGAAAACTCTTCGGCAATCGCGCCGTGGCGCTCTTCCCAGAATTTCGTCTCGATCACCTCGGTGATATCGGCAAGCATCCGGTCGGCCAGCGGATGGCCGATGACCTTGGCGGAGGAGGCGGCGAGCAGCACGAAGGCGTGGCCATACCCCTGCTTGGAGGCGTCTGCAGCGCCCTCATCGTTCGCCTGCCAGAAATAACCGCCGTTCTTTACGTCGCGGTGCTTTTCCCAGAGGTAGCGCATGCCGTGATCGACCACGTCGGCGGCACCGGGCCGGCCGAGGAGATCGGCAATGGCAAAACAATGCACCATGCGGGCGCTGGCATGAATGCCACGGGCCGGATTATCGGTGGAAAGCGGCGCGCCCGCCCGGTCGAGGTCATAAAAGCCACCCTTCGGGTTGATGGCCCGGGCTTGGAAAAAATCCATCAGGCCTTCCGCCTCGGCCAGCAGCCAGTGACGGTGATAGGGGCGATCTGCCCAATAGGGGCTCAGTTTTCCGGCTGCGATCATAAGGACTCCGAAACGACGACGTGTGAAACTGGACGGGATGGAACCGGAATTTTCTATACCGTCCGCCCGCTCGTCTGTCATGATGAAACCATGAAGGCTGAGCTGGATTCGGTGCCAATGCCATCGGGGTTCAATGGCTGTTTCGGCCGCCGGGTTCGCAATTTTGAAGAAGGCTGCGGCGTATCGTGTTCTTCTTGCTTCACATTGACATAAAGATATCTTTATGTGATTAAACGGAACGATAAAATTCAGGCTGGAGGAAAGCGCCCATGTTCGATCATCTCTTCGGTGCCGAAGGTGCGCAACGCAACGGCGGGGACATTTTCGAGGCGCTGGCCAAGGCCGCGCGCGAACGCATTCTCATTCTCGACGGCGCCATGGGCACGCAGATCCAGGGGCTGGGGTTTGACGAGGACCATTTCCGCGGCGATCGTTTTCTCGGCTGCGCCTGCCACCAGCAGGGCAATAACGACCTTCTGATCCTCACCCAGCCGCAGGCCATCGAGGATATCCATTATCGTTATGCCAAGGCCGGTGCCGATATCATCGAGACCAACACCTTCTCCTCCACCCGCATCGCGCAGGCGGATTACCAAATGGAAGGCGCTGTCTACGATCTCAACAAGGAAGGCGCGCAGGTGGTGCGCCGCGCCATCGAGCGGGCCATGCGCGAGGATGGCAAGCGCCGTTTTGTCGCCGGCGCCATCGGCCCGACCAACCGCACCGCCTCCATTTCGCCTGATGTGAACAATCCCGGTTATCGCGCCGTGTCCTTCGACGATCTGCGCTTGGCTTATGCCGAGCAGATCGACGGCCTGATCGATGGCGGCGCCGACCTCATCCTGATCGAGACGATTTTCGATACGCTGAACGCCAAGGCGGCGATCTTTGCCTGCGAGGAACGTTTTAAGGAAAAGGGCATCCGCCTGCCGGTGATGATCTCGGGCACGATCACCGACCTCTCCGGCCGCACGCTGTCTGGCCAGACACCGACGGCCTTCTGGAATTCGGTGAGCCACGCAAAGCCCTTCACCATCGGCTTCAACTGCGCGCTCGGCGCCGATGCCATGCTGCCGCATCTGCAGGAAGTCTCGGCCATTGCCGATACGTTTGTCTGCGCCTATCCGAATGCCGGCCTGCCCAACGAATTCGGCCAGTACGACCAGTCGCCGGATGACATGGCCCGCCAGGTCAAGGAATTTGCCCGCGAGGGCCTGATCAACGTCATCGGCGGCTGCTGCGGCTCGACGCCCGAGCATATCGAGGCGATTGCCGAAGCCGTTTCGTCCTTCGAGCCGCGTAAGGTGCCGGAGCGCCGTTCCTTCATGTCGCTGTCGGGGCTTGAGCCGTTCACGCTGACCAAGGACATTCCCTTCGTCAACGTCGGCGAGCGCACCAATGTCACCGGCTCGGCAAAATTCCGCAAGCTCATTACGGCGGCCGATTATACCGCCGCACTCGCCGTTGCCCGCGACCAGGTGGAAAACGGCGCGCAGATCATCGACATCAACATGGACGAGGGCCTGATCGATTCCGGCCGCGCCATGGTTGAGTTTTTGAACCTCATCGCCGCAGAACCCGATATCGCCCGCGTGCCCGTGATGATCGACTCATCCAAGTTCGAGATCATCGAGGCCGGCCTTAAATGCGTGCAGGGTAAGTCGGTGGTGAATTCCATCTCGCTGAAGGAAGGCGAGGAGAATTTTGTCCGCCAGGGCCAGCTGATCCGCCGTTATGGCGCCGCCGTCGTCGTGATGGCGTTCGACGAGCAGGGGCAGGCGGATACCTATGAGCGCAAGGTGCAGATCTGCCGCCGCGCCTACAAGATCCTGACCGAAGAGGCGGGTTTTCCGCCTGAGGACATCATCTTCGATCCGAACATCTTTGCTGTCGCGACCGGTATCGAGGAACACAACAATTACGGCGTCGATTTCATCGAGGCGACGCGCACGATCCGCAAGGAAATGCCGCTCGTTCACATCTCCGGCGGCGTGTCGAACCTCTCCTTCTCGTTCCGCGGCAATGAGCCGGTGCGCGAGGCCATGCATGCGGTGTTCCTCTATCACTGCATCCAGGCCGGCATGGACATGGGCATCGTCAACGCCGGTCAGCTGGCGATCTACGAAAACATTGATGCGGAGTTGCGCGAGGCCTGCGAGGACGTGGTGCTGAACCGCCGGCCCGATGGCACGGAACGGCTGCTGACGGTTGCCGAACGCTATCGCGGTGCGGCCGGCAAAGAAGCCAAGGCGCAGGATCTGACCTGGCGCGAATGGCCGGTCGCCAAGCGTCTCGAACATGCGCTGGTGAACGGCATCACCGACTATATCGACGCCGATACCGAAGAGGCTCGTCTTGAGGCGGACCGTCCGCTGCATGTCATCGAAGGGCCTCTGATGGCCGGCATGAATGTCGTCGGCGATCTCTTCGGCTCCGGAAAGATGTTCCTGCCGCAGGTGGTCAAATCCGCCCGCGTGATGAAGCAGGCGGTGGCTGTGCTTTTGCCCTACATGGAAGAGGAAAAGCGCCTGAACGGCGGCGAGCAGCGCAAATCCGCCGGCAAGGTGCTGATGGCAACCGTGAAGGGCGACGTCCACGATATCGGCAAGAACATCGTTGGCGTCGTGCTCGCCTGCAACAATTACGAGATCATCGATCTCGGCGTCATGGTGCCCGCCACAAAGATCCTCGAGACGGCGATTGCCGAAAAGGTCGATGTCATCGGTCTGTCGGGCCTCATCACGCCGTCGCTTGATGAAATGGTGCATGTCGCCTCTGAAATGGAGCGGCAGGGCTTTGACATTCCGCTGCTGATCGGTGGCGCTACCACCAGCCGCGTCCACACGGCCGTGAAAATCCATCCGAAATACAATGCCGGTCAGGCGATTTATGTGACCGATGCCAGCCGCGCTGTCGGCGTCGTGTCGAACCTTCTCGCCGAAGGCGGCCGCACCGATTACGTGGAAAACATCCGCGCCGAATATGCCAAGGTGGCCGCCGCCCATGCCCGTTCGGAAGCCGACAAGATCCGCCTGCCGATCGCGCGCGCCCGCGCCAATGCGCAGAAGGTGGATTGGGCAGCCTTTGAACCGAAGGCACCCTCCTTCCTCGGCACGAAGGTTTTCGAGGATTACGCGCTGGAAAACCTCGTTCCCTATATCGACTGGACGCCTTTTTTCCAGACCTGGGAACTGAAGGGTCGTTATCCCGCCATTCTGCAGGACGAGAAACAGGGCGAGGCGGCGCGCCAGCTTTATGCCGATGCGCAGGCGATGCTGAAAAAGATCGTCGAGGAAAAGTGGTTCCGCCCGCGCGCCGTCATCGGTTTCTGGCCGGCCAATGCGGTGGGCGACGATATCCGCCTCTACACCGACGACAGCCGGAAAGAGGAGCTGGCAACCTTCTTCACCCTGCGTCAGCAGCTTTCCAAGCGGGATGGGCGACCGAACGTGGCGCTCTCCGATTTCGTCGCACCGGTTGACAGCGGCAAGGCCGATTATGTCGGCGGTTTCGTGGTGACGGCGGGTATCGAGGAAGTGGCGATTGCCGAACGTTTCGAACGCGCCAACGACGACTATTCGTCCATCCTCGTCAAGGCGCTGGCCGACCGTTTTGCCGAAGCCTTTGCCGAGCGCATGCACGAACAGGTGCGCCGCGACTACTGGGGTTATGCCGCCGGCGAAACGCTTTCGCCCGAAGACATGATCTCGGAAACCTATGCCGGCATCCGTCCGGCACCCGGTTATCCCGCCCAGCCCGACCACACGGAAAAGCGCACGCTGTTTGATCTTTTGAAGGCAGAAGACACGACCGGCGTGGTTTTGACGGAAAGCTTTGCCATGTGGCCCGGCTCCTCCGTTTCCGGCCTCTATATCGGCCACCCCGACAGCTATTATTTCGGCGTCGCCAAGGTCGAGCGCGACCAGGTGGAAGACTATTCCCGCCGCAAGGGCATGGCCGTGGAAGAAATCGAACGCTGGTTGGGGCCGGTGCTGAATTATGTGCCGCAATCGGCAGAGGTGGAGGAGGATGCGGCGGCCTGAGCCGGTCAGCTTGGCGTCAACCGTTAGACAGTGTTGCCTTCCCCGGTCCGGGGAAGGAGAGGTGCGGAATAAGCCAGCCCAGTGAGCAGCTTCTTCAGGCAGCCTTGTAACGCTCGATCCGCTCAAGTTCCTCGCGCAGATGAGCGGCCTCGATCTTGAGATCGTAGCTGGCCTGCAGGTTCGTCCAGAATTCCGGCGACGTGCCGAAGAACTTTGCCAGTCGAAGCGCCGTATCCGTCGTGACCGGCGCCGTTTCCTTGACGATGCGCTCGATCCGGGTGCGGGGCACGCCGAGCTTCTTTGCCAGCGCGCCAGCGCTCATATCGAGTGGCAGAAGATAGTCTTCAAGCAGGATTTCGCCTGGATGAACCGGCGGCAAGATATCCGTCATGGCTCAAGCCTCCTTCCAACGCTGCCTTGCTCAATGATAGTCGACAATCTCAACCTCATCTGCACCGCCATCTTTCCAGATAAAACAGATACGCCATTGATCGTTGATCCGGATCGAGTATCGACCGGCTCTATCGCCTCTCAACGCTTCCAGACGGTTGCCGGGAGGAGACCGCAGATCGTCCAGCACTGTGGCAGCATTGATTATCGTCAGCTTACGGATCGCAGCCTTCACGATGTCTGCCGGAAATCCCTTCGGCGCCCGCCATGCCGCGACGCTTTCGGTTCGGGTATCGCGAAAGGAACGGATCACGCTGCACCCGATCAGTTTTGTATCGTGCCGTGATACATAGCATGGAGATGGCGTTAATAAAAGGGCTGAAGTCTACACTTCAAACACGCTCACGCCTCCACCCGCACCAGATTCGCTGTCGTATCGTCGCACTGCTTAAAGCGCGGATATTTTAGGCCATCTGGGTCCACCTCGCGTTCGAGATGGCGAAGCTCTGCGACCAGCGCGCCAAGGCCGGCGGTGGCGGCGCGTTGGATGAGGGTGGCGGGGTCATAGGTGCCGTAGAGGCTGACGAGATCGGCTAGGCCGTCGGAACAGACGAGGGCGGTGGCGCCGCCTTGGAGCGGGATGGCGTGGCGCACCAGATGGTCGGCGGCATCAGGCACGAGGCCGAGCGACCAGACCCAGCCGTCCGGCGTGTTCTGGCGCTCGCGGTTGCGGCGCAGTTCCGCAAGCGTCTCCGGGTCGCCAAGCGCTGCACCGGAGGCTCCGATGCCGCCGACGCGCTCCACATGGCGGCGGGCGGCAGCCTGTTCGCGGGCAAAGGCATCGGGCAGCGCGATGAAGGTTTCCGCGCGGCCATCGTCGTGCAGGAGATAAACGACACTGTCGCCGAGGCCGAAGAAGTCCAGCCCGTCCTCCGTCACGCGAAGCCCGGCAAGGGCCGCGAGCGGCCAGGCATAACGGGGTTGTTCTCCGGCGGTCCCATCGAAGATTTTTCGCGCATCGGTGCTGATGCGGCGCAGGAGATCGGCAACGGCCGTTTCCGGGGTCAGTTCGACGGCAAGCCGCCGGGATGCGTACTCGGCGATCCAGGCGGCATCGCTGCCATGTTCGGTCATGAACTGCCGGTCGCCAAGCCCGGTCGCGCCATCAACCACGAAGGCTGCGGTGCGGTTGAAGCCAAAACGGTCTTCGTTGGGGCGGCCGGGCTTGCCGGCATCGGAGAGGGTGGCGATGACGTCGAGGCTATAGGTCATGCGATGCTACTCAAAACGGTCGATGATGCTGATGCCGCTTTCGCGAAACGTGTCCATGGCGGGCAGCGCCTCTGCGGCAACGGTGAGGCTGATATGGCGACCGATCAGCTTTTCCGGCGAAAGCTGCCCCGTCTCGATCATGGCGAGCATGGCATCGTAGCGCCAGGCCTGCATGCCGTGGCTGCCGTAGATTTCCAGCTCATGCGCAATCACCCGCCCCATGGGGATTTGCGGCATGGCGTGATCGGCCAGCATCAGGCCCACCTGTACATGACGGCCGCGGCGGCGAAGGTTGGAGATGGAATTGCAGCAGGTCTGCGGATGGCCGAGCGCATCGACGGAGACATGCGCGCCGCCGCCGGTCGCATCGCGAACGGCCTCGGCCACGTCGCTCACGCTGTGGCTGTTGATCGTGATCTCAGCGCCAAGTTCACGCGCCAGCGCCAGCTTGTCTTCGGCAATGTCGATGGCAATGACGCGGGCGCCTAGCCCACGGCCGATCATGATGGCGGAGAGGCCGACACCACCGCAGCCGTGAACCGCCAGCCACTCGCCACCCTTCAGCCGCCCCTGATCCACCACCGCACGAAACGAGGTGGCAAAGCGGCAGCCAAGGCTTGCGGCTGTCGCATAGGACATGGCCTCCGGTAACGTGACGAGGTTCTGCTCTGCATGATCGATCGCGACATATTCGGCAAACGATCCCCAATGGGTAAAGCCCGGCTGGAATTGCGTTTCGCAGACCTGTTGATTGCCGGAGCGGCATTCATGGCAATGGCCGCAGCCGGACACGAATGGCACGGTCACGCGGTCGCCCACCTTGAAGCGGCGCACGTCGCGTCCGGTGGCGGTAATCACGCCGGCAAATTCGTGGCCGGGCACATGTGGCAGCGTGATGTCGGTGTCATGGCCCATCCAGCCGTGCCAGTCGCTGCGGCATAGCCCCGTCGCCTTGACCGCGATCACCACGCCATCGTCGGAGGGTGTGGGATCGGGCAGGGTGGCAACCTTCGGTGTCTCGCCGAACCGTTCGAAATAAAGTGCGCGCATCCTGACGTCCCTCTTTCATCAAATCCCGGCCATCCGTAGCCCGATTTGCCACGGGATGGAAAGACGCGGATGGCCCGGTTCCTCAGATCGAGGGCGGGCGAGGATCAGTCGCCCAGCACCATCAAGCCGTCCTTCTGCAGGGTCAGCGACAGGGTTTCACCGGCCTTCGGCCGCAGAGCGGAAGGATGGTTGAAAATGTCGAAGGAGATGACGTTGCCGCCGACATCGACCTTGGTGCGCATCACCGAACCGAGGAAATTCGATGACATCACGGTGCCGGTCAGCGCCGCCGGTCCGGTGGAAGGCCCGGCAACCATCGCGGCTTCCGGCCGGAAGGCGACCGAGATCGACTGGCCATCGGCCTTGCCGCTGACGGGCTGCGGCAGGCTGACCAGTTCTTCACCGATCTTCACCACGCCGGTGGCGCCATTAACAAGCGTTGCCTCGATGACATTCAGCGTGCCGACGAAATTGGCGACAAAGCGGGTTGCCGGGCGGTTGTAGATCTCCGGTGCGGTGCCGATCTGGTCGGCCTTGCCGCCGTTCATCACGACGATACGGTCGGAAATCGACAGTGCCTCTTCCTGGTCATGGGTCACGAAGACGGTGGTGATGCCGAGATGGCGCTGGATCTGGCGGATTTCTTCGCGCAGCGACACGCGGATCTTGGCGTCGAGCGCCGAGAGCGGCTCATCGAGCAAAAGCACCTCCGGTTTTGGCGCCAGCGCCCGGGCAAGCGCCACGCGCTGCTGCTGGCCACCGGACATCTGGTAGGGATAGCGGTCGGCCAGGTGCTCGAGATGAATGAGCTTCAGCATCTCCTTCACGCGGCTTTCGATCTCGCTTTTCGGTTTGCCCGCGACCTTCAGGCCGAAGGCGACATTGTCGAAGACGTTCATGTTGGGAAACAGCGCATAGGCCTGGAACACCATGCCGATATTGCGCTGGTTCGGACGAAGATGCGTCTGGTCCTTGCCGGCAATTTCAATGGTGCCGCCGGTCGGGATCTCGAAGCCGGCGATCATGCGCAGCACCGTCGTTTTGCCGCAGCCGGATGGGCCGAGGAAGGACACGAACTCGCCCTTGTCGATCGTCATGTTGAAATCATGCACGACCTTCACGGAACCGAAGGACTTTTGCAGATGGGTCAGTGTCAGAAAGCTCATGGATGAAAAGTCCTCAAACCGGGCGCTGCGCGGATTTCTGGAAGCGCGAGACAAGCTGGATCAGGCCCAGGCAGCCCCAGGTGATGGCAAAGGCAATGACGGCAAGGGCGGCCGGCTCATAGGCACGGTTGGCGCCGAGAACCTGCATGTAGGGCCCGAAGGCCGGCCGGTTGAGCAGAGCTGCCATGGTGAATTCGCCGATGACGATGGCAAAGGTCAGGAAGGCGCCCGAAAGCACCGCCACCAGCACATTCGGCAGAATGATGCGGGTGATGATGGTGAACCAGCCGGCGCCAAGGCTTTGTGCCGCTTCCGTCAGTGTCGTCACATCGATGGTGCGAAGGCCCGTATCGACCGCGCGGTACATGTAGGGAAGGGCAAGCATCGTATAACCGGCCACCAGCAGCACATCGGTGCCGAGTGCAGTGCCGGTGAGCGGCAGCCAGCTCGATGTGTTGTAAAGCCTGATGTAACCGAACACCACGACGATGGCCGGAATGACCAGCGGCAGGAGCGTGACGAATTCCACGTAAGGCCGCAGGAACGGCAGCTTCAGCCGCACCCAATAGGCGGTGGGCACAACAAGGAACACGCCGACGAGAATGGTCAGCAGCGCAAGCGTGACCGAATAGGTGAAGGTTTCCTGGAAACGCGTGTCGGCGAGCACTTTTGCATAGGCATCGAAGGAATAGACGCCGCGGCGCATTTTCAGCGAAAAGTTGGTCATGCCGATCAGCGGCAGGATGAAATAGAGGAGGCCGATGATCAACGCTCCCCAGGCCCAGAAACGCTTCATTTCATCCACCTTTCGCTGCGGGCGCGCAGCCAGATGTAAACCGTGTTGGCAACGCCGGTGACGGCGATCATGCCGAAGGCCAGCGCATAACCGAGATGCGGATCACCCAGCACGTCGCCGCGGATCTGCGCAAACAGCAGGATCGGAACGATGCTGAGCGAAGAGCCGGTGAGTGCGATGGCTGTGGCAACCGCGCCGAAGGCATTGGCGAAAAGAAGGGCAAATGTGCCGAGGATCGCGGGCGTGAGGATCGGCAGCGCTACCATGCGCCAATACTGCGCGTTCGTGGCGCCGAGGATGGAGGCCGCCTCGCGCCATTCTTTCTTCAACCCGTCAAGCGCCGGCGTGATGATGAGGATCATCAGCGGGATCTGGAAGAAGAGATAGGTGAGCGTCAGCCCCCAGAAGGAGAGGAGGTTAAAGCCGAGCATGCGCAGGTTGATGCCAAGCTCGGTCTGCAGAAAGACGGTGATGAAGCCGACGGGGCCAAGCGTTGCCAGAAAGGCAAAGGCCAGCGGCACGCCAGCAAAGTTTGAGGCGACCCCGGAAAACGTCATGAGCGGCCCGCGAATGGCGCGCGGCAGGCCGCCGAGCACAACGGCGGCAGCGGTGCCAAAACCGATCAGGCAGCCGAAAAAGGCCGATGCCATGCTGATGCGGATCGAGATGCCATAGGCGGCAAGGATCGACGGCGTGAACAGATTGCCGATATTTTGAAAGGTAAAGCTTCCGTCCGGCCGCTGGAACGCGCCGATAACGATCTTCATCGTCGGCATGATGAGGAAAAGCAGCACAAAGATCGCGAACGGCAGGATGCCGAGCCAGTGGAAAGGCAGGCGCATGCGCCTCGCCGGGAAGGGCCCGGTCGGTGGGTTCGGTGACGTCATTCCCCTCAATTCCGTTTTTGTTTCAGGCAACGGTTATTGTTCAAAGAGTGCAACGTTGCCCCGGCATTTGCAACCGGGGCAACGGATTTCAGGTCTTACTTGACGTTTGCGCCAACGACGCTGTCCCAGGCGCCGGTGACGGCAGCCTTGTTGGCATCGACTTCTTCGAGCGTCGGGAAGTAGGCCTTTTCATAGGCAGCAGCCGGCGGCAGCTTGTCGAGCAGATCCTTCGGGATCTTGTTTGCCTTGGCCATCGCGTTGAAGCGGATCGGGTGGCAGTAGCCCTTCAGCCAGCCAAGTTGACCAGCGTCCGAATAGAGGTGTTCCATCCACAGCTTTGCAGCGTTCGGATGCGGCGCATAGGCGGAAATGCCCTGCACGTAGACGCCGGCGAGAACGCCGGAGGCGGGAACGACGACTTCAACCGGCGGGTTGCCGGCCAGCGTGTCCTTGGCGGCAAGCGCGTTATAGTCCCACATCACGACGATCGGGGTGGCACCCTGGGCAAGCGTGCCCGACTTGCCGATGACAGGCACGAAGTTGCCGGCCTTGTTCAGTTCGCCGAAATATTTGAGACCGGCTTCGCCGGCTTCCTTGCCAGCCTTTGCGCCGCTTGCGAGGCCGGCAGCGAGAACACCGAGAATGGCCTGGTTGGAGGCGCGCGGATCACCGGCAAGAGCGACCTGACCGGCATATTCCGGCTTCTTCAGGTCCGACCAGTCAGCCGGTGTGTTCTTGACCAGATCCTTGTTCACCAGCAGCGACATGACGCCGTAATAGTCGCCGTACCAGTAGCCTTCGGCATCCTTGACGTTGTCGGGGATCTCGCTCCAGGTGGAGACCTTGTACGGCTGAAGAAGGCCTTCCTTCTTCATCTGCGGGCCGAATGCGAGACCAACGTCCACGACGTCAGGCGCCTGCGGGCCCTTGTTGTCCTTGTTGGCCTTGATGGCTTCCACTTCGTCGGCCGAACCGGCGTCCGGGTTCAGTTCGTTGACGGTGATTTCCGGATACTTCTTCTTGAAGTCTGCGATGACTTCGCCGTAGCCGCACCAGTCATGCGGAAGGGCAACGGTGGTCAGCATGCCTTCTTTCTTGGCGGCAGCGATGAGTTCGGCGCTCGGCTCTGCAAAGGCAAAGCTGGTCGATGCAACGACGATCGCAGTCGTCAGAGACAGCATACGTTGGGTCTTGGACATCACGTTTTTCTCCTCAAGGTTTTGGTTGGTGGCGCGACAAGTAGAGGCAGTTGATGAATGGCATGTGACAGTATCGGTTTGTATCCCGCAAGCGTCGCTTATGATGCGATGCGCGAATTTTCTCCTTTTTTCAGTTATTTGCCCCGGTCCTTCGGCTCGGGGCGGCGAAACAGCCGGCTGCGTTCGAACAGAGCCTCCAGCGAATTCATGCGTTCGCGGGTTCGCTCCCAGGTGGCACTCTGTACCGCCTCGATCAGCGCTTCGACGGTAAACAGGGTGACGACGGATGAATCCCAAGCGGACGGGGCTTCAATGGCCACCTTGAACACGTGGCGGGCATGGCGGGCGACGGGAGAGGCCCAGACATCGGTGAACAGAATGATCACCACGCCGCTGGCCGCTGCTGCCTCGGCAAGCGTTGCCAGCTCCTGCTCGTAACGGCGGATATCGAAGATCACCAGCACGTCGCCGGCGGACATGTTGAGAAGATATTGCGGCCAGGAACTGCGATTGGTCGAGATCAGCGTGGTTTTTGGCCGGATCACCTGCATATGGGTGAAGAAATAATCGGCCAGCGCCCCGGTGATACGCCCGCCGACGAAATAGATGGCACGCTTGTCGTCGCGCAACAGATCGGCGGCATCGTCAAAGGCTGCGACATCGATGCTCGAGAGCGTGGTGCGCAGATTGTCGCTGACGGCCTCGGCAAAGCGATTGAGGACATGGGCCGTCGGTGCGCCGGCTGCCCATCGGTCATGCTTGGCAATCGGGCTTGATATCGTCGCTTCGAGATCCTGGTGCAGATGCGCCTGGAATTCCGGGTAACCCTTGTAGCCGAGTTTCTGCACCATGCGGGCAACGGTTGGCGTGGATACGCCGGCATTGTCGGCCGTCACGGTAATGCTGCCCAGTCCCGACATCGGATAGTTGTCGATGAGACTTGCGGCGAGCTTTTTCTCGGCCGGCGTCAGTCCGTCGTAATGCAGACGGATCACATCCAGCACCGTATTCGATGATGATGTCACGACCTCTTTGTTCCCTTCCCGGTCTTTGCCGGTTTTGTGCAACTAAACTATCCTCAGGTGGGGCGAGTCAATCCACTCACTGAAAAGATTCTTTCAGGAAGTGGTTGACGACCGACTGTGTTTGAAGAATTCTCTTCTTGTCGAAGTCTGATACAGGCACGGAAACCTGATGACGTTTGCCCCGACCGATTTTCTGACCAGCGAGGATGAAAGCCCGGTTGCCATCGAGCGGGCGGATGCTGTTGGTGACGTGCTGCTGGTGTGCGAACATGCATCCCGCCGGTTGCCGGCGCGGCTGGGAACGCTCGGGCTGTCACAGGAGGCGCTTTCCTCGCATATCGCCTGGGATCCGGGCGCACTTGCCGTGGCCCGGCTGATGGCGGAAGGGCTTGATGCCTGCCTGATCTACCAGCGGTTTTCGCGCCTCGCGTTTGATTGCAACCGGCCACCGGGTGCGCCGGGGGCCATCCGCGACGTCAGTGAAGTGTTTCGTGTTCCCGGCAATGAAAACCTGTCGGAGACGGAAAAGGCCGCGCGGGCGCAGGCGCTCTATTATCCGTTCCACGACAGGATCGGCGCGGAACTCAAAGATCGGCACGCCCGGGGGCAGGCGACCGTTCTGGTGACCGTTCACTCGTTCACGCCGGTCTATTACGGCACGCCGCGCGCCGTCGAAATCGGCATCCTGCATGACGAGGACAGCCGTCTTGCCGACGCCATGCTGGCGGTCGCGGATGGCAACGCGCACTACCGGGTGGAGCGCAACGAACCCTATGGCCCGGCCGACGGTGTAACGCACACGCTCGTCCTGCATGCACTGCCGGCTGGCCTGCTGAACGTCATGATAGAGGTCAGGAACGATTTGATCGATACGGAAGCCGGGCAAAGGATCGTGGCCGGTTTTCTCACGGAGTTGCTGGCGAAAAGCCTTCGCGACATCCAAAGATAAGATCCAGGGGAGCAGTTGGTTGGCATGCCCGAGGTCTTGGGCCGCGGGGGTTGAAACTGGGCGGTCGCAATGACGCGGCCGATCTGCTGAGAGGGGAATGTCATGTCCGCTTATACAGACAAAGATAAAAAGCAGGATGTTCAAATCCTGCATTCCATGGGTTACGCGCAGGAACTGGAGCGTCGCATGAGCTCCTTTTCCAATTTCGCAATTTCATTTTCAATTATCTGCATTCTTTCGGGTGGTATCAACTCGCTCGGGCAGGCGACATCGGGCGCAGGCGGTGCGGCAATCGGCATCGGCTGGCCGCTCGGCTGCCTGATTTCCGGCATTTTTGCGCTTGGCCTTGCACAG
This sequence comes from Neorhizobium sp. PAMB6630, assembly GCF_058242775.1. Taxonomy (NCBI): domain Bacteria; kingdom Pseudomonadati; phylum Pseudomonadota; class Alphaproteobacteria; order Hyphomicrobiales; family Rhizobiaceae; genus Neorhizobium; species Neorhizobium sp. PAMB6630. The sequence continues at coordinate 1,434,542 of NZ_CM177836.1, forward strand.
ATCAGCTCGGCCTATCCGACCGCCGGCGGGCTTTATCACTGGGGCTCCATCCTCGGAAACCGCTTCACCGGCTGGCTGTCTGCCTGGCTGAACCTGCTTGGCCTCGTGACGGTTCTCGGTGCCATCAATGTCGGCACCTTCTATTTCTTCTTCGGCGCCTTCGGTCCGGCCTTCGGCATCGAGGATACCCTCATGCACCGGGTCCTGTTCGTTGCGGCCATTACCGCGCTGCAGGCGCTGATCAACCATCTCGGCATCGGGCTGACGGCAAAGCTTACCGATTTCTCAGGTTATCTGATCTTTGCAACCGCGCTGATTCTCACGGCCGTGTGCCTGTTTGCAGCGCCAAGCTGGGAGTTTTCGCGCCTCTTCACCTTCGCCAATTATACCGGCACGGAAGGGGCAGCACTCGTCTGGCCAACGACCGTTTCGGGCGGCATGGCCTTCCTGCTCGGCCTGCTTTTGCCGATCTACACGATCACCGGCTATGACGCATCTGCTCATACGTCGGAAGAGACCGTGAAGGCTGCCCAATCGGTGCCGCGCGGCATGGTCTCCTCGGTCATCTGGGCCTCCGTTTTCGGTTATATCATGCTGTGCGCCTTCGTTCTGATGCTGCCCAGCATGGAAGAGGCGGCAAAGCAGGGCTGGAACGTGTTTTTCTGGGCCATGGATACCCAGGTGAATGCGACGCTGAAGACGGTTCTCTACGTGCTGATCTTCATCTCGCAGTTCCTCTGCGGCATGGCGACCGTGACGTCTCTCTCGCGCATGATCTTCGCCTTCTCGCGTGACAAGGGCCTGCCGGCCTCTTCGAAGCTTGCGAAGGTCAGCCCGAAATACCGCACGCCGGTTGCCGCGATCTGGACGGGATCGGTCTTGTCGATTCTGTTTGTCTGGTTCACCTCGGCCATCACCATTGCCGGAACGCCCGCCTATTCCATCGTGGTGTCCTGCACGGTGATCTTCCTGTTCCTGTCCTTCATGCTGCCGATTGCGCTTGGTCTTGGCGCCATCGGCACGGCCAAATGGCCGGCCATGGGGCCGTGGAACATGGGCATCGGCGCCTACAAGCTGGTCGCCGTTCTTGCCATCATCGCCATGATCGTGATCTTCTTCATCGGCGTGCAGCCGCCGAACGATTGGGCGCTGGAAATTACCGTCGGCTTCCTGGTGCTGACGGCCGTGGTGTGGTTCGTTTTCGAGAACCGCCGCTTCCAGGGCCCGCCGATTGGCGATGCCATTGCAAAGCGCAAGAGCGAAATCGCCGCTGCCGAGGCCGCCGTCGGAGAGGCGTGACGTAACCGCGGCCTCATTTCATCCGCCGCCGCATCCGTGCGGCGGCTCCCTCTTTGAAACGGACACATCCATGACCTCACTCTATACTTTCGACGATCTGAAGATCGATGTGGCCGCCGGACGGATCGATACCGTCATCGCAGCGCAGATCGACATGCAGGGACGCCTGATGGGCAAGCGTTTTCAGGCGGAATATTTCGTCGACAGCGCCTGGAAGGAAACCCACAGCTGCAATTACCTGCAGGCCACCGACATCGAGATGGAAACCATCTCCGGCTACAAGGCCACCAGCTGGGAGCAGGGTTACGGCGACTATACGATGAAGCCGGATCTTGCCACGCTGCGCAAGCTGCCATGGCTTGAAGGCACGGCGCTGGTGCTCTGCGACGTGCTGGACCATCACACCCATGAGGAAGTGCCCCATTCGCCGCGCGCCATCCTGAAAAAGCAGATGCGGGCGCTGGAAGATCTGGGCTTTGCCGCCTTCATGGCAACGGAGCTTGAATTTTTCCTGTTCGACCAGACGTTTGATCATGCGCGCGAGACCGGATACCGGAACTTGCGTCTCTCCAGCGCCTATAACGAGGATTACCACATCTTCCAGACCACAAAGGAAGAAGAGGTGATGCGGGCGATCCGAACCGGGCTGCAGGGCGCGGGCGTTCCCGTCGAAAACACCAAGGGCGAAGCCTCTGCCGGCCAGGCGGAAGTCAATGTGCGCTACGCCGAAGCGCTGACCATGGCCGACCGCCACGTCATCATCAAGAATGCCTGCAAGGAAATTGCCTGGGCCAAGGGCAAGGCTGTGACCTTTCTTGCCAAATGGAATGACAAGGCAGCCGGTTCCTCCTCGCATATCCACCAGTCGCTGTGGAGCACCGATGGCAAGGTGCCGCTGTTCTTCGACAAGGACGCCGACCACGGCATTTCCGAGACCATGCGGCACTACATTGCGGGCCTTCTCGCCTATGCCGAGGAGTACACCTATTTTCTGGCACCCTACATCAATTCCTACAAGCGCTTCGTCGCCGGCACCTTTGCCCCCACCAAGATCGTCTGGAGCATGGACAACCGCACGGCCGGTTTTCGCCTGTGTGGTGACGGCACCAAGGGCATCCGCATCGAATGCCGGATCGGCGGCTCCGATCTCAATCCGTATCTTGCCATGGCAGCGCTGCTGGCCGCCGGCATAGAGGGCATCAAGAACAAGATGGAACTGGAACCGGCTTTCGTTGGCGATGCCTATGGCGGCAAGGGCGTGCGCGAAATTCCCCGCACACTGCGCGACGCGACGGAAAAGCTGCGCGCCTCGGCCATGCTGCGGCAAGCTTTTGGCGAAGACGTCATCGACCATTATGTCCGCGCTGCCGAATGGGAACAGGAAGAATATGACCGCCGCGTGACGGATTGGGAGGTGGCGAGAGGGTTCGAGAGGGCGTAAAACGTCTCTCGGCTCGCCAGCTGATTTGGATAACAGGAAACAACCATGTCGATGATTCAATGTATTTCGCCGATCGATGGCTCGGTTTATGCCGAGCGGCCGGCGATGGCGCTTGAGCCTGCCGCAGACGCGGTGGCGCGCGCAAAAAAGGCGCAGAAGTCCTGGGCCAAACGCCCGCTGGATGAGCGCGTGCAGCTTGTGATGAAGGGTGTCGCCCGGCTGAACGAGATGGTGGACGAGGTGGTGCCGGAGCTTGCCCACATGATGGGCCGGCCGGTGCGTTACGGCGGTGAGTTCCGCGGCTTCAACGAACGCTCCAACTATGTCGCCTCCGTTGCCGCCGATGCGCTGGCGCCGATCCTTGTCGAGGACAGTTCTGCCTTCACGCGCCGTATCGAGCGCGAGCCGCATGGTGTTGTGCTGGTCATTGCGCCGTGGAACTACCCTTACATGACGGCCATTAACACCGTGGCGCCGGCGCTGATGGCGGGCAATACCGTCATCATCAAACATGCCGCCCAGACGCTTCTCGTCGGCGAGCGCATGGTGCGCGCCTTTGTCGAAGCCGGCGTGCCCGATGATGTGTTCCAGAACCTCTTCCTCGACCATGCAACGACTGAAAAGCTGATCGCTGCCGGCTCGTTCAACTTCATCAACTTCACCGGCTCGGTTGCCGGCGGGCGTGCCGTGGAGCGTGCAGCGGCCGGAACCTTCACCGGCATGGGCCTGGAGCTTGGCGGCAAGGATCCGGGTTACGTGATGGAGGATGCCGATCTCGACGCTGCCGTCGACACGCTGATGGATGGCGCCACCTTCAATTCCGGCCAGTGCTGCTGCGGCATCGAGCGCATCTATGTGCACGAAAGCCTCTACGACGCCTTTGTCGAAAAATCCGTCGCTTGGGTATCGAACTACAAGCTCGGCAATCCGCTTGATGCGGACACCACGCTTGGACCTATGGCAAACGTGCGCTTTGCAAAAACCGTGCGCGAGCAGGTGGCCGATGCCGTAGCGAGAGGTGCAAAGGCGCTGGTCGATCCAAAGCTGTTCCCGCAAGATGATGGCGGCGCCTATCTGATGCCGCAGGTGCTCGTGGATGTCGATCATTCCATGGAATTCATGCGCGAGGAGACCTTTGGTCCGGCCGTCGGCATCATGAAGGTGAAGAGCGATGAAGAAGCGCTGTCCCTGATGAACGACTGCCAGTATGGCCTCACCGTTTCGCTCTGGACGAAGGACGAGGAGCGTGCCTCGCGCCTTGGCGCCGATCTCGAAACCGGCACCGTGTTCATGAACCGCTGCGATTATCTCGATCCGGCCCTCGTCTGGACCGGCGTCAAGCAGACCGGACGTGGCGGCTCGCTCTCCGTTCTCGGCTTCCACAACCTGACGCGGCCGAAATCCTATCACCTCAAGAAAGCCTGACCCCATGAACATTACCGCCAACTGGAGCTATCCGACCGCCATCAAGCTTGGCCGCGGGCGCATCAAGGAACTGGGCGATGCCTGCAAGTCGCTCGGCATGAAAAAGCCGCTGCTGGTGACCGACCGTGGTCTTGCCAGCATGGCCATCACGCAAGGGGCGCTGGAGGCGATGGAAGAGGCGGGCCTTGGCCGCGCCATCTTTGCCGAGGTGGATCCGAACCCGAACGAGATCAATCTGGAAGCCGGCATCAAGGCTTTTCGCGATGGCGGCCATGATGGCGTGGTGGCCTTCGGCGGCGGCTCGGGTCTGGATCTTGGCAAATGCGTCGCCTTTATGGTTGGCCAGACGCGGCCGGTCTGGGATTTCGAGGATATCGGCGACTGGTGGACACGCGCCAACAGCGAAGGCATCGCGCCCATCGTTGCCGTGCCGACCACGGCCGGCACCGGTTCGGAAGTGGGCCGCGCCTCGGTCATCACCAATTCCAAGACCCATGTGAAGAAGATCATCTTCCATCCGAAATTCCTGCCCGGCGTCGTCATCTGCGATCCGGAACTCACCATGGGCATGCCGAAGGCCATCACCGCCGGCACCGGCATGGATGCCTTTGCCCATTGCCTGGAAGCCTATTGCTCGCCGTTCTTCCACCCGATGAGCCACGGCATTGCGCTCGAAGGCATGCGTCTGGTGAAGGAATTTCTGCCGCGCGCCTATCATGAGGCAAACGACATCGAGGCCCGCACCAACATGATGGCCGCTGCCGCCATGGGCGCCGTTGCCTTCCAGAAGGGGCTCGGCGCCATCCATGCGCTGTCGCACCCGATCGGTGCCGTCTACAACACCCACCACGGCATGACGAACGCTGTGGTGATGCCGGCCGTGCTGCGTTTCAACCGCAAGGCCATCGAACAGAAGATCGAACGCGCCGCCGCCTATCTCGGCATCGCCGGTGGCTTCGACGGTTTTTATGACTACGTGCTGGCGCTGCGCACGGAACTGAACGTGCCGGAACGCCTGACTGCCATGGGCATCAAGCCCGACCGGATCGATGAACTCTCCGCCATGGCCATCGAAGACCCGTCCTGCGGCGGCAATCCGGTGACGCTGACGCTGGAAAATACCAAAACCCTTTTTGCAGATTGCTTCTGAAAACAGCGCTTCCTTTTGGTGAAAATCGAAAAATCCGGGCCTTTCGCCCGGATTTTTTATGAGTTGATGTCGGTGAAAACGGCACAACCCCAGTTATACAGGGTCATATTGATGGCCCTGAAATTTACGCTTCATTAACTCTGTTTTTGCAAAAGTTACCGTCATTGGCACCATGTCGTGATGCGGTGCCGCTTCTGAGCGATGCGGCTCGATGACCGTCGAGGACAAACTATGCCTGTGATTTCATTTGCAAATGCCAAAGGCGGTGCCGGCAAGACGACGGCAGCCCTTCTCCTTGCCACGGAGCTGGCGCATCAGGGCCACCGCGTCACCCTGATCGATGCCGATCCGCAGCGCTGGATCAGCCAGTGGCACGAGATGTCCGGCTCGGTGCGCAACATCACCATCATCACCGAAGTCACGGTTGCCTCGCTGCAATGTCACCTGCGTGAGATGTCGTCGACAACAGATTATTTCATCGTCGATCTCGCCGGTGCCCGCGATGCGCTGGTGACCACGGCCATCGGGCTTTCCGACCACGTCATGATCCCCGTGCAGGGCTCGGCGATGGACGCCAAGGGGGCCGCCCAGATCCTCGACCTGCTGGCGCTGATGAAGGAAAAGGCAGGCCTTGCCATTGCCCATTCCGTCGTGCTGACCCGCGTCACGCCCGTCGTCACCACCCGCGCACTGGTTGCCATCAAGGGCCTTCTCGCCCAGCGTGGCGTCAATGTGCTGAACACCCCGATCGGCGAGCGCACCGCGTTTCGCGAACTCTTCGAAGTCGGCGGCACGCTGCATACGCTGGATGCGGCCAAGGTCTCCAACCTCGACAAGGCGCGCGAAAACGCCCGAATGCTCGCCGAGGAAGTCAAGCGCCTGATGCCCACCCGCGTCGTCCGCTCCGGCATGCCCCGCATCATCGGCTTTGGCCGCCACGCGGCGTAAAACCCGACATTCCATTGCAAACGAAAAAGGGCGCCCCGCAAAAGGCGCCCTTTTTGATGTCTGGTTTACCGTGCGATCTCAGTCGACGAATTCCACCACGGTGCCGGGCTTGACCATCTTGGCGAGTTCCGTCGCATCCCAGTTGGTCAGACGGATACAGCCGTGGCTGTTGGTCTTGCCGATCTTGGAAGGCTCCGGTGTGCCGTGGATGCCGTAGGTGGGTTTGGAGAGCGCAATCCAGACGGTGCCGACGGGGCCGTTGGGGCCGGGCGGGATCTGCAGGATCTGGTCGTTATCGCCCTGCTTGAAGTTGATCTTCGGATTATACGTATAACCTGGATTGAGCGCGATGCGCTGCACGGTGTGGCTGCCGGTGGGCGAGGGCGTGTCGGACGAACCGATGGTCGCGGGATAGGCGGCCACCAGCTTGCCGTCCGGGCCATAGGCAAACACCTGCTTCTTCGCCTTGTCGGCCACCACGCGCGCCACTTCGCCGGTCTTCGGCTGGCCGGGGTTCACCACCTTGATGGTGGAGCCGGGAATGGTGAAATCGACGCCGGGGTTGAGCGCCTTGAGGTAACCTTCGTCCATGTGGAAACGTTCGGCCAGCGCTTCCGTGGTCGAGGTATAGGACATGGCCGGCAGCTGCGCCTTGTGGGCGTAATCATCGGGAATGGAGGCGACATAGGGACCGGCGGCATCGGCGGGCGTGATGGTGTAATTGACGATCGGCAGGCCGCCTGAATAGGAGAGGCGCTGCAGAATGTCCTCGGAATTGTTCGGGTCGAGCGTCTCGCCAGTCATTTCCTGCCAGGCGGCGATCGCCTTGTTGACGTTGTCGCCGAGATGGCCGTCGATCACGCCCGGCGAAATGCCTTCGCGGTCGAGAAACACCTGCAAGGCGGTGATTTCCGCCTGCGGCTTGCTGGTGATCGCCATCACGGGTTTGTCGTTGCGCGGCACGATGCTCGGCTGCGGCATCGGCTGTGCCTCCAGCGAGGCCTCTTCCTGCCCGTCATCGACGATGGCGCCATCCGCATCGAGCGGCAGGCGGACGATCGAACTGTCACGCGGGATGGAGCCGGTCACTTCCCCGGGTTCGCCCGGACGGTACTGGCGATAATCGCGGTAGCCGGCATTATTCTGAGCCGGATAGGCGTCCTGGCGAGGATAGGCTGGCTGGGAGGGGTAGGCGTCGCCATATCCGCGCTGGGGCCGTGCCTGATAACCACCGGCAACCGGATCGCGAAACGTATCGCTGCGCATCTCCGTTGCCACGACATTGCCGAAATGATCGATCAGCACTTTGCGCCCCATGCGGTCGCGGCTCACCACCACGTCGCCGGCTTCCGGGATGTAGTCGAGAATTTCGCCGGTCGGTGCCACGAGCACGGTGTCCGAGCGGGAGCCATAGGCGCCTTGGGCCGCAGCCGGTGCGACCGACTGGAGCGAGAGAAGAAGAGCCAAACTGAGGCTGAACACTGATGTGGACTTCACAATATCACCGATTCGAGATTACGACGTATAACGGCGGCACGCGCTGACACGTTCCCGACAGCCGAGGTTCTTCTTCAGACAGGTCAATTTTGACGCGAGTGAGGTAGAATTGGCTTTTGTGGTGAACGAATACTTAATTTTGAGTGTTTGTCACGCATTGTTGAGACATGACTAAGGGAGGTTACGGTGAAAGCATTTGTGGCGGCGAGGGGACCAAAGCTGTTCCTGGATGAATCAAGCGTGCTCGATATCGGCAGCTGCATCGTGAATGGCACCGATGTGGCGCCCGGCCGGGCCATTCCCGATGATGGCGATCCACGCATCGACCATTCGCTGGAAGGGTTTCTGTTTACCTGCGGGCCGGATCATATCCGCCACCCCGAGCCGATCGATGGCAATGCCGAGGGCCGCAAATATCCATTGCACGGCTCCTATTCCGGCAATCGCGCCGAAATCCTGTTCTGGGATGCGCAAGGCGAGGATGCCGAATGCAAGGCGCGCGTTTCCGTGAAGACGGCCGATGGCGGGCTTGCCCTTCTGGAACGGCATGTGCGCACCGATGGCGAAACCGGCGAGGTCTGCCTCTCCGACCGCGTCACCAATGTCGGCACGACGCCTTTTGCCAAGGTGCATATGTACCACATGAACATTGGCGCCTGGCTGTTTGACGGCGATGTGCATCTGACCGGCAAGATGCTGGATGGCGGCGGTTTCGCCTGGAATTTTGGCGAGGAGCCCGGCGGCGTCTTCTGCGTGCCGGCTGCGGTGGCCGGCGAGGAATGGGCGGAAGTTCGGCTCGGCCCCATTGCTTCACTCAGTGGCGCGACGCTGAAGGTGCGATTCAGAACCGATACGCTGCCTTATCTGCAGGTCTGGCGCAATCAGCAGGCGCCGGCGCATGTGCTGGGCATCGAGCCGGTGTCGCACCGCTGGGTCGGCCGCGATGAGCTGAAGGCGTCCGGCGAATTGCAGATGCTCTTGCCCGGCGAGAGTGTCGATTACGCGCTGCGCTTCAGCTTTGCCTGATCACCGGGATGGCTCTTACAGATTGAAAGCATGGCCTTTTCATTGACGCCATCCCTCTTGCATCGTAATTGAAAGCCCTTGTTTGAACGCTGGAGGCCGAAACCATGGACATTCGCCAGATCAACGACGAATATTCCGTCACCGGGCAGATCACGCCTGCCGATCTCGACGACATCAAGGCCCTGGGCTTCAAGTCCATCGTCTGCAACCGTCCCGACGAGGAAGAGCCCGGTCAGCCGAGCTTTGACGAAGTGGCCGCCCGCGCCCGCGAACTCGGCCTCGATATCGCCTATGTGCCGGTCGGCCGCATGGGCGTCGATGGCGAGGCGGTAAAGGGCATGGTGGATGCGCTGGACGAATTTGCGCGCCCCATGCTGGGCTATTGCCGTTCGGGCGCCCGCTCGACCGCGATCTATGAAAAAAGCCTGCACATCCGCGGCTGATCCTTTTCCCCGAAACCATTTTCGGTTTCAGTCCTGCCCATTTACATGAGGAGCATATCCATGAGCATCAAGCGTATCGAACCCGGCAAGCGCATGAGCGGCGCCGTCGTTCACGGCAACACCGTTTACCTCGCAGGCCAGGTGGGTGAGGGCACGTCCGTTACCGAACAGTCGAAGTCGGCGCTTGCTGAAGTCGACCGCCTGCTGGCGCTCGCCGGCACCGACAAGTCAAAGATCCTGCAGACGATCATCTATCTCTCTGACATGGCGAATTTCGCTGAAATGAACGCTGTCTGGGAAGGCTGGATCGACCCGGCAAACCCGCCGGCCCGCGCCACCAGCGGTGCGCCGCTTGCAACGCCGGATTACAAGGTCGAATTCATCGTAACGGCTGCTCTCTGAGCCCGATTTGATCCGTCGATGATGGCACCGCAGACATATGGCTGCGGTGCCATTTCATTTATGGCATGGATGGCCATGAGGCCTGCCCGATGACTGCCACACCAGCTTGTGGTTCAAGACGTCCGATCACGGAGCGTCAGTTCCTGTGCTTTGTCAGACGCAAAGACCGCCTTCCTAATAAAGCGATCTTTTGTAGGCCTCTTCCAGATCATCATCGAGCTTGCGCTTTTCTGCTTCGCCCTCCGGTGCTCCCGTCGTTTCTTCCAGAATGATCTGGACGAGCGAAGGCATTTGCCTGCGATCCTGGAAATGCTCGGGGTTCCATAGGTTCGACCGCCGGAAAGCCTTGGCGCAGTGAAAGAAGATTTCGTCGACGTGAACGACGATGGCAAGTTTGGGACTCCGACCGTTGACCTCCATGCGGTTCAACAGCTCCGGCTGCGTCGTCAGCGTAGCGCGCCCGTTCACGCGTAACGTGTCTTCAAAACCCGGAATGATGAACAGCAGGCCGACGCTTGGATTGCCAAGGATATTGGCGAGCGTATCCAGGCGGTTGTTGCCCGGCCGATCCGGGATCGCCAGCGTCTTGTCATCCAGCACCTGGACGAAACCAGCGGGATCGCCGCGGGGGCTGACATCCGCGCGTCCATCAGCGTTCTGCGTGCCGATGCAGAGAAACGGCGAGCGGCCAATGAAGGCCTTCGCATGGTCGCTCAGCGTTTTGCGGCACTTTATGACGGCGAGATCATGCGTCGGTTCGAACAGGCTTCGCAGGCCGTCCTCATCCTTGATGGTAAACAGCGGGTCGAGTGAGAACGCTTGCATCTGTTTTTCCTCCCGAAAACCTTTGAGATGCGTACAATAATCAATTTGATGTACGTACCTCAAAAGGTCTATTGCGGCGGAAGATGCTTGTCAATGCAGCGAATCAGGCGATGGGTGTGCCCCGGATCTGGCTCAGCGTGCGGGTCGGGGTTATCGCTTCCGGCGACAGCATCACCTCGATGATGGCGGGTTTGCCGGAGGCGCGGGCGCGCTCGAAGGCAGGACCGAAATCCTCCGTCTTTTCCACCCGCTCGCCGTGGCCGCCATAGGCTGCGGCAAAGGCGACGAAATCGGGATTGACGAGATCCGTTGCGCTGACGCGGCCGGGGAAATCGCGCTCCTGGTGCATGCGGATCGTGCCATAGGTGCCGTTGTTGACGAGCACGGTGATGATCGGCAGTCCGTAACGCACGGCGGTGATGAATTCCTGCCCATGCATCATGAAACATCCATCGCCGGCAAAACACACGACTTCACGCTCCGGAAACAGTTGCTTTGCCGCAACCGCTGCCGGAAGCCCGTAACCCATCGAGCCTGATGTTGGTGCCGACTGGGTGTTGAACGCCTGGAAGCGGTGGAAGCGGTGCAGCCAGGTGGCGTAATTGCCGGCGCCATTGGTGAAGATGGCGGTCTTTGGCGTATTTTCCTCGATCCAGTTCATGATCGGACCCATCTGCACGTCGCCGGGACCGGTTTCCGGCGGCGTCGACCAGCGCAGATAGGCGTCGTGCATGGCAGCACTCCGCTCGGCCCAGACCGGCCAGGCCGGCGGTTCGAGATCGCGGAGGGCGGCGACGAATTCGGCAGGGCCGGCGCAGATGGCAAGATCCGGACGGTAGATACGGCCGAGTTCTTCCGGGTCCGGGAAAACATGCACGATCTTCTGCGACGGGTAGGGGATGTCGAGCAGCGTATAACCTGACGACGGCATTTCCGACATGCGGCTGCCGAGCAGCACGATCAGGTCGCTGTCCTTGATTTCCTTCGACAGCGCCGGGTTGATGCCGATGCCGACATCGCCGGCATAACAGGTGTGCAGGTGGTCAAACAGCATCTGGCGGCGGAAGGAGCAGCCGACGGGCACATGAAAACGTTCGGCGAAATGGCGGAAATCGGCAGCCGCTTCTTCCGTCCAGCGCGTGCCGCCGAGAATGAACATCGGCCGGCGTGCTTCCCGCAGCAGCGCCTCGAATGCCGCGATCTGCGACGGACCCGGATGGCTTTCGACGCGGGTATAGGGCTTGGCTTCCGGCGCTTCCACCAGATCGCGCAGCATGTCTTCCGGCAGCGTCAGCACGACAGGACCGGGACGACCTGACGTCGCGACGGCAAAGGCGCGGGTGACGAATTCCGGGATGCGCCGGGCGTCGTCGATCTCGCCGACCCATTTGGCAAATTCGGTGAAGGCACGGCGATATTCGACTTCCTGAAACGCCTCGCGCTCACGCGCATCGCGCTGCACCTGGCCGATGAACAGGATCATCGGAATGGAATCCTGCATGGCCACATGCAGGCCGGCGGACGCGTTGGTTGCGCCGGGGCCGCGGGTGACCATGCAGATGCCGGGCTCGCCGGTGAGGCGCCCCCAGGTATCGGCCATCATCGCAGCGCCACCTTCCTGGCGGCAGACGAGAACCTCGATGCCGCTGTCATAGAGCGCATCGAGCACCGCAAGATAGCTTTCGCCGGGAACGCAGGACACGCGGGACACGCCGTTTGCCTTCAGCGCCTCGACTATCAGTTGACCGCCGGTCTTCATGGGTTCTGTCTTTCCTTCTGTCGTCTGTCGAGTTCTGCAAGCACCGCACCGGTATGCTCGCCAAGCGCCGGGCTTGGCCTGTGATAGGAGAGAGGGGTTTTGGAGAGCACGATGGGCGTCCTCACGCCGGGGATTTTGGTGCCGTCCGCCGCCTCAAGATCGATGCGCAGGCCGCGTGCAACAATCTGCGGATCGGCAAACATTTCCGCCACCGAATTGATCGGGCCGGCCGGCACGGCATTTTGACCGCAGGCGGCCAGCAGGTCGGCCTTCGTCCATTTGACGGTCTCGGCGGTAACGGCCGCGCGCACGGCGTCGCGGTTGGCCACGCGGGCCTTGTTGGTGGCGTGGCTGAGGTCTTCGGCAAAGGCGTCCATGCCCAGAATGGCGCAGAGGCGGCGGAACTGGCCGTCATTGCCGACGGCCAAGATCAGATAACCATCGGCCACCGGCACCACTTCATAAGGGCTGATATTGGGATGGGCATTGCCGAGCCGCACCGGGGCAGCGCCCGAGACGAGATAATTCATGTTCTGGTTGGCAAGCACCGCCGACATCACATCAAGCAGCGCCATGTCCACCTGCTGGCCCTCTCCGGTCTTCATGACGTGGATGAGGGCGGCCTGGATGGCGGTGACGGCATAGATGCCGGTGAAGATGTCGGCGATGGCGACGCCCGCCTTCATCGGTTCGCCATCCGGCGCGCCAGTGACCGACATGAAGCCGGACATGCCCTGCACGATGTAGTCATAACCGGCAAGGCTGGCATAGGGGCCGTCCTGGCCAAAGCCGGTGATGGAGCAGTAAACGAGGCGCGGATTGATCGCCTTCAGGCTGTCATAGTCGAGGCCGTATTTCTTCAAGCCGCCGAGTTTGAAATTCTCGATGAAGACATCGGCGTCCGCCACCAGTTGGCGCACGATCTCCTGACCCTTCGGCGTGGAGAAATCGACCGCGATGGAGCGCTTGCCGCGATTGGTGGAATGGTAATAGGCGGCCGACAGGTTTTCGCCGTCCTTGCCCTCGACAAAAGGCGGACCCCAGCCGCGCGTATCGTCGCCGCCTTCAGGGTTTTCCACCTTGATCACGTCGGCGCCGAGATCGGCCAGCATCTGGCCTGCCCATGGGCCTGCGAGAACGCGCGCCAGTTCGATGACGCGGATGCCGTCGAGGGGTGGTTTGTTGTGGGTCTCGCTGGTCATGTCTTCTCGCCGGTTTACGCATGCTGCGGTATCAGTTGGTGTCCCAACATGAGGACGGCTGTTGCCTTGGCAGTTCCCCCTCATCCGCCCTTCGGGCACCTTCTCCCCGAGGGGAGAAGGGATTGGCCGCAGCGCTCGCGGTTCCCCTCTCCCCTCGGGGAGAGGTCCGCCGAGCGAAGCGGAGGCGGGGTGAGGGGGCCGCGCGTCACAACAGACACCGTCTTTCTATCTACCTCATACCGCCACCACCCAACCACGGCACTTGATATCTAGTCATGAGGTCATTCCCGCAACGTCAGGTGCCGCTGGTTTGGAAAGGTTCGTCTCGGCCCAATCGGCAAATTCCTGCATGGCGGCCTCGCGGCCGATTTCGTTCAGCGTCTCGTGGCGCATGTCATGATAGATGCGTTTCGTCACCCGCGAAAAGCCGCGCTCGGCCAGTCGATGCGACAGCCACGAAATCGCCTTGCCGCCCTCGGTTGCCGGATCCTGCCCGCCACCGACCAGATGGATCGGCAGATCCTTCTTCAGGCGCGCCAGAAGCTCCGGTTCGGTGCCGCGAAAACTCAGGGCGAACACGTCGAGCCATAGCGAGATGGAAATATCAAAGCCGCAGAGCGGATCGGCGAGATAGGCCGCCACTTCCGCCCGGTCGCGCGATAGCCAGTCGGCCTGCGTCTTATGGTCGGGCATGGCGCGGCCCCAGGTGTCGAAGGTGAGTTTTGGCAGGATGAGGCTCGGCACATCAGAACCCTTCAGCGCCCGCTCTGTCTTCAGCACCACCTGCGCCAGACGTCCGGCAGCACCGACGGCAAAATTGGAGTTCCAGACGGCGAGCGCCTGATAATCGCGGGAATAAGAAAGTGTTGTGTTGAGCGCAATCAGCCCGCCCATGGAATGGCCAAACAGCAGCACCGGCAGGCCCGGATGGGCAGTCTTTGCCGCGTCACTCACAGCCTTGACGTCGGATAGGACCGCATCGACGCCATCCTTTGCGGCAAACCGTCCCTGCGGCGCATCCGGTGCGGTCGTCACCCCATGGCCGCGATGATCATGGGCATAAACGTGAAAGCCTCGGGCCGCCATGAAACGGGCAAAGCCGAGATAGCGGCCGCTGTGTTCGCCAAGCCCGTGGCAGATGTGAAGAATGGCGCGCGCCATGCCCTCGGCAGGCGCATGGCGCATGGCAAGATCAGCGCCCGAAGGGCTTTTCAGGCGATTTACTGTCTCGAACATGCACTCTTCCTCCCCTTGCCGCATTGCTCCGGCGGCCCGTTTCGCCTAGATAGCGTCCAAACCCCCAAAAGTCGCCGGAGCAATTTTCCTATGGCACGTCAGTTTATTTATCACATGTCCGGGCTCAACAAGGCCTACGGCGCAAAGAAGATCCTCGAAAACGTCAACCTGTCCTTCTACCCGGATGCCAAGATCGGTATTCTCGGCCCGAACGGTGCTGGTAAGTCCACCGTGCTGCGCATCATCGCCGGCCAGGACAAGGAATTTACCGGTGAAGCCTGGCTGGCCGAAGGTGCGACCGTCGGCTACCTCGAGCAGGAACCGCATCTCGATCCGGCCAAGAACGCCTTCGAAAATGTCATGGAAGGCGTCGCCGACAAGCAGGCCGTGCTCGACCGTTACAACGAACTGATGATGAACTATTCCGACGAGACGGCGGAAGAGGGCGCAAAACTTCAGGACATCATCGACAGCCAGAACCTGTGGGATCTGGAACAGCAGGTCGAGATGGCGATGGAAGCCCTGCGCTGCCCGCCGAAGGATGCAGACGTCACGGTTCTCTCCGGTGGTGAACGTCGCCGTATCGCGCTCTGCCGCCTGCTTCTGTCGCAGCCGGACCTGCTGCTGCTCGACGAACCGACCAACCATCTGGACGCCGAAACCATCGGCTGGCTTGAAAAGCACCTGCGCGCCTATCCCGGCGCCGTGATGATGATCACCCACGATCGCTACTTCCTCGACAATGTCACCGGCTGGATTCTCGAACTCGACCGTGGCCGTGGCATTCCTTACGAAGGCAATTATTCGGCTTACCTGCAGGCGAAGGCCAAGCGCATGCAGCAGGAAAACCGCGAGGAAGCCGGCCGCCAGAAGGCGCTGTCGCGCGAACAGGAATGGATTGCATCGAGCCCGAAGGCCCGTCAGGCCAAGTCCAAGGCCCGTATCAAGGCTTACGAACAGCTGGTGGATGCGGCCGAAGGCATCCGTCCCGGCGATGCGCAGATCATCATCCCCGTGTCTGAGCGTCTCGGCCAGGTGGTCATCGAGCTTGAAGGCGTTACCAAGGGCTTTGAAGGTCGCACGCTGATCAACGACCTCTCGATCAAGCTGCCGCCGGGCGGCATCGTCGGCATCATCGGCCCGAACGGCGCCGGCAAGTCGACGCTGTTCAAGATGATCACCGGCCAGGAACAGCCGGATGGCGGTTCGATCCGCATCGGCGAGACCGTGCATCTCGGTTATGTCGACCAGAGCCGCGATGCGCTGGATGGTTCAAAGACCGTCTGGGAAGAAATCTCCGGCGGTGCCGAAGTCATCAAGCTCGGCAAGTTCGACATGAACAGCAGAGCCTATTGCGGCGCCTTCAACTTCAAGGGCGGTGACCAGCAGCAGAAGGTTGGCAACCTCTCTGGCGGCCAGCGCAACCGCGTGCATCTGGCCAAGATGCTGAAGGCGGGCGGCAACGTTCTCCTCCTCGACGAACCGACAAACGACCTGGATACCGAAACGCTCGGCGCGCTTGAAACCGCGCTCGAAAACTTCGCCGGTTGCGCCATCATCATCAGCCATGATCGCATGTTCCTCGACCGTCTGGCGACGCACATCCTTGCCTTTGAAGGTGACGGCCATGTCGAATGGTTCGAAGGCAACTTCGAAGATTACGAACAGGACAAGATCCGCCGCCTCGGCGCCGATGCGCTGAACCCCGGTAGCCAGTCCTACAAGCGCCTGACGCGCTGATCTGCCACGTCCCATAATCTCTGCCGGCCGCCCGATTGGCCTGTCGGTTAGAGAATGCAAACGGCCCGTGTATTGCGATGCAATGCACGGGCCTTTTTCATTGCTTGGGCATTGATGTCTCGTGGCTGAAAGTGTTTCCCATTCCTATGTATTGTTACATTCTGTTGTGAGGCGGAGCCTCTGATGGGAATACATTACCTAATATGGCATCAATAAACTTATGACTTTCTGTCATCTTCTGAACCAAGACCGTGTATGTATACGGATTTGTAATTCTCCCATGGGATAGTCGTGTCGATAGGACTGCCATGAACGGTAGCGACTGATCATTTCTGCCCGGTGAGCATGAGGCTACTCCTGCGGATGGAACGGAGGAGGGTGGATTGTCGCCACTGGGGAACCTGTCTTTTCGAAAAACTCTGTCTTTATTGGCTCTGGTTCCGCTTGCGGCGGCCATTGGCCTCGGCGGCGTGCTGGGTGTGAGGAGCTACGAAAGCTATACGCAGCTGCAGCGGGCGGAAGCCTTCGCACAAGTCGCCCTGGCCGGTGGCGAATTGATGATGATGATGCCGCTTGAGGGGGCGCCGATGAGCGCGCCGGAAAGGCAGAAGGTCCGCGAAAAATCCGATGCGACCTACAAGCAGATGATCGACCAGCTGGATGTCATCGCTTCCTATGGCTTCAACGATGCGATCACGCAGGGCATGCGCGCCAAGCTCCAGGAAACCTATGCCCGTATCCCCGAATATCGCCAGAAGCTGGATGCCGGCGAAAACGACCCCATCCTGCCGCTGCGTTATGCGCAGCCGGTGGCTTCCGCCGGTCTGGCGCTCACCTTGCGCAGTGCAAACCTCACCACCGATCTTGCCCTGTCCAGCGATATTCGCGGCCATCACGCGCTGATGAAGGTCAACGAAGGTTACCTGATCCTTGCCCGTATGGGCCAGTTCCTGATCCGCAGCACCAGTTTCGGCAAATCGGAACTGATGCGCGTGTCCGGCGCCCTGACCCAGGTGCGCACCTATGACGGTCCCTTTCGCGAACATGTCTCGCCCAAGATCATCGCCCGTTTCGATGAGTTCTTTCAGACGCCGGAAGGCAGCCGGATTGCCAGCCTGATCAAGTCCATGGAGGCGCTCGAGGATTACAAGGGAAGCCCCGATGCCCTGGATGGCTGGAACAGCGATACCGCCAAGCGTCGTGACTATGTGGCAGGCCTGATCCGTGAGAACGCCCAGATGATGATGGACGCGACGCAGACGCGTCTCGCCATGGCCAGCAATCAGATGTTGCTCGTGGTGAGCGGTCTTGCCGTGTTCGTCGTGCTGGTCATCGCCTTCAGCGCTTCGACCACTCGCGGCCTTTCGGCTCGCATCCGCCGGATCGGCACTGCGATGACCGAGCTTGCGGGCGGCGATACGGCACGCGCCATTCCCTATACCGACCGCCGCGATGAAATCGGTGACATGGCGCAGTCTGTGGAAATCTTCCGTCAGGCAGCGATCCGCAATGCGCAGCTGGAAGCGGAAGCCGTCGGCAGCCGCCAGCGTTCGGAGGCTGAGCGTGCCCAGGTTCAGGCCAAAGCCGAAGCGGAGGCGGAAGAACGTCTCAACCAGGCGACCAGCACGCTTGCCGCCAGCCTTCGCCGTCTGGCTGCCGGCGATATGGGTTGCGAGATCGAAATGCCGCTTGCGCCGCAGTTTGAAAACCTGCGCGCCGACTTCAACACCTCCGTTCGCCAGTTGCGCGATGCACTGGTGAGCGTCGGCGGCTCGGTGGCAACCGTCACCAATGGCTCCAAGGAAATCTCCGACGCCTCCGACAATCTGGCCAAGCGCACCGAACAGCAGGCGGCCTCGCTTGAGGAGACCGCAGCAGCGCTTGAAGAAATCACCGCCAATGTGGTGGCAACATCACGGCGCACCAGCGAAGCGCGCGATGTGGTGCGCGATGCCCGCGCCCGCGCCGATCAATCCGGTTCGGTGGTGCGCAACGCCGTCTCCGCCATGCAGCGGATCGAAGAATCCTCGCGCCAGATCAACCAGATCATCTCGGTCATCGATGAAATCGCCTTCCAGACAAACCTTCTCGCCTTGAATGCCGGTGTGGAAGCGGCCCGTGCCGGTGAGGCCGGAAAGGGCTTTGCGGTCGTTGCCCAGGAGGTGCGTGAGCTTGCCCAGAGGTCTGCCAATGCGGCCAAGGAAATCAAGTCGCTGATTTCGAAATCTACCACGGCCGTCTCCGAAGGCGTCAAGCTGGTCAGCGATACGGGTGAGGGGCTTTCGGCCATCGAGCAACTGGTCCAGACCATCAATACCCACATGGATGCCATCGCAACGGCAGCCCATGAACAATCGACCGGGCTTGCCGAGGTCAACACTGCCGTCAACCATATGGACCAGGCCACGCAGCGCAATGCGGCGATGGTGGAGGAAATGAACGCCGCCGGTGCCGGCCTTGCGCAGGAAAGCGTGCAACTGTCCGATCTCCTGTCGCGCTTTCGTCTGGCCGATACACCAAACCCGCAACGCGCCCCTGCACGTGCGTCGCGCGCGGCGTAACGTTCCTCAGCGGCGACTGTTAAGTCGGGCTTCATCATTCCTGACATCAGGGCGGCGCGAGCCGCCCTTTTGCTATCGGCCCGCGGCTTTGCGCTTGTCAGACGCCGATAAATCACATAAACATATCTTTATGTGTTGAACGCGAATGGAATGCTGAAATGGGTCTGCCGCTGGACAGTCTGGTGGGAATTTTGAAGACGGCGGGCGAACCGACGCGGTTTCGCCTTCTGGCGCTGTTGGCCGGTGGCGACCTGACGGTGAGCGACCTTACCGATATTCTCGGCCAATCCCAACCGCGCATTTCCCGCCACCTGAAGCTTTTGACCGAGGAAGGCCTGATTGAGCGTTACCAGGAAGGCGCCTGGGCCTATTTCCGGCTGAAACAGGATGGACGCGCTGCCGTTGTCGCGACCAATCTGCTCTCTGCCGTCGATGCGGCCGATCCGGTCCTTGCGCGCGACAGCGAACGGTTGGCCACCGTCAAGCGGGCGCGGGCGGAACGGGCGCAGGCCTATTTCAGCCGCAACGCCTCCGAATGGGATGAGCTTCGCCGCTTGCATGTGAGCGACGCGGATGTGGAAGCAGCACTGCTTCAGATCCTCGGGCCTGATCATGTCGATGCGCTGCTCGATCTCGGCACAGGCACCGGCTGGATTTTGCAATTGCTGGAGCAGAGTTACCGGCGCGCTGTCGGCATCGATGCCAGCCGCGATATGCTCGCCGTTGCCCGCGCCAATCTCGACAAGGCCGGCATCGTGAAGGCGAGTGTGCGCCATGGCGATATCTTCAACCTGCCGCTGGAGGCGGGTGATTTCGACCTCATCACCATTCACCAGGTGCTGCACTTCCTCGATGAACCCGAGCGCGCCATTGCGGAAGCTGCCCGCGTGCTGCGCCCCGGCGGGCGCCTGGTCATCGTCGATCTGGCGCCGCATGCCTTTGATTACCTGCGTGATGAGCACGCGCATCTTCGCCTTGGCTTCTCTCACCAGACGGTGACGGAATGGCTGGAGAAGCTTGGTCTTGCCGTCGGCGAGATCATCGATCTGCAGCCGAAGCAGCAAAAGCCGGCTTCAGCGCTCACCGTCACCATCTGGCTTGCCTCTGCCCCGCTGGCGTTAAAGGCTGAGGCGCCTCAAGGGCAGTCGCGCCAGGCTGCTGCCCCCCGCAAATCCCTTCTGTCGGAAATCGAGCTATGACCAACGTTGCAAACACCTCCCGCAAGGCCCAGCCGTTCCGGCTTTCCTACGAGTTCTTTCCGCCGAAATCGCCGGAGATGGAGGAGCAGCTCTGGCAGACGGTGGAGGAGCTGTCCCGCTACAATCCCGATTTCGTCTCCGTTACCTACGGCGCCGGCGGCACGACCAAGGCGCCGACCTTTTCGACCGTTGGGCGGATGATCCGCGACATGGGGCTTGCGACCGCCTCGCACCTCACCTGCGTCGATGCTGATCGGGCAGAAACCCATCAGGTGATCGAGGACATGCGCCAGCTTGGCGTGCGCCATATCGTGGCCTTGCGCGGCGACCCGGCAAGCGGCATCGGCACCGCCTATCAGCCGCATCCGGATGGGTATGCCAATGCGGCCGAACTTGTGGTGGGTCTGAAGGAGATCGGTGGTTTTGAGATTTCCGTCTCGGCCTATCCGGAAAAACATCCGGAAAGCGCTGATGTGGCCGGCGATATCGAGATGCTGAAGCGCAAGGCCGATGCTGGTGCCGACCGCGCGCTGACGCAGTTCTTTTTCGATAACGATGTGTTTGAACGCTATCTGGAACAGGTACGGGCCGCCGGCATCACCATTCCGGTTATTCCCGGCATCATGCCGATCCAGAACCTGTCGCAGCTGAAGCGTTTTGCCAGCCGCTGCGGCTCCACGGTGCCGGCGTTCCTCGATGCGCGATTTGAAGGGCTGGACGACAAGCCGGAGGACCGCGCCAAGGTCGCCGCCGATGTGGCCGCCGAACAGATCGAAGACCTGATGCGCCGGGGCCTTGGCGAATTCCACATCTACACGATGAACCGCGCGGCACTGACCGGCGCGATGCTCGATCGTCTGGGCTATGCCAAGTCTGAAAAGAACATGTCTGCAGAAGCAAAGTCTGCACAAGGCCAGTCTGAACACGAAGAAGCTAAAAAGACGCAGGCCGGGGCGGCGGCCTGAGCCAGGACTTCGAAGGCGAGGGCGGAAATATCCGCCCTTCCAATTTTTGAAGCCGATTTGTCTCTTAAACGACTGCTGAAACGGTCAGCTCAATCGTGGCATGGATTATTCTTTGTCGCGATGCTCAGACAAAGAGCATGGATGCCACGAACACAAACGCTGCACCGACGAGAAGGACATTGAAGGAATGTACGTGTCCCATGTCTGCCTCCTTGCGTTAACACTTGAGATGTAAGTGCATTTTTGAACGCTTGGGAAGCGAATAATGTGCTGCACTGCGGGAACACATATGACGGATTTATGGCAGATCACGCGACAAGCCGCTGTTATGCAAAGATAAATCCGTTAATTAACAGGGTTTACCATCCGTGAACAAATCTGTCCGCGCTGTTAAGAACCGTCACATTGCGTGATGGGGAGGGCCCGGCAGGGGCATGAAAACGCCCCACAAAAAAAACCTCCCGGGAAGACTGCGGGAGGTTTTGCTCGCATCGACAAGGATGATTCCCGGTCTGCCTTAAAGCGCATTCAGAAGCGCTGCGGTCGGCCAGCCGTCGGCGGGCATGCCGAGCCGCTGCTGCGCCTTTTGCACGGCCACACGCGTGCCGGAGCCGAGAATGCCGTCGATCTTGCCGACATCATGGCCGATGCCGTCGAGCTTCGTCTGCAGCAGCTTCATCTCGTCGACGCTGAGGCCCGGTTCCGGATTGCCCTTGGCATAAGTCGGCGCACCCGAGAGGCGGGTGGCAAAATAGGCCGCCGACGTCGTGTAGATGAACGACTGGTTCCACGAGAGATAGATCGAGAAGTTGGGATAGGTGATGAATGCCGGTCCCTTGCGGCCCTGCGGCAGAACGAGTGCGGCGGGAAGCGCGCCAAACGACGTGTTGCCGTCGCGCGGTTTTACGCCGAGCTTGAACCATTCGGCGGCCGGCATTTCGTTGCCAAGGCCGCTTTTCTCGTAAGGCAGGCTTTCCGGCAGTTCCACTTCCTGGATCCACGGCTCGCCCGGCTTGAAACCGAGGCTCCTGATGAAGGAGGCTGCTGTCAGGATGGCGTCCGGCGCGCTCGTCTTGACGTTGATATGGCCGTCGCCATCGCCATCGACGCCGTGTTCGATGATGTCGCGCGGCAGCATCTGCACCTGGCCGATTTCGCCGGCCCAGGCGCCGGTATTGCTCTCAGGATCGAGATCGCCATGCTGCACCATCTCCGTGAGCGCCAGCAGTTGCGGGCGGAACAGTTCCGGACGGCGGCAATCATGCGAGAGGGTGACGAGCGCATTTCGCGTGTTGAAATCGCCCTGAACCGCGCCGAAATCAGTTTCCATCGCCCAGAAGGCGGTGATGACGCCGGGTGCCACGCCATATTCCTTCTCGGCCCGCCCAAACACTTCGGCATACTGCTTCATCTTCTGGCGGCCGATGTCGAGGCGGGCCTGGCTGACGGTGCGCTGCGAAAACTCCAGAAACGTCTGGCGGAACACGCCTTGCGCCCGGTCACGCGACAGCACTTTCGGATCGATCACGGCACCGGCCAGCGCCCGGTCGGCCGCTTCTGCCGGAACGCCCATGGTGAGCGCTTCAGCCTTCACGCCCTGCAGGAAGGCCGGCAGGTCGCCGCCGCACACCGGTGCAGGCTGGGGAGAGGCTGTCTGGGCAAAGGCTGCGGAGGCGAGAAGCCCCGTCAGGGCAAGGGCAAGCGAGATCGGGCGAACGGAAGGCAAGGGCATGAAAGGTTCCTCTGGCGGGCTTATGCCCCATGTCGGCGAGATTTGTGACGGAAGATGGGCAAAGACGATGCGGCGTCAATGGCGATGCTTCCGAATGTCGCTGAGGGGCGCCTCGCGGACGCTGAAAGGGAGTGCGAATGGGTTTTACGGGCCGACGGAGGCCACCCAGTTGCGCCAGTTCTTTTCCGTGCCGGCAAAAACGTTGATATCAGTGTCGCCCTTGATGCCGGGAACGATGCCGGTGGAGGTGTATTGCCAGAAGGCCCATTTGCGCGCCTCGTAGATCTTGGCGGGATGTGCTGCCACGGAGCGGACCCAGAAATGATAGTCCTGGAACGCGCCGACCAGATTGTCGCGGTGGAAATCGACCGATGTGTAGATGATCGGGCGCTTGCCGTAATAGGCTTCCAGCCGGTCCATGAAGCGCTTCATCTCCGCCCGCACGGTCTCCGGCGCCGGCCGGGTGGTGCAGGTTTTCGAGGTATGGTTCCATTCCACATCGACCACCGGCGGCAGGCTGCTGGCGGCCTTCGGCACATTGGCGATGAACCAGTCTGCCTGTTCATCGGCGCTCGAGCAGAAATAGTAGAAATGGTAGGGCGCGTGGGCAAGGCCCGCTGCTGCCGCATTGCGCCAGTTCGCCTCGAACGCCGGATCGACCCGGTCCTTGCCTTCGGTTGCCTTGATGAACACGAAGGAAACGCCACCGCGCTTGACGGTTGGCCAGTCGATGTCGCCATTCCACTTGGATACGTCTATGCCGTGGATCTCATGGCGATCCGGATGGTTCACGCCAAAATCCTGCGGGTCGCTGTCTTTAAATTTCGGCTTGGAGATCGATGCCGTCGACATGAAATCATAACTTGTCGAGGTGCAGCCGGTGGCAAGGGCGGCTGTCGCAAGAAGGGCAAAGATGAGCCGAGGCATGGCGCTTCCGTGATGACCGAGGGGACGGATCGCTTGTCGGCCACGCCGAATCATCGGGCGCAAACAAGGATGCGAAACGACCTGATAACCATGTCGGCGTAAATATTCCCTTACGCACCAACGATTTGCCCGCAGCGTTTCAGACGCGCGGCAACATCATCATGCGCTAAGAAATTCGTGAAATCAAGCGCTTGGGATCTCTCAGCTGCGGCGACGGACGATCGCATGCCAGGCGTAACCACGGCCCGTTGTCTCGAACATCATGTCGGCATCGAACTGCTCAAGGCGGGCCTCGATCGCTTCGGCAAGGTCTGCGCGCGGCGTCACATGAAATCGCGACAGCCAGGCCTGCAGCGATGCGCGAAACCAGACGGGCAGGTTTTCCTGCTGGCCGAAATCGACGATGTGCAGCGAACCGCCGGGCTTCAGCGCACCAAGGGCTGCCGTCAGCGCGCCCTGCCAGTCGGGGATCATCGACAGCGCATAGGAAATGAGGATGCGGTCGAAACCATCCGTGCCGAAATCGGCGGGCGAAAACGTCGTCGCATCCGCCACCTTCAGCATCGGCTCTGCCGCCTTGCCGCGGAAATTGGCGCGGGTGGTGGCGAGCATTTCGCTGGAGATATCGAGGCCATAAAGACGCGCGCGGGGATAGATGCGGTGGGCGAGCAGAAGGTTGCGGCCCGTGCCGCAGCCCACTTCCAGAAGCGTGCCATCCTTCGGCACCGCAAGGTCACGGATCGCCCGGTCGCGGCCGAGAAGGTAATATTTGCGCGTCAGGTCATAGATATGGCGCTGGTAGCGATACATCCGGTCCATGCGGGCGGCATGATCGGATGTCGGCCCTGTTCTTGTCCCTGGTCCTGTCCCGCCCAGCGCCGTCATGCCGCTTTCTCATAGATGTGGAAGCCGCCATAGATGGCCGAGCGGTCCTGAAGGTTCAGTTCCCCGGAGCGGGCTTCGAGATAATGCCACTGGTCGCGCAGCGCCGGCGAAAGGCGCCCCTCGATGATGCTCTTTTCGGCCGCCGTGCGGAAGATGACGCGGGCGCCCGGCGCGGCGGTGCGGCTGATCTCGGCCCAGAGATCGTTGAGCTGGCGGTCGTTCATCCAGTCCTGCGCGTCCAGAAGCACATAGCGATCCACCGTGCCGGCGGCCTTTTGCGACAGAAGGTCGGTGAAGGTTTCATGATGCACGGCAACGCGCGACACGTTGTTGCGGATGGTGCGGTAGTTTTCGGCCTTCAGATAGGTCGGCAGGGAGCCCTCGTGCGGCAGCGCATAGCGGCGGGCAAAGGCCTGCCAGGCGAAATAGTTGTCGCGCAGCGGAAAATGGCAGGCAAGCTTTTCCAGCCGCTGGCGCAGCACCGGCGCAATCGAGCCATCCGGCGCAAGGCTTGCCAGCTCGTCATATTGCTGCGGCGGAATGCCAAGGCCGAACAGCGAGCTTTTGGCGCTCGTCAGCCAGCGAATCAACGGCTTGTCGAAGAGGGGCGCGATGCGGGTATCGAAGAACTGCCTCTGTTCGCGAAGCGACCCCATGGCCGCCATTTCGGTGAGGTTTACGCCATGCATCCGCGCCAAAAGGTGGCCGGCAGCGATAAAGCGGCCGAGCAGGCCGGTGCGGTAGATATTACGTTCGAAAACGGAAATGCGCCGCCGCCCGGTGAGGCTGCGTTTCTGCCAGTAGGCGCGCGTTTTGTCATCCAGCTTCGGGGCGATGAACAGATCGAAGGCGCGCCCGTTGGTGCCGGCGTTTTCCGTGGCAAGAAGGCGCACCACGTCGGCATGCGAGGGAAGGGCGGCAAAGGCTTGAAGCTTCAGGCGGTTGAGCGCGATATGGTGCGGATTGAGATCCACCACGTCGATGGAGCGCGGCGAGCGGGAGAGGTAAGCCAGCATATTGCAGCCGCCGGAGCCGATGGTGACGATGCTGTGGCCCTCAGACAGCGCCATGCCCGCCATGTCGACATCCGGATCCTCCCAGATCTGCGGATAGACAAGGCCGGAAAACAACAGGCCGAACAGGCGTTCGGAAAGCCC
Organism: Neorhizobium sp. PAMB6630; assembly: GCF_058242775.1. Taxonomy (NCBI): domain Bacteria; kingdom Pseudomonadati; phylum Pseudomonadota; class Alphaproteobacteria; order Hyphomicrobiales; family Rhizobiaceae; genus Neorhizobium; species Neorhizobium sp. PAMB6630. The sequence continues at coordinate 1,460,361 of NZ_CM177836.1, forward strand.
GCTCTTTGACAATGCCTTGTGCTGCAGCAGTGCAGTCTTCAGCTTTCCATTCTTCAGAAATCCGGCTTCCGGTGCAATCTCGGCCATGCTCTATTCCCGTTGCCTCGTCATGAGTGTCAAACGGCTGTAGCCGCTTGCTGCTACAGTTTCATGACGTGTCCTCATGCCGCCGCACTTGGGCACCAGGCTTGACATCTGGCGGTGCGCTGGAGGCGGCATGCCGCCGCCGCCAACAGGAACGATCTGATGCGCCTTGTGCTTCGTCTTGCAAAACTTTCCCTCGTCTTTCTCGCGTTGTTGCTGGTTGCCGGCTTCGTCTGGCTTCAAGCCTCGCCGCCCACTCTGTTGCGGGTGGGAAGCGGTTATGCGGCAAAGATCGTCTGCTCGAACGTGTTTCTGGCGGGGCGCGAGCCGGCAGAGGTGCTGTCTGAGGATGTGCAGGCGCCCGGTAATCCGCTGCTGCGGCTGATGCGGGTGAATGTCGAGCGAGATGCGGGCCTTGTCCATGCAGCACTTGTCGGCGGCATCGCGCCGGTGACGGCGATGTACCGTAGAGGGCTCGGGTGCAGCGTGCTGGCGGATGGCGCAAAGCCTGAAAGCCTTGTCGCCGTCAATCTGGCAGCTGATGCGCGCGAATCGGCGGCGGAGCCCCAAGCTCTCTGGCCGATAGGTGAGACGGTGACGCCGCGCCCGGATATTTCGGAGATCCTGTCGCGCGATGACCTGACGGGGCCGGGTATGCGGGCCGTGGTGGTGGTGAAGGACGGCCGTATCGTCGCAGAGCGCTACGGCAAGGGTTTCGATGCGAAGACGCCTCTCCTTGGCTGGTCGATGACGAAGACGGTGAATGCCGCCCTCATCGCCACGCTGGTGCGCGATGGGCGCATGGCGCTCGACGAAAACAACCTGTTTCCCGCATGGAAGGGCGACGCGCGCGCAAATATCACCGTTGCGCAACTGCTCGGCATGGAAAGCGGTCTTGCCTTCAACGAGGACTATGGCACCGTGGCGGATGTCACGCGCATGCTGTTTCTGGAGCCGGATATGGCCGGCTTTGCCGCAAGCCTGCCGCTTGCCGCGAAACCCGGCACGGAGTTCAACTATTCCTCCGGTACGGCCGTGCTTCTGTCGCGCATCTGGATGGACCGACTGGGCAATGCTGAACAGGCGCTGGCCTATCCGCGCAAGGCGCTGTTTGAGCCGCTGGGGATGGGGAGCGCGGTGTTTGAACCGGACGAGTCGGGAACCTTTGCCGGCAGTTCCTACTTGTATGCGACGGCGCGTGACTGGGCACGCTTCGGGCTTCTTCTGGCAGACAAAGGTGTCTGGCAGGGCCGCACCATCCTGCCGGCGGATCTGGTCGAGGATATGTGGCGTGCGAACGCGACATCCGGCGGGCGTTATTCCCGCATGCAGACATGGCTTGCATCTCGGAGGGCGGGGGAGGGGGCTGCTGTGCCGAACGACCAGTTTGCGCTGCAAGGCCATGACGGTCAGAGCGTCACAGTCATTCCTTCAAAACGGCTGGTGGTGGTGCGTCTCGGCCTGTCTCCGGCGTCAACAGGATATCGCCCGGGCGCGCTGGTTCAGGCATTGCAGGAGGCGCTGTAACGGTCACGCCGTCTGCAGCCTATTTCAGGACGTAGAGCATGTCCTTGCGCTTGGCATCGTAATAATAGCCACGGGCATAAAGGCCGATTGCGTCATCCGGCTCGTTATCGGCCACCAGCCAGGCGCCACGCAGGTATTTGATGGCGTATTTCAGATTGGTCTCGGCATCGAGCAGGCCTTCCGGCGTGCCGCCATATCCCATCGACTTTGCCGTGGAATACTTGATCTGCATGAGGCCGAAATAACCGCGCTTGTTGTAAGCCTTCGGGTCGTAGCGGCTTTCGCGATGCACGACGCGGTGGACGAGAGATTCCGGCACGCCATACATGCCGGCATAACGCTTGATCAGCTTGTTCAGCGTCGGCGTGCTGGCCTCTGCCGTTTCCGGCACGGGAGCACCGGGCGCCGGCGGGAAGAAATCGTTGGAGACCGAAGACAGTGGCTGGGCAGGCGATGCATAAGCCAGCATCGAAGAGGTGCTGGACGAGGCAGGGCGCGGACGCGGCGTCGGAATGGCGGCGTAGCCTTCCGAGACGTCGGCGGGAATGCCGAGATGTTTTTCCTCGGGCTTTTGTGTCGAGCGCAAGGAGGCGGTCTGGAGATCAGGCGAGATATCCTGACGCGACCTGGAAAGCGGGGATGCCGCAACCGGGGCCGTCATGGTGTTGGCTGTCGTGGTGGCCACATTAATGGCTTCCATGGCGCCCGTTGTCTGCATCGATGTGGGAGCCACGGCGAGCGCCGGCGTCACCACGGGCATTTCTGAGGCCTGCGCGAGGGCGGCGCGCACCGCATCGTTTTGCGCGGCGATGGCCGATTGGCCGGTCGGAAGCGCCACGGCGTGAACCCGGCCACCTTTTTCAGCAACGGTCATGACCGAGCCGGCCGGTGCCTCCACAGGCCCGCCGGTCGCAGCCGCCGCTGCAGCGGCAATGGAAATGCGCCCGGTCTTGGTTGCCGGCTGTTGTCCTGCTGTTTGCTCAGCGGCAGGTGCCCCCGCCGAAGCGACGTCCGCAGACTGTTCGGTGGTGTCAGCTGCCTTGTTGGAAGCCGTTTCCACGCTCGAGCAGCCGGAAACAGCCCCGCAAATCGCAAACGCCACAACCGCGTTGCAACCGAAAATTCGGGTTATCGCCATGGTCTCACTTTCACGAAGATGATTGTCCCAGCCTGCAAGTGCCCCTCAAATCTAAAGATTTCTTAACTTATCCGAACGCCTGCGGCAAGCCCGAGGATTTTATGCAGCAATTCGACGGTAACCGGCGCTGACGGCGCGGCGCGCGATGAAGCGCGTGCGCGGGGTGGCGGAGGCCGCGTTCTTCAGGCTTACAAGCCGCATCTTGCGGATGCTGCGCCCGGCAAACAGCACCTGCAACAGACCAGATGCGATGGCTGCCATGGCAAAACCCGCAGCGGCCTGAAGCGCCAGCCGTTCCGTTGTCCCCGACGAATCAGCCAGATGAACCAGAAGTGCGGCAAAGGCGATGGCAAGGCCCGGGCGCACCTGGGCGATAAGGCAACGGCCCATGCCACGCACAAGAGATTTCTCGCGAAGGTTGTCGTTATCGGCGGCGCGCTGGCGAATGCCCTGCTGCAGGCCCTTGCCGACATAAAGAGCAAGATAGGCAAAGGCTGCCCAGCCAAGCGTTTCATGCATGCTGCGCAGCGACACCGAGAGCCAGAGGAAGATCGCAAATCCTGCCGCAAACGACAGGAAGGAACCGGCAGCCTGGGCCGGAACAAGCGCCATTGCCCGCGGTTTGCCGCGAGCAATGGTATAGGCCGCCAGAAAACGGCTGGATGCCGAAGGCAGATATAGCGTCAGCAGGCAGAGCACTGAAAATATCAGGATCGCCTCGATGCTCATGTCGTCTCCTCCGCATCAATCTCCACACAAGACCGGTCTTTCCTCGCGGGCCGGCCACGGTTTCGATCACGCCGCCCGGAAAGGCTGCCCGATGAAGTTCATGACGTCACCGAACCAGGGGGTGGAGAGATCGAAATGCTTGCCACCCTTGATACGCGGGAATTCGATCGTGCGCAATTTCCCATTCTGGTCTTCGTCATGACCCGTCACGCCGGATATGCCGTTCAGCGCGCTTTCGACGGCCAGATCCACCATGCCCTGGATGAGGCGCAGGTCCTGCTGGTTTGCCGGTGCCGAGCGGGCGTAATAGCCGGATTTCTGTACCATTGAGCGTTCCGCATGCAGAAGCGAGGCAAAATGCGTCTGGAACCAGTTGCCGACATTGATCGTGTCGATCTTCACGTGACCAAACGCATCGCGCTTGACCTTTTCGCCGGAGGCTTCGCGCTCGGCAACGATGGTTTCCAGGCCTGCGCCTTCCGAGACGAACAGCGTCACGAAGCCGCAGGTATCCATGATGCCGCGCAGACGCTCGGCTTCCGCTTCCAGGTCGAAGGCCATCTCGGGTAGGTAGAGCCCGTCGATGTTCTTCATCTGGGTGTTCATCATGAAGCCTTCGACATATTCATTGTTGCACGTGTCCTGGATGTAGGCGCGCGCGGTGGCCGCCGTCAGCCAGCCGCAGTGGCGGCCCATCACCTCATGGATGACCAGCGTGCGCGGGGCCGCACTCTGCTCGTTGCTGACATGGTCGAAGAAATGCGCGCCGACTTCGGCCGCCGTCCAGGCACCGAGCGATTGGCGGATGGGCACCACGTCATTGTCCACCGTCTTCGGCAGGCCAACGACGGTCAAGTCATAACCGTTTTCAGCGAGATAGGCGGCAAGGTCGGCGGCCGTCGTATTGGTATCGTCGCCGCCGATCGTGTGGAGAATGGTCACGCCATCGGCTGCCAGCCGGTCGGCGGCAACCTTCAGCGGGTTCTCGCCTTCCTTGACCAGGCCGCGCTTGACGCAGTCGGCGGCATTGGTGAGCTTCACCCGGCTGTTGCCGATCGGCGAGCCGCCATATCGGTGAAGAAGATGGGCACCCTCGCGCATGGTCTGGTTGATCTCGATTCGATCTCCCAGCAGCACGCCCTGATAGCCGGAACGGTAGGCGACAAGCTCCAGTTCAGGGGCGATGTCGCTATAACGCTCGATCAAACCGCCCACTGCCGATGACAGGCATGGAGCAAGCCCCCCTGCTGTCAGCATTGCCACTTTCTGCTTGGCCATCGAACCTCCTTGGCGCCGTTGCGCCTTGCCATGAACTGGCAAAGGGATGCGACAGAGCTTTGCGGCTGTAAAGTGAATTTCTCAAGAAAATCCGGCATTTCGCCGCTTTTCTGGAACGCTTGCGGATTTAATCGGTTCAAATATGAGATGAGGAACAGGGGCGCTGCCGGCGCCGTTCCACGTCACCCGGATTGCGGCCGGTAGATGTGCCGGACTGCGACGTTTTGGCTTCTTGCTGAACCGGGCGCAAACCAATCCCGTAAGGGTGAACAAAGTTTAACCCGACCTTCGCCGGCTTGCGCTTGCCAAGGGTTCCAGAATTTGGTCAGGTGCAGCATGATTTTAGATTTTGCATGCCTTCAACTGACGAACTTGTGGGAGCGACTGCTGGGCAGTGTCGGCGACGCCGCCCACAATGCGCTGTCGCGCGTCGTGGAGGCCATCCGTACACTGTTCGAAGGCGATCCGGAAACCCGTCGCAAGGTGTCCTTCTCCGTTGCCATCATTGCGCTGTCTGCCAAGATGGCAAAGGCCGATGGCGCCGTGGTTGCCTCCGAAGTGGAGGCATTTCGCCAGATTTTTGATTTTCCGGAAGAGGAAGCGCGAAACGTCGCGCGCCTCTACAATCTCGCGCGCCAGGATGTCGCCGGTTACGAGGCCTACGCCGAAAAGCTTGCGGGCCTTTGCGGATCCGGCGAGCAAAACTGCCAGATGCTGGAAAACGTCGTCGACGGCCTCTTTCACATCGCCAAGGCAGACGGCATGGTGCATGAGAAGGAGCTGGATTTCCTGGCCCGCATCGCCGAAATCTTCCACATCGACGAGGATCACTTCCGCCGCATTCTCGCTCGCCACGTGGAAGTCGATGGCGGCAACCCCTACCTTATCCTCGGCGTGTCGCCGGAGGATGATTTTGCCGAGATCCGCAAGCGTTATCGCCGGCTGGTGTCCGAACATCATCCCGACAAGCTGATTGCGCGCGGCGTGCCCGAAGCGCTGCATGCGGCCGCCAACGAGCGCATGGCAGCCCTGAACGCTGCCTATGCGGCGATTGCCAGGGAACGCAAGGCCGCATGAAACTGGTGCCCGATTTCGAAGGCGCAAGGGTCGATCCCTCGCCCAACCATGGCGAACGCGTCGGTGGTATCGCGCCCGACATGATCATCCTGCATTACACCGGCATGGCTGATCACGGGCAGGCGGTGTCGTGGCTCAAAAATATCGAAAGCCAGGTCTCCAGCCATTATTTCGTCTGGCCGGATGGTCGCGTGGTGCAGATGGTGCCGGAAGCGCGCCGCGCCTGGCATGCCGGCAAGAGCGTCTGGGCCGGCGAGACGGATATTAATTCCCGCTCCATCGGCATTGAGATCGCCAATGCCGGCCATCCCGGCGGCCTGCCGGCCTATCCCGACGAACAGATCGAAGCTGTGATTGCGCTCTGCCGCGATTGTGCTGCCCGCTGGTCAATCCGCCCGGAACGGGTGCTTGGCCACTCAGACGTCGCGCCGAAGCGCAAGGTCGATCCCGGCGAGAACTTTTCCTGGGAAAGGCTTTTCCGTGGCGGCATCGGCCATTGGGTCGAGCCGAGCCCGATCCGCAGCGGCCGGTTTTTCCAGCGCGGTGAAAGCGGCCAGCCGGTGGAGGCGCTGCAGGGCATGCTGGCGCTCTACGGTTACGGCATCGAGATCACCGGCGAGTTCTGCGAAAAGACCGAAGGGGTGGTCGAGGCCTTCCAGCGGCATTTCCGTCAGGAAAGGGTCGATGGCATTGCCGACATGTCGACCATCGAGACGCTGCACCGGCTGCTGTCGCACCTGCCGCGTTACGGCGCTTCCGCCTGATCCTTTCGGGCGGTCTCCGGCCCGCTGCACAAGGTCTGTTTCTGCTGCGACCGTTTCGCCTCTTTAAACCGGCGCGCAAACCGCTATCAGTGCGCCACGGATTTTTAAGCAACAGGGCAGGCGAGAGGCGATCATGACGCCGGACTTCAAATACATCATCATCGGCCGGGGCATGATGGGGGCAGCAGCCGCTCGCCACCTGACGCAGTGGACAGACGGCGTGGCGCTGATCGGCCCGGATGAGCCGGCGGATGCCAAAAACCATCCGGGCGTCTTCGGCAGTCATTATGACGAGGCGCGAATCACCCGTACCATCGATTCGAACCCGGTCTGGGCGCGCCTCGCCAACCGCTCCATCGCCCGTTACGGCGAAATTGAACGCGACAGCGGTATCCGCTTTTATCACGGCGTTGGTTGCCTCATGGTCGGGCCGGACCCGGCGAGCGGTCATTCCTATATCAACGGCATCCTGACGGCCGCCGAAACGCTCGGCGTCGAAACCGCCTCGATGGACGATACAGCCCTTGCCGAGCATTTTCCCTATTTCGGTTTCGAGCCGGCCTGCCACGGGGTGTTCGAGGCTGCAAACGCCGGTTATGTGAACCCGCGCGCGCTCGTCTCTGCGCAGTCGCTGCTGGCCGAACGCCAGGGTGCGCGGAAAATCGCCGAGACGGTGGTGTCTGTGCGCGAGGAGGGCGGGCTTGCCGTGGTGTTGACCGCGGAAGGCAAGACCTACCGCGCCGAAAAGGCGCTGGTGGCCGCCGGTGGTTTTTCCATCGCGGAAAATCTCATGGCGCGTCCTGTCAATATGGCGGTTTATGCCCGCACGGTCACTTTCTTCGAGATCCCCGACGAGGAACTGCCGCAGTTTGCCGGCATGCCCTCCCTGATCTACGAGCCGCGCGACAGCCGCAACCACATCTATATGCTGCCGCCGGTGCGTTATCCCGATGGCAAGACCTACCTGAAGATCGGCGGCGATCCCGACGACATTCTGCTCACGCGCGATGAAGATATGCGCGCCTGGTTCCGCTCCGGCGGGCGCTATAGCGTGCGCGATCATCATGCCGGCATCATCGAAACACTGGTGCCCGGCATCGACGCCACACGCATCTCGACGGGCGCCTGCGTCGTTTCGAAGACGCCGGGCGGCTATCCCGCCATCGGTTATACGGAGAGCCCGGCAATTGCCGTTCTGACCGGCGGCTGCGGGGCGGCCGCCAAAAGTTCCGATGAGATCGGCCGGCTGGGTGCCGAACTGCTCCACAGGGGCCGGATCGAGGATGAGGTCTATGGCGTCTCCTTCGCACCGGATTTTGCCTGAGTAGCTTTCGTCTTTCCGGTGGCATTCGGCTTTCAAACCGTCTAAGGAGCCCCTGCCAGTTGGCCGGGCAGCCGCGCTTTACCAATGCCGAAAGGCGGTAGGGTGAGGAAAGTCCGGGCTCCACGGAAATACGGTGCCGGATAACGTCCGGCGGGGGTGACCCTAGGGAAAGTGCCACAGAAAGGAAACCGCCCCGCCTGCTGTTGTGCTCTGGTTTGAGCACAAGAGCTGGCGGGGTAAGGGTGAAAGGGTGGGGTAAGAGCCCACCGCGGGACTGGCAACAGGACCGGCATGGTAAACCCCACCGGGAGCAAAACCGAATAGGGATGACGCGGGTGCCTTGGCACTACAGCCTGTTTCCGGGCCAGTCATCCGGGTGGGTTGCGTGAGGCGGCGTGTAAACGCCGTCCCAGATGAATGGCTGCCACGTTCCGGTGCTTGCACCGGGGCCATACAGAACCCGGCTTACAGGCCAACTGGCGATTTCATTTTTAATCCGTTGCGACCGGAGGGCGGTTTCGCTCTCCGGTGCTTCGGCATGTGCTTCTGGTTGCGCTAACGCTGCGGTGCGGTAAAACCTTAAATATCGTTAGGGTTGTGCTCCGCATACTGACAGGCACTCGGGTTTTTGCAAATGTTGTCGTGATGGCAACGACTTAACCGGCTTTGCCCGTCCTCTCCCGGCCGTGTTTGCGGCGGTCTCTGGGAAGTTCTCGCTAACCCTTTGTTAAACTTAACAGGTTATAAATAATTCAGGTTGCCACGGTCCGGTGTGGCGGCTTCCCATTGACGCCCATATGGTCCCATGTTATCCCAACTCCACACTGCGAGCGGGCAGATAGGTGCCCTTTCATCGGACAGTTTCGGAGCGCTCCCGCAAGGGGGAACCGGACGGAATGTGTTCCGTCTGAACGGCTCGGTTGTGTCCGGTGGCTTGCGTAATGTGGGGTGTAATTTCGCTCTGCTAATAAATGGGGCGGGTGTTTGGCGTTATGAACCGCTTCTTGTCCAATGCGACGAACAGGATCGATGCGAAGGGGCGGGTTTCCGTGCCTGCGCCGTTTCGAGCCGTGCTCGCGCAGCGGGATATCCAGGAGCTTTATTGTCTCCAGGATCTTGTGTTTCCGGCGGTGAGCGTCGGCGGTCCGGATTTGCTCGAGCGGTACGAGCGCCAGATCGCCCAGGCGGACCCGTTCTCGCCGGAGGCCAATGCGATGTCGCTGCTGGTTCACGGCGGCGGCGTCTATATGCGGCTCGATGCGGAAGGCCGGCTGATGGTCACGGATTTTATTCGCGACTTCACCGGCGTGACGACGGAAGTAACCTTCGTCGGCCGCTCGGATCATTTTCAGCTTTGGCAGCCGCAGGCGTTCCACGAGGCGCAGGCGGCGGCAAGAGCGGGGCGGGCCACGTTTGCGGCGCGTCCTGCATAAGACAGGGGATCGGAATGGCGGCTAATCCTGGCGACGGAATTTCCGAGGCCGATGGCGGACCGATGCGCCACATTCCGGTAATGCTGGGAGAAGTGCTATCGGCACTTGCTCCGGCCCCCGGCAAGACTATTCTCGATGGTACCTTCGGGGCCGGCGGTTACACCCGCGCAATCCTGTCCACCGGTGCCGATGTCGTCGCCCTCGACCGCGATCCCAATGCCATTGCAGCCGGGCAGGGCATGGTCACGGAATTTGATGGCCGCCTGACGCTGCACGCAACCCGTTTTTCACGCCTTGCCGACCACGCGCCCGAAGAGGGGCTCGATGGCGTCGTGCTCGATATCGGCGTTTCCTCCATGCAGATCGATGAGGCCGAGCGCGGATTTTCCTTCCAGCGCAACGGCCCGCTCGATATGCGCATGTCCTCGTCGGGTGTCTCAGCGGCTGATGTCGTCAACCGGGCAAAACCCGGCGATCTCGCCCGCATCTTCGGTTTTCTGGGGGAAGAAAAGCAGGCCGGGCGCATTTCGCGCGCCATTGAAAAGCGCCGTGCGTCCGAGCTTTTCGTTACCACGCGTGACCTTGCCAACCTCATCGAGACCGTCAATCCGCGCAAGGCCAAGGACAAGATCCACCCGGCCACCCGCGTTTTCCAGGCGCTGCGTATCTTCGTGAACGACGAGTTGGGCGAACTTGCGCGCGCGCTGTTTGCCGCCGAACGGGCGCTGAAGCCCGGCGGTCGTCTCGTCATCGTCAGCTTCCATTCGCTGGAAGACCGTATCGTCAAGCGTTTCCTCGCTGACCGTTCCGGCCGCGCCACCGGCTCGCGCCACATGCCGATGGTCGAGGAAAAGGCTGCCGTGTTCGAGCCGATCGGCAAGGGCATGCAGTCTGCGACAGAAGCCGAGGCCGAGATCAATCCGCGCGCCCGCTCCGCCAAGCTGCGTGCCGCGTTCCGCACGGCCGCTCCGCCCGCAGCAGCCGACCTTTCCATCTTCGACCTGCCTGACCTTGCCAGCCTCGACAAGTTGGGAGCCTGACCATGTTGCGAAGCTTCGACCTGATCCTGATCGGCGTGATGACGGCAACCGCCGTCGTCACCTACAGCATCAAGCACCGCGCCGAACTGAAGCTGGAGGAGGTCCATCGCATCGAGACGGAAATCCGGCTTGAGCGCGACACGATCGATCTTCTGAAGGCCGACTGGGCGCTGCTGACGCAGCCGAACCGCCTGCACCGGCTGACCGCCGTCTATCAGTCGGAACTCGATCTTGTGCCCACCGAATCGACGCAGCTTGCCATGCCCAAGGAACTGCCGATGCCGAAATCGCAGCTGCCGCAGCCGGAAACCACCATCGAGCAGCTGATTGCCGGCAATGATCCGGCGGTTGCCGCCGCCATTGCGGGTGTCGACAAGGCAAAGGCCTCCAAGCCAGAGCCGCACATTCCCGTGCCCCTGCCGCGCGGGGCCTCTTCCGTCGATGTCATTTCAACCGGATCGGTGAGGCGCTGATGTCCTTCCTCTCCCGTGTCATGGTGCTCAAGAGCCGGGCCCATTTTTCCGCCGGTGCCCGTGGCGTCAATTTTTCGCAGCGCGGCCCAAGCTTTGAGGGCGTGCGCAAGCGGCGCAACGGCCAGACCCGCACCCGCGTCGGCATCATCATTGGCGGTTTCGCCATCATGTACTGCGTGATTGGCGGCAAACTCATCTATTACGGCACGATGCAGCCCGAGGCGACGTCGAGCATCATGCCGGCCGACCGGCTGATGGCCTCGCGCCCGGACCTTTTGGACCGCAACGGCGAAGTGTTGGCGACCGACATCCGCACGGTCTCGCTGTTTGCCGAGCCGCACAAGATCGTTGATCCCGACGAGGTGATCGAAAAGCTGCGCACCGTTCTGCCGGATATCGACAGCCGCCAGATCTACAACAAGCTGTCGTCCAAATCGCGCTTCCAGTGGCTGCGCCGCCAGTTGACGCCGAAGCAGCAGAGCCAGATCCTGGCACTCGGCATTCCCGGCATCGGCTTTCGCCCGGAAAAGCGCCGGTTTTATCCGGGTGGCCCGACGGCCGCCCATATCGTCGGTTACGTCAATATCGACAACCGTGGCGTGGCCGGCATGGAGCGTTATGTCGACAGCCAGGGTCTTGCCGATCTTGCCGCCGTTGGCATGACCAGCAGCCAGCCACTTGAGCCCGTGCATCTGTCCATCGACGTGCGCGTGCAGGCGATCCTGCGCGAAGTGCTGATGTCGAACATCACCAAGTTCAAGGCCAAGGGCGCCGGCGGCGTGGTGCTCGATGCCAACACAGGCGAAGTGCTGGCGATGGCGTCCGCCCCCGATTTCGATCCGAACGATCCGGCCGGCGGCAGCGAAGACGGTTGGCTGAACCGCATGTCGAACGGCACATTCGAGATGGGCTCGACCTTCAAGTCGTTTACGCTCGCCATGGCGCTCGACAGCGGCAAGGCCTCGATCAACGACATGTTCGATGCCCGTTATCCGATCCGCATCGGCGGCTACACGATCAAGGACTTTCACGGCCAGAGCCGCATGCTGAGCGTGCCGGAAATCTTCCAGTATTCTTCCAATATCGGCACGGCCAAGATGGCCGATCTCGTGGGTATCGACGGTCACAAGGCCTTTCTGACCAAGATGGGACTTCTCACCAAGATGCAGACGGAACTGCCGGAAGTGGCCATGCCCAGCCAGCCGCGCGAGTGGAAGAAGATCAACTCCATCACGATCTCCTTCGGCCACGGTGTGGCAACAACGCCGCTGCAGACAGCGGTTGCCGGTGCAGCCCTTGTTAATGGCGGGCGCCTGATCGAGCCGACCTTCCTGCCGCGCACGCGTGAGCAGGCGGACGAGGTGGCAAAGGCCGTCATTCGACCGCAGACCAGCGAGAACATGCGTTACCTGTTCCGCTGGAACGGCGTCAAAGGCTCGGGCAAGAACGCGCTCGTCGATGGTTTCAGCGTCGGCGGCAAGACGGGCACGGCCGACAAGGTCATCAATGGTCGTTACAACCACGACCACAACTTCAACGCCTTCCTGGCGGCCTTTCCGATCGACAAGCCACAATATGTCGTGCTGACCTTCATCGACGATCCGCGCAGCGAAACCGACCGTGCCGTGCTCGCCGGTAACAGCGCAGCACCGATGGTGAAGGAAATCATCCGCCGTTCCGCCGCAATTCTCGGTGTAAAACCGCTTTTCGGGGAAGATGGGTCAGCCACTCTGGTGTCCTATTAGGCCATAATGACTGCACCCGACGATTCGCAGCCCAGAGTTTGGGTTGCAGCTGAGAGAGGGTACCGATGAATTTGAGACAGCTCTCCGGCGGGGAATTTCCGGAGATTTCAGACGTGCTCGCCGGACCGGTGGGCGATGTGGAAATTTCGGGTCTTACCGCCGATAGCCGCAAGGTTTTGCCGGGCACGCTGTTTGTGGCGATTGCCGGAAACAAGGCCGATGGCGCAGGCTTTATCGCAGATGCTGTGTCCCGCGGCGCGTCTGCTGTCGTGTCCGGCCAGCCTGTTGCGGCCGATGTTCCCGTCATCGTGGTTTCGAACGCGCGCCGCTTTCTGGCGCTGGCCGCAGCACGGCTATACGGGCCGCAGCCGCAGACCATGGTGGCCGTGACCGGCACGGCCGGCAAGACCTCCGTTGCCTCCTTTACCCGCCAGATTTGGGCCCATGCCGGCCTTGCCGCTGCCCAGATCGGCACGACCGGCGTGATTTCGCCCACCCGCAACGAATACGGATCGCTGACGACGCCGGACCCGGTGGCGCTGCACCAGTTGCTGGCCGAACTCTCCGGCGAGGGTGTGACCCACGCGGCGATGGAAGCCTCCAGCCACGGTCTCGACCAGTATCGCCTTGACGGTGTCCAGCTTGTTGCTGCCGGCTTTACCAATCTCGGCCGCGATCACATGGATTATCATCCGACGATCGAGGACTACATGGCCGCCAAGATGCGGCTGTTTGCCGATCTCCTGCCGAAGGGCAGTCCGGCCGTGATCTTTGCCGACGACCCCTGGTCCGCCGAAGCCATTCGCGTGGCAACTGAAGCCGGCCATGATGTGCGCACTGTCGGCCGCGCCGGCAATTTCATCACGTTGAAGCGTGTCGAGCATTTCCGCCACAGGCAGATGGCCGAAGTGCATGTCGGCGGCGCCATCTTCGAAGTGGATATCCCCCTTGCCGGCGATTTCCAGATCGCCAATGCGCTGGTCTCCGCAGGCCTTGCCATCTCCACAGGCGTTGCGCCAAAACTTGCGATGGCAGCACTTGAAAAGCTCGTGGGCGCGTCGGGCCGGTTGGAACTGGTCGGGCAGGCAAAGAATGGCGCGTTGGCCTATGTCGATTATGCCCATAAGCCGGATGCGCTCGCCAATGTGCTCGCCTCCGTGCGGCCCTTCACCACCGGCCGCGTCATTGTCGTGTTCGGCTGCGGCGGCGACCGCGACAAGGGCAAGCGGCCGATCATGGGCGAGATCGCAACGCGCCTTGCCGATGTTGTCATCGTCACTGACGACAATCCACGCTCGGAAGTGCCGGCCACGATCCGGGCCGAAATCATGGCCGCAGCGCCGGGGGCGACCGAAATTGCCGACCGCGCTGACGCGATCCGCCATGCCGTTGCCGAGCTTCGCGCCGGCGATACGCTGATCGTGGCCGGCAAGGGACATGAGGAGGGCCAGACGATCGGCACGACGGTTCTGCCGTTCTCCGATCACGTCGAGACCCGCAAGGCACTGGAGGAGACGCAAGCTTGACCTGGCTCTGGGATACCGCGGATATGATGGCTGCCATGGGTGGCCGACCGTTTGGCTCGCCCCCCTCGGGCATTACAGGCATTTCCATCGACAGCCGCTCGATCACGCCGGGCGAAGCCTTCTTCGCCATCAAGGGCGACCGGGTGGATGGCCATGATTTTGCAACGATTGCAGTGGCAAATGGCGCGTCGCTGATCGTCGTCAGCGAGGCAAAACTGCCCGCCATGGGCAGGCTCACCATTCCGATGATCGTCGTCGAGGATGTGCTGGCAGCCCTTGGCAAGCTGGCCGTTGCCGCGCGTGCCCGCAGCCGGGCGCAGATCGTTGCCGTTACCGGCTCCGTCGGCAAGACCACGACCAAGGAAATGCTGCGCAATGTTCTGGCCCCCTCCGGCAAGGTGCATGCAGCCGTTGCTTCCTTCAACAATCACTGGGGCGTGCCGCTGACGCTCGCCCGCATGCCTGTTGATGCCGATTTCGGCGTCTTTGAAATCGGCATGAACCATCCGGATGAAATCCGTCCGCTTGTGAAGATGGTGCGCCCGCATGTGGCCGTCATCACCACCATTGCGGCGGCCCATCTTGGCCACTTCAAGAGCCTTGAGGAAATCGCCGCTGCGAAGGCCGAGATCTTCGAGGGGATCGAGCCGAACGGCGTGGCGCTGATCAACCGCGACACCAGACAATACCCGTTTCTGGAGCAGAGGGCGCTGGAGGTCGGGGTTCAGAACATGCTGACCTTCGGCCAGCACGCCAAGGCGGATTTCCGCCTCGCCGATTTTGAGGGCACGGCGGAAGGCTCGACCATCTGGGCCGTGATCAACGGCGAGACGATTGAGGTGCATCTTGGCGCGCCCGGCCGTCATATCGCTGAAAATGCCATGGCGGCACTCGGCGTCGTTGCGCTGTTCGGGGCCGACATGGACGCAGCAAAGGCCGCCCTTGCAGGCCTTCGTGCCGTCAAGGGCCGCGGTGAGCGTCACCAGCTGGCGATCGGCGGGGACTATCTCACGCTGATCGACGAAAGCTATAACGCCAATCCGGCGTCCATGCGGGCCGCCTTTGCGCTTCTTTCGCAAAGCGTGCCGCACGGCGCCGGTCGGCGTATCGCAGTGCTCGGCGATATGCTGGAAATGGGCGAGTTTTCCGCCCGCGTTCATGAGGATCTCGCCGGTTCGCTGCTGTCGGCCGGCATCGAGCATGTCTGGCTGTCGGGCGCGGAAATGGTGGCGCTGCGTGACGCGCTCCCCGACACCGTTCATGTCGAATACCATGCGACGACTGCCGAACTGTCCTATTTCGTCGTGGGCCACGTGATGCCGGGCGATGTGCTGATGGTGAAATCCTCCCTCGGCCTCGGCTTTGGCAAGATCGTCTCCGCACTTATTGACAACTACCCGGCATTGCCCGACACGGAGCGCCAACTTTGACCGGCATCAAGAAAGACACATCATGCTGATCTGGCTCGTCGAGCTTGCGGGCACCTTCCAGGTGTTCAACCTGTTTCGCTACATCACCTTCCGCACGGGTGCGGCGATGTTCACCTCGGCATTGATTGTCTTCATGTTCGGGCCGCAGATCATTGCCTCGCTGCGCATCCGCCAGGGCAAGGGCCAGCCGATCCGCGCCGATGGGCCGCAGACCCATTTCAAGAAAGCGGGAACGCCGACCATGGGCGGGCTGATGATTCTGGCCGGCATTGTCGGCGGATCGCTGCTCTGGGCGGATCTCTCCAACGTCTATGTGGTGGCAACCCTGCTCGTCACGCTCGGCTTCGGCGCCATCGGTTTTTACGATGACTATCTTAAAGTGACCAAGCAGACCGACAAGGGCTTTTCCGGCAAGGCCCGTCTTGGCATCGAGTTCCTGATCGCCGGCATCGCGGTCTATTTCATGATGCGCGTTGCCGTGGCCAACAGCCCGCCCGGCTCGGTGCTTGGCACCTCCATCGCCTTTCCGTTCTTCAAGGAGCTTGTGGTCAATCTCGGCCTGTTCTTCGTGCTGTTCGGCGGCTTCGTCATCGTCGCCGCCGGCAATGCCGTGAACCTGACCGATGGTCTCGATGGTCTGGCCATTGTGCCTGTCATGATTGCGGCGGCCTCCTTCGGCTGCATCGCCTATCTCGCCGGCAATGCGGTGTTTGCCAATTACCTGCAGATCAACTTCGTGCCCGGCACCGGCGAACTCGCCGTCATTCTCGGCGCCGTCATCGGGGCAGGGCTCGGCTTCCTCTGGTTCAACGCGCCGCCGGCCGCCATCTTCATGGGCGATACCGGTTCGCTGGCGCTGGGCGGCCTCATCGGCTCGGTCGCGGTTGCCACCAAACACGAGATCGTCATGGCGATTATCTGCGGCCTTTTTGTCATGGAAACGCTGTCGGTCATCATCCAGGTCGGTTTCTTCAAGCTGACCGGCCGTCGCGTGTTCCTTATGGCGCCAATCCACCACCATTTCGAAAAGCTCGGCTGGACGGAAAGCCAGGTGGTCATTCGTTTCTGGATTATCGCCGTCGGGCTTGCCATGCTCGGCCTCTCCACGCTGAAGCTGCGGTGAGATCATGATCCCCGTCACCACCTTTGCCGGCAAAAAGGTCGCTCTTTTCGGGCTCGGCGGTTCAGGCCTTGCCACCGCAAAGGCGCTTCAGGCCGGTGGCGCCGAGGTGACGGCCTACGATGACAATCCTGATAGCGTAACCAAGGCCTCTGAAGCCGGCCTTCTGACGGCAGACCTGCGCACCATCGACTGGGCAGCGCAGGAAGCCCTGGTGCTTGCTCCCGGCGTGCCGCTCACCCATCCAAAACCGCATTGGTCGGTGGATCTGGCCCGCACCGCTGGCGTCGAGATCATCGGTGATATCGAGCTTTTCGTGCGCGAGCGTCGGGCCCATGCGCCCGATTGCCCGTTTATCGCCATTACCGGCACCAACGGCAAATCCACTACGACGGCGCTGATTGCCCACATTCTCACCCAAAGCGGCCGCGACACGCAGCTCGGCGGCAATATCGGCACAGCCATCCTGACGCTCGATCCGCCGAAGGCTGGGCGTTTTTATGTGGTGGAGTGCTCCTCCTACCAGATCGACCTGGCGCCGACGATCAATCCGAGCGCCGGCATCCTTCTCAATTTGACGCCCGATCACCTCGACCGCCACGGCACCATGCAGCATTATGCCGACGTTAAGGAGCGGCTGGTGGCGGGCAGCGATACCGCGATCGTCGGCATCGACGACAGCCATTCGGCGCTGATTGCCGACCGGGTGGAGCGGGCAGGCGTGAGCGTGCAGCGCATATCGCGGCGCAGTGCCGTCGCCCATGGTATCTATGCCGAGGGTGCGCGGCTGATCGCGGCTGAAACCGGTGCTCTCCACGAGATTGCCGATCTCTCCGCCATCGATACGCTGAAGGGCAGCCACAACGCCCAGAACGCGGCCGCCGCCATTGCTGCCTGCCGCGCCGTTGGCGTGTCGGAAGAGGAGATCCGGGCCGGCCTTGAAAGCTTCCCCGGCCTGAAACACCGCATGCAGCCGGTGGCCCGGCGCGGGCAGGTGGTGTTCGTCAATGATTCCAAGGCCACCAATGCGGAAGCCGCCGCACCGGCGCTCTCCAGCTACGCCCGCATTTTCTGGATTGCCGGCGGCCTGCCGAAGGCCGGCGGCATCGCAAGCCTCGCGCCACTTTTTCCGCATATCGTGAAGGCTTACCTGATCGGCGAAGCGGCGGCAGAATTTGCCGCAACACTCGGCGAGGCCGTTCCTTACGAGATTTCCGGCACGCTGGACCGGGCCGTCGCCCATGCAGCAAAGGACGCCGCAGACGATAACGGCGCGTCTGCCGTCATGCTGTCGCCGGCCTGCGCCAGTTTCGATCAGTTCAAGAATTTCGAGGTCCGGGGCGAAGCTTTTGTTTCCCTGGTCGCAGAACTCGACGGCGCAACGATGCTGGTCGAACCGGAAAAGGGGATGTGACATGGTAAGTCGTGCCGATCGCGGGGCGCTCGCAGACTGGTTCTGGACGATCGATCGCTTTTTCCTGGCGACCTTCGTGCTGCTGATGGGCCTTGGCTTTATGTTGTCCTTTGCCGCATCGCCGCCGGTTGCCGAGCGCATCGGCCTGCCGAGCTTCCACTTTGTTGAACGCCACGCGGTGTTCTTGCTGCCATCGCTTGCGGTGATGATCGGCCTGTCGTTCCTCACGCCCCGGCAGGTGCGCCGCACGGCAATCATCATTCTCGTCATCTCCATCGCGATGATGGTGCTGGCGCTGTTCTTCGGTGTGGAAATCAAGGGCGCCCGCCGCTGGTTCTCGCTCGGGCCGCTCTCCATCCAGCCTTCCGAATTCCTGAAGCCGTCCTTCGTTGTCGTCTGCGCCTGGCTGTTTGCCGAGCATGCGCGCCAGCCGGAAATTCCCGGCAACCTGTTTGCTATGATCCTCTTCGGCATCGTGGTGGCACTTCTTGTCGCACAGCCCGACCTTGGCCAGACCATTCTCACCAGCGCCGTTTGGGGCTCGATGTTCTTTATGGCGGGCATGCCGTGGCTGTGGATCGTGCTGCTCGGCGGCATGGGCGTCGGCGGGCTGTTTGCCGCCTACCATATCTTTCCCCACGTCGCCGGCCGTATCGACCGCTTCATGACCGGTGAGGGCGATACATTCCAGGTGGATACGGCGCGCGAAGCCATCATCCGTGGCAACTGGTTCGGCCAGGGGCCGGGCGAGGGCATCGTCAAGCGCATCCTGCCGGACAGCCATACGGACTTTATCTTTTCGGTGGCAGCCGAAGAGTTCGGCATCATCTTCTGCATGGTTCTGGTGGCGATCTTTGCCTTCATCGTCATCCGCGGCCTCAGCCACGCCTATCGCGAGCGCAACGACTTCAACCGCTTTGCCGTGGCCGGCCTCGTGCTGCAGATCGGCATCCAGTCGATGATTAATATCGGCGTGAACCTCGAGCTGATGCCCGCCAAGGGCATGACGCTGCCGCTTATCTCCTACGGCGGCTCCTCGATGATCGCCATCTGCGTCACCGCCGGCTTCATTCTGGCGCTCACGCGCCATCGCCCGGAAAAACGGGCCCAGGAACGCAGCCTGTTTCGTGTTTCGAACGGCGTTCCCGCGGAGTAGACCATCATGACCAAAGGTATCATTCTGCTTGCCGCCGGGGGAACCGGCGGCCATCTGTTTCCGGCCGAAGCGCTGGGGCATGAACTGCGCGCCCGCGGCTACAGCGTCCATCTTGTAACCGACAGCCGGGCCGAGCGTTTTGCCGGCACGTTTCCGGCTGACGAGATCCATGTGGTGCCGTCCGCCACCTTCGCCTCCAAGAACCCGATTGCCATGGCAAAGGCGCTGCTGACGCTCTGGAAGGGTCTTCGCGCCGCCCGCCGGCTGATGACGCGGCTGAAGCCGCTCGCCGTCGTCGGTTTTGGCGGTTACCCCACCGTGCCGCCGCTTCTGGCCTCCACCGGCCTTGGCATTCCCTCCATGGTGCATGAGCAGAATGCCGTGATGGGGCGCGCCAACAAGGCGCTGGCCGCGCGCGTTGTCGCCATTGCCGGCGGATTCCTGCCGCAAGGCGAGGGCCCCCATGCGGCAAAGATTGTCACGACCGGCAACCCGGTTCGCCCGGCCGTGCTGGCGGCAGCCGCCACACCCTATGTGCCATCCGTTGGCAATGACCCGTTCCGGCTGGTTGTGTTCGGCGGAAGCCAGGGTGCAAAATTCTTCTCCGGCGCGATCCCGACGGCCCTTGCCCTGTTGCCGGAAGACTTGCGCGCACGCATCGTGCTCACCCAGCAGGCCCGGCCGGAAGACCGGGCGCAGGTGGACCAGTGCATGGCAAAGCTGGAGATGGATGCCGACGTCTCGCCCTTCTTTGGCGATATGGCTGATCGCATCGGTGCGGCTCATCTCGTCATCAGCCGGTCCGGCGCCTCTACTGTTTCGGAAATCTCGGTCATCGGACGCCCGGCGATCCTTGTACCCTATCCGTATGCGCTCGACCATGATCAGGCGGCCAATGCCGCAGCGCTCGTCAAGGCCGGCGGCGCCGAGGTTGTGCCGCAGGCGGAACTTTCGCCGGAAAAGCTGTCGGGCCTGATTGCCGCTGCGATGCGTGAGCCGGAGCGGATGGCCGGGATGGCAGAGGCCGCGCGCCGTTCGAGCCGTCCGGATGCGGCGGCCTTGCTCGCCGATCTGGTTGTGGCTATTGCCGACAAACAGGATATTTCGAAATTCAAAGGAGTTCGCCCATGAAAATGCCAAAGGCCATCGGCCTGGTCCATTTCATCGGCATCGGTGGCATCGGCATGAGCGGCATTGCCGAGGTGCTGCACAATCTCGGCCATCGTGTTCAGGGGTCTGACCAGTCGGACGGCGCCAATGTGCAGCGCCTGCGCGACAAGGGCATTCCGGTTTTCGTCGGCCACCAGGCCGATAATCTCGGCGATGCGGAAGTGGTGGTGGTCTCCACCGCCATCAAGAAGAACAACCCGGAACTGATTGCGGCTCGGGAAAAGTCGCTGCCGATCGTGCGCCGTGCCGAAATGCTCGCCGAACTCATGCGCTTCCGCAATGCGATTGCCATCGGCGGCACGCATGGCAAGACCACGACCACTTCGATGGTGGCAGCGCTTCTCGAAGCCGGCTCTCTCGATCCCACTGTCATCAACGGCGGCATCATCAATGCTTACGGCACCAATGCCCGCATGGGCGAGGGCGAGTGGATGGTGGTGGAGGCCGACGAATCGGACGGTACCTTCCTGAAACTGCCGGCCGACGTTGCCGTCGTTACCAATATCGACCCGGAACATCTTGACCATTACGGCAGCTTCGATGCCGTCCGCGCCGCCTTCCGGCAGTTCGTCGAGAACGTGCCTTTCTACGGCTTTGGTGTTCTCTGCCTCGATCACCCGGAAGTGCAGACGCTGGTCGGCAAGATCGAGGATCGCAAGATCGTCACGTATGGCGAAAACCTGCAGGCGGATGCGCGCTTTTCCAATGTCCGCACGGAAGGCACCAAGTCGATCTTCGACGTGGAAATCCGCCGTCGCCGCACCGGCCGGGTGTTTTCCTTCAAGGACCTGACGCTGCCGATGCCGGGTCGCCACAACATTTCCAATGCGACGGCCGCCATTGCCGTCGCCAACCGGCTCGGCATTTCAGAGGCCGATATCCGCAAGGGGCTTGCGGCGTTTTCCGGCGTCAAGCGCCGTTTCACGCTGACTGGCACCTGGAATGGTGTTTCGGTCTTTGATGATTACGGCCACCATCCGGTGGAAATCAAGGCGGTGCTGAAGGCGGCGCGCGAAAGCTGCCAGGGGCGAATCATCGCCGTTCACCAGCCGCATCGCTACAGCCGGTTGGCGAGCCTGTTTGAGGATTTCGTCACCTGCTTTAACGATGCCGACAGCATTTTGCTGGCGCCTGTTTATGCCGCGGGCGAAGATCCGATCGACGGCGTCAACTCGGAAGCGCTGGTTTCGCGCATCCGCGCCGGTGGTCACCGCGATGCCCGTTATCTTTCCTCCCCGGATGCGCTCGCCGGCATCATCGCCGGCATTGCAAAGCCGGGTGATTTCGTGGTTCTTCTTGGGGCTGGCAATATCACGCAGTGGGCGGCGGCCTTGCCACGAGAATTAGAAAGTATTTCGGGATAGTCTGCATGAAACAGGTGAATGGGGAAAAGCTGCTGGCCTCGCTCGGGGACGGCGTAAGTGCGATACGGGGGAGGCTGACGCCCGACGCGCCGATGGATCGTGTCACCTGGTTCCAGGCCGGCGGTCTGGCCGAACTGATGTTCCAGCCGCATGATCTCGACGATCTCGTGACGTTCCTGAAGCTTCTGCCGGAGGAAGTGCCGCTGACCGTGATCGGCGTCGGCTCCAACCTGCTCGTGCGCGATGGCGGTATTCCGGGCGTCGTGCTGCGCCTGTCCGCCAAGGGATTTGGCCAGGTGGATCTTGCCGGCGAAAACCGCATCATGGCCGGCGCCATCTGCCCGGACAAGCACATCGCGGCCATGGCCATGGACAATGGCATCGGCGGCTTTGCCTTCTATTATGGCATTCCCGGCTCGATTGGCGGCGCGCTGCGCATGAACGCCGGGGCCAATGGCGGTGAAACCGCGGCCCGCGTGATCGAAGTCCATGCGGTGGACCGCAAGGGCGAAAAGCATGTGCTGACGGCGGCCGACATGGGCTACAGCTATCGCCATTCCTCCGTTCCCGCCGATCTCATCTTCACCCATGCGCTGTTTGAGGGCTATGCGGACGACCGCGCCAAGATCCGCTCGGAAATGGATGCCGTGCGCCATCACCGCGAAACCGTGCAGCCGGTGAAGGAAAAGACCGGCGGTTCGACCTTCAAGAACCCCGACGGCCATTCCGCCTGGGAACTGATCGACGATGCCGGCTGCCGCGGGTTGATGAACGGCGGCGCGCAAATGTCGTCTCTGCACTGCAATTTCATGATCAACATCGGCCATGCCACCGGCCACGATCTGGAATATCTCGGCGAGATGGTGCGCCAGCGCGTGTTCGAGAATTCCGGCATCAAGCTGGAATGGGAAATCAAGCGGCTTGGCATTTTCATGCCGGGGCGCGAGGTAAGGCCGTTCCAGGGGGCTGTCGCTGAATAGGGCAGCGAGCGCCCGTTGGGGGATGAGATGTCGACGTTGATCCACAACGAGCGCACGAAACTTCTGGCCAACGCGCTGGACCGGTTGTCGACGGCGAGCGTCGCAGCCGGTTTCATTGCACCCGTCAGCAGTCTGATCGGCAACAACTCGCCGGGCATTACGGTTGCTGTTGCGATATCGACAGGCGCTTGGCTTTCGGCGTCGGTGATATTACATTTGGCAGCAAGACGTGCTCTTGGAGGGCTGATGTCATGAATGCCGCGACCGTGTTTTTTCTTTATGTCCTGCCTTTCGTGATTGCAGGACTGGGCTGGGGCGCCGTGTTGCTGAACGAACAGCAGAACCGCCGCAAAAACCGCCTCCATCCCGGCGAGTAACCGCAAGCACCATTCAAACAAAAGCCCGCGAAACCAATGGTTTCGCGGGCTTTTTTGTATCGAGCTGACTCTACCGGATCAGACCTCTTCCTTCCCCGAGAGGAGGATGCAGGCGAGCGTGATGATCGAGGCGACCAGAAGGTAATAACCGACATAGGTCATGCCGTAATTCGCCTGCAGCCATGTGGCGATGTAGGGCGCAAGCGACGCGCCAAAAATGCCGGCAAAGTTGAAGGTGATGGACGAGCCGGTGTAACGCACCGCCGTCGGGAAGGGTGCGGCAAGAGCCGTACCGATCAGGCCATAGGTCACGCCCATCAGCGCCATCGAGGCGGCCGAGAAGATGAAGATCGCGGTTTCGCCGCTGGTCATCAGTGTCGGCAGCAGGAAGGAGAAAAGGCCGATGAGGATGGTGACGGCAATCAGCAATTCACGACGTCCCACCCGGTCGGCAAGCTTGCCGGCGAGCGGAATGAAGGCGCCGAAGACGATCGAGCCGAGCAGCTGCACTTCCAAGGCGTCCGTGAACGGGATTTTCAGGATCTTGACGTTGTAGGAAAGCAGATAAGCCGAGCCGATGTAGAACAGCACGAAGGTGGCCAGCGCCACGAAGGTGCCGAGAACGAGGCTGCGCTTGTGGTTGCGGAAAAGCTCCGCCACCGGCACCTCGACCCGCTCATGTTTGTCGATGGCCTTCTGGAAAGCCGGCGTCTCGGTGATGGAGAGGCGCACCCAGAGACCGATAGCGATCAGCACGATCGAGGAGATGAATGGCACGCGCCAGCCCCAGCTTAGCAGTGCCTCCTGCGACATCACATGCAGCAGCAGCCAGAAGATGCCCGAGGACAGGAAGAGGCCGACAGGCGCGCCGAGCTGCGGGAACATGCCATACCAGGAGCGCTTACCGGGCGGTGCATTTTCGGTGGCCAGCAGCACAGCGCCACCCCACTCGCCGCCAAGGCCAAACCCCTGGCCGAATCGGCAAAGCGCCAGAAGCAGCGGCGCAACCACGCCGATCTGCTCATAGGTCGGCAGCAGGCCGATGATGACGGTCGAGACGCCCATTGTCAGAAGGGCGGCGACCAGCGTCGTCTTGCGCCCGATGCGGTCACCGAAATGGCCGAAGACCACGGCTCCGAAGGGACGTGCGAAAAACGCGATGGAGAAGGTGGCAAAGGAGGCGAGCAGTGCGGTCATTGGGTCGCTGTTTGGGAAGAACAGCGCCGGAAAGACGAGCACGGCTGCGGTGGCATAAACATAGAAGTCGAAAAATTCGATCGTCGTGCCGACCAGGCTGGCCGTCAGGACTCGTGCAGGAGAATTCAATGCAGCAGGTACCAACGGCTCGGCGGACGGCGACACGGGAGAGGTCGCTTGCGTCATAATCTTGTCCACTGAGAGTTAAAGACAGCTCTTTTTAAGAGGGCTCGGCATCCTTTACGGACATTTTTGCAAAGCTCCAAGCCTTTTGCACGCGCCGAACGCCTGAAAAGGGCCTCCCGCCGACACCTTGGCGGGGTGATGCGGGAAGGACACAGGGGCGGGGCGGTTAACTAAAGTAAACGATTCATTAACCATGGCCGGTGTCTAATCGGGATGCGCAGGAATCAGGTCTGCGCAAGCAAGATGGCATAAGCCCAGGCAATCTCGGGGGACTATTGATGAGTGGCAAGCACGTGGCAGTTCTGATGGGAGGGCTCTCCTCCGAGCGCCCGGTCAGCCTGTCGTCCGGCAATGCCTGCGCATCCGCGCTGGAGGCTGAAGGCTTCCGCGTCACCCGCGTCGATGTGGCCCGTGATATTGCCGCTGTTCTGGCGGACCTGAAACCCGATGTCGCCTTCAACGCCCTGCATGGGCCGAACGGCGAAGATGGCACCATTCAGGGCATCCTCGAATATTTGCAGATCCCTTATACCCATTCCGGCGTGCTAGCCTCAGCCCTTGCCATGGACAAGGACCGCGCCAAGGCTGTTGCCGCCGCTGCCGGCATTCCGGTTGCTGAAGGCATTGTGCTCGATCGCCATGAGATCGGCGCTGACCATCCGATGCAGCCGCCTTATGTGGTGAAGCCCGTCTGCGAAGGATCCTCCTTCGGCGTCGTGATTGTCCGCGAAGGCCAGTCGCATCCGCCGCAGGTGCTCGGCTCTTCCGACTGGCGGTATGGCAACCGGGTGATGGTCGAGCGTTACATTGCAGGCCGCGAACTGACCTGCGGTGTCATGGGCGATGAAGTGCTTGGCGTAACGGAAGTGTTGCCGCTTTCCGGCGCCTTTTATGATTATGATGCGAAATATGCCGCCGGTGGCTCCTCCCACGTCATTCCGGCACAAATTTTACCGAATATTTACCAAAAAGTACAAACACTGGCCCTTAAGGCGCACCAGGCGATGGGGTGTCGCGGTGTGAGTCGCTCCGATTTCCGCTTCGATGACCGTTTGTCCGAGGATGGCGAGCTTGTCTGGCTTGAGGTGAACACCCAGCCGGGCATGACGCCGACCTCCCTGGTGCCTGAAATGGCCGCCTATGCCGGCCGTTCCTTTGGTGATCTCGTCCGCTGGATGGTGGAGGACGCTTCGTGTTCGCGCTGAATGGCAAAAAAGCTCCGGTTTCCCGCGGGCGCCCGTCGCAATATCCGGCCGGTGATGACCGTATGGTGCTGCCGCGCCCGATGCGCCGCGTCGTGCGCTTCTGCGTGAGCCTGGCCACCGGGCGCATCCATATTCCCCGCCACACCGGCACGGCCGGCGTTTTTGTCCTGTTCGGCGCGGTCGGCCTGTACGGCATGTCGCTGGGTGGTCATGCGGACGATTTTGCCCAGGTGACGACGGCAGCTGCCGGCTTTGCCATCGAAAAGGTGATGATCTCAGGCAACGTGCAGACGTCGGAAATCGACATCCTGCAGATGCTGGGCCTTGATGGCGCAACCTCGCTGGTCGCGCTCGACATTGAAGCGGCACGCCGCAAGCTTGCCGATCTTCCCTGGGTCGAGAACGCGCAAGTGCGCAAGGTCTACCCGAAGACGATCGAGGTCACGCTCAAGGAGCGTGAAGCCTTCGGCATCTGGCAGCATGGCACCGAACTGTCGCTCATCGAAAAGAACGGCAGCGTGATCGCGCCGCTGCGCGACAACAAGTTTGCCTCGCTGCCGCTGTTCGTCGGGCGGGATGCCGAATCAGCGGCAGCCGCCTTCGATGACGAAATGTCCGGCTGGCCGGAGCTGAAGGCCCGGGTGCGCGCCTATGTGCGTGTGGCCGGCCGTCGCTGGGATCTGCATCTCGATAACGGCGTGGTCATCAAACTGCCGGAATCAGACATTCAGCAGGCACTCGTCCTGCTTCACCGCTACGAGCAGTCGCAAGGACTTTTGAACCGCGATATCGCAGCGGTTGATCTGCGTCTTCATGATCGCACCACGATCCGCCTCACGGCGGACGCTGCGGAACGTCGCGCCTCGGCTGTCGAGGCACGCGCAAAGGCCCTCAAGAAGGCAGGAGGTCAGACGTGAGCCTGTTCGGTTCTTCAAATTTCGGCCTGCCGCGCCTGAAGCCTTTGTCTTCCAAGCGTTCGCATGTCGTGTCGGTCCTCGATATCGGTTCGAGCAAGGTGGTCTGCATGATCGCACGGCTGACGCCGCGCGCCGAAAGCCAGATCCTGCCTAACCGCACCCATAGCGTCGAAATCATCGGCATCGGCCATCAGCGGTCGCGCGGCGTCAAATCCGGGGTGATCTCGGATCTCGATGCGGTGGAAAGCGTTGTGCGGCTGGCCGTGGATGCCGCCGAGCGCATGGCGGGCCTCACTGTCGATAGCCTCATCGTCAACGTATCGGCCGGGCGAATCACCAGCGACGTCTACACCGCGACCATCGATCTCGGTGGCCAGGAAGTGGATGCGACGGACCTGCGCAAGGTGCTGACGTCCGCCAGCCACCAGTCGGTGCGCCAGGACCGGGCCGTGCTTCACTCGCTGCCGACGGGTTTTTCGCTGGATGGCGAACGCGGCATCCGCGATCCGCTTGGCATGTACGGCGATCTTTTGGGTGTCGACATGCATGTGGTGACCGCTGAGCGGGCGGCCCTTCGCAATCTCGAACTTTGCATCAACCGCGCGCATCTGTCGGTCGAGGGCATTGTTGCAACCCCTTACGCCAGCGGCCTTGCAGCGCTGGTCGATGACGAAGTCGAACTTGGCTGTGCGGCCATCGACATGGGTGGCGGCACCACGACGATTTCGGTGTTTGCCGAGGGCAAGCTCGTGCACACCGATGCGATCGGCATCGGCGGCCATCACGTGACGACGGATCTGGCGCGCGGTCTTTCGACCCGCATCGAAGATGCCGAGCGCATGAAGGTCGTTCACGGCTCTGCCATCACGACGGCCGCCGACGAGCGCGACATGATTTCCGTGCCCCCGATTGGCGAGGACGACCGCGATCTGCCGACGCAGGTGCCGCGGGCTCTCGTCACCCGCATCGTGCGGGCGCGTCTTGAAGAAACGCTGGAACTGATCCGCGACCGGATCCAGAAATCCGGCTTCAGCCCGATCGTCGGCAAGCGTGTGGTGCTGACCGGCGGTGCAGCCCAGCTGACCGGCCTGCCGGAAACGGCCCGCCGCATTTTGGCGCGCAACGTGCGTATCGGCCGCCCGATGGGGGTTTCGGGTCTGCCGACAGCGGCCAAGGGGCCGGCTTTTTCGACGGCGGTGGGTCTGATGATCTATCCGCAGGTCGCGGACATGGAAACACATGCGGGGCAGGGCGGACTTCTCGCCACGCTTGGCAATGGCAACAGCCGCATCGCCCGTATGGGCCAATGGCTGAAAGAAAGTTTCTGACACTCTTTACGGAGTGTCAGCCCAGTTTAGAGAATCGGCCCGCTTGGCGAGGCGGCCAGAGAAAGAAGGAACGGTTACTATGACCATCAATCTGCAAAAGCCGGACATCACCGAGCTGAAGCCTCGGATCACCGTCTTCGGCGTTGGCGGTGGCGGCGGCAACGCCGTTAACAACATGATCACTGCGGGTCTCGAAGGCGTCGATTTCGTTGTCGCCAACACCGATGCCCAGGCGCTCACGATGGCGAAGGCCGAACGCATCATCCAGATGGGTGTGCAGGTAACCGAAGGCCTTGGCGCGGGTTCGCAGCCGGAAGTCGGCCGGGCCGCAGCGGAAGAATGCCTTGACGAGATCATCGACCACCTGTCGGGCACGCATATGTGCTTCGTCACCGCCGGCATGGGCGGCGGCACCGGCACCGGTGCTGCCCCTGTTGTCGCACAGGCTGCCCGTAACAAGGGCATCCTCACGGTCGGCGTTGTCACCAAGCCGTTCCACTTCGAAGGCCAGCGCCGCATGCGCCTTGCCGAAATGGGCATCCAGGAACTGCAGAAGTCGGTCGATACGCTGATCGTCATTCCGAACCAGAACCTGTTCCGCATCGCAAACGACAAGACGACCTTTGCCGATGCCTTCGCCATGGCCGACCAGGTTCTCTATTCGGGCGTTGCCTGCATCACCGATCTGATGGTGAAGGAAGGTCTCATCAACCTCGATTTCGCCGACGTTCGCTCCGTGATGCGCGAAATGGGCCGCGCGATGATGGGCACCGGTGAAGCCTCCGGTCAGGGCCGCGCCATGCAGGCCGCCGAAGCTGCGATTGCCAACCCGCTGCTTGACGAAACCTCGATGAAGGGCGCACAGGGCCTGCTGATCTCCATCACCGGCGGTCGCGACCTGACGCTATTTGAAGTGGACGAAGCGGCAACCCGCATCCGCGAGGAAGTCGATCCTGACGCCAACATCATCCTCGGCGCCACCTTCGACGAAGCGCTAGAAGGCGTCATCCGCGTTTCGGTTGTTGCAACCGGCATCGACCGCGCCATGAACGAAAACGACCTGCGTTCCGCTGAAATGCGCGCCGCCACGAAACCGATTATCCGTTCTTCGGCGGCCGTTGCTTCGGCTCCGGCCGCAGTTCAGCCTGCAATGGCGCAGGCACCCCGCACCGCCGCCCCGGTTGATCACGTGGCCGAAACCATCCGTCAGGCGGAAGCCCAGATGGAACGCGAACTGTCGATTGCCACCCTGCAGCATTCGGCTCCGGCTCCCCAGCCGGTGCAGCCGCAGCCCGCTCCCGCCCCCATGCAGGAAGAGTTCCGCCCGCAGAGCCGTCTGTTCCAGCAGCCAGCACCCGTGGAGCCGGTCGCAACCCGTCCTGCTCCGGCCTATAATGCAGCCCCTGCCTATTCGGCACCTGCGCCGCAGGCACCGGTGATGAGCCAGCCGGCCCCGATCCAGCACCAGCCGGTTCATCAGCAGCCGATGCAACAGCGTGCACCGCAGCCGGTCGAACAGGCCGCTCCGGTCATCCGCAATGTGGCAGAGCAGGTCCGCATGCCCCGCGTGGAAGACTTCCCGCCGGTCCTGAAGGCTGAAATCGAGCATCGCAGCCAGCCGGTTTCGCATGCAGCCGAAGAGCGTGGCCCGATGGGGCTCCTGAAGCGCATCACCAACTCGCTCGGCCGTCGTGACGATGAAGAGGGTGTGGCCGCCGAGATGACGTCGGCTCCGGCCGCCGCATCCCAGCAGCGTCGCCCGCTGTCGCCGGAAGCAAGCCTCTACGCGCCGCGTCGCGGTAATCTCGACGATCACGGCCGTTCGGTTCCGTCGTCGAACGCCCATCACGAGGACGACCAGCTGGAAATCCCGGCCTTCCTGCGCCGCCAGTCCACCTGATCGACAGGAGAGGCCGGACTGCCGGCCTCACCCCATCCCGTCTTCAAACAGAAAAACGCCCGCGCTTCTCAAGCCGCGGGCGTTTTCGTGAACGGATGGTCCATGCGCCGACAGGGCCGGATCAGTTGACCAGGGTGATGTCGGTGACGGCGGTGTTTTTCGGCGACCAACTGACGGACACAAGATTGCGAAAGCTTTCCGGAAACATGAAAAGCTGGTCCTGGTTGGAATTGCCGCGAACGGTCACTGCAAAGGCTGTCGTGCTGCCATTGGCCAGTCGTCCGACAAACATGATCGACTGCGTCGGTGTATTGCGGTCCGGATTGCAGATCTTTAGCGCCTTCAGGCGGAAGGGCCGGTCGGTATTGTCGACGGACAGGTTTAAATTGGTGTTGCCGCGGGCATAGACGAGGATGCGGTTACTGCCCTGTTCGCGCATGGCGCGGATACAGTCACTGTCGTCGCTGCACGGCTTCAGCCCGTTACGCCCGATGAGCGTGTAACCCTTCTCGCTGTATTGCTGGACTGTCCCGGACAAATCAACGCCGGAAAAGGAGAGGGTGGTTTCGCGTCCCGCGCCGACGCAAGGCTCCTCGACCTTTGCCGACGCCTTGAGCACGGCGCTATCGATGGGCAAGGCGACAGTGGTGGCCGGTGATCCGCATGATGTCTGGCTTGGGGATGCGTGAGCGATCTCGTCGGCCGCCGCGATGTCCGTATATGCGAATGACATATATAAACAAGAAAAGATAAATATTGTGCGTTGCACTAAAGCCTGTTGACGCAGGAAAACAGATTTGTATTCTCTAGTCACGGCGGCCTCCCCGCAGTATTTCTAATTTTTAATTTATTTTTTCAATTCTATTTACATGCGACGCCTGCCGTCAAGCTTGTCTTGGTCATCAAGAGGGCTATGGCGCGCTTTTACCGTTTTCTCCCCCGAAATCATCGGTAAATCAACGCACTGACTTCGTAACAATGCGAAAGAAACAGTGATTTGGCTTGGTCGCACACCCGGCATATGTACAGAATTGAGAAAGCAAGGTTTCAACGCGTCAAGCGTAACGAAACATCAAGGGTCCGGCGTCCCGAAAGCGGAGGTCGGCCATGAGAAGGCACAAGACATGACGATCGGACTTCTGGGTTTCCAAACCACAATCGCAGCCCCCGTAACCCTTTCTGGCATCGGTGTGCATTCTGGCAACTCGGTCTCGATCACCTTCCAGCCGGCGGAAGCCGGCACCGGCATCCTGTTCAGCCGGCAGCTGGCCGATGGATCTATTGCCGAATATCGCGCAGTGTCGTCCAATGTCGGCAATACCGATCTCTGCACCGTGCTTGGCACCTCGCTCTCGCGCTCGATTGCCACCATTGAACACGTCATGGCCGCACTGTATGCGCTGGGCCTCGACAATCTGGTGGTCGAAGTCGATGGCGCCGAAATGCCGATCATGGACGGTTCCTCCTTTCCCTTCATCGACGCTATCGAACAGGCCGGTATCGTCAACCTGGGTGAAAAGCGCCGCTACATCCGCGTGCTGAAGCCGGTGCGCATCGATTCGGGCGCCTCCTGGTCGGAATTCCGTCCCTATGACGGCACGCGCTTCGAGGTGGAGATCGATTTCGACTCGCCTCTGATCGGCCGCCAGAGCTGGAAGGGTGACCTGACGGCGAAGGTGTTCCGTGATGAACTGTCGCGCGCCCGCACCTTCGGCTTCATGCGTGATGTTGAGCGCCTCTGGGCTGCCGGCTTTGCGCTCGGCTCGTCGCTCGAAAATTCCGTCGTGATTTCCGACGATGATTCGGTCGTCAACATTGAAGGCCTGCGCTACACGGACGAATTCGTGCGCCACAAGACGCTGGATGCCGTGGGCGATCTGGCACTCGCCGGCGCCCAGTTCATCGGCTGCTACCGTTCCTATCGCGGCGGCCACAAGATGAACGCCAATGCGCTGAAGGCGCTGCTCAGCGATCCCACAGCCTATGAAGTGGTGGAAGCCCCGATGCGCAGCCAGCGGGTTCGCGCCCGCGAATTCGTCGCCGTCAGCACGGCGGAATTTGCGCCCTGGGCCGGTTGAGCACCATCAGCACACTGTTTGTAAGGCCGTCTCCTGCAGGCGGCCTTTCTTTTTGGAACATGGTGTGGCGCTGCCACAAAAATGCGTCAAAGCACCATCATTGCGTTGCTCTCCCGCTTCTTTTATGGCTAGAACGCCAATTCGGGCGGTCGATGTAACATCGCGTGGCAATCGGGAAGTGTCGAATGACTGAGACGAAGTCTGTTGGAATGAGGAACACCGCACGCCTTGCGCTCGTGTCCCTGCTGCTGGTGGGAACGGGTACGCTGGTGACCTCTTGCCAATCGGACCCGGACATCGACATCACCAAGCTTGGCCTCAATGCCGATCCGCCGGAGCAGCTGTACAATCAGGGCCTGGCCAACATGAAGGCCGGCAACCTTGCGGAAGCCAGCCGCAAGTTTGACTCCATCGAAAAGCAGAACCCGTTTTCTGAATGGGGCCGCAAGGCGCTCGTCATGAGCACTTTCACCAAATATCGCCTGGCGCGTTATGATGATGCCGTTCAGACCGGCAATCGTTACCTGAAGCAATATCCGCGCTCGGAAGATACAGCCTATGTGCAGTATCTGGTCGGTCTGTCCTATTCCAAGCAGATTTCCGACGTCACCCAGGATCAGAAGGCGTCCAACCGCACCATCGAGGCTATGTCGGTTGTGGTTCGTGATTTCCCGAAGTCGGAATATGTCGAGGATGCGCAGGCCAAGATCCGCTTTGCCCGCGACCAGCTCGCCGGCAAGGAAATGCAGGTCGGGCGTTATTACCTCGAGCGCAAGGAATATCTGGCGGCCATCACGCGCTTCCGGACCGTTGTGGAAAATTACGGCAATACCAATCAGGTCGAAGAGGCGCTGGCGCGTCTCGTCGAAGCCTATTATGCCATGGGCGTGACGGAAGAGGCGCAGACGGCAGCAGCCGTTCTCGGCCACAACTATCCGGATAGCCAATGGTATGCGGATAGCTTCAAACTGCTGAAGGGCGGCGGCCTGGAGCCGCGCGAGAACCGCGGATCGTGGATTTCTCGCGCCGGTGCCAAGCTGATCGGCGCCTGAAACAAGGGACATCATGCTTAGCCAGTTGTCGATCCGCGATATCGTTCTGATCGAGCGGCTGGACCTTTCGTTCGAAAGCGGCCTTTCGGTGCTGACGGGCGAAACCGGGGCGGGGAAATCCATCCTCCTGGACAGCCTGTCGCTGGCGCTCGGTGGGCGCGGCGATGGCGGGCTTGTGCGCCACGGCCTCGACAAGGGGCAGGTGACCGCCGTCTTCGACGTGGGCATGGATCACCCGGCGCGGCTGATGCTGCGCGAAAACGGCCTTGACGATGACGGCGACCTGATTTTCCGCCGCATGCAATCGGCCGACGGCCGCACCAAAGCCTCCATCAACGATCAGCCGGTCAGCGTGCAGATGATGCGACAGGCCGGCCAGCTTCTGGTGGAAATCCACGGCCAGCACGATGACCGGGCGCTGGTCGACATCAATGCCCACCGCGCGCTGCTCGATGCCTTTACCGGGCTGACCGACGAGGTGGCGACCGTCTCCTCCCTCTACAAGCAATGGCGCGATGCCGACCGGGCCTTGAAAACCCACCGCGCCCGCGTCGAAGCGGCCGCCCGCGAGGCCGATTTCCTGCGTGCCTCCGTCGAGGAACTGGAGGGCCTTAGCCCCCGCGACGGCGAGGAAGAGGAACTGGCGGAAAACCGCTCGCGCATGCAGAAATCCGAACGCATCGCCGGCGACATTTCCGAGGCTTGCGAGTTTCTGAACGGCAATGGTTCACCCGTGCCATTGATTGCCTCGCTGGTGCGCCGTCTGGAGCGCAAGAGCCACGAGGCGCCGGGTCTTCTCGAAGACACCGTGCAGCTTCTCGATGCTGCCCTCGACAACCTTTCCAATGCCCAGATGGAGGCCGAATCAGCCCTTCGCCGCACGGAGTTTGATCCACGCGAACTGGAGCGCGTTGAAGAACGCCTGTTTGCGCTGAGGGCCGCCAGCCGCAAATATGCCGTCGCCGTGGCCGACCTGCCGGCGCTTGCCGAAAAGATGGTGGCCGACCTTGCCGATCTCGATGCCGGCGAAGAGCGTCTTGGGCAGCTGGAAAAGGCTGCGACATCAGCCAAGGCAGACTTTGATCGTGCCGCGCTGTCTCTGTCGGGAAAGCGCCACAACGGAGCCGACGCACTGGCAGAGGCGGTGATGGCAGAACTGCCGGCGCTGAAGCTGGAGCGCGCCCGTTTTATGGTCAATGTCACCGCCGATCCTGACAATGCGACGGCAGACGGCATCGACACGGTGGAATTTCACGTCCAGACCAACCCCGGCACGCGCCCCGGCCCGATCATGAAGGTTGCCTCCGGCGGTGAGCTGTCTCGCTTCCTCCTGGCCCTTAAGGTGGCGCTGGCCGATCGGGGTTCTGCCCCGACGCTGGTGTTTGACGAAATCGACACCGGCGTTGGCGGTGCGGTCGCCGATGCCATCGGCCAGCGGCTGAAGCGGCTGTCCCAGACCGTGCAGGTTCTCTCGGTCACCCACGCGCCGCAGGTGGCTGCGCGCGCCGCCACCCATCTCCTCATCTCCAAGGGGCCGGCCAGCGACGGCTCCGACAAGATTGCAACGCGCGTAGCCACCATGGCACCGGAACACCGCGCCGAAGAGATTGCCCGCATGCTCTCCGGTGCGTCCGTGACGGATGAGGCAAGGGCTGCCGCCGCCCGGCTGCTGTCGGGCAACGCCTGAGCCTTTGTCGCGCAGCACCAGGGACTGCGGGATTTGCGGGTTCGGTTGAAACTGTCGCATCGGGCAGTGGATCGGCATGCTTTGCCATTTTGCCCGGCTCCTCTTTCGGGTAAAACGCCTTGGCAACGATGTTCGCATCGTCAGGCCTTGCCGTGTTGGAGTAGAGCGCATGCCCGTTGAACAAAACCCCGTGGAGACGTTGAACGAGGAACAGGCGGCAGCCGAACTGGCGACGCTTGCCGCAGAGATTGCCCGCCATGACCTTGCCTATCACGGCGGCGATGCACCAGAAATTTCCGACGCCGATTACGATGCGCTGAAGCGGCGCAACGACGCCATCGAAAAACGTTTCCCTGAACTGGTTCGCTCCGACAGCCCGAGCCTGCAGGTGGGGGCAGCCCCGCTGCCGACCTTTTCGCAGATCACCCATGCGCGCCCCATGCTGTCGCTCGACAACACGTTTTCCGACGAGGATGTCGGCGATTTCATCGGCTCGGTCTATCGTTTCCTCGGCCGCCTGCCGGATGATTCGATTGCCTTTACCGCCGAGCCGAAGATCGACGGGCTCTCCATGTCGATCCGCTACGAAAACGGCCGCATGGTGAGCGCTGCCACCCGCGGCGATGGCACGACGGGCGAAAACGTCACGGCCAATATCCGCACCATCGCCGAAATTCCCCAGCAGCTGCCGGCGGGCGTGCCTGAGATCGTGGAAGTGCGCGGCGAGGTCTATATGGCGAAAAGCGATTTTCTGGCGCTGAATGCGCAGATGGAGGCGCAGGGCAAGCCGACCTATGTCAACCCGCGCAACACGGCGGCGGGTTCGCTGCGCCAGCTCGACGCAAAGGTGACGGCAAGCCGCAAGCTGCGCTTTTTTGCCTATGCCTGGGGAGAGATGTCGGACATGCCGGCCACCACCCAGATGGGCATGGTGGAAACCTTTCGCGACTGGGGTTTTCCGATCAACCCGCTGATGAAGCGGCTGACCTCGGTTGCCGAAATTCTGGCGCATTACCACGAGATCGGCCTGCAGCGCCCGGACCTCGATTATGATATCGATGGCGTCGTCTACAAGGTGGACGAGCTTGGCCTGCAGCAGCGTCTGGGATTCCGCTCGCGCTCGCCGCGCTGGGCCACCGCCCACAAGTTTCCCGCCGAACAAGCGTTTACGACAGTCGAGGCCATCGACATTCAGGTGGGCCGCACTGGTGCGCTGACGCCGGTGGCGCGGCTGACACCGATTACCGTCGGTGGCGTCGTCGTCACCAATGCCACCTTGCATAACGAGGATTACATCAAGGGCATCGGCAATTCCGGCGAGCGTATTCGCCCGGAAGGCCATGATATCCGCATCGGCGATACCGTGATCGTCCAGCGCGCCGGTGATGTCATCCCGCAGGTGCTGGATGTGGTGCTGGAGAAGCGCAGCGAAGACGCCCGTGAATATGTGCTCCAGCCGAAATGCCCGGTCTGCGGCAGCCATGCGGTGCGCGAACGCAATGAAAAGACCGGCAAGCTTGATTCGGTCATGCGCTGCACCGGTGGCTTTACCTGCTCGGCGCAGGCCAAGGAGCACCTGAAACATTTCGTCTCGCGCAATGCCTTCGATATCGAGGGGCTTGGCGCAAAACAGATCGATTTCTTCTTTGAAGCAGAAGATCCCGCGCTGCAGATCCGCACCGCGCCGGATATTTTTACGCTGAAGGCGCGACAGGAGGGCTCGACCCTCACCAAGCTCGAAAACATTGACGGGTTCGGCAAGGTCAGCGTCAGGAAACTGTATGACGCTATCGACGAACGCCGGAGGATTGCGCTCAACCGCTTCATCTTCGCGCTCGGCATCCGCCATGTCGGTGAAACCACGGCAAAACTTCTGGCGCGCGCCTATGGCAGCTATTCTGCCTTCGAGGCAGCCATGAAGGAGGCGGCGGCGCTCTCCGGCGATGCCTGGACGGATTTGAACAATATCGAAGGCATCGGAGAGGTGATGGCACGCGCCATTGTCGAGTTCTTCAAGGAGTCGCGCAATGTCGAGGTGATCGGGCGCCTTCTATCGGAAGTGACGCCGCAGGAGGCCGAACAGCCGGTGACGACCGACAGTCCCGTGGCGGGCAAGACGGTGGTGTTTACCGGTTCTCTTGAAAAATTCACCCGCGACGAGGCCAAGGCCCGCGCCGAAAGCCTTGGCGCCAAGGTGGCCGGCTCGGTGTCGAAGAAAACCGATATTCTGGTTGCCGGTCCGGGTGCGGGCTCGAAACTGGCCAAGGCGGCAGAACTGGGTGTGCAGACCATGGACGAAGATGAGTGGCTGGCGCTGATCGGCGGGTGAGGGAGGTTTGCGAGCCCCAGTGATTTGACCGTCGTAGCCAGCCGCCCCCTAATCTGCCTGCCGGCATCTTCTCCCCGAGGGGAGAAGCGGGATGGGGACGACGTTTCAGCCTCTTCCATCTGAGGGGCCGCAGCGATGGCGGTTCTCTTCTCCCCTCGGGGAGAAGGTGCCCGAAGGGCGGATGAGGGGGCGGCTGGCGCAACTGCCATTTGGTCGCCTGTTTCGATGAGGCGCCACCGCGGTTGAGGTTGTCTTCTCCCCAGCGGGGAGAAGTGCCGAGCGAAGGCGAGGCGATGAGGGGGCGGCTTGCGCGTCACTTCTTCAGCCGCGCCATCGCAAACGCATCCACAAACGCCCCATCGCGAAAGGCGAAATCGGTGTGGGTGCCTTCCACGGCAAAGCCAAACTTTTGGTAGAGCGCCAGCGCCGGTTCGTTGTCCACGAAGACGGTGAGTTCCAGTCGGCGCAGGTTCAGCCAGTTGTCGGCAAGATCTATGACGGCGGCCATCAGCGCCGAGCCGATACCGCACCCGGCATGCGCATCATGAACGCCCATGCCGATGGAGGCCACATGCGCGCGTCGACCGGTCTGCCGCATCAGGCCGATCTCGCCGACAATTTCCCCGTTCAACTCCGCCACCAGCCCATGTGTATTGGGGTTGGCATCGCTGAAGCGACGGGCGGTCTCGGCAATACTCTGAT
The DNA here is from genome assembly GCF_058242775.1 of Neorhizobium sp. PAMB6630. Classification (NCBI taxonomy): domain Bacteria; kingdom Pseudomonadati; phylum Pseudomonadota; class Alphaproteobacteria; order Hyphomicrobiales; family Rhizobiaceae; genus Neorhizobium; species Neorhizobium sp. PAMB6630. Next base: position 1,498,091 of record NZ_CM177836.1, read on the forward strand.
AGGGCAGGCGAAGCGTTCCCCGGCGAAAGCCCGGAAGGTTCACAAGTGCTGTGATCGCCTCGACATCGGAGGGGCGCGCGGCGCGGATGATGAAATCGGGATTGGGTCGTTGTGCGGGTGGTTCGTCTTGCATCGTGCTCTCTCGGGTTCTGGTAAAAGCCGAGGCAGAGCCATGTGACGGGTCCCTGCCTTAACCGGCAGGGAAGTGTGGACTGATCAGGCCATGCGCCGACCGTCCACACGCCCTGCAGGGCGGATGGTGTGGGTCATCACAAGATGGGTGCGCAGATTGATCATGGGCTTAAGGTCTCAGACGGTTCGCCTGTCGTCAAGATGGCTTTGCCGAATCAGCACCGGAGGATAGAACCATCCGCACAACAACCGCCGGGACATCGCCCTTGAAAACCATCGCCATCGATTTCGAAACCGCCAATGAGCAGCGCGGCAGCGCCTGTTCGGTCGGTCTCGCCTGGATCGAGGAGGGACGGGTGGTGCGCGTCGAGGAGCGGATGATCCGGCCGCGCGACATGCGCTTTTCCTCGTTCAACATCGCCGTCCACGGTATCCGGCCGGAGCATGTGGAGGATGCAGGCGAGTTTCCAGAGGTGATGGACGAGTTCATCGACGATTTTGCCGGCGCCACGATGATTGCCCATAATGCGGCCTTCGATTTCAGCGTCTGGCGCGCCTGCCTCGATCTTTACCGGCAGTCCTATCCGGAGCTTTCCTATCTCTGCAGCGTCAAGATGGCCAAAAACGTCTGGCCGCACCTGACCTCGCACAAGCTGAATGTACTGGCAGCGCATCTCGGCCTGCGGTTCAAGCATCACAATGCAGCGGAAGACGCCGCGATCTGCGCCGAGGCCACGCTTGCTATTGCCCGCACTGTCGGGGCCGCTCACGCCCGCGACATTCCACTCCACATCGGCATGACGGTCGGGCGTCTGTATGCCGGTGGTTATACGGCCTGCACGCTGCGCAAGCGCTGAACGTCTGCCCGGCGCGCGGCCGTCTTGCAATCGACCGTCTGATGCCTATCTCGTGATCAGCATCCCCTGATGGAGACCTTGTTCATGCGCGCCCCTCTTTTTCTTGCCGCCGCCGCCGTTTTTGGTGCGCTGATGGCCTCTCCATCCTTAGCCGAAGTCGTCGGTGAAGTCGGCGTCGACTGGATGGGCAACGATATCATCGTGGACGCCGTGACCGATCCCAAGGTGAAGGGCGTCACCTGCCACGTCACCTATTTCGATCGCGGCGTGCTGGACCGGCTGAAGAACGGCAAATGGTTCGAGGATCCCTCCAACAATTCCATCGCCTGCCGCCAGACCGGGCCGATCGAGATCGGCGATATCTCGCTCTCCAAGGGAGGCGAGGAAGTGTTCAAGCAGGGCATGTCGCTGATCTGGAAAAAGATGGTCGTCAACCGGATCTATGACAAGGAAAACAACACGCTCGTCTACCTCGTCCACACCCGCGAACTGACCGACGGCTCGGCCAAGATGGCGATTTCCACGGTGCCGCTGTTCAACCAGGCAGTCACCTGGACGAAGGGCCAACCGAAGTGATGGCGAGATAACGCCGAAAACCCCGGTCGCAAAGACCGGGGCATCGCCATCCATCAGCAGCATTCCAGACGAATCAAGCCAACCGCTTTTGCGGATCAGGCGGCCTGCGCCAGTTCGTCGGCAATCACGGTGTCGAGGTTGAGGAAGCAGACCATGGTCTTTTCCAGCGCCACGATGCCGCGGCAGAAGGCGCGCTGGGCTTCCGGAATGATTTCCGGCGCCGGCTGCAGGTCTTCGCTCTTGATCGTCATCATGTCCGACACCTGTTCGACCAGCAGGCCGACCAGCTTGCCGGCGATATCGGTGACGATGATCGCTGCACGCTCAGACGGCTCGGTCATCTTCATGCCGAGACGGCAGGCCATGTCGATGACCGGGATCACCGCGCCGCGCAGGTTGATGAGGCCGAGCACGTAAGGCGGCGTGTGCGGCATCGGCGTCACCGGAGCCCAGCCGCGGATTTCGCGGATGGCCATGATGTCGATGCAAAACTCCTGGTCGCCGAGGTGGAAGGAGACGATCTCGAGATAGGCGCCGGTCTTCTTGATAGCGTTCGTCATGGTTAGAATTCTTCCCATTGTTCTTTGGTGGCGACAGCGAGCGAACCCGCTGCCGGCCTGCTGCTGGTGATGGCGCTCGCAACCCTGTTCATCAGGTTGCGGGCGGGAGAGGGGCGGGACTGGGCGGGGGCGCTTGTCATCTCGACAGCGCGCGGCCCCGCGCTTTCGATGCGGAACTGGCCCATCAGGCGGGTCAGGTTTTCGGCATCGCTGGCCAGCGTATGGCTGGAGGCATTGGTTTCCTCCACCATGGCCGCATTCTTCTGGGTGGTCTGATCCATCTGGCCGATGGCGGAGTTGATTTCCGACAGGCCGACGAACTGTTCGCGCGCCGAGGTGACGATGGCCCCGACGTCGTCGTTGATCTTCAAGACGTCATCGCCGATGCGGTGCAGCGCCTCGCCGGTGGCGCGTACCAACGCAACGCCGGTCTGCACTTCGCCGCTGGAGCGGGTGACGAGCGCCTTGATATCCTTGGCAGCGCCCGATGCGCGCCCGGCAAGCTCGCGCACTTCCTGGGCAACGACGGCAAAACCCTTGCCGGCTTCACCCGCACGCGCGGCTTCAACGCCGGCATTCAGCGCCAGAAGGTTGGTCTGGAAGGCGATTTCCTCGACCACGTTGATGATCTTGCCAATCTCGCCGGTGGCGCCTTCGATGCGTTCCATGGCGGCCATGGCATCGGTCACCACCTGCGAGGAACGTTCGGCAAAGTCCTTGGCGTTGCTCACCATCTTGCTGGCGCCTTCAGCCCGGTCGGTTGCGTTGCGCACCGTGCGGGTAATCTGCTCCAGCGCTGCCGAGGTTTCTTCAAGCGCTGCTGCCTGCTGTTCGGTGCGCTTGGCCAGATCGTCTGCGGCAGAGCGCATCTGCTGGGCATTGGCCTGGATGGAACTGGAACTGCCGGAAATCTCCGTCATGATCATCCGCAGCTTTTCCGTCAACCGGTTGAAGTCGGCGCGCACCGGCTCCAGATCCTCGCGGAAGGGGCGGTCGATGGCAACGCTGAGATCGCCTTCCGAAAGGCGGGTGAGGGCGGCGGCAAGTGCCCGCGTTGCGGTGTTGATCGCTTCGGCATCGGCCTTTTGCACTGCGTCGCGCTCGCGGGTGGCCTGTTCGGTGCGCGCCCGGTTTTCCTGCGTTTCCTGTTCCAGCCGGATCTTGTCGAGATTGGCCTGACGGAAGATTTCGGTGGCGCGCGCCATGTCGCCGATCTCGTCGCTGGCGCCGAGCCCCGGTACCGGCGTCTCACAGTCTCCGGCCACGATGCGCTGCATGCTGTCCTTCAGATCTCTGATGCCACGGCGGATAGCGCCGCCGTGGATCATCTGCAGAACGGTGACAAAGGCCATGGCGACAAGCCCGCAGATGAACTGGATCCAGAGCGAGTTGCTCGATGTTTTCTCCACCGTTGAAATATTTTCGGCTGCAAAGGCGCTGCCGAGCCTGGCGATTTCGCTGAGTGTCGTGGTGATCTTTTCGCCGCCGCCGTCGATGGCGTCGTCGATGGCATCGAAGGCCTCCTCCGGAGCGCGCGTTTCCACCAGTTTCGTCAGGTCCACCTGAATGGCTTTGGCGACGGTTGCCACGTCACCTGCAAACGATGCGGAAAGGCTTGGCTGCCCGACGAGAGCGGCCAGTTTTGCGACGTCTGCTGCGCCATCCTCCAGTTTCTTGGCTGACTCGGCGATCAGCTGGACGCGTTCTGGCTGCACCTTGCCTTCGTCCTTGTCGACGATCGTATCCATCGCGGCAAGAATCATCTCCAGGCTATCGGATTTCAGCGCGGCTAGATTCTCGACCTGCCGGTTGATCTCCACGGCCTGGTTGAGCCCGGTCTCGACGCGCCCCTGCTGGTACCAGCCGATCGTCACGATCGCTCCCATTCCGATAAAGGCTGCGCCGCCGAGCGTCATCAGGCGCTGGCCTACTGACATTGTCCTGCTGCCGGATGTGCTGGTCATGAGTGCTGTTCGTTCCTGTTGAGGCCCTGGCTGGGAAGACGAGGACGCTGTACAATGCTGGATGCGGTTCGGGAAAAGGCGCGTTCATGCACCGGCAGTTACGTCAACTCGCACCAAAACTGTCTCAAACAGGTGTTAAACATTCGCTAATCCTGATATGGCAAGTAAGAACTTCGCACCGGATCAGTGTTGGTCAAGAAAGTTGCCATGCGGTTACCTGAGCATCCTTCATATTTGCCTTTATGGGTCGCCTCGGCGGTGTTTCTGAGCGGCATCTGCGCTTTTGCAGCTTATGGTTGGATCATGCATGGCTCTGCCATCTACCTTGCGATGTCGCAAAGCCTTGCTGCCTGGTGCATGTAGGGGCAGCATGAGGGTGCATCGGCCGCTGCCGGTTGCGGCAATCCAGCGCGCCGAGGTGGTTGAACGCGTTCTTGAATTGCAGCCGGGCAGGGCAGGGCTTAAAGAGGAGCGAACATAATGTCGCCGGGAGCCTGCATCTGCCATGAAGACCCTCCGAATTGCCCTGTGGACCGCCTGCGCCGTGATGGCTGCCGTATTGGGCTGGCTGACGCTTGAAGTGACGCGCTCCAACAAGGATATCGCGGAAGGTCCGTTTGGCGTTCCTTTCACACTGGTGGCGCAAAACGGCCAGCCGATCACCGAAAAAGCCTTTCAGGACAAGCCGACGGCGCTGTTCTTCGGTTTCACCCATTGTCCGGAAGTGTGCCCGACCACGCTGTTTGAGCTGAACGGCTGGCTGCACCAGGTGGACCCTGATGGCACCAAGATGAATGCCTATTTCATCACCGTCGATCCCGAGCGCGATCCGCCGGAACTGCTCGGCCGCTATGTCTCCAACGTCACCGACCGTGTCATCGGCATTTCTGGCGATCCGGGCAAGATTGCCGATGTTGTGAAGGGCTTTCGCGTCTATGCCCGCAAGGTGCCTGTCGACGAGAAGGATCCGGGCGGCGACTATACCATGGATCACACCGCATCCGTCTTTCTGCTGAACCATGGCGGGCGTTTTGCCGGCACCATTGCTTACGGTGAAAATCCGGATACGGCCACGAAGAAGCTGGAAAACCTGATCAAGGGCTGATGCCAATCATGAAGATCCAAGCTGTTGCTTGATGCGGCGGAAGGTTTTGTGGCATGGCTGATTTTCGTGTTGATCGACCACAGAATGCCAGCCGCCAGAAGCCAGCTGCAGAAAGAACCAGACCTTGAGTGAGATCCGCCTCTACGTCACCGTCACCGAGCGCGAATCGGAAGACATTCTCGACCTGCTGTCGTTTTGCTTCGGCGAGGAGGATCTGGCGATCGGCACGACAGAGGTGGACGAAAAAGCCGACCGCTGGGAAGCTTCCGTCTATATGATGCGCGCTGACGAGGACGAGGTGCTGAGGCGCTTTGCCGAAACGATCGGCGAGGCATATCCCGGTCTCGAAATCACCCGCGAAGTGCTGCCCGACATCGACTGGATCGCAAAATCGCTGGAAGGCCTGAAGCCGGTGCGCGCCGGGCGGTTCCTGGTGCATGGGTCACATGATCGCGACAAGGCACGAGCCGGTGATCTCGCCATCGAAATCGATGCGGGCCAGGCCTTTGGCACCGGCCATCACGGCACCACGGCAGGCTGCCTGGAAACCATTGCCCGCGTGATGCGGGCGCATCCGCCGCGCAATGCGCTCGATCTCGGCACCGGCAGCGGCGTTCTCGCCATCGGTGTGAGGAAGCTTGCCAATATTCCGGTTCTTGCCACCGACATCGATCCGGTTGCCGTGCGCGTGGCGGCTGAAAACGTGCGGCTGAACGGTATCGTGCAGGGCATTACGCTGGAGACAGCACCGGGCTTTCATTCGTCCGCCTTCCGTCGCCATGGGCCTTTCGACCTCATCATTGCCAATATTCTGGCACGGCCCCTGATCAAGATGGCGCCGCAGCTTGCAACGCATCTGTCGCCGGGCGGCGATGTCATCCTGTCGGGGATCCTGGCCTCGCAGCGCTGGAAGGTGATTGCCGCCTATAATGGTGCAGGCCTTGCCCATGTGCGCACCATCTGGCGCAACGGCTGGGTGACGATCCACCTGCGGCACGGGGCGTAGCTCCCGTTATTTTGCGGTGCAGCATTGCGCCTGACGCATGCCTGCCCGCAAGCAAAAGAAAAGGCGACACCGTGAGGTGCCGCCTCGGAATGGATCGGGCCTGGAGGAGACCGATCCGACCCGCGAGCCGATTGGGAGGTGCTCGAGCGGGTCTTTATGCGTGTTCTGGCAAGGCAGCGGCCGGGAGGAAAGCCGATGCGCGGTGGATCAGAACACGTAGCGCGTTGCACCCTTGCGGCGCAGTTCTTCCTGGCTGGTGCCAAGCGTCGCCAGCGTTTCGTTGTCCAGATACATCAGGGCGCCGTTCACGTAACGGCTTGCCTGGCGCTCGCGTGCAGCGATGACGCGGTCGAAAGCATTGCGGAAAAATGAATTGGCCATGTCAGCGGTCCTTTTGGGTTGGTGGCGGTTTCCCGTTCACACGATGATGGAGATATAGGCGCTTTTTCGCCGTTCAGTCAGGGGATCTGCAACAGGGGTGTCATGCTTGCGACGCATAGGTTGCGAAGATTGGCGCCAGAAGTGCCTCATCCCTGCACAATTGCGCATCATTTGCGCGGCAATCTGGTCCGGCGGTAATTTTCGGGTAACATCGCGCCCGAAACGGAATCGCCCCTATCGAAAGTAGATCCATGTTCCAGTCGTTCGAAACCACCTCGTCCCCTGCTGCCGGCCCGGCGCGCGTCAAAACCCTGCGCGAGCGGTTCGATGACCTCGGGATCGACGGTTTTCTCGTGCCGCGTGCCGATGAATTCCAGGGCGAATACGTGCCGGCCTCGGCCGAGCGCCTGTCGTGGCTGACCGGTTTTACCGGATCGGCCGGCATGGCGCTGATCCTGCGGTCGCAGGCCATCGTGTTTGTCGATGGGCGTTATACGACGCAGCTCGTCCAGCAGGTCGATGCGGACACCTTCACGCCCGGCGACCTCGTTGGCGAGCCGCCGCACAGCTGGATTGCCGCCCATGCACCAAAGGGCCTGCGTCTTGGCATCGATCCCTGGCTGCACGCCGGCGCCGAAGTGAAGCGGCTGACGACGGCGCTTGCGGCGCGCGGCGGAAGCCTCGTCATGCTCGATCACAACCCGCTCGATGCCATCTGGCAGGATCGTCCGTCCGAGCCGATGGGCGCGGTTGCCGTGCAGCAGGACATGCATGCCGGCAAGCCCGCCGCTGAAAAGATCGCGATGATCGCCAAGGGTCTCGTCGAAAAAAGTGCCCGCGCTGTCCTCATTGCCGATCCCTCGTCGATTGCCTGGATCTTCAACATCCGTGGTGCCGACGTGCCGCATACGCCGCATCCTCTGGCCCGCGCCATCATTCTCGATGATGGCAAGGCCGAGCTGTTCATCGCAGCGCAAAAGGTTGGTGCGGAAGTGGCCCGTCATCTCGATGCGCTTTCTGTCCGGTTCGAACCGTCGGAGCTTCCGGCACGGCTGGCGCATTACGCCACGGGCGGCGCAAAAATCCTCATCGATGCCGATGCAACGGCAATCGCGCTGGCAAAGGTGATCGAGGATGCCGGCGGCGTCGTGGTCGAGGCGACGGATCCCGCCCGTCTGCCGCGCGCCGTCAAGAATGCCGTGGAGCTTCGTGGTTCGGCAGAGGCTCATGTGCAGGATGGGGCCGCGATGGTGGCCTTCCTGCATTGGCTGTATGGCCAGCAACCGGGAACCGTCAGCGAAATCAGGGCGGTCAATGCGCTGGAAGCGTTTCGCGCCCGTGTCGGTGAAAGCCTGCAGAACCCGTTGAAGGATATTTCCTTCGACACGATTTCCGGTGCCGGCGAGCATGGCGCCATCATGCATTACCGGGTGACGACCGAAACGGACCGGGTGCTGGAACCCGGCGAACTCTTCCTCATCGATTCCGGCGCGCAATACATCAACGGCACGACGGACATTACCCGCACGGTTGCCATCGGTGCCGTGCCGGAGGAGCAGAAAAAGTTCTTCACGCTGGTGCTGAAGGGCATGATCGCCATTTCCGTGGCGCGCTTTCCCAAGGGTTCGCGCGGCTGCGATCTCGATCCGCTGGCGCGTATCGCGCTCTGGAAGGCCGGCGCCGATTTCGCCCATGGCACGGGCCATGGCGTCGGTTCTTATCTTTCCGTGCATGAGGGGCCGCAGCGCATCGCCCGTCTTTCGACGCAGGAACTGCTGCCGGGCATGATCCTCTCCAACGAACCCGGTTATTATCGTCCCGGCTCGTTCGGTATCCGCATCGAAAACCTGATTTTTGTCACGGACCTGCAGCCTATCGAAGGCGGCGATCTGCCGATGATGGGGTTTGAGACGCTGACTTGGTGCCCGATCGACCGGCGGCTGGTGGTGAAGGCACTGCTGACCGAGGAGGAGCAGCAGTGGCTTGATGCCTACCATGCCACTGTGCGTGAAAAGCTCTCGCCGCTCATTTCGGATGCAGACGTCCTAGCTTGGCTGGAGCAGGCCACGCAGCCGCTCTGACGTCTTCTTCGGGAAAGAATCAGGAAACGACGAAGTGGCGCAGCAGCATGGCTGCGCCCCAGCCGGCGATCAGCAGCGGCAGGCCCGGATGGCGCAAGCCGACGAGCAGCGCTACCACCATGGCGATCTTCACCTCGATGCCGCCATCGAAGAAAGCCGGTGCCACAAGCGTGGTCAGAACCGCTGCCGGAACGGCATTCAGCGCCGTCTCCAGCCGTGGCGGGATCCGCGTCATGTTGCTGATCAGAAGATGGCCGCCGATCCGGGTCAGGTAGGTCGCAAGGCCTGCCGCCAGAATGACCAGCGCGGTGTGGAGATCGGTCAGATGTTCCATCAGAGGGACCTCTCGTCGCGGGCGTTTTCGGCGGGTTTGTGCAGGAAAAGGGCAGCGATGATGCCGGCCAGCGCACCGATGCTGACATGCCAGGGCGATCCGACCGTGTGCATGGCAAGGATGGAGGCGACGGCGCTGACCGGCACCACGGCGGAAAACAGCGGGCGCCGGCGAAAGCCGAGCACGAGGCCGAGAAAATAGACCGGCAGCAGCACGTCGAAGCCCAGCGATGCCGGATTGCCGACCATCCGCCCGAACAGGGCGCCGATGGCCGAACTTGCAACCCACAGTCCATAGATCACGAAGGCCATGCCGAAATACCAGGCGGGCTCGACCTTGCCGTGCTGGTCGACCTGTTTGGAGGCTTCCGCAAACTGGGGGTCTGTCAGGAAAAACAACGCGCTGAGACGAGCCGGACGCGAGTAGCTACGCAGATGCGGGGAAAGCGCTGCGGAATATAGAATGTGCCGGAAGTTCACCGCAAAAACCGACAGCACGATCAGCCAGGCCGGAACGTGTGTGCCGAACATCTGCACGCCGACCAGCTGGCTGGCACCACCAAAAATGATGCCGCTCATCATCGTGGCCTGGAAGGGCGTCATGCCGCCATCGACAGCGACGGCGCCAAACAGCAGCCCGAAAGGCATCGTGGAAAACCCGATGACCATGCCGGCCTTGGCGCCCTGCCGGAAAAAAGTGCTGCGCATATCTTGTCCCCTTGATGAGCCCCGCTGGTAAAGCGCTCCATCAATGGGGACAAGACAGGAATACTGATACCATCATGCATTTCGTTGAAACCGGCAGTTGGGGATGATGACGTCCGCCCCCAGTGACTGCCGGCTGCAGCATTTAGTCGGCGAGGATTGCACCGCTGGTGACGATCACCACACCATTGTCACGCATCTCTGCAATCGCAGCGGCAACGCCTGCGGGATCGATTCCCCGGCTGGCATCCTCGATGAAGCGCACCTTCACATCCGGCAGCATGGTGCGGGCATCGAGAGCCGAAAATTTTACGCAGTAATCGGTTGCAAGGCCGCAGATGTCGAGTTCGCTCACCTGCTGCGCCCGAAGGTATCCGGCAAGGCCGGTAATGGCCGCCTGATCATTGTCGCGAAAGGCCGAATAGCTGTCCACCGCAGGGTTTTCGCCCTTCTGCTGAATATAGTCGATGGCATCCGTATTCAGATCCGGATGAAATTCCGCATCCGGAGTTTCCTGCACGCAGTGATCCGGCCACAGAACCTGCGGCTTGCCGGACAGTTCGCCCATGTCGAACGGCTTTTTGCCCGGATGCTGCGAGGCAAAGCTGCCGTGGTGTTCCGGATGCCAGTCCTGCGAGGCCGCCACCAGATCATAGGAGCCTTCCTCGATCAGCCGGTTGACGATGGGCACGATCTGGTCTCCCCCCGCCACGGGCAGGTTTCCGCCAGGGCAGAAACCGTTCTGGATATCGATGAGCAGCAGGGCCTTCATGATCGTCTCCATGCGTTTTGATCGCTCAAGATGCCAAGCCTTACGCGGCGGATCAAGCACCGTCGTCGCAGAAGCGTCGTTCCCGCTCGGCAGGAACGTCTTTCCGCTGCTTGCGGCGAACTTGGAACGACATTCCTCGAAGCGGCGGGCCTTGCGCCCTATCTCAAGCGCATACCTTCAGGAGATCGTCATGACTTTCGCAAACTCTTCGATTGCGCCACGCGCATCGAACCTGCCGCCGCTTGGCGCGCCGGGGCTTGCAGCGCTTCTGGTGCTGGTGGCCGGCACGTTGGCGCTCGGCTTTACCCATGGCCCGGCGCAGGGCGCACTGTTTCTGATTGGCGGGGCGCTTGGCATTTCGCTGTATCACGCCGCTTTTGGTTTCACGTCGGCATGGCGCGTGTTCATTGCCGAGGGCAGGGGGCGCGGACTTCGCGTGCAGATGCTGCTGCTGGCGCTTGCCGTCATCCTGTTTTTCCCCGTTCTGTCAGGCGGAACGCTGTTTGGCCATGAGGTGCGCGGCAACATCTCGCCGGCCGGTCTCGGCGTCATCGCCGGTGCCTTCATGTTCGGCGTCGGCATGCAGCTTGGCGGTGGATGCGCGTCGGGCACACTGTTTACCGCCGGCGGCGGCAATGCCCGCATGCTGGTCACGCTGTTTTTCTTCATTGTCGGCTCACTTCTCGGCACGCTGCATTTCAACTGGTGGACAAGCCTGCCGTCGCTGCCGCCGACCGCTCTTTTCCAGAGTTTTGGCGCGCTGGGCGGCATTGTCGTCTCATTGCTGATCTTTGGCGCGATCGCCGCCATCACCGTCGTTGTGGAACGGCGCCGGCGCGGCAGTCTGGAACAGGAGCCTCTCCCTGTTCGCACAGGCTTCCAGCGTTATCTGCGCGGGCCCTGGCCGCTGGTGGCCGGTGCCGTGGCACTGGTTCTCCTCAACTTCGCGACGCTTGCCATTGCCGGTCGCCCCTGGGGCATCACGTCGGCCTTTGCGCTCTGGGGCGCCAAGGGCGCGCAACTGATCGGCATCGATGTGGCGCAATGGGCCTACTGGCAGACGCCGGGCAATGCCAAGGCGCTGGCATCCAGCGTGTTTGCCGATGTCACCTCGGTCATGGATTTCGGCATTATCGCCGGCGCCATGCTGGCGGCAGCGCTTGCCGGCAAGTTTGCCCCCTCGCTGGATATTCCGCTGCGCTCGGTCCTTGCCGCAGTGGTGGGTGGTCTGCTGCTCGGATACGGCGCGCGAATCGCTTACGGATGTAATATCGGCGCCTACTTTTCCGGGATCGCCTCGGGCAGCCTGCACGGTTATCTCTGGGCGATTGCTGCTTTTGCCGGAAATGTGATCGGGGTTCGTTTACGTCCGTGGTTCTTTTTCGAACGCGTAAAAGTGCGTGGTAACGATGGATAAACCATAGAATTTCTACCGGAAATTGCGAAGGCGCGGCAAATCTGAGGCTTTGCCGCGCCTTTGTCGCATTTTCGCTAAACTTCCGGCCGTATCCGTTTATAATGGCCTTCGTACTGAAGAGGGGGCCACGTAAACACATTGGTTACCATAATTCGTCATCCTGATCGCTGTTCGGAAGAGACCGTGGGCCTGCGCCACAGGTCCGGTGTTGGTCTCTCCTTTTGTGTGCGGTGTTTTGTGCCGTGTGTTCGAGTAGCGGTAAAAGGGTGAAGCGTATCATGGCACTGGCTTTTGCGACGGAGCGATCTGTCCCACGAACCTCACGATATCAAGCCAAGACGCCCGCCTCGCGCGGTCTGATGAAATATACGATGCTGGTGGGCACCGGCCTTGCCGTCGGTGCCTGGATGATCGCAGCCTTGGCGACCGTGCACAGCATGGCCTCCATCCAGCCTTCGAATTTCAGCTATCAACTGCGCGCGTCCCTTGACCTGAAGCCGCTCGCTGCGCCGGTCTCGGACGAGCGCGTGATTCGCGTTGCGAAATTTTCACGCCTCTCATCCGGCGCAACACCGAAGGCCGCCCGGCTGGAGGATGCGCATTTTGCCCATCTCACAGCCACGCGGGCCGCAGCCGATAACGTCAAGGACAGCCTTTCGGTTGCATTGGCGGCGGCGGAAGATGCCAAGAAATTTGCAAGCCTTGCCGAAAAGCGCCCTGAAGGGGAGGCGGTGAAAACCGCGCTTGCTTCGGCGCTCGAAAACACCGTGCTGATCGCACCGCCCACCGAAACAGCCTGGGATGCTTCGCCCGCCGGCAATGCTGAAGGCGGCGAAGTGGAAGTGGCTGACCTGCAGAGCCCGGCGGAACTTGCCGTGGCTCAGGCAATCGGCCCGGATGAGGACGACAGCCTGCCGATGGCAGGTCCGCTGCCTGTCGGCCGGCCGCCGGCCAATGCGCTGGCGCTTGCGATGGCCAAGCCGGCAGAGCGTGCTGTCGTCAAGCCCGGCCGCACCGGCGCTCCGCAGGAGGCCGAAGAGGAAGAGCAGGAAGCCCCGCAGGCACTCGCCTTCGCACGGCCTGAAAACCCGATGAAGAGCATAACGCCGGCCGTGCCGTGGCCCGACCGCGGCGGCTCCAAGATTGCCGTTTATGACATCACGAACGGCGTCGTTCACATGCCGAACGGCGAAAAGCTCGAAGCCCATTCCGGCATCGGCGAGATGCGCGACAACCCGAAATTCACCCATGTGAAGATGCGCGGCCCGACACCGCCCGGCACATACAAGCTCTCCATGCGCGAGCAGCTGTTCCACGGCGTGGCTGCGATCCGCCTGACGCCGACCGATGGCGTGGCACCGCTCGGCCGCACCGGTCTTCTCGCTCATAGCTACCTTCTGCGCACACGCGGCGATTCGCACGGCTGCGTCGCCTTTGCCGATTACAACCGGTTCCTCAAAGCCTTCCAGCGCGGCGAAATCACCCACATGATCATCGTCGACCGCCACAACGGCAGCATCCCGGCAACCGCTATGCGCAAGATCAACCCGCGCGGCGCACCGCCATCGACGGATGGCGGAGCGGATGGTGAGGCCCGCCGCACGCTGGTCGATTACCTTAAAAACGACGGCTGATCCTTATCTCCTGTTTTCACGAAAAATGCCGCAGGCCCGCAAGAGCCTGCGGCATTTTCGTGTGGAGCTGATGCCGTCGCGAGCGCTGTTCAACCGAGAAGATCGTCGGCAATCCGCTTGAAGATGCGGGCGCCGATCGGAATCAGCGCGTCAGGAAAATCATAGGTCGGGTTATGCAGGGCCGGATGGTTTTCACCGGCACCGAGAAAGAACATCGCCGATTTCGACACATCCGCAAACCGGCCGAAATCCTCCGAAGCCCGAAATGTCTCGCCTGCCTCATGCGGCAGATTTTCCGCATCGAGCGCCGCGCGGATCATCTCGACGGCGTCTGCATCGTTCATGCAGTGGCGAAATTCATCGTGATAGCTGAAGGAGACGGCAAGGCCATGCGCGTTGGCCGCCTGCGTCGCCAGCGCCTCGGCCTTTTCCCGCACGTCCGCCATCGCATCGTCGTTCACCGTGCGCAGCGTTACCCAAAGCTCGGCAGAACCCGGCGCGATGCCGAAGGCGGGTTCGCCAACCGATACATGCGTAACGGTTGCCAGAACAAGATCGCCATCGCGGATATCGCCCTTGCGCAGGTCCGTCAGCGCCGGAATGAGGCTCGCGACGGCCGGGGCCGGCGAGACACCGGTTTCCGGCATGGAGGCATGCGCCGTCTTGCCGGTAAAACTGATCTTTAGCCCGCAGGAGGCGCAATTGGCCGCACCCGCCCGGATCCAGCTTTTGCCGAAGGGGATGCCCGGCATGTTGTGCAGCGAAAACGTATAGTCCGGTGTGAGGTTTTTGAATTTTTCGTCCGCCAGAACGGTCGCGGCACCCGCTCCGGTTTCCTCCGCCGGCTGGAACAGCAGGATCATGCGGCCGGAGGCCGGGCGTTTTTTTGAGAAGGAAACGGCAAGCGCTGCAAGCGTTGCCATATGCCCGTCATGGCCGCACATGTGGCCCTTGCCGGCTATCTTGGAGCGATGCGGCAGGTCACTCGACAATTCCGCGATGGGAAGCGCATCCAGTTCGGCGCGAAACATCACGTTTGGGCCGGCCGCGGCCCCTTTGTAAACAGCAGCAACGCCCGTTCCGCCAAGCCCGGTGAAAATCTCGTCCGGCGACACGCCCTCCAGAAACCGCACTACCTCCGCCGCCGTCTCATGCTCCTCGCCAGAGACTTCCGGCATGGCATGGAGATGCTGGCGCCATTTGGCAAGCTCCACAAAATCGCTTTCGACAAGGTTCATGCGGGCGGTCCTTTTCTGCCAGTTCGGGGGAAGCGAGGGAGGGTTAGCTGACCTTCTCCACAAACCCATCCAGCACGCGCTTCTGGCCGGCCTTGTCGAAATCGATGGTCAGCTTGTTGCCTTCGATGCAGGCGACGTGGCCGTTGCCGAATTTTATGTGGAAGACGCGGTCGCCGACCGTAAACTTTGACGGCGTGGTGGCGACCGATTTGGCCACCAGTTCGCCATCGATGGTGCGTGCCTTCGGGCCGCTTTCGCCGTAGCCGATGCGCTCCACCGCATGGCCGGAGCGGCTGCCCCAGTTGTCGCGGGTGGCATCGGTCTTGTTGGCCTGGGCGCGTTTCCAGCCGGGTGTCGAGTAGGAATTCTGGAAGGGTTCGGCCTTGTCGAAGCGCGATTGGCCATAACCGCCGCGCCCGCCATAACCGCCGTAACCGGTATCGGCGGCGGCAGCGACGTCCACGTGGGCTGCCGGCAGTTCATCGAGGAAGCGCGAGGGCATGGTGGATTGCCAGAGCCCGTGGATGCGCCGGTTGGAAACGAACCAGATGTGGCAGCGGCGTTTTGCGCGGGTGATGCCGACATAGGCAAGGCGGCGTTCTTCCTCCAGCCCTGAGCGGCCGCCTTCATCCAGCGCGCGCTGGTGCGGAAACAGGCCTTCTTCCCAGCCGGGCAGGATCACGGTTTCGAATTCCAGCCCCTTGGCCGAATGCAGCGTCATGATCGAGACGGCATCGAGGTTTTCGTTCTGCTCGACATCCATTACCAGCGAGACATGCTCGAGGAAGCCGCGCATGCTCTCGAACGCCTCCATCGAGCGGATGAGTTCCTTCAGGTTGTCGAGGCGGCCGGGGCCTTCGGCGGATTTGTCGTTTTTCCACATGTCGGTATAGCCCGACTCTTCGAGGATCTGCTCGGCAAGCTCGGTATGCGGCGTGTTTTCCAGCCGCTCGCTCCAGCGGGCAAAGCTCTGCACCACGTCGAACAGCGCCTTGCGGGCCTTCGGCTTCAATTCGTCCGTCTCGATGATATCGCCAGCGGCAGACAGCATCGGAATGTCGCGGGCGCGGGCATAATCATGCAGGTTGCGCACCGTCGTATCACCCAAGCCGCGTTTAGGCGTGTTGATGATGCGCTCGAAGGCGAGATCGTCGGCCGGCTGGCAGACGAGGCGGAAGTAGGCCATCGCATCGCGGATTTCGAGCCGCTCGTAAAAGCGCGGGCCGCCGATGACGCGGTAGTTGAGGCCAAGCGTCACGAAGCGGTCTTCGAATTCGCGCATCTGGAAAGAGGCGCGCACGAGGATGGCAATGTTGTTCAGCGCATGACCGGAGCGTTGCAGCTGTTCGATCTCTTCGCCGACGGCACGCGCCTCCTCTTCCGAATCCCAGGCGGCGTGGACGATCACCTTTTCGTCATCGGGATCGGTGCGCTCGGTAAACAGCGTCTTGCCGAGGCGGCCTTCATTATGGGCAATCAGATGGCCGGCAGCGCCCAGAATATGTTCGGTCGAGCGGTAATTGCGCTCGAGACGGATGACCTTGGCGCCGAGGAAATCTTTCTCGAAGCGCAGGATATTATCCACCTCCGCGCCGCGCCAGCCATAGATCGACTGGTCGTCATCGCCGACGCAGCAGACGTTTTGCGGCACGTCTTTCGGGCGTTGGGCGAGAAGCCTCAGCCACATATACTGCGCGGTATTGGTGTCCTGATACTCGTCCACCAGGATGTAGCGGAATTTCTGGTGGTACTCGCGCAGGATATCCGGGTTGCGGCGAAAAATGTCGATCGGGTGCAGCAGAAGATCGCCGAAATCGCAGGCATTCAGCGTCTTCAACCGGCCCTGATAGGCGGCGTAAAGCTCGCGGCCCTTGCCATTGGCAAAGGCGCGCGCATCGCCCTCGGGAATGTCTTTTGGCGTCAGGCCTTTGTTCTTCCAGGTGTCGATCATGCCGGCGAACTGGCGAGCCGGCCAGCGCTTGTCATCCAGACCTTCGGCCTGGATCAGTTGCTTGATCAGCCGGATCACGTCATCGGTGTCGAGAATGGAGAAATCGGAGCGAAGACCGGCGAGTTCCGCATGGCGTCGCAGGATCTTGACGCCGATGGAGTGGAAGGTGCCGAGCCACGGCATGCCCTCGACGGCGCCACCGACGAGAACGCCAATGCGCTCCTTCATCTCGCGCGCTGCCTTGTTGGTGAAGGTGACGGCCAAGATCTGGCTCGGATAGGCGCGGTTGGTCGCCAGAATATGGGCGATGCGGGTGGTCAGCACCCGCGTCTTGCCGGTGCCGGCGCCGGCGAGCACCAGAACCGGGCCATCCATGCTTTCCACGGCGTCGCGCTGTTCCGGGTTGAGGCCGGAGAGATAGTCGGGCATCCGGTGCTGGTCACGCGCGGCCATGGCGCGGGCGGCAAGGCCAAGCCCACCCGGCGCCGGTGTTGCTGCTCCGGCAGGCGGTGCGGCAGGTTTCTGGCGTGGCGTGTGATCCGGCTCTTCGTCGAAGAACGGAATATCGTCAAAACTGTTCGTCATCAGGCCAATCTAATGATTTGCGAAGAACATGGCCATAGAGCATGTTCTGCTTTTATTCCAGCCTGCCGCCTCAGCGATGGAGAAAAGCCGGGCAGATCGGCAGGTTTTCAACCGGTTAGCCCCTCAAGGCATTTGACGAAGCGCCGTTCACGCCAGCGTGAAAATCCGTTAGGTTACAATTCGGCAAGGTTGGCAATCTGGCATTGCTTAAGTCCTTGCTAAACGTGATACTTTGACTTGTACGATCTCATCCTCCCCATCGGAGTGCCGAATGCGCATCTGGAAGCAATTGCTCCTCAGTCTCGTCATGCTGTTTGCAGGTCTCTGTCTATGGCTGTTCGTCAGTCCAGATGCCGGGCATGCGCTTGTGCGTATGGGCGTTCCGCAACAGGCCGTGGCGTTTGTCCAGCCCGGAGTGTCCGGAAATGGCAGCAACAATGGCGGTTCCGATTCGGGCGCGCAGCCGGCAAGGGCCGGTGGCCAAGGTGGTCAGGCAGGGCAGGGCGGCAGGGGCCCGGGTGGTCAGCGTGCGCCGCTGGTCGTCACCCGTACCGTTGTGATGGACAAGGTCAACGACCGTTTGAACGCCATCGGAAGCGGCACCGCCATCCAGTCTGTCGTTGTTATGCCGCAGGCGAGCGGCACAATTGATGAGATCCTTGTCGCCTCCGGCCAGAAGGTCAAAAAGGGCGAGGTTCTGGCGCGTCTCGATGACGAAGAACAGAAGATCGAACTGGACAAGGCTCGCGTCTCGCTGCGCAGTGCGGTTGAAAAATCCAGCTCCTATCGCAACCTGCAATCGGTCGCCCGGCTTGACGTGCTCGATGCGCAGATTGCCGAGGAATCGGCAAAGCTTGCCGTCAGCACTGCCGAATTCAACCTGCGCCGCCGCGATATCGTCGCGCCCATCGACGGGATTGCGGGCATCATTGCCATCAATGTCGGTGACAACGTCACCACCCAGGCCAGCATTGTGACGCTGGACGACCGTTCGGAAATCCTGGTGGATTTCTGGGCACCGGAGCGCTTCGTCACGGCCATCACGCCGGGCATGGCGGTGGAAGCAACCTCGATCAGCCGTCCCGGACAGGTGTTTTCCGGCAAGGTGGAAAGCATCGATAACCGCGTGGATGCGGCAAGCCGCACCATTCGCGTGCGTGCCCGCATCGATAACCAGACTGATGTGCTGCGGGCCGGCATGTCCTTTGCCGTCTCGATGCGCTTTGAGGGTGAAACCTTCCCGGCCGTCGATCCGCTTTCGGTGCAATGGGATGCCGAAGGCGCCTATGTCTGGAAGATCGAGGCCGACAAGGCTGCCAAGGTGCGTGTTGCCATCATCCAGCGCAATCCTGATATGGTGCTGGTGAATGCGGATCTGAAACCGGAAGACAGGATCGTCATCGAAGGCCTGCAGCGCGTGCGCGAAGGCCAGCCGGTGCGGCTGCAGGGGGCTGGTGAGAAGCCGGCGGAGGTGGCGCGTCAATGAGCGATAATTCAGACCTGAAGATCGAGGATTCCAAGGCCACCTTCACGGCGCTTTTCGTGCGCCGTCCCATTCTGGCCGCCGTCATCAACACGCTGATCGTTGTGGCCGGCCTTGCCGCACTCGTGGGCGTTGAGGTGCGCGAACTGCCCGATGTCGACCAGCCGGTGATTACCGTGCGCACGACCTATGATGGCGCCGCCCCGCAGACGGTGGACCAGGAACTGACCCAGGTCATCGAAGGGGCCGTGGCGCGCGTCTCCGGCCTCAAGGGTCTGTCGTCGGAATCGCAGTTCGGTGCCAGCCGCGTCACCATGGAATTTAACGATACGGTGGATCTGGCTGTTGCCGCAAACGACGTGCGCGATGCCATCGGCCGCATTTCCGATCAGCTGCCGGAAAGCGCCGACGATCCGCGCATCGTCAAGGCCGATTCCGATTCGCAGCCGATCATGCGCCTTGCCGTCACCTCCTCCTCGCTCTCCATGGAAGACCTGACGCTTCTCGTCGACAACGAAATCAGCGACCGGCTGGCGGCCGTGGAAGGCGTGGCCGACGTCGAGCTTTACGGCGACCAGGAGAAGATCTTTCGTGTCGATATCAATCAGGCAGCGCTTGCAAGCCGCGGGCTGACGGTGGCGGATGTGTCGGGTGCGCTTTCCAGTGCAGCACTCGACGTGCCGGCAGGATCGCTCACCAGCCGCACGCAGGATATCGTTGTGCGCGCCACGGCAAACCTGTCGACGCCGGCCGATTTTGAAAACGTGCTGATCAAGGACAATATCCGCCTGCGCGACGTGGCAAGCGTCACGCTCGGTCCGGATGACGGCACCACGACACTGCGCTCGAACGGCGTGCAGGGCGTGGGTCTTGGCATCATCCGCCAGGCCCAGTCGAATACGCTCAACATTTCGACAGGCGTTGCGGCCGCCGTCGCCTCTCTGCAGGCGGCAATGCCGGAGGGCACCCGTATCGTCATCACCTCCGATGATGCCACCTTCATTCGCGGCGCGCTGCACGAGGTGGAACTGGCGCTCGGCCTTTCGGCGCTGATCGTGGTGGCCGTGCTTTACCTCTTCCTGCGGGACTGGCGCGCCACGCTCATTCCGGCACTGACCATGCCCGTTGCCCTCATCGGCACGCTGTCGGCCATCTATCTCGTTGGCTTTTCCATCAACATCCTGACGCTTCTCGCCATCGTTCTCGCAACCGGTCTTGTGGTGGACGATGCGATCGTGGTGCTGGAAAACATCGTGCGGCGGCGAACGCAGGGGTTGGGCCCACGCGCTGCCGCCATTCTCGGTACGCAGGAAGTGTTTTTTGCGGTTCTCGCAACAACCGCCACCCTTGCCGCCGTCTTCATCCCGCTCTCCTTCCTGCCAGGCCAGCTCGGTGGCCTGTTCCGCGAATTCGGTTTCGTGCTGGCGCTTGCCGTCGGCCTCTCGTCGATCACCGCGCTGACCCTTTGCCCGATGCTGGCCTCGCGCATGCTGACAAAACCGATGGTGGAGCCGAAGGGTCTGCTGGCCGGTTTCGGCAACCTGTTTGCCGCCACCTATGCCCGCACATTGCAATTCTGCATGAATGCACCTGTTGTGGTCATTGCCGTCTGCGCCGTCATCATGGGCGCCGCCTATGTCGCCTTCGGACTGGTCACCAGCGAGCTGACACCGCGCGAGGATCGCTCGATGGTGATGATGCGCGCTACGGCACCGCAAGGGGTCAGTCTTGAATATACGCAGGACCAGTTGCAGCGGGTGGAGGAAAACCTGCAGCCGCTGATCGATTCCGGCGAAATCCGTAATCTGTTTTCGATTTCCGGCATGGGTGGCTCCTCCAACACCGGCTTTATGGTGATGACGCTGGCGCCGTGGGAAGAGCGCACCCGCAGCCAGGATGAGATTGCAAGCGACATCAATGCGGCGGCAGCCCGCGTTCCGGCGCTTCGCGGTTTTGCCATCCAGTCGAACAGCCTGCGCATTCGTGGCGCCGGCAGCGGTTTGCAGGTGGCGCTGGTCGGTGCCGATCATGCAAGCCTCACCCAGGCGGCGCTGCAGCTGGTGCAGGCCATGGAGAAAAGCCCGTCCTTCGTCACCCCGCGGCTCGACAACGAGCCGACGCAGGCGCAGCTGTCTGTCTCCATCGACCGCGAGCGCGCGTCCGATCTCGGCATCGATATCACCGGGCTTTCCAATTCCATGCAGGCGCTGCTCGAAGGACGCTCCATCGTCGATGTCTTCGTCGATGGCGAGGCGCTGCCGGTGAAACTCATCTCCTCCATGCAGCCGATCAACGATCCGACCGATCTGGAAAACGTTTTCCTGCGCACGGGCGACGGCAAGGTCGTGCCGATGTCGACCATCGCGACCTTGAAGGAAGGAGCGGTCTCGCCGCGTCTCAACCGCGAACAGCAGATGGCGTCCGTGTCGCTCTCGGCAAGCCTCGGCGATGGCGTGTCTCTCGGTGCAGCCCTTGAGGAAGTGACAAGGCTTGCCCAGCCGCTGCTGCCGAACGGTTCTCGCCTTATGCCTTTGGCGGAAGCTAAGACGTTGGGTGAAAACGCCAATGGCATGGCCATCACCTTCGGTTTTGCCATCGCCATCATCTTCCTGGTGCTGGCAGCGCAATTTGAAAGCGTGCTGTCGGCACTGATCATCATGACGACGGTGCCGCTCGGCTTGGCTTGCGCCGTCTTTGCGCTTGTGATCACGGGCTCGACGCTCAACGTCTATAGCCAGATCGGCCTTGTGCTTCTCGTCGGCGTGATGGCGAAGAACGGCATTCTCATCGTCGAATTCGCCAATCAGCTGCGTGACCAGGGTGTTGCTGTGCGCCAGGCCATCGAAGAAGCCTGCCGCCTGCGCCTTCGCCCTGTCATGATGACGATGATTGCCACCATTCTCGGTGGCGTGCCGCTGGTGCTGGCCGCCGGTGCCGGTGCCGAAGCGCGCGTGGCGCTCGGCTGGGTCATCGTTGGCGGGCTAGGCCTTGCAACGGTGGTGACGCTGTATGTGACGCCGGTTGCCTACCTGCTGATTGCCCGCTTCGCCAAGCCGCATTCTCATGAAGAAGAGCGCCTGCACGAGGAACTGGAGCGCGCCCATAGGGGGGCCGCCAATGCCGAGGAAAAACCGCTTCTGGCGGCGGAGTAGCCCGGCATCCGGTAGTCCTGGCCGCGCGTGGCGGCCGGGACGCTCTTTACGGCAGCCGATCATCAGGTGGGTTGGCGCATCTCCTTGGCGATCTCAGGATTTGCCTCGGCAAACTTCATACTCGCGCCGTTCCTGTAGGCTGCGTCCTTGAAGTCGGGACTATCCTTCAGAGTAGCAATTTCCTCAGGTGTGAACTTGAAGAACAAGAGCAGGCGATAGGCCTGCTTGGCGCCCTCGTTCTGCGAAGCCCATGCCGGCAGCGCCGTTGCAAGCGCCTTGTTTTCCCGGTCGTTGCGGTCCATCTGCACGGCAAGCTTCATCAGGCCGCCAAGGGGGATTGGAATGCCGTTGATGGCAAGGTCGGGAACGAAGCTGACCGGGTGGATGCCGCCCGCCGGGTTCGTTCCGGTGATGACGCCGCAGCGATGGTCGGTCACAAGCTCCTTTTTCTGCTGAGCGCGGTGGGTATTCAACTGCAGCAGCAGCTTGCAGTTTGCCTTGTTGGCATCCGTCATCAGGCGCTGATACTCGGCCTTCTTCAGCTCCTGCGGGGAATTGGGGTCCACCGTCTGGCATCCGGCAAGCGCAAAAAGGCTGAGGGCCAGCCCGATCTGAGTAAACTTCATCATCCGTTCCTGAACAATATCCGGCAGCCTGGGCCGGTTCGGCGCCAGGGTGTGCGGTCAAACATGTTTGAAAAATGCTTTGGCACAGCAAAATGCTGTCATCTGCACAAGATAACCAGGCCCCGCGTGGCGACCTTCGAAAGCAAAAAATTATTAGCTGTCATCTTTTGCGCCAGCAACGCCACCGCTGATTGTCTTCGCGGATACGGTAAACGGGCTATCTCCAGAGCACCCACTCCCGGTGCAGGTCGACGAGCCAACGGAACCAGTGCGAAGGCGAAATTGCCTTCGATATGGACAACCACCAACGGCTCCCGTACCAAGCGTTACAGCACATGACGGGCGGACATGGCCCGATCGGGAGACATGACGATGGTGATGAGAGACGCGCAACCGGGCCCACGCAATGAAGAGGGCATCGCGGCTGTTCTTGGAATTTTGAAGCAGAGCCTTGGTGACCGGTTGCAGACCGGCCAGGCCTTTCGCGAGCAGCACGCCCACACCACGACCTATCTGCCGCCGCAACTGCCGGATGGCGTGGTTTTTGCCGAATCGGTTGAGGATATCAAGACGGTGGTGAAGGCTTGCGCCGCTCACCGTGTGCCCGTCATTGCCTTTGGCACCGGCTCTTCGCTGGAAGGGCAGGTGAACGCGCCCTCCGGCGGGATTTCGCTCGATACGACCCGCATGGACAAGGTGCTGCGCGTGTCGCCTGAGGATCTCGACGTGACGGTGGAGCCCGGCGTGACGCGCGAGGCGCTGAACACCTATCTGCGCGACACGGGGCTGTTCTTTCCGATTGATCCCGGCGCCAATGCCTCCATCGGCGGCATGACGGCCACCCGCGCTTCCGGCACCAATGCGGTGCGCTACGGCACGATGAAAGACAATGTTCTCTCGCTCACCGTGGTGACGGCCGATGGCGAGGAGGTGGTCACGGGCACCCGCGCGCGCAAATCCTCGGCCGGTTACGATCTGACGCGACTTTTCGTCGGGTCTGAAGGCACGCTTGGCATCATCACCTCGATCACGCTGCGCCTGCAGGGCATTCCGGAAAAGATCGGCGGCGGGGTCTGCGCCTTCGAGACGGTAAAAGCTGCCTGCGACGCGGTGATCATGACCATCCAGATGGGCATTCCGGTCGCCCGCATCGAGCTTCTGGATGCCGTGCAGATGCGCGCCTGCAATGCCTATTCCGGCTTGAATTATGCCGAGAAGCCCACGCTGTTTCTCGAGTTCCACGGCACGGAAGACACCGTGCCGCTGCAATCGGAACAGTTTGCCATGATTGCCGCCGAATGCGGCGGTGAAGATTTCCAGTGGACGGGCGATGCCCAGCAGCGCGCAAAGCTGTGGAAGGCGCGTCATGATGCCTATTGGGCCTCGCGGGCGCTTGCGCCGCATCTGGCTGGCCTCTCCACCGATGTCTGCGTGCCGATTTCCCAGCTCGCAGAATGCGTGGCTGAAACCCATGCCGATATTGTCGAACACGGTTTTCTGGCGCCCATCGTCGGGCATGCCGGCGATGGTAATTTTCACGTGCTGATCCTGTTTGACGACAAGGATGCTGAGGCTGTCGCGCGCACGGAAGCTTTTGTCGAGAGGCTGAACCGCCGTGCGCTCGCCATGGGCGGCACCTGCACCGGCGAACATGGCATTGGCCAGGGCAAGATGACGTTTCTGGAACAGGAGGCCGGCTCCGCCCTTCACCTGATGCGCGCGATCAAGCACAGCCTTGATCCGCACAATATCTTCAATCCCGGCAAGATCCTTCGCCAAGGCGCATGATCCGGCGCGCTTAAGGCTTTATGACTGTTCAGGAATTTTGTTCTTAAACCGGTTGGGGTTATCAGGTAGAGTGCAGCTGCGAAGGTTTTAAGCCTTGCTGAGGAGGCGGGCTTGGCTGGCGCGGGACAATGACGAATCGATTCAAAATGTTAGAGCGGCCGGTGGATCTGTTGAGTCAGGCGGCGCTCTCAGGAGAATGAACAGGTGCTCGGACGGATAATGCTGTTGCTCGGTGGCCTTGTGGTCATTGCGCTGTTTACGGCCTTGCTGGCGCCGTTCTTCGTCGACTGGTCGAATTTTCGACGGGAGTTCGAGGAGCAGGCTGGCCATATCCTCGGCAAGAAGGTTTCCGTCCATGGCGCCGTCGATGCCCGCATCCTGCCGTTTCCCTCGGTCACCCTGCATGATGTCCGGGTAGGGCAGGATGTCGATGGCACACCGCTGGTGCAGGTCGAGCGGTTTTCCATGGATATGGAGCTTGCACCTTTCCTCTCCGGCGAAGCCCGCATTTTTGACATGCGTTTGGAGCACCCGAAGGCCCGCATTCGCCTCTTGAAGGACGGCCGCCTCGACTGGACGCGTGGCAGCCAGCCGGATATTCCCGCGCGCAATGTCGTGCTGGAGGATGTCCATATCGAGGGCGGCCAGATCGAATTCATCGATGACGGCACCGGCCGCACGCGCCACCTCACAGGCCTTACCGCCAAAATGTCGGCGACATCGCTGGCAGGCCCCTGGCGTGCGGATGGCAATGCAACGCTCGATGGTTATGAAGCGCAGTTTTCGCTGTCGAGCGGCGCGCCCGATGCCGTCTCCGGTGCCGTGCCCTTGCGCATGAAGGTGCGCCCGGATGTGCAGCCTGTCGAAGTGCAGCTGGATGGCGCGCTTGCCGTGACCGCCGGCAAGCCCGATTACAAGGGCGATTTTTCGATGGCCTTCCTGGATGCGCCGGTAGAGCCCGTGGTGCCGAAGGGCATCAAGCCGCCACCACCGCCGCGCACCAAGGGCAAGTTCGAGCTGACAAACGACCGCATCCGCATTCCCGAGTACCGGGTCGAGGTGGGTGCGCTCGACAATCCGTATGTGGTGACGGGCGAGGCAACGCTCGATACCGGTGACAAGCCGGAATTCCTGCTGACCGCCGACGGGCAGCAGGTGGATGTGAACCGCCTGACGGGCGAACTGGTGAACGGCAAGACGGGCCGCGATCCGCATGCCTCGGCGCAGCGGCGTCTGAACGCACTCGTGGAGATGGCCGCGCGTGTTCCGGTGCCGCAGGTGCCGGGCCGCGCCACCATCCGCCTGCCGGCCATCGTTGCCGATGGCACCACCGTGCGGGATGTGGAACTGAACATGCGCCCGGCCGGCACCGGCTGGAATGTCGATAATGCCGTGGCGATCCTTCCCGGCCGCACGCGGGTGGAAGCGCAAGGGGCGCTGAAGCTTGTCGATGGTCCGTCCTTCGTCGGCACCATGCTTCTTGCCTCCAACCAGCCATCGGGTCTGGCGGACTGGCTGAAGGGGCAGGTGGACCCGGCCATTCGCCAGCTGAAGACCGCCGGCTTTTCCGCCGATGTCGACCTGACGCCGACCCTCCAGCGGTTTAATGCGCTGGAACTCTCGGTCGGCCCTGCCATCCTGAAAGGCCGCGTCGAGCGCAAGTCGCCAGTCGATGCCGTGCCGGATCTGACCCTGGATCTCGCCGGCAACGAGATCGATTTTGACGCGTTGCGGGCGCTTGCCTCGCTGCTGACGGGTGGTGATGCCGGCCAGCAGGTGCTGGATCATCGCTTGGTCGCCCATCTAAAGGCTGGCCGGCTGACGGCGCTCGGCATTGCCGCAGATGACGTCGAGACCGCCTTTACGCTGGGCGATGGCGCGCTGTCGCTGGAAAAGCTGACCGTTGGCGATATCGCCGGCGCACAGCTGACGGCCAAGGGCCGGGCGGAAGGCTCCTTCCTCGATTACACCGGCACGGGCCAGCTGACCTTCAGCGCCTTCGATCCGGGCCCGTTTCTGGCCATGATGCGTGAGCAGCTTCCGCGCCACCCGGCGCTGGAGCAGCTCGTCCGCAGTGCCTCCTGGTATGCCGATACGAAGCTTTCGGCCGACGTGACGCTGGCGAACGGGGTCTCGGCCCATGTCGCCGGTGAGACGAATGGCACAACGGTCGATGCGCAGCTGGCCTTGCCCAACCTGTTTGACCTGACGGCAGCAACCGAACTGAAGCTCGATGCGACGCTCTCAAACCCGCAAGCCTCCACGATCCTCGGGCAGGCCGGGTTGGAGACGTTGCCCTTCGAAGGCGATGGCGATGCGCGGCTGACCCTTGCCCTGCAAACAAATGGCGAGGCGCCGGCCGCTGCCAAACTGCTTTACCAGACGGATCGTACCGCGCTGTCGGCAGACGGTCGCATTGCGCTCTCGGCGGAAAAATTCGGGCAGGGATCTCTGGGTGTGACGCTGAAAAGCACGGATCTGGAGCCGACGCTTCTGACGTCAGGCATCGGCCTGCCGCAGTTCGGCATGGGCCTTTCGGCAGATCTGAAGGCAAATGTCGCCGTCACCGGCGAAGACATCGGCGTAAGCGGCCTTGCCGGTACGCTGGCCGGCAACCGGCTGGACGGGCAGTTGATGCTGTCCCGCACCGCGCCGGTGCCGACCGTGACCGGCGCGCTGTCGCTCGACAACGCCGATCTCGGCTGGCTTGCTGAAACCGTCTATGGTCCGCTCACCAATCCGGAAACCGGTTCTGCCTCGCAGAAAGAATTTGCCCTGCCGCTCTTTGCCGGCTGGGATGTCACTCTTGATCTCAAGACGCGCACGCTGAACACGCTGGGACTTGGTCCGGTCAATGGTTTTGCCGGGCGCCTCACCAGCAAGGCGGGTGGGGTGTCGCTCGAAGATGCAAGCGGCAGCTGGCATGGCGGGCGGCTCGCCGGGCGCCTGTCGATGTCGCACAGCGGCGGCGTCGGTCTTTTCCAGACGCGCCTGACGGTGGAGGGTGCCGATCTCGCCGGCCTGCTCTGGCAAGCGGCTGGCAAGCCCGTGGCGCAGGGCAGGATGGGTGTGGAACTGGCGGCGGAAGCCACCGCGAAAAGCCCCGCCGATCTTCTCTCCGCCATCAGTGGTTCCGGAACGATCCGGCTGTCGGATGTGGTGCTGCCGAGCCTGAACGCCTCGCTGATGCCGGGTCTTCTGGCCGATGCCGACCGCATCGAAGGAGAGGTGACGGCCGGAAAAGTCCAGCCGCTGGTCGAGCGTCGTATTCATACAGGCTCCGCCACTCTCGGTGCCGTCGCGGTTCCCTTCACCATCACCGGCGGGCAGTTGCGGGCGCAGAACATCACGGCAAAGGCCGGGGGCACGGCACTTTCCGGCGAGTTGCGCATGGATCTTGCCGATAGCAGTCTCACCGGCGAAGTCGGGCTGTCCTACGCCGTCGGAGACGAGGCGCTGGCGGGTGCCGATCCGGCACTCACCTTGCGGTATGATGGCGATCTCGCTGCGCCAGAGGAAGCGATCGACGTGGAGGCCATGACGAACTTCCTCTCCATGCGCGCCTTCGAGCGCGAGCGCCGGCGTGTGGAAACGCTGCAGGCCAGTGTTCTGGAAAAGCAGCGCCTGCGCCGCGAGGTGACGCTTTATACGGTGCGTGAAGAGGAACGCCGGCTCGCGCGTGAAAAGGCCGAAGCCGATGAGCGGGCCCGCCTCGAGGAAGAACAAAAGCAACGCCGCGAAGCCGAGCAGCAGCGCCAGCAACAGCCGCCCGTCTTCGACATGCAGCCTGCCGACGGCCTGTTCCGATAAAGGTGGTGAATACCGGGACGGCTGACCGGCCTGTCGCCACGGTGGGACGCTGACTCAGCGGAAGGCTTAAGCGCGACTGACTCTGCGGCAGGCCTGAATGTTTGATGACAGGTCAGGGAGGAACAGTCAGTTATTCGAACTGGCCGTCGGCGCGCCATGGGCCTTCACCCAGCCCAGCACGTAAAGCCGGAGCGCCGAGGAGAGGTTGCTGTCCGGCCCCCGCCCATCGTCGATTTCGGCAATCAGTGCGGCGAGGCTGATGGATCGTGCGGCAGCAATGGATTTCAGGTCTTCGAAAAATTCGGCCTCCAGCGAAAAGCTGGTGCGGTGGCCGTGCAGCGTGGCGGAGTGTTTGCGGATCACGCCGGCTGTCCCTGATCGATTGGTTGAAGAGGTTTGGAAAATGAGTCCGCCCGAAGGTGTAAGTCATTGATCCGACTGGAATTCAGAAATTAGTCCTCATGTGGACCGTCGGTGTTCTTAGCCTCCAGGCGCCCCTGATCAAGGCTCTTTTCAGCCTTGTCATTGAGCGCCCGAGTGAGGTTCTTTTCGTCCTTGGTGCGCCCGAACGTGATGCGGTTCTGCTCCGCCTGGCGCTCTTTTTCAGAGCGCGCCTTCGTTTTTCGAAACTGGCGAAGGTTGACGACATCAGCGCTCATGGCGCCCTCTTTTGAATAGGAAACCGGTTACTGCTTCTTGCGGAAGGAATCGAGCGACACCACCGATGCGGGCTTCTTTTCTTCACCGGTATTCTGGTCGCCTTCGGCGGCGGGCTTTGCCGTGGCGTCCACCGGATAGGCGGTGATTTCCGCCGATGTCTCGTCTTCCTCGACCATAGGCACTTCGAATTCGAGTTCGAAATTGACGGAGGGATCATAGAAGCCACGGATGGCGTTGAACGGAATGACCAGACGTTCCGGCGTATCGGAGAAGGACAGGCCGATCTCGAACTGCGTATCGGTCACCTTGAGGTCCCAGAACTGGTGCTGGACGACGATCGTCATCTGCTCGACATACTTGGTCTTCAGGTGCTGCGAGATGCGCACGCCCGGCGCGCCGGTGAGGAAGGTGATGAAGAAATGATGATCACCCGGAAGCCGGCCGGTTGCGGCCACCTCGGTCAGAACCTTACGGATGACGCCACGCAATGCGTCCTGCGCCAGAATGTCGTAACGGATGTGATCCTGCCCCATAGGTGCCTTCTTCCAATCAAGTTCGTCGTGTTCCGGCGATTTGCCGTCCCCGTTATAAGACAGGTGCGCGCCACACGGAAGTCCCGCGGTGTGCTTACTGACGATCATAGCGAAAAACTGGCAAATGGAAAAGTGAAGGCTTCTGTTGCCAGGTGCCTTCGGACCCCGCCTCAAGGGGCTAACCTAGAGGACTTGGTTCGGATTTCCCGCACCGCCGTTAGGCAGCGAGAGCATAACCCTTAGCGTTGTTGTCATTTGCAACTACACTTGTGACCCGATAACGGCGGTATCATGCCGAGCAAAAGTTCGATCTTTACGCCCTTGTCGATCCTATTTCGCCCCCATCAGAAGC
Source organism: Neorhizobium sp. PAMB6630 (assembly GCF_058242775.1). Classification (NCBI taxonomy): domain Bacteria; kingdom Pseudomonadati; phylum Pseudomonadota; class Alphaproteobacteria; order Hyphomicrobiales; family Rhizobiaceae; genus Neorhizobium; species Neorhizobium sp. PAMB6630. The sequence continues at coordinate 1,527,792 of NZ_CM177836.1, forward strand.
CGGCCCATTTGAAATGGTTCGGCCGGTTTTTGGTGGAGGCGCCGGGTACCGCCCCCGGGTCCAATAGGTTTATTACACCGACAGTTTATTGCCATAGCCGGAGCAAGCCCCGGCACGAGTGATATAGGTGTTTTATGGGGCGCTGAAAAGGGGGGCTCCGCTTTTGTTTTCAAAGCGTTTCCGTGGGAGACGGCAATGGTTGGCGCATGGATGCGGCAGTCTCCATCGTTTGGTAAGGAATGGTGGGGAAAGTGGCCGTGCCGGGTCTGTCTATAGCCAGACCATTCCCCTATGATCGCCGCCATGAAAGGCGGGTCGAGCCCGCGCGATCGGCGTGTGGCACGCCGCAGCGGACGTCACGGCCGCGCAGAGACTTAAGGAAGATCAGATGGCGCGTCATCCGGAATATCAATATCTCGATCTCGTCGAGAGCGTGCTTGCCAAAGGCGACAGACGCATCGACCGCACCGGCGTCGGCACGCTCGCCTCCTTCGGTGCGATGATGCGCTTCGACATGTCCGATAGCACATTCCCGGTCTATACGACCAAGCGTGTCTACTGGAAGACGGCAGTCAAGGAGATGCTCTGGTTCCTGACGGGCCAGACGAACATCCGCTCGCTCCTGCAGGAAAATGTCCGCATCTGGACCGACTGGCCGCTCGATAAATATCGCAAGGCAACCGGCATCGAGATTTCGCAGCAGGAATTCGAGGCGAAGGTGCTTGAGGACGAGGAGTTTGCGCTGGCCTGGGGCGATCTCGGCCCGGTCTACGGCAAGCAATGGCGTCGCTGGCTCGGTCCCGATGGCCGTGAGCACGATCAGATCTCCACTGTCATCGAGACGCTGCGCAGCAATCCAACCAGCCGTCGTATGCTGTTCCACGCCTGGAATGTCGCCGATCTCAGCCAGATGGCCCTAAACCCCTGCCACAACTTCTACCAGTTTTTTGTGCGCGGAATGGATGATGATGCCTCGGGGCCGGCAAAGCTGTCGCTGATGGTCGGTGTCCGCTCGAACGATCTCGGTCTCGGCAACCCCTTCAATGTCTGCCAGCAGGCCGCCCTTCTCGCGATGGTGGCGCAGCAGGTGGACATGGTGCCGGATGAGCTGATCTGGGTGGGCGGCGATGTCCACCTCTACCTCAACCATATCGAACTTGCCGAAACCATCCTGAAGCGCGAGCCACGCCCGTTCCCGAAGTTGAAGCTTCTGAGACGACCCGACAGCATCGATGGCTACCGAATCGAGGATTTCGAGGTGACGGGTTATGATCCGCACCCTCCCATCGAGGCGCCGGTGGCCGTCTGACGGAGTTTTCAGGTTGCATATGCGCAAGGCCGGTCTCGTTCGACTGCGCGCGTCGTTCTCTGCCTCAATGAATGACGCGCCCCTCTTTCGCGGGATCATCTGAAAAATCCTTGCGGCATGACGGAAAGGACTTGCACAGTTTTAAGATCCGTTCTAAACGCCCGTCACCACACGCTTTTAATATCTGGTTGGCCTCGTGGCGGAGTGGTTACGCAGAGGACTGCAAATCCTTGCACCCCGGTTCGATTCCGGGCGAGGCCTCCAACCTTTTTCCAACATTATTGATACAAGAGACCGGTGATACCGCCGGATCCGCTTTTATGGCTGCGCTGTTTCTTGTCCCGGAGCGGATAACCCGCTGACGCGCCACAAAAATGGCCGCCTCATGCGGTGCAAAAGGCGGTCTTCTTGAAATCTCAACTGGCAGGAGCGCTGCTCACGCCATGCCGGCGGGGTCGCCGATCGGCATCAGGGCCGGCTGCAGCGTCGGATCGTTGGGGTTCTTGGTATCGCCCGGATCCTGCGCGGGTGTCAGCGGCGGTTTTTCCTGGGTCCGGTCTGGAACGCCGGGGGCAGGGGTCGGCCCGCGCGGACCTTCCGTCGGGTCTACCGGGGGATTGGGAAGTGTCGTTGGCATCTCTGTCTCCCTTTCATGGTCTTCTCTGAAGAGCCAACGGGTCGATCCGGGGATTGTTCCGTGGTTTTATGACGGGTGCCCATCGCTTTTTGGCCGCGCTTGCGCACAGCCGGTCTTGAAAGCCAATCGCACCCCCAGTAATGAGAAGACCACATAGACGCTTTCACGAGGCGAACGACGATGATGGATTTTGAAGCAGCACGTATCAAGATGGTCGACAATCAGGTGCGCACCACCGATGTCACCGCCCATTCCGTGCTGCGAGCCTTTCTGACGGTGCCGCGCGAGGCTTTCGTGCCGGAAAATCTGAAGGCGCTCGCCTATATCGACAATGATATCGAAGTGGCGCCCGGTCGCTACCTGATGGAAGCCTCGCCGCTGGCAAAACTCCTGCAGCTTGCCGCCGTGACCAAGGATGACGTGGTTCTGGAAGTCGGCTGCGGCACCGGTTATGCCACGGCACTGCTCTCCAATATGGCAAGTGCTGTCGTTGCGCTCGAAAGCGATGCGGGTCTTGCCACCAAGGCCACCGAAACGCTGTCGGCGCTCGGCTGCGACAATGCCGTTGTCGTCAGCGGCGACATGGAAGCCGGTTATGCGGCTGAAGCCCCTTATGATCTCATCTTCATCAACGGTGCCGTTGAACAGGTGAGCGAACCTCTCTTTGCCCAGCTGCGCGACGGCGGCCGCCTGGTCACGGTTGTGGGTTATGGCAATGCCTCCACGGCGCGCGTCTTCCGCAAGGAAAACGGCGTGGTGTCCGAAAGCGCCTTCTTCAACACCTCGGTCAAGCCGCTTCCCGGTTTCCGCAAGGCAAAGGAATTCGTTTTCTAAGAGCCTTTTGGGCAACGATTTTCAGATGCTCGGCCCGGAAACTTTGTGTTTCCGGGCCGATTGCATTGTGGCGGCCAGGGCAGAGTTAGCACGGTCGGCCGGCGCGGCTGAGAAAGCTGTGCATCGCGCAGGCGTGACCGGGGGCGGCAATTGTGGGGTGCCACCCGCATCGCGTACACTCGAACCCGATTCGGCCCTTCTTCTTTGCTCGGTATCGTGCCCTGTAAACCCGGAAACGGCCGTCGATCACGAAATCGGGGATGAAGATGGCTCAGCCAAGTGTCGCGCGCGAACCTTCCATGGAAGAAATCCTGGCTTCGATCCGCCGGATCATCGAAAGCAATGATCCGGTTGGCGAAGGCCAGGCGCTGAGCCGCCCGCAGGCTTCGCCCTTTGCCGAAACATCTTCCTTCGAGGAAGACGAAGACAGCATCGATATCTCAGAAGAGATGGACGCATCCTTTGTGCCGCAAAGGGCGGCAAACGATCCGGGTCTGCCATTTTCGCAAAATTATTCTGAACCGGCCCCGCTTCGCCCGACGCTTGATGCAGCGACTCGCCAGCGTTTTGCCGCCGAAGCGCAATCGGCCGTAACATCCACGCCGCCGGCCCCTGCGCCGCAGCCGGAACGCAGCCTGTCGCTTGCCGATGTCGCCGCCCGCGTTCGCGCTGCAGCCGGACGTGTGCCGGAGCCGATTTCGGCACGTGCCGCGCAGCAGGCGCCCGAACCCCGGCCGGTTGCCGAGGTGCGCCCGTTGAGGGACGAAGCGCCGCAGGCGGTGGAAACGGTTGCTCTGCCAATGGATCGGCCAGTTGAAGAGGCGCCGCAGGTGCAGCGCATGACCGAGGTTTCCGAGGTCGAGGTAAAAGAAGAACCGGCGTCGCTGCCGGCGCGGATCGAGGATGCGGCACATCGCATGTTGTTGTCGGAAGAAGCCGGTGCGCAGGTGGCTCGCTCGTTCAACGAACTCGCTGACATCTTCAACGGTCTCGAGCGCCAGTCGGTGGAAGACATGGCGCGCGATCTGTTGCAGCCGATGTTGCGCGAATGGCTGGATGATAACCTGCCGACGCTGGTGGAGCGCCTCGTGCGCGAAGAGATCGAACGGGTGGCGCGCGGCCCGCGCCGCTGATCCAAAACGCTACCGCTTCCAAAGGGCCGCTTTTTTCAAGGCGGCCTTTTTTATTGACTTGGATTTGCCAGTCCTATTTACACCCAAGCCAACGAGAACTCGAAATCTGGTCGGAAAATGCTCGAAAAAACCTATGATTCCGCCGCCGTCGAACCGAAAATCGCAGCCGCATGGGACGAGGCCAATGCGTTTCGCGCCGGCGCCAACGCAAAGCCGGACGCTGAAACCTTCACCATCGTCATCCCGCCGCCGAACGTGACGGGCTCGCTGCATATGGGCCATGCGCTGAACAACACGCTGCAGGACATCATGGTGCGCTTCGAGCGCATGCGCGGCAAGGACGTGCTGTGGCAGCCGGGCATGGACCATGCGGGCATCGCAACGCAGATGGTGGTGGAGCGCAAGCTGATGGAAGCCCAGCTTCCGGGCCGCCGCGCCATGGGCCGCGAGGCCTTCATCGACAAGGTCTGGGAGTGGAAGGACGAATCGGGCGGCTTGATCTTCAACCAGCTGAAACGCTTGGGCGCCTCCTGTGACTGGTCGCGCGAACGCTTCACCATGGATGAGGGCCTGTCCAAGGCGGTTCTCGAAGTGTTTGTCACGCTCTACAAGCAAGGCCTGATCTATCGCGGCAAGCGTCTGGTCAACTGGGACCCGCAGTTTGAAACGGCGATTTCCGACATCGAGGTGGAAAACCGCGAAGTCGACGGCCATATGTGGCACTTCAAGTATCTGCTCGCCGGCGGCGAAACCTACACCTATGTGGAAAAGGATGCGGACGGAACGATTACGCTGCAGGAAGAGCGCAATTACATCTCGATTGCGACGACTCGTCCGGAAACCATGCTGGGCGATGGCGCGGTTGCCGTCCATCCCTCCGACGCGCGTTATGCCGCCATTATCGGCAAGCTCTGTGAAATCCCGGTCGGCCCGAAGGCGCAGCGCCGTCTGATCCCGATCATCACCGATGAATACCCGGACCCGACGTTTGGCTCGGGCGCGGTGAAAATCACCGGCGCGCATGATTTCAACGACTATCAGGTCGCCAAGCGCAACAACATTCCGCTCTACCGGCTGATGGACGGCCAGGCGCAGATGCGCGCCGATGGCGAGGACTATGCCACGTGCGCTGCGCAGGCGCAGGCGTTTGCGCGCAGCGGCGATGTGCCCGGCGAAGCGGAAGTCGACGAGATCAACCTCGTTCCGGAAGAGTATCGCGGTCTCGACCGTTACGAGGCGCGCAAGCGCATCGTTGATGCGATCAATGCCGAAGGCCTTGCCGTCACCGTCAAGGACGCCGAAGGCAATGACGTGCCTTACGTCGAAAACAAGAAGATCATGCAGCCTTTTGGCGATCGCTCCAACGTCGTCATTGAGCCGATGCTGACCGACCAGTGGTTTGTCGATGCCAAGACGCTGGCCGAACCGGCAATCGCCTCCGTGCGCGAAGGCCGCACCAAGTTCGTGCCCAAAAACTGGGACAAGACCTATTTCGAATGGATGGAAAACATCCAGCCCTGGTGCATTTCGCGCCAGCTCTGGTGGGGTCACCAGATCCCCGCCTGGTATGGTCCTGACGGTCAGTGTTTTGTTGAAAAGAGCGAGGAAGAAGCCCTCGATGCTGCCATCCAGCATTACCTGGCACATGAAGGCCCATGGAAGGCCTGGGTGCAGGAGAAGCTGGAAAACTTCAAGCCCGGCGAAATCCTGATCCGTGACGAGGACGTGCTCGACACCTGGTTCTCGTCGGCGCTCTGGCCCTTCTCGACGCTCGGCTGGCCCGATCAGACGCCGGAGCTTGCCCGTTATTATCCGACCAATGTGCTCGTCACCGGTTTTGACATCATCTTCTTCTGGGTCGCCCGCATGATGATGATGGGCCTGCACTTCATGAAGGACGAGGACGGCAACCCCGTCGAGCCGTTCAACACGGTCTATGTGCATGCGCTGGTGCGCGACAAGACCGGCCAGAAGATGTCGAAGTCGAAGGGCAACGTCATCGATCCGCTCGACCTGATCGACGAATACGGCGCCGATGCGCTGCGCTTTACGCTCGCCATCATGGCAGCGCAGGGGCGTGACGTGAAGCTTGATCCGGCCCGCATCGCCGGCTACCGCAACTTTGGCACCAAGCTGTGGAACGCCACGCGCTTTGCCGAGATGAACGGCGTCAAGCGCGATCCGAACTTCCTGCCGCAGGCCGCCACCCAGACGGTCAACCGCTGGATCCTTACCGAACTCTCCGCCACGATTGCCGAGGTCACGACGGCCATCGAGACGCAGCGTTTCAACGATGCCGCCGTTAGCCTCTACCGCTTCGTGTGGAACCAGGTCTGTGACTGGTATCTGGAACTGCTGAAGCCGATCTTCTCCGGCGAAGACGAAGTGGCCAAGGCCGAAGCCCAGGGCTGTGTCGCCTATGTGCTGGAGGAATCCTACAAGCTGCTGCATCCGTTCATGCCATTCATGACGGAAGAGCTGTGGGAACATAGTGCCGGCGAGGGTGAGACGCGCGACGGATTGTTGTGCCATGCCGACTGGCCGCTGCCGGGTTTTGAGGATGCAGCCGCTGCCTCCGAAATCAACTGGCTGGTCGATCTCGTCACCGGCCTTCGTTCGGCGCGTTCGGAAATGAACGTGCCGCCGTCGGCGAAGGCGCCGCTGATCGTGGTGGGTGCCACGGCGCTGACCGAAGGCCGCCTGCAGCGCCATGAGGCCGCCATCATGCGGCTGGCGCGCGTTGAAAGCATTGCGCTTGCGCCAGAGGCTCCGCGTGGCGCCGCCCAGGTGGTGATCGGAGAGGCAACCGCCTGCCTGCCGCTCGGCAGCCTGATCGACCTCTCGGCCGAACGGGCCCGCATCGAAAAGGCACTGGGCAAGACGGCGGCCGACATCGAGCGTGGCGAGAAGAAGCTCGGTAACGAGAAATTCGTCGCCAATGCCGATCCGGAGGTCGTTGCTGCCGAACGCGAGCGGCTGGCGGAACTGGGCATACAGCGCGCAAGCCTTGAAACGGCGCTCCAGCGCATCAACGAAGCCGGGTAACACCCGTTTCGAATCAACTGCACTGATCCGGCCCCGCCAGCGTCCTGCAGGCGGGGCCGGTTCCGTTTTGGGACGGTGGCGGCAACGCTGCGATGTCGGGGCGCCCATAGCTGCGCTGAGAGATTGTGTCTTTTGTGTTTTTTCAGCAACGCTTGTGCCAGAATGAAGAATGATCTTCTGGGAAAACCTGCGTTTTCGCAAAAATCGTAGAAAAAAATACGCCTGGAAGGGTTTATGGCTCCTTGTCCTCGGAAATTTACGTAAATCGGGCAAGTGGGGTGTTGCGGTGCGGCATGGAATTGAGAAGTTGTCTTTCAAACACATACAGTTAGGCTTGTTTGCATATGTGCAGGGGAGTGAAAGACACATGACAAGCAAATTGATCTGCAGAGGAGTGCTGGCCACTGTTGCGGCCGCCGCTCTGCACACAGCAGCTGCAGCAGGGGGGCTGGAGCGCGGTGGCTACAACATCGATCTTCTGTTCGACCCGTCAACGGTCGCAGCGGAAGCAACAAGCACCTATGTAATGCCGCAGCGCAAGGTCAAGAACGTCCAGGATACCAACAGTGCGAATGGCCTGGGGTCCAATGGAGCCAACGGCGGGACAACGACCGCGGATGATTCCGAAAGCTATTGGGTGCCGCGTATCGGTATCAAGGCTGCCATCGGCGACAGCGTGGACTGCATGGCGGACTATTCGCAGCCATGGGGCGCTCACACCAAGCCCGGCGCGAATTGGCGCGGCGCCAACGATAATATCGAAACCAAGGTGGAGAGTGACGCTTACGCGGTAACCTGCTCCTACCGTTTCGACATGGGGCCGGGGCAGTTGCGGTTGATTGGCGGCGGTGTCTATCAGGAAGTCGAGGGGTTCAAGGATCGTCTCGTCGTTCCCGATGCTGCCACATCATTCGGCAATGGCGTTGGACGGCTCAAGCTCGCGGGAGACGGCTGGGGCTGGCGCGCCGGTCTTGCCTATGAAATTCCCGAATATGCCTTCCGGGCCAGCCTCGTCTACAACAGTGAGGTGAAGTTTGATGAAATCACCGGCACGCTGAACCTGTCTCAGGTCAATGGTCAGGTGTATAATATCTTCGGATCGCAGGCGATGCCGGATTCGCTGGAGTTGAAGGTGCAGACGGGCGTGGCGCCCGGCTGGCTGGTGTTCGGTTCGGCAAAATGGGTTGACTGGAGCCAGTTGCAGACGGTTCCGTTCTGCGTGGTGGGCAGCACCACCAATTGCACTACCGCCAATGATATCACCAACCTGCCGCTCGGCTTCCGCGATGGCTGGACGCTCTCCGGCGGCGTCGGGCACAAGTTCAACGACCAATGGAGCGGTGCGCTGAGCCTCACCTGGGACCGCGGGACGTCGCAGGGTTTTGGCACGCAGACGGATACCTGGAGCGTCGGTGCAGGCCTTGCCTACCAGCCGAACAAGAATGTCGAAATCCGCCTTGCCGGCGTGCTCGGCGTCCTGACCGGCGGGTCTTCCGGTCCGGTGACGCTGGGTGGAGAAAGCTACGGCAATGAAATCCGCTACAGCTTTGACGACGATCTGGTGGCCGCCATCTCGACGTCCCTCAAGGTTCGCTTCTGAAGGTTGTCCGATTTTCGCCAAGGCCCGGTGCTTGCGCCGGGCCTTTTTACGTTTACCGGGAATACTGTGCTGCTTTCGCGTTTTGTGACGATTCGGCAACAGATTCTTACGACAATCATCCGTAGTATTGTCGTCGGCCTTAATGTCTATTTCCCGCCACAAACGAGGAGCAGCGATAGGGCCGACAAGAAGAGCGGACCTGCGGGGGCGGGGGCGCATATCGGAGTATCATGGGCGAATTCTTCAGTGAAATGCCGTGGATGGCCAGTGCGAGCGCTTGCTCTGCCGGGTGTCTCCGCGTGCCACCACACATTGCAGGAACGGGTCGCAGTATTGCCGAAAACGCGTTCTATCCTCTGAACATCCGGAAACGGCAAAGGCCGATGTTTCCGGCTTGCACCGGGTTCGCGATTACCGGTGTCAATGATCGTTTGTTCGGAGTACGTGCATGACCCTTATTGTGATCTGCGGCCACACCTATCAGGCAGATAAATCCAAATCGATGCTTTCGCGCACACTCCGATCAAACACCGGCATGGTTAAGGAAGTCTGAACATGCCGCTCATTATCCACCGTTCGATGGGCTCCTGGGCCGCCGGACTGATGCTGGCGGTGACAGCCTTCAGCCCTTGCGCGGCGTTCGACATCAATGCCGGCGTCAGCAAGGAATCCGGTCCCTTCGATCTCTTCAAGTTCGGTTTCAAGGCCTACAAGAACGGCCAGAAGCAGGATGCGGTCGAGGCCTATAAATATGCCGCCGAAAAGGGGCACACGGGGTCGCGCTGGGCACTTGCCAACATGTATGCCTTTGGCGATGGCGTGGCGAAGAATGATTTCGAAGCCTTCAAGATCTACAACGAGATTGCAAGCCAGGGCGTCGAGCCCGGCTCGGAAGACACCGGCTTTTTCGTTAATGCCCTGCTGTCGCTGGCCGATTATTACCGCCACGGCATTCCGGGTTCGCCGGTGCGGGTGGACCTGTCGCAGGCCCGCCAGCTCTATTTCCAGGCCGCGTCCACCTTTGGCGTTGCCGAGGCGCAGTTCCAGCTGGCCAAGATGATCATGGCCGGCGAGGGCGGTGCACCGAACATGCAGCAGGCCAAGAAGTGGCTGAACCAGGCGCGCAAGAGCGGCCATGCCGGCGCCATGGCGGTGTTTGGTAATGTGTTGTTCGAAGAGGGCCAGACGGTACGCGGCCTTGCATTCCTCACCGCAGCGCTTGATCGCTGTACCCAGAAGGATTGTCCCTGGATGCAGCAGCTGCAGGAAGATGCGTTTTCCCTGTCCAGTGAACATGACCGCCGCACGGCCATCGTTCTCTCACAGCAGTTTGCCGCCAATGGCGGGGACGAATAACCGTTTAGACAGAGATGACTGCCCCGGCACGTCAAAAGACGAGCCGGTGGCGCGTGCGCAGCGATTGCGCTGCTATTTTACGCCGTAAAGTCGAAATAACCGACCACCGGCACGTGGTCTGAAGGTTTTTCCCAGGCGCGCACGGTCTTTTCGATCGACGTTGCCGTCAGCCGGTCGGCGGCTTCCGGCGACAGCATCAGGTGATCGATGCGGATGCCGTTGTTTTTCTGCCAGGCACCGGCCTGGTAATCCCAGAATGTGTAGAGTTTTGTCTGGTCGCTGGTGGCGCGCACAGCGTCCGTCAGGCCGAGATTTTCGAGCCGGCGGAAGGCCGCCCGCGTCTGCGGCAGGAAGAGCGCATCAGTTGCCCAGACTTTTGGGTCGAAGCAGTCGTGCGGTTCGGGAATGACATTGTAGTCGCCGGCCAGGATCAGCGGCTCCTCCAGCGTCAGGCGCTGCTCGGCGTGGCGGCGCAGGCGCTCCATCCAGGCAAGCTTGTAGGGGTATTTGACCGGATCGTCCGAGGGATTGCCGTTCGGCAGGTAGATCGAGGCAACCCGCACCACGCCTGACGGCCAAGAAAACACCGCTTCGATATAACGCGACTGTTCGTCGGTCTCATCGCCCGGCAGGCCGCGCATCACGTCTTCCGGCTTGAGCTTCGAGAGGATCGCCACGCCATTAAAGCCCTTCTGGCCGTGCGTCTCGACATGATAACCGAGCGCTTCGATCTCCAGGCGGGGGAAACCCTCGTCCACCGACTTGATTTCCTGCAGGCAGACGATGTCTGGCGAAAAATCGGTCAGCCATTGGCACAGGTTCTCGATGCGCGCCTTGATGCCGTTGATGTTCCAGGTGGCGATTTTCATGCGTCGGTCCCTCTCGTCGGTTCCTTTTAACGCATGGACAGGCGAGGGGAAGCGGCAAAAGCCGTTCTCCTCAACCGTTGAAAGCTTCAGATGGAAAAACTGGTGCCGCAGCCGCAGCTTGCCACCGCATTCGGGTTCTTGATCTGGAACGACTGGCCGAGCAGGTTGTCGACGAAATCGATCTCGGAGCCGGCCATGTAGATGAGCGACATGCTGTCGATCAGAACCTTGGCCTCGCCGCGTGCCACCACCACGTCGTCGTCTGTCTCGGCGTCGGTGAGATCGAACTTGTAGGAAAAGCCGGAACAGCCGCCGCCTTCGACGGATACGCGCAGCGCCTTGTTGTTGGAATCGGCGCTGACGATCTGGGCGATGCGCTTTGCTGCGGCTTCGGAGAGGGTGACGGTGGTTTCGGTCATGATTTTTGCCTTCCTGCCGGGTTCAAGGCCCGGAGATTGCTGTCATCGGCTTTGCGCCGTTGTTGCTCTATAGGTATGAAGGGTTAAATCAGGCGTCAATGGGTGCTTCGCACCTCTGGCACGAAGTTGGGTGCAAAACAGGTTTAAGCATGACGATCGACACACGCAGTCTGGGATTTGGCTCCGGCGAACGCGCCATCTATGCATCCGATCCCTGGTCGTCACGCGGCCGCCTTTTTCCCGAAAGCTCCAGCCTGACCCGGTCCGAATTCCAGCGTGACCGCGACCGCATCGTGCATACGACCGCATTTCGCCGGCTGAAGCACAAGACGCAGGTGTTCATCGGCGTCGACGGCGATCATTACCGCACGCGTCTCACCCATACGATCGAGGTGGCGCAGATTGCCCGTGCCCTGGCGCGCGCGCTGAAGATCGATGAGGATCTGGCCGAAGGCGTGGCGCTAGTGCATGATTTCGGTCACACGCCCTTTGGCCATACCGGCGAAGACGCGCTGGACGAGATGCTGAAACCCTATGGCGGTTTCGATCACAATGCCCAGTCGCTGCGCATCGTCACCAAGCTGGAGCGCCGTTATGCCGAGTTCGACGGCATCAACCTCACCTGGGAAAGCCTCGAAGGCCTTGTGAAGCACAACGGGCCGCTGATGGATGCAGAGGGAACCGGGCTCAAAGGCCCCGTGCCGCAGCCGATCCTCGATTACTGCGAGCTGAACGACCTGGAGCTTGCAAGCTTTGCAAGCCTCGAGGCGCAGGTGGCAGCGATTGCTGATGATATCGCCTACAATACCCATGATATCGATGACGGCCTGCGCTCCGGTTATCTCACCTTCGAGATGCTGGAGGACGTGCCTTTCCTTGCCGACATGATGGCCGAGGTCCGGGCAAAATATCCCGTTCTGGAGCCGGCGCGTTTTGCCAACGAGATCATGCGCCGGCAGATCACCCATATGGTCGAGGATGTGATTTCGGTGGCGCAGGCGCGCCTCGATGCGCTTGCCCCGAAAAATGTCGGGGATATCCGTGCGGCAGATCAGGTGGTCGCGACGTTCTCCGACGAGATGGCAAGGACGGACAAGGCGATCAAGAAGCTGTTGTTCTCGCGCATCTATCGCCATCCCGAAATCATGCGGATCCGCGCTGGGGCGGCGCAGATCGTCACCGACCTTTTCGGTGCCTACATGGCAGACCCCTCGCAGATGCAGAGCCATTATTGGGTGAGCCACATGGCAGGGCTTGGCGAGGCGGCAAAGGCGCGCCATGTGGGCGATTATCTGGCGGGGATGACCGATACCTATGCGGTGAAAGCCCACCGCCGGATGTTTGACCATACCCCCGAATTGGGCTAGGCACCCCACCAACAGAACCTCTGGACGGCTTGCGCCGTCGTTTGCGCGGATAAACACCCATGAACCTTTTCGCTGATTTCGAAGTCCGGATCAAAGACGCCCTCGAGACCCTCGACATCATCAGGGAAAAGCGCGACCTCGTCGATTTCAGCCGCCTCACCATCGAGCCGCCGCGCGACGCAAGCCATGGCGACGTGGCAACCAATGCCGCGATGGTGCTGGCAAAGCCGCTCGGCACAAACCCGCGCGCGCTTGCCGATGTGATTGCCGAAAAGCTGAAGGAAGATGCCGACGTCGTTGATGTGACGGTGGCCGGCCCCGGCTTCATCAATATCCGGCTTTCGCAAAATTACTGGCAGCGCCTGCTCGCCTCCGTTATTCGCGCCGGCACCGATTACGGCCGCTCGAGCGTGGGTGGGGGCAAGAAGGTCAACGTCGAGTTCGTTTCCGCCAACCCGACCGGCCCCATGCATGTCGGCCATTGCCGTGGCGCTGTCGTTGGCGATGCGCTGGCAAACCTCATGGAATTTGCCGGCTACGAAGTGGCCAAGGAATATTACATCAACGATGCCGGTTCGCAGATCGATGTGCTCGCCCGCTCCGTCTTCCTGCGTTACCGGGAAGCGCTGGGTGAAACCATTGGCGACATTCCGGCGGGGCTTTATCCCGGCGATTATCTGGTGCCGGTTGGTGAGGCGCTCGCCAAGGAATTTGGTACGCGGCTGCACAATATGCCGCCGGAAGAATGGATGCCGCTGGTCAAGGACCGCGCCATCGACGCCATGATGGTGATGATCCGTTCCGATCTCGAGGCGCTGAACGTAAAGCACGACGTGTTCTATTCGGAACGCACGCTGCATGCCGATGGTGCTGCCCGCATTCGCCAGGCGATCAACGACCTCACCTTCAAGGGCCATGTCTATCGCGGCACGCTGCCGCCGCCGAAGGGCCAGTTGCCGGAAGATTGGGAAGACCGTGAGCAGACCCTGTTCCGCTCGACCGAAGTCGGCGACGATATCGACCGTCCGCTGATCAAGTCGGATGGCAGCTACACCTATTTTGCCGCCGACGTTGCCTATTTCAAGGACAAGTTCGATCGCGGTTATGACGAGATGATCTATGTGCTCGGCGCCGATCACGGCGGTTACGTCAAGCGGCTGGAAGCCGTGGCGCGTGCCGTCTCCGGCGGTTCGGCCAAGCTCACCGTCCTCCTCTGCCAGCTGGTGAAGCTCTATCGCGACGGCGAGCCGGTGAAGATGTCGAAGCGTTCAGGCGATTTCGTCACGCTGCGCGAAGTGGTGGATGAAGTGGGCCGCGATCCCGTGCGCTTCATGATGCTTTACCGGAAGAACTCCGAGCCGCTGGATTTCGATTTTGCCAAGGTGACCGAACACTCCAAGGAAAATCCGGTCTTTTACGTGCAGTATGCGCACGCCCGCTGCATGTCGATTTTCCGCCAGGCGAACGAAGCATTCCCGGATCTTGACATCGAATCAGTTGATCTGTCGGCTGCCGTTTCCGGCGTGACTGATTCGGCGGAAATGCAGTTGATTGCCAAAATTGCCGAATATCCGCGCCTGATTGAGGCCGCAGCCCTGTCCCAGGAGCCGCATCGGCTTGCTTTTTACCTTTATGATCTGGCAAGTTCCTTCCATGCGCATTGGAATAAGGGCAAAGACAACCCTGACTTACGGTTTGTTAAGGATAACGACCGAAACTCCACCATCGCCAGGCTCGGGCTTGTGCGTGCCGTCGCTTCTGTCTTGAAGTCCGGGCTGTCCATTACAGGCACAGCTGCACCGGACGAGATGCGATAGTCACGCCACCATTTCCCCATAATGCGCTGGCAGATGGTTGTGTTAGCGTAGGTGAGTGGACGAAGGTATGGCAGACAACAGCGTTGCACTTGGCCGTGGTAGCGGACCGGATCTCTTTGCCGATGACGATCCGTTGGCGGAGCTTGCGCGGATTGCCGGTTACGACGAGCGGCCCTCGCAAAGGTTCCAGCCCAATGCGAGGCAGGCGGAAATGCCTGGCTCCCAGATCCGCCACGAGCCGGCCTTCAATCTTGAAGACGAATTGCTGCGCGAATTCGAAAGTTACGAGGCGCCCCGTCTCGACCCTTCGGATGACCTGCCGCTCGGCGCGCCGGTTGCCGATGCTGCAAATCCGAATGTCCGCAGGCCGGACGCCGATCACTCTCGTCGGTCGTATTCTTTGGATGACTATCCGGAGCCGGCGCGCGTAGCAGAGCCACGCGGTCGCGATCCGTTTGCCGATCTGGACGATCTTGATGCCGGCCAAGTGCCGCAGGCTTCACCCGCACCGTCGGCCGACGCGACGTTTTCGCAAGGCAGGCATAGTGAAAGTTCAAGCGACTGGAACCGCAACGTCGTTCAGCCGGACCGTGTCGCAGAGCCTGCCTTCGATCGCGCCGATCGGTCCGATCTTGACGGTGTCTCGCGCGATGCCGATCCCGTCCGCGCTGCGCCGGAACCTTCCGTCCCGCAGCCGGTGATGGACGAGAATTTCGAGCTTGATCTGATTTCGGAACTGGAGACATCTCTGGTGGCAGCGCCGGTGCCGGTTGCGCGCAAAACCTCGTCGCGCCCGCCGGCGAAGGCTTACGAGCCGGGTTTCCGCATGCCGCTTGCCAATTTCCACCGCGCGCCGGAACGCACGGGTGAACCGCCGATGACGGCCGCGCCCTCGGCACCTGCCGAACCGCGTTTCGAACAGACGCCGTTGGACATGGCCGGGGAGGAACCGGGTTGGGATATGCGTGCCGCCCCGCAGCCTGCCTTCGAACAGCCTGCGTTCGAACAGCTCGCTCCGGCAGGTGCCGAGCCGCGATCCGATCTGTTTGATCCGGAATTGCTGCCATCCGATTTCGCCCGTGATGTGCCTGACGTTCAGACGTTCGAGCCGGTATCGGCACCTTCGAACGCAGCGCCGAAGGAGCGGTTCTCGCCTCAGGAAGAGCCTGTTTACGACGTCGGTCACTACGCCGCGCGGTCTTCGCAGCCGCGAGCGCCTGACGTGGCGGAACCGGCGTTTGCACCGCATGGCCTGGATATGGCACCGGCCGCGAAAAAGGAACCGGCACCGCTCGACCTGTTGAACGAGGACGATTTCGAGCTGTCTCTCGAGGAACTGGAACTCGATTTTTCTGACCTTCTGGCCGATGAGCCGCGCGCACCGGCACCGTCTTCGACGGCGGCAGCTGCACCCGCGCGGCCGCCGGCTCCGGTCGAACTCCCGGCCGCCACGCGCGAGGCAATGCCGTCCGCTGCCGTTGCGCCCGCCCCGTTTGCAGCCCGTCCTCAGGCGGTCGCACCGTCGGTCAGTCCCGTCGTTCCGGCGTTCCTGGCGTCCTCCCGCTCTGCGGCGGGCATGGCGGAGCAGCCGTTGCCCGTGTCACCGCGTGCCGCAGCGGTGTCTGCGCCGGTTCCGGATGTCGCGCCGGATGCCTTCGACCCCGCACTTTTTGCCGATACCGAGGAAATGCTGGAAAGCGTTCCTGATCTCAATGTGCCGGATTTGCCGGTGCATGAGCCGGAGCAGCGCCCCGTCGTCCATTCGGATTTCGACCTGCATCTTGATCAGGAACTGGCTTCGCTGTTTGAAACGCACACCGCTCAACCGGCGGGCACGCGCGAAACGCCCAGAAGCCGGGCGACGCCGAGCGCTGCCCAGTCGATAGCCGCCGTCGCGCCAGCCCCGCAGCAGCCGCTGACGGCGAATGAATTCGATGATTTTGAACGGGCGCTGGAAGAGGATTTCCGCCGCACGCTGTCGCAGCCCATTCAGCCCGGCCGTTCCGATGGCCCGGATGAGGGGGAGGAGGATCTGGAGGCCTATTACGAGGCGCCGCGCCGCACATCTGCGCGCTGGATCGTTCCAGCCTCTGTTGCCGGTCTCGTGCTGGTGGCGGGCGTTTCCGCCTATGCCTGGTATGCCGGTGGCACATCGGGCATCAGCGGCAATGGTGCCCCGGTGGTGATTGCCGCTGATACGGATGCGGTGAAGGTTGCGCCTGAAAATCCGGGCGGCAAGACAGTGCCGAACCAGGACAAGGCGGTTTATGATCGTGTTGCCGGCGGCGCACTGAACGACCCGAAACAGTCCTCGCTGATTTCCTCCGACGAGCAGCCGATGGACGTGGTGCAGAAGACGCTGATGCCCGACAACCTGCCGATGGAAGGCGAGGAAGACGGCGCTGAAACGGCATCGACGGAGGTGGGCGACACTCAGGATCCACGCCTCCTGCCGCAGCAGGCCGCGGCACAGTCCGGCCAGCAGGCCGGTGACCAGCTTGCCGTGATGCCACGTCGGGTGAAGACCATGATCGTGCGTCCGGATGGAACGCTGGTCGAGCAGGTGTCGGACGTTCCGGCGCAGGCATCGACGCCGGCACGTCCGGTCCGGGCCGAAACCGTTGCTGCATCACCGGCACTCGCCGAGCCCAAATCGGTGGCAGGCATCACGCCCATCTCGCAGCCGCAGGGTACGGCACCCACCGAGCTGGCAAGCGTCGATGTGGAACAAACGACCGCGCTCACCGGCACGCAGGACGCAGCAGCGTCTGAGACGACACCTGCGCCGCAGTTTGCAGCGCCTGTTCCGACGGCTCGGCCCTCGCGCCAGCCGACGAATGTCGTGGCGACCGCTGCCGATGCTGCCGCACGCCCAATCCAGGCTTCCGCGCCGGCTTCAGCACCTGCGGCCTCCTCGGGGGCCGGTGGCTACTATATCCAGGTGGCATCGCTGCCGAGTGAGGCGGAAGCGCAGAAATCCTACGCAAATATCTCCAGCAAGTTTGCAAGCGTTGTGTCCGGGCGGGCCCATGACATTGCCCGCGCAGACATTGCCGGCAAGGGCACCTATTACCGGGTGCGCATTGCCGCCGGCTCCACCAAGGACGAGGCCGCAGCGCTCTGCGAACGTTACCGCGCTGCCGGCGGCACCTGCCTGATCGCCCGGTAATCATGGGCGCCAAACCCTGGCAATCGAGACACGAACGGGGCGGAAACGCCCCGTTTGACGTTGACGCCACCTGAACCATTCCCCCATGCTTGCACATCATCCAGCCGAGGACCCTTCCGCATGAGCCAATCGAAAGCAATGATCCTTGGATGTGCAGGTCTTGCGCTGACGGCAGATGAGATCGCGCTCTACCGGAACGAACGCCCCTGGGGCTTCATTCTCTTTGCCCGCAACCTTGCCGAACCCCAGCAGATCATCGATCTCGTCGCGGCGATGCGCGACACGATCGGGCGGCCCGATGCGCCTGTGCTGATCGACCAGGAGGGCGGGCGCGTGCAGCGCATCCGTCCGCCGATGGTGGATAAATATCCGGCGGCGGCCGATCTCGGCGCACTGTTTGCCGCAGACAAGGCGGCCGGCCTTCGTGCCGCCTGGCTGATGTCGCGCCTGCACGCCTTTGATCTCATGAAGCTCGGCATCAACGTCAACTGCCTGCCGGTGCTCGACGTGCTGGTGGAGGGGGCAACGCCTGCCATCGGCAACCGCTCCTATGGCGGCGATCCCGCCGTGGTGACGGCCCTTGGAACGGCAGCCTCCGAAGGGTTGAAGGCTGGCGGCATGTTGCCCGTCATGAAGCACGTGCCGGGCCATGGCCGTGCAACAGCTGATTCGCACCATGACCTGCCTGTCGTCACCGCCTCGCGCGCTGAACTGGAGGCGCAGGATTTTGCGCCCTTCCGCGCCATGAAGGATGAGGTGATGGCGATGAGCGCCCATATCGTCTTTACCGCCATCGATGCCGAACGCCCGGCGACAACCTCGCGCACGGTCATCGAGGAGGTCATTCGTGGATCGATCGGTTTTGACG
This sequence comes from Neorhizobium sp. PAMB6630, assembly GCF_058242775.1. Lineage (NCBI taxonomy): Bacteria > Pseudomonadati > Pseudomonadota > Alphaproteobacteria > Hyphomicrobiales > Rhizobiaceae > Neorhizobium > Neorhizobium sp. PAMB6630. The sequence goes on from NZ_CM177836.1 coordinate 1,546,215, forward strand.
GACTGCTTCTCTCCGACGACAGCTCGATGAACGCGCTGAAGGGCACGCTTGGCGAGCGGGCGGCCGATATTGTCGCCGGTGGCTGCGATATTGTCTTGCATTGCAACGGCCTGATGGACGAAATGAAACAGGTGGTGCGCGAAGTGCCAAATCTACAGGGCAAGTCGCTGGAGCGCGCCAAGGCCGTGCAGGCGGCGTTCCAGCCGGCCGATGGTGCAAGCGAAGAGGCAATCCGCGCGGAATTTGCAGCCCTCACGGCCGTTGCCTGAGGCAGGCTGCCACAGCGAAGGGCAGGAAGGGGCAGGGCATGGCCGGAGAGACATCGCAATCTGCCACTCCCATGGACAGGCTCTGGAAGGATGACGAGACGCGCGCGCTGAGCGATCCGGCGCTGGTCATCGACGTCGGTGGGTTTGAAGGCCCGCTCGATCTTCTGCTGCATCTCGCTCGCACCCAGAAGGTGGATCTGGCCCGCATTTCCGTGCTGGCGCTGGCCGAACAGTATCTTTCGTTTGTCGAAAGCGCCCGCCGGGTGCGCATCGAGCTTGCCGCCGATTATCTGGTGATGGCGGCATGGCTTGCCTATCTCAAGTCCAAGTTGCTCATTCCCCAGCAGGTGCGCCAGGAAGATGGCCCGACCGGCGAAGAGATGGCGGCAACGCTTGCCTTTCGCCTGAAGCGGCTGGAAGCCATGCGCGAGGCAGCCTCCCGTCTCGTCAACCGCAATCGCCTCGGCCGCGACGTCTTTGCGCGCGGCGCGCCAGAACATATCCCGGAGCGCAATGGCGCTGCCTTCGAGGCCAATCTCTACGATCTCCTCAATGCCTATGCCAATCTGCGCCAGCGTCAGGCGGTGATGCAGGTCACTATCGAGCGGCGCAAGGTGTGGTCGCTGGTGGAAGCGCGCGAGATGCTGACCTCCATGCTCGGCGAAATCGGCGACTGGACGGTGCTGCAGCGCTACCTCATGGATTACCTACCGGCCGCCGACCGGGTGACGGCAACGGCAAGCGCCTTTGCTGCATCGCTGGAACTGGTGCGCGAGGGCAAGCTGGAGATCCGTCAGGACGGCGTGTTCGCGCCGATCTATATGCGCCGGGGCACAGGTCGCACGACCGGCGGCCCGCCCGACGACCAAACCGGCGAATAGGGGATTGCGGCGTGCAGCAACCGGATGAGCATGAGGTTTTGGACGATGCGGGCGAAGTGCTGACCGAGGCGCCGGCACCAGATTCTGATTCGCCAACGCCGAACGCGGCGGGCACGTCCGGCCTGGAGATCGAGGCAGAACGCACGGCAGAGGCGCTGATCTTTGCCTCGTCCGAACCGGTCTCCGAGTCATACCTGCTGGAGCGCCTGCCGCGCGGTATTGATCTGCGTAAGATCATGGCGAAGCTGGTGCGGCTTTATGCGCCGCGCGGCGTCAACCTTATCCGCGTCGATGACCGCTGGGCGTTTCGCACGGCAGCCGATCTCTCCTTCGTCATACGTCGCGATGATACCGAACAGCGCAAGCTGTCGCGTGCCGCACTCGAAGTGCTTGCCATCATTGCCTATCACCAGCCGGTGACGCGTGCCGAAATCGAGGAAATCCGCGGGGTGCAGACATCGCGGGGAACGCTGGATGTGCTGATGGAGGCGGGCTGGGTGCGCTTTCGTGGACGACGGCGTACGCCCGGCCGTCCGGTGACGCTTGGCACCACGCCGCGTTTTCTCGATCATTTCGGCCTAGAAGAGATCCGCGACCTGCCGGGGCTTGAGGAATTGAAGGGTGCGGGGCTTCTCTCTGGCCGCATTCCCCCGGATTTCCGCATTCCGATCCCCCTGTCGGCGGATGATCTCTCCGATGAGGAGGATCCGATCACCCAGCTCGATCTGGAGGAGCTTGGCCTTTTGTCGCCTTCTGGCGGGGACGAGGAATAGCTGCTATGGGCGCCTGCCGGACTATTGCATGACAGGGGCTGCAGCCGATGCGTGATGTTTCGCCCGAGGATGGCGCGAGAGGCCCCATGGCACAGCCTGCCGTGCGCCGAACCGCAGGCGTGACCTTTGCCTCCAGCCTTGCGTTTGAGAATATCCACCACAGCTACCACGGCAAGGAAACGGTTCGCGATATCTCGCTCGAGGCGCAGCCGGGGGAGGTTCTCTGCCTGCTCGGCCCCTCTGGTTCGGGCAAAACGACGCTGCTGCGGATTGCCGCCGGCATCGAGGCGCAGGTCTCCGGCCGCGTCCTCATCGATGGGCGCGCGGTTGCCGGCCCCGATCTGTTCGTGCCGCCGGAAAAGCGCGGCATCGGGCTGATGTTCCAGGACTATGCGCTGTTTCCGCATCTGAACGTCCTCGACAATGTGCGATTCGGGCTGACGGCGCTGCCGGCGTCGCAGGCGCGGGCCGAAGCCATGGTGGCACTGGAGCGGGTGGGCCTTGCTCATTACGCACAAAAATATCCGCATGCGCTTTCCGGCGGCGAACAGCAGCGAGTGGCACTGGCGCGCGCTCTTGCACCACGCCCCGGCGTTCTCCTGATGGACGAACCGTTCAGCGGCCTTGATTCGCGCCTGAAGGATACGATCCGCGCCGATACGCTGGATGTGCTGCGCCAGAGCCGCGCAACGGCCATCGTCGTCACCCATGATGCAGAAGAAGCCATGCGCATGGGGGATCGCATCGCACTTCTGAGCCAGGGGCGGCTGGTGCAGGTGGGGCGCGCGCAGGATCTTTACCGGCGTCCGCAATCGCTGTTTGCCGCAGCGTTCTTTTCGGAAATCAACCAGATGGAGGGCAGGGTGCGCCATGGCGCAGTCGCCACTCCCCTTGGGACGCGGGAAGCTAAAGGGCTTTCCGAGGGCGCTGCGGTCGATATCGCGGTGCGGATTTCGCAGATTTCTGTTGCGGGGGAAGGCCACGGGCTTTCTGCGCGCATTCTCACCCGGCGTTTTCTCGGCGTCGTCGAGCTTCTGACGCTGGCCGTCGATGGGCTCGATGTGCCGCTTCGCGCCCGCATCCGCGCCGACCAGTTGCCGGATGGTCTCGTAGACGTGAGTGTAAAGGTCGCGCCGGACGATATTTTGTTGTTTGAAAAACAAGCGTAAACGTCTTACATCGACGGCGACGCGAAATGATGGAGTGGTAGCATGGGTTCTTTTAGTGTTTGGCACTGGCTGATCGTTCTGATCATCGTGCTTATCTTCTTTGGTCGCGGCAAGATTCCTGACCTGATGGGCGATGTTGCCAAGGGCATCAAGAGCTTCAAGAAGGGCATGGCCGACGACGATACCAATGATGCGCCGCCCCCGCCGCCGGTCAGTGGCAAGACTGTCGATCACCAGCGCGAAGAAACGAAATAATCGTTCGGAGCCGCGCCACCGGCGCGGCACCGCCAGGAGCGTAGTGAATGCTGGATATCGGCTGGACAGAACTGCTTGTCATCGCGGTCGTGCTGATCGTTGTCGTCGGGCCAAAGGACTTGCCGCCCATGCTCAGGGCATTTGGCAAGATGACATCCAACCTGCGCAAGATGGCGGGCGACTTCCGGACCCAATTCGACCAGGCCCTGCGGGAAGCGGACATGGACGATGTGCGCCAGACCATTTCTGACGCCCAGCGTTTCAATCCGGCCAATGCGCTGCGCGAGGCGATGAACCCGCTGCGGGAAATGGGCAACGAAATCCGCAGTGACCTGCAAAAGGCGACGGAAGTGCCCAAATCCGCCGAGGCTGAGGGCACGGACGTGACATCCGTCGAGGATCTCATTCCTGCCCCCTCGATGTCCTTGCCGGAGACGCCGCCGATCGTGCCTGTCACGCCGGCGCAACCGGTGTCCAGCGCTGCACCGGCCCCTTCCGCTGCTGCAGTCACACCGAGCCAGACCACGACGCCTTCGGCAAACGCGCCTGCAACGAGTGCGCCGGCCGCCGGCCCCGCTGCCGTTCCTGCGGCAGTGGTGAAAAAACCGCGCGCACCCAGAAAGACGGCTGCACAGGTGGTTGAGGCGCCGATCCTCGATGCAACGAAGCCTTTGCCCGCAAAGCCACGGCGCACGGCAAAGCCGGCCGCGCAAGCCGTTGCCGCAGAGCCGGCCGCCGATCAGCCACCGGCTTCGAAGCCGGTTGCGCGGGCTCGCAAAAAACCGACAACATCCAAGGATGAAGCATGACCGGCGACATTGAAGACAAGCCCCAGCCGCTCATCGAGCATCTGGTGGAGCTGCGCACGCGGCTGATCTGGTCGCTGGCGGCGTTTTTCCTGGCATTTCTGGTCTGCTTCTTCTTTGCCAAGCAGTTGTTCAACCTGCTGGTCATTCCCTACAAATGGGCGGTGCTCTGGGCAGGCCTCGACCTCGCCAAATCCGAGTTGATCTACACGGCCCCACAGGAATTCTTCTTCACCCAGGTGAAGGTGGCCATGTTCGGCGCGCTGGTGATTGCATTCCCGATCATCGCCTCGCAGCTCTACAAGTTCGTGGCGCCGGGTCTCTACAAGAATGAGCGTGCAGCCTTCCTGCCGTTCCTGATTGCTTCGCCGGTGCTCTTCCTGATGGGGGCAGCGCTCGTCTATTTCTTCTTCACGCCGATGGTGATGTGGTTTTTCCTCGCCATGCAGCAGGCGCCGGGCGAAGGAGAAGTGGCGATCTCGCTGATGCCGAAAGTGTCGGAATACCTGTCGCTGATCATGACGCTGGTCATGTCCTTCGGGCTGGTCTTCCAGCTGCCTGTGGTCACCACGCTTCTGGCGCGGGTGGGCATTCTCTCCAGCGACTGGCTGCGCGAAAAGCGCAAGTTCGCCATCGTCATCGCCTTTGTAGTGGCCGCGGTCCTGACGCCGCCCGATCCGATGTCCCAGATCGGTCTTGCACTGCCGACAATCCTTCTCTACGAGATTTCGATCTATGCTGCACGTCTGGTCGAGCGCAAGCGCGCCGAAGAGACTGTGGCCGAGACGGGTGCGGTGTCCGGTGTCGCCAAGACAGAACCGTCCCGGTCCGACGAGGCCTGAAGATCCGTTCCGGCAGAACAGGATATCTCGGCCGGACTTTCCTTTCGGCCGGGCGCATCGCATCGGCCATAACTCTTACTTCATGACCTGGAACGACGATGCTCGATATCAAGTGGATCCGTGAAAACCCCGAAAGCCTCGACGAGGCCCTGAAGAAGCGCGGTGCCGAGCCGCAGGCTGAGGCCATCATTGCGCTGGACGAAACCCGTCGCGCGGTGATCCAGCAGCTGCAGGACATGCAGTCGCGCCGCAACGCCGCCTCCAAGGATATCGGCGCCGCCATGGCGCAGAAGAATTCGGAACTGGCCGAAAAACTCAAAGCCGAAGTCGCAAGCCTCAAGGACACGATGCCGGCGCTGGAACAGCAGGAACGTGAGGCAATCGCAGCGCTGGACGATGTCCTGTCGCGCCTGCCCAACATTCCCTTCGATGACGTGCCCGTCGGCCGCGACGAGCATGACAACGTGGTGGCGCGCGTTACCGGCGAAAAGCCGCTGTGGAACCATCCGGCCAAGGAACATTTCGAGATCGGTGAAGGTCTCGGCATGATGGATTTCGACCGGGCGGCAAAACTGTCCGGCTCGCGATTTACGGTGCTGACCGGCCAGCTTGCAAAGCTGGAGCGGGCACTCGGCCAGTTCATGATCGATCTCCACACCAGCGAGCACGGTTATACGGAAGTGTCTTCGCCGCTGATGGTGCGCGACGAGGCGATGTATGGCACCGGCCAGCTGCCGAAATTTGCCGAAGACCTGTTTCGCACGACCGATGGCCGCTGGCTGATCCCGACGGCGGAGGTGACGCTGACCAACCTCGTGTCCGGCGAAATCCTCGAGCAGGAAAAGCTGCCGCTGCGCTTTACGGCGCTGACGCCGTCGTTCCGCTCGGAAGCCGGTTCTGCCGGTCGCGATACGCGCGGCATGTTGCGCCAGCATCAGTTCTGGAAATGCGAACTCGTGTCGATCACCGATGCTGAAAGTGCGGTTGCCGAACATGAGCGCATGACGGCCTGCGCCGAAGAAGTGCTGAAACGTCTTGGTCTGCATTTCCGCACCATGGCGCTTTGCACCGGCGATATGGGGTTCAGCGCCCGCAAGACCTACGATCTGGAAGTCTGGCTTCCGGGGCAGAACACCTATCGCGAAATCTCGTCCTGCTCGGTCTGCGGCGATTTCCAGGGCCGCCGCATGAACGCCCGTTACCGGGTGAAGGACGACAAGGTGCCGAAATTCGTTCACACGCTGAACGGTTCGGGCACGGCTGTCGGCCGCTGCCTTATTGCCGTCATGGAAAACTATCTGAATGACGATGGGTCGGTGACGGTGCCGGACGTTCTGGTTCCCTACATGGGCGGCCTGACCCGGATCGAACGGAGCGCGTGACGCAAAAGCCATGCGGATACTGCTGACCAATGACGACGGCATTCATGCCGAAGGGCTGGCGGTGCTGGAGCGCATCGCCCGCACTCTTTCCGACGATGTCTGGATCGTGGCGCCGGAAACCGACCAGAGCGGTCTTGCCCATTCGCTGACGCTGTCGGAACCGCTGCGGCTGCGAAAGATCGCCGACCGGCATTATGCCGTGCGTGGTACGCCGACCGATTGCGTCATCATGGGGATCCGTCATGTGCTGGACGTCAAGCCGGATCTCATCCTGTCGGGTGTGAATGCCGGCTCCAATATCGCCGACGACGTGACCTATTCCGGCACGATTGCCGGCGCCATCGAAGGCACGATCCAGGGCATCCGCTCGCTGTCGCTGAGCCAGGCGGTGCGCCGTGACGGCGAGATCCGCACCATTCCGTGGGAAATCGCCGAAACCCATGCACCGGCGCTGATCGGCAAGCTTCTGCAGGCAGACCTTCCGGGCGGCACCTTTCTCAACCTCAATTTTCCCGCCTCTCCGCCGGATGAGGTGGACGGCGTTGAGGTGACGAGCCAGGGCCGGACGGATTTCGCCCTGGTGGTGGAAGAGCGTGAGGACAGTCGCGGCAATCCTTACTTCTGGCTGCGTTACCCGGTCCGTTCGGGACAGTTCGCACCGGGCACCGATATCCATGCGGTGAGCGCGAACAGGATTTCGGTGACCGCGCTGAAGCTCGATCTGACCGATCATGGCGCGCGCGATGCGGTTCTGCAGGCTCTGGGAGTGGATGCTTGAAATCCGCGATGATCGAGAAAGAAGGGTTTGCGGCGCTGGTTCTGCGGCTGAGGGCGCAGGGCATCACCGATCTTGATCTGTTGACGGCCATCGAGCAGACGCCGCGCAGCCAGTTCGTGCCACCGCAGTTTTCCAGTGATGCCTATTCCAGCCGCAGCATTCCCATCGACTGCGGCTCCTTCATGGAAGGGGCGGATCTTGCCGCACGGCTTCTGGCGCAACTGCATGTGAAACCCGGCCACCGGGTGCTGGAAATCGGCACTGGCAGCGGTTTCATGGCCGCCGTCATCGGGCGCATTGCGGAGCGCGTCTTGACCGTCGAGCGTTATCGCACGCTGGTGAAGGCCGCCCAGTTGCGCATGGAAGCGCTCGGGCTTCGCAACGTCATCATTCGTCAGGCAGACGGCACGCACGGACTGCAGGGAGAGGGCACGTTCGACCGGATCCTGGTCACCGCCGCGTTTGAAAGCATACCGCGCTTTTATGCCGAACAGCTGGTGCATGGCGGCTCGATGGTTGCGCCGCTGATGACCGATGGCGAAAATTGCATGATGGTGCGTCTCACCAAGACCGGTAGCCGCTTCGAGCGCGAAGACCTGTTTCCAGCGCCTTACCTGCCGCTCGCCTCACATATCGCGCTGCATCTCTAAGCCGCGTTGTTCCACAGCCCGCGGTGTCCCGATCGGTCAAAGCCGATTCATGGTTATCAATTTATCAAAAAAATGCAGGACGGACCCGCGCCTTAACCCGACGGTAAGACTAACGGGCTTTAATGATCGTCAAGTTAGTTGCGTCGTTTGGGTCGGGTCATGCGTTTGAACAATTCATCGAATATGAGAAAGTCAGCCGTCCGCGTCGCCGTGGCAGCGTTCCTTGCCAGCGCGGCAACGGGGTGCAGTTCCGATGCCACGCGTTTCTCAGGCTTGATGCCCGGAAGCGACGACATCACGACGGCATCCATTCCGCAGCGCCAGGGGGGCGGGGCTTATGGTCCGGCACCGACGCCGCAGGATGATGTCGGTGGTTATACGGCCTCTGCCGCACCGCAGAACGGTGGTTATGCCCAGCAGCCTTCCTATCCGCAGCAGCAGCAGGCCTATCCGCAGCAGGGCGGTTATGGTTCAGCCAGTGCGTCGCCGGCCCGCCGTGCGGCCGCCCCGGTTGCCATCCAGCGTGCAGAACTTGCACCGCCAAGCGACAGCGGTTCCAACCTGCCGCCGGCCCGCGAAGATCTTTCACGCCAGCAGGCTATGGTGCAGCCGGCACCTGCTGCTGCATCGCGCCGTGCCGCCAGCGAAACTGTCCAGAGTGGTTCCCCGTCCGGCTGGTCGACCGTCAACGCGCCGCGCATCGCCATGCGTCCCGGCGAGACGGCAGCAGTCCTGTCGCAGCGTTACGGCGTGCCGGAAAAGGAAATCCTGAAAGCCAATGGCGGGCAGCTGACGGCCGGCCAGATGGTCGTCATCCCCACCTATGCAGCACGTTCGAACACGGCACGGGCTGCCTCCGGCTCCATCGATCTGCCGAACGACGGCAATGTGCCGACGCCGTCCCGCGAGCCGGCCGATAAGGTTGCCGTGCTGCCGGGCGCGCAAAGCTCACGCGACAAGATGCAGGCCGAAGCCGGCAAGCTGACCCCGCCGTCTGGTGGTGGCCAGCCGGTTCCGCCGAAGGGCTCCTATGTGGTCAAGCCCGGCGATACGCTGTCCAAGATCGCCCGCGCCACCAACACGCCGATCGATCGCCTGAAGGCGGAGAACGGCTTGACCGATGGCGGCATCCGCATCGGCCAGACACTGAAGGTCGCCAATGGCGGTGACGCCGTGAAGACGGCATCGGCCCCGCAGGCTGCTCCGGCCAAGATTGAACCGGTGTCCGTACCGGCTCGCGAGGCAGCCGTCGCCAAGGCACCGGAAAAGCCGGCACAGACCCAGACCGCGAGCCTTTCCGACGTGGAAAGCAAGGCCGATGTCAGCACGCCGGCACCGTCTGCGACGGGCATCGAAAAATACCGCTGGCCGGTGAACGGCGCCGTGATTGCCGCCTACGGTTCGAACGTCGATGGCAACCGCAATGACGGTATCGACATCTCCGTGCCCGAGGGCACGCCGATCAAGGCGGCTGAAAACGGCGTTGTCATCTATGCCGGCAACGGCCTGAAGCAGCTCGGCAACACCGTTCTGGTTCGCCACGACGATGGCAAGGTGACGGTCTATGGCCACGCCGGCAACATCAACGTGACGCGCGGTCAAAAAATCCAACGCGGCCAGACGCTTGCCACATCAGGCATGAGCGGCGATGCAAAACGCCCGCAGGTGCATTTCGAAGTGCGCAAGGATGCAACGCCGGTCAACCCGATGACCTTCCTGGAATAGGAAAGACCACGGGCTCAACCGCCCCAAAGGATAAAAATTGCCCTCGCAGTTGTTTTGCGTATCGAGGGGATCGGAGAAAGCCCGGCATGTCCGGGCTTTTTTCATGCGCGTTTTTGGGGGAGCTTAAGCCCGGTGAAGCGGCTTGCGCAGGCGCCCGGCAAGATCCTGGATATATTGCCAGGCGACACGGCCCGACCGACCGCCGCGGGTGGTTGCCCATTCCAGCGCCTCGTGATGCAGCGTCTCAGGCGCCAGACCCAGATCGAAATGGCTGGCGTAACCATCGATCATGCCGAGATAATCTTCCTGGCTGCACTTGTGGAAGCCGAGCCAGAGGCCGAATCGATCCGACAGCGACACCTTTTCCTCGACAGCTTCCGATGGGTTGATCGCCGTCGACTGCTCGTTCTCCAGCATGTGGCGCGGAAGCAGATGGCGGCGGTTGGAGGTGGCGTAGAAGAGAACATTGTCCGGACGCCCCTCGATGCCGCCGTCGAGTGCCGCCTTCAGCGACTTGTAGGCGGTGTCGTCGTGATCGAAGGAGAGGTCATCGCAGAACACGATGATACGCTGGTCCGAAACCTTCAGAATGTCGAGGAGGGCGGGGAGCGAGGAAATGTCTTCCCGGTGAACCTCCACCAATTTGAGGGCGGCGGCCGTCGAAGCCTTCACATCCGCATGCACGGCCTTGACCAGCGAAGATTTTCCCATGCCGCGCGCGCCCCACAGAAGAACGTTGTTGGCCTCATAACCTTCCGCGAACCGCAGCGTGTTTTCATGAAGGATGTCGCGCACGTGATCGACGCCGCGAATGAGGGAAAGCGCCACCCGGTTCGGGCGTGCCACCGGCTGCAGGTATCGGTTGGCAGGCACCCAGACGAAACAGTCGGCCGCGGCCCAGTCGTTGACGGCGGGCGCGGGGCCGGCCAGACGGTCCAGCGCATCGGCCAGCCGGCGCACCTCGGCAATCAGTTCGGCAGTTGCGTCCACGGTCATCTTCATCTCCTTGGTACGGCGGCACGGGCCGGAAGCGTCAGGGCAGGCGGCGTTTGCGCTTTTCCTCGGCGGTAGCATGGCGTTTTCCCCATCGAAAGGGTAAGAGGCCTGAATTCGGTACGCCCTGAGCCTTCGTTTCTGTTGCATTCGCCTTGATCGCAACTATATTCCGGCGGCTTGAGACGGGGGTACCTCCGTCATCCAATTCCGGGAGTTATCGATGTTCATTACTGAAGCATTTGCCCAGGCCGAAGGCGCAGCCCCGTCTGCATCTGCATTTGGCTCCGGCCTCGAAATGCTTTTCCTCTTCGCGCCGTTGATGGTGGTCTGGTATTTCTTCCTCATCCGTCCGCAGCGCGCCCAGTTGAAGAAGCGCCAGGAAACCCTGTCGAACATCCGCCGCGGTGACCAGGTCGTTCTGGGCGGCGGCATTTCCGGCAAGGTGACCAAGGTCATCGACGATACGGAACTGGAAGTGGAAATCGCCGAAAACGTCAAGGTTCGCGTGCTGCGCACCTACGTGGCTGAAGTCCGCGTCAAGGGCGAGCCGGTCAAGACCGAGAAGGCCTGACCGTCTACCCGGGCTCGGCGTCCGCTTCAGGCGGACGCCTCTCTGACCCTGCCAGAACATCGAGATCGCAATGCTATACTTCTCCCGCTGGAAGACCCTATTCATCTGGTTCGTGATTGCCGTCAGCCTGCTGATCGCAGCCCCGAACATGTTCAGCAGCGAGCAGTTGGCAAAGCTCCCCGGCTGGTTCCCCACCAAGAAGGTGACGCTCGGTCTCGACCTTCAGGGCGGATCGCACATCATGCTCAAGATCGAGCGGAGCGATATCGTCAAGGAACGGCTGGAAACCATCGTTGGCGACGTGCGCAACGTGCTGCGCGAAGCCAATGTGCGCTATACCGGCCTCAATGGCACCGGCCAGCAGATCCAGGTCCGCGTGACGGATGTGGCGCAGCTTCAGGCGGCGCGCGATGCCTTGCAGCCGCTGCTTCAGCCCGTTTCGGCCGGCACCTTTGGCGGCAGCATCACGGAACTGTCGCTGGATGACAGCGGCGATGGCCAGCTGCGCCTGACGCTGACCGATGCCGGCATTGACTACCGTATGTCGTCTGCGGTCACGCAGTCGATTGAGGTGGTACGCCGCCGCGTCGACGAGCTTGGCACCACCGAGCCGCTGATCCAGCGCCAGGGCAATGATCGCATCATCGTGCAGGTGCCGGGTCTTCAGGATCCGCAGCGCCTGAAGGCGCTTCTGAACCAGACCGCCAAGCTGTCCTTCCATATGGTCGATACCACGATGCCGGTGCAGGAGGCTTTGAACGGCCGCCCGCCCGTCACATCGCAGATCATGTATTCGACCGATGATCCCGCTGTGCCCTATCTGGTGGAGCGTCGTGCGCTGGTTTCGGGTGAAAACCTTGTCGATGCGCAGGCAAGCTTCAACCAGCAGACAAACGAGCCGGTCGTCACCTTCCGCTTCGATTCGCGTGGTTCGCAGCGGTTTGCCCAGGCGACCCAGCAGAATGTCGGCCGTCCCTTTGCCATCGTCCTCGACGACCAGGTGATCTCGGCGCCTGTCATCCGCGAACCGATTATCGGCGGTTCCGGCCAGATTTCCGGCAATTTCTCGGTTCAGGGCGCCAATGACCTTGCCGTCCTGCTGCGCGCCGGTGCGCTTCCGGCAACACTGACCGTTGTCGAAGAACGCACGGTCGGTCCGGGCCTCGGTGCCGATTCCATCCGCGCCGGCGTCGTCGCCTCGGTGATCGGCGCGGTTGCCGTTGCCGGCTTCATGTTTGCCTTCTACGGCTTCTTCGGCCTCCTCGCCAATCTGGCACTTGCCATCAACATCGTGATGATCCTTGCGGTCCTGTCGCTGATCGGCTCGACGCTGACGCTACCGGGTATTGCCGGTATCGTGCTCACCATGGGCATGGCGGTCGATTCGAACGTGCTGATCTACGAGCGTATTCGTGAAGAAGTGAAAAGCGGCAGGTCCCTGCTGCCGGCCATCGATAGCGGCTTCAAGCGCGCCTTTTCCACCATTATCGACGCCAACCTGACGACGCTGATTGCAGCCGTGGTGCTGTTTTATCTCGGCTCCGGTCCGGTGCGTGGTTTTGCCGTTACGCTTGCCGTTGGTATCGTCACGACCGTCTTTACCGCCTTCACCTTCACCAGCTGGCTGTTTGCCGTCTGGGTGCGCCGCGCAAAGCCGAAGCAGCTGCCGAAGGGTATCCGCACCGGTGTATTTGATGGTCGCGGCCTGCCGTTCATGTCGATCCGCCGTTACACGTTCCTTGCCGCAGCGGCTCTGTCCATTGCTGCCTTGGTCAGCTTCGTCGGCGTTGGCATGAACCTCGGCATCGACTTCCGTGGTGGTTCCATCATCGAGATGAAGGCCCGCCAGGGCGATGCCAACATCGCCGATATTCGTGCCCGCCTTGACCAGTTGAACCTCGGTGAAGTGCAGGCCCAGGGCTTTGGCACGCCGCAGGATGTGCTGGTGCGTGTGCAGGCGCAGGATGGCGGCGAAAATGCCGAGCAGTCCGCGCTCGCTCGTATCCGCGGCGATCTGGAAGCCGATTACGAGTTCCGCCGCGTGGAAGTGGTCGGCCCCTCGGTTTCGAGTGACCTCACCTATACGGCAACGCTCGGCGTCGGCATCGCGCTTCTCTTCATCCTCGTCTACATCTGGTTCCGCTTCGAATGGCAGTTTGCCGTCGGCGCCATCATCGCCACGATGCACGACGTGATCCTGACCCTTGGCCTCTTCGTGCTGACAGGGATCGAGTTCAACCTGACCAGTATCGCGGCCATCCTGACCATTGTCGGTTATTCGTTGAACGATACGGTGGTGGTCTACGACCGAATGCGCGAAAACCTGCGGCGTTATAAAAAGATGCCACTGTCGGACCTCATCGATATCTCGATCAACCAGACGCTGTCGCGCACGGTTCTGACCGGCCTCACCACGATGATCGCGCTCTCTGCGCTTTATATCTTCGGCGGCGAAGTCATCCGGTCCTTCACCTTTGCGATGCTGTTTGGTGTGGCTGTCGGTACGTTCTCGTCCATCTATATCGCAGCACCGGTGCTGATTGCCTTCAAGCTTCGCACCGATACCTTCGATACGGACGAGAACCGCAAGACCAAGACGGACAAGAGCTTGCCGTCCGGCAAGCCGAGCGCCTGATCCTTGGCCCGGCCTCCTGAAATCCGCGATGCCCATTTTCCCGGGCGCGCGCCAATCGATGCCTATGGCAATGGCGGTTTCCGCTTTGCCGACATGTCGCATCGCGGATCTCTTCTCTGCCTCCCCTCGGGCGTTTATGGCTGGGATATGGAGGAAGGGGCGGCACTGACGGCAGACGCGTTTTCACGTGTGCTGCAGGAGGCTGGCGTGGAGTTTCTCCTCGTCGGCACGGGAAAAGATCTGCGCCCGCTGCCGGCACCGCTGAAGGCGGCCTTCCGGGCGCGGGGCATTTCCTCCGATTCCATGGGAACCGGAGCGGCGGTTAGAACGTACAACATCATGCTCGGTGAAATGCGGCCCGTCGCTGCGGCCCTCATCGCCGTCTGAGCGGTCTGCCTGCAAAGGCAGGCGCAATTCTAAGGCCCGGAGACCGGATGTGACGTCTGCGCCAAGCGACCATTTCGATATATGCCTGTCGACACTGCGCGAGACGGATCGGGACCGTTATCTCGCCTGCCTTCTGTCGCCTGAGGAAAAACGCGGGCCGCTTGCCGCCCTCTACGCCTTCCACGCCGAAATCGCCCGTGTGCGCGATGTCATCCAGCAGCCGCTTGCCGGCGAAATTCGCCTGCAATGGTGGCGTGATCTCCTGGCCGGTGAGGCGAAAGGCGAGGCGAGCGCCAATCCGATTGCCGCAGCCCTCATGGAAACCGTCGAGCGTTATCACCTGCCGCGGCCTGTGCTGCTGGCGATGATCGAGGCGCGTGTCTTCGACCTCTACGACGATCCGATGCCGGATAAAAATGCGCTGGAAGGGTATGCTGGCGAAACGGCCTCGGCACTGATCCAGCTTGCCGGTCTGGTCCTTGATGCGCCCTCTGCCATGGCAAGCTCTGAAATCGCCGGTCATGCCGGCGTGGCGCAGGCCATCGCCGGTCTTCTCCTGCTGATGCCGCTCCATATCAGGCGGGGCCAGGTCTATCTGCCGCAGGATATTTTATCCGCCACCGGGCTCAACCGGGATCGGTTTCTGGCGGGGGAGCCGGCTGAGAACATCGGTCATGCCATCGAGGCGTTCGCGGGTCTTGGTCTCGATCACCTTCAAAAAGCCCGCAGAGCCGGACGGATTCCGGCGCCGGTGCTTGCCGCATTCCTGCCGGTTGCGATGGCCGAGCCGGTGTTGCGTCGCGCCGTGAAGCTGAAGGCGGGCGTGCTGACAGCCGATCTGCAGCCGGCCCAGTGGCGCCGGCAACTTCGCATGGCGCGCACACTTGTCTTGAAGAGAATCTGATCCATTCTCCTTCCTGTCACGTCCGCACAAGCCTCGCGGGCTAAGCGGGGCTGGTGACGCCTCATCGGGAGAGTAACGTGGCACTGGCAACCTGGTCGATCATCGGCCTTCTGGTCATTCTCATCGCCTATTACGCAACGCGCATGGCAAATGAGCGCGAGGAGGCGGACCGGCATGATCCGAGCATGGCGATCCTCGAATTCGGCCGCGCCTATCCGACGGAAGCCATTCGCAACCTGCATGAGACGGAAGACGGATCAGCGATCTTCGTGCGTCTGCACGACAACAAGGCGGGCATCATGCGCAACCGCCGTTCCCATTACGCCTGCCATCTGATCGAGCCCGGGCGCGTGCGGGTGACGCCGTTGGATCATGAGCGTGGACTGAACCTTCAGTTTCTCGATGCGCCGGCGCATGACGACAGTTTTGTTTTCTCGACCGCTGCGGAAGCGGCAGAAGTGTCGCTCTGGCTCCTCGGCAATTACGTGGCGCCGGAGTTGCAGCAGCTGGAAAGCAGCGTCTGAGGCGGGTTGTTTAACCCGCCATCCGTAGCCGCGCCAAGGCTCAGACCGAAGCGTCTTCTTCTTCGACCACTGGTGCTTCCACGACAGGCACCGGCTTGCCGAGCCAGGCAGCGCAATCGGCAAGCGCCCGGCGCGCCATCAGCTGGCGTTTCATGATCGTCTTGTCCTTGCCGCGAAAACGCTTCAGGCCTTCCGGGCGCACGATGGAGCCGGGGGCAAGATCGGGAAACAGGCCGAAATTGATGTTCATCGGCTGGAAGGAGCGTTTTCCGGGCTCGTCCTCGGAGACGATATGGCCACCGGTGATGTGATTGAGCAGGGCACCAAGGGCCGTGGTGGCAGGCGGTGCGGAAATCGTTTCGCCCTTGCGCTCGGCGCTGGCAAAGCGGCCTGCCAGAAGCCCGATGGCGGCACTTTCCACATAACCTTCGCAGCCGGTGATCTGGCCGGCAAAACGCAAGGCGGGTCGGCTCTTCAACGTCAGGCTCTGGTCGAGCAGCGTCGGCGAGTGGATATAGGTGTTGCGGTGCAGACCGCCGAGCCGTGCGAATTCGGCATTCTGCAGGCCGGGGATCATGCGAAAAATTTCCGCCTGCGCGCCATATTTCAGCTTCGTCTGGAAACCGACCATGTTGTAGAGCGTGCCGAGCGCATTGTCCTGGCGCAATTGCACCACGGCATAGGCCTTCACCGTCGGGTTATGCGCGTTGGTGAGGCCCATCGGCTTCATAGGCCCATGGCGCAGCGTCTCGCGACCGCGCTCGGCCATGACTTCAATCGGCAGGCAGCCATCGAAATAGGGCGTGCCTTCCCATTCCTTGAAACCAACCGTGTCGCCGGCAATGAGGGCGTCAACGAAGGCATCGTACTGGTCCTTGTCCAGCGGGCAGTTGATGTAGTCCTTGCCGTTACCGCCGGGGCCGACCTTGTCATAGCGCGACTGGTACCAGCAGATATCCATGTCGATCGAATCGCGGTGGACGATGGGCGCGATGGCATCAAAGAAGGCGAGCGCATCCTTGCCGGTCTGGTTCTGGATGCCGGCCGCCAGTGCCGGCGAGGTGAGGGGGCCGGTGGCAATGACCGTCAGGTCCCATTCGGCTGGCGGCAGGCCCTGTACTTCCTCGCGCACCACCGTGATCAGCGGATGGCCGGAAATCGCAGCCGTCACGGCATCGGAAAAACCGTCGCGGTCGACGGCCAGCGCGCCGCCGGCCGGTACCTGATGGCGATCGGCGCAAGCCATGATCAGCGAGCCGGCAAGCCGCATTTCCGCATGGATGACGCCAACGGCATTGGCCGTCGCATCATCGGAGCGGAACGAATTGGAGCAGACGAGTTCGGCAAGGCCGTCACCCTTGTGGGCATCGGTGCCGCGCACGCCGCGCATTTCGTGCAGGACGACGGGCACGCCGGCTTCGGCGATCTGCCATGCGGCTTCCGAGCCTGCAAGGCCGCCGCCGATGACGTGAATGGGGGAAAAGGAGGTCGTGTTCATGGCCGGCTCATTATCACGAGCCGGCCCGCCGTCCAACTGCAAAGGCAATGCATCGATTGCCTGAACACCACGATCAGGCTACCGGCGTGCAAAGCTCGATCAGCAACCCGTCCGGGCAGCGCAGATAGGAGACCACCTGTCCCCACGGCTTTTCCGTGGGTGCCGAAAGTTCCTGTGCGCCACAGGCAAGCGCCCTTGCGTGAGCGGCCTCGACATCGTCGGTCACCAGCGCGATTTCCATGCCAAGCGGTTTTGGCGAGGAATGTGCGGAGACATGACCACCGGGAAAATTGCTGTCGCCGAGTGCATCCGCGGCAAAGGCGATGGTGGTTTCGCCGCTGTGCAACTCGCCATAGGTGCCGCTGCCATGCAGGAAGCGCGTGGCAAAGCCGAAGGCTTCGCTGAAAAAGGCCAGCGATTTTGCAACATCCGGGACATAGATGATTGTGTAGCCAAATCTCATCTCAGGGTCTCTTGATGGAGGGTTCTTGCAGCATCAGGTCCCGGCCGGCGGCGCCATGTCGCGGGCCAGCGCATTGTCCAGATCGTTGGCGCGGCTCCAGGCCTGGCGCTTAACGACGCGGGCGGCATAGTCTGCGAAAGCCGGGCGACGATCGATCGTGCCGAATTGCAGGCCCCAGCTGATCTGCGAGCCGAGATAGACATCGGCAGCGGTGAAGCGGTCGCCGGTGATATAGGGCGTGCGCGACAGAAGTGCTTCCAGTGTG
This sequence comes from Neorhizobium sp. PAMB6630, assembly GCF_058242775.1. NCBI lineage: Bacteria > Pseudomonadati > Pseudomonadota > Alphaproteobacteria > Hyphomicrobiales > Rhizobiaceae > Neorhizobium > Neorhizobium sp. PAMB6630. The sequence goes on from NZ_CM177836.1 coordinate 1,563,988, forward strand.
TCCATCACCGTCTCATAGGTGTCGTAGCCCACCATGCGCCGCTTGTCGGCGGGAACTTCGATGCCGAGATTTCGATTGGTCACGGCTGCCTCGACCGGGCCGGCGGCAAAAAACATCCAGCGGTAATAAGCGCCGCGCTCCTCCGGCGTCTCAGGCAGCAATCCCGCCTGCGGAAAGGCGTCGGCGAGATAGGCGATGATCCCTGCGCATTCGGTCACCACCGTCTTGCCATGCGTCAGCGCCGGCACCTTGCCCATCGGATTGATGGCGCGGAACTGCGGCCCCTTCATCTCGGCGCCGTATCCGATCACCTCGACGCGGTAAGGCTCCCCAGTTTCCTCCAGCATCCAGCGCGCAATGCGTCCGCGTGACATCGGGTTGGTGTACAGCACGAGTTCCATGGATGTTTTCCTCTCTTTGTTCTTTTTATGTTCTAGGGACTGTGGGGATTCATCGTGAGTTGATCACAGCCGCTGCCAGATAGATCATGGCCTGAAAGCTCTGGTCCGTTTTACATGCTCGCATAGCGATGCGCTTGAACTCTTTGAGTTTGCAGAAGAAGTTTTCGATCAGGTGTCGCCATTTGTAAATTTCGGTGTCGATTTGGAGAGGCACTGATCGACGTGGATGTTGCGAGATGACGATTTTCGCGCCGCGCTCGTTGAGATCGGCCAAAATGTTGTTGCTATCGAAAGCCTTGTCTGCAAGTAGCGCACCGAACTCAATGCCATCGATGAGCGGCGCGACGCCGACCGTGTCGAAGCGATGGCCCGGCAGCAATTCGAACCGGACCAAATTGCCTAAAGCATCGGTCAGTGCCAGGATTTTGGTTGTCATCCCACCTTTTGAGCGACCAATGGCCTGGCTCTGAGTCCCCCTTTTGCGCCCTGACCGTGTCGGTGGACCTTGACGATGGTGGCATCCACCATGGCGTATTCCATGTCCGGTTCATCAGAGAGGGCATCGAATATGCGTTTGAAAATGTCGGCTTCACGCCAGTCGCGAAACCGACGGAATGCCGTGCTCCAGTTGCCAAACGCAGCGGGCAGGTCACGCCATGGGCTGCCCGTGCGCACAATCCAAAGCACGGCTTCAATGAACAGCCGGTTGTTTCTGCCGCTGCGACCGGGATCCATAGGTTTTCCCAGACAATGCGGTTCTATCTGCGCCCATTGGGCGTCTGTCAGTACAAAACGATCCATCCAAAGCGTGAATCACATTCGCGCTGATTTGTGAATCCCCACAGACCCTAGTTTGGCGGCATGATGCGCGTGTGACAAGAAAAAGTCGGGTAAAAAGAAACCCGGCGCAAGGCCGGGTTCCAGAGAGTGTCGAACCTGAAATGGCTCAGGCGGCCATGGCGGCGCGCAGGTTTTCGTCCACCTTGTCGAGGAAGGCGGTGGTCGACAGCCAGGGCTGGTCGGGGCCGATGAGAAGGGCAAGGTCCTTCGTCATGTAGCCGGATTCAACCGTGTCGATGCAGACCTTTTCGAGCGTCGCGGCAAAGTTTGCCAGTTCCGCGTTGTCGTCCAGCTTGGCGCGGTGGGCAAGGCCACGCGTCCAGGCAAAGATCGAGGCGATCGAGTTGGTCGAGGTTTCCTGGCCCTTCTGGTGCTGGCGGTAGTGGCGCGTCACCGTGCCATGCGCAGCTTCCGCTTCCACCGTGCGGCCGTCCGGCGACAGGAGAACCGAGGTCATCAGGCCGAGCGAGCCGAACCCTTGAGCCACCGTATCCGACTGCACGTCGCCGTCGTAGTTCTTGCAGGCCCAGACGTAACCGCCGGACCACTTGAGTGCCGAAGCAACCATGTCGTCGATGAGGCGGTGTTCGTAGACGATGCCGATTTCCTCGAACTTCGCCTTGAATTCGGCCTGGTAGACTTCTTCGAAGATATCCTTGAAGCGGCCGTCATAGGCCTTCAGGATGGTGTTCTTCGTCGACAGGTAAACCGGCCACTTGCGCATCAGGCCGTACATCATGGAAGCGCGCGCAAATTCGCGGATCGATTCGTCAAGGTTGTACATGGCCATGGCGACGCCTGCGCCCGGCGCGTTGTAGACTTCCTTTTCGATGACTTCGCCATCTTCACCAACGAACTTGATCGTCAGCTTGCCCTTGCCGGGGAACTTGAAATCGGTTGCCTTGTACTGGTCGCCGAACGCGTGACGGCCGACAACGATGGGCTTCGTCCAGCCGGGAACGAGGCGCGGCACGTTCTTGCAGATGATCGGCTCGCGGAAGATGACGCCGCCCAGAATGTTGCGGATGGTGCCGTTCGGGCTCTTCCACATTTCCTTGAGGTTGAATTCCTTGACGCGCTGTTCGTCAGGGGTAATCGTGGCGCACTTGATGCCGACGCCGTGCTTCTTGATGGCGTGGGCTGCATCGACCGTCACCTGGTCGTTGGTGGCATCGCGGTTTTCCACCGAGAGGTCATAATATTCGATATCGAGATCAAGGTAGGGCAGGATCAGCTTTTCTTTGATGAACTGCCAGATGATGCGGGTCATTTCATCGCCGTCGAGATCGACGACCGGGTTGGCAACCTTGATCTTGTTCATGTATCAGCCTCTTCGATGTGCGGGACAAAGCCCCTGATAGGATGGACGGAAGTCTCGTGCGCTATAGCATTGCCGCAGCCGAACGCAAAGCCGTGGTGGAACAATTGCCATTGCCAAATCAACCCGCCCGGATAATCTCCAGGCACCTCCAGCCAGGGACATGACGCACATGCGGACCGCACCGCTCGCTCTTCTTATTCTCGCTCTTTCAGGCCCAGCCGGGGCTGCCGATGTCACCGATCCGGTGCGCAAGGTGATGGATATCACCGAGACCAACTGGAAGAGCGTTGATACCGGGTGGAAGTTCATCTTCGATGCGGATCCGCTGTCGAAACTGTTCAGCAAGCGGTTCCAGGCAGCCTACAAGGAGGCCTCAAAGCATCCGGCCTATGACACGGAAAACAATGAGCCGGGTGACCCCTTCGGTTATGACGTGGTGACCAATTCGCAGGACGGTTGTCCGCTCGAAGAGGTATCCATCGTCCCGGCTCCGGCCAAGGACGGCATGACGGAAGTCAAGGTGCGCTTCAAGCAGTGGACCTGCATCGACGAGGCGGATATCAAGAATTCGGTGAGCGAGGTCGATTTCGATGTCGTAACGGAAGGCGGAAAGCCTGTTATCGACGATATCCACCGGGTCGCCGAGAACGAGCGTGATTCGGTACTTGCCGAAATGCAGAGCCTGGCCAAGGGGCAGCAATAGGCTTTTCCCGGCCCTCTTGCCGCACGCTGGCAAGATCATAAAAAACGCAAGGTCGCGGGGTTCGGTCACATCCCCTTCCGCAAGACATGGCACAACAGACGATATGGCATCGAGAATTTCCCTGATCGACTGGCTCTATTCGATCGATCCGGCCCTGTCGCGCGCCCGGATGGGCGGCCGAGTGACACTCGGCATCGGGCTTTCGGTGGCAGCCCTCGTCGCCATCCATCGTTTTGCGCTTCCCTTGCCGCCGATTGCCTTCGGCCTTGCCATCATCCTCTCCATCGAAGGGGGCGTTGCGGTGCGGGATCGCACGCCGCGTGGCCAGCTGGTAACGCGGCTTCTCGGCGGGCTTGCGAGCCTTGGCAGCATTGCGCTTGCCAGTTCGCTGGAGGATCACCGCTACCTCTCGGATTTCGCCTTCCTGGCGATCGTGTTTGTGGCAAGCCTTGCCCGGGTTTATGGGCCGCGCGGTTTTGCCATCGGCATGTTCGCCTTCACCTCCTATTTCCTCAGCGCCTATCTGCGGCCGGGGCTGGACGAGCTGCCGCTGGCAGCGCTTGCGCTGCTGGTGGCTGTGCTGGTCGGCCACGGCGTGCGCACCCTGCTTTTGCCGGACAATCGCGGCCGCGACCTTTTGCAGGCGATGATTGCCATGCAGGGGCGCGTCAACGATATCCTGGTGCGGCTGGCGCTTCTGGCGCGCGCGCAGGTGACGCTCGACGAGGACCGCACCGAGCTGATGGAACTGCAGGAGCGGCTGAAGGAAGTATCCCTGATGGCCGAGGCGCTGTTGCCGCGCACCGGCGAAGGCACGTTGGACGAGGCGGACCAGAACGTCATGGACATTGCCATGGCGATCTTCGACCTGCATCTGGCAACCGAAAGTGCGGTGGTTCTGAGCGTCTATAATTCGGCCCCCTTCGGTCTTGTCCATGCGGTGCTGGAAGGCAAGGAAGAGGCGGTTGCGGAATGGGCGGGGATCGTGGATGACACGCCCGACCGGCACTTGAGCGAAACCATTTCCATCTTCGAACTGTTGCACCGGGTGCGGGTGCGCTTTGCGGCCCTCATTGCCGAAGGTTCCCGCGACCAGTTCCGGTCGCTGTCGCCGACGCGCGAAGGCCGGGTGCGCCAGCCCCGCGATTTTTCGCTGAAGAACCCGCTGGTGCGTGCTGCGCTCCAGATCACGATCGCCTCCGGCATTGCCATGGTGTTCGGCCTGATGCTGTCGCGCGAGCGCTGGTTCTGGGCGGTTCTGACGGCCTTCCTTGTTTTTACCAACACCAAATCGCGTGGCGATACGGCAGTCCGGGCACTGCAGAGATCGACGGGAACGCTTGCCGGCATCGGCGTCGGGCTCGCTCTCGCCTCGCTGCTGCAGGGCGATCTCACGGGCAGCATTATCGCCGCCGGCATCGGTATTTTCCTCGCCTTTTATGCCTTGCAGGCCTCCTATGCCGTGATGACCTTTTTCCTGTCGATCGTCATCTGCGTGATCTATGGCCTGATCGGCACGCTGACCCATCAGCTTCTGTTGTTGCGCGTCGAGGAAACGCTGATCGGGGCGGTGGCCGGCACAGCGGTTGCCTTCGTGGTGTTTCCCTCGCGCACCCGCGAAACGCTGGAGCTTGCACTGGCCCGCTGGTACGACATTCTGGGCGATCTCCTGACGGCGGCTCGCAATGACGCGCCGGGTCCGGAGCTGATCGAGCGCTCGCGCCGGCTGGACATCGCTTATGCCGATCTGGCCCATGCTGCCCGCCCGCTCGGAGCTGCCTGGCCCATCGTCACCAAGCCCGGGCATGTGCGCCAGACGCTGGCGGTGTTTCTGGCCTGCACCTACTGGGCGCGCATGTTTGCCCGTGGCCAGACGCTGCCGGAATTTGCCATGCCCGAACGCGACCGCGCCGTGATCGAGGAGTTGATCGCCAAGCTGCCGTCCGCGCGCGAGGTGAGGGCAAAGCCGTTCTACGAGGGCTTCAAGGCGCGCCGGCAGGTTCTCGATCATTTGCCGAGCCTCAGTCGGGGCGCAAAGCAGGGGCTCGACATGATCGGCATCACGCTGTCGCGCCTGTCCAGCTGAAGGCGGACACGAAGGCTTAAGGCTTGCAGTTGTCGGCCCCGGGCGATATTGCGCCCGCAAGACTAGATGATCGGACAGGACGACCATGGCAGGCACCAATAGCGAACGCATTCTTCTTGCCGAAGGCCCGGCGGTCATTCTCGTCGAGCCGCAGCTGGGCGAGAATATCGGCATGGTGGCGCGCGCCATGGCCAATTTCGGGCTGGCGGAACTGCGGCTCGTCAATCCGCGCGATGGCTGGCCGAGCGAAAAGGCGCAAGCCGCCGCCGCCAAGGCCGACCACGTGATCGCCGGCACCACGGTGTTTGCAACGCTGGAAGAGGCCGTCGCCGACCTCAACTTCGTTTATGCGACAACGGCCCGCAACCGCGACGGCTTCAAGCCCGTGCGCGCGCCCGTCACGGCTGCCGCAACATTGCGCGCCCGGTTTGGCGCCGGCGAAAAGACCGGCATCCTGTTCGGGCGCGAACGCTGGGGCCTGACGAACGAGGAAGTGGCGCTCTCCGACGAGATCGTCACTTTCCCGGTCAATCCCGCTTTTGCCTCGCTCAACATCGCCCAGGCCGTGCTTTTGATGTCCTATGAATGGATGAAAAGCGGCATGGAGGATGTGGAAGCGACACCTTTCCAGCAGGTGGACCAGAAGCCCGCCACCAAATCGCAGCTGCTGGGCATGATCGAGCAGGTGGAGGAGGCGCTGGACGCGCGCAATTATTTCCATCCGCTCACGAAAAAACCAAAGATGATCGACAATCTCCGGGCTGTGCTGTCGCGGCCGGGATTTACCGAGCCGGAGATCAGTCTTCTGCGTGGCGCATTTACCTCGCTCGACCGGTTCACGCGGCGCTGGGCCAAGGGCAAGGGGCCGCAATCGGCTGAGGGGCCAGATGACGGGAATGATACTGCATCCGAGTGAGGCAACGGCGCTTGAAAAGCCCGCGCGGGCAAAACCCGTGCTGGTGTTTGATTCCGGCATTGGTGGCCTGACGGTGCTGCGCGAAGCGCGCGTGCTGATGCCGGAGCGCGGTTTCATCTATGTCGCTGACGATGCGGGTTTTCCTTATGGCGGCTGGGAGGAGGGGGCGCTTCGGGCGCGCATTCTTTCCCTGTTTGCCGATCTTCTTAAAACCTATGACCCGGAAATCTGCGTGATTGCCTGCAACACGGCCTTCACGCTTGCCGGTGCAGCGCTCAGAAACGCCTTTCCGCAAATGACATTCGTCGGCACCGTGCCGGCCATCAAGCCCGCCGCCGAGCGAACCCGCTCCGGCCTCGTATCGGTGCTGGCGACCCCCGGCACGGTGAAGCGCGCCTATACCCGCGATCTTATCCAGTCCTTTGCCAGCCAGTGCCATGTGCGGCTGGTGGGGTCGGAAAACCTCGCACGCATGGCGGAAGCCTATATTCGCGGTGACGCGCTGGACGATGCGGCCGTCAGGGCGGAGATCGCGCCGTGTTTCGTGGAAAAGGACGGCGCTCGCACCGATATCGTTGTGCTCGCCTGCACGCATTATCCGTTCATGGCCAATCTGTTTCGCCGTCTCGCCCCCTGGCCGGTCGACTGGCTGGACCCGGCTGAGGCGATTGCCCGCCAGGCCCGCCGCCTCGTGCCGGCCGTTGACGGGGCCGAGCATCCGGAGGAGGGCGATTTTGCCGTCTTCACCTCAGGCAAGCCGGATTTTTCGACCCGCCGCCTGATGCAGGGTTTTGGATTGAGCCTTTCCTGAAGTGCAAGGGGCATTTGTTGCGTTTGCGCAACAAATATGAGTAAATCTCTGCAATTCTCAATTGCGCTCTTGCCTGGCTTTTTGACCCGTGGCATTTTGCCGCCATCCGCAATTTCAAACTCAGGGAGGCGACCAATGGATACCATTTCAACGTTTATGCGCCTCTCTCGCGGTGTGTCCGTAACGTTGTGCCCGCGTGTCGCGGGACTGCACCTACATTACGGCATTCAGGCCTAATAAGGCCTTTAATCCCAGCCGCTTGGCGTTTCTCCAACCTGCATGACGTGACCTGCCGACATCAGGAATCCGTGTGATTCCCCGTCTGCAGCGCCCGCGTCTTTTCAAACCTCGAAAGGACCTGGCGGCCTCATGGCGTCGGGGCGGAACCTCTATGTCTACTAAACAATCACTGGTTGAACAAAGCCTGTCATCGAAAGTCGATGATCTCCTGTCGCATGTTGGCGTGTGGCGTCTCCTCGGCGCCGTTGTGCTCGTGGTCTGGAAGAGACGTGAACGGATCAACAGCACCCGTCATCTCTCCAATCGCATGCGCCGCGATATGGGCCTTCCCGAAGAGCGGGAACGGTTGCCGCTGCCGCGCCATCCCCTGTGGATGGTCAAGTGGTAAAGGGAGAGGATGCTCCGGCAGCCATCTGCCGGGGCGTCCTGCCCATCCATTCGGAGGCAGTATCGTGATCACCCTTCGACCATTGACCCTTGCCGACATGGCCGAGGCGGCCCGTGTGCATCGAACATCCTTCGATGCACAACTGCCAAAACTTTCCGGCCTTCACACGCTGGCGGAAGACCGCGCCTATTGGCGCGATCATCTGTTTGCCACCTGTCATGTCTGGGGTGCAGAGGAGGCGGGTCGCCTCGTCGGCGTCATTGCCTATCGGGCCGGCTCCGTCGAGCAGCTTTATGTGCTGCCCGAGGCGCAGGGGCGGGGCATTGGCCAGACGCTTCTCGCAAAAGCAAAGGCTGAATATGACCTGCTCGACCTCTGGACCTTCCAGCAAAACACCCGTGCCCGCCGCTTTTATGAAAAACACGGCTTTGTCATCGTGGAAAAGACCGATGGGTGCGACAACGAGGAGCGAGCGCCAGACATACGCTACCGCTGGCAGCGCCTTGAGGATGGCGGCCTTCAGGCCGGGTTGGCGGCTACGTGATAGACCCGCAACCGGTGGCCATCGGGATCTTCGGCGGTGAACGTGTGGCCGAAATCCATCTTTTCCGGCGGCTGCAGGATCGCAACACCCTTGGCGCGCCAGTCGGCATGAACCGCTTCGACTTCGGCATCGCCGTCGCAGGTAAAGACGATTTCCGAGGCTCCCGTCTGTCCGGATGTTTTCGGGGAAACGCAGTCGGCCTTCCAGAGGCCAAGCCGGAAGCCACCGGGCAAGACGAACATGGCAAAGGTCGCGGAGTGCTCGACGGCGGCATGTCCGAGTAGGCGTTGATAGAATGCAGCACTTGCCGACAGATCTGCAGAATAGAGCAGGACGAAATTGGCGGGTTTCATGATTGTCTCCTTCGTTGTGACGAGGGAGGATCTATCGCGAGCTGCTGACAGAAACTGGCAGGAGTGTTTGCCCGTCGTGGCGAGACCTGACTGATTTCAGGGGATGGCCTGCGACGCCCGCCACTCCTTCAGCAGCACCGGCTTGCGGCGTGAATACCGTTGTCCTGTCTCTTCAAGGCTGATGATGCGGTCGGCGCGAAAATGGCGAAAATCTCGGCGCGTTTCACACCAGGCGATCATCACCCGCACATGATCGAAAAAGCCGAGCGCAAACGGCCAGACCACCCGCTGCGTCACAGCACCGGCCTGATCCTCATAGGTGATGGCAAGCGTGTGTTCCCGCCGGATGGCCAGCCGGATCTGGGTCAGGGCCTCCATGCCCGTGCCGGGTTGTTGCGCCGGCCCGACCAAAAGGTGGTGATCGTCCAGCCGGTCGCTGAGATCGTGCGGCAGAACGGCGGCGATCTTGGCAAGTGCGTTGTCTGCCGCCTGTCCGAGCGCGCCGCCGGTTCGTTTCGACACCCAGCGAACACCCAGCACCAGTGCCTCCAGTTCGTCCTGCGAAAACATAAGCGGCGGCAGCAGAAAACCCGGCTTCAGCACATAGCCCATGCCCGGTTCGCCCAGGATATCGGCGCCCTGTCCGCGAAGCGTGGCGATGTCGCGGTAGAGCGTGCGGATGGAAATACCTAATTCTTCGGAAAGCACATCACCGCTCACCGGATGCCGGTGCCGACGCAGGATCTGCAGGAGATCGAGAAGCCTGTCTGTTCGCGCCATCGATCTGCCTGCCCCCCAGATGCTCCAAACACTCCTGCCATTTTACGGCAGGAGTGTGCGAGCGCCAAGGGGCGCGCACTGTGGCCGATGTCAGTGAAGAGCAGGGGCTTGCACTTTTGTCGCCGCGGTGGCTTGCTGCTGTTTCATCGAGAGGGAAACGACGATGTCGATTGAAACCTGGCTTGCCTTCGTGGCCGCATCCGCGGTGCTTCTGGCCATCCCCGGCCCGACAATCCTGCTGGTGATTTCCTATGCGCTGTCGCACGGCCGCAAGGTGGCCATGGCAACGGTTGCCGGCGTGGCGCTCGGGGATTTCACCGCCATGACCGCATCGATGCTGGGCCTTGGCGCGCTTCTCGCCACCTCGTCGTTTCTCTTTACCGGGCTGAAATGGATCGGTGCGGCCTATCTGATCTATCTCGGCATCAAGCTGTGGCGGGCGCCGGTGTCGGAACGGCTGGCGGCTGCCGAGACCGAGGAGGCGGACGAAAAGCCGCTGAAGATTTTCCTGCACACCTATGTGGTGACGGCGCTCAACCCGAAAAGCATTGTGTTTTTCGTCGCCTTCCTGCCGCAGTTCCTGAAACTCGATCAGCCGCTTTTCTTCCAGATGGTGGTGTTCGAGACGACGTTTCTGGTTCTCGCCAGCCTCAATGCTGCCCTCTACGGTCTCCTCGCCTCGATGGCGCGCGACACGATCCGCAAGCCGAAAGTGCAGCGCATCGTCAACCGCACCGGCGGTTCGCTGATGATCGGGGCAGGGCTGCTGACGTTCGGCTTCAGGCGCGCGGCCTGATTGCGCATCCTTCAATTGCCTGTTGATGGGGACGTCTTTCAGCGCGCCGACTCGGTGAATATTTGCTAAAGCCCTTTTTGATGAGCGGGGCATCCCGCAGATAAGATGAGGTCGGCAGTGCAGGTAGGCATCGATATGGGAACTCTGTCCGGCGGGCAGCCGGCCAAGCTCGATATCGAGGAGCTTCTGGCGACGCGTCTTCTGGTGCAGGGCAATTCCGGTTCCGGCAAGTCGCATCTGCTGCGCCGCCTGCTGGAACAGTCTGCCCCCTGGGTGCAGCAGGTGATCATCGATCCCGAAGGCGATTTCGTCACGCTCGCCGACAAATATGGCCATGTGGTCGTCGATGGCGAGCGCACGGAGGCCGAACTTCTCGGCATCGCCACCCGCATCCGCCAGCACCGCGTCTCCTGCGTGCTGACGCTCGAAGGCCTTGATATCGAAGACCAGATGCGTGCCGCTGCCGCCTTCCTGAACGGGCTTTTCGATGCCGACCGCGAGCATTGGTATCCGGTACTGGTGGTGGTGGACGAAGCGCAGATGTTTGCGCCCTCCGTCGGCGGCGATGTCTCCGAAGACGCCCGAAAAATGTCGCTTGCGGCAATGACCAACCTGATGTGTCGTGGGCGAAAGCGCGGGCTTGCCGGCGTGATTGCCACGCAGCGTCTGGCAAAGCTTGCCAAGAACGTGGCCGCCGAAGCCTCCAACTTCCTGATGGGCCGCACCTTTCTCGATATCGACATGGCGCGCGCCGCCGACCTTTTGGGCATGGATCGCCGGCAGGCGGAAATGTTCCGCGACCTGAAGCGCGGCAATTTTGTAGCCCTCGGTCCTGCTCTGTCGCGCCGGCCGCTGCCGATCGTCATCGGTGACGTGGAAACCTCGGCGCGTTCGTCCTCGCCAAAACTGATGCCACTGCCTGATAGTGTCGCTGATGTGGAAGACCTGATCTTTACGCCCGACCCGGAAGAATTTACCCGTCCGATCGTGCGTCGTGCCGCACCCGCACCCCGCCCGACCACCGACATTCTGGCCGAACTGTCGCGCTCGACGCCGGCGGCAAGCCCGGTCGCGCCCGACCCTGGCCGGCCCTCGCAGCCGGAACTGTCTGCCGATGAACGCGAAGAGCGGATGGCCGCCGTTTTGTCCGAGATCATCGACGATCCGCAGGCCGCCTACCGCACCGATGCCGTTCTCTACCAGGAATTTCTGGTGCGCGCCCGCATGCGCCGCCTGCCGGGACCGCCGATGGCGATGGGCGAGTTTCGCCGCCGCGTGGCGATTTCGCGCGCAGGCGTCGATGAAGATACCGCGCAAAGCCCCGGCTGGCAGACGGCGCTTGATCTCTCGGCCCGCGTGTCCGACGATCTGCAGGGCGTGTTCCTGATGATGGCGAAGGCGGCACTGCTGGGCGAGCCTTGCCCGTCTGACATGCGCATCGCCAAAGCCTATGGCACCCATTCGGCACGGCGCGCGCGCCGGCTGCTCGGTTATTTCGAGGAGCAGGGCCTTGTCGTCTTGCATTCGGATTTCTCCGGCAAACGCATCGTCGCCTTCCCGGATCTCGACGTGCAGACCGCGCCCGGCATGGCCGATGCGACGGATGATGAGCCGGTGAAGCGCGACCGGTTCGCCGCCGAGTAATTTTTTGGCGGAAACGGGCAGCCCGTTGGCTGCCCAGCGGTCCTCAGGCCGCCTGCTCTTCCCAGACCTTCACCAGTTCTACAATCGTCTTCACCGACGTCTCCATATCCTGAACACTCACCCATTCGAGCGGCGAATGATAGGCATGGCCGCCGGTAAAGATGTTGGGGCAGGGTAGGCCCATGAAGGAGAGGCGCGAACCATCGGTTCCGCCACGGATGCTGTGGATTTTCGGCTCCAGCCCGACGCGGCGCGTGGCTGCGATGAGGTTGTCCATGATCTCAGGATGCTGGTCGAGCACGCGCTTCATGTTGCGATACTGTTCCTTGACCGAAAACGTGTAGGTGGAGCCGGGATAGGCGGCCATCACCTCTTCAGTGATCCCCTTCAGAAGCTCTTCCTTTTCGGCAAGGCCCTCATCCTCGAAATCGCGGATGATGAGGGAAAGTTTGGCACCTTCCATCGAGCCCGAGATGCCGACGGGGTGGATAAAACCCTGCTTGCCCTCGGTGGTTTCCGGCGCCTGATCCTGCGGCAGACGCGCGACGATGGCGCTGGCAATCTTGATGGCGTTTTCCATTTTTCCCTTCGCCGTGCCCGGATGCATGGCAACGCCCGAAATGGTGATGGTCACGCCATCGGCGGAAAAGGTTTCGTTCTCGATCTCGCCGATGGTCGAGCCGTCGAGCGTATAGGCAAAACGTGCGCCGAGTTTTTGAAGGTCCACCTTGTCGGCGCCGCGGCCGATCTCCTCGTCGGTGGTGAAGAGAAGTTTTATCGCGCCGTGCTTCACCTGCGGGTTGGCGAGAAGAAACTGCGCGGCCGTCATGATCTCGGCAATGCCGGCCTTGTCGTCGGCCCCGAGAAGCGTCGTGCCATCGGTGGTGACGATGTCATGGCCGATCTGTGCCTGAAGTTCCGGATGCTCGGAAACCCGGATCACCTGCGTGGTGTCACCGACGAGGCGGATATCGCCGCCCTGATAGTTTTTTACGATCTGCGGCTTCACGCCGGTGCCGGAAAAATCCGGTGCCGTATCCATGTGCGAGCAGAAGCAGATGACGGGCACGTCTTTATCGGTATTGGCGGGAACGGTCGCATAAACATTGCCGTGCTCGTCCAGATGCGCGTCCTCAAGGCCAAGCAACTTCAGTTCCTGCTCAAGGATGCGGCCGAGGTTCTTCTGCTTTTCCGTCGAAGGCTGCGTGGTTGATGTCGCATCCGACTGGGTGTCGATCACCACATAACGCAGGAAACGATCAAGAACGGTATCGGTGGGAAGAGACATGGGCGGCATCCTGTTTTGGCATGGGAGCGAGCCCAATCTATAGACCGCATCCGCCTTGGCGTGAACGTCTTGCCGTGAACGCTGGGCAACAAAAAACCGCGCCGGGGTGAGCGGCGCGGTTTGCTGGGGCAGGGTAGCCTTACGTGTCGGCCTCGACCTTGCCGTTTTCGATCGTGGCCGGCGTGTTGCGGGTCGCCCAGAGCGAGCCGAAGATACCGGCGGCGAGGATGGCGATCGTGACACTCAGCGACACCAGCGGCGGGATCTTGGCAAGGCCCAGCATGTCCGCAAGGAAGATTTTTGAGCCGATGAAGATCAGGACGACCGACAGCGCATATTTCAGGTAGGCGAAGCGGTGGATAAGGGCAGCCAGCGCAAAGTAGAGGGCACGCAGGCCAAGGATCGCGAAAATGTTGGAGGTGTAGACGATGAACGGGTCCGTGGTGATGGCAAAGATCGCCGGGATCGAATCAACCGCGAACACAAGGTCGGCGAATTCGATGAGAATCAGCGCCAGCATCAGCGGGGTAAGGTAGGTCTTCAGCTTGCCGGTCTTGTCGTCCGTCTGACGCACGAAGAACTTTTCGCCGTGCAGGCGGTCGGTGATCGGAAGGCGCTTGCGCAGCACTTTCAGGATCGGGTTTGCCTCGACATCATAAGGCTCGCTGCTGGAAAACAGCATCTTGATGCCGGTGATGATGAGGAAGGCCGCGAAGAGATAAAGAACCCAGCCATAGTTTTCGACGACGGCCGCACCGGCCGCAATCATGATGCCGCGCAGAACGATGACACCGAGGATACCCCAGAGCAGGACACGGTGCTGGTATTCACGCGGGATAGAGAAATAGCCAAAGATCATCGCGATGACGAAGATATTGTCCATCGCAAGGCTTTTTTCGATGACGAAGCCGGTCAAATATTCAAGGCCGGTCTGCTGGCCGAACTGGTACCAGACGAAGCCGCCGAAGAGGACGCCGAGCGTCATATAGAAGCCGGAGAGCAGAAGGCTCTCCTTGATGCCGATCTCCTTGCTCTTCTTGTGAAGAACGCCAAGATCCAGTGCAAGAAGAGCGATGACGATGAAAAGGAAGGTGAGCCACATCCAGACGGCGGCCCCCTGGAAATCAACCCAGAGAAAATCCATGACATTTATCCATGCCGGATCAAGTTGATTGATGAAGCACCGACATCACGGGTCGATCCGGCAGTCCACGTCAGAGGGGCCCGGTGCTGGGCAAGATCTGGGGATGGCAAAATTGTGGTTCAAGAGGGCTGGAACAAATTTTTTCCGTCATTCGTTGCCACCGTGCCGTCATGTGCATGGTGCCAAGCCGCAGGTAGCCCTGTCCCCACCCGCATCGGCCGCGGATGTTGACAATCTCATGACTTGCCCCTAAAGACCGCGCCAGCACCGGATAGCAATGTCCAGTGTTTCAACGACATGTCCCGTGGTTGTCTCCGGACGCTCCGTGAGAAACCTGTCAGAGGTGACCTTGAAAGAGGCGCTTCTTAGGAGGGCGTGTTTCCTGAAGGCTGGCCCCTCAAGGTCCGGCCTGACAAACTGTGAAAGGAAATGCGATGAGCAAGCGCGCTGCATCCAAGTACAAAATCGATCGCCGCATGGGCGAAAATATCTGGGGTCGTCCGAAGTCCCCGGTTAACCGCCGCGAATACGGCCCCGGCCAGCACGGCCAGCGCCGCAAGGGCAAGCTTTCCGACTTCGGCGTGCAGCTGCGCGCCAAGCAGAAGCTGAAGGGCTACTACGGCGATATCCGCGAGAAGCAGTTCCGCGCCACCTATGACGAAGCCAACCGCCGCAAGGGCGATACCGGCGAAAACCTGATCGGCTTGCTCGAGTCGCGTCTGGACGCCATCGTCTACCGCGCCAAGTTCGTGCCGACGGTGTTTGCTGCTCGCCAGTTCGTCAACCACGGCCACGTCACGGTCAACGGCGTTCGCGTCAACATCGGTTCGTACCGCTGCAAGGCTGGCGACGTGATCGAAGTGCGTCAGAAGTCCAAGCAGCTCGTCACGGTTCTCGAAGCCGTTTCGCTCGCTGAACGCGACGTTCCCGATTACATCGATGCCGACCACAACAAGATGGTCGCCACCTTCGTTCGTGTCCCCACGCTGTCGGACGTTCCTTACGCCGTCATCATGGAACCGAACCTGGTCGTCGAATTCTATTCGCGCTAATCATTTCGGAAAGCCGGCGCCTGTCGCCGGCTTTTCCCTTCAAAAGGGCCGCCTCGTTCTGCGAGGCGGCTTTTTTTATGCCGATCCGGCGGGCAAGACATAAAAAAAGCCCCGCTGCCTCATGGAGGCGGCGGGGCCTGATTGTGTCAGGTGGATTTCGTCAGGCGCTTTTGGCCGGTGCCGGGACGTCGGCTGGGGGTGCCGGGTCAAGCGATTGCGACGTGGCGACCGGGGCTTCCTTCGGCCCTTCGCCCATGCGGTTCCAGGCGTCGAGGCCGGCGATCTTGTAGGCCTCGGCAAGCGTCGGGTAGTTGAAGGTGTTTTCGACGAAATATTCGACCGTGCCTTTGAGGTTCAGCACGGCCTGGCCGATATGCACCAGTTCGGTCGCGCCTTCGCCGACGATGTGGACACCGAGAAGCCGGC
This sequence comes from Neorhizobium sp. PAMB6630, assembly GCF_058242775.1. Lineage (NCBI taxonomy): Bacteria > Pseudomonadati > Pseudomonadota > Alphaproteobacteria > Hyphomicrobiales > Rhizobiaceae > Neorhizobium > Neorhizobium sp. PAMB6630. Next base: position 1,579,721 of record NZ_CM177836.1, read on the forward strand.
GCGTCTTCAGCGAGAAGATCATTTTCAGGAGGCCTGAATCGAGGCCCATGATGTGGCCGCGCGAGGTCTCGCGAAAATGTGCAATGCCGGCTTCATAGGGAATGCCGCGCTGGATGACTTCTTCTTCCGTCAGGCCGCAGGTGGAGATTTCCGGAACGGCATAGATGCCATAGGGGAAATATTGCGGCGGCTCGTTGGCCTCCGCGCCCACCGCATGGCGGGCAGCGATGCGGCCTTGTTCCATCGAGGTGGAGGCAAGGCTTGGGAAGCCCACCACGTCGCCTGCGGCATAAATGTGCGGTACGGCGGTCTGGAACGTATCCGGGTCCACTTTCAGGCGGCCGCGGCTGTCGGCCTCAAGCCCGCAGGCGGCGAGGTTGAGCGTGCTGGTGGCGCCGACGCGGCCTGCGGCAAACAGCACCATTTCCGCCTGCAGCACGCGCCCGCTTTTCAGCGTCACGCGGCATTTGCCTTTCGGGTCCTCGCGCTCGACCTTTTCCACCGTCTGGCCAAAGATCAGCTTCATGTTGCGGTCGCGCAGCTGGTAGGCGAAATCCTCGACGATTTCCTTGTCGATGAAATCGAGCATCGAATCGCGCGGCTCGACCACGGTGACCTGCGTATCGAGCGTGCTGAAGATGGTGGCGTATTCTATGCCGATGACGCCGGCGCCGACCACGACCAGAGAACGCGGCACGGACTTGATTTCCAGAAGTTCATCGCTGTCGATCACCGCATCGCCGTCAAAGGGAATATGGGAGGGGCGATAGGGTTTTGTACCCACGGCCAACAGCACGGAAGCGGCCGTCACGCGCAGCACCTCGCCATCGACCTTTTCCACTTCGATCGTGTGGGGATCGACGAACTGGGCGCGGCCGCGCATCTGCTGCACGCGGTTGCGGGCAAACTGGTGTTCGAGAACCTCCACCTCATGGTCGAGCGTGATGAGCAGGCGGCGGCGCAGGTCTTCGGCGCTGATTTCCTGCTTCACCCGGTACGAGCGGCCGTAAAAGCCACGTTCGCGCCAGCCGGTGAGATTGAGCGCGGTTTCGCGCAGCGTCTTTGACGGGATCGTGCCGGTATGAACGGATACGCCACCCACCCGCCGGCCCTGTTCGATGACGAGAACCTTTTTCTCGAGCTTGGCGGCCTGGATCGCCGCGCGGCGTCCGGCAGGACCGCTGCCGATAACGATGAGATCGTATTGATACATGGGGTGCCTCGTCTTCAGGTGAGATGCTTATTGCAGCGCAACAAATGATTTCGGTCAAATGATAACGTCGATATCTGACCAATTTCTCTTCAGGTCGCGACGTTCCCAAAAAATATTGTGAGCAGATGCACAACATTTAAGCAAAATAAAACATGCTCAGATTTTGGCTTGACTTGTCGGTGTTTTTTGCCTGAAGATGAACCAATAGCAAATTGGTTCACGCAATGGTACCGACCCAGCCCCCCCTCGACAATGCCAATTATGCGCTGGAAAAATTGCGCGCCCTGCTTGGCGACGGCGATTTCGGTGCCGATGGCAAGCTGCCGACTGAGCGCGCCCTGTCCGAGCTTCTCGGCATTGGCCGCCGTGCGGTGCGCCAGGCGCTGGAAGTGCTGGAGGCGGAAGGGGCTGTCTGGCGGCGGCAGGGTTCCGGGACCTTTGTCGGACAGCGGCCGGAGGCTCTCGCCAGCGATGTCGGGGCAATCGTTGCCGGTACCGATTTTATGGAGATCATGGAGGTGCGCCTGCGCATCGAGCCGCAGCTGGCACAGCTTGCCGCCCTGCGTGCCAAGCCCTCCGAATTGGTTCGCATGCGTGAACTGGCGCGAAAAATCACCGAGAGCGACGATGCGGATGCGCGCGAGCTTTGGGATGGCGCCCTGCATCGCCAGATCGCCCAGAGCGCCCGTAACCAGCTGTTCCTGACGATTTTCGACGTGATCAATCACGTGCGCCAGAACGAGGCCTGGCAGAACATTCGCGAACGCGCCCGCACCGATGGCGGCAACACCATCGCCTATGCCCAGCACGCCGGCATTATCGATGCAATTGCAGCCCGTGATCCGGCAGGCGCCGGTGAAGCCATGCGCCAGCATCTTTTGATGCTGCAGGAGCGGCTGATCCGCGCCACCTCGCTTGATGTCATCGAACCCGCGGCCGCCCTCGGCGAGTTGGAGGTTGCGTCCTGAAAAAGGCCCGGGCGGTTTGCCCGGTATTGGGAAAGCCGGCGGAGACAAGCCGGCACCCGTGAATGCATGAATCCAGACCCAAAAAATCAGAGGAGAATGACCATGTCCCGTTTTCTGCGCCTTACCACGGCGCTTGCCTTCACCGCGCTGACAGCGCTGCCAGCCGCCGCCGTCGAGTTGAAGATCGGCCTGCAGGACGATGCCGACGTGCTGGACCCCGCGCAGTCGCGCACCTTCGTCGGCCGCATCGTCTATACCGCCATGTGCGACAAGCTGGTGGATGTGTCGCCGGACCTGAAGATCGTGCCGCAGCTTGCCACCGAATGGGCCTGGTCTGATGGCGGCAAGGTTTTGACCATGAAGCTGCGCGAGGGCGTGAAATTCCACGACGAGACCCCGATGGATGCGGCCGCTGTCGTTGCCACCATCGAGCGCAACCTGACGCTGCCGGAATCGCGCCGCAAGAGCGAACTGTCGTCGGTCGAAAAGGTCGAGGCATCAGGCCCGCTGGAGGTGAAATTCACCCTGAAAAAGCCTGACGTCACGCTTCTCGCCCAGCTCTCCGACCGCGCCGGCATGATCGTTTCGCCAAAGGCTGCCAAGGAACTCGGCGCCAATTTTGGCTCCAAGCCCGTCTGCGCCGGTCCGTTCAAGTTCGTGGAGCGCGTGCAGCAGGACCGCATCGTCTTGGAAAAGTTCGCCGACTACTGGAACAAGGACAATGTCTTCATCGACAAAGTCACCTACCTGCCGATCCCGGATTCGACCGTGCGCCTTGCCAACCTGCAATCGGGTGACCTCGATTTCATGGAGCGCGTCGCCCCCACAGATGCGGCCGCCATCAAGTCTGACAGCAAGCTCACCTATACCGATGTCGTCAACATCGGCTACATGGCGCTTTACGCCAACATTGCCAACGGCCCGCGCGCCGACAATCCGTTCGGCAAGGACAAGCGCCTGCGCCAGGCCTTTTCGCTGGCCATCGACCGCGATGCGCTGAACCAGATCGTTTATGAAGGCACCGCCGTCGGCGGCAACCAGCCATTCCCGCCGAACAGCCCGTGGTTCAACAAGGCGCTGCCTGTGCCGGCGCGTGATGTGGACAAGGCAAAGGCGCTCATCAAGGAAGCCGGTTTCGACCGCGTGCCCGTGGAGATGCAGATCCCCAATAACCCGGTGGCCCAGCAGATGATGCAGGTGGTGCAGTCGATGGTGGCGGAAGCCGGTTTCGACGTGCAGCTGAAGTCGACCGAATTTGCAACGCTTCTCGATGAGCAGACCCGCGGCAATTACCAGCTGTCGCGTTCCGACTGGTCGGGCCGGGTCGATCCCGATGGCAATATCCACCAGTTCATCACCTGCAAGGGCGGTATCAACGATACCAAATATTGCAACCCGAAGGTGGACGAACTGCTGAACGAGGCGCGTGCCTCCACCGATGAAGCCGTGCGCAAGGAAAAGTATGATGCGGCCAGCGTCATCCTCAACGACGACATGCCGATCATCTATCTCGGCCATCAGTCGTGGATCTGGGCGATGAAAAAGTCGGTCACCGGCTTCACCGCTTCTCCGGATGGCATGATCCGCCTCGTCGGCATGAAGAAGGGCTGATCGCCCTGACTTAGAAGACAAGAGGGAGGCCGAACGGCCTTCCGGGCGTCGCGGAGTTCAGCCTGCGGCGCCCTCCATCCCACCCTGTCCCCGTGAAGGATGGCCTTGATGCCTGTCTATATCGGAAAACGTCTGCTGGTCGCGATCCCGACTCTGCTGATCATCTCCATCTTCGTGTTTTCGCTGCAGAAGCTTCTGCCTGGAGATCCCATCCTTGCCATGGCCGGCGAGGAGCGTGATCCCGCGGTGCTGGAACTGCTGCGCGAAAAATACCGCCTGAACGACCCGATCCCGCTACAATATGTCCACTGGATCGGCGGCGTCCTGCAAGGTGATCTCGGCATTTCGCTGCGCACCAACCAGCCGGTGACGGAACTGATCGCGCAGAAACTGCCGGTCACCATCCAGCTTGCGATCATGTCGATGATCTTTGCCATTGTGATCGGCGTGCCCATGGGCATTCTGGCGGCGGTGAAGAAGAATACGGTGCTGGATTACGTCGCGAGCCTTGTTGCGCTGTCGGGTCTGTCGGTGCCGAATTTCTGGCTCGGCATCATGTTGATCCTTCTCGTTTCGGTAAACCTCGGCTGGCTGCCGGCCTCGGGCTTCGAATCGATCTTCGTCGATCCGGTGCGCTCGCTGCAGACGATGATCATGCCGTCCTTCGTGCTGGGCACCGCTCTTGCCGCAACCCTGATGCGCCATACGCGCTCGGCCATGCTCGGCGTGCTCTCGGCCGATTATATCCGCACGGCGCGTGCCAAGGGCTTGTCGCCGCGGGAAGTGATCCTCAGCCACAGCTTTCGCAATGCGCTGCTGCCTGTGATCACGCTGACGGCGCTGCTGTTTGGCGAACTGCTGGCAGGCGCCGTACTGACCGAGCAGATCTTTACCATTCCAGGTTTTGGCAAACTCATCGTCGATGCCGTGTTCAACCGCGATTATGCCGTCGTGCAGGGCGTCGTCATGTGTACCGCCGTTGGCTTTATCCTGATGAACTTGATTGCCGATATTCTCTATGTTCTCCTCAATCCGCGTCTGAGGGCAAGCCTATGACCATGATCGAACAGGCGCCGCTTTCAGGCAAACGCGAGGAAAGCCGGGCGTGGAAAAAGCTGAAATCCAGCCGCAGTGCGCTGGCCGGCCTCGTCATCATCCTGTTTTTCGTGATCCTTGCTGCCGCTGCCCCCATCCTGCCCATTCCTGATCCGGTGGCGACAAGCTGGTCGGCCATCCGCAAGGCGCCGTCTGCCGCGCATTGGCTCGGCACCGACGATCTCGGCCGCGACATTCTTTCGCGCATGATCTGGGGCGCGCAAGCCTCGCTGATGGCGGGCGTATTTTCCGTGGCGATTGCGGTTGGCATCGGCGTGCCCTTCGGCATTCTCGCCGGTTATTTCGGCGGCTGGGTGGATCTCGTCATCTCCCGCATCACCGAAGCGCTGCTCGCCATGCCCTTCCTCATCATGGCGATTGCGCTTGCCGCTTTCCTCGGGCCAAGCCTCACCAATGCGATGATCGCCATCGGGCTTTCCGCCATGCCGATCTTTGTGCGGCTGACGCGTGGACAGGTCCTGTCGGTCAAGCAGGAGGAATATGTCGAGGGCGCCCGCTCGGTTGGCCTCGGGCATATGGATATCATGGTGCGCTACATCCTGCCGAACGTGACGGCACCGATCATCGTGCAGGCAACGCTGACCATCGCGACGGCGATCATCGCCGAAGCGAGCCTCTCCTTCCTTGGCCTTGGCCAGCAGCCGCCGGCCGCCAGCTGGGGCTCCATGCTGAACGTGGCAAAGAACTTTCTCTCCCAGGCACCGTGGATGGCCATGTGGCCGGGTGCCGCGATCTTCCTCGTGGTGATCGGCTTCAACCTTCTGGGCGATGGTCTGCGCGATGCGCTGGACCCGCGCGAACACTGAGTGCAAAGGCAAACGATATGACTGATTTTACCACTCGGCCCGAAATCCTCGGCACGTTCGGTGTCGTCACCTCCACCCACTGGATCGCCTCTGCTGTCGGCATGAGCATTCTGGAAAAGGGCGGCAACGCCTTTGATGCAGCCGTTGCCACCGGCTTCGTGCTGCAGATCGTTGAGCCGCATCTCTGTGGCCCCGGCGGCGATATGCCGGCAATCATCTACTCGAAGAAGACCGACAAGGTGGAGGTAATCTGCGCGCAGGGACCGGCACCAGCTGGCGCAACCATTGAGCACTACACCTCGGAAGGTCTGAAGCTGATCCCGGGTGACGGCCTTCTCTCCACCGTCATTCCCGGCGCCTTCGATGGCTGGATGCTGATGCTGCGCGATTACGGCACCATGTCCGTGCGCGAAGTGCTGGAGCCAGCGATCTATTACGCCGAACACGGCCATCCGGTGCTGCCGCGCGTGTCGGCCACCATCAAGGGGCTGGCGGATTTCTTTGCCAAGGAATGGCCGACCTCGCACGAGACCTGGCTTCCCAGCGGTTCCGCGCCCGAGCCACATTCGAACTTCAAGAACCCGGTTCTTGCGGAGACGTGGAAGCGGATCATTTCCGAATCGGAAGCGAGATCCGGCCGCGAAGAGCAGGTCGAGGCTGTCCGCGATGCCTTCTATCGCGGCTTCGTTGCTGAAAGCATCGACACCTACCTGAAGACGGCCGAAGTGATGGATGCGAGCGGCATCCGCCACAAGGGCGTGCTGACCGCCGACGACATGGCAAACTGGAGCGCCACCATCGAGGCGCCGCAGACGTTTGATTACCACGACTGGACGGTCGCCAAGACCCCAGCCTGGGGGCAGGGGCCGGTGCTGCTGCAGTCGCTCGCCCTGCTGAAGGGCTTTGATCTCGCCGCCATGGACCCGACCGGCCCGGATTTCGTCCACCACATCGTTGAGGCGATGAAACTCGCTTATGCCGACCGCGAGGTCTATTACGGCGATCCAGAATTCAGTCAGATCCCGACGGACACGCTTCTCTCGGACGGTTACAACAACGAGCGCCGCAAGCTGATGGGGGCGGAAGCCTCGATGGAACTGCGCCCGGGCACGGTGCCCGGTTACGAGCACCAGCGTGACGCGACCATGGCGATGCTCGCCGAATTTTCCGGCAAGGGTGCGGTCTATGAACCCACCATGTCGCATCTCACCGAAAAGAAGGGCGATACCGTCCATATCGACGTCATCGACCGCTGGGGCAACATGGTCTCGACCACGCCGTCAGGTGGCTGGCTGCAATCCTCGCCCATCGTGCCGGGTCTCGGTTTTGCGCTGAATTCCCGCGCGCAGATGTTCTGGCTGAAGGATGGCCTGCCGACGTCGCTGGCGCCGGGCAAACGCCCGCGCACAACGCTGACCCCCTCGCTTGCGCTCCATCAGGGCCGCCCGACGCTCGCCTTCGGCACGCCCGGCGGCGACCAACAGGATCAGTGGCAGCTGCCCTTCTTCCTGCGCTATGTCCATCACGGCAAGAACCTGCAGGCCTCCATCGATGCGCCGCTGTTTCATACGACGCATTTCCCCGGCTCGTTTTATCCGCGCACGTCCGAGCCCGGCCATATCATGGTGGAAGCAGGCTTTGGCGAAGCGACCATTGCAGACCTTCGCCGTCGCGGCCATCAGGTGACGGTTGCAGACAACTGGACGGTCGGACGCCTGACGGCGGCCCGCCGGGACGCGGATGGATTGCTGCGGGCAGCCGCCACGCCGCGCCTGATGCAAGCCTATGCCGTGGGACGCTGAGCCATGACCTGGTCCATTGTTGCACGCGATCCTGAAACCGGCCATCTCGGCATTGCTGTTGCCAGCCGCTTCTTTGCCGTTGGTTCGGCCGTTCCCTATATGCGCGGCGGCATCGGTGCCGTCGCCACGCAAGCTTTTGTGAGTCCGCTCTATGGAACGGATGGGCTTGCCATGCTTGGGCAAGGCAAAAGCCCGCAGGAGATCATCGAGACGCTGACGGCGCGCGACGACGGCGCCCAGCAGCGGCAGTTGCACCTCATCGATGCAACCGGCCGTAATGCTGTCTTCACCGGTACCAAATGCATCGATTGGGCCGGGCATATCATCGAGGACAATGTATCGGTTGCCGGCAATATGCTGGCGGGACCGCAGGTGATCGAAAAGACGCTTGGCGCCTACAAGGATCTGGCCAGCGCCCCCTTTGCCGAGCGGTTGCTCGGCGCCATGGAGGCGGGCGAAGCGGCCGGCGGCGACAAACGCGGCAAGCAGTCGGCAGCGCTGACCATCTACCGCGATCAGGATTACGCCTGGCTCAGCCTTCGCGCCGACGACCATCCGGATCCGCTCGAAGAACTCTGGCGGCTCTATGATGTCGCGCAGGAGCGCTACATCCACGTGGCCGAGACCATGCCGACGCGGGATAATCCGCATGGCCTGATCGACCGCAGCGAAATCGACCGCAAGATCGCAAGCCTCGAGGCCGAACGCATCGCAAGCGGCCGCGACAGCGCATCCTTTGCCACGCCATGGAACCCGTCATGACCGCAGAACCGATCCTTTCCGTGCGCGATCTCACCACCGCCTTCCGTGCCGATGGTGGCTGGAAACCGGTGGTGAGAAACGTGTCCTTCGACGTCTCTGCCGGGGAGACGCTCGCCATCGTCGGCGAATCCGGCTCCGGCAAGAGCGTCACGTCGCTGTCGATCATGCGGCTTCTGGCGGAAGGGTCGAGCCGCATCGAGGGGGAAGTGATCCTCAACGGCCGCAACCTTCTGGCGCTCTCGGAAAAGGAGATGCGGGCGGTGCGCGGCAACGAGGTCTCGATGATTTTTCAGGAGCCGATGACCTCGCTCAACCCGATCTTCACCATCGGCCGGCAGATTTCCGAGGTGCTGACGCGCCACAAGGGCATGACCGCGACGCAGGCGCGGGCGGAAACCATCCGCATGCTGGAGCGGGTGCGCATCCCGAACGCCAACACCCGTTTCGACGAATATCCGCACCAGTTTTCCGGCGGCATGCGCCAGCGCGTGATGATCGCCATGGCGCTTGCCTCGCGCCCGAAACTGCTGATCGCCGACGAGCCGACAACGGCGCTTGACGTCACCATCCAGGGCCAGATCCTCGACCTCATCAAGGAGTTGCAGGACGAGGAAGGCATGGCCGTGCTGTTCATCACGCATGACATGGGCGTGGTGGCGGAAATTGCCGACCGCACCGTGGTGATGTTCCGTGGCGACGCGGTGGAAACCGGCCCGACCTCCGAGATTTTTTATCACGGCGAGCACCCCTATACCCGCGCGCTCCTGTCGGCGGTGCCGAAACTGGGTTCGATGGAAGGCCGCACAGCGCCCCTGCGTTTTCCGGTGGTCGACACCAAGACCGGGATTTCTGTGGCACCTGTCGAAAGCAAGGGAACCGTGTCCACCCAGCAGCCGATCCTCGAGGTGAAGAACCTTGTGACGCGGTTTCCGGTGCGCTCGGGCCTGTTCAGCCGCCAGACCGGTTCGATCCATGCGGTTGAAAACGTCTCCTTCGATCTGCGTCAGGGCGAAACGCTGTCGCTGGTGGGTGAATCCGGTTGCGGCAAATCCACCACCGGCCGCTCGATCATGCGGCTGATCGAGCCGACCTCAGGCGAGATCCAGCTCGATGGTTATAACGTGCGCGGTCTCGGCTCGCTGGAATTGCAGCGGATGCGCAAGAGCATCCAGATGATCTTTCAGGATCCGTTCTCCAGCCTCAATCCTCGCATGAGCGTGGGGCAGGCGATTGCCGAACCCTTCCTGAAACATCGTCTCGGCAACAGGGCAGAGGCGCGTGAAAAGGCAGCCTATCTGCTCGATCGCGTCGGCCTGTCCGGCGATATCATGGGGCGTTTTCCGCACGAGTTTTCCGGCGGCCAGCGCCAGCGTATTGCCATTGCCCGGGCGCTGTCGCTCGATCCGAAGGTGATCGTGGCGGATGAAAGCGTTTCGGCGCTCGATGTGTCGATCAAGGCGCAGGTGTGCAATCTGCTGCTCGACCTGCAGGAAAGCCTCGATCTCGCCTTTCTCTTCATCAGCCATGACATGGCGGTGGTGGAGCGCGTCAGCCATCGCGTGGCGGTAATGTATCTTGGCGAAATCGTCGAGATCGGTCCCCGTGCGGCCGTGTTCGAAAACCCGCAGCACCCTTACACGAAAAAGCTGATGGCAGCGGTGCCGGTGCCCGATCCCGCCCGTCGCGGCATTCGTCGGGGCATTTCCAATGACGAGCTGAAGAGCCCCGTCCGCCCTGTCGGCTTCGAGCCGCCGCAAAGACAGTACCGCGAAGTTTCTGCCGGACATCTCGTGCAGGTTGCCTGAAGTACGACGGTCAGTCTGCGATACCTGAAGGCCGCAGCGATGCCGCGGCCTTCAGACTGCTGACAAAGGGCTTTCAGCTTTTTTCCGTCATGCTCGGGCCTGTCCCGAGCATCTGCAAACGTTTGATTTGTTAGATCTTAGTAGATCCTCGGCACAAAGCCGAGGATGACGTCGTGGTGCGAGACAGGTTTGTCAACAAATCGAAGGCCGCGGCGGTGCTGCGGCCTTCGTCGTTTTGCCCGCCTGCATGGCCGCTTGACAGGCGACAAAAACCGGCTTTAACTCATTCGTATACAAACAATAAAAATACGAGGAACAGCCGTGTCTCAGCACTTGCCCCAGGCGGATAACGCCGGGATTGCGCCTGCACGTCAATCGGTTGTCGCCGGCATCGATGTCGGCGGCACGTTCACCGATCTCGTGCTTTTTGACGCCACAGCAGGCACGGTGCGGCTGGCAAAAGTCGCGACGACGCTCGACAACCAGGCTTTTGGCGTCATCCATGCGCTCGATGCGGCAGAGGCCGATATCGCTGGCCTCGATCTCATCGTGCATGGCACGACGACCACCACCAATGCGGTGCTGGAGCGCCGGCTCTGTCGCACCGGCTTCATCACGACGAACGGTTTTCGCGACGTGCTGGAGCTTGGACGGCGCACGCGCCCGCAGGCCTATGGCATGAAGGGCGATTTCCGCCCGATCATTCCGCGTGACCTGCGCCTTGAAGTGCCCGAGCGCATGGACGCGCGCGGCGATGTGGTGGTTGCGCTCGATGAAGATGCGCTTCGTGCTGCGCTGACGCGGCTGATCGAGATGGAGTGCGAGGCGCTGGTCATCCATTTCCTGCACGCCTATGCCAATCCCGCCCACGAGATCCGCGCCGGCGAGATCGCGAAAGACATCTGGCCGAACGGCAATATCACGCTTGGCCATGCACTTCTGTCGGAGAGCCGGGAGTATGAGCGGGGCGTCACCGCTGCCGTCAACGCCTCCGTGCAGCCGTTGCTGCGGCGTTATGTGGAGCGGCTGGCCGATACGCTGGCGGCACGCGGTTACCGGCATGACGTGCTTGTCATGAACGGCAATGGCGGCATGGTCTCTGCCCGGCATGTGGCCAACGAGGCGGCAAAGACGGTCATGTCCGGCCCCGCCTCGGGCGTCATGGCGGCTGCCTATACCGGTCGCCGCGCCGGCATGGGTAATCTCATCACCTATGACATGGGCGGCACCTCGACCGACGTGGCGCTGATCCGAAATGCCGAACCGACGGTCTCCAACGAGATCGAGGTGGAATATGCCATGCCGATCCATGTGCCGATGGTGGATGTGCGCACCGTCGGCGCCGGTGGCGGCTCGATTGCCCGCATCACGGCGGCGGGGCTTTTGCAAGTGGGGCCGGAAAGCGCCGGCGCAACCCCCGGCCCGATCTGCTACGGGCGCGGCGGTGAAAAACCGACGATTTCGGATGCCAACCTTCTGCTCGGGCGTCTTGATCCCGGCCGGCTCAGCACGGTGCCGGGAGGCGTCACCCTTCAGGATGTCAAAACTGTCTTTGGCATAACCATCGGCAAGCCACTCGGGCTCGATGCGATCGAAGCGGCGGCCGCCGTGATCCGCATCGCCAATGCCCGCATGTCGGATGCGGTGCGCATGGTGTCGGTGAGCCTTGGCGAGGACCCGCGCGATTTTGCGCTGTTTGCCTTCGGCGGTGCCGGGCCGCTGCATGCGTCGGCCATCGCCCGCGAGCTTGGTATTCCCAAAGTCCTGGTGCCGTCGCGGCCGGGCATTACGAATGCGCTCGGCTGCGTGGTGGCCGACCTGCGGCATGATTTCGTGCAGACGGTCAACAGGCCGCTGGCGATCGCCGATCTCGATATGGTGCATGCGATCTTTGCGCGCCAGAGCGCCGAGGGGCGAACGCTCATCGGCAAGGAGGCCGTCAGCGTCAGGCGTATCCGCGAAATCCGGTCCGTCGACATGCAGTTCATCGGCCAGACACATGTGCTGCGGGTGGTGCTTCCCGATGGAGAGCCGACGCGGGAAGATCTGCAGCGCCGGTTCGAAGAAGCCTATTTCGCCCGCTTCCATGTCGAGCTTCCACAGATCCGCGCCAATCTCGTCAACGTCAACACGTCCGTGATCGGCGAGCGCGAGGAGATCGATCTCTCCGCGCTGATCGACGCTGCCGGCCGTCGCGCGACCCTTGGGGATGCAAGAACCGGCAGCCGTTCCGTCTGGTTTGATGGCTTTGTCGAAACGCCGGTCTACTGGCGCGATCACCTGCCGGCGGATGCGGTGATTGCGGGACCTGCGATCATCGAGCAGATGGACACGACCATTCTCATCGAGCCCGGCGATACCGCCTCTCAGGACCCTGACGGCAATATCATCATCACGGTCGGAGGCTAAAACCCATGCAGATCGATCCGATCACGCTTTCGGTTATCCAGTCCGGCCTGCAGCAGGTGTGCGATGAGATGGACCTGTCGTTTTCGCGTGCCGCCTTCTCGCCCGTTATCGCCGAGGCGAATGACCGCTCCGACGGCATCTATTCCGCCGTCGATGGCGCGCTGATTGCGCAAGGCTCCACCGGGCTTCCGGTGTTTGTCGGCACGATGCAATATTCGACGCGGGTGCTGATCGAGATGATTGCCGCCGGCACGGCCGCAGCGCCGCAGCCGGGCGATATCTATATCGTCAACGACCCCTATCTCGGTGGCACGCATCTGATGGATGTGCGTTTTGCCATGCCCGTCTATCGCGATGGAAAGATCTTCTGCTGGCTGTCGAATACCGGCCATTGGCCGGATACCGGCGGTGCCGTGCCCGGCGGCTTTTCGGCGTCGGCCACCTCCGTCGAGCAGGAGGGCCTGCGGCTGCCGCCGGTGCGGCTCTTCAAGCAGGGCGTTCTGGATACGGAAATCTACGCGATCATCTGCTCCAATATCCGCGTCTCCGAACAGCGTATCGGCGATGTGAAGGCGCAGGCGGCAGCGCTTCTCGTCGGTGAAAAGCGTCTCGTGCGGATGCTCGACCGTTATGGCGATGCGGTGGTGGAGGCGGCGATCGAGGAACTGCGCCGGCGGGCAGCCGAACAGATGCGCGCCAATATCCGGCTGATCCCGGAGGGTGTCTATCGCTCGACCGCCTATATCGACAGCGACGGGGTGGTGAACGAACCGCTCGAAATCCGCCTATCGATCACGGCAAAAGACGACAAACTCACCTTCGATTTCACCGGTTCGTCCAAGCCGTGTCGCGGGCCGATGAATTCGGTGCTCGCCACCACGCTCTCCTCCGTCTACCTCGCCATGCGCCACATCTTTCCCGATGTGCCGATTTCGGCGGGCGCGTTTGAGCCGCTGGACGTGATCCGCCCAGAAGGTACGTTTCTCGATGCGCAGTATCCGCGCCCTGTCTCCGGCTGCGCGGCAGAGGTCAGCCAGCGCATTGCCGAAGCGGTGTTTGCAGCACTGGTCGAGGCATTGCCGGATCGTGTCACGGCTTCGCCTGCCGGCAGTTCCGGCAATTTTGCGCTCGGCGGGTTCGATCCGGAACGGGGGCAGGGCTATGTCATGTACCAGATTTCCGGCGGCGGTTATGGCGGCAATGCCGATCATGACGGACTGGCGAACGGCTGCTCCACGATCGGCATTTCCAAGGCGCCGCCGGTGGAAATCATGGAGCAGCAATATCCGGTTCTCTATCATCGTTATGCGCTGCGCGAAGGCTCCGGCGGGGCAGGGCGCCATCGTGGCGGTTTCGGGTTGGACTACGAGATCGAGCTGCGGCGCGGCGATGCGACGGCGAGTTTCGTGATGGATCACGGACGTTTCGGCCCGCCGGGAGCACTCGGCGGCGGTGATGGCATGGTCAACCGGGTGACGGTGACGCGCGACGGTGTCGCGATGCAGCCGGAGCACCTGTCGAAGGCGCAGGATATTCCGCTGAAACCAGGTGACCGGGTGCGGGTTGAGACGCCGGGCGGTGGTGGTTATGGCAACGCCATGGAACGGGATCCCGAGGCTGTGGCCACCGATGTCCGGTTGCAGCGATATGGGCTGGAAGATGCCGAGCGGTTGTTCGGCGTGGTGCTGACTGGGGAGGGCGCGGTGGATGGACCGGCGACCGATGCGAGGCGCGCCAGACAGTACGAGAATTGAGTGCGATCATGGATTTACGAGGCGAAAGTTTGCAACGTGCCTTGGTCTCCGATGAGATTTTGAAGTAGTTTTCGGCAGCTGAGTTGCGCCCGCGCTGTCCACGCCGAGAGCTAATCGGAGACCCTATTATTTTCTTGTGCGGACAATGGTCTTTGCTATCGTGCGCCGCATATCGCGCCACCGCATTTTGGGATGAGGATGTCCGCAGGAGGGTGCGGACTATCCAAAGTTCCGTTTGTTGTTCTGATTGATCCATAAAAAAAGGGGAATGAGCATGCATCGGGATTCCAAGACATTTCTGGCGCTGTCGCGTCGTAATATTCTGAAAACCGCAGGCGGTGCCGCCGCCCTGCTGGCAAGTCCTGCCATCCTGCGCCCGGGCTTTGCCCAGAGCGGCACAATCAAGCTCGGCGCGCCGATCCACCGCACCGGCATCGGCGCCTCCTATGGCCGCTGGTACGAGCGCACCGCAACGGCTGCCGTCAAGGTGGTCAACGAAATGGGCGGCATCAATGGCCGTCAGGTGGAACTGATCGTCGAGGACGACGGCACCGACCCCAAGCGCGGCACGGAAGTCATCGAAAAGTTTGCCTCTCAATACAAGGTGGATGCGGTGTTCGGGCACCTGTTCTCCAACGTCGTGGCGGCCGCTGCACCCCGCGCCGGCGAGCTGAAGATGCCCTATTTCATCTGCTCGGAGGCAAGCCTTCTGGGTGCTGGAAAACTCAACCGCTACACGTTCCAGCCGGGCATTACCGACGTGCGCTCGCAGGTCACCTCCATGGCGCCATGGATCGGTGACACGCTTGGCAAAAAGGTGACGATGATCTATCCGGACTACAATTTCGGCCATGATCACCGCGATTTCTTCACCGCCGCCATCAAGGCGCAAGGCGGCGAAGTGGTCGGCAAGATCGCCGTGCCGCCGACGGAAACCTCGTTCACCCGCTATTTCCCGCAGATCCCGCCGTCGACGGAGGTGATCTACCACGTCATGGTCGGACCGGCCGTGCTCACCTTCGTCAAGGAACTTGGCGATTATCTCGGCAGCCAACGCCCGGAAATCTTTGGCTTCATCGATTCGCTTGAGGGTGTCGATTTCGCCACGCCGCAACTCGGTTTCCTCGAAGGCTCCTATTTCTGGGAGGCCTATCCGCGTTATGCGCAGGCCAACCAGAGCGAGTTCGACAAGTTCTTCCGCGAAAAGGTTGGCGTTGATGCCAATGGCGCCAGCGTCAAGGACGGCAAGGACATTTCGACCTATTCCCACATGTTCTCCATCTGGGAAACGCTCTTCGTGATGAAGCAGGCCATGGAGCTTTCCAACTACAAGGGCGAGGCGCAGAAGAAGGATCTGGTGACGGCGATGGAATCCATCAGCACGCTTGCCGAAAGCCGCGAACATCCGCAGGGCGCAAAACTGTTCAACGGCAAGACGCACCAGGTTTTTGGCTCGCAGAACATTTCCAAGGTTGAAGGCGGCAAGCTGAAGGTGGTGCATCGCACCTCCATCGAGGACGGCCTTTACGATACGGATGCCGACTACACCAAGATGGCTCTCTGATCCGCGCTCTGCGCTTGCACGCAAACCCCGCCGGCACATAGGCCGGCGGGGCAAGGTTAACTGCGCCCGGCGATCGCTGAAAAGCATCTTCGGGGGCTGATGCAGGAAAGGCAGCCTTCCCATGGCTCTTGGGCCTTATCTCTTTCTGGCGACCCTTGAAGGGCTGGTGCAGGCAGCGGTGCTGTGCATCACGGCTGCCGGCCTGTCGCTGGTCTTCGGCGTCATGCGGGTGGTCAATGTCGCCCACGGCGAATTCGTCATGCTCGGCGCTGTGATCGCCTGGTTTGCCGCAAGCCTCGTCACCGGCCATCCGGCCATCGGTTTTGCCGTGGCGCTCGTCATCAGCCCTGTTATCGTCGGGGCGATTGCCTTTGCGAGCGAAAGGCTGATCCTGAAGCGGCTGGATTATAATCCGGAAGCCACGATCGTTGCCACCATCGGCCTTCTCTACATCCTCCAGCAGACGGTGCTGATCGTGTATGGGCCGGATGCGCGCCCCGTCGATCCGCCGTTCTATTACACCATCCGTTTTCCGTGGTTCGGTTATTCCAGCTACAAGCTGTTCGTTATCGCAGCTGCCATCGTCATCATGAGCGCCATCTGGTTCGTGCTGCAGAAAACCAAAGCCGGCCTCATCATGCGGGCGGCCCAGTTCGACCGCGAGACGGCGCAGGCCTTCGGTATTCCCGTCGACCGGGTGTCGGCCTTCGTGTTTGCCGCCGGTGCCGGGCTTGCAGCGCTGGCCGGCGTGCTGGTCGTGCCGATCCAGCAGGCGCATTACCTGATGGGGGCCGATCCGCTGCTCCTCTCCTTCATCGTCGTTATCATCGGCGGGCTCGGCAGCATGTCCGGCACGGTGGTAGCGGCGATCCTGATCGGGCTGTCCGACGGCATTCTGTCGGTGATGTTTTCGCCGACGCTTGCCAAGATGGTTTCGACGCTTCTGGTGGCGCTGGTGTTGGTGTTTCGCCCGAACGGCCTGTTCGGAAAGGCGGCGCGATGACGAAATCCGCCTATCGCAACAATCTCGCTCTCACCGGTGCCGTTCTGCTTCTGCTGTTTGTCCTGCAATTCGTGCTGCCGGATTATCATGTGCTGATGGGAACGCGCATGATGGTGCTCGCCGTCTTTGCCCTCGGCTTCAATGCGCTGCTGGGCTATATCGGGTTGCTCAGCCTTGGCCATGCCATGTTCTTTGCCGCAGGGCTCTATGGCGCAGGCCTGACCGTCTATCATTTTGGCTGGAGCCTGCCGGTCGCCTTCGGCTTTGCCGTCCTCGCCTCGGCGCTTCTGGCGCTCGTCATCGGGGCTGTGGTGCTGCGCACGATCCGTGTGTCCTTCATGATCGTCACGCTGATGTTTGCGCAGGTCGCCTACCTGATGGTGCTCTATTTCGCCGAATGGACCAATGGCCAGGAGGGGCTTTCGCTGCCTCTCTCGGCACGCGCCGTGCATCTGTTCGGGGCAACGCTCGACCTCTCCAGCGCCATCACCCGCTATAACCTTGCTTTCGGGCTCTTGGCGCTCTGCCTCGTGCTGCTGTTTGCCTATCTCTCCAGCGCGCGGGGACGGGTGGCAACCGCCATCCGCGACAACGAGGGCCGCACGGAAATGCTCGGCTTTAACGTGCTTGCCGGAAAGCTCGAAATGTTCGTTCTCTCGGGCGCGATGTCGGGGGCGGCGGGGGCGGCCTATGCGCTGCTCTTCGGTTATATCGGCTCCACCTTCGCCTCCTTCCAGTATTCCATCGAAGCGCTGCTGTTTACCCTGCTTGGCGGGGCGGGAACGCTGCTCGGGCCGCTCCTCGGCGTGCTCCTGATGGTCGCGATGATCGACAAGCTCAGCGAACTCACATCCGCCTACCTGCTGGTGATCGGCGTGGTGCTGATCGTCGTCATCCTCTGGTTTCCCAAGGGCATTCTCGGCACGATCCGTGAAAGGTGGGCGCCATGGCTTCTTTGACACCGCTTCTCGTGACCTCGGGCCTGAAGCGCCATTTCGGTGGCGTGAAGGCTGTCGATGGCGTCGATTTCACGCTTTACGAAGGCGAGATCCGCGCCATCATCGGCCCGAACGGGGCCGGCAAGACCACCTTTGTCAGCCTTTTGTCTGGTCGCACCGAAGCCTCCGGCGGCACCATCCGTTTTGCCGGCGAGGATGTGACGCGTATGCCGGCCTATAAACGCGTCCAGCGCGGCATCGCCTACACGTTCCAGATCACCAATATCTACCAGACGAAAAGCGTGGCGGATAATGTGCGGATGGCGGTGCAGGGGCGCATGCAGCGCGGGGGCATGCCGGCCTTTGATTTCGAGGCGGAAACTCTTTCGGCGCTTGCGGCGGTCGGGCTGTCCGACAGGGCGGAGACGATCGCCGGCGAACTCGCCTATGGGCACCAGCGGCTGCTGGAAATCGCCATGGGGCTGGCGCTGCAGCCAAAGCTGCTGATCCTCGACGAGCCGACTCAAGGGTTATCCGACGCGGAAATCGAGAATTTTCTGGTGCTGGTGCGCACCATTGCCAAACGCGCCACGGTGCTGCTCATCGAACACAACATGGCGGTGGTGATGGCGCTTGCCGACAGGATTTCGGTGCTGACGCGCGGCCAGCTGCTGGCCGAGGGCACGCCGGCCGAAATCCGCGACAATGCGGCCGTGCAAGAAGCCTATCTGGGGGCATGATGCTGAAGATCGAGAATTTCGATGCCTATTACGGACAAAGCCAGGCGCTGCGCGACTTTTCAATCACCGTTTCCCCCGGCGAGGTTTTGTGCCTTCTCGGCCGCAACGGTGCCGGCAAAACCACCGCGCTGAAAGCGATCATGGGCATCGTTCCGCCGAAGCGCGGGCGGATTTCGCTTGGTGGTCATGATCTGACGGGCCTGCCCGCCAACCGCATCCCGATGGCGGGTCTCGGATACGTGCCGCAGGGGCGGCGCCTGTTTTCCGAGCTGACCGTGCGCGAAAATCTTGAGATCGGGCTGATGACGCGCAAGAGCAGGCCGGCCGCGCTGGAGCGGGCGCTGTCCTATTTCCCGGCCCTTCGCGAACGGTTTTCCCAGCGCTCCGGCACGCTGTCCGGCGGCGAGCAGACCATGCTGGCCATGGCCCGCGCGCTCTGTATCGAACCATCAGTGCTGATGCTGGACGAGCCGACGGAAGGGCTGATGCCGAGCATGATCTCAACCATTCGCGACGTGGTGATCCGCCTGCGCGATGAAGGCGTCGGTGTGCTTCTGGTGGAGCAGCGCATCGATGCGGTGCTGCCGGTCGCCAGCCGCATCGCCTTCATGGACCACGGGGAAATCAAGGCGGAGATGGACATCGAGGCGGTGCGCGCCGATCCCTCGATCCTCAAGACCTATCTGGGGGTCGGCCATTGAGATCGAGGCAGGGCGGATGATGGGGCAGGGGCGAAATGTGCTGATAAAGACGGCCGCTCGCTGCCTGACCGTTCTTCTTGCCTGCCTCCTGCCGGTTAGCGCTTTCGCGCATGGGGCGGAAGGCGGTATCGTGCTGCTGTTGCCGACGGGCTATTATCTCGCCGGGGCTGCCTTTGTCGTTGCGATCACCTTCCTCTTGTTTTCCGTGATGCCGGAAGGCTTTACCCGCTGGCTTTACCGGGGAATAACAAGGCTTCCAGCCGTCGCTGCGCCATCAGGAGCCTGGATCAGCCTTGCCTCCTTCCTGATCATGGCGGTGATGGTGCTGGCAGGTTTTTTTGGCAGCCGCGATCCGCTGCTCAACCCGCTGCCAGCGGTGATCTGGACGCTCTGGTGGGTGTGTCTCACCATCGCCCACGGGCTTTTCGGCGATTTCTGGCGGGTGCTAAATCCCTGGAGCGGGCCGCTCCACCTCATGCGGCGCGTGACGAAACGGCCGGCTGGAGAGCGGGCGCTTCTGCCGCTGCCGGCATGTCTCGGTTACGCCCCGGCACTCGTGCAGTTTTATGCCTTTGCCTGGTTCGAGCTGGTGGATTTGAGCCCCAGCGATCCGGCACGGCTTGCAACAGCCGTTTGCCTCTACTGGTGCTTTAATTTTTTGGCCATGCTGGTGTTTGGTGCAAAGCCATGGCGGCAGCGGGGCGAGCCGTTTTCGCTGGCCTTCTTTTTCATCAGCCGGCTTGCGCCCCTCGGCTTTTTCCGCACGCCTGAACAAAAGTTACGCGTCTTTCTCTGCTGGCCCGGAAAGCAGTTGTTCGACCTGCCGCCGCTCCCTTTGAGCGGCATGGCTTTCATCCTGCTGACCTTGTCGACGGTCACGTTCGACGGGTTTTCGCGCACCTTCGTCTGGCTGTCTGCCATCGGCGTCAACCCGCTGGAGTTTCCGGGCCGCAGCGCCGTGATGGTGTCGTCGAGCCTTGGCATTCTCATGGCCTTTGCGGCGCTCTCGGCCCTGTTCTTCGGCAGCGTCTTTCTCGGCTGCCGTCTTTCCGGCACGCGTTCCATGATGCCGGTCGCCGGGCGGTTGATCTACAGCATCATCCCGATTTCCGTTGCCTTCCAGCTGTCGCATTACCTGACGCTGGTGCTGGTGGAAATGCAGAACCTGATGGTGGCGCTATCGGACCCGTTCGCCCGCGGCTGGGATCTTTTCGGCACGGCGGATCATCATGTGACGACCTCCTTCCTGTTCACCTTCGAGGGCGTGCAGGCGATTTTCAACACCCAGACGGCAGCCATCGCTCTCGGCCACGTCGTGGCGGTCATTCTCGCCCATGCGCTGATGCTTGATTGCCTGCGTGAGACGGCGCGTGCCAAGCGCCGGGTGTTCTGGCTGGAACTGCCGTTTGCGGCCCTGATGGTGTTTTACACAGCCTTCGGCCTCTGGCTGCTTTCGACGCCGAGGATTTGAGCGATGGCGAAAGTGGTCGCACACACGGAGCAGGGACCGGAGGCACCACCGGAGCCGCCCGTGGGACGGAGCAGGTAGACGATGCCAAAAGATGTCCGTCGCGCCGAAAGAGGCGTAGGATGGTGCGGTCGCTCCGGTGGGTTGGTTGCTGCGGACGTGAGGAAGGGCAGGCGGTGATGAGAGGCCTCTGCATGGCGCTGGTCTTGGCATTCGGCGTATGGGGTCCGCCTGACACCGCCCGGGCCCATGGTTTTGGCGCGCCCGAGGATCAATCCGGTTTTGCCATTCCCTCCATCGATCATGCGGCCATGCAGGTGATTGCGCCATTCCGCGACCGGATCGTCATTTTGGCGCGCGGGGCAGCATCCGGGGATGCGGAACTGTCGGCGCTTCTGCTGCACAACCAGATGCAGTCCGCAAACTGTCTCTGGCTCATGGTGCCGGGAAGCCTGACGGACGAGGATAACCCGTTCAACGAATGCGCCCATGCGGATATGGCGGGGTTGAAGGCAATGGTCGAGCGGATGTCCCAGTTACCGCAGACCAAAGACGCCGCCCGAACGCTGATCTCCGATCTCGATCATGACATGGTGCTGGCGGGCACATCCTTCGTGCTCTGCGCCTTCAGCCGCGAAAATTTCAACACGGCCTCGCAGGTGCGGCCGGATTGGCTGGCGGCTGTTTCCTATTTGGCAAAGCGTCACTGGCTGGGCCTGAGCTTTTTTGCTTTCTGTCTGTTCCTTGCAACGCTTGCCATGCTGGTGGCGCGCAGCCATGCGGCAGGCGAAGGCCATAAAACATCCTGAAGCCTTCCGTTCAGCGTCGCCGGGCAGGGCAGGACCGGATCAGTCGATGGGTGCGCTACTCCTGATCCCAGCTACGCTCGCAGACGTTTGCGGCCATGCCGGCTTTCCCGGCGCGAAGCGGGCTCGCAGATAGGCTGCGAGTTCACCCAGTTGCCGATCGCCAAAACTGTCGCGGAAGGACGGCATGGACATCACCTCCATGTCCGCATCCGGGCGTGCGCGAAGGCTTGCCGGTGCCTCGACGCCATCAAGCACGGCCTGCATCAGGTTATCGGGCGTTGCGCCATGCAGGGTGCTGTTGAGCGAGAGATGCGCAAGCTGGCTTTTGCCGTCATGACAGGCGCTGCAGGCGCCTTCAAACAGCCGCGCTCCCTCGGGAAAAGCAAGAGCTGCCTGCGGTGCCGCCGCCTCCGAGGCTGCGATCACATCCGCCCTTGTCAAGGTCTGGGCAGCCCCTGCCGGCGGCTGAAGGCTTGCAAGATAGGTCGCTATCGCCTGGATATCGGCATCTGGCAAGTCCGAGAGTTGACCCACGACCAGCGCCATCGGCCCGGCCGCGCTGCCGTGATCGGCGGAATGGCCGGTGCGCAGATAGTCGTAAAGCGCATCCACAGTCCAGCCGATCGGTCCCGGTGAGGCGCCGTTGATCGCCGGCGCCTGCCAGCCATCGGCAAACCCGCCGGAAAGATGTGCCTTGCCGGTCTCTTCGGCGCCGAGCGCATTGCGCGGGCTGTGGCAGGCGGAACAGTGGCCGAGGCCTTCAACCAGATAGGCGCCCCGGTTCCAGGCCTCGCCCTTGTCGGGGGCGTAATCGATGGTGGTGCGGTTCAGGTAAAGCGTGTTCCACCCGGCCATCAGGCTGCGGTTGTTGAAGGGAAACCGCAAGCTGGATGGCTGCGAGGGTTGGGGCGCTGCCGGCGTGTTCATCAGGTAGGCATAGAGATCCTGCAGATCGCCGTCGCTGACATGGGTGAACGACGTATAGGGATGCACCGGATAAAGATGACTGCCATCGCGGCTTATGCCGTCGCGCATGGCCCGCACGAAGGCCGGATAGGACCAGCCGCCGATGCCGTGGCGTTCGTCCGGCGAAATGTTTGGTGACACCACCGTGCCGAACGGCGTGTCGAACCGTCGCCCGCCGGCTAGTGCTGAACCTTCCTCATCCGCGTGACAGGTGGCACAGCCGCCGGCCGCCGCCACCAGCCGGCCGCGCTCGACGCTTGCCGCGCCAAACAGCGCCGGATCGGGACGCTTGATCGCATCGATGGCCGGACGCCACGGCGACATCACCGCAAGGCTACCGGCTGCAAGGCCCGCGAACCCCGTGACACCAAGAAGCCCGAAACCGCCGAGCCGCAGCCACCGCTTGCGCTTTTTCTGCACGGCCTGCCGGTGTTCGAGTGTCTGGCGTCCTTGTAGGCCGGCCAGCACGCGCTCCGGCGTCAGTGGAAGCTCGCGAAAGCGCAGGCCCGTCGCATCATAGACGGCGTTGACGATGGCGGCAGCGCTCGGCACGGAGGCGGATTCGCCGGCGCCACGCGGTTCCTCATCCGGGCGCGGAATCATCAGCACGTCGATGTCAGGCGTCTCCTCGAAGGTGAGGATGGGATAACCACCCCATTCCAGGCTCTCGATGCCCGTCTGCGTAAACCGCACTTCTTCCTTCAGCACGCGGCTGACGGACTGGATGACATTGCCGTGGATCTGGTGGCGCACGCCATCTGGGTTGATCATCAGCCCGGTATCCTGGCCGACGGTGACGCGCGTGACGGAGACCTCGCCGGTGCGGCGGTTGACCGCGACATCGGCCACCCAGGCGGACCATGCGGCGGGCGTGCCGGGGAATTTTCCGTGGACATAAAGCGCATAGGCAAAACCGCGCCCGTAAAGCAGGTCTCCCTCGCTGCCTTCGGTGCCGAAGCGGGTGCGCGGCTTCCAGCCGGCCTTTTCGGTGACGGCGCGCACCAGATCCGCGCCGCGGGGGTCTGTGAGATAGCGCAGCCGGTATTCCACCGGATCGACGCCGGCAGCGGCCGCCAGTTCATCGAAGAAGCTTTCATGGGCAAAGGAGTTCGGCATGGCCGAGACGCCGCGAAACCAGCTGGCACGGGCAATCGGCGGCATGTCATGCACGGCAATGCGCATATTACTGACGGCATAGGGCGGAATGGCGGTGCGGTCGCCCATTTCCGTCACATCAGGCACGGCTGCCAGCTTGCCGGTGAGGATGAGGGCCAGCGTCGGCGAGAGGTTGGAAGGGTACCGCGTCTCGAAATCATAGGCGATGGGGCCGCCTTCAAGGTCGAGCCCGCCGCGCACGTCGATCACCTGTCCGGCGCCCTTAGGCTCCCAGCCATGTTCCTGCTCGCGGGTCAGCTGAACACGCACCGGCCGGCCGGTGGCGCGTGACAGAAGGGCGGCATCGGCCGTCACGTCGTCGGCGCAGTTGCGGCCGTAACAACCGGCCGCCTCGTGGCGCTCGACCACGATGGCCTCCTCGGGCATGTCCATCAGCCGGGAAAGATCGCGGCGCATGAAATGCGGGTTCTGCGTGCCGGACCAGACGACGAGTTTTTCTGGCGTCCAGTCTGCCACCGCGCAGGAGGGGCCGATGGAGCCATGCATCTGGTAGGGCCAGACATAGGTGCGCTGCATGAGGGGCGAGGCACCGAGAAGCGCCCGCTCCACATCGCCGTCGTCCTTCAGCAGGCGCTTCTTTCCGGGATTGTTCTTGAGCGCCGTCTCGACATCGTTGAGGTCGGGCCGGATGGGAGGCACCTTCCACTGCACTTTGAGGCGGCGCGCGGCCTCTGCGGCAAACTCTTCGCGGGTGGCGACCACGCCGACGAAATCGCCGATCGCCACCACGGCCACCAGCCCCTCGACACCGGCAATGGAGGTCTCATCCACCGCAATCAGGCTGGTTCCGACACCTTCGCCATGGTCATAACCCACATAGGGCGGGCGGATGACGCGGCCATGCAGCATGCCGGGCACGCGGACATCATGCACATAGGTCCAGTCACCCAGGGTTTTTGCCGCAACATCGTTGCGCGGCTGTGGCTTGCCGACAATGCGGTATTGATCCACCGGCTTTGTCGGGGCTGTCGGATCGATCTCGATGCGGCAATGGCGGCCGCGCACGAGATCGCCATAGGAGACGGTGTTTTGACCGTTCCCGACAAGACCGGCCTCAACGCTCAGATCCTCAAGCGGGCATCCCATATGGTCGGCGGCCAGTGCCAGCAGGTGGCGGCGGGCGCTGGCAGCGGCAAGGCGCAAGGGGTTGGCGGTGATCTGGATGGTTTCGCTGGCAATCGTCGGCCCCTGGTCCGGCGCAGCCGAGGTGGTGCCGAGAACCATGGTGACCTGCTCGAAGGCGACGTCCAGTTCTTCGGCAACGATCTGCGCCAGCGCCGTGCGGATACCGGTGCCGAGATCCACATGGCCGTTGAAGGCAATGATGGCACCATCGCCCGTCAGGGCCAGATAGATGTCCGGCTGGTTGCCGCTGCCGGGGCGGGTGACCAGCAGGATGTCGTCTGCCTCCAGATAGGCGCTGCTGGTTTTTTCACAAAGCGTGCCGGGATCGGAATGCGGAGGCGCAACAGATGTCATGGCGCGGACGCCTCCGCCTCTGCCCCTGCAACAGGTGCCGGATGAAAAGGAGCGGGTGGCGATTGCAAGGTCTTAAGCCGGGGAGGGGCCTCGGCCGTCTCCTCTGCCATCCGGTCGCGCGCAAGCCGCACGGCGGCGAGGATTTCCATATGCGTGCCGCAGCGACAGAGCTGGCGACGCAGCGCCGCCCGGATCGCCTTTTCATCGGCCTGCGGATTGCTGCGCAGAAGTCCGACGGTCGCCATGATCATGCCGTTCAGGCAATAACCGCATTGCGCTGCCTGCATCTCGCAAAAGGCCTGCTGCACCGGATGCGGCGTCCTGTCATCATCCAGCCCACCGGAGGCCAGCCCTTCGAGCGTGGTGATCGACCGGCCGCGCACGGCGCCGATGCGGGTGGTGCAGGCGCGGATGGGCCGGTCGCCCAGAAGCACGGTGCAGGCGCCGCATTCGCCAAGGCCGCAGCCGAATTTCGCGCCGTTCAGCCCGCAATCATTGCGCAGCACATAAAGCAGCGGCGTCTCCGGCGAGAGCGCAAAATCCCGGCTCCTGCCGTTGATGATCAACGTCACGGACTGTGTCGTCATGCTGTCCCGGCCTCTTCGGCAGGAATGCGCGCAAAGTTCTTCCCTTGGTTCCCATTTGAGGGTCAGCCCGTCGGGCAGCCCGGTGGGAGGTGAGGAGTGCGGCGTTCCCGTTTTGGTTTTTGTCGTACGCATCCATGACAGGGATGATAGCCGGAAATCATTGGCACGCAAACGAATTTTGCAGCCATGACGCGACCGCCGCCGCGCTCTGCGCAATGGGGAAACGCGGAGCGAAAAAGCCGCCTGGGAAGAGCGATGGCGCTATACCTCACGCGAGGTTCAGCAGATCTTGCGCAGCAATTCGATCAGCATCATGCGTTCGCCTGAGGTGAGCGGCGACAGCGTTTCCTCGGTCACGGCAACGGCAGTCAACAGGTTGCGGGCAATGGCGGCCTCACCTTCACCGGTCAGGGACAGCACCAGCCGGCGCCCGTCCTGCGGGTCCGGCGCGGTGCTGACATAACCCCGCTTCACCAGCCGGTCGACAACGCCCTTGATGGTGGCGACATCCATGGCGGTGTCGCGGCCAAGCTGGTTCTGGGAGGTTGGCTGGATCTCGCGCAGCTTGGTCAGCGCTGCCCATTGCGTCGTCGTCAGCCGGTCGCCCATCTGAGCCGAAAAGATCGCCACATGCCGCTGGTTTGCCTGCCGCAGGAAAAAGCCGATCTGCTGGTCGACCTTGTAAGTCTCCATGTCGGACGCGGATGCGTGCGAAGCGCTCTCGCTTTTCTTGGCCCCGGCCATGCAGTTACCCCGTCGAACCTGATCAAGCCCCCGGTTTATCCCGCAAGGGCGAATTGTCAACGCGCTTTGCCGGGCGGCAACCGCTGCTTCAAGGCCAGTGCCGGAGCCGTCCAGATTTCGTTTGCGACATCAGCTTTCGGCGCTAGACTTGTTTGCCTGCCAATGGAATGGCCGCGAGGCGGCGCCCGTCTGTGGGGCCGGTTGCGGCCTTTTGCAGAGCCGGACGCTGTGAGGCCTTGCCTTGACAGGTCTGAAATTTGCGCTGATATTCATTCGTATACAAACAATATGTGCCAAAGCACGCGGGAACAGAACAGGGCAAGGCCGCGAAAGCGTCCGGCCGGGAGCGCCAGATGGTCAAGCAGCACGTGGAAAGCGCGGTGAATGGCAAGATCCGCTGCGATGCCTGTCCCGTCATGTGTTACATCGCCGATGGCCGTTCCGGCGCCTGCGACCGTTATGCCAATATCGCTGGCGAACTGATCCGTGTCGATCCGCTGACGGTGATCGAGCAGACGATGACATCGGGCGGTCCGGTCGTTGCCTTCCTGCAGGGTGAAGACGGCGAAGACTGGTCGGGCGATCTCGTTTACGCAAAAACGCCCTTCGTCACCGCCGTCGGGGCCGGCACCACCTATCCGGATTATAAGCCGGCGCCCTTCATCGTGTCGCAGAAGCAGAATGGCGTCGATATGGTGACTGTGGTTACCGAGGGCATCTTTTCCTATTGCGGCGCCAAGGTGAAGATCGATACGGACCGTTTCATCGGGCCGGAAACGGCGATGGTGCGGGTTGAGGGCGAGCCGGTCGGCCATGTCACCACCGGCGAATATGGTTCGCAAATGCTGTCGCTCGGTGGCGTTCATCACCTGACCGGCGGCTCCAAAAAGGAAGGCCGCATCACCTGCGATACGCTCATGCGGCTTTGCAATAGCGAGCGGGTGGAGATGCAGATCGATGGCGGCGCTATGCTCTGTCTGCAGGCGGGCCATGCGCCCGTCATTAACGGCGTCGAGGAAAGCCGCATGCGCGTCGGTTGCGGTTCGGCCACCATCGGCATGTTTGCAAAACAATGGCAGGATATGGTGGACGAGGTGGTGGTGGTGGATGATCACATCACCGGCGTCCTCTCCGAACACCAGGCCGGGAAGCTCCTCGACATTGCCCCCACAGGCATCCGCATCAAGGGCCGGCGCTCGACACCGGGACGCTATTTTCAGGTGGCGGAGCCCGGTACCGGATGGGGCGGCACCAATATTTCCGATCCGCTGTCGATCCTGGGCGATTTCGATCCGAAGGTCGCCTATCCCGGCTTGCGGCTGTTGATGGTGTCCACCACCGGTGAGCAATACGGCTATTATATTCTCGATGAAAATCTCGT
The DNA here is from genome assembly GCF_058242775.1 of Neorhizobium sp. PAMB6630. Lineage (NCBI taxonomy): Bacteria > Pseudomonadati > Pseudomonadota > Alphaproteobacteria > Hyphomicrobiales > Rhizobiaceae > Neorhizobium > Neorhizobium sp. PAMB6630. The sequence continues at coordinate 1,607,523 of NZ_CM177836.1, forward strand.
GCCGGTGGCACAATCCATCCTGCCGTCCGCGGTGCGCGAGACGGTGGAGATCGTTGCGGAAAACTGCGAGCCGGCCATGGTCTCGGTGCTGTTCATGGGCGGGGCTGGCGGCAGCCTGCGCGCCGGTGTCACCACCAATCCGGTGCGGCTGACGCGTTCGGTCAAGGAGGCGCTGACCCATGTTTCCTGTGGCGGGGCGCCGGCCACCGTCTGGCCGGGCGGCGGCATTACCGTCATGGCCGATGTGACGCAGATGCCGTCCAACAGCTTTGGTTATGTGCCAACGCCAGCGCTTGTGGCGCCCATCGAGTTTACGATGCGGCTTTCCGATTACGCGGCGCTGGGCGGCCATATGGAGGCCATCGTGCCAATCGAGCAGGCGCTGGAACTGGCCGAACGCAAGATCGCACCCGTCTCTGCCGGCGCATGGCCGACGGCGGAACGCAATTTCCGTTGGGGCCACTAGGGCAAGGGGCGAAACGTCATGAGCGGAGCAATCGGCGCCTATCTCGACGGATCACCCGATGGCCGGCTGCATCTGCAGCACGGCCCAATTGATCTCGTCATCGGTGTCGCCGGTGGCCCGCCCGGACTGGAAAGCGCTCTGCGGGCGCAGGCCTATCAGAAGGCCGCCGTACGCTTTTCCAGCGTTCTGGAAGACCTCGTCGCCGAACTGCCGCTCCTGAAGGCGAGAGCCTATCCCGGATGCCCTCAGCCGCAGGGGCCGGTGGCACGCCGTATGATGGCGGCTGTAACGCCTTTGTCGGAGAGGCATTTCATCACGCCGATGGCAGCCGTTGCCGGCGCCGTGGCCGAGGAGGTGCTGGAGGCGATGCTTTCGGGGTTTGCGACCGGCGACCGGCCATCACGTCTTTATGTCAACAATGGCGGTGATATTGCGCTCAATCTGGATCACGATGCCGAATGGCGGGTCGGCATGGCGCGCGAAGACGGGGCAGGGCTTGGCACCTTCACCATCCGCGCCGGTGATCCGGTGCGCGGCATTGCAACCTCGGGGCAGGGCGGGCGCAGCCTTTCCATGGGCATTGCCACGTCTGTCACCGTGCTTGCAAAGGCCGCCGCTGCCGCCGATGCCGCCGCCACCATCATTGCCAATGCCGTCGATCTGCCCGGCCATCCCGCTATTGTTCGCGCGCCCGCCAATCGCCTCGTAGAGGACAGCGATCTGGGCGATCGTCTCGTCGTCACCTCCTGCGGTGATCTGGACGAGGCCGAAATTGCCGAGGCGCTTGACCGGGGGCAAGTGATGGCCGAGCACTTGAGGGCGCAAGGCCTGATTGATCGCGCCGCCCTTTTCCTGCGCAATCGCGTTCGCACCGTGGGCGAGGGGCCGTGCCCGCAAATGCCAAACAATTCCGCACGCCTGGAGAGATACGCTCATGCCTGAACCGAAAATCCGCAAGTTCCTGATTGTCGTCGAGGAGGTGTTTCACGAGGGCGGGCCGGTGGCTGCCGTGCCGTTGAAGCGGGCTGCCGTGATTGCCGTTATCGAAAACCCGTTTGCCGGGCGCTATCACGAAGAGATTGCAGGCTTCATGAAGGATCTCGAACCACTGGGTGTCGAGATGGCGAAACGGCTGGTTACTGTGCTCGGCGGCGATACGGCGCTGATCGAAGGCTATGGCAAGGGCGCCATTGTAGGCCAAGCCGGCGAACTGGAGCATGGCGCGCTCTGGCATGTGCCGGGTGGTTATGCCATGCGCGAGGTGCTGGGAGATGCGAAGGCGATCGTTGCCTCCACCAAAAAGGTCGGCGGCCCCGGCACAAGGCTCGATGTGCCGGTCACCCATATCAACGCTTCCTATGTGCGCTCGCATTTCGATGCGATGGAAGTCGGCGTGCCCGATGGTCCGCGCGCCAACGAACTGGCGGTCGTGCTGGTCATGACGACAGGGGCACGCATCCATGCCCGCGTCGGTGGGTTGAAGGCCGCAGAGATCAAGGGCGAGGACGGGCTTCGATGAAAGCCGAAATCCGCAAGCTTGCGGTTTTTGTCGAGGAACTGCACCGCGAGATGGATCGCCCGGTCTCTCCGCCGACGCGAAAAGCCTCAGCCGTCGCCGTCATCCGCAATCCGTTTGCCGGACGTTACGTGGAGGATCTGGGCGACCTCATCGAGATCGGTGCCGAACTTGGCGGGCTTCTCGGGCAACGCTGCGTGGAGGCGCTCGGCATCCTGCCGCAGGCGGCGGAAAGTTATGGCAAGGCAGCGCTGGTGGGCGAGAATGGCGAGCTGGAACATGCGGCTGCCATTTTGCACCCGGCCCTTGGCAAGCCGCTGCGGGAAGCGGTGGAGAAGGGGGCAGCGCTAGTGCCATCCTCCAAGCGTCGCGGCGGGCCGGGCGCTGTCCTTGATATTCCACTTGGCCACAAGGATGCCGCCTATGTGCGCTCGCATTTCGATGGAATGCAGGTTTGGCTGAACGACAGCCCGCGCGCCGATGAAATCATGGTGGCGGTTGCGGTGACCGATAGCGGCCGGCCGCTGGCGCGCATCGGCGGCCTTCAGGCTCATGAGATCGAGGGCCGGGACGGCCTGCGCTGACCTTTTCTCGGTTTTCGGCTGATCAGATCAGCCGCAGGCCCTTCAGGCTGGCATGGCCATCCTTGCCGATGATGATGTGATCGTGAACGGTGATGCCGAGCGGCTTTGCCGTATCGATGATGGTTTTCGTCATGTCGATATCGGCGCGCGACGGGGTCGGGTCACCGGAGGGATGGTTATGGACGAGGATCAGCGCGGTGGCTGAAAGTTCCAGCGCCCGCCGCACCACCTCGCGCGGATAGACCGGCGTGTGATCGACGGTGCCGCGCCCCTGAACCTCGTCGGCAATCAGCGCGTTGCGCTTGTCGAGGAAAAGAATGCGGAACTGCTCGCGCGCCTCATAGGCCATGGCGGCATGGCAATAATCGATGACGGCGGACCAGGAGGCGAGCACCTGCTTGCCGCGCAACTCGCTTTTCAGGATGCGCTGGCCAACGGAGGCAATCAGCTTCAGGTCAAGCGCCACGGCTTCGCCGACGCCCTTGACCTCCTGCAGGAGCGAGGTCTGCGCCCCGAACACGCCGGCCAGATTGCCAAAACGGTCGATCAGCGCCTTGGCGATCGGTTTGGTGTCGCGGCGCGGGATGAGGCGGAAGAGCAGCAGTTCGAGGATTTCGTAATCGGCGAGCGCGGTGTCGCCATGTTCGCGGTAACGGCTGCGCAGGCGCTCGCGGTGGCCGTGGTAATGCGCCTGCTTGTCGTCATCCGCCTTGACCGGCTCGGCCTTTTTCATGCCGCCGGATTTCTGTGCCTGTTCGGCAAAGAAGCCGCGCTCGTCAGTAAAAAGATCGTCTGGCGCGGCATCACCGCCGTGTTCCGGCCCGCCCGCCGGGACCTGCGGCATATCAGTGTCTGTCGGCAAGGGCGGGTGTTTCATCGATCAACCGTTGAGGGGAGGAAGGCCGGGCCTGTCGAGACCACCGGGAGACAGGGTAAAAATCTCGCAGCCGGTGGCCGTGACACCCACGGCATGTTCGTATTGCGCCGACAGCGACCGGTCGCGTGTCACCGCCGTCCAGCCATCGGAGAGAACCTTTACATGCGGCTTGCCGAGATTGATCATCGGCTCGATGGTGAAGATCATGCCCTCGCGCAGTTCCGGGCCTTCATCAGCACGGCCGTAATGCAGAATGTTCGGGCTGTCGTGGAACAGGCGGCCGACGCCGTGGCCGCAGAAATCGCGCACCACCGAGCAGCGTTCGGCTTCCGCATAGACCTGGATCGCTTCACCGATGGCGCCGGTGCGCACGCCGGGCCTCACCACTGAGATGCCGCGCATCAGGCATTCATAGGTCACTTCCATCAGCCGTTCGGCCGCACGTTTCACCTGGCCGACGGGATACATGCGGCTGGAATCGCCGTGCCAGCCATCCAGCACATAGGTGACGTCGATATTGACGATATCGCCGTCGCGCAGCGGCTTGTCGTCGGGCATGCCGTGGCAGACCACATGGTTGAGCGAGGTGCAGACGGAATATTTATAGCCGCGATAATTGAGGGTGGCCGGAAGTGCGCCATTATCCATGCCGAATTCGAACACGAAACGATCGAGCGCTGCCGTGGTCACGCCGGGCTTGACGAGGGCCGCCAGCTCATCGAGGCACCGGGCCGTCAGCTGGCAGGCCTTGCGCATGCCGGCAAAATCGGTCGCCGGCTCATAAAGCCGGATTGCGCCCGTGTTCTTTTTCGGCGCCGATGCCGCCTCGATATAAGTTACCATTGAACCACTTTCGTCTCGAATACAGCGTTTTTTAAACAGCCTGTCCCCCTTCGTCCATCGCGATCACGCGATCCGGCCAAATTCCTTGCGGTTCTATGCGGCAGGTCAGTGCATAAGCCTCCACACCGCGGGCGCGTGCCCGCCGAAAGGCCAGCGCATAGGCGGGATCGAGATCCTCGCAGATGCGCAGCCGGTCGCAATCATTGCGCTGGACGACATAGAGCATGACGGCGCGATATCCGGCCTCCACCATGTCGCCCAGTTCGTTGAGATGTTTTGCGCCGCGAAGGGTGACCGTATCGGGAAACTCGGCAAGGCCTGGGCTGCGGGTGAAATGCACATTCTTCACCTCCACATAAGCCGGCGGCCGGGCGGGATCGAGCAGCAGCATATCGATGCGTGAATTCTGGCCGTAGCGCTGCTCGCGCTTCAGACTGGCATATCCGGCAAGACCGGGCACGAGGCCCGCCCGGATTGCTTCTTCCGCCAATCGGTTCGGCAAGCCGGTATTGATGCCGACCAGCGTGCCGTCGGCCTCCACCAGTTCCAGCATATGGCGGTATTTGCGCGTCTTGCTGTCGTGTTGCGACAGCCAGATGCGCGAACCGGGCGTCGTCAGGCCACGCATGGAGCCGGTGTTCGGGCAGGAGCCGGTAAGCGCCGTGCCGTCCTCCAGCACGGCGTCGAAGAGGAAACGTTTGTAGCGGCTGACAAGCCGGGCAGGCACGAGCGGGGGATCGAATATCATCGGCTGGCGGTCAACTGCGCACCAGCACATAGGTGCCGGGGGCATCGCCGAGGGTTTTGTCGGCCGGCGGCACCCGTGCCGGAACCCGGCGGGCATCGCGTGCCTCCATCCATGCCTGCCAGTGCGGCCACCAGGAACCGGGCGTTTCCTTGGCGGTCGCCACCCAATCCTCCAGCGCGCCGATGGGCTTGCCGTTCGTCCAGTACTGGTACTTGTTCCTGTCCGGCGGGTTGACCACACCGGCGATATGGCCGGAACCGCTCAACACGAAATCCACTGGCCCGCCGAAGAAAGTGCATCCGGCAAAGACGGATTTTGCCGGCGCGATATGGTCCTCGCGGGCGGCCAGATTATAGATGGGAATGCTGACGTCCTGGAGGCTGACGGTCTTGCCGAACAGTGTCATCTCGCCCTTGCTCAACCGGTTTTCGAGGTAACAATTGCGCAGGTAGAAAGCGTGGTTGGCGGCCGTCATGCGTGTCGAATCGGAGTTCCAGTAAAGAAGGTCGAAGGCCGTCGGCTCCTGGCCCTTCAGGTAATTGCCGACCACATAGGGCCAGATCAGTTCGGAGGCGCGCAGCATGTTGAAGGCGCTCGCCATCTTGGAACCGGCGAGATAACCGGCGGCTTTCATCTGGCCCTCCAGCGCTTCCAACTGTTCCTCGTCGACAAACACCTTCAAATCGCCCGCATGGGTGAAATCTACCTGCGTGGTGAAGAAGGTCGCCGCCTGCACGCGCCGGTCGCCGCGCGCTGCGTGGACGGCAAGCGTTGCCGACAAAAGCGTACCGCCGACGCAGTAACCGATGACATTTATCTCTTTTTCGCCCGCCGCCTTTTCCACGGCAGACAGCGCAAAATCGATGCCGTCTGCGCTGTAATCCTCCCAGGAGAAACTGGCATGGTGTTCATCCGGGTTGACCCAGGAAATGACGAAGACCGTATGCCCCTGGTCGACGCACCATTTGATAAAACTCTTCTGCGGACCGAGATCGAGAATGTAGAACTTGTTGATCCATGGCGGCACGATCAGCAGCGGCCGCTTGAATACGGTCTCCGTCGTCGGGGAATACTGGATAACCTCGCAGATCGCATTGCGCGCCACCACCTTGCCCGGTGTCAGCGCCAGGTTCTTGCCGAGCGCGAATTTATGAGTGTCGGTCTGGCGAAGGCGCAACTCGCCGCGGCCGGCGGCAATGTCTTCCGCCAGCATTTTCATGCCCTGCACGAAATTGGCCCCATCGGTGGACACGGTCTCGCGATAGACTTCCGGGTTGGTCAGGGCAAAATTGGCGGGCGAAAGGGCAGCCGTCAGCTGGCGCACGTAAAAGGCTGCCTTGTGGCGGGTATGATCATCAAGCCCTTCCGCCTTCTCCACCAGCTTTTCCGCCCATTCGGCCGTGACCAGATAGACCTGACGCAGGAAGGCGAAAAACGGGTTCTGGCGCCAGTCCGGATCGGCAAAACGTTTGTCCTTGCGCAGGGTGTCGGGTTCTTCCGGTCCGGCCTCGCCGGACAGCCGGCTCAGCGTATTCATCCAGATGCCCATGTAGGAGGAGAGGAGGAGGGACTGTGCTTCCAGCGTTCGCTGCGGCTCCGACATCCAGTATTCGATGACCTTGGACAGGGTCTTGATCATGTCCGTCATCGGGTCGAGCGTGTCCACCCGTTCGCCACGTTCGCGCGGGGCCAGCCATTCGGTTGCCGCCTTGCCAAGGTTTTCGGCGGCCTTGGCCAGATTGACCGCAAGCTTCTGGGGATCCTTCACCACATAGGCTTCGAACGATTTCGGATCGAAACCCTTGGAACCACCCTCCGGGCGGCTCGCCTTCTCGCGCGTATCCATGGTGTCTCTCTCCCCTTTTCCACCCTGTTATAATCGTTGTTTTGGTTTTTACATTCTGCCTGAAAACGAATACAAGTGCCAGCGATAGCGGCCTGTCCAGGCCGTATGCTGGTGCAGATTAGGGTTGCGTCAATGGTGGAACTAGCGCGAGGGCTTCGTTGGATGCCTTTGTTTCTTGGTGTGTCGGTGATGCCGCTTGCGCTTGTCGGGTGCAATTCCTTCAAGCTGGATGACGGCGTTCCCAACACCCCGCCGCAGGCAACGGTGGTTGGGCCAAGGGAGGCGCCGCGCCCGGAAGCGCTCTCCAAGAAGGATACCGGAACCTATCCGACCTTTGCCGGTCCGCTGACGGCCGCCAACAAGCAGATCGATGATTCGGATGCCACCACGGCGCAGGAGCAGATGACCAAGCTTGCCGCCGCCCGCGCCAATGGTTCGGTGTCCGAGGCGGATTATCAGGCGCGCATTGCCGAACTGCGCAAGCTTGCTGCCGATCATGCGGCCGACACGCAGAGCCAGATCAGCAAATAGCACTTGCGTTCCGGCCCTTTTGGACGCAAAGCAACCACCATCGGAGGCACCCCTTTTGCCTCTTATACTTGCCCCTATTCACTGCTCTGGATGCCCTCACGAGGATCGCGATGGAAGAGTTTCATAAAGTCCGCAGACTGCCGCCTTACGTTTTCGAACAGGTCAACCGTTTGAAGGCCAGCGCGCGAGCGGGCGGCGCGGACATTATCGATCTCGGCATGGGCAATCCCGACCTTCCGACACCGAAGGCCATCGTCGACAAGCTGTGCGAAGTGGTGCAGGACCCGCGCACGCACCGTTACTCTTCTTCCAAGGGCATTCCCGGCCTTCGCCGCGCGCAGGCTTCCTATTATGCCCGCCGCTTCGGCGTGAAGCTGAACCCGGAAACGCAGGTCGTCGCCACCCTCGGTTCCAAGGAAGGTTTTGCCAACATGGCGCAGGCGATCACCGCGCCCGGTGACGTGATCCTCTGCCCGGATCCGACCTATCCGATCCATGCCTTCGGTTTCCTGATGGCAGGCGGCGTGATCCGCTCGATCCCGGTCGAACCTGACGACAATTTCTTCGCGCCACTAGAGCGGGCCGTGCGCCACTCGATCCCGAAGCCGCTCGCGCTCGTCATCAACTATCCGTCCAACCCGACGGCGAAGGTTGCAAGCCTTGATTTCTACAAGGACGTGATCGCATTCGCCAAGAAGCACGAGATCATCGTGCTCTCGGATCTCGCCTATTCCGAAATCTATTTCGATGGCGAGCCGCCGCCGTCCGTGCTGGAAGTGCCCGGCGCCATCGACGTGACGGTGGAATTCACCTCGATGTCCAAGACGTTTTCCATGCCCGGCTGGCGCATGGGCTTTGCCGTTGGCAATGAGCGGCTGATCGCGGCGTTGACGCGGGTCAAATCCTATCTCGATTACGGCGCTTTCACGCCGATCCAGGTGGCGGCAAGCCATGCGCTGAATGGCGACGGTTCCGACATTGCCGAGGTACGCTCCATCTACAAGCGCCGCCGCGATGTGATGGTCGAAAGCTTTGGTAAGGCCGGCTTCGAGGTTCCGCCGCCGGCGGCCACCATGTTTGCTTGGGCGAAAATTCCGGAAAAGTTCCGCCATCTCGGTTCGCTCGAATTTTCCAAGCTGCTGGTCGAAAAGGCCGATGTGGCCGTGGCACCGGGCGTCGGCTTTGGCGAACAGGGCGACGAATATGTGCGTCTCGCGCTGGTGGAGAACGAACACCGCATCCGCCAGGCCGCCCGCAACATCAAGAAATTCATGTCGACGGCCGACGAGACCATGCACAACGTCATTTCGCTCAACGCCCACCGTTGAGACCCACTTTATAAAGGGCGGCCGTTCGCGCCGCCCGTTTAACGACTTTTCAGGAACATGATCATGGCAGACGCCCTCAAAATCGGTATTGCGGGTCTGGGCACCGTTGGGGCATCGCTCGCAAAAATCCTTGTCATGCGGGCAAACGAACTGGCGGTCACCTGCGGGCGTCCGATTACGATTGCAGCCGTCAGCGCGCGTGACAAGACCCGTGACCGCGGCCTCGATCTCTCGGCTGTCCAGTGGTTCGATACGCCGGAAGAGATGGCGGAAAAGGCCGATATCGATGTCTTCGTCGAGTTGATCGGCGGTGCCGAAGGGGCGGCCGATCGTTCGGTTCGCGCAGCTCTTGCGCGCGGCCTGCATGTGGTCACGGCCAACAAGGCGCTTCTCGCGCGCTCCGGCGTTGAACTTGCCAAGGCCGCCGAAGAAAAGGGCGTGCTCCTCAACTACGAAGCGGCGGTGGCCGGCGGTATCCCCGTCATCAAGGCACTGCGCGAATCGTTGACCGGCAATACCGTCAGCCGCGTCTACGGCATCATGAATGGCACCTGCAATTACATCCTCACACGGATGGAAAAGGAGGGGCTGACTTTCGAGGCCTGCCTGAAGGAAGCCCAGCGTCTTGGTTATGCGGAGGCAGATCCGACCTTCGATATCGAGGGCAATGATACCGCGCATAAGCTCGCGATCCTGACGACGCTTGCCTTCGGCACAGAGATTGCCGCCGACGAGATCTATCTCGAAGGCATTTCCAACATCTCGATCGAGGATATCCATGCGGCCGCCGACCTCGGGTATCGCATCAAGCTTCTCGGCGTTGCCCAGCGCACCGAGAGCGGCATCGAACAGCGGGTTCACCCGACCATGGTGCCGCATGACAGCGTGATTGCGCAGGTGGATGGCGTAACGAATGCCGTTGCCATCGAATCGGATATTCTGGGCGAATTGCTGATGGTAGGCCCCGGCGCCGGCGGCAATGCGACGGCCTCTGCCGTTCTCGGCGATATCGCCGATATTGCAAAAAGCCAGCCGGGCACGCAGCGTGTGCCTGTTCTCGGCACGCCGGCGGCAGCGCTTGCACCTTATCGCAAGGCGCAGATCCAGAGCCATGAAGGCGGTTATTTCATTCGCCTCACCGTATCTGACCGCACCGGCGTGTTTGCCAATGTCGCGACACAGATGGCCGATAACGGCATTTCGCTGGAATCGATCGTGCAGCGCGCCAATGGCGGCTCGGCAGACGGCGCAAAGACCATCATTCTCGTCACCCACGCGACGACGGAAGTGTCGATCCGCAAGGCCGTCGCCGGCATCAAGGCGGAAAGTTATCTGGCCAGCGAACCGCAGGTGATCCGCATCGAGCGACCGAAGGCTTTCTGACATCGTTCAAATTGCGAGCTTTTCAAAGGCGCACCCCGTAAGGGAGGCGCCTTTTTCATGCGAATCGCCCATGGCCGGGCCATGACTGGCGCACAGGCATTATTAGGGATACACTGCGTCGATACTTCATAAGCGAAGGGAGGCGCCTGTGATGTCTATTCTGTCTTTCAAACAGCCTGTCGTGCCTGATACGGCGACGATTCTGCGTCGGAGCAAACCTTTGCCCCGGCCGCCGGAAGAAGGTCTCGACGGCGAGGATCTGACGCGTGAGGAAGCCGATCACAACTGGGCTGTTGCCGTGGCGCTTGCGTCATGGCCTATCTGCCTGGGTGCATCGGCGGTCTGGGCCGTGCTCTGAGCAAGGGTTGAGACGCTCATGCCGGCGGGCGGCGATAAATTTCTGCGCTAACTGATACCGATCTTTGCATTTATGCAGTAGAAGCGGGCCATGTATCTGCGACCGCCAGCCAAATTGTCATGACAGAACCTGTCGATCCCGTATCGCGGGCGTTTCTCGGTGTGGAACGCTCGGCAAGCGGCCAGCGCTGGGTGTCGCGGCTGGATCAGGCCGGGCAGAACCGTGCGCTGGCGATGGCGCAGGTTCATGGCATTCCGGACCTGATTTCGCGCGTTCTCGCGGGCAGGGGCGTTGGCGTGGACGAAGCGCCGGCCTTTCTCGATCCCACCATCCGCAGCCTGATGCCGGAGCCGTTTACGCTGAAGGACTGCGACAAGGCGGCAGCGCGCTTGGCGGACGCCGTGGCGCGGCGCGAAAAAGTGGCGATCTTCGGCGATTACGATGTGGATGGGGCAGCGTCTTCGGCGCTGATGGCGCGGTTCTTCCATCATTTCGGCGTCGAGGCCGAGATCTACATTCCCGACCGGATTTTTGAAGGTTATGGCCCGAACGCCAATGCCATCCGCCAGCTGATCGCAGGCGGCGCAAATCTCATCGTCACGGTCGATTGTGGCTCCACAAGCCATGAGGCGCTGTCGGCGGCCGTCGAGGATAAATGCGATGTCGTGGTCATCGACCATCACCAGATGGGACCGCAGCTGCCGCCGTGCCTGGCGCTGGTCAATCCCAACCGCAACGACGACCTCTCAGGGCAGGGGCATCTCTGCGCCGCAGGCGTTGTGTTCATCGTTCTGGTGGCCACGGCCCGGCTTTTGCGCGAGCGAGGCGATCCCCGCGCAAAGACGCTCGATCTCCTGGCCTGGCTCGATATCGTCGCGCTCGCGACCGTCTGCGATGTCGTGCCGCTGAAGGGGCTGAACCGCGCCTATGTGGTGAAGGGCCTGCTGGCGGCCCGTCACATGGGCAATGCGGGACTTGCTGCCCTGTTTCGCAAGGCGGGACTTGGCGGGCCGGTGACGCCCTATCATCTCGGTTTCCTCGTTGGCCCGCGCATCAATGCCGGCGGGCGTATAGGTGATGCCGCGCTCGGCAGCCGTCTGCTGACCATGGATGAACCGGCCGAGGCCGATGAGATCGCCGCAAAGCTCGATGAGTTGAACCGCGAACGCCAGGTGATGGAAGCGGCCATGCTGGCCGAGGCCGAAGCGGAAGTGATTACCGAATACGGCACCGGCGAAAACGCTGCCGTTCTGGTGACGGCGCGGGAAAACTGGCACCCCGGCATTGTCGGGCTTTTGGCGGCCCGGCTGAAGGAAAAGTTCAAGCGCCCGGCCTTTGCCATCGCGCTTGATTCGTCTGGTCGCGGCACAGGCTCCGGCCGCTCCATTCCCGGCTTCGACATGGGAAAGATGGTGCGCGCTGCTGTCGACCAGGGACTGCTGGTGAAGGGCGGCGGGCATGCCATGGCGGCTGGGCTCACGGTGGAGCGCTCGAAGCTCGGCAGCCTGCGGGCCTATTTTGAACAGGTGGCCGGTGCCGTGATTCCCGACCTCGTGGCCAACCATATGCTGAAGATCGATGGCGCGCTTGCCGCATCCGGTGCAACACTTCAGCTGATCGACCAGATGGAGCAGGCGGGGCCTTATGGATCCGGCCACAGCCAGCCGGTGTTTGCCATGCCAGCCCATAGAATCATTGATGCGAGACTGATCGGCACGGCTCATGTGAAGGCGACGCTGCAGGCCATGGATGGCACGCGGCTGGATGCCATCGCCTTTCGCGCCGCCGAAACGCCGCTTGGTCAATTGCTGTTATCGTCGAGGGGAAGTCAGCTGCATGTGGCAGGATGTCTTGGCGCCGATCACTGGCAGGGCAGCCGCCGCGTGCAGCTGCGCATTCTCGACGCCGCCAAGGCCATGTGATTGGGGAACGCGGCACGACATCTACCGCCGCGAAAAACCCGGCAGTGTGAAACGTCACGTTATCTGAAAATGAAAAGAGAAGTGGCACGCCCTAGGGGAGTCGAACCCCTCTTCCCAGAATGAAAATCTGGTGTCCTAACCGATAGACGAAGGGCGCGTGCGCTTCGTGGTGGCGCCCTTATATGGGGGCGACGGCTGTCATGCAAGCGTCAAAATCACAATTTCCGTATTGTTTTTTCAACGGAACGAGCGATTTTTCAACAGGCGCCAAACGACGGCAACCAGGCTGAAGATCGCAGCCAAACCAACGGGTTATGAAGGGGATTTCAAAAAGAAGTGGCACGCCCTAGGGGAGTCGAACCCCTCTTCCCAGAATGAAAATCTGGTGTCCTAACCGATAGACGAAGGGCGCGTGCGCTTCGTGGTGGCGCCCTTATAGACGCAGATTTTTTCCGTGCAAGCGAAAAATGACGGCAGGCCAACGCTTTTTATCCGCGCCGGCTCGGATAACGGAACATCTGCGCAATGCTCTCGCGGACCGCGAAGAGCAGGCCGTCACAAATCATCATAACTGTAGTGAAATTACCCGAAGTGGCACGCCCTAGGGGAGTCGAACCCCTCTTCCCAGAATGAAAATCTGGTGTCCTAACCGATAGACGAAGGGCGCGTGCGCTTCGTGGTGGCGTCCTTATAGGGGGCAGTTTTCGTGCGTGCAAGCGGCATTTTGCTGAATCCCGCAAAAATATCGGATGGCGTAGTAAGAATTGTGGATGGCCGAAAGGCTGTTTCTTATCAAATGGTTAAAGGAGGGGCGCGGCTTCGGGGGCGGTGTGAACGGGCGCTACCACAAGCCATCCTTGGCACTTGTGCCGGTGGCGCGGGCTGCCGGCTGGGCGACCGGTTGGGCTGCCGGCTGGCGCGCGGTGACGGGGGCTGGGGGAGCGGTCTCTGCGCTGGTGCGTGCGCTGAACACGCTTCCCATCATCGGGTTGATTCGGCCGGGGGGAGCATAGGCCGCAGCGCCGCTTGCAGCGTTTGCCGCGTCCACGCGCGCCGTTGCAAGCGCAAAGATGCTGTTATTGCCGGCCTGAACCGTCGTTGGCTGGTTGATGACCTCGCCAAGGTTCTGCTGTTCCGGGGCAAGCTGGGCCATCTGCATCATGGGGTCGCCCGGCGCCGCCGGCTCACCGGCAAGCGGCGAGGGTGGCCGATAGGCGTGGCTTTTCGGTTTGGTCGCCGGCGATCCGGCCACTGCCACCATCGGATCGACATAATCGCCGGGTGCCGGCGCCTTGCTGCGTTCGGCCTGCGCCATGGCCTCTGTGGCGGTCTTCGGCTGTTGGCTTGCGGCGACAGGCTTTGCCTTTGCGGTGAGGCCGACACACCCGCTGAGCGACAGCGTGGCTGCGCCAAGGAGCGCGGCAAGGGCGATGCGGCGCAAAGGATCCGCGGCAGATGTCAAAGTGAGGTTCGCCATTCGCGCATTCCAGCTTCTGTTGTTCCCATATGAACTTCAGAATGGCGCATGAACCCTGCGTCAGGCTTGGCATCCGGCACGGTGGCGGATGCTGGTCTCTATAGAAGCGGAGGCAGAAGGCTGGCGCAACGGTTGCGCCAGCCTTGCAAGGCAAGGGTTACCAGCTGCCGGTATTGGGCATCGAGACCCAGGGTTCGGCAGGTTCAAGCGCCGGGCCCTTCTGCAGAAGCTCGATGGAAATACCGTCGGGCGAGCGGATGAAGGCCATGTTGCCATCGCGCGGCGGGCGGTTGATGACGACACCCATGTCCATCACGCGCTGGCAGGTCTCATAGATATTGTCGACTTCATAAGCGAGGTGCCCGAAATTGCGGCCGCCGGCATAATCCTCGGTATCCCAGTTATAGGTGAGTTCCAGCAGCGGCGCCTTGTTCTTCTCGCCGCTTTCGACATCCTCGTCGGCTGCGAGGAATATAAGCGTGAAGCGGCCCTTGTCGTTTTCGATGCGGCGCACCTCGGTCAAACCGAAGATCCGGGTGTAAAAATCGAGTGAGGCATCAAGGTCCTTGATGCGGACCATGGTGTGCAGATAACGCATGAAAAATTCCTCCTGAACGGTTGGCCGACGGGATCTGCGGCGGCATGCGGGATATGCCGCACTGGTCAGCCTCAGACAAGGAGTCTTCACTACAAAGAAAATCGAAACATGCGGACAGGGTCTTGCGCTGGACGAACGGCGCAATGTTAACATATCCTCTCAGAATCAGTTAACCGTGCGACCGTGACGCGTAACCCAGGGGCTGACAGAATGGCGGACAGAATGTCATCGAAGGGCGTAGCGATTTTTGAAGAACTCGCCGGCGAGCCGGTAGAGCTTATCGAAATCACTGGCGTCGTGAAATGGTTCGACGTGGCAAAGGGCTTCGGCTTCATCGTGCCCGATAACGGCATGCAGGATGTGCTTTTGCATGTGACCTGCCTGAGGCGGGATGGATACCAGACGATCCTGGAGGGAACGCGCATCGTGGCGCTGATCCAGCGCCGGGACCGTGGTTACCAGACGTTTCGGATCCTCTCCATGGATCAGTCGACGGCGGTTCATCCGTCGCAGCTGCCGCCGGTGCGCACGCATGTGCAGGTAACGGCGACGAGCGGTCTGGAACGGGCTCTGGTCAAATGGTTTAACCGCACCAAGGGCTTTGGTTTCCTGACGCGCGGCGAGGGCACAGAGGATATCTTCATCCACATGGAAACGCTCCGCCGTTACGGCCTGACGGAACTGCGCCCCGGACAGGTGGTGCTGGTGCGCTTCGGGCCTGGTGACAAGGGGCTGATGGCCGCCGAAATCCACCCGGATGGGCCAGCCGTTGCCTCCAGGGCGCATTGATGCGGGCCGTTTTGACCACCTTTGCTGCGAGCGCCATGATGGCGCTTTTGGCATTTTCGGCTGTTGCATCGGCGCAGATGCGGTTTGACAAGCAGCCGCTGACGATCGTCACGTCCTCCGGCGAGCGTCATGAATTCTCGGCGGAGCTGGCGCTTGATCCGGATCAGCGGGAGCAGGGGCTGATGTATCGCAAACAGATGGCGGCCAATGAGGGCATGCTGTTTGATTTTGGCGAAGCACGCGCCATTTCGATGTGGATGCGCAATACGCTCATCCCGCTCGACATGGTGTTCATCGACGATGCCGGCACCATCACCCATATCCATGAGCAGGCCGTGCCGCTGTCGGAGGCGATCATTTCGTCGCAAGGGCCGGTCAAATATGTACTGGAATTGAACGGCGGTGAGGCTGATAAGCGCAAAATCCACAAGGGCGACAAGGTGTTGAGCAAGCAGATTGGCAATCTTCCGTAACCGTCTGCAAGTTATCCTCATCTCCTTCCGATTTAGCTGTTGCGGCTGACGGGGGAACCGTGTATCCCGCAAACATCGTTGAACGGAGTGTAGCGCAGCCTGGTAGCGCATCTGGTTTGGGACCAGAGGGTCGGGAGTTCGAATCTCTCCACTCCGACCAACGGCATCGTAGACGTGCCGCTTCAAACCTGCTGCCGCGGGTTTTTCGTTTCCGCAAAAGGTAACGAGCCGCTGCAACACAACCGAAGCCTTCAGCGTTTACGGACGTAAAAAAGAGGCGCGAAAGGGAGCGTTGAGACGATGACGGCCAAGATTTTCCGTCCTGCCAAGACCGCGATGCAATCCGGCAAGGCAAATACCCATCTCTGGGTTCTCGAGTTCGACCAGGAAGAACCCCGCCGCATCGATCCGGTCCTCGGCTACACATCCTCATCCGATATGAACCAGCAGGTTCGCCTGACGTTCGAAACGCTGGAGCAGGCTCAGTCCTACGCCGAGCGCAACGGTATCGATTACCGGGTCATTCCGCCGAAGGAAGCCACGCGCCAGGTCGTCTCCTACACCGATAATTTCCGCTTCAACCGCATCCAGCCCTGGACTCACTGAGCCAGGGCTTTCGGCCTGCTGGCCGCGGTTGCCTTTTCAGGCCCCTTAGCTCAACTGGATAGAGCAACTGCCTTCTAAGCAGTAGGTCGCAGGTTCGAGTCCTGCAGGGGTCGCCACAGCTCTTCCGCGCAAGCTATTGTTTCAACGGCGGATCTTGTGAATCGGCGCTTCCAAAGCGTCTGATAGCCAATCGATTTCGAAAATTCAGTTCAGGGTGACAGCATGACGGAACGCACCATCCCGATCGCTATTTTTGCGGCTGTCTCTGAAAACAATGTCATCGGCCGTGATGGCGACATGCCGTGGAAGCTGTCGACGGATCTGAAGCGCTTTAAGACGATGACACTCGGCAAACCGATGGTGCTCGGCCGCAAGACCTTGGAAAGCTTTGGCGGAAAGCCACTGCCGGGCCGTCCGCATGTGGTGGTAACGCGCAATGCGGCTCTTGTCATAGAGGGAGCGGAGATCGTGACCTCACTTGATTCGGCCATACAGAGGGCAGGCGAGATTGCGGCGACCACCGGGGCCGAAGAAATTGGCGTGATCGGTGGCGGCGAGATTTATGCGCAGGCCATGGATGTAGTGGACCGGCTCTACATCACCCATGTCGAAACCGTCATAGACGATGGCGACACATTTTTTCCCGAGATCGATCCGGCTCTCTTCGACAAGGTGGAGGAGACTGTCGTGCCCGCAGGCGAAAAAGACAGTTTTCCCACCCGTTTTGCCATCTATCATCGCCGAACTGCGGCAAACTGAAACATTTCGTTACCTAACACCCGGATGTGAGCCTGCCGTGCGTTGAAAGCGACCTCCGCCATCCCTATAACGGGTCATAACCCGATTGCCGCATTTTTGACGCGGTTTTCAAGCGGGGCGGGAGTGACACGAACAAAGAGGTTTTGATGCCCTGGAGCAATCAGAATGGCGGCGGTCCCTGGGGGGGCGGCGGCGGCAATAACCAAGGGCCATGGGGTCAAGGCCCAAACCGTCCGCGCGGCGGTGGCAATGGCGGCGGGGGCGGAAACGGCGGCCCGCCGGATCTGGAAGATATCATTCGCCGCAGTCAGGATCGCTTGCGCGGCCTCATTCCCGGCGGTTTCAACGGCGGCGCGTTTCTGATCGTTTTCCTGATCATTCTCGCCTTTGTCGGTATCCAGTCCATCTATACGGTGCAGCCGGATGAACGCGGTGTCGAACTGCGTTTTGGCAAGCCGAAGGAAGAAATCTCCGGTCCTGGCCTGCATTTCCATTTCTGGCCGATTGAGACCGTCGAGATCGTTAAGGTCACCGAACAGCAGCAGAATATTGGCGGGCGTGGCGTTGCCAATTCCACCGAAGGCCTGATGCTGTCGGGAGACCAGAACATCGTCAACGTGCAGTTCTCGGTACTCTTCACCGTCAACGATCCGCGTGCCTATCTGTTTAACCTCGAAAGCCCGGCGGCAACCCTGCAGCAGGTGGCCGAAAGCGCCATGCGCGAAGTGGTTGGTCGTCGTCCCGCCCAGGATATTTTCCGCGATAACCGCGAGGAAATTTCCACGCAGGTGCGCGACATCATTCAGGGCACCATGGATACCTACGGATCCGGCATCGCCATCAACGCGGTTCCGATCGAAGATGCAGCGCCGCCGCGCGAAGTGGCCGATGCGTTTGAAGAAGTGCAGCGCGCCGAACAGGACGAAGACCGCTTCGTCGAGGAAGCCAACCAGTATGCCAACCAGAAGCTTGGTCAGGCACGCGGTCAGGCAGCCCAGGTTCGCGAAGAGGCATCCGCCTACAAGGATCGCGTCGTGAACGAAGCGACCGGTGAGGCCCAGCGCTTCATCTCGATCTACAATCAGTATGTGAACGCACCGGAAGTAACGCGCGAGCGCATCTTCCTGGAAACGATGGAGAACGTTCTGAAGAACGCCAACAAGATCATCGTGGAGGAAAAGCAGGGTGTTGTGCCGTATCTGCCGCTGACCGAACTGATGCGCCAGAACAATGCAGCCACTCCGGCGCAGGGAGGCAACCCATGAGTTCGAATCGTCTCCCGATCTTTATCATCGGCCTCGGCGTTATCCTGTTTCTCGTCTATTCCTCGGTCTTCGTGGTCAACGAGCGCCAGCAGGCCATCGTCGTGCGCTTCGGTCAGATCCAGGATGTGAAGACAGAGCCGGGTATCTACTTCAAGATGCCGTTTGCCTTCATGGATGCCGACCGCGTCCAGTATATCGAAGACCGCGCGTTGCGCTTCGATCTCGATAACATCCGCGTTCAGGTTCGCGGCGGCGCCTTCTACGAAGTCGATGCCTTCGTCGTCTACAAGATCACCGATGCACGTCGCTTCCGCGAAGCGGTTTCCGGTGACCGCGAATCGGCGGAATCGCGGCTTCGCACCCGTCTCGATGCTGCTCTTCGTCGCGTCTATGGTCTGCGCAATTTCTCCTCGGCTCTTTCCGATGAGCGTTCCTCCATGATGCAGGAAGTGCGTACCGACCTGCAGAACGCGGCCGAATCGCTGGGTCTTAACGTCAGCGACGTGCGCATCCGTCGCACAGATCTGACGCGGGAAGTTTCCCAGCAGACCTATCAGCGCATGAAGGCCGAGCGTCTGGCGGAAGCCGAACTGATCCGTGCCCGTGGTAACGAGCAGGGCCAGCGTCGCCGTGCCATTGCCGATCGCCAGGTTGTCGAATTCGTCTCGGAAGCCCAGCGCGATTCGGAAATCCTGCGCGGTGAGGGCGATGCCGAGCGGAACCGCATCTTTGCCGATGCCTTCTCGCGTGATCCCGGCTTCTTCGAGTTCTATCGCTCGATGCGGGCCTATGTGGCAGCGCTTGGCGACAAGAGCACGACCATGGTTCTGAGCCCGAATACGCAGTTCTTCCGCTACTTCAACCAGAGCAGCCCGCAGGTGGGCGGACCAGGTCCGACAGCGGGTCCTGCTGTTCCGGCAGCACCTGCGGCTGGCGCTCCGGCGGCACCCGCAGCACCTGCGCCTGCAAACTGACGAAAGCGCGTCCCACGCGGGACAAGTGCACGTTGGCGATTACTCTAAAAGGGGCGGCTTCGGTCGCCCCTTTCTCTGTATGGTCCGCCTGTTCGGTACCATCTTGAGGCGAGCCTCACGAAAAGGTAATTTCCACCGCCCTCTTTCCGCCGTATGCTTTTGGCGAAGTGCCACCCTTTTAACGCTCAAGGATGCCTGATGGTGAACTCCCTTCGATTGTCGCTGCGACATTCCCTGGCGACCGTGATGGCGCTGACGCTTGCTGGAACATCGGGCGCCGTGCCGGCCATGGCACAGACGACGATCACCGCCGGGCCATCTGCCAAGGTTGCCGGCGGCCCGGCATCGGTTGCCGATCTGGCTGAAGGCCTTCTCGATGCGGTGGTCAACATTTCCACATCGCAGAGCGTCAAGTCGGACGGAACCGGGGCAGGTCCGCAGCCGGTCATTCCGGAAGGCTCGCCGTTTCAGGAGTTTTTCAACGATTTCTTCGACGGACAGGGCAAGAAGGATAGCAACCGCAAGGTCAATTCGCTGGGCTCCGGTTTCGTCATCGATGCGTCAGGTTATGTGGTCACCAACAACCACGTCATCGAAGGCGCCGATGATATCGAGGTGATTTTTCCGAACGGCAACAAGTTGAAGGCGAAGCTGGTCGGCACCGATACGAAGACCGATCTTTCCGTGTTGAAGGTGGAGCCAAAGGTGCCGCTCAAATTCGTGCGATTCGGCGATTCCAAGACGATGCGAATCGGCGACTGGGTGATGGCAATCGGCAATCCCTTCGGTCTCGGCGGGTCCGTCACCGTCGGCATCATTTCGGCACGCGGACGCAACATCAATGCCGGTCCTTACGACAATTTTATCCAGACGGATGCGGCCATCAACAAAGGCAATTCCGGCGGCCCGCTGTTTAACATGAAAGGCGAGGTCATCGGCATTAACACGGCCATCATTTCGCCAAGCGGCGGCTCCATCGGCATCGGCTTTGCGGTGCCAACGGAACTGGCCCAGAATATCGTGCAGCAGCTGATCGACTTTGGCGAAACCCGGCGCGGCTGGCTCGGCGTGCGCATTCAGCCGGTGACCGATGATATCGCCGAAAGCTTGGGGCTCGATACCGCGCGCGGTGCGCTGATCTCCGGGGTCGTCAAGGATGGACCGGTCGATAACGGCGTGCTGAAGGCCGGCGACGTGATCCTCACCTTCGACGGCAAGCCGGTGAAGGAAATGCGCGACCTGCCGCTGGCCGTCGCGGAAAGCCCCGTCGGCAAGGAAGTCGATGTGCTGGTGCTGCGTGACGGCAAGGAGCAGACGATCAAGGTGACGCTTGGACAGCTGGAAGACGGCGCCGAAGCGGAGGCCGAGGATGACAAGCCGGCGCTTGCCGAAGGCAAGAACAGCGACACACCGGATCAGACAAAGCCGGAAGACCCCGCGGAATTGCTCGGCATGACCATCACCATGCTGGATGAGGCGCGCCACAAGAGTTTTGGCATTGCCGAAAGCGTCGAGGGCGTCGTTATCACCGATGTCGCGGCAGGATCGGTGGCCGCCGAAAAGGGGCTGAAGGCCGGCGAGGTGATTGTCGAGGTCGGCCAGGATTTTGTTGCAACGCCCGGCGACGTCACCTCGCGTATCGAGGAACTGAAGGGCGAGGGGCGCCGCAACGCCCATATGATGGTGGCCGGCGCCAATGGCGAACTGCGCTTTGTGGCGCTTCCGCTGGAATAATCCGCTTGATGTGACGGGCAGGCGGCTCTTTCAGCGCGTTTGCCCGTCCTTCACCGCCGCATAGGTCACATGCCGTTTGAGATGCGGGTGGCTGTCGGGCACGCGGGGGCTATCGAAATCAAGCTCCGGGCAATGGGTCATGCCGATGCGCTTCATCACCGCCGTCGAGCGGTGGTTTTGGGCAACGGCAAAGGAAATGATCGCATCAAGCCCCTTGGCTTTCAGCCCGTACTCGATAAGGGCCTTTGCCGCTTCCGTTATATAACCATTGCCCCAGAAGCGGGTGGCGAGACGCCAGCCGATCTCGATGGTCTCTGGCGGAAAGATGCCGGGCATGTTGGCCGGCGCCAGACCGCAAAAGCCCATGGCCTCCCCGCTTTCCTTCAGTTCCACCGCGTAAAAGCCGAGCCCATCCTCGCGAATCATCGCGTTGACGCGATCAAACAGCAGATCGGCCTCGTCGTGGCTGCGGCGAAACGGAAAAAACTCCATCACCTTCGGATCGGAATTGATTTCGCGAAACAGGTCGCGGTCGCCCTCCAGCCAGTTGCGCAGTCGAAGGCGCTGTGTTTCCAGAATGACGATGACCTGTTCCGATCCGGTCATGGCGTGACGAACTCGTGTTTGCGATAACCCTGGATGTAGAGGAGGGCCGTAAGGTCGGAATGGTCGATGCGGATTTTCGCCTCGGCGGCAACGGCGGGCTTGGCGTGGAGGGCAGCGCCTGAGCCGGCAAGGTTGATCATGCCGAGATCGTTGGCGCCGTCGCCAACGGCCATTGCGTCGTCCACGGAAATGCCAAGCGTTGCACAGATATCTTCCAGCGCATCCACCTTGGCCTGTTTGCCGAGGATCGGTTCTGCCACTTCGCCGGTGAGGATGCCGTCCTTTTCCAGAAGGATATTGGCGCGGTTTTCATCAAACCCCAGCGTCTTTGCAATCCGGCTGGTAAAGACGGTAAAGCCGCCGGAGACGAGGGCGGTGTAAAAGCCTTTGGCGCGCATGGTGGCAATCAGCGCCGGCCCGCCGGAGGTAAGTGTGATGCGTTTAGTGATCACCTCGTCCACCACGCTGATTGGCAGCCCCTTCAGGAGCGCCACCCGTTCGCGAAGGGCGGGCTCGAAGGCGATCTCGCCGTTCATGGCGCGCGCGGTGATGACAGAGACCTTGTCCTTCAGCCCGACCACATCGGCCAGCTCGTCGATGCATTCCTGGCCGATCATGGTGGAATCCATGTCTGCGATCAGCAGTTTCTTGCGGCGGGTCTCGACATCCTGCACCACGACATCGACGGGCATGTCGCCGATCGCGGCGCGCAGGGCAGCCTCCGAGGACGCCGCTTCGGCCTCGTTTCTCAGCGCCACGTCGCAGGCAATTCCGTCTGCCAGCCAGTAGAGACCAGCGGCATTCACCGCTTCGGCGGCCCTTTCCCCCAGCTTTCCGTCAAGAACGGGGTTTGACGGATGGGCGATGAGCGTGGCAACGAGAGCCATGATGAAAAACCTTCGGGACAATTGCGAGGCTATCCTGATAACCGGGCCGACGGCAGGCGGCAAGTCGGCGCTTGCGCTTGAGCTGGCTGAGCGTCACGGCGGCGTTGTCATCAATGCCGACAGCATGCAGGTCTACGACACGCTGCGGGTGCTGACCGCTCGCCCGGGCCCGGAAGAAACCGGCGATGTGCCACATCTGCTCTACGGCCATGTTCCGGCCACGGCCGCCTATTCCACTGGCGAATGGTTGCGCGATGTCACAGCCCTGCTGCCGCGCCTGCGCGATGAAGGGCGCCTGCCGGTGTTTGTCGGCGGCACCGGGCTTTATTTCAAGGCGCTGACCGGAGGCCTTTCCGATATGCCTGAGATCCCGCCTGAGATCCGCGAGGGGTTTCGCACTCGTCTGCTGCAGGAGGGGCCGGAACCGTTGCATGGCGAACTTCAGCGACGCGATCCGGCAATGGCCGCCCGGCTTTCACCCACCGATGGCCAGCGCGTGGTGCGGGCGCTTGAGGTCGTGGTTGCCAGCGGCCAGTCGATCGCCACTTTCCAGCAAACCAGAGGCCCGATGTTGATCGATCCTGACAGGGCGGAGAAAATCGTCGTCCTGCCGGAGCGGCGCCTCTTGCACCAGCGTATCAACCAACGTTTCGAGATCATGCTGGCGACCGGCGCCATTAACGAGGTAAGGGCGCTTCTTTCCTTGAATGTAGCGCCCGATGCGCCCGCTCTGCGCGCCATCGGCGTTTCCGAGATTGCAGCCCTTTTGGAGGGCACGATGAGCCGTGACCATGTGATCGAGCGTGGCTCGGCGCTCACGCGCCAATATGCCAAGCGCCAGATGACCTGGTTTCGCAACCAGATGGATGACAGCTGGCAGCGGTTCGATCCGCTCGCGTAAGCCTTCGTTTTTCAGGCGGCGGATAGAACCGGATCTCGTAAAGCCAGGCTATCAGTCTTCAGTGCGGCTGGTGAGCGGTCTGTGCAGACGGGTCTCTCGCAGCGCGTCGCCGGCAGACTGTTTCTCTGGCAGACCGCGGCGGATGAGGCGTGTGTCCGCTGCAAAGGGCGCAACCCGTGCGCCGGGCAGCATGTCCGGGTGATAGGGCTCAAGAGGCCTGTCAGCCGCTTCGCCGGACCATGGCTCAGAGCCGAAGCCAGCGCCACGCGCCCGATCATTTTCCTTACGCTTCAGGATGTCCGACTGGAAATCGGTAATGTCCGGCCCGGTCTCGGTGGCGCGCATGCGGGCAATCACACTGCGCAGGTCCACCGTATCGGGCGTCTTGTCGCTGCCCCGCTCGCCCGCTCCGCGCGCCTGCGGCAGGATGTGCGACGCGACGCGGGAGAACTTCATGCGCATCGGCACGCTGATCGCTTCGCCAAAGGCAATCGCCTCGCCATTGCCAATGGAGGAGAGAAAGCTGGTGGTGGAGACGGACGAATCGGGCAGTGCCGAGCGGATGATCTCTTGGTCGCGTTCGTTGGAAAGCCGCATGGCAAACACGGTGGAACATTGCGACAGGATAGTCTGGTCGAGTTCTCCCGGGCGCTGCGTGATGATGCCGAGCGAGACGCCATATTTGCGGCCCTCCTTGGCAATGCGGGCAATCGCCTGCCGGGTCGGCAAAAAGCCCAGCTCCCTGTCCGCCGGCACATAACGATGGGCTTCCTCGCACACCACCAGCATGTGGATGGCGCCATCGCTCCACAGCGCCAGCTCAAACGCCATGCGGCAGAGAATGGAGGCAACGGAATTCACCACTTCAGACGGAATGCCGGCCAGCTGGAAGGTGGAGATGGGCCGGTCATCGCCCGGAATGCGGAATATATGCGCGATGGTCTGGAGGATGGTGTCGTTGATCGTGTTGCTGGAAAAAAGGAACCGATAGCGGGGATCGCCGATGGCAGACAGCAGACGAACCTTGAGGGCCCGCAGCGCCGGCTTTTCCTCACGCCCGTCGAGCCGTCCCATCCGTTCGTCGATCAACGTGAGAAGATCGGCCATGCGGTAAGGCACCGGCGTATCAGCCGTCAGTGTGCCCTTGTCGCTGATGCGTCGTGCCGAACCGGTGTCACTGCCGCGAAAGGCGCGCTTGGCCTCCGGGATCAGGTCGCGCAGAAAATCCAGTTCTTCCGGCACCGGCGGGCGGCCGCGAAACACCACTTCGGCAAATTCATCGAGTCGCATCAGCCAGAAGGGCAGGTCCAGCGTTTCGGGATCGATGACCACGGCCTTGCCGGGAAAGGCTGCGGCAAATTCGTTGTGGGGATCGAGGATCAGCACCCGCAGCTTCGGATCGGCTTCGATGGCCTTGTGGAGGAGAAGCGAAACGGCGGTGGATTTGCCGACGCCGGTCGAGCCGACGATGGCAAAATGTTTCGACAGCATGGAAGGAATATGGATTGTCGCATCGATCGTCTCGTCCTGCGCCAGCGTTCCGATCACGCAGCTGTCGGCCTGGCCGGCATCATAGATGCGTTTCAGGTCGCTGGTGCGGATGCGGTGGGCGATGGCGCCAAGATGCGGATAACGGGAAATGCCGGTGGAAAAGCTCTCCGCGCCATGCTCGCCTACGCGCACTTCGCCGAGCAGCTCCACCTCGACGCGGAATTCGTTGCGGCGGTTTTCGCCCCATCCGCCGGCATCCGTTGCCATGGAATAGGTGAGCGCGACGACACGGTTCTTGCCAACACTGATGGAAATCAGGCGGCCCACAGACCAAAGCTCGGCAAGTTCCGTCGAGCCCGCATCCTGCACGGCGGCAATGGTGGCGTGGGCGCCGGTGCAGGCCACGACGCGTCCGAGAAAGCGGTTTCCGGGCGTCAGCCCATCGCGACGATCGTCATCGCGGGCAGTGGCCGGGTGCTGGTGATCGTCATGGCGCAAGCGTGCGACCCTTTAAGGATTGGTCTATGGTTTCAATGGTCGTATCGGGGTCTTTGGCAGGCCTTCGCCCGTGGCAGGTGACGTTAACGGGCGGGCGCTTAACGGGAGGTTGCCCTTCCACCCGTTTTCCTGCCGATTTTGCGTGCGGTTATCAGGTGCTGGCGACGTTTTGTTGCGCATCTGCGTTGACGGGTGGCAATTTTATGGCTAACAGTTCAGCCCATGATCGTATCGAACGCACTTATCGTGGTGGGAAGGCGCATGGGCAGGATGGTGTAACCATCCGGCGATAGCCACCCATGCGCTACCGAAGGCTCCTCCAGGGGGCCTTTTTTTATGCCTTCAATCAGGCCCCAAGGCCTCGTTTCACACACAAGAGATAACGGACCAGGACATGACGGGTACAGCAGACAATCGGATGACAGGGGCGGAAATCGTTCTGAAGGCCCTGAAGGATAACGGCGTGGAGCATCTGTTCGGATATCCGGGCGGCGCCGTTCTGCCGATCTACGACGAGATCTTCCAGCAGGACGATATCAAGCACATCCTCGTGCGCCATGAACAGGGCGCCGGCCATGCCGCCGAAGGTTATGCCCGCGCCACCGGCAAGGTTGGCGTGATGCTCGTCACGTCCGGTCCCGGTGCCACCAACGCGGTCACCCCGCTGCAGGATGCGCTGATGGACAGCATCCCGCTCGTCTGCCTCACCGGCCAGGTTCCGACCACGCTGATCGGCTCGGACGCTTTTCAGGAATGCGACACCGTCGGCATCACGCGCCCCTGCACCAAGCACAACTGGCTGGTGAAGGACGTCAACGAACTGGCAGCCACCATCCATGAGGCCTTCCGTATCGCCCAGACCGGCCGTCCGGGCCCTGTTGTCGTCGATATCCCGAAGGACGTGCAGTTTGCCACGGGCACCTATACGCCGAAGGCCGACCACGTACCCCAGAAGAGCTACCGCGCTCATATCGATGCGGACCTCAATGCGGTACGCGCTGCCGTCGAGCTGATGGCGTCTGCCCGTCGCCCGGTTCTCTATACCGGTGGCGGTGTCATCAATTCCGGTCCGGAAGCCTCGCGTCTGCTGCGCGAACTTGTGGAGCTGTCGGGCATTCCGATCACCTCGACGCTGATGGGTCTGGGTGCCTATCCGGCATCCGGCGAACATTGGCTGGGCATGCTCGGCATGCACGGGTCCTACGAGGCCAATATGGCCATGCATGATTGCGACGTCATGGTCTGCATCGGCGCGCGCTTCGATGACCGTATCACCGGTCGCCTCAATGCGTTTTCGCCGAACTCGCGCAAGATCCATGTCGATATCGACCCGTCCTCGATCAACAAGAATGTCCGCGTCGATATCCCGATCGTCGGCGATGTCGGGCGTGTGCTGGAAGACATGGTTCGCCTGTGGCGGGCGCTGCCGACAAAGCCTGCCGCGGATCAGACGGCCGAATGGAATGCCAGCATCAAGAAATGGCGGGCGCGCAATTCCTTCGCCTACACCAATTCCAGCGATGTCATCATGCCGCAATACGCCATCCAGCGTCTCTACGAGGCGTCGAAGGGCCGTGACACCTACATCACCACGGAAGTTGGTCAGCACCAGATGTGGGCGGCGCAGTTTTTTGGTTTCGAAGCGCCCAACCATTGGCTGACCTCGGGCGGTCTCGGCACGATGGGTTACGGCCTGCCGGCGGCCATCGGCGCGCAGGTGGCACATCCGGAAGCATTGGTCATCGACATCGCCGGCGATGCCTCCATCCAGATGTGCATCCAGGAAATGTCCTGCGCCATCCAGCATAACCTGCCGGTCAAGATCTTCATCCTGAACAACCAGTATATGGGCATGGTGCGCCAGTGGCAGCAGCTGCTGCACGGCAACCGCCTGTCCAACTCCTATACGGAAGCCATGCCTGATTTCGTCAAGCTGGCCGAAGCCTATGGTGCCACCGGCATCTATTGCGACGATCCGAAGGAACTGGACGAGAAGATCGCTCACATGATCGCCGTGGATGGCCCGGTTATCTTTGATTGCCGTGTCGCCAACCTCGCCAACTGCTTCCCGATGATCCCCTCGGGCAAGGCCCATAACGAGATGCTGCTGCCCGATGAAGCGACCGACGAAGCCGTCGCCAACGCCATCGATGCCAAGGGCCGCCAGCTCGTCTGATCCGCCGCCAAAGGGACAAGGACAAGGATTTTACCCATGAACGCACACCTACAACCCACCGGCTCGGCTTATTTCATCTCGCCGGAGACTTCGCTTCAGGAGCGCCACACGCTATCCGTGCTCGTTACCAACGAGCCGGGCGTGCTGGCGCGTGTCATCGGCCTGTTTTCTGGCCGCGGCTACAATATCGAGAGCCTGACGGTGTCGGAGACGGAGCATGAGGCGCATCTGTCGCGCATCACCATCGTCACCAATGGCACGCCGGGCGTGCTGGAGCAGATCAAGGCGCAGCTGGAGCGCATCGTGCCCGTCCACCGCGTCGTGGACTTGACGGTGCGCGCCGGCCAGCTCGGTCAGGAGCGTCCGATCGAGCGGGAAGTGGCGCTGATCAAAATCGCCGGCACCGGCGAGGATCGCGCCGAAACCCTGCGTCTGGCCGATGCCTTCCACGCCAAGGTGGTCGATGCGACGGTGTCGCACTTCATCTTCGAGATCACCGGAAAATCCTCCAAGATCGACCAGTTCGTGGCGATCATGAAGCCGCTCGGCCTCATCGAAGTCTGCCGCACCGGCATTGCCGCGATGAACCGCGGCGCGCAGGGGATGTGATCTTTTTCGGTGCAAAGGTCTCCGGTGTTGCGCCGGAGACTTGAGTATAACCAAGAGGTTGTGCGGGGTTCCGGGTAATCCGAATCCGCGTCTTCAGGTTTTGATTCAAGCCGTTAAAGCATTTCGAGTGGTTGTTTTTTCGACGGCGGCGGGAAGGCGCGGTCAAGCGCTTCCCAGTCTTCGTCGCTGATGTCGAGATCGATGGCGCCGAGATTTTCCTCGACGCGGGCGGGGTTGCCGGTTTTCGGAATGGCGATCATCCGGTCGCGCTCCAGCACGAAGGCAAGCGCCACCTGCGCCGGCGTCGCCTGATAGGATTTGGCGATGCGGATGAGGTCCGGGTGGCGCAGAAGGCGGCCCTGCTCGATGGGCGAATAGGCCATTAGCGCGATGTCCCGTTCCTGGCACCACGGCAGGAGATCGTATTCGATGCCGCGCCGGGACAGGTTGTAGAGCACCTGGTTTGCCGCACAGTCAGCGCCTCCAGGCACCGCCATCAGCTCCTCCATGTCGTCGACGTCGAAATTGGAAACGCCCCATGCGCCGATACGACCTTCCGCTTTCAAAACCTGAAGGCCGGCAACGGTGTCCGCGAGCGGATGCTGGCCGCGCCAATGCAGAAGATAGAGGTCGAGTTTCTCCGTCCCGAGACGGTGCAGGCTGCGCGCGCAGGCATCGATCACGCCCTGTCGGCTGGCATTGTGCGGATAGACCTTGCTGACGAGAAATACCGCGTCGCGGCGCCCGACAATCGCTTCGCCGACAAGCTCTTCCGAGGCGCCCTCGCCATACATTTCGGCGGTATCGATCAGCGTCATGCCGAGATCGATGGCGGCCTGCAGGCTTTTGATTTCCGAGGCGCGGTGGTGCGTGTCATCGCCCATCTTCCAGGTTCCGATGCCAAGGGCCGGCACCGTGCGGCCGGACTTCAGCGTCACTGTTGGCATATCCTGGTGCATGGCAATCTCCTTTGAAAATGGGGGCCGTTCGTCGCGGCGTGCGGCGCTAAAACAGACAGTATGAAACCGGCAGATAGGCTGTCGAGAAGGCCGGTCAACCACCATCCATCAAATCAGATGGTATCTGCATCACAAGCCGCTATTGGATCTTTTAAGACAGTCTCGCCTGAGGGTGAGAAAAGGAAACGCCATGACATTCGACGCGCTTTTCGCCCTGGTTCTGTTCGGCCTGACAACCTCCATCACGCCGGGGCCGAACAACATGATGCTGTTTGCTTCGGGCGTGAATTTCGGTTTCCGCCGCACCATTCCGCACATGCTGGGCATTGGTGCCGGCTTCTTCAGTCTGCTGCTGGGGGTAGGGTTTGGGCTTGGCGCCTTGCTTCACGCGTTGCCGCAGCTGTACCTCGCGCTGAAAATCGCCGGTGGGCTTTATCTTCTTTATATCGCCTGGAAGATCGGTTCCTCGCGGGTGCTGGCTGAAGGCCGCAGCGGCGGGCGGCCGATGACATTTTTCGGCGCTGCCGCGTTTCAGTGGGTGAACCCGAAGGCCTGGGTGATGGCCGTCACCGCCATGGCGATCTATGCAGACCCGGAAAACTATCTGCGCAGCGTCTGGCTGATCGGAATTGTCTTTGCCCTTGTCAATCTGCCGAGCGTTTCGCTGTGGGCCGGTTTCGGCTCCGTGTTGCGCAATTGGCTCGCCGTTCCGGTGCGGTTGAAATGGTTCAACATCACCATGGCGGTGCTGCTCGTGATCAGCCTTCTGCCCATGCTGAAATGACGGCAAGCTGCGGCAGAGACTGCCTATCTCGCGTCCATGGATCCGCTTTCGGTGGGCGCCCCCCGCTCCTTGGCGTGTGGCGCGGTGGCGCGACGTCGTTGATTGCCTATCGAAGGCCTTGATTGGTTGCGTCGATCTGTTCCATGGTCGCCGCTAGACGGATGCGAGAGGCACCACAGCGATGAGCAGCGACCACCATCACGATCATGATCACCATGATCACCACCACGACAACCACTACAGCGACATGCAGGCGCGGGTGCGGGCTCTCGAAACGGTGCTGACGCAGAAGGGCCTGATCGATCCGCAGGCGCTCGATGCAATCGTGGATACTTACGAGACGAAGATCGGGCCGCGCAACGGCGCGCGTGTGGTGGCGAAGGCTTGGGTTGACGCTGCCTTTGCGCAGTGGCTTGCGGCAGATGCGACGGCGGCCATTGCAAGCCTTGGCTTTACCGGACGTCAGGGCGAGCACATGCGTGCGGTGTTCAACTC
Organism: Neorhizobium sp. PAMB6630; assembly: GCF_058242775.1. Lineage (NCBI taxonomy): Bacteria > Pseudomonadati > Pseudomonadota > Alphaproteobacteria > Hyphomicrobiales > Rhizobiaceae > Neorhizobium > Neorhizobium sp. PAMB6630. The sequence continues at coordinate 1,638,006 of NZ_CM177836.1, forward strand.
CAAGGAGATGCACAATCTCGTCGTCTGTACGCTCTGCTCCTGTTACCCCTGGGCCGTGCTTGGCCTGCCGCCCGTCTGGTACAAGGCGCCGGCCTATCGCGCCAAGGCGGTCATCGATCCGCGCGGCGTGCTCCTGGAATTCGGCGTGGTGCTGCCGCAGGCGCAAAAAATCCGCGTCTGGGATTCGACGGCGGAACTGCGTTATCTCGTGGTGCCCGAACGTCCCGAGGGCACCGAAGGCTGGAGCGAGGAGCTGTTGGCCGACCTCGTCACGCGCGACAGCATGATCGGCACCGGCCTTGCCCGACCGACAGTGGAGGTGGCGGCATGAACGGCCCGCATGATCTCGGCGGCCAGATGGGGTTCGGGCCTGTCGCGCCGGAAAAGGACGAACCGTATTTTCATGGCGAGTGGGAAAAGCGGGCGCTGGGCATCACGCTCTCCTGCGGCGCGTTTGGCGCCTGGACGATCGATGAAAGCCGGCATGCGCGGGAAAACATCGCGCCTGCCGCCTATCTCTCGGCGAGCTATTATGAAATCTGGATCCGCGCGCTGGAGGTTCTTCTGGAGCGTCATGGCTTTGTGACCGCAGACGAGATTCTTATGGCAAAGGCCCTCACGCCGAGTGCTGAGCCGAAGCGCGTGCTGACGGCAGATATGGTGCCGGCGGTGCTGGCAAAGGGCGCCCCCTGCGACCGTCCGGTTGGTTCGGCTCCCCGCTTTGTTGTTGGCCAGACGGTGCGCACGAAAAACATCAACCCGCTCGGCCATACCAGATTGCCGCGTTATGCAAGGTCAAAGACCGGCGCAATCGAGGCCGTGCAGGGCGCATTCGTTTTTCCCGACGACAACGCCCATGGCCGCGGCGAAAATCCGCAATGGGTCTATACGGTCGTGTTTGATGGTCCGGAGATCTGGGGCGAGGGGAGCGATCCGACGCTCACCGTGTCCATCGATGCGTGGGAGAGCTATCTTGAGCCAGTGTGAACCCCTTTCGCCGCTTGCTCAATCGCCCGGCCTTCCCCTCTCTCCCGAGGGCGCGCCGGCCTTTGCCGAGCCATGGCAGGCGCAGGCGTTTGCGTTGACCGTGCATCTGCATGAGCGCGGCATATTTTCCTGGAGCGAATGGGCCGAAAACCTGTCGCGCGAGGTTCACCGGCCGGAGCGGGCGCAAGACGGTTCGGATTATTTCGACGCCTGGGTTGCTGCCCTGTCGCATCTGCTTGCCGAAAAAGGCGTTGCGGATCGGGACACGGTTCTCGCCCTGCAACACAGCTGGCAAAGGGCAGCAGAGGCAACGCCGCACGGGCAACCGATCGAGCTTGCCAATGATCCCCTGCGTAAAGAATGATCGGCTTCGTGAAAGCATGCGTTTGCAGCCTCTGCTTTCCTGTTTCAGGTTGCTATTCTGTTCCGAATCCGTGAAGGAAGAGGCATGCAGTTTGCACCTCAACAGGACGAGGCCCTGAAGGCCGTTTCGAAGTGGCTGAAGGAAGGCCGCAGCCCGGTTTTCCGTCTGTTCGGTTATGCCGGTACGGGCAAGACCACGCTTGCAAAACATTTTGCCGAAAATGTCGATGGCGAGGTGCTGTTTGCAGCCTTTACCGGCAAGGCAGCGCAAGTGCTGCGCTCGCGCGGCGCGACCAACGCCCGCACCATCCATTCGCTGATCTATCGCCCGCGCGGCGAGGAGGCGGTGGAAAACGAGGAGACGGGAAAAACCTCCGTTTCGCCGATGTTTTCCATCAACCGCCAGAGCCCGCTTGCCAAGGCCGCTCTCATCGTCATCGACGAATGCTCGATGGTGGATGAGCAACTGGGCAAGGACCTGATGAGTTTTGGCACGCCGATCCTGGTGCTTGGCGATCCCGGCCAGTTGCCACCCGTCTCCGGCGGTGGTTTCTTTACCGAGCAGGAGCCGGATTACCTGCTGACCGACATCCATCGCCAGGCGCGGGACAACCCGATCATCCAGCTGGCCATGCAGGTGCGCGAGGGGCGCGAGATCATGCATGGCGACTATGGCACGGCCCAGGTGATTTCGCGTAACGATGTCAACCAGACATTGGTTCTGGAGGCTGATCAGGTTCTGGTCGGCACCAACAAGACGCGCCGGCGCTATAACCAACGACTTCGCGAGCTGAAGGGTTTTAACCAGCCTTATCCGCAATCCGGCGACAAGCTGGTGTGCCTGCGCAATGATCCGACCAAGGGCCTGCTCAACGGCTCGCTCTGGCAGGTGATGAGTTCATCGCGCGAGACGGTCAAGCCCGGCATCAACCTGATGATCCGCCCGGAAGACGACGACATGAACCGCGGCGCCTCCAAGATCAAGCTTTTGAAACAGGCCTTCGAGGAAGAGGGCGAGATCCCCTGGACGACCCGCAAACGCTACGACGAGTTCGATTTCGGCTACGCGCTGACCGTCCATAAGGCGCAAGGCTCGCAGTGGAACAATGTCGTGCTGTTCGACGAAAGCTGGGCCTTTCGCGACAGCCGCGAGCGCTGGCTCTATACGGCCATCACCCGCGCTGCCGAAACCATTACCATCGTACGGTAAGTCCGCTCAGTGCGGCAGAAGGCCGAGAACGATGGCCTTGGCGGCAGCCTGAAAACGGTTGGACACGCCAAGCCGCACGATCAGGCTTTCCTCCAGAACGGCCAGTTCCTCTTCCGTCAGGTTCAGCTGCCGCGCGAGATCTCCGCCTTTAAAACCTTCGGTCATCAGCACGAGGCAGCGCCGGTCCCGGTCTGAAAACACCAGCGGCTCCACATGCACGCCCGATGTCACCTCCGGCGCAATATCGATCTCGCTGACCAGCGAGCGGATCTGCTGGATCTGCCGGTGGATCGAGGAAATATCGGAGGTCAGTTCGCGCTTGCGGCTATCGAGCACCCGGCAGAAAATCGCATCCGCCTCCAGCTGGCTTGCCGCATCGGAAAGATCCTGCATCAGGTCCTGAATGGCAGAGAGTGGCATGCCCACCTCGCGGCAGGCGTTGATCACCGCCATCTTGCGGATCATTCGCTGATCGTAGACCCGCATCATGCCGAGCCGCTCGGCAGTGATCAGGCCCTTTTCCTCGTAAAAATGTAAGGTCCGGTGGGTAACGCCAAACAGCTCGGCCATGTCTGAAATGCCGATGGGCTGTCCGTCATTGCAAACGTGCTGTCCGATCCGGGGCAGGAAAGCCGGGGCCGGACGCCCCATGGTCTCACTCGATGTCTGTACCCGCATGGCTGTCTCCTCCTTCATGCAGGGCACACAGGCTCCGCCAGCCCATATGCCTGCTGCCCGCCTACTGCCTGCCGAAAGTGCAAAGTGCGGCGGCTGCTGCACCTATTTTATGCAATTCTAAAGTTAACAGTTTATTCCGGATGCGAAACTGCGATTCTGTGGCCACAAGAATTGATAGATCCGTCAGTATTTTGCGTGGAAACGGGCGGATTATTCCGTTGCCGATGCGCCAGCCTTTGCTTTAGACATGCAGGCATTGCCTGCCGAGGACCGATGCGATGCCCGCGAAGCTTTCCGTCAATCTGAATGCCGTTGCCATGCTGCGCAATCGTCGCGATCTTCCGTGGCCAAGCGTCGAGCATCTCGGCCATGTGGCGCTTCAAGCCGGCGCCTATGGGCTGACGGTGCATCCGCGTCCCGACCAGCGCCACATCCGTTTTTCCGATCTGCCGGTGTTGCGCGCGCTGATCGACGATGTGTTTCCAAAGGCCGAGTTCAACATAGAAGGTTATCCTTCGGAGGATTTTCTCGCGCTGTGCGAGAAGACGCAGCCGGAACAGGTCACGCTGGTGCCGGATGATCCGGCCCAGGCGACCTCCGATCACGGGTTTGATTTCCGCCGTCAGGGCGAGATGCTGAAGCCGATCATCGCCCGCCTCAAGGCATCGGGCATGCGAGTGTCGCTGTTTGCCGATGGCGATGGTGATGTCGAGGCGGTGAAGCTGGCCAAGGCGACGGGTGCCGACCGCATCGAGCTTTATACCGGCCCTTACGGCGGCTGTTACGATCAGCCGGAAAAGGCGCGTGAGATGCTCGACCTCTTGGGACGCACGGCCGATGCAGCCCATGCCGAAGGTCTTGGCGTGAATGCCGGCCATGACCTGACGGTTGCCAACCTTCCGGCCCTTGCCGCCCGCATTCCCCATCTTGCCGAAGTCTCCATCGGCCATGGCCTGACGGCAGATGCGCTGGAATATGGCATGGCAGAAACGGTTCGCCGCTTCCGCCGCGCCTGCGGCGAAACCATCTGAGATCGCGATCAGAGATCGAGCACCCATGTCTGGCCGTTGAGTTCAGGCCCGAACATCGTGTGCCGTTCTTCAGAGACCAGCCGGAACCCGGCCTTCTGGTAGATGGCAAGCGCTGTTGCCAGGTTATCATTGGTCCAGAGCGAGAGCGTGCGGTAACCGCTGCGGCGTGAAAACCCGATGGCTTCGCTGACCAGCGCCTTGCCAAGGCCAAGCCCGCGGGCGGCAGGATCCACATAAAGAAGGCGCAGCTTTGCCACATCCGCTCCCCCATCCGTGATGAAGATCGAGCCGAGCCGCTGGCCCTGGCGCTCGGCAATCCAGGCTTTTTCGCGCTTCGGATTGAAGTTTTTCAGGAAACGGCCGGCGACCTCGGCCACAAGGGCCTCGAACTGGTCGTTCCAGCCAAAGGTACTTGTGTAGAATTGCGCCTGTGCGGCAATCACCCAGCCCATGTCTCCCGGCCGGTGATCCCTGAAATTCACCGGTGCCGATGGCTGGCTGCCGCCGAAACTGTCGCGAACAACGGCGATGGCATCGGCAAGCAGCTGGCGGCCATCGCCGGGAAGTCTCTCAAGGGCCAGCGCGATCTGCTGGCACGACAGATCGGCAAGCCGCGCCCGCTCAGTGTCGCCCGCCGGTGTGAGCGTGAGGGTCTGGCTGCGCTTGTCGTTTGGGTCCTGCTCGGCTGCAACCAGTCCGCTGGCCCGAAACGCCTTGAGAATTCGGCTGAGATAGGCGGGATCGAGCGAAAGTGTCCGGGTCAGCGTGCTTGCGCAAATGCCAGGGGTCGCGCCGATATCATGCAAAATGCGCGCTTCCGCCAGCGTATAACCGGCGCCGAGGTAGTCGCGGCCGAGAATGCCGAGCTGGTGTGTGTAGAAGCGGTTGAAATCACGGATGCTGTCGAGAAGATCGATCATGGCTGAACCTCTTTTGAGCATTCAGTCAATTATTAGTTGACGGAGTCAAGTAATTTCTCCGGCGTCGCGTAAAAACGCCGGCGAAGGTTCGCCGGCGTTCGGATTGACGACCGGAAAAATGGGGTCGGCACTCAGCCGAGTGCTGCCTTGTTCTCCTCGAAGAAATCAGCAACCGACTGCGGCTTGCGCCCGGTTAGCGTTTCAAACACATCCGTCAGCACTTCGAAATTGCCGGCACGGATATTGGCGTCCGTGGAGACCACGAGATCCACCACGAAAGGCGGCATGCCGGCACCGGCGACGCCTTCGGCCAGCTGCTCATCAGTCACCTGCACCACTTTCAGCGGTTTGCCGGCGGCCTTGGAAACGGCAGCGGCGATCTCTTCGGCGTTCAAAAGTTCGGCGCCGGTCAGTGTCAGCGTCACATTGCCGGCCGGCGGGTTGGCAACGGCAGCGGCCGCAGCGGCTGCGCAGTCATCGCGGGAGATGTTGGGCACGCGGCCTTCGCCGGTGGAGGTGAACCACATTCCCGCCTGCAGATTGTGCGGCATGCCCATGAAATAATTGTCGATGTACCAGGAATTGCGGATGATCGTGTAGGCGAGGCCGCTGGCCTTGATCGCCTCTTCGGTGCCGAGATGATCGGGTGCGAAGGACACCAGTGATTTGTCCGGGTTCGGCATCGAGGTGTAGAGGATGTGGCCGACGCCAGCCTTTGCGGCGGCATCAACGGCTGCCTTGTGCTGCGCCAGCCGCTTGCCGGGCGAGGCCAGTTCGTCGGTGGAGATCAGCAGCACGCGGTCGACGCCGGCAAAGGCGGCTTCGAGGCTTGCCGCATCGTCAAAATCCGCCGCCCGCGTTTCGACGCCCTGATCGGCGAGGGCGGAAAGCTTGGCCGGGCTGCGGCTGGCTGCAATGATGTCTGAGGCGGCAACCTTGCCATCCTTCAGAAGGTGAGCGATGACGGCGCCGCCGAGATGACCCGATGCGCCGGTTACGAGGATTTTCGTCATGGGATATTCCTTGCCCCTTGGTGACGGTTTAGCCACCGCAATTGTTGCTCTCAAATTGAGAGTAGCTATAGAATAGGAATTGACGCGCTGGTGTAAAGAAGGCATTTTTCCGGGTGATCGTTACCTGAAGGGAACCACCTCGCATGGACCAGAGAACGCCGGCCAACCTGCTGCCATCGGATGCGGAAAGCCAGATTTCGCGGTGGGACGCCACCAACTGCCCGGTGCGCGACGTGATGAGCCAGATTTCCGGAAAATGGTCGAGCCTGCTTTTGCTGGCGCTTTCGGAAAAGCCTTACCGGTTTGGGGAGTTGCGCCGCCTGGTGCCCGATATTTCCCAGCGCATGTTGACCCAGACGCTGCGCGACCTGCAGCGCGACGGCTATATTGATCGCACCGTTTATCCGACGAAGCCCCCAAGTGTCGAATATGCCATGACCCAGCTTGGCCGATCGATGTTTGATCCGCTGTCGAAAATGATGAACTGGGCCGCCCAGAACCATTCCGCCGTGCGCGATGCCCGCCGCCGCTTCGATGCTTCGGATCTCGCCGGCTGACGCTGGAAGTTATGGACGCGGTGGCCCCGTTTGCTGCGTATTCTCGGTCACCGAACCCTTCCGCAGATTTTTTAAAGAGCCCTTGCATCGGCCTCTTGACCTTGATGCGGCTGCACGCTAGAACCCAGAACCGTACCGTACGGTACTTGTTGGAGGGTCTGATCGTGTCCGCTGAACTGCCAGAAATCCCGGAGTTTTCACCGCGCCAGAACGCTGTTCTGGAACAGGCGTTGAAGCTTCTCGTGGAAGGCGGCGAAAAGGCGTTGACCACATCGGGCCTCGCGCGCGCGGCCAATTGCTCCAAGGAAAGCCTCTACAAATGGTTCGGCGATCGCGACGGCCTGCTGGCCGCGATGATTGCATTTCAGGCCGCCAAGGTGCGCACCTTCGAGCGCGGGGCGGCCCGCCTGACGGTCGATCTCCTGCGCGAGAATCTCGAAACCTTTGGCCGCGATCTTCTGGAGGTTCTGTCGGGCGACGTGTCGCTGGCGCTCAACCGTCTGGCCATTGGTCAGGCAAGCCGCGAGGGCTCCAAGCTCGGTCGTCTTCTGATCGAGCACGGCCGGCGCCAGATCGACCGGCGCGCTATCGGCCTGATGGAAGCTGGACGCCGGGCAGGGCTGTTGCGTTTTGCCGATGCCGACAGCGCCTATCACACACTTTATGGCCTCGTTGTTTCGGACCTGCATGTGCGCATGCTGCTCGGCGAACCGGGGCTCAAGGACAATGCACGCCAGGCAGCACGGGCGGTGGACGCCTTCCTGCAGCTTTACGGCGTGGCACCGGATACCGAACATGCCTGACCGGCGCGTTCGGCTGATGACTTAACCGCACAACAACACCGCATAGGGAAGGACACTACAATGCGCGTCTATTACGATCGGGATGCTGATCTCAACCTCATCAAGTCCAAGAACGTCGTCATCGTCGGCTACGGTTCTCAGGGTCGCGCGCACGCGCTGAACCTGAAGGATTCGGGCGCAACTGGCGTCGTCATCGCGCTGAAGGCCGGCTCGCCGACCATCAAGAAGGCTGAAGCTGATGGCTTCAAGGTGATGACGGTTGCCGAAGCTGCTGCCTGGGCAGACCTTCTGATGATGGCGACCCCTGACGAACTGCAGGCCGACATCTACAAGGCTGACATCGCTGGCAACATCCGCGACGGCGCAGCCATCGCGTTTGCCCACGGCCTCAACGTTCACTTCGGCCTCATCGAGCCGAAGGCTTCGGTCGACGTCGTCATGATCGCGCCGAAGGGCCCGGGCCACACGGTTCGCGGCGAATACCAGAAGGGCGGCGGCGTGCCTTGCCTCGTGGCCGTTCACCAGAACGGTTCGGGCAATGCGCTGGAACTGGCACTCTCCTACGCCTGCGGCGTTGGCGGCGGCCGTTCGGGCATCATCGAAACCTCCTTCAAGGAAGAGTGCGAAACCGACCTCTTCGGTGAGCAGGTCGTTCTCTGCGGCGGTCTCGTCGAACTGATCCGCGCCGGCTTCGAAACCCTGGTCGAAGGCGGTTATGCGCCGGAAATGGCCTATTTCGAGTGCCTGCACGAAGTAAAGCTCATCGTTGACCTGATCTATGAAGGCGGCATCGCCAACATGAACTACTCGATCTCCAACACGGCCGAGTGGGGCGAATACGTCACCGGCCCGCGCATCATCACGGCAGAAACCAAGGCCGAAATGAAGCGCGTCCTCACCGACATCCAGACCGGCAAGTTCACCTCCGACTGGATGCAGGAATACCGCGCCGGCGGCGCCCGCTTCAAGGGCATCCGCCGCTTGAACGACAGCCACCAGATCGAGGAAGTCGGCACGAAGCTTCGCGCCATGATGCCCTGGATCGGCAAGAACAAGCTGGTCGACAAGGCCGTCAACTAAGCTTTGTACGCCGCGCCTTGCCTTGCGGCAGGGCCACACCACATCTTTGCGTGACTTCGGGGCCGGACGTGAAAACGTCCGGCCTTCGTGCGTTCACCGATGGGCACACGAAAGTCGTGCAGTTAGTCGAAGGGGAAGCTCCAGGCGGAGCGGATGTAGTCGATGCGGGTGTCGCAGTGTCGGCATGGTATCGTTTTGGATTTTTGTGCTGCGGTGCAGTATCGAAAAGAGATCCCGCTGATATTGTCCTGTGTTCCCCGATCATCGGGGCAGAATTGACAGTATCGATCGAAGCATCAGAGGCTTTCGCGATGGCAGGATATCCCAGAAATTGGGTAAACGTCATATTTCTAGTTGCGCTGAGGTGACAGCTACTGAGATTTCCCGAAAAAACAAAACATGACGCGTTTCTGGTAATGCGCGACCTACCGATATTTGTATGGTGATTTCAAATCAGCACAAAGACTCAAAGGGAGGGGCGGAGACATGAGGGGGAATTTCAGGTTGCAGCGCCGCAGGAACTGTTTGCTGGGCCATACGGCCTTTGCCGGGCTCCTGGGAGCAACAACGGTTCTGGGAATGGTTGGTCTGGCCGATCCGGCTTTTGCCGCATGCACCGTGACGGGGGATGCGGCCGAAATCAAGTGCGACAACACCGGTGTTGTTGTGAAGCCGAATCAGGGCGATGTGTCGCTCAGCGTCGATGGGCTGACGATTTCAGGCAGCGACAACAAGATCGACTTCTTTCCGCTCGACGCCGACACGGATGTCTTTGGAGTACTGACGCTCTCCGTCAGCAATACCAGCATCAACACGCCGGACTATGGCGGCATCAATGTCGCGCCGGTCATGCGGGTTGAGAGCATCAATGTCACGCTTGATCCGACCGTCACCATAGTCAATACGGGCGGCTTCGGCGGGTTATGGGTGCGTGCGCAGACGGGTGGCGACATCACCATCAACAGCGGAGCGGAGATCACCTCCACCGGCAGTTCGGCGATTTCGGCAACGACGAATGACGGCAGCGTCTCCATTACCAATACAGGCGATTTGTCCTCGAGCAGCGAACGCGGCATCTATGCCGACGGCGGCTACAATTCGACCGGACAGACGCTGGTTTCCGTCATCAACAGCGGGGATATCGATGCCTATCAGGAAGGCATTCGCATGGTGCAATGGAACGGCAATATCTATGCCGAGAATTCCGGCGCACTGACCTCCCAGACGCAAAGAGCGCTCTACGCGTGGTCTGCGGCGGTCGGCAATATCGAGATCATCAACTCCGGCTCTGCCATCTCATCGGCCAGGGCAGGGACAATTCTTGCGGCAACAATCGGAAATGCCAGCCTCACCAACTCGGGGTTGCTGCAGGGCGCTGATTTCGGGGCGGATCTCTACACCGATGATGGCACGCTCACTGTCGAAAACACCGCGACTGGCCAGATCATCGGGGCGACGATCGGCCTGCAGATGTCCGCCGTTGCCGGCGATATAACCGTTGAGAATGCAGGTGGCATTTCTGGCGCCAATGGCGTGTATGCCAGAACGAATCTCGGCGACGTCTCTGTCGATAACACCGGCACCGTCACATCCACAGCCGGGACAGGTGTGGCCCTCACCGGCGATTCGGTAACCCTGACCAACAGCGGCACCATCACCGCGAGCGGCGGCAATGCCGTCTCGTTCACTGCCGATACCAGCCGCCTGATCCTCAAGGACGGCTCCAGCATTACCGGCAATGTCGTGGCGTCCGGCGATGCCACCCTGCAGCTGGACTTTGCAAACGCCACGACGCTGGATGCCTCGGATATCGGCGACACCGCCCAATACCAGGGTTTTGACACGGTTGCGGCAACCGGGACCGGCGTGCTGACCCTTGATGGCACCAGCCTTTACTCCGGCCTCGTCTCGCTGACGGGCGGCAATGTGATCGTGGATGGCGACTTGCGCTCTGCGGAATTTCTTGTCGGAACTGGTGTGCAGTTAAGCGGCACCGGCAGTGTCGGTGATCTGACGATTGGTGATGGCGGCTCCGTTGCGCCTGGCCATTCGCCCGGCACCCTGTATGTTTATGGCGACCTGAATTTCCTCAGCGGTTCCACCTATGTGGCGGATCTCACCACATCAGGCCTCAGCGACAATATCGTCGTCAGCGGCGATGTCAGCATTGCTGCGGATACGACCCTGTCTGTGGCGAACCTGCGCGTGGCCAATCCTTTGACCACGGTCTACGAGCTTATCACCTTGACCGGCAGCGGTACCGTCACCGGATCCTTTACCAGTCTTCGCGACCCCTGGACCTTCATCGATCTTGACGTCAACTATAATACATCAAGCGTTACGCTCGGCTATGAACTGAGCAATGGCGGGGCAAACTTTGCTGCGATCGCCGAAAACGCCAATGCGCGCTCGGTTGCCCGTGCAATCGACAGCCTCGGTTCCTCTTCCACGCTTTATAATGATCTCCTCTGGAGCACGGGGGCAACGACCGCTTCGGCATTCGATCAGCTGTCCGGTGCCATCCATTCCGCTGAGGTCGGTGGGCATATTGAATCCGATCTGCTGTTCAGCTATCTCATGATGTCCAATCTGGCTGGTTCGGGGCCGCTGTCGCCGGCTTCGGGCGAAGTTCGCAAGGCATCCGGGGACGGCAGCGTCTGGATGGGCGGTTTCGGACGGCGTGGCGAGCGGGACGGACGCGATCTCGGACCGGGCACGACCGATACCGGCCGCGGCCTTGCGTTCGGCGTCAATGGCGCCTTTGCTGATACCTGGGATGTGGGGCTTGCAGCCGCCATCGGCCGCGACCGCGTCAGTGGCAATGCCGATACCGGATCTTCCGAGGCCGACAGCTATTACCTCGGCCTTTCGGCAGCCACGACGGTTGATGCCCTTCGCTTCAGTTTTGGTGGCGCCTATACGCTTCGGACCATCGATACCGCCCGCACCGTCGCACTCGGCACGGTGAACGATCGGCTGACGGCCGATTATGACGCGCAGTCGCTTCAGGCATTCGGTGAAGTCAGCACGCTTGTCTCGCAGGGCGATGTTCGCTGGCAGCCGTTTGGAAATCTGACCTTCGTGCATTACGATCGCGACGGGTTTACCGAACAGGGCGGTGCCTCGGCTTTGTCCAGCAATGACCTGACGGACGATACCCTGTATTCGACGCTCGGTGTGCGCCTGGCTTGGGCGCTACCGACGGTGGGAACGGTGGAGGGCGCGCTCAATGCTCATGCCGGTTGGCGCCATGCATTCGGTGCCAGCAATGCCAACAGCGAGATGGCGTTCGTGGCCGGTGGCGACGGTTTCAATATCGCCGGTGCAAAGCCTGCGCGTGACAGTGCTGTCGTCGGCCTCGGCGTTTCCTTCGCACCAACCCCGGGCAGCACCATCTCGGTCAGTTATGACGGCCAGTTCGGTGATGGAGATGCGGCCCATGGCGTCAAGGCTGGATGGTCGCTGCGTTTCTGAGAGCCTGACGGTTGTCCCGGCTGGACCTTCGGTTCCGGCATTGTTTTTAATCCCTCGGATCCGGTTGGCTCCGGGGGATTTGCATTTTGTCGAACTCTGGCGGCGGCACCTTCAAAAACCCGCAATGGCATGGCGAAACTGCCATCACCGTACCAAAATTCGATAAGTCAGTATTGCTGACCTATCGGAACTTGTGTAATGCAGATGCCAGAAGAAACGTAATAAGAGGAAACATCCGTGCTTGATTGGGATCATATCTTTGCGACGCGCTCCTCGCGCATGCGTGCGTCCGAAATCCGCGAACTGCTGAAACTGCTGGAACGGCCGGACATCATTTCGTTTGCCGGCGGCATTCCCGACCCGGCGCTGTTTCCGGATGTGGCGTTCAAGGATGCCTATGCGGAGATCTTTTCGAGCCCGCAGGTGAACGCAGCGCTGCAGTATTCGGTCAGCGAAGGCTACAAGCCGCTGCGCGAATGGCTGGTCGGTGAGATGCAAAAGATCGGCATCGACTGCACGGTGGATAACGTCTTCATCACGTCGGGATCGCAGCAGGCGCTGGATTATCTCGGCAAGCTGTTCCTGTCGCCGAAGGATACGGCGCTCGTGACGTGGCCGACCTATCTTGGCGCGCTGCAGGCGTTCAACGCCTATGAACCGAACTATGACCAGCTGACGCCGGGCGGCAATCGCACGCCCGATGCCTACCGCGAAACGGCGGCAAGCCTCGGCGGGGCGGTGAAATTTGCCTATCTGTCGGCGGATTTCTCTAACCCCACCGGCGAAACGGTGGATCTCGAAGGTCGTAGAAAGGTTCTGGAACTCGCCGAAGAGCTGGATATTGCCGTCATCGAAGACGGTGCCTACCAGTCGCTGCGCTACAATGGCGAGCCCATCCCGCCGATCCTGGCGCTCGATATCGCGGCCAAGGGCGGCATTGAAAACACCCGCACCATCTATTCCGGCAGCTTTTCGAAAACGCTGGCGCCGGGCCTGCGCGTCGGATTTGTCGTCGCCAACATGTCGGTCATCCGCAAGCTGGTGTTGATGAAGCAGGCAGCCGACCTGCATTCCTCCACCATCAACCAGATCGCCATTGCCAATGTTGCCGAGCGCATCTTCGACGCTCAGGTGGCAAAGATCGGGGCTGCCTACAGCGCGCGGCGCGATGCCATGCTCTCGGCGCTTGCCCGTTTCATGCCGGCCAGCACCAGCTGGACGAAGCCGGAAGGCGGCATGTTCGTCTGGGTGACGCTGCCGGCGGGACTTGATGGCGCCGAACTTCTGGCGCGCTCCATCGAAACGGAAAAGGTGGCCTTCGTGCCGGGGCAGGCGTTTTTTGCCGATCGCTCGGGCGCCAATACGCTGCGTCTCTCCTTCTCCTGCGCCAACGAGACGATGATCGAGGAAGGCATCCAGCGCCTCGGCCGCCTGATCCGCAACGCCGAAGCCAAGGCCGCCTGATTTCAGCCGTCTGTCATTTTCGAAAGCGCCGCCCTCTTGGCTACAGGGGTGCGGCGTTTTTTTGCCGACAGGGTGGCTGTGTCTTGCGCCCCTGCCATTGTCTGGTGCTGCCGGCCTTCTCGCCAAACATGTCATCATGCGGCAAGATCGCCATGATCTCCTGATTGCCGTCGCTTTCCAGCCTCTGCTGTGCCATGAAGGCCAGGAGCATGGCCGGATCGGCGGCCGAGGCATTTGGCGGAGACATCATCGCATGCAGGGCCTGACAGACCAGACGCGTCGCGTGATTGCGGATCTTGCCCGCCAGTATGGCCTCAGCGAAGATGCGGTTCTTGCCATGCTGATGGCGGTTCAGCGCGGGCAGGGCACCATGGCGCAGTTCAATATCAGTGAACTCGGCGGCGGCGGCCAGTGGATGATGGGCGGCATGACCATGGTCGGCGACATGTTCAACTATGGCCTGAAGAACACCGTCGACAGTCTTTGCAACGCGCTGTCGCAGGCACTTGCAGCCGGCCGTATCGCTCTGCCGGCAGAGGCCGTTGGTACCAGTGTCTGGTGGCCGCAGGACCTCGGCTCGCCCTCAAGCGCCGGCGCGCAGAACGACAGCGCCTATGCGATCTTTCCCGCCCACCGCCGCCTGGCAATCAAGGATCTGGGCGTCGTGACTCTCTATGATACCGGCGATCATTTTATCTCCGGCGTCGGCCAGCAGCAGGGCAGCAATACCGGGCTTACCTTTTCCAGCCAGTATGGCTCGTTTTCGGTGTCGAGCCTGAGACGCGCTGACGACCCCCCCGAGCCTCTTCAGCAGCAGGTTGAGTGGTCGCCATCTGTCGTGCAGCCGTCAGCCGCCCCGCCGGTTCAGCCGCTCCAGCAGCAGCCTGCGTCCCCGTTCGCTCCGGCCCCGGCTGGCGACAGCGCTTGGCAAGCTCAGCCGGCGTCTGCACCCGTCGCCGCCACAGGCCCCAAGGATGCCGCTGAAATCATCGGCCTCATCGAAAAACTTGCAAGCCTTCGTGAGGCCGGCATCCTGACCGACGAAGAGTTTTCCGCCAAGAAGACCGAGCTTCTTGCCCGTCTGTGACGGCATTTCGGTCCGGTGTTGCCCATGACAACGACCATGCGCGTATTACAGGCGGAAGACGAAGAGGGTTGGAAAGCCTATCACGGCATCCGCCGGCATGTGCTTTTTGAGCTGCGGGGCTTTGACTTCTACGACGAAGAGCATCCGGACGAGCATAGGGAAGGACACTTCCCACTGCTGTTCAGCGTTGACGGCGTTCCCACGGGAACAGCGCGCCTTGATGTTTCAGATGATGCAGAGGGTGTCGGCATCGTACGGCTCGTCGCGATCATCCCTCAACTCCAGGGCCAAGGTTTCGGCAGGACGATGATGCGCGCGGTGGAGACTTTTGCCAGTGCGCGGGGCATCAGGCGGCTGGAGGTCTACGCCGCGCCGGACGCGGTTCCGTTCTATCAAAAGCAGGGTTGGCAGCACGTCAGGGATACGCAGCAAACCGTCCTGCTGGCGAAATTGATCGACTGATCTCCTGTGTCTTTTGCGCGAGGTCTGACTTTGTCACACCTCTGTTAGACACACGTGGT
Organism: Neorhizobium sp. PAMB6630; assembly: GCF_058242775.1. Taxonomy (NCBI): domain Bacteria; kingdom Pseudomonadati; phylum Pseudomonadota; class Alphaproteobacteria; order Hyphomicrobiales; family Rhizobiaceae; genus Neorhizobium; species Neorhizobium sp. PAMB6630. Next base: position 1,653,194 of record NZ_CM177836.1, read on the forward strand.
CTAGCGACAGCAATCGTCATAGAGAAGGATTGCTGCCATGAAGAGATTTGTCTCTGCTGTTTCCGCCCTTGTTGCCTTTGGTGCGCTGGCCGTTTCCGCCAATGCCGCCGATCTCGTCATCTATACCAGCCAGCCGAACGAGGATGCCCAGGCAACCGTGGATGGTTTCAAGGCGGCAAATCCCGGCGTCGAAGTCGAATGGGTGCGCGACGGAACGACGAAGATCATGGCCAAGCTGATGGCCGAGATCGAGGCCGGAAATCCGGTGGCTGACGTTCTGCTGATTGCCGACACGGTGACGCTCGAGCGCCTGAAGCAGGACAAGCGGCTGATGGCGTATGTATCGCCGGAAGCCAAGGCTTATGATGCCTCGCTCTACGATGCCGATGGCTATTATTATTCCACCAAGCTCATCACCACCGGCATCATGTACAACACGCAGGCCGCGATGAAACCGACAAGCTGGAAGGATCTGGCAAAGCCGGAGGCCAAGGGGCTTGTGGCCATGCCGAGCCCGCTGACCTCGGGTGCTGCCCTCATTCACGCCCAGACGTTGACTGCCAATCCGGCGCTGGGCTGGGATTATTACCGCGCGCTGAAGGACAATGGCGCGACTGCCGCCGGCGGCAATGGGGCGGTGCTGAAATCCGTCGCGACCGGCGAAAAGGCCTATGGCGTCGTCGTCGATTACATGCCGATCCGCGAGAAGGCCAAGGGTGCGCCCATCGAATTCGTTTTCCCCTCGGAAGGCGTCTCGGCCGTCACCGAACCGGTTGCCATCATGAGCGCCACCAAACATGCGGATGCGGCGAAAAAGTTTGTCGATTACGTGCTGTCGGAAAAGGGCCAGGATGGTTTCCTGAAGCTCGGTTATATCCCGGCGCGCAATGGCATGGCCGTTCCCGCAGGCTTTCCGGCCCGTGACACGATCAAGGTCATGCCGCTGAAAGCCTCGGACGCGCTTAAAAATACAGACAAGGACCTCAAGACCTTTTCCGAGATCTTTGGCGGTAACGGCTGATTTCCAGGTTCCCAATGCCCCTTTTGCGTAACACGTCAAACAGCCAGCCCCGCTGGCTGTTTGCGTTCGTCCTTGCCACCTTGTTCCTGTTGAGTGTGCTCCCGCTCGGCCGGCTTGCCGTGACCGGCATCCTGTCGCTTGTGCGCGGCGGCGGCGATGGGCTGCTTGCCGATCCTGCTCTCTGGCAGGCGCTGTGGAATACGCTCACCACCTCCTTCCTCGGCATGCTGGTGGCGGTGCTGCTCGGCGGCGGCTTTGCGCTGCTGCTGACGCTGTTTGATATCCGCGCCCGCACGCTGCTGGGCTTCCTGTTCATGCTGCCGATGATGATCCCGCCGCAGGTGACGGCGCTTTCCTGGTTGGGGCTCACCGGCCCGTCCAGCACGCTGCTGAAGGCGATCGGCATGGCGCCCCCGATCGGCACGCCGCAGCCGCTCTATTCGATCGGCGGCATAGCGCTGCTGCTCGGGGTGCAGAATGCGCCTCTGGTCTATCTGGCGCTCAGGGCCGGCCTTTTGGCGCTGCCGCGCGATGGCGTGGAGGCGGCACGGCTTTCCGGCGCTTCGGCCTTGCAGGTGCTGGCGCATATCATCCTGCCCTTAGCGCTTCCGGGTTTTGCGGCAGGTGCTGCCATGGCCTTCGTGTCAGGCGTCGGTAATTTCGGCATTCCCGCTATCCTCGGCATCCCCGCTTCGATCTACACGCTGCCAACGCTGATCTATGCGAAGTTTGCAAGTTTTGGTCCGAGCACTTTTGGCGATATCTCGCTGCTTTCAGGGTTCATCGCACTTTTGTCGGTGGCGGGCCTGCTGGTCGAGGAGCGGGTGCTGAAGGGCAGGGATTACCGCATCATCGGGCTGTCCGGCCGCTCGGCGGTGTTTGAACTGCGCAAGTGGCGGCTGGTCTCGGAGGCGCTGCTCTGGCTGGTGCTGGTGGTCATTCTGGTTCTGCCCTTCGCAGCGCTTGTGGCAAGTTCGCTGTCGCCGGCTTACGGCGTGCCGCTGACGCTGAAGACATTTACCCTGCACGCCTATGAGGAAGTGCTGCTGCGCCAGTCGGTGACGCGCACGGCCTTCCGCAATTCCATCGTGCTGTCGCTTGCAACCGCCTTCGGCCTGCTGCTGGTAACGGTGCTGATGGGCTATTTCGTCGCCCGCGCCAGCCGGCGTGTGGCAGCCTTGGTGTCGGCCCTTGCCGATATTCCCTATGCGCTGCCGGGCATTGTTCTGGCGGTGGCCTGCATCCTTCTCTTTGCCGCCCCGCTGCCGCTTGTCGGCGTGTCGATCTACGGCACGATCTGGATCCTGTTCTTTGCCTATCTCTCCAGTTTTCTTGCCGTCAGCCTGCGCCCCATTGCCAGCGCCTTTCGCCAGCTCGATCCTTCACTGGAAGAAGCGGCCCGCCTGTCGGGCGCCGGTTTTTACCAGCGCATGCGCGATATTCTGGTGCCGCTTGTGGCGCCGGCCGCCGGTGCCGCCGTCATTCTTGTGTTCCTCATCGCCTGCAACGAACTGACCGTTTCGGCACTGCTCTGGTCTGCCGGCACGCAGACGCTGGGTGTTGCAATTTATAATCTCGATGACAGCGGCAGCTTTAATCTCGCCTCTGCGCTTTCGGTTCTGGTCGTCGCGCTTGTGGTCGCCATGATGCTGCTGCTCGAACTTCTGGCCAAACATCTGCCCAAGGGAGTTGTGCCATGGCGAAGCTGATCCTCAATCGCCTGTCGAAGGATTTTGGCACCGGGCGGGCCGCAGTTGACGATGTGTCGCTGACCATCCGCGAAGGCGGGTTTCTGGCGCTGCTCGGCCCCTCCGGCTGCGGCAAAACGACGGTGCTGCGCATGATCGCCGGCTTCGAACAGCCGACGGATGGCGCGATCCTGCTCGGCGAACGGGTGCTGGCCGATGCTTCCTCCATGGTGGCGCCGGAGCGGCGCAACATGGCGATGGTCTTCCAGTCCTACGCGCTCTGGCCGCATATGAGCGTCGCTGACAATGTCGGTTATCCGCTGAAGGTGCGCGGTATCAGCGGCGAGCGCCGCACGGCCAAGGTGCGCGAGGCTTTGGCTGCCGTGCGTCTCGAAACCTATGCGGACCGTCGTCCGGCCGACCTCTCCGGCGGCCAGCGCCAGCGTGTGGCGCTGGCCCGCTGCCTCGTCACGGAGCCTGATGTGGTTCTGCTGGACGAGCCGCTCGCCAATCTCGACCGGCACCTGCGCCAGGAGATGGAAGAAACCTTTCGCGAGTTTCACGCCCGCTCGCGCGCCACGATGATCTATGTGACGCATGATCAGGCGGAAGCCATGGCACTGGCGACAGACGTTGCGGTGATGGCGGACGGCAAGCTGCTGCAATTGGCATCGCCCGATGAAATCTATGCGCGGCCGCAAGGACGGTTGGTCGGCGGTTTGATCGGGCAGGGGGCGATCCTGTCCCTGCCGTGGCGCGAACCGATGCCGCGCCAGATGGACTGGGCGGCGCTACAGGCCTGCTTTCATCCGCAACCGGGAAGCCTTAAGGCCGAGATACTGGTGCGCCCGCAGGATGTGGTGATTTCCGACGAGGGGCTCGATACGGTGGTGGATACGTGCGTCTTCGAGGGCGAACGGTATGCGTTGCGGTTGCTTCTGGGCGATGGACAGGGCTTGCGCGCCTTCAGCCGCCGCCTTCTGAAGCCGGGAGAACGGGTGCGCGTGGTGTTGCGCAGCGGCTGGCGGCTTTGACGGAAACGAAACTGTCGGCGGTATTTTTCCCGATTTTCTCGGGACGGTAAAATTCAACGGTTGATGGTCCGTATTGTCTCGGGCAGTTTGTCGCCCATCTTCCCGGTGCGCTGCATCGGTTTGCGAAGGACAGGAGGTTCCCTTGGCTCTCACTTACGCCGTCTATGACGTGTTCACCGATACCCGGCTTGCCGGAAACCCTCTGGCGGTTGTGTTCGGCGCCGATGCGATGACGGATGGCGAGATGCAGGCGCTGGCGCGCGAAACCAATCTGTCGGAAACCGTCTTCGTCCAGACCGCCGGCAACCCCGCCCATGCGGCCAAGCTACGCATCTTTACGCCGACGCGTGAACTGCCCTTTGCCGGCCATCCGACCGTGGGCGCTGCCATCGCGATAGCCGAGCGAAACCATGCGGACGAGCGGCCGGATCTCGATCTCGTCTGCGTGCTGGAAGAAAATGTCGGGCCCGTGCGCTGCGCGGTGCGGCTCATCTCCGGCGAGGCAAGTTTTGCCGAATTCGATCTGCCGCGCATGCCCCAGCGCGTCCAGCTCGGTCTCGACCGGCAGGGGCTTGCCGATGCGCTCGGCGTCAAGCCCGGCGATCTCGGTTTTGAGAACCATGTGCCGTCGGTGTGGAGCGCCGGCGTGCCGTTCCTCATGGTGCCGCTGCACAATCTTGCGACCGTTGAAGGCATCGAGTTCGACGGCATGTTGTGGGAGCGCGCGGCCCCGCTGGTCGAGGGCAGGCTTGCCTCCGTCTATGCCTATTGTCGCGGCGGCGTGCATCATGCTGCCCGTTTTCATGCGCGGATGTTTTCCCCCGATATGGGAATTTCTGAAGATCCCGCAACCGGTGCGGCAGCCGCAGCCCTTGCCGGCGCCATCCATCATTTCGACGCGCTTCCGGATGGCCACCATCCGGTGCTGATCGAACAGGGCGTCGAGATGGGGCGCCCGTCCTTCATTCATCTGCACATGGATGTGAAGGAGAGTTCAATTGCGCGGGCGCGCATTGGCGGGCAAGCTGTGAAGGTCGCGTCCGGAACCTTCCATCTCTGATCGATCTCGCATGACGATCAGATTTTGACGTTTCGATGCGGAACCGAAAGCCGGCCCGATCGTTATGAGGGCCGACGGGAGTAGGGGCATGCATGTTTCATCTGTGGATGTTGTCGTAAGCCGCCAGGGCGGCGCGTGTTGGCCTGCGCGACGGGAGCGATTTTTTGCGGCCAGTGGCCTCGGGCCCACCCTCTAGCGTATCGCGAACATCACGAACCAGGGGACTGCGCAAGGCGGCACCGTCGTTCGTCCACCACCCCAACCAGACAGAATATCGCCGTGTTGTTGATGCGTAAGGCTGCCCGCCCAATGGGCGCCAACGGTGATTCGTAATGCCGATGATGAGGAGTACCAATGATCAGAAGTGAGAAGAGGCCGAGCGACGACCCCTTGAACTCTGAGGATCTGGCAAAGTGCCAGCAGGTGTTCGAGCGGCTGCGAGCCGAAATCTGCCCTGATGACGACCAGGAGGAGACCAACCGGCTCGCTGCCATTACCATGGAGCTTTATCGCCAGGGCGTGCGCCGCGAAGACCTTTTGCGCGATATGGTGGCGGCTGCACGAGGGCATCACTGAGAGGTTTACCGCTTTCGACTGATCGCTTCCTTGGAGGGCGGTGGTCTCGATAGATAGCAAAGACAACAGCAAGGCGCGGATGTTCAGGCCGCGCCTTTTGATTTGAGGAAGGGGTGCCAAAAGCTGCGTCGGTTACTGCATCGGCGGCTTGTCTCTGCTCAAGCTGCCAATCCCGCTTCACGCCCAGCTCCAAGATCCAAGATCCAGCCCCAACGCTCACTTCCCTTGCCAGTTCTCAATCCGCCCGCCGTTTCCGTTGCGGCGATGACGCGGGCACAGCCATTGCCTTGACGTTTACGTAAACTGCGTCTTATATCCGGGACGAGGGCACGGGCCGTCACCTCCCGTCGGGGAAAGGCCCGTGCACTCGCGCGTTCCAAGGTTGACGGCTTAGGCTTTGCTGGTTGGCCGCCGCGGCGCGCGCGCGTTTGATCAAGAACTGCATCCTGGGGAGGACATCATGCCATTGCCAAAAACTCTCTCATCTTTGCGCCTGCCAGCGGTGGCCGCGCCGATGTTTCTGGCGTCGGGGCCGGATCTGGTGGTGGAAACCTGCCGCGCCGGCATTCTCGGCACCTTTCCCGCCCTGAATCAGCGCAGCACGCAAGGTTTTGTCGCCTGGATGGACGAGATCCGGGCGCGCCTGCAGCCCTATCCGGATGCCGCTCCGTTCGGGGTCAACCTCATCGTTCACCGCTCCAACCCGCGGCTGGAGGCGGATCTGAAGGCGGTGGTCGATCATCAGGTGCCGCTGGTCATTACCTCGCTGGGGGCCGTGCCGGATGTGGTGAAGGCCGTGCAATCCTATGGCGGACTGGTGTTTCACGATGTCATCAGCCGGCGCCATGCGGAAAAGGCGGCTGAAGCCGGCGTCGATGGCATCATTGCCGTCTGCGCCGGCGCCGGCGGCCATGCGGGCACGCTCAGCCCCTTTGCGCTTTTGCCGGAAATCCGCTCCTTCTTCGACGGCACGCTGCTGTTGTCGGGGGCCATCAGCAACGGAGCGCAGATCGCCGCGGCCCGCCTGATGGGCGCAGACCTTGCGTATCTCGGCACGCGCTTTCTGGTGACCCGCGAATCGCTTGTCAGCGACGAACAGAAGCGCATGACGCTGGAGGCGAAGGCGGGCGACATCGTCTACACCAATGCCATTTCCGGCGTGAACGCAAACTTCCTCAAGCAGAGCATCGTGGCGGCCGGGCTTGATCCGGATCATCTGGTGGCGCATGGGCCGATGGATCTCGGCTCCGAGGCAAAAGCCTGGAAGACGGTGTGGTCGGCCGGGCAGGGCGTTTCGGCCATCGATGATATCCCGACTGTCGCCGAACTTTGCGACCGGCTGGTGCGCGAATATGCAAGCGCCATCGAAATTTCCGTCGCAGACCCATTTATGGCGCGGGCGGGAAGGGCGATCAACCGCTTGTGAAGGGTGAAATTGCTGCGCTCCTGCTTCGTTTCTTCCCTTCAAGTGATTGAGAAAAAATCGTTTTTCTGTGCAGCAGCGCCATCTGCCAGGCCGTTCACGAATTGATGACGATGCGGTCCAAGCTTTGCCCGTTGCCGGATCGAAAAACGAAGCCCATCTTCAGGATGCGTGACCGATAAGGCCGCAGAAACGGCGTTCGGGCCGTCATCGCTCCGGGCGCGCCGTAGAAGAGGATTTGAGCCATGAAACGTATTATCGTTGCTTGCACTATCGCGCTGTTGGGCGCTGGAACAATTGCTTTCGCGCAGGACCTGCATCACGCCAGCGAAGGTCGCCTCAGCATTGGCGCCATCGGCAGCACCGTGCAGCAGGTGTCCGATGAAAATGGCGCGCGTTACAGCGAAGTCTATCGCGTCACGCCCGACCACACCCTGACGCTTGTTTCCCGCACCGCCCTGTCGGACGGTTAAGGATTGTCGGCAAGGGCGGTTCGCTGCCCTTGCATGCTTCATTCAGCTTCGGATGGAAGAAAGCGCCCGCCTCACCGGCGGGTTTTCTTTTGCGGTTCTGTCGGTACCTGCGCAAAACCGCAGACAGCAAAAAGCCCCCGAAGCCGAGGCTGGGGGCCGTCATTCTGCTGTGGTGCTTCAGCCTTTGTTCCGCAACTGCCTCATACAGTCGGCGGTTCGAAGGCAACCCTTTCCGATTAACGGAAGGAGCGCGAAGCGATCGAACGAATGTCGTAGCGGGTCAGGCCGATGTCGCTGAGGGCCTGGTTGGACAGGCCACCCAGTTCGTTCATGGTGCGGCGGTAGCTGATCCAGCTCTTGGCGAGACGAATCGGGTTCATGGGATCTTCCTCAAACTTTGTTGTCCGTTGACACGTCCGTCAGCGGCGATGAGGGTCTTATACATCCGCATAATTAGAATGTGCAGTGCAAAAAGCAGGCGACTGCCATGCGTTTGTGCAATGTGATGAACAAATTTGCATCTTTGGGCAAAAAATGAGCGGCTGCCAAAGCGGCGTCGGCTCCGGCCGCAGGGCACAAAAAAACGCCCCCCGAATGGGAGGCGTTTTGGAAAGCGTGGCCGTAAAGGTCGCGCTGGACTGTCTTCAGATGCCAACGGCGGTGCGGGCAACGCGACGGATTTCCGAGCGGCCGATGCCGAGATCGGTCAGTTCGCGGTCCGACATGCGGCCGAGTTCAGAAACGGTCTGACGATACTTGCGCCAGTTGGTGAGCGAGCGAGCGATGTTCATGGGTCATATCCTTCGTGGGTTGATGCAGAGGCGGATCGCTTGGGATCGATCCGTCTCTCAAATCGATTGAATGCCACTATATGCTGCACTGCGTATAAGAACAGCGCTCATCCCGTATGCCACCCATGCGCCAAATGCATTGCTGGTGAAAATCCGTTAAGCGGTGTGGCGAAAAGATGAGCGGTTGCCTTAATCTGTCCGCTCCATGCCGCCTCAATGAGGCAAGGCCCGAAACGAAAACGCCCACCGGGGGAGGACCGGTGGGCGTCAGGGAGGATGACTGGCGATCGGGAGGAGGATCTCGCCAGTCTATCGGGGTTCGCTGGGAGGAGGAGTGCAAACCGCCGAATTTGTCATCGGGAAACCCCGAGGCCTTTTGCGGGAAGGCCCGCCGACCGCCACGTCGCTGCACAGAATGTCTGTGCTGTTGTTTTGACTATACGCATTTCCGCGCCATTGTGCAGTGCAGTATCGACAGGTGAGCCATTCGCCTGTCGCATGGCTGTTCTTGTCCTTGGTGATGATAGGGAATAAATATTAGGAACGCGTAAACAATGGCGTTATCCTGCCGCCATCGAAACATTTCAGAGTTTCCGGTGCGTGGCTGCGGCAACTGTCATTTTTCCTTTGCGTGCACAAAAAACGGTTGTTATAGAGACGCGCGCTCCGGAAGGCCTCTGCGCGAGGAATTTCCACGCGGTTTTGGGGCGCGGGTATGGTGAAATTGGTAGACACGCCAGATTTAGGTTCTGGTGCCGCAAGGCGTGGGAGTTCAAGTCTCTCTACCCGCACCAGTTCCGCGGCAGATTCTGCCGCAGGTCTGATCCAGCTGTCGGCCCAGAGCCACAGCGCGCACGAGATTGCATCGAAGCCACGACCGGCGACAGGTTCCGGCGTCGTGCTCATCGAAACCACGGCTGTCTGAGCACCGCCGCATGATATGAAGGTATGACAATGCAGGTTATCGAAACGCTCGCTGAAGGGCTGAAGCGCGAAATCAAGGTCGTTATCCCGGCCAAGGACATGGAACAGCGCATGAACGAGCGCCTGGCGGAAGCCAAGGACAAGGTGCGCATCAATGGTTTCCGTCCCGGCAAGGTTCCGGTCGGCCATCTGAAGAAGATGTACGGCAAGTCGATCATGGCTGAACTCGTCAACGAGATCGTCCGCGACCGTCCGAGCGCCATCCTCTCCGAGCGTGGCGAGAAGTCGGCAACGCAGCCGACCGTTGCCATGACCGAGGACGAGGCGGAAGCCGACAAGATCCTCAACGCCGAAGTCGATTTCGAATTCACGCTCTCCTACGAAGTCATCCCGGCCATCGAACTGAAGCCGACCGCCGGCATCAAGGTCGTGCGCGAAGTGGTTGACGTTCCGGAAGAGGAAGTCAACGAGCAGATCATGAAGATCGCCGAAAGCGCGCGCACCTTTGAAGCCAAGGATGCTGCTGCCGAAACCGGCGACCGCGTAACGATGAACTACCTCGGCAAGGTCGATGGCGTTGCCTTTGATGGCGGCGCTGCTGAAGATGCCGAACTGGTCATCGGTTCCAACCGTTTCATCCCGGGCTTCGAAGACCAGCTGGTCGGCGTCAAGGCTGGCGAAGACAAGGTTATCACCGTCACCTTCCCGTCGGAATATCCGGCAGCAAACCTTGCCGGCAAGGACGCGACCTTCGACATCACCGTCAAGGAAGTGGCCGGTCCTGCAGCACTTGAACTGAACGACGAACTGGCCACCACGCTTGGCGTCGAATCGCTCGACAAGCTGAAGGAAATCGTGCGCGGCCAGATCGAAGGCCAGTACGGCAACGTCACCCGCCAGAAGGTCAAGCGTCAGATCCTCGACCAGCTCGACGAGATGTACAAGTTCGACACGCCGGAAACCCTTGTTAACGCCGAGTTCGACAACATCTGGCGCCAGATCAACACCGATCTTGCCCAATCCGGCAAAACCTTTGCCGACGAAGACACGACGGAAGAAGAAGCCCGCGACGAATATCGCAAGCTTGCCGAACGCCGCGTCCGCCTCGGCCTGGTTCTCTCCGAAATCGGCGAAAAGGCCGGCGTCGAAGTGACCGAAGAAGAAATGCAGCGTGCGCTTTACGCTCAGCTGCAGCAGTTCCCTGGCCAGCAGAAGGAAATCCTCGATTTCTTCCGCAACACGCCCGGTGCCTCCGCTTCGCTGCGCGCCCCGATCTTCGAAGAGAAGGTCGTTGACCAGCTGCTCTCGGAAATCGACGTGACGGACAAGACCGTGACGAAGGAAGAGCTTCTCGCCGAAGACGAAAACGAAGGCGAAGAAAAGGCTGACAAGAAGAAGGCCGCTCCGAAGAAGAAGGCCGCCAAGGCCGAAGCTTCCGAAGCCGATGCCGCTGAAGGCGAAGAAGCCCCGGCACCGAAGAAGAAGGCTGCTCCGAAGAAGAAGGCCGCTGAAGGCGACGCTGAATAATCGTCTTCGGCAGATCCAGCCAATCGCATTGTCAAAAACTCCTGGCGTCACCGCCGGGGGTTTTTGCTTTGGGGCAGGGCCGTCAGGTGAAGGGGGCGTCTCGTCTGGCGGCATGGATGTGCGCCACGCCCAATTGCGCCCTCGGACAATTGAAGCCGGAAGCGGCCCTTGCGGGTATTTTTGACGCTACACAGAGTTTTGAATGAGGGTCTTGGTCGATTGAGGCGTGTTAGGTGCCTTGGCGCTCCAGGCCAGCCGGTCGCTCGATCTGCGGCCTTTGGCCGGCAGAGTGGCGTCAGCGTCCTTGCGAGCCTTCGCAGGCGGTGCCGTCGGGAAGGAGAGGCGGGGATGGTGCATTGCGTGCCGAACGCCGCCCGGCAGGCCCTGGGATGTCACGTTTTCACCAAGGCTGTTGCGAACGTGCACAGATGTCGTCAGGCAACCCGGCTGCTGACAGACGAGAAATGCGCGTCTTGGAGAAGGACGCTGTAAAAGCCGGTATCGATCTTGCGCATGGCATCTTCGATGGACCAGCCGAACATCCAGGCATCACACATCAGTTGCACATCGTCGCGCCCAAGACAGTCCGCGACTGCGGGGGCTGCCATGGGGCGCAGGAAGGGGTTTTCCTGTGCCGTTGCGCCGAGAATGCGGGCTTTTGATCCGCGTTCCTGCCATTCGAGAAGAGACTCAATATTCATGTCTGCACCTGTTTCCAGCACGTGCTACCTAGGGCCGCGGGTTCGGTCTAGCAAGGCGTGAAATTGACCAATGCTCATAATTTTTTAACCATGGCATTTGCGAAAAAACATTGCCGAATCAGTCAGATGCTGAATCAGCGTGGTTGGCGTTGCAAGCTGAGATAGATCGCGTCGAAGCCGGCAAACCGTTGCAGCCGATCCCAGTCGATAATCGTGATGCGGTCTTTCGACCAAATGAGGAATTCTTCCCCGCGCAGTTCCTGGATGACCCGGTTCATGTGAACGAGTGAAAGGCCCATCACATCGGCCATCTGCGTCTGCGACAAGGGGAAGTGAAAGCTGTTGGCGTCCACCCGCTTCACAACCTGCAGGCGCAGGTAAAGCTCGCAGATGATGTGGGCAAGATGCGCTGCCCGCGTCCTTCTCCCCATGGCAACCAGCCATTGGCGGCTGATGGCGCTCTGCACCAGCGTATCGAGCCACAGGAGGCGCGTCAGGTGGGGTTCCGTTTCCGTCAGTTCCTTCAGGGCCGAATGCTCGGCAATCCCGATGCGGCACGGCGATAACGCCACGATGCCATGGTCCATCGTCTTGACCATAAAGGCATGCAGATCGATGAATTCACCGGGAACGTGCAGAGAGGTCAATTGCCTCTGGCCATCGCCGGTGATCGTGTAACGGGCGGCAAAGCCTTCCAGCAATAGGCAGCTTGTCGTCGGCTGATCGCCTTCCTTAACGACGTCCTCCTGCGCCGCAACCCGCCGATCCCGCGTGACAAGGCTTCTCAGCTTGGTTTTCTCGCGTTCATCGAGAATATCCCGTTGCTCCAGGTTCAAGAGCAGTGCGTCGATCAAGATCCGTCTCCAGGTGTCGGTGTAGGGCAGGTCAAAGTTCCAACGCCTGAGTGGCCTGTTTGTGCCTTCTGCTGGAACATTATTTGCAGCGACCGATTGTGTCAGTGCAATGCACGGTGGTTATGATGGCCCGCTATCTGTTCGATATACACAATGACGGCTTCAACCATGAGCCGGTGCCGATGGAACTATCCTCGCGAGATGAAGTGGTGCGGGAGGCCGGGCGAATTCTGGCTGACATGGCACGCGACGAGATGCGGGGCGACCGGCACATGTCGATCTTCCTCAACGTGCGCGATGAGACCGGCCGGCCGGTTTTCGTGAGCAGCCTGTCCTTTATGGCGGAATGGCTGGAAAAGGACATCTGACACAGTGTGGCCAAGCAAAAAGGGGAGGAAGCGTGCGGCTTCCTCCCCTTTTTTCATGTCTTGCTGACCGCTCAGGTCGCCGGCGTCATGGTTGCCAACGCAGGTAGATGGTCGCAAGGGGCGGCAGCGTCAGAAGGATGGATTGCGGCTGGCCATGCGATGGCTGTTCCTCGCTCCAGGCTTCGACATTGCCAAGGTTGGAACCGCCATAAACGCCGGCATCGGTGTTGAGCACCTCGCTCCATTTGCCAGCCTGCGGCACGCCGACGCGGTAACCTTCCCGCGGCACCGGCGTCATGTTGGAGATCGCAAGCACCGTCGAGCTTCCATCCCGGCTTTTGCGCAGCATGCCGAACACAGAATTTTCCGCGTCGTCACCGATCACCCACTCAAAACCTTCCGGATGAATGTCTCCGTATTGAAGAGCGGGTTCGTTCGCGTAAAGCCGGTTGAGATCCCCGATCAGGCGCTGCATGCCGGCGTGGTCGGGCCGATCGAGCAGATCCCAGACGAGCGAGCCGTCGTGGTTCCATTCGATGCCTTGTGCAATTTCGCCGCCCATGAACAGCAGCTTCTTGCCGGGATGAGCCCACATGAAGCCGTAATAGGCACGAAGGTTGGCCATTTTCTGCCAGACATCGCCGGGCATCTTGCCGACAAGCGAGCCCTTGCCGTGTACGACTTCGTCATGCGACAGCGGCAGCATGAAACGTTCGGTATAGGCGTAGACCATGCCGAAGGTCATCATGCCGTGATGGTATTTCCGATAGATCGGCTCCTCTTCCATGTAGTGGAGCGTGTCGTTCATCCAGCCCATGTTCCACTTGAAGTCGAAGCCAAGGCCGCCGTCTTCCACCGGCTTCGTGACGCCCGGCCAGGCGGTCGATTCCTCGGCGACCGTGAAGGCGTGGGCGCAGCGCTGGTGGACGATGCTGTTCAGGTGCTTGAAGAATTCCACCGATTCAAGGTTTTCGCGGCCGCCATGTTTGTTGGGGATCCATTCGCCGGCATTGCGGGAATAATCCCGGTAGAGCATCGAGGCGACCGCATCGACGCGCAGCGCGTCGATATGGAAATGCTCGAGCCATTCGAGCGCCGACGCGATAAGGAACCCCTTCACCTCGTTGCGGCCGAGATTGTAGATGAGCGTGTTCCAGTCCTTGTGGAACCCTTCGCGCAGGTCTTCATGCTCGTAGAGCGCGGTTCCATCAAAGCGCGCAAGGCCCCAGACATCGGTCGGGAAATGCGCCGGCACCCAGTCAAGGATGACGCCGATGCCGGCTGCATGGCAGCGGTCAATGAAATAAGCAAAATCCTCCGGCGTGCCGTAACGTCCGGTCGGCGCAAACAGGCCAAGTGGCTGGTAACCCCAGGAGCCTCCGAACGGGTGCTCCATGATCGGCATCAGTTCGATATGGGTAAAGCCGAGCTTTGCCGCGTAGGGCACCAGCCGCTGGCTGAGTTCCACCCAGTCGAGCGAACGATTGTTCTCTTCGGCAATCCTGAGCCATGAGCCGAGATGCACCTCGTAGACGGACATGGCGGTTTCGCCGGAACGCACTTGCGTATCCTTGCGCATCCAGTCCTCGTCGGTCCAGCGGAACGGCGTGCTGGAGGCAACGATGGAGGCGGTGGCAGGGGCTGCCTCGCTGGCTCGCGCCACCGGATCTGCCTTCTGCGCCAGTACGGTTCCGTTCTGGTCGACGATCTCGAATTTGTAGCGATCGCCGGGGCCAAGGCGCGGCACAAAGATTTCCCAGATGCCAGCCTGCGGGCGAAGCCGCATCGGGTGGCGCCGTCCGTCCCAGGCGTTGAAATCCCCCACCGCCGAGACACGCCGTGCATTGGGCGCCCAGACGGCAAAACGCACGCCGGGCACGCCATCCACGTCCATGGCGCGGGCACCGAGCGTCCGGCCCAGATCGTAATGTGTCCCTTGGCCGATCAGGTGAAGGTCGAGATCGCCGAGCAGCAGGTCGAAGGAATAGGGGTCTTCCGTCTCCTGCACGGCATCCGGCCAGGTGATGCGGTAACGATAGCGTCCGCCGCTTTCCACGGCGGCCGCAAACACACCCGCCGCATGGACGGTGTGCATTCGCGAGAGCACCGCGTTGCTGTCTGCCGCGATGATTTCAACATTTTCAGCCCCCGGCAGGAAGGCGCGGATAATGGTGACGCCCTGGGAGGGGTGCGGGCCGAGGATGGAAAAAGGATCGCCGTGGCGGCCTTCCACCAACGCCGTCAAGGCGTCAGGGGAAATGCCGGTCATGAGTTCGGAGCGTTCGATGTTCATTTCTGTGTCTCCGAGAGCCTTTTAACGATGGCAGAAAAGCCGGATAGCGGGATCGGCAGCCATTTCGGCCGGTTACGGGCTTCGTAGCCGATCTCGTAGGCGGCCTTCTGTAGAAGGTAGAGATCGAGCATGCGCTGGCGGTCTACCGGATCGACGCGCAGGGCGTCGGACTGTTCGGTCTCTGCAAAATAGGCGTCGAGGAAGGACTGCTCGGCCTGATCGGCAAAGGTGCGGATCATGGCGGTTCGTTCCGGATGGTCCGTTTCCGAAACCGCTTCCGTATCCAGTTCCGCAGTGGCGGCAAGATAACTCAGCGAACGCAGAAGGCCGGCCACATCCCGGAGCGGAATGGTCTTTGCCCGGCGTTCGGCAAGCGTCTTTGAGGGCTCGCCCTCGAAGTCGATGATATAGGCATCGGCTTCGGCCACCAGGATCTGGCCCAGGTGGAAATCACCATGGTTGCGGATCATCAGCGCGCCCTCGGCTGACTGGGCAAGCTCGCCTGCGATACGAAGCAGATCGTCACGGCGGGCAAGAAGCGGCGCCACCATGGCTATGGTTTCCGCATCCAGATCGCTGTTTGCCTCGCCAAGGATCGAAAGTGTGGCTTCGATCTGGCTGACGGCAGCCTTGCGCCACAGTTCGACATTTTCCGAGAGGGCCGGAAGTGGCTTGAAATCCTCGTTGTCGGTATCTGCGGCAAGCGCCACATGCAGTTCGCCCAATCGCTTGCCGATCGTACCGGCAAAATCGACCAATGGCCGCATCAGGTCGCTGACGGCATCCGGATCGTGATCGGACAGGCCGATATCATCCAGCACACGGCGCAGGTTGCCGAGCATCCAGATCCAGGCATCACCCTGATTGCGCACGGCGCCCTGTACGATCATCAGCGTGAAGCGCTCGCCCTCCGGTGCGGTGCGCACCACCTCGCCCAGAAGCGGTGCGGTGTTCTGGTAACCGACATCCGTCAGGTAACGCGTCATCTCGACTTCCGGGTGGATGCCCGGAAAGATGTGGCGGATGAGCTTCACCATCGCGAGGTCTGCGATGATCAGCGAGCTGTTCGACTGCTCCGCGGACAGCCAGCGCACGGGCACATCCTCGGCAATGCTCATGCCGTCCAGCTGGTGCGTGCCGAGGAATTCCAGCGTTCCGCCGCGGCCGGAGAGGACCGAGCGTTCGCAAAGGCCACGGATCACGCCGCGGGCCATACCCTCCAGAGCAAAGCCATCCGTCAGGAAGCCGACGCGGCGTCCCTGGCGAATGCGGGCAAGCGCCAGCTGCTGGGCAAGCGCCGGCGGCAGCGTATCGTCCCAGGCAGCCGTCAGCGGCAGGAGATAGGTTTCCGTGTGATCTTCCAGCTCCACTTCCAGCTCACCGAGCAGAATGTTGTGGGTGATGCCCATCGGGGTCGCGGCAACCAGCGTTGCCTTCTTCATCACCTCGCCCTTGGAGCCGAACCAGCGGCGCTTGTCGAGATAGGCCGGCAGGATCTCGCGCGACAGGGTTTCGGCAAGTTTTGGCGAATCGATCAGCTCCGTGAGGTCGCGGCGCATGACGAGCGTCGCCATGTCCGCCAACTGCTCCGGCGGTTCCGTGCGCCAGGCCGGGCCATCGGCTTCCGCCACCAGTTGGAACCAATAGAAGGAGAAGGGCGGCAGCGTCAGCAGATAGGTCAGCTCACCGATCGGAGGGAACGGCGACATGCCCGTCAGCTCGATCGGCACGCGGCCCTTGAACTCGGAGAGATCAAGCTCAACTGCCTGCGGCAGGCGCGAAAGGTTGGCGACGCAGAGCACCGTCTCGCCCTGGTATTCGCGCAAATACGCGAGGATCTTGCGGTTGCCGGGGGTGAGGAAGCGCAGCGAGCCGCGCCCGAAGGCCGGGTGTTTGCCGCGAAGCGCCAGCATGCGGCGCGTCCAGTTGAGCAGCGAATGGTTGTCGACGCTCTGGGCCTCGACATTCAGTGCCTCAAAGCCATAAAGCGGGTCCATGACCGGCGGCAGCACGAGGCGGGCGGGGTCGGCGCGGGAAAAACCGCCATTGCGGTCGTTAGACCACTGCATGGGCGTGCGAACGCCATCGCGGTCACCGAGATAGATGTTGTCACCCATGCCGATTTCATCCCCGTAATAGAGAACGGGTGTGCCGGGCATGGAGAGAAGCAGGCCATTCATCAGCTCGACGCGGCGGCGGTCGCGCTCCATCAGGGGCGCAAGACGGCGGCGGATGCCGAGATTGATGCGGGCGCGCCGGTCTGAGGCATAAATGCTCCAAAGGTAATCGCGCTCCTCGTCGGTCACCATTTCGAGCGTCAACTCGTCATGGTTTCGCAGGAAAATCGCCCACTGGCAGTTTTCGGGGATTTCCGGCGTCTGGCGCATGATGTCGGTGATCGGGAAACGATCTTCCTTGGCAATCGCCATATACATGCGTGGCATCAGCGGGAAGTGGAACGCCATGTTGCACTCGTCGCCATCGCCGAAATATTCCGACGTATCCTCCGGCCACTGGTTGGCCTCGGCCAGCAACACCTTGCCCGGATGGGTGGCGTCAAGGGCGGCACGGATCTTCTTCAGGATGTCGTGCGTTTCGGGCAGGTTCTCGTTGTTCGTGCCTTCGCGCTCGATCAGGTAGGGAATGGCGTCGAGACGGAAACCGTCGATGCCTGTTTCCAGCCAGAAACGCATGACGGACAAAAGCTCGTCCAGCACCTGCGGATTATCAAAATTAAGGTCCGGCTGGTGGGAATAGAAGCGGTGCCAGTAATAGGAGCCGGCAACCGGATCCCAGGTCCAGTTGGACTTTTCCGTGTCGAGGAAAATGATGCGGGTTTCCGGGAATTTCTGATCCGTATCAGACCAGACGTAAAAGTCCCGCTCCGGCGAACCGGCGGGCGCATTGCGCGCGCGCTGGAACCAGGGGTGCTGGTCGGACGTGTGGTTGATCACAAGCTCGATGATGACGCGAATGCCCCGGCTGTGGGCCGCATCCACAAAGGCGCGAAAATCCTCCATCGTGCCGTAGTCGGGGCTAACAGCGCCGTAATCTGCGATGTCATATCCGTCATCGCGACGTGGCGAGGGGAAGAAGGGCAAGAGCCAGATGGCTGTCGCACCGAGCGAAGCAATGTGGTCGATCTTCTGCGTAAGGCCTGCGAAATCGCCGATGCCATCGCCGTTTGCATCGAAGAAGGACTTCACATGCAGCTGATAGATGATGGAATCCTTGTACCACAACAGGTCCTGTTCGGCCTGCTGGTTCTGCATCATATCCATAAAAGTCCTCCCTTATCGGACGCGCCAGACAGAAAACGGCATGCCGGGCTCAAGCCGCAGCCTTTGCCATTTTCCCGTCAGCGTGAATTTTTGACCCGTGATCAGGTCGTCCATGTTAAGCGCGCCATGGTCCGGGAGGTTCCATGACCAGAGAGGTATCTCTACATCTGCTTCCTGCGCATGATGCGGATCGAGGCTCACCCCGATCAGCAGGACGTTCTCGCGACCCGGGCTCGCCTTCTCGAAAAACATCACATTGTCGTTGAAGGCGATGAGCTGGCGAAGCCCCAGATGCGAATGAAGCGCGGGATTTTCCCGGCGGATGCGGTTCAGCAGCGTGATCTCGCCTTTGATGTTGCCGGGTCGATCATAATCCCAGGCGCGGATCTCGTATTTCTCCGAGTCCGCATATTCCTTGCGCTTGGCATCGGGGCGGCCCTCGCAAAGCTCAAAGCCGTTATAGACGCCCCAGAGGCCTGACAGCGTGGCAGCCAGTGCCGCGCGGATCAGGTACGCAGAGCGCGGCGCGTTCTGCAAAAAGTCCGGGTTGATGTCATGCGTGTTGACGAAGAAATGCGGACGGAAGAACTCGCGCGGTTCTTCCGTCGTCAGCTCGCGCATGTAGCTTTCCAGCTCAGACTTCGAGTTGCGCCAGGTGAAGTAGGTGTAGGACTGCGAGAAGCCGACCTTGGCGAGGCGGTACATCACCTTCGGCCGGGTGAAGGCTTCCGACAGGAACACCACATCCGGGTGGCGGCCGCGAATGTCTGCAATCAACCACTCCCAGAAGGGGAACGGCTTGGTGTGTGGGTTATCGACGCGAAACAGTTTGACGCCATTGTCGACCCAGAGCTGCACCACATCGCGCAGTTCTGTCCAGAGCGAGGGCACGGCGTCCTTGGCATAAAAATCGACGTTGACGATGTCCTCGTATTTCTTCGGCGGATTTTCCGCGTAACGCACGGTGCCGTCGGGGCGCCAGTCGAACCAGCCGGGATGTTCCTTCAGCCAGGGGTGATCCGGCGAGGCCTGGATGGCAAGGTCGAGTGCGATTTCAAGGCCATGGTCCGCCGCTGCCGAAACGAGACGGCGGAAATCCTCGAACGTGCCAAGCTCAGGATGGATCGCATCATGGCCGCCGTCGGGCGAACCAATACCGTAGGGGCTGCCGGGATCGTTGGGGGCGGCGGTCAGGCTGTTATTGCGGCCCTTGCGGTTGGTCGAGCCGATCGGGTGGATCGGCGGAAAATAGAGAACATCAAAGCCCATGTCGCGGATGGCGGGCAGCCGGGCAATCACATCATCGAATGTGCCATGGCGGTCCGGATCGCCACTTTGCGAACGCGGAAAGATCTGGAACCAGCTGGCAAAGGCTGCTTCGCGGCGTTCTGCATCAACGGGCATGGGAGCCGAGCGCACCCGGTGCGGGCGTCGGTCTGCCTCGGCCATGAGCCGGAATGTGTCGGCGGAGAGAAGCGTCTCTACCTTCTCGGCCGGGCCAAGGGCCTGCAACCTGTCGTGAAGAGAGGTCAATCGGGTAACGAGATCGCCCGACGCACTTTTTTTCGCCTCCTCGATGAGCGTGATGCCCTCGATGGTTTCCAGCGTCAGATCCAGCCGAGCCTCATGTTTTTTCGATAGCTCATAGCGGAAGATGGCAAAGGGATTGCGCCAGCTTTCCACGGCAAATTCGTAGCGTCCCATGCGCCGCAGCGGAAATTCCGCACGCCAGCGGTCGTTCACCACATGGCGCATCGGCACTTCGTTCCACGTCGCCTCGTCGGCGGCGCGATAAAAAAGGCTGGCGCTGATCGGGTCATGTCCATCGCCAAACACGTCCGCTTCCACCTCGACGGTGGAGCCCACGACGCGTTTGACCGGGAAACGCCCGTCATCGACGCTCGGGGTGATTTTTTCAATGGCAAGGCGCGGCGAGCCTGCGGCTTCCATCACGTCGGGCACGGCAACGGCATCAACGATGGCCGGCGAGACAGTGCCGTCGAACAGGCGTAACTCGCCAGGTTTGAGGCGCAGCGGCCCCGTCAGCGCAAGCGGAGAACGGGTGACGGTGTCGGTGAGCGGCAGGAAGGCGGAGGCCGCCTCGCGCACGGCGTTGAGGGGGGCAGGGGCCGAGCGTCTGAGGTCTCGGTTGACGACGACAAGCCGCACGCCGGCGGCACTGCGCATATCCTCGGCATCGGGCATCATCAGGCCAATGGCCGGCGTCTGGGTGGCTGCAATCAGCCGCAGCGGGCGTCCGCCCGAAGCCAGGCGCGCGTCCTTCTGCTGGTCGTTGAGGGCGCGGATATCGGCGGAGAGGTCATAGACACCACCGTCCGCAAGGCCCCGCAGGCCGGTACCATGGCCGTGCGTTGGATCGAGCGGTGCCGTTGCGCCAACCTCAAATCCCATCGGCACCATCAGGCCCTCGGCCAGCGCGCCAGCCAGCTGCAGGGCTTGGCGCGCGCGCCGGATGCGGATCTCGGTGCTGTCCATGCCATGGGCGATGCGCTTGCCGAAGGGCACTTCCGGAAAAGCGATCTGGAACGGGAAGCGGCGATGGATCTCGTATTCCTCAAGAAACCAGCGTTCCTCAAGATCCCACCAGGCCAGCGATGAAAAGCAGCCATCGAAACCGTCAGCGCCGAGATCTGCAAGGTTACGGCGAAATTCGAAGCCGGTGCCCGGCGTCCAGGCGAGGAATTTTGTGTCCGGCTTCAGCATTCTTGCCGAGGTGATGAGGCGTGACCATGCTTCTACAGGCAGATGATCGATACCGAGGCAGCGAAAGCCGGAAATGCCGGCCTCCAGCATCAGTTCGATGCGTGCGTTCCAGCGCGCCACATGATCGTCCAGCATCTGCTCGTCACGGAGCGCCACCGGCCGGCTGCTGGCCGCCAGCGGATGGATACGGGGATCGGCAAGCACACGCTGATCGTCCTCAAGCGGCATCGCCTCGCGATCCATGACCAGATCGAGCATCAGCGCAAGGCCCTCATCCTGTGCGCTTTCAACCAGCAGCCGAAGACCTGCCGCCACATCGTCCCCAAGCCCCAGGTCTGGGTCGAGACGGTCGAAATCCGCCGTGATGAAAACGCTGGCGCCTGCCGCGCGAACCCCGAGAGGTGCGATCAGCACCGTGTCGAAACCAAGATTTTTGGCATGTGCGAAAAGGGCCTTCCAGGCCTCGATCCCCCTCAATTCAAGCGGATGCACATAATAGATGCGCGGTGCCTTGCCCGTTGGCCCGGACGTGGGCGAAAGCGTGGATGCGGGGGTGGAAATCGAAGATCGAAGCAAAGACATGGGGCCGCCTGACGTGAGGTTTCAAAGGACCTAACGCAGGCATGCCGGCCTTGTTCCCTGTTCCACCCATGGCTCCGCTTGCTCGGATCAGGGAACAAGGCCGGCGCGCACCTCAGTGCAGCTTTGCTTCTTCCACCGCCGCTTCGAAACGCTGACGCGCGGCATCCGGCGCCTCCCGGCCGTCAAGCGCTGCCAGACACGAGAGATGCGCTTTTGCAAAACACATGCCCTTGATGGCTGGCCAGCGAAAATCCATGAAGCGGATGGCCTCATGCGGGCCGGTGATGACCTCGCGGCCAATCCTGACGGGGTTCTGCCAATGTGCTTTTTCCATGTCTTCCTCCCATGGGGTGTGCCTTCGCGTGGAAGGCATGCCGGCTTAACTTCCGGCCGCGGCCCGGGTTCCCTTGGCCTCTCCCGCACCTGCAGCGCATCGTACGCCGCAGGATTTGCGCCGGCGCTTGCGGTAAATTTCGTCTTAACGCCGTCATGAAAACTCTTTGGAAACCACCCATGATGATGATGGCCCGCATCAGGATGGGACAGACATGGCAAAAGCAGCATCCAGCCGGCCAAAACGCCGGCGAAAAACTACCAGAAAGACAACGGGCGGTCGCCTGTGGTTCTGGCTCCTGGCGCTTGTCGTGGTGCTCGGCAGTATTGTCGCCTACGATAATTCCAAGGAACTGCGCCGCTTCGTCGCGAGTAACTTTCCAAGTCTGTCGACCCCACCGCCCGCCTCCAGACAGGTTTCCGTCGCGCGCCAGGGCACGGCTTCCTCTCCCGCAAGGCCACAGGCGACGGTGCCGGTGCCGCCGCTTCCCGTCGGGCGTGGGCGTGAGGCGGCAACGGTGGAGGAAGTGCTGGCACGACAGCCCGCTTTGCCGCTAGCCGGTGCTGGCGCCGACAAACAGATGGGCGAGACGCTGGTCGGGCGGGGTTACCGCAACACGTTCTATTTCTGCGGCACGTCCGGCCTCGACAATTGCGTGGCCGATGGCGGCGTCTTCTGGTTTCACAAGCAGGAAATCCGGCTTGCCGACATCGTTGCGCCAAAAACCGAAAATGCCCGCTGCGACAGCGAACGGCAAAAGGGATTTGCCGCCAAGGTTCGGCTCCGCGATCTCCTCAATCAGGGCGGTTTCGATCTGGTTGATTGGCCGAACGCCGATGGAGACGGGCGCGGCCGTAGGCTGAGGGTCGTCATGCGCAACGGCCAGTCCATCGGCCAGCAGCTGGTGCGCGAAGGTCTTGTGCACGGCGTTTCCGACGCAGCCAAACCCTGGTGCGGATGAGGCCGCCTTTTTGCGCCGAAACTGGAATAGATCGGCCTTCTCACCATCCTGTTTAGGATTTGGGAACCACTTCCAGCGATTGTTCAACCTTAGTGATTTGATTCGATTGCGTGCGTATTAGGAGACATCATGGCGCTTGCACATTTCCCCGCCGATCGACGTAGGGCAGACATCAAGCGTTGTGCGCAGGCACTGCTCGATATCCATGGCGAGGACGCCAACCGCTTCTGGCGTGCCGAGATGGCGGCTCTTGCCAAGGGGCTGATGCAGCAGGGCGCTTCGAGCGAAGAAATTTCCCATCAGGCGGCTTTGTTCATGAACGCCGTGCAGATGGAATTGCAGCATCTGTTTGCTGAGGAAGAACAGCAGGCGCTCGACGCTCGCGCCTGAGCGGCGCACGGCCACTGCTTTCCCGATGACTTCCAAAAAAGTGGCGTTCGCGCCACTTTTTTTATGCGCCTTAAGAAGACGCCTCTGCCGCAATTGATTCGAATCGGTGCTGAAGGAAGGCTAAGAAAAATCCGGCAAAAAGCAATGAAGCCGCCGGGTTCCTTTAGGAACCGCAGCAGCTTCAAAATACCTTTGAAAAAGACTGGTGGGTGATGTAGGGCTCGAACCTACGACCCGCTGATTAAGAGTCAGCTGCTCTACCAACTGAGCTAATCACCCATCCGTGCGGCCCTGCGTTTCAGCGGCGCCGCTGGTGTGAGAGGGCGTATAAAGGGGATGTTTCAGCTTGTCTAGCGCCCTTTCAAAAAAACTTTCGTTTCTTTTCAACAGCCCCTTCCGAGATCGCAGGGTTTTGTTCCAAAGCGCCTGCAAAGCCGGGCTTTTGGCCGGAGAAAATTTTTTACTCCCCAGACGGACGCAATCGATGGCCAGCGCCTGCGGAAGGCAGTCGGTGAAGATGGGCTAAATCTGGTTGTCGAACTGGTTGCGGGTCGGCTTTATGGGCTACTGTAGCAGTGCGGTTCGCTACCCGGGACGGGAGCGACAAGGGGAGGAATACCGATGGCTATCGAGGACGATATTGCAAAGGTTGGCGAACAGGAGAGGCTGCTGCGGTTTGATCGCTTCGATCTCACCAGCGCCTGGTCTGTCGGCGAGAATCTGCGCCGGCGTGCCGACGAGCGAGGTCTGGTTTTATCCATCGATATTCGCATCAACGGCATGCAAGCGTTTTTCTCAGCTCTTCCGGAAGCACGGCCGGATTTCGAGCATTGGATCCGCCGCAAGCGCAATCTGGTCGAGCGGTTCCTGCGCTCAAGCTATGGGCTCGGGCTAGAGCTGAAAGCACAGAATGCCACAATGGAAGAAAAGTGGGGGCTTTCAAGCGCCGACTATGCGGCCCACGGCGGCTGCTTTCCCATTTTCGTCAACGGAGTCGGCTGTATCGGCACGGTCACCGTGTCCGGTCTTCCCCAGCGGGACGATCATAATCTGGTGGTCGAGGTGCTCGCCCGTCACCTCGGGATTAATTCGCATTCGATGCAGCTAGCCTGATTTTCTTGAAGGCACAAAAAAACCGGATGCCTGGGCACCCGGTTTTTCGGTTCACCTGTGCAAAGGTGTTAGCGCCTGATCATGCGCGCGACGGCAATCAGGATGCAGGCGCCGATAAAGCCTGCGATCAGATAACCGATCCAGCCGCCCAGCACGACGCCGAAGACACTGAGGATGGCGTTGGCGACGATGGCGCCGACGATGCCCAGGATGATGTTCATGAGAACACCCATGTTGCTCTTCATGAACTGCTCTGCCAGCCAGCCGGCGATGCCGCCGATGATGATGGCTGCGATCCAGCCGATACCTGCGTTTTCCATGACCTTACCCTCTCGTTTCATAGGTGTCGGGCCGTCAACGCCGATCCGTGCCGAATGTTCCAGCAGAGGTAAATTCGGTTGAAGCGCCGGCATGCCCCGGCTTTACGCTAGGCCGCTGTCTCGGCATGCCTTAGTTCTGCCCCTTCGCCGGTGTCGAAGCGGCAACTCTTTGCGTCAATCCACTTTCCTTCGGGAACAACTGAACTTATGGACTGAAGCTTCACCTGCCTGGGGTTCCCGACGTGATGAAATTGCCTTTCGACCGGTCCATCGGCTTTGTGCGCCTGGCGCTGCTTGTCACAGGTCTCGCTTTGGCCGCGACCAGCCTCAGCGCCGGCTTTTCGCGCGCGCAGGATCCGCAGGCCGCCCCGACATCCTCCGCCCCCGAACCGGCAGCCAATGCCGCTCCGGGCGCTACGCTTCCCGGCAACGATGCGCTGACCGTTGACACCGAGGCGGTTCTTGCCAATGCGCGCAAGTCGCTGGAAACGATAACAGCGCAGACGGCAGACGCCGATGTCGAGGATTTTCGCCTCGCCGAATTCAAGGTACAGGCCGATGATCTCGCCACGCATGTGGACGAGACGATGGTGAAGACCCGCCAGCGGCTGGAGCAGATCCAGACAAGGGTCACCCAGCTTGGCGAACCGCCGCAGGAGGGCCAGCCGCCAGAAGCGCTTGTCGTCACCGAAGAGCGCAAACGGCTGATGACCGAGCGCAACGAGTTGAATGCCGTTTCGGCCGAAGCCGGACAGGTGGTGGCCGCCGCGCGGTCGCTGTCAGCCAAGATCACCGAGCAGCGTCGCCGGCTGTTTTCCGAAAGGCTGCTCAAATATACCGATCTGTCGGCGGCCGTGTTCACTGACGCGGCCCAAGCCTTCACCGCCGAGGTGCGCGCGTTCAACGGCGCCATGTCCGGCTGGATCAGCTTTGCCTGGAAGTTTAAGAAGCTGCAGCTTCTGTCGGCGATCTTCCTGTCGATCTGTGCGGCGCTGCTGTTTCTGGCCGGCGGCTACCGGCTGTTCGGGCGGATGATCAACCGCGACCTTTCGGTGGAAAATCCACCCTATATCACGCGGCTGTCCTTTGCCTTCTGGTCGCTGATCGTGCAGACGGCGTCGCTGACCGCCTTCCTCATTGCCACGTTCTTTTTCCTTGTCAGCTTTAATGTGCTGCGCTCGGATGTGGCGCCGATGATCGCTTCCTTCTTCGGTTTCGTCTGGCTGGTGTTCTTCGTGGCGCGGCTGTGCGGGCTGTTGTTTGCGCCCGAGCATCCGAACTGGCGCCTTGCCCATGTGTCGAACCGGGGCGGGCGATGGCTCTATTGGCTCGTGCTCGGCATGGCCGTTATCAACGGGCTTGATTACGTGCTGAGCGCCATCGGCGAAGCCTTGAATTCGCCGGTGGTGCTGACCATCGTCAAGAGCCTGGTCGCCTCCGTACTGGTCGGCCTGATCCTCATCGGCATGTCGTTCCTGCGCCCGGAACTTGCAGACAGCAAGGACCCGGAGGAAGCGGGGCGGCCCTGGCCGCGCGGCGTTCCGCTCCTGATGCGGGCGATGGGGCTTGGGCTGATCTTTGCGGTGCTCACCGGTTATGTCGGGCTGGCGCGGTTTGCCTCCACGCAGATCGTGCTCACCGGTGCCATGATCGTCACCATGTATATCGGGCTTCTATCGGGCAAGGCTGTCGGCAAGCAGGGTAGTTTTGCCAATACCGTGGTCGGTCGTCATTTTGCCGAGCGCTTCAAGCTCGGTGAAGTGGCGCTGGATCAGATCGGGCTTGCGGCTGGGCTTGGCATCTATGCGGTGGCGCTTCTGTTCGGCGTGCCGCTGATCCTGCTCACCTGGGGTTTTCAGATCCAGGACATCCAGAGCGCCGCCTATCGTCTGTTCACGCAGATCTCCATCGGCAGCATCAATATCTCGCTCATCGGTATCCTCGGCGGCGTGCTGCTGTTCCTG
Organism: Neorhizobium sp. PAMB6630; assembly: GCF_058242775.1. Taxonomy (NCBI): domain Bacteria; kingdom Pseudomonadati; phylum Pseudomonadota; class Alphaproteobacteria; order Hyphomicrobiales; family Rhizobiaceae; genus Neorhizobium; species Neorhizobium sp. PAMB6630. Next base: position 1,679,596 of record NZ_CM177836.1, read on the forward strand.
CTGGGGTATCTCGGCACCCATTGGGCGCAGCGCTGGATAGACCGAAATGTCATGGCCCGCAGCCAGGTGGATGCCGGCGTGCGCAATTCGGTCAAGACCGGCATCGGTTACCTCGGCATCGGCCTTGCGGCTGTCATCGGCATTTCGGCGGCCGGCATCGATCTTTCGAGCCTTGCGCTGGTTGCCAGTGCGCTCTCCGTCGGTATCGGTTTTGGTCTGCAGAACATCGTGTCCAATTTCGTTTCCGGCCTCATCCTTCTGGTGGAACGGCCGTTCAAAGTGGGTGACCATGTTGTGACGGGCACAACGGAGGGCATCGTCAAGCGTATCTCTGTGCGTGCAACCGAGATCGAAACCTTCCGCAAGCAGTCGATCATCGTGCCGAATTCCGATCTCATCAATGCCGCGGTCGGTAACTGGACGCATCGCAACCGCATCCAGCGCTCGGAAGTGCCTGTTAGCGTCGGGTATGATTCGGATCCGAAGCGGGTGATCGCGCTGCTGCTGGAGCTGGCGCATGCCGTGCCAGAGGTTCTGCGCAATCCCGAGCCGCATGTGGAATTCCTGCGGTTTGGGGCCTCGTCGCTCGATTTTGAGCTGCGCTTTCACCTGGCGGACATGAACGATGGCCTGACCGTGCGCAACAATCTGCGTGCCGAGATCCTGAAGCGGTTCCGCGAGGAAGGCATCGAGATGCCCTATCCGCATCAGGATGTGAACATCCGCGGCACCGTGCTGACGCGTCTCGAGCCTTCGGCTCCGAAGCCTCAGGAGAAGGCGTCGCAGACAGACAAGGATGGCGAAGGCGAGGGGGCATCTCCCGAGCCTGCCTGAACCGTGACCAAGGCGCGTCTGCATTTGGCAGCCGTCAATTTTGCCCTCGTCGCGGCAAGCTTGGCGCATGTCGTAAACAGGCGTTTGGCTGGCGGCTGGTGATTGCATAGTCGGCGCGGAAATTATGCGCGGGTGCCGTTCATCGGGCACCCGTCTGGTCAGAGGGGATGCTCAGATGAAGACACATGCACGGGCGGTCGTGATCGGTGGCGGGGTAGTGGGTGTTTCCACGCTCTACCATCTGGCAAAAAAGGGCTGGAACGATGCCGTGCTCATCGAGCGCAAGGAGCTGACGTCAGGTTCCACCTGGCATGCGGCGGGCCTTCTGCCGCTGTTCAACCTGTCCTACTCGGTCGGCCAGCTGCACAAATATTCGGTGCGCTTTTACGAGGAGCTGCAAGTGGAAACCGGCATGAATGTCGGTTTTTCAAAGGTGTCCAACATCCGTCTCGCGCGCACCAAAGACCGCTGGGACGAATACATGTATTATGCCGGCATCGCCGAAACCATCGGCGTCAAGGTCAACATGCTGACGCCGGAAGAGGTCAAGGAGATCTGGCCGCTCTGCGAGACCGACGGCATTCTCGGCGCCATCCAGCATCCCGATGACGGTTATATCCAGCCGGCGGACCTGACGCAGGCGCTGGCCAAGGGCGCGCGCGATTTTGGCGCCACCATCTACCGCAACACCACCGTCACCGCCATCGAGCAGCAGGCGGACGGGCTCTGGAAGGTAACGACCGACAAGGGCGAGATCACCGCCGAGCACATCATTTCCTGCACCGGCAACTTTGCCCGCAAGACCGGCGAAATGGTCGGCCTCGATGTGCCGGTCATTCCCGTCGAGCACCAGTATATCGTCACCGAACCACATCCGGCGATCCTGGAGCGTCGCCGTCAGGGCCTGCCGGAAATGGGCGTTCTGCGCGAATCCGACAGCGCCTGGTACATGCGCGAGGAGGCCGGCGGCCTCATCCTCGGGCCTTACGAGGTCGGCGCGCCCGTCTGTTATGTCGATGGTCCCTCGGCCGAAAGCGAATACGAGCTGTTCCAGGAAGAGCTGGATCGCTTGATGCCGCATATCGAAGCGGCGATCGCCCGCGTGCCGGCTTTTGGTGAGGTTGGCATCAAGAAGGTCTATAACGGCGCCATCGCCTATACGCCCGATGGTAACCCCATCGTTGGGCCTGCGCCGGGCTTGAAGAATTTCTGGCTGAACGAGGGCCATTCCTTCGGCATCACGGCGGCCGGCGGCGCCGGCTGGCAGCTGGCGGAATGGATCGTCGATGGCGAGCCCACCGTCGACATGATGGGTGTCGATCCCCGTCGTTTCGGCCCCTACGCGACCGAAGGTTACCTCATTGCCAAGAACGAGGAAGCCTATGCCAACGTCTTCACCATGCATTACCCGGATGAGGAGCGCTCTGCCGCGCGTCCCTTGAAGGTGACGCCGGTCTATGATCGCCTGAAGAAGATGGGCGGCGTGTTCGGTTCGGTCTATGGCTGGGAGCGCGCCAACTGGTTTGCGCCGGAAGGATATGAAGTGCCCGCCGATCAGCTCGGCGTCGGTGCCGATGTCCTCACCAGCCACAACCATGCGCCGCCGACGGAAGACGGCCGTATCGTGGAAAAATGGTCGTTCCGCCGCTCGAACTATTTTGAGCATGTCGGCAACGAGGTGAAGAACGTAAACGAGAATGTCGGCGTGCTCGACATGTCGGCCTTCGCCAAGATGGAAGTGTCCGGCCCCGGCGCGCGTGCTTTCCTCGAATCGATTTTCGCCAACGTGATCCCCAAGAAGCGCGGCCGCATCGCGCTCTGCCACATGCCGACACCGGCTGGCGGCGTGAAGGCGGAGTTTACCGTCTATGAGTGGGCGCCGGATCGGTTCTACATGGTGTCTGCCGGTTTCCTCGAAGCCCATGACCACGACCTGTTGCAGCGTCTGGCGCCGAAGGATGGCTCCGTCACCCTGCAGCCGATCACGCAGAAATACGGCGTGCTGGTTCTTGCCGGCCCGAAATCGCGTCAGCTTTTGAAGAAACTCACCCGCACCAGTCTCGACAACAAGGATTTCCCTTGGTTGACGGGCAAGAAGATCGCGGTGGGCGTGGCAACGGCCCATGCGCTGCGCGTCAACTTCATCGGCGAACTCGGCTGGGAGCTGCATCACCCGATCGAGATGCAGGCCACCATCTTCGATCAGCTGATGGAAGCTGGCGCCGAGTTTGGCATCAAGCCCTTCGGTATCCGGGCCATGGTGTCGATGGCGGTCGAAAAATCCTATCGCAACATGGGTCGCGAACTGTCGATCGAATACAACGCCTACGAATCGGGCCTTGATCGTTTCATCCGTCCGGAAAAGCAGTTCATCGGCCGCGATGCCATGCTGGCGGCGCGTGACGCGGGTCTGCGCTCCAACCTCGTCACGCTTATCGTCGAGGGCAATACGGACGTCGATGCCCGTGGCTCTGAAGCGATCTACAATGAGGTCGGCGACCTCGTCGGGCGCGCCACCAGCGGTGCGTACGGTTGGCGTATCGGAAAGTCCGTGGCGCTTGCCATGGTGCGGCCGGACCATGCGGCCGCAGGCACCAAGCTGAAGATCAAGATCCTCGGCACGCTGTTTGATGCGGTGGTGGTGCCGGAAAGCCCGTTCGACCCTGATAATGCGGCGATCCGCGCCGGCTGATCGGCGCAATCAAGGATTGATTGACCATGTTTTGAAGGCGGCTCCCTGGGGCCGCCTTTTTCGCTTGATTGTGCTACTTGTCCCCGATTCGCTTAAGGGTTCTGCAAGTCTGCTTTTTTATATTCAATGCATCACGAATATAAAGAAGGCGGATCATGACGTACCTCGGGATTTCCGGAATGCAATACTCTGGCGAACAGTTTCCGGAGGCTCGTATCATCGTGGCGGAAGACTCAAACGTCTTCACCTCCATGATCCGTCAGCGGCTGAAGGAAATCGTTGGTATTGACGCAGAGATCTGCCGCACGCACGAAGATCTGATGATGGCAAACGAGTTGTCGGACGAGCCGGTGACGCTGGCGATCTCCAACATCAACCTGCCGGGCGCCGAAAATGGTGAAGCGCTGGAATATCTGCTCGACCTCAATATCCCGACCATCGTTTTTACCGGCACGTTCCAGGAACAGACGCGCGAAAAGCTGCTGGCCAAGGATATCGTCGACTACATCCTGAAGGACAACGTCTTTGCCGTGGAAATGCTGGTGGAATCGGTCTGCCGCTTCCTCACCAACCACCGCCATCACGTGCTGATCGTCGATGACAGCCCGACGGCGCGCGCGCTCCTGTCAACGCGCCTCAAGCGCTATAATTTCCGTGTGAGCGTTGCCGAAAGCGGCGCCAAGGCCATCGACCTCCTGAAGAAGAACGCCGATATCGGCCTCGTCGTTACCGATTACAACATGCCCGATATCGACGGTTTCGAACTGACGCGCCGCATCCGCTCGGTGCGCGGCTCGCACGAGTTGCGCGTCATCGGCGTCTCCTCCTCGACGGACCGCCTTCTGTCGGCGCGTTTCCTGAAGGCCGGCGGCAATGACTTCATGCTGCGCCCCTTCATCGACGAGGAGTTTTATTGCCGCGTCAACCAGAACCTGGACACGCTCTTGCAGATCAAGTCCATGCAGGCCTATCAGCGGCGCGAAGCCTCCGCCAAGGCTGCCGTTCCGGCCTGATGTCCACCGCCCTTGATCTGCCTGCGCCGCGTTCCGAAAGGGACGCGGCGTTTTTGCTGATGGCCGTAGACCAGCTGGCTGACCTTTGCCCGGCCATTGAGGCGGGGGCGGCATACCGGCAACACTCGGTGTTTTTAGCGGGCAGCGCCCGGACACCCGCAACTTGATCGCGTCGGGCAAGTTCCTCGTCTGAGACGGAGAACCCGGATGCCCAAATCCAATCAACAGCCCATGACCCCATCAGGTCGTCTTGACCGAAATATTGACACGCTCCTGGAGCGGCGTATCCGGGACGAGGCGCAGGCCTCCCTGGAGGACAAGGCCGCAGGCGCCATTACCTGTTTTGCGGGATCGATGACGTTTGTTTATCTCCATGCCCTCGTATTCGGCGGCTGGATTCTTGTGAATACCGGTTTTCTGCCATTCATACCGGCCTTTGATCCCTCGCTTGTGATCCTCGCCATGGTGGCATCGGTGGAAGCCATCTTTATTTCCACCTTCGTGATGATCAGTCAGAACAGGATGGCCAAGGCAGATGACAAGCGGGCGGACCTCAACCTGCAGATTTCGCTTCTGGCGGAACACGAGACCACGCAGATCCTCTCCATTGTCGCGGCAATGGCCGAAAAGCTTGGCATCGTCGTCGAGCAGAAAGAGGAAATCGAGGAATTGCAAAAGGACGTCACGCCGGAAGAGGTGCTCGATACGATGGAACGCGTATCGTCAAAGGATGCGCACGAGACGACGTGACGTTTAAGGCTGCCGGGGAAAGGGCAGGGGCCAAGCGTGACAGGCTGGGCCCCTTTTTGATGAGAACTCTGACAGCCTGTCGCGCCGCTGATCGTGGCGACCAGCGGCGGCGTACATCAGCGTGATTTAGGCGACCGCACCCATGCGCAGCGTGCTCATCGTCAGCTTGCGCTCGGCCCGCTCCTGCTGCGGCGAGCGGTTATAGACCTCGCGGTAACACTTGGAAAAATGCGAGGCGGAGACGAAACCGCAGGCAACGGCCACTTCCACCACCGGCATCGAGGATTGGACCAGCAGATGGCGGGCGCGGTCGAGGCGGATTTCCAGGTAATAACGCGCCGGTGAGCGGCCCATTTCCTGTCGAAACAGCCGCTCGATCTGCCGGCGCGACAGGCCGACATCGTCGGCGATCTCGATCAGCGACAGCGGCTCGGCGAGACTGCTTTCCATCAGTTCGATGATCTGCAGCACTTTTGCGTTCTGTACGCCAAGGCGGGCACGCAGAGGCAGGCGCTGGCGGTCGTGCGGGTTGCGCACCCGGTCGGTCAACTGCTGCTCGCAGACGCGGTTGACCAGCGTTTCGCCAAAATCCTGGCCGATCAGGTTCAGCATCATGTCGAGCGATGCAGTGCCGCCGGCGCAGGTATAGAGATTGCCGTCGACCTCATAGAGATCGGCATAAACCTCCGCCTGCGGAAAGGCCTCGGCGAAGCCCGGCAGGTTTTCCCAGTGGATGGCGCAGCGCTTGCCGTTCAGAAGCCCTGCCTGCGCCAGCACATGGGCGCCCGTACAGAGACTGCCGACGGCTACGCCGCGATTATACGTTTCGCGCAAGAAGGCGTTGACCGACTTGTTGTTGAATTCCTCGACATAAACGCCGGAACAGATCAACACCATGTTCGGGCGCCGTTCGCCGCCGAGATGGCGCCGCTCATCGGCCAGCGAACTGTTGACCTCAAGCGCAATGCCGCTCGAAGAATGCACCTTTTCGCCGTCCGTAGACGCCAGGCGCCATTCATAGGCCGGGTAGCCCAGCATGCGGTTGGCAATGCGCAGCGTTTCAACCGCGGCGGCAAAGGGCAGCATTGTAAAATGGGGAACGAGAAAAAAGACGAGCGTGCGCTTCGTGACCTGAGGCTTGTTCATCGGCGAGGGGGCTCCGTGGCGGATCGACATTCCTCGCGTGAAATTATGGTGCATGAATGTCCTTCATGCGACATTCAAAGTTGTATTCGCGCCCAACTCATAAAACAGCAATGCCGCGCTCTACCATTTTTGCGACATGGTGCAATCGCTGCCTTCTGAGGGGCCAACTGGCGCAAATTTGGGCTATTTACCGCCCTTCCAAAGCCGAAATGTAAAACCCGCGTCCGGTGCTCTTCGAACGCGGGTTTCGGTGAATGTCGCAAATTTGCATTCAGCGGCGCTCCGTCGCCGCGGCGTCGCTTGTGGGCCAGCCGATGTCCTTGCGGGCATCGAAGGGCAGCGATTCCAGCAGGCGTTCCGTCTGGCGCCGGGTGCGTGCTGCCTGCCAGGCCGAAACGTGTGGCGCGATCATCGCCCAGAGCGATGAGAGGGGGAGGGATGGAAGGCGCCAGCGCCTCTGTGACGGGTGCGTGCGGTGGTCGAGTATCATGGTCATTGTCATTCTCCTTCGGGTCTGCGACTGCCCGGTCGCCGCTGATAGCCATGCGCCGGGTTTATCGATCAATCAAACGAATGAAATTTATATCACTGATCGATTTCTGTGATTTCATGCCGTCTGATGTTGCAAAGATGCGGCATGGTTGACGATCAATCAAACGAAATGATATGGTGCTTAAGTTCAGTTAAATTGAAAGATGGATCGATGAACGCACCCTTTCGCCCTTCGCTGCCGCTGCTCGACAATGACGTGCTGCGCACCTTTGTGGCCATTGCCGAAACGGGGAATTTTTCGACGGCGGCAGAAGCCGTGCTGCGCACGCCGTCTGCCGTATCCATGCAGATCAAGAAACTGGAAGAGCAGTTGCGCACAACGCTGTTCTTGCGCGATGCCCGCTCCGTCAGCCTCACCCAGCATGGAGAGATGCTGCTGTCTTATGCACGCCGCATGATCGCATTGTCGAACGAAGCGGTGTCGCGTTTCGTCATGCCGGAACTATCCGGCGTGGTGCGGCTGGGTGCTGCCGATGACATTGCCGAACGTCTTTTGCCGGCGATCCTGAAGGATTTCGGCGCGACCTTTCCCGGCATCATGGTTGATGTCACCGTGGACATGAGTTTGCACCTGCGCCGGCGCATGGAGGAGCAGCGGCTGGATCTGGCGCTGATCAACTGCGCGACCAAACCGTTTCCGACGGAGGGCGAGGTGGTTTATCGCGAAAACCTGGTCTGGGCCGGTGCAAAATGCGGCACGGCGCATCTGCGCGATCCCTTGCCGATTTCGATCTGGGAGGATGGCTGCATCTGGCGTCAGGAGGCGATCAGCCGGCTTGAAGCGATGAAGCGGCCCTATCGTATCGCCTATCTCAGCGCCAACACGATGGCGCAGCGTGCCGCCGTTGTCTCCGATCTTGCCATCGCACCTTTCCCGCGCTCCTACATCACGGAAGACATGACGGTGCTTGGACTGCGGGAGGGATTGCCGGAACTGATCACGTTTGACATTCGGCTCGTGACCGCGCCGAACCTGTCGGTGCCGGGCAAGGCCGTCGCCGAAAGCATTCGCGAAGCCTATAGCGAAATGCAGCGTGCCGCCGCCTGAAGGGCAGGATGTGCCGGTCCCCGGAAATTGCGCTGACGGGGCGATAGACGGCTTTGAGCGGATCCGGATCGGGTCGGCCGGAAACGCCTGAACGGCCGTCTGCCGCCCGCCATTCGGTCATCAGGCGGTATCCGCCATCGTTACATCAGTCCCAACACGGTCAGTATGGCCACGACCAGGACGGAAAAGATGGCAAAGCTGGACCGCAGGACCATGCGGCGGCGCTGTTCGACGCCTGTCCAATCATAGTGCATTATGCTGGCTTTCTGCCTCCCGCCTCTCTTTCTTCATGAACAGGCAGGACTTTTTTGGTGGATCGGCATTCCACTGATCCCTTTATTAGAAGATCAATCCTGCGCGAACCTGTTCCCGGCTGCCGCAGATGATGCGCAGCGTGCGAAGGGCAGGGTTTACCAGATGCCGCGTGTCAGTCCGTGGTAAAGATAGGTCCAGATCGGCGGCGGGTAACGCAGGACCGATCGCCCGACCGGCCGGCGCGGCTGCAAATCGCCGCGCAGGGCATCCTCGATGGCGCGGATGGACATCTGCGTGCCGGCGGCCGTCAACAGCAGCGGATAGGTGGAGATCGTGTCCCGCGGCGATGGCGTCGGGCGCACTTCGTAGAGCGTGTCGCCTGTATCGAGGCCGGCATCGACCAGATGCACTGTCGCTCCGAAATTCGACTTGTCCCGTTCCACCAACGCCCAGTATCCGCCCATTTGCCCGCGATAGGTGGGATTGATGCCGGCATGGAAGTTGATGATGGGGCAGGAGATGGCAGCAAGGGTGCCGCGCGACAGGGCACGGCATGAAATGAGAAACACCACATCCGGCTTCATGCGCAGGATTTCCGCCTGCGCCTCACGGCTGTTGAGCGAAGACACATGTGTGGTCTTGATCGAGGCATCGGCGCCTGCCCAGAGCCGGTATTCCTCCAGGATTTCCTCGGTTCGCCGCATGGCAATCTGCTTGCCGAACCGCGACAGGGCCATGGTTGCAAGCTGCCCGACGGCCGTCAGCCGGCCGAGCCGCCTTGCCCGGCGGCGGAAAATCTCGCGCTTGCTCTCGCTCTCCTCCTGCAGGACCTGCAGTCCCGGAAACGATCGTGCCAGAACATTGACCATAACCTGCGGATTGAGCCCGCCAGCCGTCATCACCACCACGTTTGCGTCGCGCCTGTCCTGCATCCCCGCCCTGTTCTCTGCAGTCTTTTCCCCGTGCCGCAGATAGTTGCGCAGTTGCGCAGAAAAAAACGTTAAGGGGAAGTCCTTCTTCTCGCGGGGTTTGTCCGTCCCCAAGGCAAAAACGGCAGGACACAAAAAGAGCAGTGGAAGGCAGTGAACCTTTTCGCGTCTCATACGTTCCAGAGGCGGAAACTCACTTTCCGGACACGATCCTGTTCATTCCCATCGGAGACTTTCACATGACCGCCAAGACCATCACCGTCATTGCCGCACTGCTCGCCACCACGATGTCCCTCTCGTCCTGCGGCAATACGATCCGTGGCATGGGGCGGGATACTGCAAACACCGTGAATGCGACGCAGGACGCTGGCCGTAGCGTGGAACGCGCCGCCCGTTAAGGCAGCGATACAGACATGTTCGACAAGGCCGGTCTCGCTGACCGGCCTTTTTTGCATTTCCCCGCCCGTCGAATTTCAGCATTTAAATGGTGATAAAATAATTCAACTTTATTGCCGCCCGAAATCCAAGCTGATATCAGGTGCGTCAGGCAGGGAACTCGGGGTCTGGACGCTACAATTGGCGACGATGATCCGCGGGGCAAGTATTGAAGGATCGAGCAAAGATGAGCGCAACCGAAGTTCTGGAGAGGCCGGTGAATGCCGAAGAAAGCCGCACGAAACGGCTGAAGGCTGCAACGCATTCGACGCATGAGCGCCTGGACCAGCGGATCATGCGCGCGGACCCCTTCGCCGATCGTCAGCGCTACGGATGTTTTCTTGTCATGCAGTACCGGTTCCACCGGGATCTCGACGCGCTGTTTTCCAATCCGGAACTCGATGCGCTTTTGCCGGATCTGGCCGGTCGCAACCGCCTCGGCCTGATCGCGCAGGACCTCGCCGATCTCGGGCTCGAGCTTCCGCAGACGACAGAACCGCCGGTGTTTGCCGCCGGACAGCCGGTTGATATGGCAGAGGCACTGGGCTGGCTCTATGTCATCGAAGGCTCCAACCTCGGCGCCGCCTTCCTGTTGAAATATGCCGCAAAGCTTGGCCTCGACGAAACATTTGGCGCCCGCCATCTGGCCGGTTCACCAACCGGGCGCGGGCTGCATTGGCGCACGTTTACCGCAGCACTCGACGGCATTTCCCTGTCGCCTGAAGCGGAAGAGCGCGTTATCGCTGGCGCCGAATCGGCCTTCCGGCGCGTCCACGGCATGACCGAAGAGTGCTTTGCCTGAGAGGCTGATGCAGCTTCAAAAGGAAGCCGGGCCCCCCGATGCCGTCTTCACACGGGAGACGGCGGATAGGCCCGTTCCAGCCCGCCGGAGCGCACAAGGCCTTGCCTGAAAGCCGCAAAGGCCGGATGCTGGCTGGACTTGGACGCTTCTGTTAGCCGCACCTGCAAGCGCGCGGGTGCGGCATTGCCGATCCATTCCCCGCATTTCTGCAGTTTCAGCGAGTTCAGAAACCGCGCGGTTGACGCACGGTTGAGATAAAGATGCAGTCCGTCGAGCAGGGCATCGTCGCATTTCGGATTTTCCATCGCCAGCTGCAGGAAAGACTGGTTGTCGGCCGAGAAGGTGGCAAGTGCGTCAGCCACCGTCTCGCGGTTTGCGATGGAGGAAATCTCGGTCATGGACATGTCCTGCTCAGTCTGCGATGCATCGGATGATGCCATATACAGACTGTCTAATGTTCTTTCAACGGCCCCCGGACGCTAGGTTTCCATCCCCGAAAACTCACCCCGCTGCCTCATGCGGGGTCGGCGTGACCATGGCGGAAACGAGCGCGGAAAAATCCAGCCGGCCGACGGGCAGCCCGCTGTCATCGACCACACGGGCTTGGGTGACATTGGCAAGCGTCATCTGCCGTGCTGCCGTTTCCAGCGTCATCGAAGCGGGCACGGCGATGCTTTCTGAAGATAGCCCCAAATCACCAAGCGGCGTCATGACAGTTCTTGCCTGGATGATCCGGCCGCGATTGACCTCGCGCACGAAGGAGGCGATGTAGTGATCGGCGGGGTTGAGCACGATGTCCTGCCCGGTGCCCTGTTGCACCACCTGTCCGTCGCGCAGGATGGCGATGCGGTCTCCAAGCCTCAAGGCTTCGTCGAGATCATGGGTGATGAAGACAACGGTCTTTTTCAACTCCGCCTGCAGGTCCAGCAACACGCCCTGCATGTCGACGCGGATGAGCGGATCAAGGGCCGAATAGGCTTCGTCCATCAGGAGGATGTCGGCATCGTTGGTGAGCGCCCGGGCAAGCCCCACCCGCTGCTGCATGCCGCCGGACAACTGGTTCGGATAATGGCTCTCGAAGCCGGAAAGCCCGACGCGGTCGATCCAGTACCGTGCCTTTTTCAGGCTGTCGGTGCGCGGGATGCCCTGGATATCGAGGCCGTAGACGGTGTTTTCCAGCACCGTGCGGTGCGGCAATAGGGCAAATTTCTGAAACACCATCGCGGTCTTGTGACGGCGGAATTCGCGAAGCTGGCTGACCGTCATCCGGCAGATGTCGGCGCCGTCATAGATCACTTCGCCCGCCGTTGGCTCGATCAAACGGTTGATGTGGCGGATGAGCGTGGATTTGCCGGAGCCGGAAAGCCCCATCACCACGGTAATGCCGCCGGCGGGCATGGAGATGTTGATATCCTGCAGGCCCAGCACATGGCCATGGTTCTCGTTCAGGTCTGCCTTGGTCATGCCGGCCTTCACGGCCTCGACATAGCCTGCGCCGTCAGGCCCGAAAATCTTGTAGAGCCCGCGGATCTCGATGCCGTGACTAGCCATGCACCACCTCCGAATGTTTCTGCAGCCGCTTGCCAAAGGCCTGGCTTGCGCGGTCGAAGATGATGGCGATGGCCACAAGCGCAAAGCCGTTGAGGAAACCGAAGGTAAAAAACTGGTTGTTGATTGCCTGCAGCGTGTTCTTGCCGAGCCCGCCGACGCCGACCATCGAGGCGACGACAACCATGGCAAGCGACATCATGATGGTCTGGTTGATGCCGGCCATGATGGTGGGAAGCGCCAGCGGGATCTGCACGTTCCACAGTTTCTGGCCGGGCGATGAGCCGAAGGCATCGGCCGCCTCCAGCACGTCACGGTCCACCAGGCGTATGCCGAGATTGGTCAGCCGGATCATCGGCGGCACGGCGTAAATCACCACGGCAATCAGCCCCGGCACCTTGCCGATGCCGAAGATCACCACGACGGGAATGAGATAAACGAAGCTCGGCATGGTCTGCATCACGTCGAGCACCGGATTGACCACACCCTGCACTCGGTTCGAGCGCGCCATGACGATGCCGATCGGCAGGCCGATGAGGATGGCGATGAGGGTGGAGACGGTGACGATGGCGAGCGTTACCATCGTATCCTCCCAGAGCCCGACAAGACCGATGACGCTCATGGCGAGCGCCGTCCCAAGCGTGATGGCCTTCGAGCGGCTGGCGAGATAAACGATGGCCACCATTACGGCGAGCACGAGGATCCACGGCGAGGTGGTGAACAGCCGCTCGAGATAGTTGAGAAACCATTGCAGCGGCTGCACCAGCACATCGATCACGTCTGCGTATTCGCGCACCAACCCCTTGAACCCGTCATCGATCGTCTTGCGGGCCATGCGGATCGTCTGATCGCTGATGGCCGGAAAGTTGCAAAGCGCGTCCGGCAGCACAGAACAGGTCGCCATCGTTTCCCCTTCGATTTTTAAAGGCGTGCCGTTTGCCGGTCGTATCGCCTGTCATACCCCAGCTCCCGTCCCGGCCTCCTCATGAGAAGGTCGGGGATGGGAGGTCAATTTTACCGGAAGGGTCGCCGCAAGGGCGGCCTCAGACTGCTGACAAAGGGCCTTGAACTTGCTTCCGTCATGCTCGGGCTTGTCCCGAGCATCTACAACGTTTTGATTTTATTGGGTCTTGGTAGATCCTCGGCACAAGGCCGAGGATGACGTTGCGGTAGGAACAGCTTTGCCATCAAGCTGGGACCGCCTCAAAGGGCAGCCTTTACCTTTGTCGCGGCCTCGGGGTTCACCCACGGCGTCCAGACGTCGGGGTTGTTTTTGAGGAAATAGCGCGCGGCATCCTCGTTGGTGCCCTGGTTGGCATCCTGCCAGGCCAGGATCGAATTCACCATCGCATTGCCCCACTTGCGTGCCTTCACGTAATCCAGCGCAACGCCCGCCTTTTCGGAAAAACGCTTGGTAATGACGGTATAGGCCTGCGAGGTGGGGTAGGAGTTGACCTTGGGGTTCGGACAATCGGGAACCGCCGTGCAGGCATCCCAGTCCGCCTTGTCATGCGGCACGCCGAAGGACAGTTTTGCCATCTCGTATTTGCCGAGAATGGCGGTCGGTGCCCAGTAATACCCGAGCCAGCCGGTCTTCTTGGCAAAGGCGTTGGCAATAGAGCCGTCAAGGCCTGCCGCCGAACCGGTGTCGACCAGATCGAACCCCTTATCCTTGGCACCCAGCGCCCGGTAGAGATTGGCCGTCGAGACCTGGCAGTTCCAGCCCGAAGGGCAATTGGACACAGCGCCTCTGGAGGAATCTTCCGGGGCAGGGAACAGTTCGGGATGTTTCAGCGCATCCTGCACGGTCTTGATGTCGGGATGGGCGTCTGCGAGGAATTTCGGGATCCACCAGCCTTCCACCGCGCCATCGGCCAGAATTTCGGCGGCGATGATCAGCCGGCCTTCGGTTACGGCTGCATCGAGCGGCGTGCGCACGGCATTCACCCAAAGCTCCGGCGCTACGTCCGGTTGGCCCTTTTCGTTCATGGAAGTGAAGGTCGGCATGGTGTCACCGGTCACCAGCGTCACGGTGCAGCCATATCCCTTTTCAAGGATGATCTTGTCGACCTGGGCTGCGACGCCGGCAGAGGCCCAGTTCATTTCGGCGATGGAGACGTCGCCGCATCCGGCCGCCTGGGCGGAACCGGCCATGGCGTAGAGACCAGCCGCAAGCGCGGTGGAAGCGAGAAGTGTTTTCATCGTCTAAGACCTCCCAGTCTTTGATGGTTACATGTCAAAGGATATGCGTGGCTGAATTACCCTCGGTTGTGCTTCTTGTTTACCATGCCGGTCACCGATCTTGCTGACCGTCTCTGTCAATGTTTGCGCCCCTCGGCTGCCTTTCCGCTTTGTGCGGATTTTGTGTAGTGCGTATGACAGTAAATCGAGCCTAAGCGTTCCGCTTTGAAAATCAACCGTCTGTGGGAGAAGGTGCATCCGGAGAAAGCCGGGCGCGCGCCCGAAACAAGGCAGCAACTGCATCAAAAGGCGCCACTTTTCCATCGACCTGCCGCTAATGTTGCCTCATCGGCGGGTAGAGCCGTGGAGGGATCGAAAAGCTTGCAAAAGTCACGTCTGAGGTTTGACAGATCGTATCCCATTAGCGCCCCTTGCCCACATTCAAAAAATATCGGGGCCAAGCGAAAAAAATTGGAACAATCGCTCACTTAATAACCGGTCGGTAACGAATGAGAGGCTATTCAGTCTGTCGAGGCGAACAGCCCATGGCTCCGGAAAGGTTTTGCGTCCCGGAGCCAGTTTGTATCTTGCTGTACTGGCTCTGTTCAGAGCCGCTGCCTTTATGGCCGTTAAGGCTGGTTTTGCGGCACGCTTCTCCCTCAATGTATCATTGCCATCGTTATCTGAAGCATCCTGTATGCGGCGGTTGACACCCCGCGCGTCCTGCCGCAATCTCTCACCTGGGGCTTGCTTGCGTCCGGGACGGCGCAGCAGGACTGGACGGACCAATCGGTGCTCTCCGGTGGAGAGCGGGATCAAGGTCAGGCGGGTCAACGGGTGCATGGGCAGCCGGACGCGCTTGGCCTCCAGCCGAGGCTTTCGCATAAGGCACATGATCAGCCGGGGTGGCGACCTCCTTATCTACGAATTTGCCACTCTTTCATGATGTTTTAAGCGATACGGCCGGTCCGTCCCTTTCAATTTCTGACAGTTTATGGCGCATGGCATGGCAATTCAGCATCCCGGCAAGATCACCTTCGTGCTGGGCGGTGCCCGCTCGGGAAAGTCCCGGTTTGCCGAAGGCCTGGCGAATGAGGCCGGCCTGCAAAAACACTATATTGCCACGGGCGAGGCTTGGGACGACGAAATGCGCCAGCGCATCGCGCAGCACCGGCAACAGCGTGGCGAGGGCTGGGTGACGCATGAGGTGCCGCTGGAGCTTTCCTCCGCGCTTGCCTCTATCGCCGCGCCCGACAGGGTCGTGCTGGTCGATTGCCTGACACTCTGGATCACCAACCTGATGATGGCCGAGCGCGCGCTGGACGACGAAATGCGCCGGATGGTGGCTTCGCTGGCATCGCTGCCGGGTCCGGTCATCTTCGTGTCGAACGAGGTTGGCCTTGGCATCGTGCCGGAAAATCGTATGGCACGCGCCTTTCGCGATCATGCCGGGCGCCTGCACCAGCAGCTGGCAGCCGTCGCCGACGCGGTGTTTTTTATCGCCGCCGGCCTGCCGCTGAAGATGAAGTGATGCGCCTCTAAAACCCCAGCCAGATCCGGATCGGATGGGTGGGGTCGGCCACAAGTTTGGTGGCCATGGCAAGGCAGGAAATCACCAGAAGCGGCTTGATCAGCTTTGCGCCGCCGCGCATGGCAAGCCCTGAACCGATCTGCGCGCCGATCAACTGGCCAACGCCCATGATCAGTCCCACCTTCCAGAGGATCGCGCCGTTCACCGCAAAGACGGCCAGCGAGCCGAGGTTCGAGCCGAGGTTGAGGAGCTTTGTGTGCGCCGTCGCCTTCAGCATGCCAAAGCCGGCTAGCAGCACGAAGCCCAGCATGTAGAACGAGCCGGCGCCGGGGCCGAAAATGCCATCATAGAGCGCCACGAAGGGCACGGCTGTCACGGCAAAGACGGTGGGGGTAATGCGCCGCGTGCTGTCGCGGTCGGAGAGGTTCGGCTTCAGCGCAAAAAATAGCGCGATGGCAACCAGCAGGAAGGGAATGGCAGCCCCCAGATAACGTCCTGGCACATGCGAGGCGATGAGCGCGCCGCCACCGCCGGCCACCAAGGCAATCAATGCCATTGGCAACTGCTCTTTCAGCTTCACGTGGCCGCGCCGGGCATAGGCAATCGTGGCCGATGCCGTGCCGAACGGCCCCTGCACCTTATTGGTGGCAATGGCTTCCAGCGGCGGCACGCCGGCGAGCAGCAGGCAAGGAACCGTGATGAGGCCACCGCCACCGGCAATCGAATCGATGAAGCCGGCAAGGATCGCTGCCAGAAACAGCAGCGCAAGGATCTGGGGAGCAAGGTCGTGCACGGAAAAATCTCTGGGCAAGGCGGCCGTGGCGACGGCAGCGGGAAAGAGCGGATGCCGCCTTCTGGCACTCCGGCGGCCTTGCCGCAAGCGGGCAGGCAGTCTTTGCCGTCTGAAGCAATGCAGAGTGTGGCTTTGGGACATCGGCGGACTTGCGCTACGGCCATTCGGCGTTATGGTGCCGCCCTCCCAACCGGCAGGATATTTCGGCATGCATAAGGTGATTTTCGACACGGATCCGGGCATCGATGATGCGATGGCGCTTCTCTTTCTTCACAAGCACCCTGAGATCGACCTTGTCGGCGTGACCACCGTGTTCGGCAATGCGCCGATCGACATCACTACGCGTAACGCGCTTTATCTCGGCGAGGCCTGGGATATCCCGGCACCGGTTGCCGAAGGGGCAGGGCAGACATTTGATCCCGCCCGCGGCGGGGCCTACTGGCCAACCGCCATCCACGGCCATAACGGCATCGGTGACGTACCGGTGCCGGACGTGATCTCTCGTGTGAAGGATCCCCGCCCGGCCTTTCAGTTCATCATCGATACCGTGCGCGCCCATCCCGGCGAAATCACGCTGATTGCCGTGGGTCGCATGACCAATCTGGCGCTGGCGCTGAAGGCAGATCCGGAGATTGCCGGCCTCGTCAAACAGGTCGTCATCATGGGCGGCGCGTTTGATGTGAACGGCAATGTCTCGCCGGCGGCTGAGGCCAATATCCATGGCGATCCGGAAGCTGCCGATATCGTCTTTACCGCCTCCTGGCCGGTGGTCGTCGTCGGTCTCGATGTCACGCTGCAGACGGTGATGACGAGCGGGTTCCTGGCCGACATGGTGGCCTCCGGCGCCCCTGAGGTTCAGCTGCTCTCGGATATCTCGCAGCTCTATATTGATTTCTACAAGACCCGGGTCGGCGATGGCATGGTGGTGCATGACAGCTGCGCCTGCGTCTATCTGGTGCGCCCGGACCTCTTCGATACGAGAAGTGGTGCGATCCGTGTGGTCTGCGGCGGTATTGCCGATGGCCAGACCATCCAGAAGCCGGATGGTCGCGGTTTCCCGCCGGGCGCCTGGGACGGTTATCCGAGCCAGAAGGTGACGATGGGCGTGCGCCCCGAAGGCGTGCTCGAGGTGATCCGGGTTGCGCTGGTGGAAGGCCGCGCTGCCTGAGCGGTAGGCCCACAGCCGTTCAACAAAGCCCGCGCCATAGCGCCAGATGCTGTTTAGGCAACAGTTCGGGTGCAAAATTTGAACTTGCGCTTCGCAGCCCATTGGCATCGAAGCGTCTTTTCCCTATGTGGAACCCTAACAATCAGAATTCAGAGGACATGAGCGTGACCGCTACCTTCGATAAAGTCGCCGATATCATCGCAGAAACCAGCGAAATCGACCGCGAGACCATTACGCCGGAAAGCCACACGATCGACGATCTCGGCATCGACAGCCTCGACTTCCTCGACATCGTGTTTGCGATCGACAAGGAATTCGGCATCAAGATCCCGCTTGAGCAGTGGACGCAGGAAGTCAACGAAGGCAAGGTTTCCACCGAGGAATATTTTGTCCTGAAGAACCTCTGCGCCAAGATCGATGAGCTGAAGGCGGCCAAGGGCTGAAACGCCTTGCCGGCAAAGCCTGATGCTTCTTGAATATTTTCAGATGATCGACAGCGTCGAAGCGGTGGATCTTGATGCAAAAACGCTGAAGGCGCGCTCGGTCGTGCCTTCGCAAAGCCCCGTGTTTGAAGGCCATTTTCCCGGCATGCCTCTGGTGCCCGGTGTTCTCCTCATCGAGACGATGGCGCAGGCGAGCGGATTTCTGGTGCTGGCGGCGAGCAATTTTGCCGCCATGCCGTTTCTGATGTCTGTCGATGGCGCCAAGATGCGCACCTTCGTCGAGCCCGATGCGGTGCTCGACATCGAGGTGTTTCTGGAGCATGAGGGATCCGGTTACGCGGTGACCAAGGCCAAGATCACGTCTGCGGGAAAGAAGGTCTGCGACGCGCAGTTGAAGCTGCGCACCATGCCGTTCGCGGAGGTGCCGCTGGCTGATATCGTGCGCAAGCGTGCCGTCGAAGTCGGCCTCATGGATGCGCTTGGCCCCCGTTAGAGACCGGCTGCCAGGACCGGCTGTAAGAAGGATCGACTTCAAGATGAGCAGTTCAGACAAGGATGTCGTCATCACCGGTGTCGGGATCGTCACCTGTCAGGGTGTCGGCAAGGCGCCGCATGTGGCGCTGCTGACCGGTTCCGACGTGGCGCGCCCGCGCATCGAGACCGAACGCTTCAAGCCCTATCCGGTGCATCCGATGCCGGAGATCGACTGGTCCGCTCAGATCGCCAAGCGCGGCGACCAGCGCCAGATGGAAAACTGGCAGCGCCTCGGCGTTTTCGCAGCCGGCCTTGCGCTTGATGATGCGGGCCTGAAGGACAATGTCGAGGCCTGCGGCACGATGGACATGATCGTGGCGGCTGGCGGTGGAGAACGCGACATCAAGGTCGATTCGCTGATCGTTGACGAGGCGCTGAAGCGCAACGACCGCGAACAGCTGCTCAACGAGAAACTGACGACGGAACTGCGCCCGACGCTGTTTCTAGCCCAGCTGTCGAACCTCATGGCCGGCAATATCTCCATCGTTCACAAGGTTACCGGCTCGTCGCGCACTTTTATGGGCGAGGAAGCAGCCGGCATTTCCGCTGTCGAGACCGCCTATCACCGCATCAAGGCCGGCCAGTCGACGCATTCGCTCGTTGGCGGCGCCTTTGTGGCCGAACGCGCCGATATCATTCTTCTGGTCGAGGGCATCCGGGCCCATGCGACGGGGGACTGGCATCCTCTCTGGTCGCGCGCCATCGAAAACGGTGGTGGCATGATGATGGGCTCGGTCGGCGCTTTCCTCGTGATGGAATCGCGCACCCACGCCGAATCGCGCGGCGCTCACATCTATGCGGTCGTTGATGCCATCGAAGGCGATCGCGGCAGCCGCGATGACCGTGGGCTCGAAACACGGCTCGGCCGCATGGCAACGCTTGCCTCGGAGGTGACACCCGGCGATCTCGTGGTTTTTTCCGGCTCGAGCGGCGTTGTGGATCTGGCAGCCCGCGAGCGGGCAGCGCTGGAGGTTGAATTTCCGGGTGCTGCGATCCGCGGTTATGGCGGGGTCACCGGCCATGCCATGGAAGCGCAGTTTCCGCTCGGCCTTGCGCTTGCAGCGCTGGCCCTCGATACCAATGCACACGTGCCGGCCTTCGACACGGACCATGAACGCCCGATGAGCGGTGGCGCAAGCCACGCGGTGGTCACCACCGTCGGTTACCTGCGCGGCGAGGGCCTTGCTGTCCTGTCGACGAACGGCTGAGGATTTCATCATGAGCAGTACCGCTTTCAAGGATCATCTTGGCCGGCCGATTGTCGCGGTCACCGGCATGGGCGTCATCACGTCGCTCGGGCAGGGGCTTGCCGACAATTGGGCAGCGCTCACGTCTGGCACGTCGGGCATCCACAAGATCACCCGCTTCCCGACCGATGGTCTTTCCACCCGCATCTGCGGCACCGTGGATTTTATCGAGGTCCCACATCCCAATTCCGTCGAACGGTCCTTTGCCTTTGCCCGCGAAACCACGCGCGAAGCCTTGGCGCAGGCGGGCCTGTCGGGTGATTTCGCCGGCCCGCTGTTTTTGGCTGCCCCGCCGGTCGAGCCGGAATGGAGCGCCCGTTTCGAGCTTGCCGACCGCGCGCCGCCGGCCGAAAAGGAAGGCGATGCCTATGAGCGGTTCCTTGCCGCCATGCGCGAACGTCCCGATCCGGTGTTTCTGGAAGCGGCCCAGTTCGGCTCGATCTCCGAGCGCCTCTCCGACCTTTTTGGCACGCGGGGTCTTCCCGTAACGTTGTCGACGGCGTGTGCCTCTGGCGCGACCGCCATTCAGCTTGGTGTGGAAGCCATTCGGCAGGGCCGCACCGAGCGTGCGCTGACGGTTGCAACCGATGGCTCCGTGTCTGCCGAAGCGCTCATCCGCTTCTCGCTGCTCTCGGCGCTCTCCACCCAGAACGATCCACCGGAAAAGGCGTCAAAGCCCTTCAGCAAGGATCGCGACGGTTTTGTCATCGCCGAAGGCGCCGCAACGCTCGTGCTGGAATCGCTGGAAGCGGCCGTTGCCCGTGGCGCCAAGGTGCTCGGTATCCTGAAGGGTTGCGGCGAAAAGGCCGATCATTTCCACCGCACCCGCTCGTCTCCCGATGGCGGACCGGCGATTGCCACCATTCGCGCCGCGCTTGACGATGCCGGCATCGATGAAAGCCGGATCGGTTACATCAATGCCCACGGCACCTCGACGCCGGAAAACGACAAGATGGAATATGGCGCAATGCTGTCGGTCTTCGGCGAGCGGCTGAAGGATGGCATTCCGTCCTCCTCCAACAAGTCAATGATCGGCCACACGCTGACGGCAGCAGGGGCTGTCGAAGCGGTGTTTTCCATCCAGACGATGCTGACGGGAACGCTGCCGCCGACGATCAACTACACCAATCCGGACCCGACCATCGTTCTCGATGTCGTGCCGAACGTGAAGCGCGATCAGCAGGTGACGGCGGTGCTCTCCAACTCGTTCGGTTTTGGCGGGCAGAACGCCAGCCTTGTCATGACGGTGGAGCCGGCCTAAACACCGGTTCTGATCCGGCTCCGTTTCCGGCGCCCAAGAAGAAGACCTCATTTTGCACGCCCCCGGGTGAAGGATAAAAACGCATGCGCGCTTTGCAACTGATTGACGACCGCCGGCTTGAAGCGACCGACATTCCCGAGCCGGACGCTCCGGCACCGGGCGAGGTGACCTTGCGGGTGAAGGCTGTGGCGCTGAACCACATCGATGTCTGGGGCTGGCGCGGCATGGCGTTCGCCAAGCGCAAGATGCCGCTCACCATCGGCGCGGAAGCCTCCGGCGTCGTGGAAGCCATCGGCCCCGGCGTGTCGAGCGTGCTGCCCGGCCAGCTCGTCTCCATCTATGGCGCGCGCACCTGTGGCCTCTGCAAGCCCTGCCGCGAAGGTCGCGACAATGTGTGCGAAAACGTCGCCGGCGTTCACGGCTTCCATCTCGATGGTTTTGCCCAGGAAAAGATCAACATTCCCGCCCGCCAGCTCGTGCCGGCGCCCCCCGGCGTCGATGCGGTGGCGGCAGCGCTTGCGCCGGTGACCTTCGGCACAGTTGAACACATGCTGTTCGATAATGCCAAGCTTGAGCCCGGCGAGACCATTCTGATCCATGCCGGCGGCTCCGGCATCGGCTCGGCCGCCATCCAGCTGGCGAAGAAGATCGGCTGCACCGTCATCACCACCGTCGGCTCGGATGACAAGATCGAGCGGGCCAAGGCACTCGGTGCCGATCACGTCATCAATTACCGCACGGACCGGTTTGAAGGCGTCGTGCGCAAGCTGACGAAGAAAAAGGGCGTCGATGTGGTGTTCGAACATGTCGGCAAGGACACGTTTGCCGCCTCTATGTTCTGCCTGAAGCGCGGCGGCCGTCTCGTCACCTGCGGCTCCACCTCGGGTGTTTCGACAGACATCAACCTGATGATGTTGTTCCAGCAGCAGCTGAAGCTCCTCGGCTCCTTCGGCTGCCGTATGGAAAACATGGCCAATGTCATGCAGAAGATGGCGCGCGGTATTGTCCATCCGGTCATCGATACGGAAGTGACCTTCGGTGATATCCACAAGGCGCTGGAGCGTATGGAAAGCCGCCAGATCTTTGGCAAGATCATCCTGAGGATGGATTGATCCTTTGAAAATGCTTTTGACGAGGATCGTTCTGAAGGCGCGCCACTTCCAGCAATGGCTGGTGGCGCAGCTGGCCTTCTCCTTCCTCAACCTGTTGAAGCTGCTGCCGGCTGATCCGGCCATTCGTTTTGCCGACTGGCTGGTGCGCCGCATCGGTCCGCGCACCAGCCGTCACAAGCTGATGCTCACCAATCTCGCCAATGCCTATCCGGAAAAATCGGAAAGCGAGCGCCACGAGATTGCGCTCGCCAGCTGGGGCCATATGGGTCGGCTTGCGGCCGAATATGTCTTTCTCGACCGGCTGTTCGATTTCGACCCGGAAAGCGACACACCCGGCCGCATCGAAGTCTCGGGCACGTCGATCTTTCTCGACCTGCGCAACAATCCGCGCCCGTTCATGGTATTTACCGCCCATACCGGCAATTTCGAGCTGCTGCCGGTTGCCGGCAATGCCTTTGGCCTCAATGTCACGGTGATGTTTCGCCCGCCGAACAACCCTTACATTGCCGAAAAGGTGTTTTCCTTTCGCGCCTCAAGGATGGGAAAGCTGGTGCCTTCGCATGCCGGTTCCTCCTTTGCGCTGGCCCGCCAGCTGGAGGCCGGAAAGGCCGTCGGCGTGCTGGTTGACCAGAAATTTCAGAAGGGCCTTTCGACCAACTTCTTCGGCCAGCCGGTACAAACCAATCCGCTCCTGGCCAAGCTCGTGCGCCAGTTTGATTGCGAGGTCTATCCGGCCCGCTGCATCCGACTGCCGAACAATCGCTACCGGTTGGAAATCGAGCCGAAGATCGAGGTGCCGCGCAATGAAAAGGGCGCGGTCGATGTGCAGGCCACCGGCCAGCTGCTGAACGACAAGGTGGAAAGCTGGGTGCGCGAACATCCCGAGCAATGGCTCTGGTATCACGACCGCTGGAACATCAAGCACACGCTGAAGGACTGAGCCTTAGGCCTCGTCTTCCAGTCTATCCTCTTCCATGATCTGCTTCAGCGTCGCCAGATCGGCGGCCACATGGCGGGCATCTTCCGAAAATTGTTCCGGCGACATGCCGGGCAGGCGGGTCACCAGGAAAATCGCTTCGGCTCCATCGCCGTTCGGCACGATGCGAAAGGCGTTGTGAACCCGGATTCCCGAGGGCATGTTGACGACATGGTCGATGACGCCGAGATCATTTTCCGGGACAAATGTCACACGCACCTGTCCCAGTGGCCCGCCATCAGCCAGCCAGTCCGGACCGTCCCGCGTGAGACCGGCACCGAGGCCTGAGGCCCAGCGGGCCATATTTTCCGGGCGGGCGGCGAAGGCATAAACGGCGCGCCAGTCCCTGCGGATGCTGACATGCACCGCTTTTGCTTCCATTGGCGTCATTGTGTGGATCCTCCGTCGTGTGATCGGCGTTTGCACATTTGCAGGCTGAAAACCTTGCCGGGATGCCTGCAAGAACATTGCCCAATTTAGCGGCTGAAGGACGAAGGTCGCAATGAATTTAATCGTTTTGCTTCGGCTCGGCCTTGCCGTTTGTCACCTGCGGTGCCAAAACAAACACCCAATCGCAATGGAGATATATCCGTGGAACAGGCAGAAATCGGCCTTATCGGTCTTGGCGTCATGGGGTCCAACCTCGCATTGAACATTGCGGAAAAGGGCAACAAGATTGCTGTTTTCAACCGCACCGCTGAGGCAACCCGCAAATTCTACGCCGAAGCCGGCAGCCTTCAGAGTCAGATCATTCCGTGCGAAACGATGGAAGAGTTCGTCGCCGCGATCCGCCCGCCGCGCCCGATCATCATCATGATCAAGGCTGGCGATCCCGTCGACCAGCAGATGGCGCTGCTTGAGCCTTATCTGTCTTCCGGCGACATCATGATCGATGCCGGCAATGCCAATTTCCGCGACACCATGCGCCGCTTTGAAAGCCTGAAGGACAGCCCGCTGACCTTTATCGGCATGGGTGTATCCGGTGGTGAAGAAGGTGCCCGCCACGGCCCGTCCATCATGGTCGGCGGCACGGAAGAAAGCTGGAAGCGCGTCGAAAGCGTGCTCACCTCCATTTCCGCCAAATACAATGGCGAGCCCTGCGTTGCCTGGCTCGGCAATGATGGCGCCGGCCATTTTGTAAAAACCATCCACAACGGCATCGAATATGCCGACATGCAGATGATCGCCGAAATCTACGGCATCCTGCGCGACGGCCTGAAGCTTTCGGCCGAGGAAATCTCGCAGGTGTTTGGCCGTTGGAACAAGGGCCGTCTCGACTCCTACCTGATCGAGATCACCGAAAAGGTTCTGTCTGCCACCGACCCGATTTCCGGCAAGCCGATGGTCGACGTCATCCTCGATCGCGCCGGCCAGAAGGGCACCGGCAAGTGGTCGGTCATCGAGGCGCAGAATCTGGGCGTTGCCGCAACTGCGATCGAAGCGGCGGTTGCCGGACGTATCCTGTCCTCGCAGAAGGTCGAGCGCGAAGCTGCGGAACAGGTGCTTGGCCTGCCGCAAACGGTTGCCATGCCCGGCATCGATGGCATGGCCTTCCTCGACGATCTCGAAAACGCACTGCTGGCCGCCAAGATCGGCGCCTATGCTCAGGGCTTTGCGGTGATGGCGGCAGCATCCAAGGAATACGGCTGGAACCTGCCGATGCCGACGATCGCAAAGATCTGGCGCGCCGGCTGCATCATCCGTTCGGAATTCCTGGATGAGATCACCTCTGCCTTCACCAAGGATCCTGACATCGCCAACCTCATCGTGACGCCGGCCTTCGCAGCGCTTGTGAAGGAAACCGACAGCGCGCTGCGTCGCGTCGTCTCGACCGCTGTCATGTCGGGCCTTCCGGTTCCGGCGCTGTCGTCGGCTCTGTCTTATTTCGACAGCTACCGTCGCAGCCGCGGCACGGCAAACCTTATCCAGGCGCAGCGCGATTTCTTCGGCGCCCATGGTTTCGAGCGCGTCGACGGCGTCGACAAGCCGCATGGCCCCTGGGGCAGCGGCCTCAACGCCTGAGCCTCTGAAGCCAAAACATCCGCCGTGCGCGACGAAAACCTCGCGCACGGCTTTTTCCGTCCAAGCCTTGAGCACGGGCGGACCTGCCATCAATCCGGAGGAGACCGAACATGGCCTGGCAGCCTTCTGAAGACCGTTATTCCAAGATGAAGTACAACCGCTGCGGCCGCACGGGACTCAAACTCCCGGCGATTTCGCTCGGCTTCTGGCACAATTTCGGCGAAGACACCGAACATCAGCGCAAGCGCGACATCTGCCGCACGGCGTTCGATCTTGGCATCACCCATTTCGATCTTGCCAACAATTACGGCCCGCCACCCGGCAGCGCCGAAACTGCCTTCGGCGAAATTCTGAAGACCGATTTTGCCGGTTACCGCGACGAGATGATCATCTCCTCCAAGGCTGGCTACAACATGTGGCCGGGCCCTTATGGCGAATGGGGCAGCCGCAAATATCTGATCGCATCCTGCGACCAGAGCCTGAAGCGCATGGGCCTCGATTACGTCGACATCTTCTATTCGCACCGTTTCGATCCGGAGACGCCGCTGGAAGAAACCTGCGGCGCGCTCGATCATATCGTGCGTTCGGGCCGTGCGCTCTACGTCGGCATCTCCTCCTATAATTCCAAGCGCACCCGCGAGGCCGCCGCAATCCTCAAGGATCTCGGCACGCCCTGCATCATCCACCAGCCGAGCTATTCGATCATCAATCGCTGGGTGGAGGAGGACGGCCTGCTCGACACGCTGGATGAGGTCGGCATGGGCTCCATCGTCTTTTCGCCGCTCGCCCAGGGCATGCTGACGTCAAAATATCTCGGCGGTATTCCCGATGACAGCCGTGCGGCCCAGGGCAAGTCGCTGCGCCCCGCCTTCCTCAACGAGCGCAATATCGGCAACCTGCGTGGCCTCAACGCCATTGCCGAAAAGCGTGGCCAGACGCTGGCGCAGATGGCGATCGCCTGGGTTCTGCGCGGCGGTCGCGTCACCTCCGCTCTCATCGGTGCAAGCCGTGCGGAACAAGTGGCGGACTGCGTCGCAGCGCTTGAGCGTCCGGATTTCACGGCCGAAGAACTGGCGGAAATCGAAGTTTTTGCCAAGGACGCCGACATCAACCTCTGGGCTCAGTCGGCTGAACGGGAAGGCCCGTCGCGCTGATCGAAGTCTGCCGTTTTAGTGGGAAAACCCGGCCCTGGTGCCGGGTTTTTTCGTTTGGGAATGACAACTCGTCCGTCACTATAAATCTCAGAATTTCGCAGCAAGTTGTTTTAATCATTGCGGAATTGTAATGTGGCGGTTCATCTGTCGTTCATGGGTGTGGCGCTAACTTCCGGTTGTCTAATACAGAAAACGAGGAGACACCCGATGAAAATTCTGATTTCCGTTCTGACCGCAGCCACCATTCTTGCCGCCCCGATTGCCCAGGCGCAGGATTACCGCGGCCATGGCAACGACCGCCATCGTCCGAGCGAACGCACCGTCGTCATCGAAAAGAAGAAGGTCGTCGTCCAGAAGCATCGCTGGTCCAAGGGCCACAAGCTGACACGCGCCGAACGCGCCCGTCTGGCCAACATCCGCGACTACCGCCAGTACCGCCTGTCGGCACCGCCGCGTGGTTACCAGTGGGTGCGGGTGGACAACCAGTTCCTGCTGATCGGCGCAACGAGTGGCATCATTTCCAGCATCGTCACCAGTCGCTGATTGCGTCTGATATAGAGCGGCACCAATATTGAAAAACCCGGCCATGCGCCGGGTTTTTTCCGTTCTGATCCATCCATCGGCGGCGAAGCTTAAGCTTTCCGTCGCAGCGTAATCACTGTCAGTTCCGAGGGGATGCCAAGCCGCAGGGCAAAGCCCGGCCACAGCGCCGTACCGTTGTTGACGTAGAGTTGCATGCCGCCGACGTCATAGAGGCCGGAGACAAAGCCGTTGTTGGCGCGGGCCACCAGACGGTCGAGCCCTTTCACCATGCCGCCATGGGTATGGCCGGAAAGCTGCAGGGCCACGCCCGCCTTGGCATTTTCTCGCGCCATCATCGGCTGGTGATCGAGAAGTATGACCGGCGCTCCTGCGGGAGCATTTTGCAGCGCGGCAGCAAGATCGCGCACGCCAAGCCCGCGCCGTTCGGCCGAGAGATCGTTGAGGCCGGCAATCACCAGCCTGGCGTCGCCGCGCGCAATCACCGTATGGGCGTTTTCGAGCATGTGCAGCCCGAGCCCCGACAGATGTGCCATCCAGCGCTCCGGCTCGAAGAAATATTCGTGGTTGCCGGGGATCGAATAGACGCCGTCGCGGGCGCTGAGAGCGGCAAGCGGTGCCACATCCGCGCTGCGGTTTTCAAGGCTGCCGTCGATGAAGTCTCCCGTGATGACGATCAGGTCGGTGTTCAGAGCATTCGAGCGTGTGACGAGTTCCTGCGCCCAGGACGCCGGAAACAGGCGGCTGATATGCAGGTCGGTCAGCTGCAACAGCCGGTAACCATCGAATTCCGGGGGGAGGCCGGTTATCGCGATCTCGACATTTTTGACTGGCGGAACCCGGATGGCTTGCGCGACGCCGACACCCGCGAGCGCAAGGGCTGCAAGTCCCATCCCATAACGAACCGCTGGGTCAGCGGAAGGGAAATGGCCCTTGAACGGCACCAAAAGCAGGGAGATGACATCGAGCGCAATCTGCAACACGGCGAGCAGCAGCATCGCGCCGAGCAGCACATTAAAGGCGATGACCAACGGCCTTGGAAATTCCGGTGAAAACACCGATCCGGACGAGAGCTTGCTGAAGTAGTGATATTGCGACGCGATGAGCAGCAGGGCTGCCAGCGCGATCTTGATGGACAGATGCCAGGGGAGGGGCTGGATGAACCGCACGACGATGACCAGCCAGGGCAGTCCGAATATAAGATGAAACATGAATTAAGCCTATGACCAACTGTTTCCGTTACGGCAAGGAACAGCAATCGGATCAAACGTCATATCGATCCGGCCTCCAGCGCTGCGGCTGGAGGCATGTGGTCATGGCAAGCCTTCGTGTCAAATAATGGCCAACCGTTTGTTTCGGTCTCAACCGATCAAGGCAGTGGTGAGTGCCGGAGAACGCGCGGGAAACACCGTCTCAGGCGGCGCGGTTCCAGCTGGCAAACGGGTCCGGCAGATCGCGCCAGCGGTCCGGCTTGAAGTCGCTGTCGGGCAGAAGGCAGATATCCAGATGGTTGCGGATCCAGCTTTCCTCCATCGGATCGGCGCCGATAAAGACGATTTCCTGCCTTCGGTCGCCCCAGACCGGATCGAGATAACGGGCAAGCCCGTTACGGAAGCCGGCATCATCAGGCCACTGTTCGCGCGGCACCGCATCCCACCAGAGGCCGAGTTTTTGCGTGCGGATCAGCGCGCCGGCCTGGGAGATCTCTCCGACATGATAAGGCCGCGTGGCCAACCAGAAAAACCCCTTGGCGCGAATAACGCCCGGCCACGACCGGTTGATGAAGCCGTGCAGTTTTACCGGATCGAAGGGCCGGCGGGCGCGGTAGACGAAGGAGCGGATGCCATATTCCTCCGTTTCCGGCACGTGATCGGAAAAGCCGTGCAATTCCTTAAACCACAAGGGATGGGTTTCTGCCTTGCCGAAATCGAAGAGACCGGTGCCAAGCACCGCGCGGGCGGGCACATGGCCGAAATCCGCCTCCACGATGCGGGCATCCGGATTGAGGCCGGCAATGATGGCGCGGGCGGCAGAGAGTGCTTCGGGAGAGGCGACTGACACCTTGTTCAGCACCACCACATCGGCAAACTCGATCTGTTCGACGAGAAGATCGACCAGCGTGCGGGTGTCACCTTCGCCTGCCGTTTCGCCGCGGTCAGAGAGGAAATCGGCAGAGCCGTAGTCCTTCAGCAGGTTGGCGGCATCCACCACCGTCACCATCGTGTCGAGCCGCGCAACGTCCGACAGGCTGCAGCCGTTCTCATCGCGAAACTCGAAGGTAGCAGCGACCGGTAGCGGCTCGGCAATGCCGGTCGATTCAATCAGCAGGTAATCGAAGCGGTTTTGCTCGGCGAGCTGGCGCACTTCCTTCAAAAGGTCGTCGCGCAGGGTGCAACAGATGCAGCCATTGGTCATTTCCACCAGCTGTTCCTGCGTGCGCGAAAGGTCCGCGCCGCCATCGCGCACCAGCGCCGCATCGATATTGACCTCGCTCATGTCGTTGACGATAACGGCCACCCTCAGGCCATCGCGGTTGGCGAGGATGTGGTTGAGCAGCGTGGTCTTTCCCGCCCCCAGAAAGCCCGAAAGCACCGTCACCGGCAGTCGCTTGTCCATCGAAAGATGATCCATCTGAATGCTCCAATTGTTATAACATAACATCACATTTGCTGAAAAAAGGCGGATGTCCGCCTTTGTCCAGTCTTGGCGGTTCCGGCTCAGCTGTCGCGGGACAGGCAGTCGGTGAGCGAGTTTCCAAGGTTGCGCATCAGCTCGAAATAGAGGTTGGGGCCTTGCGTCAGCGAGGCGCCTTCCGGATCGAGAACGCCGGCGCGAGCCTTGGTGCCTTCGGTGACCACGTTGATCAGTTTCGGCGTGAACTGCGGTTCGGCAAACACGCAGGTTGCCCCGAGATCGACGAGCTTACGGTGGATCTCGCTCAAACGTTCGGCGCCCGGCGCGGTTTCCGGGCTGACGGTGATCGAGCCGGCAACGCGAATGTCGTAGCGGTGTTCGAAATACTGGTAGGCGTCGTGGAACACCACGAAGGGCTTGTTTTTCACCGGCTCGACGGTTGCCTTCAGCTCGGCATCGAGGGCGTCGAGCTTCTTCATCAGCGCAAGCGTATTCTTGTTGTAGACGGCAATGTTTGCTGGGTCGGCGGCGATCAGCTTTGCCTCGATCTCCTTTGCCATCGCCTTGGCATTCATGGGGTCGAGCCACAGATGGGTGTCGAAGCCCTCGTGAGAATGCTCATGGCCATGGTCGGCATGCGCTTCCTTTGCGTCGTGATCGGCATGCGCCTCAGTTGTGTCATGGTCGGCATGCGCCTCGCCGGCGGCGTGATCGTGATGCTCCTCGCCGGCATGGTCGTGGCCCTCGGCTGCGTGGTCCTCATGCTTTTCGGCGCCTTCTGCGCCATGATCATGCCCCTCATGCTCGTCGCCATCGTCATGCGCTTCGAAGGCGCCGCCTTCGCGGAAGGGCAGCTTTTCAAGGCCCGGCGCATTGCCGAGCGCGACCACCGTTGCCGATTTACTCAAGGCATCCAGCGGCTTGTCGAGAAAGGCTTCCATATTGGGTCCGATCCAGAACACCACGTCGGCATTCTGGATGGCGCGGGCGTTGGAGGGCTTCATCGTATAGGTGTGCGGCGAGGCGGCGCCTTCCACGATAAGCTTCGGTTCCGCGACCCCTTCCATCACGGCGGCGACGAGCGAATGGATCGGCTTGATCGACACCACCACATCAGGCGCGGCCATGGCATCTGCGGCGATAAACAGGGCGGCAGAGGCCATCAGGGCTGCGGATAGGGGCTTCATGGGTCACTCCTTGAATGCGGACTGTTATGTTATTACATCGATTGTGTTACGCTATAACGTGTGTAATAGCAGAGGGCAACACCACCGCAGGAAATTTGATGTTGATGCAACCGGAAGCCCGCGAGGGGCAGCTTGTTTCGATTGCCAATGGCGGCATTAACCGGCAGGGGCGTTGGCTCGTGCGCGGTGTCGATCTGACGATTGCCCGCGGCGAGATCGTCACCCTGATCGGCCCGAATGGGGCGGGCAAATCGACGACGGCAAAACTGGCGATCGGCGTGCTGAAACCCGATGAAGGCGCGGTTGCGCGCTCGCCCGGCCTTTCCGTTGGCTACGTTCCGCAAAAATTGTCGATCGACTGGACGATGCCGCTCAATGTCGAGCGGCTGATGCAGCTGACGGGCAAGCTGAAGGCCGACAAGATCATGGCATCGCTGGAGGCGGTCGGAATACCCCACCTGTTGAAGGCGGAAGTGCAGCATCTCTCCGGCGGCGAATTCCAGCGTGCGCTGCTGGCGCGCGCCATTGCCCGCGATCCGGATCTTTTGGTGCTCGATGAGCCGGTGCAGGGTGTTGATTTCGCCGGCGAGACGGCGCTTTACGAACTGATCGGCACCATCCGGCAAAAGACCGGCTGCGGTATTTTGATGATCTCGCATGATCTGCATATGGTGATGGCCGGCACCGATACCGTGGTGTGCCTCAACGGCCATGTCTGCTGCCGGGGAACGCCTGCCGTTGTCAGCCAGAGCGACGATTACCGGCGCCTCTTCGGCAATCTCGGCCGCGGGCTTGCCGTCTATAACCACAACCATGACCACACCCATCTTCCGGATGGCCGCGTGCAGCATGGTGATGGCAGCATCACCGATCATTGCCACCCCGGCGACGGTCATCATCACGATGCCCATTCGCACGATGCCCATTCGCACGATGACGGCCACTCGCATGCGCATGATCACGGACATCACGCGCACGGGCACGGGCACCATCAAGGGGAGCCGCATCGCCATGCTTGACGATTTTTTCGTGCGTGCGCTTCTGGCCGGTGTTGGCCTTGCGTTGACAACCGGTCCGCTCGGCTGCCTCGTGGTGTGGCGGCGCATGGCTTATTTCGGCGATACGATGGCCCATTCGGCGCTGCTCGGCGTGGCGCTGTCGCTGTTTTTCGAGGTGAACCTGCTGCTCAGCGTGTTTGCGGTTGCGGTGGGTGTCTCGCTTCTGCTGCTGCTTCTCCAGCGTCGGCAGGGCCTGTCGGCGGATTCGCTGCTCGGCATCCTCTCGCATTCGACGCTCGCCATCGGTCTTGTGCTGGTGGCCTTCATGAGTTCGGTGCGCATCGATCTCATCGCCTTCCTGTTTGGCGATATCCTTGCGGTCACCACGTCGGATATCCTGTTGATCTGGCTCGGCGGCGCCTTCGTGCTCGCCTGCCTCGTTTTCCTGTGGCGGCCGCTGATTGCTTCCACGGTCAGCCATGATCTGGCCGAAGCCGAAGGTTTGAGGCCGGAGCGGGCGCGCCTGCTGTTCATGCTGCTGATGGCGCTGGTCATTGCCATTGCCATGAAGATTGTCGGCATCATGCTGATCACCGCGCTTCTGATCATACCGGCGGCCACCGCGCGGCGCTTTTCCGCAAGCCCTGAAGCGATGGCGGTCATTTCCTCTGTGCTGGGTGCCATTGCGGTGATCGGCGGCCTGTTCGGCTCGCTTTATGGCGATACGCCATCGGGCCCCTCGATCGTGGTCGCAGCCCTTGTCCTTTTCATCCTCAGCCTGTTGCCGGTGCTTGGCAAAGGCATGGCCTCATCCACGCCCATGACGGGAGATCGCCGATGAATACTGCGCTGAACCTTACCAAGAACCAGACCCTGGTTTTCGATGCTCTGACCCGCGCCGATGGCCCGATGAGCGCCTATACCATTCTCGACAAGCTGCGCGACAACGGCTTTCGGGCGCCGCTGCAGGTGTACCGGGCCCTCGACAAGCTGTTGGAAATGGGTCTGGTTCACCGGCTGGAAAGCCTGAACTCGTTTGTTGCCTGCTCCCACAAGGAACAATCCTGCTGCCACAACCATGGGACAGTGGCCTTTGCCATCTGCGAAAGCTGCGGCCAGGTGAGCGAGTTCCACGATCACGCCATCGATGAGCGGCTGGGTGATTGGGCGCGCCAAAAGGGTTTCAAGGCGGAAAAGACCACGATCGAATTGCGCGGCCTCTGCGCCGCCTGTGCCGCCGGCTGAACCGTTAAGCGAAACGTTCAGGCCGCCACGGTATCCCCATAGGTCTGGTTGCGGCCGTTCTTCTTGGCCTGATAAAGCGCATCGTCGGCCGCCTGGATAAAGGCCTCGATGGAGCTGCCGTTGGCGGGAATGCGGGCGGCAACGCCGATGCTGACCGTCACCGGTTCCAGCGCAAGAATCACCTCCGGCCCTGAAAGATCCATCGCCAATGTCCGGTGTATGCGTTCGGCAATAATGACGGCGCCGGCGCTGTCGCAATCGACCAGCAGCACGGCAAACTCCTCGCCCCCCATACGGGCAGCCAGATCCATGCCGGTGCGGGTGGCGCTCGCCACGGCCTGCGCGACCCGCTTCAGGCAGCCGTCGCCCGCCGGATGGCCGAACCGGTCATTGTAACGCTTGAAATGATCGATATCGACGATCAGAAGCGCAAGCGGCGTCTCCGTCTCGTACGCGGTCTGCCAGGCATTGTGCATTGCCTCATCGAGGCGACGCCTGTTGGCGATACCGGTCAACGTATCTGTGTAGGAAAATGCGTTGAGAGCCCGGTTTTCACGGCGCACCTGCACATTGCTGAGACGCTCCCTGAGAAGCACCAGATAGAGCTGGCGCAAGGCCGTATCCAGTCGGGAATTCGCCAGGAGCGTAATGACGCTCGCAATCGTCACGAACAGGAAGGCCAGATGACGGTCGCCGCCGAGCGGGACGGTCGCCGTCAGCAGAAAGACGGCATTCAGCAGGAAGACCCCGAAATTGCAGGCAAGGGCAAACATCAAAGGCAACTGGATGACGATGTTCATAACGACAACGAGCAGCCCCATGCTGAACGCCTGCCGACCTGGCGTCGCGCCGCGAAGCGTCAGCAGTACATGGATGACGGCGGCGATGATCAGCAGGCCGGTGGCCACCATGCCATCACGCACCCGGTGGCTCCGGACGTAACGCGTACACCAGAACAGCAGCGCACATGGGAGGGTGCCGACACAGATGCGCAGGAACAGCGAAATCCAGAGGTTATCCGGCAGGATGATGTAATCGAGTATAGTGCCGCTGTTGAAGATCAACAGGCAGAGCCCGCCGCCAATATTGGTCTGGCGCCATTTCTGCCGCGCGATATGCCTCTGGTAGACGGTTTCCAGCGGCTCGTCGAAGCGCAGTTTCCACCACGGTTGCACCATGCCCTTTTCGATCAACGGACCAAGCTCGGAGCGTTCTTGCGGTCCGTCATCGGTGTCGTCGAGCATGGACGGCTGTATTGTCATAGAGGGCGAAGATCGGCTGCGAAGCGTTTCCAGTTGGCCGCGTAATTTTGCGCGGAAAGCTTGAGCTTTTCGACCGCCGCCTCATCCAGCGTGCGGATGGCCTTGGCAGGTGATCCGACGATCAGGGAATTGTCGGGAAACTCCTTGCCCTCGGTCACCAGCGCATTGGCACCGACGAGGCAATTTTTACCGATCCGTGCGCCGTTGAGCACGGTTGCCCCCATGCCGATCAGGCTGTTATCGCCGATCGTACAGCCGTGGATAATGGCGCCGTGACCGATGGTACAGTCCTTGCCAATGGTGGCGGGAAACCCCCAGTCGGTGTGGATGACGGTGTTTTCCTGCACATTGGTGCCGGCACCCAGCGTGATCCACTCGTTGTCGCCGCGCAGGATCGCGCCGAACCAGATGCCGACATCCTCGCCGATCTCTACCTTGCCCATCACATGAGCGCCCGGCGCCACCCAGAAGCGATCGGCGTCCGGCGTTTTGGGCGTGTGTTCGCCCAGAGCGTAAAGCGGCATCTGTTCTCCTCCCTCTTTTATTCCCGGCCGGTCAGATCACGTCGAGCGCTAGATCGGCCACGCCATCGACGCTGCAGGTGACGCGGTCGCCTCGAACGACCGGGCCGACGCCTGCCGGTGTTCCCGTCATGATGATATCGCCGGGGGCAAGCGTAAAGAGTTTTGAAAGCTCGCAGATGATTTCCGGCAGCTTCCAGATCATCTGCGCGAGGTCCCCCGATTGCCTGACGTCGCCGTTGACCGAGAGCTGGATTGCGCCGTGCTGCGGATGGCCGATCGTTTCTGCCGGAACAAGCGACGAGACGGGAGCAGAGGCTTCAAAAGCCTTTGCCGCTTCCCAGGGGCGACCGGCCTTCTTTGCGAGATCCTGCAGGTCGCGGCGGGTGAAATCGACGCCGACGCCATAACCCCAGACGCAATCGAGCGCATCCTCAAGCGCAATGTCGCGTCCGCCGGCCTTCAGCGCCATCACCAGTTCCACCTCGAAATGCACATTGGATGACAGCGGCGGATAGGGAAACTGGCCGTCGGTAACGAGGTTCTGCGGGTTCTTCTGGAAGAAGAACGGCGGTTCACGTGACGGGTCGTGGCCCATCTCGATGGCATGATCGGCATAATTGCGCCCGACGCAATAAACCCGGCGCACCGGAAATGCCGCTTGCGATCCCTTGACCGGCAAAAGAACCGGCGCGGGCAGGGGAATGACGAGGGACGTATCTGGCATGCGCATGGTCCTTGCTCAAAAAATCCGTTTCCTTCCCTAAAACAGCGCGCGCGATTTGTCTTGGCTTTTCATGGTCGGTTGTGACGTGAACGAGCAGGCGCAAAGGCTTCTCGCGCCCAACCGGAGACCTTCGTTGCCTGATCGGAAAAAAGCAGAACCTCCGCTCACGCGGCCTTTCCTCGCTTCCGCCTGCTGGCGAGTAGTTCCGCAAGGGTGACGGGCCGCAGGTTCTGCGCATCGACACCCACATCGAACTGGCGAGGCAAGGGCTTCAGCCTGCCATGCGAGTGGCCGTGAAGATTGATGGATTTCTTGCCCATCTGGTTCCAGGTCCGGAAGGCGTAGTGGCAGAGGATAAGGTGGTGCTCCCCGTCAGGCTTGAGTTCCGCATAATGGGAAACGCTCGCCCAGCCCTTGGCCCCAGTTGTCGTCAGCGGATCATTGTTGCCGATGATGAGATGCTTGCGCCCGTTCAGGCGCTGCAGCAGCGCGTCGCAATCCCCGGCGCGAATGGACATGACATCCCCCAGATGCCAGATCTCGTCGTCCTCCCCAACGACGGCATTCCAGTTCCCGATCAGCGCCTCATCATGATCAGCCATGTTGGAAAACGGACGCCGGTCGATGCGAAGGACGCGTGGATCGCCGAAATGCGTGTCGCTGGTGAAATAGATCATCGATTACAGCGCGATTAACCCACCCTGATCATCCCGTTATCCTCGCCATCCCAGTAGTGGATGCGGTCCGCATGAACCTTGATGAGCGTGAGACCTTGCGTATCCACTCCGTCAGGGAACCAGCGGTCGAGTTCACTCGTCCAGTGCTCGCCAAACTGAGCCTTGTCCTCGATCAACGACGCCTTGCCCTCGATGGAGATGAACATGCCGGGCTTGCCGAGCATGCTTGGCGCTTCGGTGAAGGACAGCGAGATGCCGGGGTCGCGCTGGATATCGGAGACCTTGCGGGTGTCTCTGTAGGAGAAGAACCAATTGTCGCCGTCATACTCCACGTCGCCGTTATTGCTCATCGGGCGGCTGGAAATTTCTTGGTCCTGTCCCTTTGTCGACATCATGCAGAAATCGATTTTCTTCAGTTTCGCAGCAATATCCGTCAACATTATCTCGGCCATCATCGTCTCCTTTGGATGCTGACTGAGCTAACGAGGCTCTGCGGGCGATGTTCCGCGCGCCGCAGCAGAGGCCTTGCGCTTGTTACCCCTTTTGATCATCCAGCAGGCGGGCATGGCGGCGCAACCAGTCCTGCAGGTCCTGTTCTGCGCGCTCCAGCGTGGTCTGGTTGAGCAACTTGCGCAAAAAGGCTTCGGTCACGGCGCGAGAGCGAAAATTGTAACGGGCTTCTGCACCTGCATCCGCGCGCTCATAGACGCCGAGTTTCTCATAGATCTGCTGCAGGCGGTTCTGCACGCTGCGCAGCGACAGGTTGCGCCGGTTTGCGATCACGCGGTCGGTCAGGCCAAGCGCAATATCGACCAGCACCTCATATTCCGTCTCGGTGAAGCCCTGCAGGCGTCCGAGGCTTTTTTGCTGCATGCCGCGCACTTCGCGGTCGATCACGCATTGTGCCTCGATGAAGATGGAGCGAAGCGCCAGCCGGAGCCTTTCATCCGAGGCCGATTTCAGCACATAACCATAAGCGGCACCATCCGGCACGATGCGTGAAATGCCGCGCACATTGGCCTCGTCGGCATAGTTGGACCAGAACAGAATGCGCGTTTCCGGCCGCTCCCGCCAGATCGTGCGGGCAGCCTCGATGCCGTTGCGCGGGCTCATCTGCAGGTCCATCACGATCCGCTCGAGCCGATGTTCCCGCGCAAGCCGCTCGCCCATGCTGCCGTCCTCGGCCTCCAGCACCTGATCGCATTCCGGCAGGGCCAGCCGGACGGCTTCGTTAAGGTACGAGCGGTGCAGCGGGTCGTCCTCGACGATCAGAACATTCATGACGTTTCCTCCTCGGCCATAACAGGCAGTTTCACCCGCACGAAGGTTTTTGCGGCCTCGCTGCCGCAGGAAAACCGGGCGCCGATCAGGCGGGCGCGCACCCGCATATTGTCGAGCCCGCTGCCGCCTGCGCTTCCCGCCTTGCTGATGCCGATGCCATTGTCTGAAATCTCGAGCGCCAGCACGTCGTCTTCGAGCGAAAAGGCTACCGTGATGCGGCTCGCCTGCGAATGGCGCACGGCATTGTTGATGGCCTCCTGCGCAATGCGAAAGAGGGTGATGGCGACATTGGCGGACAGCCTACCGCTTTCGCCCTTGCTCTCGTCATAAAGGCCCCACGTCATGGCAAGCCCGCTGTCGCGGATCGATCGGTCGAGATGATTTTCGATGGCATCCACAAGACCGAAGAGTTGCAGCACGGAAGGCCGCGCCTGTTCGATGATCTGGCGAAGATCCTGCATGGATTGCTGCAGGCTGCGAAACAGCGGCTCGAGCTTTTCCCCCGGCACGCTCTCCATGAGGCTCAGCCGCTCCAGCCGCTTGGCAAACCGGGTCAGGTCGCCCAACGTCTGGTCGTGCAGGTCCATGCCGATGCGCTGGCGCTCGGCCTCCAGCAACTCGGTCAGCCGCGCTGCTCCCTGGCGCAGCGCTTCTTCGCGCACGCGCGCGGCCGCCTCGACGATGGCCGATTGCTTGGCCTGTTCGGCGGCGCGGATCGCGAAGAAATACGGTGCCAGCAGGTCGCCGATGGATTGCGCGTGGGCAAGATCGCGCGTGGTGTAATCATCCTCGGTCAGGCTGGAAAAGGAGAGCGCACCGATGGTTTCGCCCCGCACCTTCAGGGCCACATGCAGACGGCTTTTCAGGCCATGTTCGCGGATCGGGTCTGAAAACGAGCCCTCGAAGTGAAAACGTGGGTCGCGCGAAGCATCCGGCGTGATGTACCGGTCGACCTCGCCAACCAGCAGCGCACGGATCGGGCTCTGGTCTATGAGGGCCGTCGGCCGCTTGCTCCAGTCTGTTTCAAGGCCGCTTTCATAGGCTGTATGAAATGTGCTGCCGGGCGTGATGATGCAGACGTCCATGTGATCGTGCGGAATGATCAGCGCGATTTCCTTGGCGACCGCGCGGATGGCCGACTGGAAATCCAGCTGTCCCGCCAGCAGCCGTGCAATCGTCAGGTATTGCCTGAACGACGAGGCCGACGCATCCTCGAGCATGTCTTCCTCCTTGATGCACGAAATCCCCTCCCGGACGGCGCATCGCTGATCTTCATTAAGTCCTTATGGCAGGTCTCTGTCCTGCGGGAAACCGCATCTGATCTGCGGTAACCCGCAGGTGGATTGCTGTAATCCGCCTGTACAGCATTTCGCAATTCGCGCATCATTGCTGGCACTGGAGAACTGCTCCAGGGAAAAGAGCTTTCGGGAGTACGTCGTTGAGGAGCGGCGCCGCAAGCTGCCGGCAAGACCGGAATCGAGGGAGAGAGACATGACCATGAAATTCGTTCTTGCGGCAACCGCTGCCGCGATGCTGAGCACCGTTGCATTTTCGGCCCATGCCGAAACCTCGGCCAAGAAGATCGCCCTGTCCAACAACTACGCCGGCAATTCCTGGCGCCAGGCCATGCTGACCAGCTGGGACAAGGTGACGAAAGACGCCGTGAAATCCGGCATCGTGGCTGCTGCCGATCCGTTCACCACGGCAGAAAACCAGGCGACCGAACAGGCCGCCCAGATCCAGAACATGATCCTGCAGGGTTATGACGCAATCGTCATCAATGCCGCTTCGCCCACGGCCCTCAATGGCGCGGTGAAGGAAGCCTGTGATGCCGGCATCACGGTCGTGTCCTTCGATGGCATCGTGACCGAGCCTTGCGCATGGCGCATTGCCGTCAACTTCAAGGAAATGGGCCGCAGCCAGGTGGAATATCTGGCCGGCAAGCTGCCGAAGGGCGGCAATCTTCTCGAAATCCGCGGTCTGGCCGGCGTCTTCGTTGATGACGAGATTTCCGCCGGTATCCACGAAGGTGTCGCCAAGTTCCCGCAGTTCAAGATCGTCGGTTCCGTGCACGGCGACTGGGCGCAGGATGTTGCGCAGCGCGCCGTCGCAGGCCTGTTGCCGAGCCTTCCCGAAATTGCTGCCGTGGTAACGCAGGGTGGTGACGGTTACGGCGCGGCACAGGCTTTCGAGGCTGCCAAGCGCCCGACGCCTGTCATCGTCATGGGCAACCGCGAAGACGAACTGCAATGGTGGAAGAAGCAGAAGGATGCCAGCGGTTATGAGACCATGTCGGTCTCGATTGCGCCGGGTGTTTCGACGCTTGCCTTCTGGGTGGCACAGCAGATCCTTGACGGCCAGCAGGTCAAGAAGGATCTCACCGTGCCGTTCCTGCGCATCGATCAGGCCAATCTCGAAAAGAACCTCGAGACGACCCAGAAGGGTGGCGTTGCCAATGTCGAATATTCGCTCGCAGACGCCAAGGCCGTGATCGCAGCGGCGAAGTAAATGCATCGATGACGTGATCGCCCAAGGGCGTTCCTCCCGCAGCTTCATCCGGCGGTTCTGCGCCGGGTGGAGCAGCTTCGTGTCCTATTCTCAAAAGAAAAGACGGCAGCGTGGAATGACTGATGTGTCAGCAACCGGACCGGTGGTGTCCATCCGCCAGGTTCGTGTCGAGTTCGGTGCGGTGAAGGCACTGGATGGCGTCGATTTCGAAATCCGCCCCGGCGAGGCGGTGGGTCTCGTTGGCCACAACGGTGCCGGCAAGTCCACCATCGTCAACGTCATCAATGGCGGGCTCTCGCCGCACAAGGGTGAAATCATCTACGAAGGTGAGCCCGGCGGTGGCATCTCGACGGCACGCGCCCATGGCGTTCGCTGCGTTTTCCAGGAACTGTCGCTCTGCCCGAACCTCACGGTGGTGGAAAACACCCGCCTGATGCATGCCGGGCTGAAAGGCCTTGGCTGGCGCAAGCGCGCACATTCCCTGATCCGTGCCCGCATGGACGAGATCTTTCCCGGCCACGGCGTCGATTGTCTGGCAACGGTCGGTTCGCTCTCCATCGCCGAGAGGCAGATGGTGGAAATCGCCATCAACTTCCTCAACGTGACCGAAGACCCGAAGCTCGTCATTCTCGATGAACCGACATCGTCGCTGGATGCTGGCCTTGCCGAACAGCTGATGGCCTATGTGCGCCGGTTCGTGAGGGCAGGCGGGTCCGTGCTGCTCATCTCGCATATCCTGGGCGAAATCCTCTCCACCTCCAGCCGCATCGTTGTCATGAAGGATGGACGTGTCGTTGCCTCGCGCGCAGCCGGCGAATTCACCGTCAAAAGCTTGGTGGAGGCGATGGGCAGCGTGGTGAAGGAAACCGCCCGCAATGCCGCAACCTCTGGCACATCAGGCGAAAAAGTCATTGATGTTGCCGCGGCCAAGGGATCGTCCACGCCGTTTTTTGCCCGCAAGGGCGAGATTATCGGCCTTGCGGGCCTTGGCGGCCATGGCCAGACGACGATGCTGCTCGATCTCTTTGCCGAAAGCAGCAGCAAGTGGTTTCCTTC
Source organism: Neorhizobium sp. PAMB6630 (assembly GCF_058242775.1). NCBI lineage: Bacteria > Pseudomonadati > Pseudomonadota > Alphaproteobacteria > Hyphomicrobiales > Rhizobiaceae > Neorhizobium > Neorhizobium sp. PAMB6630. The sequence continues at coordinate 1,720,658 of NZ_CM177836.1, forward strand.
AGCGCAAAAGCCCATGGCATTTGTGGCCGGCGACCGCGCGCTGAACGGCACGTTTCCCTTGTGGAGCATCCTGCGCAATCTCTCGATCGGCAACCTGCCGTCGATGTCGAAGCTTGCAGCCGTCGATACCGGCCGCGAGGCAACGCATGGCGAAGACTGGAAATCCCGCATGGGCATCCGCACGCCTGATATGACAAATCCCATCCTGTCTCTGTCAGGCGGCAACCAGCAGAAGGTTCTGTTTGCCCGCGCACTTGCTGGCAGTGCCGCCATCGTGCTGATGGATGATCCGATGCGCGGCGTCGATATCGGCACCAAGCAGGAGGTTTATGCCACGCTTAGGCGTGAAGCCCAGGCGGGGCGCACCTTCATCTGGTATTCCACGGAGATGGACGAAATGCGGCTCTGTGACCGGGTCTATGTATTCAGGGACGGTGCCATCGTTGCCGAGCTGGAGGGCGACGCCGTAACCGAGGACAACATCCTCGCCGCCTCGTTTTCGGGAGAAGCCGCATGAGGAAAACCCTGTCCGACCTTCTGCCGATCCTCATTCCGGCCGTGTCGCTTGCCGTGCTTCTGGCCGCCGTCTTCTACATGCAGCCGCGCGCCATGAGCTATAACGGCCTCAACCTGCTGTTTAATCTCGCCGTTCCGATCGCACTTGCCACCATCGCGCAGATGATCATCATGGCCGTGAACGACCTTGATCTTTCCATGGGCACCTTCGTCAGCTTTGCGGCTTGCGTCACCGCCGTCTACATGCCGCAGCAGCCGCTCGTTGCCATCCTGATTCTGGCCGGTGCCGTCGGTATTTATGCGCTGCTTGGCGTCATCATCACCCTGCGTGACCTGCCATCCATCGTCGTCACGCTCGGCATGAGTTTTGTCTGGGGTGGCCTTGCGGTGCTGATCCTGCCGGCACCCGGCGGGCAGGCGCCGGTCTGGCTGCGTGCGCTGATGGTGTCCAAGCCGACGCTGGTGCCGATGGCCATTGTCGCCAGCGTGGTGATCGCCGTCATCGCCCATCTGCTGATTATGCGCTCCACCTTCGGTGTTCTCTTGCGCGGCGTTGGCGGCAATAGCCGCTCCGTCGGGCGTGCCGGCTGGTCGGTGCTGGCGCTCAAAGGGGCAGCCTATGCAACGGCTGCGGTGTTTGCCGTTCTGGCCGGCATGGCGCTGGTCGGGCTTGCCACCTCGGCGGATGCCAATATCGCGCTGCGCTACACGCTTTTGTCGATTGCCGGCGTCATCCTCGGCGGCGGAGAGTTCGTCGGTGGCCGCGTTTCCCCCATCGGTGCCGTGATCGGCGCCCTGACGTTGACGCTTGCCGGTTCCTTCCTCTCGTTCCTGCGCATCTCGCCTGACTGGCAGATCGGTGCGCAGGGCGGCATCCTCATCATCGTGCTGGCCCTGCGGCTTGTCATCAACCGCGGCAGCCGGCAGGAGAAGACATCATGAACAGCTTCCGCCTCCTTGCCCGCAAGCCCTGGACCTGGTCCTTCGTTGCAGCTTTTGCCACCTGGATCGTGACGATCCTGTTTACCGGTGGTGCCAGCACCGCAAGCCTGTCGCAGGCAACGCTGACCTTTGCCGCCTTCTCGGTGATTGTCGGCCTTGGCCAGATGCTGGTCATCACGCTGGGGCCTGGTAATGTCGATCTGTCGGTTCCCGCCACGATCACGCTGTCTGGAACGGTGGCGCTGAAGCTGATGGACGGGCAGGACAACATGATCCTTCTCGGTCTTGCTGCCTCCATTGCCATCGGTCTTGTCATCGGCGTCCTCAACTACGCGCTGATCAAGTTCCTGCGTATTCCCCCGATCATCGCGACCCTGTCGATGAGCTTTCTCGTGCAGTCCTCGGCCATCTGGTACAATCGCGGCCTTCGGGTAAAACCGCCGGAAGCGCTGGCCGCCTTCAGCACATCCTCGACGCTTGGCGTGCCGAACACGGCCATCATCGCGCTTTTGCTGTCGCTTGCCGTCTGGTGGCTGCTGGATCGCTCGATGTTCGGACGCTGGATTTCCGCCATCGGCCAGAACGCTTTTGCCGCCCGCATGGCCGGCATTGCAGTCGATGGATGTCGCCTTGCGACCTATGTGATCTGCGCGGTGCTCGCCTCCCTCTGCGGTTATCTGCTGGCAAGCTTTTCGGGCGGTGCCGCGCTCAACATGGGTGCCGAATATCTCCTGATGTCGATTGCCGTTGTCGTCATCGGCGGCTCGGCAGTTGCCGGCGGCAATTCCAACGTGCCCGGCATATGGGGCGCTTCGCTGTTCATGTTCCTCGTCGTCTCCATGCTCAACACCTACGGGTTCGGCGCCGGCGTGCGCCTGATCATGACCGGCCTCATCATCATCTGCGTCATCGTGGCAGCCAGCCGGCCGGCCGGCTCGACGCGCTGACCTTCAGACACTCACACCAGCCAACCGGATAGCCCATGTCGCACGCCCGCACCGGGATCTACGAGATCCACGATCCCCGCTTCCGCAATCTGATTGTCTCGAGTGCCGCACTCGAAGAATTGTACAGCGGCTGCCGCTGGGCCGAAGGCCCCGTCTGGTTTGGTGATCTCGATTGCCTCGTGTTCAGCGACATCCCGAACCAGCGGCTGCTGCGTTATGTGCCTGAAAGCGGCGTGTCGGTGCTGCGCAGTCCCTCCAATTTCGCAAACGGCAACACGCGTGACCGTCAGGGCAGGCTGATCACCTGCGAGCATGGCGGACGCCGGGTGACGCGCACCGAAATCGACGGCCGCCTCACCGTGCTGGCGGATCGCTTCGAAGGTAAGCGCCTCAACGCGCCGAACGACGTGGTGGTCAAATCCGATGGCAGCATCTGGTTTACCGATCCCACCTACGGCATCCTGTCGGACTATGAAGGCTACAAGGCAGAGCCCGAGCTTGCGACACGCAATGTCTTTCGCCTCGATCCGGAAACGGGAGAACTCGCCATCGTCGTCGATGATTTCGGCCAGCCGAACGGCCTTGCGTTTTCGCCGGATGAAAAACAGCTCTACGTCGCCGATTCCGCCTCAAGCCATGACGAGAACTGGCCAAGCCATATCCGCGTCTTCGACGTGCTGGAGAATGGAAAGCTCGAAAACAGCCGGGTCTTTGCCGTGATCGACAAGGGCCTGCCGGACGGATTTCGCCTCGATATTTCCGGCAACCTGTGGACCAGCGCGGGCGACGGCGTGCATTGTTTTGCACCCGACGGCACGCTGCTTGGCAAGATCCTCGTGCCCCAGACGGTCGCCAACCTCACTTTCGGAGGGCCGAGGCGCAACAGGCTCTATATCACCGCAACGCAATCGCTCTATGCCATCTACCTGACGACGACGGGCGCCCAGTGGCCGTGAACCTTTTGCTCGGCTGTGCAGTTGAGTAACGGGACTAGCGGCTCGGATGCCGCATGTCGGCGCACTGAGGGCTTTGAACGAACAGATTTTATCGGCTGCCGCTATGTCGGTGAAGGCCTCTGGCTTACAACCGCCAGCAGGGCAGGGCCATAAAGCCTTTAGCGGCGCGGAGGGCCCCGTCATATCCATTCTGGAGGAGAAACATGGATAAGCTCGGCATCGGCATCATCGGATGCGGCAATATATCATCGGCCTATCTGAAGGCCATGGCGTCGTTTCCCGTTCTCGACATCAGGGGGATCGCCGATCTCAATCGCGGCCTTGCCGAACAGCGGGCCGGTGAGTTCAATCTGGTGGCGCGCGGCATCGATGAACTGCTGGCGGACCCGGACATCAAGCTGATCGTCAACCTCACGGTGCCCAAGGCCCATGTGGCAGTCGGCCTGCAGGCGCTGGCGCAGGGCAAGCATACCTATAGCGAAAAGCCGCTCGGCGTGACCTTTACGGAGGGACGTACACTTGCGGAGACAGCAAAGGCAAGCGGGCTTCGCATCGGCGCCGCCCCCGATACCTTTCTCGGCGGCGCGCACCAGACGGCGCGGGCCATCATGGATACGGGCGTGCTCGGCGTTCCCGTCGGCGGCACCGCCACCTTCATGTGCCCGGGGCATGAGCGCTGGCACCCCAATCCCGACTTCTATTACGAGGCCGGCGGCGGGCCCATGCTGGACATGGGGCCGTACTATATCACCGATCTCGTCAACCTGCTCGGGCCGGTGGTGAAGGTGGCGGGTTTTGCCATTGCGCCGCGCAAGGAGCGCATCATCACCAGCCAGCCGCGCAATGGCGAAAAAATTCCGGTTCATATCCCCACCCATGTCTCTGGTGTGATGGCGTTCGAATGCGGCGCGGTGGTGCAGATCGGCATGAGCTTTGATGTCGCCGGCCACAGACATGTGCCGCTCGAAATCTACGGCACGGAAGGCACCCTCATCGTTCCCGATCCGAACCACTTTGGTGGCGATATCGAGCTGTTGAAGAAGGGCGGAAGTTTTGAGCCGCAGCCGACCACGCAACCCTTTGCGGATGGCAATTACCGCTCTCTCGGCGTTGCCGACATGGCGCATGCCATTCTCACCGGTCGTCCGCACCGGGCAAACGGTGATCTTGCGCTGCATGTTCTGGAAGTGATGGAGGCCTTCGGCACGGCGGCAGAGACCGGTGAGATCGTGACCATCACCACCAGGCCCGAGCGGCCGGCGCCGCTCTCGCAATCGTTGATCGATGGGCGGATTGCCCGCTGAGACCATAGTGGAGGAGACCAGAATGCGTGAAGCTTTGATCGTTTGGGGTGGCTGGAGCGGCCACGAGCCGCAGGAATGCGCCCATATCATACGGGATATTCTCCAGGAGGATGGGTTCAAGGTCTATCTGGAAAACACCACGGAAGCCTTTGCCGATCCGTCGATCCACGACCTGTCGCTGATCGTGCCGATCATGACCATGTCGAAGATCGAGAAGGAGGAGGCAAAGAACCTGGCGGCTGCGGTGGAAAACGGCGTGGGCATTGCGGGCTATCACGGCGGGGCCGGCGATGCGTTTCGCGAATGCGTCGAGTACCAGTTCATCATCGGCGGGCAATGGGTTGCCCATCCCGGCAACATCATCGATTACACCGTCAACATTACCCGCCCCGAGGATGCGCTGATGGAGGGGATCGAGGATTTCCCTTACACGTCCGAGCAGTATTACATGCATGTCGACCCTTCCAACGAGGTGTTGGCAACGACGACATTTCGCGGCGATCACGCTTATTGGATCGATGGGGTGGTGATGCCCGTCGTGTGGAAGCGCCATTATGGCAAGGGTCGCGTCTTCTATTCCTCGCTCGGCCACGTCGCCAAGGAATTCGACGTGCCGCAGATGCGCACGATCTTTCGGCGCGGCGCAAGCTGGGCGGCGCGCTGAGCCGACGTTTTCGCGCTCACCGGAGGCGGGCGGGCGACTTCGAAAGCGTAAGCAGCGGGGCCATCAGTGGCCCCGCCTGATCCTCTCGCCGGGCGTCATTTCTCCCGGTGGTTGATCTTCTCCAGGTGGAGAATGAGGCCGCTATGGTCCGTCTCGCCGTGACCATCCTCCACGAAAGCCTTAAATTCCCGGCGGACCTCCATGGACAGCGGAAGCTCCAGGGACAGACTTTCGGCGGTGGCAGCCACCGCATTGAGGTCTTTCAGTTGGAGGCGCGAGGGGCCGCCCGGCTGGAACTGGCGGTCCACCATGCGTTTTCCGTGCAGTTCGAGGATTCGGCTTTCGGCAAAGCCGCCGCGGATCGCCTCGCGAAACTTTTCCCGCGAGGCACCGCCCGCCTCGACCAGCATCATGGCTTCCGCGACGGCGCCGATGGTGATGGCAACGATCTGCTGGTTGGCCAGCTTGCAGATCTGGCCGGCACCCGAGGGACCGACATGGGTGAGACGCCCGAGCGGTGCAAAGACATCGGCGAGCGTTGCGAGGACGGCTGCATCGCCGCCGGCCATGATCGCAAGCGTGCCGGCTTCCGCGCCAACGACACCGCCGGAAACGGGGGCATCGATATGGGCAATGCCCCGTTTTTCCAGCCGAAGCGCATGATCCCGAGCAATATCAGGGGCGATGGAAGAGCTGTCGATGACGATGGCGCCCGCCTTCAGCGCGTCGGCAACGCCGCCGTCAAAAAGCACGGCGCCGACGGCCGAACCATCCGACAGCATGGTGAAGACGATGTCCGCATCCGCGACGGCTTCTGCCGCATCAGCCGCGCAGATGGCGCCGTCGGCCACCAGCGCTTCTGCCTTGCGGCTGTCGCGGTTCCAGACGGTGACCGGAAACCCTGCCGATAGCAGGCGCTGCGCCATCGGTGCGCCCATCAGTCCGGTGCCCAGAAATGCGATCCGACGTGTCTCTGCGTCGCTCACAGGCTGCCTCCCAGTTCGTCCTCGATATGAATGCGGATGATCTCGTCGAACGAGCTTTCCGCGACAAAGCCCAGCGCGCGGGCTCTCTTTGCCTCAAAGCCCGGAGCCCAGCCGGCGCAGATGCGCATGATCATTTCGTCCGGCTCGCGGCGAATGAGGCGCACGGCCTTTTCGCCGGCCACCCGGCGCAGGGCCTCGATCTGTTCACCCACCGTGGCGCTGAGGCCCGGCATCGAGAGGTTGCGACGAGCGCCGACGCTTTCAAGGTCAATCGTTGCGCCGTGGAGCAGGAAGCCGACGGCTGAGCGCGGCGAGGCGTGCCAGTGGCGAACATCCTCTGAAACCGGAAGCACCGCTTCCTCACCCACCAGAGGCTCGCGCAAGATATTGGAGAAAAAGCCGGAGGCCGCCTTGTTCGGCTTGCCCGGACGGATGCAGACGGTGGGAAGGCGGATGCCGATGCCATCGAAAAAGCCCTTGCGGGAATAATCCGACAGAAGAAGCTCGCAGATCGCCTTCTGCGTGCCGTAACTCGTCAGCGGCGTTGTGTGGAAATCGTCGGGAATGGGGAAGGGGAGCGGCGCTCCGACCACGGCGATGGAGGAGGTGAAGACGAGGCGGGGGCGGTAACCATCCTCTCCATTGGCCTTGCGGATCGCGTCAAACAGCATGCGTGTTCCGTCGAGATTGATGCTGTAACCCTTGTCGAAATCAAGCTCGGCTTCGCCGGAGACGATGGCGGCCAAGTGGAAGATGACATCTGGCCGCCCGGCAATGAGCGTCTCTGCGGTGCCTGGCACGGAAAGGTCCACGGTTTCCAGCGCCACCCGGCCGCCAAATCCCCCCGGCGCCTCCGGTTCAACGACATCGACCAGCGTCATCGCGTCGACGGGCTCGCCGCCGAGGGTGCCATCGCGGGTCAATCGCGCGGCAAGCTTGCGGCCAACCATGCCGGCAGCGCCGATGATAAGAATGTGCATGCGTTTCTCCTCCTTGGTTTTTTTCGAGATCCTGTTGCCGACGGCTGCACGGCAAAATTCAATTGTAAGGTTGTCAGATAACCTTATATGCTGCCGTTGAAAACCAGTTTATCGAGCAAATGCATCGCGCGTCGAGAGCGGTCGTCGTTTGGGGAGAGGGAAAGCCATGTCGGGAGATCAGCCGAGAAACCAGCCGGAAGACGTGAACCTGCAATCTGCTGACGGGCGTGCAGAACGTCTGTCGCGACTGTTGGGGCAGGACCTTGTGCTTGCCGGACCGGAGGTCACGCGCTATTGCCGCGACTGGCATGGTGACGTCACGACCGGGGCGGTTGCCGTCATCCGGCCGCGCACGACGCAAGATGTATCGGCCGCCGTTCGCGCCGTTGCCGAACTTGGCCTGTCGCTGGTGCCGCAGGGTGGCAATACCGGGCTGGTTCTTGGCGCAACGCCTGATGATCCCGCGGCCCAAGTGGTCATCAGCCTGGAGCGGATGACCGCGATCCGTCGCCTGGATGCAGACGATTTTTCCGCCGTGGTCGAGGCGGGCGCGATCCTCTCCGATTTCAAGGACAAGGTGGAGGCTGCCGGGCTTTATTTTCCGCTTTCGCTGGGCGCGCAGGGTTCCTGCCGTATCGGCGGAAACGTTTCGACCAATGCCGGCGGCATCAACGTGCTGCGCTATGGCATGACCCGCGATCTGGTGCTCGGCCTTGAGGTCGTGCTGCCGGATGGTTCGGTCTTCAATGGCCTCTCGACCCTGCGCAAGGACAATCGCGGGCTCGACCTCAAGCAATTGTTCATCGGTGCCGAGGGAACACTTGGCATCATCACGGCTGTCTCCGTCAAGCTGATGCCGGCACCGGATCAGGTCGCAACCGCGCTTGTCGGCCTCAATGCGCTTTCGGATGCGATTACGCTTTACCGGCGCGCGCGGCGTGATTGCTGCGATCTCATGTCGGTCTTCGAATTCATGCCGCCGGTCGCCTTCACGCTGGCGCGCGAAGCGATGCCGGATCTCGTGATGCCGATCCGAGGGGATTATCCCGCCTATGTTCTGATGGAGGTTTCCGGCTCGGGCCTTGTCGATATCGAGGACCTGATGCAGCGGTTCCTCGAAGGGGTGATGGAAGACGGGCTGGTGGCGGATGGCGTGGTGGCGACATCAAAAGCGCAGGCCCGTAGCCTCTGGCTGTTCCGGGAGGGCATGAACGAGGGGCAGGCGAGGCGCGGCCCGCATCTGCGCACCGATGTCTCCGTGCCCCTGTCGAAGCTTCCGGCCTTCGTGGAACAGGCAGAAGCGGCGGTGATGGAAAAGCTGCCGGATTGCCTTTGCGTCTCCTATGGGCATGTCGGCGACGGCAATGTCCATCTCAACGTCCTGCCGCCGTCCGGCCTTTCGGCTGAAGAGATTGCGGCACGGATCTACATGGCCAAGACCGCCATCAACACCGTGCTTTATAGCTTCGACGGATCGATCAGCGCCGAACATGGCATTGGCCGGCTGAAGAAATCCGAATTTCTCGCGAGGCTGCCCGACACGCAGGCGCGTCTTTTGGCCGCGATCAAGCGGGCCGTGGACCCGAACCTGATCATGAACCCCGGTTGCCAATTGAATTATCGCACCGATTGATGAACAACCGCATTTGCGCACGAAGCGCGCACGAAGGGGGCAGGCAGACATGTCGAGTGATATCGGTCAGACCATGATCGGGCAGATCAGGCGCAACGAGCACCTGCCGACCCGCATTGCGTCACGGCTGGCGGCCGAGATCAACGAAGGTCGCCTGAAGCCGTCCGAAAAGCTGCCGACCGAGCATGTTCTGGCAAAAAGCCTCGGCGTCAGCCGTTCCGTCATTCGCGAAGCCATTGCCCAGTTGCGCAACGAGGGGCTGGTGGAAACCCGCCAGGGTGTCGGCGCCTTCGTCAGCGAACGCTCCGCCTGGCTGATCCGCATCAAGGACGGGGAACTGTCGGAGCCGCAAAGCTTTCGCGCCTTGTTCCAGTTGCGTGTGCCGCTGGAAATCGAATCGGCGGGGCTTGCAGCACTCCATCACACGCCGGAGGATATGGCGCGGATCGATGAAGCGCTTTCGGCCATGACCGGGGCGGAAAAATGGACCGCGCAGGGCGTCGTGGCCGATCTTGCCTTTCACCGCGCCCTTGCAGAGGCAACGCATAACGAATATTTCGCGATGTTTATCGGCTTCATCGCCGAGCGGATCAGCCATGCGATCAATGCGGCGCGCGAGCGTGCGGTGCTCGAGGAAATCGTCGAGGTGACGATTGCCGAGCATGTGGTGCTGCGCGACGCCGTGGCGAGCCGCGATGCGCAGCGGGCGCGAAACGCCATGCGCGCCCACCTGCTGGGCGCTGCAAGTCGCATCGATCTCAGCCTCGAACAGTTCTGAGGCAAGCGCTTCAACGCCGCCTATGGCAAAAACCGACATGGACTTTCCTTCGGGGTAGACAGCCGCGAAAACTGTCCGTATTAATCGGATAGGTCGTTGTCAGACATCCTGACAATGGGGCTTGGTGACAGGAGGTGTCCCGGCCCGGAGGTTATGGGAGGGGTCCGCTTTGGCGTTGCAACGCAACCTGAAATCCGTGGAGATTCTGCCGCAGGATGCCGAAAAGGCACTGCTGGTCGGACGTGTCTGGTCCAATGCGGCTGAAGGCCCTTGCCCGGTTGTTCTGCGTGACGGCCGCGTGCTGGATGTGAGCGGCGTGTCCGCCACCATGTCCGGCCTCCTGGAAATCGATGGCATTGCGTCAAAGCTTGCGCAGGCGACGGATCTCCCCGATCTCGGCTCCCTTGACGATTTCCTCACCGGTGCGGCTGGCCACTTGCTGGCGCCTATCGACCTTCAGGCGATCAAGGCCGCCGGGGTTACTTTCGCAGACAGCATGCTGGAGCGGGTGATCGAGGAACAGGCCAAGGGCGATGCCGGGCGTGCGCAGGATATCCGCGCAAAGCTTGCGCCGGTGCTGGGCGACAGCCTGCGCGGGCTCGTTGCGGGCTCGGAGCAGGCGGCCAAGGTCAAGACGCTGCTGCAGGACATGGGCCTCTGGTCGCAATATCTCGAAGTCGGTATCGGCCCGGATGCGGAAATCTTCACCAAGGCCCAGCCGATGTCATCGGTCGGCTGCGGCGATGTCGTCGGCATCCACCCGATTTCGCAGTGGAACAATCCGGAGCCGGAAGTGGTTCTGGCCGTGCGCTCCGATGGCACGATCATCGGCGCCACACTCGGCAACGATGTGAACCTGCGCGATGTCGAGGGGCGCTCGGCGCTTCTGCTCGGCAAAGCGAAGGACAACAACGCCTCCTGCGCCATCGGCCCGTTCATCCGGCTCTTCGATGATGGGTTCACCATGGAGGACCTGCGCAGGGTGCGCGTTTCCCTGCTGGTGCGCGGCGAAGACGGTTTCGAAATGACGGGTGAGAGCCCGATGGAAGCGATCAGCCGCACGCCGGAAAACCTCGCCTCGCAATTGCGCAACCGCAACCATCAATATCCTGATGGCGCGGTGCTTTTCCTCGGCACGATGTTTGCGCCGGTCAAGGATCGCCGCGGAGCAGGCCTTGGTTTTACCCACGAGGTGGGAGACCGCGTCGAGATCGCGACACCGATGCTCGGCCGCCTCGTCAACATCGTCGATCGCACCGATGCCTGCCCCGAATGGACGTTTGGCACGCGGGCGCTTTTTAAAAACCTGGCCCGCCGCGGCTTGGCTGACAAGGCTTGAGGGGCGCATGACCAAGATTGTCGATCTCTTCTACAAGTGTCTCGAATTCCTGCTGATCCTGCTTCTTGGCGGCATGGCTCTGATGGTGTTCGTTAATGTCGTACTGCGCTACGGCTTCAATTCGGGCCTCACCGTTTCGGATGAAATGGCGCGTTACTTCTTCGTCTGGCTCACCTTCATCGGTGCGGTCGTCGGCTTTAGGGAATATGGCCACCTGGGCGTTGAAACGGTGGTCGGCCTTCTCGGGCGGCGCGGACGGCTCGTCTGCATGGCGTTGAGCAATCTCGTCATCCTCGGTGTGTCCCTGCTGTTTTTCTGGGGCACCTGGAAGCAGTTGCCGATCAACGCCAGCATGAAGGCACCGGTCACGGGGCTTTCGATGGGCTGGGTTTATGGCATCGGCTTCTTTACCGGCGGCGGATGTGCGCTGATCGCGCTCGAACGGCTGGTGCGCACGGTGACCGGACGCACCACCGATGCGGAAATCGCCGCCTTTGCCGGCGAAGACCAGAGCATTGAAAAGCTGGCGGAGCGCGCCTGATGACCCTGATCGTCTTTATCGTTTCGCTTCTCGGCGCTATGGCGATTGGGGTTCCCGTCGCCTTTTCCCTCATGTTCTGCGGCGTCACCCTCATGTGGTACATGGGGATGTTCAACAGCCAGATCATCGCCCAGAACATGATCGCCGGCGCCGATACATTTACGCTTCTTGCCATTCCCTTCTTTGTGCTCGCCGGCGAGCTGATGAATTCCGGCGGTCTGTCGCGCCGCATCATCGAGTTTGCGATTGCCTGCGTTGGGCACATTCGTGGCGGTCTTGGCATTGTCGCCATCATGGCGGCCGTCATCATGGCGTCGATCTCGGGCTCGGCCGCTGCCGATACCGCAGCCCTTGCCGCTATCCTCATCCCGATGATGGCCAAGGCCGGTTATAACGTGCCGCGTTCGGCGGGCCTCATTGCATCCGGCGGCATCATCGCGCCGGTCATTCCGCCCTCAATGGCCTTCATCGTGTTTGGCGTTGCCGCCAATGTCTCGATCACGCAGCTCTTCATGGCGGGCATCGTGCCCGGCATCCTGATGGGTCTGGCGCTTGTCGTCGCCTGGCAGATCGTGGTGCGCAAGGACGATGTCCAGCCGCTTCCCAAGGCCAGCGCCCGTGAACGCCTCCGCTCCACGGGTCGTGCCGCCTGGGCGCTTGGCATGCCTGTCATCATTCTCGGCGGCATCAAAGCCGGCGTCGTCACGCCAACCGAAGCGGCCGTGATTGCCGCTGCCTATGCCATGTTCGTCGGCATGGTGATCTACCGCGAGCTGAAGCCGAAGGATCTGCCGCATGTGGTGCTGCAGGCGGCCAAAACGACGTCGATCATCATGTTCCTGGTCTGCGCGGCACTCGTCTCGTCCTGGTTGATCACGGCGGCCAATATTCCCGGTGAGATCACCCAGTATATCGAACCGTTGATCGACCGGCCGATGCTGCTGATGTTCGTCATCATGCTGCTGGTCCTGCTCGTCGGAACCGCGCTGGACCTCACGCCGACCATCCTGATCCTGACGCCGGTGCTGATGCCGATCATCAAGCAGGCGGGCATCGATCCGGTCTATTTCGGCGTCATGTTCATCATGAACTGCTGCATCGGCCTGATCACGCCGCCCGTTGGCGTCGTGCTGAACGTGGTGAGCGGCGTCGGCCGCGTGCCGCTCGGCAAGGTCGTAACAGGCATTTTGCCTTTCCTGTTCGCGCAGGTTCTGGTGCTCATGCTGCTCGTCGTGTTTCCGCAGATCGTCACCGTGCCGGCCCAGTGGCTGAGGTGACGCGATACGTTCAATAGTCTCATCATAGGATCCAAGGGAGGATATTCCATGAGAAAGCTACTACTCGCAACCACTGCACTCGCCTTTGCCGCCTCGGCGGCAGCCCCGGCATTTGCCGAATTCAACAGCCGCACCATTCGTGTGTCGAACGGCATCAATGCCGATCACCCCGTCGGCAACGGGATCAAGGCCATGCAGGCGTGCCTCGATGAAAAGTCCGGTGGCAAGCTGAAGCTGCAGGCCTTCTGGGGCGGCGCGCTCGGTGGTGACCTTCAGGCCACGCAGGCGCTGCGCTCCGGCGTGCAGGAAGCCGTCGTCACCTCGTCCTCGCCGCTCGTTGGCATCGAGCCGGCGCTTGGCGTGTTCGATCTGCCCTTCCTGTTTGCCAATGCCCAGGAAGCCTACAAGGTACTCGACGGCAAGTTCGGCGACATGATGAACGAGAAGATGGCAGCCGTCGGTCTCGTCAACCTCGCCTATTGGGAAAACGGCTTCCGCAACCTGTCGAACTCCGTTCGCCCGGTTGAGAAGTGGGAAGATTTCCAGGGGATGAAGGTTCGCGTCATGCAGAACAACATCTTCCTCGACACCTTCCAGAACCTCGGCGCCAATGCCACGCCGATGGCGTTTGGCGAAGTGTTTTCCGCGCTTGAAACCAAGACCATCGACGCGCAGGAAAATCCCTATGTGACGATCGACACCTCGAAATTCTTCGAAGTGCAGAAATTCGTCACCGAGACCAACCACGCCTATACGCCGTTCCTCTTCCTCTTCTCCAAGGCGATCTTCGACACCTATACGCCTGACGAGCAGGCCGCCCTTCGCGCGTGCGCAGTGGTCGGGCGCGATGTCGAGCGTGGCGTGATTGCCGACCTCAACAAGAAGTCGCTGGAAAAGATCAAGGAAGCCGGCCTCAAGGTCAACACGCTCTCGGAAGACGAGCAGAAGCGCATCCGCGAAAAGTCCATGGTGGTCTACGAGAAGCACAAGGCTGAAATCGGCGCCGACGTCGTCGACGGAATCGTTGCCGAGCTTGCTGCCATTCGCAAGTAATCACGGCTGAAGCCTGACCCCATAATGAAAGACCCGCAGCGGTTCTCTCCGTTGCGGGTCTTTGGCGTTTCAGGGCCGTTCCGGCAGGCCGCTATTCCGGAACAGAAGGCAGAACTTTATCGCGCTTTTTCAACTGCTGTTCCCGGAAAAAGATGAACAGGCCAGAGCCAACGATGAGGGCGGCGCCGATGACCATGGTGGTGCGCGGCACTTCTCCGAAAAACCACCAACCGAAGACGATTGCCCAGAGCAGAAGCGTATATTGCAGCGGCGCAACCGTTGCCGCATCCGAGATTTTCAGCGCCCGGTTGACCAGCATATGCGCGCTCATGGCAACGACACCGAGAAGGCTGAGCGCGAGGATTTCGGTGACGGAGGACAATGGTGTCCAGTCGAACGGTGCAAAGACGAGGCCGGCGAGCGCAGCGCCTCCGGTCTGGAACAGCACCAGTGTCTTGTCCGGCGTGCCGCGAAGGCTGCGTCCAGACAGCATCATGAAGGCAAAGGCTGCCGTGCCGATGATCGAGATCAGCGCCGGTGCCGTAAACATGGCGCTTGACGGCTCGAGCGTGACGATGACCCCGATAAAGCCGACGCCGATGGCCGTCCACCGGCGCCAGCCAACGTGTTCGCCGAGCAGGAACGGAGAGGCGGCGGCGACATAGATCGGCGCTGCCAGCCAATAGGTCATGACGTCAGCCAACGGCAGATACATCACGGCGTAATAGAAGCAGAACAGTTCCAGCGTCGAAAAGACGACACGAGCCGCCTGCAGGCCCGGCCGTTCGGCCTCCAGTACGGGCTTCTTGCCTGCCATCCAGAGGAACGGCGACAGGATGACAAGGGCGGCCACGCTTCGAATGAGGATGACCTGCCCGAGCCCGTAACTCGCCACCAGCCATTTGCCCATGGCGTCGTTCAGCGCAAACAGCAGCATGCCCAGAAGCATGATGGCGGGGCCGGCAAACGCTGTAGCCGAAGCGGCGCGGCGGGAAGGAGATTTCAACATTTATGCTCCGAAGAAGGTGGGGTCGATCGCGCCGTGATCAGAGGTGCGAGTGATCGGAAAGGCGGCGGCTCACGGTAAAAGCGCGGTCGAGGTCCGGGTTCAACTCCATGCCGAGGCCCGGGCCTGGCGGCACCGTGATCATGCCGTTCTGCACTGTTGGGAGTGCTGTGACCAGATCCCTGTACCAGGTGTTGTAGAAGGCGCGCACACTTTCCTGCACGAGCGCATTCGGCGCATTGAGCGACAGATGCGTCGAGGCACACAGAACCACCGGCCCGGTGCAATCATGCGGAGCAACCGGCAGGTGCCAGGCTTCGGCCATGGAGGCGATCTTGCGGGCCTCCGACAGCCCGCCGCACCAGGAAATGTCGAGCATCACGACACCCGCCACGCCCGTTTCCAGGTAATCGCGAAAACCCCAGCGGGTGGCGAACGTTTCCGAGGCGGAAATCGGGGCAGGGGAAACGTCCGCATAACGCTTCAGGCTCGAAAGACTGTCCATCTTGATCGGGTCTTCGTGCCAGAAGGTCTGGAAGGGCGTCAGCGCCTTTGCAATCTGCATGGCCGGCAGCAATTGCCACATCGAATGGAATTCCACCATAATATCCATGCGGTCGCCAACGGCGGAGCGGATCTTTTCAAACGGCACCAGCGCCTGCTTCAGGTCCGGCATGGAGATATAGGAACCGCGCGTCTTTTCCGCGGCCGCATCGAACGGCCAGATCTTCATGGCGGTAATGCCGTCTTCCAGAAGCGAATGGGCCAGTTCGTCGGCGCGCTCCAGGAAGCCGTTGAGGTCGTCGTAATCGCGCCCGCCGGAGAGCCCGTAATTGGCCGTCGCCTGGCCCGTCGCCTTCTTGATGTATTCGGTGCCCGCACAGGTATTGTAGGTACGGATCTCGCGGCGGGTGAAACCGCCGAGAAGCTGGGCAATCGGCTGGCCGGTCGCCTTGCCGAAAATATCCCAGAGCGCGATGTCGAAAGCGGAGTTTCCGCGCATTTCAGCGCCCGAGGAGCGAAAGCCGACATAACCGACGAGATCGGCGGCAAGCTTGTCGATCTCCAGCGGATCGCGGCCGATGACCCGAGGTGCTACATATTCATGCAGATAGGCCTCCACCGTCTCGGCCCCGAAAAAGGTTTCGCCGAGACCGGTCAAACCCTCGTCCGTGTGAACGAGAACCCACAAGAGGTTGGGGCGCTCGCCGATGCGAACGGTTTCAATCGCCGTAATTTTCAAGATATCCTCCCATGCCTGTGCTGAACGGCCGGCCAAACTCCGGTCCTCCCCGTCCGTCACCTTCGCCAGAACCGCGAAAAAGAATCCCCGGTCGCGAATGCAAATCCTGTCATGTTGTCAGACAAATGGCAACGCCAAGATGCAGCCGAAAAGGCAGAGCAACGGCGGGCCGCAGACATCCGGGAGCGCGAGACAGTTCTTGCGCCCGGATGCTTCAAAGCCTGCCGGAATGCCACAACAACGGCTTGTTTTCATTTGAGATTGATAACCTTGAGATCGTCTGGAACAAAATCGCTGGCGCGTCGTTCTCGCCCGCCACCGATGGATCATCCGTCTGAAACAAGGAGGCCGGCATGCCAAAGTCTGCGACCTCCCGCCTGTCCGGCCGTTCCCTTTTTGCCCTTGCCGTCCTCAATTTCTTCCTGGCCGATGCGCGTGATGGGCTGGGGCCGTTTCTCGATGGTTTTCTGGCAACCCATGGCTGGTCGCCGATGACGCTCGGGATTGTCGCAACGCTCGGCGGCGTGCTCGGCATGGTCGCCACCCCGCTGCTCGGCGCCCTCGTGGATGCCTCGCGCGCCAAACGCACGCTCATCATCGTTCCCGTCGTGCTGGTCACGGCTTCGGCGCTCTGGACGCTTGCAAGCCCCGGCAATGCGGCGGTCTTCGGGGGCTTATCGATGACGGCAATCGTTGGGGCGGTGGTTGGTCCGGCACTCATGGGCCTGACGCTGGGTCTTGTTGGAGAGCGTGCCTTCTCGCGCCAGGTCTCCCGCAATGAATTCTGGAACCATGCCGGCAACGTCGTGTCGCTCGCCGGCATCTATGGTGCCACCGTGTATTTCGGCCTCAGCGGCATTGTCGGTCTGATGATCGTCACGGCATTTGCGGCCATCCTGGCAACGCTTGCGATCAATCCCCGCGAGATCGACCATCAGGTGGCGCGCGGGCTTGGGCATGATGATGGCACGCCCGGGCCCTCGGGTTATGCGGTGCTGGTGGGGAGCAAGGGTCTTGTCCTGCTTGCGATCACCCTGATGATCTTCCACTTCGGCAATGCGCCGATCAGCCGGCTGATCGCACAGGACTTTTCCCTCCAGCTCGGCACGCCCTTCCGCACAACCGCGATCACCACAGGCGTCTCGCAGCTGTCGATGATTGCCATGGCCTTGGCGACGCCCTTTCTGCTTCGCCGCTTCGGCTTGGCCACTGTCTTTGTCATCGCCCTCCTGTCGCTTCCGCTGCGGGGCCTCATCGCCGGCTCCTTCTCCGATTTCGGCGTCATCTACCCGGTGCAGATCCTCGACGGCATTGGTGCCGGCCTGATCGGCATTGCGACACCGATTGCCGCCGAACGGATACTGTCCGGCACCGGACGTTTCAATGTCGGCTTTGCCGCCGTGATGACGGTGCAGGGGATCGGCGCGTCGCTCAGCAATATCGTGGCCGGCTGGCTGACGGATCTCGGCGGTTATTCGCTCGCCTATTTCGTTCATGGTGGGGTGGCTGCACTTGCGGTTGCAGCCTTTCTCGCCGGTCGTCACGCCATTGCACCACCGCAGGACAAAGGCACTGGTGCCGGGGACGATTCCGCAGTAGCTAGCCGCCCGGGTGGCTCTTCCAACTCTTAAAAGCAGATGACGATGCAGGCATTGACGATGACGTGGGCGATCGCGGGGCTGACCGCGCTTGGAGTGATCACAAGGCCTTTCGGCTGGCCGGAAGCGACCTGGGCGGTTCTCGGCGCAGTGTTGCTTCTGGCGCTCGGGCTGATCGGTCTGTCCGATGCCTGGCTTGGCGTCTCCAAGGGGCTCGACGTCTATCTGTTTCTCATCGGCATGATGCTTCTGTCTGAACTGGCCCGCCAGGAGGGGCTGTTTGATTGGCTGGCCTCGATAGCCACGGCCCATGCCAAGGGCTCTCCCCGGCGGCTGTTTGCGCTGATCTTCGGTGTCGGCATAATCGTCACCGCCTTTCTGTCGAACGATGCAACGGCTGTGGTGCTGACGCCGGCCGTCTATGCTGCGTGTCGGGCGGCACGGGTGCGCGATCCCATGCCCTATCTGCTGATCTGCGCCTTCATCGCCAATGCCGCAAGTTTTGTCCTGCCGATTTCAAACCCCGCCAATCTGGTGATTTTCGGGGGAGGCGAGATGCCGCCGCTCGGACACTGGCTGTCAACCTTCACGTTGCCGTCGCTGGTGGCGATCACCGCGACGTTTGTGGCCCTCTTCTGGACCCAGCGTGCAGCCCTTGCCACGGATACCGTCAGCGCGCATGTCGAACCCATGGCCTTGTCCTCCAGCGCGCGTCTTGCGGGTGTCGGCCTCATCGTCACGGCACTGCTGCTGCTCGGCGCCTCCGCGCTCGATCTTGATCTTGGCCTTCCGACATTTGTCGCCGGTTGCCTCACCACTATCGTCATCATGGCGGTGACCCGCAGGAGCCCGGTTGCGACGCTGAAGGGCGTATCGTGGAGCGTTCTGCCGCTTGTGGCCGGCCTCTTCGTCGTCGTTGAGGCGCTGAACGGCACCGGCCTTGCCGATACGCTGGCCCGCTGGCTCTCGATGGGGGCTGAAAGCCATCCGGCCCAGACGGCAGCCCTTGCCGGCACGGTTGTCGCCTTCGTCTCCAATCTCGTCAACAATCTACCGGCAGGGCTTGTCGCCGGCAGCGCCGTTCAGGCAGCCCATGTCTCCGACAAGATTGCCGCCGCCGTGCTGATCGGCGTGGATCTCGGGCCCAACCTTTCGGTGACCGGGTCGCTGGCCACCATCCTCTGGCTGTCTGCCCTTCGTCGCGAGGGGCTTCACATGGGGGCCTTCGCCTTCCTGCGGCTTGGTGCCGTGGTGATGATCCCGGCGCTTGTCCTGTCGCTTGGCGTCCTCGCCCTCCAGTAACGCGGGATCCGGCTCTCAGCACAAGACGGCGGCCGGTCAGGCGCGTTTTATCACGAGCCCGTTCATGACAAGATCGAGATGCGCCCGGATGTAGGGATCAAGCTCGACATGAGGTGAATCGCCGCGAATGAGCGTCTCCATGATGCGCGCGATGACCGGGGCGAAGATGACCGGGGCGAGCGCTGCCGGCCCATTGCGGAATTCGCCAGCTTTTATGCCTTCGTCAAGTAATGCCTGCACGCGCATGAACAGCGGATCGATCAGCTCGTCATGATGTTTCTGTACGATGTGCGGAAAACGGGGTCCCTCTGAAATGACGAAGCGGATGAGTTCTCGCGTATGCCTATTTTTAAGTATTTTCTCATAGAAGAGAAGAAGGAGAGCTTCCAGGCGGTCTGCGCAACTGCCCTTGAGGTCTCCGGCATTGTGCAGCAATTCCTCAAGCGGGGTCGCCACATGCGCAATCATGGCCGCGAAGAGGTTTTCCTTGGTGGGGAAATAAACGTAGATCGTTCCTTTCGTGACGCCGATCCGCTCGGCGATATCTTCGACCCGCGCCGTGGCAAAGCCGTTCGCGATGAATTCCTCGAAAGCGGCATCGAGAATCTGGATGGGTCGCTGAGCCTTCTGCTCTGCCCTGTTGAGTTTCCTGTCGTTTACCATCGTTTCGGCCAAAGTTCCCTTCATTTGTAAATTTCATTGACTAACCGGTCATTCAAATTTAACGTAGTCTGGCAATTGTTCAAGGGGCAACCATGCAACGGTTAATTACAAACGCGTTCCTGGCGTTTTCACTGGGGTTCCTGGCGGCCTGTGCGCCGCATGAGGAGACGCCCCCGAAGGCGGCCCGACACGTGGGTGCTGTGGTCGTCAAGGCGACCGAAGTGTCCGAAGAAGTTTCGACCACCGGCGAGATCGACGCCCGTGTCCAGTCGGATCTTTCCTTCCGCGTCAGCGGCCGCATCACGGATCGATTTGTCGACGTGGGTGACCGGGTGAAGGCGGGCCAGGTCCTTGCCCGCATTGATGCGCAGGAGCAGCAGGCTGACCTCCAGGTGGCTGTTGCAACGCTCGCCTCGGCCGTGGCCCAGCAGACCCAGGCCCAGCAGGCGTTCGATCGCCAGCAGAGCCTGTTCACAACCGGCGTGACGACACGGGCGGATCTCGATTCGGCCCGCGAAAGTCTGCTGCGGGCCAAGGCGACGGTGGAATCGGAGCAGGCCCAGCTCGATACGGCGCGCGACACGCTCTCGCAGACAGATCTGATCGCCGATGCGAACGGCGTCATTACGGCGCGCAACGCCGAAGTGGGGCAGGTGGCGCAGGCCGCCCAGCTGATCTTCACGCTCGCCCATGATGGCCCGCGCGACGCCGTGGTCAATATCGATGAATCGCTCCTCCTTGGCCGTGAACTGGCAGGCGATATCAAGGTCCACCTCCTTTCGGGCGGTCCGTCGATGAAGGCGACGGTCCGCGAGGTCTCGCCGACGATCGATTCAAGCTCGGCAACGGTGCGCATCAAGCTTGCGCTTGAGGATGTGCCGTGGGCAAAACTTGGAAGTCCGATCGTTGCGATCGCCCATTACAAGCCGCAGAGCGTGATCGAGCTGCCGTGGTCCTCCATGACCTCGCTTGCCGGCCAGCCGGCCGTCTGGGTCATCGATCCCGAAACGAAAGCCGTGTCGATCCGGCCGGTGGATGTCATCACCTATAACAGCGGCCGCTTTTCCATCCGCTCCGGCGTCAAGCCGGGCGAGACCGTGGTGGCAACGGGCGCCAATTTCCTGAGCCAGGGGGAAATCGTGGCATTTGAAGGAACTGCACAATGAAGACCACCGCCCCCAGCCTCGCGGCGCTCCTTCTGGCCGCCACGTTTCTGACTGCCTGCCAGAAGGAAGAAACAGCCGAAGCCGAACCGCCGCGCCCGATCCTGTCGGTCATTGTCCGTTCGGAACCGGCTGCCCAGCTTTCGCTTCCCGGAACGGTGGAAGCGCGTGTCACCACCGAGTTCAGTTTCCGCGTGCTCGGCCGCATCGTGGCCCGCAACGTCCAGGTCGGTGATCTCGTGAAGAAGGGCGATGTCCTTGCCGCCATCGATCCGCTGGCGCTGGAGCTGGCCGTCAAGAGTTCGCAGTCTGATCTGGTCAACAGCCAGGCGCAGCTTGCCAATGCGCTGACGACGGAAGAACGCCAAAAGACCCTGTACGAAAAACAGTCCGGCGCCAAATCGGCCTACGAGACCGCCGTTCTCGATCGCAAGACTGCCGAGGCTTCCGTCGACAAGGCCCAGGCCAACCTTGACAAGGCCAATGAGCAACTCGGCTATGCGCGCCTCCTGGTCGAATTCGATGGCGTGGTGACAGCCACCTCCGCGGAGGTGGGACAGGTGGTGTCGGCGGGCCAGAGCGTTGCCACCGTGGCGCGCCCGGAAGTCAAGGATGCCGTCATCGATGTGCCGGAAGCCGCCGGCGACAAGGTTGGCCCCGGAACGGCCTTCGATGTTTCGCTGCAGCTGGATCCAACCCTGCATGCCAAGGGCATCGTGCGTGAAATTGCGCCGGAAGCCGACGATGCCACCCGCACCCGTCGCACCAAGCTTAGCCTGATCGATCCGCCCGAGGCCTTGAGGCTCGGCGCCGTGATCACGGCGACCGCACTCGACAAGGACGATGCGGTGATCCGCATTCCGTCCTCTGCCATCAAGGTGGATGGGGGAAAGACCACAGTCTGGGTCGTTTCCGAAGCGGAAAAGAAAGTCTTTTCGCGTCCGGTGACGCTGGCCGGTGAGCCGCCGCCGGAAGGCATGGTGACCGTCACGGACGGCATTCGCCCGGGCGAACGCATCGCCGTTGCCGGCGCCCACACACTTCAAGAAGGTCAGACCATTCGCGTCGATCAGGAGATGACCAAGTGAAATCCTTCAACCTCTCCGACTGGGCGCTCGAACACCGCTCGCTCGTCTGGTACTTCATGATCGTGTTCGTTCTGGCCGGAACCTTCTCCTATATCAATCTCGGACGCGAGGAAGACCCGGCCTTTACCATCAAGACGATGGTCATCAACGCCCAGTGGCCGGGTGCCTCTGCCGAAGAAGTGACACGCCAGGTTACCGACCGGATCGAAAAGAAACTCGAGGAGCTTGACGCCCTCGATTATACCCGCAGTGAAACGACGGCGGGGCAGACGACGATCTTCGTCGAGCTTCTTCCCACCACCAAGGCGAAGGACGTGACGGCCAACTGGCTGAAGATCCGCAACATGGTGAGCGACATCCAGGGGGATTTCCCAAGCGGTGTCGTCGGTCCCTTCTACAATGACACGTTCGGCGACGTTTACGGCAATATCTACGCCTTCATGTCCGACGGGCTGACGCAGCGCCAGCTGCGTGACCTCGTCGAGGACGCGCGTGCCAAGCTCCTGACCGTTCCCAATGTCGGCAAGATCGACATCGTCGGCGCCCAGGACGAAGCGATCTATCTGGAGTTTTCGACCCGCAAGATTGCAGCGCTCGGCATCGACCAACAATCGGTCATCGATACGCTTCAGGCCCAGAATGCGGTGACGCAGTCCGGCGTTGTGGAAGCGGGGCCGGAGCGGATCGCGCTGCGCGTCAGTGGCCAGTTCACCTCCGAAGACAGCCTGAAGTCCATCAATCTTCGGATCAACAACCGGTTCTTCCCGCTCACCGACATCGCCACCATCAAGCGCGGTTATGTCGATCCGCCGTCCTCGTTGTTCCGGTTCAAAGGCGAGCCCGCCATCGGCCTTGCCATCGGCATGAAGGCAGGCTCCAATCTTCTGGAATTCGGCGAAAAGCTGGATGCGCAGATGAAGCGTGTGGTCTCCGATCTGCCGATCGGTGTCGACGTGGCCCGTGTCTCCGACCAGCCCAAGGTGGTGGATGAGGCCGTTTCCGGCTTCACCCGCGCGCTCTTCGAAGCCATCGTCATCGTGCTCGCCATCAGCTTCATCAGCCTGGGCATGCGGGCGGGCATGGTCGTTGCCATCTCCATCCCGCTGGTGCTGGCCATTACCTTCGTTTTCATGGAATATACCGGCATCTCGCTGCAGCGTATTTCGCTCGGCGCCCTGATCATCGCGCTCGGCCTGCTTGTCGATGATGCCATGATTGCCGTGGAGATGATGGTGTCTCGCCTTGAGGCGGGGGATACGCTGCGTAAGGCGGCGACCCACGTCTACACCTCGACCGCCTTCCCGATGCTGACGGGCACGCTGGTGACCGTTGCCGGTTTTATCCCGATTGGCCTCAACAACAGTGCGGCGGGTGAATTCACCTTCACACTTTTTGTCGTCATTGCCGTCTCGCTGGTGGTGTCGTGGATTGTCGCCGTGCTCTTCACGCCGCTGCTTGGCGTGTCGATCCTGCCGAAGACGATGAAATCGCATCACGAGAACAAGGGGCGCGTGACGCGCGGTTTCGCCTGGCTTCTGCGGGTTGCCATGCGCTGGCGCTGGATCACCATCCTGCTGACGATCCTGGCTTTTGCAGGTTCTTTGAGCGGTCTCGGTCTCGTGCAGCAGCAGTTCTTCCCGGCCTCCGACCGCCCCGAACTGATCGTTGACTGGAACCTGCCCAACAACAGCACCATTACCGAGACAAACCGTCAGATGGCGCAGTTCGAGCGGGAAAAGCTGGCCGGGAACCCCGATATCGATCACTGGTCGACCTATGTCGGCGAAGGCGCGCCGCGCTTCATCCTGTCCTACGACGTACAGTCTTCGGCTGTCTGGTTCGGGCAGACCGTCATCGTCGCCAAGGATCTGGAGGCGAGAAACCGCCTTCGCGGCGAGTTGCAGGCCTATCTGGGCAAGACGTTCCCGGGCACGGATGCCTTCGTCAAGCTCCTGGACATCGGCCCGCCCGTCGGCAAGCCGGTCCAGTACCGTGTGAGTGGCCCGGATATCCAGACGGTTCGTCAGCTGGCCATGCAGCTGGGCAGTATCGTCAACCAGCATCCGCTCCTGTCCAACATGACCTATGACTGGAACGAACCGTCGCGGGTCGTGAAGGTCGACGTGCTGCAGGACAAGGCACGCCAGCTGGGGATTTCCTCGCAGGATATCGCAAACCGCCTCAGCGGCATCGTCGAAGGCACGACCGCCACCAACGTGCGCGATTCAATCTACCTGATCAATGTGATCGGCCGGGCGCAGGATACCGAACGCGGCTCGATCGAGACGCTGAAGAACCTGCAGCTGCCCAGCAGCAGCGGCAACTCCGTGCCGCTCTCGGCTGTCGCCAAGTTCCGTTACGAACTTGAACAGCCCAAGATCGGCCGGCGCGACCGTATCCCGACGATCATCATCAAGGCTGCCGTCATCGGCTCCACCCAGCCGGCAACGGTCGTCACGCAACTGGAGCCGAACGTGAAGAACTTCATGGACACGCTTCCTCCCGGTTATCATGTCGAACTGGGTGGTTCGGTGGAATCCAGTGCGGATGCGCAGGGGCCGATTGCAGCCGTTGCACCGCTGATGCTGTTTGCCATGGCAACCATCCTGATGTTCCAGCTGCAGAGCTTCAGCCGCCTGTTCCTGGTGTTTGCGGTGGCGCCGCTGGCCCTGATCGGCGTGGTGGCAGCTCTTCTTCTGAGCAATGCCCCCATGGGATTTGTCGCCATCCTCGGCATCCTGGCGCTGATCGGCATCCTGATTCGAAACTCGGTCATCCTTGTCGTGCAGATCGAGCATCTGCGCAGCGAGGGGGTTGCGCCCTGGCGCGCCGTGATCGAGGCGACGGAGCATCGCATGCGGCCAATCCTGCTGACCGCAGCAGCCGCCACGCTGGCGCTCATCCCGATTTCCCGGGAAGTGTTCTGGGGACCGATGGCCTACGCCATGATGGGCGGTATCGTGGTCGGCACCGTGCTGACGCTGCTCTTCCTGCCGGCACTCTACGTCGCCTGGTTCGGCATCAAGCGCGAGGTCGATGACGAGACCCCGCGCGATGTGCATGCCTGAAAACAGGAGGCGCCCGAAAGGGCGCCACCGCTGCTTCTGCCTGTGCAGCCAAGCCCACGGCACCGGCCTCCGTCACCTTCAGTCTGAATTGGCCGTGGCGCGAGGGGCAAAGCTTCCTCACCCTGGAAACGCTGGCTCCCGAAGGTTTGGCCGCAAAGGCGCCTGGCGTCCCCCCCACACAAGCCTGAAGAGCGAAGAATTTTCTGATCCGCGTATCTCGGTAGGCATTCTGCTGGCAGCGCCCAGGCGCGGTGGACACGATCTGCCACCGGCCCCGCCGAAAACCACTCCGAACGGCGTCATCGTCATTCCTGCGATAAATAAATTATTCGATAATTTGTAAAAATTAGGAATTGTAAATTCCT
Organism: Neorhizobium sp. PAMB6630; assembly: GCF_058242775.1. Classification (NCBI taxonomy): domain Bacteria; kingdom Pseudomonadati; phylum Pseudomonadota; class Alphaproteobacteria; order Hyphomicrobiales; family Rhizobiaceae; genus Neorhizobium; species Neorhizobium sp. PAMB6630. The sequence continues at coordinate 1,746,070 of NZ_CM177836.1, forward strand.
TCACAATTTGACAATCTCACGATGGGTGTGGGGATGCTGTTGCCGTGCAAGCGGAGAAGGGCAAGTCATTGTGCAGGATGAAGAGGGTTTGACCGCAACGTCACCACGACCAAAACTTCTGGTTTTCGATGTGGGCGGCGTTTTTATCGATCTGGATCTGGTGGCCCGCAGCGCCATCCTGGCATCCGATGGACTTTGGGCTCCGGATGAACCGGCACCTGTGGCACTTGCCGAATTGAACAGAGATTATCGCCTCGGCCGCATCGATGACGAGGCTTATGTTGCCAGTGCCTCACAATTATACGGCATCTCGCATCATGACGTGTACCGGGCTGAAACTTCCCTGCTGAAGGGCGTGCTGCAGCCGATGGCTGATCTGGTGCCGGTGCTTCGGGCGACCCATCGGGTCGTCTGCCTTTCCAACACCCAAGCCATTCACTGGCGCCATATCCTCAACCACATGCTCGGCGCCGATTTCTTCGATGCCTGTTATCTCTCGCACGACATGGGCCTGGAAAAGCCGGACCCGGCCATCTACCGAAAGCTGGCGCAGGACGAGACCGTGTCGGGGGAGGAGATCGTGTTCGTTGATGATACGGCAGAAAATGTCGAGGCAGCGCTTGCCCTTGGCTGGCGCCACAGCATTCATCACGTCTCACCCTCCCAGACCATTGCAACCATCAAGGGGCTGCTCGACTGTTGATGCGGCGCATCGACCGGCAACCAGACATAGAGCGGAGTTGAACACCATTGGCCCGATTGTCCCTGCGCGGTATCAAAAAAAGCTTCAAGGCCGTCGATGTCCTGCATGGCATCGATCTGGAGGTGAACGACCGCGAACTGATCGTTTTTGTCGGCCCGTCCGGTTGCGGGAAATCCACCCTTTTGCGGCTGATTGCGGGCCTTGATCCGATCACTGAGGGCGAGTTCTGGTTGAACGACCGCCTGATGAACCCGATTGCGCCGTCGCGTCGCGGCATTGCCATGGTGTTCCAGTCCTACGCGCTTTATCCCCATATGAATGTCTATGAGAACATGGCGTTTGGCGCGCGGCTGATGGGGCTCGACAAGGCGGAGGTCGAGGCGCGGATTGCCGAGGCGGCGCGCATGCTGCGGCTGGAGCCGCTTCTGGAGCGCAAGCCGCGCGAACTGTCCGGCGGCCAGCGCCAGCGGGTGGCGATCGGCCGGGCGCTGGTGCGCAAGCCGCAGCTTCTGCTGCTCGATGAACCGCTCTCCAACCTCGATGCCGCGCTGCGCTCCGACGTGCGGCTGGAAATCGCCCGCCTGCACCGCGAGATCGGCGGTACGACGATCTATGTCACCCATGACCAGGTGGAGGCGATGACGCTGGCCGACCGCATCGTCGTCATCAATGCCGGGCGCATCGAGCAGTTCGGCACGCCGCGCGAGCTTTACGAAACGCCGGCCAACACGTTCGTTGCCAATTTCATCGGGTCTCCCCGCATGGCCATGCTGGAGGTGGAGCGCGAGAGCGACCGGTTGATGGCACCGGGCATCGGCCATGTGACGCCGGGCCCTCTGCCGCAGAGCCCGGAGAAAGACATTCTTCTTGGCGTTCGCCCCGATGGCATGACGCTGACACCGGGCAGCGACGGTGAGGGCTTTGCCGCAACCGTCGTCTACACCGAATATCTCGGCGATAGCGCCTTCGTTTATGTCAGCATGGCCGGCGGCGCGCCTGTTTCCATTCGCTGCGGTCCGGACACGAACCTTCCACCGGATACGCCTGTGCGTATTCAGGTGCTTGCCGGAAAGGCGCATTATTTCAGCCGCAGCACCGCACAGCGGCTTGCCATCTGATCTCCACGAAGACCCGTCGTCAAAAAAGAAAAGAGGAACCGATGAAAAACATTCTACTGGGAGCGACCCTTACCCTTGCCACTCTGCTCGGCCAATCCGCGTCCTTTGCCGCGGATTTGACCTTCTGGACCTGGCGTCAGGAAGACAAGGCGGAATACGAGAAATTCTTCAAGGATTTCGCCAAGACCAATCCTGGCATTTCGATTAAGTTCGAAGCCTTCGAGGCGACAAGCTATAACACGGTGCTTTCGACAGCCCTTGCCGGTGGCAAGGGACCGGACCTGATGATGACGCGCACCTATGGCGGCATCGAGAGCCTGGCGGGCGCCGGTTACCTGATGCCGCTCGACAAGACGAAGGTGCCGGCCGTGGCCGGTTTCTCGCCGGCAGCGCTTGCGTCTGAAACCATGCGCTCGGACAAGGTTCTCTACGCCGTGCCCGCCGCCAGCCAGACCATGCTCGTCGTCTACAACAAGGAGATCTTTGACAAGAACGGCATCACCGAGCCCAAGGACTGGGCCGAGTTTGTTGCCGCCTGCGAAAAGCTGAAAGCCGCCGGCCTCATGCCGTTTGCCAATGGCACATCAACCGCCTGGCAGAACGAAACGATCGTCTCGGCGCTCACCTCCTCCATCATGGGCAAGGGTTTTTACGAAGACCTGATGGCTGGAAAGACCGATTTCAACGATCCGCGTTTCGTGGCAGCGCTTGGCAAGCTGAAGGAAATCTCGGCCTATTTCCCCGAAGGTTTCATCGGGCTTGATTATGCCTCTGCCCAGCAACTCTTCACGTCTGGCATGGCGGCCATGTTTGCCGGTGGCTCTTTCGAGATTGCCAACTTTGCCAAGCAGAACAAGGACCTGAAGCTCGGCGTTTTTGCAGCGCCCGGCCTGAAAGCCGAGGACGAAAAACTGGTCGGCCTTTTCTACGATTCGGGCTTTGCCGCAAATGCCAAGACGGCGCACCCGGACGCGGCGGTAAAGTTCCTGAACTACGCCGCGAGCAAGGAATTTGGCCAAGTCTTTGCCAACAACCTCAACAACATCTCGGCCGTACCGGGCGTCACCTTCGACAGCCCGCTGCTCGCCAAGGTCGCGGACCTCAACAAACATTCGATTGCCTACATGACGCTGGTGAATTTCCGCTATGGCGAGCCGACCGGGTCCAACCTGATCCAGGCCGGCGTGCAAAAACTCCTCAACGGTCAGGCAACGCCCGCCGAGGTCGGCAAGTCGATGACGGATGGTCTTTCCGCCTGGTACGCGCCGTTCAAGAAGAAGTGACGGGGAGGGGCCGGGCGAGATTACGTCCGGCCCCGCCTGCCTGCCGATGGTCAAGTTCTTGAAGGAAAACCGATGCTGTCCAGCAAACTGACGGGACGGAATTTATGGATTGCAGCGCTGGTCGTGCCGCCGATCGCCTTCATGTCGCTGTTCCTCGTCTATCCCATCCTGTCGGCTTTCGCCTATGCCTTCTATGAGTGGAAGGGGCTGGCGCGCGGCGAGTTCATCTGGTTTGAAAACTTTCACCGCGTTCTCTTCGAGTTTCCGTTTTCCGAGCGCACCATCAATGCGTTCAGCCACAACATTTTTGTGTTCTTTGCGCTGATGGTGCTGCAGAACGGTGTCGGCTTTCTGCTCGCCTATTGTCTCTGGCGGGAACTGTGGGGCGCACGTTTCCACCGCGTGGCCGTCTTTCTGCCGGTTGTTCTCTCCACCGTCATCGTTGGCCTGTTGTGGAAACTCTTCCTGCACCCGCTGTTCGGCGCGGTGAACGTGTCGCTGCGCGGAATGGGCCTCGGTTTTCTGGCCCAACCCTGGCTCGGGCAGGATTCGACCGCCCTGATGGCGATTATCGTTGCCAATGCCTGGCACATGGTCGGTTTCCCGACACTGGTATTTCTGGCGGGTATGCAGCGCATTCCCTCTGAAATCCTCGATGCGGTGCGCATGGAAACCGAAAGCGAATGGGTCAAGATGTCAAAGATCGTCTGGCCGCTGGTGGCGCCGTCCGCGACCGTCGTCTTCACGCTGCTGTTCGTCGGGGCCTTCAACTGGTTCGAACTGCCCTATGTGATGGGCGGCATCGACGGCTCCCCCCATGGCGCAACCGATGTACTCGGACTTTATTTCTACCGCACGGCTTTTGGCAGCATGTCGGCTTCGGCTGAAAATTTTGGTCCGGGCAGCGCGCTTGCCGTGCTGATCTTCCTGTTCATCGCCATCGTTTCCTCCGTCATCACGATCAGGCTGCGCAAGAGGGAGATCCAGCTGTGAGCAGGCAAACGCGCGATGGATCGTTCATGGCGTTCGGCCGTGACGGGCTGATCCAGATCATCCTCATCGGCAACAGTATCGTCATGCTGGCGCCGATCATCATCATGGTTATGTCTGCCTTCAAGACGAATGCGCAGATTTTCCAGTCGCCGTTTTCGCTGCCCGATTTTACCAAGGTCGGCAATCTGGTGCGGGTCTGGACGGAAACGGATTTCATCCGTTACCTGATGAATTCCTTCATCGTCACCGGCTCGTCGATCGCGCTCATCCTCGTGCTCGGCACCATGGCGGCCTATGCGCTGGCGCGCTACGAATTTCGCGGCGCAAACCTGATCCTCTTGTTTTTCCTCGCTGGCCTGACACTCCCGCTCAAACTGGCCGTCATCCCGCTCTTCATCCAGATGCGCGATCTCGGGCTGCTCGACACCCGCTTTGCACTGATCTTCATCTATGTGGCGACCGGGCTTCCCACGACCGTGTTCATCCTTACCGGCTTTATCCGCAGCCTGCCGAACGAACTGGAGGATGCAGCGCGCATGGACGGGGCCAGCGAAGCGCGCATCATGTGGGCGATCATGCTGCCGCTGGTGCGCCCGGCCATGGTCATTGCCGCCATCCAGAACGTCGTGCCGATCTGGAACGATTTCTTCTTTCCGCTGATCTTCATCCAGTCGAACGATCTCAAAACGCTGCCGCAGGGGCTGACGACTTTCATGGGCGAGTTCGGCACGGACTGGGGCGTGCTGTTTTCCGGCCTGACGCTCTCGGCGCTGCCGGTCATCATCCTCTATATCGCGCTGTCGCGGCAGTTCGTGAACGGCATGACGGCCGGTGCCATCAAGTGAGCGCGGCCCGGCGTCAGGAGGATTTGAGCCGCACGACAGCCGCTTCGCTGGCATGAATGGCGTCATTTGCGCCGGGAAGCGTGCGGATGAGAAGCAGGAAGATCAGGTCCATCACGGCAAACTGCGCGTCTCGCGAAGTGATCGCCGAAGATCGCACCCGTTCTTCGTCGGCAACGGTGGCGAGCGCCACATCGGCAAGCTCGCTGAGGCGGTTCTGGTGAAGGCCGGTCAGAGTGATGACCGTTGCGCCGCATTTGCGCGCCACTTCCGCCAGCCGCACCGTTTCAAGCGTGGCGCCGGATTGGGAAATGGCAAACAGCACATCCTCCCCGGTCATGGAGGCGGCATTGGCGATCTGGATATGCGTGTCGCTGTCGATCAGCGCCATCAGGCCAAGCTTCAAGAGCTTGTAGGAAAAATCGCGCGCCACAAGCGAGGAGGCACCGATGCCGGCCAGATGGATGCGCCGCGCCGCAACCAAGGCGTCTACCGCCTTCTGCACCGTTTCCTCGTTGTTCACCTGCATGGTCTGCTGCATGGCCGAAACCTTGCTTGCCACCAGCTTCTGCTGCATCGTGACAAAGCTGTCGCCCTGGTCGATCGTGCCGTGGATCATGCCCGATGGCACCCGCCACTCCTGCGCCTTGGCGCGGGTGACGGCAAGCTTCAGCTGCTGGTAGCCGTCATAACCGATCTTCTGCGAAAATTTGACCACGCTCGACTGGCTGCGCCCGGTGGCGGCGGCAAGCTCTGCGGAGGAAAGCCGGACCATGCGCTCGGGATCGTCGATGATGAACTGGCCGATTTCGCGCTCGCCGTCCGTCATCGAGTCCAGTTTGGCGCGGATCACTTTCAAGACGGACATGCTGGCTTTCCTCGACTCTTTGGCGCTTGCCGGAATATGCTATTCTCAATCAGAAAATTATCTGGAATATTATAACCGGTGTCCTGCCTGAGGTCACCATCCTTATCCGGCCGCTGTGCGGCGTTGAACGGACGCATATCATGGATCAACTTCGCATCACCGGTGGCAACAGGCTGGATGGCGCCGTGCCCATCGCGGGTGCCAAGAATGCAGCCCTGCCGCAGATCGCGGCCTCGCTTCTCAGCCCTTGTCCGCTCGAACTGACCAACCTGCCCAAGGTGTCGGATGTCGAGAACATGCTCAACATCATTGCGCTCTACGGCGCTGAGGTTACCCGCGACATGCGCGGCACGCGGATCGATGCGGCGGATATCGTGGCGCGCGAGGTGGATTACGACACCGTGCGCAAGATGCGCGCCTCGATCCTCGTCCTCGCGCCGCTTCTCGCACGCTTCGGTGCCGCGCGCGTCTCGCTACCGGGGGGCTGCGCGATCGGCGCGCGTCCGGTCGACATGCACCTGAAGGTGCTGGCAGCACTCGGGGCCACGGTATCGATCGAGGGGGGCTATATCGTTGCGGATGCAAAGGCCGGTTTATCCGGCACGCGCATTGTGCTCTCCGGCCCCTCCGTCGGCGCAACCGAAACGGCGCTGATGGCCGCAACCGCTGCCCGCGGCGAGACGGAAATTCTGAACGCCGCCCGCGAACCGGAAGTGGTGGATCTCGTCGCCTGCCTGACGGCCATGGGGGCTCAGATCGAAGGGGCTGGAACCCATAGGCTGCTCGTGCAGGGAGGCACGACCTGGCGCGCCGCCTCCCACCACGGAATCCCGGACCGCGTGGAGGCGGGAACCTATGCGGTGGCAGCCGCCATCACCGGCGGGCGCATCGAACTGGTGAATGCCCGCATGGAGCATCTTGCGTCCGTGTTTCAGGCGCTGGAAGCCATGGGGGTTACCGTCTGGCCGGGTGATCGCGGCGTCGTTGTCAATGGAACGGACCGGCTGCGGCCGGTCGATATCACCACCGAACCCTATCCCGGCTTTCCGACGGATCTGCAGGCGCAGTTCATGGCCATGGCCGCCAAGGCGGACGGCGCCAGCCTGTTTCGCGAGACGATTTTCGAAAACCGCTTCATGCATGTGCCGGAACTGATCCGGCTTGGGGCCGACATCGCGCTGAACGGTCCGGTTGCCGTGGTGCGCGGCGGCAAGCCGCTGAAGGGCGCGCCTGTGATGGCGACCGATCTTCGTGCTTCGGTCAGCCTCGTGCTGGCAGCTCTGGTTGCCGAGGGTGAAACGGTCATCAACCGCGTCTATCATCTCGACCGTGGCTATGAGCAGCTTGACCGCAAGCTCGCCCAGTGCGGCGCGCAGATCGAACGGATCTCGCAATGACGAAACAGCCAGAAACCGGGCCGCTTTTCGTCGGCGTCGATGGCGGGGGGACGGGTTGCCGCGCCCGGATCGTCGATGCGAGCGGCAATATCCTGGGGCAGGGCCTGTCGGGTCCTGCCACCACGCGCATGGGTATCGCGAATGCCTGGGCCTCCGTCCTGCGCGCTTGGCAGGGGGCGGCCGAAGAGGCGGGGCTCGACCCCGCCGATGCGCCCCACGTCTATGCGGGCGTCGGTCTTGCGGGCTTGAGCCGCGCCGGCTCGCTGGAGGAACTGCGCACCATGGCGCATCCCTTTGCCTCCGTCCGCTTCATCTCTGACGGCGCCGCTGCCTGCCTCGGTGCCCATTCCGGTCGGGACGGCGCCATCGTCATTGCCGGGACCGGTTCCATCGGACTTGCGTTCATCGGGGGCGAGGAAAAGCGCGCCGGAGGTTACGGCTTTCCCATCTCGGATGAAGGCAGCGGTGCCGATCTCGGCCTGAAAGCCATTCAGCTGGCGTTGCGCGCCCATGATGGAAGGCGGGACCGGACGCCGCTTTTATCCGAGGTCATGGCGCGGTTCGACGGCGAGCCCGCCAAGGCCATCGGCTGGATGGACCGGGCAACCGCCACCGATTACGCGACCTTTGCGCCTCTTGTCCTGCGTCATGCCGACCAGGGCGATCCGGCGGCACGCCAGATCGTGCAGTCGGGAGCCGAGCATATCGATGCGCTTGTCCGCCGCATGGTGGATTATGGTGCGCCGCTGGTGACGCTGCTCGGCGGTCTGGCTGGCCCGCTCGAGCCCTGGTTATCCCCGGATGTCCGCCGCCGCCTGAAACCACCGGATGGCGATGCGGTGTCCGGCGCCATCATTCTTGCCCAACGCAGCTGAACCGTCAGAGGCGAGATTCTGGAGGATTTCGGTGTGCGTCAGGCGGAATAAAATATTCCTAGATAAATTGACATCAGGAATATATGATCGTAAAAATTCGAAAACAACGAGTGGTTTCCCATGTCACACGAGCATCTTCTGGCGGAACTCAAGACGTTGGTTTCGGAATCCCGCAATCCGAATTCCATGACGATCGATCTTCTGTCGACCCGGGAAATCCTTGAGGTGATGAATGCGGAGGATGCCAAGGTGGCGGGCGCCGTGGCCAAGGTCATTCCCGAAATCTCCTGCGCGGTCGATGAGACGGTGCGGGCCTTTCGCGAGGGTGGCAGGCTGATCTATGTCGGCGCCGGCACCAGTGCCCGGCTCGGTATTCTCGACGCCTCCGAATGCCCGCCAACCTTTTCCGTGCCGGAAGGCATGGTGGTGGGCCTTATTGCCGGTGGCCCGAAAGCCATCATGCACGCCGTGGAAGGCGCCGAGGATGATCCCGATGAGGGCCAGCGCAACCTGCAGGATATAAATCTCAACGAAAAGGATGTGGTTGTCGGCATCGCCGTCAGCGGACGCACACCTTACGTCATCGGGGCGCTTGATTATGCAAGGTCGCTTGGTTGCGTTACGGTTTCGCTGACCTGCAATCCGAAATCCACCATTGCCGGCATGGTCGACATCCCAATTTCGCCGGTTGTCGGGCCGGAGGTCGTGACCGGCTCGACACGGCTCAAATCCGGTACGGCGCAGAAGCTTGTGCTGAACATGCTGACCACGGCCGCCATGATCCGCATGGGCAAGACCTATGAAAACCTGATGGTGGATCTGACGATCAGCAACCGCAAGCTTCACGTGCGCGCCATCAGCATCATCGCGGAGGCAACCGGCTGCCCATCGGATGTGGCCGAAACCTATCTGGAGCTGTCCGGCAACAATGTGAAACTCGCCATCCTGATGCTTCTGACCGGCGTTGACGCCGAGGCGGGACGGACGGCCCTTGCGGCAAGCGAAGGCTTTTTGCGTCAGGCGCTGGACGGTGCGCGACAAAACGTTTGAACCTGTAGAAAATGCAACCATGCGGTCACCGGCCTCAAGAAGCTCGGGAACCGGAAAACAGAGGGATAATGGGTATGGTATACGGTCTTGCATCTAAATTTCTGGGCTCGGCGGCTGTCGTCGCAGGCCTTCTGCTTTCAACGGCGGCCCCTTCCTTCGCCGCCACGCTGAAAATGGCCTGGGCGCAGGATGCGACCGGCCTTGATCCGCACAAGCAGACGGCGTTTTCGTCGATCCGTCTTCTGGAACTGATCTATGAGCCGCTTGTGCGCCTCGATGCCGATCTGAAGACCGCGCCGGCCATCGCCACCAGCTGGACGTTTGCCGAGGATGCGAAGACGCTGACCTTCAAGCTCAACCCGAAGGCCAAATTCCACAATGGTGCCCCGGTAACGGCAGCTGACGTGAAGGCCTCCTTCACCCGTATCCTCGATCAGGCAACAGGGGCGGCAGCGCGCGCCAACTATCTCTCCATCGAAAGCATGGAGACGCCGGACGAGCATACGATCGTTTTCAAGCTGTCGCAGCCTGATGTGCCGCTCTTGACGGCGATGGGCAGCATCAATGCCGCCATCGTGCCGGCATCAGAAATCGCGGCTGGCAAGATCGGCACGCAGGCGGTGGGGTCGGGCCCGTTCAAGCTGGAAAAATGGGAGCCGAATTCCCGCGAGACCCTTGTTGCAAACGCTGAATGGGCCGGCGGCAAACCGGGCGTCGATGGCATCGATATCCGCGTGCTCCCGGATGAAAACGCCATTCTGGCAGCGCTTCGGGCAAAGCAGGTGGATTTTGCCCTGCTGAACGATCCGCTGGTCGCAACGCTCGTGCCGAAGGTTTCAGGCCTGACGCTGAACCGCAAGCCGGTTCTCGCCTATCACGTGCTGCAGCTTAATGCATCGCGCAAGCCGATGACCGAGCTGAAGGTGCGCCAGGCGATTTCCTGCGCCATCGACCGCAAGGATATTCTGGATACTGCCCTTCTCGGCGAAGGCGAAGTGACCGGCCCGCTCACCATGCCCGGCTACCGTTCCGATCCTGCCTCGCTGTTCTGCTACAGCCGCGATGTTGAAAAGGCCAAGAAGCTGATGGCGGATGCCGGTTATGCCGGCGGATTCTCGGCAACCGTGATTGCCGCAACCGGCGAACCGCCGACAGCGGCCTCCGAAGCGCAGGTCATCCAGTCGCAGCTGCAGGAGATCGGCATCAAGCTCGATATCAAGCTGATGGAACTAAACGTTTATGTCGATACCTGGTTGAAGGGGGATTTCGACATGGCGGTGGCGCTGAACGGTGGCCGCGCCGATCCCTATTCCATGTATAACCGCTACTGGACCAAGGCCGGCAACCTGCAGAAGGTGGCCAATTATATCGACGACGATCTCGACAGCCTGATGCAGAAGGGCCGCGTTGAAACCGATCCGGCCAAGCGCCGCGAAATCTTCAGCGCCTTCGACAAGCATCTGGCGGAAGTGTCGCCGTGGATCTGGCTTTACACCGGCTACAGCTACACGGCCCAGCAGAAGAACGTCGAGGGATATGTGGCAACTCCTGATGGTTCCCTCTTCGGCATTTCCAAGATCACACTGAAGTAATGCAAGCCCGGGGCGGAAAGCCATGAATTACCTGATACGGCGCCTCGTCACCTTTCCGCTGGTGATGTTCGGCGTCTCGGTTCTGGTCTTCGTGGCGATCCGCCTCGTTCCGGGCGATTCCATCACGGCCATGCTCGGCACGGAAGCGGGGCTTCTGACACCCGAGCAGCGCCAGTCTCTGGCGGTCTATTTCGGTCTCGACCAGGGCTGGTTCAGCCAGTACGGGCGCTGGATCGGCGGCGTCTTTTCCGGCAATCTCGGTGTCTCCGTCACCTATGGCAAGCCGGTCCTGACGGTGATCCTCGAACGGTTTCCGCTGACGCTGGAGCTTGCGGTTCTCGCCATGATCATTGCCCTTGGCGTCGGGCTGCCGCTCGGCGTCTTTGCGGCCACCCGCAATGAAAAACGCTCGGATCTTGCCGTGCGCATCTTTGCCATGATCGGCCAGTCGACCCCAAGCTTCGTTATCGGCCTGCTGATCATCTATGTCCTGTCGGCCGGCTTTGGCATTCTGCCTTCCATGGGCGAGTTTGTGCCGTTTTCGCAAGATCCGCTCGGCAACCTGTCTCAGCTGATCCTGCCGGCGATGACGCTTGGCCTTTCCTTCACCGCCTCGGTCACCCGCATCTCCCGCTCCGCCGTGCTCGATGTGCTGGGCGATGATTATGTGCGCACCGCCCGCAGCAAAGGCGCGCCGAAGGGCCGCGTGATCTGGCGCCATGCGCTTCCCAATGCGCTGATCCCGGTCGTGACGTTGAGCGGCGTCGAGTTCGGGTATCTCCTCGGCGGGGCGGTGCTGGTGGAGCAGATCTTTGCGCTGCCCGGCCTTGGCCGTCTCGTGCTCGATGCCATTCTCCAGCGCGATTATGCGCTGGTGCAGGGAAGCGTGCTGTTCGTGGCGCTGAATTTCATGGTGGTGAACCTGCTGGTCGATCTCACCTATGTGCTGCTTGATCCGCGCATCCGGCTGGGAGGACGCTCATGAAGGCCTTTCTCCATGGGCTGCTGCGCCATCCGAGCGGCCGCATCGGCGCAGCCATCGTGCTGGTTTACATCATCGTGGCGCTTCTCGCGCAGGCGGGTCTGACCCCTTATGATCCGCTAAAGCAGTTCCGCATCGAGCGCCTGCAAGGCCCGACTTTTGCCCACTGGATGGGCACCGACATGTTCGGCCGTGACGTGCTGAGCCGGCTGATGATCGGCATCGGGCAATCCTTTATGGTCGCCTTTTCCTCGGTCGGGCTTGCCGCTGCGATCGGCACCCTGCTGGGGCTCACCGCTGCCTGGTTCGGCCATCTCTGGGATGGCCTGGTCATGCGCTGCATGGATGTGCTTCTGGCCTTTCCGGCCATTCTTCTGGCGCTTCTGTTCATCGCCGTCGTTGGACCCGGCACATTCACCAGCATTTTGGCCATCGCCTTCGTTTACACGCCGATCTTCACCCGTGTCGTGCGCGGGCCGGCGCTCTCAATCAAGACGCGCGATTTCGTTGATGCGGCGCGCAGTTTCGGCAGTTCCTCCACCTATATCCTCACCCGCCACCTGCTGTTGAACCTCGTCGCGCCGCTGACCGTTCAGGTCACGCTGGCGCTCGCCTGGTCGCTGCTGACGGAATCGGGCCTCAGCTTCCTCGGGCTCGGCACGCAGCCGCCCAATTCCTCGCTCGGCCTGATGCTGGCTGATAGCGTCAGCCTCATGGAAATGGCGCCGTGGCTGCTGGTCTTCCCAGCCATCGCCGTGATGCTCGGCATTCTCGGCTTCAATCTCCTGGGCGATGCCCTGCGCGACATTCTCGATCCGCGCATGCGAAGGGTGGTTGCATGACCAAGCTTCTTTCCGTCTCGGGCCTGAAGGTAGGCTTTGGTCGCGGCGACCAGATGCGCGCGGTCGTTCATGGTGTCGATTTCGAACTGGATGCCGGCGAGACACTCGCCATCGTCGGCGAAAGCGGCTCGGGAAAATCGGTGACGGCGCTGTCGATCAACCGGCTGGTCGATTATGGCGGCGGGCGCATTCTGGACGGGCGGATGGACTTTCTGACCGCCGGCGGCGAAGTGATCGATCTCGCCAGGGCCAGCGACCGGCGCATGGAAAAGATCCGCGGCGGCGAGATCGGCATGATTTTTCAGGAGCCGATGACGTCGCTCAACCCGGTGCTGACGATTGGCGAGCAGATTGCCGAAGCCTTCAAGCTGCAGCGCGGTCTTTCTGGATCGGCGGCGCGTGCTGCAACACTTGAAGCGCTCGACAGGGTGCGCATTCCCGATGCGGCACGACGTCTGAAATATTATCCCCACCAGCTTTCCGGCGGCATGTTGCAGCGTGTGATGATTGCCATGGCGCTTGCCACCAATCCGCGCCTGCTGATCGCCGACGAGCCGACCACGGCCCTCGATGTCAGCGTCCAGGCACAGATCATGGCGCTGCTGGCAGAACTTCGCCGCGAGACCGGCACGGGCCTGATCTTCATCACCCATGATATGGGGCTGGTCGCCGGCATTGCCGACCGGGTGATGGTGATGCAGTCCGGCGAGGTTGTGGAACAGGGGCCGCTCGACCGCATTCTCGACCAGCCGGACCATCCGTATACACGGCATCTCCTGAAGGCCGTGCCGCATTTTTCCGGCGGCCGCCATGTCAGGCGTGACCACGACCGCACAGACAAGACCGCAACGCCAGCAACCCTTAAGGTGGAGGGCATGACGGTGCGTTTTCCCACAACCGCCGGCCTGCTGCGCCGGTCCATCGGCGCCATCCATGCGGTCGAAAACGTCGATTTTGATGTGATGCCGGGCGAAACGCTTGCCATCGTAGGTGAAAGCGGATCGGGAAAATCCACCACGGCACGCGCGCTTCTCGGTCTCGTCAAGCCGCATCGCGGCACGTTTGCCGTCGTGGACGAGCGGACCGGCAACCGGCGCAAGCCCGTGCAGATGGTGTTCCAGAACCCTTATGCTTCGCTCAACCCGCGTCTTGACGTGGAAAGCCTGCTGGCCGAGCCGGTGCGGGCTTCTGGCGAGCGGGTGGACGATGCGGTGCGCGCACGCATGGCACGGCTTCTCGATCGCGTCGGCCTGCCGGTCGACAGCATCAGGCGTTATGCGCACGAATTTTCCGGCGGCCAGCGGCAGCGCCTCTGCATTGCCCGCGCGCTGATGGTCAATCCCGCCGTTCTGGTGCTGGATGAGGCAGTGTCTGCGCTTGACGTGTCCGTGCAGGCCAAGGTGCTCGATCTCCTCATCGATCTCCAGAACGAGATGAAGCTTGCCTACCTCTTCGTGTCCCACGACATGGCGGTGGTGGAGCGGATCGCGCACCGGGTTGCGGTGCTTTATGCCGGGCGGATCGTGGAAATCGGGGCAGCAGAGGCGGTGCTTTCATCGCCGCAGCATGCCTATACCCGCCGTCTCATTGCCGCCGTTCCCACCATGGAGCGCCGGCGCGAGATTTTTAAACTCGACACCGCCGATATCCCGACACTTCTTCGGCCCCCGGGTTATGAACCGACGCAAACGCTCTGGCGGACCTGCGGAAAAGACCATCAGGTGCGTATCGAAGCCGATGATCGCGAGGAAAAGAGCCATGCCGCAGCCCACCGTTGATCGATCCCGCGCGCTTGAGCAGCCTTTCGAAAGCGCCTTCGCTCTAGTCGATCAGTCTATTGCCGGCGGGTTCATTCCGGGCTGCGTGCTTGGCATGCACGACCTCAGCCACGGCCGGATCACGCGCGCTGTCGGTCTTGCGCAGAAGGTTGGCGGCGAGCGGCCGATGACCTTGGACACGTGGTTCGATCTCGCCTCGCTCTCAAAAGTCGCCTTCACCGTGCCGCGCATTCTGGCACTGGCGACAGATGGGCGCATTGATCTCGATGCGCCGATTACCTCCGTTATTCCGGATTTTCGCCAGTATGCGCCCGACTGCTGGGAGCGCGTCGTCACCTTTCGCCAGTGCCTTGGCCACCAGACGCCGTTTCCCGCCGTCGAGCCGATCTATACCTATGGCGACGACCCCGACCGCTTGCGCGCCTTCGTGCTGCAGCGGGAGTGGCGAAAAGGGCCTGCGGTCTATTCCGACATCAACTATATCCTGCTTGGCATTGCGCTGGAGCGGATCGAGGGCAAAAGCATCCGCGCCATGGACGCCGGGCCGGGTTTTGCCTTTTCCGCGCCGCCGGAGATGACGGCTGCGACCGAGCACTGCACCTGGCGCGGGCGCGTGCTCTGCGGCGAAGTGCATGACGAAAATTGTGCGGCGCTGCAAGGGTCGGGTCACGCCGGGCTGTTCGGCACGGTGGATGCCGTGCTGGATTTTGCAGCCGGCCTGCTGGACGGCGATGCGGCGGGGGATCCGGTTGTGCGTCTCATGCGCCAACCGCTGTCGGAGAAACGCACCCACGGCTGGGAGCGGCCTTACGAGGGCTGGTCGGGTGGACACCTTTGCAACGGCTCCGTCATCGGGCATACCGGCTTTACGGGCACCGGTCTCTGGATCGATTTCGACCGTGGCCGCGCCTGGACGCTTTTGACCAATCGCGTTCATCCGACGCGCCATGTCGACAGCGGCATTTTTACCTTGCGCGCGGCCGTCGGCGACGCCGTCAACACGTTCTGAGGGAGAAAAACGATGCAGCCAATCTGGGCCGTGGGCTTGATGACGGGAACCGTGCTGGACGGCAATATCGACGTTGCCCTTCTGAAGACCGATGGCGAGACGGTAGAGCGTTTTGGCCTCTATACGCTGGCGCCCTATGGCCAGCCGGTGCGCGATCTTCTGGAGGAAACGCTGCAGCAGGCTCGGCGCTGGAATTTCGACGGGCCGGAGCCTGCCATCTTTTCCGAAGCGGAAGAGGCGTTGACGCGGGCGCAGTCGGATGCGGTACGCGCTCTGGTGGAGGAGGCCGGGCTTGCGATGGCGGATATCGGCGTCGTCGGTTTCCACGGCCAGACCGTGCTGCACCGGGCACCAAAGCCCGGCCGCATCGGCGCGACCCGCCAGCTGGGCGACGGCGCCCTGATGGCAAGCCTGCTCGGCGTCAAGGTCGCCTATGATTTTCGAAGCGCCGATGTGGCAGCCGGCGGGCAGGGCGCACCGCTCGCCGCCGTCTATCATGCTGCCCTTCTCAAAAGTGCTGCAGAGGAAGGCGAGGCGGCCATCCTCAATCTCGGTGGTGTCGCCAACATCACCTGGAGCGATGGCAAGGGTCAGCTGGTTGCCTTCGACACGGGGCCGGCCAATGCGCCGATCAATGATTTCGTCAAAGCCCACGGTCTGGGCGAGATGGACCGCGACGGGGCGCTGGCGCGGCAAGGGCAGGTGGACGAGCCCCGCCTGAAGCGCCTGCTGGAGCATCCGTATCTCCACACCGCCTATCCGAAATCGCTCGACCGTTTCGATTTTGGCGCAGCCATGGCCGAGGGCCTCAATGCCGAGGACGGTGCAGCGACCCTGACGGCCTTTACCGCAAGCGCCGTCGGCAAGGGGCTCGATCTCCTGCCGCAGCGTCCGGCAAAAGTGTTCGTGAGCGGTGGCGGCCGGCACAATCCGGTGCTGATGGAGATGCTGGCAGAACGCGCCCGGGTAGAAGTTCTGCCGGCCGAAACGCTCGGCTGGCGGGGCGATGCGGTGGAGGCGGAGTGTTTTGCCTTCCTCGCTGTCCGGGTGCTGCGCGGCCTGCCGATCAGTTTTCCCAGCACCACCGGCGCACAGGAACCGATGACCGGCGGCATGCTGGCTGGATAGGCCAGCCTCGCCTCAAAGCTGTTTTTGCAAAAACTTCCGGCTGCGCCCGAGCGGAAAATCGGGCAGTTCGCCGAAGACCGTATAGCCCTGGCGGGTATAGGCTTTTTCCGCGACCGGATTGAACGTGTCGATCCAGGCCGCACGGCAACCCCGCTTGCGGGCCTCGTCTTCGGCCGCGTCGAGCATCCGCGCTGCCATTTTCTGGCCCCGAAGATCGTCGTGAACCCACAACCATTGAATATAAAGCCATCCCCAGGCGGTATAGCCGCTGAGCCCCGCCATCAGCACACCCGCATCGGATTTCACGAGAACGCCGAGTATCCGCCGCTCGGAAGCGCCGACATCCTGTTCATTGAAGGCGGAAAGATTGCTGCCGATGGCCGCGATGTCGGTACCGGCGTCCGTATCGGTTACGAGAAAATGCATTTTGGTCCCCGTCGTGTGATGGAGGATCATACGACGAATTCGGGCTTAATCCACCTGGAGCGTGCCCATCTGCGTGATGCAACAGGCTGCCGGTCGTGGCTCCGTTGCGCAAGCCCAACGGTCAGAGGATACGGGCTTTCCGGCAAGGTCACGGTCGCCACCCCAAGATGGTGATTTGCCAGTTATCGACCAGCGCCCGTTCGTTCTGGATTGGCGGTGGGCGCTGCCGGCTGACACCACGACACGGGCTCAACCGCCGACGCGACGATAGGCTCTCTGAAAGTAGATCAGTGCCTCGGCATCGCTGCCATCATGGATCTCTTCCACCGTGCAATAGAGAACACGATGCGTGCCGACATCCGCTTCCGCGCTGATGCGGCACTCGAACGAGACCAGGGCATCACAGAGCACGGGCGTACCGCTTTTGCCCTGACGCCATTCGGCGGCTGCAAAACGCGCGTCGACCGATGTCTTGCCGCCGAAGAGATTGGAGAGATCCTCGTGGGCAGAGGCAAGGACGTTGACGCAGATCACGCCGTTACCGATCACCGCATCGAAGACCGATGCCGTGCGGTTCAGGCAGATCAACAGGGTGGCGGGACTGTCGGTGACGCTACAGACCGCCGTTGCGGCAAAACCGGCGCGGCCGGCCGGGCCATCGGTCGTGATGATGTTGACCGCCGCGCCCATTTTCGCCATGGCGTTGCGGAAGGCCTCGCGGGCGATCGGGGGAACGGCGTCCACCGGTTGTGCAAAATTTGCAACGCTGTTCATCGTGGTCATCCTTTCAGGCTTGCGGATAATCTTGCTGTCAGTTCGCTCATGCCGCCGTTCGCGGCGGCAGCGATGATGCAAAGGCCGGCAGTGCGAGGATCTGCTCCAGCCGGCGTGCGACGCTTGCCGCCTGATCCTCCCGCCAGGGTCTTGCGATGATTTGCATGGCAATCGGCAGGCCCTCGGGAGAGGCGGCAACCGGCAGTGTCACGACGGGCAGGCCGAAAAAACTGAACGGCCGGGTAAAGGATGTCAGGGCGCTCACCACGGCGTTCATCTTGGGGCTCGCACCGATGTCGACCTCGCTTGACAGCGGCGGGAGGAAGGGCATTGCGGGTGCAATCAGAACATCGACCTTGGCAAAGGTTTCATCGAGAAAGGCCTGGAGCATGGTCGCCCGGATCTGCAGCGCCCGCAGATAGATCGGTGCCGGGATCGCCAGCGACTGCGACAGCCGCATGCGGATCTGCGGGCCGTAATCTTCCGGTCGCTCCCGCATCCAGTCGAAATGGACCGTGCCGGCCTCGGCCATGGCAATGACATTGGCGAGTTCGGCGATGGACGGCATTTCGGTGCCCTTGATCCTCGCAAGCGTCGCCACCTCTTTCGACAAGACGTGCGCGGTTGTCTCCAGTGCCGCACAAACGACCGCGTCGAGCCCGGTCTCAAAAAGCCCGCCGAGAATTCCGACCCGCAGTGTCGAAACGTCATCCGTCAGGGCGGCAGGAGGCGGAGCGGTCACGCATGTGGTATCGCGCCCGTCCGGTCCGGCGATGAGCTGGAGGAGGAGATAGGCATCATCGACGCTGCGGGCGAGGGGGCCGACACAATCCTGCGAAAAGGAGAGGGGCATGACACCATGGCGGCTGACACGGCCCTGGGTCGGCTTGATGCCCACGACGCCGCAACAGGCGGCCGGCAGGCGAATGGAGCCGCCGGTGTCGGAGCCGAGTGCGGCCAGCACCACACCACCGCCGACGGCCGATCCGCTGCCGGAGGAGGAGCCGCCGGTAATCCGCGCCGGATCAATCGGATTGAGCGCCCGGCCGTGATGAAAGTTGTGGCCGGTGGGCCCCATGGCAAATTCGCTCATGTTGAGCCGCCCGATTGACACCGCACCGGCCACTTCAAGCCGCTGCATCACGGTCGAGGTTTCCGCAGCCCTATGGGTTGCGCGTATCTTCGAGCCGCAGCCGGTGACGAATCCCTTGCGGTCGTACATGTCCTTGTGGGCGAGCGGAACGCCGTGAAGGACACTCGCTGCCTCGCCGCGTGCCAGCGCCTCATCCGCGCGATGGGCCGCCTGCAAGGCTGTTTCCTCTTCAATGTCGATGAAGGCGTTCAGCCGCTCATGGCTTGATCTGGCGCGATCGAGCGCCGCCTTCGTCAGCTCCACGGCACTGATGCGCCGCGCCTTGACGGCGGCTGCCGCTTGCGCAAGTGAACCGGGGTTATCAAGGCTCATCGGTCTGCCTCCGTCTGCAGGATCCGGTCGAAGGCTGCCGGTTCAAGGTTAAACAGAGCGCCCTGCTGACCTTCGGGAGATGCGGCGATTGCAGCAGAATCCCGGCGCATTTCGCCGACCATGGCGACGAGTTCCGGATCAATCGCCGGGCGGCCCCAATACGCTTGCGAGAGCGCCTTCATGACGTCTTCGATATCCATCAGCTGAAATCCTGTGGTTGCCGGTTGCGGACCAGCTGGCTGAGCGAGACAGCGATAACGAGCGCGCCGCCATAAAACAGGTTCTGCACATAGGCATCGGCGCCCAGCATTGTCAGCCCGGTAATGCCGGTGACGAGAAAATAGACGCTGATCACGGCGCCGAAGGCGTTGAACCGCCCCGGAGAAATAGTCGTGGCGCCCAGGAAGGCAGCCGCGAAGGCCGGCAGCAGAAGGTTCAAGCCCGACAGCGGATCGGCGGACCCGGTCATGCCGGCATAAAGCACGCCGGCGAAGGCCGAGATCAGGCCGGAGAGGATGAAGGAGGTGGCGCGCACCCGGTCGACATCAATGCCACTCAGCCGTGAAACCTCGCGACCGCGCCCGACAAAAAGCAGCTTGCGTCCGGGGATCGTGTATTCGAGCGCATACCAGAGGATCGCCGCCAGGATCATGGCATAAAAGAAGGCAAGCGGGATGCCGAGGAAGCGGTTGATGATCACCCACTCGACGAGATCCATGGAGACGCCTGAGATCGTCTGGCTATTGCTGACCCAGAGGATCAGCCCGTTGACGAAGGTGCCGATGCCGAGTGTCACGATCAGCGAATGGATGCGGAAATAAAGCACAAAGACCGCATTGGCCGCGCCGATGACGATGCCGCTTGCAAGCGCCACGACAATCACCGGGACGATCGGCCAGCCGAGTTTCACGTTCAAGACCGCGATCAGCATGCAGCTCATGGTGAGCGTGGAGGCGCCCGACAGGTCGAAGTCACCGGAGGTCAGCGGAATGATGATCGCAAGCGTGAGGACGACGAGGATGGCCTGAGAGCCGAACAGGGTGGAGAAACTGCGCCAGCTCAGGAAGGAATCCGGCATCAGAAATCCGAAGATGGCGATCAGCAGCAGCCAGGCAGCAACGAGCGCGAAGCGTTCGGCCTCTGTCTTCAGCGTAAAGCGGCTTTTGGCCTTTGGGAGGGGTTTTGTCGTTGTCAGGTCGAGCGTTGTCATTCTGCAACCTCCGCTTCATGGCTGTGGAAACAGGCTTCGGTGATGGATTTGCGGGAGATCTCTGCCCCCTTGAGCATGATGACCGGGCGCCCACGGGAGAAAACGATGATCCGGTCGCAGATCTGCTCGAGCTGTTCGTTGTCGGTGGAGGCGCAGAGGATGGCCGTGCCCTGTGCTGCCGCCCGGTCGAGCGCCTGGAAGATTTGCTGGCGGGCGCCGAAATCCACGCCCTGCGTCGGCTCGTCGAGCATCAGCAGCTTTGGCTTGACCTGAAGCCACTTGGCCAGAAGAACCTTCTGCTGGTTGCCACCCGAGAGCGAGCTGAGCGGCAATTGCGGGTCCTGGGGGCGCACGTCGTAAGCCTGGCCGAGGCGGCCTGCCTCCCTCACCATCCGGCGACGATCGAGCCCATAAGGTTTGAGCAGCCCATCCAGAACCGGGAGGGTGATATTGTCCGTCACCGACAGGCTGCCAATGCCGGCAGATCCCAGCCGGTCACCCGGCAGAAAGGCGATGCCAAGTTTTTGCGCCAGACGGGGGGTGATGGCGGAGAGGGCCACGGTCTGGCCGTCGATCGAGATCGTGCCGGATCCTCTGAACGCGCCATAAAGCAGATATGGCAGCGATGCGAAACCCGAGCCGATCAGGCCGGTTACCCCAAGCGTCTCCCCCTCACGGATCTCGAAGTCGAAACCGGGCGACGTGCCGTCGCTGAGATCGCGGACACGCACGGCAGCGGGAATGCCCTCCGTCGCCATGCGATCCTTTTGAAAATGATCGATGCGCGTGCCGACGATCGTATCGAGAATGGACTGGCGCTCGGCTGTTTTTGTGTCGAGGATGTCGATGAGTTCGCCGTCACGCAGCACGGCGACACGGTCGGTGATATCGCGCACCTCATCGATATCGTGGGTGACGATCACCACGGAGGCGCCGGTTTTGACGATGGAGCGGATCAGCGTGAAGAGCCGCTGAACGTCTTGCGCCGGAAGGAAGGGCGTTGGCTCGTCGAGCACCAGGATGCCTTCGCCGCCATGGCCGGCATCGGAGGCACGCAGGTCCTCGAAGGCTCTGATGATGGCAACGAAGGCACGCTCGACCGGGGGCAGGCTGGCAATAGTCGCATAAGGGTCGATGTCGAGGCCGAACTCGGCAAAGAGGCTCGAAATCGCCTGCGCTTCCCGCTTCCAGTTCACGCCCCAGGGTCTTTTCTGCCCAAGTGCCGTCACGCGCATGTTCTCAAGGACGGACAGCGAAGGGACAAGGCCGAGATGCTGGTGAACGAAGGCGACGCCGCGTTTCTTGATATCCATCGGATCGAGAGGAAGGGGCAGTGCCTGGCCCCAGAGGACCACTTCGCTGCCCTCTTCGGGCTGATGGAAACCGGCGAGAACTTTGATCATCGTCGATTTGCCGGAACCGTTCTGGCCCAGCAGGCCGAACACTTCGCCGCGGCGGATAGAGAGCGATACGCCCTTCAGCGCATAATAGCTCCCGAACCGCATGCGAATATTGTTCATCCTGAGCACGGCATTTTCGGTCATCGCGCGGCTCCCGGTCTCGTTGGGCTACTTCAGCATCCAGAGCTTGCGGAAACCGTCGAGATGGGCGTCGCCGTACCCGTCGTTGAAATTGGCAGGGACACCGGCGGTCTTGATATTGTCCTTGTCGAAGACGAGAAGGGGCACGTTGAGCTTGGCCACTTCCGGCTTGCCGCAGAGCATGCGCATGATGTTGTCGATTGCCGCATACCCCGCCCAGCCGAGGCTTTCGCCGATATCCATCTCGACCTGCCCCTGGCGGATCATGTCGAGCACGAACGGTGTGCCGTTGAAGCTTGCAACCTTCACGGCCCCTTCGGAACCCGTGATGCGCAGGGCTGGAACGACGAACTGCGACATGGAATCATAGATCGGCAGGATGTAGTTGATCGACGGGTCGGCGAGCAGGGCCGACTGCGTGCCCGACTGGATCTTGGTCGCCCATTCGGAGACTGGGACATCGAGGTGCTTCTGCTTGCAATCAGGGCAAAGCGCTTTCAGCTGATCCTGGATCGACTTCACGAAGGGGATGGACGGAAGAACGTCGGAGGAGCCGATGATCAGCACGTTCGGTTTGCCTTTGGTCTGCTCATAAGCCCAGGCTGCCAAAAGCTTGCCGGCGCCGGTAAAATCGACCTTGCCGGAGTAGTCGACGCTTTTGATGGCAGGTTGTGTGACGTCGTAGAAGTGCGTGGTGCTGATCTTCAGGCCGGCCGCACGGGCCTCGGACAACTGCGGTCCCAGCACTTCGGGATTGAGGCCGCCCGCAAGGTCCACCACGTCGTATTTCTGGCTGATGGCCTGCGAGATGCCCTGAACCCACTGGTCGATCTTCAGCTGGTTGTCCCAGGTGGTGTAGGTGAAGCCCACTTCGGCGGCCGCCGACGCCATGGCCTTTTGAAGTTCCACATTGAACGGGATTGTCATCGAAATCGGGATCGACAGAACCTTTTTGTTCGCCATGCAGGCCTTGGCATCGAAGGGCTCGCCGGGAGGGGCAAAGACCGGCATGGCGCGGTGCGCCGCGATAATGGCCCTGGCATCGGCCATCGGATCTGCGGCGGCTGGCATGGAGGCGACCGCGAGTGTGGCGGCGGCCAAAAGCGAACTGGCAAGAATGCGGCGCATGATCGACGTTCCCCTGTCTGCGACCCGGGTTTCCCGGTGTCGATGATTGCGGTTCCCTTAACCGCCGACAGGTAATGTACGTACATAATCGAGATCAGGTCAACTCGATTTTGCCTAATTTTTTGCACTGCACATTTATTGAGCGAATGCCAAAAGGCCTGCCAGCAGGGCGCTTACGCCATAGGCGCGTGCCGGGCGCTGGGTCGAGATTTGCCCATGCTTCGCAACGCAGCATCAGGGATGCTGCGTACTATGTCAGTACAAATGGAAGGCAGTGATTAGCGGCTGGCCTTGTGGGCGCGCCAGGCGACAATGAGCCCTGCAAAACCGAAGAGCGAGAATGCCATGAAGCTGGCGCCGTAATGGCCGGTGAGCGCATAAACGCTGCCGAAGGTCGAAGGGCCCACGATGACGCCGATGAAGGTATAGACCAGAACGCCGCCGGTGATCGAGCCGACCCGCCCCTCCGGTGCATTATGGGCGACCTCCGCCAGCAGGACCCCGTTCCAGCCGATGGTCACCGCGCCCATGGCGACGAACAGGATGACCTGCGCCACTGTCGGCAGATCCGTCAGCCAGAACAGCAGCGCATAACCGGTGCCGCCGAGCAGGCCGAGCAAAGCCAGCGTCTTGAACCCGCCGCCGATCCGATCGGCAACGACGCCCCAGAAGATGCGGCCGACGGCGCCGGCAAGCTGCATGGCTGCTGCGACGGAACCGGCCGACAGAAGCGACCAACCGGCGTCATGCGCCAGCGTCACGACGGCAAAGGCGGAGACGGAAAGCTGCATGGCCGAATAGGCGAAACCCAAGCCGGAAAGCGCCCGCAATCGCGGGTTTTTCCAGATGATCGACTGTTCCTCGGCAAGACCCTTCATAAGTGACCGCCTTGGTGCCGGATTGACCGGCTCTGCGGCATGCGTCGCAGCCAGAAGCCCCATGGTGAGGAGTGGTGCGACGGCTCCAATCAGAAGTGCGATGTGCCAATCGAAGAAACGGGTGAGGAACGGAAAGGCAAAACTTGCCAGGATGCCGCCCAGCGGCACGCCGGATTGTTTCAGCGAAAAGACGATGTTTCGCCTGTTGAAGGGGGTGACGCGGCTGAGCATTTCCGAAGAGGCCGGATTGTTCAGACCGTAACCGATGCCGATAAAAAACGAAGCGGCAATGATCAGCGGGATCTTGGCGCTGGCGATCCCCAGGAAGCCGAGGGCGCAGCAGGCCAGTGCGACCTGCTCGATCCGCACCGGGCCGAAGCGCTGCACGAGTGTGCCGGCAACGGCCGAGGAAAACATGCCGGAGAAATAGATCAGGCTGATCTGATAACCGATCCAGTAGGCGCCGATGTCGAGGTCGGCCGCAACCGTCGGTGCGATGGCGGTCAGCGCCAGAACGCTGGCTGTCGCGACGATCTGGATCAACGTGGCTGCAAGGAGTGTCTGGGTGAGCGAGGAGGCGCGTCGCGCAGGCGAGGCTTCTCCGGCAATGAAGTCCGACATGGTGTCGCTGTCCCGGGAAGAGAGTCTAGAATAAGTACGTACTAATTGATTTGCGCGAAGTCTGCAAGTCGCCGCGGTTGTACGGCATAATCCCCCGGATTTCGTTTGCCTTTTGACTGGAAAGACGGTTGAAACACGGACAAGAGGAACTCGGCGTTGTGCCGATCGGGGTGTCGAGCTTGGATCAGAAGCGCATGGACTGGAAGCCGGAGGTGGACACGGCGCCGCTTTACCTGCAGGTCGCCCATCATCTGGAGAGCCGGATCAGCGACGGAGAGTTTTCGGTCGGCTCGCTTCTTCCGACGGAAAACGAGATCGCCGCTGCGCTGGGCGTCAGCCGGCAGACGGTCCGGCAGGCCATTGCCACGCTGCGCAACAAGGGGCGCCTTTCCGCCCGCAAGGGAGTTGGCACGCGGGTCGAGGCGGGATTTGATCCGGAAAAGAACCGCTTCATTGCCCATTCGCGCTCGGAGCTTTTCGAGATTGCGGCCGAGACGGAATTCGTTATCGACACCAAGGAAGAGATTTCCGCGCAGGGCAAGCTTGCCGTCGAACTGGGCTGCCGTCCGGGGCGCAAGTTCCTCCACATGGCCGGTATTCGTTATTCCGGCAATCGCAGTCGGCCATTCTCCTGGAACGAGGTCTATGTGGACGCCAAACTGGCGCCTGCCGTGAAGGATATCACGGTCGCGCGCAGTGCCATTTTCCATTACATCGAGCAGTATACGGGCGAAAAGATCCAGGAGATCCAGCAGGATATTCGCCCGATGATTCTTGACGCCGAGGTTGCAGCCAGGCTGGATGTGAAGGCCGGCGATCTCGCCCTTGTTGTCACGCGGCGCTACTTCGGTTCGGGGCGACGGCTTCTCGAATACGCTTTCCAGGTGCTTCCCGCCGAACGTTTCACCTTTACCACGACGCTTCGCGCCGAGAGCTGAGCCTCTCGTTTCTGCTTTGCCGACCGACCCGAACTGCCGGTGCCTCCGGGTGCCGGTGGTGCCTTCGTGTGCCCCGATTGCTCAGCGCGCAACCGTTTGAACGGTTGATCGGCAATTTTCCCTGCGCGTGTTTTCGGCGGATGATCGAAAAATATGCAAGGCTAAACTTAGGGCATTTTTGTCTGGACAGCCTCAGAAAATTTTGCATTAGTTCGTACATACTGCTTGCGTGTAGGTCATACAAAAAGGGGAACCACATGGATATCGGTGTCTTCATTCCTATCGGAAACAACGGCTGGCTGATCTCGACGGCATCGCCGCAATACATGCCGAGCTTTGAGCTGAACAAGCAGATCGTCCAGAAAGCGGAAAAATACGGCCTCGATTTCGCACTCTCGATGATCAAGCTGCGTGGTTTTGGCGGCAAGGCTGAATTCTGGGATTACAATCTGGAGAGCTTTACCCTGATGGCGAGCTTGGCCGCTGTCACCGAGCGTATCAAGCTCTTCGCCTCCACCGCCGTCCTCACCCTGCCGCCGGCGATCGTCGCGCGCATGGCAACCACCATCGACAGCGTGGCGCCCGGCCGCTTCGGCGTGAACATCGTGTCCGGCTGGCAGATGGCGGAATACGACCAGATGGGCATCTGGCCGGGCAATGATTATTTCGGTTATCGCTACGATTATTCGACCGAATACGTCCACATCATGAAGGAGCTGTGGGCGAACGGCAGCTGCAGCTTCGAGGGCAAGCACTTCACCATGAAGGACTGCATGATGAAGCCGATGCCTGCGAACAAGATCGAGATCGTCGCGGCCGGTCAAAGCCCGCGCGGCATGGCATTTGCGGCCGAATATGCCGATTACAATTTCGTCATGGGCTCTGGCATCAACACGCCGACCGCCTATGCCCCGAACAACCGGACGCTCCTCGATGCGGCGGCAAAGACCGGCCGCGACGTGGGTGCTTATGTTCTCTTCATGGTGATTGCCGACGAGACGGATGAGCTGGCCGAGGCGAAGTGGCAGACGTATCGCGAGGGTGCCGATGTCGATGCGCTCGCATGGATGGCCGACCAGGGCAGCAAGGATGCATCGGCGGACGCCAATTCGACCGCCAAACACATCAACCTCCCGGAAGGTGCGGTCAACTTCAACATGGGCACGCTGGTCGGCTCCTATGCGAAGGTCGCGCGCATGCTGGATGAGGCTGCCGACGTCGAGGGCACCAAAGGCATCATGCTGACCTTCGACGACTTCCTGTTGGGGCTCGACCAGTTCGGTGAGCGCATCCAGCCGCTGATGGCAAGCCGCACATCCACCCAGATCGCGGCGGAATGACGTGAAGGCCGCTTTCCCGGCGCCGTTCGATGATCCTCGCCAACAAGCGGGGGTCTCGTTCGATCCGATGACGCTGGCCGACCCGACGCGTGTCGATCGCATCCATTGGGATGCGGCGACATCGGATGCGGACACGGGTTCCGTGGCTCTGCCGCGGGCGTCTGCTCCGCTGGAGGGGCCTGCCTTTGCCGCCGGGGTGACGGAACTGCTCTCGGCCTATGCCAGCGGCAGTTTGCGTCCTTCTCAGCTTTTGGGAGAACTCAAGGCCCGCATTGCAACCACGCGGACGGGAGGAGAAGCCGTTCTCCGCTTCGTGCCCGGCGCTGAAGAGGCTGCGCGAGACAGCGATCGGCGTCTAGCGGAGGGTCGTGCGCGGCCGCTCGAAGGCATTCCCTTCGGCGTCAAGGATATCATCGATGTCGCTGGAGCCGTCGTCACCTCCGGTTCCCACTTCACGGGTGACCGTGTGGCGTCTATCGATGCGTCGGCGGTCTCCGCCTTGCGTGCCGCCGGTGCCATTCCCTTTGCCATGACCGCGACCACGGAATTTGCCGCCGGGTCGCCGCACAATCCGCGTTTCGGCCCGGTCACCAATCCGCATGACCGCAGTCGCTGGACGGGCGGGTCTTCAACAGGGTCCGGTGCAGCGCTTGCTGCGCGGCTGATTCCGCTTGCACTCGGCACGGATACCGGCGGTTCCATCCGCGTGCCCTCCTGCTGGTGCGGCACCACTGGGTTGAAGCCCACCCGCGAACTGGTCTCACGGCAGGGCGTTGCGCCGCTTTCGTGGACACTCGATCATGTCGGCCCCATGGCACGCTCGGCGGAAGACATTGCCCGCGTTCTGCCCTTCATGATCCGGGACGGGGCAGGGCGGCTTGTTAGGCAATTGGCGGCGCTGTTGGATAAGGGATCCGTTGAGGGCTCCGTTGAGGGCCTCAGGCTCGGCGTGCCGGTCAACTGGTTCACCGAAACGGTGGATCAGCATGTGCTCGACAACTGGCAATCCGCCTTGCGGCAATTGGAGGCTCTCGGCTGTCGTCTGGTGCCGCTTGCGCCCATCAATATTGAACCGTTGCATGAGGCCGGCTGGGTCATTTTGCAGAGCGAACTGGCAAGCCTTCACGCGGCACGCCTTGATCGCGCCGAACTTTTCGATCCCGGCCTCCTGCATCGCCTGAAAAACGGGCTTGGCTTTTCGGCCAGAGACTATGGCGAGGCCCTGCAGCGCCGGGTCGTGGCACTCGAAACGTTTCTGTCGGCCATGGGTGAGGTCGATGCCATCGTCACGCCGGGACTGGGTGGCGAAGCTGGTGATCTCGACAATCTGACCGTGGATGTCGACGGACAGCCCCATGCTTTTCAATCCATCATCTCTCGCAACACCATGATCTTTGATGTGACGGGGCTTCCAGCCCTGATGCTGCCATCAGGTGTTGGCCGCTTTGGCTTGCCAACAGGCATCCAGATTGTCGGCCATCCCGGCGGAGATGCGCTCTGCCTGCTTCTGGGGCGCGCATTTCAGGAGGTGACGGACTTTCATCGGATGATGCCCGGGGAGGATGCGGCATGACCGTTCTGTCGCCGATCAACCTGGATCCAGCCGCGCTGACAGCGACGGAAGCCTTGGGCCGGATGGCCGAGGGACGATTGACCGCGCGGGACCTCGTTGCGGCCTGCCTTGCACGGATCGGCAAGCGGGATCCTGACGTCCGCGCCTGGCTTGCGCTCAGCGACACGGCGCTTGAACAGGCAGACCAAGCCGACGCCGTGCCTCTGGCCGAGCGCGGAAAACTTCACGGCCTGCCGATCGGCGTGAAGGATGTCTTCGATACATTCGATCTTCCGACGGCGCACAACTCGCCGCTTTATGAGGGGTTTCGGCCCGCTGCCGATGCCGCTGTGGTCGATCTTCTGCGCAGCGAAGGCGCCATCATTCTCGGCAAGACGGATACCACAGAGTTCGCCGCCGCCGGCCGTGATGCCAGAACCGGTAATCCGCATGACCTCGCGCATACACCGGGCGGTTCGTCTGCCGGCTCGGCGGCCGCCGTTGCAGACATGCATGTGCCGCTGGCACTGGCAACACAGACGGGCGGCTCGACGATCCGCCCGGCGTCCTTTTGCGGCATTATCGGTTTCAAGCCGAGCTTCGGACGGGTGAGCCGCGAAGGGGCAAAGATCTATGCGCAGAGTTTCGACACTGTCGGCTGGTACGGCCGCTCGGTAGACGATGTGGCTTTGCTGGCCTCGGTGCTCGGCCTCGATGAAACGCTGGTATCGTCGGATTTGCCGGGTCAGCTGAGGATCGCGATCACGGCTGGGCCTTATCGCGACCGCCTGGCGCCGGAAAGCCTTGCGGCTCTCGACCTGTCGAAGGAGCGGCTTGAGAGGGAGGGCCATTCGGTGCAGGCCATTGATCTGCCTGCCGGGTTCGAAGCGCTCGACAGCCACCACCGCGTGATCCTGCATCGGGAAGGGCAGGCGTCCTTTCGCAATCTGGCCCGGCGCGATGGAAAAACCCTCCATGATGATTTCCACCACCGGGTCGAAAATCGCGATGGCTCCAGCCTGCGAGAGCTTGCGCAGGCCTATGATGCGATGGCGCTGGGACGCATCGCATTTGACGCGTACATGCAGGATTTCGACATTCTGATCGCGCCAAGCGCACCGGGTTTCGCACCAGCCGGACGCCGCCCGGGCGACCCGGTCTTTAACGCGTCCTGGACCCTTCTCGGCGTTCCCTGCCTCAATATGCCGGTGCCGCTCGGCCATCCCACATTGCCGATTGGCGTCACGCTGATTGCCACGCGTTTTGCCGACAAACACCTGCTTGATGCGGCCAAGCGTCTTGAGCCCATTCTCAATCCGATGTGAAAACATCACAGAGAAAATGCCCTGTCCGGCAGTGAAACAAAGCCTCGGCTCACTCCTGGAATAGAGGACGTGATCTCGGCGCTGATCGCTGACCCGATGGGCTTCAAGGCGCTTTACCTCAACGGTGACGGGACCGTCGCATCGACGTTTGGCATTCCGGATGCGGGAATTGCGACCGGGCGCGACAGGATCAAGCGCATGGCCCGGATGAGGAAGCTACCGGCACGCCCGCTATCGATGGATGGTCTCTAAGGCCTCAGGTTGCGGGTTTGCCGGGGCGTGCAGCCGTAATGATCCCGGTAGTGACGGCCAAACTGCGCCTGGTCGGCAAAACCCCAGCGATAGGCGATGACCGCGATCGTTTCTCTCGGTCCCGCTTTCTTCAGGTCCTCATTACAGCGGGCGAGCCGGCAGTCGCGGATGTAGCCGCTGACCGTCTGCTGCGCATCGCAGAATATCCGCTGCAGGTATCGCAGCGACAGGCCGCAGGCCTCTGCGACCTTTTGTGGCGAAAGGTCGGGATCCCTCAGATTGCGGCGGATATAGTCCTCGGCCCGGTGGAGATGCGCGACCTGTGTTGTGCTGCTTTTGCTCTCCAGGAAACGCTCGTCCTCGGTCATCGCGATGCTGAGCAATTCCAGAAGATGCGAACCGACCGCATCACGCGCGGTGTCGTCGAGCAACGGCAGATGGTGCGCCGCATGACGTAGGCTGGAGAGGAAATAGGAGGCGACACCCTGGCGTGCATCGACCGTCAGCGCCACGAACCGATGCAGGTTGCCGATGCGTGCGGCCAGATGCGCATAAGGCACCCTGACGACCGTCATCACGTCGCCCTGTTTCTGGGTGAACTCGTAAGGAGCATCGCTGCGCTCGATGACGAAGCTGCCAGGCCCGCATTTTGCCTGGCGCGAAAACTGCCGGAACTCGATTTCCGACTGGGATGGAACCGTGATCAGCAGCGCGCTTTCCTGCTCATCGCGCACATGATTGGGCGTGCGGCGATAAAGAACGCTGCTGCTGCGGATCTGCGTGAGGTCGATGACACCGAGCGGGCAGATGTCGAGGCGCCCTCTGAAACTGGACGGTTCGGAACTCAGCGTATCCAGCGCGAAATAGGTGGACGAAATCGCCCGCGCCCATTGCTGCAGGCCGGTCGCAGACAAATGCTGTATCGCAGACGATGCCATGCACAACAGCCTTCCTGGCAACGCCCGAACCGCAGATGTCTTGGTCGAGCCACTGTAGCCGGGTAAAGATTAGCGGAGGGTGGCCGACCTGTCCAAACAAATCGTCCTCTCAAGCGGCAGGCCGCATACCTCCGAAAACTTGGGCGCAAAACACCATGAACCGGTGGCCCTGCGGTGGAATACTCCCGTTCCGACAGTGGCAGGGACGTTCCGCATGACAGACAATGCCGGCTTTACCGTTCAGAATACGGGGCTCATGTCCCCGCAGACTGCGGAGGAGGCGCTGGCTCTTCTCGTGGCAAGCAACGGTTCAGGCCGCCTCGTCGCCGGTGCCACCTGGATCATGCGGGGCCATACGCGTGGCGAAGTTCTGGCCCCCCATCTCATCGCCCTCCATCGGATCCCGGAACTGCAAGGCGTTGAGTTTGGCGATGGCCATTGCCGGATCGGCGCCATGGCGACCCATGACCGGATCGCGCGCGCCATTGCCGCCGATGCCGGTGATCTCGCCGCGCTGAAGATCGCGACCGGCCACTCCGCCAATCCCGGCATCCGGCGGCTGGCGACGCTCGGCGGCAATCTCTGTTCCACCGGGTTTGCAAATGCCGACCTCATCCCGACCCTGATGTGCCTTGATGCCCGTGTCGGCGTGCTGGACGCCGATGGCCGCAGCGCGTTCGACATGGACGCGTTCATGGCGCGCCGCCGCGAACCGGCACCATATATCGTCACCCATGTCGACTTTCGACGCGGCCGCTGGCTGACGGCGCATGCCCGCACGCCGGACCGCGACTATCCGGTCTGTATCGTAAGCCTCGCCCTCACACTGGACGAAAGCGGCTGCCTGTCCGAACTGCGCCTGGCGGTCGGCGCCGTCGAGGCCGATGCGCGGCGGTGGCTGAGGTTCGAGGCGCAGGCGCTCGGCCGCCGCCCCGATCCGCCTGATATGGCGGAGATCGCCCGCGAACTCGCCGATGAGTTCACCCCGGTTTCGGGCCTCGACGCGCCCGGCTGGTATCGGCTGCAGGTGCTTCCCGCCCTGGTGCGGCGCGCCTTCGAACACATCGCCATGGAGACGCGGACATGACGGTCAAGTTCAGTCTCAACCACGAGGACCGGGAATTTTCCGGGGATCCGCGTACCCCGCTTCTCGATGTGCTGCGCGACAGTTTGCGCATGACTGGCACCAAAAGTGTCTGTCGCGCCGGCTTCTGCGGCGCCTGCACGGTGATGATCAATGGGGAGGCGGTTCCTTCCTGCCAGAGGCCGATCGGCATGCTGGAGGGCGCGCGGGTGGTCACGATCGAGGGGCTTTCGCCGGCCGGCGAGCCAAACGGGATCCAGCGCGCGTTTCTGGAGTACGACGTCGTGCAGTGCGGCATGTGCTTTCCGGGCATGGTGGTGACGCTGACCGATTTTCTCGAACACACTGCTGTCCCGACACGTGAAGACGTCAAGCAGGCGCTTGCCGGCAATATCTGTCGCTGCACCGGTTATGAGCGGATCATCGATGCGGTTCTTTCGATAACCGCGCCCAGTATCATCCCGGAAGAGGTTGCCAGCCGATGAACATGAAGGTTGATCCCCAAACTGCCGTCATGGACATGCCACGGCGCGACGGCCGCGACAAGGTGACGGGCCGCACCCGTTATATGGTCGACATGGCAGCGAGCGATGTCCTGCGTGCGGTGACAGTACGCTCCACTGTCGGCTCGGCAAAAATCCTGCGCATCGATGTGTCTTCAGCCGCAAAACTGCGCGGCGTGCGGGCCATCGCAACGGCTGCCGATGCACCCGGCCTGCACGGTGTCGGCCTCAGCGACCAGCCGCTGTTTGCCAGCGACCGCATCCGCTACAAGGGCGAGCCGATCTGCGCGATTGCCGCCGATACACTGGCGATCGCACGGGCTGCCGCAGATCTCGTGGTGGTGGAACTGGAGGAAACGCCGCTTGCCGTGACCATGGAGGAGGCGCTTGCGCCAGGCGCGCCGCTCATCCATCCGCAGGTGAAGGCTTACGAGGCGCTGATCGACGGTGTGCCGCGTGGCGGCAATGTCGCCTGGGAAGCCACGGTGGTCCGCGGTGACGTTGACGCCGCCTTCCTGCGGCCGGACGTGACCATCATTGAAAGCGCATTCCGTGTCGGGCGGCAAAGCCATTTCCCGTTTGAGCCGCGCGGTGCGGTCGCCTCCTACGAGGACGAGCGGTTCCACATCGTCACCTCGACCCAGGTGCCCTGGTCGGTGCGGGAAATCACGGCGCGCGTGCTGGGCGTCCATCCGTCGCAGGTGCGGGTCACCGTGCCGCCGGTCGGCGGTGCATTCGGTCTGAAGTTCGACACCTCCATCGAGCCGATGGCCGCGATCCTTGCAAAGAAGACCGGACGTTCCGTCTCGCTGGTCAATACCCGGGAGGAGGAAACGACCACCTGTCTCTGCCGGGAGAACGCCGATATCTGGATCCGTTCTGCAATCACCCCCGAAGGCGACATTGCCGGACGAGAGGCGGTGGTGCTGATGGATGCCGGTGCCTATAGCGGCGAGCAGGTATTCCTCTCGACCATGACCGCGCATACGCTCGGCGCCAGCTACCGGCTGGGCTCGGCGCGGTTCCTGACCCGCGTCGTTTATACCAACACGCCGCCGAACGGCGCCTTCCGCTCCTGCAACGGCGCGTATAACGCCTTTGCGCTGGAGCGCCACACAGAGGAAATCTGCAAGGCGACCGGCATGGATCCGATGGTCTTTCGAAAGCGCAACGTGCTGCGCGACAAGGATCTCGGCTCCACCGGCCAAGTCTTCGAGGGCGACGTTTTAGGCCCCATGCTGGAGCGGATGGAGGCTTTGCGCGCCAAGGCTGGACCGAAGAAACATCTGGCCGGCAAGCGGCTTTACGGCATGGCAACGACCGTCGGCACCTGGAATATCTTTGTTGGCCCGTCGTCCGCGACGATCAATCTCAATGCGGATGGATCGGTCACTCTGATCACCGCAAGCGTCGAGATCGGCTCCGGCTCGATCACGCAAGGCGTTCCGCAGATCGTTGCCGCCAATCTCGGCATCGATCCGTCCAAGGTCATTGTGAAGGCCGCCGATACCGACGCTGCCGGTTACGATATGGGCACCGGTGGCGGCCGCACCGTCGTTTCCATGGGGGCAGCGGCTACCGCTGCCTGTGCCGTTGTGCGTGAAAAGCTGTTCGAGACGGCATCGGAACTGCTGCAGACCAGCCCCGACCAGCTGACGCTTCGGGAGGGACGGGTCGAGATCAAGGGGCGGCCGGGTTCTGGCACCTCCATCGAAGCCGTGGTCGGCCGCGCCATGCAGACCAAGGGCCCGATTTCCGGTTCCGGCGCGTTTACCGCTCCAGGCATTGCCAAGGGAATGCCGGGATGCACGGCCGGACATTTCTTTGATGCCATGGACATGCCCGTTTTCATCGTCCACGAGGCGGAAGTCGCCGTTGATCCCGAGACCGGCGAGACAGACGTGCTGGCCTACCGGGTCGTGCAGGATGTCGGGCGGGCCATCAACCCGCGTGCCGTGCGCGGCCAGATCCAGGGGGCCGTCATGCAGGGCATCGGCTACGGCATCCACGAAGAGATCACCATCGGCGCCGATGGCGGGATTGAACAGAACGGTTTCGAGACCTACCACCTGCCGCTGGCGCAGCATGCGGTGGATGTCGAGATCGACCTTTACGAAGGCGCCCCGTCCTGCGGACCTTTGGGCACCAAGGGTATTGCCGAAGTCGCGATCATGAATGGCGGTGCGACCATGGCCTGCGCCATTGCCAATGCGACGGGCAAACGGGTGCAGCAACTGCCGCTGACGGCGCCAAAGACCTTGGCACTGGTTTCCGGCATGGAGCCGATGCTGTCCCATCCTCATATCCATCCGCGCTGGGCCGACAATCTCCTCACGTAAAGGCGATGGCTTTATCCTGGGGACGGGCCACGCCAACATCACCTTTTCGTCGCGTCCTGACGAACTGCATTGGACCTGCGCGCACAAACTGCCCCGCCTGACGGCTAGGTTTTATGCGTTTTTTGCCAATACCGGCACCGGATTTGCTGTATTCTCATCTCAACAAGAAGAGACCGGCAAGCCCGGCGACAGGGGATCGAGGAATGAGATACGTCGTCGATAATATCGGCGGCCCGTCCGGCGGAGATGCCTGGCAGGCCGCAGTCACCGAAACCTATTTTCCGCTCGATACGGAATATCGCAACCGCCGCGAATTCACCGGTGTGCTGGAAACCTGGTCGCTTGGCCTTGCCGGTGTCTCGAAGATGCAATGCGATGCCGTCGCCTATCGGCGTCACCGCCGGCATTTCCTCAACGAGCGGGATGCCAGCCTGCTGATCACCATTCCGGAGGTCAGCGAGGTGAATTTTTCGCAAGGCTCCCGCAGCGTTCGCTGCAATCCGGGCGGGTTTCTTGTGGAGCGGGGCGATGCGCCCTACGAATTCTGGCATGGACGGCCGAACGCACTCTGGGTGCTGAAGGTGCCGTCCGCCAGCGTCCGCTCGCGGATCGGCTCGACAGAACGCCTGAGCGCGCTCAGTTTTGATGCGACGCAAGGGGTTGCGGCTCTTTTTCTCGATACAGTCCGCTCGACGATCGGCCGTATCGGCGAACTGTCGGAGGCCGCCCGGGAAATGACCGGCCGGCACATTCTCGAAATGCTCTGCCTCTCCATCGTCAGTGACGACCGTGTGCTCGACAGCAGCGTATCGTCGATCCGGGCGGGCCATCTGCACCGGGCCGAGCAATATATCCGCGATAACCTGAAGAATGTCAGCCTCGGGCCGCAGGCGGTGGCGGAGGCAGGCGGCATCTCGCTGCGGTATCTTCAGGGGCTTTTCCAGGACAGCCAGAAATCGATCAACGGGTTCATCCGCGACAGTCGCCTCGATCATTGTGCCGAGGATCTGATGGCGGTCACCAACACCGCGACCATCGCCGAAATCGCTTATCGCTGGGGGTTTGCCGACCAGTCGCAGTTCTGCCGGCATTACCGCACGCGGTTCGGCTGTTCTCCGAGTGACACCCGTCGCGAAGCGATGCGGCGGGCCGGCCACGTTCCAGGAAGCCGCCGACGGCACTGACCGCACCTCCCGGCGAAACCGCCATGGATCCGAAACCGGCCTGAGATGATCGGGCCGGAACGGCAGGGCATCCGAGGCCAATTCAAAAAACGACAACCAGAAACGCTGCCCGAAAGGGCGGGCGCCGCCCGGCTGTGGCCGGCAAAACCAGCCTGCAAGGGATAAGGATATGACGAAGACCAGAGTGGCCGTGGATGTGGGGGGAACCTTCACCGACATCTGCATCATGAACGAGGAGACCGGTGCGATCCGCATCGAAAAAACCGCATCGACACCCGACGACCCGATGCGGGCGATCCTCAACGGCGTAGAGCAGGGCGGCATCGACCTTTCCGAGGTGACGATGTTTTCGCATGGCACCACGGTTGCGACCAACGCGCTGATCACGCGCCGCCTGCCGCGCTCGGCCATGGTCTGCACGGAAGGGTTTCGCGATGTGGTGGAAATCCGCCGCGCCAACAAGGAAGATCTCTGGGATACCTACAAGGATGTCGCCAAACCGTACATCCCGCGCCGCGACCGGCTGACGGTGCGCGAACGCATTGATGCGGAAGGCGTGATCCTGCAGGCGCTCGACGAGGACGATGCGCGCCGCGTGGCCGACGTGCTGCGCCGGCGCGGGGTAAAATCGATCGCCGTGTGCTTCATGAATTCTTATGTCAACGGCGCCAACGAGCGGCGGATGCGCGAGATCCTGGCAGAGGCCATGCCCGACATTCCGGTCTCCATTTCCTCGGACGTCATGCCGGAAATCTTTGAGCACGAGCGGTTTTCAACCACCATGGCAAACGCCATCTGCGCGCCTGTCGTGGTTGATTACGTGTCGCGGCTCGGAGAAAAGCTGGCGGCCGGTGGTTACACCAGGGACCTGCTTCTGCTGCATTCCGGCGGCGGCGTGATGACGCCGGCCAGTGTGCGGGATTATTCCGCCCGCCTTGCCGGATCGGGCATTGCCGCCGGCGCCATCGCAAGCCGCTACATCGGCAATCTCTGCGGTTTCCCCAATTCCATCGGTTTCGACATGGGCGGCACCTCGACCGATGTGTCGCTCGCGTGGAACGGTCAGTCCCGCATCACCAAGGACTGGTATATCGAATATGGTTATCCGATCCGCTTCCCCTCGATCGAGGTGTTGACGATCGGCGCCGGCGGCGGTTCGCTCGCCTGGCAGGACGAAGGCGGCTCGCTACGCAACGGCCCGCAATCGGCAGGCGCCACGCCGGGACCGGCCTGTTATGGCAACGGCAATCGCACCGCGACCAATACCGACGCAAACGTTGTCCTCGGCCGTCTCGGCACCAGCCTTGCCGGCGGCAAGATCACGCTTGATCCGCAGCGCGCCGCCGACGCTGTCGCCGAGACGGTGGCCGGACTGTTCAACATGCAATTGCATCAGGCGGCGGAGGCCATCATCGCTGTCGCCAATGCCAACATGGCAAATGCCGTGCGCCTTTTGTCGATCAGCCGCGGTTATGATCCGCGCGATTTCGCTCTGGTCGCCTTCGGCGGCGCCGGCGCCCTGCACGGAGCAGCCGTTGCCAGGGAACTGTCCATCCCGACGGTCATCGTGCCGCCAAACCCCGGCGTCACCTCGGCGCTCGGCTGCCTGCTCGTCGATGTGCAGCACGATTTTTCCGAAAGCTTCATGACGGATGCCTCGACGGTTGCGCCGCAGGAGATGGAAGAGGCCTTTCGGCGGATGGAAGTGCAGGCCGCCGAACGGTTGGAGCATGAGGGTGTCGCTGCGGTCGACATGGCCCTGCAGCGCACGGTCGAGATGATGTACCAGGGCCAGTGGCGCTCGCTCTCCATTAATGCCCCGGCCCACATCTCCAGCATCGGTGCGCTGATCGAGGCCTTCCACGGGGAGCATGAGCGCGAGTTCAACTATCGCCGCGACGAGGCGCCGGTATCGATCTTCCGGCTGGCGATCAAGGCGATCGGCGTTGTGCCAAAGGCCGACCTGCCGAAACATGCGGTGAGGGACTATGCGCCGGACCCGATTGGCCGGCGAAAGGTCTGGTTCGACGGCACGGGTCATGATGCCGCCGTCTACCAGCGGGAAACGCTGGAGGCCGGCGCGAGGTTCACCGGCCCCGCCATTGTCGAACAGTTCGATTCCACCACAGTCGTTCCGCCGCACATGAGCGCTTCGGTCGACGCCTTCCGGAACATCGTCA
Source organism: Neorhizobium sp. PAMB6630 (assembly GCF_058242775.1). Lineage (NCBI taxonomy): Bacteria > Pseudomonadati > Pseudomonadota > Alphaproteobacteria > Hyphomicrobiales > Rhizobiaceae > Neorhizobium > Neorhizobium sp. PAMB6630. Next base: position 1,784,208 of record NZ_CM177836.1, read on the forward strand.
TCGCAACGAAAGGCTGATTTTCATGAATATCCAGGCAGATACGGAACGCAGCCTCGATCCGGTGACGTTCGAAGTGCTGAAAAATTCCTTCATCACCGCGGTCGACCAGATGGCCGAACAAATGCTGCGAACCTGCTATTCCTTCGTCATCTACAATCGCGACTTTTCCAACGCGCTGCATGATGCCGACGGCAATTCGGTCGCGCAGGGCAATTACGACATCGCCGTGCATGTCGGCACGCTGCATAATACCTGCAAGGACGTCATCCGCGTCTTCGAAGGCGAGATGGCGCCGGGCGACGTCTATGCCATCAACGACCCTTACGCCGGTGGCACCCATTTCAGCGATGTCCGGCTGGTGCGGCCGATCTTTGATGAGGACAAGCTGATCGGCTTTTCCCAGTCGAACGGCCATTGGTCGGATCTCGGCGGTTCCGTGCCCGGCTCCTTTGACGTGACCGCGCGCGACATGTTCCGCGAGGGCCTGCGCATCACGCCGATCCGTCTTTTCCGCGAAGGCCGGTTCTGCTTCGACGTGGCCAACATGATCGCCGCCAATACCCGCGATCCGGCCGCGATCATCGGCGACATCCATTCGCAGGCGCAGGCGACCCACGTGGCAGAGCGCGAGCTGCTGCGGCTGGTTGGCAAGTATGGCCGTACACAGGTCACGCAGGGCATGGCCGAGGTGCAGGACTATGTGGAGCGGGCCGTGCGCAAGCGGCTGCTGGAACTTCCAGATGGCACCTGGGAAACGGTGGATTACATCGACCGCGATCTCGGCGGCGGCGAGGGGATGATCCCGATCCGTATCAAGATGACGATCTCAGGCGACAGCATCCACTATGATTTCACCGGCAGCCATCACACCATTTCGTCGATGTATAACTCGGCGCCCGGTGCCACCTTCTCGGCCGTCGTCGCCGGCATGAAGACCTTCTTCCCCGACCTGCCGCTGAACAGCGGCTTCTACCGGATGATAAGGGTGACGGCGCCGAAGAACAGCGTCGTCAGCGCCGAATGGCCCGTTGCCGTCACCGGCTTCCTGATGCCGTTCGAAAAGATCATGAACGCGATCTTCGAGATGTGGTCGAAGATCATGCCGGAACGGGCAATCGCCTGCGCCTTTAATCTCGAATACCTGCTTGCCGGCGGCCGGGATGCGCGCAAACCCGAAAAGCCGATCTTCATGTTCTACGAATGGTTGCCGGGCGGCTGGGGCGGCCGCAATGGCAAGGATGGCGCCGACGTGACCACGGCCTGCTTCGGCACCGGGCTGATGTCGCAACCCAATGAAGGCAATGAACGGGTCAACCCGACACGTACCACCGAATTCCAGATCAAGCAGGATTCGGCGGGGCCTGGAAAATGGCGCGGCGGCGTCGGCGTGCAGAAGACCTCGCTGCTTCTGGAAGCAGAAGGCGCCGTCATGTCCTATATCTGCGACCGCGAGCGTGCCGTCGTCTGGGGCATCGAGGGCGGGCTTCCGTCCATGCCGCATGGCCTCACCATTCGGCGGGCCGGTGCCGAGGAAGCAACCTGGCTCGGCTCCGTCTTTTCCGACTATCCGGTCTATACCGGCGACGAATTCGCACGGCCGACCGCCGGCGGCGGCGGCTTCGGCGATCCGCTCGAGCGTGATCCGCAGAATGTGCTGGAAGACGTGATCGACGACTATGTCTCGATCCGGCGCGCCAGTCTCGACTACGGCGTCGTCATCCGGGAAATTGACCGCGATCTGTGTGCCTACGAGATCGACGCGGCCGAAACCGAGGTGGTTCGAAGCGAGATCCGGGCGAAGCGGACGGAATGGGCCCGTATGGACCCGGCCGAGGTGTCTCGCCAGTACAAGGCGGGCCAGATCGATGCCCTGGATGCGGTGCGCCGTCATGCGGTGATCCTCGAATGGGAGACCGGCGAGGTTTTGGAAAAAACCACCGCGCAGTTCCGCGACAGCTTTGAAAAGCGAACCGTCGCGCACTGGGCCTGACCCGACGGAACGGCACCGTGCTGCAGCCGGTGCCGTTTGCCCGTTGCTCGGGCAAGCCGCATCTGTTTTTTCGATAACGCTTTCCAAAAACAACTATTTCACACGTTTCGCGCCTTCGGACAGAATGTTGCAAGGCCGCAAAGACGGCACTTGAAGGGGTGAAGGACGATGGTGGAAGGGGCGCTGCGGTCATTGGTCGTGACAGCAGTCAGCGGCATGCGTCGCGCGGATGTCTGCCGATCTGTGAGAGGCTTTCGGCGCCGAGGACATGCAGCCTCCAGCTCCCCCCGCGCCCTTGCAAGGCTGGCCGGTGACACAGGAAGACGAGAGGAAGCGATCTTATGACAACCGACACAGCTGACGTGCTGCAACAGGGCGCCGTGGTGACCCTGAATTGCGACATGGGCGAGAGTTTCGGCAACTGGCATTTCGGCGACGATGCCGGGATCATGCCCAACATCCATCTGGCCAATATTGCCTGCGGTTTTCACGCCTCCGATCCGTGGACGATGCTGAAGACGGTGCGACTTGCACTGGCGCATGGCGTCGAGGTCGGTGCGCATCCGTCGCTGCCGGATAAGGAAGGTTTCGGACGACGGGAGATGAAACTGCAGCCGGAAGAACTGACGGCGGCCTTCCTCTACCAGATCGGCGCGCTCTCCGGGATCCTTGCGGCGCAGGGCGGCACGCTGTCGCATGTCAAGCCGCACGGCATCATCTACGGCATGGCAGCGAGAGACCTCGACACGGCCCGCGCCATTGCCGCATCGGTTAAACCGTTCAACGTGCCGCTGTTCGGCATGGCCGGCACGTTTCACGAAGTGGCGGCGGCTGAATTGGGCGTCCCCTTTATTGGCGAATATTTCCCCGATTTATCCTATGCTCCGGATGGTTCTCTGATCATCCCGCGCGTACACACTGCAGTCGATCTTGTCGCCATTGAGCAGCGCATGCGCCGCGCCTTGTTCGACGGCGAGATCGTCACCACGGATGGCAGCGTCCGGCCGATCCGGTTCGGCACCGTCTGCATCCATTCCGATCCCCCCAATTCGCGTGATGTCGCCGTCGTCATGCGCCGGGTCATCGAAGGCAAAGTGTAGAACGGCAGAGGACGAGAGGGACCACGTTTCCCAAACCCTGCTTTCGAACGCGCCGTGCTTCTGACGTGCTGGACTGGTGCCATCCGTGCCGCCAAGGGCCGCTTGCCCCGGTCTTCACGGAAAACAGGGCAAGGCACCGAGACGCAGGCGGTCGAGCGAGCCAAAGTGATAAACGACGGGCTTGCGGCCTGTTTCAAAACAAGCGATGCGGACCGGATGTTTCGGGTTGCCGACCCGCTGGACACCGGCATGATCAGCATCAGGGAATGCGGTCTCGGGCGCGAGGGCTCCTCGCACGGGATCGAGGACTATCTCGACATGAAGCCCTTCACCATCACCACCAAGATCCAGAGATCCGCCATGACACAGATTTCCAATTCCCTCGCGGCCATCGACATCGCGACTACGCTGCACCCCAACACCAACCTGCGCCAGCATGAACGCACCGGGCCGCTGGTCATCGACCACGGGGACGGCATCCGGGTCTATGACGACCGCGGCAAGGAATATATCGAGGGACTGGCCGGCCTCTGGTCGGTCGCCGTCGGTTTTTCCGAAAAGCGGCTGGCGGAAGCCGCCTACAAGCAGATGCTGAAGCTGCCCTATTACCACACCTTCTCGTCCAAGGCGCACGAGCCCTCGATCCGGCTGGCCGAAAAGCTGGTCGAGATCACGCCCGACAATCTCAGCCGCGTCTTTTACACCTCGTCCGGCTCCGAGGCCAACGACACGATCGTCAAGATGGTCTGGTACATGAACAATGCGCTGGGCCGGCCGCAGAAGAAAAAGTTCCTGTCGCGCATCAAGGGTTATCACGGCATCACGATTGCGTCCGGCAGCCTTACCGGCCTGCCGATCAACCATCGCGACTTCGACCTGCCGGCCATCCCCGTGCATCATCTGACCTGCCCGCATTTCTATCGCTTCGGCACCGAAGGCGAGGACGAGACGGCGTTTACCGCGCGGCTTCTGGCCGAACTCGAGGCGGTGATCGAAAAGGAAGGCGCTGACACGATCGCCGCCTTCATCGGCGAGCCGCTGATGGCGGCGGGCGGCGTGATGACTCCGCCGGCCGGTTACTGGGAGGGCGTGGAAAAGATCTGCCGCGCCAACGATATCCTCATCGTCTCCGACGAGGTCATCTGCGGTTTCGGGCGTCTTGGCACGCCGTTCGGTTGCCAGAAATACGGCTTCACGCCCGATATCATGACGCTGTCGAAGCAGTTGACCTCCTCCTACATGCCGCTCGCCGCCGTGATGGTTTCGGACAAGATCTACAGCGCCATCGCCGATAATTCCGAAAAGAACGGCGTTTTTGGCCATGGGTTCACGGCCTCCGGCCATCCGGTCGCGACCGCCGTCGGGCTGGAAAACCTCGCCATCATCGAGGAGCAGGATCTGATGGGCAACGCGGCGCGGCTGGAGGCAGAGTTTCAGTCTGGCCTGAAGTCCTTCGCGGACCATCCGCTGGTCGGTGAAGCCCGCGGTGCAGGCCTGATCGGCGCGCTTGAACTGGTCGCCAACAAGGAGACCCGCAAGCCGTTCGACAAGCTTGGCCGCGCCGGCGCCATCGCCAATGCCATCGGCCATGAGGAGGGCCTGATCTTCCGCTCGATCGGCGACCAGCTGGCCTTGTGCCCGCCACTGATCGTGACGTCCTCGGATATTTCGGAGATCATGACGCGCCTTGGCCGCACCCTCGACCGGCTTCCAGCCGCGATCGCCGCCGAAGGCCTCGTCTGATATCGGGTGTTGAAGACACGATGGAGCACCGCCGCCTGGCGGTGCTCGGCCGGTTCTTCACCGCCTGGAATGGCCGGGACGTCGGTCACCTGATTGCGCTGAAGGGCGCCGACCGCAAGGCGCGGTCGTAAAGATCAGGTGACGTGATGCGCGGCACAACAAAGAACCCGGCAAAGCTGTCATGCTTTGCCGGGTTCTTTCGTTGAAGCCATCGGCCAAGAATGGCCGATGGGGTCCTGTCTCACATTACTTGACCAGTGCGCTCATCGGCACCGCTTCGGAAATCGTCCAGGAGCCGACGACGCCCGGCTTGCCCTTGTCGACACCAACGATCAGGTAACGGGCCTTGTTCTGGTGGTGCAGTTCGGCCGTGAAGGTGCGCGGTCCGAACAGGGTCGGTTCGTCCTTCATCTTTTCCAGTTCGGCAACGACGCCATCGGCTTCCGTGGTCTTGGCACGCTCGACGGCCTTCGACCAGACATCGATCATCGAATAACCCGGGTAGACATACTGGCTCGACGGATCGGTGCCGGTTGCCGTCTTGTAGGCGGCGTTGAATTTCTGCACGTCGGGGTTCGGGTCATCGCCGTAGATCGAGCCCTGCACCGGTGTGTAGAAGTTGGAAAGATCCGGAACGGCCGACAGCCAGTAGCTGCCGTCGACGCCGGAGCCGTTGAGGATCATCGAGTTGATGCCGGCGGCGCGGATCTGCTTGATGGCCGAAACGGCGCCCGGCATCATCGTGCACAGCATGATCGCGTCCGGCTCCTGCGGCAGCGACTTGATGCGGGTGATCTGCGCGGCAATGGAGGCATCGTCGTTCTTGAACGTATCCTGTCCCAAGAGCTTTGCGCCCTCTGCCGCGATCTTCGGCATCATCCAGTCAAAACCGTCGCAGATGCCCTTGTTATATTCGGTCCAGGTGTCGAGCAGGCGGTAGAAGGTTTTTGCCTTCTTTTCTTTGTATGCCCATTCCGCCATCGTCGCACCCTGCACGGCGGCAAGTACCGAGGCCGAGAAGGAGTGCGGTCCGACGCCCTGGATACCGGCCTTTACCGATTCCGCGCAGAGAAAGAAGGAGACAAGGCCTGCATCTTCGGCGGCAAGCGCTGCCGGTGCGCCGAAATCGTAGTCGCAGGAAACGACGACGAGGTCGGCACCCTGGTCGATGACCGAAAGACCGGCCTTGGCGCCTTCGGCGCGGTCGGACTTGGTGTCGGCGCTGACGACCTCGATCTTCTTGCCCAGAAGCCCGCCTGCCGCATTGATCTCGTTGATGCGGATCATCGCCGCATCCTGCGCCGGCTTGTCATAGGCTTCCATGAAACCGGAGGCGGCGGTTGCGAAGCCGACGACGATCTTGCCATCGTCGGCAAGTGCGGGGAAGGCTGCCATAACGGCAGCCATGGCCATCGCCAGTATTCGTGTCTTGCCCAGTATGCTTGTCTCGTATGCCATTGACGTCTCCTTTTTTGACCGACGGTTTCCTCTCCGTCGACTATTTGTTGCGGTTGACGCGGAAGAGTGTGATTTCGCGATTGCCGATCAGGCCGGCTGGACGCAGCGCGAGGATCACGATCATGATGACGCCGAGAGCGATCTCCTGGAGCCCCTTGGGAAGGGCAAAGGTGGTCGACCCGAGCGGAACGCCCGCCTCCAGCCAGCGCAGGGCCTGGATGAGGGCGGACAGCAGCAGCACCCCGATCACCGCCCCCGACAGGCTGCCCATGCCGCCAACGACGAGCATGGAAAGCGTGATGAAGGTGAGGCCGAGATAGAAGGTGTCCGGCGTAACGACGCCGATGGAATGCGCCATCGCCGCCCCGCCGAGACCCATGATGGCGCCGGAAATCGTGAATGCGACGAGGCGTTCCCGGGGGATGTCGACGCCGGATGCGGCGGCGGCTGTCGGTTCGTCTCGGGCCGCGCGTAGCGCAAGGCCTGAGCGTGAGATCGCATGACCCCAGGCAATGAAGATCGCAACGACTGCAGCGCCTGCATAAGGCCAGAGGGTGCGCACGATCGGAATGCCGACGACAGACGAGGTGGCGCCGGTGACGCTTTCCCAGTTCGAATAGATCGTGTTGATCATCGCCAGAACCGCAAAGGTGGCGATCGAGGCGGCAATACCCGAGAGCCGCATCAGGACCTTGCCGAAGATCAGCGCCGCAAGCCCTGCAAAAAGCGCTGCGATGAGCGCCGATTGCCAGTAGGGCAGGCGCGCCTCGAGCAGAAAACTCGGCAAGCCGGGCAAAGAGGCCTTCTTCATCAGCGGATTGATCGTCAGCCATGCCGCTGCATAGGCGCCAAGGCAGGTAAAGCCGATATGGCCGAAGCTGAGCACCCCGGAATTGCCGATGAAAATATAGAGCCCGACGACGAGGACGACCCGCACCATGATGTCGATCATCGCCTGGTTGAAGGGGCGGGAACCGAGCGTCACCGTCAGCGCGGCAATGGCAAGGACCAGGAGCGACAGCAGGATCGGCGTGATGATCGTCTTGCGGGCAAGGGCGAACGGGGCAGGCTTTCGCGGATTGGCAAGCGCTGCGGGAAGGGTGGAGAGGCTGGCATCGGTCATGGGTCAGACCCTTTCCTTGGTGCCGCGGGCGGCGATCAGGCCCTGTGGGCGGAACAGGAGGACGAGGATGACGACGCCGTAGACAAAGGCGTCGCGGAAGGGGCGGGCATCCACAGGCAACACGACCTGCATGATCACGGAGGCCGCGCCGAGCAGGAAGCCGGCGAGCACTGCGCCGGCAAGGCTGCCGAGACCGCCGATGACGGTGGCGATGAAGGCCATCAGCATGATCGAGGCACCCATCTGGATATCGACTGTGCCGGTCTGGCTGCCGAAGATCATGGCGATGGCGCCGGCCAGAGCACCTGATAGTGCGAAGGCGCCCATGATGACCCGGTTTGCGCGCACGCCGAGCATGCGGGCCATCGAGAAGTTCTCGGCCGCCGCCCGCATTTCGAGCCCGAAGCGTGTCCGCCTCAGGAACAGCGTGAGGCCGACGAGGATGATGACGGTCGCGATGATGGTGATCAGCTGCAGGAGCGGCAGACGGGCGCCAAAAATTTCCACCGGCTGCGACAGCATCGGCAGAAGCGAGATCGACTTCGGTCGGCTGGTGAACAGCATCAGCAGGAAATAGCGGATGACGAAGCCGAGCGCGAAGGAGGCAATCATCATTGTCGCCGGGCTGGCGCGCCGGAAGCGCCGAAAGACGACAATCTCGCACAGCACCGAAAGCCCGGCGCCGATGAGCAGCACGAAGGGGATCAGCAGGTACCAGGGCAGTTGGCCGGCAAAAACGATCGCCAGCGCATCGGTCGATGGCCACAAAAGTGCGAAGATGGAAAAGGCGATGACATCGCCATGGGCGAAGTTGACCAGCCGCATCACGCCGAAAATCAGCGCAATGCCGAGCGCGCCGAGGGCATAGAGCGAGCCGAGCGACAGGGAGTCGAAGACGATCTGCAGCATCTCAATGATCCTCGTAACCGAAATAGGCGGCCTGGACGGCCGCACTGTTGCCGAGTTCGCGGGCGTTGCCGTCGAGCACAATCTGGCCGCCGCGCATCAGCAGCATCCGACCGCCGACCAGGGTGGCGCGGGTGGAACTTTGCTCGACGATCAGAAGCGTCAGCGCCCTCAGCGACTGCAGTGCAATCAGCCGCTCGTAGACCTGGTCGGTGATATTGGGGGCAAGGCCGAGCGACGGTTCGTCGATGGCGATCAGCCGCGGGTTGGTCATCAGGGCCCGGCCGATGACGAGCATCTGCTGCTGGCCGCCGGACAAAAGCCCGGCCTGGCCGTTCCGACGCTCCTTCAGGATGGGGAAGGTCTGGTAGACGGCCTCCAGATCCTCGGCGGTCTTTGCCTTCCAGCCGCGATCCCTGGCCTTCATGCCGGTGCCGACCATGAGGTTTTCCTCGATTGTCAGCGAGCCAAAGACGTCGCGGCCTTCCGGCACCAGCGAGAAGCCGAGGCGGGCGATATCTTCCGGCGCCTTGCCGGTGATGTTGTAGCCGTCGAAATCGATCGTGCCGCTGGAGGCTGGCGTGACACCGGCAATGGCGCGCAGCAGAGATGATTTTCCAGCCCCGTTCGGTCCGGTGATGAAAACCGTGTCGCCATCCTTGATGGACAAGGAGACGCCGCGCACAGCGGTGAGGCGGCCGTAGCGAACCTCGATATTGGCAAGAACGAGCAGGCTCATAACAACACCTCCGCAGCCGGCACGGCCCCATCTGCGGCGGTGCCCATATAGGCGTGACGCACCTTTTCGCTCTGTCGGATCTCGGCGGGTGTTCCCTCCTCGATGACGGCCCCGGAATCGAGCACGACGATGTGGTCGCAAAGGCCGAGCACCAGCCCGACATTGTGCTCGATGATCAGCACGCCGCAGCCGAGATCGCGCGCGATACGCTTGACGAGCGCCGAGAGGTCCGTTGCCTCCTGCGCGCTCATGCCGGCGGCCGGTTCATCGAGAAGGATGAAGGCAGGCCGCCCCATCAGCGCCCGGCCGATGGCGACACGGCGTTCGTCGGTATAGGGAAGGGTGCCGGCGGTGCGCGAACCGAGCGCGGAAATGCCGATCCAGTCCAGCATGGCTTCCGCCTCGGCAACTGCCGCGCGCCGGCTCATGCCGAGCCCGACGCCGGTGACTTCGAGATTGTCGATGACGGCAAGATCACGAAACAGCCGGCCGCCCTGGAAGGTGCGGGCAATGCCGCGACGCCGGACCAGATGCGGCTTCAGCTTGCCGAGCGGCGCGCCGTTCAGCTTGACCGCGCCCTCCGTCGGCATCTGGAATCCGGTCAGGACGTTGACGAGCGTTGTCTTGCCGGCGCCATTGGGACCAATCAATCCGCTGATATGGCCAGGCTTGATGTCGAGCGTGACGGATGACAGGGCTTTCAGCCCCGCAAAGGCCACGGACACGTTTTCCGCGCTGAGATGACCGTCAAGTTGAACCATGAACCCCTGTTCCTTTGTTGCAGACGGAAAAGGGCATGCGACATCGGACCGTGTGCCGGCCATAATACATGTCGCGATGTTCCCCTTTTTCTCCGGCGATCTCTGCGGACCACTCGGAGGTAAAATCACGCCGTTTGCCGGCGTCGTCTTGTCGTTGCGCGCGCCGGATCTTGATGCCCGGCGCGTCGGAGGGCCGGCATGCTCCGACCTCTCCTCCCGATGCCTTCTCCGGTTCCTCTTCCGGAGATCCGACCGCCTCAGGCGGTCAGGGTGTCTTCCGCCTTGGCCAAAGCCGCGCGCCGTTCGGCGCGGGCGGCCAGCGCCTCTTCCAGCGTCACCGGCACGAAGCGGGCCGGCGTATGCGGCTGCAACTGGGCGATCCGGTCCATGTCGGCGGAAATGACCACGCCGAGCATCATGTAGCCGCCGCCCGATACGGCGTCGCGGTGCAGAACGATCGGTTCGGTGCCGCTCGGCACCTGGACGGAGCCATAGGGGTAGCAGGCATCAACGATGTTGGACGGGTCAGAGCCTGCCCCGAAGGGCTGTTCGCGGGCGACGAATTCAAGCGGCGTGCCACCCTTGAACCGGTAGCCGATGCGGTCAGCCTCGGGGGCCACTTTCCAGGTGTCTTCGAAGAACCGCTTGCCGGCAGCTTCGGTGATGCGATGCCAGTAGATGCCGGGCAGCATTCGAAGCTCGATGGCACCGGACACGCCGCCGCGAAGATCCGTCGGAAGCGACCGACCGGGCGTGCCGGTGCCGGTTCCAACCGGGATCTCGTCGCCGGCCTTCAGCACGCGTCCCTCAAAGCCGCCTAGCGCGCCGAGCATATAGGTCGAGCGCGACCCCAGCACGACCGGCACGTCTATGCCGCCGGAAATGGCGATATAGGCGCGGGCGCCCGATTTCAGGTAACCGAAGGACAGACGGTCGCCGGCCTTCACCGCAAAGCTTTCCCAGGTGGGCCGTTCTTCGCCGTTGACCTTGGGTGGCAGTTCGCCACCGGTGACGGCGACCACGGCGGGTGCCGTAAATTCCAGCTCAGGCCCCATGAAGGTCGCCTCAAGGATCGCTGCACCCGGTTCGTTGCCGACAAGCAGGTTGGCGATGCGGGTGGCGAACCGGTCCATGCCGCCGCCTTCGGGAATGCCGACATGGTAATAACCGGGACGGCCGAGGTCCTGCACGGATGTTGCAAGACCGGGAGTGATCACCTTAATGGCCATTGAGAAGCTCCATCAGGTTGGCGTTGGTGCCCAGCATGTCGCGGTTGAAATCGGTGAGGCTGAACGCGCAGTCACGCACCGTCGGCTGCCAGCGGTTGGCATTGATCTCTTCCAGCGTCGCGTCATATTCGTCGCGGTTGATCGCCTTGAACTTGACGATGTCGCCCGGCTTGAACAGGGCCATCTCGTCTGTGAGGTAACGCACGGTGCGTGTCGGATCGTAGATCGGTGCAGGAGTTACGCCATACATCTGGTAACCGCCGGCGCCGCGCACCGAATAGATCGCTGCAAAGCAGCCGCCGTGGCCGACCGTCAGCTTTGGTGTATCCGTGCGGGGGCGCAGATATTTCGGCGCCTCGATCTGCTTCTTGCGTTCCACCATCTGATAGAGCCAGGGCAGGCCGGCAACGAAACCGACCATGGACACGAACCAGGGCTGTCCGGAATAGGCGGCGATGAAGTCCTCGATCGATGCATAACCGTTGATGCGCGCCGAATATTCAAGGTCTGTGGCACTCGGGTCCTGATGGCGCTCGCGAAACCGCATTTCCGTTTCATGCGTCCACGGATCCTGGAAAAAGACCGGCAGTTCGATGATGCGGGTTTTCAGCGTCGCATCGGATTTCGACGCCGCGTCCTCCATCGACTGCAATTCCTTCAGGAGGTCCTGCGGTGCGATGAGATCAGGATCGAAACGGATCTGGAAGCTGGCATTGGCCGGGCAAGTCTCGGTCACGCCGCGGATGCCGGCGGCCCGGACCGCATTGATCATCGACAGGCCGGTAAAAAATGAGGCGAGCGACATGTCCTCCGACACTTCGCCGAAGATATGCTCGTCACCGCCGAAATTGAAACGTATCGACATCGAACCTCCTTGTCAGCCGGCAAGCGCCGTGGCGTTGTCTTGAAGCCAGCCTTCCAGCCAGCGGGTATGCACGTCTCCGGCCCGGACCGACGGATCGGCGGCAAGGGCTAAAAACAGCGGCTTGGTGGTTTTTACGCCGCCGATCTCCAGTTCACGCAGCGCCCGCGTCAGCCGTATGATTGCCGCTTCGCGGGTCTCAGCGTGGACGATCAGCTTGGCGAGCAGGCTGTCGTAGAAGGGCGGCACCTGGTAACCGTTGTAGAGCATGGAATCGAAGCGGACGCCGGGGCCGCCGGGAATGCGCAGGTCGCCGATCGTGCCGGGGAAGGGCGCAAAATCCTTTGCCGGATCCTCCGCATTCAACCGGACCTCGATGGCATGACCCTTGACGGCCACGTCTTCCTGCGCGATCCGCAGCGGTTCCCCACCGGCGATGCGCAGCATTTCGGCGACAAGATCAATGCCGGTGATCGCTTCCGTCACCGGATGCTCCACCTGAATGCGGGTGTTCATCTCGATGAAATAGAAGCGGTCGGCTTCGTCGTCGTAGAGATATTCGACGGTGCCGGCGCCGGAATAACCGACCGCCTTGGCAAGCGCCACGGCCGAAGCGCACAGCTCTTCGCGCAGGCTTGTGGAAAGTGCCCGCGACGGCGCCTCTTCCCACACCTTCTGGCGGCGGCGCTGCAGCGAGCATTCCCGCTCGTAGCAGTGGATTGCATCCTTGCCATCGGCCAGAACCTGCACCTCGATGTGGCGCGCCTTGCCAATCACCTTTTCCATGTAGAGCCCGCCGTCTCCAAAGGCAGCCAGCGCCTCGGCTTGCGCCTGCGGAAAGGCCTGCTCGAATTCGGCCAGAGAATTGGCGATGCGGATGCCGCGCCCGCCACCGCCGGCGGCAGCCTTGATCATCACAGGAAATCCCGTTGCCTCCAGCACATGGCGCGCAGCCTCGATGCCATCGACTCGGCCCGTGGAGCCGGGAACAACAGGCACGCCGGCGGCAGCGGCTGCCGTGCGGGCAGACACCTTGTCACCCATCAGCCGGATCGCATCGCCCGATGGCCCGACGAAGGTGAGGCCGGCTGCCGTGACGGCATCGGAGAAACCGGCATTTTCAGCGAGGAACCCATAGCCCGGATGGATGCTGTCGCAGCCTTTTTCCAGCGCTGCAGCAATGATCGCCTCGATGTTGAGATAGGATTTTTTGGCGGCGGGCGGGCCGATATTGACGGCTTCGTCGGCGAGTTGCACATGCAGCGCATCCGCATCCGCCGCCGAATACACGGCGACCGTGGCAATGCCGAGATCCTGCGCGGCGCGGATGACGCGCACGGCAATCTCACCACGATTGGCTATCAGCAGCTTCTTCAGCATCAGTCGATATCCGCAAGCGGTGCGCCGGCCATGACCGGGTCTTCGTTCTCGGCGGTGAAGCGGATGTTTTTGCCCGAAATTTCGGCCTTCACCTCGTGGAAGGACTTCATTACCTCGATCAGCCCGATGACATCGCCGGCTGTGACATCGTCGCCATCCGCCTTGAACGGCGGCGTATCGGGCGAGGAACTGCGGTAGAAGGTACCGGGAAGGGGAGAGAGAATCTGGGCCATGTCGATCTCCGGGTCAGGCGATGAAGGAAAAGAGACGGGCATTAAAGACCGCCTTTTCGGCGGCTGTCGATGTTATTGCCAGGGCGCGATTGCGCGGCGCACGGTTCTCGCAATATCGATGGCATTCGGAGTGTCGGAATGCACGCAGATTGTCTTGCAGCCGACCGGGAACAGGCTGCCGTCATTGGCAGTGCCCTGTCCATCGGTAAGGGCACGCAGGCAGCGTTGCGCCATCAGATCCGGGTCCATGGCGGGATGTTCGCGGGTGACGATCAAAAAACCGCCCGGCGCATAGTCGAGGTCCGCATAGAACTCGGGCACGAATTCGATGCCGCGCTCGCTGTAGATCGTTTCGTGAAGCGTTGCGGTCATGCCGAACAGAGGCACGCCATAGATCTCGGCGACGTCGCAGATCGCATGGGCGACCTCTTCCTGCCGTGCCGCCATGCCATAGAGGCTGCCATGCGGCTTGATATGGTTGAGTTCCAACCCTTCCGCCTTCAGGAAGCCAACCAGCGCACCAACCTGGTAAAGGACCGAGTTGACCACTTCCTCACGGCTCATCTTCATCTCGCGGCGGCCGAAACCCTGGAGATCAGGCAGGGACGGATGGGCGCCAACCTTGACGCCATGCGCCTTGGCGCTGAGCACCGTGTTGCGCATGTGATCAGGATCGGAAGCATGGAAGCCGCAGGCTACGTTTGCCACATCAATGAGTGGCATCAGTCCGGCGTCGTCGCCCAGCCTGTAAAGGCCAAAGCTCTCCCCCATGTCACAGTTCAACGTGACAGTCATCGATTTGGAACCCCTTGTATGCTGCCGTCTTTGCGGCGTTGCACAATTTTTGTCTCAGCTTTCTCCTCTTGTGAAATAGTAGTTTTTTGATTGTAATATCGAAAAAACAGATAACCAGAACAAGGGGGTGATTTCGATGAGTATCACGTTGAAACAGCTTGATTATTTCATTGCGACTGCAGAAAGCGGGCAGGTGAGCCACGCTGCGTTTAATCTCAACATTTCTCAATCGGCTGTCACGGCAGCGATCAAATCGCTGGAAATGGAGCTGAGCGTGAAGCTGCTGGAGCGGACCCATTCCGGGGTCAGGCTGACAATGGAGGGGGCCCGCTTCCTGGACCACGCACGGGTCATCACGGGAGCGGTCGCTTCTGCCATGCGCAGCCCTTTGCGAGAAGAAGCAGGGCTTTCCGGAAAGGTCACGGTCGGCATCACCTACACGGTGATCGGCTACTTCATGTCCAAATATTATGCCCGCTTCCGAAAGATCTATCCGAACATCGATGTGGAAATAAAAGAGCTATCCCGGCCTGCGCTCGAAGAGCAGATCAAGCGCGGCGATGTCGATATTGCCGTGATGCTGGTCTCCAATCTCGCCAGTTCCGATGTCATCGAGCAGGAGCTTTTGCTGCGGTCCAGCCGCCGGCTGTGGCTTTCGGCAGACCACAAGCTGCTGTCGCAGAGCGAGATCAGCCTCAAGGATGTGGCCGAAGAAGATTACATCATGCTGACCGTGGATGAAGCGAGCGCCACTGCCTCGCGTTATTGGGATGCCGTCGGGCTGTCTCCGCGAGCGGTCCTGACCACAAGTTCGATCGAGGCTGTCCGCTCTCTGGTTGCGGCTGGCGTCGGCGTGACGATCCTGTCCGACATGGTCTACAGGCCGTGGTCGCTTGAAGGCCAACGTATCGAGCTGCGCCGGCTGGTGGAGCCCGTACCGAGCATGAATGTCGGACTTGCCTGGGCTCGCAGCCATCCACTATCGCCGACCGCCACCACCTTCCGAGCCTTTATGTCCGTGACGATGGGCGGCGGTGGATGATCGCAGATAGCGAGGGACGTCTCCCGCGCATCGAAAGCTAAAGTTCTCGTCCATGAAGGGAACAACGGACGCACCAAATCATACCTTCAAGGTATAGTAATGCACCGAAACGGTGTTGGACGAGAGGCGCGCCGACCCTCAATATCTGCCCATGAACGCAAACTTTCCATTGCCGATGACGGCACTTGCCGCAGCTCTTGGCAGGCCTGCATAGATGCCTATCTTGCTTTTTGTATCTGGAAGACGATGGCGGGCGTGCGGCCGCCCGGGTGTAATCTGGCGCCGCTTGCTGTCTGCCAAAACGTTCAATGGAGATACCACAGGTGAGGTCAGTCGTCCGGGCGCCGGGTCATTCCGGCGCCCTTTCCAGCTTTCAAAATACCTTGGTGACGGAGATCGCGAAGGTGCGGCCACGACCGTGGTAGTCGAAGACCGACTCGTCGACGAGAGCGCCGTAAAGCGCCTTTGCGCGCGAGCCCCAGACGGTGGTGTAATCGGTATCGAACAGGTTCTGGATGCCGAAATTGATCGTGGTTGCCTGTTCGGCAAACGTGTAGCGACCGCCGAGATTGAAGAGGTTGTAGCCCTCGATCTCGTAGCCGGCATCATCTTCAAGGCTGAAGACATGCTCGCCGGTCAAACGAACGGAAAAACGCTCATTCCCCCAGCCGATGTGGCCGCCGGCCTTGGACGTGCTCGCCGTGCCGACCGATTCCTGGTACCAGCCATCGGCACCCTTCTTTTCCGACTTCACCCAATGGCCGAGGACACCGACATCGAAACCGTTGTCGAACTTATAGCCAGCCTCTGCCTCGATGCCGTAGACCCGGCGCTTCTCGTCCTTCATCTCGATGGTCAGTGTCGTGCGATTGAGGCTGATCGAGCGGTCGGAGGTCGAATAATAGGCGGCGGCCGCGACATTGAATGTGCCGTCGTCATGGCGAAAGCCAACTTCGAAACTGTCGGTCTTGATTGCCTCGAGTGCCGAGGTTGAGACGTTGACGCTGTCGGTCAGGACATAGTGTCCATTGGACAGGGTGTAGGTGCCGACACCGTAATATTTGGCAGGGTCCGGCAGTTCGAAGCCTTGCGAGAAGTTCGCATAGACCTGCTGGTCGGGGGTGACGTCAAAGGTCGCGCCGGCATTAAAAAGCAGCGCGTCGTAATCGACGTCGCCGCCAGGGATGGCATCGGCCGAGGTGGCAGCACCATTGAGGATTGCCACCTGCTGGGCGGCGCCGGCGAAATTGCCCACTTCCGTCTTGGTAAACTGGTAACGCAGGCCGCCGTTCACGGTCAGCCGGTCAGTGGCCTCCCAGGCGGCTTCGGCAAAACCGGCAACGGTGCTGACATCGATATCCGGGTAGAGGCCGGTGACGCCGATCGTGTCGAAATCCATGCCGCCTGATATCACCGCCGTGGTCAGGTTGAAGATCGACTGGCTGGCGGAGAAACTGTCACGGTCGGCATCCACGCCGTAGGTAAGCTTCACCGTGTCGGTCAGCTCCGACACCATGGCGGCCTTGAAACTGTAATAATCCGTCGTCTGCTCGCTGGCGCCGAAATAGGTGCCGGCAGCGCTGCCCGTGGAGGGGAAGGGATTAAAGACGATATCCTCTGATCGCACCGCCCCCTGCAGCAGCAATTGCTGGCCGAGGAAATCGGCATCGGTATAGCTGAGGGCCAGCATCTTGCGGCGGGTCTCAGGCTCGACATCCGACTGATAGCCGGAACGGGCTTCGAACAGGCTCGGATTGGAAAGGCCGGAGAGGTAAGGTCCGTAATAGAGGCCGTAATCGCTGTCCTGGGCGCTGTCGAAATATTGCATGGTCGCGTCGAGGCGGCGATCCTCGTCAATCTGAACGCCGACCGAACCCATCACGTCGATGCGCTTATTAAAAGCGGTCGAGGACTGGGTAATGTCAGGCGTGACCATGTCGCCAGAGCCATCGTAATAGGCGCCGGTGCGGTTGCCGGACACCGACAGGCGGGCGTCCCAGTCGGCGCTGTTATAGGTGACGGCGCCTGCCGCATTGCGGTCGAAATCCTTGCTGCCCTGGAAACCGCTGGCAATGCCGACCTGGGTTTCGGCATGCAGGCCGTCGCCCGCATCCCGGCCCTTTTTGGTGATGATGTTGATGATGCCGCCGGTGGCATTGCCGCCGTAAAGGGCGGTGGCGCCGGAGAGCACTTCGACGCGGGCAATGTTGAACGGGTCGATGGAATCGAACTGGCGGCTGAGGCCACGGGCGGAATTCAGCGAGACGCCGTCGATCAGGACGAGTGCCGTGCGGCCGCGCAGGTTTTGGCCGTAATTGGTGCGGGACCCTTCACTTGCGGCATCAAAGCTCGGCACGGTCTCAGCAAGGATCTGCTGCAGGCTCTTGCCCTGAAGGGCGGCAGCCTTGATCTCGGCCTCATCGACCACCTTGATGGTGCGGGCGATCTCGGAGATCTTTTCCGGTGCGCGGCTGCCGGTGACGACGATGCGGCCAAGAACGGTTTCGCCGGATGTTTCGGCAGCCGTCTCGGCCTCGTTTCCGGCTGCATTCTGCGCAAGGCTGGCATCAGCTGCCCCCAGAAATGCCAGGACCGCAAGCGCCGTCAGCGACGTGGTCGAGTGTGCCAAGGCGCAGGTCCCGCTCAGTCCACGCTTCTGTTCCCCAAAGAATGTCATAGATCCCCTCATCACTCACATTTTCGCGCCGCCCAAGACTTGAGCGAGTCGCGATAAAACATTACTGCTTCGGTCATGTTTAGAGCATGCCCGTGGCCCACGCTTGGATGGAGGCGAACGTGGCTTGGACCAGCGCGAAGTTCCCCAAGGAAAGTTGATCGTCCACATGAGCTTGATCCGCCCCTTGAAATTCGGCTCTGCAGCGCTTTCCGACACGGAGGCCCGCGCGCTCTGCGGCAGTATCCTGGTCGACATGATGGGGGGACTGAGCGTCAGCCTCGAGGGTGGCGACATCAGCGGATCGACGGGGCTTTACTGGCACGACCCTTCTCTGTTGCTCGCGACCCTCTATTTCCCGAGGACGCTTGTCCGCCTTACCTGCGAGGGCAGTGGCGACCGGGGCGTGGTGCTCCTGCGCTCGGTCGGCCAGTCGATGATCGTGGAGCATGGGCGATCCCGGATCGAGGCTGCCAGCGGAGATGTGGTTTTCCTTCCGGCGCAGAACGGATTGCGCATCATCATCTCCGAAGGCGGGCGCCTCGATTGCGCGTATCTGCCGGAACAGGCCGTTGACCAGCACCGGGCCTGCCTCGACGTGCTGATGCTGAAGACCGTGCCGGCCGCCTGCCTGCCTTTGCACATGCTGACCAGCTATGCCGGTTATCTCCTGCAACGCGAGCAGCAGACGGCCGAAGACGTGGCCATGATGGTGAGCCATTTCTACGATTTTCTGCCACTGCTCTCGCAGGCCCTGGGTGGCGCGGCCAAGGAGGCGGCACCGGACAACCGGCTGGCGCGCATCCGGGCGCTGATCGACGTGCGCCTGGGCGACGGTGGCTTTTCAATCAATGACGTGGCGGAGGCCGAGGGCATTACACCCCGGGCCATCCAGAAACTGTTTTCGCGCGAAGGCACCACTTTTTCCCGCCACGTGCTGGAAAGGCGGCTGGAGCGGGCAAAGGCGGTAATGATGGCCTCTGGCGAGCGCATGTCGATTGCCGAAGTCGCCTATCAATGCGGCTTCAACGACTTGTCCTATTTCAACCGGTCGTTCCGCAGCCGCTACCAGATCCGGCCGTCGGACCTCAAGCGGCAGGTTCGGCCGGCTGCCTGAGTCGGCGCAGCATCGAAAGCGACAGCGCGATGCCGAGAACGGAGATGACCGTTGCCAGCGAGAAGAGTGAAGCGTAACCGACGCGATCGGCGATGATGCCGGCAATCGAGGTGCCGATGATATAGACCACCAGTTCGGCGCAGGCGAGAAGCGTGAAATCGGTGCCGGGCTGGTCGTCGGAGGCGGATTTCATGAAAAAGGAATAGATCGCCACCAGTTCCATGTAGCGGATCAGCGTCTGGAAACCGGAGGCTGCGAGCGCCACGGCAATGCCGGGGGCAAGACCGAAGGCATTGAGCGAAAAGGCAAGGAAACACAGGCTGCGCAGCCCGCCAAGCAGAAGCAGCGTTGATCCCAGGCCGAGCCGGCGGATGACGAGCGCCGCGAGCAGCGCGCCGGCCATTCCCGCCGTAGCGGCCGCCGTGCCGGAGAGATAACCGATCCAGTCCGTGGGAACCTTGATGTCGACGAGATAGGCGCCTTCCATGCCACGCACCAGGCCTTCACTCGCCCGATAGCTGAGCGCAAAGCCGAGGATCAGTAAGGCCTGGGGCCGCCGGAAGAAGGCGCCGAGACTGGGGCGCAGCCGATCGGCTGTTTCAACGCCTTCCTGCTGTTCCGCCATGAACAGGGTGGCGAGGAGCGGCAGGAGCGAGAGCACGGCGACGGTGAGGATGGTCGGTGTCCAGCCGATCTGCTTGACGAGAACCAGAACCAGCGTGCCGCCGATGATGACCCCGAGCGCGACGGCTCCCGCCTGCACGGCATTGCCGATGGCCCGCGAGCCGCCCTTCAGGTGGCGCACGGCATAGCCGTCGGTTGCGATATCCTGCAGCGACGACAGAAGTGCGATCAAAAAGCCGAGGCCGAAGAGCGGCAGTGCCTGCGACGGATCGAAAAAGGCCATGGCGGCGATGGAAAGCGACACCAGAGCCTGCGTCGGCACGATCCAGCCCCGGCGATGGCCGAACCGCGGCATAAGCTTGTGGCGATCGACATAGGGCGCGACCGCGAATTTTAACACCAGCGGCAGCATCAGCAGCGAAAACAGCCCGATCGCCGTGCGCGAGGCGCCGGCTTCACGCATCAGCGGCGGAAGCGCCACGAGCAGCAGATAGGTCGGGATCCCCTGCGCGAGATAAAGGCCGGCCAGCACGGCATAAAGCTGGAGCATGGCACGGCGCGGGTGAACATCGGCCAGGCGCGCTGCGGACGGGGTCGATGGCGAAGAAACGGAGAGTGACATGGCGGCTTCCGGCGGTCTTGGCCTTCAAGAAAAAAGCGGAGTGCTTCGCTCTTCTTTAGCCGCCAGAAGAATTTCACGCTTGGACAAAAACGAACACGGTGCGGACTTGGGCGAACGGCCGGAGCCGGACGATTGCCCTATCCGCTGGCCGATTGCAATGAACAGACAGGGTGATTGCGGACTACGACTGCCTCTTCGATCCGATCCGCGAGGCGCGTCAGGCCGGGAGCGGCCATCAGCACTCCGACAGATTGGCAAGGGCCGTCCTCCTGCATACCGATCTGATGCGGTTTAAATCACCGCGCGTCGCACGCCTGCGCCATCTCGGCGCATCTTGAGGGCGTTACACCGAACTCCTCCCTGAACCGTCTTGAGAAGTGGGACAGATTGCGGAATCCCCAGTTGAACGCGATGTCGGAGACACTTTTGGGGAAAGGACCCGGACGGGCGAGGTCTGCGCGACATTTCTGCAGCCGCCGCGTGAGGATGATCGAGGCAAGTGTGCTTGCGTCGCCTTCGAACAAGCGATTGAGCTGGCGCAGGCTCATTCCCATTTCATGCGCTATGCCCGTGGGACAGAGTTCGGGGTCCCGCAGATGTGATTCGATATAGTGACTGACGCGGGCGCGCACGGCGGTGTGATAAGATGAGCGCAACTTGCCATTCGAAAAGGCATGGGCGGTCTCAAGAACAGTCCACAGGCGCTCCTCGAGGAATTGCCGCTGGGCGGGTGTCTCAACAAGGCTCAGATCGGTTTCCACGACCTCCCGGAGTGCCCGCGAAACGATCCGCGTGGGGTTGAGCAAGGCGTCGAAACGGACGGCTTCGTTCAGTTCCCAGCGCGGAAATCTCCTGCGAAAATCCTCGCCCGGAATTTCGTAGATCACATGACGCATCTGGGCCGGGAAACCATGCATATAGGGTTTATTGGTGTCGTAGATGACCACATCACCCTCGCCGAGCAAGCTGCAGCATTCTGCCCGGTTAACGAATGCCGAGCCTCTGCGCAGGAATGTCAGGAAAACGCTGTCCTTCTCGAAGCGCCTTAACAGGGAAGGAGAGCGTTCGATGACGTGTTGATTGCCGGTGATGTCGATCATCTTGATCGAGCCGAAATCGCAATACTCGAAGCGTGCTTCCAAGCCGCTTTCGGACATGCTGGTACAACAGAGGCCGACGACGCGCTCCGCGCAACGCTCTTCCCAAAAACTGATACGATCGGTGATTGGGACATTTCTTGTGTCAAACGATATAGCCGGATGGGAGCCGGTCGTCCGCGGCGCTACGTGCGTTCCATTGATCATTGCATCCTCCCCTTTATATACGGCCCTCCCAAGCCGCATCAGTTCTCATGATGATCATACTCAAAAACCAAAAGGGGTCAAACGGTGAGGTATCCGCCGTCAACCGGCAAAACTGTACCGGTGATATAGCTCGCGGCGGGGCTGGCGAGGTAGACGATCGCATCGGCAATTTCCTCAGCCTTGCCCCAGCGCGCAAAAGGAATACGCGCCATGATCGGGCCAGAGGCTGCCTCGTCGGCGAAGAGGCCTTTGCTCAGCGGCGTGACAATCCAGCCCGGCGCAACTGCGTTGACGCGCACGTCGGGTGCATATTCCTGTGCCAAGGATTTGGTCAGCTGGACGATAGCACCCTTTGAGGAGGAGTAGGCCGGCCGATCGGCAGCCCCGAAGGTCGCATACATCGAGGCGATGTTGATGATTGCCGAACCGCTCGCCATCTTCGGTCGTGCCAGGCGAGACGCTTCCATGACGGGGAAGAAGTTGATGGACATCACATCTGCAAACGTTTCGGGGTGCCACTCGTTGCGGTCGCGACTGACGCCGGCGCAATTGATGAGCACGTCAATGCGTGGCAGCGGCTCGATGAGCCAGGCAATCGCTGCAGCGTCACGCACATCCAGTTCCGTCACAGAAACACGCGGTCCGGCAGGCACGTCCTTGCTGCCGGCGTTCAGACCGGCCGCATGCACCTCGGCACCCAGTTCCGCAAAGGCCGATGCCGCCGCTGCCCCGATACCCGATGTTCCGCCAATGACGACAACGGTCTTGTCTTTGAACAGACCCGGCACAAAGCTCATGGCCGCTCTCCTTTTGCGTGGGGATTGATAAGGATTTTCACGTCGCCGGTTGGCGCGCGCAGGCGCTCGAGACCGTCTGTCACGGCGTCAGTCAACGGGATTTCCCGCGTGACGATCCGCGACGGATCGAAGAGGCCGCTCGTGATCATCCCGATGAGGTCGGGGTATACGTCGCGATAGCCGACGGAAGCCATAAGCTCCAGCTCGCGATTGACGATGTCGAAGCCGTTGAGAGAAATGGGCCCATGGCTGAGGCCGACAAGGACAACGCGACCACCCTTGCGCACCGACGCAAGTGCCGCATCGAATGTGGATTGCAGGCCGACCGCCTCGAACGCGACATCTACGCCATCGGCAACCGTGGCAAGTTGCTGATCTTTGGCATTGACGATCTCGGTTGCGCCGAGATCGAGTGCCATCGCCAAACGGGCTTCGGAAACGTCGCTGACGACGACCCGTCTTGCCCCGGCGATGCGGGCAAGTTGTGTGATCAGGAGCCCGATTGGGCCGGCACCGGCCACCGCAACTGTGTCGCCGGCACGTACACGGCCGCGCCGTAAAGCATGAAGGGCAACGGCCGCCGGCTCCAGCACCGCCGCCTGACGATCCGTGACGAGATCCGTCAGGGGATGCAGCATGTAGGCCGGGACGATGGCCTCCTCGGACATTCCTCCGGAACCCATCAGGCCGGCAAATCCCATGTCGACGCAGAGATTGTATTCACCCCGCCGGCAGGCTTCACAACTGCCGCAACGATATTCGGGCTCCACCGCGACCCGTGTGCCCACGGCAATAGTAACACCCGCTGCAGCTTCGGTTACTGTGCCGGCAAATTCGTGGCCAATCACAAGCGGTGCCGCTTCGCCGGAGAGACGATGCAGTTTTCTAACCGGGATCGCCTGCGGCCCATGGGTATATTCGTGCAGGTCGCTGCCGCAAATGCCGCAATAGGACACGGCGAGGCGGACCTCGCCGCTGCGCAGCGGTCGGCGCTGGCGATGTTCGACCCGAACATCGCCAGCGCCGTGCCAGACAGCCGCCAGAAAGCCGGTGTCATTTTCCCTCGACATCAGCGTATCAGTGCATTGATGTAATCAGCGCCGAGCCCAACCTTTTCGTAATGCTCGCGGGCCATGCGGATGTAGTCATGGACGTCGAAATATCCGTTCGGCTCGCCGTCTTCATCCAGCCAGACCAGCGGCCCGGTGACCTTGAAATGTACCCGCATCGGCTCGTCGCTCTCGTAAGCGATCAGGGTGTGCCCTTCACCGGGCGTCTCGTAGACGAAGTCACCGGCTGTCGCGGTCCAGTCGTGTTCGAGGTATCCCCATTTGCCGGAGATCGTGTAGGCAAACACTTCGTGCGGGTGATAATGGCGGTTCACCAGCCCAGCCTTCTTCGCCATGAGCACGTCGCACCACATGTTTTTCTCCGGAGAGATCCAGAGCGGTCTCGACGAAACCGTTTCCGTGAACGGAACGTAATATTTGTCGTCCTCGGTCGGAGCATTTGGAAGATAGACTTCCGGTTTCGCATCCGGCTGAAATACCTTCGTGATGGGCTTGATGTCGCGCCAAAACTCGCTTGTCGCTGCTTCGGGCATGGTGTTCCTCCCTGGATGCCTTCAAGAACGCGGCAAAACCGCCGCCAGTCATACAATAATGATCCTGATCAATCGGGCTTTGCTGAGAAGGACAGAGCTTTTTGCTCACAGGGAAGATTGCATTCCTGCGCCGCGACAAGGCGACTTTCTGGCGCTAACACCAAATTCGGCATGCATTGACGAGGGGGATGCGGGAGGAGCCCGGTCGCCGGGAACGTATCGTCTCGTCGGGCGAAACGCCGAAGGGAGGAACCATCATGACGATATCCAGGATACTGACGCGTCGCACGGCCCTGAAGGGGCTCGGCACCGGGGCGCTCGCCCTTTCTGCTCCGTCCTATCTGCGAGCAGCCTCCAACCCGACGATCCGCGTCGGCTTTGTCAGTCCGCAGACCGGTGCCATGGGCTCCTTCGGCGAGACGGACGCCTACGCACTGGAATTCATCCGCAAGCATATCGGTGCGGGGCTAGATATTCGCGGCAGGACCTATGCCGTCGAGATCATCGGGCGGGACTCGCAGTCAAACGCCAACCGGGCGGCGGAAGTGGCCGGCGAACTGATTCTCAACGAAGAAGTCCAGATCATCATTCCCGCCTCCACAACGGATGTGACATTGCCTGTCTCGGAGCAGGCGGAGCTGAACGGCGTGCCCTCCGTTTCCTCAACCGCGCCCTGGCAGGCGGTCATCATGCCGCGCGGTGGTGATAGCTTCGAATGGACCTACCACTTCTTCTGGGGTCTTGAAGATATCATTGCCTCCTTCGTCAACATGTGGTCGAGCGCCGAGACGAACAAGAAGGTGGGTCTGCTATTGCCGCGAAACACCGACGGCGAAGTCTGGGGCAGCGAGGAATTCGGTCTGCCACCGGCCCTGCGCGCTGCCGGGTTCGAGGTCGTCAAGCCATCTCTTTTCGAGCCGCGCACCAATGACTTCTCCGCCCAGATCTCCGCCTTCAAAAAAGTCGGCTGCGATATTCTCGGCGGGCTCGTCTTCCCCGGTGATCTGCGAACCGCGGCCATCCAGTGCGCGCAACAAGGCTTCAAGCCAAAGATCACCACGATTGCCGCAGGCCTTCTGTTCCCCTCGGCCGTCGAGGCACTCGGCAACCTTGGCAATGGCATGTCGACGGAAGTCTGGTGGACACCGGCTTTCCCCTATGTGTCGACCCTGACTGGCGAAAGTTCGGCTGTCCTTGCGGCCACCTGGGAAGAAAGGACCCGCAAGCAGTGGACCCAGCCGCTGGGTTATTCGCATGCCATCTGGGAGGTCGTGCTCGATACGCTGAAGCGCGCAGAAGATCCCCTCGATCGGACCTCGGTCCGTGATGCATTAAAGGCGACAGACCTCACCACGATGGTCGGCAAGGTAAACTGGGCAAACGGCCCGCACCCCAATGTCTCCAAGACGCCGATCCTTGGCGGGCAGTGGCGCAAGGGCGAGAAATGGCCCTATGATCTGAAGATCGTCGAGGCGAAGACCTACCCGATCATGGAACCTGAAGCCAAGCTGGAGATGATGTCTTGGCAGGGCTGACGTCTGCTGGTGCGGAGGGCCACGCCGGGAAAGCGGCGTTTTTTCACGCCAGAAGCCTTTGCAAGTCCTTCGGTGCCCTGCGCGTAACGCGCGACCTTTCGTTCGACGTGGGGCAGGGCGAAGTGTTCGGCGTGCTCGGTCCGAACGGCGCCGGCAAAACGACGGTGTTCAATCTCATCAGCGGCGATATCACCGCTGATGAGGGGGCTTTGGTTCTGGACGGCCAAGACATGAGCGGAATTCCCGCTTTCAAGCGGGCGGCGCTGGGGATAGGCCGGACCTACCAGATCCCGCGCCCCTACGCACAGATGTCGACCTTCGAAAACCTGCTCGTTTCCGCAATGTTTGCAGGGCAGCTTCTAGGGCAGGCCGCCTACGATCATTGTGCGACAACGCTTGATGAATGCGGGCTTGGCGACAAGGCAAACCGCCCGGCCGGCAGCCTTACACTTCTCGACCGCAAGCGGCTGGAACTGGCCCGTGCCATGGCCGGCAAGCCGAAGCTGCTGCTGCTGGACGAGATCGCGGGTGGCCTGACCGATGGCGAAGCGAAGGATCTCGTGACGCTGATTGCCCGGTTGCGGGATCGCGGCGTGACGATCATCTGGATCGAGCACGTGCTGCACGCCATCATGGCTGTTGCAGACCGGATGATGGTGCTGAGCTTCGGCGAAAAGATTGCCGAGGGCAGGCCGGATGCCGTCATGCAGGATGCAGAGGTCCGTCGGGTCTATATGGGGATCGAGGCATGAACGAGGTGCTGTTGAAGGCCCGCGCGCTCTGCGGCGGCTACCGCGATTTCCAGGCGCTGTTCTCGATCGATTTCGATGTGGCCAAGGGCGAGGCCGTGGCGCTGGTCGGCGCCAATGGCGCTGGTAAATCGACCCTGTTCAAGACGATCGTCGGCCTGCTTCCGGTCAAGAGCGGGACGTTGGCCTTCAATGGTCGCGACATTGCAGCCATGCCAGCCCACGCTCTTTCGGGACAGGGACTGGCGCTCGTTCCGGAAGGTCGTCGGCTCTTCAAGGGGTTGACGGTCGAGGACAATCTGCGCGTCGCTCTCGATCACGCACGCACGATCGAACCGGGCGAAACCGTCTGGACCCATGAGCGTCTGTACGATCTCTTCCCGATCCTCGCCGAGCGCCGGCGCCAGGCGGTGGAGAAGCTATCGGGTGGACAGCAACAGATGGTGGCCATCGGCCGCGCACTCATGGCGCAGCCGAAGCTGCTCCTGTGCGACGAGATCAGCCTCGGCCTTGCACCGAAGGTCATCGGCGAGATCTACGCCATGATCCCCGAGATACGCGCGACGGGCACCGCCATCGTCATCGTAGAGCAGGACGTGTCCCTCGCGCAGCGGTGCGCCGACCGCATCTATTGCATGTTGGAAGGCCGAATCACGCTCACAGGTGCCTCATCGGAGATTTCCCGCGAGCAGATCACAGAAGCCTATTTTGGGGTGAAACATGCGGTGGATTGATGCCATCATCCAGGGCGCGCTGCTCGGCGGGCTCTACGCCCAGTATGCCATCGGCATGTCGCTGATGTTCGGGGTCATGCGGATCGTCAATATCGCGCATGGCGATCTCGTCGTCCTGCTGGCGCTCATCGGCATTTCTCTGGCGGCAGTCTGGGGGCTTGGCCCGGGGTTCCTGGTGCTGCTGCTGGTGCCGATCGGTGCACTTGTCGGGTGGGCGCTCCAGCGTTTCATCCTCAGTCGGGTTGTGGGTGAAGACCCGCTGCCCTCGCTGATCTCGACCTTCGGCATTTCGATTGCCCTGCAAAATGCCATGCTCGCCATCTGGTCCGCCGATACGCGATCGCTTGATGCCGGCGTGCTGGCCAGCAAATCGTTCCAGATCGGCGAAATCTATATCGGCCTTCTGCCCGTTCTCGTGTTCGTGGCAGGCGTCATCCTGACGGCTGGCCTGTCCATTGTGCTAAAGAGCACGAAGTTCGGACGGGCATTGCGGGCAGCTGCCGCCGATCGGGATGCTGCGACCCTCTCTGGTATCGATACGAAATCGGTCTACGCCAAGGCCACGGCGGTGGCGGTAGGCATTCTCGGTATCGCCGCCGTCTTCCAGGCCACCCGGACGACTATCGCGCCGGCCGATGGCGGCGGGCAGCTCATCTATGCCTTCGAGGCCGTCATCATCGGTGGCATGGGCTCGGTATGGGGCGCCTTCCTTGGCGCGATGGTTCTCGGGATCGCTCAAGTTGTAGGCTCCCGGATTGACCCCGGCTGGGGCGTTCTTGCCGGACATCTTGTCTTCCTCGTCGTTCTCGCATGGCGCCCGCAGGGCATCATGTCTCGCAAATAAGGTGCTGCGACATGACAGATCCTCATCTTGCGACGGTGCGCCGTCAGACACGCTCCAGCCGCATTGCCATTGCCTGCGGGTTGCTTCTCGTGTTGGCCATTCCGACCATGCCGTTCTGGGCATCTGGCGGTCATATTCGCTGGGCCATCGAACTTTCGTGTTTTATCGCCATTGCACAGATGTGGAACCTGCTTGCCGGTTATGGAGGCATGGTGTCCGTTGGACAGCAGGCGTTCATCGGTGTTGGCGGTTATGCACTCTTCGTTCTTGTCACCTTTCTCGGGGTTGATCCCTTCCTCGCGGTGCCGCTTTCCGTCATCCTGCCTGCACTCGTCGCGGCTCTGGCCTATATGCTGCTGCGACGCCTCGATGGTCCTTACTTTGCCATCGGCACCTGGGTTCTTGCCGAAGTCCTCAGGTTGATAACTTCCAATATCGGAGCGGTGAATGCAGGCTCCGGCATGACGCTCAAGGCGATGGCGAAATACAGTGCCCATCAACGCGAGATCGGCCTGACGCTTCTGGTTGCGCTGCTGCTGTTGCTGACAATCGGCGGGACATATCTGCTGATGCGGTCGCGGCTTGGCCTTGCCCTCACAGCCATGCGCGACGATGCGGTCGCTGCGTCGTCGCAAGGTGTTGATGTCGGCCGCATGCGCTTTTCGGTCTATGTCTTGGCGGCTATCGGCACCGGACTGGCGGGCGCCATCTATTTCATGGCGCAGTTGCGCATTTCTCCCACAAGCGCATTCGATCCTTACTGGTCGTCCATCTGTATTTTCACAGTCATGGTCGGTGGGATCGGGCGGCTGGAAGGCCCGATCATCGGCGCGCTTCTATACTTCTTCGCAACACGGCTTTTCGGCCAATACGGTTCCGCATATCTGGTCGTTCTTGGTCTCCTGACCCTCGCCGCGGCAATATACGCACCAACCGGTCTCTGGGGCCTGATTGCGCGTCTAGGACAGTGGTCTTGGCTTCCCACTGGCTATATCCTTAAAAGGACGGATTGACGCGGTGTTGTTTTACCACCTTGCGGCATGCCACCTACAGGATCGGTGGGGCGAGCTTGTCGATGTACACAGGCCATGAAATGCGCGAAACGGCGGTTTCCGATGGGCTCTCCTTCGGTATGACACGTCAGGCAATGTCATGCCGTCGATCCTCGACTGGAGATCCAATCCTCAGGCTCTAGCCGACACTGGCATCGATCCATGCATGGGTCTGGTCCAGGATTTCATCGGAAAGCGCGGGGTCGTCTATAGCCCGCGACAGGATGACAGCTCCCACCATTGCTGCCCAACTTCCGATCGCTCGCCGGCGCTTGTCGGCCGGATTCTGCTCCGGGAGCGCCTTCTCGATGCGGGCTATCTGCGCGACGAGACCTTCTGTCATGGCGGCTTTCGCTGCAGGCGTCTGGTGACGAATTGCAGCGGCGAGACCTGCGGTCGGGCAGCCGCCGGCCGGATTGTCACGATGGCGTGGCGCCAGATAGGAGCGCACGAAAGCGCTGAAATCGCCGTCGCCGACGCTATCGGCGGCAAGGGCATTCGCCAGTGTCTGCGCGATCAGGTCGTCCTTCGAACTGAAATGACCATAAAAGCCGCCATGTGTCAGGCCCGCGGCCTTCATCACTTCCGCGACGCTGACGGCATCGAACCCCTTGTCCTTAAACAAGCGACTGGCGACGTCCAGGATTCTGCGTCGGTTCTCCGCCATCTGTTCTCGGCTGACCTTCATTGAAATTTCTCCGCGGCAATCGTTGACATTTACATGATGAGCATCATATAAAGAGCCAATCATGATCTATGTCATGAATATAAGACCAATTACAGAAAAGAGCAATCCGATGAGCCAAATTCCTGCAGTTCTTGTGACGGGCGCCTCCACCGGCATTGGCGCCACCTATGCCGAGCGGTTCGCGCGGCGCGGGCACGACCTGGTGCTGGTTGCCCGCGACGTGGCGCGCATGGAGGCAGTTGCGAGCCGTCTGCGTCAGGAAACAGGCGTGGCGGTCGACATCCTTCAAGCCGACCTGACGCAGGCTGCTGATCTTGCCAAGGTGGAGGAACGGCTGCGCAACGATGCGCATATCGGCATCCTCATCAATAATGCCGGAACGGCAATGGGTGGATCATTCGTCCAGCAGAGCACCGACGACATGGCCCGGCTTGTCGCTCTCAACACCACGGCCCTCGTGAGGCTTGCCAGCGCCATTGCTCCGAGGCTCGCCGCGGCAGGCGAGGGGGCAATCGTGAACATCGGTTCCGTGGTCGGTCTGGCGCCTGAATATGGCATGACGGTGTACGGCGCGACCAAGGCCTTCGTGCTGTTCCTGTCCCAGGGGCTCAGCCTCGAACTTGGGCCGAAGGGCGTCTATGTCCAGGCGGTGCTGCCTGCCACGACCCGAACCGAGATCTGGGACCATGTCGGTGCCGACGTCAACGCGATGAAAAACGTCATGGAAGTGGGCGATCTCGTGGATGCGGCGCTGGTTGGTTTCGACCGTCGCGAGGTGGTTACCATTCCGCCGCTTCCCGATGCCGGCCAGTGGGACGCGTTCGATCTCGCGCGCAAGACCATGATGGCCAATTTTGGCAATGCGCTTCCGGGCGAGCGCTACCGCAACCCTGCCTGAGCAATCGGATCTTGAGCCCGACACACACCGCTGTTGCGGTAACGATATAGGTATAGCATGACCAACAACACGCTTTTTGAGCCCTACACTCTCGGCTCCATGACTCTTTCCAACCGCGTCGTCATGGCGCCCCTCACGCGCAATCGCGCTGGTGCAGGCCTCGTGCCGAGCGAGTTCGCCGCGCAATATTATGCCCAGCGCGCAAGCGCCGGTCTCATCATTACCGAAGCGACGCAGGTCTCCCGGCAGGCCCAGGGCTACCAGGATACGCCCGGGCTCTACACAAGCGAGCAGATCGCGGGCTGGCAGACGGTGACAGACGCGGTGCATGCCAAGGGCGGACGGATCTTCGTTCAGCTCTGGCATGTTGGTCGCGTCAGCCATGTCGATCTTCTTGGCGGTGACGCACCGGTCGCCCCTTCAGCGATCCGTGCCGCAACCAAGACGTTCGTGAACAACGGTTTTGCTGACGTGTCCGAGCCGCGTGCGCTTGAGCTTGATGAGCTTGCAGGCATTATCGACGATTTCCGGCAGGCAGCAGCCAACGCCATCAAGGCTGGTTTCGACGGTGTCGAAGTCCACGGCGCCAATGGCTACCTGCTCGAACAGTTTGCCAAGGATGGCGCCAATGTTCGCACAGACGCCTATGGCGGCTCTGTGGAAAATCGCGCCCGCCTGATGCTGGAAGTCACTGCGGCGGTTGCACAGGAAATCGGCGCTGCCCGTACCGGCATCCGGATTTCGCCTGTCTCGCCCGCCAACGGGATTTCCAGCAGCGATCCACAGGCCCAGTATGACTATATCGTCGACCAGCTGGAAGCGCTCGGCATTGCCTACATTCACGTCGTTGAAGGTGCCACGGGCGGCCCGCGCGATGTTGCACCTTTCGACTACGGCTCGTTGCGCCGGCGGTTCAGCAAAACCTACATCGCTAACAACGGTTATGATCTCGAACTCGCGACCTCCCAGCTTGCTGAAGGCAAGGCGGACCTGTTTGCATTCGGCAAACCGTTCATCGCCAATCCCGATCTGGTCGCACGTCTGCAGGGCGGGGCGCCTCTCAACCAGATCGATCCTGCCACGATCTATGGTGGTGGCGCTGCAGGCTACGTTGATTATCCCACCCTTGCGGACGCATCCGGCAAGTGAAGCTTGGGGCCGCATTTCGGTGCGGCCCCGCATCTGCGGATCATCACTCTTCGACAACTCCAACGGCACGGCGGCCAGATGCTGCGCGCCAGATCGAGAAGAAAGCTATGGCGCCCTTTGCATCGCAAGGACAGAAGACGGCTTTTGTAACCGGAGCTTCCAGTGGCATCGGCAAGGCGACCGCCTTTGCGCTTGCGCGTGCGGGCTATCGTGTCATTGGGACCAGCCGCAAGGTGGCATCCGGCGAGATCCGCGATGGCATACGCATGATCGCTTGCGATGTGACCTCTGACGCGTCTGTGTCTGCTGCTGTGGCGGCGGCCCATGCTGAACTGGGGCGCATCGACCTCCTGATCAACAATGCCGGTTACGCCGTGTCAGGGGCCGCAGAGGAAAGCTCGATAGAGCAGGTCCGTGCGCTGTTTGACACCAATTTTCTCGGTGTGGTGCGCGTGACGAATGCGGTTCTGCCGATCATGCGTCAGCAGGCCTTTGGCCGGATCCTCAACATCGGCTCGGTCGTGGGGCTGATACCGGGGCCTTTCGGTGCCTATTACACGGCGAGCAAGCACGCGATCGAGGGTTATTCGGAATCGCTGGACCATGAGGTGCGGCCGTTCGGGATCCGGGTTGCCGTGATCGAGCCTTGGGCCACAAAAACGTCCATCGAGGCCAACTCGCCGCAGGGTGATCGTCCGGTTGCAGCCTATCGCCAGACATTTGCCCGATACCAGGCCGCGTTTGAGGCTGCCATGGCGGCTGGCGACACGGCGGATGATGTCGCGGCAACCATCGTGAAGGCTGCGCAGGCCAGGGTGCCGCGGCTGCGCTACCCTTCAGGCAACGCTGCCCGCCAAACCTCGTTTGCAAGGCGTTTCCTGCCGCGCGCCCTATTCGACCGTATCTTGCGCAAGCAGTTCAATATCGCCTGAGATCTCAAGTCCCATTTTAAGGCCCGATCGCGGGCAATGCAGGACCAACATGACAGACGTATCCACATCGCCGCCGGCGGCCCGCTACATCGATGCCCCGAACCGCTTCATCACCGTCGGGGAAACCCGCTTTGCCTATCGTGAACTTGGTCCACGCGGCGCAGTGCCATTGGTGCTGCTGAACCACTGGGGCGCGGTACTGGACAATTTCGACCCAAGGATTGTCGATGGACTTGCGGTCTCCCATCACGTGATTGCGGTTGACTACCGGGGGATCGGCCATTCCGGCGGGTCTTCTCCGGTGACGATAGACGAGATGGCCCGCGATGCGATCGAGATGATCGGCAAGCTGGGTTTTGGCACGGTGGACCTGATGGGCTTTTCGCTGGGCGGCTTTGTGGCGCAGGATGTTGCGCTGAAAGCCCCCGGTCTGGTGCGCAAGCTGATTTTGACCGGCACCGGTCCAGCAGGAGGAGCCGGTATTGCAAGGGTGGGGTCTGTGTCCTGGCCGTTGATCCTCAAGGGCATGCTGACGCTGCGCGACCCGAAAACTTATCTGTTCTTCACCTCGACCGCCAATGGTCGCCGGGCAGCCAGGGATTTTCTGGCGCGTTTGAAAGAGCGTAGACTGGATCGCGACAAGGGGCCGACACCCCGTGCCTTTCTGCGCCAGCTTGCCGCTATCAAGGCTTGGGGCCGTCAGGCACCACAGGATCTGGGCCGCATTCGTATTCCCGTTCTTGTGGCCAATGGCGACAATGACATTATGGTGCCGACGCTCAACAGCCGCGATATGGCCCGACGCATCCCGAATGCTGAACTGTTGATCTATGACGATGCCGGCCATGGCGGCATCTTCCAATATCATGCTGAGTTTGTGCCGAAGGCCTTGGCGTTCTTGGCCGCGTGACCCGATAAATTTCAAACCGGAGAAAGCCTGTGAAAGCCTTCGTTGTCGACAAATACAAAAAGAAGGGCCCTTTGCGTCTGGCCGACATGCCCGATCCCCGCATGGGTGCGAACGATGTTCTGGTTCGGATCCAGGCCACAGCGATCAACCTGCTGGATTCCAAGATACGGGACGGCGAGTTCAAGCTGTTTCTGCCCTATCGCCCGCCCTTCATTCTGGGCCATGATCTGGCCGGAACGGTCGTTCGCGTCGGCGCCAATGTGCGGCAATTCAAAGCGGGTGACGAGGTTTACGCGCGTCCTCGTGATCAGCGCGCTGGCACATTTGCTGAGTTCCTTGCGGTTGACGCCGCCGACTTGGCGCTGAAACCTGCCAACCTTTCCATGGAGCAGGCAGCCTCGATCCCGCTGGTCGGACTGACCGCCTGGCAGGCTCTCGTCGAGGTAGGCAAGGTCAAGCCCGGCCAGAAAGTGTTTATTCAGGCCGGCTCCGGCGGTGTCGGAACCTTCGCCATCCAGCTTGCCAAGCATCTCGGTGCTGTGGTGGCCACCACGACCAGTGCGGCGAATGTCGAACTGGTCAAGAGCCTCGGCGCCGATGTGGTGATCGACTACAAGACACAGGACTTCGAGCAGGTGCTATCGGGCTACGACCTGGTGCTCAACAGCCAGGATGCCAAGACGCTGGCAAAGTCGCTGAACGTGCTGAAACCGGGTGGGCGATTGATCTCGATCTCCGGACCGCCGGACGTTCCCTTTGCCAAGTCGCTGAAGCTCAACCCATTCCTGCGTTTTGTGATGCGAATGCTGAGCCGGGGCGTGCTGAAGAAGGCAAAAAGCCGCGGCGTCGACTATTCCTTCCTGTTCATGCGGGCTGAAGGGCAGCAACTGGCCCAGATCGCCAAACTGATAGAGGCAGGCGTTATCCGCCCGGTCGTGGACAAGGTGTTTGGCTTTGCGCAAACGGCTGAGGCTTTGGCCTATGTCGAGACCGGACGCGCCAAGGGCAAGGTCGTCGTCAAGGTCGCAGATTGAGGTTGCAGTCGAGATTGCAAATTATGACCAGGCGGGCAGTGCCATCATTATCTTTTTGAGGAGAGGAACAGTTCGTGAAATATACGCCATTCGGAAAAACCGGCCTTCGGGTCTCGCAAATTGCGCTCGGCACCGGAAACTTCGGCACAGGCTGGGGATATGGCGCTGATCTCGACACGAGCAGGGCGGTCTTTGACGCTTATGCCGAGGCCGGCGGCAATTTTATCGACACCGCCGATATCTATCAGTTTGGGCAATCGGAAGAACTTCTGGGTTCCCTGTTGCAAGGTCGGCGTGAGAACTTCGTGCTCGCCACGAAATTCACGAACGGGGCGGTGCCCAATGCGGACCGGCTTGTTACCGGCAACAGCCGCAAGGCCATGATCGCGTCTGTGGAGGGCAGCCTCAAGCGCCTGAAGACAGACCGCATCGACATTTACTGGGCGCATCATCCCGATGGCGTGACGCCTGCTGAAGAGATCGTCCGGGGGTTCGAAGATCTCGCTCGCGCCGGCAAGATCCTTTATGCGGGCCTGTCGAATTTCCCGGCCTGGCGGCTGTCGCGTGCCGTCACGCTGGCGGAACTCACTCGTGCCGTTCCGATCGCCGCCGCCCAGTTCGAGCACAGTCTTGTGCATCGCGAACCGGAAACGGATCTATTTCCGGCGTCCGAGGCTTTTGGGCTTGGTGTCGTGACATGGTCGCCGCTCGGAGGCGGCATGCTGACAGGCAAATACCGGCAAGGAGAGAAGGGACGCGCCGAGGGGCTGGGCGGTAATGTTTTCCAAGCCGAGAATACCGCGCAGCGCACGAAGATCCTCGACACCGTGCTTGCGATCGCCAGTGAATTGGGTGTCAGTGCCGATCAGGTGGCGATCGCTTGGGCGGGGAGCCATGGTGCTGTTCCGATGATCGGCCCCCGCTCGCTGACGCAGCTGTCGACCAATCTCGGCGCGCTTGCTGTCGAGCTATCAGCCGACCAACTCGACAGGCTTGATACAGTCAGCAGCCTTGATCCGTCTGCACCCGCACGGAGGCCGCAGCCATGGGCGGGCGAAGAAAGCGCACGAAAGGTTGTCGCCTGAACTGCGCCAGTTCACCACCATTTCGATCGGGAGATCAGCCATGAGCAAACGTGACATCGTCCTCGCCCACCCCGTCCGGACAGCGATCGGCGCCTATAATGGAGCGCTGAAGGGTGTGCCAGCCACCGAGCTGGGTGCGGTCGTTGTGCGAGAGACCTTACGTCGCTCCGGGCTTTTGGCTGACGACATCGGCTCGGTCGTGATGGGCAACGTCATCCAGGCCGGAAACCGGATGAATCCGGCAAGGCAGGCGGCGATCGGCGGCGGGATTCCGGTTTCCGTCCCGGCCTTGACCGTCAATCGCGTCTGCGGGTCGGGTGCGCAGTCTATCCTGAGTGCTGCACTGGAAATTGCCGCCGGCGACACCAATGCGGCTATTGCCGGCGGCATGGAGAACATGGATCGGGCGCCCTATCTGATGGATGGCGGACGCTGGGGCTACCGCATGGGACCGGCCCAGATCCTCGATAGTCTGCTGACAGACGGGCTGAACGACGCCTTCTCCGGCGAGCATTCCGGCTGGCATACGGAAGACCTCGTCACGAAGTTCCAGATTACCCGTGAAGCGCAGGATGCGTTTGCGGCGCGGTCCCAGCAGCGTTTCGTCGCTGCACGGGATGCCGGCCGGTTCGCAGACGAGATCATTGCGGTGGTGATCAAGGGTCGCAAAGGTCTGGAAAACTTCTCAGTCGATGAGGCGCCGCGTCCGGATACGACGGTTGAAACACTCGCACGGCTCAAACCTGCCTTCCGTCCGGGCGGAACGATTACCGCCGGCAATGCGCCGGGGCTTAACAGCGCGGCCGCAGCCGTAATTGTGGCGGAACGCGGCTTTGCCGATGCCAAAGGCCTTGAACCGATGGCCCGCCTTGCCGGCTATGGGGTTGCCGCCGTCGAACCGGGTCTGTTCGGGTTTGGCCCGGTTCCGGCTGTTCGCAAGGCGCTGGAAAAGGCCGGATGGGCGCTTGGTGACATTGAGCGTATCGAGATCAACGAGGCCTTCGCCGCCGTACCGATCGCAGCGCTGCGCGAACTTGGGCTACCGGAGGATATCGTCAATGTCGAAGGCGGCGCCGTTGCGCATGGTCACGCGATTGGTGCTACAGGGGCTATCCTCACCACACGGCTTCTCCACTCCATGAAACGCGACGGGCTGTCGAAAGGCATCGTCACGCTTTGCATCGGCGGCGGCCAAGGTATCGCCTTGGCGCTGGAAGCGCTGTAGTCGCGGTCTCTGCGGAAGAGCTAAGGCTGCACGGCTTCACGAGCCTGCTTGCTCAAAGCCCTCCGAAGTCAGGCATAAAAGCCGCTGGAATGGATGCGCAACGGCCGGCACACCGTCCGCGCGAGGGTTCGTCTATATATAGAAACCCGGGTCGGACAGGAGAGCTTCGACCTTGGGATCAGCATCATGCCCCTCTCGCATCGGCTTTCGAGACGGAAGAGTTTTGCGGGTCGATGCGATGGTTGCGATGCGTTCCGACCATGCCCTCGCGCGCCTCGATGTCGTGAGCTTCGAGGACGATGTCGCGACCGATGTCATTGCCACCCATCCCCGCTCGATTATTCGCCAGCATCTTGAAAGGCTGTGCCGCGAATCCGGCAAAACGCTCAAAATCCGGTTTGAAGCGACCAATGGTGTCATCGCCTGTCAATTTGCCAAACGGGGTTTGGTGTGCTGCCTATCCGACCTATTCGTCGCCCGTTCCAGCGGCACGCGCGACCTGATCCTGCGCCTTCGTGCCGTCTAAACCACTTGTGTATGCGCGTGCTGATGCGTCTGGGGCAGGGATGAGGGTTTCATAAAGGCGCCGAATTGTACAAGTCTGCGCGCAGTCAGGCACCCTCAACCACTTTAGGCCTGAAACCCCAGCCGCCTCCCTCTGATGGGGCGGTCAATTCCCCCGTATGTCAATCGTCGCCCAGCGACATGTCCCCTTCGCTGCCATAAGAAGCCAGTTCGTCGAGAAGTTCGAGCAGTATGTCCATGCGCTCGCGTCCGAAGCGGCTTTCGAGATCCTGATAGATCTTGCGGCTGTCGGGCATAACGGCGCGGATGATGGTCTCTCCGGCCGGTGCGATCCGCAGGAGGACGCGGCGGCCGTCGGAACTGTCCTTGTGTTTCGATATGAAGTCGCGCTCTTCCAGTGAGCGGATCATCCGTGTCAGGCTGGGCGCGAGGATGAAGGCGCGTTCGGCCACCTCCGAGGCATCAAGGGTTCCGGCTTCATGGAGAACGCGAATGACGCGCCATTGCTGCTCCGTGACATCATGTTTTGCCAGCATCGGGCGGAAATGGCTCATCACGGCCTCGCGAGCCCGCAGAAGCGTGATGGGAAGCGATCGCCGCGTGGCACGGGGCGCGGCCATGCCCTCCACCGGTCCAGCCTCCTCTTTCAGAGGTCCGTCAGCCATTCCAATCCGCTCTTTGCTGATGTCGTAATCAGGTTCATTGTTCTATTCTGCTGCGGTTCGCAAGCGTTTCCGTCATCTTTGTTGCGGTTTCTCGCCATTGACGGAATTTCCAACCGGAGCAGACGTCTGCGCCATCGATGCTTTGGGTCGGTTGGTTTGTTCATTGCGCCATTCACCTGGTGGCAAGCCGGTTCGTGTGCGGAAAAAGCGGGAAAAATACGCGGGGTCGTGAAAGCCGATCTCGTATCCTATGTCCTCGACCGATCGGACGGTGAAGAGCAGCAGGCGCTTGGCCTCCAACTGCCGGCGCTCGTCGATATAGGCCTTGACGCTAAGCCCGAAGGCCTCTCTGCATGCTTTTGCGAGCAAATGCGGCGTGGTGGCCAGCGTCATGAGATACCGGTCCACCGGCCAGTTGTCGCGAAAATTGCGATCGACCAGACGGCGAAACGATTGGGCGAGATCATTGCTGGTCTGGGTCTGCGTGTGTGCCGTCCGGGCCAGGGTCGCAATGTCGTTGGTCGCCACGGCCAGGAGCGCGGTCAGGGCCGCCGGCATGCCGCAGCGATAGTCGTCGTGCAGCCGCTTCATTATGTCGTGCAATTTCGCCCAGGCCGGATCTTCAGATTGGCCGGACACCAGGACAGGCCGGTCGAAAGGCAGTGTTGAGAGGGCGGAGATGGGGCCCATGGCACTGTCCGCGACGGAGGCAACAAGGGCATCCGTCTCATCCGGTTCGACGGTGAACCCATGCACAATGCCACTCGGCACGAAGCTCACGGCGGGTGCGACAAAGTCCAATCTTTTGTCTTCGATAAAATACATGCCACGACCGCTGGTCCAGAAGGTGATCTGCGCCATTCTATCGTGCTTGTGGGCCGCAACCGCGCCGGAATGCAGCTGTCGCCGCTCCATCACCGTTTCCACATGCAGGAAGCCGATATCGAGCGGCCGATCCGGTTCGCCGTAGACGAAAAAACTGGGAACGTTCTCGGCCATGCAATTCCTGAAAAAGTGCAATCGATTTCCCCATTCTGTCCATGGATGACCCGCTTGGCAAGGTCTAGGCTTTGATCATCGTCAAGGGAGGATAGATGATGAAAGCCGAAGATTTTCGCTCGGACAAGACGCGCCCGTTCACCGGTGCAGAATATCTGGCATCGCTGCGCGACGACCGCGAGGTCTATATCAACGGCGAGCGCGTGAAGGATGTCACGACGCACCCGTCGATGCGCAACTCCGCTCGCTCTTTGGCGCGGCTCTACGATGCCCTGCACGATCCGGCGAAGAAGGACATCCTGACGACGCCGACGGATACCGGCAATGGCGGCTATACGCACAAGTTCTTCAAGCATGCCCGGTCTGTGGACGATCTCGTCGGTCAGCAGGCGGCGATCGCCGAATGGGCACGCATGTCTTATGGCTGGATGGGGCGCACGGCCGATTACAAGGCCTCGCTGATGAATACGCTCTCGGTCAATGCCGAATGGTATGGCGATTATGCCGGCAATGCCCGGACATGGCATGACCGGACCCAGGAAGCCGGGCTTTTCCTCAACCACGCCATCGTCAATCCGCCGATCGACCGCCACAAGCCGGCTGAACAGGTCAAGGACGTCTTCGTCCATGTGACCCGCGAAACCGACGCCGGCATTTATGTCTCAGGCGCCAAGGTGGTGGCGACCTCTTCGGCCCTGACGCATTACAACCTGCTCGCCCAGGCCTCGGCCACGGTCACCGAAGATCCGTCTTTGTCGCTCACCTTCATCGCGCCGATGAACGCGCCTGGCGTCAAGATGTTCTGCCGGACCTCGTATGAGGAAACCGCAAACCTGACGGCGCATCCGTTCGATTATCCGCTCTCGTCGCGCTTTGACGAAAACGACGCGATCCTGGTGCTCGACAATGTCTTCGTGCCCTGGGAAGACGTGCTGATTTACAAGGATGCCCGTCGCATCCTGTCATTTACCGTCCTGTCCGGCTTCATGCAGGGCTTCTGCTTCCAGGGCTGCGGGCGTTTCGTCGTCAAGCTCGAATTCCTTGCCGGCCTGCTCGCCAAGGCGCTGCGGGCCACCGGCGGCGATGCCTTCCGGGGTAATCAGGCGATGCTGGGCGAAGTGATTGCACTTCGCCACAAGTTCAAGGCCTTCTCCGACACCATGGCCCGCAACCCGGTCGACTGGGTGGGGGGCGCCAAGCTTCCGAATCTCGAGGCGGCGCTGTGCTACAGAACCTTTATGTCCGAAGCCTATCCGCGGATCATCGACATCGTCCGCCGTTCGATTGCCTCCGGTCTCATCTACCTGCCGTCCTCGGCCAAGGATTTTGCCAACCCGGAAATTGATCGCTATCTGGGGCAATATGTCCGCGGCTCCAATGACATGGGCCATATCGAGCGCATCAAGATCATGAAACTGCTCTGGGATGCCACGGGCACGGAATTCGGCGGTCGCCACGCACTTTACGAATTAAACTATGCCGGTTCGCCGGAGGACGTGCGCCTGCAGGTGCTCAAGGGTGCGGAAAAGGGCACGATCCTGCGCGACATGGAAGCGCTCGTCGACACCTGCATGGGGGACTATGACGAACACGGCTGGACCGGTGACACCTGGCTGCAGACGCTCGGTGGCGACCGTGCCGCCTTGCTTGACGCAGCTGAGTGAGGGCGGGCCCATGACACACGCTCCTGTTGCCCGCAGCGAATTTCGTGATGCGATGGCGCGCGTCTGTGCGCCGGTCAATGTCGTTACCACCAATGGACCCGCCGGGCGCGGCGGGTTTACCGCGACTGCTATGTGTTCGGTGACGGACGAGCCGCCGTCACTTCTGGTCTGCATGAACAGTGGTTCGTCGCAGGCGGGGCTTTTCCTCGAAAACCGCCGCTTCTGCGTCAATGTGCTGGCGGGCGACCATAAAGAACTCGCTGGTTATTTCGCGGGTCGCGAAGCCGACATGGCGTCGCGTTATGCGGCCGCCGAGTGGGTGGACCTCTCCTCCGGCAATCAGGCGCTGGCGGACGCCATCGTGTCCTTTGATTGCCACCTGAAGGAGGCGCGGCTCATCGGAACGCACAATATCCTGATCGGCGAAGTGACGGAGATCCGGTCTCGGCCGGGGGGCAATGCGCTTCTCTATTTCGACCGCAGCTTTGTCAATGTCTCGTCGCCTTCCGTCTCACTCGCGGGCTGAAAAAATCGCCGCCGCCGCTTGACAGGCCCGCCAATATATTTAACATGCTAAGTATATTGGCGGGAGGCCAATTGGCCCGGCATTTTGGACAGGATGCCAGTCAGCGTGGAGGACACATGCCGCATTTCGTCTTCGAATACTCCTCCAACCTGGATGGACAGGTGGATTTCGACGCCCTGTGTGGGCGCGTTCTCGAGACGATCCTTGAGAGCGGGCTGTTCGAAATCGGGGCCGTCAGGGTGCGCGCAGTGCGCTGCGAGGCCTATGCCATAGCCGATCGACTGCCGGAAAATGCCTTTATCGATATGTCGTTCCGCATGGGGGCGGGCCGCAGCATCGACGATCGCAAGCGTCTCGGCGATCGGATCTTTGCGGTGGTGACGGAGCACTTGTCGAGGCTGTTTGCCACGCCGCATTTTGCCCTGACGCTGGAGATCCGCGAGATCGATCCCGATCTCAGCTGGAAAAAGAACGCCATCCATCCGCGCCTGCGACAGCTATCCGGCTGACAACGGCTTTCAGGGGCTGATTTCAACACACGCACACAGAACATGACGCGGCACCGGCGGCAAGCCTGCACGCCAGTGTCTGGCAGAACGAAATACGGAGAGACCCATGTCGAAGCTCGAAGACAACATCAAAAAGGCGCAAGCCTATATGGCCCGTTTTGCGCAGGACGGCGTCCTCAATCATATCAACGGCCAGGCCGTTGCAGCACTCGATGGCGCGAGTTTCGAGACCATCTCGCCGGTCGATTTAAAACCGCTCGGGCGCGTGGCGCATGGCAAGGCTGCCGATATCGATCTGGCCGCAAAGGCCGCACGTCAAGCCTTCCCGGCCTGGGCTGCCATGGGGGGAGATGCGCGCAAGAAACTCCTGCACAAGATTGCCGACGCCATCGAGGCGCGCGCCGAGGAAATCGCCTTCGTCGAGGCGATGGACACGGGGCAGTCGCTGAAGTTCATGGCGAAGGCTGCTCTGCGTGGCGCTGAAAACTTCCGCTTCTTTGCCGATCGGGCTCCGGAAGCGCGCGATGGCAAGAGCAT
This sequence comes from Neorhizobium sp. PAMB6630, assembly GCF_058242775.1. Taxonomy (NCBI): domain Bacteria; kingdom Pseudomonadati; phylum Pseudomonadota; class Alphaproteobacteria; order Hyphomicrobiales; family Rhizobiaceae; genus Neorhizobium; species Neorhizobium sp. PAMB6630. The sequence goes on from NZ_CM177836.1 coordinate 1,826,570, forward strand.
TCGTGGACCCGGCCAGGTGAACATCACGACCCGTGGTCCGATCGGTCCGGTCGGCATCATCACGCCCTGGAACACGCCGTTCATGCTGTCGACCTGGAAGATCGCGCCGGCGCTTGCTGCCGGTTGCACGATCGTGCACAAGCCGGCCGAATTTTCGCCGCTGACCGCGCGTCTCCTGGTCGAGATCGCCGAAGGGGCGGGCCTGCCGAAGGGCGTGTGGAACCTCGTCAACGGGTTTGGCGAGGATGCCGGCAAGGCGCTGACCGAACATCCGCTGATCAAGGCCATCGGCTTCGTTGGTGAAAGCCGCACCGGCTCGATGATCATGAAGCAGGGCGCCGATACGCTGAAGCGCGTGCATTTCGAGCTGGGTGGCAAAAACCCGGTGGTCGTGTTTGCCGATGCCGATCTGGAGCGCGCGGCCGACGCTGCCGTGTTCATGATCTACTCGCTGAACGGCGAGCGCTGCACTTCCTCGTCGCGCCTGCTGGTCGAGGCGAGCGTCTACGACACGTTCACCGCTCTGGTGGCGGAAAAAGCAAAGCGCATCAAGGTCGGTCACCCGCTCGATCCGGAAACGGTCATCGGTCCGCTCGTACATCCCGTGCATGAAAAGAAGGTTCTCGAATATATCGCCATCGGAAAGTCCGAGGGTGCGACGGTCGCGGCCGGCGGTGCGAAATTCGATGGTCCGGGCGGTGGTTGTTATGTCTCGCCGACGCTGTTCACCGGGGCCAACAACAAGATGCGCATCGCCCAGGAAGAAATCTTCGGGCCGGTGCTGACGGCGATCCCGTTTACCGACGAAGCCGAAGCGCTGGCGATAGCCAATGACGTTCAATACGGCCTCACCGGCTATCTCTGGACGTCCGACGTAACGCGCGCTTTCCGTTTTACGGAAGCGCTTGAGGCGGGGATGATCTGGGTGAATTCGGAGAATGTGCGTCATCTGCCGACCCCGTTCGGCGGCATCAAGAATTCTGGCATCGGTCGCGACGGCGGTGACTGGTCCTTCGATTTCTACATGGAAACGAAGAACATTGCCTTCGCCACCTCGCCCCACGCCATCCAGAAGCTCGGCGGCTGATCATCAATCCAGGCACCAAGACATGTGTCCGCTTCAACACGGACAGACGGAGGAGAACACCATGGCACTACCGCAACCGAACCTCTACCCGCCCTTCAACATCGTGCGCCTCAGCCATGTCGAATTCGGCGTCAGGGACCTCGCAAAGTCGCGCGCGTTTTACGTCGATACGCTTGGCCTGCAGGTGACGGACGAGACGCCCGAAGTCATCTATCTGCGGGCGATGGAGGAGCGCGGACATCACTGCATCGTGCTCCGCAAGTGCGAGGTGTCGGAAGCACGCGACCTTGGGTTCAAGGTCTATGGCGAGGAGGAACTCGACAAGGCTGCACATTTCTTCAAGGGCAAGGGCCTGCCGGTGGAATGGGTGGAGCGTCCCTATCAGGCGCGGACCTTCCGCACCCGTGACCCGCACGGCATTCCCCTGGAATTTTATGCCCGCATGGACCGCCTGCCGCCGATCCACCAGCAATATGCCCTCTACCGGGGCGTGAAGCCGCTACGCATCGACCATTTCAACTGCTATTCGTCGAATGTCGATGAATCTGTCGCCTTTTACAACGAGATCGGCTTCCGGGTGACGGAATACACGGCCGAAGAGGAGACGGGTCGTCTCTGGGCCGCCTGGACGCATCGCAAGGGCGGCGTTCACGACCTCGCATTTACCAACGGAACGGGCCCGCGCCTGCACCATACGGCCTTCTGGGTGCCGACACCGCTCAACATCATCGATCTGCTCGACCTGATGGCAACGACCGGCTGGGTGAAGAACATCGAGCGCGGCCCGGGCCGTCACGGCATTTCCAATGCCTTCTTCCTCTATATCCTCGATCCCGATGGCCATCGGATCGAGATATATTGCTCAGACTATCAGACGGTCGATCCGGACCTCGAACCGATCAAATGGGATCTCAAGGATCCGCAGCGCCAGACGTTATGGGGTGCGCCTGCACCAAAATCCTGGTTCGAGCATGGCAGCCTGTTCGCCGGCACGGCCGTGCGGGCATCCGACCTCAAGGGGCAACCGATCATCGCGCCGTGAACGCGACGCTTGACGACGGGGAGGGGTGCTGGCGCAGGTTTCCCTCCTTGAACCCCTATTGTTCCTCACCGCAAGCGATGGATCCTCCCGATGACCTTGAACGACCCCACCCTGTTTCGCCATGCAGCGCTGGTCGGCAGCGACTGGATCGAGGCTGATCCGGCCAACGCCATTGCCGTCACCAATCCGGCGACCGGCGCCGTCATCGGCCACGTTCCAAGGCTTGGCACGGCGGAAACGAAAACCGCCATTGCCGCAGCAAAGGTGGCGCAGGCTGAGTGGGCAGCGCGGACCGCCAAGGAGCGTGCCGGCATCCTGCGCAACTGGTTTAACCTGATGATGGAAAACCAGGAGGATCTCGGTCGCATCCTGACGCTGGAGCAGGGCAAGCCGCTGGCGGAGGCCAAGGGTGAGATTGCCTATGGGGCAAGCTTTATCGAGTGGTTTGCCGAGGAGGCGCGCCGCGTCTACGGCGATATCATTCCCGGCCACCAGAAGGATAAGCGCATCCTGGTGATGAAGCAGCCGATCGGCGTGGTGGCGGCGATCACGCCCTGGAATTTCCCGAATGCCATGATTACCCGCAAGGCCGGTCCGGCCTTCGCTGCCGGCTGCGCCATGGTGCTTAAGCCGGCCTCGCAGACGCCGTTTTCGGCCATCGCGCTCGCGGTGCTGGCCGAACGTTCCGGTTTGCCGAAAGGGCTCTTCAGCGTGCTGACCGGGTCCGCGCGCGAAATCGGCGCCGAGATGACCGCAAACCCCATCGTGCGCAAGCTGACCTTCACCGGCTCGACTGAAGTCGGCGCCGAGCTTTACCGTCAGTCGGCCCCGACGATCAAGAAACTCGGGCTGGAACTGGGCGGCAATGCGCCGTTCATCGTGTTTGATGATGCGGATCTTGATGCGGCCGTCGAAGGGGCGCTGATTGCCAAGTTCCGCAACAATGGCCAGACCTGCGTCTGCGCCAACCGGCTCTATGTGCAGGACGGCGTTTATGATGCCTTTGCCCAGAAGCTCGCTGCCGCCGTCGGCAAGCTGAAGACCGGAAACGGTTTCGACGAAGGCGTGGTGCTTGGTCCTCTGATCGATGAGGCTGCCCTTAAGAAGGTCGGCGAGCATGTGGCCGATGCCGTGTCCAAGGGCGCGACGATCCTGCAGGGCGGCAAGTCGCATGCGCTCGGCGGAACCTTCTATGAGGCGACCGTGCTTGCTGATGTCACGCAGGAGATGGCTGTCGCCACCGAAGAGACCTTCGGGCCTGTTGCGCCGCTCTTCCGGTTCCAGGATGAGGCGGATGTCATCGCCAAGGCCAATGACACGGAATTCGGCCTCGCCTCGTATTTCTACGCCAAGGATCTCGCCCGCGTCTTCCGCGTCGCCGAAGCGCTGGAATACGGCATGGTCGGCGTCAATACCGGCCTCATCTCCACGGCCGAAGCGCCCTTCGGCGGGGTCAAGTCCTCGGGGCTTGGGCGCGAAGGCTCCAAATACGGCATCGATGACTTTATCGAGATCAAATATGTCTGCCTCGGCGGTATCCAGTAAAGGAAGCCCATCCATGACCTATCCCCGGTTTGCCAGTTTTTCCACATCCACGCGCAAAGGTTATGGCCTGATCGTTGGCGATGGCGTGATCGACCTGTCCGCCCGGTTCGGCGCGAAATATCCGACGCTGCGCGAGGTGGTGGAGGCCAATGCCTTCACCGAGCTTCTGGACGCGGTCGCAGGCCACGCACCGGACTTTCCGGTAAGCGAGATCACCTATGAAATCCCGGTGCCGGCGCCGGAAAAGATCATCTGCGTCGGCGTGAATTTTCCGGACCGCAATGAGGAATACAAGGACGGGCAGGCGGCGCCGCCGAACCCGTCCTTGTTCATCCGGTTTCCGCGTTCCTTTACCGGCCATGACCGGCCGCTGATCCGTCCGCCGGAAAGCCACCAGCTCGATTATGAGGGCGAAATCACCATCGTCATCGGCAAGGGTGGCCGGCGCATTCCGGAACAGGAGGCGCTTTCGCATATCGCGGCACTGACGCTCTGCAATGAAGGTACGCTGCGCGACTGGGTGCGCCACGCCAAGTTCAATGTCACGCAGGGCAAGAATTTCGACGCCTCCGGCTCGATTGGGCCGTGGCTGGTGCCCTTCACCGACGAAAGCCAGCTTGCTGACATCAAGCTCGAGACCCGCGTCAACGGCGAGGTTCGCCAATCGGATCGCACCAGCCGGATGATCTTCTCCTTCGCCAAGATCATCAACTACATCTCCACCTTCACAACGCTGGTTCCCGGCGACGTCATCATCTGCGGGACGCCGACGGGGGCCGGCGCACGTTTCGATCCGCCGATCTGGCTGAAACCGGGTGACGTGGTCGAGGTCGAGGCCGACGGGATCGGCCTGTTGCGCAACACCATTGCCGACGAGGTGTTTTGACATGACCCCAGAGCACATCGAAGCGGCGGCCGCAGCGCTGGACGAAGCCGAGCGTAGCCGTGTGCAGACCGGCCTTTTGTCCCTAAAACACCCCACCATCGGCATGGACGACGCCTATGCCATCCAGGGGGCATGGGTGAAAAAGAAGATCGCGGCCGGTCGCAAGGTGATCGGCTGGAAGATCGGACTTACCTCCAAGGCCATGCAATACGCCCTGAACATCAATATCCCCGATTCCGGCGTGCTGTTCGACGACATGGTGTTCGAAGATGGCGCGACTGTCCCCAAGGACCGCTTCATCCAGCCGCGCATCGAGGCGGAAATCGCCTTCGTCATGAAGGCGCCGCTGAAGGGGCCGGGGGTGACAGTCTTTGACGTGCTGAATGCCACCGATTACGTGACGCCGGCGCTGGAAATCCTCGACACCCGCATATTGCGGGTCGACCCCGAGACGAAGAAGACGCGCACCGTTTTCGACACGATTTCGGACAATGCCGCCAATGCTGGCATCGTTACCGGTGGGCGGGCCATGCGCCCCGACCAGATCGACATGCGCTGGATGGGTGCCATCGTCTCGCGCAACGCGGAAGTCGAGGAAACCGGCCTTGGTGCCGGTGTCCTCAACCAGCCGGCGCGCGGTATCGCCTGGCTTGCCAACCGGCTTGCGCAGTATGGCGATGGCATCGAGGCGGGGCAGGTGGTTTTGGCCGGGTCCTTCATTCGCCCGATCGAGGCCCGGCACGGGGACACGATTGTCGGCGACTTTGGCCCTTACGGTACCGTCAGCCTGTTTTTCGCGTAAGGATAAGGATTAGGCAATGCCCGCACCGCAAAACACCTTCAAGCTGGCGCTCCGGGAAAAACGGACCCAGATTGGTTTCTGGCAGGCGCTCGCCAATCCCTATACGGTCGAGATCTCGGCGGATGCCGGTTATGACTGGCTTCTGCTCGACGCCGAACATGCGCCGAACGATATTCCGCTTCTGGTCGCGCAGTTGCAGGCGATGAAGGGCTCGTCGAGCCATGCAATCATCCGGCCGCCGATCGGCGAGACCTGGATCATCAAGCAATTGCTCGATATCGGCGCGCAGACGCTGCTCATTCCCATGGTCGAAAGCGGCGCGCAGGCGGCCGAGCTGGTCAAGGCGACGCGGTATCCGCCGCATGGCGTGCGCGGCGTGGGGGCAGCGCTGGCGCGCGCTTCGCGCTTTTCCCGCATTCCGGATTACCTGCAGACGGCAAATGATGAGATCTGCCTGCTGTTGCAGATCGAAAGCCGGGCCGGCCTTGCTGCCCTCAACGAAATTGCAGCAACCGAGGGCGTCGATGGCGTCTTTATCGGCCCGGCTGACCTTGCCGCCGACATGGGGTATCTCGGCAAACCCGGGGCGCCTGAAGTCCAGGCTGAGGTCGAGCGGGCACTTTTGAAGATCCAGTCCCATGGCAAGGCCGCCGGTATCCTCATCGGTGATCTGGCGCTGGCAAAACGTTATGTCGACCTTGGTGCCACCTTTGTTGCCATCGGCAATGACGTTACACTTTTCGCAAATGCCACCAGCAAGCTGCTTGCCGATTTCAGGGGTGCTGAACCGGCCAAGGGCGCCGGGGAGGCCAAGGTTTATTGAGAAAACTCATGCTCCGGCCGGTGTGGCGGTTGCAGCATTGTGCCTTGTCCGTTCGAAACCGGTGGATGCCGGCAGAGGCTTGCACTGTTGTCGTGGATGCGACGCGACTGCGACCCGCTGACGAAAACGGCAACCGTGTGCTTGCTGGTTTCTCTCCCCTGACACGCCGCCTGGCCGATGCGAAAATTCTCCGCATGACGTGCCATGGATGCCCGGCGCGATGGAGAGGAAATAAATGGGGCCACCCGTAGCGGCAGCCCCTGATCTTGTCGTCACTGCAGCGTTCACAGCTGAAACCAGGCGGTCTTCAGATCGGTGTATTTTTCCAACGCATGCAGTGACTTGTCATGGCCGTTGCCGGATTGTTTGACACCGCCGAGTGGCACGGTGTTGTCAGAGCCGCCATAGGTGTTGACGTGCACGACGCCGGCCTTGATGCCACGCACCATGGTGTGTGCGCGGGAGAGATTGGATGTCCAGACGGCCGAGGCCAGACCGTAATCGGTGGCATTGGCGATCTGCAGCGCCTCTTCTTCCGTCTCGAAGGGGATGATCGAGAGGATGGGGCCGAAGACTTCTTCGCGCGCGAGCGTCATGTCCGGGGTCACGTCGACCACGGTCGGCTGCATATAGAAACCGCCGGTCTCTTCAAGAATGCGCTTTCCACCGGTCCGCAGGAGAGCACCTTCCGACACGGCCTGCGCGGCAAAACCGAGATCCTTCTCGAGCTGGATTTGGCTGGCGATTGCGCCGGATTCGGTTGTCAGGGACAAGGGATCACCGACCCTGATGGCGGCGGCGAGCGTGGCGAGCTTTTCCGCAAACTCTTCGTGAATGGATTTTTCCACCAGCAGTCGTGACCCTGCCACGCAGACCTGTCCGGAATTGCGGAAAATGCCCGAGGTCGAAACCTTTGCCGCCTTGTCGAGGTCGGGTGCGTCGGCAAAGACGATGTTGGGCGATTTGCCGCCCAGTTCCAGATAAACCCGCTTCAGATTGGAACGCGCCGAATATTCCAGCAGGCGGCGGCCGACACCGCCCGAGCCGGTGAAGACCAGCACGTCGATATCAGGGTGCAGGCCGAGCGCTGCACCGGTGACGGCGCCGCGGCCGGTGACGACATTAAGGACGCCCTCTGGAATCCCGGCCTCGGCGCAGAGGCTGGCAAGCCTGAGGAGCGTCAGCGATGCGCCTTCGGCCGGCTTCAGCACGACGCAATTGCCGGCGGCCAGCGCGGGGGCAATTTTCCAGGCGCCGATCATCATCGGGAAATTCCAGGGCACGATGGCGGCGACCACACCAACCGGTTCGCGGTGGATCAGGCCGAGCACGTTCGGGGCGGTCGGTGCGATCTCACCATAGACCTTGTCGATGGCCTCGGCATAATAACGGAAGGTGGCGGCGGCACTGCCGGGTTCGGCCTTCAGCGCCATGCTGATCTCTGTGCCGTTGTCGCGCACGCCCAGAACGGCGAGATCCAGCGCGTCGCGCTCGATCAGTTCTGCAATGCGCAGCAGCACCTTCTTGCGCTCGGCGGGAGCGGCCTTTGACCATTGGCCCTTGTCGAAGGCCTTGCGGGCGGCTTTGACGGCGAGATCGACGTCGGCTGCTGCCGCATCGGCAATGGTGGTGACTTTCTGGCCGTCGATCGGCGAAATGACATCCATCGTGGCGCCAGTTTGCGGCTCTCGCCACGCGCCATCGATGAACAGTGCCTGCGGGGCGATGTTAAGCACCCGACGCTGATTGATCTTGTCCTGCATACGTGTTCCTCGCGCCTGGAAATCTGGCGGGCAAGATGCCCGCCAGGCGTTGTCATTCAATCCGTCATCCACCGATCAGGCGGACTGGCCAGCCCCAAGGCGTGCAAAGCGGGCGGCGTCAGTCAACTTCAGACGCGCTGCCGCGATGAAGCCTATGATGGCGGCGATTGCGACCAGGCCCGGCAGGAACACCGCGAGGAAACCGCTTGCACCGGCGATGCCCCCGAAGTTGAGGGCGATGTAGATGACCAGGGCCAAAAGGATGGCGCCGGTGACAACCGGGAGCACCTTGGTGACCAGAACATTGTTTTCCAGGCCTGGGTTGCGGCTGAAGAAGGCCACGATGGCAAACGCCGTAAAGGCCATCAACAGGATGATCGCCAGTGTTCCGACATTGGTCAGCCACGAGAACAGCGCCAGTACCGGATCCTGGCCGGTGGCGGCAAAGAGCGCGATCACCAGGACGGCAATGACAGTCTGGATCACCGAGCCGACATGCGGGCTCTGGAAAAGCGGGTGGGTGGTGCCGACTGCCCTGGGCAGCAGGCCTTCACGACCGGCAACATACATGTAACGGGCAACGCCATTGTGGAAGGCGAGCACGCCGGCAAACAGGCTGGTGACGAAGAGCGCGTTCATGATCGGGATGATCCAGGCGCCGACATACCGCTCGGCCAGGCCGAAGAGGAAGGTCGTCGGATCGGCAAGGCCTTGCAGTTCCGGCACGAGCTTCTCGACACCGGCACCGACCACCATCAACCACGAGGTCAGCATATAGAAGAGGCCGATGATCAAAACGGAGATATAGGTGGCACGCGGCACGGTCTTTTGCGGCTCGCGGGCTTCTTCGCTGTAGATCGTGGTTGCTTCGAAGCCAATGAACGCGGCAAAGCAGAAGAGGATGCCGATGGCCGGCGTTCCGCTCATCATTGCCGTGGGCGTGAAGGGCACAGTCGAAAGGCCGCTGTTGCCACCCTTGAAGAAAATGGCCGCATCAATGACCAGGACGACGAGGTATTCCAGGATGACGAGAACGGTCAGAACCTTGGCCGACAGATCGACGCTGCGATAACCGAGAACGGCGACGATGGCGATGCCGATATAGGTCCAGACCCACCAGGGAAGTTCCAGTCCCATGCCGGCAAAAAAACCGGATGTGGCGGCACCGAAGAGGCCGAAAACCCCGATCTGCATGGCGTTGTAGGCGAGGATGGCAATCAGGGCTGCCGCCCCACCCATCATGCCGCCGAGACCCTGTGCGGTATAGGCATAAAAGGCGCCGGCGTTGCGGATATGGCGTGCCATGGCGACATAACCGACGGCAAACAGGATCAGGATGCCCGTGACCAGAAGGAAGGTCAGCGGGATGCCGGCTCCGTTGCCGAGCAACATGGACAGCGGAACACCGCCGGCAACTGCCGTCAGGGGTGCCGCGGCCGAAACCACCAGGAATGTGACGGCGCCTACGCCGAGGCTATTCTTGCGCAGCTGGTTTTGCCCGCCTGCGCTCTGCGAGAATTGATTGTCCATGTCGCTAACGTTCCCCTTGTTGCGATAACCAGACGTTGCCTCGGCAGTGCCGAAGCCATTTCCTCATTCGAAGCCTCATCCGATGCATGCCGATCATTTTTGTTGTGGTTTTCGGCTGTTCGGGCTATCGGTTCGTATAGTGAACCATAGCTTCAAATATAGACTTGCAAACATCGATCAACCCTGTCAAGTTAATTCGCATGTTAAGTAGATTGCGTCCGCCGCTTGGGTGGAATCGCGATCGACATGCGATGAGGAACGGAACTCAGGTGTTTGGCGTGCGGGTCTGGGGAAGCGAACAAGGAGAGACCTTATGAGCACCGTTGGCAAAGCCCTGTCCCTGCTGGACAGCCTCTCGCAATTGACCACAGATTCGGGACTGACGGACATCGCGCGGCTGTGCAATCTGGACAAGGCAACAGCCCGCCGCCTGCTGGTGGAGCTGGAAAAACACGGCTTCGTCGAGCAGGACACGGAGACCCGCAAATACCGGATTGGCGCGGCACCGGTCCGTCTGGCCCGCATCCGGGAAGCGCGATATCCGCTGCTGCGCGTAGCCGTTCCCTTCGTCAAGGCGTTGGTGGAGGCAGCGGAAGAGACGGTCCACATGTCGGAATTTGCCAGCGGGCGATTGGCGACGATCCATGTGGAGGACTCGCCGCGCGCGCATCGGGTGATCGTCGAGGTCGGCACCTATTTGCCGTTTCACGCGACCGCATCGGGTCTGGCCTTTCTGGCGTTTTCGTCGCCCAGCCTGATTGAGGCCGTTCTGGCCAAGCCGCTTCAGAGCTTCACCAGCCACACCGCGACGGACGCAGCCGTCCTGCGACGGATGCTGCAGGAGACGGTCGAGCGTGGATATTCGGTCGGCGACCAGGGCATGGAGGTCGGTGTTGTTAGTACGGCGGCACCGATCCTTTCGCCGAGCGGTCAGCCGATCGGCACGATCACCATCGCGGCGCCCGTTGCGCGGGCCAAGGCAGCGACCCTTGCCCGTTTCGGTGCCTCCGTCACGGACGCCGCTAAGCGCATTTCAGAAAAATACTACGGGTCGGAAAGACCCTCGGGAACACGACAATAAAAACATGGGAACCGAGTTGAATGAGCCCTGGAGCACCAACCGCCAGCACGCATACACCGAATATTCTCGTCATCGGAACGGGTGACACGAAATCGGACGAGCTGCAGTTCATGGCCGATATCATCCGTCAGGCCGGCGGCGAGCCGGTCATGGTCGATGTCAGCGTCCTCTCGGACCCGCCGTATCGGCCGGATTATTCGCGCCATGACATTGCAGCCGCCGCCGGCACCACGATCGAGGCGATCATTGGCAGCGGCGACGAGCATTCGGCGATGGAATTGATGTCGGCTGGTGCCGCGACGCTTGCCAAGGCGCTGCATGCCGCCGGCAAGGCGGATGCGATCATTGCACTCGGCGGCTCCATGGGCACTGATCTTGCGCTGGATGTGGCGGCGGCTCTGCCGCTTGGCGTGCCGAAATTTGTCGCGTCCACCATTGCCTATTCGCACCTTGTTCCGCCTGAGCGTATCGCGCCGGATCTGATGATGATCCTGTGGGCGGGCGGTTTGTATGGGCTGAACGGCATTTGCCGCGCCGTGCTCTCCCAGGCCTGCGGCGCTGTTGTGGGGGCTGCGCGCACCAGCGTCAGACCGTCGCAGGAGCGCCCTCTCATCGGCATGACCTCGCTCGGCGCGAGTTGCCTGCGCTACATGAAGCATCTGCGTCCGGAACTGGAGCGTCGGGGTTATGAAGTGGCCGTGTTCCACTCCACCGGCATGGGTGGGCGGGCCTACGAGGCGATTGCCGCTCAGAAGGGTTTTGCCGCCGTTTTCGATTTCTGCATGCAGGAAGTCGTCAATCACCAGAACGGTACGGTGGTCACGTCAGGCCCCGATCGGTTGGAAAACGCCGGGCGTTTCGGCATTCCGCAGCTGGTGGCGCCGGGGGCCATGGACATGGTGGATATGCCTTCCTGGCAGGTCCGCCCGCCTGCGCTGGCAGAACGGCCCTATCATGCGCATAACCGACTGATCGGCTCGGTTACCACATCGCAGGACGGGCGACGGGCGACTGCGGCCCTGATCGGCGAAAAACTGTCGCATGCAACGGCGCCTGTTGCCTTTCTCCTGCCCCTGCATGGGGTTCAGGCCTGGGATCTGCCGGGCGAGCCGCTGCACGATCCGGATGGTCTGGCGGCCTTCAACGTCGCCATGCGCAGCGCGATCCCGGCTGGCGTGACGCTGCACGAGGTCGAGGCCCATATCAATTCTCCTCTTTTTTCTGAGCGGGCCCTTGCCGTCTTTGACGCCTGGGTTTCCGAAGGCATTATTCCGGAAGGCAGACCATGACAGGCAACCGTGCTCTCATCCTCGATTTCGGCGGCGTTGTGACCCGCACGCTGTTCGAGACCCACGACATTACCGAGCGGGCGCTCGGTCTGCCGGCCGGCACGCTCTCCTGGCGTGGTCCTTTTGACACGACAACCGATCCGCTCTGGGTCTCCATGCAGAACCGCGAGATCACCGAGCGTGACTACTGGATGACGCGGACCGCCGAAGTCGGTCGTCTCGTCGGCGAAGAGTGGACCGACATGAAGACCTTCGTGCAGCGGGCCCGCGGTGCCGAGGCCGAACTTGTCCTGCGCCCCGAAGCGCGCGAGGCGATCACCCGGGCGAAGGCGGCCGGGTTGAAGCTCGCCATCCTGTCGAACGAACTCGACCTGTTCTACGGCGTCGAGTTCCGCAAGCGTTTTCCGCTGATCGATCTCTTCGATGTGATCGTTGATGCGACCTATACGAAGATCCTGAAGCCGGATCCCCGTGCCTATGAGCAGGTGATCACCGAGGTCGGCCTGGATCGCCAGGCCTGCGTCTTCGTCGACGACCAGTTGAAGAATATCGAAGGTGCGCAGGCGGTTGATCTGCCCTGTGTGCATTTCGACGTCACACGCCCCGCGGACGGTTATGCCCGCGCCCTTTCCATGCTTGGACTTTGAGAAAAAAAGGACGGCGCCATGCGCGAAACCAACTTTCTGACTGAAAACAATGCTCGTCACGCCTGGCATCCGATGGCGCATCCGGCCGACATGCTGGCCAATCCGCCCCGCATCATCAAGGCGGCATCCGGTGTCGAAATCACTGATATCGATGGCAAGACGGTGCTGGACGGTGTTGGCGGGCTGTGGAACGTCAATCTCGGCTACTCCTCGGAGCCGATCAAGCAGGCGATCCGCGAGCAGCTGGAGGAACTGCCCTATTATTCGGCTTTCCGCGGCACGACGCATCCGCCGCTGATCGAGCTCTCCTATGAGCTTGCAGAATGGTTCAAGGCGGACGGCTTGACCCGGGCGTTCTTCACCTCGGGCGGTTCGGATTCGGTGGAGACCTGCCTCCGGCTCGCCCGCCAGTATCACAAGGTCAATGGTCAGCCGGAACGCACCAAGTTCGTTGCGCTGAAAAAGGGGTATCACGGCACGCATTTCGGCGGCGCCTCGGTTAATGGCAATGCCAACAATCGCCGCAACTACGAGCCGCTTCTGCCCGGCGTCTCGCATCTGGCCGCGCCTTACGCTTATCGCAACCCCTTCGGCACAGACGATCCGGCCGAGATTGCTGCTGCCATCGGCCGGCAATTCGAGGACGAGATCGCCTTCCAGGGCGCTGATACCATCGCGGCCTTCATCATGGAGCCGGTGCTGGGTGCTGGCGGCATCATGGTGCCGCACGAAACCTTCATGCCGCTGATGCGCGATATCTGCGACCGCCACGGCATCCTGTTGATCGCCGACGAGGTGATCACTGCTTTTGGCCGCACCGGTGCGTGGACCGGGTCGCGCCTCTGGGGCGTGAAGCCGGACATGATGTCGACGGCCAAGGCCATCACCAATGGCTATTTCCCCTTCGGCGCCGTGATGATCGCCGACAAGATCGCCCAGGCGTTCGAGGCGAACAAGAATACGCTCGGCACGATTGGCCATGGCTATACCTATTCCGGCCATCCGGTGGGGGCCGCAGCCGCGCTGGCGACGCTGAAGGAGACCAGGCGTCTCGATGTCGCGACCAATGCCGGGGCGCGTGGCGAGGAACTGCTGGCGGGCTTGCGCGAACTTCAGAGCCGGCACGAGCTGATCGGTGATGTGCGCGGCAAGGGGTTGATGTGCGCACTCGAACTGGTCAGCGATCGCGCGACAAAAACGGGTGCTTCAAAGGGCGTGGTCCAGACCGTGCAGGACAAGGCCTATGAGGCCGGCGTCATGGTGCGCACGTCCGGGACCAACGTCATCGTCTCCCCATCCCTGATCATCACCACCGAGCATGTGAGCCGTATTCTTTCGGCTCTCGATGCCGGTTTGACTGCGGCCGCGGGAGGTAAGTGAGATGACCGATAACGCAACCCTGCTGGCACGCCGTGAGCGGCTTTTGGGCCGTAACATGTCGACGTTCTATCAGGATCCGGTCCAGTTGGTGCGCGGAGAGGGCGTCTGGCTTTGGGATGCCGATGGCCGCAAATATCTCGACTGCTACAACAATGTGCCGCATGTCGGCCATTGCCATCCGCGCGTGGTCGAGGCGATCACCCGCCAGGCCTCGACGTTGAACACGCATACGCGCTATCTGCACGAGGGCATCCTGAATTATGTCGAGCGGCTGACGGCCACCTTCGACAAAAGCCTCGACACGGCGATCATGACCTGCACCGGCAGCGAGGCCAATGACGTGGCCTTGCGCATGGCGCAGGCCGTGACCGGCAAGACCGGTGTCATTGCCACCGACTTCACCTATCACGGCAATACCACGGCCGTGTCGCAGCTCTCGATCCGCATGCCCCCCGTCGGCGGTTATGGCGGCCATGTCCGCCATGTTCCGGCGCCTGACAGCTATCGCCCGCTCGGTGGCGAGCCCGGTGACGCCTTTGCGAAAGCCTTTGCCGCAGAGGTGGAAAAGGCGATCGCCTCGCTGCAGGAAAGCCCGTTCGGCTTTTCTGCGCTGATCATCTGCCCGTATTTCGCCAATGAGGGTTTTCCGGATCTGCCGGCAGGCTTCCTCGACAAGGCTGTCGCTGCCGTGCGCAAGGCGGGCGGTCTCGTCATTTGTGATGAAGTTCAGCCGGGATTCGGCCGGACCGGTGGTCACATGTGGGGTCACCAGCGCATCGGCATCCTGCCCGACGTGGTGACCCTTGGCAAACCGATGGGCAATGGCCATCCGGTCGGCGGTGTTGTCGCCAATGCCGATACGCTTAATGCCTTCCGCAAGGCCTTCCGTTATTTCAACACGTTTGGCGGAAATCCGGTGTCGAGTGCGGCGGCCATGGCGGTTCTCGACGTGATCGAGGACGAGAAGCTGATGGAGAATGCCCGCATCGTCGGTGCTTACGCCAAGGATGGCTTGAAGCGGCTGGCCGCGAAACACGACATTATCGGCGACGTGCGTGGCAACGGTCTGTTTTTCGGTGCGGAACTGGTGCTCGATCGGGAAACGAAAGCCGGTGCCGCCGATATGGCCACACGGGTGAGCAACGAGATGCGTCAGCGGGGCGTGCTGATGGGCAAGCTCGGCATCCACCAATGCGCCACCAAGATCCGGCCGCCCATGCCCTTTTCCAAGGACAATGCCGACCTGATGCTCTCTACTCTTGACGACGTGTTGACGGGGCTGTGACAGCGCAGATGGAACATCAGAACAGCGTTCCGACGCTTGAGGCACTGACAGCGCGCGCCCAGCAGGCGCTCGCTGCCTGGGGGCTTGCCGCACAAACGCCGGAGCTTCTCAAATATCGCGAAAATGCAGTCTTTCGCATCCGCCTTGCCAATGGCGAGCCGGCGGCTCTTCGGCTGCATCGGCCGGGTTATCACGGTCAGCCTGCACTCGTTTCGGAACTGGCCTGGATGGCTGCCTTGGGCGAAGCCGGTCTGCGGGTTCCGGCGCCCGTGGCGACCGCGGACGGACGTCATATCATTGGCCTGGATGAAAGCCATGATTTCGGCAGCCAGCATGCGGATATCGTCAGCTGGATGCGGGGGGCACCACTCGGTCGGTCTGGTGTGCCACTGTCCCATACACCGGATGCGCTCGTCGGGATCTTCCGGGCGCTGGGTGACGCCATGGCGCGGATGCATGCGATCAGCGATGCCTGGGCGTCGTCTGCGTCCTTTGTCCGTCCCGCCTGGGATGTTGACGGGTTGCTTGGGGAGACGCCGCTCTGGGGACGGTTCTGGGATTGCCCCGGCTTGTCGCCAGAGGAAGCACGACGCCTAAGCAAGTTGCGTGACAGTCTACGGAAACGAGTGGAGGAGAGCGCCGCCCTGGGGCTCGACTATGGTCTGATCCACGCAGATCTGGTGCGGGAAAACGTGCTCATCGACGGCGACAAGATCGAGATGATCGATTTCGATGATGGCGGCCATGGCTGGCGCATGTTCGACATCGCGACGGCGCTGTTCAAGAACCGGGACGAGCCGGCCTATCCCCTGATGGCGGCGGCGTTGATCGAAGGTTATCGCACCGTCCGGTCGCTGCCGGATAACCACCTCGAGACGCTGCCCCTGTTCATGCTGTTGCGCAGTGTCACCTATATCGGCTGGGCCGGGCATCGCTTGGACATGCCGGATACGGCTGAGCGGCTCAAGCGTTACGTCGCCGATACATTGGCATTGGCGGGTGAGGTTGCCTGACGTCTGGCGACTTTGGCCAGGCAAATTTGCGATGGGCCGTCGCCCGCCCCATTGCGGGCGCGGGAGGATTTGACATTCGCCAAAAATTGTTAACATGCTCACTAAATACGAAACCGGCTTTGGGAGGAGGCGGATATGTATCTGGAGAGCTTTGCGGGAAAAATCCCGCAGCAATGGCCGAGCCTGCATTTCGATGATTGGTCGGCGAACCTGAAATCGATCTGCGGCACTTTCAATCCAAGCCGGCTTGATCGCCGTGATCGCGTCGTTGGAGGAGCGGAGGTCTCGAATGCCGGTGGCATGGAAGTCGCCCAGGTCGCCAACAATCTCGATTTCATCCGCCGCGATCCTGACGATATCCGGGCGGACCATGGGGACAACCTTTTCCTGTTGCTGCAACTGGAAGGGTCCTGCGGGATAGAGCAATCCGGCCGCCAGGAGCGGCTCGACCCCGGGGAATGCATTCTGGTCGATTCAGCACGGCCTTCGATGTTCTATTTTGGCGGTTCTTTTTCCAACCATCTCTCCGTTCACATGCCGCGCCAGTTTCTTCTGTCGGACAGGTCCACGCGCATGTCGGTCAGCCGCAAGATCGGCGCCGACGATCCGATGTCGGTCATGCTCGGCGCGCTCATCGCAAAGCTGATGAAGACGTCGAACCACGACAGTCGGGCGCCCCATCTGCGCGAACTGCTGTTCAACACGACCCGTCAGGCCTTTGCTTCCGATCCCGGCGAAGAGCTTTTCCTGCGACCAGACAGCATGACCGGGCGGATCGAGGTGGTGCAGGTGCTCATCGACGAGAACCTGACGGAGGAATGGCTGACCCCGCAATGGCTGGCAAACAGGATCGGCGTGTCGCTCCGCACCCTGCAGGAAGACATGAATGCTCAGGGCACGACGGTGACCGGCATGATCAAGCTGAAGCGATTGCATCTGGCGCGGGCCCGGCTTGAAAGCCTGCGTGGAACGCGCCAGCCGGGGGCCATCGCCGATGTCGCCTATTCGGTCGGGTTCAACGATATCTCCTATTTCAACCGGAGTTTCCGCAAGCTGTTCGATTGCTCGCCGAAGGATGTCGCATCCTGATCGTCGATTGCGCGGGTCGTCGCGTTTTTGTCCAATTCGGGCCGCGTCCCGTTCCAAGACGACGGCTCTGACGGGCGCTAACCTCCTCCCATGATCGTGCATGGGAGGATGCCTCGTGAAGGAATACGGACTCGTCATCGACGGACAGTCGATCGCTACCGCGCGCCACAGACAGGTAAAGAACCCGTCGACGGGTGAGGTGGTCGGGCTGTCGCCGCTCGCATCGCTCGATAACCTGGAAGCGGCCATCGCCGCCGCCAAGCGGGCCTTTCCGGGGTGGGCCGCGACCAGTTCGCAAGAGCGCGCCGCCTTGTGCGCGAAGATTGCCGAGACCATCGAGGCTCACGCGGATGAACTCTCCCACCTGCTGACCCTGGAGCAGGGCAAGCCGCTGAACGGCCTCGGCTCACGCTTCGAGATCGGCGGTGCGGTCGCCTGGACCCGCTATACAGCGTCGCTCGAACTGCCGGTCGAGATCGTGCAGGATGGACCGGAAGGCCGGGTCGAGCTGCACCGCAAGCCCATCGGTGTCGTTGGCGCAATCACGCCGTGGAACTGGCCGGTGATGATCGCCTGCTGGCACATCATTCCCGCCATTCGCACCGGCAACACCGTCGTCATCAAGCCTTCACCGAACACGCCGCTGTCGACCATCCGGCTGGTGGAACTGCTCAACACTGTCGTTCCGCCGGGCGTGGTCAACGTCATCACCGATGACAATGATCTCGGCAGCGCGCTGACAACTCACAAGGATATCGCCAAGGTCACCTTCACAGGGTCGACGGCCACCGGTCGCCGGGTCATGGCGTCGGCGGCCGACACATTGAAGCGCCTGACGCTTGAACTCGGCGGAAACGATGCCGGCATCGTGCTGCCGGATGCGGATCCCAAGGCGATTGCCGAGGGCCTGTTCTGGGGCGCCTTCATCAACAGTGGCCAGACCTGCGCCTGCCTCAAGCGCCTCTACGTCCATGACAGCATCTATGATGCCGTTTGCGAAGCGCTTGCCGCCTATGCGGAGCAGATCAAGGTCGGCGACGGGCTGGCAGATGACAGCGTGCTCGGACCGCTGCAGAACGCCCAGCAATTCACCATCGTGTCCGATTATGTCAACGACGCGATCGAAAAGGGCGGACGGGTGCTGACGGGCGGACAACCGACCGGGGGGGCGGGTTACTTCTATCCCGTCACGCTGATTGCGGACCTGCAGCACGGCGCCAAGCTCGTCGATCTCGAGCAATTCGGTCCGGCGCTGCCGATCGTTCGATACCACGACATCGAAGAGGCCATCGCCATGGCCAATGACAATCCGAGCGGTCTCGGCGGGTCCGTCTGGTCCAGCGACGTGGCGCAGGCCAAAGCGGTCGCGAGCCGCCTCGAATGCGGTTCGGTCTGGATCAACAAGCACGGTGCCATCCAGCCCAATGCGCCCTTCGGCGGCGTAAAGCAGTCCGGCGTCGGGGTGGAGTTCGGCGTCGATGGGCTGAAGGAATTCACGGTCATCCAGACCGTCTTTTCCTGATTTTGACCGGCAAGACGAAGTTGCTGGCTTGGCGAAACGGAAGCCTGCTTCCGGGAGGGGAGTTCCATGCGTGAATTTGACTATATCGTGGTCGGAGGCGGTTCATCGGGTTCGGTGGTCGCTGCCCGCCTGTCGGAAAATCCGGCCAACCGCGTGCTGCTGATCGAAAGCGGTCAGAAGGACAGCGATCGCTTCATCCATATTCCGGCGACCTTCTTCAAGGTCATCGAGAAAGGACGCGACGTCCATTTCTACACGTCCGAGCCGGATGCGGGTCTTAAGGGCAAGCCGAACATCGTGCCCCAGGGCAATGTGCTCGGTGGTGGCAGTTCGATCAATGCGATGATCTATATCCGTGGCCAGCGCCAGGATTACGACACCTGGGCGCAGATGGGCTGCCGATCCTGGTCCTATGACAAGGTTCTCCCGGTGTTCCGGGACATCGAGGGCAACCAGCGGCTGGCGGGCGAATTTCATGGCGGCGAGGGGGCCCTGAAGGTCTCAGACCGCAGGTTCGGCCACCCTCTGTCCTGGGCCTTCGTGCGTGCCGCCCAGGAAGCGGGTTTGCGCTACAACGAAGACTTTAATGGCCAGCTGCAGGAGGGCGTCGGTTTCTACCAGACGACGACCAATAACGGTCGTCGCTGGAGTGCGGCTCAGGCCTTCCTGCGCGACGCGGAGAACCGCTCCAATCTTGAGATCCTGACCGGTACCAAGGTTCACAAGGTGTTGTTCGAGGGGCGGACGGCGACCGGCGTCCAGTTGTCGACGGGCGAGCGCATCAAGGCCCGCGGCGAGATCGTGCTGACGG
This sequence comes from Neorhizobium sp. PAMB6630, assembly GCF_058242775.1. Classification (NCBI taxonomy): domain Bacteria; kingdom Pseudomonadati; phylum Pseudomonadota; class Alphaproteobacteria; order Hyphomicrobiales; family Rhizobiaceae; genus Neorhizobium; species Neorhizobium sp. PAMB6630. Next base: position 1,846,165 of record NZ_CM177836.1, read on the forward strand.
CCGGGGCCATCGCGACGCCCAAAATCCTGCAACTGTCCGGCATCGGTGCTGCAGCGCAACTGGCTGCCCACGGCATCGACGTTGTCACTGACCTGCCGGGCGTTGGCGAAAATTATCAGGATCATCTGGAAGCCACGGTGCAGGCCGAGGTGCGTGACCCGATCTCGCTGTTTGGGCAGGATCGTGGTCTGGCTGCCGTCGGCCACATGCTGCAATATATGCTGACCAAGACCGGGCTCCTCACCTCCACCGTGGTCGAATCCGGTGGTTTCGTCGACACCGCGGGCACGGGGCAGCCGGATATCCAGTTCCATGTACTGCCAAGCTTCAACGGTTTCGGCGAGCGTGAGGCGCACCCGGGGCACGGCATTTCGATCGGGCCGTGTTTCCTGCGACCCCAGTCGCGCGGCACGGTGAAGCTGCGCTCGTCCAATCCGGACGATCCGGCGCTGTTTAATGCCAACAGCTTTTCAAACCCGGCCGATCTGGAGACGCTGGTTCGGGGCGTGGAACTTGCCATCCGGATCACCGAAGCACCATCGCTCGCCAGGCTAATCAAGCGGCGCGTTCTGCCCGAGCCGGGCGTCGAGAAGGATCAGGAGGCCTTGCGCGACTATATCCGCAGCGTGTCGAAGACCGTGTTTCATCCGTCTGGTACCGCCAAGATGGGGCCTGCCGATGATCGTATGGCCGTAGTCGGCGAGGATCTTAAGGTGTTCGGCGTCGACCGGTTGAGGGTTGCTGACGCCTCCATCATGCCGACGCTCGTGTCTGGCAACACCAATGCACCGACGATCATGATCGGGGAGCGGGCAAGCCGCTTCATTCTTGGAAAGGATCTTGCCGCCTGAGGAGGAGCGAGGGCGGCATTGATCGGCCATTTGGCCACGCGCCGGGATCATCCGGCTCCCATGGGAGGAAACAACATGCAGAGTGCGCATTTTCTTTATGGTGCGGCCGCAGTCGCGGCCCTGTTTTTTGCCAATGTCGGTACGGCTGTCGCTGCACCGAGCTGCGGTTTGAACACTGGTCAGGTGGCAAGCGGGGCGCCGATAAAGGTCGGTGCGATCGTCGGCCAGACGGGCCCGGACGACTTTTCGTCTGCATCAAAGGCGGCAAAGGCCTATTTCGACTGCGTTAATGCCAATGGCGGCATCAATGGGCGCCCGGTGGAATATCTGGTCGAGGACGATCAGTGGAACCCGGAAGTCGCCGCCCAGGTGGCAACCAAGCTTGTGAAGGACAAAAAGGTTGTCGCCCTGGTCGGCAATGCCTCCTTCGTCGAGATGGGCGTCAACGCTAAGCTCTACGAAGAAGAAGGCGTGATGGCGATGGCCTCCGGCTGCGCGGTGGCGGAATGTTTTGAATCGCGCAACATCGTGTCGACCAATGAAGGCCCGCTTCCTTCGTCGGTCGGGGCTGCGCAGTGGGCGGTGGGTAATCTCGGCTCGAAAAACGTCGTCTGCATCGGTCTGACCATCCCGAGTGTGGGACCCTATTCCTGCGGCTGGACGGAAAAATATATGCAGTCGAAGGGGCTTTCTGGCTCCAGCGTGCTGCTCGATCCATCTGCGGCCGACATGAACTCCGCCTTCCTGGAAGCCGTTGCATCGGGGGCCGATACCATCCTGGTCAACCTGCCTGCCGGCATGGCGGCTGCGCTGTTAAAAGTGGTGCAGGAATCGGGCCAGCGGGACAATTACAAATGGATCTCCTCCACCCCGCTTTATGATCGCGATGTGCCCGCCATGCTCGGCGACGGCTGGGCGGGTGTCTTGTATGTCAACGCCGAACTGACGCCGATCGACGGCACGGGTCCGGATGCCACCAACTGGCGCGATGTGCTCGATACCCATGGCAAACCCGAGGACCCGCGCGACACCTTCAGCCAGGCCGGTTATCTCTCGGCGCGCTTCTTCGTCGATGCGCTTTTGAAACAGGATCCGGCGAAGCTCGATCGTGCCAGCGTCACCGCGGCAATCCGCGGCATCAAGAACTATACCTCCGATCTGCTCTGCGGCCCTTATTACGTCGGCAATGGCGACCGCCACATGCCGAACCATGCCAATACAATGGTCCAGATGGTCGCGGGCGGCTACAAGGTGGTCGGTGAGTGCGCCGACGTCGACAGCGCCTATCTCGAGCCTTACCGCGCCGACGAAAAAGCGCTCGGCATTGGCAACTGAGGATGTCAGGTATGTTGGGCGCCTATGGAATGTTCCTGGTTTCGGGGCTTGCCGTCGGCGCCCTTTATGCGCTGGGCGGCGTGGGATTGGTGATCCTCAACCGCGCCACCGGTGTGCTTAACTTTGCCTATGGTGCCATCGGTGCCATGGGCGCCATGACGGCTTGGCAGATCCTCGAATGGCATTTGCCCGAACCGCTGGCGTGGGTTGCTGCGATATCGGTCAGCTTTGCCCTGTCGCTGGGGTTCGGGCTTCTCGTCGCGCCGAAACTGTCGCATCGCGAACCGGTCATCAAGGCCGTCGCGACACTTGGCTTTGCGCTTTGCCTGCTGGGGCTGATGAACCTGATCTGGGTGGTCACCTCCCGCAAGCTGGGGCTGTTTTCGGATCCGGTCGGGGTGCAGCTTCTCGGACTGCGCGTTAATGGCACACGGCTGATCGCCTTTGGCGGCGGGCTTTTTGCCACGGTCGCCATGGGCATCTATCTCACGCGCACCCGCACGGGTCTCCTGATGCGGGCGCTTGCCGACAATCGCGAGGTATCCGGCGTGTTGGGTGTGCCCGTGCGCAAGGTCGAGGCGATTGCCTGGGGTATTTCCGGTGCTCTCGCCGGGTTCACAGGGCTGCTGTTCGGCGATCTTGTCCGGCTGGATCCGGCTGTGCTGACCTTTCTCGTCATCCCCGTCATCGCCACCACGATTATCGGCCGGCTGACGTCCATTCCCGTCACCTTTTCGGCGGGACTGGTCATCGGGATCACGGAAAGCATGCTGACCCTTGTCAAGCCGATCGCGCCATTCCGGGTTGCCGCCCCCTTCGTCATCGCCACGCTCGCCCTGATGTGGCTGCAGCGCAGCCGCCGCCTGACTTTTGCCGGGGAAGATTGATATGTCCTTGCCACACGACCTGTCCTTTTCCGCGGCTGCCCCGTCAGAAAAACCCGCGATTGCGCGATCCACCGTGCCGGTGATTGCCTGTGTGCTTGCTCTGGCCTTCCTGCCCCCACTCTTCCTGGCGGCACTCTGGCTCAAGGTTCTGACGGGCGTTGCCATCTACACGCTGACATCTGCGTCGATCGCGTTGCTTTATCGGCGGCTGGGCCTCGTGTCGCTGGCGCATGTGGCGCTGATGGGTGCTGGCGGCTGGGTTGGGCTGCGGTTTGCCTATGGTTTCGGCACGCCGTTCGAGGTCAACCTTTTGGCCGGCGGTATCGCGGCTGCCATTTTCGGCATGATCTTCGCCTATCCGGCGCTTCGCATGCGGGGCCTTTATCTGGCTCTGGTGACGCTGATGATCGCCGGTGCCTTCGCCATCCTGGTCAATGTCATTCAGTTCCCGAATGGCGGGGAGGGGTTTTTAGGCTTTGCGGTCAAGGCTGCCGGATACATGCCACGCCCGGTTTTTGCGGGCTCGGACGCAGGGTATTTTAGCTACTGCGTCATTGTTGCGGCGCTCGGCATGGGGCTGATCCACTGGCATGAGAAGGCCAGACCCGGCAGGGCCTGGGCGATGATCCGCCGTTCGGAAGCCGCCGCCATGTCGGCCGGCGTCGATGTCACCCACTACAAGATCTGGGCTTTTGCATTGTCCGGCTTTCTGGCCGGCATCGCCGGGGTGTTGCTCGCCGGCAATCTGCAGATGCTCGACGCGAGAAGTTTTCCGGCGGCGGAATCGGTGATGATATTTGCGCTCACCATTGTCGGCGGGGCCTGGACCCATCTCGGGGCGATCGTTGCTGCTGGCCTCTATCGATTCGTGCCGGCGCTGCTCAACGATCTCGGGGTGAATGGCGATGCGGCCTATATCATTTTCGGCGCAGCGCTCATTCACGCCTTGGCCACGGCGCCCCGCGGCCTGGCCGGCCAGATCGAGGACCTCGCGCGTGGCCTCATTGCCCGGGCCAGAAAGGATCAGTCGCGATGATCGAGATCGACAATCTCACCGTCAGTTTCGGCGGCGTGACCGCGCTCCGGTCAGTTTCGGTTTCGCTCGATGCGCCGGTCGTCGGCATTATCGGACCGAACGGCGCGGGCAAGACCACCTTTCTCAACGTCCTGTCGGGCTTTGTTCGCCCCCAGGCCGGCCGTATTCTGGCCTTTGGCGATGACCTGACCGGGCTTTTGCCGCATCAGCGCGCGCGCTGGGGTCTGCGGCGTTCCTTCCAGAAGGAGCAGGCCGTCGATGAACTCACCGTCGAGGACAATGTGCGCGTGGTTCTCGACGCCTTGCCGCTGTCGCGCGGCGAGGGGGAACGCTTCCTGCAGCAGGCGCTGGAGTTTACCGGCATTACCGCCTTGCGCCGGCAGCCGGTCGCCACACTCAATTCCTTCGAACGGCGGATGACGGAACTGGCGCGATGTGTGGCCGGCCGTCCGAAGCTGATCCTGCTTGACGAGCCCGGTGCGGGCTTTTCACAAATTGAAGTTGCGCGGCTTCGCAGCGTGATCACCGAGATTGCGGGTACGATCGGCGCCAGGACATTTCTGATCGACCATGACGTGGATCTGATCCAGGCAACCTGTCAGCATACCATGGTGCTCGATTTCGGATCGCTGGTCACCTATGGCGAGACCGCAACGGTTTTGGCCGACGATCGCGTTCGCGCTGTTTATCTCGGAACGGAGGAGGTGGAATGAGCGTGCTTGAAATCTTCAACCTGTCGGTCCGTCGCGGCGTCAAGCGGGTCGTCGACGACGTGACCATGCAGCTTGCGCCCGGCAAGGTGACGGCGCTGCTGGGGCCGAATGGCGCGGGCAAGAGTTCGCTGGTGCTGGCCCTGGCCGGGGCGTTACCATTGGAAGCGGGAACCATCATGTTCGCCGGACGCTCGCTCGGTGGCGCGAGCACGCAGGTCGTACGCTCTGCCGGCATCGCGGCCGTGCCTGAAGGCCATCGCGTGCTTGCGGGCCTGTCGGTCGAGGATAATCTGATGACCGCCGGTCACGGGCATTCGAAGGCGGCACTCACCCAGGCTCTCGACGAGATCTATGCGATCTTCGGGGAACTGGCCGAACGCCGGAACCAGCGGGCAGGCTCCATGTCTGGCGGGCAGCAGCAGATGCTGGCGCTGGGTCAGGCGCTGATCTGCCGACCCAAATTTATTCTTGCCGACGAGATGTCGCTCGGCCTTGCACCGCTAATCGTCAAACGCCTTATGGGCGTGGTCGCCCGTCTGGCCCGCGAAGGAACGGGTATCCTGCTGATCGAGCAATTCACGGCCGTCGCACTGTCGCTGGCGGACGAAGCCCATGTCATGGCGCGAGGACGTCTCGCCTATAGCGGAGATCCGCATGTGCTCGTCAAGGATCCGGAAATCCTGCACAAGGCTTATCTGACCTAGACTCAGCACACATTGATCAGAGCCAGAAAATGACGGTAGCGGCGGTGCAAATTGCCGAAAAGAAGGTGCGAGCACTGAGGTCGTAGCGGGTAGTGAAGCGCCACCAGTCTTTCAGTTTGCGAACATGTTTTCGGGTTTGTGGCGCTGGCGATAGAGAGTTTCGTTGTAATCGATTGATTGTTGGCGGCTTTTTGTCGGCGGGATGTACGGTTCGATGCCCTTGTCGAAAAGGGCCTGGCGGAACCAGTTGCTGTCATAGCCTTTGTCACCAAGCAGGCTGAAAGCGGTTGGCAAGGCGTCGATCATGAGCCGAACGCCCTTGTGGTCGCTCATCTGACCCCATTCAGAAGCAGGATGAGCGGGCACCCTTCGCTATTGCAGGCCGCGTGCAACTTCGAGTCCAGGCCACTTTTGGTTCGCCCGATACGGCGACACCAGCCCGAGGTTCACTCTTGGTTTGTCGCCTGTGAAGCTCTCAGGGATCGAGTGCTTCCTCGGCGGCCATGGTTTTCGATAGGGCCTGTTTGAACATTTCCGGGATGCGAAGCGCCTGATGTTCCGCGTGGTCTATAGCGGAACGAGCTTCAGTCGTGTCCCGTTTGTGGAGCCAGCGCGTGGCCGCGGCCATATCGAGCATGATTGCAGTAATCGGGTCAGCCAGGTTGTGTAGAAGCTCAAGCAGCGCGGTCTCTAGGGTGGATCGATCCCGCTGCTCTACAAGGGACCCGACGTCAAGGGCAATTCCCTCATATTGAGCGCCGTCCGGCGACACCGGTTCTCCAACGACAAAGAGTGTGGTGATGACCTCGTCACCGGGCCGCATTATTCGCAAGTCGACCTCGAACCCCGATCTCTTGTTGACGGCGCAGGTGACATCGCTTGGGATTGTCGGTTCGTCTGCGACCGTCAGATCCCAAATGGTCCGGGCGCATTGCATGTTAACAGCGGCGAAACCCAACGCGGTGCCTAGCTCTCGGGAGATTGCCATCGCCCCCGTTTTCGGTTCCCAGCTCCATGTCCCTCCACGTCCCAACCGGGCGAGGAGCGCGGTTGTCTTCAGCGAAACCTGGAACGCATTTCGAAGCTTTGCATGTGCAGTTTCAAGGTCGGCCAGAAGCGCAGTCGTTCGAAGAGCACCGAGAAATCCTGCGCTTTGGCCTCCGATTGAAACCAGGAAATCCCGCGCCTCACGGGTTGGGACGGAAGATGGTGAGCGTAGTTCCACATATAGAACACTGACAAGCTCGCCCTGTGCTATCAATGGAAGACATATTGGACTTGCCTCGGAAAAGTGGAGAGGCATTTTCAGATCAAGCGGCCAGTCTCTCGAACTGTGCGGGGCTTAGGTAGTTAAGCGCCGAGTGCCGACGGGTGGGATTGTAGAAGCCATCGATATAGCGGGCAATGGCATTTTCAGCCTGGTTTCGGGTTTGATAGATCGTCCTCCAGATCAGCTCTGATTTCAACGTCTTGAAGAACGTTTCGACCATGGCATTATCATAGCAATTTCCCTTTCCCGACATTGAGATCAAAATGCCTTTGCTGCGCAGGAGCGCCTGATAGTCGATAGAACAATATTGACTGCCACGATCGGAATGATGGACCAGGCCAGGCTTTGGACGCCGCATGACAATGGCCTTGCGAAGAGCGTTGAGTGCCAGTTCGCGGTGCAGCCGGTCACCAACAGCCCAGCCGACGACGCGGCGAGAGAACAGGTCGATGACGACGGAAAGATACAGCCAACCCTCGCGGGTCCATACGTAGGAAATATCAACACCCCATTTCTGATTGGGGCCGATTGCGGCGAAGTCCTGATCGATGATGTTGGGTGCAATCGGGAAAGCATGCTGGCTGTCGGTCGTGCGCTTGAACCGACGCTTCTGCCGGGCATGCAGGCCATTGTCTCGCATCAGCCGTGCTGTGCGCCTCCGACCAATGGCAAAGCCACTGTCCTGCAATTCCCGCGTCATGCGTGGGCTGCCATAGGTCTCGTGAGACAGCGCATAGGCCGAGCGCAGATGCGCGAGCATCACCATGTCCTCGCGCTGCCGACGACTTGCTGGCCGGTCTTTCCAAGCGAAATAGCCACTCTGGCTGACGCCCAAAACTTTGCAGAGGCGGTGTGCGGGGAATTCATCTTTCGCCTCGTCGATGAAACGGAACTTCATCGACTTCCCTCCTTGGCGAAAAAAGTCGCGGCACGCTTCAGTATCTCACGTTCCTGCCGAAGGATTTCGTTCTCCCTGCGCAACCGTTTCAACTCGGCCGCCATGTCCTCGGTGGCAGCGGATACCGCCGGCGCATCCATCGCCCGATCACGGCTACGACCGATCCAGCGCACCAGCGTCGATAGGCCGACGCCCAGGTCCTGTGCGATCTCACGCTGAGTCCGCCCGCTCGTCTGCGCCAGCCGCACCGCTTCGGTCTCAAATTCCTTCGTAAAATTCTTCTGCTTCGGCATTCCGGTTTCCTTTCAACTCAAGAAAACCTCTCCACTTTTCCGAGGCAAGTCCATGTTCGTTAGGAGAACTATCACATGAAGCCACCGCTCATCGTCGTCATCGATGACGATCCTGGAATGCGGTGGGGGATCGATGCGCTTCTCAGAAGCTTCGATTTTCAAACTGCCCTCTTTAGCAGCGCAGAGGACTATTTGGCATCCGACGATGCGCGCCTTTGTGCGTGCTTGATTTCAGACGTCAAAATGGCGGGGCTCTCAGGTCTCGATCTCGTCTCCCGGCTAGCCGTTAATGCCGAAGGCGAGAGGATACCGCCCATCGTGCTCATTTCGGCATTTACCACCCAGACCATGATCGACGCAGCCTTCCAGGCAGGCGCTTTGGCGCTCCTGAAAAAGCCGTTTGATGCCGACTCGCTGATGGGGGTGATCGAACAGGCCGTTGGTCGTTCCTAAGTCCAGAGAACCTTTTCGGCCAGTGCTCCCATGAGAGATTTGCCTGGCTGTGGCCGGCAATCGTCATGTCCCGTGTTCGAGGCAGCCTCGTCTTCTTTGAGATAGGTATGGCGACACTCACAAGATCAGTTTTTGGCTCAAAGCGCAGTAGGGTGATTTCCTCCTGCCGACGAGTAGAGAAGAGCGCGAACAAGATGACCTTGTCCATCGGCATTGCCTGGGGCGCTCGCGTTCGGCGATCGGCGAAGAAGGTCAGCAGCTTTTCCAGCTCCTGGAGGTTTGGCCGCCTGTTGCGACTGGCGCTTTTCGAGATGATGCCCATCCGCCCCGTCACCACCTGAGCATCACGGAAAGCCTGTTGCTCTAGCGGATAGCCCCACATAGGACGCGCAACGGCGAAGACGGCGTCGAGGTGAGACATGTAGTTGCCAACCGTCTGCGGTTGGCGAGGCTTAATCTCTCCCTCGGGTGTCCAGCCCTGTTGAAGCTCTCGTGCGAACGAAGAGACATCCGCGCTGGTGATCGTTTCGCACGACTTGGTCGCCAGTGGATGTCGTAATATGGTCTCCAGCACCTGCGCCTTGGTGCGGCCAATCTTGCGGATGGATGTATCGAGGTACTTATTGATCGCATCGGCTAGCATGACCTGCGGCGCTTTCAGCGCCTCAAGCGCGCCTGGTGCTACAAGTTCTGTCTCGCGCTTCTTCAGCCAGGCGCTGGCTGCAGGACGTCTGTCGAATGTCTGCGCCTCGGTGTGCACCTTCACGCCATCTCGCATGATCCGAATTTGTGCGGTATAAGCGCGCGAACCATCCTTGCGCCGTCGCTCGACGATCGTGCCCATGTTTTGCTACAACGCCTCTGCCGTTTGCTACGCCGTAGCAATAGAATGATCAAAACGGGCGTCAAAGGGCGCAAATGGCTGCGAACGATACAAATCTGAAAGAGCTTAAGCCCCTATGGTAAAAGGAAAATCACCGCATTCCAAGGCTCCCGTTTTCGCCGTTGCCCCCATGATCGACTGGACAGATCGGCATTGCCGGTTCTTTCACCGGCAGCTGTCGTCGCGGGCGGTGCTTTATACGGAAATGGTGGTGGCGGATGCGATCATTCATGGGCCGCGGGAGAGGCTTTTGGGGCATGATGCGGTGGAGCATCCTGTTGTGTTGCAGCTTGGGGGATCGAGCCCGCAGAAGCTTTCCGAGGCGGTGAAGATTGCGGCGGATTTTGCCTATGATGAGATCAACCTCAATGTCGGTTGCCCCTCGGACCGGGTGCAAAGCGGCACGTTTGGGGCCTGCCTGATGAAGACGCCGGCGCTGGTCGCCGAGTGTGTTTCGGCGATGAAGGCCGTCTCGAGCGTGCCGGTGACGGTGAAATGCCGCATTGGCGTGGATGACCAGCAGCCGGAAGAGGTGTTGCCGGCCTTTGTTGCTGAGATGGCCGATGCCGGCGCCGATGCGGTGTGGATCCATGCGCGAAAAGCCTGGCTGCAGGGGCTTTCGCCGAAGGAGAACCGCGATATTCCGGCGCTCGATTATGATCTGGTGCATGCGGTCAAACGGGATTTTCCTCATCTTTTCATCGGGATAAACGGTGGAATTACCGATCTGAATCAGGCGCTTCATCATTTGAATCATGTCGATGGCGTTATGCTGGGGCGGGCGGCCTATCAGAATGCCGGGCTGCTGACCGGCGTGGACCATGCGATCTATGGCGCGCCGAGCCGTGATTTTGACTGGCAGGCGCTGTGCGAAACGATGATGGCCTATGGCGAGCGCGTGATGGCCTCTGGCGGGCGGCTGAACCATGTGACGCGCCACATGGTGGGCCTGTTCCAGGGTTTTGCCGGGGCGCGGCGGTATCGCCAGATCCTCTCCTCGGAAGCGACAAAACCCGGCATCGATCCGGAGCTGATCGCGCGGGCCTTTGCCGCCGTGGATATTGCCGGCGGCCCGACGCGGGTTTCGGACAGTGCCGCGCGCGCCGACATGGCCGAGAGTGCCTGATCAGGGCCGGGGGCTGATCTCCGCATCGGTTTGCGCGCCGGTCTCCGTCGTGATTTTTGTGAGATAGCGGTGAAGCCGGCGCCAGAAGCGGTTCGGCAGAAGCGAGCGCATCACGGCGGCGGCCGCCGCCATCTGATCGGGATCGGCGTGTTTCGCCCAATCGGCGGGCAGCGTGGGCTGGGCGAAACCGGCGAACATGTTTGAGCACAGCCTGACGAAGCAATCGGAATAGGTTTTGTTGCAGGTGACGCTCCTGCCGACGCAGACGGGCAGCCCGTCATCGATCATGGCGCCGCAGCAGCGGCCCGCACGGCGGCAGGCCCGCAGCTTGCAACAGAACTGCGGGTGGCCGAGCCCCTCGGCCACCCGGCGCAGATAGGTCTCCTGGGTAAAAAGCTGCTCAGCCATGGTTCTTCCCCTGTTTTTCGCGCAGCCCAAAGACCCGCGCGGCCGCATCGGCCCGTGGTGAAATTTTTACGAAATCATCAAACCGGTCGGGCCGCTGAGAGCTGCCGCATAAGGTTTGGAATAAATGACACCTCTCAGCGTCCCGTTCGGCGGTTTATGCTCGCGATTGGGGCCTCTCTGCCTGAACCGAAGGCCAACACCTTTGCCGCCGCCCGCGCCGAAAACTTATCCCTTGCGGGAAAAGATCCGGACGGATCACGGGCGGCCGATGCCCGCCTGCGGTTCCCCTGTGTGCCGCACAGACACGCCCGGCGCGCTTGCTGGAATGGAAACGGCCAAAGACATCCGATGCTCCGCCATTTCCCCGTGTCGCCGGAGGGAGACCAATTTCCGCGAACCCTTGTCGGAAAGACCTGCGTCGTCTCTTCCCGCCAAGCGCCGGCCCCGCATCGCCGGCACGCCTGCCGGTGTATCCGCTGCGGGACGAGAGGATTATAGGGGCACGGGGAGGGGGTGGGGAAAATGCGGGGGGAGATTTTTTTTGGGGGGGGGGGCGCCAGTTGTCGGGCGTTGCGGCCGAGGTTCACCCCTCTGGTCGGCCGGTCTGCGGGGCAGAGCCACCGGTATCTACCCGTCCTGCAGACCCTGCCACAGGTGGTGGATTGTCGGGGGATGACGTGTTCGTCGCTTGTGATCATCGACGCAGGTGATGAGGTTTCTGCGGAGGGGGCTCGGCAGGGCTGAGCGCGGATATTTCCGCTCTATCCAATTTACTTCAATCACCCCCCCCCCCCTGCCTAGACAACCTATGCGGAGAATATAAAGTGATTTTGGTTGCAAACACCTACCGGTGAACTTGGCCCAATGAAAGAGATATTACATGCCCACATACCCCGGATTTCATCCAGATCTGAAGTTGGAATCATATCCATCAAATATTCAAGCTGCGATATGGAAGATTGGGGAGAAATTTTATGTCACGAAATCGTTCAGCCCAATAGAAATCGGTAATAGCAAGTACTGGGCGGTTCTAATTAGGCCTACAGACGAATTTTCCGTTTACATCAATACAGATCGAGAAGTTCTTGTTTTGTTTTCGGATTATCGGACATTCGAAATTAGAACTCTGGAAGCGTTTGAAGAGTTTTATTCTCTGTTGGAGTCAAAAAGAATTGACAAAAGTTTGCGGTTTTTAATTAGCGCCGACGATAGGATAGAGCAGTCCATTCGGCATTATTTAAATCAAAATCCCGAATATCCTATAATAATACCCGCAACTTTTGCAAATATATTTGAGGATAAGAGTGATCCTTTCTTGAAGGCAATAAGAAGAAATTATCTTCTTAGAGATCTTTTTGCCTACCAAAATCCTCTGCGTGAAGAAACATTTTTCTTTGGCAGGCAAGAAATAGTGAACTCTGTGCTGGATATGGCAAAATCTGGTCAAAATTCAGGATTGTTTGGACTCCGAAAGAGCGGTAAAACTTCCGCGATTTACGCAGTACAGCGTAAGGCTCGCGGTTTTTCATTGAATGTTGTTCTAGTGGATTGCCAGAACCCGGCCGTTCACGCCAGGAGATATGGTTCTTTACTTGCTCATATAATAAATGAGATCCGTAGAACCGTTGGCATGAAAAAAATCACAGTTGAGCTTGGGGATGATCCTGTAACTGTTTCAGAGAAATTCTTTGAGCAAATGAGCAATATTCTTTCTTCATCCAAGAATAATATACTAGTAATATTTGATGAAATTGAAAACATATCTCCCAATACATCTGCGTCTTCTCACTGGAGATCGGACTCGGATACGCTTTATTTTTGGCAGATTATACGATCATATATCCAGTCAAAGGCCAATGGCAGGATATCTATAAGTATTTTTGGAACAAATCCATATATAATTGAGACTGCGAAGATATTTGATGTAGCAAATCCAATTTACTTGTATGCGCAAAAAAGATTTATTCCGAATTTAAGCTTTGATGAAACGCGAGATATGATGGCGCGCCTCGGCTACTTCATGGGGCTGGAATTCCCCCCAGAAGTGGTAGCGGATCTGCAGCAGGAGTTTGGTGGGCATCCCTTCTTCACAAGACAAGTTTGTAGTAAAATACATAATTTAGCGTCCAATGACCGCCCCGTGAAGGTGTCACAAAAATTACTCGAAGAAGCAAAATCTGACTTCGAGGGAGAACTTGAGAGATATCTTCGGGATACAATTGAGCATCTTAAGGAGAACTATAACAGTGAATATTGCGTTCTACAGTCAGTTGTTGAAGGAAATTACAAGGAGCTGAATGAATACGGCAACGAAGCACCCGACCTCATTGATCATTTAATAGGGTATGGCATCATTGAAAGATCCGGTCAGGATTTTGACATTAGATTTCAGGCTGTTAAGAAGATTCTGGCTCGCCTAATTTTCTCCGATTTCGAAACTCGATGGGCTGAAATTTCGCGAAGGCGCAATGTTTTGGAAACAAATATACGGACTGCTCTTTTCCACTGGAGTCGTTCTGTGAAAGGTCCAGATTGGAATGAACTGGTTCAGCGTTCTTTGACGAAAGCACGTGTTCAAAATTTAATCAATTTTGAACCGAGTTTTCTGTTCTCCAGTAAGGATAGCCCCCTTTATCTCACAGATTTAATGGGTTTTTTGCGTGATGAAACCGTTCTTCCGTACGTTAATGAAAATCGCTCCCGAATCTCTCGATATTTGGATGTTGTAAATAAGTTGCGCAAAGATGCGCATGCAAACTCTGTGTCAGATGGTGAACTTATTGCGGTACGGGAAGCATTTGATTATTTAGAAGGTGAATTTTCTCCGCCCTGACCCCAGCCGCCTAATCCGGCTGCCGCCACCTTCTCCCCGTCGGGACGGGGAGAAGGGCGATGGGGTTAGCGTCCCGGCCGCCCCGTTTTGCCCTTGGTCCGTGACTTGCGTTTCTGATCGCCCGGATCCTCGTAACTGCCGGCGCCGACCTTGCCGCGGACGATGGGGCGGGGGTCGTCCTTGGGGGCGCGGTCGGGCTGGCCTTCGAGGAGGGGTGAAACGCGTTTGGCAGACGCGTCGGACGGTTTTTCCGGGAGTTTGCCGATTACGGGTTTTTCGGTGCGGCCGACGGTCATTTCATCCAGCGTGTTCTTGCGGAACAGGGGTTTGGTGGCGTCGGTGCCGGGGCCCATGTCGTCGAGGCTGGGTTTGGCGAAGTAGGAGGTGCCATTGCCTTCCTCCGCCGGGGCGGAATTCCCCTCCCCAACCCTCCCCACAGGGGGGAGGGAGCCGGTCGCATCCGCCGCACCCTTGTTCTTTTTGTCGCCTTCGGAGGCGCTGTGCCTGCTTTTCCCCTCCGGTTTTCCGCTTGACCGCGGTCCTTCGGCGCGGGTTGCCTCCTGCCTTGCCATCGGGTCATCCATGGAGGCGAGTTCGACGGCTTTGAGGCGCTTGATTTCGTCGCGCAGGCGGGCGGCTTTTTCGAAATCGAGGTCGGCTGCGGCATCGCGCATGCTTTTTTCGAGCGCGTTGAGGTGGCTCTGCAGGTTGTTGCCGACGAGGTGGCCGCCATCGGCAAAACCCTTGCCGCCGCCCTGGACATTGGCGCCTGAGATATCAGCGCGCACGTGGTCGCGCTCGTAGACGCTGTCCAAAATGTCGGAAATGCGGGCTTTCACCGATTCAGGGGTGATGCCGTGTTCGGTGTTATAGGCCACCTGCTTTTCGCGGCGGCGCGCGGTTTCATCCATGGCGCGCTGCATGGAGCCGGTGATCTTGTCGGCGTAAAGGATGACCTTGCCATCGACGTTTCGCGCCGCGCGGCCAATGGTCTGGACGAGCGAGGTTTCCGAGCGCAAAAAACCTTCCTTGTCGGCATCGAGAATGGCGACGAAACCGCATTCGGGAATGTCGAGGCCCTCGCGCAATAGGTTGATGCCGACGAGCACGTCAAAGGCGCCGAGGCGGAGATCGCGGATGATCTCGATGCGCTCCAGCGTGTCGATATCCGAGTGCATGTAGCGCACGCGAACGCCCTGTTCGTGGAGATATTCGGTGAGATCCTCGGCCATGCGCTTGGTGAGCACAGTGCAGAGCGTGCGATAGCCTTTGAGCGCGGTTTCGCGGATTTCGCCCAAGACGTCGTCCACCTGGGAGCGGGCGGAGCGCACTTCCACCGGGGGATCGATAAGGCCCGTGGGCCGGATGACCTGTTCGGCAAAGACGCCGCCGGACTGTTCCATCTCCCAGTTGCCGGGGGTGGCGGAGACGGCGACCGTCGGCGGCCGCATGGCATCCCATTCCTCGAAGCGCAGGGGACGGTTGTCCATACAGGACGGCAGGCGAAAGCCGTATTCGGCGAGCGTTGCCTTGCGGCGAAAGTCGCCGCGATACATGCCGCCGATCTGGGAGACGGAGACGTGGCTCTCATCGATGAAGAGGAGGGCGTTGTCGGGGATATATTCAAACAGCGTCGGCGGCGGCTCGCCGGGGCGACGGCCGGTGAGATACCGCGAATAGTTCTCGATGCCGGCGCAGGAGCCGGTGGCCTCCATCATCTCGATATCGTAGCGGGTGCGCTGTTCCAGACGCTGTGCTTCCAGCAGGCGGCCGCCTTTTTCAAGCTCGGCGAGGCGCAGCTTCAGCTCTTCCTTGATGGATTTGATCGCGCCGTTGAGGGTGGGGCGGGGGGTGACATAGTGCGAATTGGCGTAGATTTTCACCGATTTCAGATCGCCGGTCTTGTGGCCGGTCAGCGGATCGAACTCGGTGATGCTGTCGATCTCATCACCGAACAGCGAGATGCGCCAGGCGGCATCTTCCAGGTGGGCGGGAAAGATTTCGATCGTATCGCCACGGACGCGAAAAGAGCCGCGGACGAAATTGATGTCCTGGCGCTTGTATTGCTGGGCGACGAGATCGGCGAGCAGCTGGCGCTGGTCGATGCGGTCTCCCAGCTCCATCTGGAAGGTCATGGCGGTGTAGGTTTCCACCGACCCGATACCGTAGATGCAGGAGACGGAGGCGATGATGATGCAGTCGTCACGCTCCAGGATGGCGCGGGTGGCGGCGTGGCGCATGCGGTCGATCTGTTCGTTGATCGAGGATTCCTTCTCGATGAACGTATCGGAGCGCGGCACATAGGCTTCCGGCTGGTAATAGTCGTAGTAGGAGACGAAATATTCCACCGCATTGTCGGGGAAAAAGTTCTTGAACTCCGAATAGAGCTGGGCAGCCAGCGTCTTGTTCGGCGCAAGGATGACGGCCGGGCGCTGCGTGGCCTCGATGACCTTTGCCATCGTAAACGTCTTGCCGGAGCCGGTGACACCGAGCAGGACCTGGGAGCGTTCGCCGGAATTGATGCCTTCGACGAGATCGCGGATCGCCGTCGGCTGGTCGCCGGCGGGCTCGTAATCGGAGGCCATGCGGATGGGAATGCCGCCCTCGGATTTTTGTGGGCGCGAGGGACGGTGCGGCGTCCACATCTTGCCGTCCTTGAACAGCGGATTGCCGCTTTCGATCAGTTTTGACAAGGCATCGACGGTGGCAGTCACCGCGCCGGGGGCAAGCGACTGAGCGTCTTCGAGCGAAATATCCATGCCGGCGACCGGATTGAGGCCGGCGGCAGCCCGCGTTTTCGGATCGGAGGAGGCGCCGATGGAGACGCCGCGCGAGGTTTTTTGCGAAGTGGTATTTTTCGCGGTGGTCGGTTTTGCCGCTTGGCGGATCGCTTCCTCGCGGGCGGCGATCTCGATCTTCTTGCGGTGTTTGCCGGCCTTGGAGGCGATCTCGCGCTGCGTCTCGATGCCGGAGATTTCGGCTTCGGCTTCCAGCTGCTTCACCCAGTCGCTGACCGAGCCTTCGAGCGGCGCGCCTTCGAAGCCTGCCTGAGGCGCCTCCTCGAAACCGGAGGTTTTGGCCGGACGGGAGGTCTGGGATGCGGATTTTTTCGGAGCTTTCGACATGCCCGGAATATGGAGGGAGTCCTCTGGAAATGGAAGGGTGCAGCGAAACAAATTGGGAACGGATTTGACGAAAAGGTGAGGTTACGCTGAACGACGTTCCGTGTTTATAAGAACCTCGACTGCAAGACTCGCCTGCGGCTTCCCGCCGCTGACCTGCCATGAAGAAAGAAGTTGCCCATGTTGTCTCTCGAAAAGCGGCAGGCGCTGAAAAAGAGCATGCCGCGCACCATGCTGTCGCTGCACCACACGGAAAACTGCCGGCTGCTGCCCAACCGCACCGAGCTTTTGCACCGCCTGCCGCATGGCGGCGTGGCCGCCGAGATCGGCGTTGCCTTCGGGGATTATACGCGTGAGATCATGGCGTATAACAAGCCGCGCCAGCTGCATCTCATCGATGCCTGGGATCTCAGCCGGTATAACGAAGGCTATGAGACCGTGCGCTCGGCCTTTGCCGAGGAGATCGCGGCGGAACGTGTGCAACTGCATGTCGGCGGCTCCACGGACATGCTGCCGACATTTGCCGATGCAAGTTTCGACTGGGTGTATGTCGATACCGACCATTCCTATGAAAATACCTGGAACGAGCTGGTTCTGTGCCATGCCAAGGTCAAGGCCGACGGGCGCATCTGCGGCCATGATTTCTGCACCGGCAATGTCATCAAGCCGGTGGTTTATGGGGTTGTGCAGGCGGTCAACCGGTTTTGCGTCGAGTATGACTGGCAGTTCGAATTCATGACCGTGGAGCCGGATGCGCATTTTTCCTACTGCCTGAAACGGCTCTAGAAAAGATCGCGGGCCGGGCGTGGAACCGCAACCACACGGTTGCGTTCCCGTCCCGAAAAAGACCGCAATCTCAGACCGCTTCCGTCACAATCCTGCGTCATGGTCCGTGGGTTGCAAAGGGTGATCTCATGGCTCCTCCTCCATCCAGCCTCGAAACGACCGGCCTTTCCGCTGCCACGCTGGCGGCGCGCCGTTATGGCTACGGGTTGAAACCCGGCGAGGCGCCGGCCGCCGATGTGGAGGCGCTGATGCTGCAGCTGAAGCGCGGCAGTGCGGCAAAGCCACGGTTCCCCCGCGATGGCCTAACCGGCCGGCGCGAGACGATCGGCCGGCTCTTGACGGTGCGCGCCGTGGAAGCGAAGGCAGCGCTCGAGGGACGCCCCAACCCCGGCCTTCGCCGCGAGACGCAGCGCGAGGCGGAACGGTTCTTCGTGCGCGACGTGCTGGCGCGCATCGGCCAGGCCGTGGCGTCCGAAAACGGCTTTTTCGAACGGCTGGCCAGTTTCTGGATCGACCATTTCTCGGTGAGCGCCCGCAAGGCCTACGAGATGCGCATGATCGTGCCGCTGTTCGAGGCCGAAGCCATCCGGCCGAACCTTGCCGGTTCGTTTACCGACCTCTTGCGCGCCGCCATGCTACATCCGGCCATGCTGATCTATCTCGATCCCGAGCAGCCGGGCGGGCCGATGCCGACAGCACTTTTGCGCAGCGGCAAGGGGCTGAACGAGGCGCTCGCCCGCGAACTCCTGGAACTGCACACGCTGGGCACCGGCTATACGCCCGACGACGTGCGGGGCGCATCCCTCATTCTCGCCGGTCTTTCGCTGGACAGCCGCTCGCTGGAAGTGGCCTATCAGCCGCCGCCCGCCGAACCGGGCACGCTGGCGCTGCTCGGCAAGACCTACGGCGCGGAAGGCCGCAGCGGCAGCGACCACCTGACGATGCTGGAGGATCTGGCGGCCCGGCCTGAGACTGCACGCAACATCTGCGCCAAGCTGGTGCGCCATTTTATTGCCGACCAGCCGCCGCAGGAAATCGTCGACCAGATGGTGGCGGCGTGGAGTGAAAGCGGCGGCAACCTTACGGCCGTCTACCGCGCCATGCTGGAGCATCCGCGCGCCTGGTCGGGAGAGACCGGCAAGGTCATTCCGCCGTTTGATTTCGTGGTGTCGGGCCTGCGCGCCTTCGAACAGAAGGGCGATGAATTCTCGGCACTGGCCAAGGCTGCCGAGCTTGACGATACGGCTGACGCAAGCGGGACGCCAGCCAAGGGGCCTGCAGTGCAGCAGCCGGCGGTGGCGCGCGCGCTGACATTCCAGGCGCTTTCGCGGTTGGGCCAGCCGGTGTGGCAGCCGCCAAGTCCCGCCGGCTTTCCCGACGACGTGGAGGCCTGGCTTTCCGCCCGCCAGTTGTCCGAACGGCTGGCCTGGGCACGGCTTGCCGCGCGAACGCTCGGCCGCGATCTCGACCCGCCGACGTTTCTTTCCGCAACGCTTGCCGATTCCGCGCGCGACAGGACGCGCCAGGTGGTGGCGGAGGCGCCGACCAAGGTGCATGGTGTGGCGATGGTGCTGGCCTCGCCGGAATTCAACAGGAGATGAGCATGGCCCTATCGGCTTTTTCCCAGCTGTCACGCCGCGGCTTTCTTCTATCTGCCGGCAGTGTTGCCGCGCTGCCGCTGATGCCAAACCTGTCGCTGGCCGCCACCCCCGGCGACAACCGCTTCGTGACGATCATCCTGCGCGGCGCGATGGACGGGCTTTCGCTGGTGCAGCCGCAGAACGATCCGCTGCTGAAAACGCTTCGGCCGAACCTTGCGCTGACGGGCGATGACGGTCTTGTCGATCTCGACGGCTTCTTTGGCCTGCATCCGGGGGCAGCGGCCCTGATGCCGCTCTGGCAGGCGCGGGAGCTTTCGTTCGTGCATGGGGTGGCCACACCCTATCGCGGCGGGCGCAACCATTTCGAAGGGCAGGACGTGCTGGAAACCGGCAGCGTGGAGGGTAAGGCACTGCGCACCGGCTGGCTCAACCGTGCGCTGTCCCTGGTGCCGCGCTCGGCATCGCGCAAGGCGATGGATATCACCGCCGCCATGGAACTGGTTCTGAGCGGGCCGAGCGATGCGGATGTGTTTGCACCAGCCGCTGATTTTGCGCTGGCACCGGACGAGTTGCAGTTTCTTGAGCGTCTTTACGACGAGGATGCGGGATTTGAGACGGCGCTCTCGGGGGCGGTGACGGCGGGGGCCGCATCGGGCCATCTTTATGACGATGCACAGAGGCGCAGCGGCATGGTGGAGACGGCGCGGCTGGCCGGCAGCATGCTGAAGGCCGATTATCGTGTCGCCAGTTTCTCGATCAACGGCTGGGATACGCATGTTGATCAGGCAACGCAGTTTCCCAAGGTCGCCGGTGATCTTGCAGCAGCCATCCTGTCCTTAAAGGAGAGCATGGGGGAGGCGGCCTGGCAGAGCACTGTGGTGCTGGCCGCCACCGAATTTGGCCGCAGCGTGCGCCAGAACGAAAACCTCGGGACGGACCACGGCACGGCAAGTGTTGCGATCCTTGCTGGCGGCGCACTCTCAGGCGCGGCTACGGCCGAGGCAACGGCCCCCGGACTTGGCGGGCGCGTCGCCGGCCGCTGGCCCGGCCTCTCGGACGATGCGCTTCTCGACGGCCGCGACCTTGCCCCGACAGCCGACCTGCGCGACATCGCCGCCGCCATGCTGCACCGCCAGTTCGACATCACGCCGGGCAATTTGACGAGCAAAGTGTTTCCCGGATTGTCGTTCGAGGGGGCCAAGGCGTATTTGTGAGGGGTTTGGGAGATGCTGCGGTGTCCGAGCTATTCGCTTTGCCGAGCCCAAGGCGGTTGGGCTTTACCCCCTCTGCCCTGCCGGGCATCTCCCCCACAGGTGGGGAGATGATCGTGTGGTGAACGCATCCACCTACAAAAACTGACGGTCGAAATTTCCAAGGCTAGCGTAAAGCTGGGGCCTTATTTCCAGGCTGTTCTCCCCACCTGTGGGGGAGATGCCCGGCAGGGCAGAGGGGGACTTTCTGCTTTGTCAAAAGGGACCCGCCGCCATCACCCCGCCGGAATGGCCGTTGGTTGGCCGGCGGCGTCGAGGGCGACCATGATGAAGGTGCCTTCGGTGACCTTTTCCGGGCTGCCGATGCGGGCGCGGTTGACCCAGGCTTCCACTTGCAGCGTGATCGAGGTGCGCCCGATGCGGGTTATATCGGTATGGATGGAGAGTGTGTCGCCGATCTTGACCGGGTGGCGGAAGGCCATTTCCTTGACTGCAGCGGTCACCACGCGACAGCGCGACCGTTCGCCGGCGCGGATGCCGGCGGCCAGGTCCATCTGGGCCATGACCCAGCCGCCAAAGATATCGCCGGCCGGATTGGCATCTCCGGGCATGGCAAGGGTCCGGAGCGTCAGTTCTCCTTCGGGGGCGGCTTGGTCAGTCATGCGGGCTCCTTTTTTCGCTCGATCGGTTGGGCCTGACAACTACCGCATGGAACACGGTGTTGCACAGGCATAGACCGCGACTTTAGGAGGGGTCCGGGCGGCTGGCAATGGAAGTTGCCGAGAGGTCAGCCTTGCGCAAACGGCCGTTGTTGTGGGGCGGTCATGATGACAGAGAGCGCTTTGTGCATGCTGGCCTGATCATGCGAGGCTCTGCCGGTGCGCGCATGAGGAGGCGACGGCCGGCGGCGGAATTGCACTTGCCGCGCGGCATCGAAACGTCGATGAAGGGGCACGATGAATTTTCAGGATTTGCCGATGACCGATCTTACCGCCGCCCGGCATGCCGTTCTAACACGCGCCTATGATGCCTTCCTGTTCGACATGGATGGCACTCTGGTCAACTCCATCGCGGTGGTGGAGCGTGTCTGGCGCGACTGGGCCGTGGCCCATCGTCTTGACGTCGAGGATTTCATGCGCCGGCTGCATGGCGTGCGCGCCATCGATGTTATCCGCCGCGAAAATCTGCCCGGTGTCGATGCCGAGGAGCAGGCGGCCATCATCCTTCAACAGGAGCTTGATGACGTCGATGGCATCGTGGAAATCGGTGGTGCCGTGGATTTCCTGCGCCAGCTGCCGGATGACCGCTGGGCCATTGTGACATCCGCGCCGCGGGCCCTTGCCGTCAAGCGCATGGCCGCGGCGGGAATTCCGACACCGGATGTGCTGATCTGCGGCGAAGACGTGGCAAACGGCAAGCCGGACCCGGAAGGTTATGACAAGGCCGCGCGTCTTCTCGGGTTTGACCCGGAAAACTGCGTGGTGTTTGAAGATGCGCCGGCCGGTGTAGAGGCGGCACGGACGCTGCGGGCTGGCGTCGTGGTGATCACGGAGACGCATGAAACGCCTCTGGCCATCGATGAATTCTCGACACCTGATTATCGCGCTCTTACCGTCGCTGTGACGCCGGCCGGCGATCTCCAGCTCCGCCACCGCTGACCGTCTGGTCCGGATCATCCGATGCGCGTCAGGCCGTTTTCGCTGCGGATGATGTTGACGAGCGTGCGCAGTGCCGGATGGCCGTGGCGCCGGCTGTCGTAATAGATATGCAGCGGATCTCCGGGGGAGGCATGGCCGGGAAGGACGATCTCCAGGCTGCCTTCGGCAAGCTCGTCTGCAATACGCGCCTCCAGCAGGTAGGCAAGGCCCATGCCGGCCTTGGCCGCCGAAATCGTGGTCGCGGTGTCGTTGATCGTGATGAGGCCGGGCACCCGCACACGCGCCGCACTTTCATCCTGTCCCAGTTCCCAGCGATACCAGGAATTGTCGCCGAGCAGCAGTTGCAGGCCGGTATGGTCTGCGAGATCGGCGGGTGAGGCCGGCCGCCCTCGGGCATCGAGATAGGCGGGAGCGGCGGCGATGACCCAGCGTTGCGGCCCGGTCAGCGCCACCGCCACCATGTCTTCGGGCACGTGATGGCCATAACGGATCCCGGCATCATACCCTTCGGCGGCAATCTCGATGGGGCGATCATCGACGACCACCGTGAGGCGCACATCGGGGCATTGCCGGGCAAATTCCGGCAAAGCAGGCGCGATGAGGAGATGCGCGGCATCGGCAAAGACATTGATGCGCAACTCGCCAAAACGTCCGGCTCCCGGCGCTTCCAAGGCTTCCAGCGCCGAGCCGATGGCATCAAATCCGTCACCGATCTTGCGGGCAAGATCGAGGCCGAGATCGGTGGGAGAGACCGCCCGGCTGGTGCGGTTGAGCAGTTTTGCATCCAGCCGCGCTTCCAGCCGGCGCATGGCATGGCTGGCGGCTGACGCCGTCAACCCCAGTTCGATTGCGGCCATCTTGAAACTGCGGCGGCGGACGATGGTGAGGAAAAGGCGAAGATCGGCAAAATCGATGCGGTCGAGCGAATACATGAACGATGTTCATCGTTTGAATGAATAGACGGCAAGTTAAACCATGCGGCGCCCTGTGCCGCAACCGTTATGATGCATTCAACGAACCGGACCGCAGGAGGAGGAACCATGTCCACATTCGATCAGATCAGTCTGCCCGATCTTCAGGGCAAACGTGTGCTGGTAACGGGAGGCTCGACCGGCATCGGCGCCGCCGTTGCGCTGGCTTTTGCCGCGCAAGGGGCCAAGGTCGCGCTGCATTACAATGAAAGTGGTGCAGCGGCCGCCGCCGTTCAGGAACATTATCCACAGCAGATCATCCTCGTGAAGGGCGACATGAGCGCCGTGGGGGAAGCTGCCCGTGTGGTCAAGGAAGCCGCAGCGTCGCTTGGCGGGCTCGACGGGCTCATCAACAATGCCGGCGGCATGCTGGGGCGCATCCCGACGACCGAGATGAGCGGCGACCATTTTGACCGGGTGATGGATCTCAACGCCAAATCGGTCTGGGAGGCGACGGTGGCGGCGCATCCGCATCTGGTCAAGGCCGGTGGCGGCTTCATCATCAACACGTCCTCGATTGCCGCGCGAAATGGCGGCGGCGGCGGTGCGGTGATTTATGCGGCCGCCAAAGCGTTCGTGAGCAGCCTGACACGCGGTCAGGCCAAGGAATTCGTCAAAGACCGCATCCGCGTCAACGCGGTTGCCCCGGGGCTGATCCAGACACCCTTCCATGATCGTTACACCTCGCCGGACGTGATGGCGGCCCAGCGCGGCACCATTCCGATGGGACGGGAGGGAACGCCGGACGAATGCGTCGGCGCCTTCCTGTTTCTCGCCTCGCAAACGCTGTCCGGTTACATCACCGGGCAGGTGATCGAGGTGAACGGCGGACAATTGATGCCTTAAGGAGAATGACAGACATGCAGTACAGACAATTTGGAAAGACCGGCCGGACGGTGTCGGATATCGGTTTCGGCGCCTGGGCGATCGGCGGCTCGTGGGGCGACGTGTCGGAGGCGGATGCGCGCGCGGCGCTGAACGCTGCCCTCGACGCCGGCACGACGTTCATCGATACGGCTGATGTCTATGGCGACGGACGCTCGGAAAAGATCATTGCCGGCGTGCTGAAGGAGCGTGGCGGCGAGCGACCATACGTTGCGACCAAGGCCGGACGCCGGCTGTCTCCGCATGTGGCGGAGGGCTATACAGCCGAAAATCTCACCGGTTTTGTGGAGCGGTCGCTCAAAAACCTCGAGACCGATTGCCTCGATCTCGTGCAGCTTCACTGCCCGCCGACGGAGGTTTATTACCGTCAGGACGTGTTCGAGGCGATGGAAGGGCTGATCAAGGCCGGCAAGATCCGCCACTACGGCGTCTCGGTCGAAAAGGTCGAGGAGGGGCTGAAGGCGATCGAGTATCCCGGCGTTGCCTCCGTGCAGATCATCTACAACATCTTTCGCCAGCGTCCGGCTGACCTATTCTTTGCCGAAGCCAAGCGCAAGGATGTGGCGGTGATCGTGCGCGTGCCGCTGGCGTCTGGCCTGCTGACCGGCAAGATGAGCGCCGACACCGCCTTTGCCAAGGACGATCACCGCGCCTTCAACCGCCATGGCGAGGCCTTTGACAAGGGCGAAACCTTTGCCGGCGTGCCTTATGACGTGGCGCTCTCGGCCGTTGAGGAAATCCGTCCTCTGGTGCGCGGCAACGAGACGATGGCGCAGTTTGCGCTGCGTTACATCCTGATGAGCGATGCCGTCTCCACGGTCATTCCGGGTGCGAAAAATGCCGCGCAGGCTAAGGGCAATGCCGATGCAAGCGACATCGCGGCCCTCTCGCCGGAGACGATGGCGGCGCTTCGCGCGGTTTATGAGGCCCGCATCGCGCCCCACGTCCACCACGCCTGGTAGGCGATGACATCCGATCCGCCGGGCTCATTTCGGGCGCGGCGGATTGTTCTTTGAATGCTTTGGCGGCGCTGCTACCCCGCGCGTGGCAGGACGCTTTTCGGGCGTCAGCCGAGCGCCTTTTCATAGTCGAAGGTGATGAACAGCCCTTGCGCCGAGGCATCATAGGCGCCTTCGATCTTGATCCCCTGCGTCAGGAGATCGGCGACGCGGCTGCGGAATTCGTTTGATTTCAGCTGCTGGCTTGCCTGGAGAATGCCACCGTCAAAGCGGATATCCAGCCGTTCGCCCACCGTATGGGCTGCACCCACACCGCCGCTGCGAAACAGTTCGATACCGTGTTTGGTGACCTTGATGGTGCCGACGTAAAGCTCACCAAGGCTTGCATGTTTGCCGACGACCATGGTGAGGACATCGTCGCTGAGGAGCAGCAGAAGAGCGGCCTTTGCCTTGTCCTGCGCCTTTCGCAGTTCGGCGCTGACGCGATCGGCGGCGCGTTGCCGTTCGAGTTCCCGCTCGGCCTGCGCGGCGGCAACCGTGGCCGTGATCCGTTCGCGAAGATTGGAGGCGGGGGCAGGCGCGGTCTCGATCAGCCGCGGTTTGCCGGTTTGTTCGGAAGCGTGCGGGGTATCGGACAGATTGAGGACCTGGCTATCCGGGCGGGGCGGGTTCATGGGCGTATTCCTGTATTTGCAAGCTTTGCCCGATATCGGGTTCGCATCGATCGGCAGCCATTCAGCCGTCTGCAGGGAGCGCGGCTCAGAGATCGAGCAGATCCGACTGCGGTGTTTTTGCGTCCTTAGCCGGCTTTGCCGCTGGCGGGGTGCGCTTTTTCGGGCTCGAGGCCCCGGCATCGCCGGTTTCGTTCACGCCGGTTTCGGCAGCGAGCTTCTTGACCTGTGCCGCCTTCTCCGCGGCTGTTGCCGGGGCGCCCGGCTGTGCGTTTTCAAACTTGATCATGGTGTTCTCCGACAGGCAGTAAGACGATGGGGCTCAAGGGCGGCGTCACTTCAGGTCATCGGCCGTCAGCGTGTACATCGAGCGCCGGTTGCGCGTGTAGACCTTGAGCGCGGCATCCTGGATGCTGGTGCGTGCCGTATCGAAGGCATGGAGGCAGTCCGCTTCCAGGACGTCGCGTCCGCCAGCGCTTTTCATGAGGGCGGCAGCTTCGACCAGAAAACGCACCTCAAACATGCCGTCATAACCTTGAAAGCGGACGGTCTGCTTGGTTTCGTCAAAACTGCGGCTACGGTTTGGAAACTGGAGGGTCATCGAAAATTCTTTCGGGGAGGGCGCCGGACGAACAATCCGCACACCGCCTTTTGCAAAGCGCAATCGCTTATTTGGCCTGCACCGCAAAGTTTGCACGGTCAGGCGAATTCGGGATTGTGCTGGCAGGGCAGCGGCGATCCGGCCGGGCGGCAAAGGCAAGAAGCCTTTCATCGCAACTAGCGCACAGATGGGCCGGCAAGTCCAACGCCAAATGGAATTGAGGGGCCGAATGCGCCCATCAGACGTTGCAACCTGTCGTGATCAGCCGAAGCTTTTGCGGCGGGGTTCCACGGCGGGCGTGCCGGCAACCGGGGCCAGCGATTGCAGCACACGGGTTGCGGGCAGGATGGCGATGACTTCGGTGCCTTCGCGCAGCTTTGATTTCAGGATGAACTGGCCATCATGTTTGGCAAGGATGGCCTGCACGATGGGAAGGCCAAGGCCGGTGCCCTGCTCGGCGCTCTTGATGGCAATGGAGCCCTGGCCGAAAGCGGAGAGCACGACCGGGATTTCCTCTTCCGCGATGCCCGGACCATTGTCCTTGATCGCCACATACTGACCGCCGCCCGCCGTCCAGCCGACCTTGACCGTGACAGTGCCGCCCTGGCTGGTGAATTTGACCGCATTGGAGAGGAGATTGAGCAGCACCTGGCGCATGGATTTTTCATCCGCCCAGACCTGCGGCAGGTTGGGTTCGAACTGCTGCTGGATGCTGATATTCTTGGCGCGCGCGCGAAGCTGCACCATGCCGATGCAATCCTCGGCAATATCCAGAAGCGACAGCGCTTCCTCGCTCAGTTCATAACGGCCGGCCTCGATGCGCGACAGATCGAGGATCTCGTTGATGAGGTTGAGCAGGTGCTGGCCGGAGCGGTGGATATCACCGGCATATTCCCGGTAGGTCGGGTTCTGCAGGGGGCCAAGCACTTCGCCGCTCATCACCTCGGAAAAACCGAGAATGGCATTGAGCGGCGTGCGTAGCTCATGCGACATGGAGGCGAGGAAGCGGGATTTCGCAAGATTTGCCTCTTCGGCGCGTCGGCGCGCCTCGTCCGACATGGATTTTGCCACTT
This sequence comes from Neorhizobium sp. PAMB6630, assembly GCF_058242775.1. NCBI lineage: Bacteria > Pseudomonadati > Pseudomonadota > Alphaproteobacteria > Hyphomicrobiales > Rhizobiaceae > Neorhizobium > Neorhizobium sp. PAMB6630. The sequence continues at coordinate 1,873,393 of NZ_CM177836.1, forward strand.
CCAGCTCGGCAATCAGATCGTCCTTTTCCGACTGGTAGGACATGAGCGTCAGGTTGGAGCGGTGCAGCCGGTCTGAAATATAATAAAACAGCGCAAGGGCGGTGGCGCAAAGACCGGTAAGGCCCACATCGAGCGCATTGCCGGAAATGGCAGCGCCCGCCGCAAGGGCTGCAATGGCCGGCAGGAAGGCAAAAAGAAGCGCCTGGCGCAGCATGATATTGGCCATGGCGGTGATCGAGATCGCCACCAGAAGCACGGCGCCCTTGTAGAAATAAAAGCCTTGGCCGCCGCAGGCCGTGCAATCGGACAGCGTGAAGACCGCCCAGCAGCAGCCGAACAGAACCTGGGCGGCCAGCAGCCGGACACGCCATTTTTCCGTTCTTTCCACCGTCCAGTCGAGGCGCGCAGCGCGCTTGGCGAGCAGAAGATTGATAGAATGCGTGGCAAGGGTGAGGATGGCCCAGGGAAACAGGCGTGCATCGCCGCTGATATAGATGCCGATGGCGGCCACCACGACGATGAACACCGGCATGATCATGGCACCCTGCAACATGGTGCTGATATGCAGGACAAGCGTTTCCCGGTCGAAAACCAGCGGCCCCTTGCCGCTTGATTGCAGGCGTTCGCGCATGGCGCGCACGGCTTTAGACACCGCCTTGTTGCGGTGTGCGCGGGAACGGTCCACGATGATCTTGTCTGTGGATGTGCTGACGCCGCTACTCATGGCCATGGGTACTCTTCCGGATGAAGCCAATCTAGGGCCTAATTCTTAACAGTCTGTCCCATAATTCCCTTTGGCGGTCTGCAAATGGCAATTTCTGCGCTTCCGGTGCTCACGTACGTTCAGTACGCTCCGCTCCGGTTCTCGAAATCGCCATTTTCGCCACGCCACAGGGAATTCTTGAACAGACTGCAAGAAGTTCCTGCCAGAAACGATCTGTTGTCCATGCTTGCCAAGGTTGCGTTTGCAATTGGGACCGAACCGTGACGAAAGCCCGCCGCAACAGCCGCGCCGTTCTGCGTAAAGGCAGGGTGCTGGGCGCCCTCATCGCCGTGGGTTTCGCCATGTTTGCCATGACGATGGCAGCCCTTCGCGAAGAACAGGTCTTTGCAGGGCCGTTTCGGGTGGTGGATGGCGATACGCTGGCCTCGGGAAACCACCGGCTGCGGCTTCTCGGCATCGACGCGCCGGAACTGGCGCAGACTTGCGGCGGGGAGGAGACAGGGGTTTCAGACTGGCCATGTGGGCGGCGTGCGCGCCAAGTGCTTTTCCAGCTGATAACGGAGGGGCCGTTTGCCGAGAGGGTGCGGGACAAAAGTGCGACTGACAACAATGCATTGGCCGCAGGTGCGCTGGAATGCCGCGGCACATCGGTTGATCGTTATGGCCGCTTTCTCGTACTCTGTGAGCGCGCAGACCGCAGCATCAATGCCGCCATGGTCCGCGCCGGCATGGCCGTGGCGACCGGCAGCGGCAATTATGCAGCCGAGCAGGTGCTGGCACAGAAAAAGCGCGCCGGGCTCTGGAGGGGATCCTTCGAGACGCCGCGCCTTTGGCGACAAAACCAGGGGCTTCAACAGGATGAGGAAGATGCAGGGCACATTTGGCAGAGGGTAACGTCATTTCTTCAGGCTTTGTGAACAGGGACAACGCGCAGGAAGGGCGGATAGACCTGCTGCGAAATGCGATTGCCGGCTGCCGCATCTGCCGTGACGTGCCGGCGCGCGGTATTGAAGAGCGCCTGGCGCATGAACCGCGGCCGGTCGTGGTGATGTCTGCCCGTGCAAAAGTGTTGATCGCGGGCCAAGCGCCGGGGCTTCGTGTGCATGAAAGCGGATTGCCGTTCAACGATGCCTCCGGCGACCGGTTGCGGCAATGGCTTTCCGTGACGCGCGAAGAATTTTACGACGCCGACCGTTTTGCCATCGTGCCCATGGGTTTCTGTTTTCCCGGATATGATGCGCGCGGCAGCGACCTTCCGCCGCGCATCGAGTGCGCGCCGATGTGGCGGCGGGCAGTGATCGATGCCATGCCGCAGATCGAGCTGGTGCTGGCGATCGGTGCCCATGCGCAAGGCTGGCATATGGCGGGTCGCACACAGAAGACGATGACGGCGACGGTTGCCAATTGGCGGGCCGGCTTTTTTGTCAACGACGGGCCGAAAGTGCTGGCACTGCCACATCCGAGCTGGCGAAACAGCGGCTGGCTGAAGAAGAATCCCTGGTTTGAGGCGGAGGTTCTACCGGTGCTTCGACAGGATGTGGACAGTCTGGTACGCTGAAAGGAATTTCGGTTACAGGCGTAAAATTTCGCGCTAAGAAGAAAAATAATCCTTGAAGGAGTGAAAATGGACCGCCTTGACCGCAAGATCCTGCGTATTCTGCAGGAAGATTCAACGCTTGCCGTTGCCGATCTCGCCAAGAAGGTCGGCCTCTCCACCACACCCTGCTGGCGCCGCATCCAGAAGATGGAAGAGGATGGCGTGATCCGCCGCCGTGTGGCGCTGCTTGATCCGGTCAAGGTCAATACCAAGGTTACCGTCTTTGTCTCGATCCGCACGGCAAGCCACTCGATTGAATGGCTGAAGCGCTTTTCCGAAGTGGTGGTGGATTTCCCCGAAGTGGTGGAATTCTACCGCATGAGCGGCGATGTGGATTATCTGTTGCGCGTGGTGGTGCCCGATATCGCCGCCTATGACGCCTTCTACAAACGCCTGATCGCCCGCATCGAAATCCGCGACGTCTCCTCCGCCTTCGCGATGGAGCAGATCAAGTATACGACCGAACTGCCGCTGGATTACATGCTGCTGGACAACCAGAAGGCGGGCGAGGACTGAGGCCGCTAGCTGTTCAGGGTGTGTGAGATGGTGTAGATTGGCGCTTCAATGGAGGTTTCGCCGATGCGTATGCTTGATGTGCTGAAATCCGCCGCTGGTGACGTGGGACAGATCGGGTCGGAAGAGCGGTCGAAGGCGCGTTCCATGGGCACGTCTTCCTATTATGCCGATCAACAGGGGCGCTTGATCGAAGAGCATCCCGACGGGCGCAAAACGGTGATCGTGCGACAAGGTGACAAGACCAGCGCCGATGCTGCAGAGTGATCGGCTGACACCGGAATGCATGGTGCTCGGCGGGCCAAATGGCGCGGGCAAAACGTCTCTTTACCGAAAACTTCATCTGCCGGGCCAGTTCGTCAATGCCGACGAGGTGGCCAAGACGATAGATCCCGATCACCCGGAAACCGCATCGCTGGAAGCGGGCAGGCGTGTACTGGAAACGCTCGATCTGCTGTTGGCGGGCGCGCAGGATTTCACTTACGAGACGACACTGAGCAGCCGGCAATCGGTCAACCTGTTGCGCCGCGCGAAAAAGCGCGGATACCGGACGCTGCTGGTGTTCATCGCGCTTGAATCCGCAGACCTGCATGTGTTGCGTGTCGCGCAGCGTGTCCGCATGGGTGGGCATCCCATTCCGGAAGAGGCCATCCGGCGGCGATACGAGGCAGCTTTTCGAAATCTTGGGGAAGTGGTCGGCATCTGTGATGCCGTCTCGGTTTCGACAACAGCAGTGCGCAAGGCTACCGGCTGGTTCTGGAGCTTGAGGCTGGCACCATCACCTCCAACGCTTTTTCCCGCACGCTGCCCTTCGACCAGAAGATTGCGGCTTGTATTGCCCCGGCGCTTCAAAAGCGCGCCGAGGATCTGTTTGTCGCCTGAGCGCCTCTCGGCTTACTTTTCAAGCCGCGCCAGCAGCGAGGATGTGTCCCAGCGGTTGCCGCCGAGCTTTTGCACTTCGCCATAAAACTGGTCGACGACGGCGGTGACGGGGAGCGTGGCGCCGTTGCGTTTTGCTTCGGTCAATACGATGTCGAGGTCCTTGCGCATCCAGTCGACGGCAAAGCCGAAATCGTATTTGCTGGCATTCATCGTCTTGTAGCGGTTTTCCATCTGCCAGGAACCGGCAGCGCCCTTGGAGATGACTTCGATAACCTTTTCAATATCAAGGCCGGCTTTCTTGCCAAAGTGAATCCCCTCGGCAAGGCCCTGGACGAGGCCGGCGATGCAGATCTGGTTGACCATCTTGGTGAGCTGCCCGGAGCCTGCCGGACCCATCAGGCCGACCATGCGGGCATAGGCATCGATAACCGGCCGTGCCTTGTCAAACACGTCTTCGTCGCCGCCGCACATCACGGTCAGCACGCCGTTTTCCGCGCCGGCCTGGCCGCCGGAGACGGGGGCATCGATGAAGCCGCAGCCTTTGTCTTTCGCTGCCGCGTAAAGCTCGCGGGCGACTTCGGCGGATGCGGTGGTGTTGTCGATGAGGATGGCGCCGGGCTTCATGCCGGAGAGCACGCCGGTTTCACTGAGCGTCACCGAGCGCAGGTCGTCGTCATTGCCGACGCAGGTGAAGACGAAATCGGCGCCTTCGGCGGCCTCGCGCGGGGTGGCGGCAGATGCGCCGCCAAACTTCTCCACCCAGGCATCGGCCTTGGCGGCGGTGCGGTTATAGACCGTGACCTCGTGGCCGCCCTTGTTCTTCAGATAACCTGCCATGGGAAAACCCATGACGCCGAGACCGATGAATGCAACTTTCGCCATGTCATGCTCCAACTGTGATGGGCGATGATTAGCCGATATCGCGGCAGGCGGAAAGCACCGGGACGATTTCTTCGGCCGGCAAGATGTCCCGATATCCCGAAATCCCGCCTTCGGAGCGATTGCGGTTTCCGACGCAGAAAATCGCGAAATCTTGGAAAAATTTCTCCCGTAATCGATGTTTTTCGAAATCATTTAATGTCGACCATATCTGTCGTCTAACGCACCATGAGAGCTGCAACACACGAAAGGGCAACAGGCCCGCTGCAGCACTCCGGATCGAAGGATCGAGACCATGGTAAGACGCAGACAGGTATTGGGACTGATGGGGGCGGCAGCCGCCGCGACATTGCCGCTGGTGCGGGGCGCATGGGCCGCGGCACCAAAGACGATCCGCATAGGCTGGCAGAAGAACGGTGTTCTGGCGCTGGCCAAAAGCGAGGGCGCGCTGGAAAAGCTGTTTTCCGATCGCGGCATTGCGATTGAGTGGTCGGAATTTTCTTCCGGCCCGCCGCTCCTGGAAGCGCTGGGGGCGGGGGCTCTGGATCTCGGGCCAACCGGCGACGTGCCGCCGCTGTTTGCCCAGGCTGCCCGCGGCAACCTCGTTTATATCGGCACCTACAAGGGCAGCTCGGCCGGTTCTGCCATTCTCGTCCACAAGGATTCGCCCATCCAGACGCTCACCGATTTGAAGGGTAAAAAGCTTGCCTTCAAGCGCGGATCGAGCGCCCATAACGTGGCGGTGCAGGCGCTGCGCAAGGCGGGCCTGTCGCTGTCGGATGTGACGCTGGTCGATCTGTCGCCACCGGATGCGGCGGCCGCCTTCAAGACCGGCAGCATCGACGCCTGGTCGATCTGGGACCCCTATACGGCCGTGGCCGAAGCCGATCCGCAGACGCGGGTGCTGACGACGGCGGAAGGCATCGTCGACAGCTGGAGCTATTTCCTCGCCAACGGCGATTTTGCAAAACAGCACGGCGATCTCATTCCCGAACTCTTTGCCGAGCTTTCCAAGGTGGGCAAGCGGGCGCAGGCCGATCTCGACACCACCGTGCCGGCGCTTTCGGCCATCACCGGCGTGCCCCAGGATATCACCCGCATCACGCTCACCCGCAGCGGTTTTGATCTCGGCGCCGTCGATACGGTGTCGGATGCGGCGATTGCCTACCAGCAGGCGCTGGCCGACGAGTTCTTCGCGCTGAAAATCCTGCCGAAGAAACTCACCATCACCGACATCGTCTGGCGCCCCAAGGCCAGCTGAACCGAACCGTATCGAGGAGACCAGACATGACCCGTGCAGCCCAAAAGCCCATCGATTTCCTGTGGTTCATCCCGACCAGCGGTGATGGCACCTATCTCGGTGCAAGCGATCTCAACCGCGCGCCCGACAACAGATACCTGCGCGAAATCGCTGTCGCCGTCGACCGCCTCGGTTATAGCGGCGTTCTCTTGCCAACAGGCGTTTCCTGCGAGGAGAGCTTTGTGACGGCGGCCTCTCTTGCGCCGTTTACGGAAAAGTTGAAATTCCTCGTGGCGATCCGCCCCGGCACGGCATCACCGGCCTATTATGCGCGCCTTGCCTCGACGCTTGACCGCATCTCGAATGGCCGGCTTCTGCTCAACATTGTTGTCGGCGGCAGCCCGGCGGAACTGGCCGGCGACGGCATCTTTCATCCGCATGACGAGCGGTATGCCCATGCGGAAGAATTCTTCCAGGTGTTCGAGGATCTGCTGGCCACCGGTAAGGCCGATCTCGATGGCAAATATGTACAGGCCAAGGATGCGCGGCTCGGTTTCCCGTCGATCCAGCAGCCGCGTCCGCCGCTTTATTTCGGCGGTTCCTCCGAGGCCGGCATCGAGTTTTCGACGGGCCGCGCCGACACATACCTGACCTGGGGAGAACCGCCGGAGCAGGTGGCGGAAAAGGTGGCGCAGGTGCGCAAATCCGCCGCCGCCAAGGGTCGCGAGGTCTCCTTCGGCATCCGCCTGCATTTCATCGTGCGCGAAACCGACGATGAGGCCTTCGAGGCGGCAGACCGGCTGATTTCCAAGCTCGATGACGACACGATTGCCAAGGCGCAGGCGCATTTCGAAAAGGCTTCCGATTCGGTTGGCCAGAAGCGCATGGCCGCCTTGCATGGCGGGCGCCGCGACAAGTTGGAAGTGTCGCCGAACCTGTGGGCTGGGATCGGGCTGGTGCGTTCCGGTGCGGGCACCGCCCTTGTCGGATCGCCGAAGACGGTGGCGGCGCGGCTTCGGGAATATCAGGAGATCGGCATCGAGACGGTGATCGGCTCCGGTTATCCGCATCTGGAAGAAGCCTACCGCGTGGCGGAACTGCTGTTTCCCGAACTCGGCATCGGCCGCGCCGAACAGCGCACGGGCTTCGGCTCGGAGTTTTCGCAAAAGACGGTGTTTGCCGGCGGCGGACACCAGACGCTGAAATCGGTGGCGGCCTCTTAAAGGGACCGCCGCCATTCCCCCTCCCATCCCGGAAAAGGAGATCCCGTCATGACCACAGTCGAATTTGAGGCAGGCCGTTCGCCGGCGCGCAGCACACCGCGTTTGCTTCGCCTCCCAAGACCTGACCGCGCGCGTCTGCTGCCCTTTGCCGTGCCGCTTGCCCTTGTTCTGCTGTGGCAGGCGGGATCTTCTCTGGGGCTGATTTCTGACCGGGTGATGCCGTCACCTGCAGCTGTTGGGCAAGCCTTCTGGTCGGAGGCGTCGGACGGCAGTCTCGGCCACAACATTCTGGTGAGCGGCGCCCGCGCGCTGGCGGGCCTTGCCATCGGCGGCTCGATTGGTTTCCTGCTCGGCATCGCAAACGGCGTGTCGAAACTTTCCGAGCAGCTGACCGACACGACGCTGCAGATGATCCGCACCATCCCGCATCTGGCAATGATCCCGCTCGTCATCCTCTGGTTCGGCATCGGCGAGGAGGCCAAGCTGTTCCTGACCTCCCTTGGCGTGCTGTTTCCGATCTATCTCAACACCTATCACGGCGTGCGCAATGTCGATCGCGGGCTGATCGAGATGGGCCGCATCTATGGCATGAGCAACTGGTCGCTGTTTACCAAGGTGATCTTTCCCGGCGCACTGCCCTCGATCTTCGTTGGCCTGCGTTATGCGCTCGGCATCATGTGGCTGACGCTGATCGTGTCGGAATCCATCGCTGCCTCCTCGGGCATCGGTTACATGGCCAACAATGCCCGTGAATTCATGATGACCGATGTCGTGGTGCTCGCCCTCGTCATCTACGCTGTGCTCGGCAAGCTTGCCGATGTCATCGCAAGGGCGCTGGAGCGGTGGACGCTGTCCTGGAACGTCGCCTATCAACGCTGAAGCAAGAGGGTATCTTTCCCATGTCTATTGCACCATTCAATCCGACGCTTTCTCTTCTGCATCAGGCTGAAACGACACATACGGCAGAACCTGCCGCCCCTGAGACCGGTCCTGTCAGGGCCGCAGCCTTGCGGCTCAAAGGGGTTGAAAAGAGCTTCGGATCAAACCGCGTGCTGCGCGGCATCGATCTCGAAATCCCTGCCGGGCAGTTTGTCGCCATTGTCGGCAAGAGCGGCTGCGGCAAGAGCACGCTGCTGCGGCTGCTCGTCGGTCTTGAGACGGCAAGCGGTGGCGACATTGCCTTCGAGGACGAACAGGGCCGCAAGATTGCCCCGGAGGCCCGCATCGTGTTCCAGGAGCCGCGCCTTCTGCCCTGGTTCAACGTTATCGACAATGTCGGTGTGGGCTTGGGCGAGGGTGTGTCGCGCGAGGAGGCCCGCCGGCGTGCCGAACACGTATTGTGGGAAATGCATCTGCGCAACAAGGCGCTGGACTGGCCGGCAAGCCTGTCAGGCGGCCAGCGTCAGCGTGTGGCGCTGGCGCGGGCGCTGGTGAGCCGCCCGGGTTTTCTGGCGCTCGATGAACCCTTGGGCGCGCTCGACGCACTGACGCGTATCAGCATGCAGCAGCTTGTTGCACGTGTCTGGCGGGAACTGGGATTTACGGCCGTACTGGTAACGCACGATGTGGCCGAAGCGGTGCATCTGGCCGACCGGGTGATCGTGCTGGACGAGGGCCGCGTGACGCTTGATCTCGATGTGCCGCGCCCGCATCCGCGAAAACATGGCGATCCGGAACTGGCACAGCTAGAAGGTCGCCTGCTATCGGCGATCCTCGGCACATCATGAGGGGGCAGATGCCCCCTTCACAACGGGACAGCTGTTGACGTTAGAGCGTTTCCCTGTCATGTTGGATCATATCCGCAGGAATTGAAGTAGTTCTGAGCCTCTTGCGGTTCGACCATATCAATCAGCTTTCCGATGCGATCCCACAGTCCGGTGACGGTTCTCTCCGCAGCTTTTCGCAGGAGAGCCTTGAGCTTGGAGAAGGCCTTCTCGATGGGGTTGAAGTCTGGGCTGTAGGGCGGAAGGAACATCATTGTCGCGCCGACCGCCTCGATCAGCTCCCTTGCTGCCGGTCGTTTGTGGCTGGACAGATTGTCGAGGATGACAACATCCCCTGGTTTCAATGTCGGAACCAGAACCTGGGCGACATACGCCTCGAACCACTCACCGTTGATCGGTCCGTCTATGACAAGTGGCGCGACCATTCCCGTGTTACGGAGGCCCGCAACCAATGTGGTCGTCTTGCGATGACCGTGAGGGAAACCCATCCTCAATCGCTCGCCCTTGCGGCATCGCCCGTGAGTACGGGCCATATTGGTCGCGGTCCAGGTTTCGTCGATGAACACGAGCCGCTCTGGATCGAGATCGAGTTGCTCCTCGAACCAGCATTGCCGCTTTTCCAGAACGTCCGGGCGGCTTTGCTCTACCGCATGGCCAGTCTTTTTTTGCGCGTTTGTTCGTGCCGGACAAGAAAGCGATGCAGCGCCGACTTGCTGATGGAAATGCCTTGGTCAGCCAAGGCTTTGCGAAGCTCGAAAAGGGTGCCGTCCCGGTGCTCGCCGAGCCAGGTCATGATCAGATCGGCATGCGCTTCTGTCTTGTGGGAATTGCGGTCGCCGCCGAGTGGACCGGGTCGAACATTTCCCTGCTGGATTTGCAAGTGACGCCAGCGGCTCACGCTGGCTGCGCTCACGCCAAAACGCTCGGCAGCCTCTCTATGAGATGCGCCGCCGTTCACGGCAGCCAGCACACGTATGCGAAGATCAACGGAAAGGGCTTTCGACATATCTGCCGACCTCCATCGGCAGATAGTTTGAATCAGAAGGAGACTGATTTGCAAAGCCATCCGATTCAATCAGTTAGGGAAACGCTCTAGAACGGCTTGATGATGGCAAGGCCCACCACGATGACGATGGAGACGAGCACGATCGGCATGCCCTTGGCGACGAAAGCCGGCGGATCGATGAGCGGGTTGGCTTCCATACGACGCAACCAGGCGCTCTGCATGCCATGCAGGGCCGACAGGAGCACGACGATCAGCAGCTTGGCATGGAGCCAGCCACCGGAAAAGCCGACATAACCGAAGACAAGGATGAGGCCAAAGATCCAGGCGCCGGCAAGCGCGCCTGTGGTGACGATGCGGTCATAACGGCGCAGTGCGCTGATGACGCCGGTGCGGATCGGCGCCGGCACCATGCCGATGACGAAGGCATTGATCAGCATGCCGCCGACCCAGATGATATCGGAGGCGACGTGAAGCGCCTTGAAGAGAAAATAGAGCATGGATCAACCCCAGATCTGTGTTTCGGAAAAGCCGAGTTCGGCAAGATCGCCCCGGCGCAGGGCCTGTTCAGTGGGCGATGCGCAGAAAAATTCATCGAGTTGCGGTGGTTTGGTGCGGGTGCCCGAGAGCATGGCATGCACCTGGCCGCGGTGGTGGATCTGGTGCTGGAAAAGATGCAGCAGCAGGCGGTCTGCCTGTTCGCGCTGCTCGCCGTTTGCGCGGGGGATGACGATGTCGCAGGCGAAGTCATCATCCTGCATCTGGCGACAGTGATCGATCAGGCGGCGATCGACGGCGCGCTGCTCGCGTTCCAGATCGCTGAAATCGAGAAAGGGAAGTTCCGGCGTGAAAGCGGCGACCCCCATCGGCCGGCCTTCCAGCGCGCTCACGTAAAACCAGTCCACCGTCAGGATATGGTTCAGCGTGTGCAGGATGGAGGGAAAAAAGCTGGTGCGGGTAACCTGCAGTTCCAGCGGCGTCAGCGTTCGGCAGGCGCCAAGAAGCCGGTGATTGGCCCAGGCATTGTTATAGGCCTGAACGAGGAAATAGCGGTTTGGTGTCATTGTGCCCCTCCGGTTACCGCTGAATTTAGAGGGACAGGGCGGTGCTGGCTAGGCTTGATCGACGCCATCAGGCATTTCCGATGGCGCAAGCTTCCGAAGCCAACCGATCCGGTATAGGATTTCCGACAGCGCAGATGTTCAAAAAGATGGGACTGCGATGTTTCTTGACCTTAACGGCTATTATCGACGCCAGCCGGAGCCACCACCGCAAAACCCGCCGCGACGGACGCTGACCGTCCGCGAGCAGAAGGTTCTGATCTGGGTGATCTGCTTTAATCTCGCACTGCTCGTTGTCGCGCCAATCGGCGGCGCGACCGTGATCCATGCGGCCGTTGCGGCGCTGTTTCGTTAAAGGAAATGGCGGGCCGGAGAGACGACCCCGGCCTGCCGCCCCAAAACATCAGGCCTTGGTGAGGCGGGCGACAACCAGATGGCCAGGGCTCGGATGGCCATCCTGCATGCGCACGTTGATCTCTTCCATCTCGATGACGACAAAGCCGGTGGAGGCCAGGCGCTCGCGGATATAGGCGGGCGAATGGACAAAACGCTGGTGCGGGCCGACCATATAGGGGCGGCCGGCGAGAACGTCGTCAGAGGCCGTTTCGGAGGAAAACACGAAGATGCCGCCATCCACCATGTTTTCCGCAGCCCCGAAGAACAAGGGCTCCAGCGCGCCGAGATACGGCAGGACGTCGGTCGCGGTGATCAGGTCAAAGGGCTCATCGTCATTGTCTTCGAAGAAATCCTCGATTTCAGCGACGTAGAGCGTCTCGTACAGATCCTTCTCATGGGCGATTTCGACCATGTTTTCGGAAATGTCGATGCCGGTGATATCCTCGCAGAGATCGCGCAGCGTGCCGCCCGTCAGCCCCGTGCCGCAGCCGAGATCAAGCATGCGCTTGAAGGGCCCAAGCTCACGCTCCTGCAGGCGCTGCAGCACCATTTTCGGCACGTCGTAACCGAGCTGCGCCACGAGGATATCCTCAAAGCTTTCCGCATGCTGGTCAAACAGCGTTTCCACATAGGCATCGGGCGCCCTGGGCGGCGTTTCACCGCGCCCCAGCGACGCGATGCGCACGGCCGCGCCACCATGATCTTCCGGATCGATTTCGAGAACCTCGCCGTAAGCGGCGACGGCTGCATCGATTTCGCCGGCCTTTTCGTGGGCGAGAGCCCGGTTATAGGCTTCCGCCAGCGCTTCTTCGTCGATCTTCGTCATGGCAGCCTTCTTGTGTCCGAACCGTTTGAGCCGGATTTAAGCAAAGTGCCAGCCAATGGCAAGGACAAGCCGCCTAATGCAGGATGAACTCGCCCTTCAACGAGCGCCATTCGCTGGCGGCGATCAGCTTGCGATGGACATACCGCACGGAATGCAGCGGTCCATCCAGCGTGTCCTGCCAGAATTTCAGAAAGCCGCGCATTTCGGGAAAGTCAGGCGCCAGATCGTAGTTCTGCCAGATATAGGTCTGCAGAAGGGCCGGATGATCCGGCAGGCGGTAAAGGATCTGGGCGGTGGTGAGGCCGTAGCCTTTCAGCATCATGTCCATTTCGGGTGTCATGCGTATCCCCTGGAGTTGACCCTGCGTCGAGCGCGAGCGCTCGTAGACATTGGAGCACCGCTGGCTTAAGTGAAGCTTAACAAAACCATCATATCAAACGTTTTATCTCTATAAATCAGATAGTTGGCACTCATTCTGAATGACTGCTGCCACAAGGGTTCATCTGCTGTTCACATCACCCGGTGTCTTGTTGAGCGTGGAACCAAAGACCGTGTCCGCCGTTGAGGCGCGCCGATCCCGGCGCAAGGGACGGTTAAAAGACGACCCAGGAGAAAACATGTCCAAGCGAACCGGATATCTTGCAAGCGTTGCAATGCCGCTGATTTCGATGAGCCTGATGGTGCCGCACGCGCAGGCCATGCCCAACATGCCGCAGCTTGAGCGCGCTTATGGTGCAAGCGACATCATCCGCGTACAGGACGCCGTGAGCCCGCCGCCTGCAGGCGCAGAAAGCGAAGAGGAGCTGAAAAAGCGCCGCGCACCGCCTGCTGCCGAAGAACAACCTCAGAAGGCGCTGCCGGAGGCAAAGCCCGAGGCGCGCCCCGAACCGAAGCCCGAGCCGAAAGCCGAACCACGCGCCGCTGCCCCGGCGCCTGAAGCCCCGGCCGAGCCCAAGGCACGCCCTGCCGCCCGTGAACCGGTGGCCGAAGAGCCGAAAGCGCCTGAACCCAAGGCACCTGAACCGAAGGCTCCAGAACCAAAAGCTCCAGAACCCAAGGCCGCGGAGCCCAAGTCCGCGGAACCCAAAGCTGCCGAACCCAAAGCTGCTGAACCGAAGGCGAGGGAACCCGTAGCGGCTGACGCGCCTGCTGCTCGTCCGCAGCCGCCCGAACCAAAGCCAGCCGAGGCGAAACCGGCCCGCGAAAAGCCGGCGGCTGAGCCGGAGGCGCAGTCGCGCCCGGCGCCTGCCGAGGCTGCCCCTGTAGCAAAACCTGCCCCGGAGAAGAAGCCCGGCGAAGCGCCGCGCCCGCGGACGACGGATGCCCAGAAGCCGCAGCCGGAAGCCGGCGAGGCGCCGGCGCCTGCCGCGCGGCCCGCAACGCCGCTGTCTGGCGAAGCACCGGCACCGGCCGCGCGCCCTGCCGCTCCGGCAGCTGTTGCTCCCGCACCGGTCCCCGGCGCCAAGGCTCCGGCCGTTGTCGCCCCCGATGCTCCGGCGCCTGCCGCTGGTCAGCCCCCGGCACCTGGCGCTCGTCCCGTGCCGCCGGCACCGGGTGAAGCGGCGGCACCCGCTGCACCAAATGTTGCATCGCCCACCACACCGGAACAGGTCGAGCGCGCCCGCAAGATTGCCGAGAACCCCGCTGCCAGCAACCAGCCCATCGTGCTTCCGGTTGAAAATGGTGCCGCCGTTCTCGACAGCGCCAAGGAAGCGCCGGCTGCCATGGGCCGACCGGGCGGCCCTCGCGATGGCCAGCCCCAAGACGGGCAATCCCGTGACGGTCAGCGCCGTGATGGCGGGCCGCAGGCAGGACAGCCGGGCGCCCAGCCGCAACCGGTGGCACCCAACACCCCGCCGCCACCGCCGCCGCGGTCCGATGCCGATGCCCAGGCAGGCCCTGCCGGCCGTGCAGCCCCGCCGGTGCGCATGGAGGCCATCACCTCCGAGCGTGGCGAGCGGATGCGGGAGCGCCCGCGTTATGACATGCCGGCTGGTTTTGATGGACGCGATGCCGGCGGTCCCTCCGATGACGGCCGCATCATCATCAACTTCGACAACCGCACCATCGTGCGCCACGACGACAGCCGCCGTTTCTACGACAGCGGTTACACGCCGGAATACGAACGCCTGCCGGGCGGACGGACCCGCGAAATCATCGCGCGGGACAATGGTGTGCAGATTGTGACGATCCGCGACCGCTACGGTGACGTGGTGCAGCGCTCGCGCATTGGCGAGGATGGCCGCGAATATGTGCTGTTCTATGCCCCCGAGCAGCGTCAGGACCGTGGTCCGGGCTACGAATGGCGTGACCCGGCCGACGACCTGCCGCCGATGCGTCTGACCGTGCCGGTCAGCCAGTACATCATCGATACCTCGACCGATCCGGACCGGGACTATTACAAATTCCTGGAACAGCCGCCGGTAGAGCGTGTCGAACGGGTCTATTCGCTGGATGAAGTGCGTTATTCCGCCCGTATCCGCGACAAGGTGCGCCGTATCGACCTCGATACGATCACTTTTGCCACGGGCAGTGCTGATATCCCGATGAACCAGGCGCGTTCGCTGCGCAAGGTGGCGGATGCCATCAACGAGGTGCTGAAGAAGGATCCGAGCGAAACCTTCCTGATCGAAGGCCACACGGATGCCGTGGGTTCCGACGAGAGCAATCTTGTTCTCTCCGACCGTCGCGCCGAGCAGGTGGCGGTGGTGCTGAGCGACGTCTACGGCATTCCGCCGGAAAACATGACGACGCAAGGGTATGGCGAGCGTTATCTGAAGGTCAACACCGACGGCCCCTCACAGGAAAACCGCCGCGTCACCATCCGCCGCATCACGGCGCTGGTAAAGCCGGTGGCGCAGAACCGCTAAAACCCTTCTGCACTGCAATCATGGCCGCCGGAGAGATCCGGCGGCTTTTTCGTGGGCTAGCGAGACTGAGGCCTCATTCGCCGCGCCAATAGCAGCATGTCGCGGCGAGGAAGATTGCGGAAAGAAATGTGTGGGCGCAACCAAACGGCATCATATCCGCGCTCCGCGAGCAGTTCCTTTGCGTCCGGCACTCGCTCGGGCAGGTGGCGCGACAGGCGAAATGCGCCCGCCACGTTGCAAAAAAGGCTGGAGCCGCGTGGCAGGAGACCACCAAGGCGGTCGAGGTGGCGATTATGCTGTGGCAGAGGCTGTGGCAACGGCATTCCGCCTTCCTGTTGGGTCGGAATCCGGCTATCCCTCCGTCAATCGAGAGCGGATAGGCCGCCCATTTGGGACATGTCGGGTTCGGTTACAAAATGCTGATGGAACAAGCCATGGCCGCGTTTTTCGGCCGGAATGGTCATTGAGGGACGGTATAATGAACTTGCAGTTTGAGCAGGCATTGCCGGATGGCAGATCTTTGCAAGCAGGCCGGATCGACAAGGAGATTGTAATCGCCGGTCTCGCTCGTGATTGCGCGCACTCGCTGCCGCGGTTGCTTCCGATGCTGGAGGAACTGGCCGGCCGTTTTTCCCGGAGTCATTTCATTTTTCTCGAAAACGATTCCGTCGATCGGACAAAGGCAGTTTTAAAGTCTTTCGCTAGACAGCATCCTTCTTGTTATTTTGAAAGCTTGGACGGAATTGGCCGGACTTACCGCAAGCGTACGGCTCGATTGGCCTATCTGCGCAATGCCATTCTGGCGCGCGCGGAAGTCTCTGTCGCGGATCCTCAACATGCTTTTCTATTGCTGCTCGACCTTGATGACGTCAATTCCACCGTCAGCGTCGATTATCTGGTGAAACTTGTCGAAAATGACACCGGCGACTGGGCCGGCCTCTTCGCCAATCAGGCGGACCGCTATTACGATCTGTGGGCCCTGCGCCATGCCAGGCTCTGCCCCTACGATGTCTGGAGGAAGGTGCGCGAGCGCCCCAAGGAGATGAGCCCGGAGGACGCCGTTGCGCGCTTCATCACCGCGATCTCCTTTTCGCTACCGCCAGATCAAGGGCGTGTGGAGGTAGAAAGTGCCTTCGGCGGATTGGGCCTTTATCGGCTTTCGGCGATTTCGGGGTGCCGTTATTTAGGGCTTGGCGATGATGGCCATGAGGTTTGCGAGCATGTGGCCTTTAATGAGGCGGTGCGTCTGCGTGGCGGTCGGCTTTTCATTGATTGCGCTCTCATCAATGCCAGAGGTACGGAGGTTCATGCGCCGCCCAAGACCCGCTGGCAAAAGTGGAAGAAGCGCCTTCGCAGACTGAGATTGGTATGAGGGGACATATGAACCCATCCTATTCACTCAGGACGGATTTTCAAACCTTCATGGCCGCCGCATCACGATGATCGTCGTGCAAGTCCACCGCTGCCGCCTGGTCCGCCCTGTGGCCGGGGCTGCGCCACCTCGTATAACGACGAGCCGAGCGCCGCGTTTCAGGGCCGACTTTCAGGATGGTCTCGCGTAAGCGGCGCAGGCGGCTGTCGCCCGTGCCGGTGACGATCTCCATCAGCCGCCGTCCGGTGCGCCGGTCCTCGTGGGCGAGCATGTCTGGAAAGGCAGGAGTAGTGCGTCAGGCGTCGCGTGCTGACTTGGGAAGGCCCACCACCGCCAGCACGAAATCGGCAATCGCCATCGTGTCGTTCAGATCGAAAACCGGAAGGGTGGCGTCGGGGACCGGGTGGTCGGCGGCAATGGCGGTGATGTGGGGATCGGTCGGGGCGAGCGGTTCGCGGTTTTTTGCCTCCAGCCGGCGGGCTTCGATCTTGGGCACAGGTTCGCGCTTGTAACCTTCGATAAGGACGAGGTCGCAAGGGGCAAGGCGCGCGAGGATTTCTTCGAAGCTGGGTTCAGGCGTGCCACGCAACTCGTGCATGATGGCAAAGCGGGTGCCGGAGACCAGCGCCACTTCATGCGCGCCGGCCTGGCGATGGCGGTAGCTGTCGGCGCCGACCTTGTCGATGTCGAAATCGTGGTGGGCGTGTTTGATGGTGGAAACGCGAAAGCCGCGCCGCGTCAACTCTTCCACCAGGCGCACCGCAAGGCCGGTCTTGCCGGAATTCTTCCAGCCGGAAATGCCAAAAATGCGCGGGCGTCTGTCTGCTGCTGTCATGTTTATAGGGCCTCGAGGTAGCGATGGGCAGTCTTCAGGTCATCCGGCGTGTTGACGTTGAGGAAGGGATCGAGCGGACCGATGGCGGTTTCGATATCGGCAAAATCCACCTCCACCGTGTCATGGCGGGACAGGAAGGTTTTCACGCGCGGGTTTTCCGGCGTTTCGAGGAAGCTCTGGAGGGCGTCGGCGATCTCGACCGGCCAGAGGCCGCAGACCGGGTGCATGGCGCCGCGCGAAGCGGCAACCGCAATGTCGTGGCCGTCCTCGATGGCCTGCTGCAGGCGTTTAACCAGATCTGTCGGCAGGAAAGGACTGTCGACGGGGGCACTCAGCACATGGCTTGCGACCGGTGAGAGGTTTTTCGCATAGCGCATCGCGGCGAGAATGCCCGCAAGTGGGCCGCGCTGGCCGGCAAGCGTATCGGGCACAAGGGCCAGGTTTTCCGGGGGCTTAAAACCTTCCGGCGCATTGATGGCGAGGGCCGACAGCTGGGGGACAAGGCGCGCGATCGCGTGAGAGAGCAGCGTTTTTCCAGCGAGTAGCACCTGCGCTTTGTCCTCTCCCATCCGTTGCGAGCGGCCGCCGGCCAGAATGACGCCGGGAGGTTTTACCGAGACCGGATGGGTTGTCGTCATATGTCCTCGCTTGCGGCGTTTCTGGCGGTCAGGCGGATGAACTCGGTGGCGGCGATGGCAAGGACCGCGCAGGCGAACATCAGCCAGAGGACCAGCATGACGCCGTCGCCAAAACTCAGGAGCCAGCCTGCCAGAACGGACAGCGCAGCGCCAGCGCCGGTGATGACCGCGCCGCCGAGACCCGAGGCGGAGCCGGCCAGATGCGGGCGAACGCTCACCATTCCGGCATTGGCGCTGGGCAGCGCCAGCCCGTTGCCAATTCCGACCAGCGTTAGCGGGCCGAAAAAGGCGATCGCCACCTCGCTGCCGGTGCCGACGAGGAGGAGCGAGCCGGCGACGCCTGCGATGCTGACGATATTGCCACAGGTGATCATGCCCATCAGGCCGACATGGCGGGCATAACGGCCCGAGAGGAAATTGCCGACGAGATATCCGACGGCCAAAAGCATGAATTGCAGGCCGAGCATGGCCGGCGCCAAGCCATAAACGACCGAGCCGATATAGGGTGCGCCGCCGAGAAAGGCATAAAAGATGCCCGAGGCAAAACCGCCGGTCAGCACATAACCCCAGAAGGCCGGGGCGCGCACCAGTTCCGGCCAGGCGCGAAACTGCGCGCCGATACTTACCGTGCGCCGGTGGTTGGTTTCGCCGAGATCGCGCAGGCTGATGGCAAGGCAGAGGAGGGCGTAGACGAGGATGACAAGGAAGTTCGCCTTCCAGCCAAAGACATCGCCGAGAAAACCGCCGAGTGCCGGCGCCACCATCGGCACCAGCGACATGCCCATCGTGACATAACCGATCATCGAGGCCGCCTCATCGGCCGGCACCATGTCGCGCACGATGGCGCGTGACAGGACAAAGCCGGCAACGATGGCCGTCTGCAACAGGCGGCCGATCATGAAGACGGTGGCATTGGGTGCGACGAGGCAGATCAGCGTGCCGATGGCCAGCAGCACGACACAGCCGATCATGACAGGGCGGCGGCCAAAAAGATCCGACAGCGGGCCGATGACCAGTTGCAGGATGGCGGTGCCAGCGAGATAACCGGATACGGCAACCTGCATCACGCCGTAGCTGGTGCCGAAATGTGTGGCCATGGCCGCAAGCGTCGGCAGGAAAATGTTCATGCTGAGTGCCGCAAGCCCGGCCACCAGTACAAGCGTGGAGATGTGCGGCGGGGTTGCGCGGTCAAGATAGACGGATCGTGTCACCGGTTCGGTACTGGTCATCCGGCCTGACCGCTCAAACAGGCGTGCGGGGCGGGGTCGTAGCCGCAATTGTTCGTGCCCGCTGTTTTTCCCGGTAAAAGGCATAGAGGCCCAACACGACGATGAGGCTTGCGCCGACCGCCATATAGCCATCCGGCTGCTCACCGAAGAAATAGAAACCGAGGGTGAGCGAAAACATCAGGCTGGTATAACGGAAGGGGGCGACAAACGAGATATCGCCGGAGCGCATGGCAATCACGATGCTCTGGTATCCGGCAAGGATAAGCAGCGAGGCAATTGCGAGGTGCCCTAGCGCCGAGGCGCTGACGGGGCTCCAGCCGCCCATGGGGAAGATGAGGACGGCACCGAAGACCGTGTTGGTGAGCGCTGCAAACAGCGACACCAGCAGCGTGGGGATGCCTGCATGAATGCGCCTTGTGGTGAGATCGCGCCCGGCGGTGAAGACAACGGCAATGACGGCAAACAGCGAGGCGGGCACGAAGGCTTCAGGGCTTGGCCTGAGAACAATCAGCACGCCGATAAAGCCGACAATGATGGCCGACCAGCGTCGCCAGCCGACAGGTTCCTTGAAGAAGGCCCATGCGCCAAATGTCACGGCGAGCGGCAAGGACAGAAGGATGGTGGCGGCAACCGCCAGATCGATATGGGCAAGCGCCGAGATATAACTGACGGCGGCACCGATCTCGAAGCCGGAGCGCAGGATGACGCTCGGCGCAAACATCAGCCTGACCTGATGCAGGAGGCCGTAATATCGGGCGAGCAGAATGAGCATCACCAGCGTCATGGTACCGCGCAGGAACATGATCTGGCCGACATTCATCTCCGGCGTCACCATTTTCACGAAGGCATCGTTGGTGGTGAACACGCCCATGGCGAGCGTCATCATCAGCGCGCCGCGTGCATTCTGCGACAAAGGCATTTCCGATTCCCTAGAAGATTTTTTCGACCTGATTTTAGCAAGGGCTTAAAGCATCGCCGGGGTGCGGACCAGCCATTCGATCAACCTATGAGACCTGCTGTCATATTTTATCCCATAAATGGCCAGCTTTTGCCGGGCGTTAACGTATGTTCAATAGCTGCCGGGCAAGTTTCGAAGTGTTCCGTATGAGGTGGAATGACGCGTGACAGGTGCCGATGCGGGCAGACCGGGTTACTGCACGGGGTAGTGCGATGTCATTCCTGGACCGTCTTTTGCAGAGCCGTCGGATCGTGACCAAGGTTCTGCTCTTCGTCGTGCCGTTGATCCTCTTGATTGCGGGGGTCGGCCTTGCCGGCTTTTATACGGCGCGGATGCTGAACGGCCACATGACCGTGACCCGGGCATCCATCGAAAACATTGGCGATTTTGAACAGCTGCAGGCGGATCTGCTCGGCTTTTTCGCCGATCCCTCCCGCAACAAACTGACAAGCCTCAACGAAGGTATCGACCAGCTGGAAAAGGGGGTCGTGACCCTTGACGGGCTGCAGCTGACCGATGCCGACCGGACGCGGCTGGATGTGGTGCGCCAGACAGCGCCGGCGCTGAAACAGCAGACGGCAGGCCTCTGGGAGATCGAGCGCAAGATCACGCGCACGGAACAGGCGATGGAGTCAGGTGTCGATGAAATCCGCATGCTCGCGTCCTCCGTCAACGCGCAGATCATCACCGTGCGCAAAGAGGCGGAAAGCAAGGAACGTTTTGCCAAGGGCGCGCTGTTTGATGCCTTCGTGCTGAAGACGGTCGATCGCCATATCGAAAACATCATCGATGCCATCCGCGGCGTGACCGATGACGCCACCACCATCAAGGCGGCGTCCGCTTATCTCGGCGTGTTGCAAAAACAGTTTCCGAAGCTGGAAGGCCGTGGCACGACCAAATCCGCGCGCATGGTGGATGCCGTGAAGGCGCAGGCCCAAAGCCTTCAGGAGCTGATCGCCGGCCCGCTGCCGACGCCGGAAAAGGCGGTTGCCGTGCGCGCCGCAATCGACGCCTTCGTGCCCGTGCAGGAAGCGTTTCGGCAGGAGGTGCTGCGCAGCACCGCGACCGCGACCGACCGCTTTGCCAACCTGGAAGACGAAGTGCAGCTGATGCGCAGCCTGCTCACCGAAATCGGCACCTCGCTACAGCTGATCGACCTCTTGCAACTGCATACCGAGCGTCTGCGGGTAACGCTCTCCGAGGCTGCCCGCGAGGAGGTTCTGGCCGATATCCGCGCGCTGACGACGGCGAGCGGCAATGTCAGCAAGCTCGGCACCAAAAACGAAGCCATGCGCGAATTTTCGCCGCAGCTTCTGCCGCAACTGGAGCAACTGAGCGGCAACACCGACGTGATCCTGAAGCTCTCGGCCGAATGGAAGGCAGCACGTGCGGCCGCCCAGGATACGCTGGCGAAGGGCATGGCGGGATTGAAGGATTTTGTGGCGCAGGCGCAGGAGGCCGGCAAACAGGACAGCGAGCTTTCCGCCAATCTGTCGGTCGGAGCAACCGTCGTCGGCACGCTTCTCGCCATCATCGGTGCCCTGATGCTGGTGGAAACCCTGCGTGGCCCGCTGCGCCGGGTGACCGAGATCATGACCCGGCTTGCCGGTGGCGATCTCGAGGTCAAGATCGACGGCCGCGAGCGCGGCGACGAAATCGGCGACATGGTGCGCTCGGTCAGCGTGTTTCGCGATGCAGCGCTTGAAAACGTTCGCCTCGAGCAGGAGGCAAGTGCGGCGCGCGGCGCAACGGAGGCCGAGGCGCAACGCCGTGCGGCCGAGCGGGCGCGCATCTCCAACGAACAGAGCCAGGCGCTGTCTGCGCTCTCCGACGTGCTGCATCGTCTGGCCGAAGGCGACCTCGAACAGGAAATGACGGAAAATCTCCCCGCCGAATTCGTCGAGATGGCCCGCACCTATAACCAGGCCGTCTCGACGCTGCGGGCCACGCTTTCGGATGTGCGCATGGTCGCCGGCGATATCGACAGCGGCACCGGCAACCTTGCCGCCTCCGCCGACGATCTGGCACGGCGCACCGAACAGCAGGCGGCAGCACTTGAAGAGAGCACACGCGCCTTGCGCCAGCTCGGCCATATCGTGCGTGCCACCGCAGACAGCGCCAAGCGCACGGCGCAATCCGTCGACCAGACGGAAGCCTTTGCGACCCGCTCCGGTGCCGTCGTGACGAATGCCATCGCTGCGATGGGTGAGATCAACCGCTCGTCTGAAAAGATCGGCACCATCATCGGCGTCATCGACGAGATCGCCTTCCAGACCAACCTGCTGGCGCTGAATGCCGGCGTCGAGGCAGCCCGTGCCGGCGAGGCGGGGCGTGGTTTTGCCGTCGTTGCGCAGGAGGTGCGGGAACTCGCGCAACGCAGCGCAAATTCCGCCAAGGAGATCAAGGGCCTTATCTCCGAAAGCGCCCGGCAGGTGGTGAACGGCGTGCATCTGGTCGAGGAAACCGGCGAGGCGCTGACCGAGATCATCAGCCATATCGGCACCGTGCAGAAACTCGTCGCCGATATCTCGTCCGCCACCGGCGAACAGTCGGTCGGCATCAACGAGGTGACGCATGCGCTCGGCGAGGTGGAACTGATCACCCAGCGCAATGCCGCGATGGTGGAGGAAAACAACGCCGAAATCCATGGCCTTCGCGGACGCGTCGAGGCGCTGTCGGAAAAGATCGAGCATTTTCGCACGGGTGAACCGGTGTCCGGCGGCGCACGGCGGGAGTGGGCGGCGTGAGTAAGTTCGATCACTCCTTTGCGTCCCGTTCCGCCAAGAAATGGCTTCGCGAAAAGACCTTTCTTGAGGGTGAGAATATCGATGCTCTCCTTTCGCAGAGCAACGGTTCTCCCGTGGAATCAAATCTCAAATCGTTTCTGCCGGGTAGGGTGAAACGCTGGGACCTTGCAAAGGGGCCGATCCCGGTGTTTCTCGCGAACGACGAGCGGGCCGAGGAGGCTGTAAAACTGATTGGTGAGGTTCTCGGTTCTCATGTGTTTTCTGTTCAACCAGATCGAGCCTCAGCCACAAATCAAGGTATGATGATCTGGCTCCGGCAGGCTGTGGGAAATCCCGAAAAGCCGAAAGAGATCTGTGTCGGCAATGTCAGCAAGGGACCGGGGACGGCGGCTTGGGACATGGATGCGGTCGATGCAGCGGGCAGCTTTTGTAAAACCCTATCCGTTAATATCGACTCGCGGACAGGTCATGTGGCGACCTTTGACCAAGTGGTTCACGAGTTTGGCCATGCGCTTGGGCTTGGCGATCATTTTGATGGCTTCGGCAAGCCGGACCGTGCGCCAGCTGTGGACTATAACTTCTGGGCAGCTCTGGTGAGGCTTTACCAACTGCCGCTGGGTGCGCTTTATTCGGAATTGCGGCCACTTGCGTGACTGTGGCGAGACATAACCGATTTAGCCTTTCACTCGATTGCCCGCACTCTCCTCACCTTATCCCCGACAAACACGATGACGTAACCGCCTGACGCTTCCGCTTGCCGGGCAAGGGTCTGAAGGCCGCTGGCATAGGGTTCGCGGGAAAATGCGTCCGGGCGGGTGGGGTCGACCAGCACGGTGGTCTGCGGCCCTTGGCGGTAGATCATCATGCCGGCTGTCTGCGGCTGCCATTCGGGGCCGAGGGTGTCGGACGTGCGCCAGAGACAGAGGAAATCGCGGCAGAGGTTTGGGCGGGTGTCGTAGATCGTGCAGCCCTTGTCCGCGACGCAGTGGCGGCACAGCGTGTTGGCCGGTTTGTCCAGCGCCTCGATGTCAGGGAGATTGCAGCAGAAGGTGCAGGTGCCGCAGGTGCGGGATGTGAGGTCTGTTGCACCGGAGGCGTTGGGGTTAAGGGGCTGTGCGGTCATGCCCGGTTTCTACAGCATGAGCGTTTTGCGGGAAAGCCAAAGGGTTGGGAGCGATGCGGGGCTTGGACTTGCCCCGCATCGGGAGGGTTAAGCGCGGGGCGCTTCCGTCTGGCCACCGAGCACAGGCATTGCCTTGCGGCGATAGAGGAAGAGCGTCGCGACGAGGCCGCAGAGGGCGGCAAAGCTCATCCAATAACCGGGGGCGGCTTTGTCGCCGGTGGCCTCGATGGCGAAGGTGGAGATCGCAAGCGAGGAGCCGCCAAGGGTCGTGGCAAGGCTGTAGGCGAGCGAGAAGCCGGCGGTGCGCACCGTCACCGGCACCACTTCGGTGAGCGCCACGACCATCGCACCGTTATACCAGGCGTAGATGAAGGACAGCCACAGCTCCACCGCCATCATGTGGCCGAAGGTGATGTTGGCGGCAAGCCAGGAGAGGGCCGGATAGCTGGTGAGGATGGCGAGAACCGTAAACGCGATCAGGATCGGCTTGCGGCCGATGCGGTCGGATACGGCGCCTGCAATCGGCAACCAGATGAAGTTCGACACGCCGACAGCCATGGTGACGAGCAGTGCCTGCGATTCGGAAAGATGCAGCACCGACTTACCAAAGGAGGGCGTGTAGACGGTGATGAGGTAAAAGGACACGGTCGTCATCATCACCATGCCGACGCCGCCGAGCACCACCGACCAGTTGGAAAACAGGGTCCGGAATATTTCCTTCGTATCCGGCTGGTGCTTGCGGGCGGCAAACTCCTTTGTTTCCTGCAGCGACCGGCGGATGACAAAGATGAACGGGATGATCATACAGCCGATGAAGAAGGGAATGCGCCATCCCCAGTCTGAAATCTGCTGCGGCATCAGGAACTTGTTGATGAGAAAGCCGAGGAGGGCTGCCACCACAATGGCCACCTGCTGGCTGGCCGATTGCCAGCTGACGTAAAAACCCTTCTGGCCCGGTTTTGCCATTTCCGAGAGATAGACCGAGACGCCGCCAAGCTCGACGCCGGCCGAAAAGCCCTGCAGCAGCCGGCCGATGAGGACGAGAATGGGGGCTGCGATGCCGATGGTGGCATAGGCCGGCACGAAGGCGATCAGTACCGTGCCCGTTGCCATCAGAAGCAGCGTGACGATGAGACCCTTGCGGCGCCCGATGCGATCGATATAGGGGCCGAGCGTCAGCGCGCCGATGGGGCGCATGACGAAGCCGGCGGCAAAGCTGAGGAAGGTCACCATCAGCGAAACGAACGGATTGTCATTGGGGAAAAACGTTGCGGCAATATGCGAGGCATAGATGCCGAACAGGAAGAAATCGAACATTTCGAGGAAGTTGCCGCTCGTGACGCGCAGCACCGTCTTGATCGTCTCGGTTCGTGTTTCTGTCACGACCGTTCTCCTTGCAGTGAGGAATGCCATTGGCCGGCAGGTTTTGGGATAACCCGCAGAAGGGCCGCCAAGGGCAGACAGGATGGAGCTAAAATTATTCAGCTGCTGCAAACGCCGGGCACATCATCCAAAAAAGGGTGGAATCGTGCGCGCCAAAACATCCGTAGCGCCCGCTGGTTTGCGACCGAAACACGGCGAAAATCGGTCGAAAAGTATGATTGTTGGACGGGGTCGCAGCCCTCGATCGTTCCGGCTGTCAGGCTGCGACGGCTGAAAAACCTCAGCCGCCGGTAACGCTCATGTGGCGGGCAACGGCCGGGCGGTTGTTGCGGTCGATGATGAAATCATGGCCCTTGGGCTTGCGAGTGATTGCCTCGTCGATGGCGGCAGACAGATAGGCGTCGTCGGGAGAGGCGCGAAGCGCCGTGCGCAAGTCGGCAGCATCGTTCTGTCCCAGGCACATGTAGAGCGTGCCGGTGCAGGTGAGGCGCACGCGGTTGCAGCTTTCGCAGAAATTATGCGTCATCGGCGTGATGAAACCGAGGCGGCCGCCGGTTTCCTCGACGCGCACATAGCGGGCAGGGCCGCCGGTCTGGTAACCGATGTCAGACAGCGTGAACTGCTCTTCGAGATTTCTCCGCAGATCCGAGAGCGGCATATACTGGTCGGTGCGGTCCTCGTCGATCTCGCCCATCGGCATGGTCTCGATGACAGTGAGGTCCATGCCGCGGCCATGGGCAAAACGCAGCATGTCTGGAATTTCGTGGTCGTTGAAGCCTTTCAGCGCGACCGCGTTGAGCTTGATCTTGAGCCCTGCTTTCTGCGCGGCCTCCATGCCCTCCATCACGCGGGAAAGATCGCCCCAGCGGGTGATGGCCTTGAATTTTTGGGCATCGAGTGTATCGAGCGAGACGTTGATGCGCCGAACGCCGCAGTCATACAGTTCATCGGCATAACGCGACAGCTGCGAGCCGTTGGTCGTGAGCGTCAGTTCCTCAAGAGTGCCCGCCTCGATATGCCGGCCGAGCGCACGGACCAAAAACATGATGTTCTTGCGCACCAGCGGTTCGCCGCCGGTCAGCCGCAGCTTGCGCACACCCTTGGCGATGAAGGCGGAACAGAGACGGTCGAGTTCCTCGAGCGTCAAAAGGTCCTTCTTCGGCAGGAAGGTCATGTTTTCCGCCATGCAATAGGTGCAGCGGAAATCGCAGCGGTCCGTCACGGAAACGCGCAGGTAAGTAACCGCGCGACCGAACGGATCGATCATCGGGCTCTTGTCGGCAGAAAGCGGCGCGTGGGCACCATCAAGGGCGAGTGGTGGCTGGACAAAACTGTTCAAGGCAATTTCTCCTCAAGCCACAAAATGGGTCTTGATGCTTGTGTCGTCAAGTCGGATAGGATGCGCCAACCGCGCCACGGCTCATTTCGCCCCGGTGATTGCCTCCCTTGTAGGAAGACGATGGCGCTCCATCTTGCCTCGTGAAACGAAAGAACATCCGATGAGCGAACTTTACGACAAGGCCTGGCCGACGGAACTCCGGGTATCCGAGGATCGTCGTACACTGACGGTGGCCTTTGACGATGGCTCCCGTTTTGCGCTGCCGGCTGAAATGCTGCGCGTGTTGTCTCCTTCTGCCGAAGTTCAGGGCCATGGCCCCGGCCAGAAGGTGACGGTGCCGGGAAAACGAATGGTTGGCATTCGCAACGCCATCGCTGCCGGCAATTATGCGGTGCGAATCGCCTTTGATGATGGCCATGACAGCGGCATCTTCACTTGGCGTTACCTGCGGGAACTGGGCGAAAAAGGCCAAGAGCTTTTTGCCGCCTACGAGGCAGAGCTTGCCGAAAAAGGCCTGAACCGCGACAACCCCGCCATGAGCAGGTAACCGTATGGCCGACCAGCAAGAGGAGCCGGGTGAACTGCTGCGCGAGGAACGCCAGGAGGACAAGCGCGTCGGTTTTCCCGAGCTGTTCTTCGATCTGGTCTTTGTCTTCTCGCTCATTCAGCTGTCGCATTTCATCGTCACCGATTTCACCCCGCTTGGCCTCTTGAAGGGCACCATGATCGCGCTGTCGCTCTGGTGGGTGTGGAACCACACCGCCTGGGTGATGAACTGGCTGGATCCGGAACATGGCGCGGTGCGCGCCATGCTGTTCGGGCTGATGTTCTTTGGCCTCTTGCTGTCTGCTGCTATCCCGCACGCCTTCGACGACAAGGGACTGATGTTTGCCGGTGCCTATATCGCCATGCAGCTCGGCCGGTCGATCTTTGCCATCTACGCCTTCAAGGAGGTCATGCCCGCTGTCAGGCGCAATTTTGCCCGCGTCTCCGTCTGGTTTGCGCTGTCGGCCTGCCTCTGGATTGCCGGTGCGCTGAGCGGCGAGGAGATGCGGGTTTTCCTCTGGCTTGCAGCGCTTGCGGTGGATTATGCAGCCCCCGAACTGCGCTTTTTCGTGCCGGGCCTTGGTTTTTCGCGCACCAGCGACTGGGATATTTCCGGCGAGCACATGGCCGAGCGCTGCGCCCTTTTCGTGCTGATCTGTCTTGGTGAAAGCGTTCTGGCCATCGGGCGCACCTTTGCCGAGGAGGACATGACGGGGGTGCTGATGGCAACCTTCGTCGGTGCCTTTGCCGCCACCGTTTTGATGTGGTGGATCTATTTCCATTTCGGCCAGGCCAAGGCCAGCCAGGAGATCGAAACGACCGATGAGCCGGGCGAGGTGGCCCTGCATGTGTTTACCTATGGCCACATGCCCGTCGTTGCCGGCATCATTTTGACAGCGGTTGCCGCCGAATATCTGATCGCCCATCCCCCGGAGCCTGCCGATACGGCGCACGCGGCTGTCATTCTCGGCGGGCCGCTTTTGTTTCTTGCCGGCAATCTCTGGGTGAAACGCATGACGACGGGGCGCCTGCCGGCCTCGCATCTGGCGGGTCTGGCGCTCTGCATCCTGTTGTTCTTCATGGCGCCTTTCGTTGTCATCCATGTCACAGGCCTTGCCGCGGTGCTGACGCTGCTGATGGTGGCCGTCTGGGAATATCGCCAGCTGTCGCGCCGGCCCGCAAGCTCCGGCGACATTGCCGATGCGAGCGGCGAATAGAGACGCACGGACCCCAAGGCTTTTTCTTGCGTGGTGACGGCAGCCCCGTTAGCGTCTCCGCACCATTATCGGAGACCCTGTCATGTCGATCCTCGAAAGCGTGGAA
Organism: Neorhizobium sp. PAMB6630; assembly: GCF_058242775.1. Lineage (NCBI taxonomy): Bacteria > Pseudomonadati > Pseudomonadota > Alphaproteobacteria > Hyphomicrobiales > Rhizobiaceae > Neorhizobium > Neorhizobium sp. PAMB6630. Next base: position 1,901,824 of record NZ_CM177836.1, read on the forward strand.
GCCCTGCGCGCCATCTACCAGGAAAAATCCGAGGCCTCCGTTGCCAAGGTGACGCCGGCGCTGACCGGACCTTACCGGCAGATGATCGAGGCATCACCCTTCATGGCGCTGGCAACCGTTGGCCCCGAAGGGCTCGATTGTTCGCCGCGCGGTGATCTCGGCGGCGTGGTGCGGGTTGCGGATGACAAGACGGTGCTACTGCCCGACTGGCGTGGAAACAACCGCATCGACAGCCTGGAAAACATCGTGCGTGATCCGCGCGTGGCGCTGATGTTCCTCATTCCGGGCTCCAGCAGCGTGATGCGCATCAACGGCCGCGCCGTGGTGTCCGTCGATCCGGACCTGCTCGAAAGCTTTACGATGGATGGCCGCCATCCGCGCAGCGTGACGGTGGTCACCATCGTCGAGGTCTATTTCCAGTGCGCGCGCGCCGTGATGCGCGCCGAGCTGTGGAACGGCGAGCGCCATCTCGATCCCAAAGCGCTGCCGACGCCCGGCGACATGCTGAAAGCGGCAAAGACAGATTTCGACAACGAGACCTATGACCGTGAATGGCCCGCGCGCGCCGCCGCGAGCCTTTGGTAGACATGCCTTTGGTAAACAAGCCTTTGGTAAAAGGGGCCTTTGGTAAAACGGGCCTGACGCGGCAGGCGTTGCAACACCGTCAGCCCTTGTAGATCAGCCAGCTCTTGCCGGTGTAATCCTTGGCCATGCCATCCTCGTAGAGCATGGTGCGGTTGCGGCCGGCATTCTTGGCGCAGTAGAGGGCCGTGTCTGCCCTGACATAAAGCTCGCCGGGATCTTGCGCCTGTGCGCCCATGGCAAAACCGAGCGACAGGGTGACCGGTCCATAATCGACGCCCGTGCGCAGGTTGCGCAAGGGGCGGCCCTCAAGGGTCCGGCGGATGCGTTCGCAGATCTCCATCACCTCGTCCATGGTCTTGTTTTCGGCAATGATGGCAAACTCCTCGCCACCGGTGCGGGCAACGAAAACATCGCGCGGAAGGGCCGCCCGGATAATGCCGGCGACGGAGGCCAGGATCTTGTCGCCGACCGGATGGCCATAGGTGTCGTTGATCTTCTTGAAGTGGTCGATATCGGCGAGTACCAGACCCGTCACCGGCAGCACCATCGGATCGTCATAGAGGGCAGCCAGTCGCTCATCGAAGGCTCGACGATTGCCAAGCCGCGTCAGCGAATCAGTGTTGGCGATGCGCTTGTACGTGTCCAGTTCCTTGCGGACTGCTTCCATTTCCCGCGAGCGCCGCACCATGCCCTCGACGGTCTTTTCGCCATTGGCCAGTGTTTCCCCGGTGGCGGTTGCGACGAGATTGATGGCGCTCGCCAGCAATTCGGCTGATAACGTGTGTTTGGCGGTGACGCGTTCTTGTGTTTCCGACAGCAGGCGGTTGTAGTTTTCGAGCGAGGCCTGTTCCTGTCGTAGCAGTGCCAGCACGCCTTCGAGTTCCTCACGGATGCGGTTTTGCGCACGCTCGACCGCGCTGGTCCCGTGCGTGCCGAGGTAAAGGGCGGCCAGTTCGTCCAGTTCCTCCTGGCGAACCCGGGGGGCGAGCTTTGCAAAATCGCGGGACAGATCCGGGTGGGTGCCAAGAATGGCTTCATAGAACAACTGGTAATTGCGCGGGATGGGCGATACGCCCATGCTGCGCATTGCCTGCATGATATGGCCCGCAATCTCTGAAGGGGCCCCCTTTGGCGCAACGGCCGATGTCATCGTAACCCTCTGGCGCTTTCGGTTAATTCCGACGAAAGCTTTAGGGACAAGATATTGGAAATCTCTTAAGGCAGCATTGCAGGTATCTGGCACAAATGTCTTTTTCCGCATCGGCCAGCGGCATGGATCTCAACCCGATAAGGCTGGAAAAATGCTCCGGGCGACGCGCCTGCGCCGCCCGGAGCCGGACCTTACTTCGGGCCGATCATGTTTTCCGGGCGCACATACTGGTCGAACTCCTCGTTCGAGAGGTAACCGCCGCCAACGGCTTCCTCGCGCAGCGTCGTGCCGTTCTTGTGGGCGGTCTTGGCGATCTTGGCGCAGGCATCATAACCGAGCTTGCCGTTCAGCGCCGTTACCAGCATCAGCGAGTTTTCAACGCCCTTGCGGATATTGTCTTCGCGCGCTTCGATGCCGACGACGCAATTGTCGGTGAAGGAGACGGCGGCATCACCCAGCAACTGCACCGACTGCAGGAAATTGTAGGCCATCATCGGGTTGTAGACGTTCAGCTCGAAATGACCCTGGCTGCCGGCAAAGGTGATGGCGGCATTGTTGCCAAAGATGTGGGCGCAGACCTGCGTCAGGGCTTCCGACTGGGTGGGGTTGACCTTGCCCGGCATGATCGACGAGCCCGGCTCGTTTTCCGGCAGCGCCAGTTCGCCAAGGCCGGCGCGCGGGCCGGAACCGAGGAAACGGATGTCGTTGGCGATCTTGAAGAGGGCAGCGGCTGCCGCATTGATCGCGCCGTGTGAGAAGACCATCGCATCATGGGCGGCAAGCGCCTCGAACTTGTTCGGCGCGGTGATGAAGGGCAGGCCGGTGATGGAGGCGATCTCTTCGGCGACCTTTTCGGCAAAGCCGATGGGGGCATTGAGGCCGGTGCCGACAGCGGTGCCGCCCTGCGCCAGTTCATAGAGACCCGGCAGCGTGAGTTCCAGGCGCTTGATGGCGGAGGCCACCTGCGCGGCATAACCGCCAAATTCCTGGCCGAGCGTCAGCGGTGTTGCGTCCTGCGTGTGGGTGCGGCCGATCTTGATGATATGGGCAAAGGCCTTTGCCTTGGCATCCAGTGCCTGATGCAGGTGCTTCAGCGACGGAATGAGGTGGCGCACGATCTGTTCGGCGCAGGCGATATGCATGGCCGTCGGATAGGTGTCGTTCGACGACTGGCTCATGTTGACGTGGTCGTTCGGGTGAACAGGCTTTTTGGAGCCCATCACGCCGCCCAGCATTTCGATGGCGCGGTTGGAGATGACTTCATTGGCATTCATGTTCGACTGGGTGCCGGAGCCGGTCTGCCAGACGACGAGGGGGAAATGATCGTTGAGCTTGCCGTCGATGACTTCCTGGGCAGCGGCGATGATGGTTTCGCCGATCTTGGCATCGAGACCGCCGAGCGCCATGTTGGCGCGGGCCGCCGCCTGCTTGACGATGCCGAGCGCGCGCACGACGGAGAGCGGCTGCTTTTCCCAGCCGATCTTGAAGTTGCCGAGCGATCGCTGCGCCTGGGCACCCCAGTAGCGGTCGCTCTGAACGTCGATCGGGCCAAAGGTATCGGTTTCGGTGCGCGTGGTCATCTCAAAGCCTCTGTGTGACAAAAAAGGATCGTGGAACCGGGTTAGCCAAGCCACCGGCGCCGCGCAAGATCAGGCGGCGAATTACTATACGATCACAGCGGCACTGCAAGCGGGGCAAAACACCACCATCCGATGATGGGCCGGGGCAGGCACCACAAAAGATCCGGAGGCCTTTGACGGTTGCAGCGTGCCCTGAAAGACACGGCCTCCTTATAAAACAAGCGCTTTTTGCCGCGTCACGACAGCGTGAACAGGCCATTTGGCGTGGTGTTATAAAAAATTAACCAGTGGTTTCTTAGGGTTCTGGAAACGATAAACAGATGCGTCGGATCTTTTTGCCGATCTCGTACGTCTTTCGTTTGCTTTCCACGGCGCGCCGCTTCCGTTAGAGACAGGCGGAACAGGCTGAACGCACGCTGATTCACGGCTCATAAGGTGACGGGGACAACATTGTCGCACTCCCACAAAAAGACTTCGCTCGCACTTGCCCTTCTGTCGGGCATTTCGTTTTCTTCCCTGGGGGCTGGTCACGCCCATGCCCTGACGCTGATGGAGATGCTGCGCGGCAACCGCCAGAGCACGCAGCAACATGTGGATACCCGCAACCTCGTTTCGCCGGACACACAGCGTGCCGCCGACCGCAGCGACCCTGAGCCGCTGCCAAAAGTGTCGGCGCCGAAATATCTCACCTACAAGAGCGACCAGACGCGCCAGATCCGCACGCAAGGTTTTACCGCCGCCCATGCGACCGACCAGACGCATTTTCTCGCCAATGCGTCCGTCACGGCGCCGTCTGATGTCGCAGCCGCCGTCGAAGCCTATTACGGCAAGGGTGGCGCGCCGCTCTGGGTGGAGCAGGGCGATGTGAACGAGCGCGCCCATGCGGTGATGGCCCTGTTTGCCAAGGCAGAAGAGTTTGGCCTTGATCCGTCCGACTACCGCCTGACGGTTCCGGCCATGACGACGGCAAGTGTAACGCCCGAGCAGGCGACGCCGGCATCAACGACCGCATCGACGCCGGCCGAGACGGTTGTGGCTCCGGCAGGTGCTGCGAGTGCCCAGCCGGTTTCCGCAGACGCTGCAACGGCTGCAACGCCGGGGCAGGCTCCCGCGACACAGCCGGCAGCGCCCGTTGCCCAGCCCGCAACGCTTGCCGACAGCCATGACCGCGACCTGATGCAGTTCGAACTGGCCATGTCTGCCAAGATGGTGCTTTTTGCCCAGGACCTCGTGCGTGGCCGCGTCGATCCCAACCGGCTGTCCGGTTATCACGACCTGAAGCGCCGCGACTTTGCGCTGGACGGCCTGCTGGCGTCTGCCGGTGCGGCACCGGATGCGAGCGCCTATCTGCAGGGGCTTGAGCCGGCCGGCGCCGAATACCGCGTGCTGAAGGCCGAACTGCTGCGCCTTCGGGCCGAAAGCGTCAACCAGGTGGAAGCCGTGCGCCTGCCGAGCGACCTTGTCCTGAAGCCGGGGAATAGCAGCGCCGAAATGGCGCATGTCGTCGCCGCGATCCAGCATCGCGGTTCGGCTGCCCTGAAGGCAAGCCATGCCTCGACGCTGGCCGGTTATCAGGCAAGCCCCGACTATGCACCGGACCTTGTCGATCTCGTCAAGGGTTTCCAGCAGGAAGCCGGCCTCAAGGCCGACGGTGTGATTGGACCCGCGACCGTGCGCGCCATGGTGGGCGAGACGAGCGAGAACAAGCTCGAAAAGCTTGTCGTTGCCATGGAGCAGACCAAATGGCTGCCCAACACGCTTGGCGACCGTTATGTCTTCATCAACCAACCCGCTTTCCGCGTCTATTACCATGATCAGGGCCGCGAGCAGTTTTCGATGCGCGTTGTGGTCGGTTCGAAGTCGAACCAGACCTATTTCTTCCGCGACGAGATCAAGACCGTGGAAGTGAACCCCTATTGGGGCGTGCCGCAGTCGATCATCATTAACGAGATGCTGCCGAAGCTGCGCCAGGACCCGAGCTATCTCGACCGTCTGGGTTATCAGGTGGAAGTGGGCGGCAAGGCCGTGCCTTCGACTGCGGTCAACTGGTACGGCTCGACCCAGTCGATTGCCGTGCGCCAGCCGCCATCCAGCGACAATGCGCTTGGCGAATTGAAGATCCTCTTCCCCAACAGCCATGCCATCTACATGCATGACACGCCGTCGAAGAGCTTCTTCCAGCGCGACATGCGTGCGCTGAGCCACGGTTGCGTGCGCCTTGCCGAACCGCGCAAGATGGCAGCCGCCGTGCTGGGCGTGAGCGAGCAGGAGGTTGGCGCCCGTATTGCACAGGGCAAGAACCTGGCGCTGCCGGTGACGGCGAAGATCCCTGTCTATGTCGCCTATTTCACCGCCTGGCCGAACAAGGATGGCAAGGTGGAATTTTTTGACGACGTTTATGACCGCGACCAGGCGGTGGTGAAGGCGTTCGAGGCGACGAGCAAGGCGCGCGGCGCCTGAAGCAGCCTTCCGTGTTTTCAAAACAGGAAGACGCTCCTGGTGAAAACCAGAAGCGTCTTGCGTTTTAGTAGGCATGTGCGGCAAGCGGTTGCACGACATCTGTCCGACATAGACAAGCGGTAAGTGTGGCCCCTCTAAAGGAAGGGGCGTCTGTTTCATGAAAATCATTATTGTCGGCGCCGGGATATTTGGTGCGTCTGCAGCGTATCACCTTTCCCAGCAGCCGGCGTTTGACGTTACCCTGCTCGAGGCTGGCCCCAGCGCCGCCTGCGGCGTGACTGGGCTTGCCTTCGGGTGGATCAATCTCATCTATTCCACGCCCGATGACCGCGCACGATATGAACTGCAGCGGCAGGCCTTTGCCTACCACCAGTCTCTGCTGAAGGACTTTCCGGCCCTTTACGGGGAGTTCCGGCGCGGATCGCTGATCTGGCGGGAGAGCGCCCAGCAAACAGAGGCACTGGTGCGACAGCAGCAGCAGGCCGGGACGGCAGTGGAGTTGATCGACAACGAAAAGATCCGGCAACTTGAGCCACATCTGGTTCATGCGCCGGAGGTCGCCGCCTACGTTGCGGGTGACATAGCGTTGAACCCGGGGCGGTTAGCAGCTTCATTGCTGGCTGCAGCCCGCAGCAGGGGCGCCTCCATTTTTTTCGATCAGCCGGTATGCGGTGTCGATACGCAGTGTGGGCGGGTGTCAGGCGTGCGCACCGAAACCCGCAGCTTGCCAGCAGACGTCATTGTCATCGCAGGCGGACAGGGCACAGCACCGCTTGTGCAAGCATTCATGCCAGAGCTTGCGCTTTCCACCTCGCCCACCATTCTTTTCAGATTTTCAGCTGAGCGGCAGGCTATCGGCCATATCGTGTGCGGCCCGGACATTGAAGTTCGCCAGGAGCAGGACGGCACGGTGCTTGCGGCTGAAGGCTATATTGATGACGATCCGCACAACGCGCCGCAGGCGTTTGGTCTGCGCCTGAAGACATTGATCGAAGCTCACTTTCCGCTGTTGGGACACCTTGGTCTTTCCTCTGCCCGTGTAGGACACCGGCCAATGCTGGCTGGGGGCATGCCCCATATTGGGCCGGTGCCTGGGACGGAAGGGCTTTATCTTGCTGTCGGACATCCAGGCATCATTCTGGCACCGCTCGCCGGAAAGATGTTGGCGGACACGCTAGCCCGCGACGGCTGAGTTCTGACGCAAATCCAGCACCTGATGGACCAGATCAACGGTCAGCTCATCGAAATGCGAGATGACGGCGGTCGGATCGAGTGTGTCGACGGGCACGTCCGAATAACCGAAGGTGACGGCAATCGAGGCAACGCCGGCATTTTTGGCGGCCAGAATGTCGTTGACGCTGTCGCCGATCATGACGGAGCGGGCAGGATCGCCGCCGGCCTGTTCGATCGTGCCCAGCAGATGACGGGCATCAGGCTTGCGCACGGCAAATGTATCACCGGCGGTCATGGCGACAAAACGCCCGGCAAGTCCCAGCTTTTCGAGGAGCGGATAGGCGAGTTCGCCGAGCTTGTTGGTGCACATGGCAAGCCGCATGCCGGATGATTCCAGCCGCGCGAAACTGTCCAGAAGCCCGTCATAGACGCGGCTGTGGCCTGGCATTTCGGCCTTGTAGTGATCGAGGAACCGGGCGAGCAGAGGCTCGACAGCGCCGTTGTCGAGCGGCTTGCCCCTGAGATCGAAGGCGCGGCGGATCATGACGCGGGCGCCCTGGCCGACGAGATGCGTCAGGTCGTTGAAATCGACCGGCGCAAGATCGGCGACCGCAATCGTGTGGTTGAGGCTCGCGATCAGGTCCGGAGCAGTATCGATCATCGTTCCATCGAGATCGAAGACGACGAGAGGTTGGGTCACGGCAAGGCCTTTGCATCAAGGAAGGTCTGATCCCGCCAATTACGGTTTGCCGCGGAAAAATGCAAACGGGCCGGCAAAAACAGCCGACAGGAAGCCGGTATAACATGCATGCGGGGGACTTTTGTTTGACAGGCGGGCCGTGTAAACAGCTTGCGGCGAAACAGACGGGAGCGAGCGGCGTATGGACGCCCGGGACATGAAGGTGAAGGCTGCCGAGGCGGCCCTTCAATATGTGGAAGACGGCATGCGGCTGGGCATCGGCACCGGCTCCACGGCGGAAGAATTCGTGCGGCTGCTGGCGGAAAAGGTCGCGGACGGGCTCTCGGTTCTGGGGGTTCCGACCTCCGAGCGCACGGCGCGGCTCTGCCTGGAGCTTGGCGTGCCGCTGAAATCGCTGGACGAACTGCCGCAGCTCGACCTCACCATCGACGGTGCAGACGAGGTGGACGGGCATCTGACCCTGATCAAGGGGGGCGGCGGTGCGCTGCTGCGCGAAAAGATCGTGGCGGCCGCCTCGACGCGGATGATCGTCATTGCCGACGAAACCAAGGTGGTCGAGACGCTCGGAAAGTTTCCGCTGCCGATCGAGGTCAACCCGTTTGGCCTTGGCTCGACGCGTATTGCGATCGAGACGCTCGCCGCACGGCTTGGCCTTTCCGGCGATATCAAGCTTCGGCGTTCAGGTGAAGATGTCTTCACAACCGATGGCGGCCACTACATTTTTGACGCATTCTTTGGCCGTATTCCTGATGCAGAGGCTCTTTCGACCCAGCTGAATTCCATCCCCGGCGTCGTGGAGCACGGGCTTTTCATCAACATGGCGTCCTTCGCGATCATTGCCGGTGCGGCAGGAGCGCGGACGCTGAAGGCGAATTAAGACAGGAGCAACGAAACATGATCAGACAAGCGGTTCTCGGCCGTGCTGCGGCACTTGCAATCCTTCTCTCAGGCGCCATGGTCGGCGCGACGGCGCAGGCGCAGGAGATCGCTGCCGATCACCTGAAGGCAGCCCGCGACGTCATCTCGGCGCTCAAGGCCACCGAACGTTACGATGCCATTCTTCCCGGCCTCGCGGAGCGGTTGAAGAGCGAATACATCACCGCTTCGCCGAACTTCCAGGACCAGATTTCCAAGACTGTCGATGCGCAGGCGCTGGCTCTTGCTCCGCGTCGCGCCGACCTGGAAAAGGAAGTGGCAACGATTTTCGCCCGCTCGTTTACTGCGGATGAACTGAAGGCGATCTCGGCTTTCTACTCCTCCGACGTGGGCCAGAAATACCTGAAGACCCTGCCGCTGGTGCAGCGCGAATCTGTTCGCGCCGCCCAGATCTGGGCCAATGGCGTCTCGCGCGACCTGACCACCGGCAGCACAGAAAAGCTGCGCGGCACCATCGATGCGGCACCGATCGCACCGCCGGTGGCCGAGGTGGAAGGCCAGGCGCCCGCTGCCAAGCCCTGATCCCTGCCATTTGTGCATGACAGCCCTGAAAGCCCGGAGCGATCCGGGCTTTTGCTTTTGCAGCGTCCGCATTATATGGCAGGGCGACACATTCCCTTGCGGGCGGCCGGTTCGCGCACCCCATGCGTTGCGTTGCTGCGGTTGCCGTTATCCCGATCCCTGACAGGAGTTTCTCATGGCCAGTTACGATTACGATCTGTTTGTCATCGGCGGCGGATCGGGCGGCGTACGCTCGGCGCGGCTTGCGGCGGGCCTTGGCAAGAAAGTGGCGATTGCCGAAGAATACCGCTTTGGCGGCACCTGCGTCATCCGTGGCTGCGTGCCGAAGAAGCTGTTCGTTTATGCCTCGCAGTTTCACGAGCATTTCGAAGATGCCGCCGGTTATGGCTGGACGGTCGGCGAAAGCCGTTTTGACTGGAAGGCGCTGATTGCGGCCAAGGACACGGAAATCGCCCGTCTGGAAGGGCTTTACCGCCGTGGACTGGAAAATGCCGGCGCAGAACTTCTCGATACCCGCGCCGAACTGGTCGATGCCCACACGATCCGGCTGCTGAAGACCGATACGACGGTGACGGCGGAACGCATCATCATCGCAACCGGCGGCACCGCCAACCCGCATGCGGCATTGCCCGGCCACGAGCTGTGCATCACCTCCAACGAGGCGTTCCATCTCGAAGACCTGCCGAAATCCATCCTGATTGCCGGCGGCGGTTATATCGCGGTTGAATTTGCCAATATCTTCCATGGTCTTGGCGTCGAGACGACGTTGATCTACCGCGGCAAGGAAATCCTGTCGCGCTTCGACCACGACATGCGCCAGGGCCTGCACAAGGCCATGGAAGCCAAGGGCATCCGCATCGTGCTCACCGACATCATCGAGGAGGTGACGCAGTCGCCCGCCGGCGGGCTGAGCGCGCGCACCAAGGCCGGCGCCACCATCGTTGCCGACCAGGTGATGCTGGCGCTGGGCCGCGATCCCTACACACAAGGGTTGGGTCTCGAAAAGGCAGGCGTTGCCGTGGATGAGCGGGGCGCCGTCATCGTCGACGCCTATTCGCGCACCAATGTTGCGCATATCTTTGCGCTTGGCGACGTGACCGACCGAGTGCAACTGACCCCGGTCGCGATCCATGAGGCGATGTGCTTCATTGAGACCGAATACCGCGGCAACCCGACCTCGCCGGACCATGATCTCATTGCAACGGCTGTGTTTTCGCAGCCGGAAATCGGCACTGTCGGCATGTCCGAGGAGGACGCGGCCAAAAAATTCGACGAGATCGAAGTGTACCGCGCCGAGTTCCGTCCGATGAAGGCGACGCTGTCCGGCCGGGCGGAAAAGATGATCATGAAACTCGTCGTTAATGCCAGCGACCGCAAGGTGGTGGGCGCCCATATTCTCGGTCACGATGCCGGCGAAATGGCGCAGCTTCTCGGCGTGTCGCTGAAGGCCGGCGTCACCAAGGACGATTTCGACCGCACCATGGCCGTGCATCCGACGGCGGCCGAGGAACTGGTGACCATGTACAAGCCGAGCTACCGCGTGCGGGGTGGAGAGCGTATCGACGGCTGATTGCGCAAAAGTGCCGCCTCATCGTCAGCCGGTGAGGCGGGGGGCGCTCAGCAGTTTTCGAAACAGCACCTGCATGGCGTCCTCGATGCCTTCGGTCGGGCTCACCTCGAAGAAATAGCCTGTCGACGCGCAGGCCTCCATATGCGGCGAGATCTTGGCGGTGAACGGCTTGATCCAGTTGACCCAGAAGCTGTCGTCCGTCAGCGGCAGGTAGGTGGTGTAGAGGACGGCGATTTTCACGCCGTTTTTCTTCAGCGCATCGCAGAAACTGGTATCGATCGGCTCCTGGCAGCGTGTTACCCTCAGGGGCTCGCTGCAGGTGGGCTTGGCCGCATCGAACACCCCGTCGGCCACGAAAAACAGCACTTTCTGGCGGTTTGTGGTGCTGTCGCCCGTGCCGCCCTTGCCGATCAACGTCTTCATCTTCGATAGTGCTGAATCGAAATCCGTCAGCTGGTTGCTCTTGTAGTTGTTTTTCGGCGTTGTCATCAGGTCGACGAGGTCGGTGGCCGTGCGCACCTTGGCCATGTCCGAACTCATGGGCGAGACTTCGGTCAGACCGGCGGTATCGGCGGTCGCACCGAACGTATAGACCGCCATGCGGTATTGATCGGCAAGCTGGGCATAGCGGGTGGCGTCATGGGTGAGGGCCTGGGTCGCCTCGCGCACCACGTCGATGCGCATTTTCACGCCGAGCGATTTGGCCAGCAGGTAATAGTTGTCGGCATTGGTGGTCTCGTGGCAGGCGAAGGCGCACTGGTCAGGCGTATTGCGCTTCATCGTCGCAATGTCGGCGGTGGTGGCGGCAAGTCCCATCGACGGCGTGTTGTCGAGCAGCATGTAGAAATCGACAAAGGCATTCGTCTGGTAGGTGGCCGTTGCCGTGCCCGAGATGGTGATGCTGTCAAGCCCGAGCACGCGCATGAAGGCGGTGGGCACGCTTGCCTGAAAGGTGAGGGACGAGACGAGATCCTTGCCCTGACGATTGAGATCGATATCGACCCTGGTCACCTGTGCCTGGATATTGGACATCTGGCCGCGAAACAGGCTGAGCGCGTCCTGGGCGCCGATCGCCACCTTACCATCGCCGCCCATGGCAAGCGCTGCCGCCACGCCCGGGGACTTTTCCGACAGGGCGCCAAGAGCTGCCGCGTCGGCTGCGGCCATCAGCGCCGTACGCTGGTCGAGCGCATAGGCCAGATCGACCGCCATGCCGCCACCACCGATCAGAGGTGCCGCGATGAGGGCGGTCGTGATGCCGAAATTGCCGGAACGGTCGCGCAGGAGCGTGAGGAGGCGCATGAAAAAGCCATCTGTCGTGAAAGGATCACCAAAAGAGTGCTGCATCATGCGGCAGGAGGGGCGAGACACGCCCCCGAAGTGCCCAAGATTAGAACGCATCGATTGCCACAGGTTGAAGAAACAGGATGAACAAATGCCTGCCTGAGCAGCCGGCGAGGGTGGTTTCCCCGGCTATGCAAGCCGCCTGCAAAGGTTTATAAGCCGCCAACTTGAGGAACGGCACCGGCAGGACCCGGTGCGAAGGACGGATAAAAGACCATGGCACAGAACTGGACCCCGAACACGTGGCGGCAAAAACCGATCCAGCAGGTTCCGGATTATCCGGACATGGAGGCGCTGAAGGCAACGGAAGCCCAGCTTGCGACGTTTCCGCCACTCGTGTTTGCCGGTGAAGCCCGCCGCCTGAAGAAGAGCCTTGCCCAGGTGGCAGAAGGCAACGGCTTCCTGCTGCAGGGCGGCGACTGCGCCGAAAGTTTTCAGGAGCATGGCGCCGACACGATCCGCGACTTCTTCCGCGCCTTCCTGCAGATGGCTGTTGTGCTGACGTTTGGTGCCCAGCAGCCGGTGGTGAAGGTTGGCCGTATTGCCGGCCAGTTCGCCAAGCCGCGCTCGTCCAACATCGAAAAGCAGGGTGATGTGGAACTGCCGTCCTACCGCGGCGACATCATCAATGGCATCGAGTTCAACCCGGAAGCCCGTATTCCGAACCCGGAACGCCAGCTGATGGCCTACCGCCAGTCAGCCGCCACGCTGAACCTGCTGCGCGCGTTTGCGATGGGCGGTTATGCCAATCTTGAAAACGTCCACCAGTGGATGCTCGGCTTCGTCAAGGACAGCCCGCAGGGCGAGCGTTACCGCAAGCTCGCCGACCGGATTTCCGAAACGATGGACTTCATGAAGGCCGTCGGCATCACCTCGGAGAACAATCCGGCGCTGCGCGAGACGGATTTCTTCACCAGCCACGAGGCGCTGCTTCTGGGTTATGAGGAAGCGATGACGCGTGTCGATTCGACCTCCGGCGACTGGTATGCCACATCAGGCCACATGATCTGGATCGGCGACCGCACGCGTCAGGCCGACCATGCGCATGTGGAATTCTGCCGTGGCATCAAGAACCCGATCGGCATGAAATGCGGCCCGTCCATGCAGGCCGACGATCTGTTGCGGCTGATCGACATTCTGAACCCGTCCAACGAGGCCGGCCGCCTGACGCTGATCTGCCGTTTTGGTCATGACAAGGTCGCCGACCACCTGCCGCGCCTCATCCGTGCGGTGGAACGTGAAGGCCGGAAGGTCGTGTGGTCCTGCGATCCCATGCATGGCAACACGATCACGCTCAACAACTACAAGACGCGGCCCTTCGAGCGGGTTCTGTCGGAAGTCGAAAGCTTCTTCCAGATCCACCGTGCCGAAGGCTCGCATCCCGGCGGCATCCATGTGGAAATGACCGGCAAGGACGTGACCGAATGCACCGGCGGCGCCCGCGCCGTGACGGCCGGCGACCTGCAGGACCGTTACCACACCCATTGCGACCCACGCCTCAATGCCGACCAGGCGCTGGAACTGGCCTTCCTTCTGGCCGAGCGCATGAAGACCGGCCGCGACGAAAAGCGCATGGTAGTGAACGGCTGATCGGCCGTTTTCACGCACAGGATTGAAGAGGGGCCGGAGGGAAATATCCGGCCCTTTTTCGTGGGCGTTGGAAGGCTACGGTTCCTGACAGGCTTAATAGCCGAACTTGGCTTTTAGCGCCAAAGCCTGCTCGGATGCTGTATCGCCCTTTTTGAGCTTCTTCTCGATGCCGGTCCAGATGTCGCCCATATATTGCGGCTCATCCTTGGTGTTCTCGACCCAGACCTTCTTGCCATCACTATAATATTTCGCACACAGGTCTTCGAGATAAGGCGGCTTTGCCTTGTCCGGACCATGCCATTCGAGGTGCAAGCAGACCTCGTTGCCGCGGGCGGTCCACGTTCCCTCCGTAAAATATTCCTGGCCCTTTTTCGGGTTGAACCCGATCGCCGTACCATCCGGTCGCCAATAGACCCGCGATGGCTGCCAATCGATCGTCTTGCCCGAGTAGATCGCTTTCGCTTCTTCCTCCGTCAGAGGTTTTGCGGTTTTGGGCAGTTTTCCATCATTTTTCGCCAATGCGGGAAGGGCTGCCGGCAGCGCGAGGCTGATGGCGAGCACGGTAAGGCTTATCACATGTTTCATGACATTCCCCTTGTGTTCATACTGCTGGTGATTGATCTGCTGTCAGAGATGCAAGACTGCCGGAGACGATCGGGTGTCGGGGGCGTACCGCTGTCTCAATGATGGCACTTCGTGTAGGAATGACAAACATTATTTCGCGCGTCTTTAGCTATAGAATTGGAAAACTGTTGGGTCGTTCAGAATTTTTATTGAATTTATATTGACGATACATCCATTTGCATGAATGCGCAGATGAATATATCTTTGAGTTGCAGTCCGGGGCCCTTTAATAGGGGCATCTGCCACCGCCGATCGAACCAGCATGCCCAAACATTGTCGCGGCGCATTAGGACGGAGCAGGCGCGAGCGGAAAGACCGGTGGGCTTGTCCACGCCGATCTGCAGCACGCGTTTCCAGTCGACGGCGCCTTTGAGAGCCGCCGGCGCCTCTCTACGTGCCATCAATTTCGCTGACACTTCCTGTCAGCCGAAGCTGTTTGACACGGACGCCGCGAAACGTCAGGTGTTTCTGACGCGACCGGAGGGACATGGAATGGACGATCATCAGGGTGGCTGCCTCTGTGGCGCGGTGCGGTTTGTCGTTCGGGGGCAACTCGACGGGGTGGTCGGCTGTCATTGCTCGCAGTGCCGGCGCCAGACGGGGCTTTATTATGCCGCGACTGAATGCGCCTTGCGTGACATCACCATCGAGGATGCCGGCACGCTCAACTGGTACCGTGCAAGCGACAGCGCCGGACGGGGATTTTGTGGTCGCTGCGGCTCGGCGCTGTTCTGGCAGGCCGATGGTGAGGATCGGGTGTCGGTGATGGTGGGCGCCTTCGACGATCCAAGCGGACTTTCGATGCGTTACCACATCTACTGCGCCGACAAGCCCGATTTTTATGAGATCGGCGGCGATGCCCCGCAATATCCCGCCGGTCATTCGCGCCGGCCGCACGAGGCGCAGACCTGACATCGAAAATTCACCCTCTGCCGCATTGCTCCAGCCGGAGTCGCACGCTAAATCAGGGACATGACCCAGGAACCCGCACAGACCCTTCGTATTGCCCTTGCGCAGCTCAATCCGACCGTCGGCGATGTCGCCGGTAATCTGGCGCTGGCGCGCGAGGCGCGCCGGGATGCCGCCCGTGAGGGGGCAGACCTGATCGTCTTTACCGAACTTTTCCTCTCCGGTTATCCGCCGGAAGACCTGGTGCTGAAGCCGGCTTTTCTAAAGGCCTGCTGGACGGCGCTGGAGACGCTGGTGGAGGACACGAAAGAGGGTGGCCCAGGCGTGATCATCGGCCTGCCGAGGCAGGGGGAAAAGGGTCGGCACAATTCTGTGGCGATCGTCGATGGCGGAAAGATCCTTGCGTTGCGCGACAAGATCGACCTGCCCAATTACGGCGAGTTCGACGAAAAGCGCGTGTTTGACGAAGGCGAGATGCCGGGGCCGGTGAATTTTCGCGGCGTTCGGCTCGGCGTGCCGATCTGCGAGGAAATCTGGAACGATCTCGGTGTGTGCGAGACGCTGGCCGAATCGGGCGCGGAACTCCTGATCGTGCCGAACGGCTCGCCCTATTATCGCGGCAAGCTGGATGTGCGCCATCAGGTGGCGCTGCGTCAGGTGATCGAAAGCGGGCTGCCGCTGATCTTCGTCAACCAGCTTGGCGGACAGGATGAACTGGTGTTCGACGGCGCAAGTTTCGGCTTTAATGCCGACAAGACGCTGGCCTTCCAGATGAGCCAGTTCGAGACGGCGATGGCCGTGACCGACTGGCACCGCGACGGCGGCACATGGCGCGCAACGTCCGGCCCCATGGTGCATATCCCGGAAAAGGAAGAGGCGGATTACCGCGCCTGCCTTCTGGGTTTTCGCGATTACGTCAACAAGAACGGCTTCAAGTCCGTGGTGCTAGGCCTCTCCGGCGGCATCGATTCGGCCGTCTGCGCGGCAATTGCCGTCGATGCGCTCGGCGAGGAGCGGGTGCGCACGGTGATGCTGCCTTATCGCTACACATCCGAAGAAAGCTTTTCGGATGCGGCCGATTGCGCGCGCGCGCTCGGCTGCCGTTATGACATCGTGCCGATTTCCGAACCCGTCGAAGGATTTTTGTCCTCGCTTGCCGACATGTTCGAAGGCACCGAAGAGGGTATTACGGAAGAGAACCTGCAGAGCCGGACGCGCGGCACCATCCTGATGGCGATTTCCAACAAGTTCGGCGCCATGGTGGTGACCACCGGCAACAAGTCGGAAATGTCGGTGGGCTATGCGACGCTCTACGGCGACATGAACGGCGGCTTCAATCCGATCAAGGACCTCTACAAGATGCAGGTCTATGCGATTGCCGAATGGCGCAACCACCATGTGCCACCGGGGGCACTCGGGCCGGGTGGCGAGGTGATCCCCAAGAATATCATCTCGAAGGCCCCCTCGGCGGAACTGCGGCCCAACCAGACCGACCAGGATTCGCTGCCGGCTTATCCGGTGCTGGATGACATCCTCGAATGCCTCGTCGAAAACGAAATGGGCACGGACGAGATTGTGGCGCGCGGCCATGACGTGGCAACCGTCCACCGCATCGAGCATCTTCTTTATCTCGCCGAATACAAGCGCCGGCAATCGGCTCCGGGCGTGAAGATCACAAAGAAGAATTTTGGCCGCGACCGGCGGTATCCGATCACCAACCGGTTCCGCGACCGGGCGTGAGGCTTTTCGCGCCGAAGGATCTGCCGCTTTGCACACGGTCATCGTCTCCGGAGACATAACATGCGCAGTTCGATCGAGATCTATGACCTGAAAAGCCGCATGTCGCGCGTGATATGGCAGACCGAGGCTCTGTTCGAGGCGCCGAACTGGGCGCCGGACGGGAAGAGCCTGGTGCTGAACAGCGAGGGGCGCATGGTTCGTTTGGCGCTTGACGGCAAGCCTGAGCCGCAGGTGATTGCCACCGGTTTTGCCATCCAGTGCAACAACGATCACGGACTTTCACCGGATGGGACGCTGATGGCGATTTCCGACAAGGTGGAGTTCGGCAAATCGGCGATCTATGTGCTGCCGGCGGAGGGCGGAGCTGCCAAACTGGTGACGAAAAACCTGCCAAGTTATTGGCACGGCTGGTCACCGGATGGGCAAAGCTTCACCTATTGCGGCATCCGCAATGACGTCTTTGATATCTACACGATCGGGATCGACGGCGGTGACGAGACCCGCCTGACCCATGGCGAAGGCCGCAATGACGGGCCGGATTATTCGGCTGACGGACGTTGGATCTATTTCAACTCCAGCCGCACCGGGCGCATGCAGATCTGGCGCGTGCCGGCGGCAGGTGGCGCGGCCGAGCGGATCACCGACAGCGATTTTGGCGACTGGTTCCCGCATCCCTCGCCGGATGGCAGGAAGGTTGTCTTCGTCTCCTACGATGGCGATGTGTTCGACCATCCGCGCGACCATAATGTCCGCGTGCGGCTGATGGACCCGGATGGCAAAAACGTCGAGACACTGTTCGAACTGTTTGGCGGGCAGGGCACGATGAACTCACCGAACTGGGCGCCGGACGGATCGGCCTTCGCCTATGTCCGATATTTTCCGCTGCCATGAGCCAGGAAAAGCCTGAGACCGGGGCAGGCGGGCTTTGCCCGGCAGCACCCTTTGACGAGACGGCGCGCGCGGCCGTTTATGCGGCCATTCACACACGGCGCGACGTGCGCGACCAGTTCTTGCCGACGCCGCTTCCCGACGATCTGGTGCGACGTCTGCTGGAAGCGGCTCATGCGGCGCCGTCAGTGGGCTTCATGCAGCCGTGGAGCTTCATCCTCATTCGCGATGAGAACACGCGTGCGCGGGCCGTGGAGGCCTTCAGCCGTGCCAATGATGAGGCGGCGGTACAGTTTGCCGACGAAAAACAGGCGCTTTACCGCAGCCTGAAACTTCAGGGCATTGCCAAGGCGCCGCTCTCCATCGTCGTGACCTCAGATCCCGACCGGGCGGGGCCTGTGGTGCTGGGGCGCACGCACAATCCGCGCATGGATGTCTATTCCACCGTCTGTGCCGTGCAGAACCTCTGGCTTGCCGCGCGGGCCGAAGGTGTCGGTGTCGGCTGGGTCAGCATTTTTCACGATTGCGACGTGCGTGCGCTGCTGAATATTCCCGAACGTATCAAGATCGTCGCCTGGCTCTGTCTCGGTTATGTCGAGGAACTGTATGATGCGCCGGAACTGGCGGTGAAGGGCTGGCGCCAGCGGTTGTCGCTTGATGATCTCATCTGCGAGGAAAGCTGGCGGGAGCCCGGAGCCTGACGACACAGGGACCGGTGTGCGCCAGCGCCGTATCACTGCGTCGGCTGCGCACCTGCGCTTTTGGGATGGGCGAGATCGATTTTCTGCTGGTCCGGGAAGAAGACCGGTCCCACGGTGCGCACCGGCTTGGAAGCATCCCAGTCTCGGTCCGGCGGCCCCTGTGGCCGGGCGGCCTGGAGCGGCTCGATCTTTGACTGCAGGCTGAGGATGGACGGTGAGGCTGGCACACTGGACGTCGCGGCCTGCGGCAGAACGGCCGGGCGCGGCGCAAGTTTTTCCTGTTCGACGGCGGCATAATCGATTTCGCCACAGCGGAGTGCCCGCATTTCCGCCCGGATCTCGTCTTCGCTGCGGATCGGTGCTCGAACGACGGACAGATCTCCTTGGCGCCGCGCAATCATCGCGCGCCGGTTCGTCTCCATGGCAGACAGTGTTTCATCAAGGCCGATGCAAGGGTCTGGATAACCGTCCTGATAGGTAACGATGGCGCCGACGTGACAGCGCAATTGCTGCATTTCCAGCCGCACCGCGCGGATTTCGCGGTTCTGGGCGTTGAGCATTTGGCTAAAGCCGCGAGCTTCCTGCGTATTGCCGATCACGGTGGGGGCGGCGGCAATCTTTTGGCCGAGGCTGAGGCAGCGTTCGACATTTTCAGCTGCATGGGCCGCAGCCGGCAACAAAAAAATCACGGTGGTCAGCAGCGATGAAAGTCGCATGGGAAGAGCGTCCGGCGGTTGTCACATCTGTTCGAAGCGGCAGGATGCCGCTTCGAGGTTGAGAATGTGATAAGTCACCGGAAAATCTAGAGCACCTTGGCGTTTTAGCCAGAGGTCACGGCAAAATCCGCATGCGAGGCTTCAACGACGGCAAGTGCTGCCATGTTGACGACGCCGCGCGAGGTAACCGAGGTCGACAGGATGTGTGCCGGCTGGGCTGCTCCGAGCAGGATCGGACCGACATGCAGCGCATCCATCATGGTGCGGGCAATGCCGAGCGAGATATTGGCGGCATCGAGATTCGGGAAGACCAGAAGGTTTGCCTCGCCCGTCAGGCTGCTGTCGGGAAGTGCCCGCTTGCGCAGCTGTTCCGAGAGTGCCGAACCCGCCTGCATTTCGCCGTCCACTTCCAGTTCCGGCGCCCGCTCGCGGATGATCTGGAGAGCCGCGCGCATCTTGGTGGCGCTTTCGGAATTGCGCGAGCCGAAATTCGAGTGGCAGATCAGCGCTGCCTTCGGCGTGATGCCGAAGCGGCGGATTTCCTGCGCGGCGAGAATGGTGATCTCGGCGATCTCTTCCTGCGTCGGGTTGTAGTTGACAAAAGTATCGGTGAAGAAGACCGGGCCTTTCTGGGCGATCAGCAGGCTCAGGCTCGAAAAGGCGCAGACACCCTTCTGCTTGCCGATGATCTGGCTGACATCCTTGAGATGGCGGTCGAACCGGCCTTCAACGCCGCAGATCAGCGCATCCGCTTCGCCGCGCTTCACCGACAAGGCACCGATCACGGTGTTGTTGGTGCGCACGATGGTGCGGGCCGCTTCCGGGTTGATGCCGGCGCGACCGACAAGAGCCACGTAATCATCGACATAATCGCGGTAACGCGGATCGTCTTCCGGATTGACCACGGCAAAATCGACGTTCGGGCGTATGCGGATGCCAAAACGCTTGAGGCGGGCTTCGATGACCGACGGACGACCGATGAGGATCGGCACGCCGGTCTTTTCCTCGAGCAGAACCTGGGCGGCGCGCAGCACGCGCTCATCTTCGCCTTCGGCAAAGATCACGCGGTTCTTTTCCGCCTGCTTGGCACTCGTAAAGATCGGCTTCATGACGAAGCCGGAGCGCCAGACGAAGCGGTTCAACTGATCGAGATACTGGTCGAAATCGGCAATCGGCCGCGAGGCAACGCCGGTTTCTGCGGCAGCCTTGGCAACAGCCGGCGCGATGCGCAGGATAAGGCGCGGATCGAACGGCGACGGGATGAGGTAATTGGGACCGAAGACCGGCGTTTCATCCGCATAGGCACGGGCGGCAACGTCAGAAATTTCCTCGCGGGCAAGGCCGGCAATCGCCTTTACCGCCGCCATCTTCATTTCTTCGTTGATCGTGGTTGCGCCGCAATCGAGCGCGCCCCGGAAGATGTAAGGGAAGCAGAGGACGTTGTTGACCTGGTTGGCAAAGTCCGAGCGCCCGGTGCAGATCATCGCATCGGGACGGGCGGCACGCGCCAGTTCCGGCATGATTTCCGGCGTCGGATTGGCCAGCGCCATGATCAGCGGCTTTTCCGCCATCTGCACGAGCAGTTCCTGCTTCAGCACGCCGGCTGCCGACAGGCCGAGGAAGACGTCTGCGCCGCCGATCGATTCGGCAAGCACCCGCTTGTCGCTCTTCTGGGCGTAGATTTCCTTCCACGGGTCCATCAGCACGTTGCGGCCGTCATAAACGAGGCCCTCGATATCGTGGACCCAGATGTTTTCGCGCTTGGCGCCGAGCGAAACGAGGAGGTTGAGGCAGGCGAGTGCTGCAGCACCGGCGCCGGACGTGACGATCTTGACGTCGGAAATCTTCTTGCCGGCAAGTTCCAGGCCGTTGAGGATGGCAGCCGCCACGATGATGGCCGTGCCATGCTGGTCGTCATGGAAGACCGGAATGTTCATTTTCTGGCGCAGCTGGCGCTCGACTTCAAAACATTCCGGCGCCTTGATGTCTTCCAGGTTGATGCCACCGAAGGTTGGCTCCAGAGCGGCAATCGTCGACACCATCTCGTCCACCGTTTCAGCGGCGATCTCGATGTCGAAGACGTCAATGGCGGCGAATTTTTTGAAGAGGACGGCCTTGCCTTCCATGACAGGCTTGGAGGCAAGCGGTCCGATATTGCCAAGGCCAAGGACGGCCGTGCCGTTCGACACGACGCCGACGAGATTGGCGCGCGCGGTATATTCGGCGGCCATGTCAGGGTTGTCGCGGATCGCAAGGCAGGGGGCGGCGACGCCCGGTGAATAGGCAAGCGCGAGATCGCGCTGGTTACCGAGCGGCTTGGTGGCGACGATTTCCAGCTTGCCGGGGCGCGGATAGCGGTGGAAAAACAGTGCCTGCTCATCCAGGTCCGCCTTTGCGGTGTCCGTGTCCACAGGTGTGTTGTCCTTGTGTTCCATCGCCATCTCCTTTCAGTCTTTTGTCTTGGTCTGTCTCATACATCAAACGGCGTCGGGGAACAGTAGTGAAATATCGGGGGCAAGGACGCAAGCCTGTGTCCCTGCTGCCGCATTCGGCAGTTTGCGGCGGCGGAATGGCCCCGCAACCGGCCGCTGTCATGCTCCTGAAATACGAGTCTGATTTGGACAAAGGAGGGGCGGTCTGACGAAAGGGTGAGCGACGTGGCAGAGACACTGGAAACGAAACACTTCAGGACCTTGTTCATTTCCGATATCCACCTGGGTTCCAAGGCGGCAAAGACCGATTTCCTTCTGGATTTCCTGCGCTACCACGAGGCCGAGACGATCTTTCTGGTCGGAGACATCGTGGATGGCTGGCGGCTGAAGCGCAGCTGGTACTGGCCGCAGGGCTGCAATGACGTGGTGCAGAAACTGCTGCGCAAGGCGCGCAAGGGCACCCGCATCGTCTACATTCCCGGCAATCACGACGAGTTCCTGCGTGCCTTCCCCGGCGTTCACTTCGGCGGCATTGAAGTGGCGGATCGGATGGTGCATGAAGCCGCCGACGGCCGAAAATACCTCGTGCTGCATGGCGACGAGTTCGACGTCGTCGTGCGCAATATCCGCCTCCTCGCTTATCTCGGCGATTGGGCCTATGACGCAGCCATTGCCATTAACGTGGTACTGGCCGCTGTTCGTCGCCGGCTTCACCTACCTTACTGGTCGTTTTCGGCCTGGGCCAAGCTGCAGGTCAAGCAGGCCGTCAATTTCATCGGCGAATTCCAGAAGGTCGTGGCCGAGGAAGCCCGGCGCAACAATGTCGACGGCGTGATCTGCGGCCATATCCATCATGCGGTGATGGAGGATATCGACGGCATCCGCTACATCAACACCGGCGACTGGGTGGAAAGCTGCACGGCCATCGTCGAGCACATGGATGGCACATTCGAGCTGATCTCCTGGCAGCATTCCGGCCAGACGGTCGAAATTCCGGCGCTGCTGGCGCCGCCCCTTACGGCAAAAGGTGACATGCAGGCTGCCTGAACATTCACCTGCCGGCTCTCCCGGCAGATTTGCCTGCCGTGCGCGTGCTTGATGTCTGAGCGGTGGCAAGAGTGTGGCGCATGCTGTGCTTGCGTGGTAAAGCGATCAAATTCCAAGACGATTCCCGATCGCCCAACCCGCCGCCGTCAGCATGGGAGCCCCCGTGGCCCAGGCTTTTTCCCCGATTGCCATTCCCCGTCTGTTTCCCGTTCGTTGCGCGCTGGCCTATGCGGCAGCGCTTGGCGTCAACGGTATTCTTTTGCCATTCTTTCCGGTCTGGCTGAAATCGCTGGCGCTCGATGAATGGCAGATCGGCCTCATCCTGTCGGTGCCGATCGTTCTGCGCGTTCTCTCGGCGCCGGTTGCCGGTTACCTTGCCGACCGGCTGTCGGAGCGGGTGCGTATCCTTCTGTTTTCCGCCGTCCTCTCCATCACCACCGCACTTCTGCTGATGGTGGTCGACGGGTTCTGGATGGTGCTTCTGGTGTTCAGCCTGCAAGGGGCAGCCTTTGCGCCCTTCACGCCGGTTCTGGAAAGCATCACTGTCATGGGCGTGCGCCGCTGGGGTTATCGTTATGGCACGATAAGGGTCTGGGGCTCGATCGGGTTTGTGGCGATGACACTTCTGGCGGGCGAGGCGATCTCGCGCTTTTCCGCCTCCGTCGTGCCGCTTGTGGCGGCCTCGGCCTTTTCCTTGACGCTGGTGGCGGCGCTCATCGTGCCGCGTCTCGGGCGCGCTGCCGCACTGCCGGAAAAAGTGGTTTGCGCAAATCAGTCATCGATGATCGCCGCGCCGGACCTCAACCTCCTGATGATCGGCTGCACGCTCGTGCAGTCCACGCATGGCATGTATTACGCATTTTCCGGCATTCACTGGCAGCAACTCGGCTTTTCCGGGTCTGAGATCGGTGTGCTGTGGTCGGCGGGCGTGGTAGCGGAAATCCTGTTTTTCTTCCTGTCCGGCCTGATTGCCCGAAAGGTTTCGCCGGTCGGGCTGATGGTGTTCGGCTCGGTGGTGGCCGTGCTGCGCTGGGTTCTGTTCGTCCAGCCGCTCGGCTTCGTGAGCGCCACTCTTTTGCAGTGCAGCCATGCCTTCAGCTTTGCCTTCCTGCATTTCGGCATGCAGCAGAAGATCGTCGAGAGCGTGCATGAAAGTAAGGAATCGACGGTGCAGGGCACCTATTTCTTCTATAACGGCGTGTTTCTGGCCACATCGACCTTCCTGGCCGGCCTCATCTACCGCGAGTTCGGCCAGAACAGCTATTACCTGATGGCGCTTGTGGCGGCCGGTGGCCTGGCACTGACGCTGAAGGCCGCACGCAGCAACCCACGACGGGCCGGTAGCGAGGCCGGCGTCTGATAAAGCCGGATTTGCAGACAAGGCTGCGTTTCTTCCCGTTCGCCTTTTATCTTGCCGGCCGTTCACACGCCGTACCTTGCCGGTGGCGTACGGTCAGAAAACGACCTGTGGCTTTGAGGTTACTGCTCGGCCTTTTTGGCTTTGGACAGCATGGCAATTCGCACGGTGGCGGCTATATTGCGCCTCTTAAGTGCGGGATCAACCGTGCGTCCGAGCAGTAATAGATGCCCATGAAGCCGAAGCCCGTCAACGACCGGTCTGCCACAATCGAAAAAGATGAATCTGCTGGCGAGGGGGAACGTTATCTCCTGTCGGGGGATTGGCGCAACCGTGGCATTTCGGGGGTTCTGAAAGATCTGTCTGTCCTGGAGACGCAAGAGGCAGCCGGCAGGCTTGAACTCGACGTCTCGGCCATTGACCAGGTCGACACATCCGGCGGCTGGCTCATTCGCCGGCTGATCAATGCGCGCCGGGCGCAGGGTGGTGATGCCGTTGTGGTGGGGGCAAGCGAGCAGCTGAAGGAGCTGCTCGATGTCATGCCGCAGGAAACGCCGGCCCCGCCTGCCAAGGCCGCCGACAATGCCTCGCTGTTCCAGCGCGTCTTTACGCCGCCCGGCCGCGCCATCGTCGAGCTTTGGCAGGATGCCGTTGCCGCCATGAACATTCTGGGTTCTGCCGTGGGTGGTGCGCAGCTGAAGCTTGGCCGCGGCACCGGCATCTCGCCGGCTTCCGTCGTCACCCATATCGACCGGATGGGCGTGCGCGCCGTGCCGATCATCATGCTGATGTCCTTCCTGATCGGCGCCATCATTGCTCAGCAGGGTGCCTTCCAGCTGCGATATTTCGGCGCCGAACTGTTCGTTGTCGATCTCGTCGGCATTCTGCAGCTGCGTGAAATCGGCGTGCTGCTGACGGCCATCATGATTGCCGGCCGCTCCGGAAGCGCCATCACCGCCGAAATCGGCTCGATGAAGATGCGCGAGGAAATCGACGCGCTGACTGTCATCGGGCTCAATCCCGTCGGCGTGCTGGTGTTTCCACGTCTGGTGGCGCTGACCATCGCGCTGCCGCTTTTGACCATCGTTGCCAATTTCTCCGCCCTTTATGGCGCAGCCATCGTCGTGTGGCTCTATTCGGGCATCACCTTCGAGACGTTTCTTGCCCGCCTTCACGAGGCGGTGGAATATTCGTCCGTTGCATCCGGCATGATCAAGGCGCCGTTCATGGCGCTTGCCATCGGCATCGTTTCGGCCGTCGAGGGCATGAAGGTCGGCGGCAGTGCCGAATCGCTTGGCGCCCATGTCACGGCGGCCGTGGTGAAGTCGATCTTCGTCGTCATCCTGATGGATGCGCTTTTTGCAATCTTCTACTCCGCAATCGACTTTTAGGATGGGTATGGCCGTTCAGGACAATGTGATCGATGCGGTCGAGCATCCGGAGCCGGGGAGCGTCATCCTGTCTGTGCGCGATCTGACGGTTGGTTTCGGCACGAAGACGGTGCTGGAAAACCTCGATCTTGACATTTATCGCGGCGAAATTCTTGGTTTCGTCGGCGCTTCCGGCACCGGCAAATCCGTGCTGATGCGCACGGTGCTGCGCCTTCTGCCACACCGGTCCGGCACGATCGAGATCCTCGGTGTCGATTACGAAAAAGCCGACGATCGACAGCGCATGGCGCTCGATATGCAGCTGGGCGTGCTGTTCCAGCAGGGTGCCTTGTTTTCCTCGCTGACGGTGAAGGAAAACATCCAGCTGCCGATGCGCGAATATCTCGACCTGCCGCAGTCGCTGATGGATGAGCTGGCCTATCTGAAGATCGAGCTGGTTGGCCTTGCTGCCGACGCGGCGGACAAATACCCGTCCGAGCTGTCCGGCGGCATGATCAAGCGGGCAGCCCTTGCGCGGGCGCTGGCGCTCGATCCGGCGCTGGTTTTTCTCGATGAACCGACCTCCGGCCTCGACCCGATCGGGGCTGCCGAATTCGACATGCTGATTGCAAAGCTGCGTGATACGCTCGGCCTTACCGTCTACATGGTCACCCACGATCTCGACAGCCTGTTTTCCGTCTGCGACCGTATCGCGGTGCTTGGCCAGAAGCGGGTTCTGGTCGAGGGAACGCTGGATGACATGCTGGCCTGCGACGATGCGTGGGTGCAGTCCTATTTCCGCGGAAAGCGGGCCCGGTCCATCGTCACCGACGACGGCGCAACCGGCACAGTGCCAGGAAAGTCTTGAGAGCCATGGAAACAAGAGCCAATTACGCCATCGTCGGATTTTTCACCCTGCTGGTCGTGGCTGCCGCCTTCGGTTTCGTCTACTGGATGGCGCAGTATGGCCGCAGCGGACCGACGGCCGAAGTGGCGATCCGCATTCCGGGTTCCGCAAACGGGCTTTCGGTGGGCTCTGCCGTGCGTTTTAACGGCATTCCGATCGGCTCCGTGCGCAGCCTGACAATCGATCCGGAAGATCCGCGTTACTCGATTGCCTTCACCGAAGTGCAGACGTCTGCTCCGATCTATCCCTCCACCAAGGCTGTGCTGGAAGTGCAGGGCCTGACGGGTGCGGCCTATATCGAAATGTCGGGCGGCCGCACGGACGAGGAAAACCTCCTGAAGACATCGGAAGAGACCGGCCGGCCGGCCGTGCTGATTGCCGACCAGTCGAGCGTGACCAACCTTCTGGCCACCGCCGACAAGATCCTGCAGCGTGCCGATGATGCAATCGGCCAGATCCAGGGTTTTGTCACCGACGCGCGCGGGCCGCTGACACGCACCATCGAACATGCCGAAGCCTTTACCGGCGCGCTCAGCTCCAATTCCGATGCCATCGACGATTTCCTGCGCAGCCTTTCGACGCTTTCCGTCACCTTCAACCGCGTATCCGAACGGGTTGATTCGACGCTGGAAGCGGTTGATGGTCTTGTCCGTGCGGTGGACGCCCAGAAGATCAACAACGTCATCACTAATGCCGAAAAGGTCACCGGCGACATTGCCCAGTCCACGAGCAATATCGGTCCGATCATGGAGCAGGTGAAGGAAGCAGCCGGCGGCTTCAACCAGGCGAGCGTCGAGGCGCAATCCGTGCTGAAGCGCGCCGACAACCTGCTGGCTGCCGTCGATCCGACGCAGATCGGAAACGCCGTCAACAATATCACGGCGGCCTCCGTCGATGCGCGTGGCGCCATCGCCTCTGCCCGTCAGGTGGTCGATAACGTTTCGGCGCGCCGCGACGAAATCAACAATGCCATCCGTGACTTCACCGACATGGCGCAGAAACTGAATCAGGCCTCGACGCGTGTCGACACCATTCTGGTGAAAGTGGACACGATGGTGAGCGGCGACGATTCCAAGGGGCTGTTTGCCGAGGCGGAAAAGACGCTGCAATCGATCCGCGCGACGGCTGACAACCTGAACGCCCGTATCGGCCCGATTGCCGACAACCTTGCCCGCTTCTCCGGCACCGGCCTGCGCGATGTGCAGACGCTGGTGGGCGATACCCGCCGCGCCGTTGACAACCTCAACCAGACCATCACCAATTTCGACCAGAATCCGCAGAGGCTGATTTTTGGCGGCGAGTCGGTGAAGGAATATGACGGCCGTACACGGCGTTGACGGGAGCGAGTAACCCAATGATGGACACACACATGCTGAAGCGCCCGGTCAAAACCACCGCCTTGCTTGCCCTTCCCCTGATGGCGTTGCTTCTGGCCGGCTGCGGCACGAAGGCCAATAACGACACGTTCGATCTGTCGCTGACGCCGATGGCCGATGCGCCGACGGCGCGCAACAAGCAGATCCTCGTGCCCGAACCGACGGCGCTGAAATCGCTCGACAGCGAACAGGTCCTGGTGCGCGTCTCGCCGTCGGAGATCCAGTATCTCGCCGATTCGCAATGGGGTGACCGCCTGCCGCGCATGGTGCAGTCGAAGCTGGTGCAGGCTTTCGAAAACACCGGCAAGCTTGCTGGCGTCGGAAAGCCCGGGCAGGGACTGGCCATCGATTACCAGGTGGTGACGGATATCCGCGCCTTCGAGATCAACACTTCCGGCCCACGCACGGCCAATGTCGAAATCTCGGTCAAGATCCTCAACGACCGCAATGGGTCGGTGCGCGCCCAGAACGTGTTCCGCGCCAGCGTGCCGGTCTCAGGCGAGGGCAATACCCAGCTGATCGCCGGCATCAACCGCGCCTTTGCCAAGGTCGGCGCCGACATCGTCGACTGGACGCTGCGCTCGCTTTAAGAGGCTATTTCGAAGGAAATACGGCTTCGCGGGATTGGCCAATGTCTGCGGAGCATGGCCTGAATTGAGGTCGTGTATTGCGTGCGCCATTGCACTCACGCCTTTGAATAGGTCCTTTGGCGGATGTCTTGCTGATGTCATTGCAACCGCCTAGACGGGTCGCCATCAATGAATATCGGCAGAGGCATGGGACATGGGGATCAGAAATATCCTGATCGAAGGCGGCTCCGGAACTGGCAAGACAACAGTGGCGACGGAGCTGGAACGGGGCGGTTACCACGCGGTGCACGGAGACCGTGTTCTCGCCTATCAGGGTGATCCCGTAACAGGCGCAAGGCTCCTCCCTGCCATGGCTGCACGGCACGCGGACGACCCGGACTTTATCTCCCAGCATCACATCTGGGATGTGGAGAGAGTGAAGGCTCTTGTGGCTGATCACACTTTCCCCGTCACCTTCCTTTGTGGCGGCTCGCGGAATTTTTCCCAGTTCATCCATCTCTTCGACGCGGTCGTCGTGCTGGATATCGACATCGAAACGCTGAACCACCGTCTTGACGGCAGACGGGATGAATGGGGTTCAAAACCGGCCGAACGGGCGTTGATCCTGCGCCAGCACGCGAGCCGCGAAGGCATTCCACCAGGCGCCATCAGCATTGATGCAACTCGGCCGATTTCCGATGTCGTTGATGATATCCTTACCCGGTGCGGGTGATGCAAGCGCCTGCCCATTCGCGTGGGTGAACGCGCTGCACCTTATGGCAACCATCTCGGAGAACAGGTCCAACCGGGCGGGGCTCTAGCCTCTGGCGGTTACTTGCAGATGGCGTGCAAGAAAATTCCGGGCCTTGAGGAAGCTCCAAGTCCTGGGCGCATCGCGGACCGGGCCGTCTTCCGCCAGAACATCGCGGAGCGGGCAGGCGAGCAGTTGGGCGGCCTCGTTGCGATCTTGGGCATATCGGGCACCGTCCAGGATCACTTGGGCTGTTGAACGGCTCACGGTGAGGAAGAAAAGCTCCGGGTGGCAGAAGACCGGATCATAGGCAAGGCCGATGGCGAAAGTTTCAGCGCGGTCGAGATCTGTGACGGCAATTTCCTCTTCGATTTCCCGCGCAATCTCAAGGGTGAGATCCAGCTGATCAAAACCCTCGGCTGGCTCCGCGTAACCACCGATCAGATAAAGTCCGCCAGGGTTCTGTTCGGCAGCAAGGCTTCGTCTTGTGACGATCACCTGCGCGTCTGCGGTCAGCACCACGGCGGTCATGCCGAGCGGGTCTGCCCTTTCGGCACGCGGATGCTCGACTTGAAAATCGGCATGGCGTGTCGCCACATAGGCGGAATAGGTTGTGCGATTTCCAACGATTGTCAGCCTGCCGCCCTCGATGCTGTGGCTCGCCATCCGCATCAGCGCGCCGTCAAAGACGGCCGCACTTCTCGCACGCAGCGCTTGCCAGCGGGCGGCGCGCTCGGCTTCCACCTCTTCGGAAAGCTGAAAGGTCCCGCGCACGTGGCAATCAATCCGATCGGCCGGGATGCTGAAGGACTGGTCTTCGAACACGAAGCATCTCCGGTTTTGCAGAGGGTCTGATGGCGCTCCGCCCAATCTGGTCTGGCGCAAAGAAGGGTCCGCTGCGTCTGCCCAAAAAAGACAAGGGGGAAGCAGCGCCACCCCCTTGTCCGATCAGTGCGAAGCCCCGACGTCTGCTCGGGACATCGGGAATGTCTTCACGGTGCGGGTCCGCTCAGCTGAACCGGCCGGCGGCGTGGGCAAGCATGGTGTAGACCTTGCCGGTATCCGAGGTCAGGTAGCTCTGCGTTACGCTGCGGTCGCGGTCGGTGCGGGCCACGTCGGCGAGCAGCTTTTCGAAATCGGCGATGTAACGGTCGACGGCGGTGCGGAATTCCGGCTCGCGGTCATACTTGCGCTTGATGTCGTCAAAGGTCTGCTGGCCCTTCAGCGTGTAGAGGCGACGGGTGAACACGTCGCGTTCGCCGCGCTGGTAACGGCGCCAGAGATCCACCGACGCATCGTGATCGATGGCGCGGGCAATATCGACCGACAGCGAGTTCAGCGATTCGACCATGTGACGCGGGTTGCGGCTGTCGCCGGCGCGCGTCTGCTGTTCGGATGCGCGCTGGGCCGGCTGTCGGACCGGCGCTGCAGCTTCCGCCTCGTCACGCGAGGCGCCACGCAGGAGATCGCTGATCCAGCCGCCGCCTTCGCCGCGCTGGGCAGGTTCTGCCGCACGCGGGGTCACAACAGGCGCCCGTTCGGTTGGCAGGCTACCGCGCAGGCCGCCGGGCAGCGGCTCGCTGCGGGGGGCAGGCTGAGGCGCCTGGGGAGCGGCCGGTGCGCGGGCGGGCTGGGCGGTGACGGCAGCAGGTGCCGGCGTGGGCCGCGGAGCCTGTGCCGGAGCTGGGGCCGGGGCGGGACGTGCAGCCGGCTGCGGGGCACTTGCGCGCGGAGCGGCGACGTCGGAAATTTCCAGCGTCTGGGCCGAACGGCCGACGAGGGCGGAAATATCCTGCAAGGCCTTGATCTGCTCGGCCACGGCCCGGCGCATGGCGGACGCGCTTTCCTTGGCCTCTTCCGGCAGGTCGAAGGCGCCCCGCTTCAGTTCGGTGCGGGTATCGTCCAGTTCCTTGCGAATTTCGCTTGCCGAGCGACGGATCTCGTCCGTTGCGCCGGCAAAGCGGGCGATAGCCTCCTCGACCGACTTGCGCAACGTGTCGCGCAGGTGATCGGCCGCCTGATCGGATTTGCCGGCGGCATCGGCGAGCATGCGCTCGACATCCGAGAGCGAACCGGTAATGCCGCCGCGCATACGCTCGGCAAGGCCGCGGGCACGCTGTTCGGCGTCGGCAATCGTGCCTTCCAGCGCCCGGTTGGCTTCCTGGCTGGCACCCATCAGGGCCGCCCGCATGCCATCTGCCGTCTGCTGGGCGCGACCTTCGGTCTCTGCCAGCGAACGGTTGATATCATTGAGCGAGCCGGAGAGGTTTTCGCGAAGCTGTGCACCCACTTCGAGCGACCGTTCGCCGGCGCGCTGGAAGGCGCCGTCGACGACGCCCGAGAGGTTGCGCATGTTCGTCTCGATTTCTTCCGAGCGCTTGACGAGGCCGACGGAAAGCGCGCGCAGGGCATCCTGACGCTCGGTCAGGGTGCTCGCAAGGTTCGACTGGGCCGCGCCCAAGAGCGAGGAGGCCTGATTGAGAACGGTGGTATATTCATCGAAGCGACCGACGATGGCACCGACCTGCGACAGTGTCTGGCCAGAGATCTGGCCGAGGCGATCGACATTGTTTTCGAGAAGCCGGCTGGAGCTGGACACCATATCGGCAGCGCGCGTGCTGGCATCGGTAAACCGGGCTGCCGTTTCCTCGAGCTTCTGGTCGGCCTGACCGAGCTTTTCGGATGCCTGCTCGACAGTGACGCCGATTTCGCGCGCGGCATGCTCGACAAGGCTTGCAATGCCATTGTTGCTGTTTTCAAGCCGCGTGATCAGATCGTTGACGCTGTTGGCAAGGCTGTGCTCGCTGTTGCGGATCGCGCCGGTGGCCTGCTGGGTGCGTTCGGAAATGGCAGCGAGCGTTTCGTTGGTGCGCGACGAGATCGCCTCGACCAGCGAGCCGTTTTCCTGGCGCAGGCGCTGAGCATTCTGCTCGGCGGCTGCAATCAGGCGCTCGGCACTTTCGCCGGCTGCCGCTGCCAGACGTTCCGCTGCGGTGCGGCCTGTTTCTGCATACTGTTCGACGACAGGGCGGGCCTTTTCGTCGATAAGGCGCGACAGTTCTGCCGAACGGGCAGACAGCATGGAGTTGAGGTCGCGCGAGCGGGTGTCGAGGCTGGAGCGGATCGCTTCGCCACGGGCTTCGAGCGCCTTGTCGACGGCTTCGAGTGCCGCATTGATGTCGCCGGTGGTTTCGGTGAGCGCCGTGCGGATGCTATCGCTGCGGGCGGCAACCGTCTGATCGACGGAATTCAGCGTCTGCTCGATGCTGCCGGCGGTGTTGGCAAGCGAGGTGCGGATGGCCGTGCCGCGCTCATCGAGCGTGCGTTCGGCATCGCCGAGCGCCTGGGTGATGCTGCCGACCTGACGCTGTACGAGGCCTTCTGCTTCCGAAACCTTGTGCATGATGGAATTGCCGGCCTCGGAGAAGGCCTGCGCCACGGCGGCGGCCTGGCCTGCGAGACGGTTCTGCGTTTCGCCGATGCGGCCGGCAATGTCGTTCGAGCGTTCTTCCAGCGCGCGGGCAAAATCCTGATGGCGCTGGTCAACGGTTTCGGCAAACTGCGCGCCGGCCTTGTTCAGCGTATCGGCAGAGCGCATGGCTTCGTTGTCGAACTCCTGGGCCGCAGTCGTCACGGCATCGCGCAGCGAGCTGGCAAGCGTCGAGGCCTTGCCTTCGATGGTGCGGCTGACATTGTCGAGGCCCATGGTGATGGCGCGGTCCATGGTGGACAGGCGCTCGTCGACGCGGGCCGTGCCGGCATCAAAACTGCCGGTGATGCGGTTGGCGGCTTCCATGCTCAGGCGGTCGAATTCGCTGGTGCCTTGGCTGAGGGTTCCGGCGATGCGTTCGAGGCCTTCTGCGTTGACGCGTGCAAGCTCGGCGGTGCGCTCGGCCAGCGTCTGCGACAGGCTCATGCCGACGCCTTCCACCATGCCCGAGACATTGCCGATCTGGTTGCGGATGCGGTCTTCGAGGCCGACAAACGTGTCTTCGATCCGATGACCGGTGCGGTCGAGCGTCGAGGAGACGCCGCCGACCGTCTGTTCGACGCGGCTGGAGAACTGATCGGCCGAAGCGGTGATGTCGCGGGCGGCTTCGCCAAGCTTGCCGGCAATGTCGCCAGCGGTATCACGCAGGCGGGTTTCCAGCTCGATGCCGGCGGTGTCAATGACGCCGCGCAGGGCATCCTGCTGGTTCTCCAGCGACATTTCAAGCATGCCGGTGCTGGTGGCAATCGTGGTGCCAAGCGAGGTTGCCTGATCGAGAAGCAGGTCGCTGAGCTGCGCCTGAGCATCGATGAGCGTCGCAGACAGGCTTTCGTTGCCGCTTTCGATCGTCGAGCGCATGCGCTCATGGCCGGTGGAGACAGTGTCCGACAGGCGCTGGTTGCCCGTTTCCATCAGATCGGCAAAACGCTGTTCGCTGGAGCCGATGACACCTTCGACGCGGCCAATGCCCTGGCCAAGTGTGTTTTCGAAACGCTGCGTGCTGCCGGTGAGGCTCGTTTCGATGCGGTCCGCTGCGCTGCCGACCGTACGGTCGATGGCATCGTGGCCGATGACGAGGGTGCGCGCGAGATCGGCATTGCGGCTTTCGAGCGACTGGTCGAGGCGCTGCTGGTTTTCGCCGTAGACAGCACGAAGCGTTTCCGTGCGGCTGGCAAAGCTCACCTCGATGCGCTGATCGGCCTGTTCGACGGTCGACATCAGTGCTGCCGTCTTTTCATCCACGAGGCTGGAGAGGCGGTCTTCGCTGATCGAAATCGTGGCGCTCAGTGCCATCGTGTGATCATCGAGGACTTCGCCGAGGCGGTTGCCGGCACCGCTGACCATATCGCCGAATTCGTTAACGCGGCGCCCCAGATCGCTGTCGATGCGCTGCTGGCCTTCCGACAGGGTGCGCGACATGGTCTCGGCAAGGTTTGCCAGACGGTCTTCGCTGAGCGAGATCGTGGTGCTGAGCGCCATGGCCTGATCATCAAGCACTTCGCCAAGACGTGTGCCGGCGCCGCTGACCATTTCGCCAAATTCGTTGACGCGGCGACCGAGATCGCTGTCGATGCGCTGATGGCCTTCGGCCAGCGTGCGCGACATGGTGTCCGTGAGGTTGGCAAGCCGGTCTTCGCTGAGCGAGATCGTGGTGCTGAGCGCCATGGCCTGATCATCAAGCACTTCGCCAAGACGCACGCCAGCGCCGCTGACCATTTCGCCAAATTCGTTGACGCGGCGACCGAGATCGCTGTCGATGCGCTGATGGCCTTCGGCCAGCGTGCGCGACATGGTCTCTGTGAGGTTGGCAAGCCGGTCTTCGCTGAGCGAGATCGTGGTGCTGAGCGCCATGGCCTGATCATCGAGAACTTCGCCAAGACGTGTGCCGGCGCCACCCACCATTTCGCCAAAATCGTTGACGCGGCGACCGAGATCGCTGTCGATGCGCTGATGGCCTTCAGATAGGGTGCGCGACATCGTGTCGATGCGGCTGTCGATGAGGCTGGACAGGCGCTCCGGCGCGCCGGCAACCGTCTGTTCGATGGCTTCGGCCTTTTCGGTGATAACCGTGGCAAAACGCTGGTTTCCAACCTCAAGCGACTGGATGAGCGAGGTGGAGCGATCCGTCAGGCGCTCCTCGAAACGGCCCTGGCTTTCGGTGAGCGCATTGGCAAGCTGGTGGCTGCGCTCCGTCAGAACCGCATCCATGCGCGCATGGGCATTGCCGAGGCTGCCGGTGATTTCGGCAGTACGCTCGGTCAGCGCGCCGGTCATGGCGGCGTGACGACCGTCGATACCCTCGATCAGGTCCTGCGCATGGGTATCGAAGCTTTCGATAAAGATGCTGCTGCGGATTTCCAGATCGTCGTTGAAATCGCGGCTGCGCTGCTCAAAACCTTCGGTGAGCGTGCGGGTGCGCTCATCCATCGTGTCGGCAAATTCGCGCGTTGTCTGCTCGATGCTGCCGGTGATCTGGCGGCTGCGGCTGTCGAGGTTATCGGTGAGCGTGCGGCTGCGCGTATCGAGATCGTCGATCAGGCCACGGCTGCGTTCATCGATGGCATCTGAAATCGTCTTGGCGCGGTTTTCGAGGTTGCTGTCGAGGGCGGCGGTTCGGCTATCGAGGTCTTCCACAAGGCCGCGGCTGCGCTGGTCGATGCTGTTGGTGAGCGAGCGGGCGCGCATGCCGAGCGTTTCGTCAAGCGCTGCCGTGCGGGTGTCGAGGTCTTCGACCAGACCGCGGCTGCGCTGGTCAAGATTTTCGGTGAGGGTGCGGGCACGGGTTTCGAGGTTTTCGTCCAGTGCGCGGGTGCGGCTGTCGAGCCCGTCGATCAGGCCACGGCTGCGCTCATCAATGCCAGAGGTCAGCGTGCGCGAACGCGCCTCCAGGCTGTCGTCGAGGCTGCGGGCGCGGGTATCGAGATCGTCGATCAGGATACGGCTGCGGTTGTCGAGGCTTTCGTCGAGCACGCGGGCCCGGGCGTCAAACCCTTCGGTCAGCTGGCGGGTGCGCGCATCCATGGTTTCGGCGAGCGTGCGGGCATGGCCATCCAGCGTGCCGGTGATGTCGCGAGCGTGGGTGCCGAGCGTCTCATCAAGCGTGCGGCTGCGGGCGTCGAGGCTTTCGTCCAGCTGGCTGGCGCGTGTGTCAAAGCCGTCCGTCAGCTGGCGCGTGCGGCTGTCCATGGTTTCGCCAAGCGCGTGGGCGCGCTCCGCCAGAGTGTCGGCAATCGTGCGGCTGCGGCCATCCAGGTCTTCGACAAGGCGGTTGCTGCGGCTGTCGAAATCCTCGACCAGACGGTTGGCGCGCGTGTCGAGGCCTTCGTTGAGGGCGCGGTTGCGCTCTTCCAGCTCGGCGGCGAGCCGGCGCGCGCGGCTGTCCAAAACCTCGCCCAGCTGGCTGGTGCTGGTTTCCATGGTGTTTTCGAGCATTTCCTGGCTGGTGCCGAGCGTTGTGGCAAGCGTCAGGGAATGATCGGTAAAGGCCGAGCCCAGCCGTTCGATGCTGGTGGACAAAATGCCTTCCAAGGCATCGGAGCCGCCGGAGACGGTTTCGCGGATGCTGGAGAGGCTTTCGGTGAGTTTGGAGCCAAGCGTGCCGGCGCGCTGATCGAAGGCAGTGGTGAATTCTTCAAGGCCGGTATCGAAGGTGGCGCTGAGCTGGCCGATCGTGCCCTGCAGGCGTTCTTCGAACAGGCCCGTGCGCAGGTCGAAATCCATCACCGTATCGTCGGCGGCGTTCTGCAGGGTCTGGCGGAAGCCGGCGCCCTTTTCATCGAGCGAGCGGTTGAGCGTCGAGAGCACCGTGCCAAGCGACGTGGTAATCGTGCGCTCGCCATCCGTCAGCGTTTCGTTGATATCGCGGGTGCGGGCCAGCAGCGTTTCATTGAGCAGGCGCGTGCGCTCATTCAGCGCCGCATTCAGCTTTTCGGTGCTGGCATCGAGCGTCGAGGCGCGGGTCTCGAACTGGCCGAGGATTTCGTTGCCGCGCGACGACAGCTTCGAGCCGAGCGTTTCAAGCCGTGTATCGAATTCCGTGGCGAGCGACGAGCCGGAGGCAGTGAGCGCGCCGATCAGGCCTTCGGTCTTGGCAGACAGAAGCGAGCCCAGCGCATCACCGGCGGCATTGGTCTTTTCCATGAGGACGGCGGCGCGGGTATCGATCATCGAGGCAAAGGCCTCGCCGGAGGTCGCAAGGCGCACCGCAATCTCTTCGGTGGCGAGCGACAGCTCTTCCTTCATGTTCTCATGCGCACCCAGGATGGAGCTGCGGATGCGCTCGGCATGGTTGACGATGGCGTCGCGTTCCGAGCCCAGTTCGTGGACAAGGCCGCGCACCCGCATCTCGTTGTCGGCGTAGCTGCGTTCCAGCGCGTTCACTTCGGAGTGAACCAGCGTTTCCAGCTCGGTGGCGCGCGCAATGGTGCGCTCGATGCCTTCGTTCATCGCCGAGACTTCGCGGCGCACGGCCTGACCGACGGTCATGATCCGTTCCGATGCAATCGTTTCCGGCTCCGACAGGCGAAGCGCAACCTCGGCCATGGAGCGGGCCGCATTGCGCAGGTCCTGCGCCCGCGCCATCATGATGGCGAAGGCGAAAAACAGCATGATCGGCACGAAGATGCCGATAAAGACGGCAACGACGCCGGGCATGGCGACGAGATCGGCAACGGATGACACCTGCCAGATCTGCGCGCCATAAAGGAGGTGGGCAAGGCCCGCGCCGCCAATGGCCCACAGCAGCGAGACAATGCCGGCATTGCGCAGCGACGAGCGCATGGAGCCGCTCTCCAGCGAGCGGAGGATGGCCGGCGTGCTGCGGCGTCCGCTGTCATTGGCGGGCTCGAAGCTTGGCGATTTCGCCGCGCCTGGTTCCGGCGGCAACGCCTGGCGGCTCGGTTCCGGCGGCCGAGGGCGCGGTGCGGATGCCTGGGCTGATGGCTTTGCTGATGACTGGGCTGGGCGCTGCGTCGGCGTTTCTGGCACCTTGGTGGCCTCCCGGGCAGGGGGAACGGATTTTTTCGACGCTGCCGGCTGCATCGCTTCCTCGAAGTCGATTTTCAGCGCGTCTTCCAGCGCCTGGAACGCGGTTTCGTCGATCGACTCGTTGTTCGGATTCTTCGCCATGCGGTTACGCCTCGTTACCATACTCGTCCGGCTGATCGTGGGTTTCACCCTGCCGCGTGAGGCGAAACTGTCGATCCGGCCGTACCGGGTCCCAAGACCGGGCATACAGCCGGCTCAGTGTCCCGTTCACTCTCGAACCCGGGGAGCCTTCCGTCGCAAAGACGTCATAAGAAAGGCTTGACCGGTATCCGGGCTGGTGCCGGGCACATGCCCACACCAGTTCCAGTCGTACTGTAGTGGCACATTAGCCTTCCAGACACAATTCGGGCCGTCATCATGGATTGGATGCTGTTTCGTTGTTAACAGATTTTAAACCGCACTTTAACGACTTTCCCCTTGATTTCGCGCGGGTTACGGGAAATTAACCATAGTGTGAGAAAAACTGCCGCGATTGCGCCGGAATTTAACCGGATAGCGAGCCGGCCCTGACACCGTCGGGGACCGGAGGAGAGGCAAGGGACGAACAGTCGCGATGCCCAGCAGTCCGGCAGAAGAAGGGAACTGACAGCCTGCCGTCGCGGCTCTCGCGCCGGCGCCCGTCTGTTCCGCACGGCAACAGAGGATGAACCGGTTCATGGCCGCGGTCAGTATTGCTTTCGAAATGCCCGAAAACGGAAGAGGCGAACACCCATCGACATCCCGTCCCATCGATCTCGTGCACCTTGCGGTGCAGACGATGGGCGACAAGGATCTTGAGGCGGAGGTGCTGCAGCTCTTCGCCCGCCAGGCGCGGGCTGCTCTGCACGAAATGAGCGGTGGCGCGAACGAGCAGGTGGTTGCAGCGGCCCACAAGCTGCGCAGTGCTGCCAATGCCGTTGGCGCCTTTGCCGTGGCAACGGCTGCCCTTGGCGTGGAAAGCGATCCGGTGAATGCCGCCGCCCGCGCAAGCGTTGCTGCCACGGTAATCGAGGCGGAAAATTTTATCCTGAAGCTTTCGCGATAAACGGGTCCGCAGCGTTTCCCGAACACGTCTGCGGCAAATCTGCTCCGCAAGGCCGTGTGCTGGTGTTAAAAGGGTTCTCAACGTTGACTGAAGCGGCGAATTGTCGGAAGACATCGCCGTTTTGACTTCAGTTTGCAAGGATCCGACATGACGCAACTCACCATCGTCGCCTTCGACGGAACGCGCTTTGACATCAATGCGGAGCCCGGCTCCACCGTGATGGAAAACGCCGTCCGCAATTCCGTCCCCGGCATCGATGCCGAATGTGGCGGCGCCTGTGCCTGTGCCACCTGTCATGTCTATGTCGACGACGCCTGGACGGCAGCCGTCGGCGGACCGGCACCGATGGAAGAAGACATGCTCGATTTCGCCTTCGACGTGCGCCCGACCTCCAGGCTCTCCTGTCAGATCAAGATCACCGATGCCCTGGATGGGCTGGTGGTCAACATTCCCGAACGCCAGGGCTGAGGCCGTCAGCCACCCGACACGTCGGCACGCCCACGCCGTTTTCAGGAATGTCAGGATGGCAGGCAAAAAAACGCCTCGCTTGCGCGGTTGCGTCAAGCGAGGCGAAGGCGGGCGTATCACTGTCGAGCGAGGGAGGGAGCGCTTACAGCTTGTCGATACGCCAGGAGAACACCGGGAAAAATCAAAAACGCGGACGCCAGTCCGTAGAGGCCTGCATGCGATAGATTTGTGTCATTGCATAGGCATCGGGGCATTGAGCTGAGGGGCAGTGGTCACCGTTGTCGCCAACGCCGCCACGATGGCGACAACGGAACCAAACTTCAGGGAACCTCGTATCGTCCAGCCCCTCAGTGATTTTGACTATATAAGGTTCCAGAAATATTCATACTGGAAGAAATAACCAGTCATTGACCATAGGTTGCGCAAGCTTCGAGCAAGCTTCCACCGTGGCTGAAAAGTCAGGCATGGCATGCCGGCCGGTTCACGCATGTCCCAGCGGGCGTCAGATCTTGTGTCTGATCAGATAGTTACTCGGAAGAGCCGGTGCGATGCCTGAGAAGGCGCATCATGCGCGCCTCGAAGTTCTTGGCTTCCACCATGTCGAATCGCAGTTGTTCGACATCGTGGGCATCGATGATCCGCCGGCTGGTGACCCCGACCTGCTGCTCCAGCGTCGCGCAGCTACGGGTGGCGGGCAGGGCGCGCAAGGCCTGCTCCAGAGCGCGCGCATGCTGGCGGGCAATTTCGGCGTGGCGTTCCTCGTGCCGCTTGATGTCGGCCGACAGCGTGTCCCAGATCAGCGCAAGCGAGCCATCGGCGCGCTTGCGGTTCTTCCAGCGCGGCAGGATGATCCGGGTGGAGAGCGTGACGTTGACATCGCCGATCGAGCAGCGGCCCTCGCTTTCGTGATAGGTGATATCGCCGCCGAATTTGATTTCGGTGGCGCCGGGGTGGCGGAACCCTGTGCCGCCGGTCAATGGCCCGCGTTGGGACAGTTGCGTATCGAGATCTTCTGCGGTGCGGCCATTGATGGAGAAATAGGAATAGCTCTTGGTGATCTGCGGCGCGCTGTCGGCGGCCACCGGAAGCGCCAGAAAAGCCAGGCATGTCCTCAGAATCAGGGTGCGACGGCGCATTAAGGACATTCTGATGCCTGTGTCATTGAGTTTGGCGGGAGCTTGGGGCATAGGCCTTGGGATCGCAACACATGCTTGCGAAATTCTTTGTGGCAAACAGGATCGGCTTTGACGTGACATCGTGCGGCAACACCATCTGGCAGGTTGGCGGCGGGCGGTCGCTGGCTCTTGGCGCCGAAGGCCATCTGATGGCCATCATCAACGTGACGCCCGACAGCTTTTCCGATGGCGGCCGACATTTGCAGGTGGAATCAGCCGTTCGCCATGCGCTGGCCTGTGTGGAGGCGGGAGCGTCCATTCTCGATATCGGCGGCGAATCGACACGGCCGGGTGCCGAGCCCGTCGATCCCCGCGAGGAACAGGCGCGCGTGCTGCCGGTGATCGAGGCCCTCTCCAAACAAACCAACGCGCTGATTTCCATCGATACCTACAGGGCCGAAACGGCGCGGCTTGCGATGGCCGCCGGTGCCCATATCGTCAATGACGTCTATGGTCTGCGCCATGATGCCGATATGGCCCGCGTGGTGGCCGAGACCGGGGCGGGCCTGGTAATGATGCATACCGGTCGTGGCCGCGAGGCCGACAAACGTGCCGACGTTGTCGACGACCAGCTGTGGTTTTTCGAAAACGCATTGAACACTGCCGCAGCCGCCGGCATTGCGCGCGAAAATATCGTGATTGATCCGGGGTTCGGCTTTGCCAAGAACCGCGAGGAAGATTTTGCGCTGATGGCGCGGTTTGCCGAACTGTTGGTGCTGAAGCTGCCCTTCCTCATCGGCACTTCGCGCAAGCGGTTCATCGGTTCTGCCACCGGGCGCGAGCTGGCCGGTGACCGCGATGTCGGAACGGCGGCGACCACGGCGCTGCTGCGGCGTGCCGGCGCTTCGATTTTTCGCGTGCATGACGTGGCAACCAACAGGGATGCCCTGCGCATTGCCGATGCGGTGCTTGCCGCCGAAGGGGGAACGAGAGTTTGAGCATCTATACCATTACCCTGAAGAACTGCGCCTTTTTCGCGCACCATGGCGCGTTTCAGGAAGAGGCGGTTCTCGGCCAGCGTTTTTTTGTCGATGCGGAATTCGACGTGCCGGCTGGCCGGGCGCTGACCGATGACGATCTGACCGATACCATGCATTACGGCCATGCCTTCGAGGTGATCGAACAGGTGGTGACCACCACACGCCGGGCGCTGATCGAAGCGCTGGCGCAGGATGTGGCACTGGCCTTGTGCGAAAAGTTTCCGATGATCCGCCGCGCCGCCATCACCGTGCGCAAGCCGAGCGTGCCGATTGCCGGCATTCTCGATTACGTGGAGGTGCGCGTTGAGCATCGCCCCTGATACCGGCGTTATTGCCGCAATCGGCTTGGGCGGCAATCTCGGCGATCCCCGCCGCGCGATGGCGACAGCGCTGCAGCAATTCGATGCCCGCCCCGACTGTCGAGTGCTTGCCGTCTCAAAACTTTACCGCACGCCGCCCTGGGGCAAGACCGACCAAGCGGATTTCTTCAACGCGTGCGCGCTTCTCGAAACGCAGCTTGCGCCTAAGGCGCTGCTCGATCTCTGTCTCTCCATCGAGCGGGGCATGAAGCGGGTGCGCATTGAGCGCTGGGGGCCGCGCACCATCGATATCGACGTGCTGACATATGGCGACCGGGAAATCCATGTGGAGGGGCTTGATGTGCCGCATCCGCGTATGGTGGAGCGTGGTTTCGTGCTGTTACCGCTTGTCGATATCGCAGCGGGCATGATGGTGTCTGGAAAGACCGTGGCGGATTGGGCCGATTCCGCCGATCTCGCAGGGATAGAGATCGCGGACGACAGCCGCGACTGGTGGCGCTGAGCGCCACCTTGGGAAAAGAAAATTACTGTTCGATGGAGCCGACGGCGATCTGGTCCATGTCGCGCGTCAGCGACAGGCCGATGACCGGCACCATGGTTTCTTCCACCTTCACCGAAATGGTGATGTTCATGGAATTGGTGTCCTGCATGCGGGCAATCATGGCGCCGTTCAGCTTGGCGCGGTTGATGCCGAGGACGATCTTGTCGCCGCTGATGGCGCCGGACACGATATCGAGACCCTTGCCATCGGCACCATCCAGGAACTTGCCCTTGTAGGTGGCGCCTGTCTGGGTGATCACGGCAGACATGGGCTGCTTGAACACGCCGACGCGGCAGATGCCATCGAGCTTCAAGCCGGCATCGCCATCGGGCGTCGGTTCGCCGGTGAGATTGCAGGTAAACTTGGTGCCCTTGTATTTTCCGGCGACGATTTCGCCAGGGCCTTTCCAGGCACCGGCGGCACCCTCGAAAAAGGCCTTGTCGCGCGGAGAAGCGACGGCCGAGTGCATCGGGGCGAGAAGAGCGACCGACATGGCGGCAAAAAGCCCGCCTTTTAGGGAAGAGATGCGCGAGACCATAAAACTTTCCTTGGGCGAGCAGCGTCCTGAACAAGGATGTTTTTATATCTCAAATGGTTAACGACGGGTTTATTTAGGGCATTTCGAGGCGCGCTGCGGCCTTGGCTGTCGGGTGTTGGCCAAGGCTTTTCAGCCGCGATTGCCGGTCGAGGTGATATCGGAGAGGAAATCACCGATGCCGGGGCGCTTCAGCGCGCTGAACGGCAAGGGGCGGCAGAGATCCATCGCGGCAATGCCGATTCGCGCCGTCAAAAGCCCGTTGATGACGCCTTCGCCCAGCCGGCTGGAGAGCTTTGCCGCAAGGCCATGCCCCAGCACCTGCTGGGCGATGCCGTCGCCGACGGCAATCGATCCGGTCACGGCGAGATGGGCGATCACGTCGCGCAGCAGGCGCAGCAAGCCGACCGTGCCTGGCCGCCCGCCGTAAAGCTCGGCCATGGCACGCACGAGACGGGTCACCTCAAACAGCACATAGGCGAGATCCACCACCGCACGTGGGCTGATGGCGGTGACAACCGAGGTGCGCTTGGAGGCGCCGAGAATGAGGGCGCGGGCACGCCCGTCGAGCGGGCCTAAAAGCTCGCGTTCGGCAAGCTCGATCAGTTGGGGGCCATCGATGATGTCTTCTTCCGTCGCCTTCAGCGTGGCACGCCCGCGTGCGGTCTCGGCCCGGTGGGACAGAAGCGTTTCGAGCCGCGACACCAGTGCGCGTGCGGCTTTCGCGCCCGGCGTCTTCAAGGCTGCCTCCGCTTCCGCCTTCAGTGATTGCACGGCCGCAA
This sequence comes from Neorhizobium sp. PAMB6630, assembly GCF_058242775.1. NCBI lineage: Bacteria > Pseudomonadati > Pseudomonadota > Alphaproteobacteria > Hyphomicrobiales > Rhizobiaceae > Neorhizobium > Neorhizobium sp. PAMB6630. The sequence goes on from NZ_CM177836.1 coordinate 1,945,182, forward strand.
GCCGCATCAGGCCAAAAACTTCCCGCCCGACAACGACTGCAAGCGCAAACACGGCGACGCCGAGCACCGCAACCGCCGTATAACCCAGCCAGTCCGAGCGCGAAAACAGGTCACGCACCACTTGGTCTGCCCAGAGCCAGAAGGCGAGCGACAGGAACGTGCCAAGCGCGCCGAGCGCAAGCTTGCCCCACGAAAATTTTCGCTTGCGCGGAACCGCGATCTCCAGCTGCGCCGCTTCAAGCTCCGGAGGCGTGACGAAGGGATCTTCCGCGTCCGGGGTCACAGTAAACCCGTCGTCAAAGCTGCGCGGCGCGCGCAGCGTCTGCGGCCGTTCCTCAGGCAGCACATAGGCGCCTGGACGCCGCGGCGGGACGGGGGGCAGTGTGTCGCTCATCGGCTGGTCCTCAAGGATCGCGTCGCGGGATCAACGGCATGCCGGTTTTTTCTCATGCCAGCCGGTCCCCGATCAGAAACTGCAGAGCGCGGTCGAGACGGATATGCGGCACCGAGAGCCGGATGCCGCCGCTGTTTTCCTCAACAGAGGGTGGGCGAAAGCGCACGATGTTGATGTGCGGGGTCGCGCCCTCTTCAGGTGTTGCGGAAGGTTCCTTAAAAAATGAATCCGGTTTGACCGGCAAGTCCCCAGGAAAGATCGCGGTTCTGCGGTTGCCATCAAAAACTTCGCCATTGATCCGCTCGCCGGCCATCGGCGTTCCGGTGATGACGGGCAGGAGATCGCCGTTCTCGCGCACGGTCGCTTCCCGTGTGGCGCGCACCGAAGCAATCGCCATCACGTCGATACCGGCGCCGGCCATGCCGATGCGCTCGACCGCGCGGTCCACCAGCCGGCGCGTCAACGCCTCCAGCCGGTCATGGCTTTCGTGGTGCAGATGATCGGCCTTGGTGGCGGCCACCAGAACCTTGTCGATACGCCGGCCGAGCAGCGAGGACAGGATGGAATTGGTGCCGGGACGGAAACAGGCCAGCACATCCGACAGCGCGCGCTCCAGATCCTGCACCGCTTCCGGGCCGCGGTTCAGCGCCTGCAGCGCATCGATCAGCACGATCTGCCGGTCAAGCCGCGCAAAATGCTCGCGGAAAAACGGTTTGACCACCACCGACTTATAGGCCTCGAAACGGCGCTCCATCATGGCGCCGAGCGTGCCTTTTTCAAATCTGTTGTCACCGAGGTTCGGCAGCGGCGCAAAGGTCAGCGCCGGCGAGCCATCGAGATCGCCCGGCATCAGGAAGCGGCCGGGTGGCAGGGTCGAAAGGGAGCGCTCGTCGGATTTGCAGGCCTTGAGATAGGCGGCAAAAACCTCCGCCAGCCGCCGCGCGGTCATCTCGTCGGCGGGGGCTGCCGGATCGACGCTTTGCGCCAGCGCCATCCAGTCGCGCGCCAGTTCTGCGCGAACGCCGGATTTCGCCAGCTGCACGGTGTTGCTGGAGAAGGTGCGGTAATCCTGGCCGAGCAGCGGCAGGTCGAGCAGCCATTCGCCGGGATAATCGACGATATCGATGGAGAGTTTGCCGGCAGAGAAAAAGCGGCCCCAGCCGCTGGCGCTCTGGTATTCGAGAGTGAGGCGCAGTTCGGAAATGGCGCGCGTCGAATCGGGCCAGATACGGTCGCGCACCAGCGCCTGAATGTGATCCTCATACTGGAAGCGAGGAATGGCATCATCCGGCTGCGGCTCCAGCCGCACGGAAGACAGCCTGCCGGAGCGGGCCGCCTCAAACAGCGGCAGGCGCCCGCCATGCAGGAGATTATGCACCAGCGACGAGATGAACACCGTTTTTCCCGCCCGCGACAGGCCGGTAACGCCAAGCCGCATCGTCGGATGGACGAGGCCGCTTGCCCGATCGGCAAGGTTATCCAGCGCAATCAGCGCATCGTCGCGAAAGGAGGTGAGGGATGTGGCCAAGGCAGGAACCCGTTGATGCTTCGTGTTGACCATATAGGCACGACAGTCGGCGGAAAAAGGGATACGCGGCCGGCCGACCTGTCAAAAGCGCAGCAGCGGAACCGCTCCTGGCTGCTATCGCATAAGAATCAGGCCGTCAGGAAATCGCGCAGCGACCAGCTGCCTGTAAGGGCTGCCACAGGGCCGCCATGATCGAGCACGGCAAGGCCGGCCGTCGGATAACCGCTGGGGATGACGGCGGCGGTGCGGTCTGGGCCGATCATCGCCTCCAGCAATTCTTCCATGGTGGGATTATGGCCGATCAGCATGACAGATTGCGTTTCGTTCTGCGCGGAAAGCACCGCCAGATAGGTATCGAGCGGGCCGTTATACAGCTCGTCGATCATCAGCATCTCGCATTCGCCGCCAAAAGCCCGGTGCATGGCATCCGCCGTTTCGCGACACCGAACGGCAGTGGAGGAGATGAGAAGATCGGGGCGATAGCGTTTATCGGCGGCAAGCGAGGCCACCACTTCGGCTTCGCCATAACCGTGGTCATCCAGCGTCCGATCGAAGTCCCGTGCGCCCGGTTCAGGCCAGCCGGAACGGGCGTGGCGCATCAGGTAGATCCTTGAGGGCGGCGGTTCGACAATGGTCATGGGCGGTCCACACTGATGACCGGATAGCCCGCAGAGGACCATCGGATCGTTGCTCGAGATGTTCGAGTATCCCGCCATCCGGCGTGGCGTCAACTGCCCCTTCGCCTGTCCCATTTCGGGGCCGGCATCGTTGCAGCCACCGGACACCCGTAAACGCGGCCAAATGCCGATGCCCGTAAAAACGCATAAAGAATAGTCGTTTAGCTGATTTTTATGTCACTTTTAAAAATGCCTTTAGCGTAACCACAAGGCTTGAATCAGCACACCGGAATGGAGTATAGACCCCGGCGTGAGAGCTGTTCTTCAGGAGAATCGCGTTGAGTGAGAAGATCGACCTTAGCAGCTACGTCCTCTCGGAAGAAGACGAATTCATGAATGCCAAACAGAAGGCATACTTCCGAGCCAAGCTCATTGCCTGGAAAAATGATATCCTCCGGGAAGCGCGGGAAACTCTCGGCCACCTTGCTGAAGAAAGCGCCAATCATCCCGATCTTGCAGACCGAGCCTCGTCAGAAACCGACCGTGCCATCGAGCTTCGTGCTCGCGACCGCCAGAGAAAGCTGATCTCCAAGATCGATGCGGCTCTGCAGCGGATCGATGACGGCACCTACGGTTACTGTGAGGAGACCGGCGAGCCGATCGGTTTGAAACGCCTTGACGCAAGACCGATCGCGACGCTTTCCATCGAGGCGCAGGAACGTCATGAACGCCGCGAAAAGGTTTATCGCGACGAGTGAGACTTTCCTTTCCCTCTCTTGAGGGTATCAGGGACTTCGATTTCCAGGCACGCATCCTTGCGTGCCTCTTTTTTTGTCCGTTTTTTGCGAGGTCTTGCCGGCACACGGTTTTCTTGCGCTGACGCGCTGAAGCACAAGATGCCGGTCAGACGAATTGGCCCGGTTTTTCGGGTGAAAAACCTACCGCTCGTCGCGTGTGACCGACATCTCGCCGAAAATACGGGCAATTTCAGTCTGCAGCGACGGTTCCGGTGTGGCGCCTGTCACACGCGGATTGGCCGGATCACGCCGCGCCGTCAGCGGCGCATTTCCGGGTGATGCACCTGGGCGCTCATCCCGGTTTTCGGCCCGGTTTGCGGCAAGATTGCTCGCCATTTCCTCTTCCAGAATGCGATCGAAGGCACTGCCCAGCGGTCGCTCGGATGCCGGGCTTGATGGCAACGAGGCGGGAGGAATGTTTGCCGACGCCGATGTCGAGGCAAAGGGCAGCGGATTGGCGGACGGTGTCGATTTGGCGGTGGTCTCAGTGGATTGCGTCGCGGTGCCCCGCGCGCGCTGCTCTGTCGGGAGCGAGCCGGACTGAAGCACACGGCGCCTGGCGATATCCAGCGCATCGCTGGCCGCACCGAGGTCGCCGGCAGTCATTTCCGCTGTGGACTGCTCCTGTGCGGCTTTTTCCGCCGGGGAAACAGCGGCGTGCGGCATGTCCGGTTCCCTGCGGCGATCGCTGACTGGCGCTGTGCGGCGAACGGGCGGCTGGATGCTCTCGCCGGCTTTTTCCACCTCGACGGACGAACTGGGGCTCGAAATCGGCATGGCATCTTTCGGGGCAGGCGTCAGCGCAGGTTCGACGGAGGGGGCGGGCCGTGCCGCGGCACGCGGGGCAGGGCGTGTGTCCCGGCTGGTTTCCACCGGTTGCGGGATATCTCGGAACTCGGTTGGCTGCACCGGCTGGCTTGCGATCTGGCGCGGCGGCGCGGAAAGTGCCGGCTGGCGGGCGCCAGCCTCAAGCCGCGGCTCTGCCGGCTGTTGTTCCAGCGCCTGAGTGTCGCGGAGCGCCTGCTGTTCGGCAAGCGGCCTGATGCCGCTTTCGATGACCACGTCTGTGGGACCGCCGATCATCACGAGGTGTTCGACATCATCTCGGCGCACCAGCACGATCCGCCGGCGCGCATCGACGGCGGCCGCATCCAGCACCTGCAGGCGCGGCTGGCGGTTCTTGCCGCCGCGCAGGAAAGGCGAGGGACCGCTGCGGCGACGCACAAGCCAGAGCACAGCCACCAGAAAGACAAGGCCGAAGCCAACGCCGAGCACGGCAATCACGAAGCGGCTGCCGTAGTCGCTCATCAATTGCTCCACCATGTGTTTGCCACTCCTTCGAGATTCTGTCTGTGTCAGGGTTCTGCGCGGCGGATCTGCCATCGCTGCATCGACACGTGTCGTTTCGGTCACAACCTAGGCAAGCCGCAAGCCCGCGGCAAGCATGCCCGCCGATAGAGCCTTGAACCGGCCCGCGCCGTGGTAGATGCCGGCCCTGTTGCCATTATGGCAGATATGGACGGATGCGGGTGATCGGCAATAGGAATATGAATGTCTTCAACGGGTTTCTTGGTCGCAGCGCTTTTTGCGGGGTCCGCAAGTTGCTATGGAAGAGGAATGGACCGATTCCATGGCCGCGCTTGTTCAGTAACCGGTCGAAATGCGAGGTGTGATGACGAAGTCGCGACCGATCGGCAGTTATGACGCGCCTTTGGTAGACCGGGGAACGCGCGGCGGGACCGTGCTCAGGCTTCTGCTCCTGGCGCTGGTGCTTGTGGGCGTCTCCATCGCCTTCGTGGTGTTCAAGGACGCCATGGATAATGAGATCGTGCTGGGTGTGCTCGGCGTGCTGGCCATGGTCGGCATATTTTTCATTGTCTCCTCGATGATCGGCCTTGTCGAGGTGATGCCGAAATCCCGCTCCGACGAATTTGCCGCAAGTTATCTGGCAGGCCATCCCGATGGCATTCTGATCACCGATGAGCGCGGCCGCATCCTGTATGCCAATTCCGCCTATGGCAAACTGACCGGCGCCACCAAGGCCAGCAATGCCCAATCGCTCGAGACACTTTTGTCAAAAAACCGCGAGGCGACCGAGGCGCTTTATCGCCTGACGGCAGCGCTGCGCGACGGGCGCGAGGGCCATGAGGAATTTCGCCTGCTGAAACCGCTCGGACGCGGCACGGCGAACGGCTCCGGTGCCCACTGGTATCGGCTGAAGGCCCGCATCCTGGTCTCGCCGCTTTTGCCGATGCCGCTCGATGTCTGGCAGATTGCCGACATCACCTCCGAGCGCGAGGAGCAGGAACGCTTCTTCCGCGAGTTGCAGAATGCCATCGACTATCTCGACCACGCGCCCGCCGGCTTTTTTTCCGCCGGCAAAAAGGGCGAAGTGTTCTATCTCAATGCAACGCTTGCCGAATGGCTGGGGCTGGACCTCACCAAATTCGTGCCGGGCTCCATGGCAATTTCCGACATGGTGGCAGGCGAGGGCATGGCGCTCATCCAGTCCGTGCAGGCCGGCCCCGGCCAGAAGCGCACGGAAACGCTCGATCTCGATCTTCGCCGCAGCAATGGCCAGAGCCTGCCGGTGCGCCTTGTTCACAGCGTGTCTTCCATGCGCGACGGGGCGCCGGGCGAAAGCCGCACGATCGTGCTGGCCCGCTCCAAGGGCGAGGGCGGCGACCAGTCGGCATCTGCCATGCGCTTTACCCGCTTCTTCAACAACACGCCGATGGCGATTGCCTCCATCGACGGCGACGGCAAGATTCTCCGCATCAACGCGCCGTTCCTGCGCCTGTTTGCCGGCGTGGTCTCCCGCGATGACGTGGAGGCTGGCGCAAAGCTCGACGTGATTGTGCATGAAAGCGCGCGCAGCGACCTGCAGCGGGCACTGGCCGACGCCAAGGATCGCCAGGGCGACATCGCCCCCATCGATTGCCGTTATCCTGGCGACGAGACGCGCCATGTGCGCTTTTACGTCAATGCCGTGATCGACGAGAGCGACGAGGCGCCGGAAGAGGTGGCCATCGTTTATGCCGTGGAGACGACCGAGCAGAAGGCGCTCGAGACCCAGATGGCGCAGACGCAGAAGATGAACGCGGTGGGCACGCTTGCCGGCGGCATCGCGCATGACTTCAACAATGTGCTCACCGCAATCCTTCTCTCCTCCGACCATCTGCTGCTGCAGGCGCGGCCCTCCGACGCAAGTTTTGCCGACCTGATGGAAATCAAGCGCAACGCCAACCGCGCCGCCGTTCTGGTGCGCCAGTTGCTGGCGTTTTCGCGCAAGCAAACGATGCGGCCGGCGGTGCTGAACCTGACCGACGTGGTGGGCGACCTGCGCATGCTGGTGGACCGCCTGATCTCAGGCACCAATGTGAAGCTGGACGTGGATTACGGCCGCGATCTTTGGCCGGTGCGCACCGACCTTTCGCAGTTCGAGCAGGTGCTGATCAACCTCTGCGTCAACGCGCGTGATGCCATGCCGCAGGGCGGCCAGATCCGCATCCGCACCCGAAATGTGACGGCAGAGGAAGCTTCGGTTTTCGTGAGCGCTCGCCTGCCATCCGACGATTTTGTCATGGTTGAGGTCTCCGACAACGGCACAGGCATTGCGCCCGAAATCATGGACAAGATTTTCGAACCGTTCTTCACCACCAAGGAAGTGGGCAAGGGCACCGGCCTTGGCCTCTCCATGGTCTATGGCATCGTCAAACAGTCCGGCGGCTACATCTATCCCGAATCGGAAGTGGGTAAGGGCACGACCTTCCGCGTCTTCCTGCCCCGCCACGTGCCGGAACCGGTGGTGGAACGTCCTCACGGCCACCTCCCCGGCGAGGCACCGACGGACGCCGGTGCGCCTCAGCCACGCATCGAGGCGGCCACCGCCTCCAAAGCCCTGTCCGGTTCCGAAGATCTCGATCTCACCGGAAATTCCGCCGTGGTACTTCTGGTAGAAGACGAGGAGGCCGTGCGGCGCGGCGGCAAACGCATGCTCGAAACCCGCGGCTACACCGTCCACGAGGCGGGTTCCGGCACGGAAGCACTCGAGATCATGGAAGAGCTGGATGGCAAGGTGGACATCGTTGTCTCCGACGTGGTGATGCCGGAGATGGATGGGCCCTCGCTGCTGCGCGAGTTGCGCAAGACCTATCCCGACCTCAAGTTCATCTTTGTCTCGGGCTATGCGGAGGATGCCTTTGCGCGAAACCTTCCGGCTGATGCCAAGTTCGGTTTCCTGCCAAAGCCCTTTTCGCTGAAACAGCTGGCTGTTGCCGTGCGCGAAATGCTCGACCGGGAGGAATGACCGGCAACGATCCGCAGTCGATGAAGGGCGCGGAACACAAAAAGAACATTCACCGGTTTACGGTGTTAAAACAAGAGGATGAACTCCTCTTGCAAAATGAGAACAAAAAGTGTACATACTGATCAATGGCTGCTTCATTGCGAGCGCGGCTGCTTTAACCTAAAGGTGGATCAGATGGCACAGAATTCATTGCGGCTCGTAGAGGACAAAACAGTGGACAAAAGCAAGGCGCTGGAAGCGGCACTTTCGCAAATCGAACGCTCTTTCGGCAAGGGCTCGATCATGAAGCTCGGTGCAAACGAGAGCGTGGTCGAGATCGAAACCGTATCGACGGGCTCGCTCAGCCTCGATATCGCGCTCGGCATCGGCGGATTGCCGAAGGGCCGTATCATCGAGATCTACGGCCCGGAAAGCTCGGGCAAGACCACGCTTGCGCTGCAGACCATTGCCGAAGCCCAGAAGAAGGGCGGCATCTGCGCCTTCGTTGATGCCGAGCATGCGCTCGATCCGGTCTATGCCCGCAAGCTGGGCGTCGATCTGCAGAACCTTCTGATCTCGCAGCCGGATACCGGCGAGCAGGCGCTCGAAATCACCGATACGCTGGTGCGCTCCGGCGCGGTTGACGTTCTCGTCATCGATTCGGTGGCGGCACTGACGCCGCGGGCCGAAATCGAAGGTGAAATGGGCGACAGCCTGCCGGGTCTTCAGGCACGTCTGATGAGCCAGGCACTGCGCAAGCTGACCGCCTCGATTTCGCGCTCGAACACGATGGTCATCTTCATCAACCAGATCCGCATGAAGATTGGCGTGATGTTCGGTTCGCCGGAAACAACGACAGGCGGCAACGCGCTGAAGTTTTACGCCTCCGTGCGCCTCGACATCCGCCGCATCGGTGCGGTCAAGGAACGCGAAGAGGTTGTCGGCAACCAGACGCGCGTGAAGGTCGTGAAGAACAAGATGGCACCGCCCTTCAAGCAGGTGGAATTCGACATCATGTATGGCGAAGGCGTGTCGAAGACCGGCGAACTCGTCGATCTCGGCGTCAAGGCTGGCATTGTGGAGAAATCGGGTGCCTGGTTCTCCTACAACAGCCAGCGCCTTGGCCAGGGGCGTGAAAACGCCAAGAGCTTTTTGCGCGACAATCCGGAACTGGCACGCGAAATCGAGATGTCGCTGCGCCAGAACGCCGGCCTGATCGCCGACCGCTTCCTGCAGAACGGCGGTCCGGAACCTGATGACGGCGAGGGCGAGCCCGACGCATAAGCTTTACCTCCCTTGAACGGGGCATAAGGACGGCCGCGCATCCCCGCAAAGATGCGCGGCCGCTTTTCGTCGTGCTGGACAGGGTTCCGTTCCGACGATAAAAGCCAATGGAATTTTGACGGTAAGGCTGCTGGGGCGGCTTAGAAGGGCATGGCATGAGTGGCGTGAATGAGATCCGGTCGACCTTCCTCGACTATTTCCGCAAGAACGGTCACGAGGTGGTGTCCTCAAGCCCGCTTGTGCCCCGCAACGACCCGACGCTGATGTTCACCAATGCGGGTATGGTGCAGTTCAAGAACGTCTTCACCGGTCTTGAGAGCCGTCCGTATTCGACCGCGACCACCTCGCAGAAATGCGTACGCGCCGGCGGCAAACACAACGACCTCGACAATGTCGGTTATACCGCGCGGCACCTGACCTTCTTTGAAATGCTCGGTAACTTTTCCTTCGGCAATTATTTCAAGGAAAACGCCATCGAGCTGGCCTGGAACCTCGTCACCAAGGGTTTCGACCTGCCCAAGGACCGTCTGCTGGTGACGGTTTATGCCGAGGACGAGGAGGCAGCCAGCCTCTGGAAGAAGATCGCCGGTTTTTCCGATGACAAGATCATCCGTATCCCGACCTCCGACAATTTCTGGCAGATGGGCGATACCGGCCCCTGCGGCCCGTGCTCGGAAATCTTCATCGACCAGGGCGAAAGCGTCTGGGGCGGCCCTCCCGGCTCGCCGGAAGAGGATGGCGACCGGTTCCTCGAATTCTGGAACCTCGTGTTCATGCAGTTCGACCAGTCGGCGCCCGGCGAGCGGTCTCCACTGCCGCGCCCGTCGATCGATACCGGCATGGGTCTGGAGCGCATGGCCTGCATTCTGCAGGGTGTCCATAGCGTCTTCGACACGGATCTTTTCCGCACGCTGATCGCTGCGACCGAAGAAGTGGTCGGTGTAAAGGCCGAAGGCGACGTGGCGGCAAGCTTCCGCGTCATCGCCGACCACCTGCGCTCGTCTGCCTTCCTGATTGCCGATGGCGTGCTGCCGTCGAACGAAGGTCGCGGTTATGTTCTGCGCCGCATCATGCGCCGCGCCATGCGCCACATGCAGCTGCTCGGCGCCCGCGAGCCGCTGATGTGGACGCTGCTTCCGGGCCTGATGAGCGAAATGAGCCGCGCCTATCCGGAACTGCTGCGTGCCGAAAGCCTGATCTCCGAAACGCTGAAGCTGGAAGAAACCCGCTTCCGTGCCACGCTCGCGCGCGGCCTGACGCTTCTGTCGGATGCCACATCGGATCTCGACAAGGGCGACAGCCTGGACGGCGAGACGGCGTTCAAGCTTTATGACACCTATGGTTTCCCGCTTGACCTGACGCAGGACGCTCTGCGTGCCCGCGGCATCGGCGTTGATCTCACCGGCTTCAACGACGCCATGCAGCGCCAGAAGGCCGAAGCCCGCGCCAGCTGGTCCGGCTCCGGCGACAAGGCCACCGAATCGGTCTGGTTCGAGTTGAAGGAAAAGCACGGCGCGACGGAATTTTTGGGCTATGACACCGAAACCGCCGAAGGCGTGGTGCAGGCTATCGTGCGCGATGGCGCCGTGATCGAGACGGCATCTGCCGGCGACACCGTGCAGGTCGTCGTCAGCCAGACGCCGTTTTACGGCGAATCGGGCGGCCAGATGGGCGATACCGGCCTTATCTCGACCGACACCGCAAAACTTACCGTGACCGATACCCTCAAGAAGGGCGAGGGCCTGTTCGTTCATATCGCCATCGTGTTCGAAGGTGCGCTGACGGCTGGCGAACCCGTTGTGCTGACCGTCGATCACGCCCGCCGCTCAAAACTTCGCGCCAACCACTCGGCCACGCATCTTCTGCATGAGGCGCTGCGCGAGGTACTGGGCACGCATGTGGCGCAGAAGGGTTCGCTCGTCTCGCCGGATCGCCTGCGCTTCGACGTGTCGCATCCCAAGCCCATGTCGGCAGAGGAGTTGCAGACGGTCGAGGACATGGCAAACGCCATCATCCTGCAGAACGCGCCGGTGACGACCCGCCTGATGAGCGTCGATGATGCGATTGCCGAAGGCGCCATGGCGCTTTTTGGGGAAAAATATGGCGATGAGGTGCGTGTGGTTGCCATGGGCACCGGCATCGAGGGCCAGAAGGCCGGCAAACCATATTCCGTCGAACTCTGCGGCGGCACCCATGTGACGATGACCGGTGATATCGGCCTGGTGCGCATTCTCGGCGAAAGCGCCGTCGGCTCCGGCGTGCGCCGTCTCGAGGCGGTGACGGCAGAAGGCGCCCGCGCCTATCTCGCCGAACAGGACGAGCGCGTGAAGACGCTGGCCAGCACGCTGAAAGTGCAGCCGGGCGAAGTGGTCTCGCGCGTCGAAGCGCTGATGGACGAGCGCAAGAAGCTCGAAAAGGAACTCGCGGATGCCCGTCGCAAGCTTGCCATGGGCGGTGCGCAGGGCACGCCGGCCGATGAGATCAAGGACATCGGCGGCATAAAATTCCTCGGCAAGGCCATTGCCGGCATCGATGCCAAGGACCTGAAGGGCCTTGTGGACGAGGCAAAGACCGGCCTTGGCTCTGGCGTTGTGCTGTTGATCGGTGTCGGCGCCGATGACAAGGCGAGCGCCGTGGTCGGCGTCACGTCGGATCTGACGGCCCGTTTCAGTGCGGTTGATCTGGTGCGGGCAGCCTCGATTGCGCTCGGCGGCAAGGGCGGCGGCGGCCGGCCGGATATGGCGCAGGCCGGTGGTCCCGATGGCAGCAAGGCAGGCGAGGCGATTGACGCCGTGTCTGCGGCGCTTGCTGGCTGACAATGGAAAAAGCCCCGGCGTCGCCGTGACGCGCGGGGTTTATGCCGAGGGCGCCTGTGGCGCCTTTCGGCAGAACAACTGGACTGGAGACGGATGTGACGCTGGCAGCGGCGATCGACGAGATCGAAGATGGGGCGTCTGGCCTGCCGGAGACGGACGGTTTTCTGAACGGGCTTTATGCGCACGCGCCGCAGACCACCGCCTTCAACAAGCTGCGCAAGCGGCTTCTGAGGCAGGTGCGCCAGGCGCTTGACGATTTCGGCATGCTGAACGGCCAGAAGCGCTGGCTGATCGGACTGTCCGGCGGCAAGGACTCTTACTCGCTGCTGGCACTTTTGATCGATCTTCAATGGCGCGGGCTGTTGCCGGTTGAACTGGTCGCGTGCAATCTCGACCAGGGCCAGCCGAATTTTCCAAAACATGTGCTGCCGGATTATCTCTCTTCGATCGGCATGGCCCACCGCATCGAATACCGCGACACCTATTCTGTGGTGAAGGAAAAGGTGCCGGAGGGTGCCACCTATTGCTCGCTCTGTTCTCGGCTCAGACGCGGCAATCTTTATCGGGTTGCGCGTGAGGAAAACTGCGAGGCGCTGGTGCTTGGCCATCACCGCGACGATATCCTCGAAACCTTCTTCATGAACCTTTTTCATGGCGGGCGGCTGGCCGCGATGCCGGCCAAACTCTTGAACGACGAGGGTGATCTTCTGGTGCTGCGGCCGCTGGCCTATTGCGCGGAAGAAGACCTCGAAAGGTTTTCAAGCGCCATGCAGTTTCCGATTATTCCCTGTGATCTCTGCGGCTCGCAGGACGGGTTGCAGCGCAATGCCATGAAGACGATGCTGACGACAATGGAAACGCAGATGCCCGGCCGCAAGGACCGCATGCTGCGGGCGCTTTCCCACGTCAATCCGTCACATCTGCTCGATCCCGCCCTGTTTGATTTTTCCGCTCTCGCTCCTGTTTCCAAAGATTGAGGTTTGCTGATGTCGATTGATGTAATGGCGCTTGCCGACGTTTTGCGCCGGGCCGCCAAGGCCGAGATATTGCCGCGTTTTCGCCGGCTGGGTGCCGATGACATTCGCGAGAAAAGCGAAGCGACGGACCTGGTGACAGAGGCCGATATCGAGGCCGAGCGGATGATCAGGGCCGAGCTGGAGACGCTGGCACCGGATGCGCTGTTTGTGGGAGAAGAATCGGTCGCCGCCGATCCGGCACTGCTGACGCGGATTGCCGGCGCCGATCTGGCCGTGATCGTCGATCCGGTCGATGGCACCTTCAATTTCGCCTCCGGCATTCCAGCCTTCGGCGTCATGGCCTCTGTCGTCTACAAGGGCGAGACGGTGGCCGGCATTATCTATGACCCGATGGGCGATGACTGGGTGATGGCGGAAAAGGGCGCCGGTGCCTTCCTGCGGCGTCCGGATGGCGATGCGGTCAGGCTTTCCGTTGCCGCGCCAAAGCCGCTGGATGCGATGATCGGCCTGGCCTCGACCGGCTTTTTCTTCGGTGACGAGCGCCGCAGGATCCTCTCCAATCTCGCCAAGGTGCGCATGTTTGCCTGCTATCGCTGTGCGGCGCAGGAATATCGTGCGCTGGCCGGCGGACATGTGGATTTTGCGCTCTACAACAAGCTGATGCCGTGGGATCACCTCGCCGGCACGCTGATTTCGCAGGAAGCGGGCGCCCATGCGGCGAAATTCGATGGCAGCCCCTACCGTGCGACGGATATGAAGGGTGGCCTGCTCGTTGCAAGCGACCCCGACAGCTGGCATCGCCTGCGCGATGAAATCATCGCATAAAGCTTTCTCATCCCAAAGAAAAAGGCCCCGGTGCGATGCATCGGGGCCTTTTTTTTCATCAGTGCCTGGCGCCTCAGGCGCGAGGATTGTGCGCCTGGAAGAGTTTGCCCTTTTCGGCGATCAGCACAAAGACCAGCCCGATGATCGACACGGTGAAGAAACCGAGAACCATCGGCAGCGCCGTTCCGTTGAAGGCCTGACCGATGACGGCGCCGATCGCTGCTCCGCCGACCGTGCTCATGAAACCGAGGACAGAGGACGCGGTGCCGGCGACATGGCCGAGCGGCTCCATGGCGAGCGAGTTGAAGTTGGCGCCGATCCAGCCGAACATGAACATGGCGCAGCCGAAGAAGCTCAAAAACAGCAGGAAGGGCATCGGCTGCGGCCCAAAGATCTGCACCAGCATCCACACGAACGTGACGAGGATGAAGCAGAGCAGGGAGGCGTGTGAGAGCTTGCGCATGCCGAAGCGGCCGACGATGCGGGAGTTGATGAAGGAGGCAAGCGACATGAAGGCAGCAACGGCTGCAAAGGCCACCGGGAACCAGTGCCCCAGCTGATAGATGCCGACATAGACCTGCTGGGCGGAGTTGATGAAACCGAACAGGGCGCCGAAGATGAACGTGGCCGAAATCGTATAACAGAGCGCCACGCGGTTGGTGAGCACGATGCGGAAGCCCGCCACCACGGACGTCAGCGTCAGCGGGCGCACGTCTTCCTTCGCCAGAGTTTCCGGCAGGCGCATGCACATCCAGATCAAAAGCAGGATGGCCATGACGCCGATGAACAGGAAGATCATGTGCCAGTCGCCGCCGAGCATGATCAGCTGGCCCGTGCCCGGCGCGATGATCGGCACGATCATGAACACCATCATGATCAGCGACATGACTTCCGCCATGGCGCGCCCGCCAAACACGTCGCGCACGATCGAGACGGTGATGACGCGGGTGGAGGCCGCACCGGCGCCCTGGATGAAGCGCAGCGCCAGCAGCAGCGCAAAGGACGGCGTGGCAACGATCGCAAACGAGCAGATGATATAAATCACCAGGCCGATGATCATCGGCAGGCGGCGCCCGAACCGGTCCGACATCGGGCCATAGAGCAGCTGCGCAAAACCGAAGCCGAAGAGATAGGACGAGACGATATACTGGCGGGCGTTCTCATCCTCGACCTGAAGGGCAGCGCCGATTTCCTGAAGAGCCGGCAGCATGATGTCGATGGCGAGCGCATTGAGGGCCATCAGCATGGCCATAAGCGCAATAAATTCTACCTTGCCCATGCCTTTCAGGCGGGCAGGCGCAATGTTCGGTGCGGATGTCACGGTTTTCATTCCTGAAAATACAAAAGGCGCCGCAAAAGGCGGCGCCTCGATCTCAACTGATCATGGTCCCTTTAGAGACCGGAGGGCCATCAGGCAGCGCCGCGAACGGCGATACCCTGTTCCTGAAAGTGGGACTGAAGTTCGCCGGACTGGAACATTTCGCGCACGATATCGCAGCCGCCGACAAATTCACCCTTGATGTAGAGCTGCGGAATGGTCGGCCAGTTGGAATAATCCTTGATGCCCTGGCGGATTTCCTGGTCTGCAAGAACGTTGATGCCCTTGTAGTCCACGCCGAGGTAATCGAGGATCTGCACAACCTGGCCGGAAAAGCCACATTGCGGGAACTGTGGGGTGCCCTTCATGAAGACAACGACGTCGTTGCCCTTCACTTCGCTGTCAATCAAATCAGTAATTCCGCTCATCGCTTCCATCCTTGTCTGTCCGGATTCAAGGTCCGGACTGTCTCAGGGCCTTAAATAACATGCACGATGGGAAATTCCAGCACCGCATTCACATTGAAGCGATCAATTCCGCGCAGCCATCGTGCTTTAGCCGTAAAATATGACAGTCGTTCAGTCAGCAGGTGCCGATGTCTGCAGTGCCAGGGCATGCAGAACGCCGCCCATATTTCCCTTCAGCGCCTCATAGACCATCTGGTGCTGCTGCACGCGGGTCTTGCCACGAAAGGCTTCCGCCACGACTTCGGCCGCGTAATGGTCGCCATCGCCGGCGAGATCCCGGATGGTGACCTTGGCACCGGGAATGCCGGCCTTGATCATGTCTTCGATTTCGCCGGGACGCATCGCCATCAGGTCTTTCCTTCCATTACAGTCTTTCCGTGCTTTTGATGAAGAGTGCCAAAAAGCACGCAATTGTCAAAGCGCCCGCCGCAGAATTCCTGAGGACGCATGCGCGCAGAGTGACAGGATCTTGCGCCGGCACAGACAACCCCCGTGCCAGGCCAGAGATTTCAAGCGGCCATGGTCAGGCCATGAAGGTCGGGAACCAGCTTTCGTGAGCGTTGACCAGTTCCGTGACGGGCACGTTGATGAGATCGTCAATGACAAGTGCATCACCGCCAACTGAGCCCAGCGTGCGGAAGGGAACGCCCGCCGATTCGGCGCTGGCACACATGAAATTGGCAAGATCGGCTGGCACCGCGATCACGTAACGCGCCTGGTCCTCACCGAAGAGCAGCGCATGCGGCAAGCCGCGGCAGTTACGCAGAGACAGTTTGGCGCCCTTCAGCGACGCCATGGCCATTTCAGCCAGGGCAAGACCAAGGCCACCGGACGAAATGTCGTGGCAGGCGGTGACCTGACCGTTGCGGATGGCGGCGCGGACAAAATCGCCATGGCGGCGTTCTGCGGCCAGATCGACCACAGGGGCGGGGCCATCGGTGGAGCCCAAAAGATCTCGCAGGTAGATGGACGAGCCGAGATGGCTGCCGTCGATGCCGATCATGACGAGAACGTCGCCGTCTTTGGCCGTGCCGATCTTCGCCATCTTCGACCAATCCGGCAGCAGGCCCACGCCGGCAATGGTGGGCGTCGGCAGGATCGCAACACCGTTCGTTTCGTTGTAGAGCGACACATTGCCGGAGACGATCGGGAAATCGAGCGCCCTGCAGGCCTCGCCGATGCCCTGGATGGCGCCGACCAGCTGGCCCATGATCTCAGGCTTTTCGGGGTTACCGAAATTGAGGTTGTCGGTGGCCGCCAGCGGCTCGGCGCCGGTTGCGGTGATGTTGCGCCAGCATTCGGCAACCGCCTGCTTGCCGCCTTCGACCGGATCTGCCTCGACGTAACGCGGCGTCACATCCGAGGAGAAGGCGAGCGCCTTGGTCGGATGGTTTTCGACGCGCACCACGCCGGCATCGCCGCCCGGAAGCTGCAGGGAATTACCCTGGATCAGCGTGTCATATTGCTCATAAACCCAGCGGCGGCTGGACTGGTTGGGCGAGCCGACCAGCGTCAGCAGGGCCTCGCCAAAATTGTCCGGCTGTGCCACCTGTTCGGCGGGCAGGGCCGCACGCTTGTCGGAAGCGCGCCAGGGGCGATCATATTCGGGAGCCTCGTCGCCGAGTTCCTTGATCGGAAGGTTTGCCACTTCCTCACCCTGATGGATAACGCGGAAGCGCAGGTCATCTGTGGTCTTGCCGACGATGGCAAAATCGAGACCCCACTTGACGAAGATCGCCTTGGCGACCTGTTCCTTGGAGGGTTCGAGAACCATGAGCATGCGCTCCTGGCTTTCCGACAACATCATCTCATAGGCGGTCATGCGCTCTTCGCGCACGGGCACCTGGTCCAGTTGCAGCTCGATGCCGAGGCCGCCCTTGGCACCCATTTCAACCGCCGAACAGGTGAGACCTGCGGCCCCCATGTCCTGAATGGCGATGACGGCGCCGGTGGCCATCAGTTCGAGGCAGGCTTCCAGCAGGCATTTTTCTGTGAAGGGGTCGCCGACCTGTACGGTCGGGCGCTTTTCCTCGATCTGTTCGTCAAATTCGGCTGACGCCATCGTGGCGCCGCCCACGCCATCGCGGCCGGTCTTTGCGCCGAGATAGACGACCGGCAGGCCAACGCCCTTGGCTTCCGACAGGAAGATGCCATCGGCCTTGGCAAGGCCGGCGGCAAAGGCATTGACGAGGATATTGCCGTTGTAGCGCGCGTCGAACTCAACCTCGCCGCCGACTGTCGGCACGCCGAAGGAGTTACCGTAGCCGCCAACACCCGACACGACGCCGGAGACGAGGTGTTTTGTCTTGGCATGGTCCGGTGCGCCAAAACGCAACGCATTCATGGCAGCGATCGGCCGCGCACCCATGGTGAAGACGTCACGCAGGATGCCGCCGACGCCGGTGGCAGCCCCCTGGTAAGGTTCGATATAGGAGGGGTGGTTGTGGCTTTCCATCTTGAAGACCACGACATCGCCATCGTCGATATCGACAACACCGGCGTTCTCGCCCGGTCCCTGGATGACGCGCGGCCCCTTGGTGGGCAGCGTGCGCAGCCATTTTTTCGAGGATTTATACGAGCAGTGCTCGTTCCACATGGCCGAAAAGATGCCAAGCTCCGTATAGCTCGGCTCGCGGCCGATCAGATCGAGGATCCGCTGATATTCATCCGGCTTGAGGCCGTGCGCGGCAATGAGGTCAGGCGTGATCGCAATCGTATTGGAAATGGTCATCGTCTTCTCTAGTGGCGGTCCAGACTGGCGTCTCTTTAGCCTAGAAGAGAAAAGGGCGCGACAGGAAATTTCCGGTCACGCCCAACTCATTTCTCAGCCATCTGCGTTATGGCGGATCTAGAACTTGTAGCCCAGCATCACACCGCCGCGCGAAAGACCATTGTTCGTGTCCCCGCAGAGATTGGCGTGCGAGGAATGCTCCGCCATGGCGATGAGGCGCCAGTTCTTGTCGAGGTTGACACCGGCGGCGACATATTCATGAAACAACGTGTGGCAGCCGACAAAGGGTCCGCGTCCGCCATCCGGCTCGCGCTTGCCATCGTTCAGGCTGCCACCAAAACCGGCTTCGAGGAAGAAACGTTCGCCGAGATTGGCCGTCCAGGAAAAGCCGGCATAGGCCTGATTGGTTTCGCCGGCCGTGGAAATGTCGGCCCCGACATGGATGCGTGGGCGGATGAGCTTGCGCCATCCCGGCGTGTTGTCGTGATCCCACGGATCGAACAGCATCATGCCGTTGATGAAGGCGCCCTTTTCATCATTGGTATCGGTCTTGTCTATGGCAACGAGCGACCCGAAACGGGCTTCATCGAACAGCGGCTCCTGCGCGACGGACAGCGAGGAGGAGGCAAGTATTGCGCTTGCGGAAACGAACAGGGACAGCGCCAGCCTGGCGACCGCAGTATGGGTCATCGTTCGGGTCAACTCCGTTGAAGTCAGATGCGTTGCAACGGCTGTCCGAAGCATCAGCTTGGCCAAGCTATTCGGTCGGCCGCAGTTAACGCAAGACTTCAAAGCGCCGCGTGCGGCACTTGTGGCGAAAAAGCGACAAAGGTGTTGCACGATCAAGACGCCCATCGCCCGTTTTGAAGCAGCCGACGTGTTTCACAATGGGCCGCTCCATCTTTCCGGGGGCGACAGCCTGTGCCTTGCAAAGATCCGACAGGGTCGGGTGCTGCGAATCACAGACACTGGTTTCCGGAAAGGCGGGATGCGATGGAGTGTCAGCAGCCCTTGCCGCCGGCTGCCCAGCGCTGGAGATCCTTGCGGATGCGCGCACCATGGACACCCTCCATCATCGGCCCGAAGGCATCCAGGCGGGCAGGGCTGCCTTCGGCCTGGACGACGAGGAGCGGGCGCGATTCCGGGCTGTTCTTCGGCACGGCAAGAATGCGCGGTCGGCCCGAAAACGAATTGAGTTCCGGTGCCAGCCGATAGGCGGCAAAGGCCGGATCGGCGGACTTGAACCAGCAGCCATTGGCCGCGATTGCCACCCGCTCCATCGTCGGCAATGCACCGCGGCTGACGGCGACCGGTGCCGGACGTTCCGGTTTGCAGCCCGAAAGCGCCACCATGGCTGTGGCAAGAAGGGCAAGGGCGGTGCTGGTTTTCATCGGGAAAAGGTCCGGTTCAAGGGGATGTGCGGCCGGACAGTGCCTTGAACCGGACCGGGTTCAAGGTATGTCGCGCGCAAAGACGATACGCGCCGTGCATGTCGAAACTATGCCCGGCGCCAAGGTCGCGTGTCAGATGGGGAGATAGCCTGAGGCCAAGCCTCAGGCAGCGATGACATCGAGCGCCGAGGCAAAGATGCCGCGACCGTCGGTTCCGCCATGGGCGGCTTCGATGAGGTTTTCCGGATGCGGCATCATGCCGAGCACATTGCCTGCCTCGTTGACGACGCCGGCAATATCCATCATCGAGCCGTTCGGGTTGGTGCCCTCGGCATAACGGAACACCACCTGGCCCTTGTCTTCCATTGCCTTCAGCGTTTCGGCCTCGACGAAATAATTGCCATCGTGATGGGCAACCGGGCAGCGGATGATCTGGCCCTGCGCATAAGCCCGGGTGAAATCCGTCTCGGCATTCACCACTTCGAGCTTCACCTGCTTGCAGACGAATTTCAGCGAGGAATTGCGCATCAGCGCACCCGGCAGCATGCCGGCCTCGACGAGGATCTGAAAACCGTTGCAGACGCCCAAAACCTTGACGCCCTGCGCGGCTTTTTCGCGGATGGCCTGCATGACGGGCATGCGTGCGGCAATCGCCCCGCAGCGCAGGTAATCGCCATAGGAAAATCCGCCCGGGATGACGATGAGGTCAACATCGGGGATTTCGGTCTCGGTCTGCCAGACGGTGACCGGAGCCTGTCCGGAAATGCGGGTGAGGGCGGCAATCATGTCCCGGTCACGGTTAAGGCCGGGGAGCTGGACGACGGCGGACTTCATGGGTGGGGCTCAAACCTTGCTTGTGCTTCTGCCAGTTCTCGAAGTTCGAGACGGTTTTCGATGCGGTCGAGACGCAACTCGTGTCGCGCCAGAGTCGTGTGAAGGCTATGGATATCCTGATGCAGGGCCACCATAGCGCCCCGCATCGCATTCACTTCAGCCTTTATTTCGCGCTGGCCCAGTTTCACCTCCGCAATATCCCCATGCATCCGCTTCAAAAGCTCATACATGAGTTCATTGGAAATATCGGCCATGCGAAATTTCTCCGCTGTGCTTCCTAGAGCAGAGCGATAGAATAGTTCTCGATGACCGTGTTGGCCAGCAGCTTTTCGCACATGGCCTTCAGGTCCTCTTCCGCCTTGGCGCGGTCGGATGTGTCGAGTTCGAGGTCGAACACCTTGCCCTGGCGGATCTGGTGAACGCCTTCGAAACCGAGACTGCCAAGCGCGCCTTCGATGGCCTTGCCCTGCGGGTCGAGAACGCCGTTCTTCAACGTGACGGTTACGCGTGCCTTGATCACTGACTGCTCCTTAAGGCTTTACTGCACCAGAACCGGGCCGGTGCCACGGATCGGTTCGTTTTCGTTGATGATGCCGAGGCGGCGGGCCACTTCGGAATAGGCTTCGACCAGGCCGCCCATGTCACGGCGGAAACGGTCCTTGTCCATGCGCTCCTTGGTCTCGATGTCCCAGAGGCGGCAGCTGTCCGGCGAGATCTCGTCGGCAAGGATGATGCGCATCATGTCGCCTTCGAACAGGCGCCCGCACTCGATCTTGAAATCGACAAGCTGGATGCCGACGCCGAGGAAAAGGCCGGAGAGGAAATCGTTGACGCGGATGGCCAGCGCCATGATGTCGTCAAGCTCGGCGGGGTTTGCCCAGCCAAACGCGGTGATGTGCTCTTCCGACACCATAGGGTCGTTCAGCGCATCGGACTTGTAGTAAAACTCGATGATCGAGCGCGGCAGCACGACGCCTTCTTCGATCCCCAGCCGCTCCGACAGCGAGCCGGCGGCGACATTGCGCACGACGATCTCGAGCGGAATCATCTCCACTTCCTTGATCAGCTGCTCGCGCATGTTCATCCGGCGGATGAAATGCGTGGGAATGCCGATCTTGTTCAGATGCGTGAAGATATATTCGCAGATCCGGTTGTTCAGCACGCCCTTGCCATCGATGATGTCGTGCTTCTTCTTGTTGAAGGCGGTCGCATCGTCCTTGAAGAACTGGATCAGTGTGCCCGGTTCCGGCCCTTCATACAGGATCTTGGCCTTGCCTTCGTAAATACGGCGGCGACGATTCATGAGTTCTTATCTCGTCTGGTTGGGCGTCGAGGTGACGCCGTGGATGGCGTTTGAGCGGTCCCATAACGGAAAACGGTCCGTTTCACAATGCGCGCCGAGGCCACATTGTGCGGGATGAAGCAGCCCGGAACGAATCGTTCACCGTGACCCTACACGGTTTGGCAAATCTTCTCGGGCAGTTTCACCTTGTCTGGCCTGAGTGCCACGATCATAGCGTATCTCAGCGGGGACCAGGAATGATTACATTACGTGACCGGGCGCGGGCGCTCGAAGATCGGTATGCCTTTGAGCAGACCATCCAGTTTCGCGCCGAGGCGCGGCGCAACAAGCTGGTCGGCCTGTGGGCCGGACAGTTGCTCGGCAAGGAAAATCCCATCGCCTATGCCGAGGAATTCGCCATCTGGGCCGTCGAACATCACGATGACCGGCATCTGCTGACGCGGTTGCGCGAAGAATTTGCCGCAGCCGAAGTACGCTTCGACGAGGTTGACCTTGCCGGACGCCTCGCCAAGATGCTGGCCGAAGTGCTGGAAGACATGCGCGCCGTTTGAGATGTGACGCAACCGCCGGATTTGATCGACGCTTGCGCAAGCCTGCCGCCTTGTCGGCAGGCCTTCCCGATCGAGCCACGGGCATTGCCTCAGCAGCAGGTCTGGCGCCAGGATTGTCCGCGGATGAAGGGGCCAACCTCTTCGAACGGCATCGGTTTTGCCAGCGCAAAGCCCTGCAGCACATCGCAGCCGAGTTCCTTCAGGATGCTGGCATGCGCCATCGTTTCGACCCCCTCGGCGATCACCTTGATATTCAGCGATTTCCCGATCTCGACGATGGAGCGCGCCAGCCTTCGCTGCCCGGCTGATTCCGGCAGCTGCTTGACCAGCTGGCGATCGATCTTCAGGGCGGACGGGTTGAGCCTGAGCAGGCTGACGATGGAGGCATGGCCGGAGCCGAAATCATCGATCTCGATCTCGATGCCAAGACGTTTCAACTGCTCGAGCGTGCGCATCACGTCTTCGCCGCAGTCATCGAGGAAGGTCGATTCCAGCAGTTCGAACGAAAGTGTGCCGGCCGCAATGTTCTTGCGTGTCAGCTTGCGCAGCAGGGTTGGGTCGAGCAGCCGGCGGTAGGAGACGTTGGCGGAGATTTTCGGCACCGGAACGCCGCCCGCCCGCCATCGGGCAAAATCCTTCAGCGCGTGGTCGAGAATGATCGCATCGATCATCGCCACGGCATCGATATCCTCGGCGGTCGACAGAAAATGCTCGGGCGTCAGCAGGCCGTGCTGCGGATGTTGCCAGCGCGCCAGCGTTTCGGCGCCGCAGACATCCAGCGTGCGGGCATCGAACTGCAACTGGTAGGCGGGCAGAAACTGTCCCTGCTCGAGGCCTAACAGAATGTCGTCGGCCGTTCTCTTGGCTCTGACGATTTCCTGATGGGTGTCCGGCGAATAGAATTCATGCCGGTTTCTGCCGGCGTTCTTGGCACGGTAAAGCGCCATGTCGGCATTGAGCAGCAACTGCTTGGCGTCGATCTCCGTGCCTTGCGACCAGGCGATGCCGATGCTGGCGCCGAACCGACATTCGCGCCCTTCATGCAGCACCGGCTTGCGCAATTGCCGGATGATTCGATCGGCAAGGCTGGAAAGTTTTCGCGCGCCGCCGACGGCCGGCGTCACCAGGACAAATTCGTCACCGCCGATGCGCGCAACAAATTCGTCGGCGCGGGCACTGTCTTTCAGCACCAGCGCCGCGTGGCGCAGGATCGCATCGCCGGCATTGTGGCCGAGCGTATCGTTGATCTGCTTGAAACCATCGAGATCGATGTGCAGCACAGCGAGCGAACCGCCCTCGACCGCGCATCGATGGGCCTGGCGCATCAGCACGTCATCGAGATAACGGCGGTTGGGCAGGCCCGTCAGGTAATCGTGCATCGCATTATGTTCGATGTCCACACGGGCTGTTTCCAGCTCGCGGTTTCGAGCTTCTGCCAGAAGCCGCGCCCGCTCCAGTTCCTGTTGCAGGGTGACGTCCTTGGTGATGTCCCAGTTGGCACCGACCATCTTCAGATGACCGTCGGTATCGACAAAGCTCATGGAGCAGCTGCGGATCACCCGTTCCTCGCCACCTTTCAGCACGATGCGATACTGGTCCCAGTAACGGCGGTTCTGCTGCGTGTTGCCGGCAACGGCGGCCAGGACACGCGGCAGGTCGTCCGGATGCAGAAAACTTTCCCAGGTTCGCCCGACGGACACGGGCGCGGAGGGATCAAGCCCGTACATTTCGTACATACGCTCGTCCCAGTAGACATCTCCGGAGACCAGATCGGCCTCATAGACGCCAACGCCGGAAATGCCGAGTGCCATTTCCAGACGGCGAGACATTTGCGCCCGGCCATGTTCGGCCTGCTTGCGCGCGGTGACATCCGTATCGGTGCCGACGACACGCAGCGGGCGGCCATCCGGTGCCCGTTCGATGCAGGCCCCGCGACACTCGATCCAGATCCAGTGGCCATCGGCATGGCGCTCGCGGTACTGGAACATCTGGAATTCGGGATCACCTGCCTCCTGCCGTTCCATGGCATGGAGGGTAAACTCGACATCATCGGGATGGAGAAGCTTGATCCACGCGTCCTTGGTCGGCGGCAGCGGATCATCGGCAGACATGCCGCGAATAAGGCGCCAGGTGGGCGAATAATATTTCTGGCCCACGGCATAGTGGTGGTCCCAGACGCCGGAGACGGAGCTGACGAGGGCGCTGTTCCAGCGGATTTCGCGCGCGGCAATGTCGTCCTCGGCCCGTTTCTGTGCGGAGATATCAGCCAGTTGCACGATGGCGACCGGCTTTTCCGGGCTTTTTGCTGCCGGTCCGAGGCTGCAGGAGGCAAGCGCCCATTTGATCGTGCCATCGCCAAGCGGTACACGAAGCTGAACGGCGGCAGCAGGCACCCTGGCGCAGGACGCGGCCTGTTCAAACATCAGGGCAAGAGCCGGCCTGTCGCCCGGATCGACAAGGTTTGCAAGGTCATGCGCATCCGACCTTGCCGACACACGGAGCCAGCCATCCTTGAACGGAGCATTCGCATGCAGAAAGCGGCCGCTTCGATGTTCCAATACCACGGTTGCAAAGGGCAGCTTGTCGATGCCGGCTGCAAGCACTGCAAGGTCATCAAGTTCCGTCCCGTTCAATGTTCGGTCAGGAATACCGTAATCCGCCCTCACCAGCGCTTCATCCCGTGTTGTGATCGATTGTCGGGATAACCTTAACGTAGTTTCGTGAAGTGACGTTAAATATTTTACTTAATGGCCGGTTGATTTATCTCTGATCAGACCTTCAGCCCGGAGAGGAATTTGGCAAAGACCATGGTTCCCTCCGGCCAGGGGCCATGACCCGATTCGGCATTGATGTGGCCGGCCTCACCGGCATCGATGAGAAGCGAGCCCCATGCGCCCGCGATCTCGTCGGCATGATCATAGGAGCCGAAGGGGTCGTTGCGGCTGGCGATCGTCATGGAGGGGAAGGGCAGCGGATCGCGCGGGTAGGGCCCGAACGTCATCAGGTGTTTGGGACGGATGGCCGGGTTGGCGACATCAGGCGGCGCCACGAAAAACGCGCCGGCCACCTTCTGACGAAATTGCGGAATTGCATGAATGGCGGCTGCGACGCCGAGCGAATGGGCGACCAGCACCACCGGGCGTGACGAGGCGTTAACCTCCTGCGCCACCCGTTCCACCCAGTCTTCGCGCACGGGTTTCGACCACTCCGCCTGCTCGACGCGCCGCGCCGTCTGGAGTTTGTTTTCCCAACGGGTCTGCCAATGGGCGGGGCCGGAATTGGTATAACCGGGGATGATGAGAATATCTGCGTCGGATGCCTTCATGCCTCTTATCTGCTAGCCGCATCGTCCGGCGTCAAGAGAGACAACCGGGACGTCCGCGCAAAAATTAATAGGCAACACTTACTATTTTGCCGATAATTCCGGTGTTATGTTCCAGCCATGGACGGTGCGGAGGCGGCGTCTTGCGACAGACATGCTTTGGGAGGAGCTTATGATGAAAGCCTTATTTGGGGGTGCCGCAGCACTGGCCGTGCTTTGCGGACCGGGTGTTGCGCTGGCGGCTGTCGATTGTGCGCAGCTGCGTGATGCCGGCCATCACCTGGATGGAGTGACACTGACGGAAGCGGTGGCGACGCCGGCAAGCGACGAGATACCCGTTGCCCATTGCCTCGTGCGTGGCAAGGCGGGAGAGCACAAAGGCGCTGACGGCAAGGATTATGCGATCCAATTCGAACTGCGCCTGCCCGACACGTGGAACGGCCGTTTCGTCCACCAATTCAACGGCGGCAATGATGGCGTGGTGGTGCCGGCACTCGGGCCGCTTCTCGGCGGCAACAAAAAGGACACGGCGCTGTCGCGTGGATACGCGGTCGTTTCCAGCGATGCCGGCCACGATGGCAAGGCCAACCCGGAAAAGGGCATTGCCGGCGGCGCAGCCTTCGGTTTTGATCCGCAGGCGCGCCGCGATTATGGCTATTCGGCCGTGGCGACGCTGAACCCGCTGGCGGAAAAGCTTGTGGAGATCCGCTACGGGAAACCGGCCGAATACACTTATGGGATCGGCAGTTCGAACGGCGGCCGTCACGGCCTGATGGCCGCGACCCGCATGCCCGAGATCTTCGATGGCATTCTTTCCGGTTATCCCGGCTTCAACCTGCCGAAAGCCGCCATTCAGCACGCGCATGACATAAAAGCCTGGTCTTCCGTCAACACCGATATCGCCAAGGCTTTTTCCCGCGATGACATGGCGGTTCTCGCCAAGGGTATTCTTGCCGCCTGCGATGGACTCGATGGTTTAGCAGACGGCATCGTGGCCGATTCGGCTGCGTGCCAGACGGCGTTCAAGCCGCAGGTGCTGCAATGCGCCAAGGACGGTGACAAGGATTGCCTGTCGCCGGCGCAGATCGCAGCGCTCACCAAAAGCCATGAGGGGCCTAAGAACAGCAAGGGCGAGCAGCTTTACAGCGAATGGGTCTGGGATCCGGGCATGGCATCCGGCAACTGGCGCGGCTGGAAGCTGGAAAGCGCTGTCGAGCCCTGGGGCAAGAAGCCGATCATCGCAGTGATGGGGGCCGCCTCGCTGGCGCAGGTGTTCACGACGCCGCCAACCGCTGTGGGCGGAACGCCGCAGGCCTTGCAGGATTTCCTCCTGAACTTTGACTTCGACAGGGATGCGCCCAAAATCTTTGCGACCGATGCGACCTTTGGCGAATCGGCAGCTCAGGTGATGATCCCGCCCGGTGCTGACAATCCCGACCTCAAGGCGTTTCACGCTGCCGGCCACAAGATGATCGTGTTCCACGGCAATGCCGACCCGGTGTTTTCGGTTCTCGATACCGTCAACTGGTATCGCAAGCTTGATGAAAACAATGGCGGCAAAGCTGGCGATTTCGTCAAGCTTTACCGTATCCCGGGCATGCCGCATGGTGCCAGCGGTCCGTCCTACGACGATTTCGATTTCTTCTCGGCGCTTGTCGCCTGGGTAGAAAAGGGCAAGGCGCCGGAGGGCATCGCGGCCGGGATCACAGCCGGCAACAACGAGGCGGCAGGCCTTGTCGGCACACGTTTCCTCTATTGCCCCACTCCGAAGGTGACCCGATTTACCGGTGCCGCCGGCAGCGACGAAAGCCGTTTTGCCTGCCAGTAACGAGGCGATAAAACGCAATCAGCCGGCAGGGTTACCCCTGCCGGCTGACAGTTTGAATCATCTTGAGGGACCTCAGCCGAAGACGCGGCGAAAAATCGTGTCGACATGCTTGGTATGATAACCGAGGTCGAATTTTTCGCGAATTGTCTCTTCCGGAAGAGCGGCGCGCACTTCCTGGTCGGCAAGCAGTTCCTCCAGGAAATCCTTGCCCTGTTCCCAGACCTTCATGGCATTGCGCTGCACGAGACGGTAGCTGTCTTCGCGCGACACGCCGGCCTGGGTCAGCGCCAGAAGCACACGCTGCGAGTGAACAAGCCCGCGGAACTTGTTGAGGTTGTTCATCATGTTCTCAGGGTAGATCACCAGCTTCTCGATGACGCCGGCCAGACGATGCAGCGCGAAATCGAGCGTCACGGTCGTATCCGGGCCGATGGCGCGCTCGACGCTCGAATGGGAGATATCGCGCTCGTGCCAGAGGGCGACGTTTTCCATGGCGGGCACCACCGACATGCGCACGAGGCGGGCAAGGCCGGTGAGGTTTTCGGTGAGCACCGGATTGCGCTTGTGCGGCATGGCCGACGAACCCTTCTGGCCGGGCGAGAAGAACTCTTCCGCTTCCAGAACTTCCGTGCGCTGCATGTGGCGAATTTCGATGGCGACGTTCTCGATCGAAGACGCGATGACGCCAAGCGTTGCGAAAAACATCGCATGACGATCGCGCGGAATGACCTGCGTGGAGACCGGCTCCGGCGTCAGGCCAAGCTTTTCGCAGACATGTTCTTCGACGCGCGGATCGATATTGGCAAAAGTGCCGACGGCGCCAGAAATGGCACCGGTGGCGATCTCGGCGCGGGCGGCAACGAGACGGGCGCGGTTGCGCTCCATTTCGGCATAAAAGCGGGCGAAGGTCAGGCCCATCGTCACCGGCTCGGCATGGATGCCGTGACTACGGCCGATGCGCACCGTATCCTTGTGCTCGAAGGCGCGGGTCTTCAGAGCTGTGAGCAGACGGTCCATGCCGGCGATGAGAATATCGGTTGCGCGCACCAGCTGGATGTTGAACGTGGTGTCGAGCACGTCCGACGAGGTCATGCCCTGATGGACGAAACGGCTGTCGGGGCCGACGAATTCCGCGAGATGCGTGAGGAACGCGATGACGTCATGCTTGGTGACGGCTTCGATCTCATCGATGCGCGCAACATTGAATTCGGCAGCACCGCCTTTTTCCCAGATCGTTTTTGCCGCATCCTTCGGGATCACGCCGAGTTCCGCAAGCGCATCGCAGGCATGCGCCTCGATCTCGAACCAGATGCGAAATTTTGTTTCGGGCGACCAGATGGAGACCATTTCAGGCCGGGAATAACGCGGGATCATCAGCGGATTTCCTTGGGAACGACAAGAGTTGGCCCGCTTTAGCAAGAACCACCCGCAATCTCAACGCAGGACGTAAAGAAGGTTTGGGTGGAGCGGCAAGCGGCCAATGGCGAAAGAGAGATGTGGTCAGGCCGCACCGGCCTCGGCATTGCGGCGCAGGACAGAAACGTTGTCGCGATAAGCCGCGATATCGCCACCCTTGTAGATGGCCGAGCCTGCGACAAAAACATTGGCGCCGGCGCGGGCGGCATCGCCGATGGTATCTGCCGTTATGCCGCCATCCACTTCCAGATCGATCGGCCGGTCGCCGATCAGCGCGCGGGTGGCGCGGATCTTGTCAAACATCGCCGGGATGAATTTCTGACCGCCAAAGCCCGGATTGACGCTCATGATGAGGATGAGGTCGACATCGTCAAGCACGTTTTCGATGACCGACAGTGGCGTTGCCGGGTTGAGCGTGACGCCGACCTTTTTGCCGAGCGACCTAATGGTCTGCAGCGAACGGTGCAGGTGAACCCCGGATTCGGCATGCACGGTAATGCTGTCGCAGCCGGCCTTGGCGAAGGCTTCGAGATAGGGATCGGCGGGCGCAATCATCAGGTGGCAATCGAACCAGGCCGTGGTGTGCGGGCGAAGCGCCTTGATGACATCGGGGCCGAAGGAAATATTGGGCACGAAATGCCCGTCCATGACATCGAGATGCACCCAGTCGGCGCCGGCTTCGATGACGTCGCGAACCTCCTGGCCGAGCTTTGAAAAATCGGCGGCAAGGATGGATGGGGCAATGCGAATGGGCAGGGGCATGTCGGGTTCCTCCGGCGGATCAGGGGCGGCGCCTTATTCCTTTTTGGAGCAGCAAGCACCGGGCAGAAAGGCTTGCCGCAGAACGCTGTCCTTCAAATGAGGAGATCAGGCTGCGTGCGGCAGATTTCGGCCCCGCTTAACATTCCGTCTTCTGCTGCACAATCGCCGGATGGGCCGGTGCCCCTCATTCCGTCTCGCCATCCACCGGATGAAAGGCACCGGCGCGCCATTCCTGCAGGCGGAACGGATTTTGGGCCAGTTCATGGTTGGCGCCGAAGGTGAGCGGGCCGAGCACGGTATCGACCGAAAGGTTCGGCAGCACCTGCGCCACGGTTTTCTTCTCCGCCAAGGCCTTTGATGTGGCCGCTCTTGCGATCTGCACAGCCGCATAAGCCGGCAATGTGTAACCATCAGCCTCGCTGTTTTTGGCACGAAGGGCGGCAACCACCGGGGCAGCGGAAGGCAGGGCCGCATAATCGGGCAGTGCAACGGCCAGTGCACCATCAGCGAGGGGTAGCGGGCGGTTGGCTGCCCGCATCACATCGCCGCCGATGAAGGTGAGGGCGGCCTTTTCGGCCGCCGCATCGCGGGCCATGATGGCAACATCCGCCCGGTCTCCGCCAACCACCACATGCGAGGCGCCGGTCTTGACCAGCCGCCGAACCAGCGCCAGCTGCTGTTCCTGTCCGGGGCGGAACGTATCGGCAAAGGCCGGCTTGATGCCGCCGGCTTCCAGCTTCTGGCGGATGGCGCCGGTGAGTTCCCGGCCATAGATCGTGCCGTCATCGACAAGAGCGATGGACTTGTTCTGGAATCTGGACAGCACGATGTCGGCAAGCTTTTCGGCCTCCGCGCCATCAACAGGCGCCAGCCGGAAGAAGGGCCAGCCATAGCGCGTGGCATCCTCCATCAGGATCTTTGAGCGCACCGAGACGGTGATTGCGGCAATGCCTGCGTCCTTGAGCTTCGGCAGCGATTCCGAGAGTGTTTCGACGCAGAGGAACCCGATGGCGGCCGTGG
The DNA here is from genome assembly GCF_058242775.1 of Neorhizobium sp. PAMB6630. Taxonomy (NCBI): domain Bacteria; kingdom Pseudomonadati; phylum Pseudomonadota; class Alphaproteobacteria; order Hyphomicrobiales; family Rhizobiaceae; genus Neorhizobium; species Neorhizobium sp. PAMB6630. Next base: position 1,975,651 of record NZ_CM177836.1, read on the forward strand.
CGCCAGCCTGTTTCAGCGCCGCGGCAATCGCGCCGCCAGATCCCTGTTCGCAGCTTTCGGCAATTGGAACGAGTTTATCGCCATCTGTCGCGGCCGCCTGGGCGCCGCGCAGGATCTGCTGGCCAAGCAGCCCATAAGGTCCGCTCTGCGGGGCAACGACGCCGATGGTGGCGGCCGAAACGGGCACGGCGGCGAAGAAAAGCGCAGCTGCCCCTGCAGCCAAGAGGCCGCGGCGGGCGGCGGATCGGATCGAAATATCGCTCATGCCGCACATTTAGCCGGCCTTTGGCGCGGGTCAAAGGAAATTGCGTTGGTTTTCGCCATGGCCCGCGCAAATTGCTGCCGGGCGTGGACAACGACGGGCACCCTTACCATATTCAAAAGTGCAAGGCGGTCGATGGGGCTGTCGAGGTCCCGGAGACCGGGGGGAGGAACCTTGTGACTGTTTCCGACACGCGCAACGACGCACAGGGCCGGCCACAGCCGGTCGACCCTACCCTCTATCGCAATGGCATGGCGCGTTATGCCGGCCATGTGCAGGCTGTGACCACCGAATGGCAGGGCGTTCGGCGCGGGGTGACGGCCACAGCCGCCTGCTCGGTGTCCGACGATCCCGCAACCGTTCTCGTCTGCCTCAACGCCACCAACGACAGCAATGCCATCTTCGAACAAAGCGGGGTCTTTGCGCTGAATTCGCTTGCCGGCCACCATCAGGCGCTGGCGAAGGCGCTTGCCGGTTTTGACCGGCTGCCGGTGGAGGAGCGTTTTGCGCTGGCGCACTGGCTGACGCTGGAAACCGGCGCGCCGGTTTTGTCCGATGCGCTGGTTTCCTTCGATTGCCGGCTGATGGAAATCCGCCGGATGTCCACCCATCTGGTGCTGTTCGGGCAGGTCGTCGCCATGCATTTCGGGCCGCACAATCCGCCGCTCATTTATCTGGACCGGGCTTTTCACGCGCTGTAGTCTTTGTTGATCGGGGGAGTTGCCATGACAGATCAGGATGCGCGCCGGCCTCCGGCGTCGATCGATGAAACCATTACTCTGCTGGGTGAACAGGATTATCTCGCCGGGCGCGGACTGGCGACGGTGATTTTTCTGGCGCTTCGCATGCAGCGGCCGCTGTTTCTGGAAGGAGAGGCAGGCGTTGGCAAGACGGAGATTGCCAAGGCGCTGGCCAAGGGGCTCAACCGTCCGCTGATCCGGCTGCAATGTTATGAGGGGCTGGATGTCGCCTCTGCCGTCTACGAGTGGAATTACCCGGCGCAGATGCTGGATATCAGGCTTTCGGAGGCCGCCGGCCTTGAAGACCGCGACCGGCTGGAGGCCAATCTCTATTCCGAGCGCCACCTCATCCGCCGTCCGGTGCTGCAGGCGCTTGCGCGGGCAGGCGAGGCGGCGCCGGTGTTTTTGATCGATGAACTTGACCGCACCGACGAGGCGTTCGAGGCGTTTCTGCTGGAAGTTCTCTCCGAGTTTCAGGTCACCATACCCGAGCTTGGCACGATCAAGGCCGCCGAGCCGCCCATCGTCATCATTACCACCAACCGCACCCGCGAGATCCATGACGCGCTGAAAAGGCGCTGTCTCTATCACTGGGTGGATTACCCCGATGCCGCGCAGGAACTTGCGATCCTGAAGCGCAAGGTGCCGCAGGCGGGCGCGGCACTGTCGCGTCAGGTGGTGGCCTATGTGCAAAAGCTGCGCACGGTCGATCTGTTCAAGAACCCCGGCATTGCCGAAACCATTGACTGGGCCACGGCACTGACCGAGCTTGACCGGCTGGCGCTCGACCCGGAGACGATCTCCGACACGCTCGGCACGCTCCTGAAATATCAGGACGACATTGCCCGTATCCGCGGCGGCGAGGGCGGCGCCATTCTGGCCGAGGTGAAGGCGGAACTGCTGGCGGCGGGATAGAGCCATGATGGCAATCGAAGGCAGCGAAATCGGGTCAGGCGTGCGTGCCGGCGAGGACGGACGCCTTGCCGAAAACATCCTCTATTTTTCCCGCGTTCTCCGGCGGGCGGGGCTCAAGACGTCGCCACAGGCAACGCTCGATGCCGTCGCTGCTGCCGAAGCCGTCGGCATCGGTGCGCGCGAGGAATTTCACGCAGCGCTCGCCGCCGTCTTCGTCAAGCGGCGCGAGGATATGGCTGTCTTTGACGAGGCGTTTCGCCTGTTCTTTCGCAAGCGCGACCTTGTCGAAAAGATGATCCAGATGATGTCGCCAAAAATTGCCGAGCAGCGCGAAGCGGAAAAGCCGAAACCGGCGGCTTCGCGCGTCGGTGACAGTCTGGTGGCTGAACAGGCGCGTCCGCACAAACCGGAGGCGCCGCCGGAGGTCGAGGCCGATGCGCGCTTTACGGCGTCCGCGTCTGAAGTACTGCGCCGGACGGATTTTGCCCAGATGTCGGCCGCAGAACTCGCTGCCGCCCGGATCGAGATGGCAAAGCTCGTGCTGCCGCTCGATTCTGTGGTGACGCGACGGTATCGGGCGGCAAACCATCCCGGCCGCATCGATCCACGCGCCACGTTGCGCCATGCGATGCGCACCGGCGGCGATATCATGCTGCCGAAATTTCGCCGGCTGCAGAGGCAGGAACCGCCGCTGGTGGTTCTCGCCGATATCTCTGGCTCGATGAGCCAGTACAGTCGCATTTTCCTGCATTTTGCCCATGCGGTGATGGAAAAGCGGCGGCGCACTCACGTCTTTCTGTTTGGCACCCGCTTGACCAATGTGACGCGCAGCTTACGTCACCGGGATCCGGACGAGGCTCTCGATGCCTGTACCCGATCGGTCGAAGACTGGTCGGGCGGGACACGGATTGGCGAGACGCTGAAAACGTTCAACCGCATCTGGGGCCGTCGGGTTCTGGGCGGCGGGGCGGTGGTGCTGCTGATCACCGACGGGCTGGAGCGGGACGGGGTGGCGGAACTGGAAACGGAGATCGACCGGCTGCACCGCTCGTGCCGACGACTGATCTGGCTTAATCCGCTTCTGCGCTTTGACGGTTTCCAGCCGCGCGCGCGGGGCGTGCGGGCCATGCTGCCGCATGTGGACGAGTTTCGCCCCGTGCATAATCTGAATTCGCTGGCGGATCTGGCGCAAGCGCTGTCGGGCAAGGCGACGGCAGGCGCCAGTTTCCGCTGGTTCAAGGAAAGGACTGTCGCATGACGACGATGCTTGATCCGCTTGTCACCGCAGAAACCTGGGCCCGTGAGGGCCGCACCGTTGCCATTGCCACGGTCATGGAAACCTGGGGTTCGGCCCCACGCCCGGCCGGCAGCCATCTCGTCATTGACGGCGAGGGCAATTTCGAGGGCTCGGTGTCCGGCGGTTGCGTCGAGGGCGCCGTCATCACCGAGGCACTGGAGGTGATCACCTCTGGCGCGCCAAAAATGCTGGAATTCGGCGTGGCGGATGAAACTGCGTGGCGTGTCGGCCTCTCCTGCGGCGGGCGCATCCGGGTTTATGTGGAGAGGCTCAACTGATGCGGCTGGATCATCTGGCAGAACTGAATGCCGCGCGAAACGCCCGCAACGCCGCCATCCTCATCACCGATACCGCGTCGGGCGAGACGCAGGTTCTGGTGGAGGGACAGCCGGTGCCGGCGCATCTGGCAGAGGCGGCGGAGAAGACGTTTCGCAACGGAAAATCCGGGCTCATCGACATTGAGGGACAGCCGCTGTTTCTCAACGTCCACCTGCCGCCGCCGCGCATCGTTGCCATCGGGGCCGTGCATATCACGCAAGGGCTGGCGCGGCTGGCGCCTGTAATCGGCTATGATCTCACCATCATCGATCCGCGCACGGCTTTTGCCACGCCCGAACGTTTCGAGGGGGTGGATCTCATCGCCGACTGGCCGGAAGACGTGCTGAAGGTGCTGGTGCTCGATCCCTATACGGCGCTCGCCGCCGTCACCCATGATCCGAAGATCGACGATTTTGCGCTGGCCGAAGCGCTGCGGTGCGGCTGTTTTTACGTTGGCGCACTCGGCAGCCGAAAAACCCATGCACGCCGTGTCGAGCGCCTGCTGGAGAGCGGCCTGACACAGGAGCAGATCCAAAGGATCCGCGCGCCCATCGGGCTTGATATCGGGGCATCGAGCCCGGAGGAGATTGCGCTGGCGATCCTTGCACAAATCGTCGAGGCCTTTCGGCGTCGCTCGCTGTCCGGCGGTGCAGAATGATTTTTGGGTCGGTGCCGCTTGGACAAGCAGAAGGTGCGATCCTGGCGCATAGCGTCAGCCATCCCGGCGGGCGCATGCCGAAGGGCACGATCCTGTCGGCTGGGGATCTTCAGACACTGGCCGAGGCGGGCCTTGCCGAGGTGGTGGTGGCTCGGCTGCAACCGGGGGATTTGACGGAAGATGTCGCGGCCGAAGAACTTGCCGCCTGTTTTGGTAACGGATCGCTTCGGCTGTCACCAGCAAGCACCGGGCGGGTGAATATTCACACAACGCAAAACGGGCTTTTCCGGGCTGACCGGGCACTGATCGACCGGTTCAACCAGATCGATCCGGCCATTACGCTGGCCTGTCTCGCCGACCGGGCGCCGGTCGCGGCGGGCGACATGGTGGCGACGGTCAAAATCATTCCGCTGGCGGTAGCCGGCGACAAGGTGGAGGCGGCAAAGGCTGTTCTGCGCGAGGGCGAGGCGGTGTCCATCGCACCCTACCGTCCCTTCTCGGTCACCCTGATCCAGACCGAACTGCCTGTGCTGAAAACCTCCGTGCTCGACAAAACGGCGAACCTTCTGTCGCGCCGGCTTGCCCCCTCCGGCAGCGTCATCATCCGCGAGCACCGCGTGGCGCATCGGGCAGAGGCCGTGGCGAATGCCTTGCGCGCGGCACTCTCCCAACCGGAAGACGGTGTGCCGCGCATGGTGATCCTGTTCGGCGCCTCTGCCGTCTGCGATGGCGAGGACGTGCTGCCGCAGGCGATGCGGCTTGCCGGCGGTGCGGTGGAGCAGGTGGGCCTGCCGGTCGATCCCGGCAATCTCCTGGTGCTCGGTTATCACGGTAATACCGCCTTGATCGGCGCGCCGGGCTGCGCGCGATCACCGAAAGAGAACGGCTTTGACTGGGTGCTGAACCGGATCCTCTCCGGCGAACGTCCCCGGGCGCAAGAGTTGACGGGGCTTGGTATTGGAGGATTGCTGATGGAAATTCCAAGCCGGCCACAGCCGCGCGAGCTGCCTTTGGCCAAGAACAGGGCGCTTTCGATCGGCATTCTTCTTCTGGCCGCAGGCCGGGCAAGCAGGATGGGCGAGGCGGGTCACAAGCTGCTGGCGGAATTTGATGGCGTGCCCCTGGTGCGGCGGGTGGCGGAACGGGCGCTTGCCGCCTCCGGCGCTCCGGATGCCGGTGGATCTGAGGGCGCGGTTGCATCGGAGAACCGGCCCGCACCGTTCGTCGCCGTCACCGGTCATCGGGCAGACGACGTGTCCCGCGCGCTTCAGGGCCTCTCCCTGACGCTGGTGGAAAACCTGGATTACGCCAGCGGCATGGCGGGATCGATCAAGGCAGGGCTTGCCGCGCCTGACCTGTCGGATGTCGCAGGCGTGATGGTGCTTCTGGCCGATATGCCGGCCGTATCGGCTGGGGATTTACAGGCGCTTCAGGCGGCGTTTCGCAAGGCGGAAGGGCGCGCCATCGTCCGCGCTGTCGCGGGCGGCAAGCGCGGTAATCCGGTTATTTTGCCCCGTGCGACCTTCGGCGAGCTGATGCTGCTGGAAGGCGATGTCGGGGCGCGCCATGTGATCGAGACCTGCGGCCTGCCGATCATCGACGTGGAGATCGGGGCAGGCGCCCATATCGATGTCGATACGCCGGAAGCGGTGATCGCCGCCGGCGGAACCTTGCGGGGATGAGCATGGACAAAGCCGATATCGAAGACCTTTTTCACGGGCTCGGCCCCGTCACCATCCGGCGCATGTTCGGTGGCAAGGGCATCTACCACCACGGTGTGATTTTTGCCATCGAACTGCGTGGCGAGATGATGCTGAAGGCAGACGCCGAAAGCGCACCGAAGTTCGCTGAGGCCGGCGCGAAACAGTGGGCCTATGAGGGAAAGACTGGCAAGCCGGTTCTGATGCCCTACTGGTCCATTCCCGATGCAGCCTTTGACGATCCCGACGAGATGACGCGCTGGGCACGGCTTGCCTATGAGGCAGGCGTGCGCAGCGCAAACCGCTGATTCTCGTCTTAACGCAGGCCTTTACCGGTGCGCCTTAAAGCGCCTCGCGAATCTTCCGGGCGTTTTCCGCGAGAACCGCCCCGTCCTCCATCTTGCCCGTATGCGGCTTCAAAGCCTGCCCCTCGTGTCGCGGGATCACGTGGAAATGCAGGTGGAACACGGTCTGGCCGGCGGCGGGTTCGTTGAACTGGGCGATGAAGACACCATCGGCTTCGAAAGCCTCCTTTGCCGCAACGGCGAGTTTCTGAACCACAGGAAGAAGCGTCGACAGCACGGCCGGATCGGCATCCAAAAGGTTGCGCGAGCCGCGCTTGGGGATAACGAGGAGATGGCCGGGCGCCTGCGGCATCACATCCATGAAAGCCAGCGTATCGTCGTCTTCGTAGACCTTGTGCGCGGGGATCTCGCCCTTCAGGATTTTGGCAAAGATGTTGTTGTCGTCATAGATCTGGCCGGTCATGCGGGCGCTCCCTGAGTGTCTTTTGTCAATCGTCCTCTTGCCGCTCTCCCTTGCGGAAAGGGCTGTGCTCGGTCAAGTATTCGCCGGCATATTCCACCTCTTGCCGCTCGCGCTTCAAGTAGTCGCCAATGGCGCGGCGAAGGCCGGGATGGGCAATATAATGGGCGGAATGGGTGGTGACGGGCAGGTAGCCGCGCGCCAGCTTGTGTTCCCCTTGAGCACCTGCCTCGACGCGCTTCAGGCCGTTTGCCAGCGCAAAATCGATCGCCTGATGATAACAGACCTCGAAATGCAGGAAGGGATGATCCTCGATACAGCCCCAGTGCCGCCCGAACAGCGCCTCTTCGCCGATGAAGTTGATGGCGCCCGCCACATAACGCCCGTCGCGCCGCGCCATCACGAGCAAAATGTCGTCGGCCATGCGTTCGCCGATCAGCGAATAGAACGCCCGCGTGAGGTACGGCTTTCCCCATTTGCGGCTGCCGGTATCCATGTAGAAGGTGAAAAACTGGTCCCAGATCTCTTCCGTCAGGTCCTTGCCCGTCAGCCAGTCGATCTCGATGCCGTTTTCCAGCGCGGCGCGGCGTTCCTTGCGCAGGTTTTTGCGCTTGGAGGAGGAGAGTTTGGCGAGAAACGCCTCGTGGTTCTCATAACCGTCGTTGATGAAATGAAACTGCTGGTCCATGCGGTGCAGGAACCCCGCCTCCTCGAAGGCCGGCAGTTCCACTTCCCGCAGAAAGGTGACATGGGCTGACGAAATGCCGAGCTGGCGGGTGACTTCGGCAAGGCCGGCCGCAAGCGTCAGGCGCTCGTCATCGGCGCCGTCGCCGTCGCGCACCAGCAGCCGCTGGCCAGTGGCGGGGGTAAACGGGATGGCGCATTGCAGCTTTGGATAATATTGCCCGCCGGCCCGCTCGAACGCATCCGCCCAGCCGTGATCGAAGACATATTCGCCCTGGCTGTGGTTCTTGAGGTATCCGGGGACGGCGCCGATCAGCTGGCCGTCTGCGTCCTCCATCAGAAGATGATGGCCGAGCCAGCCGCTTTTGGCCGTCGCCGAGCCGGATTCCTCCAGCGATGACAGATAGGCATGCGAGAGGAAGGGATTATAGGGCGTTTCACCCCCGCGTCGGGTTCCTGAAAGCTGCGACCAGCGTTCCGGGCTGATCGCGGCAAAAGATTGTTCGACGCGGAGAGTGACGGTTTGGCTCATGCGGCAGAGGCTTTGCTTTCTCGCGGGTCAAAACCCTCGAAGGTCATCTGGTCCGCATGACTATAGGTATGGGCGCGGGCATTTTCATCCCTCACCGTCCAGGTAATGACGGTGATGCCACGGGCGCGCTGGCCGGTGACAAAACTGTTGGGCAGGTCGGCATAATGATAGGAGATGAAATCGAGGCCCAGTTGCATCGCCTCCTCATGGGCGAAGAATTCATCCGGCTTGCTGCCCATGGCGGTGAGGCCGACCGGGTAGGGGCAATGTGCTGCCTTCAGCGCGCGCAGCAGGTGATAGTCGAAGCTCATCAGCGCCAGCGGGCCCTCATAACCTTCCAGCACTTCCAGAACGCTTTCGATAAAACCGTCGTCCTGCTCGGCATCGATGCCCTTCAGTTCGATGACCAACGGGACCTGGCCCTTTACCAGAGCCAGCATCTGCTTCAGCGTCGGAATGCGATCTTTCGTGCCGCCGACGGAAAGCGCCTGCAGCTCGTTGGCCATGCGCTCACGCACTTCGCCGGTAATGCCGCAGAGGCGCTGCAGATCATGGTCGTGAAACACCATCGGCACGCTGTCGGCCGAAAGCTGGATATCGCATTCGATGGCAAAACCCGCCTCGATGGCGCGGGAAAAGGCCGACAGCGTGTTTTCCCACACGGCCTTGTTCAGGTCGTGATAACCGCGATGGGCAACCGGCGTCTCTTTCAGCCAGGTGAGATCGGCGCTCATGCTTCGACTTCCGAGCTGGCTTCGACTTCCAGGATGGCATCCACCTCGACGGCGGCGTTAAAGGGCAGGGCGGCCATGCCAACGGCGGCGCGCGCATGCTTGCCCGCCTCGCCCAGAACATTGGCGATAAGGTTGGAAGCGCCGTTCATCACCAGATGTTGTTCGACAAAACCGGGGGCGGACGCGATGAAGCCGTTCAGCTTCAGAACACGGCGCACGCGGCCGAGATCACCGCCAACGGCAGCCTTCACCTGCGCCAAAATGTTGATGGCGCACAGTTCGGCGGCGCGCTGGGCGGTCGCAACGTCCACATCCGCGCCCACAAGGCCTGTCACGGCGACCTTTCCGGCCTCCATCGGCAGTTGGCCGGAGATGTAAAGCGTGGTGCCGCTCTGCGTATAGGGGACATAATTGGCGGCAGGCGCTGCGGCCACCGGCAGTTCGATCCCCATCTCCTTCAGGCGGGCTTCGATCGCATCCGACATTTCGTTCTCCGGTTTGATTGTAAAATTGACTCGATTCCGTCACACATGACGCTAAGCATCACTTGATGGCGTACATATAACATCGCGCGTCGAGTCCCATAGGAGATTGTGGATGTTGCGGCAGAGCTTTGCAGCGGTCCTTCTAGCAGGCAGTACGCTTGCCCCTTTCAGCCCGGCCCTTGCAGGCATGGAGGGCGCACGAGCGCTCATTCCCCACCGTGCCATCTATGATTTGAAGCTGAAGGACGTCTCTGATCGTTCGGGCATCGAGGGCATGTATGGCCGCATGGTCTACGAGTTCACCGGCAATGTCTGTTCGGGTTTCACCACCAATTTCCGCTTCGTGACCCGTGTCGATACGGGCGAGGAAATGCGCGTGACCGACCAGCAGACGACAACGTTCGAAAATGCCAGCTCCGGCGAGTTTCGCTTCGACACCAAATCCTTCACCGACGAGCAGCTGGACAAACAGGTGACGGGCGAGGCAAGCGACAAGGCCGATGGCATCAAGGTGGCGCTCGCCAAGCCCGACCGGCGCGAAGTGGACCTGACACCGGCACAGTTTCCGACGGAGCATATGCTGGAGGTGATCGACAATGCCAGGGAGGGCAAGCGCTTCTTCGAAGCCCGTATTTTCGATGGCTCGGAAAACGGCGACCAGAGCCTGTTGACGACCACGGTCGTTGGCACGCAGCAGATGCCGAAACCGGATGATGCCGATGCCGCAAGCGCCGGCGAATTCGGCAAGCTGCCCTACTGGCCAGTAACGATCGCTTATTTCAACGAAGACCAGAAAACTGATTCGCTGCCGATCTACCGCATGTCCTTCAAGCTCTACGGCAATGGCATCACCCGCGACCTGACGATGGATTACGGCGACTTCGTCCTGTCCGGCACGCTGTCCAAGCTTGAACTTCTGGACAAACCGGCAGAACCCTGCCGCTGAAACCGCTGTGTAGCGGGCAGGCGGATAAGGCCGGGCACTGCCCGGCCTTATCCGCTGCGCGAAACCGGCGTCATTTGCGTTTTTCTGGCGGAAACGCTTGCTTTTGCGGCCAATGCCCGTTATGCGCACCACCATTCCACACGCGAAACTTGGGATTGACCGGGAGAAATCCGGTCCGTTCCGCCGGTGGCCGGCCCTTTCGGGCGGCTGTTCGTTTCGCGGGGGTTAAACCGGAAACAAGGAGAAAAGGCATGGCATTGCCTGATTTTAGCATGCGTCAGCTTCTGGAAGCTGGCGTTCACTTCGGTCACCAGACGCACCGCTGGAACCCGAAGATGAAGCCTTACATCTTCGGCGATCGTAACAACATCCACATCATCGATCTGGCTCAGTCCGTTCCGATGCTGTCGCGCGCCCTGCAGGTCATTTCGGACACCGTTGCCCGTGGCGGCCGCGTTCTGTTCGTTGGCACCAAGCGCCAGGCATCCGAGCTGATCGCCGATTCGGCGAAGCGTTCGGCCCAGTATTACGTCAACTCCCGCTGGCTCGGCGGCATGATGACCAACTGGAAGACCATCTCGAACTCGATCCAGCGCCTGCGCAAGCTCGACGAGATTCTTGGTTCGGAAGCTTCGGGCTTCACCAAGAAGGAACGCCTGAACCTCGAGCGCGAACGCGAAAAGCTTGAAAAGGCTCTCGGCGGTATCCGCGACATGGGCGGCACCCCGGACCTGATGTTCATCATCGACACGAACAAGGAAAAGATCGCGATCGACGAAGCCAAGCGCCTCGGCATCCCGGTCGTTGCCATCATCGATTCGAACTGCGATCCGGACCTGATCGACTACCCGATCCCCGGCAACGACGACGCTTCGCGCGCCATCGCTCTTTATTGCGACCTGGTTGCACGCGCTGCCATCGACGGCATCGCTCGCCAGCAGGGTTCTTCCGGTCGTGACGTCGGCGCTTCCGCCGAAGCTCCGATCGAGCCGGCTCTGTCGGAAGAAGCTGCAGAAGCCTGATCCTTTCGACGGTTCTGCCGTTCGTTTCGAGATCTTGAAATGCGGGAGATCGCCCTCGGGCGGTCTCCACCCAAGGCGTCCAGCGCCGGCGGAGCCTAAGCGTTCTGCCACTGTTGCCGTGAGACTGCGCGGACGACCATTCATCACGCTGTCATATTTTCGGGTACATTCGTGCCCCAAACGGGCGCCGGCCGTTCCAATACCCGGCAGGCGCATCCCCAGATGGACAAGAGGCAAACATGAGCGAAATCACAGCCGCAATGGTGAAGGAACTGCGCGAAAAGACTGGCGCAGGCATGATGGACTGCAAGAAGGCGCTCGCCGAGACCGCTGGCGACATGGAAGCCGCGATCGACTGGCTGCGCGCCAAGGGCATTGCCAAGGCCGACAAGAAGTCTGGCCGCACCGCCGCTGAAGGCCTCGTCGGCATCGCTTCGTCCGGCACCAGCGCCGTGGTCGTCGAGCTGAACTCCGAAACCGACTTCGTTGCCCGCAACGACGCTTTCCAGGATCTGGTTCGCGGCATTGCTTCGGTTGCGCTCTCGACCGACGGTTCCGTCGACGCGATTTCGGCTGCCAACTACCCGGCAACCGGCAAGTCGGTTTCCGACACGATCAAGGACGCGATTGCAACCATCGGCGAAAACATGTCGCTGCGTCGCGCGGCAAAGCTCTCCGTCGAAGACGGCGTTGTCGCAACCTACGTTCACAATGCTGCTGCTGACGGCCTCGGCAAGCTCGGCGTTCTGGTTGCCCTGAAGTCCACCGGCAACAAGGATGCACTGACGGCGATCGGCCGCCAGGTTGCCATGCACGTTGCCGCCACCAACCCGCTGGCCGTCCGCGCCGACGAAGTTGATGCAGCAGTTGCCGAGCGCGAGCGCAACATCTTCATCGAACAGTCGCGCGAATCGGGCAAGCCGGAAGCCATCATCGAAAAGATGGTCGAAGGCCGCATGCGCAAGTTCTTCGAGGAAGTCGCTCTTCTCTCGCAGGCTTTCGTCATCAACCCGGACCTGACTGTCGCAGCTGCCCTCAAGGAAGCTGAAAAGGACGTTGGTGCGCCGATCGAGATCACCGGCATGGTGCGCCTGCTTCTCGGCGAAGGCGTCGAAAAGGAAGAGACGGATTTCGCAGCCGAAGTGGCAGCAACCGTCAAGCGTTGATTTCTGCGTCCTGAAATATTGGGATAGCGTCAGGGCGTCGCGTGACAACGCGGCGCCCTTCGTGTATCCGGCACTCGGTGCGATCCTCGAAGGAGTTTCCATGTCATCCTCCAATCCCGTCTATAAACGTGTGCTGCTGAAGGTCTCCGGTGAGGCCCTGATGGGCAGCCAGGGTTTTGGCATCGACGTTACCGTTGCCGACCGCATTGCAGCCGATATTGCCGAGGCACGCCGGATGGGCGTCGAGGTCGGTATCGTCGTTGGCGGCGGGAATATCTTCCGCGGCGTGGCCGTAGCCTCCAAGGGCGGCGACCGGGTGACCGGCGACCACATGGGCATGCTGGCAACCGTCATCAATGCGCTGGCGCTCGGAACATCGCTGCGCAAGCTTGATATCGACACCGTCGTGCTGTCGGCCATTGCCATGCCGGAAATCTGCGAGAGCTTTTCGCAGCGCCAGGCGCTGCATCACATGGCCCAGGGTCGCGTAGTAATTTTTGCCGGCGGAACCGGCAACCCCTTCTTCACGACCGACTCGGCCGGTGCGCTGCGCGCTGCCGAAATCGGCGCGGAAGCCATCTTCAAGGGAACGCAGGTCGACGGCATCTATTCGGCCGACCCCAAGAAGGACCCGACGGCCACCCGTTTCGACCACCTGACCCACAGCGAAATCCTGGAAAAGGGGCTCGCCGTGATGGACGTTGCAGCCGTGGCACTTGCGCGTGAAAATTCCATTCCGATCATCGTCTTCTCGATCCACGAGAAGGGCGGTTTCGGAGAGATCTTGACCGGCGGTGGTCTCAAGACCATCGTGACCGACAATTAATTGCCTTAAGCGCACGCAGTTGCGCAGACGTCTTGCCAGAACGGAGTAGAAGATGAGCGGAGCCATCGACCTCAACGATATCAAGCGGCGCATGGATGGCGCCATCTCGGCGTTCAAGAGCGATATCGCATCGCTGCGCACCGGACGTGCGTCTGCCAACATTCTCGATCCGGTGGTCGTGGAGGCCTATGGCTCGCGCGTGCCGCTGAACCAGGTGGCCAACGTCACCGTGCCGGAACCGCGCATGCTGGGCATCTCCGTCTGGGACAAGTCGATGGTCAACGCCGTCGACCGCGCTATCCGCGAAGCCAATCTTGGCCTCAACCCGATCATGGACGGCCAGAACCTGCGCATTCCCCTGCCGGAACTGAACGAGGAGCGCCGCAAGTCGCTCGTCAAGGTGGCGCATGATTATGCCGAAAAGGCCAAGGTCGCCATTCGCCATGTGCGCCGCGACGGCATGGATTCGCTGAAAAAGGCGGAAAAAGACGGCACCATCGGCCAGGACGACAGCCGTACGCAGTCGGACCGGGTGCAGAAAATGACCGATGACACGATTTCCGACGTCGATCGTTTGCTTAGCGAGAAGGAAAAGGAGATCATGCAGGTTTAGTAATCTGCCTGATTGCCTGTTTTTCAACGTTGAAGCGAGTGGATGTTCCATGGTGCAAGGTGAGCTGCCCTCCATACCCAGACATGTTGCCATCATCATGGACGGCAATGGACGCTGGGCGAATGAACGCGGCCTGCCGCGCACCGTCGGACACAGCAAGGGTGTCGAGGCGGTTCGGCGCACCGTGGAGGCAGCCGGTGATGCCGGCATCGAATTCCTGACGCTGTTTGCCTTTTCCTCGGAAAACTGGAGCCGGCCGCAGGAGGAAGTTTCGGTGCTGATGGGGCTGCTGCGCCGCTTCATCCGGCGCGATCTGGCCGAACTTCACCGCTCGAACGTGCGCATCCGCGTGATCGGCGAACGCGACGGACTGCAGGGTGATATTCTTCCGCTTCTCCTCGAGGCAGAAGAGACCACGGGCAATAATACCGGCCTGACGCTCATCATCGCCTTCAACTACGGCGCGCGCGACGAGATTGCCCGGGCCGTCAGACGCCTTTCCGTGGAGGTGGAAGCCGGACGCCTGAAGGCCGCAGACGTGACACCGGATCTCATTGCGGCGCATCTCGACACGGCCGGCATTCCCGACCCCGATCTCATCATCCGCACCAGCGGCGAGGAGCGGCTGTCGAACTTTCTGCTCTGGCAGGCGGCCTATTCGGAATTCGTCTTCGTGCCGCAATACTGGCCCGATTTTGACCGCGAGCTGTTCTACGAGGCGATCCGGACGTTTTCGGCACGGGATCGTCGTTTTGGTGGCCTGTCACCCGTCGCACCCGCTGCGGTGGCGGGCTGATGTCGGTTGAACTCAGACGGCGCATTCTTTCCGCCATTGTCATGGCGGCCGTGACGCTCATCGCCACCTGGGCCGGTGGGCTGTCCTTCCGTGGTTTCTCGGCCATCATCGCTGTCCTCGTCTATTATGAATGGTCGCGGATGACGCGGCTTGCCGATGTGGATTTTCGCGGCAATGCACTTGGCTGGCTGGCCGTCGTGTCGGTTGCCGCCAATCTGGTCCTGGGTGACGAGGGCATGGGCGTGCCGCTGGCCGGCGGCTTCACCCTGACGGCCATCCTGCTGATTGCCGTGCGTGGCGGAAGTGGCTGGCTTCCCGCCGGCATTGCCTATTCCGCCTTCAGCGGCATCTCGCTTGCTGCCATCCGCGGTGCAGACGAGCCGGGATTCGTCGCCATGCTGTTCGTTTTTGCCGTGGTCTGGGCCACCGATATCCTTGCCTATTTCGTCGGGCGCGCCTTGCGCGGGCCAAAGCTTGCGCCACGCATCTCGCCCGGCAAGACCTGGTCCGGTGCCATTGGCGGCACGGTCTCGGGCGTGGCAGCCGGCTGCCTTCTGTCCTTCGCCTTCTTTCCCGTGCTTTCGCTGCGCACCGCCTTTCTGGCCTTCAGCTTGTCGGTTGCAAGCCAGGTGGGCGATCTGTTTGAGAGCTTCATCAAGCGCCGCTTTGGCGCAAAAGACTCAAGCCACCTCATTCCCGGCCACGGTGGCGTGATGGACCGGGTTGACGGCCTCGTTTTTGCCGGGTTTGCGGCATTTCTTCTTGCAATCATGCATGCCGCATGGTCGGAAGAGGGCGGCACCTCCGTGGCAGCGTTCCTGTTCGGCCTTTAAGGCCGTTCAACAGGAGAAGTGGATCAATTGATGGCAATCTTCGGTTTCCTGACGGGCTATATCATCCCCTTCATTCTCGTCCTGTCGCTGCTCGTTTTCGTGCATGAGATGGGCCATTACCTCGTCGGCCGCTGGAGCGGTATTCGCGTCACCGCCTTTTCGATCGGTTTTGGCCCGGAGCTTGTGGGCTTCACCGATAGCCACGGCACGCGCTGGAAGCTGTCGCTTGTGCCGCTTGGCGGCTATGTGAAATTTTTCGGCGACGAAGACGCCTCCAGCCGTCCCGATGCAGAAAACCTGTCACAGCTCAGCGCCGCCGAGCGCGCGCAGACGCTGGCAGGGGCTGCCCTCTGGAAACGCGCCGCAACGGTTGCCGCCGGCCCGATTGCCAATTTCATCCTGGCCATCGCCATTTTCGCCGTGCTTTTCGGTGTCTACGGTCGCATGATATCCGATCCGGTCGTGGCTGAAGTGCGCCCGGACAGCGCGGCCGCCGAAGCCGGCGTTTTCCCGGGCGACAGGCTTGTCGCGCTTGACGGCTCGACCATCCGCACCTTTGACGATGTCCGCCGTTATGTCAGCATCCGCCCGGAGACGCCGATCGTCGTCACCGTGGAGCGCAACGGCCAGCGGATCGACCTGCCGATGGTGCCAAAGCGGTCGGAGATTACAGACCAGTTCGGCAACAAGGTGGAAATGGGCCTGATCGGCATCGTCACCAACGAGCAGAGCGGCAATTTCCGCCATGTCACCTATTCGCCTGTGGAAGCCGTGGGACAGGGTTTTGTGGAGACAGGCCACATCATCACCGGCACCTTCCGCTATATCGGCAACCTAGTGACCGGCCGCATGAAGGCAGATCAGCTGGGCGGGCCGGTGCGGGTGGCGCAGGCCTCAGGACAGATGGCGACGCTCGGCCTTTCCGCCGTCATCCAGCTGGCCGCCGTCCTCTCCGTGTCCATCGGTCTTTTGAACCTCATGCCGGTTCCCGTTCTCGACGGCGGTCACCTTGTCTTCTACGCCATTGAGGCGATCCGGGGAAAACCCTTGGGCGCTGGCGCACAGGAGGTTGCATTCCGCATCGGTTTGGCCATGGTGCTGAGCCTGATGGTCTTTGCCACCTGGAACGACATCAGCAACCTGATCGGCTGACGAAGTCAGTTGTAAACCAACTGTTTACCCTGTTTGGAGTTCGCCGTGGCGATTGGGTCACGCCTTCAAAGGAAGTAAATAGAAATTAACGGGATACCTTGCTTGTAGGGCAAAAGCAGGTAAAACGACACACGTGGCCGGAGTCGGGTATCCCCCGACAAGGACAACGGAAAAAGGTAAGAATTGAAAATGAAAGCTGGTTCAAGGTTTTTGAACGCAGTCTCGGCGGTTGCGCTGTCTGCTGGTGTTGTTGCGTCTGGTGCAGGTGTGGTTGTTCTTAGCTCACCCTTGTCTGCGCAGGCCGCGACGATTCAGCGTGTCGAGGTGCGTGGTGCACAACGGTCCGGCCAGGAAGCTGTTCGGTCCAACATCACCATTCGCCCAGGCGTCAATTTTTCCAATTCCGATATCGATGAATCGGTAAAGCGTCTGTACGCCACCGGTTATTTTTCCGATGTGAAGATCGCAGTATCCGGCTCGACGCTGGTCGTCACGGTCAATGAAAGCCAGCTGGTCAATCAGGTGGTGTTCAACGGCAACCGCAAGATCAAGGACGACAAGCTGCAGGGCGTGGTCAACACCCAGCCGCTCGGCCCCTATAGCGAAGCGCTGGTGACCGCAGACATCGCGCGCCTGAAGGAAGCCTACAAGGTCATCGGTCGCGGCGACGTCGAGATCACCACGCAGGTGGTTCCGGTTGGCCAGGGTCGCGTCAACATTGCCTTCGTGATCAACGAAGGCGACCGCACCAAGATTTCCGACATCAAGTTTATCGGCAACCAGGCCTATGGCAATCGCCGCCTGCACGACGTGCTGGTGACGAAGGAATCCGGCCCGCTGTCGTTCCTCACCCGCAAGGACGTGTTTACCGAGGACAAGCTGCGCGCCGACGAAGAGGCGCTGCGCCAGTTCTATTACAACCACGGTTATCCGGACTTCCGCATCGTTTCATCGGATGCGGTGCTCAACGAAGCAAAGAACGAATACACGCTGACTTTCACGGTCGAGGAAGGCCCGCGTTACAATTTCGGCAACGTGGCTGTCGAATCGACGGTCGACGGGATCAACGGCGCAGACCTGCAGGGTCTCGTCGAAACGAAGTCCGGCGACGTCTACAAGGCCAACGAAGTTCAAAAGACGATGGAGGCAATCTCCAAGAAGGTGGCCGAAGCCGGTTATCCGTTTGCCCGCGTCACCCCACGTGGCGACCGCAACTTCCAGACCAACACGATCGGTATTTCCTACCTCGTGGACCAGGGCGAGCGCGCCTATGTCGAACGCATCGACATTCGCGGCAACACCCGTACCCGTGACTACGTGATCCGTCGCGAGTTCGACATCAGCGAAGGCGACGCCTTCAACCAGACGATGATCACCCGCGCCAAGCGCCGTCTTGAAGCGCTGGGTTATTTCGGCAAGGTCAACATCACTACGCAGCCCGGCTCGTCCGCTGACCGCGTCGTGATCGTGGTGGATGTCGAGGATCAGGCAACCGGCTCGTTCGGTATCGGTGCCGGTTATGCCGCCGATGATGGCGTGGTTCTGGAAGCCTCGATCGAGGAAAAGAACTTCCTCGGCCGTGGCCAGTACATCCGCGTGGCCGCCGGTGGCGGTCTTGACGATGCCCGTACCTATTCGCTCAACTTCACCGAGCCCTACTTCCTCGGTTATCGCCTGGCTGCCGGTTTCGACCTGTTCAAGAGCCAGACCTCGTCGAACGATTATTACGACTATAACGAACAGGGTGTTACCCTGCGTGTCACGGCGCCGATCACAGAGAATCTGGCGACGACCTTCCGCTACACCTACAAAGAGATCAACTACGACGGCACGGATGACTGGCAGACCAACCTGTCGCAGCCGTTCCAGGATCTGGTTCGCGGCGGAACCTATGATCAGTCGTCTGTCTCGCAGACGCTGACCTACAACACGCTGGACGACAAGACGCTGCCGCGCGAAGGCATCTATGCAACCGTGACGCATGAATATGCCGGTCTCGGCGGTGATTCGGAATATTACAAGATCTACGGCCGCGCGCGTTATTTCCACCTTCTGTCGGATGAGCTTGATATCATCGGCCAGCTGTCGGTTGGCGCAGGTCATGTACTGGCGACGGGCGATGACCTTCACGTCTTCGACCAGTTCACCTTCGGCGGACGTCAGGTTCGTGGCTTCAAGAACGACGGTATCGGTCCGCGTGTTGGCGAAGATGCCATCGGCGGCACGACCTACTTCAACGCTTCGGCCGAAGTCACCATGCCGATGCCAGCCGTACCGGAAGATTTTGGCCTTCGCGCCGCCTTGTTCGCCGATGCCGGTTCGCTCTATGGCAACGATGTTCCGGTTAGCGGCACGGTCAACGGGACTGACAGTTCGCTGCGTGCCTCGGTTGGTGCAGGCATCTCCTGGGCCTCGCCCTTCGGTGCTCTGCGCTTCGATTACGCCGTGCCGGTTGCCAAGGAAGACTACGACGAAGAGCAGCGCTTCCGCTTCAGCATGGCAAACCAGTTCTGATCTTCAGCATCCAGAACCGCGGACTTTAAACTGTTCTGGAGCAATGGCTGATGGACAAGAACGACTTCTTTCCGCCGCATGATGGCGTAAGCCTGGGTGACCTGGCAAAGCATCTTGGGGCGGAACTTCTGGATCAGAGCCAGGCGGGGCGGCTTGTCCGCTCCGTTTCGCCTGTGGCGCGCGCCCGCGAAGGCGATGTCTGTTATATCCTTTCCCGCAAGTACCGCTCCGAGCTGGAAACCTGCAAGGCGTCTGCCATCCTCTGCGATGAGGCGCTGCGGTCTGTTATTCCCGCGCATATTCCGGTTCTTCTGACGCCAAAGCCGCATGCGGCCTTTGCGCGCGCCGGTGCGCTTTTGCATCCAAAAGCAATGCATTCTCCGGCCACCGTCTCGGGCAACGGCATTTCGCCGGCTGCCTATGTCGATCCGACGGCACGGCTGGAAGACGGGGTGACGGTCGAGCCGATGGCGGTGGTGGGTGCAAATGCCGAAATCGGCGCCGGCACACGCATTTGTGCCGGGGCTGTGATCGGCGCGGATGTACGCATCGGGCGCGATTGCTCGATTGCCGCCGGTGCTTCCGTCATCTGCGCGCTCATTGGCAATGGCGTCATCATCCATAACGGCGCGCGCGTCGGTCAGGATGGTTTCGGTTTTGCGCCTGGTCCCGCCGGCATGCTGAAAATGGTGCAGGTCGGCCGCGTCATCATCCAGGACAATGTCGAGCTTGGCGCCAATACCACGGTTGATCGCGGTGCAATGGACGATACGGTCATCGGCGAAGGCACGAAGATCGACAATCAGGTCCAGATTGCCCACAACGTAAAGATCGGCCGCCATTGCGCCATCGCCAGTGGTACTGGTATAGCGGGCTCGACAAAAATCGGCGACGGCGTGCAGATTGGCGGTGCGTCCGGCGTTAACGGCCATATCACGATCGGCGATGGTGTGCAGATCGCGGCAATGAGTGGCGTGGTGGCGTCCATCCCCGCAGGTGCGCGGTATGGCGGCATTCCGGCCCGTCCTATGCCCGATTTCCTGCGGGACCTCGCCGAGATCATGACGCGCTCGGACGAGCGCGCAAAAAAAAGAGGAGAAAGGAATGGCTGATCAGGAACAGGTGGTGCTCGACTCCGTGGATATCATGGAGATCATGAAGCTGCTGCCTCACCGGTATCCGTTCCTGCTGGTTGACCGCATCATCGAGATCGATGGTGACATGAGCGCGATCGGCATCAAGAATGTAACGGCAAACGAGCCGCATTTTGTCGGTCATTTTCCCGAACGGCCGATCATGCCCGGCGTGCTTTTGATCGAGGCGATGGCCCAGACAGCCGGCGCCATCTGTGCCCGCAAGCAGGGCGAAACCGGCAATCTCGTTTACTTCATGACGATTGACAATGCCCGTTTCCGCAAGCCCGTTGTGCCGGGTGATCGCGTTGAATTCCATGTCGTCAAGCAGAAGCAGCGCGGCAATATCTGGAAATTCCACTGCGATGCCAAGGTGGATGGCGTTCTGGTTGCCGAAGCCGATATCGGCGCGATGATCCGTCCGAAGGACGCGGCATGAGCACGATTGCCGCCAGTGCCCGCATTCACCCGATGGCCGTTGTCGAAGACGGCGCGGTGATTGGTGAAAACGTTACCGTCGGCCCGTTCTGCCAGGTTGGCCCGAAAGTGGTGCTGGGCGACAATGTCGAGCTTGTCTCGCATGCGGTCGTCACTGGTCGCACCCAGATTGGCCGTGGCAGCCGCATCTTCCCGATGGCAGTGATCGGTGGCGATCCGCAGAGCGTGCATCACGCCGGCGAGGAAACCACACTGTTCGTTGGTGAGAACTGCACCATGCGCGAAGGTGTCACCGTGAACACCGGCACGGTGGATGGCGGCGGTACGACCGTCGTCGGCAACAACTGCCTGTTTCTCGCCAATTCCCACGTGGCGCATGATTGCCAGCTCGGCAACCACATCATCATGTCGAACAATGTCATGCTGGCCGGCCATGTGAAGGTGGAAGACCGCGTGATCCTCGGTGGCGGCGCTGCGGTCCACCAGTTCAGCCGTATCGGCCGCCAGGCTTTTGTCGGTGGTCTCTCGGCGGTCAACTACGACGTTATTCCCTATGGCATGCTGAACGGCAATCCGGGGCTGCTCGGCGGGCTGAATGTCGTCGGCATGACGCGCGCCGGCATCGACCGTGCAGTCATTCACCGTGTGCGCCGCGCCTTCAAGGATATCTTTGAAGGCGAAGGCTCCATCCGTGCCAAAGCCGCTGCCCTTCGCGACGACTATCTCGATTGCAAGGAAGCGCTTGAAATCATCGATTTCATCGGTGCAGACAGTGACCGGGCGATTTCCTCGCCGCATCGCGGCAAGGCCTGAGGCGGTGGCGCCGGTTCCCGTTCGAGACCGGGCGGGACGGCTTGCCATCATCGCCGGCGGCGGTTTTTTGCCGCTCTACGTGGCAGAAGCTGCGCGTGCTGCCGGGGACGAGCCTTTTGTCATCTGCCTCAAGAACGAAATTGACCGAGACTTTTCTCCCTTCGACCACGCCATTGCCGGCGTGGGTGATCTCGCGCGCATCGAAAAGCTGGTGCGTGAAAAAGGCGTGTTGCGCATCGTGATGTCCGGCGCCGTGCGCCGACGCCCGGAATGGCGCGATATTCACCCGACTTGGCGCACCTTCATCCAGGTGCCGCATGTGGTAAAAACGCTCCTATCCGGTGGCGACGATACCGTGCTGCAGATGGTGATCCGTCTGTTTGAAGGCATGGGCTGCCAGGTGGTCGGCGTGCATGACATCGTGCCGGCACTTCTTGCCGCGACCGGCGTGATGGGGCGCCATCGACCGGCCGCCGATGACGAGCGGGATATCCTGACCGCATCCACCGCTGCACGGCTGCTGGGGCAGTTGGATGTCGGGCAGGGCGCCGTCAGCGTCGGCGGGCGTATCGTGGCGCTGGAAGGTGTCGAAGGCACCGACCGCATGTTGCAGCGGGTGGCGGAACTGCGCGCGGAGGGCCGCATCTCGGCGCGTCGGCGCGGCGTGCTGGTCAAACTCTGCAAACCGCAGCAGGATGTGCGCGCAGACCTGCCGACCATCGGCCCCTCGACGATCCGTTCGATCATTGTCGCTGGCCTTGCCGGCATTGCTGTGGAGGCGGGACGGGCGCTGGTGCTCGACAAGACCGAGATGCTGTCACTTGCCGATGAGGCCGGCGTTTTTGTCTGCGGCATCGATGCGGGTCTGCCGGGGCAGGGAGTGAGATGAGCATGCGAACACTGAAAGTGGCCGTGGTGGCCGGCGAAGTCTCCGGCGATCTCCTCGGCGGTGACCTGATCGCCCATCTGAAGCGCGCCTATCAAGGCCCGGTCGAACTGGTCGGCGTCGGCGGCGATGCGCTGGAAGCCGAGGGGCTGACCTCGATCTTCGATTTTTCCGATCTGTCGATCATGGGCCTGACGCAGGTGCTGAAACGCCTGCCGCTGATGATAAAGCGCCTGGGTCAGGCCGCCGATGCCATCATCGCGGCCAAACCCGATGTGCTCCTGATCATCGACAGCCCGGATTTCACCCATCGGGTGGCCAAGCGCGTGCGAAAGGCTCTGCCGGACCTGCCCGTGGTGGATTACGTCTGCCCGAGTGTCTGGGCATGGAAGGAATACCGCGCCACGCAGATGCTCGCCTATGTCGATCAGGTGCTCGCCGTGCTGCCCTTCGAGCCGGAAGCCATGCGGCGGCTGGGCGGCCCGAAAACGGATTTCATCGGCCATCGCCTGACGGCAGATGCTAACGTCATGTCTGTGCGCGAACGGCGCCGTCTGCGTGGTCTGGAGAGCACCGAAAGCGGGCAAAAAACCGTGCTTCTGCTGCCCGGGTCCCGCTCCACGGAAATCCGCGCGCTGATGCCGGCGCTGAAAGAAACCGTAGACCTTCTGGCCGCCCGCAACGAAGCCATGCGCTTCGTGCTGCCCACCGTGCCGCGCCAGAAGGCGCTGGTGGAAAGCCTTGTGCAGGACTGGGAGGTGAAACCGGACATCACCGTCGGCGCCAGTGAAAAATGGGCCGCATTTGCCAGCGCCGATGCAGCCATTGCCGCCTCGGGCACCGTGACGCTGGAACTGGCGCTTTGCGGCGTGCCGACCGTCTCCATCTACAAAGGAGATTTCCTGATCCGGATGATGGCCAAGCGCATCAAGGTCTGGTCGGCAGCCCTGCCGAACCTGATTGCCGACCAGCCGGTCATTCCCGAACATATCAACGACATGGTGCGCCCCGGTTATCTCTGCCGCTGGGCCGAATGCCTGTCATCCGACACGCATCAACGCCGCGCCATGCTGGCAGGTTTTGCCATCGTGTGGGATCGGCTTTCCACCAGCGCCCCCCCGGGAGAGGCCGGAGCCGGCCTGGTGCTGGAGGTTCTGGCGCGGCGCGGTCATGCGTCTGGAACAATTGTTCCCTGATGAAACACCATCTGCCAGCGGTTATCGATCCGCTTCCAGATTGAACTTCTGAGGGTTTGGCGCGCCGCCTGCGCCTGCGTCGCCAGTCGGTTGATCCGATAAGTGACCAGCACGACATCGACGCCGAGTTCCTGCACGGCAAAGTCCTGTGCCTGTAACGGCGATCCACCATCCGTCGGGTCTTCCGCAGCAAGAGCCGCCACCGTCATCTGTTTGTCGAAGATCCGTCCCGAACTGCCGAATTCGATGAAATTTTCGGCGAGAAGACCTGCGACCTCGCGCGGGTCGGTTCGGACGTCCGCTCGATGCAGACTGCGCTCGAGGGCAATGATAATCTCCGCTGTCGTCTTCGCCATCAGACTGCCTCTTTTGCCGGCCGCGTCACGGCAACTGTCGAACTTTTAGCGCGTAGTCTCGTGTCAGGCGCCTGTTGAACGCTTCCAGCGCAGCGCCGTCATTTCCAACTTTTCAAGCTCCATCCGATCGCCAATGCGACCGCAAGGATCACGAGAACGCCGATCAGGAAACGGCCGACAAACAAGCCGACACCCGCAGCCGTGGTGATGTGCAGGTCTTGCTTGAACCATCGCACCTGAGCCTGTCCATACCAGAAAATCGCCAGGGCAAAGAGAACGGCGCCGGTGACGAGCCCCGACTGGTGCGGGATGAGCATGAGATCAAGACCGATACCGGCCACCAGAACGAACAGCGCCGCCACATAACATTGGCTGTAGAACGGTGGCCGCAGTGTTGCCCGCGTCAACCGGACTTTCTTGCGTCTCACCAGCGTAACGGCCATGACGAGCGGCAAGACGCTGAAGATCACCCCGCGGGCGATCAGCAGATTGGCAGTGGATGACAAAATCGGCGGAAGCGTCGAATCATCGTAGAGAGACGGAATGGCGTGGGAAATTGTCTGGGCCAACAGGAGCGTCAGCAGCAGGAAAAGCGGTGGGCTTAGCGTATCGTCATACTGGTTCTGCGGCCGGTCTGCCAGTTCCTCATCGGCGTAGCGCATCATGTCAAGCGGCGTGACGAGCGAACGCCACATGGTCAGCGGATAGAAGACGAGCCAGGAGACCACCTCGTAAAGCAGCTCTTCAAGAGACTTCAGCAGCTTCATGAAATCCATGGTCTTCCTCCAATCTCTTGCGTGACCCGCAAAGAGTGAGGGCACGATAGCCGGGCCGGACGAGAGAATCATCCGGATACGAAAAAACCCGCGAAAAACTCGCGGGCTTTGATGGCATGATCTCTGTCCGAAACGCGTCTTAGCGCTTGGAGACCGGCACGTAATCGCGCTGGGCAGCGCCCGTGTACAGCTGACGCGGGCGGCCGATGCGCTGCTGCGGATCTTCGATCATTTCGGCCCACTGGGCAATCCAGCCGACGGTGCGGGCAAGCGCGAAGAGAACCGTGAACATGGTGGTGGGGAAGCCCATCGCCTTCAGCGTGATGCCCGAATAGAAGTCGATATTCGGATAGAGCTTCTTTTCGACAAAGTAGCTATCGGTGAGCGCGATCTTTTCCAGCTCCATGGCAACCTGCAGCAGCGGGTCGTCCTTGTGGCCAAGCTCGTTCAGCACTTCATGCGTCGTCTTCTGCATGATCTTGGCGCGAGGATCGTAGTTCTTGTAGACGCGGTGGCCAAAGCCCATCAGGCGGAACGGATCGTTCTTGTCCTTGGCGCGGGCAATGTATTCCGGAATACGGTCCGGCGTGCCGATTTCCATCAGCATGTTGAGGGCGGCTTCGTTGGCGCCGCCATGAGCCGGGCCCCAGAGGCAGGCAATGCCGGCTGCGATGCAGGCAAACGGGTTTGCGCCCGACGAACCGGCCAGACGCACCGTCGAGGTGGAGGCGTTCTGCTCGTGATCCGCATGCAGGATGAAGATGCGGTCCATGGCGCGCGCCAGAACCGGGTTCACCTTGTACTCTTCACACGGCACGGCAAAACACATGCGCAGGAAATTCGAGGCGTAATCGAGATTGTTCTGCGGATAAACGAAAGGCTGGCCGATATGGTACTTATAGGCCATCGCAGCGATCGTCGGCATCTTGGCGATCATGCGCAGCGACGCGACCATGCGCTGGTGCGGATCGGTGATGTCGGTGGAATCGTGATAGAAGGCCGAAAGTGCGCCAACCGTGCCGACCATGACAGCCATCGGGTGGGCGTCGCGGCGGAAGCCGGTGAAGAAGCGGCTCATCTGCTCATGCACCATGGTGTGATGCGTGACGCGGTGATCGAAATCCTTCTTCTGGGCAGCCGTCGGCAGTTCGCCGTAAAGCAGCAGATAGCAGGTTTCCAGGAAGTCGCCGTGTTCGGCGAGCTGCTCGATCGGGTAACCGCGATGCAAGAGAATGCCTTCGTCGCCATCGATGAAGGTGATCTTGGATTCGCAGGATGCGGTCGAGGTGAAACCCGGGTCGTAGGTGAAGGCGCCGGTGTTCTTGTAGAGTGCGCCGATGTCGATCACATCAGGCCCGATCGTGCCCTTCTTGACCTGCAGGTCGACCGTTTTATCTCCCAATCCCAGATGTGCGCTTGTGTCCGTCATACTGATCCTCCGATGGGCGGAATGGCGCGAAACGCGCCAGATGAGTGAAGCCTCTGAAAGTAGCTATATGATCTAAAGCGTGCTGCCAAGCACTTGAGGCGGGTAATTGTGCAGCGCGAAAGCCACGGCGATAAAGCGGCTTCGCGGCCTGGCAAGACCACATTTTGGCAGTTTGGCGCGATTAAATCGATCCAATCAAGGCGGGCGGTCAACCGAGGCATAATGCTGCGATTGACCGGTTGAGTTAAACAGGTGCAGGTTGTCTTTCGGTTAAAGGGAATGATGCTTTCTCCCGGGAGGATGTGTGGCTGAGGTGGACGTCTCGCCAGGCGAATCATCGCGTGAGGCGATGGCGTTTTCGCGCGGCCTTAGGTTACCCGCAGCCATTTCCCAGCAACTGCCCGCACGCCTTGCCGAGGATAACCGCGACCTCGATGACAGGTTTCTCGACGCACGGGAAAGTGAACATCCTGGCTGGCGCCAAAAGCTCGCAAACCTTGTCGCGGAGGAGGAGGCGCATGGCCGTCTTTTTCTCCTCGTCCCCGTATTTATAGGGCTTGGCGCGATTGTCTGGCTCTCTCTTGCGGGTCCGCCGCCCGCAGGTTTTGGCCTCTCTGCGCTGCCGCTGATCATGACCGCCTTCGTGCTGGGCCGTGCCGGGCGCCGCGCCTTTTCCCTTGCATTCATGATGCCAGGATTGATCTGCGCGGGGGCGGGCCTTGCGCAGATCGAAAGCCTGCGCAATCGAACAACGATCCTCGACACGCCGGTGACCACGCAGATTGAAGGTCTCGTGGAAAAACGCGAGGCGGCAGCCGGCGGGCGCTGGCGTTATACGGTGCGCATTTTGACAACCGCTGACCCCGTCATGCCCGTCCGCCGGAACGCGCCGTTCTGCTTTCCCGCACTGCACACGAAGCCTTTGAGACGGGCACGCGGATTGCCGGCAGGGCACGGCTTTCCCCACCTTCCGGACCGGCTCTGCCCGGGCTCGCTGATTTTGCGTTTTCTGCCTATTTTCAAGGCATCGGCGCTGTCGGCTTTTTCTATGGGGCGCCGCAAAAGGTCGGCATCGGCACGCATGAAAACTGGTCGACCCGCATCCTTGGCAAGCTGTTTGAACTGCGAAGCGAGATCGGAACCCGCATCCGCGCCGTGGTTCCCGGCGATGCCGGGGCTTTCGCCGCCGCCATCGTCACCGACGAGCGCCGCGCCATCTCGGAAAAAACCATCGAGGCGCTGCGGGTCGCGGGGCTTGCGCATATCGTGGCGATCTCCGGGCTTAACATGGCGCTGGCCGCCGGCATCTTTTTTGTCGGCGCACGAATGGTGTTCAGCCTGTTTGCCGGCTTTGCGCAGCGGTTTCCCGTCAAGAAGATCGCAGCCATCGGCGCGCTGGCCATGGTGACGGCCTATTATCTCATTTCCGGTTTCGGTGTTTCGGCCGAGCGCGCCTATGTGATGATGGTGATCATGCTGGCCTCGGTGCTGTTCGACCGTCCGTCGATCAGCCTGCACAATGTGGCGCTCTCGGCGCTCGTCATCCTGGTCCTGACACCCTCGGCGGTGCTGGGGCCCAGTTTCCAGATGTCATTTTCCGCAACGGCCGCACTTGTGGCCGGTTACGCCGCCTGGTCGAGCCTCCATGGCGATCCGCATGATCCGCTTGCCGCGCGACGTCCGGCACTGCTTGCCGCTACAGCCGCTCTATCCAGCATGGTCGCCGGCGTGGTGCTGACCTCGCTCATCGGCGCACTCTCCACCTCGATCTTCTCTGTTTCCCACTTCCACCGCGTCGCCACTTATGGCCTTGCCGGCAATCTCGCGGCCATGCCGATCATATCGCTGATCGTCATGCCCTTCGGCATGCTTGCCATGCTGCTGATGCCGTTCGGGCTGGAGGCGCCGTTCCTGAAACTGATGGGTTTTGGCGTTGAGCTGGTTATCTCCGTTGCCGAGACGGTGGCGGGTTGGGGAGGAGACGCCCCGGTCGGGCGACAGCATGGCTGGTTCCTGCCCATAGCCTCGTTCGGCTTTCTGATTCTGGTCCTCCTGCGCACACGGCTAAAACTGCTCGGCCTGCCGGTCATGGCCGCGGCACTCATTTTGTCGTTCTGGCCTGACGATGCCGCACGGCCAAGCCTGCTGGTTTCGGAAGATGCAAGCCTCGTCGCCCTCATCGACGGACAGACGGCCGCCACCAACCGCAGGACACCGCCCGATTTCATCTATCGCCAGTGGCAGAATGCGCTCATCATCGACAAGACGCTTGCGCCGATCATGCCCCGACGTAACACTGCGGCAAAACCGCAAGACTTGCCCCCCGGCACCTCCAAGAGCGCCCATGCACAGCCCGGCGTCGATGCAGCACACAACCGCCAGACGGGAGCCGATGCAGACACGCCCGAAACAGAGATCGCCACAGACATCCGCGCGGTCGTTCCCGAGGAAGGACACAAGCCAAGCCCATCAGACGCTGACGCGATTCACTTGAACTCTGGCCGAACCGAGACAGGCGTTTCCCCCCGAAAGCCACCAGATCCGCCCTTGACCAAACAGGAGTTGCGAGAGGCTGCCACCGCCATGGACAAAGCCCTGACCAGCGCTCCTCCCGGTCAATTCACCTGCATTGCCGGTCTCGGCTGTTTTGCCCGTTCGCTGGAAAAGGTGCGAATCGCCACCATCGAGGACCCGCGTTATGCGGGAACCGCCTGCGATACGGCCGACGTGGTGATTGCCGCCCGTGCCCGATTCGAAACCTGCCGCTCCGGCGCGCTGATGCTCACTCTGACGACGCTGCGCAAGACAGGAGCCCTCGAAATCCGCTTTGCTGGCAGCACCCGCCTCGCTGACTGGACGGCGAGTGGCGCCAGCATCGGCAACAAACGCCCCTGGAGCATCCACCGAACCTATGATTGGCGGCAGCGCATCTTTGACGAGACGCTGCCGCAACCGGTTGTCGAACTGCTCAGTGATAGCGGCGGATGAGACCGACGAGCTTGCCCTGAATTTTCACCCGGTCCGGCCCGAAGATGCGGGTCTCGTAAGCGGGGTTCGCCGCTTCAAGCGCAATCGAGGCGCCCTTGCGGCGAAAACGCTTCAACGTCGCTTCCTCGTCATCGACAAGCGCCACGACGATATCACCGGGCGTGGCCGTGCTGCCATTGCGGATGATCACCGTGTCGCCATCCATGATGCCGGCTTCGATCATTGAATCGCCCTTTACCTCCAGCGCGTAATGCTCGCCGGTGCCCAGCATCTCAATCGGCACGCTGATGGCATGGGTATTGTTCTGGATAGCCGAAATCGGCACGCCGGCAGCAATACGTCCCATGACGGGAACGGTGGCAGAGCCGGTATATTCTTCGACAGCCGGAGCTGGCGGGGCAGGGCGTGTGGCCGGCGGCTTGCCGAGGCTGCCTTCGATGACGCTGGGCGAAAACCCGCGACGCGGCTGGGCCGGCGGCGAATAGGATTCCGGCAGCTTGATCACCTCAAGCGCCCGCGCCCGGTTCGGCAGCCGTCGAATGAAGCCACGCTCCTCAAGCGCGGTAATCAGGCGGTGGATGCCTGATTTCGACGCCAGATCGAGGGCATCCTTCATCTCGTCGAAGGAGGGCGGTACACCGGATTCCTTCATCCGTTCGTGAATAAACAGGAGCAGTTCCTGCTGTTTGCGTGTGAGCATGAAGACAACCTCGAAGTGGAAACAAATCCAGAACAGACACTATATGTTCCATATGTGTTCCGCAAGCCCTCAAAAGCCGGGGATAAAACACCGATTGCTGAGAGCGTGCGGGATATTCAAGCGCTTATCCGGCGCTACACTGCGGCCCGCATCGTCCAAGGAGAGAATCATGGCCCGCCCGCTTGATCATATTGTCATGCCCGTCCGCACACTTGCGGTGGCGCGCCAGCGGCTGGGGACGCTCGGCTTCACCGTGGCGCCGGATGCGCAGCATCCGTTTGGGACGCAGAATGCCTGCGTGTTTCTCTCCGATGGTCTGTATCTGGAGCCATTGGCGATCCGTGACCGTGCTGCTGTCGAACGCACGGCAGGAGAGGGCAATGTGTTTACCGGGCGAGATCTCGCCTTCCGTGCCGCCTGCGGGGACGATGGATTTTCTGGTCTGGTGGTTGCTTCGCCGGATGCCGATGGAGACCACGCGCGGTTTGTCGCAGCGGGTCTCTCCGCCGGCGAGATCCTTGAATTTTCCCGGGCGGCGCTGACGGCGGACGGACATGAGGTGATCGCGCGCTTCAGGCTGGCCTTCGCCGAAAGCGGATCTCCCGAATTTATCCTGTTCGCCTGCGAGCGGCTTAATCCCTTGCCGGCCGACCGGGCGCATCTGGAGCGGCATCAAAACGGTGTCGTTGGATTACGCGGCGTGTGGCTTGCCGCAGATGATACGACCGCTGCGCTGCCGGTTCTTGAGACGGTATTGGAAACCAAAGCCGTCACGGATGCCTCGGGTCATGTCTTTCAGGCGCCGAATGGACATGTTGTGCTGTCGTCGCGGCAGGGAGTTGCGGACGAACTCGGCATTGATCTGTCCCCGTCAGCCGGCGGGCTTTGTGGTGCCGCGGTGGTGTTTGCCACACCGGATCTTGCCGTGACAGCAGATTGCCTTGCTGCTAATGACGTGGCCTTTAAGAAAAGAGGCACGCGCATCGTCGTTGCCGCAGCCCCCGGTCAGGGCGCTGCTTTCGTGTTTGAGGAGTGATCATGGCCGTCACAGCCAATGCAGAGGTATCCGTCGGCGAGGGTTCGGCCCGCGTCGTTTTTTCAAACACCGGCCGCCTGTCGCTGATCGCCGGCCCCTGCCAGATGGAAAGCCGCGACCACGCCTTTATGATGGCCGGCGCCGTCAAGGAAATCTGCGATGATCTTGGCATCGGTCTTGTCTACAAATCCTCTTTCGACAAGGCGAACCGCACCTCGATTGCGGGCAAGCGCGGCATCGGGCTCGAGACGGCCATGGAGATCTTTTCTGATCTGAAGGCCGAGTTCGGCTTTCCGGTGCTGACCGATATTCACACGGAAGAACAATGCGCCGTGGTGGCTGAGACGGTGGATATCCTGCAGATCCCTGCATTCCTCTGCCGGCAGACGGATCTTCTAATTGCGGCGGCAAAAACGGGGCGCGTCATCAACGTCAAGAAGGGCCAGTTCCTGGCCCCCTGGGACATGAAGAACGTGCTGGCGAAGTTCACCGAAAGCGACAATCCCAATGTGCTTCTGTGCGAGCGCGGGGCGTCGTTCGGGTATAACACGCTTGTGTCCGACATGCGCTCGCTGCCGATCATGGCGTCGCTCGGCGCTCCGGTGATTTTCGATGCAACCCATTCGGTGCAGCAGCCGGGCGGGCAGGGCGGCTCGACCGGCGGACAGCGGGAATTCGTCGAAACGCTGGCCCGCGCCGCCGTTGCCGTCGGCGTGGCCGGTGTCTTCATCGAAACGCATGAAGATCCCGACAACGCCCCCTCCGATGGGCCGAACATGGTGCATCTCAAAAGCCTGAAGGGCCTGTTGGAAAAGCTGCTGGCGTTTGACGCCGTCGCCAAGTCCTGAAGCGGTATTTTGCTGAACGAACAAGGGGCGGTCTCAGAGCCGCTCCTTGTTGAGTATGCCGATATCTGGCCCGGTTGTGCCTTAAGACCCCATCCGGTAACGGCTTGCCTTTTGCTGGCCGACCGTAAACCGGGATAGATGCTGCCCAAGCGTTGCGGTATGGCCGTTGAGATCGCCGCAGGCCGCACTTGTCTCCTCAGCCATCGAAGCATTGCGCTGGGTCACCTGGTCCATCCGGTTCACCGCCTCGCTGACCTCCGCCAGCGCATGGGACTGTTCACCGGCTGCCGACACGATGGCCGCGATGAGGTCGTTCACCGCCTGCACCTGCCGTTCGATATCTTCGAGCGAAAGGCCGGTGCGATTGACAAGGGCGACGCCGGCGCCCACCTGCTTCGACGAGGTGTCGATCAACTGGCGAATTTCTCGCGAGGCGCTGGCGGAACGGCCGGCAAGCTCGCGCACTTCCTGGGCCACCACGGCAAAACCCTTGCCCGCTTCGCCGGCACGGGCCGCCTCGACGCCGGCATTGAGGGCCAGAAGGTTGGTCTGGAAGGCAATTTCGTCGATCACGCTGATGATCTGGCGGATCTGGGTGGATGATCCTTCAATCTTTGCCATGGCATCCACCGCCTCGCGCACCACGGCATTGGAGGTTTCGGCACTGGTTCTCGTCTGCGCCATGCGGTTATTAGCCTCGCGCGCTCGTTCAGTCGTCATGCGCACGGTGGTGGTGATCTCGGCAAGTGCTGAGGCTGCTTCTTCCAGCGACGAGGCCTGCTCTTCGGTGCGCCGCGACAGGGCGTCAGTGCCGCCGGCAATGCTGGTGGCGCCCGTCTGCACGGCGTGCATCGCCTCGCCGATTTCACCCAGCGTTTCCTCAAGCGTCTGCAGGCTTGCATTAAATTCACGCCGCAGTTTTTCATAGTCGGCGGAAAAGGGCACCGAAAGCCGGGTGGTGAGATCACCCTTGGCCAGCCGTTCAAGGCCGGCGCTCAAGGCCTCGATCACACGGGCGCGGGTGGCGTCTTCCTCGGCGCGGCGGGCGTGTTCGGCCCGTTCGGCGGTCATGCCCCGCTCGCGCTCCTCTTCCTGACGACGTCGCGCTGCGATCCGCTCCTGCGCGTTTTCGCGAAACACTGTCACGGCCGCCGCCATTTCTCCGATTTCGTCACCACGTCCATCATAGGGTACGGGCCGTGAATAATCGCCGCCGGCCAGGATGCTCATATAGTCGCGCATGCCGCGAAGCGGTTTTATGGCACGCCGGTTCATGGCAATGAGGCCTGCGATCAGCAGGCCCATGGCAGCAGCTGCGGCGACATAAGAGGCAAGGCTCTGCGTGAAGGTTTCCTCGGCCGCCTGTTTTTCAGCGCCGGAAAGCCGGTCATTGGCGGCTGTCACCAATGCATCCACATCGGCGCGGTGCGCCTGGAAGGCTGTCTTCAGCGCGTTGACGGCCGCGCGAATGCGCTGGGCATCGCCTGAGGAAATGGCGCTTTTGTAATCTCCGTCGAGGAGGGACCAAAAGGTTTCGGCGCTCGGCTGAACCTTGCTGGCCAATTGCTGTTTCAACTGTGGCGCAAGCGTCGAGCCGGACCAATAGGCCTTGCGCGTCTCGTAATCCTTGCGCAGGACGGCAATGCGCTTGAGGTTCTGGTCCGCAAGCTCCGGATGGTAGGCCCCTTCGGTTGCCAGCAGATAGGCTTCCACCAGAAACATCGGCGGCGGCAGGATGTCGGCGACCAGGTCCTTGCCGTAGACGATCTGCTCATAGACCGGTCCATTGACCCGCAGCCGGTCGAAAGCAAGTTTCTGGATGCCGATGGCGGCGGCAACGCCAGCGCCGACCAAAAGGCCAAACAGGAGAAGACTGCGCGATATCGTAAGTGTCATGGACGGTCCCGGACGGGTGAGGGGTTATCGGCCGCCAGCGCTCCCCTTGCGCCAGATTAGGCCATGCTCAATTATGCCCGTCAGCTCTTACCAAAACGCAAACAGCCTCTTAAAATGTCTATCCAACTTATTGGAATCACACTGTGAAAACACAACCTTTCGGCTCTGGCCGGTTGCCGCAAGCCATGGAGGAGGTGCCAGCAAACCGACATCGCTGTCATATGCCTGCCATTGTAATTTCTGTGCCTTGGATTAAGACAGACGGTGATTTCCACCGCACTTACCAGCAGGAATAGCCAATGACAGCCATTACCGACATCATCGCGCGCGAAGTTCTCGACAGCCGCGGCAATCCGACCGTCGAAGTCGACGTTCATCTCGAGGACGGCAGCATGGGCCGCGCGGCCGTTCCCTCCGGTGCCTCGACGGGCGCCCACGAAGCGGTGGAACTGCGCGATGGCGGCAAGCGCTATCATGGCAAGGGTGTCGAAAAGGCAGTCGAAGCCGTCAACAGCGAGATCTTCGATGCCATCGGCGGCCATGATGCGGAAAACCAGATCCTCATCGATACGCTGATGTGCGAACTGGATGGCACACCGAACAAGTCGCGTCTCGGCGCCAATGCCATTCTCGGCGTATCGCTGGCCGTTGCCAAGGCTGCCGCCGAATCGTCCGGCCTGCCGCTCTTCCGTTATGTTGGTGGCCCGAACGCCCGCCTTCTGCCGGTGCCGATGATGAACATCATCAACGGCGGCGCGCATGCCGACAACCCGATCGATTTTCAGGAATTCATGATCATGCCGGTCGGTGCCGAAAGCATCCGCGAGGCCGTGCGTATGGGTTCGGAAGTCTTCCACGTCCTGAAGAAGGAACTGGCCGCCGGCGGTCACAACACCAATGTCGGTGATGAGGGCGGTTTTGCGCCCGGCCTGAAGAGCGCGCCGGAAGCGCTCGATTTCATCATGAAGTCGATCGAAAAGGCCGGCTACCGTCCGGGTGACGACATGCAGCTGGCGCTCGACTGCGCCTCGACCGAATTCTTCAAGGACGGCAAATACGTCATGGAAGGCGAAGGCCGCACGCTGGAACCGGAAGCCATGGCCGATTACCTGGCCGAGCTTGCCGCAAAATATCCGATCATCTCCATCGAAGACGGCATGGCCGAAGACGATTGGGACGGCTGGAAGTACCTGACCGACAAGATCGGCGCCAAGGTGCAGCTGGTCGGCGACGATCTTTTCGTCACCAACTCGTCGCGCCTGCGCGACGGCATCAAGATGGGCGTTGCCAACTCCATCCTGGTCAAGGTTAACCAGATCGGTTCGCTCACCGAAACACTCGACGCCGTGGAGACCGCCCACAAGGCCGGCTACACCGCCGTCATGTCGCACCGCTCGGGCGAAACGGAAGATTCGACGATTGCCGATCTCGCAGTTGCCACCAATTGCGGGCAGATCAAGACCGGCTCGCTGTCGCGTTCTGACCGGATCGCCAAATATAACCAGCTGATCCGCATCGAGGAACTGCTCGGCCCTCAGGCAAAATATGCCGGCCGATCGGTTTTGAAGGCCTGATTGAAGGGACCGTCGAGGTCCATGATCTGACAAAGCGCGGGCGGCGACCGGAAACGGTTGTCGCCCGTTCTGCATTGTGGCCCGCAGGCGGGGCAAAAATGAGCGGGCAATCAAACCGACAGGGTGTCGCAAGTTCTTCGAGATCAACGATTGATTAAGCAAGATGTGCGATTTTGAAATCCTGGTAATGCGTTTCAGGAACTAGCTCGCATGTGGACGAGACATCACAAGGAACGGAAATTCGGTCGTCTGGTGCTTCCCGCCATCACGGTCGCCTTCCTTTCCTATTTCGGTTATCATTCGGTCCACGGCGACCTCGGTCTGATCGCCACGGAGAAGTTCGAGCACATGCGTGCCGAGCGCGCCGATGAACTTGCCAAGCTGAGCGCCAAGCGCAAGGCACTGGAGCGGCAGGTGGAATTGCTGAGCGATGGCTCACTGGAAAAAGATATGCTCGATGAAACCGCACGTTATCAGCTGAACGTGTCGCGCGCCGACGAAATCGTCGTGTTCAACAGCTACTTCTGAATTAACCGAAATCCAGTTAATTCTCTTTTTTCCCTGAATTTTCATGGTTTTATATATCATGTGAGCCATGCATTTATGGCATTGCTGGGGCGTGCTTTCTTGCCTATGTTGACGACAACCAACAAACACGCAGGGAGGTTAGTGCATGGCGCCCAAGCAAGTCGCGTCCGCGGCCGGTCGAAAGACAGCAGCGAAGCCTGCAAAGAGCAATGGCGGTGCTATCGCCGAGTTCGATAAGGCCGAGGAACTCAAGGCCTACAGGGAAATGCTCCTTATTCGCCGATTCGAGGAAAAGGCCGGCCAGCTTTACGGCATGGGTTTCATCGGCGGTTTCTGTCACCTCTACATCGGCCAGGAAGCTGTCGTTGTCGGCATGCAGATGGCCCAGAAAGAGGGTGACCAGGTCATCACCGCCTATCGAGATCACGGCCACATGCTGGCCTGCGGCATGAGCCCGCGCGGCGTGATGGCCGAGCTTACCGGACGTCGCGGCGGCTATTCGCACGGCAAGGGCGGCTCGATGCACATGTTCTCCAAGGAAAAGCACTTCTACGGCGGACACGGCATCGTCGGCGCCCAGGTGTCGCTCGGGACCGGTCTGGCCTTTGCCAACAAATATCGTGGCAACGACAGTGTATCCGTTGCCTATTTCGGCGATGGCGCGGCAAACCAGGGACAGGTTTACGAGAGCTTCAACATGGCGGCGCTCTGGAAGCTGCCGATCATCTATATCGTCGAGAACAACCGTTATGCCATGGGCACCTCGACGGCGCGCGCGACCGCGCAGTCGAACTATTCGCTGCGCGGTTCCGGTTTCGGCATTCCTGGCATCCAGGTGGATGGCATGGACGTGCGCGCCGTAAAGGCTGCCGGCGACGAGGCGCTCGAGCATTGCCGTTCCGGCAAGGGTCCGATCATTCTCGAAATGCTGACCTATCGTTACCGCGGTCACTCGATGTCCGACCCGGCCAAGTATCGCTCCAAGGACGAAGTGCAGAAGATGCGCTCCGAACACGATCCGATCGAACAGGTCCGGATGCGCCTTCTTGAGCGCGACTGGGCGAGTGAAGACGAGCTGAAGGCGGTCGACAAGGAAATCCGTGACATCGTTTCGGACAGTGCCGATTTTGCCCAGGCCGATCCGGAGCCGGATGTATCCGAGCTTTACACCGACATTCTTCTGTGATTGCGGGGAGGGACCTGTAAATGCCTATTGATATCCTGATGCCCGCCCTCTCTCCGACGATGGAAGAAGGCACGCTGTCCAAGTGGCTTAAAAACGAAGGTGACAAGGTCACCTCCGGCGACGTGATCGCCGAAATTGAAACTGACAAGGCGACCATGGAAGTGGAAGCCGTCGATGAAGGCGTGATCGGCAAGCTGCTGATTGCCGCCGGGACCGAAAACGTCAAGGTCAACACGCCGATCGCTGTCCTGTTGCAGGACGGCGAAAGCGCCGATTCCATCGGGTCTTCGGCTCCGAAGGCTGATGCCGATACGCCGGCTGCAACCTCCGACGCTGCCGGAGGCAAGGCCCGTGAGGCGACGCAAGAGCCGACGGCGACCAAGGAAGCCGCAAAGGTTCCGGCAGCCCCGAAGGTCGACGTGGCCGCCGACCCGGATATCCCGGCCGGCACCGAAATGGTGATGACGACGGTGCGTGAAGCGCTGCGCGACGCCATGGCCGAAGAAATGCGCCGCGATGGCGACGTTTTCGTCATGGGTGAGGAAGTTGCCGAATACCAGGGCGCCTACAAGATCACGCAGGGGTTGCTGCAGGAATTCGGTGCCAAGCGTGTCGTCGATACGCCCATCACCGAGCACGGGTTCGCCGGTGTCGGCGTCGGTGCGGCCATGTCCGGCCTGAAGCCGATTGTCGAGTTCATGACCTTCAACTTCGCCATGCAGGCGATCGACCAGATCATCAACTCGGCTGCAAAGACGCTCTACATGTCCGGTGGCCAGATGGGCGCGCCGATCGTCTTTCGCGGTCCGAACGGCGCTGCCGCCCGCGTTGGTGCCCAGCACAGCCAGGATTTCTCCTCCTGGTACAGCCAGATTCCGGGCCTCAAGGTCGTCATGCCCTACACGGCAGCCGACGCCAAGGGCCTGTTGAAGGCGGCCATCCGCGATCCGAACCCGGTCGTTTTTCTGGAAAACGAGATCCTGTACGGCCAGTCTTTCGAAGTGCCGAAACTGGATGATTTCGTCCTGCCGATCGGCAAGGCGCGCATCCACAAGACCGGCAAGGACGTCACCATCGTGTCCTGGGGCATCGGCATGACCTATGCCATCAAGGCGATTGCCGAGTTGGAGAAGGACGGCATCGACGTCGAACTGATCGATCTGCGCACGCTGCGTCCGATGGACCTGCCGACCGTCATCGAATCGGTCAAGAAGACCGGTCGCCTGGTGACCGTCGAGGAAGGCTACCCGCAGAACTCGGTTGGCACCGAAATCGCCACCCGCGTCATGCAGCAGGCCTTTGATTATCTCGATGCGCCGGTGCTGACGATTGCCGGCAAGGATGTGCCGATGCCATACGCGGCCAATCTCGAAAAACTGGCTCTGCCGAATGTCGGCGAAGTCGTCCAGGCCGTCAAAGCCGTCTGCTACAAATAAGGGATCTGGCTCATGCCTAAGTCTTCTGTGAAGCAGATCCTGCCTGTCTCGGGTTCCTGGTTCAGGGTGATGGGGACCAAAGACAGTCCGGTTCTGGAAAGGGTCGTGTTCTGGGCCTTGGTCAAAACTGAGGAAACCGAAGTTATCGTCGGCGTTCCGCGCGAAGAAATCGGCGTGATCGGAGCCGTCGACGGCTGGCTCGAAGACGTTGCTGGATATATCGAAGTGCCTCCTGAACAGGTCGCCCGGTTGATTGAAAACCCGGAAGAACTTGCTCAGTTCGAACTTGTGTGGGCGGAGGATTAATATGCCAATCAACATCACGATGCCCGCCCTCTCTCCCACGATGGAAGAGGGCAACCTCGCCAAGTGGCTGGTCAAGGAGGGCGACACGGTGAAATCTGGCGATGTCATCGCCGAGATCGAAACCGACAAGGCCACGATGGAAGTCGAAGCGGTCGATGAAGGCGTTGTTGCCAAGATCGTCGTTGCCGCCGGCACCGAAGGCGTGAAAGTCAACGCGCTGATCGCCATCCTCGCCGCAGACGGCGAGGATGTCGCAGCCGCTGCCGCAGGCGGTGGTTCTGCAGCACCAGCTCCGAAGGCCGAAGCCGCTCCTGAAGCGAAGGCTGAGGCTGCACCTGCTGCAGCGCCGGCCGAAAAGGCTGAGGCCGCACCGGCCGCTGCCCCTGCATCGGCATCATCCGGTGAGCGCGTCTTTTCGTCGCCGCTTGCCCGCCGCGTTGCCAAGGAAGCTGGCGTCGATATCGCCAAGGTTTCCGGCTCCGGTCCGAAGGGCCGCGTTATCAAGGCCGACGTTGAAAAGGCTGTGGCCGGCGGTTCCGCCAAAGCTGCACCGGCTTCGACTGCACCGGCATCGGCGCCTGCCGCTGCCCCGACGCTTGCCAAGCCCGCTTCCGACGATGCGGTGCTCAAGCTGTTCGACCCAAGCTCCTACGAGCTTGTGCCGCATGACGGCATGCGCAAGACGATTGCCAAGCGCCTCGTCGAATCCAAGCAGACGATCCCGCATTTCTATGTGACGGTCGATTGCGAACTGGATGCGCTGCTTTCTCTTCGCGCCCAGCTGAACGATGCTGCCCCCCGCAAGGATGGCGCACCGTCCTACAAGCTCTCGGTCAACGACATGGTGATCAAGGCACTCGCCTTGGCGCTGCGCGACGTTCCGGATGCCAACGTTTCCTGGACGGAGACGAACATGGTCAAGCACAAGCATGCCGATGTCGGTGTTGCCGTGTCGATCCCCGGCGGCCTGATCACGCCGATCATCCGCAAGGCCGAAACCAAGACCCTGTCTGCCATTTCGGCGGAAATGAAGGATCTCGGCAAGCGCGCCAAGGATCGCAAGCTGAAGCCGGAAGAGTATCAGGGCGGCACCACCGCCGTGTCCAACATGGGCATGATGGGGGTCAAGAACTTTTCCGCCGTCGTCAACCCGCCACATGCCACCATCCTGGCAGTCGGCGCGGGTGAGGAGCGGGTCGTGGTGAAGAACGGCGAGATGAAGATCGCCAATGTCATGTCCGTGACACTGTCGACCGACCATCGCTGCGTCGATGGCGCGCTCGGGGCCGAACTTCTCGGCGCCTTCAAGCGCTACATCGAAAACCCGATGGGCATGCTGGTCTGATCCGGGAGCGGAACATGCAAACCGTTCTAGCCTTTGGCGACAGCCTGACCTGGGGATATGACCCGGAAACGCAGTCGCGTCATGCCTTTGAAGACCGGTGGCCGAGCGTGCTGGAAAGCGCGCTCGGACCGTCCGTCAAGGTGATTGCCGAGGGTCTGAACGGGCGCACGACGGCCTATGACGATTATCTCGCCGATTGCGAGAGGAACGGTGCAAAGCTGTTGCCGAGCCTTCTGGAGACGCATGCGCCTCTCGATCTCGTCATCATCATGCTCGGCACCAATGATCTGAAGCGGGGGCCGGCAGGTTCGGCCTTTGCAGCGGTTCGCGGCATGAAGCGGCTGGTCAACCTTATCTATTACCATGTCTGGGGCAGCGATTTCGACGCACCTGACATCCTGCTCGTGGCGCCGCCAAAGATCTGCGAAACGGCCAATGTGCCGTTTGCCGCAATGTTTCGCGATGCGCTGGAAGAGTCGGCCATGCTGGCCAGCCTCTACCGGGACCTCGCCGACGAAATGGGCTGCAGTTTCTTCGATGCGGGATCAGTGGCGCAAACCACACCGCTCGACGGGATCCATCTGGATGCGGAGAATACGCGGGCAATCGGGCAGGGGCTTGAACCTGTCGTGCGCATGATGCTGGGGCTTTGAGGCGCCCGAACATTTAACCAGGGTCAAGACGTTTGATCAGGGTCAAGGAGAGAACGGAGCTTGTGGTTGTAACATGATGCATCATCCAGAACGGAGGAACGATCATGTCGAACACACCACACCATCTTGCGCAGGAATTTCCGGAACACCTGGTGCTGATGCGGCACCTGCGGGAAACGGACGGTCATTTCCACCGCGTCGCGGTGGATTATGAAGAGATCAATCATCGCATCCACCGGGCCGAAACGGATATCGAGCCCTGCGATGATCTTCACATGGCAGAGCTGCGCAAGCAGCGGCTGGCATTAAAGGACGAACTGTACGGGATGTTGACGCAGGCCGAGCCAAGGCCCGAGACCAGCGAGGTCTAGGCGGCAGAAGCAGCGCCACTCCCGGATAAAAGAACAGGAAACGGCTTTGGCCGTATTTCGAGATCATCCAAGGAGTGGAAGCGCCATGGCTCAGTCCTACGACATCATTATCATCGGCTCGGGTCCGGGCGGTTATGTCACCGCCATTCGTGCGGCCCAGCTCGGTCTGAAGACGGCCATCGTCGAGCGCGAGCATCTCGGCGGCATCTGCCTCAACTGGGGCTGCATCCCGACCAAGGCTTTGCTGCGCTCGGCCGAAATCCTCGACCATGCCAATCATGCAAAGTCCTTCGGCCTGACGCTGAATGGCACGATGACGGCTGATGTGAAGGATGTCGTGGCCCGCTCACGCGGCG
Source organism: Neorhizobium sp. PAMB6630 (assembly GCF_058242775.1). NCBI lineage: Bacteria > Pseudomonadati > Pseudomonadota > Alphaproteobacteria > Hyphomicrobiales > Rhizobiaceae > Neorhizobium > Neorhizobium sp. PAMB6630. Next base: position 2,016,859 of record NZ_CM177836.1, read on the forward strand.
TTTCGGCCCGCCTCAACGGCGGCGTCGGCTTCCTCATGAAAAAGAACAAGATCGACGTGATCTGGGGCGAGGCAAAACTCACCAAGCCCGGCGAAATTGTCGTCGGCAAGATGACGAAGCCGGTCGTTGAGCCGCAGAACCCCGTGCCGAAGGGCGTGCTGGGCGAGGGCACCTACACGGCCAAGCACATCATCGTTGCCACAGGCGCCCGCCCGCGCGCACTTCCCGGCATCGAGCCGGATGGCAAGCTGATCTGGACCTATTTCGAGGCCATGAAGCCCGATTTCATGCCGAAATCCATCGTCGTCATGGGCTCCGGCGCCATCGGCATCGAGTTTGCATCCTTCTATCGTTCCATGGGCGTCGATGTGACCGTCGTTGAAGTGATGGCCAATATCATGCCGGTCGAGGACGTGGAAATCTCCACCTTCGCCCGCAAGCAGCTGGAAAAGCGCGGCCTGAAGATCATCACCGAAGCCAAGGTGACCAAGGTCGAGAAGGGCGCCGATTCCATCACCGCCCATGTCGAAACCAAGGACGGCAAGGTGCAGACGATCACCGCGGATCGCCTCATCTCGGCCGTCGGCGTGCAAGGCAATATCGAAAACCTCGGTCTTGAAACACTGGGCGTAAAGACCGACCGCGGCTGCATCGTCATCGACGGTTACGGCAAGACCAACGTGCCGGGCCTTTATGCCATCGGCGACGTCGCAGGCCCCCCGATGCTCGCTCACAAGGCCGAGCATGAAGGTGTCATCTGCGTCGAAAAGATCGCCGGCGTGCCGGGCGTTCATCCCATGGACAAGGCCAAAATCCCGGGCTGCACCTATTGCAACCCGCAGGTCGCCTCCGTCGGCCTCACAGAAGCCAAGGCGAAGGCCGAAGGCCGCGAGATCCGCGTCGGTCGTTATTCCTTTGCCGCCAACGGCAAGGCGATTGCGCTTGGTGAAGACCAAGGCATGGTAAAGACCATTTTCGACAAGAAGACCGGCGAGCTGATCGGCGCGCATATGGTCGGCACGGAAGTGACCGAACTCATCCAGGGTTTTGTTATCGCCATGAACCTGGAGACGACCGAAGAAGAGTTGATGCACACCATCTTCCCGCATCCGACGCTGTCGGAAATGATGAAGGAAAGCGTGCTCGACGCCTATGGCAAGGTGCTGAACGCTTAAACGAAACGCATTGGGCTTTGCCCTCATCCAAACCCTTTCCCCCCCGCATCGTGGGGCAAGGGTGGCGATAGCGGGATGGCACAAGGGGTCCTATCGCTGGCGCAGAAAACTGCCATTGTGATTGGGTTCCTGAGGGACCATATGGATGTCCGTAAACGGAGAACGGTCATGGAAGGTTTGGGTTTCTTAGGCACGATCATCATCGGCGGACTGGCCGGCTGGCTTGCCGGCATGCTGATGGATCTGCGTTTTGGCGTGTTCATGAACATCGTCATCGGCGTGGTGGGCGCAGCCCTTGCCACCGCCATTCTGGAGCGTGCCGGCATCTGGGTGGAACCCGGCGCCTGGGGCGGTCTGGTCAGCGGTTTCATTGGCGCCTGCGCTCTGCTATTTGTCGCCAAACTCGTGAGACGCTAAACACCGCGCGAAGCGGTCAGGAAAGCAATTTGTCATGGTTACAATTCTTGACAGGATCTCGCCTCCAGACGAGACCAAGCGTGCCCGCCATCCGGAAAAGGCGCACCGTCCCGATACGGAGGTGATGCGCAAGCCGGAGTGGATCCGCGTCAAGGCGCCGACATCAAAGGGTTATGCCGAAACGCGTTCCATCGTGAAGGAGCACAAGCTGGTCACCGTCTGCGAGGAGGCCGGCTGCCCCAATATCGGCGAGTGCTGGGACAAGAAACACGCCACCTTCATGATCATGGGCGAGATCTGTACCCGCGCCTGCGCCTTCTGCAACGTATCGACCGGCAAGCCCAACGCGCTGGATATGGACGAGCCGGAAAATGTTGCCAAGGCCGTCAAGCAGATGGGCCTCTCCCACGTCGTCATCACCTCCGTTGACCGCGATGATCTGGCCGACGGTGGCGCCGAACATTTCGAAAAGGTGATCTGGGCCATTCGCGCCGCATCGCCGCTGACGACAATCGAGATCCTGACACCGGACTTTCTGAAGAAGCCCGGCGCGCTGGAGCGCGTCGTGGCGGCAAAGCCCGATGTGTTCAACCATAATATGGAAACGGTGCCCGGCAATTACCTGACGGTGCGCCCCGGCGCGCGCTATTTCCATTCCGTGCGCCTGCTGCAGCGGGTGAAGGAACTCGATCCGACGATGTTCACCAAATCCGGCATCATGGTCGGCCTTGGGGAAAAGCGCAATGAAGTGCTGCAGCTGATGGACGACCTGCGCACCGCAGATGTCGATTTCCTCACCATCGGTCAGTATCTGCAGCCGACACGCAAGCACCACAAGGTGATGAGCTTCGTCACGCCGGACGAGTTCAAGTCTTACGAGACGGTGGCCTATACGAAGGGTTTCCTGATGGTGGCCTCGAGCCCGCTGACCCGCTCCTCGCACCATGCCGGCGACGATTTCGCACGCCTTCGGGCCGCCCGCGAGAAGAAGCTGATGATTGCGGCCGAGTAAGCCTAGTCGTCGGTGACGATCTGGCCGCGCTTGCGCTCGCGCAACTCGAAGCGGTGGCTGCGTGCCTCCGCCTTGGCGACTTCGACCAGGTAGACCAGCATCGTCAGGTTGTTCATTTCAGCGAGCTGCCGGGCCGATTCGAGCAGCCGCATGACCTGTGTGAAATCGTCTGTCATTCTTGCCATGTTGTTTGGTTGCATCATCATGCCATTTCATCTCTTGACCATTCTTTCGCGGGCTGCCCGGCCTGCTGAAATGAGCCGGACATTGTCGCCCAAAAAGGAAACGAGGCCCCAAGACACTGTTTTTTCTGCGTAATCCGATGTCGAACCTGTTGCGGCACACAACGCGCGACAGCAGGGAACCGCCTGCTGTTCGATCCGCCCATCACAATTCTTGGTGATAAAGGTTAAATTCGCATTAGGCCTGTCTGGAAAAACTCCAGACAGCACGCGACCAACTGTCTCTTGCCAACCGATCGTTCCACCACTAGCTCAGTGTCATGCCAAAATTTGAAAATCACCGCCCTGTCCGGCATTCCCCAGAAGACATGTTCGCGCTGGTTGCGGATATCGAAAAATATCCGCAATTCCTTCCGCTCTGCGACGGGCTGACGGTGCGCTCCCGCAAGGAGCGTGACGGCAAGACCCTGCTGGTGGCGGATATGACCGTTGGCTACAAGGCCATCCGCGAGACCTTTACGACGCAGGTCCTGCTCAACCCGGCCGAGCTGACCATCGATGTCAAATATATCGAGGGACCGTTCAAGTATCTCGACAACCGCTGGCATTTCACGCCGGCGCCTGACGGCTGCGTGGTGGATTTTTTCATCGACTACGAGTTCAAGAGCCGCATTCTCGGCGCCGTGATGGGCTCGATGTTCGACCGGGCGTTTCGCATGTTTGCAGAAGCCTTCGAAACGCGCGCCGACAAGATTTATGCCTGAGCAAGCTCGATCAGCAGGGATAACGCCGTGCTGACGGTTGCCAGGCGCACGCCATCGCGGCCGAGATCGCCATAGCGCATCTCGCGGTGGAGGAGGGCGCCGGTCTTTGTCATCGCCGCGATGTGGACGAGGCCGACCGGCTTTTCGACCGACCCGCCACCGGGGCCGGCAATGCCGGTGACTGCCACGGCCACGGATGCGTTCGAGCGGTGCAGCGCGCCTTTGACCATCTGCAGTGCCGTTTCGCGCGACACGGCGCCAAATATCTGAAGCGTTGCGGCATCGACACCGATCAGCTCCTGCTTTGCCGCATTGCTATAGGTCACAAAACCCCGGTCAACGACGGCAGAGGAACCGGAAATCTCGGTGAGCGCGCCGGCAATCAGCCCGCCGGTGCAGGATTCGGCTGTTGCCACCTGCCAGCCGCGCGCCGCGCAAAGGCTGATCACCTGCTGCGCCAAAACCTCTATCTCGCCCGCAAACACGCTCATGGCTTCAGGAAGCCGTAAACGACGGTTGCGGTTGCAATGGCGGCAATGCCTTCCTTGCGGCCGATAAAGCCGATTTTTTCATTGGTGGTCGCCTTCACCGAACAGCGGTCGAGCGAAATACCGAGGATGTCCGAGAGATTGCGGCGCATGGCCTCGCGGTGCGGCGCAATCTTCGGTGCTTCCGCCACGAGCGAAATATCGGCATTGGTGATAATGCCGCCGTGCTGGCGCACAATCTCGGCCGCATGCGCCAGAAAGATCCGTGATGCCGCCCCCTTCCATTGCATATCGCTCGGCGGAAAATGATCGCCGATATCACCGGCGCCGCAGGTGGCAAGCAACGCGTCGGTCAGCGCATGGAGCGCCACGTCGGCATCCGAATGGCCGCTCAGTTTCTGGTCATGGGGCATGAACACGCCGCAAAGCGTCACGCCGTCGCCCGGCACCAGTTGATGCACGTCATAACCATTGCCGGTGCGCACATCAGGCAGCATCTGCGCGGAGGAAAGTTTTTCGTCGGCCATGGCAAGGTCTCGCTTGATCGTCAGTTTCACATTGTCCGCGGATCCCTCGACAAGCCGGACCGTCAGTCCGGCCCATTCGGCAATCGAGGCATCGTCGGTAAAATCGTCGCGCCGGAGGCTTGCGGCCTTTTCATGCGCGGCACGGATGGCGGGAAGAAAAAAGCTCTGCGGTGTCTGGGCGGCATAAAGCCCGGCGCGCGGCACGGTTTCATGCACCACACCATCGGCGCCGGCGCGTTTCAGCGTATCCGTCACGGCCATGGCGGGCAGGATGGCCTCCTCACCGTCGTCAAACGCTTGTGCGATCCGGTTGAGCAGCGCGTGATCGACAAAGGGGCGTGCGGCATCGTGGATCATCACATGGGTCGCATCAGTTTGCGAAAGCGCCCGCAGGCCGGCGAAGACTGATTGCTGGCGCGTTTCACCGCCAAACGTGGTGATCAGCGATCCGGCGTCGGCCAAGCCGTTGATCGCGTCTGAAAAGAGCGCCTCGTCGTCCGGATGGATCACCACGACCACAGGACCGGAGCGCGGCCAGCCGAGGAACGGTTTCAGCGTATGGCGAATGACCGCCTCACCACCGATGCGGCGATACTGCTTGGGGCCTTCCTGGGGCGAACCGGCCCGCTCTCCGCGTCCCGCTGCCACGATAACGATGCCAATTGTCATGAAACTGCCTGCCGGGCTCGCTAACTGGTGGGATTGACGGGAGTAAAGGACTGGGTGAGTTGACACTGGAGAACTATAGACTCAAAACGCCCATTTCCAGCACGTCGCCCAGAAATATCGCAGTTTGGGAATTGCTCTTGGCAAACGCTCAATCTGTGAATAAAAATAGTGCAGAAACTTTATGTGCCCGAAAGATCATCACTTGAATCCTCCATCCCTCGCTCGTCCTTTTTCGATTGGGCCTGTCGCGATCCGCAATCGGGTTGTGCTGGCGCCGATGTCGGGCGTGACGGATTTACCCTTCCGCCAGCTCGCCTGGCGTTATGGGGCAGGGCTTGTGGTGACGGAAATGGTGGCAAGCCGCGAACTGGCCGCCAATCGTGGCGAATCATGGGAACGCCTGAAGGGCACCGGCATTCGCCCGCACATGGTGCAGCTCGCCGGGCGCGAGGCCCACTGGATGGCCGAGGCCGCCCGCATCGTAGAGGCCAATGGCGCCGATATCGTCGATATCAACATGGGCTGTCCGGCAAAGAAGGTCACGGGCGGTTATTCCGGCTCGGCGCTGATGCGCGATCCCGATCATGCGCTGTCGCTGATCGAGGCGGTGGTGGGGGCCGTCTCCATTCCCGTCACCGTCAAGATGCGGCTCGGCTGGGATGAGACGTCCTTGAATGCGCCTGAGATTGCCGCCCGCGCAGAACAGGCCGGCGTAAAAATGATTACCATGCATGGCCGCACCCGCATGCAGTTTTACGAAGGCCGCGCCGATTGGGATGCGATTGCCCGCGTGCGCGAGGTCATTGCCATTCCGCTGGTTGCCAATGGTGATGTGGAGACGGTGGACGATGCCCACGAAATCCTGCGCCGCTCCGGTGCCGATGCGGTGATGCTCGGGCGCGGCGCGCAGGGGCGTCCCTGGCATCCCGGCGTTCTTGCCGGCCACGCTCTGCCGTCGCCCCGCGAGATGGCCGATGTCGCCTGCGAACACTATGAGATGATGCTGGAATTTTATGGACGCGAAGCCGGTCTTCGCCATGCCCGCAAACAAGTGGGCTGGTATCTAGACCGTTGTGCGCCGCATTTTGCGGCGGAACGAAAGGCAGCACTGATGACGGAGAAAAATGCCGATGTGGTCGCGCGTGTCCTCTGGGACGCGATTGCCACAGGGGCCGGCAACGCCAGCAGGGAGGCAGCATGAGCGCGATCTCGCACGATGGCAGCGGCAACAACCCGCTGGCCATGGCGGTGCTGAATTCGGTGCAGAACCCGGTTATCCTGGTGGATGACACCGGGCGCATCGCTTTTGCCAACTGGGAGGCAGAGGCCTTTTTCGGTGCCAGCGCCTCGCATCTGGCCCGCAACAAGATTTCCACCTTCATTCCCTTCGGTAGCCCGCTTCTGGCGCTGATCGACCAGGTGCGCGACCGCCGCGCCCCCGTCAACGAATACCGTGTCGACCTGTCCTCGCCGCGGCTTGGCCAGGAGAAGCTCGTCGACCTCTATGTGGCGCCTGTCGTCAGTGAGCCGGGTTCGGTGGTCGTCGTCTTCCAGGAGCGCAGCATGGCCGACAAGATCGACCGGCAGCTGACGCACCGCGCCGCCGCCCGTTCGGTGACCGGCCTTGCCTCCATGCTGGCGCATGAAATCAAGAACCCGCTGTCCGGCATCCGAGGTGCGGCCCAGCTTCTGGAAAGCGTTGTTCCCGACGAGGATCGGTCGCTGACGCGCCTCATCTGCGATGAGACCGACCGCATCGTTTCGCTGGTCGACCGCATGGAAGTATTTTCCGATGAGCGACCGGTCGACCGGCTGCCGCTCAACATTCACTCCGTGCTCGACCATGTAAAGGCAATCGCCAAGGCCGGTTTTGCCCGCGACATCAAGATCCTTGAAAACTACGATCCGTCGCTGCCATCGGTCTATGCCAACCGCGACCAGCTGGTGCAGGTGTTTTTGAACCTCATCAAGAACGCCTCCGAAGCCATCGGCGACCAGCAGGATGGCGAGATCATGCTGACGACGGCCTATCGCCCCGGCATCCGGCTGTCGGTTGCCGGCACGCGCGAGAAAATCTCGCTGCCGCTGGAATTCTGCGTCATCGACAATGGACCGGGTGTGCCGAGCGATCTCGTGCCGCACCTGTTTGATCCCTTCATCACCACCAAGACCAATGGCTCCGGCCTTGGCCTTGCGCTTGTTGCAAAAATCATCGGCGCCCACGGCGGCATCGTCGAATGCGACAGCCAGGCCCGCCGAACGATTTTCCGCGTTTTGATGCCCATGCACAAGGATGACGGCTACCCCGATGATGGCCGCAGCTTGAACACGACAGGAAACTTTAAATGACCGCTACGATCCTTGTCGCCGACGACGACGCGGCCATCCGCACCGTACTGAACCAGGCGCTGACCCGCGCGGGCTACGACGTCCGCATCACCTCGAATGCCGCCACGCTCTGGCGCTGGATTTCCGCCGGCGAGGGCGATCTCGTCGTCACCGACGTCGTCATGCCCGACGAGAACGCCTTTGACCTTCTGCCGCGCATCAAGAAATCCCGGCCGGAACTGCCGGTTCTGGTCATGAGCGCCCAAAACACCTTCATGACGGCGATCAAGGCCTCGGAAAAGGGCGCCTATGATTACCTGCCAAAACCCTTCGACCTCACCGAACTGATCGCCATCATCGGCCGAGCGTTGGCCGAGCCGAAGCGCAAGCCGGCAAAGCTCGATGACGACATGCAGGATGGTATGCCGTTGGTTGGCCGTTCCGCCGCCATGCAGGAAATCTACCGCGTTCTCGCCCGCCTGATGCAGACGGACCTGACGCTGATGATCACCGGCGAATCGGGCACCGGCAAGGAACTGGTGGCGCGCGCGCTCCATGATTACGGCAAGCGCCGAAACGGCCCCTTCGTTGCCATCAACATGGCGGCCATCCCGCGCGACCTCATCGAATCGGAACTGTTTGGCCATGAGAAGGGCGCGTTTACCGGCGCGCAGAACCGCTCCACCGGCCGGTTCGAGCAGGCCGAGGGCGGCACGCTCTTCCTCGACGAAATCGGCGATATGCCGATGGATGCGCAGACGCGTCTTCTGCGCGTGCTGCAGCAGGGCGAATATACCACCGTTGGCGGGCGAACCCCGATCCGCACCGACGTGCGCATCGTCGCGGCCACCAACAAGGATTTAAAGCAGCTGATCAACCAGGGTCTGTTCCGCGAAGACCTCTACTATCGCCTGAACGTGGTGCCGCTGCGCCTGCCGCCTCTGCGGGATCGCGCCGAAGACATTGCCGATCTGGTGCGCCACTTCATGCAGCTCGGCGAAAAGGAAGGCCTTGACGCCAAGCGTTTCGACAATGAAGCGCTGGATGTGATGAAGGGTTATGCCTGGCCCGGCAATGTGCGCGAGTTGGAAAACCTCGTGCGCCGGCTGATGGCACTTTATCCCCAGGAAGTCATCACCCGCGAAATCATGGAGTCGGAGCTTCGTTCGGACGTCCCCGACAGCCCGATCGACAAGATGGGCGCGCGCTCGGGCAATCTCACCATCGCGCAGGCGGTGGAGGAGAACATGCGCAGCTATTTCGCCGGTTTTGGCGATAACCTGCCGCCTCCAGGCCTTTATGACCGCGTGCTGACCGAAATGGAATATCCGCTGATCCTTGCCGCACTCACCGCCACGCGCGGCAACCAGATCAAGGCTGCCGATCTTCTTGGCCTCAACCGCAACACTTTGCGCAAGAAAATCCGCGAACTCGGTGTCTCCGTCTACCGCAGCTCGCGCGGCGCATAAGCCTTTGCTGCTTGACAGCGCAGGACACCTCGTTGCATTTTCGCCACATTGCGTTGCTCAATAGTCACGCAAGGGCGCCTTGGCATAAGCCTCTCGGGGGCGAACATGTGTTCGCCGTCGCGGAGACCTTGGGTCACATGCATGCGCCTCGCGTTCCCGCGAGGTTAGAAGTGGATTTCGGAATGACAGATGGCTTGGCAACCGACGCCGGAGACGATCCGGCGACGTTGGTGCAGGACCGCAGGGCCTCGTTTGCGCTGCCCGGCCTGCTGCTGGCTGGCGGTGCGCTGTCCTGTGCGATGTTCACCCTGTTCGTGCTGCTTGGACTGACGCCGATTGCGCCGACGACCAATGTCGTTATTGCCTCTGCCGTTCTCAACGCATTGTTCGTGCTCGGCCTGATGTATCTGATTGCCCGCGAGGTTGGCCGGCTTTTGAAGGCCCGGCGGCGGGGCAGGGCGGCCGCAAGGCTGCATGTGCGCATCGTCGTGCTGTTTTCCTTCGTGGCGATTACACCTGCCGTTCTCGTCGCGATCTTTGCCAGTATCACGCTGAATGTCGGGCTCGACCGCTGGTTTTCGCTGCGCACCCAGTCGATCGTGCAGTCGTCGCTTGATGTCGCCCAGGCCTATATGCTGGAAAACGCCAGCTACCTGCAGGGCCAGACCGTCTCGATGGCCAATGATCTCGAGCGCAACCGCGCCATGTTTTATCTCGACCGCACCGGCTTCGTTGATCTGATGACGCGCCAGGCGCGCGGGCGCGGCCTGCTCGGTGCCTTTCTGGTGCGCGAGGACGGCACGGCAATCGCCCAGGCCGACATCAAGACGGAACGGCCGCTGCCGGCCATCCCGAAGGATGCCCTGGCAAGCTCTGCGGCCGGCCAGCCGACGCTCATTCCGCCCGGCGTCACTAACCTCGTCGGCGCCATCATCCGGCTCGATGCGATCTCCGGCGCCTTCCTCTATACGATCCGCGCGGTCGATCCGAAGGTCATGGCCGCCATGCGGCTGATGGAGGATAACCGCGCCGAATACCAGTCGATGGAAGCAGGCCGCATGAGCCTGCAGGTGGCCTTTGCGGTTCTTTACCTCGGCTTTGCGCTGATCGTGCTTCTCGCCGCCATCTGGACGGCCATTGCCGTTGCCGACCGCATCGTCCGGCCGATCCGCCTGCTGATCAGCGCCGCCGACAGCGTCGCGACCGGCAATTTGAGCGTCGTCGTGCCGGTACGCTCGGCAGATGGTGACGTTGGCAACCTGTCGCGGACCTTCAACAAGATGATTTCGCAGATCCGCAGTCAACGCGACGAAATTCTGGTGGCGAAGGACGAGGTGGACGACCGCCGACGGTTCATCGAGGCCGTGCTTTCCGGCGTCACGGCAGCCGTGATCGGCGTCGAGGACGACAATCGCATCACCATCGTCAATCCGTCTGCCGAAGACGTTCTGGCGCTTCCGGCCGCCGAACTTCTGGGCCAGCCGCTGTCGGACGTGGCACCGGAGATCGATCAGGTGCTGAAGGAGGCCACGGGGCGGGCGCGCGCAGACTTCCGCAAGGAGGTCTACCTGATGCGCGGCGGCAAGGAGCGCACGCTTTCGGTGCAGGTAACGCGCGAGGAGCAGCGCAATTCCGCCGAATCCTACGTGATCACGCTCGACGACATCACCGATCTGGTGATTGCGCAGCGCTCCACCGCCTGGGCCGATGTTGCCCGCCGCATCGCCCACGAGATCAAGAACCCGCTGACGCCCATCCAGCTCTCGGCCGAGCGCCTGAAGCGCCGCTACGGCAAGCAGATCGACGAGAGCGACCGGGCCGTGTTTGACCAGTGCACCGACACGATCGTACGCCAGGTCGGTGATATCGGCCGTATGGTCGACGAGTTTTCCGCCTTTGCGCGGATGCCAAAACCCGCCAAGGAACGTGCCGATCTTCGCGACATCGTGCGCGACGCGATCTTTCTGCGCGAAATGGGCACGAGCCATGTCAGGTTCCAGCGGGAACTGGGCGATGCGCCGCTCGAAGGCCTGTTTGATGCGCGCATGCTGGGACAGGCATTTGGCAATCTCATCAAGAACGCCGTCGAATCGATTGAAGCCGTGCCAAGCGAGGAAGAACGCGACGGTCGCCGCGTGCTGGTGCGCGCCGCCTTCGATGCCAGCCGCGATGAATTCAAGGTTGATGTGATCGACAATGGCAAGGGGCTTCCGGTGGAAAACCGTCACCGGATCCTGGAACCCTATATGACGATGCGCGAAAAAGGCACCGGCCTTGGGCTCGCGATCGTCAAGAAAATCATCGAGGAACATGGCGGGCAGCTCGAATTGCACGATGCGCCGGCCGATTTCGATCATGGCAAAGGCGCCATGATCCGGGTGATCCTGCCGCATCCCCAGGCGGCAGCAGCCCCCGAAACAGACAATGAAAAGGAAGTGTCCTATGGCGTCTGATATTCTGGTCGTGGATGACGAAGCCGACATCCGTGATATCGTGTCCGGCATTCTCTCCGACGAAGGCCATGAGACGCGCGTTGCCCATGACAGCGACAGCGCGCTGGCTGCCATCTCCGACCGCGTACCCCGCCTCGTCTTCCTCGACATCTGGATGCAGGGCAGCAAGCTCGACGGACTGGCCTTGCTGGACGAGATAAAGGCACGCCATCCGGACCTGCCGGTGGTGATGATTTCCGGCCACGGCAATGTCGAGACAGCGGTTTCCGCCATCAAGCGCGGCGCTTTCGATTTTATCGAAAAGCCGTTCAAGGCCGACCGGCTGATCCTGATTGCCGAGCGGGCGCTGGAAAACTCAAAACTGCGCCGCGAGGTGACGGAACTGAAGAAGCGCACCGGCGACGCCGGAGAACTGGTCGGCACCTCCGTTGCAATCTCGCAGCTGCGCCAGACCATCGAGAAGGTTTCGCCGACCAACAGCCGCATCATGATCCTTGGACCTTCCGGTTCCGGCAAGGAACTGGTGGCCCGCATGATCCACCGTCGCTCGTCGCGTGCCGCCGGGCCCTTTGTGGCGCTGAATGCCGCAACGATCACGCCCGAGCGCATGGAAATGGCGCTGTTCGGCTCTGAAGGCGGGCCTGGCCAGCCGCGCAAGATCGGCGCGCTGGAAGAGGCCCATCGCGGCATTCTCTACCTCGACGAAGTGGGAGAAATGCCGCGCGAGACGCAAAACAAGATCCTGCGCGTGCTGGTCGACCAGCAGTTCGAGCGCGTCGGCGGCAACAAGCGGGTCAAGGTCGATGTGCGCATCATCTCCTCCACCGCCTACAATCTCGAAAGCCTGATCGGTGAGGGAATATTCCGCGAGGATCTGTATCACCGGCTTGCTGTCGTTCCGGTCAAGGTGCCGGCCCTTGCCGAGCGTCGCGAGGATATTCCCTTCCTTGTCGATGGCTTCATGCGCCAGATTTCCGAACAGGCCGGCATTCGTCCGCGCAAGATCGGTGACGATGCCATGGCGGTGCTGCAGGCCCATGACTGGCCGGGCAATTTGCGCCAGTTGCGCAACAATATCGAGCGGCTGATGATTCTGGCCCGCACCGATGGGCCCGACACGCCGATTTCCGCCGATATGCTGCCGACCGATCTCGGCGACATGCTGCCAAAGATGTCCGGCAAGGGCGATCACCACATCATGACACTGCCGCTTCGCGAAGCACGCGAAATGTTCGAGCGCGATTATCTGGTGGCGCAGATCAACCGGTTCGGCGGCAATATTTCCCGCACCGCCGAATTCGTCGGCATGGAACGCTCGGCGCTCCATCGCAAGTTGAAATCACTCGGCGTTTAATGTGCTATTGCGACTGAAAGCGCCGGGGGTTGAGGGGACGTCATGAAGGTAATTATTTGCGGCGCGGGCCAGGTTGGCTACGGCATCGCGGAACGGCTGTCGCAAGAGGATAACGAAGTGTCCGTCATCGACACTTCGGCAACGCTGATCAATGCGATTACCGAGACGCTGGATGTGCGCGGTTATGTCGGCCACGGCGCCCATCCGGACGTCCTGGCCAAGGCCGGCGCAGAGCAGGCGGACATGATCATCGCCGTCACCCTCTATGACGAAGTGAACATCGTGGCCTGCGAGGTGGCGCATGCGCTGTTCAGCGTGCCCACGAAAATTGCCCGCATCCGCGCTCAAAGCTACCTACTGCCGGAATATGCCGATCTGTTCAGCAGCAAGAACATGTCGATCGACGTGACGATTTCGCCGGAAATCGAAGTCGGCAAGATGGTGTTGCGGCGCATCTCGTTTCCGGGAGCCACCGACGTTGCGCGGTTCGCCGAAGACCATATCGCCATGGTTGCCATCGAATGTATGGAAGACTGCCCGGTCATCAGCACGCCGCTCGAACAGTTGAGCCAGCTGTTTCCCGATCTTGTCGCCACCGTCGTCGGCATCCACCGCCAGGGCCGGCTGTTCGTTCCCCGCTCGGCCGACCAGCTGCAGGCGGGCGATCTCGCCTATGTCATCTGCCAGCGCGACCACACGCGGCGCACGCTCGGCCTGTTCGGCCACGAGGAAAAGGAAGCCGGCCGCATCATTATCGCCGGTGGCGGAAATATCGGCCAATATGTTGCCCGCCGCATCGAGGAAATGCAGCCGAAGACACGCATCAAGATCATCGAGAGCGACCGGGACCGCGCCGTTGCCGTCTCCGAGCACCTGCGCCACACGATCGTGCTGCATGGCTCGGCACTCGACCAGAACATTCTCCAGCAGGCCGATATCCAGGATGCCGATCTGATCGTGACGCTCACCAACAGCGACCAGGTCAATATCTTAAGCGCCGTGATGGCCAAGGCGCTGGGCTGCAAATCCAATCTCGTACTGGTCAATTCGTCGTCTCTCGGCGATGTCAGTGCTTCCCTCAATATTGATTCGCTGATCAATCCGCGCGCCGTGACCATTTCCCGTGTTCTCCAGCACGTGCGAAAGGGACGTATCCGCTCCGTTTATGCGGTGCAGAACGGCGCCGCCGAGGTGATCGAGGCCGAAGCGCTGGAAACCTCGCCGCTCGTTGGCCGCCCCTTCCGCGATCTCGACCTGCCGGCGGGCATCCGTATCGGTGCGATCATGCGCAACGGCACGGTGCTGCGCCCGAGCGGCGACACCCGCATCCGCGCCCGGGATCGCGTCGTGCTGTTTGCAACCTCAAAGGCCGTGAAGGATGTCGAGCAACTGTTTCGCGTGTCGATCCAGTATTTTTAAACACGACACCCGCATTTGCCGCAAGCCAAGGCGGTTGCGATTCGCATCGCCACGCTGCCGTGACGCGCGCACCTCCAGCCCCGTGTTTCTTCGCGGGCGCAATCCAGGTGAGGGCATCCGCTTATTCCCTCCGCAAAGGGCTTTGAGCGCGCCGTATTAGGGGTTGTGGCGGCGTTTTTCCATCTCACCGCCGTCGTGTATTCGGCGTTGCGGAAAAGACGGCGATTTGATAACCAATCATGCGGATTGCGGAGGCAGGAGAGGGTTTGCCACTGTTTTCTCACGCGTGATCAATATCCCGGCGCTCAAGCCGGCAAGAAAGAAAGAAGCGGCGCTATGGCGGAACGTTCTCAAAATCTTCAGGATCTGTTTCTCAACACGGTCCGGAAGCAGAAAATCTCTCTCACCATCTTTCTCATCAACGGCGTCAAGTTGACGGGCGTTGTGACGTCCTTCGACAATTTCTGCGTGTTGCTGCGCCGGGACGGGCATTCGCAGCTCGTCTACAAGCATGCAATTTCGACCATCATGCCGGGCCAGCCGATGCAGATGTTCGAAAGCGAAGAGAGCGCGGCCTGAACATACCCCCAGAGGCAATTTCCATGATTGCCGGTTGAATTGCGGTTCCGCTCGCACCATCTGTGGCACGAGCGGGCTGCGATGCCATTGATGCTTGCCCGTGCCCTTACCCTCGTGCCACGGCGTCATCGGTTGAACGGCAGGATGCCTTCAGGGAGCCCATGCGCGCCTTGAACGGTGCCCGCACTCTTGAAAAGCACGTCACGACGCTTCAGGGTCCCACATCGCTCAATTCGGCATTTAAGAACGCAGCGTGTGCTGCCTGTCACTGAAGGACGATCACCATTACCACGACGCGCGATACATCCAACGAATCCCTCGTGCCGGAAATGGAAAAGCGGCGCGATGATATGCGCGCCGTCGTGCTGGTGCCGGTTCTGAAACAGAACAAGGGCACGCGCACACTGCCGGGCGATGCATCCAGCTTTGCGCCGCGGCGCACCGACGAGAGCCGGCTGGAAGAGGCGATTGGCCTTGCACGCGCGATCGATCTGACGATTGTGCAAGGTCTGATCATCCCGGTCGCCCAGCCGCGTCCGGCAACCCTCATCGGCACCGGCAAGATCGAGGAAATCGGCGCGCTTCTCGATGAACATGATGCCGGTCTCATCATTGTCGATCATCCGCTGACGCCGGTGCAGCAGCGCAATCTCGAAAAACACTGGAATGCCAAGGTCATCGACCGCACCGGTCTGATCCTTGAAATTTTCGGCCGCCGCGCCTCCACCAAGGAAGGCACGCTGCAGGTGGATCTGGCGCATCTCAACTACCAGAAGGGCCGTCTGGTGCGCAGCTGGACCCACCTTGAACGTCAGCGCGGTGGCGCAGGCTTCATGGGTGGCCCGGGTGAAACCCAGATCGAGGCCGACCGGCGCATGCTGCAGGACCGCATCGTCAAGCTTGAGAAGGAGCTTGAACAGGTGGTGCGCACGCGCCAGCTGCACCGCGCCAAGCGCCGCAAGGTGCCGCATCCGATCGTGGCGCTTGTCGGTTATACCAATGCCGGCAAGTCGACGCTGTTCAACCGCATCACCGGTGCGGGTGTTCTCGCCGAAGACATGCTGTTTGCGACGCTCGACCCGACGCTTCGCCGCATGAAGCTGCCGCATGGCCGCACCGTCATCCTCTCCGACACCGTTGGCTTTATTTCAGACCTGCCGACGCACCTGGTCGCCGCCTTCCGGGCGACGCTGGAAGAAGTGCTGGAGGCCGATCTAGTCCTTCACGTGCGCGATATGTCCGACCCTGACAATGGCGCCCAGGCTGGCGACGTGCTGCGTATTCTCGCCGACCTCGGGATCGATGAGAAGGAACGGGACGCCCATATCATCGAAGTGTGGAACAAGGTCGACCGCCTTGAGCCGGAAGCTCATGACGCCATCACCGAAAAGGCTGCCGGGCGCGAAAACGTCATGGCGGTCTCGGCCGTCACCGGCGAGGGCGTCGATGCTCTCATGGACGAGATTTCGCACCGCCTCTCAGGCGTGCTGACCGAAGTGACGATCGTCGTTCCGCCGCAAAAGCTGTCGCTGGTCTCCTGGGTCTACGATAACGCGCTGGTCGATGGTCGCGAGGACCGCGAGGACGGCTCGGTTGCCTTCGATCTCAGGCTTTCGGGAGAGCAGGCCCAGGCACTGGAGCGCAAGCTCGGCGTGCTGATGGCGCCGGAAAAGGAAGAGTGGGAGCGGTAGGACCAGGTTCGCCAGTTTCTCGCCTGAGGGGCTGCCTGATGACACACGGACAGCGGTTTGCCAGCGTACCGAAAATCTTGCCTATTTCACGGCAATATGGTGTCATATTCCCTTGAGAAGAGGAAGGCTCCTATGAAAGCGAACCACGCCTTGACCATTACACTGCCGCCGGATCTGGCCGAGATGGTGGACTTGAAGGTGAGGTCCGGAGAGTACGCTTCTGAACAAGAGGTCATCACCGAAAGTCTTCGATCGCTTGCGGCCGAGAGCGAGGGGATCGAGGACTGGATCAATGAGACAGCCCTTCCAACGGTCGATCGTCTGGCTGCAAATCCATCCCGCGCAGTTGATGACGCGCAAGCATGGCGGCAGATAAAGGCACATATAGATGCGCGCCGCGGCTCTTCGCAATCCAGCAAGCCACTCATCAAGTGACCTATGTAGTAAAATTCGCGCCTGAGGCGGTGACGGATTTTGCGGAACTCTATGATTATCTGTTGCCACGCGCCGGTGACGCTGACGCAACGCGATACGTCGCAGAAATTTATGCCTATTGCCTCGGGTTCGCGACCTTCCCGAAACGGGGCCAAGAGCGCACAGAGCGAAAGGGGCTTCGCACCGTCGGTCCTCGTCGACAAGCCACGATTGCCTTTCAAGTGCGCGACGGCACGGTGACAATCATCCGACTGTTTCATCGTGGCCGAAAGATCGATCTTCCAGAAACATGATGCCTGCAGGCTCGGTGTACCGAAGTATTACCGTGCCTTCGCGGCCTTCACTCCCCAGCCTTTGCCGCCTGCCACAAGGCTTCCATCTCCTCCAGCGTAGCCGCTTCCAGCGTCACACCCAGTTCCTGAAGTGACGTTTCGATATAGCTGAAGCGCCTGCGGAATTTGATGTTGGTGCCGCGCAGGGCCTGCTCCGGATCGGCTTTTACGTGACGACCGATATTGACGAGCGCAAAGATGAGATCGCCCAGCTCGTCCTTCACCTTGTGCGGCTTGCCGCTTTGCAGCGCCTCGCGCAACTCACCAATTTCCTCCTCGATCTTGTCAAGGATCGGTTCGGCTTCGGACCAGTCGAAACCGACTTTTGCGGCACGCTCCTGCAGTTTCAACGCTTCGGTCAATGCTGGCTGGCTGCGCTGGACGCTGCCGAGAAAACCTGCCTTGGCATCGTCCGTCAGGCCGCGCCGGGCGCGACGGTCTGCTCTTTCACGCTTTTCCGCCGCCTTGATCTCATCCCACTGCACCTTGACCGCATCCGGTGTCGCGACATCAGAGCGGGCAAAGACATGTGGATGGCGGCGGATCATCTTGGTCATCACCGCCTCAACCACATCACCGAATTCAAACTCGCCAGCCTCGGCGGCCATCTGCGCGTGAAAAACCACCTGGAACAGCAGGTCGCCCAGCTCGTCCTTCAGGTCCTCCATGTCATTGCGCTCGATGGCATCGGCCACCTCATAGGCTTCCTCGATCGTATAGGGCTTGATCGTCTCGAATGTCTGCTCGACATCCCAGGGGCAGCCGGTCTGGCGATCGCGAAGCGCGGACATGAGGTCGATCAGGCGCGAAATGTCGCGTGAGGGCTGCATAGGGCAGGCATCCTTTACGGTAATCTTAGAGGTATGTGTCAGTTGAGCGGGATACTGTTGCCGTTCTTGCTCTCCTGGTAGATCGCGGAGAGTTCGTCATAGCGGGCCTTCAGGGCAGCCACCTTGTCACGCATACGCTGCCGTTCCGCACCGTCGGCGCTTTCCACCAGATCCGAAATGGCAAAGGCATTCCAGAAGGCGTTTTTGCGGCGATAACCGCCCGGTTCCAGGTCAAACACTTCCTTGAGGATTTTCAGGTCATGCGGAATGGCAAAGGCATCGCGCGAATCCTCATGGCTGAAGAAATAATAGAAATTATCAAATCCCGCCCAGGTGATCGCCGACATGCACATGGTGCAGGGTTCGTGGGTGGAAAGAAAGATCAGGTCGCGCGTATCCGGCTTTTCACCCATCTCGTAAAACCGCTTCAGCGTATGGACTTCCCCGTGCCAGAGCGGGTTTTCCAACTCGTTATTGGTCTCGGCAATCACCAGCGACAGATCGGACTTGCGCAGGATTGCCGCACCGAACAGCTTGTTGCCGGTTTCGACGCCGCGGGCGGTGAGCGGAATGATATCGTTTTCGATGACATCGAGAAGTCTCGAGGCGAGGGGATGTCCGGTCACGGATGCTGGTCCTTCATGAGTGGAGCGCAAGAGATGGGTTATCTTAAACCGGCGAGGCAGATGCGGGCAAAGCCTTTTCAACGTCTTGCTGCATTGCAGTGTGGATCGTGGCTGTGGACGCACTACAGGCTTATTTTTCCCCGTTGTGCTCAATGCCGGAACAGAAATACTCCACCGGCAGCGGTTGCGGATTTGCGTTTCTTCTAACCCCATTTGCGCTCTGTCATAATACAGGCACACGCATTAGAGAACCGGTCCGCCCATTACGGGGCCGGGCACGACGATGGGAATGGAGACATGACAGACAAGGTGTTGACCGCCAATCGCCTGACCGATGGCATTGCCGTGTGGCTGGATGCAGGCGGCGCTTGGAACGAGCGCCTGCAGGATGCGCTTGTTGCCCGCCACGCGGAGGCCGTTACCTCCCTCGAAGCCATCGGCAAGCGTGACTTTTCGGCCAACCTCGTCGTCGACGTCAATATCGTCGAAGTGGAAGAGGTGAACGGCACGCTTCGCCCGCTTCGCCTGCGCGAGCGTATCCGCGCCGCAGGCCCCACCATGGACTATGCCGCCGGCTTTGCCCCCGCCGACCCGGCCTTTATCGCAGCCTGAGGATATCATGTATCGTTACGACGAGTTCGACCACGCCTTTGTATCGTCCCGCGTGGAACAGTTCCGCGACCAGGTGACGCGCCGCCTGTCCGGCGAACTGGCCGAGGATGCCTTCAAGCCGCTGCGCCTGATGAACGGCGTTTATCTGCAATTGCATGCCTACATGCTGCGGGTTGCCATTCCCTATGGCACGCTGAACAGTCGCCAGATGCGGATGCTCGCCCATATCGCGCGCAAATATGACCGTGGTTACGGCCATTTCACCACGCGCCAGAACATCCAGTACAACTGGCCAAAGCTGTCCGATACGCCTGACATCCTTGCCGAACTTGCTTCCGTCGAAATGCACGCGCTGCAAACGTCAGGCAATTGCATTCGCAACGTCACGGCCGATCATTTTGCTGGCGCCGCCGCAGACGAAGTGGCCGATCCGCGCCCTTACGCGGAAATCCTTCGCCAGTGGTCGTCTGTCCATCCGGAATTTTCCTACCTGCCGCGCAAGTTCAAGATTGCCGTGACCGGTGCCGAGCGCGACCGCGCCGCCATCCAGGTGCACGACATCGGCCTGCACCTCAAAAAGAACGAGGACGGAAAGATTGGTTTTGCAGTTTATGTCGGCGGCGGGCAGGGCCGCACGCCGATGGTGGCAAAGAAGATCCGCGATTTCCTGCCGGAAGAGGATCTTCTGTCCTACACGACAGCCATCATGCGCGTGTACAACCTGCACGGCCGGCGCGACAACAAATACAAGGCCCGTATCAAGATCCTCGTTCACGAGACGGGTGCCGAAGAACTGGCACGTCAGGTGGATGAGGAATTTGCCCATCTGCAGGGCGCTGAACTGACGCTGCCAGAGGCCGACATTCAGGCGATTACCACCTATTTTGCACCGCCGCCGCTCGGTGAACGGTCCGAAGGCTGGGCGCAGCTTGCCGGCTGGAAAAAGGCAGACGCCAATTTCGCCCGCTGGGTGGATCAGAACGTGCAGCCGCACAAGCACCCCGATTACGGTATGGTGACGATCTCGCTAAAGCCGATCGGCGGCATTCCCGGTGACGCCACCGATGTGCAGATGGAGGCGATTGCCGAGATCGCCGAGGACTATGGCTTCGACGAAATCCGCATCAGCCACGAGCAGAACGTCATCCTGCCGCATGTGGCGCTGGCCGATCTCGAACCCGTCTACCGGGCGCTGGTGGCGCAAGGGCTGGCGACCGCCAATGCCGGCCTGATCACCGACATGATCGTCTGTCCCGGCTTGGACTATTGCGCGCTCGCCAATGCGCGCTCCATCCCGGTGGCGCAGGCCATTTCCACCCGCTTCGGCTCGGCCGAGCGGCAGGCGGAAATCGGCGAACTGAAGATCAAGATATCGGGCTGTATCAATGCCTGTGGCCATCACCATATCGGCCATATCGGGCTTCTCGGTGTCGAGAAGAAGGGTGCCGAACTGTACCAGATCACGCTTGGCGGGTCCGGCGATGAACACACCTCGATTGGCGAGATCATCGGGCGCGGTTTTGAGCCGGACAAAGTGACGGACGCGGTGGAAAAGATCGTCGACACCTATCTCGGGCTTCGCCTGTCAAAGGATGAGATTTTTCTCGATGCCTATCGTCGCGTCGGGCCGCAGCCGTTCAAGGACGCGCTCTACGGCCAGACGGCAGCAGCGGCATGACGGGCGAGGGGAAGACACCGATGACACGCATCTGGAAAGAAACCGGCTTTGTCGAGAACGATCCCTGGATCATCGAAACCGAGGAGGTGAAGGCGGAAGGTGACCAGCGGCCGCTGCTGTCGCTCGACCGGCTGATCGAAGAGGCCGATGCCAGCAACGAAGTCGGCTTCGGCGTTCTGATCAAGCCCGCGGACGATGTGCGCCGGCTAGAACCTTATCTTTATCGGCTGGAACTGGTAGCGGTCGAATTTCCGGCATTCAGCGATGGCCGTGGCTTCAGCCATGCCTCATTGCTGCGTGAACGGCTGGCCTACAAGAACGAGTTGCGCGCCGTGGGCGACGTTCTGATCGACCATGTGCCGCTGATGCTGCGCTGCGGCTTTGACAGCTTTTCCGTCACCAACGCCACGGCCCTGAAGCGGCTCGGCGAAAACCGCCTGCCTGGTATCGATGTGCATTACCAGCCAACAGCGCGCACGGCGAAGGCTGGCGAAGCCTATAGCTGGCGCCGCCGCTCCGCCTGATGGTGGCACCCCATCTGCGGGAAAACCGCGGATGGGTGTAAAGCTGACTTTGCCGCACATATTTTTCACGCCAGGCGCGGCATATGAACGTGCATCTCTTCAAATGCGCCAAGGCATGGTATATTTCGCGTCTGCGAGATGAAACGACAACAGGACGAGACGACCGGTATGAATGCTCCCGCCAAGACCGAAGAGTTTGCCGCAAAGCCAGAGATCAAGATTCCCGATGGCGTCTATGCCGAAACGGTTCTGGCGGTAGAGCATTATACGGACCATCTGTTCCGCTTTCGCATGACGCGCCCGGCCGGTTATCGCTTCCGCTCCGGCGAGTTTGCCATGATCGGCCTGATGGTCGGCGACAAGCCGATCTACCGTGCCTATTCGATCGCAAGTCCGTCCTGGGACGAGGAACTGGAATTCTTCTCGATCAAGGTGCCGGATGGGCCGCTGACCTCGCACCTGCAGAAGATCAAGCCGGGCGACACCGTGTTGATGCGCAAGAAGCCGACGGGCACGCTGGTTCTGGATGCGCTCACCCCCGGCAAACGTCTCTACATGTTTTCGACCGGCACCGGCATCGCGCCCTTTGCCAGCCTCATCCGCGATCCCGAAACCTATGAAAAATTCGAGGAAGTCATCCTCACCCATACCTGCCGCGAAATCGCCGAGCTGAAATACGGTTTTGATCTGATGGAAGAGATCCGTAACCACGAGTTCCTGGCGGAAATCGTCGGCACCAAGCTGAAGCATTATCCGACGGTGACGCGCGAAGCCTATCCCTACCAGGGCCGTATCACCGACCTCATGGAAAGCGGCAAGCTCTACACAGATCTTGGCGTGCCGCCGCTTGATCCCGTCATCGACCGCGGCATGATCTGCGGCTCCACAGCCATGCTGAAGGACACCAAGGACCTGCTGGAAAAGGCAGGGCTGACCGAAGGCGCCAATAACAAGCCAGCCGAATTCGTCATCGAACGGGCCTTTGTCGGCTGAGTTTTCAGAGAACCTCAGCCGTTAGGCTTCGCTTAAAGCGAAACGTTTAAGCCGGCAGGCGATGCGGCGGGCCGGCAGGCGCTGACGCCTGTCTACTATCCCGCCGTCAGCGCCACATGTTGAACTCCACGAAGGATTGGCGGTTACGCCCGTCCAGCTGGTAGTGATGGGCGTCTATGGACACTTTCTTGCCCGCCTGGCGACGCCGTGCCGTATAGGCGATCACCTCGTCTTCCAGATCTGCCGCATTGCCGGGAAGCTGGGTCAATGTGCGGTCCCACACGCCGCCCCAGACAAGCGGCACCGCGAGTTCCTGGCTGGCGTGATGCATGGCGGCAGCGACATGGTAGAGGGGTATGCGTTCGAAGCGAACCTTGCCGTTGATAAAGGGGGCGAGGTCGACGGCGTGGGCAAACCCCGTATCCGTCTGTCTGAGATGCAGGCTGGTCAGGGTTTGGGCAACGCCGCACCTGACATATTCCTTCTGCTCTTCCAGTGTTCGTAATCCGTCATGGACGCGAAATTCGATGACGCAGATCTCCATAGCCCGCTCTACAACGGATACGAGCCTGGGGTGGACGTCAGTCAATGCCTGGGTAATATCCTGATGCCGTGAAATCCGCATGTAAATCTCCAAAGCGAGATCATGTCATAATCTCGCCATAGGAAATCCGCCATTGATATTATCAGAAAAATACTGACGAAAAGCAACCCTGGGTATTTATCTTATTATGATAAACTAATAACTTAAGGCCTTTTTTGCCGATGTGGACTCGTATGACGTGTATTTTTGCCGACAAGAAGATTTGCATCATATTCTAAATTATAGATGCCATTATACATAAAATATTATGGTGTAACGGTGAGCTTTGCTTTCATTCCGGCTTCATAATGTCCATTGATATTGCAGAGGAGAAGGTAATTTCCGGCCGCGAGCTTCACCTTCAGCTGTCCATCCTTGCCGGCCTTCAGATCGGCGATTTCGCCGAGGCTCTTCAGCTTGCTTTCATCGACACGGTGCTTGGCAGCGTTAACAGGGACGGTCTCGTCAGCCGACTTGAGCTTGACGAGAACCATTTCGTGTTCTTCGCTCATCGCGTCGTTGTGAACCATGAACGTCACCTCGCCGGCCGGAACTGTCGTGTGGTCGAGGCTGATGGTCATTGGGCCGCCGGCTTCGCCATCCTCCTTGACCATGATGGTGCTGGCGGCAAAGGCCTCTGTGGAGAGGGTGAGCGAGAGGGCAACAAGTGTCGAAAGGCGCAGGGAAAGGGCCATGAGGGTTCTCCGTGGGTTGACCATACGCATCGGATAGGGCGCGAAGCTGACAGGACCCTGAAGGCCGAAATCGCTTGCGGCAGACGGCATATATTGCTCTGCCCCGCTTAGCCGGGGATACCGGCCGAAAGCAAGCCTGGTGCCCTGCGGTAAAGACGCCCGGGAACCTTAAGCGGCGGCGTGCGTTAACCGGCACCTCTGGATATGTTTGGACGAACGTAATGAATAAACTGATGATTGCCGTCGTATCGCTGGCAACAGCCCTGACCAGCCTGCCGGCCATGGCCGCGCCCGCATTCGTGGCGCGCCCGATGGGTCAGATGACGACATCCGCGCCTGAAGCGACAGTGCAGACCGTTGGGTGCAACAATATGACCAACTGCCCGGAGCTTAACCCGCGCTGGGGCAATGGGTCCGGTCGCTGGGATCGTGACCGCGGCCACCGCTGGGATCGCCGGGATTATCGCAGCGACCGCCGCGACTACCGTGATCGCGACCGCCGTCACCATAACAATGCCGGCGCCATCATCGGTGGTCTGGCGGCAGGTGCAGTCATCGGTGGCATCATCGCGTCGCAGCAGGGCAACCGCACCGTCAGTGGCTCGCACGAACAATACTGCGCCAGCAAATACCGCTCGTACCGCGCCTATGACAACACCTACCAGCCGCTGAGCGGCCCACGTCAGCAGTGCCGTTAATCACATCCAACCTTTGGCTGACATGCAAAAATCCCCGGTGTTGAGCCGGGGATTTTTTTATGCGCGTTATCGGAAAACTTGCCGGTTATTCAGCCGCTTCCGCATAATCTTCCATCGGCGGGCAGGTGCAGACCAGATTGCGGTCGCCATAGACATTGTCGATGCGGTTGACCGGCGACCAGTATTTGTCGACGCGGAACGAACCGGGCGGGAAACAGGCCTGTTCGCGCGAATAGGGACGGTCCCACTCGCCAACCAGATCTTCCACCGTGTGCGGGGCGTTCTTCAGCGGGTTGTTGTTGCGGTCCATCCTGCCTTCTTCGATGGCGCGGGCTTCCTCGCGGATGGCGAGCATTGCATCGCAGAAGCGGTCGATCTCGGCCTTGGTTTCCGATTCCGTCGGCTCGATCATCAGCGTGCCGGCAACGGGCCAGCTCATGGTCGGGGCGTGGAAACCGCAATCGACAAGGCGCTTTGCCACGTCATCTACGGTCACGCCAGCAGAGGCGGCCAGCGGACGGGTGTCGATGATGCATTCATGCGCCACACGGCCGGCAGCAGACTTGTAGAGCACGTCATAAGCGCCGGTCAGCCGGGCGGCGATATAGTTGGCATTGAGGATCGCCACCTTCGTTGCCTGCGTCAGGCCTTCGCCACCCATCATCAGGCAATAGGACCAGGAGATCGGCAGGATCGACGGTGAACCGAAAGGTGCCGCCGACACAGCCCCATCGCGACCATCCGTTGCCACATGGCCGGGCAGGTGGGCGGCGAGATGCGCCTTGACGCCGATCGGGCCCATGCCGGGACCACCGCCGCCGTGGGGAATGCAGAAGGTCTTGTGCAGGTTGAGGTGGGAAACGTCGGAGCCGATATCGCCCGGCCGCGACAGCCCCACCATGGCGTTCATGTTGGCACCATCGAGATAGACCTGGCCACCATGCTGATGGGTGATCGCGCAGATCTCGCTGACGGTTTCCTCAAACACGCCGTGCGTCGAGGGGTAGGTGACCATGCAGGCGGCAAGGTTTGCCGAGTGCAGTTCCGCCTTGGCGCGGAAATCGTCGAGATCGACGTCGCCGTTCTCCTTGGCCTTCACCGGCACCACCTTCATGCCGACCATCTGGGCGGATGCCGGATTGGTGCCGTGGGCTGAGGTCGGGATGAGGCAGACGTCACGGTGGGCGTTGCCTTCCGCAATATGGTAGTTGCGGATGGTCAGAAGGCCTGCGTATTCGCCCTGCGCGCCCGAGTTCGGCTGCATGGAAATTGCATCATAACCGGTGATCTCACAAAGCTTTGCCGAGAGATCCTCGATCATTTCCTTATAGCCGAGCGCCTGATCGGCGGGGCAGAAGGGATGCATGTCGGCAAATTCCGGCCAGGTGATCGGCAACATTTCCGCGGTGGCATTGAGCTTCATCGTGCAGGAACCGAGCGGGATCATCGCCCGGTCAAGCGCGAGATCCCGATCC
This sequence comes from Neorhizobium sp. PAMB6630, assembly GCF_058242775.1. Lineage (NCBI taxonomy): Bacteria > Pseudomonadati > Pseudomonadota > Alphaproteobacteria > Hyphomicrobiales > Rhizobiaceae > Neorhizobium > Neorhizobium sp. PAMB6630. The sequence continues at coordinate 2,042,867 of NZ_CM177836.1, forward strand.
GAGAGCCGGCGGATATAACGGGTCATCTCACTTTCGGCGCGGTTCATGTGGAAGATCGGGTGCGTCATGTAGGGCGAGGTGCGCAGCAGATCGGTCGGCAGGCGGTAATCAGCCTCGAAATCCGACACTTCGAAATTGCCGCCGAAAGCCCGCCAGACGGCTTCGAGCGTCACCGGACGCGTGCGCTCATCGAGCGACATGCCGATCTTCGTGGTTCCGATCTTGCGCAGGTTGACGCCTTCGGCAACGGCAGCACGCAGGATGAGGCCCTGCATATGGCCAACTTCGACCGTGATCGTGTCGAAGAAGCTTTCCTGTTCCACCGTATACCCAAGCCTTTCCAGGCCCTTGGTCATCAGCACGGCCTTTTTGTGAACCTGCTGGGCAATCGCCTTCAGGCCTTCCGGGCCATGGAAGACGCCGTACATGGAGGCCATGACGGCAAGCAGAACCTGCGCGGTGCAGATGTTCGACGTCGCCTTTTCGCGGCGGATATGCTGTTCGCGGGTCTGCAGCGACAGGCGATAGGCGCGGTTGCCACGTGCATCCACGGATACACCGACGAGACGGCCGGGCATGGAGCGCTTGTGTGCATCCTTCACCGCCATGAAGGCCGCATGCGGCCCACCATAGCCCATCGGCACGCCAAAGCGCTGCGACGAACCAATGGCGATATCGGCACCCATTTCGCCGGGCGACTTCAGAAGCGTCAGCGCCAAAAGGTCTGCGGCAACGGCTGCCACCGCACCCGTCTGGTGCAGGCGGGCGATGAGGCCGGAAAAGTCATGCGCATGACCATGGGTGCCCGGATACTGGAAGATCGCGCCAAACACGTCGACCGGATCGAGATCGGTAAACGGATTGCCGATGATGACGGTCCAGCCGAGCGGGGCCGCGCGCGTTTCGATGAGGGCGATGGTCTGCGGATGGCAGCTCGCATCAACGAAAAAGGCGGTCGCCTTGGATTTCGCCTGACGCTGGCAGAGCGCCATGGCTTCGGCGGCAGCCGTTGCTTCATCGAGAAGCGAGGCGTTTGCCACATCAAGGCCTGTCAGATCGCAGATCATCGTCTGGAAGTTTAGGAGTGCCTCGAGGCGGCCTTGCGAAATCTCCGGCTGGTAGGGCGTATAGGCCGTGTACCACGCGGGGTTTTCCAGAATGTTGCGCTGGATGACCGGCGGCGTGATGGTGCCGTAATAACCTTGGCCGATCAGCGATGTCAGCGGCTGGTTCTTGTTGGCGGTCTCGCGCAGCCGGTCGAGCGCTTCGCGTTCGGTGAGCGCCGCCCCCCAGGCGAGCGGCTCGCGCTGGCGGATGGTGGAGGGCACGGTCGCATCGATCAGCGCATCAAGGCTCGGATAACCAACGACCTTCAGCATGTCCTTCATTTCGGACGGCGAGGGGCCGATATGCCGACGATTGGCAAAATCATAGGGCTGGTAATCGGTGAAATGGAAATCGCGTGTGTCAGACATCAGCCGACAAGCTCCTTGTAGGCAGCCTCGTCCATGAGGTCGTCGGCGTCAGCGACATTGGCAAGCTTCAACTTGAAGAACCAGCCCTTGCCCTGCGGATCGGAATTGACCAGCGACGGATCCGACGTGATGGCCTCGTTGATCTCGACGATCTCGCCCGACAGCGGACAATAGACGTCAGACGCTGCCTTGACGCTTTCGACGGTGGCCGCTTCGCCGTTCTTCTCGAACGTGGCGCCAACCTCGGGCAGTTCAACGAACACGAGATCGCCGAGCTGGTCTGCAGCGTGCTGCGTGATGCCAACGGTTGCGACATCGCCGTCGAGTTTCAGCCATTCGTGTTCAGCGGTGAATTTCAGCATGATTTTGGTCCTCTCTGGAAGGGATTTTGGACATTGTTTGACGAAGGGAGCAAGCTCGCCCCTCTGGCCTGCCGGCCAGCATTTAAAACTACCGCTTGTAGGTCGGCGTGATGAAGGGCAGGGCGGAAACCGTGACGGGCAGGTACTTGCCGCGCACTTCGGCAAAGATCTGCGTACCGGGTGCGGCCTGCGCGGCTGGCACATAACCCATGGCAACCGGACCCTCGACCGAAGGCCCAAACGTGCCTGATGTCACTTCGCCGATATCCCGCGTTCCCTCGGCATCGGAAAACAGCCGTGCATGGGCGCGCACCGGCGCCTTGCCCTCGGGCTTCAGGCCGACGCGGCGGCGAAGGGTTCCATTGGTGAGTTCGCGCAAAATCCGCTCGGCGCCTGGAAAACCGCCTTCGCGTTCGCCACCGGTGCGGCGTGCTTTCTGAATCGCCCATTCGAGCGAAGCTTCGATAGGGCTCGTGGTGGTGTCGATGTCATTGCCATAAAGGCAGAGACCGGCCTCGAGCCGCAGAGAATCTCGCGCGCCAAGGCCGATGGCCTCGCAATCTGGATGTGCGAGGAGCGCGCGTGCCAGTTCCTCGGCCTTGTCAGAGGGCACCGAGATTTCAAAGCCGTCTTCGCCGGAATAACCGGAGCGCGAAACGATGCAGTCAGCACCAGCCAGCGTCACGTCGCGCACGTCCATGAACTTCATCGCAGCCACATCGGCATTGAGCGAGGCAAGAACGCTTTCGGCGGCCGGCCCCTGCAGGGCAATCAGCGCCCGGTCTTCGAGCGGCGTGACCGAACAGCCCTCAAGATGCGCCTGCATATGGGCGATATCGGCGCCCTTGCAGGCAGCATTAACGACAACGAAAAGATGATCGCCACGATTGGCAAGCATCAGGTCGTCCAGAATGCCGCCGGCCTCGTCCGTGAAAAAACCATAACGCTGGCGGCCGGGTTTCAGGCGGAGAATATCGACCGGCACCAGCTTTTCGAGCGCAAGTGCTGCATCCTCAAACGTGCCGGATGCGGCTTTCACGATGACCTGGCCCATGTGGGAGACATCGAACAGGCCGGCCTTGGCGCGGGTGTGGAGGTGCTCCTTCATCACGCCGGCGGGATATTGCACCGGCATGTCATAACCGGCAAACGGCACCATACGGGCGCCGAGCGAGAGATGAAGAGCGTGAAGTGGGGTGGAAAGGAGAGGGCCGGTAACGGTCAAGAAAACCTCCAGGTCTGTGCAAAAAGTTTTCGCACGGGTGCTCAGTGTGTGGCGTGTTCCACGCCGTTCATGAGCCCCCTCTGTCCTTCGCGCCTGAGATTGTTATCCCTTCGGCGAGCCTTTTCGCGTCTAAAAGGCTTCTCTCCAGAGTCCTGTCCCGTCCCGCTGGTCCTTTTGCCTGAGAGTTTCCGGGGCGGTTGCTCCTTCGGCGCCGCATTGAAGCGGTTTCTCCCAGCGGGATGCGCTCATTATGAGGCAGCCCCCCCTGTTGGCAAGAGGCAAATGTCGTTGCAGGCATGAAATCTGTCGCGCTGCGAAAAGAACAATGTCATGGAATTGAAATCCACAGATCGGCCGGCCGGCGTGAAGCGGCGAGCCCGCGGCGCGCGACTCCCTCCGCCTTCAGGAAAAATCAGATTTCCTCGTAGGCGTCGCGGGCCTGTTTCAGGCTTGTGTGCTGCCTCTGCTGCTGGCTGGTGGTGACATCGAAGGCCAGAGGCACGGCAGGAATGATGCCCGAGATATCGGCGGGGTCGGTGCCATCCACCCGGCGTTGTTCCTTTTCGGTCACGACGCGCTGGTCTTTAACCTGATCGGCGGTGGCCACGCGCCGCGCAGGCCGTACGGCATCCATTGCGTAGGATGCCGTAATCGCCGATACTGATACCACCTGAGTCATTTCACCATTGATCTCCTTAAACAGGAAACGATAGGCAGATTGCTTTTGTTCCGCTTTAACCAATCCCTTCAAGTTTTAACGATCGTTGATTTTTTCGGGAACTGACGCTTTGCTGATCCAGATTTTGATTGTCGCAGTCGGTGGAGCGGTTGGCTCCGTCTTCCGCTTTCTGACCGGTGTTATCGTGACTCGCCTGGCCGGGCCGGCCTTTCCGTGGGGCACGCTCACCGTCAATGTCGTGGGCTCCTTCGCCATCGGGTTCCTGACCGAACTTGTGGCCCGCAAGCTGAATGCTTCGATGGAAATGCGCTTGCTGATCGTTGTCGGTTTCCTCGGCGGCTTCACCACCTTTTCCTCCTTCTCGCTCGATACGATGGCCCTCATTGAGCGGGGTGCGACGGCTGCCGCTCTTTCCTATGTGCTGGCAAGTGTCGTCATCTCCTTGCTGGCCACCTTTGGCGGGCTTGCATTTGGCCGGGCTGTCCTCTGATCCGCACCTTGGCGGGCTTCGCCGGCCTTTCCTGCCATTTCTCTTTCCCTTCCGGGCTGAAATCATCTAAAGGCTCAGATCAAAGGGCCATGAGCCCATTCCAGAATGAAAGATTTGAAATGGCAGGCATCGAGCATATCAGCGTCGAAGCGGATGAAGCTGGCATGCGCCTCGACCGTTGGTTCAAGGTGCATTACCCCGGGCTGGGCTTTGGCCCGCTCCAGAAACTGTTGCGGTCCGGACAGGTGCGCGTCGATGGCGGCCGGGTGAAATCGGACGCCCGCGTGCAGCCGGGCCAGGTGGTGCGCGTGCCGCCAATGGATGTGGACGCCAAGAAAACCGGCCCTATCGCCGGCAAGGACCTGAAACATTCCAGCGATTTCGAACTGTTGTCGCGTATGATCATTCATGAGGATGACAAGGTCATCGTTTTGAACAAGCCGGCCGGCCTTGCCGTGCAGGGCGGTTCCGGCGTTGCGCGCCATATCGACCAGATGCTGGAAGCCTTCACCAGCCCCAAGGGCGAAAAGCCGCGCCTCGTCCACCGGCTGGACCGTGACACATCAGGCGTGCTGGTGATTGCCCGCACGCGTGGCGCGGCGCAGAAGCTGACGGCAGCGTTTCGCGAGCGTGACACCAAGAAGACCTATTGGGCGCTGGTCAAGGGCGTGCCGCGCAAGCACGAGGACAAGATCTCCACCTGGCTCGTCAAGGAACAGACGCCGGATGGCGACCGGATGCGCATCGCACGCCATGGCGAAGACGGCGCCGATCACGCAGTATCCTATTACCGCGTCGTGGATACGGCGGCCCAGAACCTCGCCTGGCTGGAAATGGAGCCCTATACGGGCCGCACACACCAGCTGCGCGTCCATGCACTGCATATCGGCCATCCGATCATCGGCGATCCGAAATATTTCGACGACGATCATAACTGGGACTTTCCAGGCGGCGTGCAGAAGCGGCTGCACCTGCATGCCCGCCATATCGACATTCCCCACCCGACGGGCGGACGTCTGCGCGTCACCGCGCCTTTGTCGGCGCATATGGTGCAGACCTGGAACCTGCTGGGGCTCAATCAGTCCGATGGCATCGGGCATGAGGACTGAACATGAAGCTTGTTCTTTTTGATTGCGACGGCACGTTGGTCGATAGCGCCCGCCTCATTCACGAAGTGATGTGCCGGACGTTTGTGCATTTCGGTTATGCGCAGCCGCAGCTTGCCGAGACCAAGGCCATCATCGGCCTCACCCTCGACATTGCCATTGCCCGCATTCAGGGCAAACCCCATGCGGACGACGAAGCCGTCAAGATGATGGCCTATTACAAGTCGATCTTTCAGGCGACGCGGGCCGAGGCGGGTTTCGAAGAGCCGCTGTTTCCCGGCATCCGCGCGTTGATGGACGAAATCGGCCCGCGCGAGGACCTGCTGATCGGGGCTGTCACCGGCAAGTCGCGCCGGGGGCTCGATCTCATCCTCGACACCCATGATTTCCGAAAGTGGTTCCGCATCGGCCGCACCGCCGATGATTGCCCCTCCAAGCCGCATCCGGCCATGGTGACCGAGTGCTGCGACGCGTTCGGGATAGCGCCAGCCGACACCCTTGTCATCGGCGATGCCATTTACGATATGCAGATGGCAAAGGCTGCCGGCGCAAAAGCGGTCGGCGTGTCCTGGGGTTATGCCTCCGTCGACCTTTTGAATGCGGCCGGCGCCGATGCCATCGTCCACCATCCAAGCGAGCTTTTGAGCCATATCGGCTGAGGAATGTTTTAAACGACCATGCGCGACCTGTTCGACTTATCCGAGGGCCACGAGGGCCTCAGCCACCCCGATCCGACGCGCCGCGCGCAGATCCAGATGCATCGCCCGCTGCCGAAGCGCTTTTATGAAAAGGCGACGGTCGGCGACAGCGAGGGGGGGCATTCGATCCTGCTCGACGGGCGCCCGGTAAAGACACCGGCCAAGAACATGCTAGCCCTGTCGACAAGAGCGCTTGCAGACATCATCTGCGCCGAATGGTCGGTGCAGGTCGAGGTGATCGACCCGGTCAGCATGCCGGTGACACGGCTTGCCAACACCGCCATCGATGGCATAGCGCCAGATCGCCAGCCGGTGTTTGAAGACATCCTGAAGTTTTCAACCAGCGACATGTTGTGTTACCGCGCCGAGACCCCAACCGAACTGGTGGAGCGACAGGCGAGGGACTGGGATCCGGTGCTGGAATGGGCAGCCCAGACCCTTGGCGCCCGCTTCATTCTGATCGAAGGCGTGATGCCGGCCGAACAGCCGGCGGAAGCGGTGGCGGCACTGGCCGCAGCACTTCGCCGCCACGATACGGCGCTGGAACTGGCAGCACTGCACACGATCACCACGCTCACCGGTTCGGCGCTGCTTGCCCTTGCATTCGCGCATGGCGTGGTCACCGTGGAAGACGCTTGGCGGCTTGCGCATCTGGAAGAAGACTGGACAAACGAGCACTGGGGAGCGGATGCGGATGCAGAACTGCGCCGCGCCAAGCGCTACCGCGAAATGCAGGCGGCTGCGTCCACATTCGAAGCATTGCAGCCGGCGGTTTAACCGCTTGCTAACCCTGTTCACCGATGATCGGGAAAAGTTTCTCCCGGTGATCCATGCGCGCGATTTTATTCCGTCTGACTGTCTTGGGCTTAGCCTGGCTGATGCTCGGCGGCTTTCGCATGGCGGCCGTGGAAGAGCAGGGGCAACAGAATCTGCTCTATGACGTGAGGGGCGCTTTCGTCAGTGCCCGTGCCGATATTTCGCGCCGGCTGGTTGCCGATATCGACCGTCTCGTGGACGATTCGATCCGCGCCACGTTCCGCCAGACGTCCATGCCGCGCGCCGTGTTGACGATCCGCATCATCGATGCCGGGCGTTTGCCGCTGTTTGTCGGCGCACGCTACCGGGCAAAGGTGATGGTGGAGGCAACCGCGGTCGGCAGTGGCGAAAGAATCGCGACCGGCACATTTGCCGTTACTGCATTTGCCTTTGACGAGGATGCAGGCGACACACTTCTGGCGGCGCGCATCGCAACCCGCATTGCCCGGGAATTCAGCCTTGATGACAACACCCCTTCCACGCTTGCCACGGCACTTTTCCCCTGAAGGCCAGGAATGAACCCGCACCTTGCTTGCGACTTTCTGAATTTCAATGCCGGATCAATAGGATGTGATGAAACGGGAACTCAGTTGATTTCGAATTGCTGCAGTGCAGCGGTAAGGCTGCGCTGTTCTTAATTCTTATTGGAGTGGGGTTTTCCATGTCTGACCGTCTTAACACCTACCAGCCGCAGGCGCTTGCCGTACTGCGCATCATGACCGGCCTGCTTTACATGGCGCATGGCACAATGAAGCTTTTCGCCTTCCCCGCTGCCCAGATGGAAGGGCCGTTGCCGCCGTTGATGCTGGTGGCCGGCATTCTGGAACTGGTGGGCGGCGCCCTGTTTGCCATCGGCTTCCTGACGCGCCCGGTCGCCTTCATCCTCTCCGGCATGATGGCCGTTGCCTATTTCATGGCACATTTCCCAAAAAGCTTCTTCCCGAGCCTCAACGGTGGCGATGCCGCCGTGCTTTACTGCTTCGTGTTCCTGTATTTCGTCTTCTCAGGCGCCGGCGCCTGGTCGGTGGACAATCGCCAGAAGGCCTGATCAGCGTTCGCATGCCACACATAAAAGCCCCCTGTCGCTGAAAGCTGCAGGGGGCTTTTTCAGTTCAGCTGGTGAGTTTCAACCCGACAATGCCGGCGATGATCACACCGATACAAGATAGCCGCGCCACGTTTGCGGGATCGCCGAAGATGACGATGCCAAGCGCAACGGCCCCCACCGTGCCGATCCCCGTCCAGATCGCATAGGCGGTGCCGACAGGCAGGTCGCGGATGGCAAGGCCGAGAAGGCCGATGCTGACCGCCATACAGGTGATGGTGAGGAGAGAGGGGACGAGCCGGCTGAAACCGTCTGTATATTTGAGCCCGATGGCCCAGCCACATTCCAGAAGACCAGCCAGCAGAAGATAGATCCAGGGCATGATGACGCTCCTTTTGTCAAAAGAGCGAGGTCGTCCCCGCAAGATCAGATGGCGCCGAATTCGGCCCGGGCGGTCGTCCGCCCCAGCCTTTATTTGGGGCGACTGCCCTCCGGTTCAAGGCATCGATGTTGTATACGGCTTACGAAAGCCGCTCGGCGTGCCAGCGCAGATGATCATCCATGAAGGTGGAGATGAAATAATAGGAGTGGTCGTAGCGCTCGTGCAGGCGCAGCGTCAGGCCGATATCGGTGTCCTTCACCGCCTCTTCAAACAGCCAGGGACGAAGGCCGTTGTCGAGAAAGCTGTCGGCCTTGCCCTGGTCGATGAGGAATTCGGGAAAGCGTGCGCCGTCTTCCACCAGCGCGCAGGCATCATAGGCCCGCCACAAGGCACGATCACTGCCGAGATATTTTTCAAATGCCGGTGCCGACCAGTCGGCCGTCGAGGGCGCGACGATCGGCGCAAAGGCCGAGCAGCTCTTGAAACGCTCAGGATTCTTCAAGGCAATCGTCATGGCGCCATGGCCGCCCATGGAATGGCCGAAAATGCCCTGGCGATCCATGTCGACGCGAAAGTTTTCAGCAATCAGCGCCGGCAGTTCTTCCGTCACATAGGAATACATGCGGTAGTGATCGCTCCAAGGCTTTTGGGTCGCATCCAGATAAAAGCCGGCGCCCTTGCCCATCTGCCAGTTGGTCATCTCGTCGGCGACATCATCGCCACGCGGGCTCGTATCCGGGCAGACGATAATCAGGCCCAGTTCGGCTGCCATGCGGCGGTATTCGCCCTTGTCCATGACGTTCTGGTGCGTGCAGGTGAGCCCGGAGAGATACCACAGCACCGGGCGTTTTTCAGCGATGGCCTGTGGCGGCACAAAGACGGCAAATGTCATCTCGCTGTTGCAGGCTTCCGACTGGTGCTGGAACACACCCTGCATGCCGCCAAACGCGGTATTCTGGGACAGGACCTTCATGGACAAAAATCTCCGTTGATCAGTTAACCGGCGAGCGACACGACCGCGTTGACGGCGGCGGCAACAAGCACAGTGTTGAAAAAGAACGACAGGACGGCATGGCCGAGATTGATACGTCGCATCGCCGTGGTGGTGATGACAACGTCGGACGTTTGCGCCGTCATGCCGATCACCAGAGAGAAATAGAGGAAATCATGGCCGCAAGGTTCCGGCGTCTGCGGGAATTCCAACCCGCATTGGGTGCCGAGCGTGCCATCCTCCTTCGAAACGCGCCGCCAGTAGTGATGGGCGTAATGCATGGCAAACATGGTGTGGATGGTCAGCCAGCCGGCAATCACCGAGAGGAAGGCGATGGCGACCTCGAAAACGCTCGGATTGGCGCTGCGGTTCAGCGCATTGAACAGGGTGGCGATCACAGTGATGACGGCCAGAAGCGTGACTATCAGGATGACATAGGCAGGTGCATTGTCGCGTTCGGCGCTGGTCTTCAGGCGGCCGACCGTCAGGCGCGGAATGCGCCGCGCCATCATGCCGAGATAGACGAGAAAAAAGACAATCGCCGAAATTTCGACGGCAAGATGCCGGGCAAGGATCCAGAAAACCGGCAGGGTCAGGACGCCAGCAATGCTTGCCGCATAAAACGGGCTGTGCCTGCGGTGCCGCCAGTGAGGCAAACCATCTGTCATGCCGGGTCATCCGTCACTTGTGCCGCACTCGCCTTGGCGCGCCGGCAGAGACGGTCAAGCGTCGACAGGAAAGCCGAGCGGTCTCGCGGGGAGAAGGCAGCGTTATAGCCCTTGCTCTCGCCGGTCTCGCGCAGATGCGCGCCAAGATCGCGCATGGCGCTGGCCATGCCGATATTGCGCTCGTCGAATTCGCGTCCTGTCGGCCCGGTCACCTGGGCGCCGGCCGCCACGCAGCGCACGGCAAGCGGCACATCTGCCGTCACCACGATATCGCCGCGTCCCGCCCGTTCGGCAATCCAGTCGTCGGCGGCATCAAAGGCGCCGGAGACGATGATGTTCTTCACCATCGGATCACGCGAGGGACGAAGGCCGGAATTGGCAACCAGCGTAACTTCCAGCCCGTGGCGCTCTGCGACTTTCAGGATTTCGGGCTTTACCGGGCAGGCATCGGCATCCACATAGATCAATTGGCGGCGCTCCGTGTCAGCATTGGGGCAGGTGGCTTGCTGGCGTTTACCAGTTGAGGTTCCGGATGTCGCCGTTGAAACAGCAGCCCTCGGGCTCGGAGATAAAATCGAGGCGGGTCGGAAGATGCTCTCGAAGGCTCTCCAGCGGCGGGAGGCCTTCATCCTCGGCAATGGCAGGAATGGAGGACTTGCGCAGCACGAGACAGATTTCGTCGCCTTCGGTCAGGACTGCCGCCTCCCGACAGTCAAACTCTGCGAGAACAAGATGCTGCAGAAGCAGGCCCGCGCTCCACAGGCTGAGATCACCGTTCACCATCGGATAACGCAGAGCCGGTACCGCAAGCGCCAGCACGCCGCCCTCCGGCAGCAAGGCGTGGAGACGGCGCAGAAAACGCTGTGGATCGCGCGCGCGCTGCAGCACATGGCTTGCCAGAATGCAGTCGAAGGGGCCGGCAAGGCTTTCGTCATCGATACGCTCGTGACGGATTTCGATACCGGGGCCATGTTCTCCGGGTTCTGCAGCAGAGACCAGGGCCGTCACGGCCTTGCCGGCCTCGGCCAGAAGACTTGTCCGTTTCTGCCAGCCGGGGCCAACATCGAGCACGGTGTCAAAGGTTTCCGAGACCAGCAGGCGCGCCAGCGCCGGCCCGCCGGGAATGGCGGTAAAATGTGGGGTGACGCCGATCGGCGGCACCGCCGGTTCCGGTGCCTGATCGCGCAAGTGGAGCTTTGCCTTCAACATACGATTTTCCACCTGCAACCGCTGCAGAACCTGCTGCGTCATCTGCTTCAGCCGGTCGATCTGAGACTGCTGGGCGCTGACCAGCGGATCGACCGGACGCGGTTCCGGGGCGGGGCGAGGTTCCGGCGGCTTTGGCATCATCGCCTGGCGCACGCGGTCGCTCAAGGGAAAGGACACGACCGGCGGCGTGGACGAGGGGCTGCCGATGGCGGGATCCGGCAACACGTCACTGCCCGTTGTCGATCCGTAATCGGGGCCGGCCACCGGGCGCGGCGGCGCGCTGGCATGCATTTTGCCGGAAAACATGAAGGAGAAATCGCAATCGCTGTCGGTGCCCCCGGCGTCCCGGATGGCGATTGCCGCGTGCAGGCCATCGACGGACACCACGGCGGCGCGCCAGCCTTTGGCGCTTTCACCGCCAGATAGCTGCGTCATGCCGCCTTCGACGTCGTTGAGAGGCGGCTGGAAGACAAGCAGATAACGTCCGGCCCCCTTGCGGGCAACCTGGAAGCCCTGGCCGGCGAGCACGCTGCCATCCGCCTTGACCGAGCCTGAAACGATACGATCTGCCATTCTGTCTCCCGTTGTGCCGCGCTTGTCGTCCGGCAAAGGTCTATTTCGTGTGATCCTTGCCCGAACCCTAAGCAAAAGGACGCCCGAGGGCGTCCTTCGCGATAACGGGCCGTGGCGCGATCTGGTTTCAGTATAACACGACAGAACGGATGCTTTCACCCGAATGCATCAGCTCAAAACCTTTGTTGATGTCTTCGAGCGGCATGGTGTGGGTGATCATCGGATCGATGATGATCTTGCCGTCCATGTACCAGTCGACAATCTTCGGCACATCCGTGCGGCCACGGGCGCCACCGAAGGCGGTGCCCATCCAGCTGCGGCCGGTGACCAGCTGAAAGGGGCGGGTGGAAATCTCCTGGCCGGCGCCGGCAACGCCGATGACGACCGACTTGCCCCAGCCGCGATGCGAGGCTTCCAGCGCCTGGCGCATGACCTTGGTATTGCCGGTGCAATCGAACGTGTAATCGGCGCCACCGATATGGTCGCCGGCACGTTTCGTCAGGTTGACGAGGTAAGGCACGATATCGCCCTCGACTTCCTTCGGATTGACGAAATGCGTCATGCCGAAGCGTTCGCCCCATGCCTTTTTGTCATTGTTCAAATCCACGCCGATGATCATGTCGGCGCCGGCAAGCCGCAGGCCCTGGATGACGTTGAGGCCGATTCCGCCGAGACCGAAGACGATGGCGGTCGCGCCGATTTCAACTTTCGCCGTGTTGATGACAGCGCCGATGCCGGTCGTCACGCCGCAGCCGATGTAGCAGATCTTGTCGAAGGGCGCGTCCGGATTGACCTTGGCCAGCGCAATTTCCGGCAGCACCGTGTAATTGGCAAAGGTCGAACAGCCCATGTAGTGATGTATCTTGTCCTTGCCGATGGAAAAGCGCGAGGTGCCGTCCGGCATCAGGCCCTGGCCTTGCGTCGAGCGGATGGCGGTGCAGAGGTTCGTCTTGCGGCTGAGGCAGGAATAACATTCGCGGCATTCCGGCGTGTAGAGCGGAATGACATGGTCGCCCTTCTTCACCGAGGTAACGCCCGGCCCGACATCGACGACGATGCCGGCGCCCTCATGGCCGAGAATGGCTGGAAACAGGCCTTCCGGATCGGCACCGGACAGGGTGAAATCATCGGTATGGCAAATGCCTGTGGCCTTCACCTCGATCAGAACTTCACCGGCTCTGGGGCCTTCCAGCTGAACCGTCATGACTTCGAGCGGCTTTCCGGCCTGAACGGCTACTGCTGCGCGGACATCCATGATCTTGTCTCCCTGACTTTACGTGATTCTTGAAAACTTTGTGGCATGCGGGGGCAGGCGGCTCAAGCGCAAAGCGGCCAAAGTGCTGTCACGCCGACGTCACCATCCGTCGGCTCTGCACGCGCTCGCGCCAGATGATGAACAGGCCGGACGCCACGATGACGCCGATGCCCAGCCACTTCGACGGCGTCGGGAAATCGGCAAACAGCAGGTAGCCGAGCACCGTTGCCGAGATGATCTCGAAATACTGGAAGGGGGCGAGAAGCGACACGGACGCCATGCGGAAGGCGCGCACGACGAGCAGATGCACATAACCGGAGAGCGAACCGAGGATGATGAGAAGAACAAGGCCGAGCCCGGAGGCCGGCAGTGACATCTCGAAATCCGCAATGCCGGCGGCATTGCCGGCAACAAGCACGATGCCCATGAACAGCGTTCCGCCAACGCCCGACATCATCTGCATCGTCAGCGGCGAATCGCCTTCGCCGAGCGCACGGTTGAGGAACAGGTAGAGCGTGAACAGAAAGGCGCAGGCGACCGGCAGAAGCGAGGTCCAGCCAAAAATCTCGAAGCTCGGCTGTATCACGATCATGGCGCCGCCGAAGCCGACCAGAATGGCAAGCCAGCGCCGCCAGCCGACCTTTTCGCCCAGGAACAGCGCCGACATCATCGTCAGCATGAAGGGTTCGACGAAATAGATGGCAAACACGTCCGCCAGCGGCATGTATTTGACCGCGGTGAAGAACATCAGGCTGGCCGCCGCATGCAGCGCCCCGCGCAGCATGTTCATCCACGGCCGCCGCACGTTTGAAAAACTGCCCACCGTCCAGAAAAACAGCGGCGCCAGCACGACCAGTTGCACGAAGAAACGATAGAAGGTCACCTGGCCCGGCGACATGGTTTCAAACGTTGCCATGTATTTGGCAATCGCATCCATCATCGGCAGGATGATCATGCAGCAGGCCATCAGCGCCATGCCCTTTACGGACCTGTCGGAGGAGGCGGGCGTGGTCGAGATGGCGGCGGTCATGGTGGTTTTCCTGTGGCTGTCCGTTCAACCACGGGTGAGGGTGGCAAGGCAAGGTGCGGCCGCGCCACCCGGCGCGATCAAACCGTCAGATCCCCAGGGATGAAGCGGCCTCATTGGCGGTTTGCCCGAACACGTCCTCGAACGCCTGGCGAAGCCTGACATCGACATCCGTCATCATGACCGGCAGGCCGAGATCCATAAGGCTCGTCACGCCATAGGCGGAGATACCGCAGGGCACGATGCCGGAAAAATGGGAAAGATCCGGATCGACGTTCAGCGACAGTCCGTGAAAGCTCACCCAGCGGCGCAGGCGAATGCCAAGCGCTGCAATCTTGTCTTCGGCCATGCTGCCATCCGGCAGAAGCGGTTTTTCCGGCCGGCGCACCCAGACCCCGACGCGATCCTCGCGCCGCTCGCCGCGCACATTCATCAAGGACAGCGTGCGGATGATCACCTCTTCCAGTGCGGCCACATAGGCACGCACATCCTGGCGGCGGCGTTTGAGGTCGAGCATCACATAGGCAACCCGCTGGCCGGGGCCGTGATAGGTATATTCCCCGCCCCGCCCAGTGGAAAACACCGGGAACCGGTCGGGCTCGATGAGGTCGCCAACATTGGCGCTGGTGCCGGCCGTATAGAGCGGGGGATGTTCCAGAAGCCAGACCAGTTCATCGGCCCGGCCATCGGCAATGGCGCCCACTTCCGCTTCCATGACGGCAAGCGCTTCCTCATAGGGCACGAGGGAATCGGAAATACGCCAGCGAACAGCCGGACAGCCATCCTTTGGCAGCATGGACAGATTGAGATCGGTACGGGTCAGCATGATCGTTACTCGCCAGAAAAAAATGCGCTGGCTATCCACAGGGTCAGAAGCCAGCAAATCAGGGCTTTCCCTATATAGGAATTCTTCCGCAAATTTTATCTTTCAAAAAACTGTCACGGCACACTTGCGTCGGCCAAATCCCTTTGCTAGATGCTCCCTCGCCGGCAACAAACCGGCCTACCACGATGCGGTCGTGGCGGAATTGGTAGACGCGCAGCGTTGAGGTCGCTGTGGGGCAACCCGTGGAAGTTCGAGTCTTCTCGACCGCACCAAAAGAACCCGGCGAAAGCCGGGTTTTTTGTTGTTTTACAGTCTGCTAGGCTTTTGACGTGTCCCACGTCAGAACCATGCCTGGGACACATTTACTCGCTCCATCGCAACTTGTGCAGTTTCCAGCGCTCCACGCGCCGGGTGTAGACCTCGCTGGTCTTGGCTTCTGAGCCACGATTTCGCGCCGGCTGCAGCCAGGTTCCGCCAACCCCTTGTTTCAGGTTTCTCGAACCACGTCCGGCAGCGACGGGCTGTTATACCAATCGTCGCTGAGACTGACTCTTGGGATTCCCAAAAGCCGACGAATCTGAATCTCTGTGGCAAACAGGAGGTTTGCGATGGGTTCAGCGCTTTCTTTGCGGTCGGATTTCGACGGGTCCATGCTACGGCGTCTGGCCCGGCAGACGCGCGATGCCGATCAGGCGCGGCGGCTTCTGGCGCTCGCATCGATCTATGACGGTGGTTCACGGGCCGATGCCGCTCGCCTCGGCAGCGTGACAGTTCAGATCGTGCGCGACTGGGTGGTGCGTTTCAATGATCGCGGTCCCGACGGCCTGATCAACGGCAAGGCTCCGGGAAAACCTTCTCTTCTGAACGACGAACAGCGAACGGCCTTGGCGCAAGCCATCGAGCGCGGGCCGACACCTTATCTTGATGGCGTCGTCCGATGGCGTCTGTGTGATCTGGCTCAATGGATTTGGGAAGAGTTCCGCATCTCGGTGAGCGAGGAGACCCTGGGGCGCGAAGTGCGTGCCATGGGGTATCGCAAGCTCTCGGCTCGCCCAAGACATCATGCGCAGGATCCGGAGGCGACCGAGGCATTTAAAAAAACTTCCCCGCCGCTGTGGCAGAAATCACCGCCGGCCCCGCCAAGGGCAAAGTGATCGAAATCTGGTTCCAAGATGAAGCTCGGATAGGCCAGAAGAACAAGATCACCCGCCGCTGGGCCAGGCGGGGATCGAGGCCGTCCGCGCCGCACGACCAGCGAACCCGTTCGGCCTATATCTTCGGTGCCATCTGCCCCAAGCTTGGCAAGGCCGCCGCTCTCGTCATGCCGTGGTGCGACACCCATGCCATGAACCAGCATTTGATCGAGATATCCCGCAACGTCGCGGACGATGGCCATGCCATCCTCATCATGGATCAGGCCGGATGGCACATGTCCAACAATCTCATCGTTCCTGAAAACATCACCATCCTGCCACTACCGCCCAAGTCGCCTGAATTGAACCCTGTCGAAAACATCTGGCAGTTCATGAGGGACAACTGGCTCTCGAACCGCATCTTCAAGACCTACGAGGATATCGTCGACCATTGCTGCTACGCTTGGAGAACCCTGCAAGAGCGCCCATGGAAGATCATGTCGATTGGGAGACGCACATGGGCGCAAGGGTTCTGATCAATGACGGTTGGTATTACACAGATGGGACGTGATCCACTTCTGCAAGCGCCGCTCAATAGCCAGGTACGATGCAGAGGCGAGCGCAACGCTGCATGAAATTGCGCCAATCCAGATTACAAAGGTCGGTAGATCGCTCGCTGCCACCACAGCGATGACCGGATAGTGGAACAGATAGAGTGAGAAAGAGATTTTTCCGATCCATCCGCTGATCGAGTTCCCGAGCAGTTTGTCGGCCAGTGATGACGTTCGAGCAGACCAAACCAGGCAGAATAGGATCCCCATAAACATCGGATCACCCCAGTTATCAAAGAGCATGGGGGCGGGCAGTCCATATAGAGGGCGCATCTGGGGGAGGGTTACGACATAAAGTATGGACGAGATCAGAAAAACGATGTTGGCTAGCATCTTTGACGGCGGGGCAATCAGCAAGCGAGCACTAACACCAAAGAAAAAGAACGGCAGGCAACGAACAAGGGTCGGTAGCGCCTCCGCGGGGCCCATAATAGTGGGTGTGAGAGCCAGGAGCGTTAGCAGACAGACGATGATCTTACGTTTCGAAACCGCCCAGATCAGCAGGAAGACTACATAGAACTGCACTTCCACCGGAATAGTCCAGAGGATGCCATCGCCCCGGATAAAGGTGGCATGCGAAATGATATTTCCAGAATTGGTGTTGTAGCCGGCGATCTGCTGCCCGGTACAGAGAAACCATCCAAACGATGTCGCGACAGCGAAAGCGTAAAGAGGCACGATCCTTGCTATGCGACGCACTGCGTAGTTACGCACGGTGGGTACACTAAAATCCTCGTGGGCATGATGATGCGCCATAAGGAATCCTGACAGGGCGAAGAAAAGCATGACGCCAACTTGACCCGCGCCATTACCCAACGGCGCAAGCGTTCCGGTGAAGTTCGACAAATGCGAGACAACAACCGTACCTGCCGCGATGCCACGCAAACCGTCGAGTGAGGAGATGTGCTGTCGCGACATTTTGCGGTCCTTGTCTCGAAACAGGCATACAGCAACGCGAAGCCACACGCCCATGCCTCGGCCTTTTCGCATGCTTGGTCATATGCGCTTGGCGCAATTGCGTCCTCACAGGCTTTTGACAGAGCTTGCGAAACTCGTCCATCCGAGCCTCACGCATAAGTCACTTCCACGCTCGGCCATGATCATCCTCACGTCCTCGCGCGGTGGCTATGCGTTTCACAATGCGAGCTGAAAACCGGCAGCCGATACGTCACCAACTTCAGACAGAGACGCTTCATCTGTGACTTTTCGACCGTGCCAAAAGAACCAGCTGATAGAGTTTTGTTTTTTCTCGTCAGATATTTGTGAAAAATACCTCGTCTCAACTCGAAGCGAGCTTTCCAAGCCCATTCAAGGCGTCGAGCGGCGGAAACGGGTGACGATGCGGACCGTGTGATCGGGCTGGACCTCGTAGAGTTCCTCGTAGCGGTTGAGGAATTCGTCGCGCACCTCGCGGCTGAAGGAACTGCCAACGGGATAGGGCACGATCGGTGAGCGTCCGCCATAGGTGAGGCTGTTGGGAAACGGCTCGATGGCCGTCTGCTCGGTTGCGCAGCCGGCAAGCGCCAAAAGTCCCACAGCCGCAAGACCGGCCAACCCGGTGATTCTCATCCTTAAAACTCCCTTGTTTTCGGGAGTAAGCATTCTTGCGATGAATGGTTCCTGTCGGCAAGGCCACAAGCCGCATTAAGGGCAGGGGGTGCGCGGATCTTTTAGACGCCTGCTGCAAACATCGGGCCGCCCTTGTGGGCTGGAAAACCGTAGCCGTTGATCATCACCAGATCGATGTCGCTGCCCCGTGCGGCGATCCCTTCGGCAAGCAGCGCCCGGCCCTCATCCGCCATCGCGCTGAGCAGGCGCGACAGGATATCCTCCCGCGTGAAATCTGTGGGCACGATGTTCTTTGCGGCCCGGCAGGCTTCGATGATGGCGGTGACCTCTGGATCGATCAGGCGTTTTCCCGCCTCATGGCGATACCATCCGCGCCCGGCCTTCTGGCCGAGGCGCCCGGCCTCGCAGAGCCGGTCGGCGATCTCGACATAACGCTCGGCCGGATCACGGCCTGCCGCCTGCCGCTTGCGGCGGTTCCAGGCAATTTCGAGGCCTGCCATGTCATAGACGGCAAACAGGCCCATCGGAAAACCATAGTCCTCCAGCACCGCGTCGATCTCGTGCGGAGCGGCGCCGTCCTCGATCAGAAACTCGGCTTCGCGGCGGTAGGCTGAAAAGATGCGGTTGCCGATAAAACCTTCGGTGACGCCGGCAACGACGGCGAGTTTTTTCAGGCGCCGCGCAAAGACAAGACCAGTTGCCAGCACATCGGGCGCGGTAGCCTTGCACTGCACCACCTCGACAAGCCGCATCACATGCGCCGGAGAGAAAAAATGCAGCCCGAGCACCCGCGTCGGGTGGGCGGTTGCAGCGGCAATCTCATCCGGGTTCAGGTAGCTGGTATTGGTGGCAAGAATGGCGTCCGGGCGCAGCACCTTATCCAGCCGGCGAAAGAGATCGATCTTCACATCCAGATCATCAAACACCGCCTCGATGACGAGATCGGCGCGAGCAAGGTCCTGATCGTCGACCGTTACCGTCAGGTGCGCGCCCTGTTCCTTAGCCTCAGCCTCCGTCAGGCGTCCAGCTGCCACCGATCGCTCGATGAGCCCCAGAATGCGCTCACGGCCTTTTGCGGCGGCTTCCTGTGTCTGGTCGAGCCCGATGACGGTATAACCGGCGCCAAGCGCTGCCACGGCAATGCCGCTTCCCATCAGGCCGAGGCCTGCAATTGCGATTGTGTTTAAGGTCCGGGGCAGGACGCCTTCCAGCGCCTGCACCTTGCCCGCCTGTTGTTCGGCAAAGAAAACATGGGCAAGCGCCTTTGCCTGATCGCTGTCGCGCAGCAACAGGAAGGCCGCACGCTCGTTGAGAAGGCCTTGTTCAAACGAAAGTTCGCCGCTTTGCCGCACCAGGTCCACGGCCTTTGCCGGGGCGTTCTGGCCACGGGCTCTTTCGAGAATTTTTTTCGCCTGAGCCTCGAAGGCTTCAGGTTCAATGATGGGTGGGGCAAGCTGACCGGTGCGCCGCAGCGGTTTTGCCGCCCACTGCCGGGCAAGCGCGCAGGCTGCTGCCACCAGATCACCCGGCACCACCTGATCCAGGATACCGAGCTTGAGCGCCTCGTCTGCCTTGATGCTGCGGCCGGTTGCGATCAGCTGCAGGGCGGCAAGCGCTCCGGCAAGGCGCGGCAGGCGCTGCGTGCCGCCGGCACCCGGCACGAGGCCAAGCTTCACCTCCGGCAGGCCGAGGTTAACGGAGGGCAGGGCGATGCGGTGATGGCAGGAAAGCGCCACTTCCAGCCCGCCGCCGAGTGCTGGGCCATTCAAGGCGGCAACCACGGACTTTTCATGCGCCTCCAGGGCCTCGACCACATCCGGCAGGATCGGCGCGACCGGCGGTTTGCCGAACTCGCGGATATCGGCACCGCCGATGAAGATCTTTCCCGCCCCGGTGATGACAAGCCCGGCAATCTCGGCGTGGCTTGATGAAAAGGCAAGCGCTGCCATCAGCCCCTTGCGCACCTCGGCGCCGGTTGCATTGACCGGCGGATTGTCGATCGTGACGACAAGAACGCCCTCTATGACTGACCCGGAGACGGTGGCGGAAAAGGCGATATCCGGCATGGAGACGTCCTTATTCGGGAATGACGGCGATCGCCTGGATCTCGATCTTGGCGCGGTCCTCGATGAGTGCCACCACCTGGACGGCAGCCATGGCGGGGAAATGCCGGCCGATCACCTCGCGGTAGGCCTGCCCGATGCCTTTCAGATTGGCGAGATAGTCTGCCTTGTCGATGAAATACCAGGTCATGGTGGTGATGTGTTCGGCACGCCCGCCGGCTTCGGCGAGCACGGCCATGATATTCTGAAGTGTCTGGCGCACCTGGTCCACGAGATCGTCGCTTTCGAACTGGCACTGCCCGTTCCAGCCGATCTGGCCACCGATATAGACCTGACGGCCGGTGGCTGCGATGCCATTGGCATAGCCGATCGGTTTGGCCCAGCCTTCCGGCTGCAGGATGGTGTGCATGGCATTGGTCTCCAGGTCAGGCGTTCTTCAACAGTTCGCGGGCAATGATGAGTTTCTGCACTTCCGTGGCGCCCTCGTAGATGCGCAGCGCCCGGATTTCGCGGTAGAGTTTTTCGGTGATCTCGCCGACCCTGACACCGCGTCCGCCAAACATCTGCACTGCGCGGTCGATGACCTTCTGGGCGTTTTCGGTGGCGACCATCTTGGCCATCGCCGCTTCCTTGGTGGCGACCATTTTCTGCACGTCGCGACGCCAGGCCGCGCGGTAGGTGAGGAGGGCGCCGGCGTCGATCTCGGCGGCCATGTCGCCAAGGGCTGCCTGCGTCAGCTGCAGGTCGGAAAGCTTCGCCCCGAACATGGCGCGCGCCTTGGCATGGGCGACTGCCTCGAAGAGCGCGCGGCGGCCAAAGCCGAGGGCAGCGGCGGCGACCGATGCGCGAAAAATGTCGAGCGTGCGCATGGCGATCTTGAAGCCTTCACCGGGCGTGCCGAGCAGCCGGTCAGCGGGAATACGGCAGTTCTCGAAGCGGATGGTGGCCAGCGGGTGCGGCGCAATCACATCGATTCGCTCGGCAATCGAGAAGCCGGGATCATCGGCATAAACGACGAAGGTGGAAATGCCGCGTGTGCCCGGTGCTTCGCCGGTGCGGGCAAAGACCGTGTAGACATCGGCAATGCCGCCGTTGGAAATCCAGGTCTTTTCGCCGTCGAGCACATAATGATCGCCGTCGCGGCGGGCGGCACAGGCCATGGCCGCCACATCCGAGCCGGCTTCCTTTTCCGATAGGGCGAAAGCTGCGATCCATTCGCCGCTCTGCGCCTTCGGCAGCACGGTTTCCTGCAGGCTGGCAGAGCCGGAAAGACCGATGGCGCCGGTGCCGAGCCCCTGCATGGCAAAGGCGAAATCGGCAAGTCCATCGTGGAAGGCGAGCGTTTCGCGCGTCAGGCAAACCGCACGGCTGTCGATCGGCTCGCGGCCGCCAGCACCCGTTGCGGCATCGAGCAGACCCGCTTTGCCAAGCGCGCGTACCAGCGCCCGGCAGGCGGCATCCGTGTCGGCATGGTCGATGGCGGCAAGCGTGCCGGAAGCGGCAAATGCGTCGAGCTTTTCAACCAGAGCCCGGTGGCTATCGTCAAAAAACGGCCAGTCGAGATGGTCGCGCGAAGGGGGCTCCGGAGAGCTGCCGGGGGCGTGATGTGCCATCGCCTCAGTTCCCTTCGAAGACCGGCTTGCGTTTTTCGGCAAAGGCTTCGAAGGCACGACGAAAATCCTTGGTCGCCATGCAGATCGCCTGCGCCTGCGCTTCCGATTCGATCAGCTCGTCGATGCCCATGGCCCATTCCTGGTTCAGCATGGTTTTTGTCATCGTGTGGGCAAACCAGGGACCGTCTGCCAGCGATCGCGCCAGTTTCTGCGCCTCGGCCTCCAGATCGTTTGCCGGGTAAAGATTGTTGTAAAAGCCCCAGGCATGGCCTTCAGCGGCGCTCATCGCACGACCGGTAAAGAGAAGCTCTGCCGCACGTCCCTGTCCGATGATGCGCGGAAGAATGCCGCAGGCGCCCATATCTGCGCCAGCCAGTCCGACGCGGGTAAACAGGAAGGCTGTCTTTGCCTGCGGTGTCGCAAGACGGAGATCAGAGGCCATGGCAAGAATGGCCCCGGCGCCGGCGCAAATGCCATCAACGGCGGCAATCACCGGCTGCGGGCATTTTCGCATCGCCTTGACCAGATCGCCTGTCATGCGGGTAAAAGCCAGAAGATCCGGCATCGCCATCTTCGTCAGCGGCTCAATGATCTCGAACACGTCGCCGCCGGAGGAGAAATTGCCGCCGGCACCGGTCAGCACCACGGCCCTGATGTCGGAGGCATCCGCCAGCGCACGAAAAAGGTCGCGCAGTTCACGGTAACTTTCGAATGTCAGCGGGTTCTTGCGCTCCGGCCGGTTCAGCCGGATGGTGGCGATGCGGCCATCCTCGCTGACCTCGAAGAGAAAATGCGTTGGCTGGTAATTGCGCAGCGCGTCTTTATGCGCCGCCATCGATGGCTGGTCCGTGTTCACAGTCAAAAAACCTCCCCACCGGCGACCGCGATCGCCTGTCCATTGATCGATTGGGCACTGGGAGACGCCAGCCACAGAACGGCGTCCGCGACCTCCTCCGGCGTCACCAGCCGTCCTTGCGGATTATGCTTTGTCAGTTCCTTCAGCGCCTCCTCAGGGCTGCGCCCGGTCTTCTGCACGATTGTCTCCAGCGCGCCGCGCACCAGCGGCGTATCGGTAAAACCAGGGCAGACGGCATTGACGGTGACGCCGGTGCGGGCAAGCTCGAGCGAAAGCGCGCGCGTGAGGCCGATGACGCCGTGCTTTGCCGCCACATAGGCAGATACATAGGCATAACCGGCGAGGCCCGCCGTCGAGGCGATGTTGATGATGCGCGCACCGTCGCCCCTTGCCTTCAGATCGGCAAGAACCGCCTGCGTGACGCAGAACACGCCGGTGAGATCCACCGAAAGCACGTGGTTCCACATCTCCAGCGACGTCTTTTCAAAGGAGGCCGTCGGCGCCTCTCCGGCATTGTTGATGAGGATATCGATGGGGCCAAAGCGGGCGCGGGCGGTTTCAAGGCCAGCCGCGATGGCCGCCGGATCGGTCACGTCGAAGCCGGGCAAGGCAAGGGTTTGCTCTGCCCCGAGGCGCGCCGAGAGGGATGTGAGCGGGTCTGCCCGGCGTCCCGCAAGCGTGACCTGTGCGCCGGCCGCCACAAGGGCTGCGGCAATGGCGGCACCAATGCCGGAACCGGCGCCGGTCACACATGCGTGGCGGCCGACAAGCCGGCCTGCGGAAACCTGTGGCACGGCCACCTCCTATTTGCCCGCCAGTGCCGGCTGGGCAGCACGGGCAAGATTGGTTTCGTACTGGCGCTTGCCGGAATAATACTGCTTTGGCCAGGCGACGGAGGTGAGCCCGATGCGGGCCGCCTCATGCAGAACCCAGGCAGGATCGGCCAGATGTGGGCGGGCGACGGCGCAAAGATCGGCGCGGCCGGCCGAAATGATCGAGTTGGCGTGATCGGCCTCGGAGATTGCGCCAACGGCAATCGTTGCAATGCCCACCTCGTTGCGGATCTTGTCAGAGAAGGGCGTCTGGAACAGGCGGCCATAGACCGGCTTTTCCGCCTTCGAGACCTGCCCCGAGGAGCAGTCGATCACGTCGGCGCCGGCCTCCTTGAACATTTTGGCAAATATCGCCGCATCGTCAGGCGTATTGCCGCCTTCCGCCCAGTCATGGCAGGAGAGACGCACCGACATCGGCTTTTGCGCCGGCCAGACGGCGCGCATGGCCTCGAACACTTCGAGCGGAAAACGCGCGCGGTTTTCGTGAGATCCGCCGTATTCATCCGTGCGCCGGTTGGTGAGCGGCGACAGGAAGGCTGATATCAGGTAGCCGTGGGCTGCGTGGAATTCCAGCCAGTCGGCACCTGTTTCGGCGGCCCGGCGCGTGGCCGAGACAAAATCGGCCTTCACGCGGTCCATGTCGGCGCGGTCCATCGCCTTCGGCACCTGGCTGTGCGGCAGATAGGGCAGGGCGGACGCCGAGATCAGCGGCCAGTCCCCCGCGTCGAGAGGCTGGTCAGCCCCCTCCCAGGCCAGTTTCGTCGCACCCTTTGCGCCGGCATGGCCAAGCTGGATGCCAACCTTTGCGGCGCTGTTTTGATGGACGAAATCGACAAAGCGCGTCCAGCCGGACACCTGCTCGTCATTCCACAGGCCGAGGCAACCGGGCGTAATACGGGCATCCGGGGAAACGCAGGTCATTTCGCCAAAGACGAGGCCGGCGCCGCCGAGCGCGCGGGCGCCGAGATGGACAAGGTGAAAATCACCGAGCAGGCCGTCTTTTGCCGAATACATCGCCATGGGCGACAGGACGATGCGGTTCGGCAGCGTCACGTCGCGCACGCCATAAGGCGTGAACATCGGTGGCGGCACCGAGCCATCTTCGGCGGCCACAAGGCCGGAGTGTTCGGCAAACCAGCGCTCATAACCCTCAAGCCAGGTTCTGTCGCGCAGGCGAAGGTTTTCGTGGCTGATGCGCTGCGAACGCGTCAGCATCGAATACATGAACTGTTCGGGTGGCAGCGTATCGGCATAACGCTTACCGACCACCTCGAACCATTCCATGGCATTGCGGGCGGCATTCTGGATGCGCGCCACATCGACGCGGCGGATCTCTTCGTAGACGTGGAGCACGGCGGGGATCGCCGATTTTTCGTGGCCTGCCTTGTTGAACTGGTTGGCCAGTTCGATGGCATCATCGATGGCAAGCTTGGTGCCGGAACCGATGGCGAAATGCGCCGTGTGGGCCGCATCCCCCATCAGCACCACATGCGACTGGCCGTTGAAATGGCTCCACTTGCCGCAGATCAGGCGGGAAAAATTAAGCCATGCCGAGCCGCGCAGATGGCGCGCGTTGGTCATCAGCGGCGCACCTTCCAAAACCTCGGAAAACAGGTCCCGACAGAAGTCGATGGAGCCCTGCTGGTCCATCTCGCCCAGCTTGTGGGCCTGATAGGCCTCTTCCGTCGTTTCCACGATAAAGGTCGAGGTGTTTTCGTCGAACTTGTAGATATGCGCCTGGAACCAGCCGTGATCGGTCTTGCGGAAATCGAAGGTGAAGGCATCAAACAGCTTGTTCGTGCCAAGCCAGATATAGCGGTTTGGGCGCACCACCATATCAGGCGCGAAGATGTCTTCGTATTTCTGGCGGATGCGGGAATTCAACCCGTCAGAGGCGATGATCAGATCGGCATCGGGAAAATCCTGATCGCCCTGCACATCGGTCTCGAACACCAGTTCGACGCCAAGCGCCTCGCAGCGCCGCTGCAGGATGTTCAACAGCTTCTTGCGGCCGATGCCGACAAAGCCATGGCCGGACGTGCGCTGGCGGGTGCCCTTGAACAGGACCTCGATATCATCCCAGTGATTAAAGGCCTGTTTGATTTCAGCGGCGCTTTCCGGATCCCAGGCCTGCATGGACACCATCGTTGCATCGGAAAACACCACGCCCCAGCCAAAGGTGTCATAGGGCCGGTTGCGCTCCACCACACGGATATGGTGCTCGGGGTGCAGCTTCTTCATCAGGAGCGCGAAGTAGAGGCCGGCCGGACCGCCGCCGATGCAGACAATGCGCATGTTCCGATTTCCTTCCCGGGGAATGACAAACTGTTCCGTTTTTATTTTAGGTTTAAAGTAATCGCGTCGAGCGCCACCCGTCAAGCTTGAAATTCACGCGACCGCGCACCGTCGCTGGCGAATTGCCGCAGGTGAGTGGCGCGGGCGATGACGGCTTGACGCGACCTCAAAAACCCTCAGGAATGCCCGCTCAGGACACGCCGGACATACCAGGTTTCGCGGCGTGCCTCGGATACAGCGATGAATGGAAAAACATCATGGTGGACATCAGGGTAAAAACGCGGCTGACCGGCGCGACGGCACGCATGGAAAATCGTGGTCCGGCCACGCTTTTGACCGAGACGGGCGGTGCGCTGGAGGTGGTGACAAGCGTGTCCGACCCCGGCTTTAATCCGCTCGATCTGCTCTATTCATCACTGTCTGCCTGCCTGGCGCTCAGCGTCAAGGGCGCGGTGGTCAAGCTGCATCTTCTTGAAAAATTTTCCGGCGTCAGTGTGCATGTCACGGGAGAGAAAGCACACGAAGGTGTGTCACGCGTGGCGGAACTCTCCGCCGATATCCGGATCGGCGGGGAGTATAGCGACGACGAGCTGAAAAACATCGTCACGCTGGCCAAGGAGCTTTGCACGGTGAGCAACACGCTGTCGCTCACCCCGCAGATAAAGATCAGCGCGCAGCCGCTTTAAGCAGGCCGCATCACCGCGATCAGTCGTCGTCCGGGATCAGGCTGTCGATGCCCAGAAGCGTCAGTTCGTTGACAACACGGCCGACCCCCGGCACGCGCTTGACATGGGCGACGATCTTGCGGGCCGTCTGGCTGTCGTCCACTTCACCTTCGATCGTGACAGTGGTGCCGTCGGCACGAATATCGATTGTCTCCATGGCAACGATATCAAGAGCTTCAAGAGATTCGCTCACACGTTCCTCAAGGTCGTCTGTCTCTTCGACACCGACTGTTGCGGGCGTGCGACGATCGCTCACCGGCTCTTCCAGACCGGTTTCGTCTGCGCTGTCGACCGCATAACCCTTGTTTCTCTCACGGTCGAAATTCGCCTTCGGGTCGCCATAGGCGGCATTGTCCACCGGTGCTGCACCAGCGCCTGCCGGATCGGAATAAGGCCAGCCATCATCGATGTTGCGGCTATCGTAATCGCGGTAGTCTTCTTCGCGGGACATATCGTTCACGGGCTTTTTCGACGCCATCTGGGCCTCCTCGGGTGGTCGGGTGCTGCCATAACGCCCGGGAACGCCGTTGGTTCGATCGCCTTATGCGCGCATTTCTTTTTCAAAGCGCCGCACCAGCCGGTCGCGTTTCAACCGTGACAGGCGCTTCAGCCAGAAGATGCCGTCGAGCTGGTCGATTTCGTGCTGGATGCAGGTGGAGAGAAACCCATCTGCCTCGTCTTCGTGAACGGTTCCCTGGAGATCCTGGTAACGAAGGCGGATGGCGCGGGGCCGCTCCACCTCGTCGGTGATGCCGGGCATGGACACGCTGCCTTCGGTGAAACGCTGGAGATCCACCGACCGGGTGAGGATTTCCGGGTTGATGTGGACGATCAGCGGCTCGTACGGCCCGAGCTTGATGACCGACACCCGTTTGAGGACGCCGACATGAGCAGCCGTGATGCCGACGCCGGGTGCGGCCTGCATCGTCTCCAGGAGATCACTCACCAAGGCTGCAAGGCTCTCATCGAACTCAGTCACCGGTGCACATTTTGCGGCAAGCAGCGGGTCCGGATAACGAAGAATGGCTCTGACAGGCACGCGGCTCTCCTGATGACGATGACGGGAGACAGGCGCTGTGAGGGGTGTCTCATTCCTGTCAGACGGGTTTCGTATGCCTTTGTAAACCGGAACCGGTATAGGAAACAGATCGGCTCCGGTGTTTTCACAAGGCGCGGCCGATCCCGGTCGAAACGCCGTATCCAATTGTTGACAATCGGTTTTTCGAGGCCATTCTGCGGATCGCAGCCATCGACGGCAAGCGGATGGCGGCAAAGCAGAGGCAAGGCGAGGGCGCGGCATGACTGATATCCAAGAGGACCGCGTTCGCCCTCATGCCGACGAGCGGGATGATGACATCTACGCGGAAAACGGCTCGATCCGGGCCGACTTCCTTGCCTTGGTCGGGGCCGCGATTGCTGACCGCGACCTGCTGTTTCTGCGCCAGAAGGTGGCAAGCCTTCACGAATCAGAACTGGGCGACCTGCTCGAATCGATCCTGCCCGACCAGCGCATGGCGATGGTGCGCCTGCTCGGCGACGATTTCGACCTGACGGCGCTCACCGAGGTGGATGAAGCCATCCGCCTCGAAATCGTCGACCAGATGCCGAATGCGCAGATTGCAGCTGCCATCGGCGATCTTGATTCCGACGATGCCGTCTACATTCTGGAAGACCTCGACAAGGAAGACCGGGAAGAGATCCTGGCGCAGCTGCCGTTTACCGAACGGGTGCGGTTGCGGCGCGCGCTGGATTATCCGGAAAGCTCGGCCGGACGGCGCATGCAGACGGAATTCGTCGCGGTGCCGCCGTTCTGGACCGTCGGCCAGACCATCGATTACATGCGCGACGAAGAGGACCTGCCGGAAAGTTTTACCCAGATTTTTGTCATCGATCCCACATTCAAGCTGCTCGGCATGGTCGATCTCGACCGCATCCTGCGCACCAAACGGCAGGTGAAGATCGAGCAGGTGATGCGCGAGACGAACTATCCGATCCCGGCCGACATGGACCAGGAAGAGGCTGCCCAGCTTTTCGAGCAATACGACCTTATCTCGGCCGCTGTCGTGGACGAAAACGGCCGCCTCGTCGGCGTGCTTACCATCGATGACGTCGTGGACGTTATCCAGGAAGAGGCGGAAGAGGACATCATGCGCCTCGGCGGTGTCGGCGATGAAGAACTGTCCGACACCATTCCGGAAATCTCGCGCTCGCGCGTGCCCTGGCTTCTCGTCAATCTGCTGACGGCGCTTCTGGCCGCTTCCGTCATCTCGCTGTTTGAGGCAACCATCGAGCAGATCGTGGCGCTCGCCGTGTTGATGCCGATCGTTGCCGGCATGGGCGGCAATGCCGGATCACAGACCATGACGGTGACGGTGCGGGCGCTCGCCACCCGCAATCTCGATATCTACAACGCGTGGCGGGTGGTGCGACGCGAGGCGGGCGTCGGGCTGGTGAACGGCGTGATCTTCGGCATCCTGATCGGCCTTGCCGCCGGCCTCTGGTTCCAGGATCCCAATATAGGCGGCATCATCGCCACAGCCATGCTGATCAACATGATGGCCGCCGCATTGGCTGGCATCATGATCCCGTTGCTGCTCGACCAGATCGGCGCCGATCCCGCCGTGTCGTCAGCGGTTTTCGTGACGACAGTGACCGACGTGACCGGGTTTTTCTCGTTTCTCGGCCTGGCCACCTGGTGGTTTGCCATCAAGTAAGAACCGCAGCACGTGCGGTGACCTCACCGGTCCGTGATCGATTTGCCCCTCAAAATTGACTGTTACGTAAAAGTCAATTATCCTGCCTTAACCAGACAGGATGCCGGCGTGAACAAATATTATACCATCACGGAACTGACGCGGGAATTCGGGGTCTCAACCCGGACCTTGCGTTTTTATGAGGATGAAGGGCTGATCCACCCGGAGCGGCGCGGCCGCACTCGGCTGTTTCGCATGGCCGACCGCCGGCTGATCCAGGAAATTTTGCGCGGGCGCCGCATTGGCTTCACCATCGCCGAAATCCGCGAAATCATTGAGGTCTATCGCTCGCCGCCGGGCGAGCTTGGCCAGTTGACGCTGCTGATGAAGCGAATCGATGAAAAGCGCGACGATCTTCGCCAGAAGCGCAAGGATATCGACGACACGCTGAACGAACTCGACAATGTCGAGGAAGCCTGCCTGACGCGTCTCGCCGAAATCGGTGTCGGCACCTGATCAGCGACTGCTGATGGCGCATTCTTGCACGATGGCCTTGAAGCGCGGGTCGGTGGTTTGATCGATCTCACCACGTTGCAGGGGAATGAAAAGCGATTCCTCTACCAGCTTGTTGGTTGTGCAGCCGCAGAAGCGTTCGCAAAGTCCTGCTTCATTACCTTCAGCCACGCAACTGCGTGCACAACTCTGGATACTACTAATCGCATCGGCCGTCGGTGCCGGATAGATCAGCGACGCCAGGTAGACGAGGCCGATCAGCACCGGCTGGTGAATGAGATAGAAGGCAAGGCTGTGGCGGCCGGTTTTTGTCAGCAGGTTCGGGCGCTGCTGCCATGCGGCAAGCCGCGCAAGCCCGCCATGATCGCGCAGCAGCCCGCCGATCGAAACGCCGGCGAGCACCGCGGCAAACCAGGGAAACAGTGGCACGAAATCGTTCGAGCGCGGAATGGTCTCGGCAAAACCGGTCCAGGCGAGCAGCCGCGTATCAAACACCGGAAAACTGAAAATGCCCGGCATGATCCAGGTGTCGAGCACCATGGCGACAAAAAGGCCGAGCGCGACAATCCCGGTCAATAGCGGGGGTACTCTCAGGAAGGCCAACGCCAGAAGGCTGGACAGCGCGATATTGTGCAGGATGCCGAAGAAGATCCATTCCTGCGGCATGGCAAAGCGCGTGGCGATGCTGATGACGGCGGCAGCACCGGCAACCAGCGCCAGCCGCTTGCGAAACGACGGCCAGCGGATGCCTTGTCCATGCGCCAGGATGAAGCTGAAGCCGACCAGCATCAGGAACGAGGTGGCGATCAGCCGCGCATAAATTTTCCACGCCCCCTGCGTTGCCGTTCCAGCCTCGAGATAGCCGAAAAATTCCAGATCCCAGGTGAAGTGGTAGGAGGCCATGGCGATGAGGGCCACGCCGCGCAGCGTATCGATGAGCGGAATGCGCGGCGCCCGGAGCGGGCCACCGGGGGGCGTGTGGGAGGCATCGGCATCAAGGGCAGTGGTGGAGGACAAGCGAAAACCTTGGGCGTTGATCGGGGAAAACCGACGTTGGCCTTCCCGACATGAAATGAGTTGATGCGGCAGGCAAGCGCCGGCCGGGGGCGTGCGTCACACCGCCTAACGATCCATGATCGCCCGTCGCGCTTCGGAGAAAAACTGCCGGCGCAGCAGGACAAAAATGACGAAAAGCGTCGATGCCATGAACATATAGGGCCCGATGAACCAACCGAGATAGCCGATCGACAGAAAAATCGTTCTGAGACCGGCATTGAAGTGGCGGGCAGCTATGACGTTCATGCGGATCACCTGGTCGGCGGCGCGCTCCGCCTCGGCCGGATTGGCATTGGCCTCATGCGTCATCGGAAGCGCGCCAAACAGAATGGTGCAGTAGTTGAACAGGCGATAGGACCAGCCGAACTTGAAGAAGGAATAGGCAAACAGCGCCGTCAGGCCGACGACCTTCGCCTCGAAGGCGGCGCGTCCGGAATATTCGACGAAGGCGAGATCGCGAAACACCACATCCACCCGGTCGGTGGCGCCGAGAAGCGCAAAACAGCCGCCGATGGCAAAGATCGAGGTGGAGGCGAAAAAGGCCGTGCCGTTCTGCAGGCCGGCCATGATCTGCGTGTCGATCATCTTCAGGTCACGTTTCAGCGAATTGTAGATCCACTGACGGCGCCGGTCGGCCATCACCTGGTTGAGGCTGCGGCGCGACAGCACCGGTTCGCCGCTGGTAAGCCTCGAATAGGTAAACCAGAGGATTGCAAAAAGAGCGAGGGCGACATAATCGAGCGTTGTCATCGGCTGTCCATTCGCGAATCCGGTCGTGTTGAGCATCGCTACAGCATCGGCACGAAATTCGAAACGGTTTTTGAAACGACGCTCACCGAAACGGCTTTGGCAGAGGCGGCGTCCGTTCGGGCAAGGCAAACGGTCCACTCGGATCATCTTGAAGGACGGCCTCAACAATCCGGTGGATGAAGCCGCCAAGGCGTTCACAACCTATGAGCCATGCGTTTTTTGCAGTTGCGAAATGTAAATGTCATTAATATACAGTTAAGCGTTTGACGCGCACACGACCCTCGTGTCCGCAATGGAGCATTTATGGAAGACAGCGTTCAGAAGTCCTGCTGGGGCGTGACACTCAAGGCTCTTGCAGGTTTTGCCGGCATCCTCGCGCTTGCCTATATCTTCGGAAGCATCTGATCGAACTGCTCTCCCCTTCATCCCATCCCTGATGGACAACACGCACTCCTTCGTGTGAGGCTTGTTGTCGCATCCGTTCCATTGCGTGTCGGCCCGCCGCCGCAATGGTGCCATGGCGAAGGTTAGGCTGCGCTCTGGATGACGAAGCAAGCCTGAAGGGTTTTACAGTTCATGTTCCTCTCCGTATTCGATGTGTTCAAGATCGGCGTCGGCCCCTCCAGTTCCCACACGATGGGACCGATGTCGGCTGCCAACCGGTTTCTGAACCTGCTGCTCTCGGATGAGTGGCCACGTCCGGCAGGCACGGCGGTTGCAAGTCTGAAAGTCAGCCTGCATGGATCGCTGGCCTATACCGGCATCGGCCATGGCACGGGCAGGGCGGTGATCCTGGGATTGATGGGAGAAGCCCCCGACAGCGTTGATCCGGACCGCATGGACGACATTCTGGCGGACGTGGATCGCACCGGACGCGTAACACCCGCCGGCCATCCGGCCTACCAGTTCAAACCGGAAACGGATCTCGTCTTCGATCGCAAGCAGCCGCTTGCGGGCCATGCCAATGGCATGAGCTTTTCCGCCTTCGACAAGCATGACCGGCTGCTCTTGAAGCGCATCTATTATTCCATCGGCGGCGGTTTCGTGGTGACCGATACGGAACTCGAGGCCATGCGCGGCACAAAAACGGCGTCAGCCGACAAGGTGCCATACCCGTTTGCCTCTGCAAAGCAGATGCTGGAGATGGCGCGCGGCTCCGGCCTCAGCATCGCCCAGATGAAGCGCGCCAACGAACTGACCAGGATGACTGGTGAGGAACTGGATGCCGGCCTTGACCGCATCTGGACGGCCATGAGCACCTGTATCGACCGCGGCCTCAAGGTGGACGGCATCATGCCGGGGGGCCTCAAGGTGAAGCGGCGGGCGAAATCCATCCACGACAAGCTGAACGCCGAATGGCGCAGCAACCACCTGAACCCGCTTCTCGCCAATGACTGGCTGTCGGTTTACGCCATGGCCGTCAACGAGGAAAATGCCGGCGGCGGGCGCGTCGTAACCGCCCCGACCAATGGCGCTGCCGGCGTCATTCCGGCGACGATCCGCTATTTCCTGCATTTCCATGAGGCGGCAACCACCGAGGATATCCGCACCTTCCTGCTGACGGCGGCCGCCATCGGCGGCATCATCAAGCACAATGCCTCTATTTCCGGCGCCGAAGTCGGCTGTCAGGGCGAGGTGGGGTCTGCGGCTGCCATGGCGGCTTCCGGCCTTGCCGCCGTCATGGATGGGTCCCCCGAGCAGATCGAGAATGCCGCCGAAATCGCTCTCGAGCACCATCTCGGCATGACCTGCGACCCGATTGCCGGCCTGGTGCAGGTGCCCTGCATCGAGCGGAACGCGCTTGGCGCCGTCAAGGCTGTCACCGCCGCATCACTTGCGCTGAAAGGCGACGGCTCGCATTTCGTGCCGCTCGATGCCGCCATCGAAACCATGCGCCAGACCGGCTATGACATGAGTGAAAAATACAAGGAAACCTCGACCGGCGGCCTGGCCGTTAACGTTGTCGAATGTTGACGCGCAACCGCTGAACATTCCGCACTGCGTCTCAAGCCTCTTGACGGCGCGGCCGGAACGGTTTTGAAGCAGCCCATGGCACTTCATCTTATCAAGCTCTGCGTCGGCGCAGAATCAATTCAGGACCTGCGCGAGTGGGTCACTGAGCGGGCGCTGTCGGCCATGGCGGCCGGTCTTCAGCCGCACAGCACCCACACCACCCGCATGGTGCCCAAGCGCCTCGACGAATTGCTGGACGGCGGTTCTCTTTACTGGGTTATCAAGGGGCAGGTGCTGGCGCGCCAGACGCTTCTCGATATCGAGACCTTTACCGGCGGCGATGGCATTTCACGTTGCAACCTCGTTCTGGCCCCCGAGGTGATCGAGACCGCGCCGCAACCGAAGCGACCCTTCCAGGGCTGGAGATACCTCAAGCCCGAGGATGTGCCGCGCGATCTCGGCGCCCTGGGAGACGATGTCGCCGCCATGCCGGAAGATCTTCGGCGCGAACTGACCGAACTCGGCCTTCTCTGACAGGCTTCGCCTGGCCCCTTTTAAAAGGTCCGGAAAAGCCTCTTCACATGCAAAGAGCCCGCCCAAGCCCCTGGAAAGGGCAGTGGACGGGCTCTCATTGTTCAAAGCAATCAACGCAGCTTGATGTGAACCGGGGAGTGTCCGGACCGTGAAGAGACGTGCAGATGGATCTGCGCCTCCGGCTGCGAATGGCGCCAGGCACGGGCGCCGTGGCACAGCAGCAGGCCGACGAGATCACGCGTGCGCTCTTTCGGTTTGGTAATGCCGATGCTTGCCAGCCGCATTGCGGCCTCATGCAGCGGGTGTAGGGCACCCTGCATCAGCTTTCCCTTGCTGCCCTGGGGCAGATGGAATTCGATGTTATTCTCATTCATCGCCATAACGACCTCGTAACGCAAATACAATCGAGGGTGTGGTTGCGGGTTCACCCGCAGTGCGGGGCCGGTGAAACCGGCCCGACACATCATTTTATTGCAGCGACGCCCAGCACTGGACGCCCTTCTTCTTCAGAGCATTGCAGGCATTCACGGCGGATTTCTGATCATCGAAGCCGCCGAAGCGGGCGCGATAGATCTGGCCGCCATTGGCGCTGACGGCCACGGCGAACGGCTTTGCCGAACGAAGTGCCGGGCCGGCCTTGCCCTTGGCCGTCTCGAGCAGATCCATTGCCCGGTCGCGATCCGGCGACACACCGATCTGCACGACCCAGCCTTCCGGCGTGTTCTTGCTGACCGACGGACGGGTGGAGGCGGTTGTGACAGAGTCTGTTTCCGCCGGGCTCTCATCACGGGCAGAAGCCTGTGGGGCATAGCCGGTTGCAGCAGCTGCCGGCGATGCCGTGACGGGTGTCCGGGTCATCGCAACGGTGACAGCCTCGGCTGCACTGCGGGACTTCGGTTCCGCTGCATAAGCAGAGGCACCCGGCATCTTCTCGTCCAGACGACCTGATGGCATAGGACCTGCATTCGGCAGGTCGAGCGATGCGACCGTTTCAGTGGCAGCAGCAACGGCCGGCGAACGGGCGGTGCGCACAGGAACCGGAACGGACGATTCGGCAGGCGGTGCAACGCTGCGGGTCTGGGCAATCAGGTTGCTGTTGCCGCCCTGCGAGGCTTTTGGCAGATAAGTCGCGACGAGCTTGCGCATCTGCGCATCGCGCCACGGCGTGCTGGAGCCGCCGAGAACGACGCCGACGATCGAGCGGCCATTGAGCTGGGCAGAGGTCGTCAGGTTAAAACCGGCAGCGCGGGTATAACCCGTCTTGATGCCATCGACGCCAGGCACGTTGCCGACGAGGCGGTTATGGTTGCCGATGGTCTGGTTGCCGAACTTGAAGACGCGCGTGGAAAAATAACCGTAATACTGCGGAAAGTGCTGGCGAAGCGCGATGCCGAGACGGGCCTGATCGCGGGCCGTGGTCATCTGCGCCGTGTTCGGCAGGCCGTTGGCGTTGCGATAGGTCGTGCGGGTCATGCCGAGCGCCCGGGCCTTGCTGGTCATCATCTGGGCAAAGCGGGCTTCCGAGCCACCGAGCTGCTCGCCAAGGGCGGTTGCAATATCGTTAGCGGAACGGGTGACGAGAGCAAGGATTGCCTGCTCGACCGTGACCGAACCGCCAGCGCGCACACCGAGCTTGGACGGAGGCTCGGAGGCAGCATGGGCCGATACCGTGACTTTCGAATCCAGCGAGAGACGACCGGCCTCCAGCGCTTCGAACGTCAGGTACAGCGTCATCATCTTGGTGAGAGACGCAGGATAACGCAGCGAATCGGCATCATCGCTGTACAGAACCTTGCCGGTCTTGGCATCGACAACGATGCCGGCATATTTCGGGTTCGCGGCAGCCGGCTGAAGCCCAAACGCCAGCACCGCAGATATAATAAAGATAAAACCAACGACCTTGTTGAAAATCGAGGCACCATCCTTCGGGAAGGACGTTGTGTTGACGTTATTCAGCACGGCTGCACTCACTCACTGCATTTCGGTTGTCATTTCCGGGCGCGCCCCCACAGCATCCGTTCACGAGACTTTAAGGGACTAGCGTTACCAAGAGGTTTATGATGAACGGGCGTTTAGGATTTTCGCGCGTGTTTTATCGACCATGGTTGTGGCCGTCCCCTGGTGCCCCGACAAAAGGGGAAATCACGGCATCAATGTGATGATCTGCTAACAAATACCGGGAGGATGTGCGGCATGAGATGCCGGATCCCGCCAAGGCCGGTTTTGATCGACGGATCAGCGGGGAGGGCGGCGTGCGCCGGAAAGCGCCCCGGCCCTTGATGGGCCGGCAGGCAAGAGCAGGTCGCACCTGCCTGTCTCTGGCTCTCGTTCAGTGGCGCTTGTGGTGATCCAAAGCGATGAAGTGGCGCACGACCGGTCCCTGTTCGCCCTCATGGAAGGCCCGTGTGGCAGCCTGAAGATCGGCGTCGGCTTTCGAGACGCGCTTGTGCTGGCGAAGATGTTCGGCCCAGGATTCCACGAAGAACCATTCAAGCACGGTTGCCGGGTCGGACGAATCCTCCGTTACGCCCCAGTTATAGGCGCCGTCCTTCTGGCGCTCGCGCGAAAGATGCGACAGCGCATGAAGAAAGGCCGTCCGGCGGGCCGGATCGATGCGGTATTCGATGGTGATCAGCACCGGCCCACGGTCATGGGCAACGGGTTCTGCCTGAAGCGGTTCGGGCCAGTGATTGGACGCCACCAGATCGGCTTCCCCGCGCGGCAGCTTGACCCGGTGCATCACAACACCTGCCACCAGAAGCCCTGCGGCTGCAATCAGCAGGGTCTGCGGGATGCCGGCGGCTTCAGCCACCACACCCCAGCCGAGACTGCCGGCTGCCATCGCGCCGTTGAACACCGTCAGATAGATGGCAAGCGCCCGCCCGCGCACCCAGTTGGGCAGGATGGATTGGGCCACGCCATTCAATGTGGTCAGCGCCACGATCCAGGCCATGCCGAGAAACAGAAGCGCAACGGGTGCCATCGCTTCCGGCGGCCGCAGGGCAAGGATCGTCATCACGACCGCGGTTATGACGGCGGAAAACAGGATGAGCCCGTCGGCATCCAGCCGCCGGCGCAAAGCCGGCAACAGGAAGGCGCCGGCGATCGCGCCAAGGCCGATGGCGCCGAGCAGAAAGCCGTAATAACCGGCGCTGCCGCCCAGAAGATTGCGCGCGACGAGCGGCAGCAGGGCCCAGACGGCGCTGGCAAAACCGAAGAAGACGGCGGCGCGCAGAAGCACGATATGCAGTTCATGGCTGGCGCGGGCATAACGCAGGCCGGCCCGAAAGGCACCGGCAAAATTTTCCTTCAAGAGGTCTGCCTCGCCACGCGGCCTTTTCCACCACACCAATGCGGAGATGACGATGACATAACTGGCAACGTCGGCACCATAGGTGACGGCTGCGCCAAAGCCGGCAAGCAGCAGCCCGCCGAGCGCCGGCCCGATGGCGCGGGCGATGTTGATGCCGAGCGAATTGAGCGCCACCGCACTTTTCAACACCTCGCGCGGCACAAGTTCCGGCACCACCGCCTGCCAGGCAGGGGCTGCGAGCGCTGCACCAACACCACCGAGGAAGGTCAGCCCGATCAGTGCTTCCACGGTCAGCAGATCAAGGCTTGCAAGCGTCATCAGGGTGAGGCTGACGCAGGCGAGCAGGATCTGCACCCCGATCAGCAGCTTGCGCCGATCAAAAATATCGGACAGGACGCCCGCGGGAATGGCGAGCAGAAAAAAGGGCAGGGTGCCCGCCGCCTGGATCGTGGCGACCGCTGCGGGGGCGGCCGAGAGATCCGTGACCAGCCAGGAACTGGCGACATCGCGGATGAAAGTGCCGGTATTGCCAAGGATCGTCGCCATCCAGAGCACGGCAAACACGCTCTGGCCAAGGGCTGCGAATGCGCCGTTCGCATCCTTTTCGTTTGGAGCCGATGACATGGCAACCTCCATCTGCGGGGAATGAGAGATCCCGGCTGCTCGGGCCGGGATCGATGACGGGTAAGGAAATCAGGCGAGCATATCGGCGTTGAACTTTTCCGCCTCCATCTGGCATCAGGAGGAGGACGAGGGCTGCGATGTCTGCGTGAGCGCCACATAAACAAAGGCGCCGGCAAGCCCGAGATGTTCGAAGAAGGCGTTCATCGCCATCATTCGTTCCATGCCCGGCGCCATCTCCCAGAAACGCAGGGCAATGAAGGTGGCGGCAAGGGTGAAGGCTGCAAGTGCCAGGGCACCGAGCCGACGCTGGACACCGGTGAGGATGAGGGCCGACATGGCAAGCTCAAAGACAATGACGCCAACCGCAAACAGCGGCGCGGGCAGCAGCCCGAAATGCCTCATCTCCGCCAGCGCGCCCTCGAAATCGAAGATTTTCGTGAGCGGTCCCTGGATATAGGCCGAGCACAGCGCAAGAAGAGCGAGAAACCGGATGACCCGGCCAGCGGTGACGGTAGGGGAAGCCGGCTTCTGCGTGGTGTGAGAAATGTGTGTCATGATGTCCTCACACCGCCCAGCAGGCGCAACCGAGGGCGCCGAAAAAGCCCTTCAGATCGGCAATCGGAAGCTTTGACGACCAGGCACCCGCATGGTCATGGCCATGAACGTTGCAATCATTGGCACAGCCGCAGCTTGCCATCGCCATGCGGCGCAGCGAGTTCTTGCCCGCACCCTGAGGTTCGCCCCAGGCGGCATAACCGCCGAAGGCACGCACCGGAGACCAATCCGGCATGGCGGGCGGAACCTTGTTTTCATCGAATTTCGCAAAATCGCCGGCGCCATACACGATTTTGCCGCCGACCATGGTCAGTTCGGAGGTGAGAAACGAAATCTCGTCTTCGGCGCAGGCGAAAAAGTCCTTGTCGGGAACGATGAGGTCCGCAAATTGGCCTTTTTCGATACGACCCTTCTTGCCTTCTTCGTTGGAGAACCAGGTGACATTTTCCGTCCACATGCGCAGCGCCGTATCGCGATCGAGGCAATTGGCGCGGGGATAAAGCTGCATGCCGCCCAGCGTCTTGCCGGTGATCATCCAGGCAAGCGACACCCAGGGGTTATAGGAGGCGACGCGGGTGGCATCCGTGCCGGCGGAGACATGCACGCCCTTTTCCAGCATCTTTGCAATCGGCGGCGTGGCTTCGGCAGCACCGTGGCCATAACGTTCAACGAAATATTCGCCCTGGAAGGCCATGCGATGCTGGACCGCGATGCCGCCGCCGAGCGCTGCGATCCGGTCGATCGACTGGTCGGAAATCGTCTCGGCATGATCGAAAAACCAGTTGAGGCCTTCCAGCGGTATATCCTGGTTTACCCGCTCGAAGACATCGAGCGCGCGCGAAATCGTCTCGTCATAGGTGGCGTGCAGGCGCCAGGGCCAGCGGTTTTCGGCGAGAACCCGCACCACGCCTTCCAGCTCGCCTTCCATTTCCGGCGGCATGTCCGGGCGCGGCTGGCGAAAATCCTCGAAATCGGCGGCGGAAAACACCAGCATTTCGCCAGCGCCGTTGTGGCGGAAATAGTCGTCGCCCTGCTTGTATTTGACGTTCGCCGTCCAGTTGAGGAAGTCTTCCTTCTCCTGTTTCGGCTTTTGCGTGAAGAGATTATAGGCGAGCCGCACCGTCATGTTGCCCTCGTCGGAGAGCTGCTGGATGACGGCATAATCATCCGGATAATTCTGGAAACCGCCACCGGCATCGATGACACCGGTGATCCCCAGCCGGTTCAGTTCGCGCATGAAATGGCGGGTCGAATTCACCTGATAGTCGAAGGGAAGTTTTGGACCTTTGGCAAGCGTCGAATAGAGAATGCCGGCATTCGGGCGGGCAAGCAGAAGGCCCGTCGGATTGCCATTGGCATCGCGGGTGATCTCGCCGCCGGGCGGATTGGGCGTGTCGCGCGTATACCCGACGGCGCGCAAGGCTGCCCCATTCAGCAGCGCCCGGTCATAGAGATGCAACAGGAAAACCGGCGTATCCGGCGCAATCGCGTTGATCTCGTCAATGGTCGGCAGGCGCTTTTCGGCGAACTGATGTTCGGTAAAGCCGCCGACGACACGCACCCATTGCGGTGGCGGCGTGATCGCCACCTGACGCTTCAGCATATCCATGGCATCGGCGAGCGAGCGCACGCCATCCCAACGCAGCTCCATGTTGAAGTTGAGGCCACCGCGCACGACATGCGTATGGTTGTCGATAAGGCCCGGCAGGACACGTTTTCCCTTGAGATCCACGATCTTCGTATCCGGGCCGGCAAGCGCCATGATCTCCCGGTCACCGCCGACAGCCAGAAAACGACCATCCTTAATGGCAACGGCAGAGGCTGTCGGATTGGTGCGGTCGAGCGTGGTGATCAGTCCGTGGTGCAGGATGAGATCTGCGGTCATGGGATTATCTCCAGATAAAGGGCCATTGGCGGCCGATGCCGGGCGCAGGAATTGCGGAAAGGCAAGACTTGAGGCGGCACTGAGAAAACGTCTCCGGGTCGGCATCAGGCGTCTCCGGCCTTGGACCTGGCTTCTTCCGACTTGGCCTTTGTCACTGTGTCGAGGGCCGGCGCTACGGGTCGGCTGCCCCTCGGCAGATGGCCGAACATGTGAGGCTTCACCTCATGCAGCCAGGAGAGGGCGGCCGGCTCCTTCTTCCAGACGGTGCGCACCAGCGGCAGAACCTGTTCTCCGACGAGAATGCCGAGGAGGCCGATCAGCGCCACGATGGGCGGGGCGGGAGAACGGACATTGAGCAAGCTGTAGACGATCCCGACAAGGATCCCTGCCGCGAGCGACATGAGGTAGATTTTCATGAGATTATTCCGGAATGCGGGTCGCCGGCGGCCCCGTTTGTCGCAGAGATCTCTGCAACGGCGTCCAGGATGACCCTGGCGACGGCATGGGGTTGCGAAAGAGGCGACATGTGGCTCGCCTCGAGTTCGGTCGTGCGGGCATCAAGCGCCTTTGCCAGATCACGCTGCAACTCGACGCTCACGGCTTTGTCCGCCTTCGAGATGACGC
The DNA here is from genome assembly GCF_058242775.1 of Neorhizobium sp. PAMB6630. Lineage (NCBI taxonomy): Bacteria > Pseudomonadati > Pseudomonadota > Alphaproteobacteria > Hyphomicrobiales > Rhizobiaceae > Neorhizobium > Neorhizobium sp. PAMB6630. The sequence goes on from NZ_CM177836.1 coordinate 2,083,892, forward strand.
ACCAGTTGGGCAGGTCCGCCCAGGCAGCGCGCGTCACTTTATCGGTGAATGTCGTGGGACCGAGCGGCGGTTGCGAGGCAAACAGCGTATCGGCCTCCACCTCCGGCAAGTCCTGGGCCACGCAGGTCGCCCAACCCTTGCGACTCATCCAGTAGCTGCCGCGGCTGTCGGGCGAAATTTCGGAAAGGCCGGGCGGGGCAGGGTATTCGCCCACCTGATCGCCGGTCGATTGCCCCGCTTTCGGCGCAAACGCTGCGACATAAACCAGCGCTGCCACCTTCGGATCATTGCCGGCCTGCGTGATGACAGTGCCGCCCCAGCTATGGCCGACGAGCACAACAGGCCCCTCGACGACCTCAAGGACATGCGCGACCGCCTTCACGTCATCGGCAAGCGATGTCGTCGGGTTCTGCACGGCATGAACGGATAGGCCCTCCTGCATCAGGAGCGGGATCACCCGCCGCCAGGTGGAGCCATCTCCCCAGGCACCATGCACGAGAACAACGGAAGGCCGGATAGCGGATTTCTGAGACATGCGAACCTCTTCGGATCACAAAAGCGGGGATGGGTCGCAGCGCCCCTCTTCATCGAAAGGAGGGGCGTTGCCGGTCTGGTCTCAGTGGCTTTCGGAGGCGCCGAACATCGATTTGGCGTAGATGATGCCGAGGCCGTAGGAACCGCCGAATTTTTTGGCCACGCCGGTCGTCATCTCGTAGGTTTCCGTGCGGGCCCAGTCGCGCTGCAGTTCGAGCAGATATTGCAGCGAGGTCATCGGCTGCGCGCCGGCCTGCACCATGCGGTCCATGGCGCGGTCATGGGCTTCCGTGGAAACGTCGCCGCAGGCATCGGCAATGACGAAGACTTCAAAACCCTGGTCGATCGCAGACAGCGCCGGACCGACGATGCAGACGCCCGTCCAGAGGCCGGCGAGCACGATGCGGCTTTTGCCGATGCGGTTGACTTCGCCGATCACGGCCGCGTCTTCCCAGGTGTTCATCGAAGTCCGGTCAAACAGCGGCTGGCCGGGGAAAGCTTCTGTGATCTCGGAAAACATTGGGCCGGAAAAGCTCTTTTCGGCAACGGTCGTCAGGATGGTGGAAACGCCAAAACCCTTGGCGCCGTTGGAGATGAGGGCTGCATTGTTGCGCAGGTTGACGGCATCGATGCTCTTGGTCGCAAATGACATCTGCGACTGGAAATCGATCATGATCAACGTGTGGTCGCTTGGCGTCAGAAGTTTTGCGCCGGGGGTCGGGGTCGCGGTGACGGACATGGGTGGCCTCTCGAAATGAACGGGGTCCGGAAAAGAATGCCCGTCCGTTATGGTCCGCCCGCCCGTCCGGTTCTTGCACGTTGCGGGATGATTTGGACGTTTCGACTTTTTGATGATGTGCAAGCCTATGTTGGGCCGGGGAGGCGTCTATCGTCCTCCCCGGCCCCTGCCATCAGGTGCGCTTGCCCAGGCCAACAATGCGAATGGCAAGCGCCATCACGGCAAGGACTGCGCCAAGTGCGCTGACGCCGGTCCAACCGGCATGGGCCCAGGCGAAGGTGGCAAGGGCTGCACCGGCGGCACCACCGAGGAACATCAGTGTCATGAACACCGTGTTCAACCGGCTGCGGGCATCGGGGTCCAGCGCATAAACGGTGTGCTGGTTGGAGATGAGCGCACTCTGGATGCCGAAGTCGAGAACGATCACCCCGATGACAAGCGCCACGAGCGAGGCCCAGAGCCCAAAGATGATCCAGGCCGCAAGCGTCAGCAGGGCACCAAGCCACACCACGAAATGCGGGCCATGCCGGTCTGCTATGCGGCCGGCAAGCGGCGCGGCAAAGATGCCGGCTGCACCGACGATGCCGAACAGGCCCGCAACATCGGCGCCGAGATCAAAGCGGGGCGTCGCGAGATAAAGCGCCAGCACCGTCCAGAAGGCGGTAAACGAGGCAAACAGCGTGGCCTGCATCAGCGCTGCGGTGCGAAGGGCGGGATAACGCCGCCACAGATGGGCAAGCGAACGGATCGCAGCCGGATAGGCCATGCGCGAGGCCGGGCGATGATGCGGCAGCGCGAGTGCCATCAGACCGGCACCGGCCAGCGCCAGCGGCACGCCGATCCAGAACATTTCCCGCCAACCGGCATGGGCACCGACGAAGCCTGAGAGCGTGCGGCTGAAGAGAATGCCGGAGAGAACGCCCGCCATGACGGTGCCGATGGTGGAGCCGCGCTTTTCTGGGCTTGCCAGCGAGGCGGCGAAAGGAACGATCTGCTGGGCAACCGTTGCACTCGCCCCGACGCCAAGCGAGGCAAGCGCCAGCAACCAGCCGCTGGGGGCAAGCGCCGTCAGCGCCAGAGCCACTGCCAGCACGATGAATTGCACGATGATCAGCCTTTTCCGGTGGACGATATCGCCCAGCGGCAGAAGAAAGAACAGGCCGAGCGCATAACCGAGCTGCGTTGCCGTCGGGATCAGCGCGGTCACTGTTTCCTGCGGGAAGTCCGCTTCGATCAGGCCGAGCATCGGCTGGTTATAGTAGATATTGGCAACCGCGATGCCGCTTGCGACCGCCATGGCAAGAAGCGGCGCGGTGCCGAGGCCCTTCTGTATTGCCGGTGAATGGGCCGTGTGCGTGTGCGGTGCGGTGGTCTCCATGATCGTCGCCTTTCTGGCTTTGTTGTGATGCTCCTCTATACCTTTCTTGCGGATCATGATTTAGTCACCGAACATGATCTGGCTGCATAACGGAAAACGATAGAATGGATACCGCAGACGTGCAGGTCTTTTCCGCCGCCGTCACTGCCGGCAGCCTGGCCGGTGCTGCAAGACTGCTTGGCCTGACGCCGATGATCGCCAGCCGGCGGCTTGCGGCCCTGGAGGCCTCGCTTGGCGTGCGGCTGCTTCACCGCACCACGCGCTCACTGTCGCTAACGCCGGAGGGCGAAACGTTCCTGCCTTTTGCGCGGGCTCTGGTCGATAACGAGGCGGAAGCCATGGCGCAGCTGCGCGCGGAAACGCTGGGAGCCGCCGGCCTCTTGCGGGTTTCGGTGCCGATTTCCTTCGGGCTGAAATTCATCATTCCCTTCCTGCCAAAACTTCTGCAGGAAAATCCTGATCTGCGCATGGCGGTCGATCTCAATGACAGCCTGCCGGATCTCGTGGCGAGCGGCACGGATCTCGCCATCCGCATCGCAAGGCTGCGCGACAGCAGCCTGATCGCGCAAAAGCTTGCCGACAACCCGCGCACGCTGGTGGCAAGTCCTGACTATATCGCAACACGCGGATTGCCGGAGCGTATCGAGGATCTTGCCGGCCATGATTGTCTGGCCTTGGGAAGTGCCACGCACTGGACCTTTTCCTCCGCGCACGGGGAACGCCATGTGCGGCTCGGCGCACGGCTGTCCTGCAGCAGCATTGCCGGCTGCCATGCCGCAAGTCTTGCCGGCGGCGGCGTGGCGCTTCTCTCCAACTGGTATGTCGATGAGGATGTGGCCGCCGGACGGCTGGTAAAAATCCCACTTGCCGATGCCAGCCCGGAAGAGATCAACATCTGGGCGGTCTATCCGACGCACCAGCTTGTTTTGCCGAAAGTGCGCGTCTTCATTGCAACCCTTCGCCAGACGCTCAACGCGGCAGGGGTGGCAACCGCCGGCGGTTAACACGCCGTCGAAGCCGAAAAAGCGGAGCCAATTTGCCTATTCCGATTATTCTTGTCCGATCCGGCCAGGTGCCGACTGCCCCCCGGCGCTCTTGTCCGCGTATGCATTGCCAATATTCGAACAGGCGAATAAGTGTGGCGCGGAGCCTCCCGAGGCGCAAAAGGAGCATGACATGGCGGCAGGACCACACCACGAGGCCGAGAAGCTGCTGCGCCTGGACCAGTTTCCTCATGTAAAGGTTGAGCCGTTCCAGGCAGGCGCCATCTGCGCATGGCATATCCGCCATGCCCATGACGATAGCCCCGGCGCTGTTCTGGAACTGGAGCCACGGCCTGCCTATTTCGCCATGATCTATCTGCGTCCGGTGACGCACTGCGATCTTCTGCGCAACGGTGAGGCACTGTCTCCAAAACGATATGACGAGGGCAGTATCTGTCTGGTGGATCTCTCCGAAGGAGCGGCAATCCGTCTTTCCACGGAGCTGGATGGAATAGGGCTGGTTGTGCCGTTTTCGCTCGTGGATGAAATCGCCGACCGCTTTCCGCAGTTGCGGATCTTGCCGAGGCCACGCCGCAACAGCCCGGACACGGTACTCTATAAGCTCGGCCTTGCCCTTCTGCCTTTCCTGTCCGGACATGATGATACGGCCTCGCCCGCACTTCAGCATATCCTGGCGGCTCTTTGCATCCAGCTTCTGGCCGAGCGCCACAGCCTTCATTGACCGTCTTTCAGCAAAGCCCGTCCTCGGCTAACGGCCGTGCCTTGCGGGCTGTCCTCTGTCAAATGATGGTCCAGATCGTCCAATTCAGGATACTTTTCTCCTATAGCTCATGCGCGACCTGATTTAGTCTCAGGTCTTCAGGCATTTTCGAGATGCCATGCGCCGGGGATTGTCGCCGATGAACCAAGATCCACTTGCCAAGGTGGTGCTGTCAGAGCGTTTTACCCTCTCCGTTCAGGAGCGGACGCTTTATTGCGAGGGTGAACCGGTCAAGGTTGGTGCGCGGGCGCTGGAAATCCTGCTGGTGCTTTCGGAAAAACCCGGCCATCTCGTCTCCAAGCAGGAATTGCTGGCACGGGTGTGGCCGAATCAGCATGTGGATGAAACGGCGTTGCGTGTTCATCTGTCGGCTCTTAGGCGGCTGCTGGTGTCCGATGGCGAGGACCGTAAGCTGATCGTTAATGAAAGCGGGCGCGGTTACCGGCTCGTGCCTCCGGCCTTCGACCGCACCGATGGGCTTGTCGCCCCGCAACGGCTGAAAAGCACGCTGCCTCTTGCCGTTGCAAGCCTGATCGGCCGTCAGGCCATGGTGACGCGTTGCACGGATATTCTGGCGGCGCGACGCCTGCTGACGCTGACCGGGCCGGGCGGCATCGGCAAGACGACGCTGGCGGTCGCCGCAGCATCCGCCTTTGCCACAGGGCACGACATGCCGGTGCTGTTTCTCGACCTTGCGGACATGGCCGATGCAGGCGCACTCCGCGCCGAGCTTGCCCGCCAGCTCGGTCTTTTCGATCTGGAACGGGGGAACCTGCGCGATTTTTCCGACGTGATCGGGGCCTCGAACCTGCTCATCGTCCTGGATACCTGCGAACACCTCATCGACAACGCCGCCACCTTTGCCGAAAGCCTGCTCGGCATGCTGCCGAACCTCGTAATCCTCGCCACAAGTCGCGAGCCCTTGAGGGCTGCCGGAGAATGGGTGCTGCACGTGCCGCCGCTTGGGCTGCCGCAGGGCGATGCCGAGGGTGGGCCCCGGTCCCTGCTGCATCCGCCGGCCGTTCGCCTGTTCATCGAGCGGGCGCAGGCCGTCTGCCCGGACTTTGCGCCCTCGAGTGCCGAACTTTTGCAGATCAACCATATCTGCCTGAAGTTGGACGGGATGCCGCTTGCGATCGAAATGGCCGCCGCGCGCCTTGCAACGCACACGCTTTCGGAACTTGCCCGCCTCTTGTCGCAGGGTCTTTCGGTGCTGGTCAGCGGCCGGCGAACCGCACCTGCCCGGCACCGCACGCTGGTGACCAATCTCGACTGGAGTTTCAATCTTCTCGGCGACGAGGAGAGGGACGTTTTTGATCGGTTGTGCGTCTTCAACGGGGCGTTTTCGATGAAGGATGCCATAGACGTCGTCGGCACCATCAGGATGGGAACCCACAGGATCGTCTGTACGATCACAGCCCTTGTCGAACAATCGCTGGTCATGGCCCAGCAGGTCGGGACGGAGACCCGCTACAGTCTCTTGAAGACCCTGCGGCATTATGGACTTCGCCACGCGATGGGCAATGCTGCCTGGCGCGAGGCGAGCCGCAATCATGCCCGCCGCGTCCTGTCTCTCACGCAAGGCGGCGCAAAGCGACTCGCTGACGATCGGGCGGACACCTTGCCGGCGCTGATCGAGGACGTCCGGTCGGCGCTTGCCTGGGCAGCCGGCCGACAGGGCGACCCCGAACTGGCCACGGCTCTGTTCGGCAGCGCCTCGCGGCTGTTCTTCGATCTGTCGCTTCCCATTACCTGCCTCGACCTTCGGGCGACGAAACCATCCCTGTCGGCGACGAACTCGGCGCGAATGCTGGTGCAACAGGGACGCTGCGGGGATGCGCGCCGCGTGATCACCCAGGCAGGAGCGACTGTCTTGCGCATGAAGGATGCCGTGCCGGTTTGCGAGCCGCGCATGATCCTCGCCGATCTCGGCTGATACCCCACCGGCGTGCATCGCGAAGCGACAGTTCCAGTCCTGCGAGAACCTGACCTTTCCGCCACCGCAGATATGTGCAAGACTAGGCTCGGTTGCATCCTGCACAAGGGATCGGGCAGCGTCGACAGGCGACGTGCCCCGAGGCGATAAACCGGCCGGAACCACGGTTGCAGAGGGGAGAGCGGGCATGGTCAGTCAGGTCGCCAATCAGGCATCGTCGCGCGATGCCCTCGGCTGCACATCCAAGACTTTGGCCCGCGATCAGGAACTCTGCCGCAACGGGATCCACCTCTATCGCAAGCAAGTTGTCTCCGATCAGGTCTCCGAGGTCGTGCTGCCGGCCAATGATCGCGGGTTTCTGATCGGTGTTTCCATGGCCCCCGGCCATCGGCGCAATATCTACCACGGACGCAGCCGTACGGATTACAGCTTTTCTCCCGGTTCGCTTTACCTGCGTAATTTCGGCGAGGATTACCGCGCCGAAATTGACGGCTCCTTCGATTTCATGCTGTTTGAAGTCAGCCATGTGCAGCTTCGCCGGGCAGCCGAGGAAACTCGCTCGCGCATGTTCGACGGACTGCTCGAAAAGGCCGCACATGACGATCCGGTGCTGTCCAATCTGGTGCGTGCGCTCGCCCCATCGCTTGACAGGCCGGAGGAGGCGCACGGCCTTTTTCTCGATCAGGTGTCCATGGCCATCGCCACGCATCTGGTCCACCGTTATGGCGGGGGACGTGGCGCAGCAGCGGGACAGCCGCTCCTGTCGCACCGGCTGGAACGGCGCGCCAAGGAGTTTCTCGACGCGCATCTGGACAGGGACATTTCCATCGGCGACGTGGCCGAGAGTTGCGCCATGTCGCGCAGCTATTTCATCCGCGCCTTTCGCGAGACGACCGGCATGACGCCCTATCGCTGGCTTCTGGAACGGCGCGTGGAGCGGGCGCGCAAGATGGTGGAAGAAACCGATGTGCCCTTGGCCGAAATTGCCAGCGCCTGTGGTTTTTCCGACCAGTCCCATCTCAGCCGGCACTTCATGCAGATCATCGGACAGCCACCGGGCCGCCTTCGCCGGACACTCCGGGGTTGACGGCATCGGGGGGCTGACGAGAGGGTGCCCGCTTTCGAAAGCTTAGCTTTACAAAACTTTACGGGGATTAACTGGCCCCTTCGCGCAACGTTTCCTAGCATTCAGCAATCCTGCCACCGAATGTCGAGGGATTGCACGTGTCTGAACTTGCAAGCACCACCAGCCAGCACAATCAGGAGCCGGGCTTCCGGACGAGCCAGTTGGCCGCCGAACTTCTCACGCTGCTCTGCGAGGCCGGTGAGAGCATAGACGAGGATGTCGGGCATACGCGCGACTGCCTGCACCGCGCCAGACGGCTGCTGGCGGGCGATCATGATATCACGCCTCAGGCACGTGCCGTGCAAGGGTCGGGCCTTGCGCCCTGGCAGATGCGCCGCATCGTGCGCCATGTCGAGGAACACCTGCATGCGATGATCCGGACAGAGGATCTGGCCGCGGTCGCACGCCTCAGTGTCAGCCATTTCAGCCGCGCCTTCCGAGACAGTTTCCAGGACACCCCTTATGCCTACGTGCTTCAGCGTCGCGTCGTGCGGGCGCAGGAGATGATGGTGTCCTCAAATGATTCGCTGGCCCAGATCGCTCTCGCCTGCGGCATGGCGGATCAGGCGCATTTTTCCCGGCTGTTTCACCGCATCACCGGGGAAACGCCGAGCCGCTGGCGCCGTCGACATTCGGCAACGCTGATGGACAGGCAGCTAAGCTGAAGCGAACACGCCGGCGAACGTCAAAGGCAAGACACCGGCATATGCGGCAAACAGGCGAGAGGCGAAGATCCCGCCAGATAAACCATAACGCCCAGCCTTACTGTTTGACGCTGCTCACCGCCGTTGCGCGACCGTCCTGAAGTTTTACCCAACGGGCGGGATCGTCGGTCGCCTGACGTTTGAGGAATGTATATTCCGTCTCCGACCAGAGCATGACCTTGTTGCGCATGTTGTCGAGCACGAAGTCACCACGGTCGGTGCGCACCGTCAGCACCGCATGACCCTCGCCATTCGGTTGCAACACCACGGTCAGCAGCAGATTGGACGAATCAAAACCCTGGTTGATCAGCATCTTGCGCTTCAGCAGCGCAAAATCCTCGCAATCGCCAACGGAGGTGGGATAGGCCCAGCGCTCCTCGACACCGTAGATTTCCTCGTCCGTCATCGGCTTGATCTCGGTGTTGACGGTATAGTTGACCTCGAGAATCGTGCGCCAGCCGTCTTCGGTCAGCGTCAGCGGGCCTGTATCCCGGGTACGGCTGATGCATTCGCTCTGGTAGGTGCGGCAGAATTCATAGTGACCGATGGGGGGATTGGCCTTGCCGGTGATGCGCATGCTGCCGGCAAAAGCAAAAGCGGCCTGCGTGGACAGGAAGGTCAGGCAGAGGGCAGCAAGGCCGGCCCCGATGATCTTGGTGTACAACATGCGCGTTTCTCCTTCGTCGGGAGAAACATCGCACCACCGGCTTGATCGCTCGCGAAATTCGGCAGTCAAATCAGATGCTTGTTTTAGTCAAACTTGCCGCGAATTTGGCTAAAGTTTAAATCAAAACCGCAGCTCGGCTGCCGCCCCATCGCAAGGCGTTGAGCGACACGGCAAGATGCATTTGGATCAAACTTTATCGATCATCCGACAAGTGACTGAGTTTTCGGGAAAATGCCTGCCCCGCGTCCGTGTGCCGAAAGGCGTCCCGGCGGCCGTGGCAACCCTTGCGATCCGTTCGCCGGCAGAGGCAACAAGCCGGAACACTCCGTTTTTCACCTTCAAAAGCACCGCGAGGCGACTTAAAAAAATTGTACCGGAACAGGATTTTTTTGGGCTCCCGCCGCGGGAGCGACAACACGTGCGGCTTTCACACAGCCGATTGCACGAAAAAACCCGCCGGGCAGGCGGGTTGAGGCAGTCGTTTTCCGGTTGCTGATTTTTAAAGAAACGTCCGCAGGCTTTCGCGTGTCTGGACGCTGGAAAATTCGACCGCCATGCCTTCCGTGAAGTGACGCACCACGCGGCCGCGCAAATGGTTGAGTAGAACGGGCGTACCGATCGGCGGGCGCATGTCGATATCGACGGCGGCACCTGACAGTGACAGGTCGACAAGGCGGCAGGCATGGCGGCTGCCGTCTTCCAGGGTCAGTTCGGCATGGGTGATGCGCGGCGTCAGGCGGTCATGCCGGCGGTCTTCGGGCAGGCCGAGTTCGTGGCGGTTGGCAAGCCAGGTCAGTTGCGCTGCAAGTTTTTCGCGCTTGCGGTCCGTTGCCACCACCGACATGACGAAACCGTCATTGTTGAGTTCCAGAACCTTGCCCTCGATGCGGCCGAGATGATCGATATAGGCGATGATCCGTTCGCCCGGAAGCGGCGCACCGACACAGGTGAGCACGACATCGCCCGGCGACATCTCGGTGATCATGCACGGATATTCGTCATGGCTTGCAAGCATCAGGCGCCCGGGCATGTTGACCGAGACACGCTGAAAACTGCGCACCGGCATCGGGCGGTTCTGGGCTGGAGCGTTCCGGAACGTGAACATCACCGTCCTTCACATGTTGGTCTGTCGCAAGTCCATCATCGATACAGCCCGGGCGGTTAATATATGGTTCCAGGGATGACGCTATCGGCCTTGCGTCAGGGCTGGGGAAGCGGCACCGGCCGGATCGACCGCAGCCGGTCGAAAATCCGATTTTCGCTGCGCACCGGTGGCGTAATTTCCGGCAAAACATCGGCAGGGGCGGTCATATCGATCATCTGCCAATGATCAAGGCCGAAAGCCCCAAGCGCAAGCGGCCGATGCGCCGGGATCTGCCCGAGCGGCAAAAGGCTTGCAAGCAAGCGGTCGGCGCGCCCCTGCGGAGAACGCAGCGGCAGCAACAGCGCCTCAAAGGCCGGATAAGACGAAGCCCCGGCGATCGAAAGATCCATGACAACAGGGCGTTCCGTCCGCAGCGCAAGGCTTGCGGCGCGGTTTGCGATGGCGCGGGAATGGGCATCCCAGATCACCTCGAACGGATTTGCCCGCAACTCCCTGTCGAACAGGTCGCAGATACGCGTTCCCGCCAGCCGGAACTTGAGGCTGCCGCCGTCCTGGTCGAGGATGAAAAGATCGGAAAGACGATGGCGCAAGGCTGCGGGATTGATCTGCGTGCGTGTCGGAACAGCCTCGCCGAGACGTAAGCTGTCCCAATAGCTGAAGATTTCCTTGCTGCGCTCGTTTCGCATTGGCACCATCTGTTTCGTTCCGAAGCGGTTCGTGACGCATTTCCGCCACAAATATGAAAGGAGCGAAAATCGTGCCAAGAGGCCGGCAAAGCGCCGGCGGAGACGGTGACGGATGAGACAAGAAGGCGGAAAAATGAAAAAAAGCGGCCCGCAGTGTGCGAGCCGCCGGAGATATCGAAGGGGGCAAGCCTCTCCGGTCAGCCCTTGATGCGCAGCGAAAGGCCGGTCTTGCCATAGACGGGCACAGTCTCGTGCCCCTCGAGCACGATGTCATCGAAGCGGCCCTCAAGAGCGCCGGAACGGATCACGGACAGTTCGTCGCCGGCAGACGGCGTATAACCGGCAGCAAGGGTCACCCGCAACACTCCCCCTTCGATTGCGGCATTCTTGCCGATCGTCAGGCCGCCCTCCTTGCCGGACACGGTGACTTCAACGGTGCCTGCCTTGCGCATCACGAAATTGCCGGACACGGTAAGCTTCGGCCCCGCCACCACCGCCCGGCCGCCGGCGACATAGAGATCGCCCGAGCCGAAGGCGCTTGGTGAGGCAGCAACGAGCGCGCCACCTTCCACGATCACGCCGCCGGAAAAGCTGTTGTGGCCGGAAAGCGTCAGCACACCGCTTCCCGTCTTCACCAGCTTGCCACCGCCTGCGATATCGTTCTTCCAACTGTCGGCGGCATTAAAGCCGCCCTTTGCGGCGTCCATGGCAACCGTGACGTCGCCATCGAAGGCACCGAACCCGTCGGCTGCGGCAAACAGGTTAAGGCGCCCCCAGCCTTCCGCATCGCTCATGATCGGATAACCGCCAGCAAGTGCCGTGCTTTTGAGGACGACACGGCGCTGCGCGGCATCGAGATAGGGAAGGCGGGTTTCGAGCAGCACTTCGGCGCCCTTCGGCACGACTGGCGCGCTGTCTGATGCGCCAATCCTCGGCAGGCCGTAGGTGAAGCGGGGTGCAACGAAGGCTGCGTTTTCGGCGCGGTCGGCAAACCGGTCCGTGCCGGCCGGGGCGGAATGGGCAAGCGCCATCAGGCCGGCAAAATCTGCCGCGCCGGTTTCGCTGGCCAGAAAAGTCTGGGTCTGCTGATAGGCTTCCGACTTCAACACGGCATAGTCGGATCGGTTGAGATTATAGGCGACGACGGCTGTTGCCTGCATGCGCCCGCCGATCACATCGAAAGGCTGGTGCATGCCGGCGCGGATGCGGTTTTCGCCCATGCGCACCGCGCGCGTCACCATCTCCTGATAGCGCTCAGGCACCAGATAAGCCATGACAAGCGCATCGCGCCAGGCTTCGGCTGTATGGCCGCTCGGAAAGCCGCCATCGCCGGCGGGTTTGGTGCTCTTGGCCGGCTCCAGCTGCGGCACGACGCGCACCTCCTCGCTCCAGCGATAGGGGCGGGCATATTTATAATAACGCTTGGCGGGTTCGGTGGAGCCATCCTTGCTGCCGGCCTCCACGAGATCGACCGCCTTGCCCATATTGGCATTGCCGTCCTTGCTGCCGACGCCGCGATTGTTGCCCTTGTCGTCATATTTGACGCTTGTCGCATCCGCGGGCATGTCGGTGATGGTCGTCGTCTGCTGAACGCCTTTGCGCCAGGCATCCGCGAGCGGCCCGAGCCCGTCGGTGATGCTGACGCTCTTGCCGCGACGGTCATCGAGATAGGCTTCGAGATCGGTTTCGGGCGTATGGGCAGCGGTCGTCCGGATCACGTAACCGATGTTGGCGGCATGAACGTCCGGCTGCTTTATCGTGCCATCGGTTGCGCTGCGCGGCAGGCCGTCCCAGTCGGATTTGGCAACGGCGGGGCAGCCGTCTTTCGCCGGCGCATCCTGATCGGCATCAACGAAAGGCGTGCGGGGTGTCCAGAGATCAAGGAAGCCGGACAATAGCCGCACGCCGGCATTGGTCTCCTGCGTCGAAAGGCAGGCATCACCGCGCTGGTTGCTGGCACCGTTATCGACATAGGCCGCAACGCCTTCTGCCGGATTGGCGCTGTCGGCATGGCCAAGTCCTGCCGGGGCCGGCGGCAGCACGATCGGATCGGCAAACGCCGGGGCAAGGGCTGTGGATAGGAGAAGGGAAAGGGTAAGGCCGGCAAGGGACGGAACGCGGCAATTCATGGTGAGGGCCTTTCTGAGGAGGAGGGCAGACAGGATGCACGCATGCGTGGTTCACCGGTCGCCTGGCGGACGGGTCGGGCATTGAGGTGTCGGGAATGTCCCGGCGGTCGGGCACGGGCTATCCCGGAAGCCCGCCTTTAAATCATGCCTGCGACAGTTTTCTTACAATCGGAGCATGACTTAGATTTTGCGTCGACTGTGTATGGCCTGTTCAGGAGGCCGCGTTGAAGCGGAGGGCCTTGTTACCTTTCCCTAATGCCGCGGCGTGCTTATATGTCTCTCATCAAAACCGGGAAGGACGCGCAGATGGACGATTCGCCGAACACACCAGGGTCAGGCGATCAGCCACCGCATAACGCAGGCCGTCCGCCGGCTTCTGTCCCGAATACTGGGCCGGATGTGGGGCCGGCAGTGGGGCAAGGCATGGAGCGGCCGCGCGCGCCGGCCCAACCGATCTTCAATCTTCCCAAACCGCTCGTTGTGACCCTTGCGGTGCTGGTCGTACTCTATCTGGTCGATGCCTATCTGCTCAGCGACCAGTGGCGCGAGCTGATGCTGTTTGAAATGGCCTTCACGCCGCTGCGTTATGTCTATCCGCTGACCGATCAGGGGCTGGAATGGCTGTGGACGCCGGTCACCTACTCCTTGATGCATGGCAGCCTGGAACACCTGATCTTCAACTGCCTGTGGCTGACGGCCTTTGGTGCGCCCGTGGTGCGCCGTATCGGGCTCTGGCGTTATCTTGCCTTCTGGATTTGTTCGGCAGCCGCCGCCGCCTTTTTCCACGCGGGCCTCAACTGGGGACAGGAGACGCTGCTGATCGGTGCGTCGGGTGTCGTCTCGGCGCTGATGGGCGCTGCGTGCCGTTTCGCCTTTCCCAAACATGGCGGCGGCATGCGCCGCGATTCGGCCAATTTCCTGCCGCGCCAGGGCATTGTGTCGGCGCTCAGAAACCGCACGGTTCTGGTTTTTACCGTGGTCTGGTTTCTGGGTAACGTGCTGGTGGCTCTGGGCATGCCGCTGGTCGGTTCGGATGCCGGCGCCATTGCCTGGGATGCACATATTGGCGGCTTCCTGTTCGGCTACCTGCTGTTTGGGCTGTTCGATCCTCTGGTCGGTGAAAAAGAGATTGCTTAACAAATGCCGTCTGCAGGCAGTTGACTGTTGCAAAGCCTTTGAAGCGGGCGCACCATTCCCGTCCGGGTGCGCCAAAAGCAGTGGGGAGTTTAGCCGACGGCGCATCAGACATAGTCAATAGGAGGAATTGATGCCTGTCTCCGTCAAGAACATTCTGGATGCCAAAGGCCGTGACGTGATGTCCGTCAGCCGGGAAAAAACAGTGGCCGAAGTGGCGGCCATTCTGGCTGAAAACAAAATCGGCGCGGTCGTGGTGACCAGCCTTGAAGGCCGTATTGCCGGCATATTTACCGAGCGCGATCTGGTGCGCGTGGTGGCAGCCGATGGGGCAGATGGCCTGCAAAAGCCTGTTTCTTCAGGCATGACCGCCAATGTCATTCGCTGTCGCGAAGACACCAGTCTCAACGAATTGATGGAAACCATGAGCACCGGCCGCTTCCGTCATATTCCCGTGGAGGAGGGCGGCAAGCTCGTCGGCATCATCTCCATCGGGGACGTGGTAAAAGCCCGCATCCGCGAGGTGGAGGCGGAAACCGAGCATATGATGGCCTATATCGCCGGCTGATTCTCTTCCTGCTGGCGGCCGGAAACGGTCGTCAGCTGGCAAACACATCCTGCATGCGCTTCAATTCGCCAATGCGCGCCTTGGTTTCCTTGTAGCCGCGGTCGATTGCTTCGCCGGCGCGGTGGAATTCAGACAGGCCGATGTCGCTGAGGCGCGGATGCAGCGCCAGATCCGGCGGATCGCCGGCAAGGCGCGCCCGCGAAATGCGCTCCTGTATGATGTTGAAGGCCTGCACCATGACGCTCGTCATGCCGATCCGGGCCTCACGCACCTTCGTGTGCTGTCCTTCGACCACCGGCAGCACGCTGGCATTGTGCTTGACCACCGCCGAGCGGCCAAAGATGTCATAGTTGAGGTTGACGGCTACCACGAGCGGCTGCTCATAGGCGCGGCAGACGGAGGTCGGCACCGGATTGACCAGCGCGCCATCGACCAGCGTGCGGTTGTTGCATTTGACCGGCTCGAAAATGCCGGGCAGGGCATAGGACGCGCGCATGCCTGTGATCAGCGAGCCGCTGGTGATCCACACTTCATGGCCGGTGTTAAGTTCGGTACAGACTGCGACGAAGGGCCGGTCAAGGTTCTCGATGGCAATGTCCTCGAGATCCTCTTGCATGCGTTTGGTCAGCCGCAGGCCGCCGAACAGCCCACCGCCGCCAATGGTGAGATCGAGAAGGCCGGCAATGCGGCGCACGGTGAGCGAACGGGCAAAGGTTTCCAGCGCATCGAGCTTGCCAGCCAGATAACAGCCGCCGACAAGCGCGCCGATGGACGTGCCGGCAACCATGCCGATTTCGATGTTTTCTTCTTCCAGTGCGCGCAACACACCGATATGGGCCCAGCCGCGCGCAGCCCCGCCCCCCAGCGCCAGCGCAAGTTTTGCCTTGCGCACCGGCTTTTCGGGGGCAGGCAAAGCCGAGGGCGTTTTCGCGCTCCCCTCTGCATTTGCTGCCGGCACATCGCCGCGATTCCAACTCCAGTTCAGCATGCCTGCATCCGTCCTTTAGCTGAACATCACCCGGACATCCATCTAACGTCCGTTCTGGTTTAGAATTCGTTGATTGTGTGACCGCGCGCCGATACCGGGATCAAATGCCGTTTACGCGTGCGTGCCGCCATAGACAGCATTTGGATCAAAATGCCGCTGTTCATCGATGACTTCAAGATGCGGCTTGCCATCGACCAGAGACACGGCACGATAAAAACACGAGCGGCGACCCGTATGGCAGCTGGCATCGTGGCCGGCGACCGCGACCTTCAGCCAGACGGCATCCTGATCACAATCGGTGAGAAGCTCGACGACCTTCTGCAGGTTGCCGGAGGTTTCGCCCTTCTTCCAGATTTTTGCCCGCGAGCGGCTGTAATAATGGGCAATACCGGTCTCGATGGTCAGCGCAAGCGCATCACGGTTCATATGGGCGACCATCAGCAGGTGGCCATCGCGGATGTCGGTCACGATCGCCGTGACAAGGCCCGCCTCATCGAAACGGGGCGTGAACGGTCCCGTGTCCTCCAGCGCCGCCTTGTCGCGCGGCGCCTCGTCAAATTCGATCGTCATCAAAAAACTGCCTTCGGACTTTATCCGGTCATTGCCGGATCATGGTGAGGAAACGCGCCTGCTCGGCGGCATTGTTCTGGTAGTCGCCGGTAAAGGTGGTGGTGAGCGTCGAGGAACCCTGCTTCTGGATGCCGCGCATGGACATGCACAGATGTTCCGCATCGATCATCACGGCAACGCCCCGTGGCTGCAGAACCGACTGGATGGCATGGGCAATCTGCGCGGTCATCGCCTCCTGCGTCTGCAGGCGACGGCCGAACACCTCCACGAGCCGGGCGATCTTGGACAGACCCAGCACGCGGCCCTTCGGCAGGTAGGCGACATGCGCCTTGCCGATGATCGGCACCATGTGATGCTCGCAATGGGAATAGAACGAGATATCGCGCACCAGCACGATATCGTCATAACCTGCCACTTCTTCAAACGTCCGGCCAAGCACCTCTTGCGGGTCCTCGCCATAACCGCTGAACAGCTCGAGATAGGATTTTGCAACGCGCTTTGGCGTATCGATGAGGCCTTCGCGGCTCGGATCGTCGCCGGCCCAGCGCAGCAGAAGGCGCACGGCATCCTCGGCTTCCTGCTGGGTCGGGCGATCCTCGCTGTTGCCGGCGGGGAAATTTTTCACGATGGCGTCCATCTTCTCGTCTCCTGATGCGGTTCAAGGCCGCACCTGACCAAAGCCTGTCGGCTGGCTGTCCGGTTTTACGTTCTCCGGTGCCGTCAGGCGTTACGGGCTTTCTGCCCCTGCGGATCGGTTTTTACAAGACAAAGCCTACCGCTTTCGCAACCCTTTCAGCCAAAACTTTCCGTCTTGATGCGCCGGGCTTGGATCATCATATATAGTGGCAAAGACTGCGCGACCAGCGCCGGCGCAAAGACAATCCGTTCGCGAACCACATGCAGATGGGGCAGCACGGCAAGACCCGGACGCCCCGATGACAAAAAAGCCCGCAAGAGAACAATGATGGACGATATCTACAACAGCCGCATCCTCGAACTTGCCGGCAATATCGAGCGCACCGGCCCGATGGAGGATGCCGATGCGACATCGGAAAAACATTCCAAACTGTGCGGCTCAAAGGTGCGCGTTTTCCTGAAGATGAGGGACGGCGTCATCGACGACTTTTCCCAGCAGGTGCGCGCCTGCGCGCTGGGCCAGGCCTCATCTTCCGTCATGGCCCGCCATGTGGTCGGTGCAAGCGCCGACGACGTGCGTGCCGCCCGCGAGGCAATGCTGGCGATGCTGAAGGAAGGTGGCGAAGGGCCGGAGGGCCGATTCGAGGAGATGCGCATTTTGAAGCCGGTGAAGGACTACAAAGCCCGCCACGCCTCCACCATGTTGACCTTCGACGCCGTTATCGACTGTCTCGATCAGATCGAGGCGAAAACGCACGCCATGGCAGGTTAACGTCATGTGTCGCCACTGCGAGGCGCTTGATGACGAGGACGACGAGCGGCCGAGACGCAAGACCCGACATCGCGGCCGCAACTGGCGGGGACCGTTTAAAAAGACGCCGGGACGTCTCATCGGCATGGGGTTCATCCGGCTCTACCAGCTGACGCTCTCCGGCTTCATCGGCAATTCCTGTCGGCATATCCCCACCTGTTCGGAATTCGGTTATGAGGCCGTGGCCCGCCACGGCCTGTGGTTCGGCTTCTGGATGACGGCCCGACGGTTTGTGAGCTGCGGACCCTTTGGCGCGTCCGGGCTCGATCCGGTGCCGGAAACGCTGCTGCCCCGGCAACGCTGGACACCGTGGCGCTATCGCAATGCGGTCTCGAAAGTCTCCTGACCATGCCGATCCCGATGGAATACCACCACGCAACGGATGAATTCGAAGCCTTCATGAAGGATCTTCTGGAGATCTCGCTGCTAAAAACCCGCCATCAGGGCTACACGATGCTGCAAGCCGTGCTGCAGGTGTTTCGCCGCCGGCTG
The DNA here is from genome assembly GCF_058242775.1 of Neorhizobium sp. PAMB6630. Classification (NCBI taxonomy): domain Bacteria; kingdom Pseudomonadati; phylum Pseudomonadota; class Alphaproteobacteria; order Hyphomicrobiales; family Rhizobiaceae; genus Neorhizobium; species Neorhizobium sp. PAMB6630. Next base: position 2,101,859 of record NZ_CM177836.1, read on the forward strand.
ACACTGGAAGAGGCCATCACCTTCGCCAATCTTTTGCCCGCGGTGCTGCGCGCGATCTTCGTCAGCGATTGGGATACACGCGAACCGCTCAAACCTTTTCTGGATCGGGAGGCGATGATGGACGAGGTCCGGGCACTGCGCCACAACCACAATTTTTCAACCCCGAGCGCCATCGAGGACGTCACCAGCGCCATCCGCCGCCATGTGGATGCAGAGCGGCTGGAAGCGTTTCTGGGCACCTTGCCGCCGGGCGCCCGAGCTTTCTGGGGACTGCCCGACTGACGGTTGATCTTTACGCGGCGGCGTTTTTCACCTATCACGCGCGGGTTAAAAGCGACCGCACCGCGCGGTCCGAGATCACCACCCGCATTCGTTGGCGGGACTGGATAACAGGAGAAAAGCATGTCCGTTTCCCTTAGCTTCCCCGATGGCTCGATCCGCAACTATGACGCCGGCACAACCGGTCTGGCGGTCGCCGAATCCATTTCGAAATCGCTCGCCAAGAAGGCCGTTGCCATCGCCATCGATGGGACGCTGCGCGATCTCTCCGACCCCGTCACCGACGGCCGGATCGAGATCGTCACCCGCACCGATCCGCGCGCGCTGGAACTCATCCGCCACGACGCCGCCCATGTGATGGCAGAAGCCGTGCAGGAACTGTGGCCGGGCACGCAGGTGACAATCGGCCCCGTCATCGAGAACGGCTTTTATTACGACTTCAAGCGCGTCCACCCGGATAGCCGCGAGGACTGGCCGTTCACGCCTGAGGATCTGCCGAAGATCGAAAAGCGGATGAAGGAAATCATCCAGCGCAACAAGCCGTTCACCAGAGAAATCTGGCCGCGCAACAAGGCGCGCGACGTGTTTGCCGACAAGGGCGAGGCCTACAAGGTTGAGCTGGTCGACGCGATCCCGGAAGACCAGGACCTGAAGATCTATTACCAGGGTGACTGGTTCGACCTTTGCCGCGGCCCGCACATGGCCTCCACCGGTCAGGTCGGCACCGCATTCAAGCTGATGAAGGTGGCTGGCGCCTATTGGCGCGGCGACAGCACCCGCCCGATGCTGACGCGCATCTATGGCACCGCTTGGGCAACACAGGAAGAGCTTGACCAGTACCTGCATGTTCTGGCCGAGGCCGAAAAGCGCGACCACCGCAAGCTCGGCCGCGAAATGGACCTGTTCCATTTTCAGGAAGAGGGTCCGGGCGTCGTCTTCTGGCACGGCAAGGGCTGGCGCATGTTCCAGACGCTGACCGCCTATATGCGCCGCCGGCTTGAAAACACCTATGAGGAGGTCAACGCGCCGCAGGTGCTTGATGCCTCGCTCTGGGAAACGTCAGGCCACTGGGGCTGGTATCAGGAAAACATGTTTGCGGTGAAATCGGCCTATGCCTTCACCCATACGGATGACAAGGAAGCCGACAACCGCGTCTTTGCCTTGAAACCGATGAACTGCCCCGGGCACGTGCAGATCTTCAAGCATGGGTTGAAATCCTATCGCGAATTGCCTGTTCGCCTTGCCGAATTCGGTCTTGTGCATCGTTATGAAGCCTCCGGCGCGCTGCACGGCCTGATGCGCGTGCGTGGCTTCACGCAGGACGACGCACATGTGTTCTGCACCGAAGAGCAGATGGCGGCGGAATGCCTGCGCATCAACGACCTGATCCTCTCGGTCTACGAGGATTTCGGCTTCCAGGAAGTGGTGGTGAAACTTTCAACCCGGCCGGAAAAGCGCGTCGGCACCGACGACCTCTGGGATCGTGCCGAAAGCGTGATGCTGGACGTCTTGAAGGAAATCGAGGCCCAATCGGGCGGCCGCATCAAGACCGGCATTCTGCCGGGCGAGGGCGCCTTCTACGGGCCGAAGTTCGAATATACGCTCAAAGATGCCATCGGCCGTGAATGGCAGTGCGGCACGACGCAGGTGGACTTCAACCTGCCGGAACGCTTTGGCGCCTTCTATATCGACCAGAATTCCGAAAAGAAGCAGCCGGTGATGATCCACCGCGCCATCTGCGGGTCTATGGAACGTTTCCTCGGCATTCTCATCGAGAACTTTGCCGGCCATATGCCGCTGTGGTTTGCGCCGCAGCAGGTGGTGGTGGCAACGATTACATCGGATGCGGATGATTACGGCCGCGAAGTGGCAGAAGCCCTGCGCGAGGCCGGCCTCATCGTCGAGACCGACTTCCGCAATGAGAAGATCAACTACAAGGTCCGCGAGCATTCGGTCACCAAGGTGCCGGTGATCGTGGTCTGCGGTCGCCAGGAAGCGGAAAACCGCACGGTCAACATCCGCCGCCTCGGCAGCCAGGCGCAGACCTCAATGACGCTCGATGAAGCGGTCACGTCGCTGAGCGAGGAGGCAACCCCGCCGGACCTCAAGCGCCGTGCCGCACGCCGGCTGGCGGCCAAAACATCCTGATAGGGCTTCCTGAGCCGTATGACAGCCCTTGCGCCCTTTGGGGCAAGGGCTGTCAGCATACTGACATGAAAATGCAATAGTCTTGTCATCCTGATTTGAGCCTGCGCCGGAGAGGCATGTTGCGTTTCAAGGAACTGTCATACGCGAACGATCGCGATCCGCGCCTGAAGCGCTGGTTCATCCGCTCCATCGAAGGCCTGTCGGGCCGCAACCGCTATGTGCGGCTCTACGATGTCTGGCGCAGCGACATTGGGGCCGGCACCGAACGGGTGTTCGGCCGCATGCTCGATCTGATCAATGTCCGGCTTGAGGTGGATGGGGTATGGCCGCCCAAAGACCTGCCGGAGGCGCCGCTGGTCATTGTCGCCAACCACCCCTTCGGCATTGGCGACGGCATTGCCATCCTGTCGCTTGCCGAACAGCTCAACCGCCCGTTTCGCGTGATGATCAACAACGAACTGTTGAAAGTGCCGGAACTTCAGCCCTACGCGCTGCCCGTCTCCTTCGAGGAAACCCGCGAGGCGCTCGCCATGAACATGGAGACCCGCCGGGACGCGATGCGGCTTTTGAAGGACGGCGTCACCATCATCATCTTTCCGGCCGGCGGTGTCGCGACGGCGAAAAAAGGCTTTGGCCGCGCCGAAGATTTGCCGTGGAAGATGTTTCCGGCGCGCCTCATCCAGGCCGCCCGCGCCAATGTCATCCCGGTCTATTTCCACGGGCAGAACGGCCGGCTGTTTCACCTGGCAAGCCGCGTTTCGCTGACACTGCGGCTGTCGCTGCTCATCCGCGAATTCAAGCGCCTGTCGGGCACTTCGATCCGCGCCAAGATCGGCCCGCTGATGAGCTGGGAGGAAATGGCCGCGTTTCCCGACCGCAAGGATCTGCTCGCCGAGCTTTACCAGGCAGTGTTCGTCATGCGCGACATTCCGAAATCACGCTTTCGCAAGGCTGGGTAGGGCAAAGGTCTCAATCAGCATCGACACTGGTGGCCTGCTGCTCGCGCAGCAACACTTCCACATCGGCATTGCGCCCGGACGTCACGGTAAAGTCGCGCTGGTAGATCTTGTCCTTGTTTCGGGCAATGGCGGTGTAATCGCCTTCAGCCAGCACCATCGTGGAAAAGGCGCGCACGCTTTCGCTCACCACATCGCCGCCGGATGTCAGCACCGACCAGGCCGTATCGGCAATCGCCTCGCCACCGGGCTGGGACACCAGTTTCAGTGTGATCTGAGCGGCGCGGTGCTGAAGAGTGGCTTCCGTCAGCTTTCCGGCCTCGACCTGAATATCGGCACGTGCCACCGCGTTGATATCGCCGTATTCAGAGACAATGTGATAGGTGCCGGCATTGAGGCGCACGATCGTGTCTGCCGTGACATTGGCCATCACGAGGCCGCGTTCGCCATCCTCGCGCACATCGGCGGAATAGACGGAAAAGCGCAGCTTGTTGGCGGGAATGCGCTGCTGGCTGCCGGCAACGGCGTTCAGCACAAAACCGCCGGCATCCAGCACCAGCGTCTGCTTTTCCACCGGGCCATCGGCCGGCACGTCCAGCTTCTTGGTGACGCCAGCCCGCCCGAAAGCGACATTGACGAAATAAGCACCGGGCGGCAGCATGAAATTGGCAGCCCCGCCTTCGGAACTTGCCACCACCGGCAGTTTGCCATCCGGGCCGGCAATCGGGCTGAACACACGCCATGTCAGGCCCGCCTTCATCGTCTCGCCGTCCGGCGTCAGCTTGGCCTGCAGCGTCACGTCCTTGGCGACCGGCGCAGCGCGGCCGGCGCTTGGCGAAAAGGCATTAAGCTTCGGCATCTTGGCGGTGCTGTCGATCTGCTTGAAGGTCTTGAAGGCATCTTCCGCCAGGGCGCGGCGGGGCATGACAAAGCCAGCGCCCGGCGTCACAAGGAGCGCTGCAAGGAAGGCGACCGCGAAGGGAGATGATTTCATGCCGTGGCGACCGTTGACTCTTTGAGACTGAGCCGCCACTTCAAGACCAACCGCGCGGCAAATTCAAGACCTACCGTGTCCTGGCGCTTCTTTTACAAATTGGAAGCTGTGGCCAGAGACGCAATTTGCCCGGAAAATGTCACGCGCGGGAGATGTCCCGTCAAACACAGCAGCCGGACCATACTGCCATCGTTCACGCCCGGCAAAACACGGATCTTCTGTTTCCCATGAGCAACGAAAAGACATTGTTCGACTATCTTGCCACCCGCCGCTCGATCCCGGCGCCACAGATGACCGATCCGGGCCCGGATCGCACTGCCATCACCTCCATCCTGACGATTGCCTCACGCGTTCCCGACCATGGCAAGCTGGCGCCCTGGCGGTTCATCGTCTATCGCGGTGCGGAAAGACTGCAACTCGGCACAAAACTCCTCGAGATCGCCCTTGAAAAGACGCCGGATCTGTCGGCGGAATTGCAGGAGGTGGAGCGCACGCGGCTGGCGCGCGCGCCCGTCGTCATCGCCGTCGTCAGCACGGCAGCCGAACACTTTAAAATTCCCGTCTGGGAACAGGAGCTTTCGGCCGGTGCCGTCTGCCTCAACCTGTTCATGGCCGCCAATGCGCACGGCTTTGCCGCCAACTGGCTGTCGGAATGGATCGCCTATGACGAGGCGACGAAGGCCGTGCTCGGCATCCAGCCGCAGGAGAAGGTGGCAGGCTTCCTTTATATCGGCTCCACCACATTTCCGCAGACGGATCGCCCGCGCCCGGATCTTGCAGAGATCGTCACCTGGGTCGGCGAGGGAACGAACTGATGTTCTACAGCACCGACGAGAACCACCACGGACTTTCGCACGATCCGTTCAAGGCGATCGTTGCCCCGCGTCCGATCGGCTGGATCGGCACGAAGGGCAGGGATGGATCTTTCAACCTCTCTCCCTATTCCTTCTTCAACATCGTCTCCGACCGCCCGAAGATCGTCATGTTTTCGTCCAGCGGGCGAAAGCATAGCGCGCGGAATGCCGAGGAAACCGGGGTCTTTACCGCAAGCCTCGTCAGCCGTTTCATCGTGGAGCCGATGAATGCCTCATCGGCGCCAGTCCCCTATGGCGTCGACGAATTTAAACTGTCAGGGCTCACGCCGAAGATGGGCGATCTGGTCGAGGCGCCTTTCGTCGCCGAGGCGCATGCAGCGCTTGAATGCCGGGTCACGCAGGTGATCCAGCCCATCGGGCTCGATGGCGCGACCGGCGAATCGGTGATGGTCTTCGGGCAGGTGGTCGGCATTCATATCAGCGAAGCCATCATCCGCGATGGCCGCATCGACATGGGCCTTGCCCGGCCGATCGCACGCATGGGCTATATGGATTATGCCGATGGCGGCATCGACGTCTTTCAGATCGAGCGTCCGAAAAGCTAAAGCACGTCCAGCAAAAGTGCGTCAGCGGTTTTGCGTCCGGACTGCGTGAACACCAATCGATAGAGCATTAAAGGTGACCCCGTTTTCACCGGCAATGCTCTAGGAGGGTGCTGCAAACACCTGATCGATAATGTCTGCCTGCATGGGCAGGGTGGTGATCCTCGCCCCAAAGCCCTCATCGCGGGCAAACAGACATTCGGCGGAAAACGAAGCGGCATCGTCGGTATCAGAGGCGGTGTCGATGGCAGCGACGCCGGCGGCCTTGGCCGACAGCAGGAAGAGGCTGCGGGCGGTGCGCAGCATCTCGGGTTCCTCACCCGGTGCGGTGCGCTCGGCAAGGCCCGCGGCACGGCAAAAGGCCGGGCCATCCCAGATCAGCGCCTCCAGCCGCGCGCTCATCCGGCGAAAATCCCGCGCAAAGACGGCGCCCTCGGCCGTGTCGGCCGGATAGGCCGCAATCCGCAAGGGCGCGCCGGGCAGGTTTTCCTCCGCTTCGATCACCGTCAGCAAAACATCCAGATGCTGCAGCATGGCGGCCTGCGTCACCTGCGGCAGGATGACGGCCCGCGCATGCCAGCGGATGGCGGCGCGGATCGTATCCTCGATCAGCGCATCCTCGAGGGGCGGCAGGACAACGCCGAGATTTTGTCCGCCCGCAAACACGCCCTTCTGCGGCGGCTCTCGTTCCTGCAGTTGCACCCCATCCACCAAAGGCCTTCGCAGGCTTAAAGCCGGCGCGGTGTCGAGGGCATCCACCGCCAGTCTTTGCCAGCAGTGGGGAAGGATAGCATGGCTCGGCAGCGCGATTGCTTGGGTCAGCGGAACCCCCTGTCAAATGTTAAGGGACATGGTGAACGGAACATAAACCATTTCTCTCTAGCCTCATTGCCATGGAGAGGTCTGCAGTAGACTACTCCTAATATTCGAGGCGCGTCATCGGTGATCGTACAGACTTTTATTCGATGGGCTGAAAGTGCCAGCGTCAGCGAACGGGAAAAGGCGGCAAGTGCACTCGCCAGCACCTTCCTCAGGCTAAAACCCGAAGACGGGCGCCACCGGCAGGCTCTCACGGCCCTGATCCATCTCCTGGATGATCCAGCCGCCAGCGTCCGCAGTGCTCTTGCACAAGCGCTTAGCACCTCGCCGCATGCGCCGCGCGGTATCGTGCTGGCGCTTGGCGAAGACCAGCCGGATGTCGCCTGCCATATCCTGACACTCTCGCCGGTGCTCACCGATCATGATCTGGTGGATCTCGCAGGACGCGGAAGCCGCCTGGTCAGGGGACTCATCGCCGCACGCCCAGGCCTTGGCGCCGGCGCAGCCGCCGCCATTGCCGAGATCGGAGAGATCGGCGAGATCCTGCTGCTGCTCGACAACGACACCGCTCGCCTCACACGCTACAGCCTGATGCGCATCGCAGCCCGGCATGCGGGCGATGGTCGCGTGCGCGGCAGCCTGCTCTCCCGTCCCGACCTGCCTGCCGAGGCGCGTGCGCTTTTGGTGCGCCATGTGGGCGAGGCGCTCAGCGGCTTCAATCTCGTCTCGCGCCTCATCGATCCGGTGCGCCTCACGCATGTGACACGGCAGGCAGGCGATGCGGCAACGCTGCACCTCAGCGACCATGCCGCCGGCGAGGAGATGGCGCGGCTTGCGGCCCACCTTGCCGCATCGGCACGGCTGACGCCGACTTTTCTGATGCAGGCGCTGGTCAGCGGCCGTATCGATTTCTTCGCCGCAGCAATCACGCAACTGTGTGGCCTTTCGGAGCATCGGGTGCGGGCAATGATGGCAACGGGGCGGCGCCATGCCATACGGGCGCTTTACGAATCAGCCGGCCTTGGCCGCGACATCTCGCCGCTTTTCGTCGAGGCAACGCTGATCTGGCGCGAGTGTGCGAGCCAGCCCGAAGGCCAGCCGGAGGAGGGAATTTTCGAGGCGCTGGCGGCCAGCGTCACGCGCCCGGCAGACCCGGCGGCACCCGTCAATATGCTCCTCGACCTTGTCGAGGAGATCGGCCATGACGACCATCGCCTCAGGATGCGCGCACTGGCGCGATCCCTTGCCGCCTGAACAGGTTCTTCATCAGCGCAGCTTGCGCGCCACCCAGGAATAACCGTCCTCGACCAGCCGCACCGGGCTTTGCACCAGATTGCGCACCGCATCGCCGCTTGGCAGGATATCGCGCACCCGGCCCAGCGCCTGCCGGGCGAGGTTTTCCTCCTGCGCCCGCTGTTCTTGCGGTGTGGTCGGCTCGACCGGCGGGGTCGCTGCCGGCTTTTGCGTCGGCACGGCGGTCTGCGCCGTCACGACCGTCGGGTCCTGACAGACGGCAATCACCACCGGGTAGGAAATATTGGCAAAAGCGGCCAGTTCCTTGTCCGAGACGGCATTGCAGAGCTCCAGTGTCGGCCAGCGCTGTTCCAGCGTTGCGACGTATCGGCAATCGGTCGCGCTGTCATCGCATCCGAGAATCGTCATCATGACCATGGCTGTGCGCATCGGAGATCCTTGGCAGGGGCGGGACCTCCCTTTATGAGGAGGATCGTGACGCCGTTAAGGCAGATGAAACGAGATAGACATGCAGCAAGACATCATCATCCAGCGCGAACCGCCGCGCCAGCCGGGCGTGATCCGGCTTCTCGAACTCTCCAACGCCTATGCAGCCTCGCTCTATCCGGCTGAAAGCAACCATATGCTGCCGCTCGAGGAGTTGGAACTGCCCAATGTGTCGTTTTTTGTGGCACGGCGCGGCGAGATCGTGCTCGGTTGCGCAAGCCTCGTGCGCTACGCGGATGGCACCGCCGAGATCAAGCGCATGTTCGTGGACGATGCGGCGCGCGGCCTGAAGCTCGGCAAGACGCTGCTGGAGACACTGGAAGCGGAGGCGGAGGCCCTCAAGATTTCGGCCATCCGCCTGGAAACCGGCATCTACCAGCCGGAAGCCATCGGGCTCTATCGCAAGGCCGGATATATCGAGATCGAGCCCTTCGGCAGCTATCGCCCGGACCCGCTCAGCCTGTTCATGGAAAAGACGGTTTCAGCGGCTTGAAGACAAGCACCGGCGCGCGGCATGCCTTATGCGGTGCGTCGGTCCTTGGCGGCAATCTCGGCCACGTGTTCGGCAGTGTCGTGCGGATCGGAGAGTTCGATCTCACGCATCCATTCGCGCCAGATCGCGACCAGAAGCGCCATCAGCACCGGGCCGATGAAAAGCCCGAGAAAACCCATCGTCTTGACGCCGCCAACCAGACCGAAAAAGGTCGGCAGGAAAGGCAGCTTGATCGGCCCGCCGACAAGGCGCGGCCGGATCGTCTTGTCGACGATGAACAGTTCGACCGATCCCCAGACCAGAAGCGCGATGCCGGCGACGTAGGAACCGCTCGCCGCCAGATAGATCGATACCAGCGTGAAGGACAGCGGCGCGCCGCCCGGCACAAGCGCCATGATGCCCGTGAGAACGCCAAGTGTGACAGGAGAGGGAACGCCGGCGATCCAGTAGGCAAGACCGAGCACGATGCCCTCACCGAGGGCGATCAGCGTCATGCCGGTCACCGTCGAACTGATGGTGGCGGGCACGACGCGGGAAATCCGCTCCCAGCGCGAAGGAAGGATGCGCTCTCCCAGCATGTCGATCTGGCGCGAGAAGGACGCGCCGTCGCGGTAGACGAAAAACAGCGCGATCAGCATGAACAGCAGCGACAGGATAAGGTGGAAGGCGCCATCTCCGGCTGCAATCACCGCACGGTAAATATTGCCGATATTGGCGCCGCTGACGATCTGCACCAGTTCGCCGATCGCACCGGGTTCGCCGATATGACGCTCCCATTGCTGGCCAAGCCAGGTGCCGGCCATCGGCAGGTCGACAATCCATTTCGGTGGCGGCGAGCCGAGACGGTTTGCCTGGAGGGCCCAGCCGATCCAGTCGCGCATTTCACCGATCGTGTAGGAAATTGCGATGCCGAGCGGAATGACCAGAAAGGCGATGACGAGAATAATGGCAATCGTTGCGCCAATGGTGGTGTTGCCACCCGTGCGGCGCAGGAGATCGCGATATAGCGGCCAGCTGGCAAATCCCACCACAAGGGCGGCAAGCACGGGCACGACGAAACCGTGAAAGAAATAGATACCGGCAAAGACAATCAGCACCAACAGCCAGCGAGCGGCTGAAATGGGCGGGACAAGGGCAATGCGCGTTGGCGCCACCGGTCCGAGCCAGCGGGGTTCCTTGGTGATCTTGTCTCTTTCGGTCACGATAGGTCAGTTATCCTTGTTCGCGCGTTCGCACCATATGGTCCGGCTGACCACAGGGCGCAAGTGAGCATTTATCAGCATATGCGAAGATTGTGGTTTTCCGGGCGTCTCGAATGGGATAGTACTATGACCATCGTCAATTAAGTTTCCGTCCACCCGAATGCCCTTACCGTATCGCCGCTTGCCTTTGAGCAAGCGCATGTCTGGCACAACCCATGAAGTCTTCGGGCCTGCCGACCGTTTCAATACATTGGAACATTCCCGACACTGTTTGCAAGCACTCTGTTTCCTGCCACGGCAGCAGTCGGCGGCTCGAAACGTTGTTTCCAAACCACCGATATCCGCATTGGCTCATCTCGGGCTGCGCAAGACAGCAGCTCCACGCCGTATCATGACAGGGCTGCATGATCTGCATGTGACGCCGCAGCAACGCCCACCGGTGGATTTGCAGCCCATTCCACGGAAGGGCTGGAAAGGTCGCGGGGCTGCTCTAGGTATTTCCAGGAGCGGGTGCCTGCGGATAGGCGAGGGCATGCCAGGCGCAGATTTGGCGGATGTTCTTGCAAAGTCGACACTGCATTCGCCGCCCCGGCCAGTCAAAGGCTCTCCCAAGGATGAACGCCTTGCTGGCATTCCCGAATTCAACACGATTGTCGATATGGATAGAGTGATCGAGGCTTCGCACGCCACCCCGACACCTGCCGCGGTCACTCCCAAGGAACCTGTTCATGCCCGATGCCCCTAAGGTCGATCTGACGAATTGCGACCGCGAGCCGATCCATATTCCCGGCAGCATCCAGCCTTACGGCTGCCTTCTGGTAACCGATATGTCCGGCGGTGCCGTGCTGCGCCATTCCGGCAACCTCGCTTCCATGCTCGGCATCGAGGGCGACGTCATCGGCCGCCGGCTGGACGAGGTGGTGGGGGACGAAGTGGCACATACGCTGCGCAATGCGCTTGCAACAACCGACGATCCGGCAAGGCCGGCTCTGCGCATGGCGGTGCCGCTTCCCGCCGGCGCTTTCGATGTCTCCGTTCACCGGTTGAACGACGTGGCGATCATGGAGTTCGAGCCGGCAAGTGCCCATTCCGATCAGCCGCTGGAAACCGCCCGCATGCTGATCAGCCGCATCCGTGCCATCAGCGGTATCGACGAACTGGTCGAAAAATCGGCACGGCTGGTGTTTGCCATGCTCGGTTACGACCGGGTGATGATCTACCGGTTCGAGCATGACGGTGCCGGCAAGGTGGTGAGCGAATACAAGCGCCGCGATCTCGAAAGCTTCAAGGGCCAGTATTTTCCGGCAAGCGATATCCCCAAGCAGGCCCGCACCCTCTACCTCAAGAACACCATCCGAATCATCTCGGATGCCAGTGGCGCGCGCGTGCCGGTGCTGCCGGAGCTGGATGCGAACGCGGCCCCTCTTGACCTCTCGTTTGCGCATCTGCGCTCGGTGTCGCCGATCCACTGCGAATATCTGCGCAACATGGGCGTCGCCGCCTCCATGTCGATCTCTGTTATCGTCGATGGCGAGTTGTGGGGACTGATTGCCTGCCACCATTACCAGCCGAAGTCGCTGGCCATGTCGCAACGAATCGCGGCGGAAATGTTCGGCGAATTCTTTTCGCTGCACCTCAGTGCTTTGAAGCAGAAACAGATCCTCGACACCGCCAACAGTGCGCGTCGGTCGCTCGACCGCTTTCTTCAATCTGCCTCGCACACGCTTGATATTTCGGCTTTCCTTCGCCAATCCTTGACCGAATTTGCCAAAATCATGTCTTGCGATGGCATCGGCCTTTGGCTCGATGGCATCTGGACAGGGCATGGCGCCGTGCCGCCCGAAAAAGCCATTGCCGGCATTGGTGATTTTGTTGGCTCCGTCTCGGGCGGGCGCATCTGGGGTACGGACCACCTGTCACTGCACCTGCCGCAAGCGGTTGATTATGCCTCCGACGTCTGTGGCCTGCTGGCCATTCCGCTCTCGCAGCGGCCGCGCGATTACCTGTTCTTCTTCCGCCGCGAACTGGTGCAGATGCTCGACTGGGCCGGCAATCCCGACAAATCCTACGAGATCGGGCCGATGGGCGACCGCCTGACACCGCGCAAGAGTTTTGCGCTGTGGAAGGAAACTGTTCACATGAAATCCGAGCGCTGGACGGAAAGCGAACGCGAGATTGCCGAGGCGATCCGCTCCGTGCTGGTCGAGGTGGTGCTGCACCACAACGAGCTTCTGGCCGACGAGCGCGGCAAGGCAGATGTGCGCCAGCGCATGCTGAACGAGGAGTTGAACCATCGCGTCAAGAACATCCTTGCCGTCATCAAGGCGCTGGTTGGCCATCCCGTGCAGGAGGGCCGGCTGATCGGCGATTACGTGGCGACGCTGAAGGGCCGCATCCAAGCGCTGGCCTTTGCCCATGACCAGGTGGTGCGCGGCGGTGACGGTGGTTCGCTTCGTGACCTGCTGGAGGCCGAGCTGAAACCCTATCGTGACGGCGAACGGCAGGTGATGCTTGACGGTCCGCATGTCTGGCTGGATAGCCGCGGTTTTTCCGTGATGGCACTGGTGCTGCATGAAATGTCGACCAACGCCGCCAAATATGGCGCGCTCTCGGCCAATGGCGGCCGGCTGGACATCTCCTGGAGCAACAATGTCGACGGCGGCACTCAGTTGGCCTGGATTGAAAGCGGCGGCCCATTGGTTCTTGCGCCAAAGCGCGCCGGTTTCGGCACCATCCTCATCGAGCGCAGCATCCCCTATGAACTGGGTGGCGAAAGCCAGGTGGATTACGCAGCATCCGGCCTTCACGCGCGCTTTTTAATTCCGGCAAAACACGTTCACGCCTCCGATACACCCGTCTTCGACCAGGAAGTCGATCTCAATCTTGCATCCGCGAGCGAGATCGCCAGCATTCTGGGCGACCTCGACCTGTTACTGGTGGAAGACCAGATGCTGGTGGCAGCCGATGTCGAGACGATGCTGCTCGACCACGGTATTACCAAGGTCACAACCGTGCCATCGGCTGCCGAGGCGCTTCGGCAGTTGCGGACGTTCACGCCCCATATCGCCATCCTCGACGTCAATCTCGGATCGGGCACCTCCCTGCCGATTGCCGAGGAACTGGTGCGCCGCGACGTGCCTTTCGTGTTTGCCACGGGATACAGTGACCAGTCGGTCATCCCGGCAAGTTTTTCGGCCCCCGTTGTGCGCAAACCCTATGAGGCGACAGCCCTGATCGGCGCCGTCATTCGGGTGCTCGCCGCCCGCGAACCGGTACTGCAGGATTAAAGCAGACGGCTGCGGCAGAGAGGACAACAAAACACGAAAAAGCCCGAGGATCCGGTCGGATCCTCGGGCTTTTTTACAGTTCGGTTCAGCTTTCGCTGGCTGACCGCAAAGCGTCAGATGTCGAGATTATCGGCGAAGGCGGCCCGTTCCTGGATAAATCGGAATCGGGCATCGGCCTTGGTGCCCATGAGGTTGTCGACCGCCTCGCGGGTGCCTTCGAAATCCACGTCATCGATGCCGACACGCAGCAGCGTGCGCTTGGCCGGGTCCATCGTGGTTTCCTTGAGCTGCGCCGGCATCATTTCGCCAAGACCTTTGAAGCGTCCGATCTCGACCTTCTTGCCCTTGAACTCGGTTTCCATCAGTTCGGCCCGGTGACGGTCGTCGCGGGCATAAACGATCTTGGCGCCCTGGCGGATGACGTAGAGCGGCGGCACGGCAAGATAGAGATGGTTGCCGCGGATCAGTTCCGGCATTTCCTGATAAAAGAAAGTGATGAGCAGCGAGGCGATATGGGCACCGTCCACGTCGGCATCGGTCATGATGACGATGCGCTCGTAGCGAAGATCCTCCTCGCGGTATTTTGTGCGCGTGCCGCAGCCGAGCGCCTGGATGAGATCGGCGATCTGCTGGTTGGCGGACAGCTTTTCACGGCTCGCGCTGCCGACGTTCAGGATCTTTCCACGCAACGGCAGGATGGCCTGGTTGGCACGGTTGCGCGCCTGCTTGGCCGAGCCGCCGGCCGAATCACCTTCGACGATAAAAAGCTCGGCGCCTTCGGCGGTGTTCTGCGAGCAGTCGGCCAGCTTGCCGGGCAGGCGAAGTTTGCGCACCGCCGTCTTGCGGTTGACTTCCTTTTCCTTGCGCCGGCGAAGCCGCTCTTCGGCCCGCTCGATCACCCATTCGAGCAGTTTTGCCGCTTCTGCCGGATTGCCGGCGAGGTAATGATCGAACGGATCGCGCAGCGCGTTTTCCACGATGCGCTGGGCTTCGACGGTTGCCAGCTTGTCTTTCGTCTGGCCGACGAATTCCGGCTCGCGGATGAAGACGGAGAGCATGCCCATGGCCGAAATCATCACGTCGTCAGTGCTGATCTGGGCGGCGCGCTTGTTCTGCGTCAGTTCGGCGTAATTTTTGAGACCCTTGGTCAGCGCGATACGCAGACCAGCCTCGTGCGTGCCGCCTTCAGGCGTCGGAATGGTGTTGCAATAGGAATGGATCAGCGGATCGCCGCCATACCAGGTGATCGCCCATTCCATGGCGCCGTGGCCGCCGGTCTTTTCCGTGCGCCCGGCAAAGATCTCGCGGGTAACGGTAAAGTCCTTGCCAAGGGTTGCGGCGAGATAATCCTTGAGGCCGCCGGGGAAGTGGAACACCGCCTTGTCGGGAATATCGCCACCGGCCACCACCATGCCCGGATCGCAGCTCCAGCGGATTTCGACGCCGCCGAACAAATAGGCTTTTGAGCGCGCCATGCGAAAAATACGGCCGGCATCGAACTTGGCGTGGTCGCCAAAGATCTGCGGATCGGGATGGAAGCGCACACGCGTGCCGCGCCGGTTATGTACATCGCCCAGTTCTTCGAGGCCACCCTGCGGCACGCCGCGCGAAAAACGCTGGCGATAGAGTTTGCGGTTGCGGGCAACCTCCACTTCGAGGAGATCAGACAGCGCATTGACAACGGAAACGCCAACGCCGTGAAGGCCGCCCGAGGTTTCATAGGCCTTGCCGTCGAACTTGCCGCCGGCATGCAGCTTGGTCATGATGACTTCGAGCGTGGATTTTCCCGGCACCTGCGGATGGTTTTCCACGGGGATACCGCGGCCGTTGTCGCTGACGGTCAAAAACCCTTCGGCATCCAGATGAACTTCGATGAAATTGGCGTGACCGGCAACGGCCTCGTCCATGGAGTTGTCGATCACCTCGGCGAAAAGGTGATGCATCGCCTTTTCGTCGGTGCCGCCGATATACATGCCCGGACGCATGCGAACGGGCTCCAGCCCTTCGAGCACGCGGATCGAGGAGGCATCGTAGGTATCGGTTCCCGCAACCGCCACCGGCGCTCCGCGCGCCGCACGGGCAGGCTCCGGCGCCCTGGTCACAGGCTCGGCGCTGTTGGCTGGCGTCTGCGGTGCTTCGGACGTCTTGGCGCTCGCGCGGCTCGGGGTCGGAAGGCTGGCGAAGAGGTCGGTGGTATCGTCCATGGGGTCCGTCTATATGGCCTTTGAGCAAGCGGCAAATGGCTCTCGATGGGCAAGTCCCGCGTCTGGGTGGCTATCGAATCGCCCGCGAGTGTGCCAGATAACCGGCTTTTTCGCGATGCCCGCGCATGAAGGCAAAGGGCAGTTCCGGGTTTGCGCCGCCGCGCGCCCGTTGGCAAGCCAGACATCTGGCGGCAAATGCATTGGAAGCGGCATGTCCACAGATCATTTTCACAACCACCCCGTCAAGCACCGCCTTTTGCGTTCGGTGCTGGTTCTGGGGCTTTTGTTTGTGCCAGGCGTTGCGGTTGCCGATCCGCCGATCAAGCCCTTCAAGGATGCGCTCTTTTCGCAGCAGCGTGTGCTGGAAACCCGCGATGGCGGCGCCTTCCAGGTGATCGACTATCAGGAACAGCGCGATATCAATGCCCGCGACCAGGAGCCCGAGCGGCGGGTGAAATCACCTTACGTCGATACGGGCGTGCGCAAGTATCAGGTGAACGAAACGCTGAACCTCTCCGGCAGCAGGCTCGACGTCATGCGCGTCGGCCCGCTGCAGGATGCGGCATTTACCGTGATTTTCATCCATGGCCGGGGAGGGGATCGCCGCCTTGGCGCCAACGACTATTCCTTCGGCGGCAATTTCAACCGGCTCAAAAACCTCGCGGTGCTGAATGGCGGCAGCTATTACGCCCCAAGCATCAAAAGCTTCGACCCCAATGGGGCCGCCGACGTCGCAGCCCTTATCCGTCATGTGTTCGAGCTTTCGGCGGGACGGCCGGTGATTCTCGCCTGCGCCTCCATGGGCGGCTTCATCTGCCAGAGCGTCAGCCGCGACAAGGAGGCGGTGCGTTATCTGAAGGGGCTGGTGGTGATGGGCGGCCCGCCGGATCCGGGTTTTCTGACGACGCCGGCGGCAAAGCTGCGCATCCCCGTCTATTTTTCTCATGGCAGTGCCGACAAGGTCTACAAGGCCGAAGACCAGATCGCGCTTTATGAAAAGATGCAAAGCCGCAAGTATCCGGTGGCGTTCCGGCTGTTCGAAACCGGGGGCCACGGCACACCGGTGCGGATGAGTGACTGGCGCGACATCCTCAATTTCGTCCTGACTGCAGGCGGCTGAACATTTTGTTGACGTTTCTGCGTCGTTTTAACCACACTTCTGAACCAAGGCCGCGTTTTTACATACCATTTGCGTTCGGAACCGTCTAAAAAGCCCCCGAGCACAAGATGAGGACGCCGTTCGTGTTTGAACGGCCGGGAGTTGAAGGGATATAAAGCGCAATGACGCCGGATGTTCGCCCGCTGGTGGCTGGTAACTGGAAGATGAATGGCACGCGGTCCGCGCTGGACCAGATCAAGGCGATGGCCGAGGGCGTGCAGGGCCCCTTGTCGGAAAAGGTCGATGCGCTGATCTGCCCGCCCGCGACCCTGCTTTATGTCTCGACGGCCCTTTGCACCGATAGCCCCCTGTTGATCGGCGCACAGGATTGCCACCAGGACCAGGCCGGCGCCCATACCGGCGACCTTTCGGCGGAAATGATCGCCGACTGCTTCGGCACCCACGTCATCGTCGGCCACTCGGAGCGACGCAGTGACCATGCGGAAACCGACCATCTGGTGCGCGCCAAGGCGCAAGCCGCCTACGGGGCAGAACTGGTGGCCATCATCTGCATCGGCGAGACGGCAGACGAGCGCAAGGCCGGCCAGACACTGGAAATCCTCAAGCGCCAGCTCGCCGGTTCGCTGCCTGATAGCGCTACCGCAGACAACACCGTCATCGCCTATGAGCCGGTCTGGGCAATCGGTACCGGGCTGACGCCAACTGTGGATGACGTGGAAAAGGCGCATGCCTTCATGCGCGCCGAACTCGTTGGGCGTTTTGCGGGCGAGGGCCAGAAGATGCGCATTCTCTATGGCGGCTCGGTAAAACCAAGCAATGCCAAGGAATTGATGGCGGTTAAAAATGTCGATGGCGCACTCATCGGCGGAGCAAGCTTGAAAGCCTCCGATTTCCTCGCCATCTACGGGGTATACGAGGCGCTGACCGCATAAATCGGCGCAAAACGCCAAACCGGGTCACTTGCCCCTTGGAATACCGGACCGGCTCGGGTAAAGAGCCGGCCAAACCATTGATGCCGAACCCTTCATGGATGCCGCCCAGACGGCGCGCAGGACTGGACTGATATGCAGACCGTATTGATCGTTATCCATCTCATGATCGTGCTGGCCCTTGTCGGCGTTGTGCTGATTCAGCGCTCCGAAGGCGGTGGCCTTGGCATCGGCGGCGGCTCCGGCTTCATGTCGGCCCGCGGCACGGCCAATGCGCTGACCCGCACGACCGCCATTCTGGCCGCACTGTTCTTCGTGACGTCGCTGGCGCTTGGCATCATGGGCCGCTACGAACAGCGCCCGACCGATATTCTCGACCGGATCCCCGCGACCCAGCAGGGTCAGGGCAACGGTATCCTTGATTCGCTTGGCGGCCAGCCGGCCGGCGGTGCCGCACCGGGTGCAACTGCCCCCGCACAGCCGGCACCAGCCGATCCGACAGCCGTTCCGACCGGCCAGTAAGGCCGCGTCGCAGACCAAACCGCCGGCAGGCCAAAAGCCTGCCGGTTTTCTTTTGTTCAGATTTCAACAGCTTTAATCAACCCATGCAAATTTTGGGCTGGTGGAATCGCTTGTTTATAGGTATCCGGTGACTCCCATGGCGCGATATGTATTCATCACAGGCGGCGTGGTTTCTTCCCTCGGAAAAGGAATTGCGGCCGCAGCCCTCGGAGCCTTGTTACAGGCCCGCGGTTACCGGGTTCGCTTGCGTAAGCTCGACCCTTATCTCAACGTCGATCCAGGCACGATGAGCCCGACCCAGCACGGCGAGGTCTTCGTGACCGACGACGGTGCCGAGACGGACCTCGATCTCGGTCATTACGAACGCTTCACGGGGCGTTCGGCGACCAAGACCGACAACATCACCACCGGCCGGATCTACAAGAACATCATCGACAAGGAACGGCGCGGCGATTATCTCGGCGCCACCGTTCAGGTGATCCCGCACGTCACGAACGAGATCAAGGACTTCATTGTCGAGGGCAATGACGACTATGATTTCGTCATCTGTGAAATCGGCGGCACGGTGGGCGATATCGAGGCAATGCCCTTCGTGGAAGCGATCCGCCAGCTCGGCAACGAGTTGCCACGCGGCGCTGCCGTTTATCTCCACCTGACGCTGATGCCGTATATCCCGGCCGCCGGCGAGCTTAAGACCAAGCCCACCCAGCATTCGGTGAAGGAACTGCAGGCCATGGGCATTGCGCCCGATATCCTGCTGGTGCGCGCCGACCGGGAAATCCCGGAGGCCGAGCGCCGCAAGCTTTCGCTGTTCTGCAACGTCAGGGCCTCCGCCGTCATCCAGGCGCTCGACGTCGCCAATATCTATGACGTGCCGATGGCCTATCACAAGGAAGGCCTTGATTCGGAAGTGCTGGCCGCCTTCGGCATCGAACCGGCCCCGAAGCCGCGTCTCGACGCCTGGGAAACCGTCAGCAACCGCATCCGCAATCCGGAAGGCGAAGTGACGATTGCCATCGTCGGCAAATATACCGGCCTCAAGGACGCCTACAAATCGCTGATCGAGGCGCTTTACCATGGTGGCATCGCCAACCAGGTGAAGGTCAAGCTCGAGTGGATCGAGTCCGAAATCTTCGAGAAGGAAGATCCGGCGCCGTACCTCGAAAAGGTCAACGGCATCCTGGTGCCCGGCGGCTTTGGCGAACGCGGAGCGCAGGGCAAGATCAACGCGGCCAAGTTTGCTCGCGAACGCAAGGTGCCGTATTTCGGCATCTGCTTCGGCATGCAGATGGCCGTGCTGGAAGCGGCCCGTAACCTCGCCGGTATCGACGACGCATCCTCGACCGAGTTCGGCCCCTCCAAGCAGCCAGTCGTTGGCCTGATGACGGAATGGGTGAAGGGCAACGAGTTGCAGAAGCGCTCCGTGGCCGGTGATCTCGGCGGAACCATGCGGCTTGGCGCCTATAAGGCTTCGCTGAAGCGCGACACGAAGATCGCCGACATCTACGGCTCCACGGACATTTCCGAGCGTCACCGCCACCGCTACGAGGTGAACGTGGACTACAAGGAACGGCTGGAAAACTGCGGCCTGATCTTCTCCGGCATGTCGCCGGACGGTCTGTTGCCGGAGACGATCGAATATGCCGACCATCCGTGGTTCATCGGCGTGCAGTATCACCCGGAACTGAAGAGCCGGCCGCTCGATCCGCATCCGCTGTTTTCGAGCTTCATCGAGGCGGCACTGGAACAGAACCGTCTGGTCTGACGGTCCGTTATTGCTTCACATACAAAAATCCCCTTCCGGTGACGGAGGGGGATTTTTTCGTTTGGCCGAAGTGAATTGCGTGGAGACGCGGAACAGCGGGTCAGTCGCGTGAATCGGCCTCAGAGCTTTTACCGGTTACCTCAGCATAGGCCGCCAGCGCCCGGTCGCGCGCTTCGAAATGATTGACCACCGGCTTTGGATAGGTTTTGCCGAGCGTCACGCCGGCCTTTTGCAAAACCTCCGGCGGAGCTTCGAAGGGGCGGTGAATGTATTTCTTCGGCAGACGTGAAAGCTCAGGCACAAACCGTTTGATGTACTCGCCATCGGCATCGAATTTCTCGCCCTGCAGGATGGGATTAAAGACCCGGAAGAAGGGTGAAGCATCGGCGCCCGAGCCCGCCACCCATTGCCAGTTGGCGGCATTGGAGGCGACATCGGCATCCAAAAGTGTGTCGCGGAACCAGGCTTCGCCGCGCCGCCAGTCAACCATCAAATCTTTGATCAGGAAGGAGGCGGTGATCATGCGCACGCGGTTGTGCATGATGCCGTGGCGCCAGAGTTCCCGCATGCCGGCATCAACAATCGGATAGCCGGTCATGCCCTTCGTCCAGGCTTGAAAACCGTCGTCGTTCTCCTCCCAGGGAAACGCATCGAAGCGGTCGTTCCAGTTGTGTGTGCGAAGCTTTGGAAACGCCACCAGAAGGTGATGGCAGAATTCGCGCCAGACCAGTTCCTTGCGAAAATGGGTCACATGGTCGGAGGCTTGCAGGCCGCGTGTTGCATACCAGATGCGGGCAGGCGAAATTTCACCAAAGGCCAGATGCGGCGAAAGCTTTGACGTCGCCTCGGTCTTTCCCGGAAAATCGCGGTCGGCCTTGTAGGTGTGGATCGGGCGCTCGACAAACTGTTCGAGCTTTTCGACGGCACCGGCTTCACCCGGGGTCCAGAGCGTTTCGAATTCCTCTGCCCAGTTCGGGTGCATCGGCAGGAGATGCCAGTCGGACAGTGTTTCCGACGACGGAAACGTGCCAGGGGCGGGCAGGGTTTCTGGCGCCTCCGCCGGTTCGCGCGGCTCACCATCCTTTTCCAGCGCTTTCCAGAAGGGAGTATAGACCCGGTATGGACCGCCGGTGCCGGATCGCATCGTATGCGGATCATGCAGAAGCTGGCCCTTGAAGCGCTTCACCTCGAGCCCGCCGTCATGCAGTGCCTTCAGGATCTCGGCATCGATCCCGTCACGCTCGTAGAGCCGGTTGAGATAGACGGCTTTGGCCCCAGTCTCCTCGGCAAGGGCTGCAAGCACTTCGCTTGCCGTGCCCGTCTTCAGAATGAGCCGGTTGCCGCGGGCCTGAAGGGCTGCTGAAAGCGCCTGAAGCGAATGATGCAGCCACCAGGCCTGCGCCGCACCGAGCGGCCCGACAGCCTCGTCATCGGGCTCGCGCACATAAACGCAGAGGATCGGCCGCTCTTTCTCGACAGCACTCAAGAGCGCGCCATTGTCATCCAGACGCAGATCCTTGCGGAACCAGACAAGGATGGGCGAATGTGTTGCGTCTGGCACCGTGTAAAACTCCGGAATCGTTTGTCTTTGCCGTCGTTTACGGCAAGGAGAGCCCATCGGATCATCTTTGGTGAAAAGTCAGAACCGACGCAGCAGCAGGATCGGGCAGGGGGCGCCGGCCGGCAGTTCGGGCGCATGCGGCGGGCGCACGATCAGGCAATCCGAATCGGCAAAAATCCTCATCATCGAGGAATCCTGCTTGGCAAACGGCGTTGCCATCAGGCGCCCGTCATGATCGCGCGCAAGCGTTGCACGAAGATAGTCCTGCCGGTGGTCGTTCTGGCCAAGCGGTACTGCGGCAAAGGCATCGCGAGCGCGGCTTTCGGTGCCGCGATGGGCAAGTTTTGCGACCAGCGGTTCGAGGAAAAGCAGGCCGCAGACCAGGCTTGCGACCGGGTTTCCGGGCAGGCCGAGCACCTGCATGGCGCCGAGCGAGCCTACCATCAGCGGTTTGCCCGGCCGCATGGCGATGCGCCAGAAATCCAGTTCCATGCCTTGCGCCTTCAAGCTCTTCTGCACCAGATCATGATCGCCGACGGAGGCGCCGCCCAGCGTCACCAGCACATCGGCGCCTTCATCGACCGCCTTGCCAATGGCCGCCTCGATCAGGTCGGAACGATCCGCCACGATACCGAGATCCAGAACCTCGCCGCCGGCCGCCTCGACCAGAGCGGAAATGCCAAATGTATTGGAGGCGATGATCTGCGATGGCTGAGGCACGGCGCCCGGTGATACCAGTTCGTCGCCGGTGGCAATGATGGCAATGCGCGGGCGGCGATAGACGGAAAGTGCCGGATGGTTCATGGCGGCTGCCACGGTGAGACGCGCCGGGTCGAGCCGTGTTCCGCTCGCGAGCACCACGTCGCCTTCGGCAAAATCCTGTCCACGCGGGCGGATGTGGCGGCCCTTCGTCACCGCAAATGTCGTACGGATACGGTTGCCATCGCGTTTTTCCGCATCCTCCTGGATCAGCACCGTATCGGCGCCCTCCGGCACGGGCGCGCCGGTAAAGATACGCACTGCCTCGCCCTTGCCGACAGACCCGGAAAAACCGTGGCCCGCGGCCGATTCGCCGATGACCGTCAGTTCCGAGCCGATGACGGGGGCATCGCCGGCCCGTAGCGCATAACCATCCATGGCGGAGGAATGAAAGGGTGGCTGGGTGAGGCGGGCTGCGATATCGGCTGAGAGAACACGGCCCGCAGCCTCACGCAGGGGGACCTGCTCAGACGAATCGACCGGTCTTGCGCGCGACAGCAGGCGCGTGAGAGCCTCGGAGACCGGCAGCAGGCTTGCATTCATCAGCTTGCCTCATCCGGCCGGCGCCAGTCGCCGGATTTGCCGCCGCTCTTTTCGACAAGCGCGATGCCGCCGATCTGCATGCCCTTGTCGGCGGCTTTCGCCATGTCATAGATGGTGAGGCAGGCGATGGAAACGGCCGTCAGCGCCTCCATCTCGACACCGGTCTTGCCGGTGAGCTTGGCGGTTGCCTCAACCCGAAGGCCCGGCAGATCGTGGTCTTCCACAATATCCACCGTCACCTTGGTCAGCATCAGCGGATGGCAGAGCGGAATGAGGTTTGCCGTCTGCTTGGCGGCCATGATGCCGGCGAGCCGCGCCGTGCCGATCACGTCACCCTTCTTGGCATTGCCATCGAGAATGAGGCCAAGCGTTTGCGGCAACATGCGCACAAAACCGTGTGCCACGGCCACGCGGACAGTCTCGGCCTTGTCGCTGACGTCAACCATATGCGCCTCGCCGGAGGCGCCGAGATGGGTGAGGCGCGGCGCGTCCTCGCTCATTCCGCAGCCTCGGCTGCGGGCGTGCCGGAGAGGAGCGTGCGGGTGGCCGCCGTCACATCGTCCTGCCGCATCAGGCTTTCGCCGACGAGGAAGGTGGTAATGCCGGCTTTCTCCAGACGCTTGCAATCGGCGTGGGTGAAGATGCCGCTTTCGCCGACCAGGAGCCGATCCGCCGGCACCATGGCAGCCAGCGCCTCGCTGACGGACAGGCTGACCTCGAAGGTGCGCAGGTTGCGATTGTTGATACCGACAAGCGGCGAGGACAGTTTCAGCGCGCGCTCCATTTCCGGGGCGTCATGCACTTCGATCAGAACATCCATGCCCAGCGACAGGGCCTCGTCTTCCAGCGGGCGTGCCTCGTCATCCGAGAGCGACGCCATGATCAGCAAAATGCAATCGCCGCCCCAGGCGCGGGCTTCATGCACCTGATACGTGTCGAACATGAAATCCTTGCGCAGCGCCGGCAGCGCGCAGGCCGCGCGAGCAGCGGTCAGAAACTCCGGCGCACCCTGAAAGCTCGGGCCATCGGTGAGCACGGAGAGACAGGCCGCACCGCCTGCTTCATAGGCCGCGGCGAGCGCCGGCGGATCGAAGTCCGGACGGATCAGACCTTTCGACGGGCTTGCCTTCTTGATTTCGGCAATCAGGCCGAACGTGCCGGCCTCCTGGCGCGCCTTCAGCGCCTTGTAGAACCCACGCGGCAAGGACTGGTCCGCTGCCATTGCCTTCAACTCGGCAAGCGGCACGCGAGCCTTGGCAGCAGCGATTTCATCGCGCTTGTAGGCTTCGATTTTTCTCAGAATATCGCTCATAAAACCTCACATAGGTTCGTTGGAGACGGCGACAAGCGCATCGAGCACCTGGGCCGTTCGCCCGCTGTCCAGCGCTTGCGCTGCAATCGCCATGCCCTCACGCAGATCGCCTGCCTTTCCGGCAATCACCAGCGACGCGGCGGCATTGCAAAGCGCAATGTCGCGATAGGCATTTTGGGCGCCCGACAGCACCGCCCTCAAGGCTTTCGCATTGGCCTCGCCATCGCCACCCTTCAGGTCGTCGATGCTTGCGCGGGCGACACCAAAATCTTCCGGCGTCAGCTCGAAGCTGCGGATCGTGCCATTTTCAAGCGCGCTGACCTGCGTGACGCCGGTGGTGGTGATTTCGTCCATGCCATCGCCGTGCACGACCCAGACCGTCTCCGACCCCAGATCCCGCATCACTTCGGCAATCGGCTGCACCCAGCGCGGCGAAAAAACGCCAAGCAGCTGTTTGCGGGCACCGGCCGGATTGGACAGGGGGCCAAGCAAGTTGAAGATGGTGCGCGTGCCAAGCTCGACGCGGCTTGGGCCGACATGGCGCATGGCCGCGTGGTGCACCTGCGCGAACATGAAGCCGATGCCGGCCTGATCGATGCAGCGCGCGATCAGGTCCGGCGTAATATCGAGCTTCACGCCAAGTGCTGTCAGTGCATCGGCAGTGCCCGATTTGGAACTGAGCGCCCGATTTCCATGCTTGCCAACGGCCACGCCGCAGCTTGCGACGATGAGCGCTGCGAGTGTCGAAATATTGTAGGTGCCAAGTCCGTCGCCGCCGGTTCCCACGATATCCATCACGGCGGCCGAGGTTTTCACCGGCAGCATTTTTGCGCGCATGGTGGACACCGCGCCGGAGATTTCCTCGACGGTTTCACCGCGCACGCGCAGTGCCATCAGGAAACCGCCGATCTGCGATGGCGTTGCTTCGCCCGACATCAGGATGTCGAAGGCGAGACGGGCTTCATCGCGGGACAGCGCCTGGCCGTTTGCCACCTTGGCAATGAAGGGTTTCAGTTCGGGCATCCTCTGGCTCTCCCCGGCGCAATGGCCCCGAAACCCGCAACCGGTTTCGCCAGGCCAGATGCGATATGTTCAGTCCTGTTTAAGCCCTCAGCGCACCATCGCCTGATCGGCCAGTGCCTGGTTGATCTGCACACCATAGGTGGTCTGCAGCTCGGTCACCATCTGGTCCAGCATGTCGTCGCCGGCGGCGCGTGCAATCTGCTGCAGCTGCTGTTCCTCGCCCGACAGCGCATCGGCCGGCGGCTGATTGACGGCGGTGACATGCATCAGAAGACGGCTTTCACCATCGGCGGCAGGGCCGGTGGCATTGGTGTTGACGGGGCCAGAGAAGGCAGCCGTGATGGCTTCGCCACCGAAGATCGCATCATTGCCCTGGCGGCGAAGACCGGTCTTGGTTTCGACGGCAAGGCCAAGCTCGCCGGCGACGGCGGCAAGCGTGTCACCGCCGTCAAGGCGGTTGCGCAGCTCTTCGGCGCGCGCGGCCAGCGCATTGCGCTGCTGCTCGGTCGTCCAGTCGGCCACGACCTTGTCATGCACTTCCGAAAGCGTGCGGTCGCGCTCGGGGATGACTTCGCGCACGTCAAACCAGACATAACCGTCATTGCCAAGGTTGGAGGGCAGGGTCTCGGCGCCGACATCGCTGCGGAAGACATCCGTCAGCAGGCTTTCGCTCTTGGGCAGGGGAACGCCGGCGCCATTGCCATCGTTGCCGCCGCGGTCGGCCGTGACGGTGACCGCCTTCAGCTTCAGCTGCGCTGCGGCTTCCTCCAGCGAGGAGCCGGAACCGCGAAGATCCTCGAAACGATCATGCACGGCCTGAACGTTCTGGGCGGCGGCGGCAAGCGACAGGTTGTTGCGGATCTCGTCCTTCACCTCATCGAAGGATTTCACCGTTTCCGGACGCACATTCGTCACGCGCAGCACGACCGGGCCAAATGCCCCCTCAACGACCGGCGTAACACCACCTTGCGGGCCAAGCGCGAAGGCCGCGTCGGCAATCTTCTGGTCCGGCAACTGGTCCTTGGTGAAATCACCCAGCATCACGTCGGCCAGGGTCTTGCCCTGATCGGTCACCAGCGCACTGAAATCCAGCTGGCGTTCCTTCATCTGCGCCAAAGCGGCAACCGCCATTTCCTTGCTCGGAAAGGCCAGCTGCTCGATGGTGCGGGTTTCCGGCGTCTTGTAGCTGTCCTTGCGGCGGTCGTATTCGGCGCGCACCTGCTCGTCGGTCACGCCCGTCGGGTCTGCCACATCGCTCGGCTGCAGCGTCACATAGGCAAAGCGGCGAAGTTCCGGTGCGCGGTAACGGCTTTTGGCCGCATCGAACCATGTCGCAAGCACGTCTTCGGCGGGTGCCTTGACCGGATCGATATTGGCGAATGACAGAAGCAGGTAATCGACGTCGCGCGCTTCGTTGCGATATTGCTTCAGCGCGTCCACCAGTACCTTCGGTGCCTGGAAACCATCGGAGATCGCATCGACAATCTGGCTGCGCACAGCAACCTTGCTGCGCTCCTTGATATAGTCGTCTTCGCGAAGTCCGGCATTGCGCAGGCGCGTGCTGAAAAGGGTGCGGTCAAACCGGCCGTCATTGCCGCGGAAGGCGGGGTCTTCGGCGATCAGGTTTGCCAGACGATCCTCGGAAAGACCAAGCCGCATGTCCTCAGACAGCTGGTCAAGGGCAGCACCTGCCGAAAGCTGGGCGAAGGCCTGACGGTCGACGCCAAAGGCGCGCGCCTGTTCCGTTGTCAGCTGCGTGCCGAACTGGCGGCTGAGCGAACTCAACTGGCGCTGATAGGCGAGGCGGAATTCGGCCGGCGATACTTCCTGGTCCCCCACGGTCATCACGGCATTGCTGCTCGGTCCCACGAGCGATGCAGAGACACCCCAGATCGCGAAGGAGCCCACGAGAAGCAGAAGAAGCAGTTTCGAGACCCAGGAGCGGGAGTAGTTTCTGAGGGTATCAAGCATCGATCGACATTACCTTGAAAACGGGGCAGCCACAGGCAGCGCGCCAGCGGGTTCGAAGGACTGTCTCTAGAACAAAGCGCACAGGAAATGAAGGTCCGCATTGGTAAAAGAAATGCGTGCATCGTGCTCAATGCGCAGGAAAGGCCGCCGCTACCGCCAACTGAAGTCGCGGGACCGCTTTTGAGGGAAGGCACTCGGCCCGATACGCAGATGGGAGCGGAGGGAGGAAGGCGCGGGGCTTTCCTGGCCGCACCCGTCAGGCCGAGGGCGCGCGCAGGGCAGGGTCCGGCGAGTGGTTTTGCTTTTCCGCGCTGCCCTCGTGTTTTTTGCGGGCGCGGAACACGGCCTCACCCACCAGCGAAACGGGAAGCGCAATGGCAAAGGGAATAAAGAAATAGATCACCCGGAAGGCCACCAGCGCGCCGATTGACGCCTGATCTCCCATCACGTGCTTCACCGTCACCTCCAGCACGCCAAGCCCGCCCGGCGCATGGGTGATGAGAATGGCGATATTGGCCAGCACATAGGCGGTCGCAGCCTTGAGGTAACTGACATTTTCGGTCGCCTGCATCAGTTCCATCAGGCAGGCCGAGACGAGGGCGAAATTCACCGTGCCGATCAAGATCTGCAGAATGGCAATGCGAACCGTCGGCATCACAAAGGTCCATTTGCGGATCTTGAGCGGCGCGCGCAGGAAGGCGGCAAGCACGACATAGACGAGGGCAATGACGAAGCAGAGGCCGCCAATCAGCATGGCAATGGTGGGGGAGACGCGCAGAAGCGCCGCCGCATCCGACGGGTTCAGCACCATCACGATGCCGGAGAGAACGAGAAGGCCAAGGCCGACCGTCATGCCCGACATCAGCACGATCTTTGCCACATCCTCTGTCGACATGCCCCAATGGGCATAATACCGATAACGGATGGCGCCGCTGCTGAGGCCGGCAAGGCCAATACTCTGCCCCAGCCCCAGGGCGACAAAGGAGGCGAGCGCAATTTTTGGATAGGCCAGATCGTTCTTCACATACCGCACGCCCGTCCAGTCGAACCCGGTGAGGCAGAGATATGAGCCGGCGCAGTAGAGAAGCGCCAACAGGAAGTTCGACATGGGAATGGCGCGGACCGATTCCATGATCTGCGTCCAGGTGAACTGGCTGAGCCCGATATAGACGAGATAACCGGCAAGGCCGACGCCAAAAATCATCGTGCCATAGGTGAAGAGGCGCTTGCGTCCGCTCATGCAGCGCACGCGACGTGGTGGTGCGCCCGAACAGGCGACGATAAAAGCGCGAGAGTTTTGGAAGCGTTAGTCAGCAGGGCCATCATCATCACCTGAAAGAACGCCGGTAAACGGGATGGCGCGGCTTTGGTTCCCAGGCTTCAAAAAAGCAATCCCGCCGGCCTTTCGGGCGGCGGGATCAAGGGGCAGGGTCTTTGGCAAACGGCAGGTCAGTCTTCGTTTGCCGCCATCTGGGACAGAACCTCGCCGCGACCGCGTGCCCGAAGGATCAGCGGCACGATCAGCGCGAGAGCGGCAACGATCAGCAGGCCGGCAGCAATCGGCGAGGTGAAGAGAACCGAGAAATCCCCCTGGCTGATGGCGAGCGCCCGGCGCAGCTGCTGTTCGGCAAGCGGCCCCAGGATAAGGCCCACCACGACAGGCGCAATCGGATAACCGAAGACGCGCATGACGTAACCGAGAATGCCGAAGGCGAGCAGCATGCCAAGCTCGAAGACCGACGGGTTGGCGCCAATCGTTCCAAGCGTCGCAAACAAGAGGATGCCAGCATAAAGCCACGGCTTCGGGATGGTGAGCAACCGCACCCAAAGGCCGATCAGCGGCAGGTTCAGCACCAGCAGCATGAAGTTGGCAATCAGCAGCGAGGCGATGAGGCCCCAGACGAGCTGCGGATTGGTGGCAAACAACAGCGGACCGGGCTGCAGGCCGTATTGCTGGAAGCCGGCCAGCATGATGGCAGCGGTCGCCGTCGTCGGAAGACCAAGCGTCAGCAGTGGCACCAGCGTGCCTGCAGCAGACGCATTGTTGGCAGCTTCCGGACCGGCAACGCCTTCGATGGCGCCGTGGCCGAACTCTTCCGGATGTTTGGACAGGCGCTTTTCGGCGGCATAGGACAGGAAAGTGCCGATTTCAGCGCCGCCGGCCGGCATGGCACCGATCGGGAAACCGATGACGGTGCCGCGCAGCCACGGCCTCCAGGACCGCGCCCAGTCAGCACGGTTCATCCAGACGGACCCCTTGACCGCTTCCACCTTGTCGGGCCCCTTGACGCCCTGCGCTGCAATAAACAGCGTTTCGCCGATGGCAAACATCGCAACGGCCAGCGTCGTCACCTCGATGCCATCGAGAAGATCCGGCACGCCGAAGGCAAGCCGGGTCTGGCCAGTCAGCTGGTCAATGCCGATGGTCGACAAAGCAAGGCCGATAAAGAGGGCCGTGAGGCCGCGAAGCGTCGAATCACCGAAGGCCGAGGACACGGTGACGAAGGCGAGCACCATCAGCGCGAAATATTCGCGCGGGCCAAACACCAGCGCCAGCTTGACGATGAAGGGGGCAATAAAGGCAAGTCCGATCGTGGCGAGCAGGCCTGCCACGAACGAGCCGATGGCCGCCGTCGCCAGTGCCGGTCCACCGCGTCCCGCACGTGCCATCTTGTTGCCCTCGAGCGCGGTGACGATCGAGGCACTTTCGCCGGGCGTATTGAGCAGAATGGACGTGGTCGATCCGCCATACATGCCGCCGTAATAAATACCGGCAAACATGATGAGCGAGCCGGCGGGGTCCAGCTGGTAGGTGACGGGCAGAAGCAGCGCCACCGTGAGCGCCGGCCCGATGCCGGGCAGCACGCCGACGGCCGTGCCGAGCGTCACGCCGATCAGGGCGTAGAAGAGGTTCATCGGCTGCGCGGCAATCACCAGGCCCTGCAGCAGGAATTCAAACGTGCTCATGACGTGGCTTTCACTGGAAGAGGCGCTCAAGCGGCCCGGCGGGCAGGGAGAGCTGGAGAAGACCGGCAAAGATCAGCCAGACGACAAGACAGAGAACGATGCCGACCGGCAGCGAAATCCACACCTTGCGCTTGCCGAAGCCGGCAGCCGTTGCGGCAAACAGCACACCTGTCGCAATAGAGAAGCCTGCCGTGTTCAACAGCAACATCTGGGCCGCAAGGCCACCGATGACCCAGGCAACCGGCTGGACTTCCTGCTTTTCGCGCTCGGGAAAATCGCCGCGGAAGGCTGCGATCACGGTCCAGACGGCCAGCAGCAGCAGCACAACGGCAATCGCCATCGGAACGGTGCCCGGACCGACCGGCGAATAGCCGCTGACTTCGCGAAGGCGGGCCGCGTCGAAAAAGATGACGCCGGAAATTGCGACCAGTACGGCAGCAATGACAAGCGCCGCCCAATCGGGGCGACGCTCTCCGGCCTTGTTCAAAGGTCCTTGGTTCATTTGACCAGTCCGATGTCCTTCAGGATGGTTTCAGTGGCGGAAATATCCTTGGCGAGCTGCGCTTCGAAAGCAGCGCCGGAAAGGTAGGTATCCTGCCAGCCCTTCGTCTTCAGCGTTTCCTGCCAGGTCTTGGAGGTGACGAGCTTCTGGATATCGGCCGTGACGGCTGCCTTCTGCTCGGCCGTAAGGCCCGGAGCGGCCGCCACCATGCGCCAGTTCTGCACGGACACATCAAGACCGGCTTCCTTCAGCGTCGGCGCTTCGGTGCCGGGGATGCGCGTGTCGCCGGAGGTGGCGAGCAGGCGCAGCGTGCCCGACTTGATCTGCGATTCGAATTCGCCATAACCGGAAATTCCGACCGTGACCTGCGAACCGAGGATAGCGGCCAGCGCTTCGCCGCCGCCGGAAAACGCGATATAGTTGATCTTCGTCGGATCGACGCCGGCAGCCTTGGCAATCAGGCCGGCTGCGATATGGTCGACACCGCCGGCCGAACCGCCACCCCAGGACACCGAACCCGGATCCTTCTTGAGCGCTGCCACGAGATCGGCAACCGACTTCAGCGGCGAAGAGGCCGGAACCACGATGGCTTCATTTTCGCCGGTGAGGCGTGCAATCGGGGTCACATCCTTGAGCGTGACCGGGGCCTTGTTGGTGAGGATGGCGCCCACCATCACGTAGCCGCCCACGATCAGGGCATTCGCCTTACCCTTCTGCTGGCTGGCGAACTGGGCAAGGCCAATCGTGCCGCCGGCGCCGGGCACGTTGATGACCTGCACGTTCTTGGAAATGCCTTCCTGCTGCAGCGCGGTCTGAAGCGAGCGGGCCGTCTGGTCCCAGCCACCGCCCGGTGCTGCCGGTGCCATCAGCGTGTAATCCGTGGCATAGGCCGGAAGCGCCATGGCGCCAGCAAGCAGGGATGCGAGAATGATGTGTTTCAAGGGTCGATCCTCCAATGGCGTCGCTGTGACGCTCTGATTTCAGCCAAGCTGGAAGGAAGACGACAATCTGGTGCACCCGGCGAAAAACGTCTCGGGCGCGGATCCCCCTCCCACGCAGTCCGGGACGCCTCCACGGCCCGAATGAAGACAAGCGACCACATTATGCTGACATTTAGCTGACACCCGCCGACAGGTAACCGATTTGGCCGCAATTCAGCTCTATTGCAGCCGCAAAACCTCGTTCCAGCGGGCAATCAGCCGGGCACGCTTGACCTGATCGAGATAGACCATGAGGCCAGGGCTGACCGGCACAGGCTTCAACTGGCCACCGAGCATTTCGCGCATGGTGGTGGCGGTATTTCCAATAGCAACATCAGGGCTTACGGCGGGGATCTGCAACTGCTGCGTGAGGATCGTCTGGCCTTCCTTCGACATGAAAAATTCAAGGAATCGACGTCCGAGATCCGGCGAGGCGGCTGCCTGTGGCACCAGACCGATGCGCGACATGACAACCGTATAATCCTTCGGCAGCACGATGCCGACCTCCGGATGGTTCGAGGCCCAGTCGGCGGCATAGGAGCCGAGGATGTTGTAGCCGAGCACGAATCGTCCGTCCGCCACCCGTTCGAGAATTGCCTGACTGGTGGAGTAGAGTTTGACGCCGGCTTCTCCCATGGCGTTCACCACCGACCAGATGTCGTCGAATTGCTCCTGGTCGCGGGACATGAACAGGAAGCCGACGCCGGAGCGTTCGATATCATAGGTGCCGATCCGCCCGAAGACCGCATCGCCCTCGGCCTTCAGATAGGCCACGAATTCAGCCCGCGTGGAGGGCGGTGGGCGGTCAGTGAAACTCGGCTTGTGATAGACGAAGACGGCGGGCTCGAAGGTCAGCGCATAGGCGGTATCGCGCCAGTTTGCCCAATCGGGCCAGCGGGCGCTCATCGGCAGCCGGCTCGGCTGGGCGTATCCGTCATTGGCAAGCTTTACCTGCAGGTCCATGGCGGAGGAAAAGGCAAAATCGGCCGTTTTTCCGCCCTCGTCAGTTTCGCGCACGATGCGATCATGGATCTCACCGGTCAGCATGTCCTCGTAACGCACGGCGATATCGACATTGGCCTTCTGGAATGCCTCGATCATCGGCCGGGCAATCGGCTGGTCGAGCGACGAATAGACCACGAGAACCGGTGCATCCGCACGACCCGAACGGGCGGCAAAGGAGGTGACCTCCGCATGGGCGGCCGCTGCAAGGCTAAGGCCGATGCAAAGGGTGAGAAGACGAATTTCCATGACATCCATGATGCATGACCGCTGCGGCCGAGACAAGGTGAAGCGAAAGGGGCTAAGGCAACGCCGACGCATGGGGATAACCCTTGCCACCGGCGGCTTGCAGCACTCTGCCGACGCAAAGGCAAGTGACAGCTGAAGCTTTCGCCTCTAGTCTTTACCGTGACGAGGGGGAGTTTGGGTGCGCATTCTGCTGGTGGAGGATAATGGCACGCTTGCCGAGGGCCTGTCGGCTATTTTGCGCGGCAGTGGTTATGCCGTGGATGTCGTGTCGGATGGCCTGTCTGCCGAAGCAGTGGCAACGGCGGAAAAGTTCGACCTGATCATCCTCGATCTCAACCTGCCGGAAATGGACGGGCTCGACGTGCTGCGCTCGATCCGGGCGCGCCAGAACCAGGCGGCCGTGATGATCCTGACCGCGCGCGGCACGCCGGAGGAGCGGGTGAGGGGTCTTGATCTCGGCGCCGACGATTATCTCACCAAGCCTTTCGACATTTCCGAGCTTGAGGCGCGCATCCGGGTTCTGCTGCGCCGACAGGCAGGTCTTCGCTCCTCACGGGTGGAGTTCGGCGGCCTTGTCCTCGATTTGACCTCACGCAGCTTTTCCGTCTCCGGCCGGCCGCTCGATCTGCCGGCGCGCGAAGTGGCGCTGCTGGAGCTTCTGTTCTTGCGGGCCGGAAAGGTCGTCTCGAAGGAATCGATCATCGGCTCACTCACCGGCTTCGATGATGACCTGTCCTCCAACGCCATCGAGCAATATGTGTCGCGTCTCCGGCGCCGGCTGCAGACGCATGGGCTGACCGTCAAGACCGCGCGCGGCATCGGCTATTATCTCGATCTGGTGGCAGCACCGTGATGAAGGGCATCCCGCGTTCGCTGCGCGGCCGGCTGCTTGCCTGGCTTCTGGCGGCAACCGCCGTGCTCGGTTCGCTGGCGCTGATCGATACCTGGCGGGAAGCGCGCCAGACCGCAAACGACGTGTCCGACCGGGTGCTCGCCGGGTCGGCGCTTGCCATTGCCGAACGGGTGGTGGTGGCCGAAGACGGGTCGCTGGAGGTGGATATCCCCTATGTCGCGCTCGAAATGCTGACATCGGCGGCGCAGGACCGCGTATTCTACCGCGTCGACGGCCCGCCCGGCACGTTCATCACCGGTTATCAGGCGCTGCCGGCGCTGGCGCGGCGGGAGGGTCAATCGACTGCGTTTGACGATGCAAGCTTTCGGGGCGAACCGATCCGGGTTGCAACGCTTGCCCGCTCCGCTTCGACCGGAATTTCCTCCGTGCCGTTTACGGTGACGGTTGCCGAGACGACGATTGCGCGTCGCCAGCTCAGCCGCTCGATCCTCTTGCATTCGGCCATCCGCCTGCTTTTGATGATGGCCGGCGCCTCCGTCATCGTCTGGATTGCCGTCTCGCTGTCGCTGCGCCCGCTCTACCGGCTGGGCGGCGCCATCGAGAGCCGCAGCCCCGATGATCTCGAACCGATCGGCGAACAGGTGCCGAGTGAGGTCGAGGGGCTTGTCGAGACGGTCAATTCCTTCATGGTGCGGCTCAAATCGGCGCTGGAGGCGCTGCGGCATTTTACCGGCAATGCCAGCCATCAGCTGCGCACGCCGCTCGCCGTCGTGCGCACGCAGCTGGCGCTCGCCGCCCGCTCCACCGATCCCGCCGACGCACGCGCCGCCATCGAGCGGGCCGATGCCGCCGTTGCCAATGCCGAGCGCATCCTCGCGCAGCTGTTGATGATGTCGCGTATCGATGCGGCCTCGAAGGGCACGCAGACGGATCTTGTGCGGCTTGATCTCTGCGAGCTTGCCCGCACCGTCACGGCAGACCACGTGCCACCGGCTGCCGAGGCCCATATCGACCTCGGCTTCGAGGGGGAGGGGCAGGCTTTTATGCGCGGTGAACCGCTGCTGCTGGCCGAAATGCTGAAGAACCTGATTTCGAACGCGCTGCTTTATGCCGGCCGGGGCGCCGAGGTCACCGTGCGCGTTTCGGCTGATGAACAGCATCTGGTACTGGAGGTCGAGGATAACGGCCCGGGCATTCCCGCCGACAGCATAGGCCGGGTGATGCAACGGTTTGAGCGCGCCAGCGGCCCGGAAGAACGCGGCAGCGGTCTTGGCCTGCCGATCGTCGAGGAAATTGCCAGCCTGCTCAGCGGCAGCATGATGCTTCAGACGGGGCGCGAGGGGCGGGGCCTGAAAGTTGTGCTTCGCTTTCCAGCTTGCGGCGAATAGATCCTTGGACAAGACCCTGCGCCGGATTGACAGAAAGACCGCGCGCCGTCAGTGAACGGTGTCGCCGGCGAGATCCTCGTACATCAGCCGCAGCGCATCATCGAGAGCCGCCACCAGAATATCGGTGATCTGGTCGGGATCATTGGCTTCGAGAAAAAGCGCAAGGGCGGCGTCCTGGAGGTCCATCTGGGTTTCCGTCTCGTTCATCGTCATGCTCCTTCTGCGCCGTGGCTCATCCCGGCTGACCACCCGGATATAGCGTTTGCGCCTTGCGTCTGGCTTGCCGTACCGACCAAAAGCCGGCACGACGCGTCAGAGAAGGCCTATCCGTGCCACGACGAAATAATCCACGGGAACCATGGTTCCGGCACGCCCCCGTCTTTGCCTCATCCAGCACCGAAGCAGGCGTTACGTGAATCACTTCGGGTGCACACATCGCGTCCGCGGCGCCTCCCGTCAACCGTTTCCATGACGAAACCCGCCTTGACTGGACCGCAGATAGAAAAACGGCAGCAATCGCCAGATCGCTGCCGTCTTTCATTTCCGGGTCCAATGCCGGTCAGTATAGCAGGTCAGTATCGCAGGACCGGCAGCGGCCGGGTGGCTCGGCCTGATGCAGGCGGCGGAACCTCCGTCAGGTCGTCCCAGTCAGGGCCATGGCCGCGCCCGGTCATCAGCCAGGACAGGCTGACCTGCAGAACACCGGCAAGCACCGCCAGCTGATTGGCCGGTGGCGCGCACCGGTCATTTTCCCAGTGACGCAGCATTTGCGCATCGACATCGATCAAGCGCGCCGCGTCCTCCAGTGAAAAGGCCAGCGCATCGCGCGCGAGCGAAATGCGGCCACCGAACGTGTCGTCGGTGCCATACATTCCATCATAGCCGAACATGCCGTCATAGCGTGCATCCGTCATAGAAGGCCCTCCTGGTGCCGGATCGTCATAAGGGTTGCGGGGGCCGACGAACTGCTGCCCCCCGCAGGTTTTCAGGTCTGGCTTATTCCTTGCCAACCCATGCCTTGATCTGGTCCGGATGGTCCTTGATGTAGGCCGCAACCGCCTCGTCGTAAGAGGTCTCCTGCGCCGTGAACATCGCCTTTTCGAGATCTGCAATCGGCAGCTTCATGCGCGACAGGAAGCCTGCAACCTCGGCATTTTCTTGCCTGAACCCCTTGCGGGCGAGCACATCGACATGTTCCGCTTCGCCGAGTGCCTTCTTGGGGTCGGCAATGTAGCGCAGGTCATATTTGCCGAACATCCAGTGCGGGCTCCACGACGTCGCCACAAACCAGTCCTTCGAGCGCTCGGCGCGATTGACCGTGGTCAGCATGCCCGCTTCGCTGGAGATCTGCAGCTTGTAATCGTCAAGGCCATAAGTCTTCAGCGCTTCCTGCGACAGGCGGGTGAGGCCGGCACCCGGATCGATGCCCTGCACGGTGTTTTTAAGCTTTTTCTGCACCTCGGGCTTTTTCAGGTCTTCGATGGAGGCAATTTCGCTTTCGGGAATGTAGGTGGGAACGACCCAGCCGAGCTTGGCGCCTTCATAGACGGAGCCCAGCGTGTCGACCTTGTCCTTCACCTTGGCATAATAGTCGGCATGCGTCTGGGGCAGCCAGGCCATCATCATCACGTCGAGATCGCCGCGGCTGACGCCCTGGTAGAGCGGCGCGACATCGGTCTGCACCAGATCCACCTCGCGGCCCATCTTGTCCTTGATGAGCTTTGCCGCAAGCTTGGTGACGAATTCGGCATCCGACCAGGCGGCCCAGCCGATCTTCACCGGCTTTGCATCCTGCGCAAAGCTTGCTGTAGCCGTGCCGCTGACAAGGGCTGCGGCAAGAGTGATGGTTGCGCCGAAAGAGGCGAGTGTCTTGAACATAGATGCTCCTTTTTCAAAGGTTCGCAATTTTAGCGGGGAACACCCCGCCATGGGTCAGCCGGCGGTGGAGGCGGCAACGCCTGGTGCGGATGCCGCACTGCGCTGGCTGGCGGGCTTCAGAGACAGGAAACGACGGAAGCCGACGCTTTCCCGGCCAAGAGACTGGGTGATACGGTCAAGGATGACGGCGAGGATGACGACGGCAAGACCACCTTCGAAACCGGTGCCAACGTCCAGACGCTGGATGCCGGTCAGAACGATGTTACCGATGCCGCCGGCGCCGATCATCGAGGCGATGACCACCATGGACAAAGACAGCATGATCGTCTGGTTGATGCCGGCCATGATCGAGGGCAGGGCGTTCGGCAGTTGCACCTTGAACAGCAGCTGCGAGGAGGTGCAGCCAAAGGCCTGGCCCGCTTCGATGAATTCGCTATCCACCTGGCGGATGCCAAGATTGGTCAGGCGCACCACCGGCGGCATGGCGAAGATGACGGTCGCAATGGTGCCCGGAACCGCGCCAAGGCCGAAAAACATGGCAGCCGGAATGAGATAGACGAAGGCCGGCATGGTCTGCATGAGGTCGAGCACCGGGCGAACGCCAGCGGCAATCGCATCGCGCCGCGCCATCGCAATGCCGAGCGGCAGGCCCAGCAGCATGGCAAGGAAGGTCGAGGCAATGACCAGCGCCAGCGTTTCCATGGTAGGGATCCAGAGGCCCATATGCTGCACAAGCCAGAGCGACAGGCCGGTAAACACGGCAAAGCCGATGCCGACACGCCAGAGCGACAGCAGCACGAAGATGGCAATGCCAAGCGGCATCGGCGCCGATGTCAGCAGGTTCAGGATGCCATCCGTGACAAAGCCGATGGCAGACGCAATCACGTCGAGTGCCGGCGAATAATTGTCGAGTATGTAATTGACGGCCGTATCGACGCCGTCACCGATTTCAAAATTCATGGGGAATTATCCTCTCGTCATCGCGACCGCTCAGACGCCAGACTAGGGGCCTGGCGCGCGCGGCGTTCGATCAGCTGGCGCGATCAAGCGTTTCCAGCAGGGCGGATTTGCTGATGGAGCCGATATAGCGCTGACGCGCGTCCACCACCGGCACGGGCCAGGCGCTGCCGGCCACACGGCCGAGCACGTTGGACAGCGGCTCATCGGATGGAATGGGCTCCACATCGGCCAGAAACGCACGGCGGTAGGGATCCGGGTCCTTTGCCTTGACGTTTTCGATCAGCGACGAACGGCTGACCATGCCGTGATAGGTCTTGTCGCGGCCAAGGATGATGGCGTAGTCGCGGTCGAACTTTTTCATGCGTTCGAGTGCGGCCGCCGCCGAAACACCCTGGCGCTCGATGATCGTCACCTGCGTCTGGCGCGCCACGTCGCCGGCCTTGAACACCTGGGCGACATCGACATTGCGGAAGAACGAGCGGACATAATCATTGGCCGGCTGCGTGACGATTTCATCCGGCGTGCCGACCTGGATGACCTCACCATCCTGCATGATGCAGATGCGGTCACCGATGCGCATGGCCTCGTCGAGATCATGGCTGACGAAGACGATGGTGCGGCTGTGCTCGGATTGCAGGCGCACAAGCTCATCCTGCATTTCTGTGCGGATGAGGGGGTCGAGAGCGGAAAACGCCTCGTCCATCAAAAGCACGGTCGGTTCGCTCGCCAGCGCCCGGGCAAGCCCGACACGCTGCTTCATACCACCGGACAGCTGGTCCGGGCGGCTATCGGCATAACCGGAAAGGCCAACGGCTTCGAGCGCTGCAAGCGCCTTTGCCTTGCGTTCCTCTTCTCCAACGCCTGCGACCTCAAGGCCGAAGGCGGCATTGTTCAAGACCGTGCGGTTGGGAAGCAGCGCAAAGGACTGGAACACCATGCTGATATCGCGCCGGCGAAGAGCGATCAGCTCGCTGCGCGACATTTTGGTGATATCCTGCCCGTCGATGGCGATGGACCCTGAAGTGGGTTCGATCAGACGATTGAGAAGACGCAGCAGCGTCGATTTCCCCGAGCCGGAGAGGCCCATGATGACAAAAATTTCGCCGGGGTAGATGTCGAAACTGGCATCGGACACGCCGATGGAATTTCCCGTCTCGGCATGGACATCGGCTTTCGATTTACCGGATCTGAAGAGTTCGAGCGCCTTTTCCGGACGCTCGCCAAAAACCTTGAAGACGGATTTGAGACTGATCTTGGGCGTGTCAGGCGAAACCGACACGTCATTTTCAGTGGGCATAGCCATGAATGTTCAAGCCCCCCGCTCGGTAGCAGGGGAACGCTCCTTTTTTGGGAATGGTTCGACACCGGATGGTTTTTTCAAACCTCCAGGACATCTCATTCCGATTTTAAATCACGCGGCGCGAACGCCGCAGGTTCCATGCTGATCAGGGCGACCGGTGGCAGAAATGCCGAGGCTCGGACGCATGCCGTTGAATGAAAGATGACGGGGCCCACATGTCGCAGACGCATCTTCCCGGCGAATTTGTGCCTCTAAATATAGGAGAAAACCGCCTTTGTCCATAAAAAAATCCAGATTTGGTATGTCTGTCGCGCAGCCCAGCTTTGAAGGGGGGCTTCATGCACCAGCGGAACCTGCGTTCGGGACACCTGTTTCCGGCCGTTTGCAGAGGGGTGAGGGGAAGCGTACGGGGACAACTTTTTACGCCACCGGCACGCTCCGGCGGATCACTCTCCCGCTTCGTGCCACTGGATGAAGACGTGAATTTCGGCTAGGCAGACTGTTCGACATCACGCGCAGGGCCTGCCATGAACAACGTCATCAAGTTCCAGAAACCGAAACCGGTCAAGCCGCCGCGCCAGACACCGCCATGGCTGCGCAAGGCCCTGACATCAGGTGTGATCATCCTCGGTTTTGCTGCGGCCTGGGCCTATTTCCAGTTTGGCGTGACGGGCACACCGGTTCCTTGAGATCACCTGCACCGGGCACCAGCACTGTTCCGCGGTAACACTATTCCGAGGTGAGTTGCTGGCGTGAAAAGGCGACAAGGCCGAGAGCCGACGTGGCGGCAAGCCAGCCGGAAAGCACGACAAGTCCCAGATGACCGGCCTCGGCATTGCCGTGAAACAAAAGCCAATCGCGCAGCGCAGATGCCGCGGAGGCGGGAAGCGGCAATATTTCGGCAGTGTTGGCAAGATCGAGATAAAGCTGCAGCAGCGTGACCGTCAGCGTCAACACGAAGGCAAAGATGACCGCTGCAATCATCGACCGGGTAAGGATCGTCAGCGCCGAGACCACCGCCGTTAATACGGCAAGTTCAAAAAGCGCAATTGCAAAGGCAAGGACCAGCAGCCGGCAGCCTTCGAAAGAGAAAACGACACCCGACAGTCCGCGCCCGGAAAACACGGAGACGGCAAGGTTCAGCGCCATGTCGCCGAAAACGATCAGAACAAGGCCGGCTGCAAGGCACAGCAGGCAGATGAGAAATTTTGCCGCAAAGAGGTGAGGGCGGCCACAGCGCGGCACCAGATGTCGCCAGGTCGCATAACGGTATTCGGTGAAGAACACGCAGGCAATGCCGATGGCAAAAAGCAGATGTCCGACGGCATTGCCGGACACCGACAGCGTTTTTGCAGCCGAAGACAGGATATCAACCGTGTCGCCCATGCCGCGCCCCGTGCGCACGAATACCAGCATTTCCAGCCCAAGCCGGAACAGCAGCACAAAGAACGGCACCGCCAGATAACCCCAGAACAGGATGGCGGGCTGGCGGATGAGTTTTAGCATTTCACCGGATAGCAGGGCTCTCATGATAGGCGGTCCCGCGTTTCGGAAGGATCCCGCGTTTCGGACAAGAACACCGATTCCAGATCCGGCTTCACCCATTTGGCTTCATGAATGCGGATGCCGGATGCCGCAAGCGATGCGATGAGATCGGGCACATCCTTGCGGGGAAGGCGCACATAGATGCCGCCATCGCCGGCCTGTGCGTGCTCTCCCAGCCGCGCCAGAAGCGTGTCAGTCTCTTCCACCTGCAGCCAGAAGCGCCCGTCACGATTGAGAAGATCTGCCACATTTCCCTCTGCCGCCAACTGTCCGCGCCGAAGAATGGCAACCCTGTGACAGACACGCTCCACTTCATCCAGCAAATGGCTGGACAACAAAACCGTGATCCCATCGCGCGCCGCCAGTTCGCGGATCAACGAGCGCATTTCAAGAATACCGTCCGGATCGAGCCCGTTCGTCGGTTCATCGAGCACAATGGCATCCGGCCTGCCGATCAGGGCGCAGCCGATGCCCAGCCGCTGTTTCATGCCCAGAGAAAAGCCGGACACTTTCTTGTCGGCTGCAGAGAGGATACCAACACGCCGCAGCACCGGGTCAACGAAGGCGCGCGTATCAGACAGCCGGGCGAACATCTCCAGATGCTCGCGCGCCGTCAGAAATGGATAAAAGCTTGCCGCCTCGACCAGCATGCCGAGCCTTTGCCGGCTGGCAACGCTTGCAGGGGCACCAAAGATCTCCACCGAACCGCGGTCCGGCCGCACCAGACCGGCAACAATCCGAAGCAGCGTACTTTTACCCGCGCCGTTCGGTCCCAGCAGCCCGTAGACACGGCCGGCCGGAACTTGAAGCGAAAGCCCATCAAGCGCCATCACGGCGCGGGCGCCATGCCCGAACTTTTTTTCAACCGCATGGACGGCAAGCGCTGTATCCACCGCGCCAGGCTCCACCAATACCGCCATTCAACCAAATCCATCCACGCGCGCCAGTCTTTCTGATCTGCCTGCCGCAGCACGGCTTTTCTACGGCACCATCAAACACCTGTTCTTTTTACCGCATGAGGAGGTGAGGCCTGTCCCGTTTAAATGGAATCTGCCCCCGCTACGGTGCATATCAAATCTGATTAGAGACGCGTGCTGACCAGCCAGTTAGAAACGCGACACCGGCGCTGCCGATCAGCCCCGATCTGATCGGCTTCAGCTTTGAGACTGGCTTCCGTCATTCTGCGGCCGCCATCCGCGCCAAAGCCTTCTGCCTTTTGGCGATGACTTCCGGATCGTTCATGAAATCCGTCCGACGGCCGGGCTTGCGGCCGCGCTTCTGGTAACCGTTTCCAATGCTGCCGTCCCGAATGCCAAACATATGATCTTTCTGACCCGTCCGGGATGGGCCGCTTTTGCTACGCTCAAGTTCGCGCCCGGCCTGCATCTCAGCAACGATCGACAGCATGTCATCCTGCCGCTTGTAGTCGACGACCTCCGCTCGATGCACAGACCGTAATTTGTCGAAAGTTCTGTAGGGCATGTCGCACTTGGAAATAGAATGTACCCCCGCTACAGGTCAATGCGGGATAAGATAGATTATGGAATATTTTGATTGATCATAAGGCCAGTCCTACGCATGAGGACGCCAAACCGATCGGCGCATCAATGTATCAACTGCCGCCATCACGAGGATCACGGCGGTCACCTGGTTTGGTTTGCTTCCCATTCTTTTCGAAGGATCGCGTATTGCATCGTATTCTCGTAGATCGGGTTACCGTCGTCGTCGTTTGTAAACGAGATGAACTCCTTGAACACACCCTCCCGGCGCATCCCCAAACGTTCGCACAGACGCTGCGACGGGAGATTGTTGTCCTCGACATAGGCATATAGTCTGCGTGCATCTTTCACGGCAAAAAGGAACTGGAGCAAGGCGCGCGCCGCTTCCGAAGCAAACCCCGCTCCACCAACGTCCGGATTGAAGTTCCATCCAACCGAATATGTATCTTCTTCCGGTATGGCAAACAGGTCACCGATGACCCTGTCTGTCTCTGTCAGGCAGACAGCAATGTAGTCATCGCTTCCACTGCGTTTTTCCGCTTCTGCCTTTGCCGCATCCATATGATCGAGCTTGAGGGACAGGAAACAGCTGACCTTCGGATCGGACAGATAGGCTAAAAGATCGGCGGCATCGTCGATCTGGAAATTTCGCAAGGTAAGCCGCGGTGTTGTAATAATATCCATTGCAGCAGGTTATCGCCGTTTGCTCATGTGTGAAACAGGACGCCGTCACAAAGTCCGTTTGCAATGGTCGCAGAACGATCAACCGGCCAGCGCGAGGCCCGCGCCATAAAGCCCAAGGGCGAAGATCGTGTGAGCGGCAAGGTTGAGGAAACGGACCTTGTTCGGGTTTGGTGTTTTCGATGCAGCAATACCGAGGCCCATGCCGGGCTGCATGATGAACCAGCCAGCGCCGACGGTGATGATGCCAAAGACAAACGCCGGCAGAAATGTCGGGTCCTGGCGCCAGTCCAAGCCGACGATTGCCGCAAACACAATGCCGTAGAAAATGCCGACAGCGTAATGGCCGGTCCAGCCGATCAGGTTTTCCTGGCGATGTGGTTCAAGCGCTCCAATGTTTTCATGCAGGAAATGGCCGCGCGATACCGCAACGAACCAGCGGCCAGCCGGGCGCCAGTTCGGGCGGTTCTGCTTCAGCGCCGCATAAAGGAAGAGCGCCCAAACATCCATGGCAAGCGTTGCCACGATCCCCAGAGCCGTGCCGTACCAGATCAAAGCCCCCATGCCCGACACTTTCTCTCTTTTTTGCCCAGTACCGAACCACGTGCCAGTTCACCGGTCACGATGGCCCAACCAAATTTCACACCGACAACCCCACCGCCCCGGCTCTCTCAGGCATCCTTGCCGGTCACATCACATTCGAAGCTCAGGCCGTCATAGGCCGGCTCCACATGGTCAGGCGTTTCCGCCATCACCGTTCGGTAGTCCATCGGCACATGCATATGTGTGAGGATCGCGCGCTTCGGCTTTAGGCGTCCGATCCAGCCGAGCGCCTGTTCCAGCGACAGATGGCTCGGGTGAAACGTGTATTGCAGCGCGTCGATGATCAGCATGTCGAGGTTTTGCAGCCGCGCGAGGCTTTCCCCCGGAAAATCGCTGACATCGCTGCAATAGGCAACGTTTTCGAAGCGAAAGCCGAGCGACTGAATATCGCCATGCTGCTGCAGATGCGGATAAGCACGGATCGGTCCGCCCGGCCCCTCGACCACCAGCGGGACATCCAGCGTCTCTATGAGATGCGGTGTGACGATCGGCGGATAGTTGCCGCCCGGTGGCGTCTCCAGGCAATAACCGAACCCTTGGCGAATGCGGCCCATGGTGAAGGGATCGGCCCAGATCGGAATACGCTGACGCTGCGCGTGGAAATAACCGCGCACGTCGTCGATGCCGTGCAGGTGATCAGCATGGGCATGGGTGTAGAGCACGCCGTCGAGCCGCTTCACGCCGGCCGAGATCATCTGTTCGCGAAAGTCCGGGCCGGTGTCGATGACGAGGTTTGTCACGCCGCCACTTGCTGCCAGCCGCTGCACCAGAAGCGCTGCACGGCGGCGGCGGTTGCGTGGCTCGCTGGGGTCGCAGGCGCCCCAGTCGCCGTCAAGCCGAGGCACGCCGGGAGACGACGAGCAGCCGAGAATGGTGAAACGAAGCCGGTCACCCGCCACGATGTCAGATCCTCGTCATCTTGGAAAAGCAGCGAAACGCGTTGGCGGTGGTGATCTCAGCCATCTCCTCGTAGGACACGCCCTTAACCGCAGCCAGAACCTCT
The DNA here is from genome assembly GCF_058242775.1 of Neorhizobium sp. PAMB6630. Classification (NCBI taxonomy): domain Bacteria; kingdom Pseudomonadati; phylum Pseudomonadota; class Alphaproteobacteria; order Hyphomicrobiales; family Rhizobiaceae; genus Neorhizobium; species Neorhizobium sp. PAMB6630. Next base: position 2,146,313 of record NZ_CM177836.1, read on the forward strand.
GCCGTGTTGACCACGTAGGATGGTTCGTTGCGCTTGCCGCGCCAGCGTTTTGGCGCGAGATACGGCGCATCCGTCTCCACCAGCAGCCGATCCATCGGCACGGTTTTGGCAATGTCGCGCAGGTCTTCGGATTTCGGAAACGTCACGATGCCCGAAAACGAGATATAGCCGCCAAGGGCCACGCCGGCATCGGCCAGCGCCTGCCCTGCGGAAAAGCAGTGCAGGATGAAGGGGAAGGCGCCCCTCCCTGTTTCCTCTGTCAGGATCGCCGCCATGTCCTCGTCGGCGCTGCGGCTATGGATGACGAGCGGCAGCTGCGTGCGGCGTGCGGCCTCAATGTGGCGGCGAAAGCCGGTCTGCTGGTCTTCAGGCGTCTGCGTGTCATAGAAATAATCGAGGCCCGCCTCGCCGATCGCCACGATCTTTTCGTGGCTTTCCGCCAGCCGCACCAGATCGTCGGCGCTGACATCCAGTTCCTCGCCGGCATTGTTCGGATGCGTACCGACCGAGCAGAACACGGATGGATACCGCTCAGTCAACGCAAGCAGCGTGTCGAGCTTTTTCACACGTGTCGAGATGGTCACCATCTGGCCAACACCCGCCGCATGGGCGCGCGCCACCAGCTCGTCGCGCTCGGCGTCGAAATCGGCAAAATCCAGGTGGCAATGGCTATCGATCAGCATCGACGTCATGCCTGGGGTGCCTCGGGCGCCACATAGCGTGGGAAGACCGGGGAAGGCGCCGGAAGCTCCGTGCCGGGCAGCAGACGACCCGCCTCGCCCAGCTTGTCAAAGCCGCGATCTTCAGGGGCCACGGCCACGAGATCGAGGATCTTTGCCGACGATTCCGGCATGATCGGCTGGAACAGGATGGCGACCTGGCGCACCACATCGGCTGTTACCCACAGCACCGTTTCCATGCGCGGCACATCCGTCTTGCGCAGCACCCAGGGCTCCTGGGCGGCGAAATAACGGTCGGCCTCGTTGACGATGTTGATCGTGGCGGCCACCGCCTTGTGAACCTGCTGGCGGCCCATTTCCTCGCGGCAGATGGCAATTGCTGCATCCGCCGTTGCAAGGATCGCCTTGTCGGCCTCGGTCAACTCACCCGGCTGCGGCACCCTGCCCTCGCAGTTCTTGGCAATCATCGACAACGAGCGCGAGGCAAGATTGCCGATGCCATTGGCCAGATCCGCATTGATGCGGGTGGCAATGGCTTCCGGGGAATAGCTGCCATCCTGCCCGAAAGACACTTCGCGCAGGAAGAAATAGCGCACCTGATCGAGCCCGAAATGGGAAACGAGATTGACCGGATCGACCACGTTGCCGAGCGATTTTGACATCTTCTCGCCCTTGTTGAGCAGGAAGCCATGGGCGTAGACGCGCTTTGGCAGCGGCAGGCCCGCCGACATCAAAAATGCCGGCCAGTAGACGGCGTGGAAACGGATGATGTCCTTGCCGATGATGTGGGCGTCGGCCGGCCAGTATTTTGCCCGCGGTCCATTCTCATCTTCGACATAGCCGGTCGCGGTAATGTAGTTGGTGAGCGCATCCACCCAGACATACATGACGTGTTTCGGATCATTGGGCACCTTGATGCCCCAGTCGAAGGTCGTGCGCGACACCGACAGGTCTTTCAGGCCCGACTTGACGAAGGAAATCACCTCGTTGCGGCGCTCGTTCGGACCGATGAAATCCGGCTCGTCCTCGTAGAGCTTCAGCAGCTTGTCTTCATAGGCGGACAGCTTGAAGAAATAGCTCTCCTCTTCCACCCACTCGACCGGCGTGCCCTGCGGCCCGTAGCGAACGCCATCGGCGCGCAGCTCGGTTTCTTCTTCCTGGTAATAGGCTTCGTCGCGCACCGAATACCAGCCGGCATAACGGTCCTTGTAGATGTCGCCCTTGTCGGCCATGCGGTTCCACACGGCCTGCACCGTCACATGATGGCGCTCTTCGGTGGTGCGGATGAAATCATCATTCGATGCATTCAGCAGCTTGCCCATCTCGCGGAATTCATTGGAATTCCGCTCCGCAAGCGCTTCCGGAGTAATGCCTTCGGCCCGCGCCGTCTGCTGCATCTTCTGGCCGTGCTCGTCGGTGCCGGTAAGGAAGAAGACATCCTTGCCGTCAAGGCGCTGGAAGCGCGCCATGGCATCCGTCGCGATCAGTTCGTAGGCGTGGCCGATATGCGGCTTGCCGTTCGGGTAAGAGATGGCAGTGGTAATGTAATAGGGCGTTTTCGAGGACATTTCGGCCAGCATTCGTGAATTTCTCTGGCCCGCGTCTTAACCCATGTTTCGCCGTTGCGAAACAGCAAGTTTCCGATCAAGGGCGCAAGCGCCCGGCCGTTTACCGCGCCACATCTTCGAGCAGCGAAATGATCGTCTGCTTGCGATCGAGATTATAGCCTTGCGAAATGGCGATCCGCTCGCCGATCTCAGAGGACAGGCGCGAGGCACGGTCGGCGGCGGCAAGATCGCCGGCATGGGCGGCCGCCCTCGCCCGCGCCACCAGGCTTTCGCGCAGGTGATCGAGAAAAAAGCCGAAGATCACATCATTGTCCTTGGCCGCGAGCACGTCGGCCAGCCGGTGCATCGCCTTGCGGGCGGCAGGGCCGGACGATGCGGTCACCTCGGCAAAGGCGCTGATGATGTCGGTGCCGCCATAGTTCATGAGCTTCAGCGCCTGCGAGACGCTGCCGTTCGCGGCGGCCAGAACCTCCTGCGCCGTGCGTCCGCCATCGAGCGCGATGCCGAGCGAGGATAGTGCCTGGGTCAGATCCCCCTCGCCCAGCGGCTGCAATTTCAGCGGCAGGCAGCGCGAGCGGATGGTGGGCAGTAGTTTTCCCGGCGCGTGGCTCAGCACCAAAAACAGCGCCCGCTTCGGCGGCTCCTCGAGGATCTTCAGGATGGCGTTGGCGGCATTGCGGGTGAGATCGTCGGCGGGGTCGATGATGACGATGCGCCAGTTGCCGGTGCCAGACGTTTGCGAGAAGAAGTGCCCAGCCCGGCGCACCTCGTCCACGGTGATCGCGGTTTTTGCCTTGCCGCTCTTTTCGTCCACCGGCCGCGTCAGGTGCAGAAGATTGTGCGAGGCACCCGACGCAATCTGCCGGCTGACCGATGAGGACGGATCGGGCTCGGCGAGAAATTTCGGCGCCGTTTCCTGTTCCGGATGCGACAGAACATGGTTGGCAAACCGAAACGCAAGCGTTGCCTTGCCAATGCCTTCAGGCCCTTCGATGAGAATGGCGTGGTGGCTGCGGCCGGACCGGTAAAAACCCGCCAGAAAATCCTCAGCCTCCGTATGCCCGAAAAGATGGCTGTTGGATTGCGGCGGAATGGCACCGTCGAGAACGCCGAAAGGCAGGTCACTCATGACAGGCTCTCCACCCGAAGGCTGTTAGCGTCTGCGGCGTCCACGCTCGTTCCCCTTGCCAGCCGATCATGGATGATTGCAAGAATGTCGCCCGCAATATCGTCTTCGCTGCGGGCCGCATCCACCACATGGCAACGGTCGGGCTCGCGGGCGGCAATATCCAGAAAGGCGCGGCGGCGCATCTCATGCACCTCGATCTCTTCCTTTTCGAACCGGTCGGGCGCCTCGCTCGCCCCTTGATCGGCGCTGCGCTTCCTGGCGCGCGCCAGCCCCTGTTCGGCGGGCAGATCGAGAATGATGGTCAGGTCCGGTCGCACGCCATCGACGGCCACCCGCTCCAGCCGGTCGATGAAACCCTGCTCCAGATTGCCGGTAATGCCCTGGTAGACGCGCGAGGAATCGATGAAGCGGTCACACAACACCACCCTGCCCTCAGCAAGCGCCGGGCGGATCAGCGCCGTCACATGGTCGTTGCGGGCCGCGGCAAACAGCATGGCCTCCATGCGCACGCCAAACGGTTCGGCAGCGCCCGACAGGATGACATGGCGGATCGATTCGGCGCCGGCCGAACCGCCGGGCTCGCGGGTCACAAGCACCTCGTGGCCATCTGCGCGCAAGGCTTCGCCCAGCCGGCGGATCTGAGTGGATTTCCCCGCCCCTTCCCCGCCTTCGAAACTGATGAAAAATCCTCGGGTCTTCGTCACTCTGTCGCCGCTCTCACGCTGTCTTCTAGGTTTTCCCTTAGCGCATTGCGCTGCGCTGCGAAACAGCTGCAGCAATTAGAGCCAGAACAGCAGAAGCTCCATCAGCGCATCCGTCGCCTTGGAGACGAGCGAGCCGGAGCCGACGGCAGAAGCCGCATAGAGCGGAACCTCCTTCAGCGGCCGTTCCCCCTCAAACACCTTCAGCACGCCAATTTCCTGGCCTTCGCTGACGGGTGCATTGAGCGGCCAGCGATAAACGATGCGCGCCGACAGCCGTTCCGCGTCGCGGCTCGGGATATAGACATCGACAGGACCTTTGGCGGTAAGGTCGACATAATGATGCTCGCCGCCATAAACCGCCGCCTGCCCGATCGCCTCACCATCGGCAAACAATACGCGGGTGGTAAAGGCGGACAGGCCCCATTCCAGCACGCGGCGCGCTTCCTCCAGCCGTTCCTTGTCGCTCGCAAGACCGCCGAGCGCCAGAAACAGCCGCGTTCCATCGCGCTCCACGGAGGCGACACCCGCAAAGCCGGAGCCTTCCGCATAACCGGCGCCCAGCCCGTCAATGCCAAGCCCGAGAGACAGGAACGGGTTCTTGTTGCGCTGAAAGATCTTGTTCCACTCGAAATCCGGCTGTGCATAAAGTGGATAGAACTGCGGATAGGTGCGGTGGATGTGGCGGGCAAGTTCCACCAGGTCACGCGCCGTCGTGCGGCTTTCGGCATCCGGCAGGCCGGTTGCGTTGAGATAAAGGCTGCGGGCAAGGCCGAGATCTTTTGCGCGCGCCGTCATCCGTGTGGCAAAAGCCTGTTCGGAACCGCTGAGGCCCTCGGCAATGATGATGCAGGCATCATTGGCATTGTGGATGATGACACCCTTGATGAGGTCTTCCAGCCGGATTTCGGAGCGCAGCGCAGCAAACATTGTGGTCGTGCCCGAGGGGGCGCCGCCGGTGCGCCAGGCGTTTTCCGAGACGCGGTAGGTCGTGTCGAGCGCGACTTCGCCCTTTGCCAATGCCTCGAACACGAGGTCCATGGTCATCAGCTTGGCAAGCGATGCGGGCGGAAACGCCTGGTTTTCATTCTGCGCCAGAAGCACGGTGCCGGAGCGTTCCTCCACCATGTAGATCTGTTTGGCCTTAAGGCCCGGCAGCCGCGTTTCATCGGCCGCCGGCACTGACGAAACGCAGGCAAGGGTTGCAATCGCCACGGCAAGGGCGCGGACGACGGGGAAGGAAATCGCAAAACGCATCGTCAAGCTCTTCAACCGCATGCGTTCGTGCCTAGCAAGGCCAGACGGAAGGCGCAACCGCAGGATCAGGGTCGGCCGGCTTTTTGCGACGAACCGTTGCTGACCTGCTCGATGCGCCCGTCATCCCGCAGGATGACATTGCCGAAGATAACCTGAGGCGAAGCCGCCGAATGGGCCGGCGCCGCATAAGCGGTCTGCGCAGAGGCTGCCGGATAGGGCTGAGCCGACTTTGCCGCCTTCTGCACGGGCTGAGCAGGTGCCGGAATGACGGAGCGCGCCGTCGCGACCGCCTGGCCGGAAGCGGGCTTCACGGTTGCGGCCTTCTGCGCCACGGGACGCGCCTGAACCGGCTCTGCCACAACAGGCAGGGACGCGACCGAATAGGCCTGCGCCGGTGGCTGGGCCTTTGCCGAAGCGACCGCCGTTTGCGATGAGCGGACAGCGGCCGGACGCGACGACGGCATTGGCGCACTCGCCACCGATGCCGAAGATTTTAGCGGAGCAGCGGACCGGATCGGGGCCGCCTCATAGGTTCTCGCGGCTGCCGCAAAAGCGGCATCCGGCGCGTGCTGCTTGCCGCCCTTGCCGCTCGGCGTCGAACCGGCATAGGCGGTCGGGCCGCCATTGCCATAGCTCTGCAACTGGTCACCCAGCGACTGGTTGGAGGCGACCATCACGCCGGATGCGATCTGGCCATCGGGGTGGATCCCAGGCATACGATCGCCCTTGCGGACATAAGAGGCCATCAGGAAAGGCATGTCGCGCCCGTCCATGCGGGCACGGCCGACATACTGCACGTTAACGCGCGCGGTGCCGGTGTTCTTGAAATCCAGGAGTTCTGCGGTCTTGCTGGACACATCGATCAGGCGGCCCGGATGAAACGGTCCACGGTCATTGACGCGCACAACGACCGACGAACCGGTATCCATATTGGTGACGCGGGCGTAGCTCGGCAGCGGGAATGTCGGGTGCGCAGCCGACAGGTGGTCGCTGTCATACACTTCGCCATTGGCGGTCACGCGGCCATGGAATGCGGAGCCATACCAGGAGGCAAGGCCAGTCCTGTTATAGTTCGGGTCTTCCTTCGGCACGTAGACCTTGCCTTTGACCTCATACGGATTGCCGACCAGAAACCGTCCGCCGCCCTTGGGAACCGGCTGGCCGTCTGCCACGACGCGGGGGCTCGCCTTCACGCCATATTCGCTCTCGGAAAAATATTCCTTGCTCTTCGGTTTGTTCTTCTTGGCGACGGTCGTCGATGGTGTCGCCGCGCAGGACGCCATGCCGACGCAGACAAGGGTGATCCCCAGCCAACGTGCACTCAGATGAAGTTTGCCACTTTCAGAAGTCAAAATATCGTTCCCACGCCGCTTGGTGATAACGCCAGGGTCCTCGTCCCGGCGTCTCCCGCGCCCTTCACGCCGCATGGTTAACGGCCTCAGGCTCACAGGCCTGCAGTTTTGCCTTCAACGTGGCCAAAATGCGATCCAAAACCGTGGATAGTTAGAATTACAATGAGTTATGGTTAACCCTTCGCTAACATGCACAGCGCGGAACCGCGATTTGGAGCTGATTTGGTCACGAGAAAAGCCGAAATGCGCTGATGAGGACCGCCCAGGCAAAGCATGGTGACGGAAATCACGACGTGTTGCCTTGCGGTATTCTCCGTCACCCGTCTATCGTGACAGGATGATGACATCCCGCCTCCTGAAGTTTTTCGCCTGGTCTTCGTTTGCCGCAATCGTTTTTGTGACCGTGTCGCCCATCGGACTTCGTCCGCACGATCCGCTGCCCGTCAACACCGACCGTGCGCTTGCGTTTGCGGTGATGACGTTTTTCTTCGTCAGCGCCTATCCGCGAAAGCTCTGGATCATCCTGCCACTGCTTGTCATCAGTGCCGGTGCCATCGAAGCAATGCAGCTTCTCGCCCCGACGCGCCACGCGCATTTGCTGGATGCATTGGTCAAGGCATCCGGCGTGATGATCGGCGCTGGCGCGGCCGTTCTGGCGACGTGGATTGCCAAAAAATGGCCGATCCGCTCAGGCCAGCAGGCTCGGGAAAGCACCCGCTGAACAAGCGCTGCTTTGCTGTGGAAACGGTTCAGGCGCGGCGCACGAGATCGCGGATCAGCCGGCGTTGCGTCAATGCCAGAAGCACCGCATAGATAAGGCCACCGGCCGCCATGCCGAGCGCCAGTTGCAGCAACGGCCCCTCCACGGCCAGAGTGCCGCCCGTGAGAAGAAACCGCACGGCAACCGCCATCAGGGCTGCAAGGCCAAGCGGCAGAAGCGTATCACGCATGCCCTGCGCCAATGGCAGGCGGGCGACCTTCAGAACGATGGCGAGATAGGCCAAGAGCACGCCAAGATTGGCAATGCAGACTGCAAGGCAAAGCCCCACCAGCCCATCGACAGACGCGCCGATCACCATGGCGCTGACGACAGTGATGGCGCGGCCAAGGCCGAACCACCAGAGCACGGAAGCATGGCCGGTGGCCTTCAGATAGGGAATGAAACTGCCGCAGGGCGACATGATGCCCTTGGACACTGCCAGAAGCCCGAGCACCGGCGCGGCAAACAGCCATTTTTCACCAAACACCACCGCCATTGCCGGTTCCGCCACCGCCCAGATGCCAAACAGCAGCGGCGCAAGCAGAAGCGTGGTGGCACGCGTTGTGCGCGACAGGATTTCGGACTGGCGCATCGCATCGTCGTTCATCCGGCTGAACGAGGGAAACAGCACGCTCATCAGGCCCGTCAGCACGATCTGGTTCGGCAAGTCGGAGAGGCGATTGGTAAGGTTGAACGTGCCGGCCTCCGGCAGGCCCAGCATGCGGGTAATCACGATGATCGGTGACTGGAAGGAGAGAAAATTGACGAAATCGGCACCGACCAGCCGTACGCCATAACTGGCATGTCGCTTCAGTTCATGGCCGGCAAATTGCAGCCGTGGCCAGTAACCGGCCGCAATGAACAGGCCGACGAACCGCAACACGGCGCTGACATAAAGCTGCGCAATCAGCGCCCAGATGCCAAAGCCACCTAGTACCACGGCAATGGCTGCCAGTGCTCCGATGGCTTCGGCCACAACAGTCACAAAGGCCTCGCGGTCAAACGCCATGCGCCGTGCCAGCAGCGAGCTTGGCACATCCGGCACCAGGTACAGCACGAAGAGCGGCGAAAACACCTGCAACAACCAGCTCGCCTCCGGCGCGCCCAAGAGCGATGCCAGCGGATCGGCAAACACAAACACCGCACAGCCGAGAAACACGGACATGGCGAAATTTGTCCAGAACACCGTGTTATCGCTTAGCGCGTCTTCCCGCGCGTCACGAATGAGCCCGGCTGTCAGACCGGCGCCGGCAAACATCAACAGGAAGGTGATGACGATCATGCCGCTGGCCACCATGCCAAGCTCGGATGGCGACAGATATCGGGCGAGGATCGGCACGCTGATGAATTTCAGGGTGAATATGGCGATCTTGGATGAAATGCTCCACGCAACGCTCGTCATCGTCTTCCGTTGCGACGCCATTCAATCACTCCATTTTCTCTGCCACCCGTCCGCCCGGCCACCTCAACGGCACCCGCGCCAGAACGTTACCACCATGGAACCCAGATTCCATGGCTGATCTAGGGCAGAATTGCTGCAGCGCAAGAGAACATGCTGCGTCCGCGTCATCAAGCACTCTCCAGCATGCCGCCAATCATCAGTTGACGCGCGGGCGCGCCTGGCTATAAACCCGATCCAGCGAGCCGATTTGTTCGGTTGGCCTTGGAAGAGTGTCCGAGTGGTTTAAGGAACCGGTCTTGAAAACCGGCGTGCGGGAGACCGTACCGTGGGTTCGAATCCCACCTCTTCCGCCATCCTTATATCCGAGATTGTCCATATACGTCCGTAACCCCCTTGAAAACCTAGCTTTTTTGCTGCACTTTAGTCCGTATGCGTCCGGGATAAACCGGGTTAATCCGAAGCAAAAGCGGGTATAATGGCGGGTATAGAAATCGAACCAGGCGGGTATCGGAGAAATGCGTGGCAGCGCTGACCGATAACCAATGACGCAAACCTTCAGAAACTTCCGAACATCGAAAAGCCCCTCCCGCATGGTACGGAAGAGGCCTCTTTGATCTGGTTGAAATTGGCCTAAGGCTGTGCGGGCTGCTCGGGCGTTGCTGGTGCCGGAGCGGCCGGTTCGCTGGTTGCGCCTGTCGGCGTGCCTGCGCCAGGCATGGGCGCTGCGGGGGACTGGCTGGTGGGGGCCTGCGTGGTCGATGAGGTCGTTGCCGGATCCGTCGGCGTGCCGGATTGAGACCAGATCAAGCCGCCGATCAAAATCACTGCAAGCAGGCCGATCCACACGACGGTGGATCTTGTCTTGCCGCGGGTCGGCGGAATGTCGGGGCCGCGGTCGTTGGGGCTATAGGCCATGGTCACTCCTCCCAGAGCACCTTGCGGTCATATAACGCAAGGAAATGCTCTTCCTGTTGACGCTACGCATCGCACTTTGAAGCCTGTTCAAGGCCTGCAGATGCGCGCTGATTAGATTTCAACAGATCCGAAGGGCTTTTGTTCCTCGGCCACGGGAGTGCTGTCGTCCAGTGTTGTCGGGAACAAGATAATCGTTGAGCATGTTCGGCTTTCGAACCCGGGCCGTGTCAAGCGGACATGATGGGGATGGAGAACATGGGTATTTTTCCGCTTTCTTCCCATGGCCAACGAAATGGCAGGCGAGCTTCCCACCCATCCGCCCCGGGGCATCGCACCCCTTGTATCACCAGTGGATTTCCCGGAGATCGGACGTCCGGGTTGGCACGCGGTCCTTGGCACGATGCTAAACGGATTATTCGGCGGCCTTGGGCATTTCCACTTCCAACTCGTAGGAATACCCTTCCAGCATGGAATAGGCCTGCTCGATCACCTTGATCTCGGTCTCAGTCTTCGTCATCGCGTCGGCAATCGCATCGCAGCGGGCCGTCAGCATACGGCCCAGCACATCGCTTTCCGGGCGTTTTCCCATGCGGTCCATGTGGTTGCGGATGCGGCCGCGGTGACGCTCCAGCTCCAGAATGTGAAACCGCGCGTTGACGATCCGGTCGGTCAGCTTGCGGCGCATGGCCGAGACGGGGTCGAAACTGCCAGGCGGGCGTTCGTCCAGGATGATCTCGTTGACCAGCCCGTCCAGCAGCAAAAGGCCTTCCAGATCCTTGGCATCGGTCAGTTGCGGGTCATAACCGGTATCGTCGTAAATCTTTCGGCGCACGGGGTCGAGCAGGAGTTCGTAGGATGTCGTCAGCCGCGCAAACGCCTCCACATCGCCGCCGGAATCCGGATGCGCGCTTTTGGCCCGGGAGCGATAGGCCGATTTGATGGCAGCGCCATCGGCATCGCGCGGCACGCCGAGTGTCTTGTATGGATCGGTCACGGTTCCACCTGGTTTCAGGGCTTCCAAGGTCACCTCTCGTAGTCTCCCGCGCGGCAAGCCTCAACCCCTCGCGGCATCTTGTGGCGAAACGGCGGCCGGATCGATATTATCCCCAGCCTTTGCCACTTTGACAAAGCCGGCAAGGAAGCGTGGCACGCGGCCTTCTGCCACCGGCGCCATGATGACGCTGACGCACAGGAAGGGCAAGAGCAGAGCAAAACTGGCGACCAGACCGACGTGTTCTGCAACAAAGCCCAGAAGCGGCGGCACGCCGATACTGGAGAGGAGAAGCGTCAAGGAAAGCGCTGCAAGATTATCTGCCGTCTGGCCGCGCCCCAGTTCCACCGTCGTTGCAACGGCAAGCGGAAAACCGAGGGCGACCCCGCAGCCGATGAGAAAAAGCGCGGCCCCCGCAAGCGGCAACCCGCTGGTGGACAACAGTGCCACAAGGCCGATGGCAACGCAGGCGGCAGAACCGCGCACCAGCGTCAGCGGCCTGAACTTTTCACGCAGCACATCGCCCACCATGCGGGTAGCGCCCATGCCGACGGTAAAACCCGCATACAGCACGCCGGCGGTTGCCGCATCCGCATGCAGCACTTCGCGCAGGTAAAAGATGCCCCAGTCATAGACCGCCCCTTCGCTGATGCCGATGCCGAACACCATGATGCAGATGAGGACGATGATCCGATCCGGCAGCACAAAAACCGGGCGCCGGCCGGAGGGCCGATGCACCACGCGCGGCTCCGGCGGCGTGATTTTCCAGACGATGAGGCAGCAGAGAACCACAACCAGCGCTGCGCCGGACTGGTGGACAAACGGGCTTACCTCACGCGATGCGAGGAACCCCGAGACCAGCGAGCCCGCCAAAAGCCCGACCGACCAGAAACCGTGGCTGCGCGACAAGACCTTGCGGCCGGTGCGCTGCTCGATCCCGGTCGAGATCATGTTGGCGGAAACGTCGTGGATGGTGCGGAAAAAGCCGAACAGCAGGAAGCCGAGGAAAAAGCCCCAGATCGGAACCACGGTCAGCAGCGGCGTCAGGAGACCGGCGACCGACAGCATGAGCGGCGCGGCAATGCGAGGAGTAAGCTGGGCCGTCACCCGCCCGGCAATCGGCAGCGCCAAAAATGTTCCGACCGGCGCGCCGAGGAGCGCCATGCCCAACACGGCCTTGTCGACGCCAAGCCCTTCCTGGATGGCGGGAAGACGGGTGAACAAGGAAACGAAAATCAGCGCATTGCAAAAGAACAGCAGCGCAGGCGGCGCAAGAATCGGCATCGGGGAAATATCCGGAAACGGCAGGGGTCGCCCACCTCTGGCACCGGGAACGCCTGACGACAAGATTGCAGCCGACATCCGTCCGGTGATCGCGCTTGCTATTTCTCCCGTAGTGACTGCAGGGAAACAGTGTTTTGCGGGTCTGGCTGGTTATCGCCGAGACGACCCACGACGCGCGTTTGCCGATCCGCAAAAAGAGCCTATCCTGCTTTTGCCATGAGGACCGTCGCGCCATGTCGTTTCGTATGATGTCTCGTCTGATGCCCTTCCGTCTGATACTCGCCTTCTGTCTGTTCGCGCTTGCCGGCGGCGTTCCGTCACGTGCCGAGGACCCCGCTGACACTGCGCGCAAAATCATCACCCGCCAGATCGAGGCGCTGATACGCGGCGACAATGCCACGGCCTATGCACTCGCCTCCCCCGGCATTCGAAGCCTGTTTCCCGATCAGGACCGGTTCGCTGCCATGGTGGACCAGCATTACAAGCCGCTGCGCCATGCCACACGCTACGCCTTCGGCCGCTCGAAACTGGTGGCCGGCGGCGAGATCGTTTACCAGGAGGTGATGATCGAGGGCGAGGAGACGGACTGGACAGCCGTCTACGAGATGCGGTTGCAGGACAATGGCAGCTACCGGATCAACGGCGCTCGCATGCTGAAGAACACCACCAGCACCGGCATCTGAGCATCGTCATCGCCTGCCCTCGGTATCACCCTTTGTGGTCGACCGAACAGGCAACCATGCCCCTTTCACTACGTGGCGTGAAAGGGAAAAAAGAATCAATCGTCGCCGCGCGCCCAGGCTTCCTGCGTTTCCGCCATGAAATCCGCATAACGCCCTTCGGCAATCGCCTTGCGGATGCCCTGCATCAGGTCCTGGTAATAGGACAGGTTGTTCCAGGTCAGAAGCATGCCGCCCAGTGCCTCGTTGGCGCGCACCAGGTGGTGCAGGTAGGCGCGCGAATAATCGCGGCTGGCCGGGCAGCTCGACTGATCGTCCAGCGGGCGCATGTCTTCGGCGTGCTTGGCATTGCGGATGTTGACCTTGCCCTTACGGGTGAAGGCAAGCCCATGGCGCCCGGAGCGGGTCGGCATGACGCAATCAAACATGTCGATGCCCTTTGCCACGGATTTGATGATGTCATCAGGTGTGCCGACGCCCATCAGGTAACGCGGCTTGGTGGACGGCAGCACCGGCAGCGTGATGCCGAGCATATCCAGCATTACCTCCTGCGGTTCGCCGACGGCAAGACCGCCGACCGCATAACCCTTCAGATCCAGTTCGGTCAGGCCCTCGGCCGAGCGGATGCGCAGGTCAGGCTGGTCGCCGCCCTGCACGATGCCGAACATGGCCTTGCCCGGCTGTTCGCCAAAGGCCACGCGGCAACGTTCGGCCCAGCGCAGCGAAAGCTCCATCGCGCGCTCGATTTCCTTCGGCTCGGCCGGCAGCGCCACGCATTCGTCGAGCTGCATCTGGATATCCGAATCGAGCAGACCCTGGATCTCGATGGAGCGTTCCGGAGACATGTGATGCGTGCTGCCATCGATATGGCTCTTGAAGGTCACGCCCTTCTCGTCGAGCTTTCGCAGGCCCGACAGTGACATGACCTGAAAACCGCCCGAATCGGTGAGGATCGGCTCTGGCCAGCGGATCAGCTCATGCAGGCCGCCAAGGCGGGCGACACGTTCCGCGCCAGGGCGCAGCATCAGGTGATAGGTATTGCCCAGAATGATATCGGCGCCGCCTTCCCTCACCTGATCGAGATACATCGCCTTCACCGTGCCGACGGTGCCGACAGGCATGAAGGCCGGTGTGCGGATGGTGCCGCGCGGCATGGAAATCTCGCCGAGGCGGGCGTTACCGTCGGTTGCCTTGAGCGTGAACTGGAAATTCTCGGTGGTCATCAGGAATTGTTCCGGAAAAGCAGGCTGGAATCGCCGTAGGAATAAAAGCGATAGCCTGTTGAAATGGCATGGGCGTAAGCGCGCGTCATCGTGTCAAAACCGGCAAAAGCGGACACCAGCATAAACAGCGTCGAGCGCGGCAGGTGAAAATTGGTCATCAGCACATCGACGGCGCGAAACCGGTAGCCGGGGGTGATAAAAATGTCGGTGGCGCCGGACCAGGCGTTGATCGTGCCATCCTCGCTTGCCGCACTTTCGAGCAGACGCAGCGAGGTGGTGCCAACCGACACGATGCGGCTGCCCCGCGCCTTCACGGCATTAAGGGCGGCCGCGGTTTCGGCGCTGACATGGCCAATTTCCGAATGCATCTTGTGTTCGGCCGTATCGTCGGCCTTGACCGGCAAAAACGTACCCGCGCCGACATGCAGCGTCACGAAATGCCACTCGATGCCGGCGGCATCGAGTGCTGCAAAAAGATCGGGTGTGAAATGCAGGCCGGCGGTCGGGGCCGCCACCGCCCCTTCCTCGCGCGCATAGATGGTCTGGTAATCTTTCGTATCCTGCGCATCTTCCGGGCGCTTGGCGGCGATATAGGGCGGCAGCGGAATATGGCCGACGGCCATGATCGCCTCATCCAATGCCGGGCCGGAGAGATCGAAATGCAGCGTCACCTCGCCGCCCTCGCCTTTTTCCTCCAGCACCGCATCGAGCATGCCGAGCGCGCAGGTTTCGCCGGAATGGCCAAAGCGAATGCGATCGCCGATCTTCAGCCGCTTGCCGGGTTTGGCAAAAGCCTTCCAGCGGTCGGGCGCCACGCGCATATGCAGCGTGGCAGAGACCGAAAGATCCGGCGCGCCCTCTCGCGTGCGAACCCCTTCGAGCTGGGCGGGAATGACCTTGGTATCGTTAAACACCAGCGCGTCGCCGGCTTTCAGGAAGGACGGCAGGTCGCGCACGATATGGTCTTCCAGCACCGGATCATGCTGAGGGCGAACGACCAGCAGGCGGGCGCTATCGCGCGGGCTTGCCGGCCGCAGCGCAATGTTGTCATCCGGCAGATCGAAATCGAAAAGGTCTACGCGCATCGGGTCTGGCCGTTCCGCCTGTTTTTCAGGGTGTCTCTGTTCATGTCACGCCCGCAGATAAAGCCAGACGCTCAAAAAGAAAAGCGCCCCGGCAAACCGGAGCGCTTCCCTGATGTCGATTAGCGTGCTTTAGGCCGCGATATCGGCAGCAACCTTCATCGAGATGATCGAATCGGGATCCGTAACCGGCTCGCCCTTCTTGACGAGGTCGATGACGTCCATGCCTTCGATGACCTGACCCCAGACCGAATACTGCTTGTTGAGCCAAGGCGCATCGGTAAAGCAGATGAAGAACTGCGAATTGGCCGAGTTCGGGCTCTGCGAACGCGCCATCGAGCACGTGCCACGCACATGCGGAACAGCCGAGAATTCCGCAGCCAGATCCGGCTTGTCGGAGCCGCCCATGCCGGCGCGACCCGGGTTAAAACTTTCGCCGCCCTTCTTGCCGAACTTCACGTCGCCGGTCTGCGCCATGAAATCGGGGATGACGCGGTGGAAAACCACGCCGTCATAGGCGCCTTCACGGGCCAGTTCCTTGATGCGGGCGACATGGCCAGGCGCCAGGTCCGGCATCAGGGCGATAACGACCTGGCCCTTGGTGGTTTCCAGGATGATGGTGTTTTCCGGATCCTTGATCTCGGCCATGTTTCTCTCCTTCTTGACGGGCGTTGCGCCCTTTACTTTCCGACGGTGACCTTGATCATCCGGTCGGGGCTTGAAACTTCTCCATTGCCGCCCTGGCCACGCTTGATCTTGTCGACATTTTCCATGCCCGACACGACCTTACCGACGACGGTATATTGTCCGTTCAGGAACGAGCCCTGGTCGAACATGATGAAGAACTGCGAATTGGCGGAATTGGGGTCCTGCGACCGCGCCATGCCGACGGTGCCGCGCTCAAACGGAACCTTCGAAAACTCGGCGGGAATGTTGGGCAGATCGGACTGGCCGGTGCCGGCACGGCGGGCGTCAAAACCCTTTTCCATATTGCCGAACTGCACGTCGCCGGTCTGCGCCATGAAGCCGTCGATGACGCGGTGGAAGGCGACATTGTTGTATTTGCCTTCCGTGGCGAGCTTCTTGATCTGCGCCACATGCTTGGGCGCGACCTCCGGCATCAGCTGCACGACGACGGGGCCGCTCTTCAGCTGGATCGTGAGGAAATCATCGGCTGCCGCCAGCGCCGTCGAGGCAAAGGATACGGCGGCCATGGCGCCGGCAAAGGCAAGGGTGAGAAGTTTCATCGGGTGAACTCCGTGTTGGACTTGGCGCCTTAGCGCTTGAACTTCCTGGAAAGGGCATCGAGAACGGGAGCCGGCACAAAGGCCTTCACATCTCCGCCCATGGCCGCGATCTGACGAACCAATGTGGCCGTAATAGGCCGGGACGCGGTGCCGGCCGGCAGGAAAACGGTCTGGATGTCAGGCGCCATCGCCGCATTCATCCCCGCCATCTGCATTTCGTAATCGAAATCGCTGCCATCGCGCAGCCCGCGGATCAAAAGGGTGGCACCCTTCTGGCGCGCGGCTTCCACCACAAGACCGTCGAAGGCCACCACGGTCAGCTGGGCTGCCCGCTCTGGCAGCACCTCTTGCAGCGAAAGACGAATAAGCTCCGCCCTCTCCTCAAAGCTAAACGTCGGCGCCTTGCCCGGATGCACGCCAATCGCCACCGTGACCGCATCGGCAACATTCAGCGCCTGGATGAGAACATCCAGATGACCATTCGTCATGGGGTCGAAAGATCCCGGATAGAAGGCTGTCCGCATTGCACCTCGCCTGGCGATTTGACGCCTTGTGTCATGGAAGACGCCTGTTCGCAAGCGTCCACCCGGATGAACGGCAGATGAACGCGGCGTTCAAGACCGTTTCAGGCGATCTATGATTATCTGTCACCATTCAAACGGCGCGACAGAAGGTTGCGTCCCGAAGATGAACAAAAACAAGGCTGGCGAGCCTGATGACCGGCAAAACCCTTCCGCATTCTGCGGTTGACGTTCTTTCGATCAACGCCAGCAAGGGTCGAACCTTAACGAATTCTGAACGCCAGATGAACGGCGCCTTCAGGCAGGCTTCAGAGGCCACACGTTAAGGTCTCTTCATAATCGGGTGGAACCCATGAGCGCGATGCGCGTTCTGGTCAACGAAAAGGAAGTTGGAAATGTTTGCCAAGAAAAAGACGGCCATGCCGGACACCATCACCATGATCAATGTGGTGTGGACGGCGGTGATTGCAGTGATGATGACTGCAACGGTCACGCTTTATCAGGGGAAGTCCAACGTCAATGAAGTCAATTATACTCAGATGACGGGCAGCTACGTGGAGCAGCCGTACTACTGAGTTTCATCCGTCAAGGAAGGAATGCATATGTACGTGACGATGATTGTTCTTGCTGGCCTGATCAGCACCATGTTCGTGGCAACTGTGACTTCCACCGTGACGGAACTTCGGCGTGAGCACGCCAACCTGCGTGACTTTGCCAAACGCCACAGCGCGTTCTAAGGCAAACGCCTGCAGAACGGATGGAGAGGTCAAAACCGCCCATCCGGAATAAAAACTTAATCCCAAGACTGACAAGCCGGGTTCGCCCGGTCCTGAAAAAAGCCGGTGGCGAAAGCCCCGGCTTTTTTCATGCACGCGTTTGCGCATAGTCCTGTTCTCCATCATTCTTTGAGAGCAACAAAAAGGCCGGGCGATGAAGTCACCCGGCCTTTCAAAGTCATCAGAGAGAGAGAGAGAGAGAAGCCTTACTCGGGCTGCCCCTCGCCGCCTTCGCCGGATGCGCCGTCTTGCGACGGTGCAGCTGCCCCGAGATCACCGGTCTCGGCCAGAACCTCTTCCGGCAGGCCTGCGGTATCCTCGTCGCCTTCCGGCTCGCTGATGCGCTCCACGGACACAACCTTCTCATCCTTGGCAGTGGAGAAGATGGTGACACCCTTGGTGGCGCGGCTGGCGATGCGGATGCCATCAACAGGCACGCGGATCAGCTGGCCGCCATCGGAGACGAGCATGATCTGGTCCTTGACCTCGACCGGGAAGGCGGCGACCAGCTGGCCGATTTCCGCCGTCTTGGAGGTGTCGGTGGCGCGGATGCCCTTGCCACCGCGACCGGAGGTGCGGAAGTCATAGGTGGAGGACCGCTTGCCAATACCCTTTTCAGAAATCGTCAGCACGAACTGCTCGCGTGCCTTCAGTTCCTGATAACGCTCGTCCTTGAGTTCGCCGACTTCGCCGACCTCTTCACCGACAAGCGCGATATCCTCCTCGTCGACACCGCTGGCGCGGCGCTCGGCAGCTGAACGCTTGAGATAGGCAGCGCGCTCCCACGGTTCAGCATCCACATGGCCGACGATGGTCATCGAGATAATGCGGTCGCCGGATGCAAGGGTGATGCCGCGCACACCGATGGAATTGCGGCCGGCAAAGACGCGCACTTCATCGACGGGGAAGCGGATGGCCTGACCAAGTGCCGTCGTCAGCAGCACGTCGTCACCTGCGTTGTTGTCGGCAGCGCCGGCGCCATTACAGGTCTCGACGGAGAGGATTTCATCGCCCTCTTCCTCGAGCTTCATGGCGATCTTGCCGTTGCGGTTGACCTGGATGAAGTCCGACAGCTTGTTACGGCGCACGGTGCCGCGCGTCGTGGAGAACATCACGTCGAGGTTCTCCCAGCTCTTTTCATCCTCGGGCAGCGGCATGATGGTGGTGATACGTTCACCCGGCTCGAGCGGCAGCATGTTGATGAGCGCCTTGCCGCGCGATTGCGGCGTGCCGATCGGCAGGCGCCAGACCTTTTCCTTGTAGACGATGCCACGCGAGGAAAAGAACAGAACCGGCGTATGGGTATTGGCGACAAATAGCCGGGTAACGAAATCCGTATCCCGGGTAGCCATACCCGAACGTCCCTTGCCGCCACGGCGCTGGGCGCGGTAGGTGGTGAGCGGAACGCGCTTGATGTAACCCAGATGCGACACGGTGACGACCATGTCCTCGCGGGCAATCAGGTCCTCGTCGTCCATGTCGGGGCCGCCATCCATGATGACGGTGCGGCGCGGCGTGCCGAACTCGTCGCGCACGGCAATGAGTTCGTCCTTGACGATGGTCTGGATGCGCAGGCGCGACGACAGGATATCGAGGTAATCGCTGATTTCGGCACCGATCTTGTTCAGTTCGTCGCCGATTTCATCACGACCGAGCGCCGTGAGGCGGGCCAGGCGCAGTTCGAGAATGGCGCGCGCCTGCTCTTCCGAGAGGTTATACGTGCCGTCCTCGTTGATGCGATGGCGCGGATCGTCGATGAGACGGATCAGCGCTTCGACATCCATCGCCGGCCAGCGGCGGGTCATCAACTGCTCGCGCGCCGTCTGCGGATCGGGCGCACGACGGATGAGGCTGATGATCTCGTCGATATTGGCAACCGAAATCGCAAGGCCGACCAACACATGGGCGCGGTCGCGCGCCTTGCGCAGAAGGTACTTCGTTCGCCGGCTAACCACTTCCTCACGGAAGACGGCAAAGGCGCGCAGCATGTCGAGCAGCGTCAGTTGTTCCGGCTTGCCGCCGTTCAGCGCCACCATGTTACAGCCGAACGAGGTCTGCAAAGGCGTGTAACGATAGAGCTGGTTGAGGATCACATCGGCATTGGCATCGCGCTTCAGCTCGATGACGACACGGTAACCCTGGCGGTCGCTTTCGTCGCGCAGATCCGAAATGCCCTCGATGCGCTTGTCACGCACCAGTTCGGCGATCTTTTCGATCATCGTCGCCTTGTTCACCTGAAAGGGAACCTCGTCGATGATAATCTGCTCGCGGTCGCCGCGCATCGGCTCGATACGGGCGCGTCCGCGCATGATGACAGACCCGCGGCCGGTCTCATAGGCCGAGCGGATACCGGAACGGCCAAGGATCAGCGCGCCGGTCGGAAAATCCGGGCCGGGAATGATCTGCATCAGTTCCGGAAGTTCGATGGCCGGATTATCGATGAGGGCGATGACCCCATCAATCACTTCCACCAGGTTGTGCGGCGGAATGTTCGTCGCCATGCCGACGGCAATGCCGCCCGCACCGTTGACCAGCAGGTTCGGGAACTTTGCGGGAACAACGACCGGCTCCGACATGGTGCCGTCGTAGTTATCGCGGAAATCCACCGTTTCCTTGTCGAGATCGTCGAGCAGCGCATGCGCCACCTTCTGCAGGCGGCACTCGGTATAACGCTGGGCTGCCGGCGGATCGCCATCGATGGAGCCGAAATTGCCCTGACCATCGATCAGCGGCATGCGCAAAGACCAATCCTGCGCCATGCGGGCCAAGGCGTCATAGATCGCGGAGTCGCCGTGCGGATGGTATTTACCCATCACGTCACCGGTCACGCGCGCCGACTTGACGTATTTCTTGTTCCAGTCCAGCCCGAGTTCATTCATCCCGTAAAGGATGCGTCGATGGACCGGCTTCAAACCGTCACGCACGTCAGGCAGCGCGCGGCTCACGATAACGCTCATGGCGTAGTCGAGATAAGACCGCTGCATCTCCTCCATGATGGAAATAGGTTCGATGCCGGGAGGCAGCTTTCCGCCGCCGGGGGTGCTCTGCTCAGTCAAATCGGATACGATCTCTGTTCGGAATCAGTTGGTTCTGTATAGCCGAAAGGCCGGTTCAACGCCAATTTACCGGCAGGTTTTGAACAGGCTTTTGCGACGTTTGCGGGGCAAATGCACGAAAGACCGTGCATCTGGAACTTTCCTCGCCCGCAGAACTGTCCTAACAATGTTAACGGGCCGCCGCAAGCGGCGTCAGGGGGAAGACGGATGGCGAGCGCAGATACCATCATGAGCGCGTTCACGACGCTGCTGGTCACCCTTGATCCGCCGGGGCTGGCGCCGATCTTCCTCGGCCTGACGGCAGGGCTGACGCGGGCGCAGCGACGCCAGGTGGCTTGGCGCGGTTCGGTGATCGCCTTTTTTATTCTTGCGGTGTTTGCCCTCTTCGGTGCAGGCATCCTGTCGCTGCTCGGCATTTCCATGGGCGCGTTTCGCATTTCCGGCGGTCTGCTGCTGTTCTGGATCGCCTTCGAGATGATTTTCCAGAAGCGCAATGACCGCAAGGAAGAGACATCCAAGACCGCCATCACCATCGACCACATCCAGAACATCGCCATCTTTCCGCTGGCGTTGCCACTGATTGCCGGCCCCGGCGCCATTTCGGCCACTGTGCTGCTCGCCGGCTCCTTTGCCGAACCGCTCGACCGGGCGCTGCTCATCCTGATGCTGGCGATCGCCATGGCAACGGTACTGATCGCGCTGATGATCGCCGACCGGCTCGATCAATATCTCGGCGTCTCCGGCCGCGCACTTCTGACGCGTCTCCTCGGCGTTCTGCTCGCCGCGCTTTCGGCCCAGTTTGTCGTCGATGGCGTCAAATCCGCTTTTGCGCTGTGACGGTTTTGTCGACGCACACCCTCCCGATGCAGCGCTGCATGGCGTTGCTGCTTCCTCTGCTGCCGGAAAAAGGGTCTTCACACCGCCTTCTTCCGCATCCCAGGCATATGACATGAAATCCATTGTTGACCTCCGCCGCTTTCTGCCCACGCCGCCGCCGCTCAGCCTGAAGGAACGCATCCGCGCACCGTTGGGCGCACTCGCCGGAATTGCCGTGACGGCTGTCGTAAGCCTGCTTGCCTTGAAACTGGGCCTTGCTGCCCCGGCGCTGATTGCCCCCATGGGCGCCTCGGCTGTCCTTCTATTTGCCGTGCCCTCCAGCCCGCTGGCGCAGCCCTGGTCGGTGGTCGGCGGCAACGGGCTTTCGGCATTGATGGGTGTGGCAGCAACCGTTCTGGTAGCAGACCCGGTTCTTGCCGCAGCGCTTGCTGTCAGTCTTGCGATCGCTGTGATGACGGCATGCCGCTGCCTGCATCCTCCGGGCGGCGCCGTGGCGCTGACCGCCGTCGTTGGCGGTGCTGCCGTTCACGATCTCGGGTTCGGTTTCGTGTTATGGCCGGTTCTTGGCAATTCGCTGCTGCTGCTTGCAAGCGCGCTTGTCTTTCACCGTCTGACCGGAGGCATCTATCCGCACCGCCTGCAGCCCTTTCCCCGCGCAACAGCCGATCCGGCGCCGCTCGCGCGCATCGGATTTCTGACAGAAGATCTGGACGAGGTACTGAAGGATTATGACCGGTTTCTGGATATCGACCGTGGCGACCTCGAAACCATTTTGCGGCGCACCGAACTGCGCTCCTACCGCCGCCGCGCGCAGCATGCCGACTGCGCCAGCATCATGTCACGCGATGTCGTGGCGGTGGCGCCCGATACCAGCCTTCGCGAAGCCTATGCCCTGATGCATCGATACCGGTTTCATGCGCTACCGGTGACCAACGACCGGGCAGAAGTTATCGGCATCGTCACGCAGAGCGATTTCCTGCACAAGCCGCGCTGGGTGGCGGGGCGTCCGCGCATCGCGTTCAGACAACGGCTGAGCCTGATCCTGTCAGGCGCGTCGGCGCCGAACGATACGGTGAAGGACATCATGACGGCGCCCGTGCGCACGGTGCTGGCAGACACGCCCATCGCCGAGGCTATCATCGCCTTTGCCGAAGGTGGCCTGCATCATCTGCCGGTGGTGCGCGAGGGCAACCGACTGACCGGCATCATCTCGCAATCCGACGCGCTGGTCGCCATGCTCGAAGATAAAACGGCCGGCGAAACATCCGCTTCGCCGGCCGCATCCTGAACGATAGCTATAGAAGAATCAGAACGGGATGTCGTCGTCGAGATCGCGGGCAAAACCGCCGCCGGCAGCGCCACCGGAAGGCTGGCCGCCGCGGCTGGACGATGCCGGCGCGCGATCATAATCGTCGCCATAGCCGCCACCGAAATCACCACCGCCAGCCGGCTGGCCGCCAGAACGACCGCCGCCAAAGCCAGCGCCCTGCCCGCCGCCGCCTTCACCACGACCACCCAGCATGGTCAGCGTGGAGTTAAAACCCTGCAGCACGATTTCGGTGGAGTAGCGGTCATTGCCGGTCTGGTCCTGCCACTTGCGGGTCTGCAGCTGGCCTTCGATATAAACCGTTGCACCCTTTTTCAGGTACTGCTCGGCAACCTTGCAGAGACCTTCGTTGAAGATCACCACGCTGTGCCATTCGGTCTTTTCCTTGCGCTCGCCGCTGTTGCGGTCGCGCCAGGTTTCAGACGTTGCAATGCGCAGGTTGGCAATCGGCCGGCCGTCCTGCGTCCGACGGATTTCCGGGTCGGCGCCGAGATTGCCGATCAAAATTACCTTGTTGACGCTGCCAGCCATTTTTTCACCTTGTCTGCTGCCGCATGCGGCACGCGAATTTTAAAAACCTTTCCCACTCTACCCCATTGCCGGTCGTGAATGGGTTTTGGAGATCGGTAATCCACAAGCAAATTTGTTCTTTCTTTGTTCTAGTATTCCGCTATGATCCTGTCAACGCCCGGATGCGTAGCACGAATCGAAAAGCCACTCGGCAACGCCTTTCGCCTCGACACCGGCCGATGGATCACTAGATAAGGGACTTGTCCTCCCACAGAGCCTTTTCACGATGAGCGAACTCAAGACGATTTCCATTCGCGGTGCCCGCGAGCACAATCTCAAGGGCATCGATCTCGACCTGCCCCGCAACAGCCTGATCGTGATGACCGGCCTGTCCGGATCGGGAAAATCATCCCTGGCCTTTGACACCATCTATGCGGAAGGCCAGCGGCGTTATGTCGAAAGCCTTTCGGCCTATGCGCGCCAGTTCCTGGAAATGATGCAGAAGCCTGACGTCGACCAGATCGACGGCCTGTCGCCGGCTATTTCCATCGAGCAGAAAACCACGTCGAAAAACCCGCGCTCGACGGTTGGCACCGTCACCGAGATCTACGATTACATGCGCCTTCTGTTTGCGCGCGTCGGCGTTCCCTATTCGCCCGCCACCGGCCTTCCCATCGAAAGCCAGACGGTGAGCCAGATGGTGGACCGGGTGCTGGCCTTCGAAGAGGGCACCCGCCTCTATATCCTGGCGCCCCTCGTGCGCGGCCGCAAGGGCGAGTACAAGAAAGAACTCGCCGACCTCATGAAGAAGGGTTTTCAGCGCGTGAAGGTGGATGGCACCTTCTACGAGATCGCCGAAGCCCCGACGCTCGACAAGAAATACAAGCACGATATCGACGTGGTGGTCGACCGTGTCGTGGTGCGCTCCGATATCGGCGCGCGTCTCGCCGACAGTCTGGAAACCTGCCTGCGGCTGGCGGATGGTCTGGCGATTGCCGAATTTGCCGACAAGCCGCTGCCGCCGGAGGAAACCTCTGCCGGCGGTTCCGCCAACAAGTCGCTCAACGAGACCCATGAGCGGGTGTTGTTTTCGGAAAAATTCGCCTGCCCCGTCTCCGGCTTCACCATTCCGGAAATCGAGCCGCGGTTGTTTTCCTTCAACAATCCCTTCGGTGCCTGCCCGACCTGCGACGGTCTCGGCTCGCAGCAGAAGGTCGATGAAGCGCTCATCATCCCGGAGACGGAGCGCACGCTGAAGGATGGCGCCATCGCGCCCTGGGCCAAATCCTCCTCGCCCTACTACAACCAGACGCTCGAAGGCCTTGGCAAGGTCTATGGCTTCAAGCTGTCGGACCGCTGGGCAAAGCTTTCCAAAGAGGCGCAGGGCGCGATCCTCCACGGTACGGACGAAAAGATCGAGTTTCATTACGTCGACGGCGCACGCGCCTACAAAACGACGAAGAATTTCGAAGGCATCGTGCCCAATCTCGAGCGCCGCTGGAAGGAAACCGACAGCGCCTGGGCGCGCGAGGAAATCGAACGCTACATGTCGGCGGCACCCTGCCCGGCCTGCTCAGGTTTTCGCCTGAAACCGGAAGCACTGGCGGTCAAGATCGACAAGCTGCACATCGGTCAAGTCACGCAGATGTCGATCAAGGTGGCACGCGACTGGTTTGAGGATCTGCCGGAGCGGCTGAACGCCAAGCAGAACGAGATTGCCGTGCGCATCCTCAAGGAAATTCGCGAGCGGCTGCGTTTCCTGAACGACGTCGGGCTGGATTATTTGAGCCTCTCGCGCAATTCCGGCACGCTGTCGGGCGGCGAAAGCCAGCGCATCCGGCTCGCCTCGCAGATCGGCTCGGGCCTCACCGGCGTGCTCTACGTGCTGGACGAACCGTCGATCGGCCTTCACCAGCGCGACAATGCCCGTCTCCTCGACACACTGAAACACCTGCGCGACATCGGCAACACCGTGCTGGTGGTCGAGCATGACGAGGACGCGATCCTGTCGGCCGATTACGTGGTTGATATCGGCCCGGCTGCCGGCATCCATGGCGGCGAGGTCATTGCCGCCGGCACGCCTCAGGAGGTGATGGCGCATCCGAAATCGCTGACGGGTAAATATCTCTCCGGTGAACTCGGTGTGCCCGTGCCGGCCGAACGGCGCAAGCCGAAGAAGGGCAAGGAGCTCAAGGTTTTCGGCGCCCGTGGCAACAATCTGAAGAATGTCACGGCCGCCGTGCCGCTCGGGCTTTTCACGGCTGTGACCGGCGTATCCGGCGGCGGCAAGTCGACCTTCCTGATCGAGACGCTGTACAAGGCGGCGGCGCGCCGCGTCATGGGGGCCCGCGAAATCCCGGCCGACCATGACCGCATCGACGGTTTCGAATTCATCGACAAGGTGATTGATATCGACCAGTCGCCGATCGGGCGCACGCCGCGCTCGAACCCCGCCACCTATACCGGCGCCTTCACGCCGATCCGCGACTGGTTTTCCGGCCTTCCGGAGGCAAAAGCCCGCGGGTATCAGCCGGGCCGCTTCTCGTTCAACGTCAAGGGCGGCCGTTGCGAGGCCTGCCAGGGCGATGGCGTGATCAAGATCGAGATGCACTTCCTGCCGGACGTTTATGTCACCTGCGATGTCTGCCACGGCAAACGCTACAACCGCGAAACGCTGGATGTCACCTTCAAGGGCAAGTCGATCGCCGACGTGCTCGACCTGACGGTGGAGGAAGGCGTCGACTTTTTCTCGGCGGTTCCGGCTGTGCGCGACAAGCTGCAGGCGCTGTTCGATGTCGGCCTCGGTTATATCAAGGTCGGCCAGCAGGCCAATACGCTCTCGGGCGGCGAGGCGCAGCGCGTTAAGCTGGCCAAGGAATTGTCGAAACGCTCGACCGGCCGCACGCTCTATATTCTGGATGAGCCGACCACCGGGCTGCACTTCCACGATGTCGCAAAGCTGCTGGAAATGCTGCACGAACTGGTCAACCAGGGCAATTCGGTCGTCGTCATCGAGCACAATCTGGAAGTCATCAAGACGGCGGACTGGGTCATCGATATAGGCCCGGAAGGCGGCACTGGCGGCGGCGAGATCGTGGCAACGGGCACGCCGGAAGCCATCGTCAAGGAAAAGCGCTCCTATACGGGCCAGTTCCTGAAAGACCTGCTGGAGCGCCGGCCGGTTCGCAAAGTCGAAGCGGCAGAATAAGGATCTGCCGCCTGCCGCCACCCTTGGATCGAGAGGACATCGCATGAGCACATCCGGCACAATCCGCACCGGCATCGGCGGCTGGACCTTCGATCCCTGGGAAGGCACGTTTTATCCGGAAAAACTCACCAAAAAGCGTCAACTGGAATTTGCCAGCAGTGAACTGACGGCCATCGAGGTGAACGGCACCTATTATTCCAGCCAGAAGCCGGCCACCTTTGCCAAATGGGCGGCAGAGGTGCCGGAGAATTTTGTCTTTTCCCTGAAGGCCAGCCGCTATTGCACCAACCGCAAGGTGCTAGCGGAAGCCGGGCCTTCGATCGAAAAGTTTCTCGGCCAGGGCATTGCCGAACTGGGGCCTCATCTCGGCCCGATCCTCTGGCAGTTCATGGGAACGAAAAAGTTCGAGCCTGATGATTTCGAGGCCTTTCTCCAGCAATTGCCGAAAACGCTCGACGGCCTGCCGCTTCGCCACGTGGTGGAGCCCCGTCATGAGAGTTTCTGCACGCCGGAATTTGTCGACACGTTGGCAAAATACAATGTGGCGGCCGTTTGTGCCGATCATCCCGACTATCCGATGTTTGCCGATGTCACGGCCGATTTCGTCTATGCCCGGCTGCAAAAGGGAACGGATGACACGCCGACCTGCTATCCGCCGAAAGACATTGATCTCTGGGCAGAACGGTTCAAAATCTATGCGGGCGGCGGCGTGCCAAAGGATCTGCCACGCAATGCACCGGACCATCAGGGGTCGGTAAAACCGCGCGATGTCTTTGCCTTCTTCATCTCCGGCGGCAAGGTGAATGCGCCAAACGGTGCGCGCCATCTGCAAAAATCAGTGGCGCCGTGAAGGCGGTAACGCAAACCGATGCTTTTAAGGTTCGCATTGCCGCAGCAGGCAGGGCGGACTTTGAAAGCCTGCGAGCCATCGAGCTTGCAGCCTTTGCCACCCTTCAGGCGGCAGGTGCCGTCACTGGCGAAGCATCAGCAGCCACGTTGGACGAATTGCAGACCTACCTCGATGCGGGCATGCTGGTCGCGGCTTTCCTGGGCACAGGTCCGGTCGGCTATGCCGGTGGTTCTATCGCCGATGGTGATTGGCTGCATATCGGTGAGATGGATGTTCACCCCGACTTCCAGCGCAAGGGCATTGGCCGGCGTCTGGTGCAGGCCCTTCTCCTTGAAGGTCGGTCGCAGAAGCTTCAAGGTGCAACGCTGACCACGGATCGGTTCGCCCCATTCAATGCACCATTTTACGCGACGCTTGGCTTTCGCATCGTGGAGAAAGAAGCCTGCACCGAGCGTTTGGCGCACATTCTGGAGGAAGAGGCACGACAGGGGCTTGATCCCGCCCGCCGCGTGGCGATGCGTCTCGACTTTCTGCCGTAAAGGCGGGTTCAGGAAGACACCTTACGCAAGGCCTCGATCGGGCGGACGTGTTGGACAAGGGTTTCGGCCGTCAGGCCAAGCCCGGCTCTCATGCCTGCCTCTCCATGCAGGAAAACACCGGCAGCGGCAGCCTCGAAGGCCGGCATGCCCTGCGCCAGAAGCGCTCCGATCAGCCCGGCCAGCACATCGCCGGAGCCTGCCGTCGCAAGCCAGGGCGGGGCGTTCTCGTTGATCAGCGCGCGACCGTCCGGATGCGCCACCACCGTGTCTGCTCCCTTGTAGACGATGACGGCATGCGCGCGCAGAGCCGCCGCCCTTGCTTTTTCCACCTTGCCAAGCCTCGCATCGCCGGCAAGATCGGGGAAAAGCCTCCCGAATTCACCTTCGTGCGGCGTCAGCACCAGCCGCGTCTCGCCCTGCTCAAACAGTGAAAACAGGTCCTCGGGCGCTGACACGCCAGTGCCTGCGGCAAACGAGGTGATGGCATCGGCATCGACCACCACCGGCTTTTCTGCAATCGCGCGCACAAAATCGCGGGCTTTCTCGCCGATGCCAAAACCCGGGCCAATGACGAAGGCGGCAAGTTTTCCCGCAGCCAGCCAGTCTTGCAGATCGCCGCTCGTGTCGATCTGCCTGAGCATGACGGCCGTCAGCGCCGGTGCCTGTTCCGACAGCGCCTCGGCGGGCGAGGCAATGGTCACCAGCCCTGCGCCCATGTGGAGGGCAGCGGCTGCCGAAAGGCGGGCGGCGCCTGTGTGACTTTTCCCGCCGCTGAACACGACGAGATGGCCGCGACGGTATTTGTGCGTCTCGCTGCCAAGCGTCGGAGCCGATGCGCGCCATGCAGAGGGAACGTTGACGGCCAGTTGGCCTAAGTTCTGCGCAAGGATGCGTTGGGGAATGCCAATATCGAACACCTCCACCGCGCCGCAGAGCGCCCGTCCCGGCATCAGCAGGTGGCCGGGCTTGCGCGTCATGAAGGTGACCGTGCGCTCCGCCTTGAAGGCAGCACCCAGCACAAGGCCACGAGCGCCGCAGACGCCGGAGGGAAGATCGATCGACAGCACCGGGATGCCCGCCCTTTCGACGCGCGCAATGATATCGGCCACGTCGTCTGGCACGTCCCGCGACAGGCCTGCGCCAAAAATGCCGTCGATCACAAGATCGCCCTCTGCCGGTCGATAAAGATGAAGCGGCTGGGGAAAAACAGCAGGCGCTTCGCCCGCATAGAGGTCGAAGGCCTGCCTGGCGTCTCCCGTAAGGCACGCCGGGTCTGCCAGCGCATGGATCTCCACCTTTGCTCCGGCGCCGCAAAGCGCCCGTGCGGCCACATAGGCATCACCGCCGTTATTGCCGGGCCCGGCCAGCACGAGGAAGCGCTGCGTGCCGGGATAAAATTTGAGCGCGGCCGCGGCGACCGCCTGCCCTGCCCGCTCCATCAGCGAAAACGACGAAAGGCCGGAGGCGGCCGCCGCCGTATCGACAGCCGCCATCTCGTCCGGTGTGAGCAGAATTGGTGCATTTGGAAACATCGCGCCATTCAAGCCCAGGCAGCCGAAAACGCAACCCCGAAAATTTCACAGAAAACGTCTATATTTTAGGCATTTGAACAAATAAAATCCACATCGAAACAAAGGCAGGGTTTACGCGCGAAAAGCAGGAGGTGAAGTTTCCAGACACCTCTTGCCACCGGCATCGTGAAACCATAGCCTGCCATATGCATACCGGCTGAGCGACCAGGGCTCGGCAACCGGTAAAGGATTTCTGCCAAACTCAGTCCTGGTTTGGCACGATACCTGCATCAACAAGGGCGAGCGGGCAATGGCCTGCTCCCAAGGGAGAAGCGGAGAGACATTTTCTCATGAAAAAGATCGAAGCGATCATCAAGCCTTTCAAACTCGACGAAGTTAAGGAAGCGCTTCAAGAGGTCGGACTGCAGGGGATCACGGTGACAGAGGCCAAGGGCTTCGGACGCCAGAAGGGACATACGGAGCTTTACCGCGGCGCGGAATACGTCGTGGACTTTCTGCCGAAGGTCAAGGTCGAGGTCGTGCTGGCTGACGAGAATGTCGATGCCGTGATCGACGCCATCCGCAATGCGGCCCAGACTGGACGCATCGGCGACGGCAAGATATTTGTATCCAACGTGGAAGAAGTGGTTCGTATCCGCACCGGCGAGACCGGCGTGGACGCCATCTGAACCTGCGTCATAAATCCGGCTGCAAAGAACCGGATAACGCCATTATTTCATATCCAAGGGAGAGACCATGACGACCGCAAGCGACATCATGAAACAGATCAAGGAGAACGACGTCAAGTTCGTCGATCTGCGCTTTACCGACCCCAAAGGCAAGCTGCAGCACGTGACGATGGATGTCGTGGCGGTCGACGAGGACATGTTCGCCGATGGCGTCATGTTCGACGGCTCGTCCATCGGCGGCTGGAAGGCCATCAACGAGTCCGACATGGTGCTGATGCCGGATCCGGCCACCGTCCACATGGACCCGTTTTTTGCCCAGTCGACCATGGTCGTCATGTGCGACATTCTCGACCCGGTGTCCGGCGAAGCCTATAACCGCGATCCTCGCGGCACGGCCAAGAAGGCAGAAGCCTATCTGAAGGCCTCCGGTATCGGCGACACGGTGTTTGTTGGCCCCGAGCCGGAATTTTTCGTCTTCGACGACGTGAAATACAAGGCAGACCCCTACAATACCGGTTTCAAGCTCGATTCGTCGGAACTGCCGTCGAACGACGACACCGACTATGAGACGGGCAACCTCGGCCACCGTCCGCGCGTCAAGGGCGGCTATTTCCCGGTTCCTCCGGTCGACAGCCTGCAGGACATGCGCTCGGAAATGCTGACGGTGCTGACCGAAATGGGCGTCGTCGTTGAAAAGCATCACCACGAAGTGGCGTCCGCCCAGCACGAACTGGGTGTGAAGTTCGACACGCTGGTGCGCAATGCCGACAAGATGCAGATCTACAAATATGTCGTGCATCAGGTGGCCAATGCTTATGGCAAGACGGCAACCTTCATGCCGAAGCCGATTTATGGCGACAACGGCTCGGGCATGCACGTGCATCAGTCGATCTGGAAGGATGGCAAGCCGACCTTTGCCGGCGACGAATATGCGGGCCTGTCGGAAACCTGCCTTTATTATATCGGCGGCATCATCAAGCATGCCAAGGCCATTAACGCCTTCACCAACCCGACGACCAATTCCTACAAACGTCTGGTTCCCGGTTATGAAGCGCCGGTTCTGCTTGCCTATTCGGCTCGCAACCGTTCGGCCTCCTGCCGCATTCCGTTCGGCTCCGGCCCGAAGGCCAAGCGCGTGGAAGTACGCTTCCCCGATCCGGCCCAGAACCCCTATCTCGGTTTTGCCGCCATGCTGATGGCCGGTCTCGACGGCATCAAGAACAAGATCCATCCGGGCAAGGCCATGGACAAGGATCTCTACGACCTGCCGCCGAAGGAACTGAAGAAGATCCCGACCGTCTGCGCCAGCCTGCGCGAAGCGCTCGACAGCCTCGACAAGGACCGAAAGTTCCTGACGGCCGGCGGCGTCTTCGATGACGACCAGATCGATGCCTATATCGAACTGAAGATGCAGGAAGTCATGCGTTTCGAAATGACCCCGCATCCGGTCGAATTCGATATGTATTACTCGATCTGATCGACGCTCGATCGCGATCTGGAATTGGAAACCGGCAGGTCTCACCTGCCGGTTTTTTTCATGGACGCGAGAGATCCGCCTGACTGCGCCTTGAGATTGAAAACGCGATTTTCCCTGCAGAACCCTGAATTTTCATGGACCTGCCAGCCACTTGATGTCAGTTTGATGAATAACCACATGTCATGCGAAAGGAAGTTCGCATCATGAAACAGAGAAACGCAAAATTCACGATCGGCGAAGTCGTTCGCCACAAGGTGTTTCCGTTCCGCGGTATTGTGTTCGATGTGGATCCCGAATTCGCCAATACCGAAGAATGGTGGAATTCTATCCCGGCAGAAATCCGTCCGCACAAGGACCAGCCTTTTTACCATCTGCTCGCTGAAAACGACGAGACGGCCTATGTCGCCTATGTATCCGAGCAGAACCTGATGCATGACGAGAGCGGTGAACCGCTGCGCAATCCGCATGTATCGCAGATCTTTGATCGGGCACCGTCCGGGCAGCTGCGCCCGAAGGCGATTCTTGCCCACTGAAGGCAAGCCGGCCGATCGCCCGAAGGGCTCAACAAAAAACGACGCTGCGATGATCCGCAGCGTCGCTTTTCATTGAGACGAATGACCTTTCAGCCAGTCGTTTATCAGTTACCAGCCTTGGCAGCGTTCTGGGCGTCTTCCAGCTTCTTGCGTGCTTCTTCGGCCTTCTTCTGCATGCTTTCCTGCAGGCTGCGCTGGCTTTCAGCCAGCTGCGACTGCGAAATTGCCGGGCCGTCGAAAACGCCGGTGAAGCCACCGAGAGAAACCTTGATCGGGTTCGGCGCGCGGCGGAAATTGATCGAGGTGAAGACCACCTCATTGCCCTTCTTGAGGCTTGCGATCATTGCATCGCTCAAAGGCACTTCAGCCGTGCAACGGTCGGGAATGCAAAGCACGTAATCGAGCTTCTGGCCCTTGCCGCCATCGATCTGCATCATCACGCCGGGCTGGATGAGGCGAGCGGACGGAACCGAAACCTGCAGGATCTTGCGGTTGACCTTGCCTTCCACGGTGATCAGGCCAACGGCCGTGATCAGCTGGCCGTTCTGCGACAGAAGCACGTTCTGCACGGCGCAGACATCGCTGTCGTCCTGCTTTTCGCACGTCTTGAACCAGCCAAGCGGCGGAGCGCCAGCCGGGGCGGCAGCGTTCTGGGCGAAAGCTGCGACCGGAAGAGCGCCGATGGAAAGTGCGAGAGCGGACATTGCCGTCCGCAGAACGTTGTTTGCCTTAAGCATCATACCAGAATCCGTCTCCTGAAAGCGGTTTTTCGAAGCAGTTGTGCCGCTCCGTGCCGGGGTCGTGGTCCCTCACCTGTCGTTTAAATAAGGCAATTGAATGACCCGCGTGTTCGGCCAAATCTGTTACATCGCAGCGCCTGCGATATCCAGCACTACTTTTGAAATTCGCTCCGCCCTTTCCAAGTTTCGCGGCGCTATATTGGTTTTTGACGGTCCTATGCGTTAGTTTGAGCCGAATCGCGAAGAGACAAAGAGGTAGAGGATGCGCCACCTGATCACCCTGTCGCTGGCAGCACTCCTGCTGGCCGGCCCTTCCCTTACGGGTTCTGCAGGTGCCGCCCCCCAGCATGGACTTGCCATGCATGGGCAGCCGGCACTGCCGCCTGATTTTCAGCATTTCCCTTACGTCAACCCGGCGGTGAAGAAGGGCGGCAGCATTGCCTATGGCGTCGTCGGCACCTTCGACAGCCTCAATCCGTTCAACCTGAAGAGCATCCGCACCACGGCGCGCGGCATCTGGGACAATATCTTCGGCAACCTGATCTACGAAACGCTGATGGTGCGTTCGTCCGACGAACCGTTCACGCTCTACGGGCTTCTGGCTGAAAGCGTCGAGACGGACGAGGCGCGCAGTTTTATCCAGTTCAACCTCAATCCCAAAGCACGCTGGTCCGACGGCGAGCCGGTGACGCCTGAGGATGTGATGTTCTCGCTGGAGGTGCTGCGCGACAAGGGCCGCACCCCGTTCAGCAACCGCATGCTGCCGATCGAGAAGATGGAAAAGGTCGGCGAACACGGTGTCCGCATCACCTTCAACGGCAAGGCGGATCGTGAGTTTCCGTTGATATTGGCGACGGGTACGCCGATCCTGCCCAGACATGCCGTGGATGTGGACAGCTTTGACCAGTCTACCTTAAAAATTCCGGTCGCCTCCGGCCCCTATCGAATCACGTCGGTCCAGCCCGGCCAGAAGATCGTCTATGAGCGCCGCGCCGATTACTGGGGCAAGGACATTCCCTCCAAGGTCGGCTTTGACAATTACGACCAGATTTCAGTTGAATATTTCCTGCAGGAAAACACCCTGTTCGAGGCCTTCAAGAAGGGCGCGATCAACGTCTATCTTGAGGGCAACCCCACCCACTGGTCCCGCGCCTATGATTTTCCGGCGGTGACCAACGGCGAGGTGGTGAAGGACGTGTTCAAGCCGCAATTGCCGACCGGCATGCTGGGCTTCGTGTTCAACCTGCGCCGCCCGATGTTTGAAAACCCGGATGTGCGTGCAGCGCTGACGCTGGCCTTTGATTTTGAATGGGCCAATCGCAACCTCTTCGATGGCGCCTATACCCGCACGCAAAGCTACTGGCAAAATTCCGAGCTTTCCTCGCTTGGTCATGCCGCCGACGACAGGGAACTGGCGCTGCTCGGCCAGGCGAAGGTTCGCATCCCCGCCGACATTCTGGCCGGCAAGCCCGTTCTGCCGCAGACAGACGGGTCCGGCGGTGACCGCAAGGTGCTGCGCCAGGTGGTGGAGCGGTTGAAGAAGGCCGGCTACAGCATCGACAAGGGCCGCATGGTGGATGGCAGCGGTCGCCCGCTTGCCTTTGAAATCATGACGCAGAGCCAGGACCAGGAAAAAGTCGCCATCGCCTTCCAGCGCACGCTGAAGATGATCGGCGTTGACGCCGCGATCCGCACCGTTGATGACGCGCAGTACCAGAGCCGCTCCGGCAGTTTCGACTATGACGTGATCATGAAGTCCTATCCCTCGTCGCTGTCTCCGGGCATCGAGCAGGTCGGGCGCTGGGCAAGCGATTCGAAGGACCGGCAGGGAAGCTTCAACTTTGCAGGCCTTGGCGATCCCGATGTCGATCGCGTGATCCAGGCCATGCTCAATGCCCGATCGAAAGAGGACTTTACCACCGCCGTGCGCGCCTATGACCGGCTGCTGCTTGCCGGCTTCTACATGGTGCCGCTCTACCATATCCCCGAGCAATGGGTGGCGCGTTGGCGCACCATTGCCCATCCCGACACGGTGCCGCTCTACGGCTACCAGTTGCCAACCTGGTGGGACGTCCGCGCGCAATAGCGCCACACCGACCTCGCCTGACCAAAGGACCCTTGCGATGGAAAAACTGACAATCGACCTCGTTTCGGACGTGGTCTGCCCCTGGTGTTATCTCGGCAAGGCACGGCTGGAACTGGCCATCGCCGAAGTGCAGGACGAGGTGGGCATCGACATCAACTGGCGCCCCTATCGCCTCAACCCGGACTATCCGGCAGAAGGTGTCGACCAGAAGGCAGCGCTCGAGGCAAAGCTCGGCGGGGCAGAAGCCGTCAAGCGCGGACACGAGATGCTGACCGGGCTTGGCCGTGAAGTCGGCATCGCCTTTGATTTCGATGCGATCCGCATTGGCCCGAACACGCTGGACGCTCACCGTCTGATCCATTGGGCGATGATCGAGGGCCGCGTGATCCAGGACAAGCTGGTCGATCTGCTGTTCAAGGCCAATTTCGAAGAGGGACGCAATGTCGGTGATCACGCAGTCCTGCTCGACATTGCCGAACAGGCGGGGCTCCAGCGTGCCGTCATCGCTCCGCTGCTTCAATCAGAGGCAGACAAGGACACGGTGATTGCCGAGATCGAGGCCGCCCAGACGATGGGCGTCAATGGCGTGCCCTTCTTCATCATCGACCAGCAATATGCGGTGAGCGGTGCGCAGACGCCGGATGTGCTGGCCAATGCTTTTCGCGAGATTGCCAAGGCGAAAACGGAGGCCCGTGCTGGCATGAACTGACCGACACACCGGTGTGCGCCGACCGCGGCATGACATTGCGAATTGACGGACAGGCGCATCGGACCTATCCCGGCAGGACAAGAACCTCGCCGGGATATTTCGTTTGCGTGCTTCCGATTCGACCTTGAAGGGCGTTCTGATCGCCTTTGCCTGCTTTGCCGCCTATTCCTTCAGCGATGCTGCCATCAAGATGGTGGAGGGGCGCGTGCCGCCGTTCCAGGCGGGCTTCCTTGGGACGCTTGTCGGTGTTCTCGCCGTGCCCTTCCTGCTGAAGTCCGGCGATCACTGGACGGACATGGTGCGCACCACCAACCGGCCGCTCTGGCTGTTGCGGTTTTTCTGCTCGGCCATCGGTACGGTCGGCAGCATCATCGCCTTCACGCATCTCTCCATGGCGGAAGCCTTCTGCCTGATTTTCCTGCTGCCGTCCTTTGCCACGATCATGTCGGTGATCTTCCTGAAGGACAAGGTCGGGGCAAAGCGCTGGACGGCGGTGGCCGTCGGCTTTCTGGGGGTTCTGGTGGTGCTTCGGCCGGGTTTTCGCGAGCTGTCGTTTGCCCACCTGACGGCCCTCGCCTCCGGCTTTACCGGGGCCGTTTCCGTCATCATCTATCGCTATCTCGGCCCCAGCGAAAAGAACATCTCGATGTATGGCGCGGGGCTTCTTGGCGGCCTTATCGTCTGCGCCATCGCCATGCTGCCGAACCTGATGATGCCGGGCGCCTATGACGTGTTTCTGATCGTTATTTTCGGGCTCCTCGCGGCTGTCGGAACCGTGCTGCTGATGGTCGCCTCCTTTTATGCGCCCGCCGCCATCGTAACCCCGATCCAGTACAGCCAGATGCTCTGGGCGATCCTCCTCGGTTATCTGATCTTCGGCGATCACGTGGATCTCTGGATGGGCCTCGGCATTGCCCTCATCGTCGGCTCAGGCCTGCTCACCCTGTCACGCGAACGCGCCCGCGGCGTGACGCTTCCCCCACCCGTTGCCGGGCAGAGTGAAGCCACCATTGCCGTGAAGCCGGAAAATTCGGACCAGCAGGGCTGAGGCGCGACCTCAGCCCTTCCTTGCAAGCTCCGCCAGCTGCGTCATGATCTGGGCTGCCGTCGTCAGCCGCTTTTCCGGTGTCGGCAGGTCGCGCAACAGCATGATCGAGTGGTCGGGGCGGATTTTTGCCATCGAGCCTTGCTTCGCAATATAACCGACGAGGCCTGCCGGGTTCGGGAACAGCTTGTCGCGCAGTTGCAGCACGATGCCCTTCGGGCCTGCTTCCACCTTTTCGACATTGGCCGTGCGGCAGAGCGACTTGATGTAGACGACCTTCAACAGGTTCTGCACCTCCACCGGCATCGGGCCGAAACGGTCCATCATCTCGGCGCCGAAACCGTCGATTTCGGAGAGATCCGTCAACTCGCCGAGGCGGCGGTAGAGACCCATGCGCAGGTGAAGATCCGGCACGTAGTTTTCCGGGATCATCACGGTAATGCCGACGGAAATCTGCGGTGACCAGCCGGTATCGAGGATTTCGTCGTCGCCCTTCACCTCGGCAACCGCCTCCTCCAGCATCTGCTGGTAAAGCTCGAAGCCGACTTCCTTGATGTGGCCGGACTGTTCTTCGCCAAGAAGATTGCCAGCGCCGCGGATGTCGAGATCGTGGCTCGCGAGCTGGAAGCCGGCGCCGAGTGTGTCGAGCGATTGCAGCACCTTCAGCCGCCGCTCGGCCGTCGTCGTCAGCGTCTTGTTGACAGGCAGCGTGAAGAGCGCAAAGGCGCGCACCTTGGAACGGCCGACGCGGCCACGCAGCTGGTACAACTGGGCGAGACCGAACATATCGGCGCGGTGAACGATCAGCGTGTTGGCTGTGGGCACATCGAGGCCCGATTCGACGATGGTGGTCGACAAAAGCACATCATACTGGCCGTCGTAGAAGGCATTCATGATGTCTTCCAGCTCGCCCGCCGCCATCTGGCCATGGGCGATGGCGACCTTCAGTTCGGGAACGTCCGACTGGAGAAAAGCCTGGATTTCCGGCAGGTCGGCGAGACGCGGGCAGACATAAAAACTCTGGCCACCGCGATAATGTTCGCGCATCAGGGTTTCGCGGATGACGAGCGCATCAAATGGCGAGATGAAGGTTCTGACCGCCATGCGGTCGACCGGCGGCGTGGTGATCAGCGACAGTTCGCGCACCCCGGTCATCGCCAGTTGCAGCGTGCGCGGAATGGGTGTCGCCGACAGCGTCAGCACATGCACGTCGCTCTTCAGTTCCTTCAGCTTTTCCTTGTGCTTCACGCCAAAATGCTGCTCCTCGTCGATGATGAGAAGGCCGAGATTGGCAAACTTGATACCGGTGCCCAGCAGCGCATGGGTGCCGACGACGATATCCACCTTGCCTTCGGAAATATCCTTCTTGGTCTGGTTCAGCTCCTTGGTGGTGACCAGACGCGACGCCTGTTCCACCCGGATCGGCAGACCGCGAAACCGCTCGCGAAAGGTCTTGAAATGCTGGCGGGCGAGAAGCGTGGTGGGAACGACGACCGCCACCTGCGCGCCATTCATGGCAGCGAAGAATGCGGCGCGCAGCGCCACTTCCGTCTTGCCGAAACCGACGTCACCGCAAACGAGGCGGTCCATGGGACGTCCGGCAGCGAGATCGCCGCGCACCGAATCAATCGCGCTCGCCTGATCTTCCGTCTCGTCATAGGGGAAACGGGCGGCAAATTCGTCGTAGAGCCCTTCGGGCGTTTCAAGCACCGGCGCGCGCCGCGTGATGCGCGTTGCGGCCAGCTTGATCAGCGCGTCCGCCATGTCGAGCAGACGCTTCTTCAGCTTGGCCTTGCGGGCCTGCCAGGCGCCGCCGCCGAGCTTGTCGAGCTGGGCTTCCGCCGCATCCGAACCGTATCGCGACAAAAGATCGATGTTTTCGACCGGCAGGAACAGCTTTGCCTGATCGGCATAATGCAGTTCCAGACAGGCGCGCGGCGCACCGGCTGCCTCGATGGTGATGAGGCCGACAAAACGGCCGATGCCGTGTTCGGCATGCACCACCAGCGAGCCTTCATCGAGGCCCGCCACTTCAGCAATGATATCGGCACCGCGCTTGCGGCGCTTGGAGCGGCGCACCATGCGGTCGCCGAGAATATCCTGTTCACCGATGACGACGAGATCGCCGGTCTCGAAACCACCCTCGATGCTGAAGACGGCAGAGGCCGCCTCGCCTTTCTGGAGCGTCTTGATATCGGAGAATTTTTCGATCTGGCGGATGCGCTTCAGGCCGCGCTCGTCCAGCACCTGCAGCAGGCGGTCGAGCGAACCGGCGGACCAGCCGGTGATCAAAACCTTCGAGCCCTCGGCACGCTTGTCGGCAATGTGCTTGACGACGAGATCAAAGACATTGACCCGCTCGTCGCGGTTTGCCCGCTCCGCTTCAGCCTCAGCCTGCGCCTTTGCCCAGCGGGGCCCGGCATGGGCATCCAGCGTCACCACACGGCGCGCCTGCCCATCATGCTCGTTGAACGGCGTCAGACGAAGGGCGCCGGCGGCATCCAGCAGATC
Organism: Neorhizobium sp. PAMB6630; assembly: GCF_058242775.1. Taxonomy (NCBI): domain Bacteria; kingdom Pseudomonadati; phylum Pseudomonadota; class Alphaproteobacteria; order Hyphomicrobiales; family Rhizobiaceae; genus Neorhizobium; species Neorhizobium sp. PAMB6630. Next base: position 2,185,509 of record NZ_CM177836.1, read on the forward strand.
GGCGAAGGCACCGCCCGTCAGGTAAAGCTGGCCCGGCGACACCGGCTTGTAGGGCGCCGATTGCGCCGTCGTGCCTTTGCCTGTGGTCACCGTGTTCTGGCGCGCATCAAAATAGTCGAGGATCAGCTTGGAGCGTTCCTGGGCTGCCTCGCGCGCCGTGTGATCGGTGACGATGCGAAACCCCTTCAAATATTCGAAGGCGGTTTCCAGATGCTCGTAGAACAACGGCAGCCAGTGTTCCATGCCGGCATAACGCCGTCCTTCGGAAACGGCCTGATAAAGTGCGTCGTCGCGGGTCGCCGCGCCAAAGGTGGAGAGATAGGATTTGCGGAAACGGCTGATCGTATCCGGCGTCAGCGTCACCTCGCTCATCGGGTTGAGGTCGAGCGAGCGGGCCTGCCCCGTCGTGCGCTGGCTTGCCGGATCAAACGTGCGGATGGTTTCCAGCGTATCGCCGAAGAAATCGAGCCGCACCGGCTCTTCCGTGCCGGGCACGAAGACATCAAGAATGCCGCCGCGCACGGCAAATTCGCCAACTTCGCGCACGGTCGACACCCGGTCGAACCCGTTGCGCTCAAGGCGAGCGGCAATATCGTCCATGCGGATGACGTTGCCGGGACGGGCCGAAAACGCAAGGCTGTCGATCACCTCAGCCGGCGCGATCTTTTGCATCATGGCATTGACGGTGACGAGCACGATGGCCGGATGCGGCTTTTTTGCATGGGCAATCAGGCCAGACAGCGCCGTCAGACGGCGTGCCGACACATAGGCGCTGGGCGACACACGGTCATACGGCAGGCAATCCCAGGCCGGCAGCGTCAGCACCGGAATATCGGGCGCGACGAAAGACAGCATCTGCTCGATATCGGCCATGCGCTGGCCATCGGAGATGACATAAGCGACCGGCTGGCCGGTGCGCGCCAGTTCGGCGAGCAGCAGCGGCTCCATGCCGGCCTGCACATTGGCAATGGTCAGCCCCGCCGCAGAAGCAGCGGTCTTTTTCGCGTCGAAACCTGAAATCATTCGCTCAGTCCGTGCTTTGCTTTCAAAGCCTCGATCGTCACGATGTCGAAGTCCGGGCGATAGGCGGCAAGCCGCGCAAACATCACTTTGGGCAAATGCTCCGGCATTGGATCAGCGCCGGTGATCCAGCGGTTAAGATCCTGGTCTTCTTCGGCCATGATCGTCTCGAACTCGTCGAGTTCGGCGTCCGACAGCTCGGAAATATGGTTCTCGGCAAATTCGCCGAACACGAGATCCATTTCGCGAATGCCACGATGCCAACAGCGGTAAAGAATCCGGCGGCGGCGGGGATCGAGATCAGCGCTGGTGCGTGTCAGTCCAGTCATGGAATTCAAACCTTTGTTGAGCCGCTGATATAGGATGAAAACTTCTCTGTGTCAGCCTTGCCAAGCGGCCAAATTCCAGCGCATTTTGCCGGCCATGCGTCCTGCCCTGCTTGATCCCCTGTTTGCCCCCGTCGGAAGCCTTGCCGGTATCGGCCCGAAGCTCGCCGAACTGATCGCCCGCGTCACCAATCGCGAGGACGCAGAGGACTGCCGTGTGGTGGATGTGCTCTTCCATGCGCCCTCCTCGATCATTGACCGGCGCAACCGGCCGGGCATTGCGCTTGCCCCGCAGGGCGCCATCGTCACCATCGAGGGACGCGTCGACCGTCATCAGCCGCCACCGCCGGGCTCCAACATGCCCTACCGCGTCTTCCTGCATGACGAGACGGGTGAACTGGCGCTGACCTTCTTTCGCGCCAAGGGCAATTGGCTGGAAAAGGCCCTGCCCATCGACGAGCAGGTGATGGTGAGCGGCAAGGTGGACTGGTTCAACGGCCGGCCCTCCATGGTGCATCCGGACCTGATGATGAAAGTGTCCGAGGTCGGCGACATGCCGCTTGTGGAGCCGGTCTATCCAATGACGGCCGGGCTGATGCCCAAGGTCTTGCGCCGGGCGGTGGAGGGATCGCTTGCGCGCCTACCGGAATTTCCCGAATGGATGGATCTGGCGCTGCAGCAGAAACAGGGCCTGCCCTCCGTTTCGGATGCCTTTCGCCAGTTGCACGATCCCCGCGACGCCCATGATCTCGATCCCCAGGCGCCATCGCGCCGCAGGCTGGCCTATGACGAGTTTCTGGCGGGCCAGGTGTCGCTGGCGCTGGTGCGCCAGAAGCTGCGAAAAGTTGCCGGCCGGCCGATCCGCGTCGAGGGACGCCTCTCCGCCGCGATCAAGGCTGCCCTTCCCTTTTCGCTGACCGGCAGCCAGCTTCAGGCTATCGCCGAAATCCGCACCGATATCGCCAGAGACGAGCGCATGTTGCGGCTGGTGCAGGGTGACGTCGGGGCCGGCAAGACGCTGGTGGCGCTGATGGCCATGGCCGATGCGGTGGAGGCCGGCGGTCAGGCAGTGCTGATGGCGCCGACGGAAATTCTGGCGCGGCAGCATTTTGCAACGATCAGCCGTTTTGGCGAAGCGGTCGGCCTGAAGGTCGAGGTGCTCACCGGCCGCGTCAAGGGCCGCGAGCGCGACGCGGTGATGGAGCGCATTGCCTCCGGCGAGGCGCAGATTATCGTCGGCACGCATGCACTGTTTCAGGATGCCATCGTCTACAAGGATCTGATGCTGGCGGTGGTGGATGAACAACACCGGTTCGGCGTGCATCAACGCCTGCGCCTCACGGCGAAAGGCATTTCCCCGCATATGCTGGTGATGACGGCGACCCCCATTCCGCGCACGCTGGTGCTCGCCGCCTTCGGCGACATGGATGTCTCCAAGCTCACGGAAAAGCCGGCCGGCCGCAAGCCGATCCAGACGGTGACGGTGCCGACAGAGCGGCTGGACGACATCATCGGACGCCTGCGCGCCGCGATTGCCGATGGCAAGAAAGCCTACTGGATCTGCCCTCTGGTCGAGGAATCGGATGCCTCGGAGCTGATGTCGGCGGAAGAGCGCCACGCGGTGCTGGTCAAGGCGCTTGGGGCGCAGATGGGATCGAAGGTCGGCCTTGTCCATGGCCGCATGAACGGTGCCGAAAAGGACGCGGTGATGGCAGCCTTCAAGGCGGGCGATCTGCGCCTGCTTGTGGCCACGACCGTTGTCGAAGTCGGCGTTGATGTGCCGGATGCCACCATCATGGTCATCGAGCATGCCGAACGGTTTGGCCTCGCCCAGCTGCACCAGCTGCGCGGGCGTGTCGGCCGCGGTGACGAAGCCTCGTCGTGCATCCTCCTCTACAAGGGGCCGCTCAGCGAAACCGGCAAGGCACGCCTTTCGATCTTGCGCGACAGCGAGGACGGTTTTCTGATTGCCGAGGAAGACCTGAAACTGCGCGGCGAAGGCGAATTGCTGGGCACCCGTCAATCGGGTACGCCGGGTTTTCGCATCGCAAGCCTGGAAGCCCATGCGGATCTTCTGGAAATCGCCCGCAAGGATGCGGCCTACCTGTTGGAAAAGGATCCGGATCTCACCGGCGAGCGGGGCCAGGCACTGCGCGTGCTGCTCTACATGCACCGGCGCGACGAGGCGATCCGTTTTTTGCGCGCCGGCTGATAGTCGCCAGGTCAGGGACCGTCACAGCCACTCCCATGTCAACAACATCACCATTTGCGGGAAATCGACAAGACGACATGCACTTTTTGTCGTGTAGATTGATGAAAGCCAAGTTTTGACCACTTTTCGGGCCTGCGGTCGCCGGAAGCATTTGGAGTCTCTCATGTCCAGTAAAAGACCTTCAGGCATCAAGAACTATGATGCCCCAGCCGGCGGATGGGGCGCTTTGCGCGCTGTCGCCAAGGCCCTTTCCCAACAGCAGATCGTCGCCCAGGGCAGCGCAACCCTGCTGAAGGCCAACCAGGCGGAAGGGTTCGATTGCCCCGGCTGCGCCTGGCCCGACCCAAAACACACCTCATCCTTCGAGTTCTGCGAAAACGGCGCCAAGGCGATCACCTGGGAATCCACCGCCAAACGCATCGGCCCGGAATTTTTCGCAGAGCATACGGTCAGCGAATTGTGGACCTGGACCGACCATCAGCTCGAGGATCAGGGACGCCTCACGCACCCGATGATCTACGACGCCAAGCTGGACCGTTACCAGCCGATCGACTGGGCTGACGCCTTCAAACTGATCGGCGAGGGCCTGAACGCGCTGGAGAACCCTGATCAGGCAGAATTCTACACGTCCGGACGCGCCTCCAACGAGGCCGCCTTCCTGTTCCAGCTTTTTGTGCGCGCCTATGGCACCAACAATTTTCCCGACTGTTCGAACATGTGCCACGAGGCGACCAGCGTCGGCCTGCCGAAATCGATCGGCGTCGGCAAGGGCACGGTGCTGCTGGAGGATTTCGATCATTGCGACGCCATCTTCAGCTTCGGCCACAACCCCGGCACCAACCATCCGCGCATGATGGCGACACTGCACGAGGCCGCACGGCGCGGCGTGCCGATCATTGTGTTCAATCCGCTGAAGGAACGGGCGCTCGAAAAGTTTGCCTCGCCGCAAGACCCGGTGGAGATGGCGACGTTCTCTTCCACACCGATTGCCTCCGCCTACCATCAGGTGAAGGCCGGCGGTGACCTCGCCGCCCTCAAGGGCCTGATGAAGGCCGTGTTCGAGCGCGACGATGCCGACAGTGACGCCGGTGGACCGGGCGTTCTCGATCGGGATTTCCTCGCCGAACACACCATCGGGCTTGAAGCGTTGCGGCAGGATATCGATGCAACCTCCTGGCAAGCCATTGTTTTGAAGTCGGGCCTCACGCAAGAGGCTCTGCGTGGCGCAGCGGATGTCTACATCAAGGCGAAGAAGGTGATTGCCTGCTACGGCATGGGCATCACCCAGCATGCGCATGGCACGGAAAACGTTCAGCAGCTCGCCAATTTCCTGCTGCTGCGCGGCAATATCGGCCGTGAAGGCGCCGGCATCTGCCCCTTGCGCGGCCATTCAAACGTGCAGGGTGACCGCACCGTCGGCATTACCGAAATTCCGACGCCGGCCCTCCTCGATGGCATCGAACGGGCCTTTGGTTTTCGCCCGACTGGCGACAAGGGCCACAATGCCGTGGAAGCGGTGGACGCGATCAATGACGGCACCTCAAAAGCCCTGATCTGCCTCGGCGGCAATCTCGCCGTCGCCATGCCCGATACGGAGTACACGTTCGAAGCGATGCGCAAGCTGGATCTCTCCGTCCACATCGCCACAAAACTCAACCGCTCGCACCTTTTGACGGGCAAGACGACAATCGTCCTGCCCTGCTTCGGGCGCACCGATCTCGATGTGCAGGCATCGGGTCCGCAATCGGTGACGGTCGAGGATTCCATGTCGATGGTGCATGCCTCGCGCGGCTTTCTCAACCCGCCGGGCGAACTGCTTCTATCGGAGCCGGCCATTGTTGTCGGCATGGCGAAGGCGACGCTGGGTGACCGTTACGGCATCGACTGGGACGGGATGCTCGCAAACTACGACCGCATCCGGGACAAGATCGAAGTCGTGTTTCCCGATTTTGCCGATTACAACGCCCGCGTCCGCGTCAAGGGCGGCTTTCGCCTGACCGTCGGTGCGTCCGACCGTGTCTGGAACACGCCATCGGGCAAGGCAACGTTTCTCGTGGCGCGCGGGCTTGAGGAAGACGGCGCAGGTCTTTCCGCGGATGCCCTGGTGCTGACGACACTTCGTGCCCACGACCAGTACAACACCACCATCTACGGCATGGATGACCGTTATCGCGGCGTGTTCGGCCGCCGCGACGTGGTGTTCATGAACGCCGAGGATCTGGCCGCCCGCGGGCTTGCCGATGGCGACCGCATCGACATCCGCTCGCTGTTTTCAGGTGACGACCGCCCGCGCGGCGTGACCGGTTACACCGCTGTCGCCTACGATATCCCCAGGGGCTCCATTGCCGGTTATTATCCCGAAATGAACGCGGTGATCGCCATGGCCGATCACGACAGGCGCTCCGGCACGCCGGCCTACAAGGGCGTGCCCGTACGGGTCTTGCGCTCAGCCTGATGAAAAAAGGCCCCGGCGAGACAATCGCCGGGGCCTTTAAAGTTTTGCCGAGAGCTGAAAGAGCTTACTTCTTCATGCCCGGCAGAGTCACGCGAAACACCTGGAACATGGTGTCGACGTCGGCACCACCTTCGGCCTTGTAGGCCGCGCCCACCTGGAAACCATCCTGCGTCAGGAAATCGTTGTCATTGGCGACGAAGAGGAAATAGTCATCCGGCGCTGCCGGATCGAGAGCGCTTGCAATCGACATGGCCTCCCACTTTTCAGAGAGGTTGTTGCGGTCGTTCGGCGCGCCATTGTGCAGGCCGAAACGGGCAAGCTCTGCTGCATCGTTCAAGTCGATGAAATCGGAGAGCTTGGCCGGCGTGACGGAGGTATCCACAACGCCCTTGGGGGCGACCGGCTTCATGGCATCGAAATCGCCGTTGGCGATGTCGGTGGCGGATGACAGGTCGACGAGATCGATCTTGCGATAGACGGAGGTGTCGCCCTTCAGTCCCTGGCCGTTGTTGCTGTCGCGGGCAATCATCAGGAAAGCCTTGTCGGAGAGCGCCAGGATCTCGCTCTGGGCGGCAACGGCCACCTTGCCCTTGTTGTCGAAGGTCGGCAGCGGCACGACATATTCATGCACCAGCTTCAGCTTGGACACGTCGCTGGCATCATAAACGAGCGCGCGGGTATTCATGCGGGTCGAGGACGAATCGCCGCCATCCTGGCGGGTCGCCGATTGCAGCACGGCAATCGCGAACTTGCCATCCGGCGTCATCGACATGCCCTCAAGGCCCTGGTTGTTCTGGCGGCCGGTATCGGGATCCTTCGGGTCCGGCTTCTTGCCGCCGGCATCGACATTGTTGGAGGAGAAGTTCAGCGCATCCTTGCGCATCGGTAACAGCGCCTTCGGCGGCTGCGTGGCAGAGAGCAGTTTGCCGTCTGCACCGAAGCGATAGATGTAAGGGCCGTATTCGTCGCTGATCAGCATCGAGCCGTCATTCAGAAGCACGACGGCTTCCGGATCGAGCGAAACCTTGCCGGTGCGCGCTTCCGGAAGTGCCGGCAGCGTGCCAGAGGCGGCGCGAACGCCTGATTCCGGATCAAGCCCGGTCATGCTCTTGCCCTGGTTGTCGAGAAGCAGAACCGTATCGACAAGCTTTGCTTCAAGTCCCGTTTGCTGTTTGTCGGCGGCAACGGCAGCACCTGCCGCTGCCGGCGTCAGGCGCAGTTCAATCCGGTTGATGCGGGTGTTGTAGTCGGTCGTGCCTTCGACGTTATAACCACGGTCCGGCAGCAGCCACAGCGCGCCCGTATAGGCATCGCCATCCTTTTTCCAGCTCTTTGTGTCGAAGGCCATGCCGGAACCGGAGCCAAAGGTTTCGCCGAACTTGTCCTTGAGGTTTGCCGGCATGCGGCCGATGGCCACAAGGCCCTTGTTGGTGACGGTCACGCCGGCGGCGCTGACGCTGCCCTCGGCAAGAGCCGCAACGGGCGACAGAAAGAGCGAGGCGGCAAGCGCCATCTTCAGGCAATGCGAAACACGGGTGTTGGAAGTGCGCATGGATGCGGCCCTCTGGAAAAATTTCGGGAGAGGATCCGTTCGCCACGCCCTTGGACCCGGTAAAGGAGCCTTTTGCCCCTTCATCCTCCAGCAGTCGAACGCCCCCAGCCCTTGTCTCTAGGCGGCCAATATGACGGCTGGATGAAGCCTGGCACCGCTTGTGATGCTCAGGCGGGTTGCGGTGCGATTTCGCTTGGTGGCTGCGGTTCCACCGGTGCCTTCGGCGTCCAGGGCGGCGTGATAAGCGCGCCGGAAATCAACAGCTTTGCGGCATCCTCCGGCGTCATGTCGAGCATGACGATGCGGCTTTTCGGCACGAACAGCAAAAATCCGGCGGTCGGCACCGGCGTCGGCGGCAGGAAGACGGCGATCATCTCCTCGCCGGTCTCGTTGAGGCGGGCCGCCACCTCGCCTTGCGCTTCCGCCGAGATGAACACCAGCGCCCAGGTGCCGGGGCCGGGAAACTCAATGAGCCCGACCTTCTTGAACGAGGTGGACTGGTCCTTCAGCACCGTCTCGAAAATCTGCTTCAGGCTCTTGTAGAGCGTGCGCACCAGCGGCGTGTGATGCAGGATCGATTCGCCGAATTTGACGACCGAGCGGCCGATGAGGTTCTTTCCGAGAAAACCGATCACGGTGATGAACACCATGGCGATCAACAGCCCGGTGCCGGGGATCGCGATATCGAAATAATACTGCGGATTGTAACGCTCGGGGATATAGGGCGTCACCCAGCTGTCGGCCCAGTCGATAAAGGCAAATGTCAGCCAGATGGTGATGGCAAGCGGCGCGCAGATAATGAGGCCGGTGAGGAAATTGTTCCGCAGCCGGCCGGCCAGCGTAATTCTTTCCGGGATATCCGTCATCGTAATCCGTCAATCATGCTGCAGTGCCGTAAAACGGCAGGTGAAGCCGGACAATGCCGGAGGGCACCTGCCCCCGCAAGGGCACAGGCTTCAAATAATCGCGTCCGCGTCAACGACGGGAGAAACCGGCATCGGTGACAATGCCGGCCGAAGAACTCACTCCACCGTCACCGACTTGGCAAGATTGCGCGGCTGATCAACGTCCGTGCCCATGAAAACCGCCGTGTGATAGGCCAGAAGCTGGACCGGCAGCGCAAAGATCATCGGAGAAATCACCTCGTCCACGACAGGCAGAACGATGGTCGCCATGGTCGGAAGTTTAGAGGCGGCCGCTCCCTTTTCGTCGGTGATGAAGATGATCTTGCCGCCACGGGCGGCCACTTCCTGCATGTTGGAGACGGTTTTTTCAAAGAACCGGTCATGCGGGGCAATGACGATGACAGGCATGTTTTCATCAATCAGCGCAATCGGCCCATGCTTCAGTTCGCCCGCCGCATAACCTTCCGCATGGATATAGGAGATTTCCTTGAGTTTGAGCGCGCCTTCCAGCGCCAGCGGGTAGCTGGTGCCGCGTCCGAGATAAAGCACATCCTTGAAGCGCGACAGGTCGCGCGACAGCGTTTCCATCTGCGGCTGGATGAGGTTCAGCACATGGCTCATCACGCGGGGCATCTCGATCAGATGGCGCACCATGGCCTTTTCGCCCACCTCGGACAACGTGCCACGCGCCCGGCCGGCCTGGATGGCAAGCGAGGCCAGCACCGCCAGCTGGCAGGTGAAGGCTTTTGTCGAGGCAACGCCGATTTCGGGACCGGCCAGAATCGGAAACACCGCGTCGGCTTCCCGCGCAATGGTCGATTCGCGCACGTTGACGATGGCGCCGATCGGCAGCCCCGCCTCCTTGCAATAGCGCAGCGAAGCCAGCGTATCGGCGGTTTCGCCCGATTGCGAGATGAACAGCGCCGCCTGATCGGAAGACAGCGGCATTTCGCGGTAGCGAAATTCCGAGGCGACATCGATTTCCACCGGCAGGCGCGCATAACGCTCGAACCAGTATTTGCCGATGAGACCAGCCAGATAGGCGGTGCCGCAGGCGGAAATGGCAAGGCTTCTAACCTTCGCGAAATCGATGGCCGGGCCTTGCGCCTTCACCGTGCCGCTTGCAAAATCCACGTAGTGGCTGAGCGCATGCGAAATGATTTCCGGCTGCTCGTAGATTTCCTTTTCCATGAAATGGCGGTGATTGCCCTTGTCGACCATCAGGGCTGCGGCCTGCGAAATCTGCATCGGCCGCGAGACCGGCTTTCCGGCATAATCCATGATCGACACGCCGCGCGCGGTCATCACGGCGCAATCGCCATCCACGAGATAGGTGATGCGGTTGGTAAAGGGTGCGAGCGCAATCGCGTCGGAGCCCAGAAACATCTCGCCCTCACCATGCCCGATGGCGAGCGGCGGCCCGAAGCGGGCGCTGAAAATCGTGCCGGGATCATCGGCAAACATCACCACCAGAGCATAGGCGCCGCTGACGCGGTTCAGCATGGAAAGCATCGCCGCCTGATGATCCTTGCCCGCACGGATAAATTTGGCCAGCAGATGCGCCACCACTTCCGTATCCGTCTGGCTTTCGAAGATAGCACCTTCGGAAAGCAGTTCATCGCGCAGCTCGGAAAAATTCTCGATAATGCCGTTATGGACGACCGCCACGCCCTCGACGAAATGCGGATGCGCATTGGTTTCGTTCGGCACGCCATGGGTTGCCCAGCGGGTATGGGCGATACCGATCTCACCGGGCAATGGTTCCAGGGACAGCTTCTTTTCGAGGTTGAACAGTTTTCCCTCGGCGCGGCGGCGCTCCATCACGCCGTCATGGATCGTGGCAACACCGGCCGAATCATAACCGCGATATTCCAGCCGCCGCAACGCATCGACCAGCCGTTCCGCCACCGGTGCCTTGCCGACGATGCCAACGATACCGCACATATGAACCTCTTTCGTTTTCTCGAATGCGCGAATTCCTACCGCACCGCACACAATGTGCAATTGGCGCGCCGGTCAAATTCGATTTGTTACGGTAATCTATCTGAGTTTACCGGCTGTTCTTCCGCGAAGCTTTCAAGGCCTGCGCCCGTTCGCGCACGGCTTTCGCCCGTTCCGGCTTCACCTCCTGGCGGGCACGACCAAAGGCCAGCGCATCCTCGGGCACATCCTGCGTAATCACGCTGCCGGAGGCGATATAGGCACCGTTTCCGATGGTAACCGGAGCGACCAGCGCGGAATTCGAGCCGATGAAGGCGTTTTCGCCGATCCGCGTCTCGCTCTTGTTAAAACCATCGTAATTGCAGGTGATGGTGCCGGCCCCGATATTCGTGCCCGCGCCAATGGAGGCATCGCCGATATAGGTGAGATGGTTCACTTTGGCGCCCGCCCCGATCTCGGCTTTCTTCACCTCGCAGAAATTACCGACCTTGGAACCTTCGCCGAGATTGGCGCCCGGGCGCAGGCGCGCAAACGGGCCAACCGTTGCGCCGGATGCCACATAGGCCCCTTCCAGATGCGAAAAGGCATGGATCACCGCACCCGTTTCCACCGTCACGCCCGGGCCGAAGACCACATTCGGCTCGATCAGCACATCCGGCTGAAGCACGGTGTCATGGGCAAGAAACACCGTTTCCGGCGCAATCATCGAAACGCCTGAGAGCATCATCTCATGACGGCGGCGCTGCTGCCAGCTTGTCTCCAGAAGCGCCAGTTCGGCGCGCGTGTTGCAGCCGGCAAGTTCGGCCTCGGGCGCATCGATGGCAACCACCCGGCCACCGTGGGCACGGGCGATTTCCACGAGATCCGTCAGGTAATATTCGCCCTTGGCATTGCTATTGCCGATCTTTTCCAGCCATTCGAGCGCACGGGCGCCATTGATGGCCATCAGCCCGCTATTGCACCAGCTGACCTTGCGTTCCTCGTCGGTTGCGTCCTTTTCCTCGCGGATCGCCACCAATTCGCCATCCTCGACCAGAAGCCGGCCATAACCGAACGGGTTTTGCGTGTGAAAGCCGATCACCACCACGTCAGCGCCTTGGGCCAGTTTTTCGCGGGCGGCAAGAAAGGTTTCAGGGCGCACCAGCGGCACGTCGCCATAGGTCACCACCACGTCATCGAAGCCTTGCGCAATGGCCTCGCGTGCCGTCAGCACCGCATGGCCTGTCCCGCGCCGCTCGACCTGCAAAACTGTGGTGATCTCGATGCCTCCGGTGACGGCAGCTTTGGCGACCGCCTCCGCATCCCGCCCGAGCACAAGGGCTGCATTTTCCATGCCGGCATCGCCGATGGCGCGCATGACATGACCGATCATCGGCAGCCCGGCAATCGGATGCAGAACCTTCGACATCGACGACTTCATCCGGGTGCTGTCGCCGGCGGCGAGGATCACGGCAAGGCAGGTGCGAGGCATTGAGGTCTCCATGAACGTCTTCGGCGCGCTTCATATCAGCAGTTGCGCCGACACGCCAACAGGCAGTGTATCAAGCCGCCGCATCAGCCTCTGCCATTGCGACAAAATGCAAAAAGGGCGCCACGGTGGCGCCCTTCGCATTCCTGTTCGACAGCTGGCCCAAAAGCCGAGCAATCGTCGCTGTGCTTTACTGCGGCAGCTTGTCGTCGACGCCCTGCACGTAGAAATTCATGCCGAGGAGCACGCCGTCTTCAGCCTTTTCGCCAGCCTTCAGCCAGGGCGAACCGTCCTGCTTGTTGATCGGGCCGGTGAAGGGATGCAGTTCGCCAGACTTGATCTTGGCTTCGGTTTCTTCCGCCATCGCCTTCACGTCATCGGGCATGTTGGTGTAGGGCGCCATGGTCAGGATGCCGTCCTTCAGGCCGTCCCAGATCTGTTCGGACTTCCAGGTGCCGTCCAGAAGCGCCTTGGTGCGCTTGATGTAATAGGCGCCCCAGGTGTCGACGATGGCGGTCAGCTGCGTCTTCGGGCCGGCAGCAATCATGTCGGAGGCCTGGCCGAAGGCCATGATGCCGCGTTCGGCGGCAACCTGCATCGGAGCCGTCGTATCCGTGTGCTGCGTCATCACGTCGACGCCCTGGTCGATCAGAGCCTTGGCGGCATCGGCTTCCTTGCCCGGGTCGAACCAGGTGTTGGCCCAGACGACCTTCAGCTTGAATTCCGGGTTCACAGACTTTGCGCCGAGTTCAAAGGCGTTGATGCCCATGACGACTTCAGGGATCGGGAAGGAAGCGATGTAACCGGCGACGCCCTTCTTCGACATCTTTGCTGCGATCTGGCCCTGGATATACCGGCCTTCGTAGAAGCGCGAATTGTAGGTGGCGAGGTTTTCCGCCGCCTTGAAGCCGGTGGCGTGCTCGAACTTCACCTTCGGGAACTTTGCCGCAACCTTCACGGTCGCATCCATGAAGCCGAAGGACGTGGTGTAGACGAGAGCGCAGCCGGAGCGCGCCATGCGCTCGATGGCACGTTCAGCGTCCGGACCTTCCGGCACGCTTTCCAGATACGGCGTTTCGATCTTGTCGCCGAGCGCCTTCTGCAGCTCCTGGCGGCCTATGTCATGCGCCTGCGTCCAGCCGCCATCGGTCTTGGTGCCGACGTAGATGAAACACACCTTGGTTTTTTCCTGCGCCTCGGCGCCCACGGTAAAACTGCCCAGCGTGGCAGCCGTGGCGGCGAGTGCGATAATCAGCTTCTTCATTGTACAACCCCTGTTTGGCTCGAAGCTACGGTATGGATGGTGCCGCCTCAGCGGTCCGGAACGAAGGGTTTCCCCAGGCAAGCCGGCGTATTGATGAGCGTTGTGCGGCGATTATGCGAGATCACGATGAGAACGACAATAGTCACGGCGTAAGGCAGCATCGAGAGAAACTGCGAGGGCACACCGATGCCGAGCGCCTGCGCATGCAATTGCAGGATGCCGACCGCGCCGAAAATGTAGCCGCCGGCCAGAACCCGCCACGGCCGCCAGGAGGCAAACACCACGAGCGCCAGCGCAATCCAGCCGCGACCGGCCGCCATGTTCTCCACCCATTGCGGCGTGTAGACAAGCGACAGCTGCGCGCCGGCCAGCCCCGCACAAGCGCCACCGAACATAACCGCCAGATACCGCGTGCGCACCACATGGATGCCGAGCGCATGGGCCGAACCGTGATTGTCGCCGATGGCGCGCATTTTGAGGCCCGTGCGGCTCTTGAACAGGAACCAGTGGACGCCGATGATGAGCGCAACCGACAGATAGAACGTGATGTCCTGCGCAAACAGCAATCGGCCGATAAAGGGGATGTCCGACAATATCGGAAACACGATCGGCTGCAGCTTGACGCCGGGAATGCCGACGAAACTTTCGCCGATCTGGCCGGAAAGGCCAAGGCCTAGCAAAGTCAGCGCAAGCCCCGTCGCCACCTGGTTTGCCACCAGCGTCAGCGTCAGGAAACCGAACAGCAGCGAAAACGCCGCGCCGCCCAATATGCCGCAGAGCACGCCGAGAAGCGGCACGCCGGTGAGGTAGGAGCCCGCAAAGGCGCAGACCGCGCCCATGATCATCATGCCCTCGACGCCGAGGTTCAGCACGCCGGCCCGTTCAGTGACCAGTTCGCCGACGGCGGCAATCACCAGCGGCGTGGCGGCCGTAACGATGGTGAGAAGGATAGCTTCGAACATCGTCAGGACCTCGCCTCGGAAGAGCGGCCGGCACCGAACACAAGGCGGACCCGGTAGAGAATGAGCGTGTCGCAGGAGAGCACGAAGAACAAGAGAAGCCCCTGGAACACCCGGGTTACCTTATCCGACACGCCAAGCGACAGCTGTGCAGCCTCGCCGCCTAGGTAGGTGAGCGCCAGCACGAAACCGGAGGCGATGATACCCAGTGGATTGAGCCGCCCGAGAAAGGCAACGATAATGGCGGTAAAACCATAACCGGGCGAAATGCTCGGCTGCAGGTGGCCGATGGAACCGGAGACTTCGGAAATACCCGCAAGACCGGCAAGCGCCCCCGACAGCATCATCGAAAACCACACCATGCGCCGTGCCGAAAAGCCGGCAAACCGCCCTGCCCGCTCTGAGCGCCCGAGAACCGTCACTTCAAAGCCTTTCAGCATGAAGCGCATCATGAACCAGATGGCGACGGCAGCCACGAGTGCAAAGATGATCGACCAATGGGCACGGCCCGATTCCAGCAGCTCCGGCAGCACCGCTTCCGGCGCAAAGCTCACCGTCTGCGGAAAATTGAAGCCCTTTGGATCGCGCCACAGGCCGCGCGTCAGCCAATCCAGGAACAGCTGGGCGATATAGACCAGCATCAGGCTGGTCAGGATTTCGTTGGTGTTGAAGCGGGTCTTCAGGAGCGCCGGGATACCAGCGTAGAGCGCGCCGCCCAGCATGCCCATCAGAAGCATCAGCGGCAGCACCATCGGCGAATGCCACTGCGGCACCATGACCGGCAGGATCGAGCCGCAGATGGCACCGATGGTAAACTGTCCCTCGGCGCCGATATTCCAGTTGTTGGAGCGATAACAGACGGACAGGCCAACCGCGATGAGGATCAGCGGGGCTGCCTTGATCGCCAGTTCATGCAGTGACCACACTTCCAGCAGCGGATCGATGAAGAAGCTGTAAAGCGCGTGCAAAGGGTCCTTGCCGAGCATCAGGAACAGCAGGGCGCCGGATAAAAGCGTCAGCGTCAGTGCAAGGATCGGCGAGACGACGGAAAACAGGCCGGATGCGCTGGCGCGCCGTTCCAGTTCAATGCGCATGGACGGCCTCCCGACGGCTGGTGGAATCATGAACGCCGCCCATCAGCAGGCCGATCTTTTCAAGTGTCAGTTCGCTGGCCGCATAAGGGCGCGACATGCGCCCCTCGGAAATCACCGCAATGCTGGTTGCCACCTCGAAAATCTCGTCGAGATCCTGGCTGATCACCACGACGGCAGAGCCCGCCCGGGCAAGATCGACCAGCGCCTGACGGATGCGGCTCGCAGCGCCTGCATCGACGCCCCAAGTCGGCTGGTTGACGATGAGGACTTGCGGCTTGCGGTCCAGTTCGCGGCCGATGATGAACTTTTGCAGATTGCCCCCCGACAGCGAACCGGCGGCTGGATTATCCCCGCTCTTGCGCACATCCATCTCTCCACAAATACGTTTCGCGATCGAGCGGATCACGTCATGGCGGATGACATTGGCAAGACCGCCAGACAAAAATGTCTTGCGGTCAGACTGGCTGCGCGACAGCAGAAGATTGTCGGAAAGCGCCATGTCGGACACCGCGGCATGGCCGTGGCGTTCTTCCGGCACAAAACCTGCACCCAGCAGCCGGCGCCCGTTGATACCCTTGCGCCCGACCGGTTTTCCACAAAGCCTGATCGCGTCATCGTCTGCGACAGGATATTCCCCCGACAGGGCATCGAACAATTCTCCTTGCCCGTTGCCCGCAACGCCTGCAATGGCCAGGATTTCACCGGCACGCACCTGCATGGAAATGCCCGAAAGCGTGATCGCAAACGGCGTGCGGGCGGGAACGGCGAGGTTCTTCACGTCCACCAGCACGTCGCCCAGCGGCGCATCAGACGCGCGTTCGACACCGGCGACATCAGATCCCACCATCATGCGCGCAAGCGAGCCCGGCGTTTCCTGTCTGGGATCGCAGGCGCCGGTCACCTTGCCGTGACGCAGCACGGTTGCCCGGTCGCAGATGCGCTGTACCTCTTCCAGCCGGTGACTGATATAAAGCACCGAGCGCCCCTCGGCCTTCAGCTTGAACAGCGTCTCGAACAGCCGGTCGGCTTCCTGCGGCGTCAGCACAGACGTCGGTTCATCCAGAATGATCAGCTTCGGGTTCTGCAGAAGCGCGCGCACGATCTCTATCCGCTGGCGCTCGCCAACGGACAGATCCGCCACATGCGCATTCGGATCGAGCGGCAGCCCATAGGCGCGCGACAGGTTTTTCGCCTCTTCGGCAATCTTCGTCAGCGGGATTTTAGGATCGAGCGAGAGCGCGATGTTTTCGGCAACCGTCAGCGCCTCGAAAAGCGAGAAATGCTGGAAGACCATGCCGATGCCGAGCGTTCTTGCATGGCCGGGCGACTGGATGGTGACCGGCTTGCCGCCCCAGACGATCTCGCCGTCACTTGGCTGCAGAACGCCGAACAGCATCTTGACGAGGGTGGATTTACCGGCGCCGTTTTCGCCGAGCAGGGCATGGATCTCACCCGGAGCAATCGACAGGTCAATGCCGTTACAGGCAGCAAAACTTCCGAAATATTTGGTCAGTCCCCGGACCTTCAGAAGCGTTGCCGCCTCCGGAACCTGCGCTTCACTCACTCACATCCCCTCATGCACCTCGCGCCCACCTTCTGCGAGGTTTTGATGGCTGCCAAAGTGTCCTGTGTTTGCCGTTCACGCCCGGCGCTTGACTAGATTGATACTCGTTTTGGTGCCGCGCACAACAGGAAAGTCCAGCTTTCCCGGCGCTTTACTTGGATTTCCCAAGGTTTGGAAAAAGTTGCAGCACGCCGCCCACCGCATAAAGATAAAGGCCCGTCACCACCACGCCCCAGACCAGCCAGGCGGGCGATTCGAAATGCAAGAGAAGCGAATAGGCCGACAGCGCGCACCACAGCAGGAAGATGCCGAGATTGAGCCGCCGCAGCCGTTTCACGCGCACCGGATGCAGGAAATTGATCGGCAGGAAGGTGAAGAACACCGACACCATCACCACGATCAACGCCGTGATCTCGCTTGCCTCGATGACAAAAAGGGTGAGGATGACCATGTTCCAGACGACAGGAAAGCCGGAGAAGAAATACTCGTCCGTCTTCATGCCCGTATCGGCGTAATAGATGGCGCTGGAGACGACGATCATTCCGGCCGCCACAAAGGACCAGGTCTCGCCGATCATGCCGCTCTGGTAGAGCGCAAAAGCCGGCAGCAGGACATAGGTGACGTAGTCGATGATGTTGTCCAGCGTATCGCCCGACCAGTTGGGCAGCACTTCCTTGACGCGCACCTTGCGGGCAATCGGCCCGTCGATGCCATCGATCAGAAGCGCAAGCCCCAGCCACCAGAACATGTCGACAAACCGGTGTTCTGCCGCCGCCACCACGCCGAGAAAGGCGAGGAACGACCCGGATGCGGTCAGCACATGCACCGAAAACGCCCGGATCTCGGCATAGGGCACTTTGCGGTAATTGAAGATTCGCCTGATCACGCCCTGCTCCGGAGCTTAAAAATCGAAGGGCTGATATGCGGCCAATCGGCGCGCATTGCAACATCTGCGTCGCAAACGGAGGACGCCCATGGATAAGTGTTACAAGTTTGCCTAAATAGGAAGCGCGCGACAATGTCCCTTTAACGGGTCTGGACACCGCGTTTTCGGGTAGGCCGCAAGCGGCATTGGACATGAAGAAGATCGAGGCCATGAACGAGTTCGACATCGCAGTTGTGGGTGAGGGTCTGGCGGGGTCTGTGGCAGCGCTTGCGCTGGCGCGCGCCGGCCGCAAGGTGGCGCTTGTGGCGCCACAGACCAGCCGGCAGGACCGGCGCACGACGGCGCTGATGGACCAGTCCGTGCGGTTCATGGACAGCCTTGGCCTGTGGGAGAAAATTGCGCCGGATGCCTCTGCCTTGTCGACCATGCAGATCCTGGATGGCACCAAGCGGCTGTTTCGCGCACCGCCCGCGCAGTTTCGCGCCGCCGACCTCGGGCTTTTGGCTTTCGGCTACAATATCCCGAACCGAGCGCTGATGGCAGTGCTCGGCGAGGCACTTTCCGCTGAACGGAACGTCACGCGGGTCGATGCAAGCCTCGCGCATCTTGACCTGCCGGGTGACCGCGCCGTTTTGACGCTTTCCGGCGGTGAAACGCTTGAGACTGCCTTTGTGGTCGGCGCGGACGGACGATCCTCGACCGTGCGGGAAAATGCCGGCATCAGCACGCGCCGCTGGGCCTATCCACAGACGGCCGTCGTTCTGAATTTTTCCCATGAGCAGCCGCACGGCAATGTCTCCACCGAGTTTCACACCGAAACCGGTCCCTTCACGCAGGTGCCGCTGCCCGGCAGCCGCTCCAGCCTTGTCTGGGTGGTAAAGCCTGCGGAAGCCGAGCGGCTTCTTTCCCTGCCTCTCGACGTGCTGTCGCAGGAGGTGGAGCAGCGCATGCAATCCATGCTCGGCAAGGTGACAGTGGAAGAGGGTGTCGAATCATGGCCGCTGTCGAGCCTCATGTCGGACCGGTTCGGCAAGGGTCGTGTCGCGCTCATCGGCGAAGCCGCCCATGCCTTTCCGCCGATTGGCGCCCAAGGCCTCAATCTGTCGCTGCGCGACGTGATGGAGCTGGCGGACCTTCTGAAGACGGATGGAAGCCGGGCGATTGCCGCCGATACGGGCGACCGCTTCAACCGTCACCGCCGGCCCGACATCATGACGCGCACCTTCGGGGTCGATCTTCTCAACCGCTCGCTGCTGTCGGATTTTTTGCCGATGCAGGTGGCACGCGCCGCGGGCTTGCACATGCTGACGGCCATCGGGCCGTTGCGCAACGTGCTGATGCGCGAAGGCATCGAGCCGGGCCGCAGCCTGCGGGAGTTCGCAGAGACGCTACGGCATCCCTTCGGTCCCAAGAAAACCGGATGAGATGAGATAAAGCACCACCGGCAGCGTGGCGATGGAAAGAACTGTCGTGATGAGCACCGTTGCCGAGGCCCGCTCCTGCCAGACGCCATAATGCTGGCTGATGACAAAGACATTGGTTGCCGTCGGGAGGGCCGCCAGCAGCACGGCCGCCTGGATCCAGGACGGCTCGATGCCGCCCACGGCCGTCAGCGCCAGATAAACGACGGCCGGCAGAGCGACGAGCTTTGCCAAGGCAATCACACCGATTTCCGCTGGAATGCGCGTCAGCGGCCGCAAGGCAAGCGTCACGCCCATGGCAAACAGCGCGCAGGGTGCGGCGGCCTGCGCGAGGTAATCCACAAGCCGCATGGCGGCAAGCGGCGGCTGAACGCCAAGTGCGGCGACCAGAAAGCCGGCCGCGGTGGACAGGATGAACGGATGCAGCGCCACCTTGCGCAGCACGTCGAAAGCAAGTGCCAAAGGCGGGCGCCTGTCGCCGCCGGCAAGCGCCATCATGGCGGGGGCTACGATGAAGTGCATGGCGTTCTCAAAGCAGACGATGAGCGCCACGGGCACCGAGACCGTATCGCCGAGGACCAGCAGCGCAAGCCCCGGCCCCATATAACCGATATTGCCATAGGCGCCGCCAAAGGCCTGGATGGTGGAGGCCGCCGTGCCGGCCTTGCGGATGAAAAAGCCGAAGGCGAACACCAGCGCATAAACCAGATAAACAGCCGCCAACTGCGTGACGATAAAATCCACCCGCGTCAGATCTTCAATCGGCGTGCGCGAGACAAGCTTGAAAAACAGCGCCGGCAGCGCCGCATAAACGATGAACGTGTTCATCCAGCCGAGCGCCTCGGCGCCCTGCCCGCTTGCCTTTGCCGCCACGTAGCCGATGAGGATCAGCCCGAAAAACGGAAGCAGCAAAGCAAGAATGGCAGCCATTTCAACCCTCCGCCCCCGCGGTAATGCCATGGGGCAAGACTTCGCTTAGCCGATTTGCATGAGGATTGGAAAGCTCTGCTGGAACCAGATGGCCATATCGCTGACAAAACCGAAGATGAAGGCAAGGCCGGTCAATACCAGCAAGGCGCCCATCAGCTTCTCCACCAGGCCGAGATGGCGGCGGAACCGGGTGAGGAAGCGCATGAAGGCGCCGGAAAAGGCAGCGGCAATCCAGAACGGCACCGCAAGCCCCAGCGAGTAGATGGCGAGCAGCAGCGCACCATCGCCCACCGTCTGGCGCGATGCGGCAACGCCGAGGATGGCGCCAAGAACAGGGCCGATGCAGGGCGTCCAGCCAAAGGCAAAGGCAAGGCCCATCACATAGGCGCCGGAGACGGTTGCCGGCTTTCCGCCCGACTGGAACCGCGCCTCGCGCGAAAACAGGCCGATGCGAAACAGCCCGAGGAAATTCAGGCCCATGATGATGATGATCACACCGCCGACCTTCGCCAGGAGATCGATGTGCTGGCGCAGCATCACGCCAATGGTCGTGGCACCGGCGCCCAGCGCAATGAACACAGTTGCAAAGCCAAGCGTAAAGAAGAGCGACGACAACAGCACGGCCCGCCGCACGGAACGCGTTTCCACCTTCGCCTCGCCGCGAAACTGATCGACAGACACGCCCGCCATATAACAGAGGTAAGGCGGCACCAGCGGCAGCACGCAAGGCGACAGAAACGACAGGGCGCCGGCGATCAGGGCGCTGAACAGCGATATTTCGGCAATCGACAAGGCACTCTCCGCATCCGCATTTGCCTCTTCCTAAAGCAGGCTCTGCCCCGTCTGCCAATGACCTATTACGCCCGTCGCGCAAAAGTGTGCCGCGGGCAAGCGCAAAGAGGGCACCGCGCCGGCGCCTCGGGCGTGATGTTCGACCTAGCCATTGGGCCTATAGAATATGCGACAGCCGAGCCCGGATATGCTCGTTCGGGATCACATGCGCATATTCGGCGGCATCATAGGCGTCGCGGGTTGCGTCAAACGACAGCACCCACATGATCATGCTCAGCAGAAAAGCGATCAGGAAATATTGGACACGCATGCAGCATTAGCTCTGACCAGGCGGTGGCAAAATTATGGCGCAACTGGAAAGGTGAAGACACCGCATCCGCGGTGCAAGAGGTTGAAGCTTTCGAGAAAAATCTGGAAAGTGGTGAGAGCGCAGGGGTTCGAACCCTGGACCTACTGATTAAAAGTCAGTTGCTCTACCGGCTGAGCTACGCTCTCCCGAAAAGGACTTTGGCTGCCCTTCGAAAGTGCGCGGAACATAGGCAGGTCGCCCCCCGCGGTCAACCCGCGAAAGGCGAAAATTTGGCATGTTTCAACAGCCCCATGCCTCAATGGGCATTGCTGCCGTTTTCTTCCTGCTCGTAGGACACCGAAACCGAACCATTGGACGAAAGCCGGACGACGCCTTCATCGGCATAGGCAACCAGCGAGAGCGGGATAAAATGATGGTGCCCTTCATGGCTGCCTTCGCCGCTGTCGCGCTTGGTGAGTTTGATTCGGCCGTTTTCCACACGATCCACCGTTCCGACAGGAATGCCATCGGCACCGATGACCTTTGCATGTTCTTGGATGCGTTCTGCCTCGATCATGACCATCTCCATATTTGAATTCGATACTGGTCAACGCCCGGCTGCTGAAAAGGATGCATGGCGATGGCTGCCGGCGCATGCGCTGTCGGACATACGCTGCAAACACATCGCGCACCGTAGTTGCCGCACACCAGCCCATCTCCTCACGCCGTTCAGCCTTAATGCCCCGTATGCGCCGTTCAGAACAGAGATTTGGGCCGTCCAGAGGGAGCCGTGATATATCAGAGGCCGTTAGGGCCCGATTGCGTGCGCTGGCCATCTGATATATCAGCTACATGATGGAAATCTTCGATACACCTTCGCTTTCCGACTCGCTGGCACGCCAGGCCTACCGCGTCCTGGAGCAGATGATCGTCATGCTGCATCTGGCGCCCGGCGCATATGTGACGGAAAAGCAGCTGATCGACGTGTCAGGCCACGGCCGAACGCCGGTGCGCGAGGCGATCCAGAAACTGGAATGGCAGGGGCTGATGCTGGTGCGTCCTCGCGTCGGGCTACAGATCAGCGACATCGCCGCGTCCGACCATGCCGACATCATGACCGTGCGATGCAGGCTGGAACCGCTGGCGGCAGCGCTCGTCGCCACCCATGCCGATGACCGTCAGCGCGAACGGCTAGTGGACTGCGCCCGCGATATGAGTGCGGCCGCGGCCACCGCGGATATGGCCGGGTTTCTGGCAGCAGACAAACGATTCGACGATATCGTGGAAGAAGCCTGCCCCAACCGCTTCGTCACCGGGGCGCTTGCGCCTTTGCGCAGCCATTCGCGGCGCCTCTGGTTTTCCACCGCAACCGTAGAGGCGATGGACCGGTCGGTGAGCCTGCATGTCGGGGTCATCCGCGCCATCGGGCGAAAGGACGCCGCAGGCGCCGCTGCCGCCACGGAAAAGTTGCTGGATGATCTTTCTCACTCCGCCTGACGTCGGAGATGTCGAGGAGAGTGAGCAGCAAGGGCGGCAATCGACCAGCATCCCGGCGCGCCAAAAGATTGGCGCGCGACAGAGGTCGTCAGGCCGAAGGCGCCTGCCCTGCCCGTTCCCTGGCAAGTGCTGCCAGATCGGCAGGCTTCAGTTCCACCGATTCGCCGCAGCCGCAGGCCGACGTCTGGTTCGGATTGTTGAAGGTAAAACCGGAGCGCATCTTGGTGATCTCGAAATCCATCTGCGTGCCGAGAAGATAAAGCACAGCCGACGGTTCGATCCAGACTTTTGCACCGCCATGCTCGATCAGGTCATCCTTGGAATTCGGCTCGGTCACCAGATCGATCGTGTATTCCATGCCGGCGCATCCGCCCTTCTTGATGCCGACGCGAATGCCGAGCGCCTGAGGTCCGGAATTGTCAACGATCGCCTTCACGCGATCTGCGGCGGAATCGGTCATGGTCATGACTGCAAAGCCCATCGGCTCATTCTCCTTCACACAACCGGGGTCAAGGCCCGGCGGTTTCGTCTGTCAATGTAGGCGCATGGCATTGCCTGATCAATAAGTGTCCTTCACCGAACAAGTTTTGGCCAGTCGCGGGCAGCATGCAGCACCCGCAGGATATCTATGTTCGCCTCGTTGACCTGGTAGAAAATCAGATACCCGTCTTTCGGGAACATACTCACCTTCACCTGCCCGCTTTGTCGATACGATCCGGCTCCAGGCATGGATGCCAGAAAATCGAAGGTCGCATATATGTCTACCTGCCAACGCAAAGCAGCATGGGGATTGCGGCGACCGATATAGGACATGATCTGATAGATATCGCTCTCGGCCAAGGGCCTGAGACGATAGGCCATCAAGCCTTCACCCCAAACTCACGCTCAAATTCATCACGAATACGCCGGAAGGATTCTTCGCCATCGACAGGATCGCCGCTATCCAACCCCTCCTGGATCAAGCCATCAAGCTCTTCCACCGTAAAATTGGCGAGCATGCGCTGCACCTGCCAGGCATTCAGCGCCGCCGCCACCACCTCGTCCGGCGATTGGAAATCACCCGACTGCACGACGCTCTCAACCAGTTCGCTCATGTCAGGCGAAAGCTCGATACGAATGGGGTGCGCGCGCGCCATAAAAGGTCTCTCCGCTTCGGACATGAGATTAGCGCATCGCAGCCGTCAATACCAGCCGACGGCCACCTGCGCCTCTTCCGACATGCGCTCGGGCGTCCATGGCGGATCGAACGTCATCGAGACCTCGACGCCGGAGACGCCTTCGACAGCGCCGACGGCATTTTCCACCCAGCCCGGCATTTCGCCGGCCACCGGGCAACCGGGCGCCGTCAGCGTCATGACGATCTTCACCATGCGGTCGTCCTCGATGTCGATCTTGTAGATCAGCCCGAGTTCAAAAATATCGGCCGGGATTTCCGGATCGTAGACCGTCTTCAGCGCCGAAATGACGTCGTCGGACAGGCGCGCCAGTTCCTCCTGCGGAATGGCAGATTGGATCAGCCCCTCGCGGGCATCCCATTTCAGTTCTGGTTCGTCGATAGCCATGGCAAAATCCTCAGGCAAAGAAGTTTCGCGCGTAATCGAGCGCATCGGCCAGCGCGTCCACTTCGGCGCGCGTGTTGTACATCGCAAAGGATGCACGGCAAGTGGAGGTCACGCCGAAGCGTTTCAAGAGCGGCATGGCGCAATGGGTGCCGGCACGCACCGCCACCCCTTTGCGGTCGATGACCATCGACACATCATGCGCATGAATTCCGGCAAGTTCGAACGAAAAGATTGCGCCCTTACCCGGGGCATTGCCGATGATGCGCAGGGAGTTGATCGCCGTCAAACGCTCGGTCGCATAGGCTGCCAGATCCGCCTCGTGGGCGGCAATCTCGGCGCGGCCGATGCTGTCGATATAGTCGAGCGCATGACCAAGGCCGATCGCCTGAACGATGGGCGGCGTGCCGGCCTCGAAACGGTGCGGAGGGTCGTTATAGGTGACGAAATCCTGGTCCACGTCGATGATCATCTCACCGCCGCCCTGGAAGGGGCGCATCTGAAACAGATGTTCCGTCTTGCCGTAGAGCACGCCGATGCCGGAGGGGCCATACAGTTTGTGGCCGGTCATCACATACCAGTCGCAGCCGAGATCCTGCACGTCGACGGGCATGTGAACGGCACCCTGGCTGCCATCGACCAGAACCGGAATGTCACGCGCATGCGCCACGCGGCAGACATCCTTGATCGGCACGACGGTGCCGAGTGCATTGGACATCTGCGTGATGGCAATCAGCCGTGTCTTTTCCGTCAGGCAGTTTTCCAGATCTTCCAGATGGAAGGCACCATCCTCGTCCACGGGCACCCAGACCAGCTTGACGCCCTGTCGCTCGCGCAAGAAATGCCAGGGCACGATGTTGGAATGGTGCTCCATGATCGACAGAACGATCTCGTCGCCTTCCTTCAGGTGCGTCATGGCCCAGCCATAGGCGACCGTATTGATGGCTTCCGTCGAGTTCTTGGTGAAGACAATCTCATCGACGGTCGGCGCGTTCAGGAAGCGCCGCACCTTTTCGCGGGAGGCTTCATAGGCTTCCGTCGCCGCATTCGAGAGATAATGCAGGCCGCGATGCACATTGGCATATTCAGCCGAATAGGCATGCGAAATGGCGTCGATCACGCTTTTCGGCTTCTGCGCCGAGGCACCATTGTCCAGATAGACCAGCGGCTTGCCATGGACCATGGTGGAGAGGATCGGAAAATCCCGGCGGATTGCGTCGACATCATAGGCCATAGGCGGTGATCTCTGTGCTTGCCCGCCGTTCCTGCGGATGCTGCAGGTCAAAGGGGCGAAAAACGTCACGATGCGATGCTCCGGCAATGGGCGCCGGAGCATCGGTCTGATCAGGCGTGCTTTTCGAGCCAGCTGGAAATGATGGCTTCCAGCGCTTCGACCAGTTGCTCGTCTTCCAGTTCCTCGACGATTTCGGCAACGAAAGCGTTGACCAGCATGGCACGCGCCTTGTTGCGCGGCACGCCGCGCGCCATCAGGTAATAGAGATGGTTGGCATCGATATCGGCAACCGTTGCGCCATGGCCGCACTGCACGTCGTCGGCAAAGATTTCCAGCTCCGGCTTTGCGGAAAACTCGGCTTCATCCGACATCAGCAGCGTGTTGCAGGCCATGCGGGCATCGGTCTTCTGCGCATCGAGCGCCACCTTGATCATGCCCTGGAACACGCCGCGGGCGCGATCGAACACCACGTTGCGGAAGATTTCCGTCGAGGTGGTGTTGGGCACGTGATGGCCGAGAACCAGCGTCACATCGGTATGCGTCTCGCCACCGAGAAGGTTGACGCCGCGCAACTGCAGGTCCGAGCCTTCACCAGCCACGTCAATGCGCAACTCCTGGCGCACCAGCTTGCCGCCGGCATTGATGACGTAGAGCCGCAGTTTTGCATTGGAGCCGACGCGCACCCGCAACTGGCCAAGATGCGTATCGGATGCGCCCTGCTGCTGCAGGATGATCCAGGTCACATCGGCGCCGTCCTCCAGCGAGATATCACTGACGGAGGTGACGAAGGCATCACCCTTGCCGGTCGGCAGATGCCGCTCGATCACGGTTGCCCTGGATCCGGCACCGAAGCTGACCGGAAAGCGCGTATGCACCTGTCCATCGCCATGCAGGACCTGGATTTCTACCGGCTTTTCGATCTGGGCACCGGCTGGAAATTCCAGCACGAAGCCATCGCGGACAAAAGAACCGTTGATCTTGCCGATCGTGTCGTCACGGTCGATTACCGAAAGGCCAGGCGCGGCCGTGCCTTCCGACAGCATGTCGGAAAACGCATTCACCAGCACGTCGCTGATGCTGACCTTAGGGTCGGCATGGCCGTGGCGGGTGGTGATGACGGCAGATCCCTCCACCAGAGGTTCCGGCGTATCGATCACGGCGGCCGGCACTGCAGCCGGGATGGCGCGCAGCAGCGTCTTCAGGTCGGTATAATGCCAGGCCTCGACGCGGCGCGTCGGAAGCCCATTGGTCTTCAGGTCGTCGACCAGGCGGTCGCGGGCGCTGATCACGGCACCATTGCCGGGCAGGTCACCCAGCTGGGCATTGTAGGCCTCGATCAGCGCAGATTCGGCGGCGGTCTGCCGGCTTGTCGTCTGCATGTTCATGGCAAGACTCCTCTTACTGGCGCCTTACGCCGCTTCACCGATGATGTCGGCATAGCCATTGGCTTCCAGTTCATGCGCCAGGCTCTTGTCACCGGTGCGGATGATCTGGCCCTTGTAGAGAACATGGACCGTATCCGGCACGATGTAATCGAGCAGGCGCTGGTAATGGGTGATGACGATGACCGCACGATCGGGTGAACGCAGCGCATTGACACCATCGGCAACGATCTTCAGCGCATCGATATCAAGGCCCGAATCGGTCTCGTCGAGCACGCAGAGTTGCGGCTCGAGCAGGGCCATCTGCAGAATTTCAGCGCGCTTCTTTTCACCGCCGGAGAAGCCGACATTGAGCGGACGCTTCAGCATGTCAGGATTGATCTTCAGTTCGGCAGCAGCTTCCTTGACGCGGCGGATGAAATCCGGCGTGGTCAGTTCCGGCTCACCGCGCGCCTTGCGCTGCTCGTTCATCGCCACCTTCAGGAACTGCATGGTGGCAACGCCCGGGATTTCCACCGGATACTGGAAGGCAAGGAAAATGCCCTTCGACGCACGCTCGGCCGGATCCAATTCCAGAATGCTCTCGCCGTTGTAGAGGATCTCGCCCTCGGTCACTTCATAGTCCTCGCGGCCCGACAGGATATAGGACAGCGTCGACTTGCCCGATCCGTTGGGGCCCATGATAGCCGCCACTTCGCCCGCCTTCACGGTGAGGTTGAGGCCACGGATGATTTCGGTGCCATCTTCGGCAATGCGGGCGTGCAGGTTCTTGATTTCAAGCATTTTTCGTCGTCCTGTCCAAAAGCGGTTCAAGGGCCGCTTGTTACCATCTGCGCCATCTTGGCGCTTGTACCGTCATCCTCGGGCTTGACCCGAGGATCTGCCTGCTACTCAATTGTAGTCAGACCATTTCGTCGTATTCCGATGTGGTACATAGGCGTTATCGATCTCATCGATCTTTTCGAAAAGATCCAACCATGTCGGGTTCATCCCCTCGATCAACTTGATCTTCCACTCCCTGTTGTACCGTTTCAGCGATTTCTCCCGCTGGATCGCCAGAACAATATTTGGGTGCCGTTCAAACCAAACCAATAGTTTTGCCTTGTAACGCTCGGTAAATCCCTTGTGGATCTCATTGCGGTGCTCCCAAACACGTCCATGAATGTCACTGGTGACGCCGATGTATATGACCCCACGAGGCTTGTCCGACATCATGTAGACGACGCCTGTCATGCCAGGCGCCCCTTTCGTCATCCTCGGGCTTGTCCCGAGGATCTGCTAGGTTTACTCCGCCGCTCCGCTCATGGCCCACCGCATTCCTGTCGTAACGCAGAATTCACAGTTTCGTCGGTAGATCCTAGGGACAAGCCCGAGGATGACGACTTTCAAAATCAGCCCACCGACCCTTCCAGCGAAATCCCGATCAGCTTCTGCGCTTCCACGGCAAACTCCATCGGCAGTTCCTGGATGACTTCCTTGACGAAGCCGTTGACGATCAGCGCAATTGCCGCTTCCGTCGGAATGCCGCGCTGCAGGCAATAAAACAGCTGGTCTTCCGAAATCTTCGACGTGGTCGCCTCGTGCTCGAACTGGGCAGACGAATTTTTTGCCTCGATATAGGGCACGGTATGGGCGCCGCAGCGGTCACCGATCAGAAGCGAGTCGCACTGGGTGAAGTTGCGGGCATTGGTGGCCTTGCGATGCGCCGAAACCTGGCCGCGATAGGTGTTCTGCGACACGCCGGCGGCAATGCCCTTCGACACGATGCGGCTCGACGTGTTCTTGCCGAGATGGATCATCTTGGTGCCACTGTCGATCTGCTGATGGCCGTTGGAGACGGCGATCGAATAAAATTCGCCGCGGCTATCGTCGCCGCGCAGAATGCAGCTCGGATATTTCCAGGTGATGGCCGAACCGGTTTCCACCTGCGTCCAGGAGATCTTGGAACGGTCACCACGGCAATCGCCACGCTTGGTGACAAAATTATAGATGCCGCCCTTGCCCTGCGCATCGCCCGGATACCAGTTCTGCACCGTCGAATATTTGATCTCGGCATCGTCAAGCGCAACCAGCTCGACAACGGCCGCATGCAGCTGGTTTTCATCGCGCTGCGGCGCCGTGCAACCCTCGAGATAGGACACATAAGCGCCCTCTTCCGCAATGATCAGTGTGCGCTCGAACTGGCCGGTGTTCTTTTCGTTGATGCGGAAATAGGTCGACAGTTCCATCGGGCAACGAACGCCCTTCGGCACGAAGACGAAGGAGCCGTCCGTGAAGACCGCCGCATTCAGCGTTGCGTAATAATTGTCGGTCGTCGGCACGACGGAGCCGAGATATTTCTTCACCAGCTCCGGATACTCGCGAACGGCTTCCGAGATCGACATGAAGATCACGCCGGCCTTGGCCAGTTCCTTCTTGAAGGTGGTGACAACCGAGACCGAATCGAACACAGCATCGACGGCCACGCGCGGCTTTTCAACACCGGCCAGGATTTCCTGTTCCCGCAGAGGAATGCCGAGCTTTTCATAAACCTTCAAGAGTTCAGGATCGACGTCTTCGAGCGAAGTCGGGCCAGGCGTCGTCTTCGGCGCGGCATAATAATGCAGGTCGCTGAAATCGATCTTCGGGTAGTCGACGCGCGCCCAAGTGGGCTCTTCCATCGTCAGCCAGCGGCGATAGGCGTCGAGACGCCATTCCAGCATCCATTCCGGCTCCTGCTTCTTGGCAGAAATGAAGCGTATGATCTCTTCGGAAAGGCCCTTTGGAGCCTTGTCGACTTCGATGACGGTTTCGAAGCCATACTTGTACTGATCCACATCAATCAGGCGGACCTGATCGATCGTCTCCTGCACAGCAGCCATGTTCATTCTCCAATCTCGCCGGAATCAAGGGTCCGGCAGCTTGTCGGTCGTGGCGGGGGTCCGCCTCTATGTAGGCGCCAGAAGGCGGTTTTCACACCTTTTGGCAAGCAAATTTTGCGTTTGCGCAATTACGCAGAGTTTGCGTCTGCGCAAGCCGCCCGCTTTATGCGGCCTGTCCGGGCAGCCTGCGCCGCCCGGCAATTCTCTCGAAGGCAACAAGCGCCTTCGTCATGTCTTCTCGCGTCGTATCAGGGCCAAGCGATATCCGCAGCGCGCCAAGACCCGGATCGCATCCCATGGCCGCCAGCACATGGCTCTGTCCGAGTTTTCCGGAGGCGCAGGCGGAGCCTGCCGAAAGTGCAACGCCTTCGAGGTCAAAGGCAATCTGGCCCGTCTCGGATTTGAGGCCCGGCAGAGTGAAAAACGTCGTATTGGCGACCCGCGCCACGTCAGCGCCGTGGATGATCACATCCGGTGCCGCCTCGGCCATGCCGGTCTCCAGAATGGCGCGCAATTCCGCAATGCGGGCATTTCGAGAATCGAGATCGGCAGCCATCCGTTCGGCAGCCGCGCCAAAGCCCAGAATACCCGGAAAATTTTCCGTGCCGGAACGATGACCCTTCTCCTGTCCGCCGCCACGGATCAGCGGTTTCGGCATCATCACCTCGCCACGCGCCACCAGAGCGCCGACACCCTTCGGGCCTCCAATCTTGTGCGAGGACAGAATGAGGAAGTCGGCATCCAGCGCCGCGATATCGACAGGGATGCGGCCGGCCGCCTGCACGGCATCAACCACCAGAAGCCCGCCCCTGGCATGCACCAGCTTCGCCACATCTGCCACCGGCTGGATGACGCCCGTCTCGTTGTTGACAAGCATCACCGCCACCATGGGCAAGCCCTTTGCCGCATCGTGCTCGGCAAGGGCTGCCTCAAGGGCGGACAGATCGACCACGCCTTTCGACGTCACGGCAATCTCGCTCACCTGATCCACGGCAAAACGTCCGCCTTCGCGAACAGCCGGGTGCTCGATGGCGGAGGCATAAAAATGCCCGAAGACAAGCGGCGCGCGGCCCATGCGGTAATCCGGCGTCAGCACCAGATTGGCAGCTTCCGTCGCCCCGCTGGTAAAGGTCACATGCTGGGGATCGGCACCGACGAGAGCTGCCACCTGCCGGCGGGCGCGGTCCAGGCCCGCGCGCGCGGCACGGCCTTCGGCATGCACCGAAGAGGCGTTGCCGGGCAAAAGATAGGCATCCAGCATGGCGCTTCGAGCCGCATCGCTGAGCGGCGCCGTCGCATTCCAATCCAGATATGTGCGCGCCATGGCCATTGCCTGCAGAGCTTCCCGGTCTAGATCTTGATGCGCGACGCATTTTCCTTGAAATTTTCGCCGCGCATGCCGTATGAGACGACCAACTGGGTGGCACATGCCAGCCCACTTTCGAATGGTTCTAAACTGTTTCTAGAAAAGATGAGCGACTTCGTCAAGTCAAAGCCATCATGAAACAGCTGGAAACATCAAAAAGCTGACCGGAGTACCGATGCCCGAAGTGATTTTCAACGGCCCTGCGGGCCGCCTCGAAGGACGTTACCAGCCCTCCAAGGAAAAGAGCGCACCGATCGCCATCATCCTGCATCCGCATCCGCAGTTCGGCGGCACGATGAACAACCAGATCGTCTACCAACTCTTCTACATGTTCCAGAAGCGTGGCTTCACCACGCTGCGCTTCAACTTCCGCAGCATCGGCCGCAGCCAGGGCGAATTTGACCACGGCGCCGGCGAGTTGTCGGATGCGGCATCGGCACTCGACTGGGTGCAGAGCCTGCATCCCGATTCCAAGAGCTGTTGGGTCGCCGGTTATTCCTTCGGCGCCTGGATCGGCATGCAGCTTCTGATGCGCCGCCCGGAAATCGAAGGTTTCATGTCGATTGCGCCGCAGCCGAACATCTATGACTTCTCCTTCCTTGCCCCTTGCCCCTCGTCCGGCCTGATCATCAATGGCGACGGCGACAAGGTGGCACCGGAAAAGGATGTGAACGGCCTCGTCGAAAAGCTGAAGACGCAGAAGGGTATTCTCATCACCCACCGCATCGTCGAAGGCGCCAACCATTTCTTCAATGGCAAGGTGGAGCCGCTGATGGCCGAATGCGAGGATTACCTCGACCGTCGCCTGAACGGCGAACTGGTGCCGGAACCGGCAGCTAAGCGTATCCGCTGAAGGTTGCAGCTCCCTTTTCGAAATCTCGATCATCAAACGGCCCTGCGGGGCCGTTTTTCGTTTGAACAGGTGGCAAGCCTTGCTTAGACGAGTGTGAGCGATATCGGCGTGTGCTGGCGATACAGGCGCACGCAGTTGCGCCCGGCCTCCTTGGCCTCGTAAAGCGCACGGTCTGCGTGGCGCAACGCCGTCGACAGGTCTGCGGCAGAACTGAAGGTCGTGACGCCGAAACTCGCGGTTGCCCGAAACACCGGCGGCAGGCCAGGCACGGCCTGCAGGGCAAAAGAGCCACGCAGCGCCTGCGCCAGCATCAGCGCCGCATCGGCCTGTTGCCCCGGCAGAAGCACACAAAACTCCTCGCCACCAATTCGCCCGATGACGGCATCCTCGGGAGCGCTCGCGCTCAACAGCTGACCGAACAGGCTGATGACGGAATCGCCACTCAGGTGGCCGTAGGTATCGTTGATTTTCTTGAAGTGATCGAGATCGCACAGGATCAAGGCGTGCGGCCCATTGGGCAGGCGCTGCAGCACTCGGCTGCAGTGATTGTCGAAACCGCGCCGGTTCAAGAGCGATGACAGCGCATCCACTTCGGAATTGGTGCGTTCATCCGCCATGATCTGCAGCACAAGAACGGCAAGCAGCATCAGACCGGTCATGACCATCAGCACGGCAGTCATGCTCTGCGAGATCAGCGCGTAATTGGAACCGATATAGTCCTTGGCCGTCACGCCGGCCCCCACGACCACGGCAACACCTGATTTCAC
The DNA here is from genome assembly GCF_058242775.1 of Neorhizobium sp. PAMB6630. Taxonomy (NCBI): domain Bacteria; kingdom Pseudomonadati; phylum Pseudomonadota; class Alphaproteobacteria; order Hyphomicrobiales; family Rhizobiaceae; genus Neorhizobium; species Neorhizobium sp. PAMB6630. Next base: position 2,218,106 of record NZ_CM177836.1, read on the forward strand.
GGGAAAATGCGCCGCGGTGACGATAAGCAGTGTCAGCAGTGCCCGATCGACGGCAGCCCGATACGGCGAGCGCAGGACCGCAAAAACACTGAAGAGAAGCGCAATGGCAAAGGGCATCTGGTAGGTGAAGGCATGGCCGATACTTCCCCTCGGCAGCGGATAGATCAGCGCATCGCTGACGAGTGCCGCGCAAAAAAAGATGATCAGCATCCGCCCGTCGGCCGGCGCGCCGTAAAGCTTGCCGATCCCGACGCGCAACAGCAGGAGGCCGGCGAGCACAGTGACGAAGGCAAGTGACGCGCCGAACCAGACGAAATGCGTATGAGCAACCAGAAGTTCGGCGGGTGCGGACAAAGACGCGACGGCAAAACCTGCCGCAAACCAGCGAGCCGCCTCGCGCGAGCGGCTGCGGGTGGAAACCACGATAAACACCACGGCGAAAGACATCGCGATGAAGAAATTCATGACGAGGAAAAAGTCGGCGCCGTTCATCATCCTCGTCTTTCCTCCATCGTCTTCGTCGCCTTCGTCCATGGAACAGACCCATGGCCGGACACCATGAATGCTTCTGTTTGCTGCCGTAAACAGCCTGCACCTCAAAGCGACACCCGAAGGACGGCATAACCTCGCGCCCTCTGCGCTCGCCAATCGCCACGGCGCAGAAGATGACACTGCGTTTTGTTTGATACAGTGCACTGTCGCCACGTTTCAATGTGCAACGCACACAAAACAATGGAATTTCCAGTCGTGCTCATAAAAGAATCGCAGCGCCTGGTCCCTTGTCTCTACACCGAACCAGGGGCACTTCAACTTTTGGAGTGATTCCACGGACAAAGAGTGTTAGAGGCCCGGCACGCAAACAAGCAAATCGTGAAAAGCAACATCTGCCAGAGATAGATCATGTCCAGGTTCAAGTCCGATTTCCTCCGCACCCTCGATGAACGCGGCTTCATCCACCAGGTTTCCGATGAAACCGGGCTGGATGACCTGCTGGCGAAGGAGACGGTGACGGCCTATATCGGCTACGATCCAACGGCCTCCAGCCTGCATGTCGGCCATCTTACCCAGATCATGATGCTGCACTGGTTCCAGCAGACCGGCCACCAGCCGATCTCGCTGATGGGCGGCGGCACGGGCATGGTGGGCGACCCCTCGTTCAAGGAGGAAGCGCGCAAGCTGATGACCATCGAGATGATCGAGGAGAATATCGCCTCGATCAAGCGCTGCTTTGCCCATTACCTGAACTACGATTCCGGCCCGAAGGGCGGCGCCCTGATGATCAACAATGCCGAATGGCTGCGTGGGCTGAACTACCTCGAATTCCTGCGCGATGTCGGCCGTCACTTCTCGGTCAACCGCATGCTGTCCTTCGACAGCGTAAAAACGCGGCTGGATCGCGAGCAGTCGCTGTCCTTCCTCGAATTCAACTACATGATCCTGCAGGCCTACGACTTCGTGGAGTTGAACCAGCGTTACGACTGCCGGCTGCAGATGGGCGGCTCCGACCAGTGGGGCAACATCATCAATGGCATCGATCTCGGCCACCGCATGGGCACGCCGCAGCTTTACGCGCTCACCTCGCCGCTTCTGACGACCTCGTCCGGCGCCAAGATGGGCAAGTCGGCCTCAGGCGCCGTGTGGCTGAATGCCGATCTGATGCCCGTCTATGACTTCTGGCAATACTGGCGCAACACGGAAGACGGCGATGTGATCCGTTTCCTCAAGCTGTTCACCACCCTGCCCATGGACGAGATCGCAAAGCTTGCAAGCCTCGGTGGCTCGGAGATCAACGAGGCGAAGAAGATCCTTGCGACCGAAGTGACCGCCATCCTGCACGGCCGTGACGCGGCGGACGCATCGGCAGAAACCGCACGCAAGACCTTCGAGGAAGGCCAGCTTTCAGACAACCTGCCGTCGATTGACGTGGCTACGGGAGAACTGGAAGCCGGCATTGGCCTGCTCGCCCTCATCGTCAGGGCCGGCCTTGCCGCGTCCAATGGCGAAGCCCGCCGTCATGTGCAGGGCGGTGCGGTGCGCATCAACGACCAGCCGGTCGCCGACGAGCGCAAGCTGATCGGCACAGGCGACGTGACCGGTGATGGCGTGATCAAGCTGTCGCTTGGCAAGAAAAAGCACATCCTGGTGCGCCCGGCCTGATCGGCTAAAACGTCTTTAAAGCACAAGAAGTCCGGCCCTCGCGCCGGACTTTTTCGTTCTCCATCGCGTGCATAGGCGGCAACGTTCACGTTTTACTGGAACTCGAAGATCTGGCGGAAAACGCCGGGCGCAATGATCGACAGGGGATTGATCGTCAGTTTCGGCTGGTCGAAGCGACCCACGACCTTGAACGTGATGCCCAAAAGTCCGCGGTCGCGGCCATTGCCGAGAATGGCACCGATGATCGGCAATTCCGCAAACAGCCGGTTGAGGCCATAGGCGGGCATAAAGGTTCCGGTCATGTCCATATTGCCCGCGGCATCGCGCAGCATGCCCTGGAACGTGGCGCCGATCTGCTCGCCGCGGACCACGCCGTTTTCAACACCAAGCGCACCGCCGCGATAAACCACGCGGGCAAAGGCGCGCTGGAACTTTTCCGAACTGACATCGATGTCGCGCTTGACTGCGGAATTGAGACTTCGCCCGTCTTCGCCAACCGGCGTGGAGACGATGGATTGCAGGCGGTTTTCGTTCACCAGCGAGAAGCTGCGGATATCGACCGACCCGCTCATGTCGCCGGCTGCCTCGTTGTTGAGGCGAATGTTGAGCAATCCGCCGCGCATATGATCGTAGAGATTGGCGAAACGCACAAGCGCACCGGCGTCCCCACTGGTCAATGTGATAACTTCACCGCCGTCGCTGCCGGCCGTCTGGGCCACAACAGCCTGTCCGCTACCGGTCACCGCATTCAAGTCCACCGCGCTCAGCTTGCCCTCGCGCAGCGAAAGCGAGAAATCGACATTGCCGAGGCTTTCGTCGTTGAAGCCGATGGCGCGGTCGAGTTTTGCCCGCACGCGTGCGCTGCCGGAGGATTTGCCGCCACTGCCGCTGCCACTGCCGCCGCCTTGGGCACGGATCTGCTGGAGAACGGGACGCAGGTCGGCGGCCTTGCCGGAGGCGGAAATATCATACGTGCCCTTGGATCGTCGCACGGACACGGCAAGGTCATCGGCCGGTGACAGGCGGACCTGCGAGAAATCGGCAGAGACCAGCCCGCCGCTCCCCATCTTCAGGTCGCCGCGCACGCCAAAACCATCGCCGGTCACATCCAGCCCATGAATATCGGCGCCGCCGTCTTTTTCGCTCAGTTCGAACGCAGCAGTTGCCGGAATGCCGCTTCCCTTCGTCCAGCCAACCCCCGGCACGGACAGCACCGCGCGCCCGAGATCGAGCTTGACGCTCTGCCGGTCATCATCGATGCGTTTGACCTCCACGCCCACGGTGCCGTTGATGATATCGGACAGGCCGGGCGCCAGTTTTTCCCGCTGCTCATTGTTGAGCGATGCCGTGACCAGCAGGTCTCGCGCCACCTCCGACGTCTTGCCGATCGGCTCGACAAGCTTGATCTGCGCCGGAACGGCATCGATGGTGCCCTTGGCGGAGAGACGGGCAGCACTTCCGTCGATATCGAGATCACCCTCCAGATTGCCAATCTTTCGCCCGGCAATCGGTTGGCCGACATCAACGTTCAGGAGATCGATATTGGCCGAAAAGGAGGGCTTGGGCGGATTTTGGGCGCTGACCAGGCCAAAGCGGGCCTTGACTGCCGCGCGGCCATCCCCCTTGAAGTCTTCGGGCTTGAAGGGCGTATTCTTCAGGCCTTCGATCGGCTTGAAGCTTGCAAGTTCCGCCAGCGCATCGGCAGAACCCGACACGTCGAGCGCAAGATCGGCCATCAGCGGCTGTGTGTAGGTGGAGGCAATGGCAAACTTGCCGCCGTCTGCGGTTACGCTGCGTCCGGAGGGAAAATAGGACGCTGCTTTTTTCACCCCCACCTCGATACGTTCGCCACGCACATCTACATGGCCGACGAGATCGCGCACCGGTGGCAGGTCTCCGGGAAGGGTCAGCCGGGTATCGGCAATGTCGAAGACGATGTTCAGTTCGTTGCTGTCGAGCTGCAGGGGGATGCCCGGCCCATGCATCCGCCCGGCCGGGATGAAAACCGAAATCGAGCCATTGGTGACAGTGCCGCCGAACATGTTGGCGACGGCCCAGTCGCGCGCCTTGCGCGCCATCCAGAACGGCCAAAGCTGCTTGACGCCGGCCACATCCATGCGCGGCAACTGCGCACCAAAACTGATTTCCGGCGAGACGACGCCGGGGAAATGCACCTTCAGCGAGCCCGCCATCTGACCGGCGGGGCTCGAAACCTTCATGTCATCATATTCGAGCACGCGGTCGGCCGAGAAATAACGGCCGCTGGCTGTGAGATCGAACAGAACCGGTTCCTCGCCGCCATTGGCGGCCTGCGCATGACCGCCGCTGATCAGCGTGCTGAGGCCAAAACCGGGGCGCTTTTCCGCAGGATTCAGCCGGTCGAGATCGACGATGGCGCCGGTCAGCGGCAGGACGGTCGGCCCAAAGCGGAATTTCGACGGCCGGATCTCTATGGAATTTCGGGTGAAATCATAGGCGGTGTGGATTTCCGCGCCCGACAGTTCCTGACCGACGCCATCGAAATAGAAAAAGCCCGGCGCATGGTGAATGCTCGCCTCGATTACCGGCTCGGTTTCCTGCGTATCGCGTGTCGCGTTGATATCGACGTCGATGGCACCCTGAAGACCCTCGCGCGGCGCACCATCGGGCATGCGCTGCAGCAGGAAGGGCGTCATGTCGAGGCCGGCCACGTGCGCTTTCAGGGCTCGCGTCACGCCATTGACGGCGGTTGCCTGCACATTGAGATCAGCACGCCGCCCATCCAGTTCCATGATGCCGGTCAGCGCCACCAGGCCTTCCTGCGTCAGCGTCAGCTTCAGGTCATTGATGAGAAGCGTGGAAACCTTGCCTTCACGGTCCGGCGGAAACTGGATGTTGATGCCGTTGATGCGCACAAGGCCGGTTCCGGTGCGCTCGATAATGCCGCGCGCCTCGTCCAGCCGCTGGAACGCCTGTTCGAGCGCTGCCGGCAAGCGGTCGACACGCGTCTTCGACAGGTCCATCGGATCGCCTGATGGCAGGAGCGCCGTATCGAGCGAAATATTGTCGGCCTCCATTCGGCGGATGGTGACGCGACCGCTGATCAGCGCCAGCGGATCGATGGCAAGGCGGATGGCGGCGGTGCGCGTCAGGTGTTCGCCGGTCGCGACCTCAACGATATCGACGTCCCGGGCTTCGAGCGCCAGGCGAAAATCATGATCGAAGCGGATGGCGGTGGAGCCGACCGTTGCGCTGTAGCGATTGCCGATGGCGTTGGAGAGTGCGCTCTGCGCGCGCGCATTAAGCGCGCCGTCAATGGTGCCTGTTTCGATGGCAAAAAAGCCGCTTACCACCGCACCGGCACAAAGGGCCAAAAACAGCAGACAGAAGCGCAGGATACCTTGCGCACGCGAACGCTCGCGCGGGCAGTGCACGATCAGCGGATCATGCGCCTGCGCCGAGGGAAGCTCATGCAGCGCCACCAGATCCTTCCGGCGGAAGCTGACCTTTTCCCCTCTGATTTCCGCCATGTTTCTCCAAAGCGTGCTTCACCCGTGATTCGGGTGATCTGGACCAATGTCGCGCCAGTATATATCGATTGCGGCGACAATTACCCAACATGCAGGCGAAAGAAAGGAAAACTATGTCGGAACTAGCAAGCGGCATGCCAGCCCCGGATTTTACCCTCCCCCGCGATGGCGGCGGTGAAATCACGCTGTCGACCCTGTCGGGCAAACCGGTGGTTCTCTACTTTTACCCCAAGGACGACACCAGCGGCTGCACCACCGAGGCGCTGCAATTCACGGCCCTTTCCGCCGAGTTCGAAAAACTGGGCGCCACCGTGATCGGTGTATCCCCTGATTCGGCGGCCAAGCACGACAAGTTCGTGAAGAAGCATAATCTGACGGTGGCGCTCGTGGCCGACGAGGAACAGGTGGCGGCCAATGCCTATGGCGTCTGGAAGCAGAAGAGCATGTACGGCAAGAGCTATATGGGCATCGAGCGATCCACCTTCCTCATCGCAGCCGATGGCACGATCGCCCGCGTCTGGTCGAAGGTAAAGGTCGAGGGCCATGCGCAGGAAGTGCTTGAAGCGGTGAAGGCCTTGTGACAAGGACGGGGCCATGACAGAGGCCCCGCTCCCACAAGAAGACACCCCAAAAATCCCGCTGCCGCCGGTATCGTCGCTGCGTGCCGGCGCCATCCTTGCCATTTCGTCGGCCGATCTCGACGTGAAAACGGAACTGGCGCAGCAGACGGCCACCCGCTGGTTCGAGCGGCGCCTGTCGCTCCGCTCCCCACTCGATCCACCGCTTGCCGACCGCCCCGGCCGCCCGGCAAAGCCGGAGTTGGTGCCGCCGAAGCTGGTCGAAAAGCGGTCGCTGCACACGGTCAAGGGCCGCATCGCAATCCTCCATGCCATTGCCCATATCGAGCTGAATGCCGTGGATCTCGCGCTCGATATCGTTGCCCGCTACGCAACAGAGCCGGTGCCGAATTCCTTTTTCGATGGCTGGATGCAGGTGGCGTTCGAGGAGGCCAAACATTTTCGCATGGTGCGCAAGCGGCTGAACGATCTCGGCGCCGATTATGGCGACATGCCCGCCCATGACGGCCTATGGCAGGCTGCCCATTCCACCCGCAATGATTTGACCGCACGCCTTGCCGTGGTGCCGCTGATCCTTGAGGCCCGCGGGCTTGACGTAACGCCCTCGCTGCAGGCCAAGATGCGCGAGACCGGCGACCATGAAACGGCCGCCGTGCTGGACGTCATCTACACCGACGAGAAAGGCCATGTCGCCATCGGCGCCAAGTGGTTCCGCTTCCTTTGCGCGCGTGAACGCAAGGATCCGGCAGCCACGTTCCGGAATCTCGTGCGGGCCAATTTCCGCGGCGCGCTGAAGCCGCCGTTCAACGATCTCGCCCGCGCCGAAGCCGGCCTCACACCCTCCTTCTACCGGGCACTGACGGCCACCAGCAACGCCTGATACACACCACGTAACGCTTCGTTAACCTTAACAGGTTCTAATCTTCTAAAGAGAAGGCCCTTAAGGATTGGCTGGGAGACGAACGTGGCGAAGGCTGGCGACAACAGCGTCTTTGGCAGGAAAGCCACAAGACCCGTTCTCATCCTGGCATCCGGCAACACCGTGCGTCATGTCACCCTTCGCCCCTGGATGGTCGCGGGCGGCGTAACGCTGTTTGGCGTTCTCTCCATCGCCTATCTCGCCGCCACCACCTATCTCGTCTTCCGCGACGACCTGATCGGCGCCTCGATGGCAAGGCAGGCACGCATCCAGCACGACTATGAGGGTCGCATTTCAACGCTGCGCGCCGAGATCGACCGGATCACGTCACGTCAGCTGATCGACCGCAAACTGGTGGAAGACAAGGTGGAGCTGCTTCTCGAACAGCAGGAAACGCTTTTTTCCAGGCATGGAAAGCTTGGCAACCTTGTTCAACGCGCCGAAGCCTCAGGCCTCCCCCCTCTCAACGGACACGAGCTTGCCAGTGACGAGCCGCTTGCCGAGACAGGTCTCGCCCAGGCCTACCAGCCGCATAACACGAGCGAAAATCCGGCGGGCAGAAACCGGGCGCTGAAAGCCATCGAGCGGCTGATCATGCCGGAAACCACGCCGGCGGCGGGGCCGAACGGCGCCCCGGCCACGCTCGGCTTCGTGCCTCTTCGCGACCAACCCCTGCCCGGCGAAGGTGTGGCGGAACGGGCAAGCCGCGCAGTTTCCAAAGTCACGCGGTCGCTGAAGACCATTGAGCAGGAACAACTGGCGCGCATCCGCGGTCTCACCGAAAACGCCGAGGAGACGGCAGACGCAATGGCGGCCATCATGCGGCGCACCGGAGTTTCGCTCCAGCCGTCGTCGGCAGAGGCGCCCGCGGACGGCACGCAGACTGTGGCACCGGCCGGCGGGTCAACGGGCGGCATTGGCGGTCCCTTTGTGGAGCCTGCGGTAACCGACCCCTTCGACAACCAGCTTGACCAATTGGACACCGCCCTGACGCGGCTTGAAACCGTTCGCCAGACAGCCATCGCCCTCCCCTATGGCAACCCCGCCCCCGGACACGAGATCACCAGCCGTTTCGGCAATCGCATCGACCCGTTTCTCGGCCGGCTTGCGCTGCATGCGGGCGTCGACTTCCAGGCAGAAACCGGGACCGACGTGTATGCAACCGGTGCCGGCCGGGTGATCACCGCCGGTTACAACAGCGGTTACGGCAACATGGTGGAGATCGACCACGGCCACGGCATCACCACCCGCTACGGCCACCTTTCGCGCATTCTCGTCTCCGAAGGCGACATGGTGGCAAGTGGAGACGCGATCGCAAGGGCCGGTTCGACCGGGCGCTCCACCGGCCCGCACGTACATTACGAGGTGCGCCGTGATGGCGAGGCGACAGACCCCGTTCACTTCCTCAACGCGGGGATGAAGCTGACGACCTACTTGAAATGAGCTGAACGTGTTCCAGTTTGATCTTTATTGCGGGCGGATTTACCAATCCGGCCGCTTACAGCGCTGTTTTCTTGACTTTAGGCCATATTGCGCCTATGTCGCGCCCATCGTCGGACGCCAAGCGGTTCCGACTCACAGCGTTCTTCATGAACCGGAACGGAAATAGTTTTTTCTTTGACCACATTTGCTGATCTTGGCCTGAGCCAGAAAGTCCTTTCTGCCGTCACTGACGCGGGTTACACGATACCCACGCCGATCCAGGCTGGCGCCATTCCGCCTGCCCTGCAGCGTCGCGACATCTGCGGCATCGCGCAGACCGGGACAGGCAAAACGGCATCCTTCGTGCTGCCGATGCTGACACTCCTCGAAAAGGGCCGAGCGCGGGCACGCATGCCGCGCACGCTCATTCTTGAGCCGACGCGCGAACTGGCAGCCCAGGTTGCAGAAAACTTTGAAAAATACGGCAAGAACCACAAGCTGAACGTGGCTCTTCTCATCGGCGGTGTCTCCTTCGAGGAGCAGAACCGCAAGCTGGAGCGCGGCGCAGACGTTCTGATCTGCACCCCCGGCCGGTTGCTCGACCATTGCGAGCGCGGCAAGCTTCTGATGACCGGCGTTGAAATTCTTGTCATCGACGAAGCCGACCGCATGCTCGACATGGGCTTCATCCCGGATATCGAACGCATCGCCAAGATGATCCCGTTCACCCGCCAGACCCTGTTCTTCTCGGCCACCATGCCGCCGGAAATCCAGAAGCTGGCCGATCGTTTCCTGCAGAACCCGGAGCGTATCGAGGTGGCAAAGCCCTCCTCGACGGCTCTCACCGTCACGCAGCGTCTCGTTGCCTCGCACAACAAGGATTACGAGAAGCGCGCCATCCTGCGCGATCTCATCCGTGCGCAGGACGACCTGAAGAACGCCATCATCTTCTGCAATCGCAAGAAGGATGTGGCGGATCTGTTCCGCTCGCTCGAACGCCACGGTTTTTCCGTCGGTGCCCTCCATGGCGATATGGACCAGCGTTCGCGCACCGATATGCTGGCTGGCTTCAAGGCCAATGCGATTACCCTTCTGGTGGCCTCCGATGTTGCAGCCCGCGGCCTCGACATTCCAGACGTCAGCCACGTGTTCAATTTCGACGTGCCGATCCATGCGGAAGACTATGTCCACCGTATCGGCCGCACCGGTCGCGCCGGCCGTTCTGGCCGCGCCTTCACGCTGGTGACCAAGACGGACACAAAATTTCTCGATGCCATCGAAAAGCTGATCGGCAACAAAATCGAATGGCAGGACGGCGACATCTCGGCACTTCCCGCGCCGATGGAAAGCCAGGACAGCGACCGCCCCCGCTCCAAGGGCCGTGATCGCGACAAGGACCGGGGCCGCGGACGTCGTTCCGCAGTTCCGAAGGCGGAGGTCCGCCAGCCGGAAACTCCGGCCCTCATCGAAGAAGCGACCACGATCATCGAAGCAAGGACGGATAGCGTGAATACTGAGCAGCAGCCCAAGGCGGACAATCGCAAGCCCCAGCACGGTGCCCGCAATGCGGTGCGCCAGCAGAGCCCCGCCAATGATGACCAGCGCGAACGCCGCCAGCGTCATCACCGCGACCACGATGACGGCCCGACGCCTGTTGGCTTCGGCGACGACATTCCCGCATTCATGCTGATCGTTGCCGGCGCCAAGGGCTGAAAAGCCGATGTCGCCAAGGCCGGGATCTGATTTTCCAGGTGTTGGGGCGGGTCTTCTGATCCGCCGCGACGATGGGCGTATCCTTCTCTACAAGCGTGTCAAAGCGCCAGAGGCCGGCTTCTGGAACATCGTCGGCGGCAAGATTGACCATATGGAACACTCGGCCGACGCGGCACGCCGCGAGGCCGAGGAGGAAACAGGCCTTTCCATCGGTCCCGTCGATTTCCTCTGCGTCAGCGAACAGTGCATCGAGGCCGACCGCCAGCACTGGCTGTCAATGATCTACGTAACCTCCGACTTTTCCGGCGAAGCGCAACTGACCGAGCCCGACAAGCTCTCGGCCATGGGCTGGTTTGCGCCCGACGACCTGCCGCAGCCGCTGTCGGCATTTGCGCGCGACGCACTGAAACATCTCTAAAATCGGACGGGCGGTCATAACGCCGATTGCGTCCCGGCGAACATGAGCGTCGCCGGGCGCCTCTCCGATGCGTCCCTCCGATAAGAGGCCACCTGAAAAAATCAGAGCAACAGCAGGCCGGCCGACAGGGTTGCAATCGAGACCGCAACACAGACGATGACGCGTTGGCCTGCGAGCAGGAAAGCTACAAATCCCAGCCCCAGCGCTGCAAGCCGCAGCCAGAGCGGCGAGCCGGCAAGCGTACCGGTTGGGAAAACGACGAGTTTTGCCGTCACCGCCATCACAAGTGCTGTAGCAACCGCCCTCACCCAGTGCAATGCTTCAGAATCCTCATCCAGTCGGTTGCCGACGAGGACGCCGAGCCAGCGCCAGAGATCGGTTGCAAGCCAGCCGGCGACGATAATGACAAGATAAGTCCACCACCAGGTTTCGCTGTTCATGGTCCCTCCTCCAGCCGAGTCTCGCGCAAGCCCGCGCGGCGCGGGCGCACGAAAAAGCGGTCGATGAGATAGGCGACGGTTCCGCCGCCGACGCCCGCATAGAGAATATCGAATTCCGGCTCGATCAGCGCCATCGCCGGCCCCATCACCACACCGATGACGAAGGCAAGTTTCACCACCGAATGGCGCGCCGAAGCCCAGATCGAGGCAAAGAAATAAACCGGCGTCAGCATGAACAGGCAGCCGGCGACGACAGGCGGAAACTGCGCCACGATGCCGTAGCAGACCCCGACGATGACGGCGTTCACCAGCGTCAGCGTGATGGCAAAACCGGCGAAATAGGCGGTGCGCTTGTCTCGCGGCACAGCGTTCAGATGCTGGATGGCAAACACCCAGGAGGTGATCGCGACGAAATGCGACAGGAAGAGCAGAAGCCATGTCGGGCTCTTCTCGTTCTTCATATCAGGCATGATCGAGGCAACCATCGGCATCATACGGATGGAGGAGAGCGTGACGGCAAGAAAACTTGCCGCCAGCGGCGCGCCACCGGCCATGGTGCCGATGAGGATCATCTTGGCCGGCAGCGCCCAGACCGACAGCGTCATGAACACCGCCTGGCTGCGCGTGATACCCGATTCCAGCGCAAAGGCACTGAAGCCGACAAAGGATGTCATGAGGATGAGCGCCGGCAGCGAGGTAATGCCGCGCATGCCGGTAAAAAACCAGGAGACGCTGGAGCGCACGTCAGGATCGGAAGGAGGCATCGAATTGTCCGGTATGGCCGTTCGCAACCGACCGGCACGCAGAAAAGGCAATGCCGGGGCTTTTTGAAGCCCCGGCACAGAATTGTCAGATCGGATCGATCATTTCGTCTTCGGCACCCGCGGAACGGTCGAGCCCTTGCGCGGCTTTTCCTTCTCCTCGGTCAGCACGTCCGCCTCGGCCTCGGACCGGGCCTTTGCGGCCTTGCCCTTGGACGACGGTGACTTCGGCTCAGCCTTTGCCTTGCCAGGTTTTGCCTTGGCCGTCGTACCGTCCTCTTCGACGGCTTCCACTTCGGCTTCCGGCTTGGGCTTCACGGGTGCTGCCTCGGCAATCGATTCGAGGATCAACCCGTTGGTCCCGTCAGGCTTCGTTCCCACCGTCACCTTGACAACGCCACCCTTGCGCAGCGCGCCGAACAGGATCTCGTTGGCGAGCGGCTTCTTGATGTGCTCCTGGATGACGCGCGACAGCGGGCGCGCGCCCATACGCTCGTCATAACCCTTCTCGGCAAGCCAGGCGATGGCATCCTGGTGCAGGTCGAAGGTCACGTTGCGTTCCGAAAGCTGGCTTTCCAGCTGCATGACGAACTTCTGCACGACCTGATGGATAACGTCGGTCGGCAGCGGCGCAAACGGGATCGTTGCATCGAGACGATTGCGGAATTCCGGCGTGAACAGGCGGTTCAACGCCTCCTCGTCTTCGCCGGTGCGCTTGGAAGAGCCAAAGCCGATGGCAGCCTTTGCCATTTCCGATGCGCCCGCATTCGTCGTCATGATCAGGATGACGTTGCGGAAGTCGATCTTCTTGCCGTTGTGGTCGGTGAGCGAGCCATGGTCCATCACCTGCAACAGGATGTTGTAGATATCCGGATGCGCCTTTTCGATTTCATCGAGCAGCACGACCGAGTGCGGATGCTGGTCGACGCCATCGGTCAAGAGACCGCCCTGGTCGAAACCGACATAACCGGGAGGTGCGCCGAGCAGCCGCGATACCGTGTGCCGCTCCATATATTCCGACATGTCAAAACGCAGAAGCTCGACGCCGAGCGACGAGGCGAGCTGCTTTGCCACTTCCGTCTTGCCCACACCCGTCGGGCCTGAGAACACGTAGGAGCCGATCGGCTTGTTGGGCTCGCGAAGACCGGCACGCGCCAGCTTGATCGCTGTCGATAGCGCCTCGATGGCGGCATCCTGCCCGTAGACGACCGAACGAAGTTCCTTTTCAAGGTTTGCCAGCACGGCCTCATCGTCCTTGGAGACGGTTTTCGCCGGAATGCGCGCCATCGTGGCGATGGTGACCTCGATTTCCTTTTCGGTGATCAGCTTGCGACGCTTGGAGGCCGGCAGCAGCATCTGCGCCGCACCGGTCTCGTCGATCACGTCGATCGCCTTGTCCGGCAGCTTGCGGTCGGAAATGTAACGCGACGACAGTTCCACCGCGGCCTTGATGGCCTCGTTGGTATAGCGCAGCTTGTGATATTCCTCGAAATACGGCTTCAGGCCCTTCATGATCTCGATGGCATCATCGATGGAGGGTTCGTTGACGTCGATCTTCTGGAAACGACGCACGAGTGCCCGGTCCTTTTCGAAGAACTGGCGGTATTCCTTGTAGGTGGTGGACCCGATGCAGCGGATGGCGCCCGAAGACAGCGCCGGCTTCAGCAGGTTCGACGCATCCATGGCGCCCCCCGACGTCGCACCGGCACCGATCACCGTATGGATCTCGTCGATGAAGAGAACGGCGCCCGGAAACTCTTCCAGTTCCTTCACCACCTGCTTCAGACGTTCCTCGAAGTCACCGCGATAACGGGTGCCGGCGAGCAGCGTGCCCATGTCGAGCGAGAAGATGGTGGCATCCGCCAGCGCTTCCGGCACCTTGCCTTCGACAATGCGCTTGGCAAGGCCTTCCGCGATGGCCGTCTTGCCGACGCCGGGATCGCCCACATAAAGCGGGTTGTTCTTTGAGCGGCGGCACAGCACCTGAATGGTGCGGTTCACCTCCTGATGACGACCGATCAGCGGGTCGATCCGGCCATTGACGGCCTTTTCGTTCAGATTGACGCAATAGGCCTTCAGCGCATCCTGAGGCTTCTTGGCAGAACTTTCTTCCTGCTCGCGACCGGGCTTTGCATCCGCATCACTGTCTTCGGCACCACGCGGCGGGCGCACCTGGGAGGCGCCCGGACGCTTGCCGATGCCGTGGCTGATGTAATTGACCGCATCATAGCGGGTCATCTCCTGCTCCTGCAGGAAATAGGCCGCATGGCTTTCGCGTTCGGCAAAGATCGCAACGAGCACATTCGCCCCGGTCACTTCTTCGCGACCGGAGGATTGCACGTGGATAACGGCGCGCTGGATGACGCGTTGGAAGCCGGAGGTCGGCTTGGAATCCTCGTCATACCCCGTGATGAGGTTAGCGAGTTCGTTATCGACGTAATCGGAGACTGTTTTCTTCAGGACGTCGAGATTGACATTGCAGGCTCCCATAACGGCAGCGGCATCGGCATCGTCGATCAAAGCCAGGAGCAGGTGTTCCAGGGTGGCATATTCGTGGTGCCGCTCATTGGCGAAGGTCAGTGCCTGATGCAGCGCCTTTTCGAGACTAGGCGAAAATGTTGGCACGTCGGTTCCTCACTTCTTTTCCATGACACATTGCAGCGGGTGCTGGTGCTGGCGGGCAAAATCCATGACCTGGCTCACCTTGGTCTCAGCGACCTCGTACGTAAAGACCCCGCATTCGCCGACACCGTGATTGTGAACGTGCAGCATGATACGGGTGGCCGCTTCGCGGTCCTTCTGGAAAAAACGCTCCAGAATGTGAATGACGAAGTCCATCGGTGTGTAATCGTCGTTCAGCAGAAGCACGCGGTAGAGATTGGGCTTTTTCGTCTTGGCCTTGGTCCGCGTTATGACCGAGGTGCCGCGATTGCCGCTATCTCCCTGTCCGTCCTTCTCGTCTTGCATGTAGATCGGCAATGCGATCATCTTTCTATCATTCCCCAACAGTCCGGCAGCTCGTCCGAACGAACAGCCGGAGCCGGACATCAGATGCACTTATCTAGTTCGTCGAAGCGCGATTTTAAGCCCCTCTCGCCATCGCGCAATCACTATTCCTCGGGAACATGCCGATCAGGGTCGAAATAAGCTGCATTGGAATGGATGCACGAATCAAAAACCGGTCGCGCCAGAAACGCAACCGGTTCTTTTGGTTTCCATGAAAGCCTGGATCGGATCCGTTATCCGGATCAGGCGGCGTTGGACACCACCACCGCCGTTGCCCGCGCTGCCGGCAGCTCGTAGGGCTTGTAGGCATTCTTGGCCAGATCGGTGTACATGCCGCCGATCTTGGTCGCTTCCGCGACGAAAGCCTCGTAAGCGGTCTTGGCAAACTTGGTCTGCAACTCATACGCGGTCTCGATGCTGCGCACAGCCATCAGCTGCTCCATGAAGCTGGTCAGCTCCTGCATCGACTTCTTGGAATAATCGCCCGTTTCCGACGCAATGGCCTGAAAGCCCTTCGTCACCTCGGCATAGTTTTTCAGCAGCCCGTCGACTGCTTCCTTGTTCTTCCGGCTGGCTTCATCGAGATTGAACATTTCCGCCTCCTATGGGTGCATTCCCACTTGCTTATGGAATGATCCCGCAGTGCAAAAGTCAAGAGTGGAATCGTGCCGCAGCTGCGAAGAAATGCGCGAGGACCAAATGCCGCGGCACCGGTTTGCGCATCCGCAAAAATGATGGCCAAAACCCATGAAAAACGGCGGGCCGCAAGGCGCCCGCCGTTTTCGAAATCGTGATCCGGACCGCACTATTTTCTTTCCGGAGAAAGCGTCGCGAGGATCGCTAGGGCAACTGACCGATCAGAGATCGACGTCGAGGATTGCCATCGAGAAGTTGTAGGACCGCTCATCGTCCTCATCATCGACATAGACAACGCCGAGGAACTCGTCACCGGCATAGACCTCTGCCGAATCATCCTTGCGGGGGCGTGCCCGGACGCTCATCGTGGGGTTGAATACCCGCTTGAAATAGGCATCGAGCTTCTTGATTTCATCGGCTTTCACTGGTGTCTCTCCGTCAGTGTTCTCGTTGCGGGGCTTTTGGCATGGGACAAAGGCGAAAGTAAAGAACGTCCGCCCATGATCCTTTGCCTGTCCGCGCGCACGTGGTTTCGAGCGCCCGGCAAAGCCGCCGGTGCAAGCGACATAGACGCCTGCGACCGCCGATCAACCCCTCGGCAGGCAAACCCTCTGGAAACCGTGATCAGTCTTCCGAACGCAGGATCTGGTCCATCAGGCGCGAGGGTTCCGAACACCCCGCCTCTCCCACCACTTTCGCCGGCACGCCGGCGACTGTGGTTTTCGGCGGCACCGGCTTTAAAACGACGGAACCGGCCGCCACGCGCGAGCAATGGCCGATCTCGATATTGCCCAGGATTTTTGCACCCGCGCCGATCAGCACGCCGTTTGCGATCTTCGGATGGCGGTCCGCGCCTTCCTTGCCGGTCCCGCCGAGCGTGACGCCATGCAGGATCGACACATTGTCGCCGATAACTGCCGTCTCGCCGACCACGAAGCCGGTGGCATGATCAAGGAAAATGCCCTTGCCGATGCGGGCCGCCGGATTGATGTCCGTCTGGAAGACGCTGGAGGCACGGCTTTGCAGATACATGGCAAAATCGCGCCGCTCACGCTTCATCAGCCAATGCGCCAGACGGTGTGTCTGGATGGCGTGAAAGCCCTTGAAATAGAGGACCGGCTCCAAAAAGCGCAGGCAGGCGGGGTCGCGGTCGTAATAGGCCTGGATGTCGACGCGCAGGATCGCGCCCCATTCCGGCCAGTCATCCAGCATTTCTTCAAACGTCTGGCGCAGAAGCACCGCCTGAAGGTCCGGATGATCGAGCCGTTCGCAGATCCGGTGGATTACGCTGTCCTCCAGCGAACGGTGGTTGAGCACCGTCGAATAGAGGAAAGCCGCCAGCAGCGGATCGCGCTCGGCACTGGCCTGCGCCTCGTGCCGCAACGTATCCCAGATCGGATCGACCGAGGCGATCGGCTCCTTGGGGCGAATTTCAGTGCGTGCCGACATGGCAGTATCCTCGTTTGCGCAGAGGCCAGTATATAGAACATTCTTTGCCTAACACCAATGCCGGCGAAACGTTCGCGCCTTGGTCAGCCGCCGGCAATTTCGCGGTAAAAGTCGAGAACTGCTGCCTTCAGCACCCGGTCGCCAACGGCCAGCATGTGATCGCGGTTGGGGATGTCGAGCGCGCGGGCGTTTGGCATCAGCGCTGCCAGTTCCTGCGGGGACCCTGCAATATCGTCCTTGGTCCCAACGCCGATCAACGTCGGAACCGTGATTTTTGCGATATCCTCGCGCGAGACGAGATCGCGTGATCCGCGAATACAGGCGGCCAGCGCCTCGCGGTCGCTCTTCGTCTGGTCGGCAAAGGTCCGGAACATTTTGCCACGCGCATGCGTGATCTCGTCCGGCGATGCGGCCAAAAGCGCATCGGCAATCGGATCCCAGTCGCCGACGCCATCGGTCATGCCGATGCCGAGGCCGCCGAGCACCAGCGAGCGGACGCGCTCCGGATGGGCAAGCGTTGCAAAGGTCGAGATGCGCGCGCCCATCGAATAACCCATGAAATGCGCCTGATCGATGCCGAGATGATCGAGCAGCGCAATCGCATCGCCCGCCATGACCCAGGGGCGATAGGCTTCCGGATCACGCGGCTTGTCACTTGCGCCATGGCCGCGATTGTCGATTGCAATCACCCGGTAACCGGCATCGGCGAGCGTCTTCAGCCATCCGGGATAAACCCAGTTGACGCTGGCGGTGGAGGCAAAGCCGTGGATCAGCAACACCGGCTCGCCGGAGGGATTGCCCTCGTCGAAATAGGCAAGCTGCAGATCCTGATGGGTAAATTTCTGAAATTCGGGAGCATTGAGGTTCATGAGGCAGGCTTCCTTTCGCGGGCGCGACCATAAGCCATGTGGCGGCCGGCCTGAACAGGCAAGGCGACAAAATCCCGCCTGTGGGCGATGTTTCCCCCTACACTTTCACGGCATGCCTCTGTAATGTCGGTTGAGATTGCAAGCATTGGAGTTCAAACATGGCCGGTCACGGTATTCCCCATTTCCAGAACGACGGTGGACATCGCCTCATCGAGGTTGGCGTGAAGGAATTCATGTGCACCGGGGCCAACGTTCCCTTCGACCATCCGCACATCTATATCGACATGGGCGACGACAACGAAAAAGTCTGCTCCTATTGCTCGACGCTTTATCGCTACAATCCGGCGCTGAAGGCCGAAGAGACCATTCCGGCCGGCTGCACCTTCCACGTCAAAGCTGCCTGAACCGAAACGCCATGGCGATCACACATGCAGCCATTGTCGGCGCCGGAATGGCCGGCCTGACGACGGCGCTGGCGCTTGCCGCACGCGGTATCCGCTCTGACATCATCGAGCAGGCACCGCATCTGGCCGAAGTGGGTGCGGGCCTTCAGATATCTCCCAATGCCAGCCGCATCCTGGCGCGGCTCGGCGTTCTCTCAGATCTAGAGGCGGTCTGGACGGAGCCGGAGCGCATCGCGATCTCCTCGGGCAAATCGCTGCACCAGCTGTCGCATGTGCCGGTCGGCCGGTTTGCGCGTGAGCGCTGGCGCGCACCGTACGGCGTCATGCACCGGGCGACCTTGCAGCATGTGCTGCAGGCAGCCGTGGAAAACAACCCGCTTTGCCGCCTGCATCTGGGTCAGCGGATCGGCCAGGATTGCCGCACCTCGATCAAAAGCATGATCGGCAGCACGCCAGATGTCATCATCGGCGCCGATGGCGTGTGGTCGAGCATACGCGATGAAATCGAGAATGCGCCGGAGCCGGATTTTTCGCGCAATGTCGCATGGCGCTGCACCGTTCCCGCAGAAAAGGCGCCGTCTTTCCTGATGCCGCAGGCGGTGACGGCCTATGTCGGGCCCTCGTGCCATCTGGTCTGTTATCCGCTGCGCGAAGCCGGCGGCTTTAATGTCGTGGCCATCGCAAGCGGCGTCAGCCCCGGTGAAACCTGGGAAGTGCATGCCAGCATGGAGCAGAAGCGCATGCTGCTGCGCCAGTTCAAGGGCTGGCACCCCGAGATCCTGTCACTGCTGACGGGTATGGAATCGGGAAAATTCTGGCCGCTCTATCAGGTGAGCGACGGGCGCTGGCAGAACGGCCGCGATATCGTGCTGGTTGGCGATGCCGCCCATGCGATGATGCCGTTTGCAGCCCAGGGTGCGGCCATGGCCATCGAGGATGGCTGGGAGCTTGCGGCACGGCTTGCCGCAACACCCGCCCTTGGCGATGCGCTGTCCAGCTACGAAACATCGCGCAAGGCCCGAATCGCGCGGGTGCGAAACCGCGGCGCGTTCAACCGTTTTGCCTATCACGTGCGCGGGCCGCTGCGTGTCGGCCGCGACCTCGTTCTTGCCCTGCGTCCGCCGCAAGCGCTCGCGGCGGATCTCGACTGGCTCTATGGTTATGAGGCCGGCGTCTGATCAGACGGCGGCAGCGGCTGCAAATCCCGCTTCCAGATCCTTCTGAAGATCGACAACATCCTCCAGCCCGATCTGCAGGCGGATAACCGGCCCCTCGGTCGGCGCCTTGGCGATGGTGCGGTCGCCGAGATTGACCTTCACCGCGAGGCTCTCGTAACCACCCCAGGAATAGCCGAGCCCGAAGATCGACAGCGCATCCAGGAAGGCATGGGCCTTCGCACGAAAATGCTCCGGCCCATCCGCCTTCAGAACGAAGGAAAAGACGCCGCTCGATCCCTTGAAATCGCGCTTCCACAGCGCGTGGCCGGGAAAGCTTTCGAGCGCCGGATGCAGCACGCGGGCAACGTCGTTGCGGGCCTCAAGCCAGCGCGCAATCTCAAGCGCGCTCTTTTGATGATGTGCCAGCCGCACGCCCATGGTGCGCAGGCCGCGCAGGATCTGGTAGGCGTCGTCAGGCGCGCCGCAGATGCCCAGCGTAATCGTGGCCTCATGCAGGCGCGGCCAATGTTTTTCATTGGCGGAAACCGATCCCATCACGATGTCGGAATGGCCGGACGGATATTTCGTCGTTGCATGGATCGACACATCGGCGCCAAAATCCAGCGCACGGAAATAAAGCGGCGTTGCCCAGGTGTTGTCGATCGTCACCACGCAATCATGCCGGTGGGCCGCGTCGGAAATGGCCCTGATATCCTGCATCTCCATGGTATTGGAGCCCGGCGCTTCCGTGTGGACGAGCCGCGTGTTGGGGCGAATGAGAGATTCGATGCCTGAACCGATTGCCGGATCGTAATATTCGATCTCCACACCCATGCGCGTCAGCATCGTATCGCAGAAATGCCGGCACGGCGCGTAGACCGAATCAACGATCAGCGCGTGGTCGCCACTCGAGAGATAGGCGAGGAACGGCACGCTGATGGCGGCAAGCCCTGAGGGCACCAGAACGGTGCCGGCCGAGCCTTCCAGCGCATTTAACGCATCGCACAAGGCATCGGTCGTCGGCGTCCCCCGCGTGCCATAGGTATATTTCTGGTCACGGCTTTCCATGGTCTTGCAGTCGGGAAAAAGCACCGTTGAGCCGTGGACCACCGGCGGGTTGACGAAGCCATGATAACTCATGGGATCATGGCCGAGATGAGCAAGGCGCGTGTTATCACCGGCGCCGGTGAGGTAGGTCTCTTTGTTTTTCATGGGAAACTGCGGCTTTCGTATTGACGACCGCCGAAGTTTTGAAGGCAGAGGGGACGCCGGTCAAGCCCGGCAGACAGCGGCGCTTGCTACCTATGCGCTACAACCGGAGCCGCTGTCGCTCGTTTAAGCATAGGCTGCATAAAATCTGACACCCTGCCTAATATATCATCTACCCACGGCAATTTGTCGGATTTGAGGCGCTAATTTAAAGTGCAAGACTTGACCCCTGCACATATTTCCGACTGTGATACAGGCAGCTCGTCTCGGGAGGCCTTGCGGGCGGCCTTTCGTTGCTGATCCCCGGATCGGCGGCAAGGCTTTGGGTCTATCAAAAACAAGAGATAAAGGTTGGGAAAAATGAAAAAGACGATTCTGTCAGCTGCGATTGGCGCGGCAGTCCTTGGCGCCGCCTCGGCTGCTTCCGCTGCCACGCTTGCCGACGTCAAGGCCAAGGGTTTCGTTCAGTGCGTTGTGAACACCGGTCTTGCCGGCTTTGCTTCGCCGGACGCATCCGGTAACTGGACCGGTTTCGACGTCGACTACTGCAAGGCCGTCGCTTCGGCAATCTTTGCCGACGCCACCAAGGTCAAGTACACGCCGACGACGGGCCAGACCCGTTTCCCGGCGCTGCAGTCGGGTGAAGGCGACGTTCTGTTCCGCAACACCACCTGGACGATCAGCCGCGACACAGCGCTTGGCCTGAACTTCCGCACCGTCAACTATTATGACGGCCAGGGCTTCATGGTTCCGAAGAGCCTCAACGTCAAGTCGGCGCTTGAACTGTCGGGCGCTGCCGTCTGCGTCCAGTCCGGCACCACGACCGAACTGAACCTTGCCGACTACTTCAAGGCCAACAACCTGCAGTATAACCCGGTCGTCTTCGAAAAGTTCGAAGAAGTGAACGCCGCTTACGCCGCTGGCCGTTGCGACGTCTACACCACCGACCAGTCGGGCCTCTATGCCGTTCGCCTTGGCCAGACGAACCCGGATGATCACGTCGTTCTGCCGGAAATCATCTCCAAGGAGCCGCTTGGACCGGCCGTTCGCCAGGGCGACGACCAGTGGTTCGATATCGTCTCGTGGACCCATTACGCGATGATCCAGGCAGAAGAATTCGGCATCACGCAGGCCAATGTCGACGAGATCCGCAAGTCCACCACCAACCCTGACGTCAAGCGTTTCCTCGGCGTTGAAAAGGACTCCAAGATCGGCACCGATCTCGGCCTGACCAACGACTGGGCCTACAACATCATCAAGGGCGTCGGCAATTACGGCGAAGTCTTTGAACGCAACATCGGCAAGGGTTCGCCCCTCAAGATCGAACGTGGCCTGAACGCCCTGTGGTCCAAGGGTGGCCTGCAGTACGCACCGCCGGTCCGTTGATCGCATCCTGATACCCGGCGGGGCGGCACTGCCGCCTCGCCTCTATACCCTTAGCATAATTAGAAAATAACGGCCTTAAGGCCTTGCGGGGAAATTGGCACGCATGACAGACCACGCCATCAATGCGCCCACGCGCGGACGCACCCTCCGATCCCTGGTCTACGATCCCAAGGTTCGAAGCCTCTTCTTCCAGATCGTCACAGTCGTCATCACGGCTTTCTTCATCATCGAAATCTACCATAACGTCACGACCAACCTGGCGCAGTCCAACACGGCTTCCGGCTACGCCTTTCTCGGCAGCCGCGCCGGCTTCGATATCGGCCAGTCACTGATCGCCTATTCGAGCGATTCGACCTATGGCCGCGCCATTATCGTCGGCCTGTTGAACACATTGCTGATTGCCGCGTGCGGCATCGTGACGGCGACCATTATCGGCTTCATCGTCGGGCTCGGGCGCCTGTCGAAGAATTGGCTGATTGCAAAGCTCTGCACCGTTTATGTGGAAGTCTTCCGCAACATTCCGCCGCTCCTCGTCATTTTTTTCTGGTATTCCGGCGTTCTGTCGACACTGCCGCAACCGCGTGACGCCATTCAGGCACCGTTCAACATCTTCCTCAGCAATCGCGGCCTCACCTTCCCGAAGCCGATCTGGGGTGAAGGCTCGGGCCTGATGGTCATTGGTTTTGTCGCCGCCGTGCTTCTGTCGATTGCCGTTTCGCAATGGGCCAAACGGCGCCAGATGGCCACCGGCCAGCAGTTTCCCAGCGGCTGGACAGCCCTTGGACTGATCATCGGCCTGCCGCTCATCGGTTTCCTTGCCGCCGGTTCGCCGCTGACTTTCGATATTCCTGTCGAAGGCCGCTTCAACCTGTCGGGCGGCGCCGTCATTGCACCGGAATTTGTGGCGCTTTATCTCGCCCTCTCCTTCTATACCGCGGCCTTCATTGCGGAAATCATCCGTGCCGGCATCGGCGGTGTTGCCAAAGGCCAGTCGGAAGCGTCTGCAGCCCTTGGTCTCCAGCCCTCGCAGGCGACGCGACTGGTCGTTGTGCCACAGGCCATGCGCATCATCATTCCACCGCTGACCAGTCAGTATCTCAACCTCACGAAGAACTCGTCGCTTGGTATCGCAATCGGTTTTCCGGACCTCGTTTCAACCGGCGGCACGACGCTGAACCAGACGGGACAGGCTGTGGAAGTGGTTGCCATCTGGCTCGTCGTCTACTTGACGATCAGCATCACGACCTCGCTCTTCATGAACTGGTTTAATGCCAAAATGGCCCTGGTGGAGCGGTAAACCATGGAAACACGCAATCTTTCCTACGTCCGCGACAGCATGCTGCCGCCTGAACCGGCCCCCGACAATTCCAGAAGTTCGGCCGCCTGGATCCGCACCAATCTTCTGGCTACGCCAAAGGACGTGGTGTTCACGCTGGTTGCGATCGCATTGCTCGCCTATGCGCTGCCGGGCATCATCAACTGGCTGTTCATCCAGGCAAGCTGGGTCGGCTCCGACCGTTCGGTCTGCGCCACTGTGGTCCAGGGCGGCCTCCAGCCGAACGGCTGGAGCGGCGCCTGCTGGGCTTTCGTCGAGGACCGCTTTGCCCAGTTTGTCTTCGGGCGTTATCCGCTCGACCAGCGCTGGCGTGTGTTGCTGACGCTTGGGCTGTTCATCGCGCTTCTGGCACCGATGCTCATTCCGAAGGCGCCGAAGAAGGGCCTGAACGCTCTCCTTCTCTTCGTCGTTTTCCCGGTCGTTGCCTTCTTTCTCTTGAGCGGCGGCTTCGGGCTGTCGCATGTGGAAACGCCGCTCTGGGGCGGGTTGATGGTCACCCTCATCCTGTCCTTCGTCGGCATCGCCGTGTCGCTGCCGCTCGGCATTCTGCTGGCGCTCGGACGCCGGTCAAAAATGCCTGTCATCAAGACGATCTGCGTCGTCTTCATCGAAGTCATCCGTGGCGTTCCGCTGATCACGGTTCTCTTCATGGCAAACGTCATGTTGCCGCTCTTCCTGCCGACCGGCTGGACGATCGACAATTTTCTACGCGCGCTTGTTGGTGTGGCCCTGTTTGCCTCGGCCTATATGGCGGAAGTCATCCGCGGTGGCCTGCAGGCCATTCCGAAGGGCCAGACCGAAGGGTCCGAATCGCTCGGCCTCAGTTATTGGCAGACGACGCGGCTGATCATCCTGCCGCAGGCGATCAAGCTGGTCATTCCCGGCATCGTCAACACCTTCATCGGCCTCTTCAAGGATACGTCGCTCGTTTCGATCATCGGGATGTTCGACCTGCTCGGCATCGTACAGCTGAACTTCCGCGATCCGAGCTGGATCAGCCCCGTCGTACCTTTGACCGGCCTGATCTTTGCAGGGTTCATGTTCTGGGTCTTCTGCTTCGGAATGTCGCGTTATTCCGCCTTTATGGAACGGCATCTCGACACCGGGCACAAACGATAAAATGGGGAAAAACATGGCAAACGCCGCACCCGCCGCAAAACCGGCTTCCAAGACCGACATCGCTGTTGAAATCACCGCCATGAACAAGTGGTACGGGGATTTTCACGTCCTGCGTGACATCAACCTCAAAGTGAAAAACGGCGAGCGTATCGTCATTGCCGGGCCCTCGGGCTCGGGCAAATCGACGATGATCCGCTGCATCAACCGGCTGGAGGAACACCAGTCCGGCCAGATCGTCGTTGACGGCATCGAACTGACCAACGACCTGAAGAAGATCGATGAAGTGCGCCGCGAAGTCGGCATGGTGTTCCAGCACTTCAACCTCTTCCCGCATCTGACGATCCTGGAAAACTGCACGCTCGCCCCGATCTGGGTGCGCAAGATGCCGAAGAAGGAAGCCGAAGAGGTTGCGATGCATTACCTGAAGCGGGTCAAGATCCCCGAACAGGCCAACAAGTATCCGGGCCAGCTCTCCGGTGGCCAGCAGCAGCGCGTGGCAATTGCCCGCTCGCTCTGCATGAAGCCCAAGATCATGCTGTTCGACGAACCGACCTCGGCGCTCGATCCGGAAATGGTCAAGGAAGTGCTTGATACGATGGTCAGCCTTGCCGAAGAAGGCATGACCATGCTGTGCGTGACCCATGAAATGGGTTTTGCCCGCCAGGTTGCCGACCGGGTGATCTTCATGGACCAGGGCCAGATCGTGGAACAGAACGCGCCGGCGGAATTTTTCGACAATCCGCAACACGAGCGCACAAGACTGTTCCTCAGCCAGATCCTGCACTGATTTTTCCAATCGGCAGGCGAGACGAACACAAAGGGCGCCACGTGCGCCCTTTGGCATGTGACAGGGATGGAGAGGCTTGTCCGCGGGTTACCAGCGGAAGAAGTAACGCGCGTTGACCCGTGCGGCCGGATCGCCTCCGGCAGCGCGATTGATTTCGCCGGTGACCGTGAACTGTTTGCCGAGCTTCTGCTCGAGAGCGATGCCGCCGCCAAGCCGCTTGAAACTGTCGATGGCGCCGGCTTTCACCTGAATTGCAGAGCCCGTATCGCCATAAGACAGCTTCAGCGCCTGGTTCATGTCCAGACCGCTCCAGCTTTGTGCCGCCCCATCATAACGCAGCGTGTATTTCCGGCTGACCTCCAGGTCGAGATCCGGCGTCAGGATTTCCCGGTCCGCATAGGTCATCTGCGCCGCAGCGCTGCCAGTCAGCGCGTTGAGCGTGAAATCGACGTCTCGGCTCAAGCGGGACGCTGGCGTCTGCAAGGCCTCCGCCCGCACCCGCCCCCAGAGTTTGACTGGCGTGTCCACCGGCCCGCCGACCACGGCCGATGTCACACCCATGTCGACACCCGCCGATGCGGCCGTCCAGCCCGGGATACGAAGGCCCATCCGCGCCGTATAGGATGTGTCGGAGCTTTTGCTCGGCGTCCAGATCAGCAACGGCTCCTCGGCTGAAACGGGAACCGGCGCGGCTGCGAATGCGCAAAGAGCAAGAATTTTGCGGGTGATCACGGCAAGCCCCCATTCTGGCGTTTCGTTTGCGGCACGGCATATGTGCCGAACCGGGCGTCGCCCTCCCCGCGTCCTCCTCACGTTCCTGTACCACTTTAATCCAAAATCTGACAGAAGCGCAGCCACGATATGGTGACTGTGTGACTTTGGGGCATCAATTTTCGAATAGTTACAAAATGCGACACAACGTGACGAGCATCGGATCGCTTTCATGTTAGCATGGCATTGAAAAAGAAAAAAACGAGCTACTTCACACCGGGAGGTATCGCGTTATCCGGATCGGTCGTCGCCTGATGCAGCAAGGATTGTTGCCGACGATAGCCACGGGTCAGGATGTAACGCGATAGTCAACAGAAACGGGTAATCTGCCCGGAAAACGTGGACGAGACAAAGTACTCATGACGATTGTGCAACTGGATTCCGCAAAAAGGCAAACCGAACAGGCTGCCGGACCATCCATTCCTTCGCCCCTTGCAGATGTTTCCGCCCAGAGCCTGATCCGGATTGCAGCGCGGGTGGCCTTTGCCGTCGCGGTGATCGCCATCCTCTGTACCTGGCGCCAGACCGGTATCTGGTAATCCATTTCCCCAGTGAATTTGACGCCTGCCTGTCGCCGCCACCACGTCGGCGCCGCATTTGCGTTCAAGGAATGCCGCCACAGTGAAAACGCGCTGATTCGTTTGACATTGTTTGCCCGTGCAAACAGCGTGGCCAAAAATGTCTCCGGCCTGTGCAAGGCAATTGCTCTTCCAGAAGAGCAGGCAGCGCGACACTGGCAATTTCAAGATGCGGGCAGCATCGACCATGGCAGTGCAGGCATGACGCAGGACAAGAGACGCAGGATCGTGGAACAGGTCATCCAGCGGCTCGATGCCAGTGGCATGGCATTCGAGACGGATCCGCAATTTTTATCCGCCATGAACGATTGGATTGCCGGCACCATAGAGATGCCGCAGCTGCGCCAGCGTTTTCTCGACCTGTTGCAGGAAAGACAATCGGCAGTGCGGATCCGTTACGCGCTGCCGCCCCGGCCGCCCGAAAAAGGGCGCTCACCCCTTGCCGGGAGCGCCCTTTCCACCCCTCTCAACCGCGAACACGCAGCGGAACTGCGGCAGGAGGAAATCGACATGGGGCGTAACGACTAGAAGGGATGTCGTGACTTCGGCCTGAAGGGCTGTTGCGGGGGCATCGCTCCCCGCCGGTGCGGGTGTTCAGGTCCAGTTAAGCTTACCACTTTACATTATCCCTTGTTCATATTCAAAACGGGGGAATATCATGGCATTGCACGGAACGGCCTTTGTTCTTGCCCTCGTCCTCTTTGCCATTTCCCTTCCGCTTGCCGCCAAATTTGCCCGGCACGACCCGCGGCCTGCGATCGATTTCTCCCGCATCCAGCGCTGAACCTGCTGATGTCCTGGATTGAGCCGCCCTCGATCAGGACCGGAACCCGTCCGGTGAAATCCGGCCCTGATGGTCCGTGCCTGCCTTGCGACAGGCAGAGCCATTCGCTACACACCGCGTCTGGCCGTTACGGCGCCGAGAGCGCATGACGCGTCATGGGACTTAAGGGACTTAACCAGCGATGATCGGCCGTCGCTTGCGGTCGTGAGAACGGAAAACAGCCATGAACACCCCCTGGAGTACACCGGTCGCAATCCTGATCGGCGAACCGCCGGAAGAGACCCTGATCACCACCACGCAGGCTGCAGCCTGGGCGATGATCGAGGACTGGCCGACCGAAGACGGCACTGCGCTGGACCGCGCCCTGACCCTCTGTGCCGCCGTGGATGCCCGCAAGAGCAAGCCGGAAGAGGCCCGCAAGGCCTTCGTCGACGCAGCCTCGGAGGCCGGCATTCTGATCCGGGCCTAATTATTTCTGGGGTAAACGGCCCGGCAATCCGTGTGATTGCCATGGCCGGGACAGGCAACGCCACGCCATCCATGCGGGGGCATTGACTTGCCTTGGGGCGAATTTTGCAGGTAGCGCCTTACACCGGCCAATAGGCATCGTCTCGAAAATGCTCGGGAATTTCCGGCGCTGCCAGCAGCGCATCCACGACATAGCTGATCCGAAGCTTTAAATCGCGCATTTCCTGCGGCATCCGCACACCAAGGCCAAGCGAGCGGACCCGCTGCCATTCATAGCCCCGCTCCCGCAGGCGCCGTGCCGCCTCGCGCCTGACGTCCGCGACGCTCGGCGGCGCTGTTTTTTCGGCCGGTTCGTACAAACCGCCTCTGATCAATCGCAATGTCGATGCCATGCTCTTCCCCTGCCGTCCCCCTCCGGTTGTGGCGGACGAAGCTTGCGGGAAACTGAACGGACAGGCGCCGCAAACATATTTCCGCAGACATGATTACGTACGAATACGCCAATGGATCATCCGGCCCGGAAATGGTGGCCGGCCGATCAAAATCCTGTTATCATGTAGGGGCCGGCGCGTTGAGGAGCGCATCCGGCACATCGTCATTTCGGTTTGAGGAGACCGGCAATGCACTATCTCACACTCGTCACCGCACTTAATCCGTACATTCTCGCCGCTCTGGCCCTGGTGCTGGCGTGCGGCGTCTATGATCGTTGGCACAACACACACTGACGCCAACCCGTGAAATAGCAGATTGATGCCCGTGTCCGCTGCCGCTTGTGGATGGGGTGAAGACACGCGCCCTTCAACCGCCACCTGAATGCTGATAGTGTCTGGCCGGAAAACAACCGGAGATCCAGGCTTTGCAGCAGACCATGACCTTTGACGATACATCCAGATCGCTCAGCCAGACGCTCCGCGATCTGATCAGCGGTATCCGGGGCCAGACGGTCACGCTGCGCGAGCTTATGGATGCGGTGGGCGAACAGGGACTGTTGCTGATCTGCGCAGTCGCGTCGCTTCCGTTCCTCATCCCGGTGTCCATCCCCGGCGTCAGCACGGTATTCGGGGCAGCGATCATTCTGGTCAGCATTGCCATCTGCCTCAACCGCATGCCCTGGCTGCCGGCAAAGATCCTCGATCGAAAGCTTGATTCGGCAAAGCTCGTGCCGGCGCTGGAAAAGGGGGCAAGCCTCGTCTCGCGTGTCGATCGTTTCCTGAAGCCGCGCATGTCCGGCCTCACCACCGGTGGCGCCATCGGCCGCGTCAATGCGCTGGCGATTTCGGCCGGCGGCGTGCTTTTGATGTTCCCGCTCGGTCTCATCCCGTTTTCGAATACGCTGCCGGGTGTGGCGATCCTCCTCCTGTCAACCGGCATGATGCAGCGCGACGGCCTGGTGGTACTCGGCGGCTACCTGTTTTTGCTGATCACAGCGATTTATTTTACCGCACTTGCCTGGATGGCCGTCGCCGCAGGCCAGGGCCTTGCGGGCGTTCTCGGCTGATTGATTGCCAACGTTTTTCGTTGCCC
Source organism: Neorhizobium sp. PAMB6630 (assembly GCF_058242775.1). Taxonomy (NCBI): domain Bacteria; kingdom Pseudomonadati; phylum Pseudomonadota; class Alphaproteobacteria; order Hyphomicrobiales; family Rhizobiaceae; genus Neorhizobium; species Neorhizobium sp. PAMB6630. The sequence continues at coordinate 2,247,506 of NZ_CM177836.1, forward strand.
CCGCGCCGGCCACTTTATCCCCGGTGCGATGGGCGCTCCGGCATTGATCACGGTTGTTTGGGGCGTGCAGTGCGTCTGCGGCCCCACCAAAGGGTCAGCCGGCGGCGCTTGCGGCGCACATAGGCAATATCGTGCGACAGCACCAGAAGGCCGAGCGGCACCATCCAGAAACCGAGAATCGGCAGAAATCCCAACGTACCCCCGCCGACAAGGGCTGCACCGACGCCGATGCGCCCGATCCGCGAGCGTGGCATGGGAACGCGCCTGCCCCCCAGATGCAACCGCCCGCTTGCCGCATCAAAGCCAAATTTGCGCGGCTTTTCCTTATGATCCACGGGTTTCACCTTCCAACAGCATCGTCTAACGTCGTTGGCCAGATGGGAAGCGGATGTGGATAAAGCAAGCAGGTGAAACTTTTTTGAAAAAACCGCTTGGCAAAACGATCAAGCGTTTGTATTACCCCGCTCACACCGCGGCGACGCGATGTTCCCTGGTAGCTCAGCGGTAGAGCATTCGACTGTTAATCGACAGGTCGCCGGTTCGAATCCGGCCCGGGGAGCCAAATTCTTCAGCAGATTGCTGACTATAGACAAAAGCCGGTTCGTTCGCGAGCCGGCTTTTTTCTTGGAAATTTTTGCGCGAATTGCGTTGAGGCAGCCTGAGCGCCCTCACCCCATCCTTATTCCGCATGAACCGCTTGACGTTCCGTTCGAAACAAATTAGAACAAAAGAAGAACAAAGACGGAGATGCCTTATGACGAGTGCAGAGCAAGTCGTAGAGAATGCATTGGCGGCCGTTGCCGCGTCGCGGGCCTTGCGTGAAAAGGCCGCGGAAGACCGCAAGAAGACGTTCCAGCGCATCCAGATCGCCAGCCAGAAGCCGCTCTATGTGCCCAAGGGCGTGCAGATGCCGCTGCGTTTCAGCTGATCCTGCGGCGCGGTGATGACGGCGTACGAACAGTCATTAACGGTTTCGGCGCTGCCTGCGCTCGAAATACCCGAGACGTCCGCGCCAGTTCGACGGGTTAATGTTGCGTTAAAAAAATCGGAACCGATCCGCCCGTCACCTGTTTTGTCATTGGCAAAAGCGGAATGCCTGAACCAAAAACAGGAGTAACACTTATGTTCAAGACACTGATGACCGTATCCATCCTCTCGCTTGGTCTGGCCGGCGGCGCTGTCGCACAGACATCCATGGGCAATGGCTCGGCAGCGGGAACCGACATGCAGTATGGCACCTCGACAAACCCCTCCTATGGCACCTCCGGCGCCAGCACGGTGGATCCGACGGTAACATACAGCACGACGGGCACCACCATTCATCCGGGAACGACACTGTCGTCTGACGGCAATTGCTCGGCCCCTGTGCCGGTTGACCAGGTCGAGCAGAGCAAGAACCCGGTCACGCGCACGCAGTGCTAATCTGGGCTGATCCGGGCTGATCTGGATCGATGCTGACGGTGGCGATACGGGAAGCCCTGTATCGCGCTTGGCATCGTAGTCCCTGAGATTTTAAAGGGGTGGCTTTAGCTGCCCCTTTTTCACGACAGTCCTCACGCGCCCCTGGCAAAAGACCCGCGGTAACGCGCCGGCAACCTGAAGGCGGTCTCTCCCCTTTGCCGGCCTTTCCGTCATCATTCGCCGGTATTCGCCTGTTTGCGCGAACGGATTTTACACGCACAGGTGTGGATGCGGAACGTATTTCCTTGCCGTCCGGCTCATGACGTCGGAAAAGCGTTCAAGCGAAGTTTTGCAAGATAGGGCAGTTCCATGACCATCAATCCGTCCGTGCTGAGTGTGATCGGCAATACGCCTCTGATCCGCCTCAAAGGCCCGTCCGAGCTGACGGGCTGCGACATTCTCGGCAAGGCTGAATTTCTCAATCCGGGCCAGTCGGTGAAGGATCGCGCCGCACTTTACATCATCCGCGACGCAGAAAAGCGTGGCCTGCTGCGTCCAGGCGGCGTCATCGTCGAAGGCACGGCCGGCAATACCGGCATCGGCCTGACGCTGGTTGCAAAGGCACTGGGGTATCGCACCGTCATCGTCATCCCGGAAACGCAAAGCCAGGAAAAGAAGGATGCGCTGCGACTTCTCGGCGCCGAACTGGTGGAAGTGCCCGCCGTTCCCTACAAGAACCCCAATAATTACGTAAAACTGTCCGGACGCCTGGCCGAAGAACTCGCCAAGACCGAACCGAATGGCGCGATCTGGGCCAATCAGTTCGACAATATCGCCAACCGGCAGGCCCATATTGAAACCACGGCCGAGGAAATCTGGGCGCAGACGGATGGCAAGGTGGATGGTTTCATCTGCGCCGTCGGTTCCGGCGGAACGCTGGCCGGCACCGGTATCGGCCTCAAGGCGAAGAACCCTGCCATCAAGATCGGCCTTGCCGATCCGGACGGGGCAGCGCTCTACGAATATTATGCCCATGGCGAACTGAAGTCGGAAGGCTCATCCATCACCGAAGGCATAGGCCAGGGCCGCATCACGGCAAATCTTGAAGGTTTCACGCCCGATTTTGCCTATCGCATCCCGGATGCCGAAGCGCTGCCGCTGGTGTTTGATCTGGTGGAGGAAGAGGGGCTTTGCCTTGGCGGTTCCTCCGGCATCAACATTGCCGGCGCAATCCGTCTGGCGCGCGACCTTGGCCCCGGCCACACGATCGTGACCATTCTCTGCGATTATGGCAATCGCTACCAGTCAAAGCTGTTTAACCCGGACTTCCTCTCCTCGAAGGGTTTGCCGATCCCGCAATGGCTGGTAGAGAAACGCGATATCGCCATTCCCTTCCAGCAAGCCTGAGGATCTCATGCCGACCATCCCCCTCTACCGCGATGATTTCTATCTATCCACGGCAGAGGGCGTGGTCACCGCCATCCACGAGGATGGCGGCATCGAGCTGGACCAGACCTGCTTTTATGCAACCTCCGGCGGCCAGCCGGGGGATACGGGCTTTCTGGAGCGCGCCGACGGCTCGAAGGTCCAGCTCGGCCCAACCCGGCACGGTCCGACGAAGGACATCATCATCCATGTGCCGCTTGCCGGCGAGGCCGTGCCCGAATTAGGCGAAAAGCTTGTGCTGCATGTCGACTGGCCGCGGCGCTACAAGCTGATGCGCATGCACACGGCCTGCCATCTGCTGTCCGTTGTCTGCCCCTTCCCCATCACCGGCGCTGCCGTCGGCGAAGACGAATCGCGCGTCGATTTCGACATGGGCGACACGGTGGACAAAGACGAGGTGACGGCAAAGCTGATGGCGCTTGTTGCCGAAAACCACCCGGTTTTCCTGCAATGGATCACCGACGAGGAACTGGCCGCCAACCCGGAAATCGTCAAATCCAAGAACGTGCGCCCGCCGGTCGGCCTCGGCCGGGTAAGCCTTGTCTGCATCGGTGAAAATTCCGGCGTTGACAGCCAGCCCTGCGGCGGCACACATGTGTCCGAAACCCAGGAGGTCGGGGCGGTTCACATCGCCCGGATCGAGAAGAAGGGCAAGGAAAACCGCCGGCTGCGCATCCGCTTCGGAACACCGGGCGGCGAGACCGCTTAAAGGCCGTCGCAACACCTTCCCCCCACGGCATCGTGGCGTGCTTGAGGCACGCCGACATCGAGGAGAGACACCATGAGCACGGGTCAAAGCCGCTTCGTCGTTTCCGCGGCCTGGGTGGAAAGCCAGCTTTCAGACCCGGGCTTTCGCGTCGTGGATGCCTCCTGGTATCTGCCGGCGCAGGGGCGCAACGGTGCGCTGGAATACGCAGCGGGCCATATTCCAGGGGCCGTGTTCTTCGATCAGGATGCAATTGCCGACCACACCACCGGCCTGCCGCATTCGCTCCCCTCGCCAGAGCTTTTTGCAACCGAGGTCGGCAAGCTTGGTCTTGCCGAGCACAATGTCATTGTCGTTTATGATGGTCCCGGCTTCTTTTCGGCGCCGCGCGTCTGGTGGATGCTGCGCGTCATGGGGGCCGAAAAGGTCTATGTGCTCGATGGCGGACTGGATGGCTGGAAGGCCGAGGGGCGCCCGCTCGAGACGGAGCTGCCGGAGCCGGAACCGGCGGTCTTTACCCCTCGCCTGCGGGCCCGCCGTATCACCAGTCTTCACGAGATGCGCGCCGTCGTCGAGACCGGATCGGCGCAGGTGGTGGATGCGCGTGGCCCCGGCCGCTTTACCGGCGACGAAGCCGAACCGCGTGCCGGCATGCGCTCCGGCCATATGCCGGGTGCGCGCAGCCTTCCCGCGGCCAGCCTTTCCGAAGGCGGCCACCTGAAAAGCCTTGGCGCCCTGAAGACGATGATGGACGAGGCCGGCATCGATCTGTCGCGGCCGGTCGTCACCAGCTGCGGATCGGGTGTGACAGCAGCGGTGGTGACGCTGGCGCTCGAATCGCTCGGCCACACCAGCAATTCGCTTTATGATGGCTCCTGGTCTGAATGGGGCGGACGCGCCGACACGCCTGTTGTCACCGGCCCGGCCGAGACACTGGAAGCCCCGACCCATGGCCCGATCAAGGCGCATGTCACGCGGCTTGAAATGACCGCTCCGCCGCGCCAGAGCCTTGCCGTTCCGGTCAATCTCCATACGGCGCTGATGAGCGCCCAGAACATTCCGCTGCATTATTACCGTTATCTCTACCGGCAGGTCGGCAAGCGCTGGCACTGGTACACTCGGCTGCGCCTCAGCGACGAGGAACTGTCGGCGGTGCTCGCCGACAAGCGGGTGTCGGTCACCATCCTTTATGTCGATGGTGCGCCGGCCGGTTTCTTCGAACTCAACCATATCAACGAAGACGTGGTGGAGCTGAGCTATTTCGGCCTTTTCGAACACGCGCTCGGCCTTGGAATCGGCAAGTGGTTCCTGCTGCAGGCGCTCTATTCCGCCTGGCAGCTCAACCCGAAGACCGTGACGGTGACCACCAACACGCTTGATCATCCGCGTGCCCTGCCGCTTTACCAGATGATGGGTTTTGCACCGGTTTCCACCAGCGATGCCTGGATCGAACCGATGTCGGATGCGGAAACCCTGGCGCTCGCCAAACGCGACTGATCTTTTCAGAACACCTGCGCATTAAAACACCTGCGCAAGAATCGGGTGGCGACAACGCCGCCCGCTCCGCATGGTCGCAAGCATCGCAACAGAGAGATGCCGCCATGCAGAACATCCATTTCACCGCCATGCCAACGAAAGCTGCCGACACATTTCGCAAGGGCGGCGTCGACGCCTATGGAAACGCTCCGGAACGCATGATCTCGCCCGAAGACGGCATGCCGTGTCGCCATTGCCTCGGGTTCATCGAAGACGGTGAGGATATGCTGGTCATCGCCTATCGCCCTTTCGACACCCTGCAGCCCTATGCCGAAACCGGACCGATCTTTCTTCATGCCCGCGATTGCCCGCGTTACGAAGCGGTCGAAATCCTGCCGCCGATGCTGACCAGCCCGGATTACATCGTGCGCGGTTATGGGGATAACGACCGCATCGTCTACGGCACCGGCGCGGTGACACCGACGGCAGAGATTGCCGCGCGGGCAGACGCACTTCTCCAGCGCCCCGATATTGCCTATGTACATATCCGCTCGGCCCGCAACAATTGCTACCAGTGCCGGGTGGACCGGGCCTGAAGCGGCCCGGTCAGCAGGATAGCCAGAGGCAAAAAGCCCAAAAAAATCAGTCGCGGGATGCGTCCGCCTCCAGATCTTCGGCCATCTGCAAAAGTGCCTTCACAATGCTGCCGGCGCGCCGTTCATCCTCGCTGAGGCGGCGTGCAATGACTTCTCGAAGATTGAGAAGGGCTGAATCGACACTGCGCGGCAGATCGGGGCCGTTCTCCTCGCGGCGGCCACGGCCTCCCTCCCGGCGCTGGCGAATACGCTCGGCCACCATGGAGAGCCGCTCCAGAATGGCGCTCGCCAGGCCCCGGTTGCTGTCGAGATGCGCGCGGCCCTCGTCGGTGATGGAATAGCGCTTCTTGTTGCCATCCATTTCCGCCGAGACATAACCCGCCTCTTCCAGATAGGTCAGCGTCGGGTAGATGACGCCGGGACTTGGCGCATAAAAGCCATAGGTCAGTTCCTCCACATGGCGGATGATCTCATAACCGTGACGCGGCTCCTTCTCGATCAGCGCCAGCACCAGCAGGCGCAGGTCACCCTGCAGCAAAAAGCGCCCGATGCGGCTATCGCCGCCATCGTCCTGCCCGCCCTCGTCGGAGCCCCGGCCCCGTCCGCCCCGGCCGAAACCGCGACCAAACCCATCGCCCCGCATGGCCAACAGGCCCTCCAGATCCATCCGCATCCGCTTGCCGCGGCCGGCACCATCTTCACATCTACGTCCAAACATCGATCGATCCTCACGATTGTTTTTCGATATATCTAAGATAGATCAAATCACTCGATACGCAAGGGATAGACCTATCGAAGATCTATCTTTTTTGAATGAAACGAGATCGAAATATCTAATTCCTTGAAAAGATTGGACTTCATGCACAGTGCCACCATCTCAAGATATATCGAAGACTGCGCATGCCCGGGCGCAGCACGGTTTGCCACCTTCCCGCCCCACCGGATACGCTTGTAAAGGATTGTGCATTTCAACGCCGAGTACATGTCATTTTCCTGATGCGTCCCCGTGGCATTGACCCTACAGTCATGCTGTAACGAATGAGGGAACGTCCATGTCACTGCTGCTCGCCCCACCCCCCATGACCCGCCGCTCGCTTTTGGGTGGTCTTGCCGCCGGCTCCGCGCTGGTGCTGCTGCATCCCTTTGCCGCCCGGGCCCAGGCCAATCAGGCGCATCTGCGGCTGATGGAGACGACCGATATCCACGTCAACATCATGCCCTATGACTATTATGCCGATAAGCCGAACGACACGCTGGGCCTGTCGCGCACCGCAAGCTTCATCGATCAGGTGCGCGCAGAAGCCGGAAATTCCATGCTGATCGACAATGGCGATCTTTTGCAGGGCAATCCCATGGGCGATTACATGGCCTATGAAAAGGGCATGAAGGGCGGCGATCTCCACCCCGTCATGAAGGCGATGAACGTGCTCGGCTACGACTGCGGCACGCTTGGCAACCACGAATTCAACTACGGGCTCGACTTCCTGTTTAACGTTATGGCGGGGGCGAAATTCCCTGTTGTCTGCGCCAACCTGACCAAGGGGCAGCTGGCGTCGGATCCGAAGAAGGACGACCTGTTCTTCAAGCCCTACATGATCATTGAAAAGCAGATCCGCGACGGTTCGGGCGCCACAAGCCCGCTCAAGATCGGCTTCATCGGTTTCGTGCCGCCGCAGATCATGGTGTGGGATGCCAAGAACCTCGAGGGCAAAGCGCAGACGCGCGATATCGTCGAGGCCGCCAAGGCCTGGGTGCCCGTCATGAAGGAAGAAGGCGCCGACATTATCGTTGCCCTCTCGCATTCGGGCATCGACGGCACCGGCCAGAGTGAGCGCATGGAAAACGCCTCGTTGTATCTTGCCGGCGTAGACGGCATCGATGCGATCTTCACCGGCCACCAGCATCTCGTCTTCCCCGGCCCGAAGGATTTCGACGGTATTGCCGGCGCCGACACGAAGAAGGGAACGCTGATGGGCAAGCCGGCGGTCATGGCTGGCTTCTGGGGCTCGCATATGGGCCTCATCGATCTCCTGATCGAAAAGGACGGCAACAGCTGGAAGATCGTCGACTTCACCACGGAGGCACGGCCGATCTACCACCGCGACGAAAACCGTAAAGTGGTGGCCGATGCCAAGGACAAGCCGGAAATCGTCGCGGCCGTGAAGGCCGAACACGAGGCAACGCTTGCCTATGTGCGCCGCCCGGTCGGCAAGACGTCAGCGCCGCTCTATTCCTATTTCGCGCTGGTCGCCGATGATCCCTCGGTGCAGATCGTCTCCAACGCCCAGACCTGGTACGTCAAGGACCTCTTGAAGGAAGGCCAGTACAAGGATTATCCGGTCCTGTCTGCTGCCGCGCCCTTCAAGGCCGGCGGGCGCGGGGGTGCTGATTATTTCACCGATGTTCCCGCCGGTGATATCGCCATCAAGAATGTCGCTGACCTCTACCTCTATCCAAACACCGTGCAAGCCGTGCTGATCACTGGCGCGCAGGTCAAAAACTGGCTGGAAATGTCGGCGGGCATGTTCAACCAGGTGCCGGAAGGCGCCAAGGACGTGCCGCTTCTCAGCACATCCTTCCCCTCCTACAATTATGACGTGATCGATGGCGTGACCTATCAGATCGACCTGTCGCAGCCGAACCGTTTTGACAAGGACGGCAAGCTCGTGAACCCCGATGCCAACCGCATCACGGATCTGAAGTTCGATGGCAAGCCGATCGATCCCGCACAGAAATTCGTCGTTGCCACAAACAATTACCGCGCCGGCGGCGGCGGCAAGTTTCCAGACATTGCCGGTGACAAGGTGATCCTGGTGGCGCCCGATACGAACCGCGACGTGGTCGTGCGCTACATCATCGAGCAGGGAACGATCAACCCGTCCGCCGATGCCAACTGGTCGTTCAAGCCGCTTGCCGGCACAACGGCCGTGTTTGAAAGCGGCCCGAAGGGACGGCAGTATTTAGGCGACGTGAAGGGCGCAAAGATCGAGGATGCCGGAGACGGCGCAGACGGCTTTGCGAAATTCCGCCTGGTGCTCTGAACGAAATAATCTGAAACCATCTCGGTCGCCGGCAAGATCACGCCGGCGACTGGCGCCTCAGTGCAGGATGCCGGCATGGCTCTCGCGGGCAAGCGCCTCGAACACCGCCTGCATGTCATCGGGATCGTCATTAACGATGAAAGGCTTCACCGCACTTTCCGGTTTTGCGTGGTCTACGACAAAGAGAAAAGCCATATCCTCCATCATCAGCGTTTCGGACGCCTGAAACAGAACGGCAGCATCCAGCGCGACATCGAGAAGGACACCGGAGGCTCCTGACAAAATATCTGCATCCAGTTTATCGGGTGAAATAGGCCCGACGATCAGGACGCCGGCATCCGCCCAGGCCTGCCTCACCGGATCGGCAACAAAATCCTCTGCCGCGACGATGACGATCTTCAACTTCTGCACCTTGATGCTGCTCCCAGGCGCTGGATATCTCGTCGCCGTCTACACATGACCGCTTATACCGGTCCAATTCTTCCCAACAGTCTGTGGAAGCAACAGTTTCAGTAAAAAATACGCAAAACGTGTCATAGCGATGCAAAACCCGCACCGCCACCCATGCGCAGGCGAAAACGGCACGGTGCGCAACCGGAGGATCAGCGCAAGGGCGCAAACCGACGAAGGAGGAGCCTTGCCCCCGGCGGACATGCCGTCCGGGGGAAATCCGTGTTAATGGCGGTGCGGTTCGCCTGATGTCGTGACGCCGGCTTGCGAAAACGTCGCCATGCCGGAATGACAGGCGGCGGCGGCCTTCACGATCCCGGCGGCCAAGGCAGCACCCGTTCCCTCGCCAAGCCGCATGCCGAGCGCCAGAAGCGGCGTCTTGCCAAGCTTTTCGATCGCCTTCAGGTGACCCGGCTCGCCGGACACGTGGCCGATCAGGCAATGATCGAGGGCCGTCGGATTGGCAGCCTTCAGGATGGCCGCCGCAGCCGTTGCCACATAACCATCTATGAGGACGGGGATCTTTTCGACGCGGCAGGCTAGAATTGCCCCGGCCATGGCCGCGATTTCACGCCCGCCGAGACGGCGCAGCACTTCCAGCGGATCGGAGAGATGGTCCTTGTGGAAGGCAACCGCGGCCTTCACCGCTGCAATCTTGCGGGCCAGAAGCTCGCCCTGCGAACCGGTGCCGGGGCCAACCCAGTCTTCCGCGTCGCCGCCATAAAGCGCAAGATTGATGGCAGCGGCAATCGTCGTATTGCCGATGCCCATTTCACCGATGCACAAAAGGTCGGTGCCGCCGGCAATCGCTTCCATGCCGAAAGCCATCGTTGCCGCACAGTCACGCTCGGAGAGCGCCGGCTCGCAGGTGATGTCACCCGTCGGATAATCCAGCGCCAGATCGAAGATTTTGAGGCCGAGATCATAGGTGGCGCAGATCTGGTTGATCGCGGCACCGCCGGCGGCAAAGTTTTCCACCATCTGCTGCGTCACGCTTGGCGGATAAGGCGTGATGCCATGTTTTGCCACGCCATGATTGCCGGCAAAGATGGCGACCAGCGGACGGTTGACGGCAGGCGGCCGGCCCGTCCAGGCCGCCAGCCAGTAGGCGATTTCCTCCAGCCGGCCGAGCGAGCCTGCGGGCTTCGTCAATTGCTGGTCGCGCTCGCGGGCTGCCACCAGCGCGCGGGTATCCGGGCCGGGAAGCTCGCGCAGAAGCACGCGGAAATCATCGAAAGGCAGGCCGCTCATGCTCATCGGATCATTCTTCCTTTGGTCTTTTATCGCCGCGCTAGGTTTGTGCGACGGAATCTGATTTGCTAGGCCCCTGTTTATCAGGCATCGACGGAGGAACAACTGCCAAACGCCAAGGAATTTTGGGTGGAATTTTGCACCGACCTTGCCCGCTCGCTCGCCTTCCTGTCGCGCCTGCCGGTTCCGGCGCGGTTTTTCGAGGGTCACGACGGCACGGTTTCGCGCGCCTGCCGCGCCTTTCCGCTCGCCGGTGCGCAGGTGGCCGTCGCCCCGGCGCTCGTCATTCTGGTGCTCGGATCCCACACGATTGCGCCACTGGTGGTCGCGCTTCTGGCGCTGGCCCTGATGACAGGCCTCACCGGCGGACTGCACGAGGATGGCCTTGCCGATTGCGCCGATGGCCTGGGCGGTGGTCGCGACAGGGAGCACGCGCTTGCCATCATGAAGGACAGCCGAACCGGAAGTTACGGCGTGCTCGCCCTCATCCTGTCGGTCGGCTTACGGGCGGCCTGCCTTGCAGCGCTGCTTTCCACCCGGCCCGCATCGCATGCCGCGCTCTCGCTTGTGACGGCCGCTGCCGTCTCGCGGGCGCTGATGGTGTGGCACTGGTCGGCCCTTGCCCCGGCGCGCACCAATGGCACGGCCGTCGCTGTCGGCCAACCGCAGCCGCAGGCGCGCCTGTTTGCGCTTGGTTCCGCAGCCGTCCTCGCGCTGTTTTGCCTCGGCATGCCCTTCGGGCCTGCTCCGCTGCTGCTCTCGCTTACGGTGGCCGCACTGTCTGCCCACCTTTTCACCCGCTACGTCGCGCAAAAGATCGGCGGCCATACGGGAGACACCATCGGCGCCACCCAGCAGATCACGGAAACGGCACTGCTCTGCACCCTTGTGATCACGCTCTGAGAGGCCGATATTATCCCCATGATCACCCCTTGCATTCTCGTCTGCACCCTTGATGACACAACCGGCCTTTGCAGCGGCTGTGCCCGCAGCCTCGACGAGATCGGCGGCTGGGCGAGCTATACGCCGGATGAGCGCCATCAGATCATGGCAGCCCTGCCTGCGCGTCTTGCAGGCCTTGCGCAGGCCGCAGGCGTGCCGTCAATTGGTGGCGTTCAGTCAAACGGTCGGGATGGCCAAACCTCATGAACGGCCTCACCCTCGTCTTGATCCTGCTTGTCGGCGGCCTTGGCCTTTTGGTGTTCAACCACGATACCGGCCAGACGTTTGGCATGGCCAATGACGATTTTGCCCATCTCATCTATCTGCTCCCCATCGCAGCGCTGCTCTCTGCCGGCATCCTGGCCGGTCGGCGGGGACCGGCCGGAGAGGTTTTGCGCAATATCATCATCTGGCTCGTGATCGTCACCGCACTCGTGGCCGGCTACCTCTACCGCGGCGATTTCAGCCGCTTTGCCTCGCGCATGATGGCAGGCCTTATGCCCGGCAGCGCCGTGGTGATGACCACCAGCGAGGGCGGACAGGAAGTCATCCTGCACCGTCGCCTTGGCGGACATTTTCAGGCGCGCGTGGAGGTGGACGGCACGACAGTGCAGATGCTGGTGGATACGGGCGCCAGTGCCGTGGTGCTGTCGCATGAGGATGCGATACGGCTTGGGTTAAAGCCGGAAACGCTGACCTATTCCGTGCGGGTGATGACCGCAAACGGGGAAGCCTATGCGGCACCTGTGCGCCTGTCATCCATGGCCATCGGCCCGATCGAGCGGGAGGATATCCGTGCGCTGGTGGCCGAGGAAGGGCGTCTTTCCGAAAGCCTGCTCGGCATGACCTTCCTCTCGACGCTCGGTTCCTTGCAGATCCAGACCGATGAGTTGAAGCTGCGCGACTAAGGCCAAATCGAACAGTGCGTCACCGCCTTTCGGACATGAGGAAGAGTGTGCAGAGCACAAAATCCGGAGGAATGATCAACCATGGCGGATTTTCCGGCATGGAACTGATCGGCAATCGCGTTCATTGTGATCACGGTTCTCCCAAACCATATCACAAGGACATTTTTCATGACCCATCAATCCCGCACGGCCGTTAATGGCCGCAGCGATGGTAGCCGGTCTGCCTGGCTTGCGGTCGCCTCTCTCTCGCTGGGCAGCTTCAGCCTGGTAACAGCCGAATTCCTGCCGGCAAGCCTCATCCCCGGCATTGCCTCCGATCTCTCGATCAGCCCCGGCCTTGCCGGACAGACGGTGACCGCGACAGCGGCCATTGCCGCCTTTGCCGGCCCCGGCATTGTCGTCGGCGCCCGCAAGCTCGACCGCCGGCTGGTGCTCTTGAGCCTGACGGTGCTGCTGGTCATCTCCAGCCTGATTGCCGCGACCGCAAGCGGCTTTGCCCTTTTGCTTTTCGCGCGCGTGCTTCTGGGCGTTGCGCTTGGCGGCTTCTGGGCGTTATCCGCCGCCTTCGCCATGCGTCTGGTGTCGCCGGACAATCTGCCGCGTGCCATGGCCATCGTCATGGCCGGCGTCTCCGTCGCCACGGTCTGCGCGGCCCCTCTCGGCGCCTGGATCGGTGACCTCTTCGGCTGGCGCTCGGCGTTCTACATGACATCAGGCCTCGGCGTGATCGCTCTCATCATCCAGGCGCTGACGGTGCCGGCCATGCCGCCTGCCGGTCATGCCGGTTTCGCCACCATGGCCCGCCTGTTTCGCCGTCCGGCGCTTCGGGTTGTGCTGCTTGTCACGGTCTTTGCCGTGGCTGGCCATTTTGCCGGCTTCACCTTCATCCGCAGCTATCTGGATGAGGTGATCCATCTCGACGTGGCAACCGTGTCGCTGGTGCTCCTCGCCTTCGGCATCGCGGGCTTTTTCGGCAATATGGCGGGGGGCGCGATGTCGGCACGCAGCAGCAGCGTTTCGCTTGCCGTCGCTGCCGGCCTCATCGCGCTTGCTGCGGGAACCATGGCCTTGTCCGCCAGCATTCCAGCCCTTGCCATCGCAGCGGTTGCCGTCTGGGGTTTTGGCTTTGGTGCCTTTCCCGTCAGCGTGCAGAGCCGGATTACCCGCATCGCCTCCGATGAGGTGGAAAGCGCCGGCGCCGTGATGCTCACCACCTTCCAGGTGGCGATTTCTGCCGGTGCCATCATCGGCGGCCTGCTGGTGGATGCCATCGGCCCGATCGGCGTCATCAGCTTTGCCGGCGTATCAAGCGCGCTCGGCGCCTATATCATGCTGGCCGGCACATCCCGCGTGCCCGCCGAAAGTGCGGCCTGACATCGAACGACTGGGCGGCGCAACCGTGCGCCGCCCCACCTGCCCTATTTGCGCAGCCGATACCCTGTCTTGAAAATCCATGCGAGAACGCCAAGACACGCGCTCAGGAAGACGGCGATCATCGCCACGCTGATCAGCGGATTGACGTCGGAGATCTCGTAAAAGCTCCAGCGGAAGCCGGAGACGAGATAGAGCACCGGGTTGAGGTGGCTGACGGCCTGCCAGAAGGGCGGCAGCATGTCGATGGAATAGAAGCTGCCGCCAAGGAATGTCAGCGGCGGCACGACCAGCATCGGCACCAGGTTGAGCTGTTCGAAATTATCCGCCCAGATGCCGATGATGAAACCGAACATCGAAAACGTCACCGCCGTCAGCACCATGAACAGCAGCATCATCACCGGATGGGCGATGGTGAGATCAACGAAGAGCGAGGCGGTGGCCAGGATGATCAGGCCGATGATCAGGCCCTTGGTGGCAGCAGCCCCGACATAACCCATGACGATTTCGGCCATCGAGACCGGCGCCGACAGGATTTCGTAGATCGTGCCGGTAAATTTTGGGAAATAGATGCCGATGGAGGCATTGCCGATACACTGGCTGAGCAGCGTCAGCATGATGAGGCCGGGCGTGATGAAGGCACCATAGGAGACGCCGCCGACTTCGTTGATGCGCGAGCCGATGGCCGTGCCGAAGACGATGAAATAGAGCGATGTGGTAATGACCGGCGAGATCACGCTCTGCAGCAGCGTCCGCTTCATCCGCGCCATTTCGAAGAAATAGATGGCCTTGACCGCTTCAATATTCATGGGCGTTCTCCCACAAGCGACACAAAGATATCTTCAAGCGAGCTTTGGCGGGTGGCAACATCGCTGATTGCCAGGCCTTCCGCTTCGATGGCAGCAAGCACGGCGCCGATGCGCCCCTCGCCGGCGCCATTGCCATACTCATGCACCAGTCCGCGCCCGCCATCGGCAAGCGTCAGGCCAAGGGCTGCAAGCGTGGGCGGCAGGCTCTCCAGCGGCTCCTTCAGCTCCAGCCGCAACTGCTTGCGCCCGAGCTTTTGCATCAGCGCCCGCTTTTCTTCCACCAGCAGCAGTTCGCCGCCGCTGATGACGCCGATCCGATCCGCCATTTCTTCCGCTTCTTCAATGTAATGCGTGGTGAGGATGACCGTCACACCGGTCTCGCGCAGCCGGCCGATGGCTGCCCACATGCCGCGCCGAAGCTCCACATCGACGCCCGCCGTCGGCTCATCGAGAAAGAGGATCCGCGGCTCATGCGCCAAGGCCTTGGCAATCAGCACACGCCGCTTCATGCCGCCGGAGAGTTCGCGCAGCTTGGCATCGCGTTTGTCCCACAGCGTCAGGTCCTTCAGGATCTGCTCGATCAACACCGGATTGGCCTTTGCGCCATGCACGCCGCGCGAAAACGTCACGGTGTTCCACACGGTCTCGAACTGATCGGTGGTCAGTTCCTGCGGCACAAGCCCGATCAGCGCGCGTGTTTTGCGAAACTCCTTCACCACATCATGGCCGCCGACCAGTACGGCACCTGAAGTGGGCATGGAAATGCCGCAGATGATGGAGATCAGCGTCGTCTTGCCGGCACCGTTCGGCCCGAGCAGCGCCAGGATTTCACCCTCGCGGATCTCGAGATCGACGCCTTTCAGCGCCGAAAACCCGTTGGCATAGGTTTTCGTGAGTTTTTGGATGGAAACAATGGAGGACATGGGGAAAAGGCGCACACGTTTTGGGCAGGATGATGCGCCTTATATAGGCATGATATGACAATTACGAGGGCTGGAAACGAAACCTTGGCAGGCAGCGCCGCTTCGGGATGCTGCCTGAAGATGTGGTGTTTGCCGGAAAAGCGTCAATTTCGCCGCAAGGACATACGCATGGAACCGCCGATCCGGCATGCATGCTGCAAGCGTCTGCCTGCTTCGCTCACAGTGCGTGCTAGCTCTGGCCTCGACGCCTGAGGGCAAATTCCACCGCCACGTCGATCCAGCCGGAATAGTTGATGCCGCATTCGGCCAGCGCCAGCGGATACATGCTGCGATCGGTGCATCCGGGCATGGTGTTGACCTCGTTGAGATAGAGGCTGCCATCCTCCAGGAGAAAGAAGTCGATGCGGGCAATGCCTTCGCAGCCAAGCGCGCGAAACGCCTTGCGGGAAAGCGCCCGTGCGCGCTCGGTAACGTCCTCTGGCACAAGCGCCGGCACATGGATGGCCGCGCCATCCGGATCGAAATACTTGGCTTCGTAATTGTAGAAATCATGTTTTTTCGCGGTGACGATTTCGCCCGGCGGAGACACGGTGAGGCTGCCATCGGCATGTTCGAGCACGGCGCATTCGATCTCGCGGCCGGCGAGGAACTGTTCCACCAGCAGCTTGTCGTCAAATTCGAAAGCCTTCTTGAGCGCCGGCAACACCGCCTGCGCGCCATCAACGCGCGATACGCCAAAGGATGAGCCCTGTCGCGCCGGCTTAACGAAGAAGGGATAACCGAATTCCGCCTCGAGCGCTGCCGCATCCATGGCATCGCCAGCCGCAAGGCAGCGGGCCAGCGCCACGGGCACGCCAGCCTCGCGCAGAAGGCGCTTGGCCACATCCTTGTCCATGGCAACCGCCGAACCCAGCACGCCACAGCCGGCATACGGCAGACCCGCCATTTCAGCATAACCCTGCACGGTGCCATCTTCGCCATAGGGGCCATGCAGCACCGGAAACAGCAGGTCAAGCGTCGGAAATTCGGCCGGGCCGTCCGGCTCGACGGCAACCATCAGGCCCTTGCCGCCCGGCACCAGCGCCACCGGCACGCCGCGGTCCGCTGCCAACGCGCGCCCCGTCGTATCATCCTCTTGCAGCCACCAGCGACCATTGCGGTCAATGCCGATCGGAAACACGTCATAACGCGTGCGGTCCATCGCCTTCATCACATTGGTGGCAGACAGGATGGACACATCATGTTCGGCAGAGCGGCCGCCGAACAGAACGCCGACGCGGATTTTAGGGCTCATGGGATCTCCAAAAAAGGAATTTGTCGAGGCAATGGGAAAAGGATCACGCGGCAGGGGCAAGCAATGCGGTTCGAACTGCCCCGGTTGCATCCGCCAGCAGCATCGCCAGTATGTCGAAAGTCGGGCATCCGGCACGCCGTCCCCGCGTTCAGCAAAGATTTCAGTCGCAGTAGCGGTTTCCGGTGGCGCGGCTGCGCAGGTCGAAATGGAAATGGTTCCAGTGTTCCTTGTTGCTGCCCGGACCGAGCACGGTGTTGAAATACTTGCAGCTGTCGCTGCGCACCGCCTTCAGCAGCGCACCCTCGCGAAACGAGAACAGACCCTTCTTGCGCACATCGATCTCGTGGCCGTTCTTCAACACGAACTTGCCGACATCGATGGCGTTTCCGCGCGCGTGTTCCGACATCGGGTTATAGCGCTGGCGACTGTTGTTCATACGCCGGCAGGAATAGCCACCCAAGGGCTCGATGGTCTTGACGCCGGTCAAGTAGCGCAGCCGCGAGGACGGAGCGAGTTCGTTCTTGACCCATTTGGCAAAGGCAAGCGTCGTCTGGCAATTGAGCGTCACGGCAGGCTTCACGTCGATATCGCCGGATAGCCCGGACAATTCCACCGGGTAATCGATGCCGCAGCTTGGGCCGTCGGAAATGCGCGGCTTGTCGCGAAATTCAACGCCCATGCGCTGTAGCTCGCGCCGGCAGGAGATTTCCGATGCCGGCATCGGCCCATCGGCAGGGGCGTCCATGCGCGGGCTTTCCAGCGCTCCGGCGGGGCTGTTCGGCCTCAGCATCGCCACCTGCTCGGGCTCCGGTTTCGGGCGGCTTGGCGCAATGACACGGCTCTGGTCGCTCCAGCGCGGCTCGGCGGGCGCCGAATTGCCGGAAACAGGCGAACGGGCCACGGATCCAGCGGGCAGCGGTCCCGTGGCGATCGATCCGCCGGACGACGTTGCGTCCATGCGTCTTGGCGCAACGGCGCCATTGGCATAACCGGCACCTGGCACAGCAGTTGGCGGCGCTATCGCCGCTTGCGGTGCAACGGACGCGACCTTCCGCGACGGGGTAACGGGCTGGCGCGGCATGACCGTCGAAATATCGTTATCCTGTTCCTCGGCAAGACCGACGACGCGGTGACTGTCAGCGGCAGGGCTTGCAACCACCGCACCGCGCACCGGCGCTGAGCCCGGATTTTCCGCCGCAACCGGATTGCCGGAGGCTGAGAGGGTGAGTGTGCCGAGCGATGCGGGCGGCGCTCCAAGCGTGACCGCTCTTCCGATAGGCTGCCTGTTGCCGCCATCGGGTGCATAGACCTCCCTGGAGAGGCTGTCACTGTTCTGGTTTTGGCTGTAGGCCTGCACCGCCTGCTGCTGCGGGACGGCATATCCCTGCTGCACCGGCGCATCCGGCAGCGGTGCCGGCGGCGTCATCGGCTGGATCGACCCGACCTGCGTGCGGGTATCGATCGATGCCAGCGGCATCAGGCCGTCCGCCGTGCAGCCGACCAGCACGGTCGAAATCATCAGGAAGGCCATCGCCCGCCGGGAGGAAAAGGCATACGCCATACGAAGCTCGTCACATCTCGTGGTGCGGGAAAGCCACACAGACGGATTCTAGGCGGTCAGGGTAAACGAAAGCTTTCTGAAACAAGGTCTTTTCATGACCAAAGGTTGCGCAGCAAGTCGCATCGCGCAACTGCGCATCCGGCGATCATCACGGAGTGTTCGGGAGGGAGCAATCGGGTCTATTCCGCCGCCAGCCGCTCCGGACCACCCCGGCGCCCGATCAGCTGGTGAAAATCCTGGCTGCTCGGGCACTGCGTCAGGCGCTGCGTCAGCGCCTCGATCAGCCAGCCTGTGGCAGGTCCTGGCGGGTTGGCAGTCCGGCGGATGTAATAGAGCGGATATTCCGCCGTCTCATAGGCATCGATATCGAGCGCCACCAGCCGGCCGCTCGCCAGATCCTCGCGGACCAGCGGGGCCGGAAGGCCGCCCCAACCCAGCCCGCCGCGGATCAGCTGGTGTTTCGTCGCCACATCGCCAACCCGCCAGACCTTGAACGACAGCACGTTGAAATCACGCCCTTTTGTAATGCCGGAGGCATCCGTTACCACCAGCTGCACTTCCTCGCGCACGTCGCGGCGTGTCAGCGTGCGCTCGATCAGCGTCAGCGGATGGTCGGCAGCGGCCACCGGCACCATATAGGAATGGCCGATCTTTTCCGCCGTCAGGGTGTCGTCTTCCTTCAGCAGGCTGCCGCCGATGCCGATCGTGGCACGCCCGGTCGCCACCATGTCCATCACCATGCCAAGCTCTCCCGCATGAAGGCTGAGCGAGACGGACGGAAACCGCTTGCCGAATTCCGTCAGCGATTCGACGATGGCATCGATCGGCACCATGTTGCTGACGGCGAGCGACACATCGGCTTCCAGCCCCTGCTTCAGCGCCTTGGCGCGCGCCCGCATGACCTGCAGGTCCGAGTTGATGCGCCGCGCATCGGCCAGAAGCGCGCGGCCGGCATCGGTCAGCTGCGTCTGGCGCGAGCCGCTGCGCTCGAACAACGACACTTCCAGCTGCGCTTCCAGATTGCCGATCGTGTAGCTCACCACAGATTGCGCCCGGTTCACCTGGCGTGCGGCGGCGGAAAAGCTGCCGGTCTCGGCCACGGCGAGAAACACCTGCAACTGATCGAGCGTCGGATTGGCGTCCATGAGCATCATCCACAGAGTTGATGGGTATCTTCGATATTATCACTATTTTCTGGATAGGTGTCCAACCTTATGTTCCGCCGCGATGGAGGCGATCCCAGGCCTCCCGCCAGAAATCAGTTTGGATAACCACCATGTCGAAGATCCTCCTCATCACCTCGAGCCCCCGCGGCGAAGAATCGGTTTCCACGAAGGTTGCCACGGATGTGGCAGGCGCACTCGCCACCCGCAGCGGCGGTGACGTGGTCGTACGCGACCTCGCAGCCCAGCCGATCGCCCATCTCGATACCGTCACCACCTCGGCCATCCGCAAGGCCCCCGCCGACCGCACGGCACCGGAAGCAGCTGCTGCCGAAACGTCTGACGCGCTTGTTGCCGAACTGTTTGCCGCTGACGAAATCGTCATCGCCACCGGCCTCATCAACTTCAACATCTATTCGGGCCTGAAGAGCTGGATCGACAATGTCGCACGCGCCGGCATCACGTTCCGCTACACGGCAGAAGGCCCGGAAGGCCTGGTGACCGGCAAGAAGGTCTACATCGTGCTCGCTGCTGCCGGCGTTTATTCCGATGGCCCGGCCGCCCCGCTGAACCACGCCGTTCCTTATCTGAAGACCGTGCTCGGTTTCCTCGGCATGAAGGACGTCGAAGTCATCTATGTCGAAGGTCTGGCCTTCGGTCCGGAAGCCGTCGAAAAGGCACTGGCCTCTGCCAAGAGCCGCACCGAAGAACTGGCAAAGGCTGCCTGATCAGCTTGGCCTGACCGGTCAATCCCTTCAAAGGGCCGTAGCGCACGCTGCGGCCCTTTTCGCGTGCGTTACGTGGTGCGGGAGGCGGAACCATCCGAAAACAGCGAGGCGCCATTCTGGTCGATGATCTGGCGTGCCTTGCGGAAGGTGCATTCCATCGCATCGTCCATGGAGGTGAACATGTCGGCGCGCACGAAGGTGCGAACCAGCGTCTGGCCATCCACCACCTTTTCAATGCGCCCTGCAAGCCGCAACTGGGATCCCTCGCGCATCGGCTCGGCATAGATCGTGCAGCCGGCATGTTCCTGCGGCTCGGCTTTCGCAGCGGCAGTCGCCGGCTTGTCTCCGGCGGAAAACATCGAGAGGATTTTTGAAAGGAAGGCCATGGATTTCCCTGTCCGTGTCGCGTGGTGAACGAAACGCCGGCAGCAAGCCACCGGCGCCAGTTTAAATTGATCAGATGATCAGGTTTGCCAGGATCTCGTTTTCGGTAATGTCCTGGTAACCGAGCCCGGCATCTTCAAAGCGGGCGAGCAGGCCGGAAAAATTCGCCGGCCGGATGGTTTCGATGCCGATCAGGATCGAGCCGAAATTGCGCGCCGATTTCTTCAGATATTCAAAGCGCGCGATATCATCTTCCGGCCCCAGAAGATTGAGGAAATCGCGCAGCGCGCCCGGTCGCTGGGCAAGCCGCAGGATAAAATATTTCTTCAGGCCCGCATGGCGCATGGCGCGTTCCTTGACGTCGGGCAGGCGCTCGAAATCGAAATTGCCGCCGGAGACGACAGCGACAATCACCTTGCCCGTCACCGCATCCGCCGGAAGCGATGCCAGCGCCGTCAGCGACAGCGCACCGGCAGGTTCCAGCACCACGCCCTCGATATTCAGCATTTCGGTGATCGTGACGCAGATGGCGTTTTCCGGAACTGCCATCACCTGGGATTCGGGAAAATGCTTCAGCGCCTCGAAATTCATGTCTCCGATGCGCGCGACGGCTGCGCCATCGACGAAATTGTCGACCTTCGCCAGTGTCACCGCATGGCCGGCCTTAAGGCTTTCCTTGAGGCTTGGCGCACCCGCCGGCTCCACCATCAGGAACGCCGATGGATCAAGCGTATCGGACAGATAACCGGTCATCCCCGAGGAAAGGCCACCACCGCCGACGGGCATGATGACGAGATCCGGCGTCACCCCCTCAGGCAGTTGGCGGGTGATTTCGGCCGCAACAGTTGCCTGTCCCTCGATGATATCGGCGTGATCGAAAGGCGGCACCATCATGCCGCCGGTTTCCTCCACATGCGCGCGCGCTGCCGCATAGCACTGGTCAAAGATATCGCCGATCAGGCGGATGGTGATGAAGGGACCACCGAACATGCGCGTCTTGTCGATCTTCTGCTGCGGCGTCGTCACCGGCATGAAGACAACGCCGGGCACTTCGAAATGGCGGCACACGAAGGCAAAACCCTGCGCATGGTTGCCGGCGGAGGCACACACGAAGGTGCGACCGCGGGCACCGTTGGCGATCGCCTTGCGCAGAAAATTGAACGCGCCGCGAATCTTGTAGGAGCGCACCGGCGACAGGTCCTCGCGCTTCAACCACACCTCGGCACCGAAACGACGGCTCAGATGCTCGTTGAGTTGCAGCGGAGTTTCGGGAAAGATTTCCCGCATCGCGGCCATCGCGTCATCCACGGCTGCACTGATCATCATATTCCATCCGTTGAAATTCCATTCGCTCCCCGCTATGCCATAGCTGATCGAGAGAGACAAAAGCTTCTTTCCAGACACAACCATCAGGACATCAGGCTTTTGAACGCAAACCTGTTCCGGTCATCCCTCTATATTGTAGCCCTATGCGGCATGTATCTGTCGGCGGCGATGTTCGTTCCCGCCTTCGTCGACGTCTACTACGGCCATCGCGACTGGCATGTGTTTGCCTTTTCCGGCGTGATGGTCGGCGGATTGTCGTTGGCAACGGCCATGGCGACGCGCGGCTCGGTGCCGGTCTTCAACAAGCGTCTGGGCTTTTTCCTCGTCAATATGCTGTGGGCGCTGTTTTCGCTTGTGGGCGCCATCCCGTTCTACCTGTCGGGCCTAGATCTCACCTTTGCGCAGGCGCTGTTTGAATCGATCTCGGCGATCACCACCACGGGTTCGACGGTTCTTGCCGGGCTGGACCGGATGGCGCCGGGCATTTTGATGTGGCGCTCACTTCTGCATTGGCTGGGCGGCATCGGCATCGTGGCGCTCGGGCTTTTCGTGCTGCCGTTTCTGCGCGTCGGCGGCCTCTCCTTCTTCAAGCTGGAATCATCCGATACCGGCGACAAGCCCTTTGCCAAGCTCGCAAGCTTCACCCGCGCCTTCATGGCCGTTTATGTCGGCATCACGATCCTGTGCACCATGGCCTATGCTTTTGCCGGCATGGGGCATTTCGATGCGCTGAACCATGCCATGGCAACCGTTGCCACCGGCGGGTTTTCCACGCATGACGCCTCCTTCGGCTATTTCAACAGCATTCCCCTGATGTGGGTCGGCACCGTGTTCATGACGCTGAGCAGCCTGCCCTTTTCGATCCTCATCCTGTTTGCCGTTCGCCAGCGGCTCGACAGCCTGCGCGATCCGCAGATCGGGTTCTTCCTCGGTTATCTCTGCCTGTTTTCAGTCTCGCTTGGCCTCTACCACCATCTTTACAACGGCGTCGACATGCAGACGGCGCTGGCGCATTCCTTCTTCAACATCTCCTCGATCCTCTCCACCACCGGCTTTGCCAGCGAGGATTATACGCTGTGGGGACCGTTTGCGGTGATGCTGGTGTTTTTTGCCACCTTCATGGGCGGCTGCTCCGGCTCGACGGCAGGCGGTATCAAGGCCTACCGGTTCGTCGTCGTCCTGAACGTCGTGCGAAGCGGCCTCAAGAAGCTGATCTATCCCAACGCCATCTACCCGGTGCGTTATGGCAAGACCGTGGTGGACCCGGACGTGGTGCGCGGCGTTTTCCTGTTCATCAGCCTTTATCTTTTCCTCTGGGCGGTCGGAAGCCTGTGCATGGCACTGCTCGGCTACGATATTCTGACCTCGGTCTCGGCCGTCATCACCTGCCTCTCCAACGTCGGTCCCGGCCTTGGCCACCTCATCGGCCCTGCCGGCAATTTTTCCTCGATCAGCGACCCGGCGCTTTATCTGCTCTCGCTGATGATGCTGCTCGGACGCCTGGAAATCCTGACGGTGATGGTGCTGCTCCTGCCGCTGTTCTGGCGCAGCTGAGGGAAGAACACTGCCGGGAGGCGGGGTGGTGCGGACGACGGGGATCGAACCCGTATACCTCTCGGTGAGAGATTTTAAGTCTCTTGCGTCTACCAGTTTCGCCACGTCCGCATGCGCCAAGTCTTCTTCATGGGCTTGAAGAAAAATGCAAGGGCATGTTTGGGCTGAATCGGCCTCGCCTTGCAAGACCGAGGGTGACATATATTTGAGCCGTGGCATCCGCCTCGCCTTCCGCCGCTTGATCCGAGCGCCGAGGACGACAGGCCAAGGCCGGGGCTCACCCGGGAACTTCGCCGCAGCCTTGGCCGTTTGCCCGCCATCAAAAACAGGACACGAACGATCATGAGAATATCGACGCTTGCGATTTTTGGCGCACTGGCACTTTCCGCCTGCAGCACGGCCACCAATGCGCCCGGTTATGATCCCATTCCCGGCAGCATCATCTACAATGGCCAGCCGCGCACGAAGCTGACGAAATCCCCCATCGGCAGCACGTTTTCCCATGAGTTTCGCGCAAATGGCGGACAGTATATTGAAACCTACCAGATCCAGCCGGATCGCAGTCTGAAGATCGTGCGCCGTATCTTTATGCCTGACATCCTCAGTTTCGATGACTGACCCTTTGTGGCAGACGCACGACCGGCCGCGATGAAAGAGGATCTGGCAGCCGCCGGTGACGCACCCTGAATTGCGCAGTAAACAGCGGCCCCTTGCATCCGGGGCGTGCAGCCCTATCTCGTCTCGGCATTGAAAGGGAATACCAGTGAAATATCGCTTCCTCATCGTTGAAGACGGCCTGCTGATCGCAATGGATCTGGAAGAGGCCATCGAGCGAAGCGGCCATGAGGTGGTGGGCATCGCACCGGATATGAAGGTGGCGTTGAATTATGCCAAAGATGCCGACATCGCATTCGTCGACGTGCGTCTGGCCGATGGCGAAACAGGTCCGCAGCTTGCCCGCATCCTTGTCGAGCGCGGCATCCTGGTGGTTTTTGTGACCGGCAATCCTATGCTGGTCGAAGGGCGCGATGCCGGAGCCCTCGGCGTCATCGCAAAACCTCTGACGCAGCAGGCAGCACTCGATGTCATCCAGTTCGCCGTCGATTGGAAAAACGGCATAACCCGCAATCCCCCGGGCCGCCTGCGCCTGTTCAAGCCGCTCCCGGTTCCAGGCACCTGACATTCAGAATCTGCGACAAGACGTTGAAATAAAAGAAAAGGCGCGAAAAATGATCCGCGCCTTTTCCTATTGTGGTTTGCAGAAAATACTCAGCTGGCCAGCTTGTTGGCAATTTTTGCCACATGTGAACCCTGAAAACGGGCACCTTCCAGCTCGATCTCGGAGGGCATACGCGAGCCGTCGCCTTCGGTGATGGTCGAGGCGCCGTAGGGCGAGCAGCCCTTGACCTGTTCGGTGCCCATCTGGCCCTGGAAGGAATAGGGCAGACCGACGACGGCCATGCCATGGTGGAGAAATGTCGGAATGAACGAAAGGATGGTCGATTCCTGGCCGCCGTGCTGGGTGGCCGTCGAGGTGAACACCGATCCGACCTTGCCGATCAGCTTGCCGGCAAACCACTGGCTGCCGGTCTGGTCCCAGAAATTGCGCATCTGTGAGGCAACCGTGCCAAAACGGGTGCCGGCACCGACGATGATGGCATCATAGGCTTCGAGATCGGCAGGCGTGGCAATGGCGGCCGACTGGTCCATCTTGTAATGCGAGGCCTTGGCCACCTCTTCCGGCACCAGTTCCGGAACGCGCATCACCGTCACTTCCGCACCTTCCGATTTTACGCCTTCAGCCACCGCATAAGCCATGGTTTCGATGTGTCCGTAGGTCGAATGATAAAGTACCAATACCTTCGCCATGTTTTTCTCCCTTGGTTGCAAACACCGGGCTGGCGTTTGCCTTGGCCCGCAGATTACCTGCAACCGGCGCGGAAGCTACCGCGAATTCACGCACGCACTGTTCGATGATACGAAACGACAAATCCGCAACGATCATGTTTACGTAACAATGCGGTCGGACAAATCGGCCCGCCGGTAAACGGATCGCAGGCTCTTCATCCGCTGCCCGGTTTGCCGTAGGAACAGCAGACACGGATCATCGTTCCATCGCATCAATCGCCACCCCATGAGGATCACCATGACGTCTCAGATCGTAACCGCTGCCATACTCGCGATTGGCGACGAACTTCTGTCGGGCCGCACCAAGGACAAGAATATCGGCCATCTCGCCGATCTGCTCCTCCTGTCGGGGATCGACCTCAAGGAAGTCCGGATCGTCGCCGACGAGGAGGACGCGATCGTCGAGGCACTGAATGCGCTGCGGGCACGCTTCACTTATGTCTTCACCTCCGGCGGCATCGGCCCGACGCATGACGATATCACCGCCGATGCCATCTCAAAGGCGTTTGGCCTGCCCTGCGAGCACGATCAAGCGGCCATGACACAGCTTGCCGCCATGTATGAGCGGCGCGGCATGGAGTTTACCGACGCCCGCCAGCGCATGGCGCGCATGCCCCGGGGCGCGCGGCATATCGCCAACCCGGTCTCGACGGCACCGGGCTTTATCGTGGAGAATGTCTATGTGATGGCCGGCGTGCCGCAGGTGTTCCAGGCCATGGTTGACAACATCCTGCCGGAGCTTGCAACGGGCGCAAAGATGCTCACCCGCGCGCTGCCCTGCCCCTATGGCGAAGGCGATATCGGCACACTTCTCGGCGCCATCCAGAAAGCGCATCCAGACACCAGCATCGGCTCTTATCCCAAATATGATGGCCAGCGCTTTTCCACCGAGCTTGTGGTGCGCGCCCGCGACGCATCCGCACTTGACGCTGCGGCAGAGGCAATCATTGCGATGATCCGGGATCTTGATGCCGCACGCGCCACCGGCCATCCCGGCCCGGAGGCCTGAGAGGCGGTCTTTTCCGGATTATCAAGGACATATGACTCAGCGTGAGAAGACGGGAACACGCACTGCTTGACCCAGCGCAAGGCGTGTCCCATCTGAAGTGAGATGGTGGAACAATACGTCCGCCATCCGCGCAGAGGAGATACCGCCATGGGTTACAAGACCATACTCGCCGTCCTCGACAGCCAGAAAAACGCCAAGCCGATCACCGATTTCGCGGTGGACCTCGCGCGGCAATTTTCCGCGCATGTCGTGGGGGTCCGGGCGGAAATGCTGCCGACGGTGCCGCTGATTGCGCCGATGGAAATTCCAGACCCGACGGCCATGGAAATGTTGCAGCAGGCAGCAGAGGCAGAAACTGGCAAGATCGCCGGCATATTTCGCGGCATTGCCGAGCACGAGGGCATCTCGTTTGAATGGCGTTCCTTCGTGTCCTCTGCCAGCTATAGTTCCGAAAGCGTGCTGGAATGCACCCGCGCCAGCGACCTGATCCTCGCGGTCCAGAATGATCCCGCCACCAGCAACGACAACAGCGCGGATCTGGAAACGCTGCTGTTTGAAAGCGGCCGTCCGGTGCTGCTGGTGCCGCATGTTCTCTCGGTCCCCAAGCCCATCCGCCGCGTGCTGATTGCCTGGAACGGCTCGAAAGAGGCCGCCCGCGCCACCTTTGATGCGCTGCCCTTCCTGAAAGAGGCCGAAAGCGTCGAGATCCTGTCCATCGACCCACCCGGCATGCCGCGCCAGGCGCCGGCTCTTGCCGGTTCAGATCTCGCCGCAGCGCTTGCCCGCCACGATGTCAATGTGACGCTGAGCACCGAAGAAAAGGGCGATCTTTCGGTAGCGGCCATTATCGAGAACCGCCTCTCCGACAACAGCATCGACCTTCTGGTGATGGGCGGCTATGGCCATTCGCGCTGGTGGGAAATGCTGTTTGGCGGGGTCACCCGCAATGTCTTGCAGAGCATGACGGCGCTGACGCTTCTGTCACGCTGATCCGGCTTGCACAGGCAAGCAATTTGCAGCTAATAGCAACGGCCAACGGGAACAGGGCGAAAAGACCTGTTTCCGCGGGCTGCTCCGGCGTCACGGCCAGCCCTTGATCTCCCTTCAAAGCGCCCTTCCGGAGCCAGCTGCATGTCCCTACCCGATAAAGCCTTTCCCGTTTCCTGGGATCAGTTCCACCGTGATGCCCGCGCGCTCGCCTGGCGTCTTGCAGGTCTCGGCCAGGAGTTCCGCGCCATCGTCTGTATCACCCGCGGCGGCCTCGTGCCGGCGGCGATCATTTCGCGCGAACTGAACATCCGCCTCATCGAAACCGTCTGCATCGCCTCCTACCACGATTACGTGAACCAGGGCGAGATGAACGTGCTGAAGGGCATTACCGCTGATCTCACCACCGAAGGCGGTCGTGGCGTTCTGGTGGTGGATGATTTGACCGACACCGGCAAGACCGCATCGGAAGTCCGCGCGATGATGCCGCAGGCGCATTTTGCCTGCGTCTACGCCAAGCCGAAGGGTGTGCCAATGGTCGATACGTTCGTCACGGAAGTCTCGCAGGATACCTGGATCTATTTCCCCTGGGATATGGGTTTCACCTATCAGGAGCCGATCGCCAAGGGCGCCAAGGGCTGAAGCAGATTTTCGCAAACGACGGGGCGGCTGCGTGTCAAACGGGTCGCCCTGTGGTGCGCACATCGACAATGCGATACTAAATTACATTATTTATCAACAACATGATTGCGCACGCACAGCGTGCAAAGCGGCCGAGTTAAGCTTTTTTTCACGTTCCGGCCCCATAAATCAGGCGTGTCCTCGTATCGCAAGATACAACGCCGATCATGATCGATTGAGCTTTTGAGCACACGGTGCGTTGCCAGGGTCCCGGGATTACCGGCCATGAAGCAGAGACGCCACATCATGCATCGATCCGCGAAATCCCTCACGCTCACGGCAAAACTTGCCACCGTCATTGTCGGAATAAATCTCACCGGAATGCTCGGACTGGCATTTTACACATGGCGCAACGAAAGCACGTCCATGCTGTCGGATGCCACACAGACCTGGAGCAAGGATACCGCCCAGTTTGCAACCCTTGCCGCCGGTGGCGTGAAATGGGGCAAATCCGAAGCGGTTGCCGAAACCTATGCGCTTTATCGTGACGATGTGACGCTCAACCTCGTGCAGTTTGCAGCCTTTGGCCCGGAACTGAAACCGGTCAACACCTGGAGCCGAACGGGACTTGCAAACCTGCCTGGAGACGCAGAGCTTGCAAAGGTTGCCGCCGTGCGGCCGGAAAAACCGAGCGTCGATCTCAGCGCAATCGGCAATCATTATGTCACCATCACCTCGCCCCTGCCGCTCGACAAGAGCGGTAAAGTTGGCGGTTATGTCGTCACCACCTGGTCGGCGCAGAGCATCATGGCGGAAGCGACGCAAAAGACGCTGGTGGCGCTTTCCATGCAGTTTGCCATCATCGCAATTGCCGTTGTCGTCTTCATCCTCACCATGCGCCGCATGATCGGCCGGCCGCTGAAGGCGCTGAGCGGGCGCATTACCGACCTGCAGAACGGCGATATGGAGACGCCGGTTTCGCACCGCGATGGCGGCGACGAGATCGGCTTTCTGGCCCGCGCGCTCGAAGGTTTTCGCAATGATGCGATTGCCACCCTGGCGCAGCGCCAGCTTGCCGAAGAACAGCAGCAGGCGCTGAACGCCGAGCGCGCCCGCAATGCAGCCGCCGCACAGGCAACGTCTGCCACGCAGAACCACGTGATGCAGACACTGGGTTTCGCGCTGGAACAGGTGGCAAACGGCAACCTCAACACCCGGCTGGACGATCTCGGCCCCGAATTCGACAAGCTGCGGCTTGATTTTAATGCCATGGTGGCCGCAATCACCGGCGCCGTCACCGATATCAAGACCGCATCCTTTGCCGTGGAAACCGGCGCCGGCGAACTGACCAGCCAGGCCGAGCAGCTTGCCCAGCGCACTGAACGCCAGGCCGCAGCGCTGGAAGAGACGGCAGCCGCCCTCGACCAGGTGACGAGCACCGTGCGCACCTCCTCGCGCAATGCCGAAGAGACCGGCGCCATGATCGGCGAGGCCAAGTCGGAGGCGCAGCATTCGGCCCAGGTTGTGCGCAACGCCATCGGTGCCATGGACCGCATCCAGCAGTCTTCCTCGCAGATCGGACAGATCATTTCTGTCATCGACGAGATCGCCTTCCAGACCAATCTGCTGGCCTTGAATGCCGGCGTGGAAGCGGCACGCGCCGGCGAAGCCGGCAAAGGGTTTGCGGTCGTGGCGCAGGAAGTGCGCGAACTGGCCCAACGCTCCGCCAATGCCGCAAAGCAGATCAAGGCGCTCATCGAGGTCTCCAGCACGGAAGTCTCCGGGGGTGTCGAACTTGTCAACCAGACGGGCGACGCCCTCCTGAAGATCGAATCCCATATCGCCCGCATCAATGACGGCATCCAGGTCATGGTGGACGCCTACCGCCAGCAGGCTTCCGGCCTGCAGGAGATCAATGGTGCCATCAACAACATGGACCAGACGACACAGC
Organism: Neorhizobium sp. PAMB6630; assembly: GCF_058242775.1. NCBI lineage: Bacteria > Pseudomonadati > Pseudomonadota > Alphaproteobacteria > Hyphomicrobiales > Rhizobiaceae > Neorhizobium > Neorhizobium sp. PAMB6630. The sequence goes on from NZ_CM177836.1 coordinate 2,277,312, forward strand.
AGAACGCCGCCATGGTGGAGGAAACCAGCGCGGCCTGCCACGAACTGCTGTCGCAAAGCCAGTTGATGCAGGACGCGGCAAACCGCTTCCAACTCGGCTCCGGCACGCCCGCAATGGAAACACGGCGTTCCGTCGCCTGACCTTTCTGAATACCTCCGCAGCGGCCCGGGAGGCGGCAGTCGGGCTGCGCCAGAACCCCAGATGACATCCAGATCAAACCAGAGGAACATCCCATGACACGCGCATCGACCAGCCTTGCAGTCCTTGCCCTCCTTGCCTTCGGCGCGCAGCCGCTGATGGCCGAAGAGGCCCATGTCGCTCCCGTCACGGCCTTCATGCAGAGCGGCGTCAAGCCATGGCTGAACGACCCGACGATCATCTCCGCTGTGAAGGCGCAGAACGCCAAACATGCCGCTCTTGCCGAAGCCGACATCATCGCGCTCGACAAGACGTGGCGCGCCGAAGTGGAGGCTTCCGACAAGCCGCTGATCAGTGCGACACTCGCCAATGCGGTATCAGCCTTCCTCAAGGAGAAGCAGGCAGCCTCCTCCGGCGCCATCGCCGAAGTCTTCGTCATGGACAACAAGGGCCTCAATGTCGGCCAGAGCGATGCGACATCCGATTATTGGCAGGGCGACGAAGCCAAGTTCAAGAAGAGCTTCGGAGCCGGCAAGGATGCCGTCTTCGTGGATGGCGTCGAGAAGGACGAATCGACCCAGGCCCTGCAGTCGCAGGCGTCCATGACCATCGTCGATGAAACCGGCACCCCCATCGGCGCCATCACCGTCGGCGTCAACATGGACGCCATCTGATACGCTGGCCGCCAAGGCCCTCAGCAGACACGTCCCAATCGCGGCCGCCCTCCGGGGCGGCCTTCAGACTGCTGACGATGGGCTTTCAGCTTTGTCCGTCATGCTCGGGCCTATCCCGAGCATCTACAAACGTCTGATGTTATTGGATCTTGGTAGATCCTCGGCACAAGGCCGAGGATGACGTCGTGGTGTGAGACAGATTTGTCAACAAACTGGCGGCCGCCCTTCGGGGTGGCCTTTTTTATTCACCTGACAGCCTATCGCTTTTGCCCCAGATGAGGCCATACTTTCCCGGATATCGTCTTTCCGAGTCTGCGTTCCATCTCCTTGCGTTGCCGCCCATCGTCTCGGTCTTCAAAAGCATTTGCAGGTGCCATGTCGATTTCCGATTTCATCTACCGCCCGTTCGAGACGCTGATCCGCCCGCTCGACATTCCCTACCGGCCGCTGCCGTCGAAAAGCCCCTATGCGGTTCTCCTGCATTTCATCGGCCTGTTTCGCGGCATCCTGATTGCGCTGGCGCTCTCCTCCATGGCGATCGAGGCGATCAACCTCACCATCGTCTGGGGTCTCTCGGTCATCGTCGACGGCGTCACGCAGATGGGTGCCGAAGCGTTTCTGACAAACCGCTGGCAGCTTTTGACCTTTCTCGGACTGCTGATCTTTCCCGCCATGCCCCTCGTGTCCTTCCTCGTCAACACGTTCCAGTCGCACACGCTTGGCATCGGCATGCCGGTTGCCATCCAGTGGCAGGGCCACAAGGCGGTGGAGCGGCAGGATCTTGCCTTCTTCCACGATCTGTTTGCCGGACAGGTCGCCTCGCGCCTGTCGCAGGTGGCATCTGCCGTGCAACAGCAGGTGATTGCCGCCTTCCAGTCCATTCCGCGCTTCCTGCTGCAGATGGTCGGTTCCGTCGTGCTGCTCGCCACCCTCTCCTGGCAGTTGGCACTTCCCGTCATCATCTGGATCGCGCTCAACGTGGCGCTTGCCGCATACCTTGCCCCGATCTTTGCCGATCGCGCCCGCCGGTCTGCCAAACAGAGAAGCCTTGTCTCCGGGGCGATCACCGATCTCTACGGCAACATGCAGATGATCAAGCAGTTTGCCGCCGAAGACAGCGAGGCCGGCGCCATCCGCCGCATTCTCGGAAAGGCCATGCGCGCGCAGCACCAGGAACAGCGCATCTACCGCACCTCGGAACTGATCGTCGTCGCGCTCAACATGCTGTTGTGGCTCGCTATCCTCTTCATCGGCTTTTCCGGCCTTCTGCGCGGCTTTTTGAGCGTCGGCGAATTCGTGGCGGCGGTTTATGTGCTGCACCGGCTGTCCGGCCACACGTTTACGTTTCTGCAGATGGGCCAGCAGATCTTTCAGGCGATCGGCACCATCCGCGATGCCATGCCCGTCATGACCACGCCGCCGACCATCATCGACCGGCCGAACGCGCCTCAACTTGCGGTATCGAGGGGCGAGATCCGCTTTGAAAATATCCGGTTCGAATACAAGCCCGGCAAGCCTGTCATCGAGGGACTGGAGCTTCGCGTGCGGCCCGGAGAAAAAGTCGGGCTCGTCGGCCTTTCCGGTGCCGGCAAGACGACGCTGGTCAGCCTCCTCCTGCGCTTCTACGACCTGACGGACGGCCGCATCCTCATCGACGGGCAGGATATTCGTAGCGTCACCCAGGCAAGCCTGCGCGCGCAGATCGGCGTCATCGCGCAGGATGTGTCGCTGCTGCACCGCTCCGTCGGCGACAATATCCGTTACGGCCGCCCCGGTGCATCGGATGAGGAGATTATCGCTGCTGCAAAAGCGGCCGAAGCCGATCGTTTCATCGCCGATCTCTCCGACAAGGAGGGCCGGCACGGCTATGATGCCTTTGTCGGCGACCGCGGCATCAAGCTCTCAGGTGGTCAGCGGCAGCGGGTCGCCATTGCCCGCGTCCTGCTGAAGGATGCCCCGATCCTCATTCTCGACGAGGCAACCTCGGCGCTGGACAGCGAGGCGGAAGCCGCCATTCAGGACCGCTTGAGCCTGCTGATGCACGACAAGACCGTGATTGCCATTGCCCACCGCCTGTCGACCATCGCCGCGATGGACCGCATCGTCGTGCTCGACAAAGGCTGCATTGTCGAACAGGGAACTCCAGAGGACCTTTTGCAACAGGACGGGCTTTATGCGCGGCTTTGGAAACGCCAGACCGGTGGCTACATTCCCGATGTGATCGATCCTTGAACCGGCGCATGGCAGGAAAAGCTTGTCCTGCCGGCGCTTGCATGCCAGATGCAGGCGCACGTGAGACAGCGCCTGGCAACAGGCCAAACGAAGGGCCAAAAGCTGGCCCGCCTGCCATACGAGGCCATCAGACAAAAATGCTCCCCTGGATACAGATCGATGAGGCAGACATACCCGGTGACGGCGGAACGCTGCGCCTGAAACAGCGCGGCACCGAATTCTCCATCATGCTCGGCGCAAACGAGCTGATGAACAGCCGTCTCAGCGGCTCGGAGGAAGCGCTTGCCGTTCTGTCGCAGGAAAAGATCGCCGGACGTAGAAAACCGCATATGCTGATCGGGGGTCTCGGCATGGGCTTTACGCTCCGCGCCGCCTTGGCCGTGCTGCCGCCGGATGCAAAGGTCACCGTGGCCGAACTGGTGCCGGCGGTTGTCGCCTGGGCACGCGGGCCGATGGCCGAAGTCTTCAAGGGCTGCCTGGATGATCCGCGCGTGGCCATTCACGAGGGCGATGTCGCCGGGCTGATCGCCGCCTCCCCCGCAACCTTCGATGCGATCCTGCTTGATGTCGACAACGGCCCGGACGGGCTGACGCGTCCCTCGAACGATCGCCTCTACGACCACGAAGGGCTGCGTTTCACCCGCGCGGCATTGCGGCCGGGCGGCGTTCTCTCCGTCTGGTCCTCCGGCCCCGATGCCGCCTTTACCCGTCGCCTGAAGGACAGCGGTTTGAGCGCGGAAGCCAAACCGGTGCGTGCCAGCACCAAACGCAGCGGCGCCCGCCATGTCATCTGGCTTGCGGTGAAGCCTTAAGCCGACGTGACGATGCGAAAAAGGCGCCGCATCGCTGCAGCGCCTTTTTCTGTGTTGGCAAGCCTTAAAAATCAGGCGGCGCGGCGATAGCCCTGGCCGCCACCCACGTCTCCACCGAGACGGAACTTTGACAGGATCTCGGTCAGCTGGCGGCTTTCGGATGCCAGCACCTGGCTTGCCGCCGTGGTTTCTTCCACCATGGCCGCATTCTGCTGGGTCATCTGGTCCATGTGGTTGACGGACGTGTTGATTTCGCCAAGCGCTGCAGACTGTTCTCCGGCGGCCCGTGCAATCATCGCCACGTGCTCGTTCACCCGGTTTACCAGATCCTCGATCTCCTTCAGCGCATCGCCGGTGGACAGGACCAGCGTCACGCCGCCCTTCACCTCTTCGGCCGACGTATTGATCAGCGTCTTGATCTCCTTGGCGGCATTGGCCGAACGCTGGGCAAGCTCGCGAACTTCCTGCGCAACGACGGCAAAACCACGCCCCGCCTCGCCGGCACGGGCGGCCTCGACGCCGGCATTGAGTGCCAAGAGGTTGGTCTGGAAGGCGATCTCGTCGATCACGGAAATGATCTGGCTGATCTTCTGCGAAGACTGCTCGATACGGCCCATGGCGTCGATCGCGTCGCGCACGATACCGCCCGAACGGCCGGCACTGACTTTGGTTTCCGACACCATACGGGTCGCCTCATTGGCGCGGTCCGTGGAGGTGCGCACCGTCGTGGTGATCTCCTCGAGCGCTGCGGCGGTTTCCTCCAGCGAGGCCGCCTGCTGTTCGGTGCGGCGGGCAAGCTGGTTGGAAGCGGTGGAAAGCTCGCCGGAATTGTCGGTGATGGTGCCGGCGGCGGTCCGCACGTTTTCCATCGTGGCGCGCAGCGTTGCCATCGTCGTGTTGACGTTGTCCTGCAATTCGGCAAAGGCACCCTGGAACTGTCCGCGCATATCCTGCGTCAGGTCCTGCTCGGCAAGGGCTGCCACGACGCGGCGCACTTCGGTGACGCCGAAATCGACATTTTCAACGAGTTCGTTGACGCTTGCGGCAAAACGCTTGAGGTCGGCATCGTCATAGGACTTGCTGATGCGCTGGCTGAAATCGCCGGCGGCAGCGGCGGCCACGATACCGCTGATCGAGACCTGCAGATCCTTGCTCTGGCGGTTGAGGGCGGCTTCCTGTGCTTCCATCGCCCGCATCTGGATTTCGTTGGCACGGAATACTTCGAGCGCACGCGCCATTTCGCCGATTTCATCCAGGCGGTCCGTATCGGTCACCGGCTGATCCGTGCGGCCCTTGGCCATTTCGCTCATGACACCCGTCATGCGACGGATCGGGCCGGCGATATCGCGCCGCGCAATGAGAAGGCTGAGCGCCACGCCAAGTGCGATACAGACAGCCGCCGTGATGGCAAGGATCATCACCGTCGTCTGCGATTCGTCGATGGCGCGACCACGCGACTGCGACAGCGTCTTTGCCGAATAGGTGCTGTAGACCTTGACGGCGGCGGTCACCGCCTTCTGGCCGTCGAGCGCCTTGTTAAGGGCTGCGGCCATCAGCTTGGGATCCTTGGCCGCATCCGTCGCGGCAACCTTCACCATGTCGCGGATGCTGTCGAAATAGGCGTTGAGGCTGGTGCGGATATCGGCAAGCTGTTTCTGTTCTTCGCCATCGGCGGTCGCTGCAATCTTCGGCAGACGCTCCAGCATTTCCTTGGAGCGCTTTTCCGTTTCGGCGGCAAAGTCCGCAGACTTTTCCGGCGCCAGCGCCAGCTGATACGTCATGCGGCTGATGGCGATGATATCGACGCGCAGGTCCATCGCCTCGCGGGCAACCTCTTCGCGCTGGCCGGTATCCTTCAGCGAGGAGCCGAGCATGAAGAGGCCTTGCGTACCGACCGCCGCAATGGCTGCCGCCGCCACGCCCATCAAGCCGACAACAAGGCTGATCTTTTTCAGGATTGATAGGTTCTTGATTTTCACGGGACGTGATCTCCGACGGACAGGACAACAAACGCCGTGCCTCACGAAGCGCAGGTTCACTTCATGAGACAAGGCTTATATGGAGAAATTCTAAGATTCGAACGTTAAAGATTTGGGTGGAGAACATTGTGGATTATCGCGCAAAGCTGGCGCCCGGGATGCATTTGCCGTGACGGGAGGCTGAAACATCACACCAAACGGCAGCGACAACCCCTTGAGTTTCCTCAGCGATTTATTTCTCCCCGTTTTCCACAGCTTACAGACACAAGATCTTGTGGTTAAAAATCCGTTGCAAACTACGGCTTGACGAATCTATAGGTTCGGCCGAGATTGAATTCCATGTTGCGGCGGCGACTGAACCGGAACTAACGAGGCCGGTTCTTCATGCGCAAAATCACCCCTTCCGTCTGTTGGCGGCCTGCCATGAAGGCATGCACGCGGCGCGGTCTCTGTGTGTCGTTTTGCGCCTCGTCTCGACAAAATGCGCTGGTGGACAAGTGTCGTTTATACTATATTTAGTGTTTACAGACATCATAACCACCAGATACAGGTCGCCATCCCAGCGATGGTTTGCCACATGGCATGAACACGCAACGGCCGACGGTTGAAGCTCAACCGCCGCGGATGAGATTTTTTGCGCCTTTCTACGGCGCACAGCGAGGACGAGAGAGATGCGCATAGAACGTCGATTTACCAAGCCTGGCCACGGTGCCTATGCGGACATCCCCTTCCGTAAGGGGATCAGCGAAATCCGCAATCCGGATGGCTCCATCGTTTTCCGCCTGGCTGATATCGACGTGCCCGCGCAGTTCTCGCAGGTTGCCACCGACGTTCTCGCGCAGAAATATTTCCGCAAAGCCGGCGTGCCGAAGTTCTTGAAGAAGGTTGAGGAAAACAACGTTCCTTCCTTCCTCTGGCGCTCGGTTGCTGACGAAAAGGCTCTGAAGGACGTGCCGGAAGGCGAACGCTACGGATCTGAAACCGATGCGCGCCAGGTGTTTTCGCGCCTTGCCGGCACCTGGACCTACTGGGGCTGGAAGGGCGGCTATTTCTCGTCCGAAGAAGACGCGTCCGCCTTCATGGACGAACTGTCCTACATGCTCGCCACCCAGCGCGTGGCACCGAACTCGCCGCAGTGGTTCAACACCGGCCTGCACTGGGCCTATGGTATTGATGGCCCCGGCCAGGGCCATTTCTACGTCGACCCCTTCACGGGCAAGCTGACGAAGTCGAAATCCGCTTACGAACATCCGCAGCCGCATGCCTGCTTCATCCAGTCCGTCGAGGACGATCTCGTTAACGAGGGCGGCATCATGGATCTGTGGGTGCGTGAAGCGCGCCTGTTCAAGTACGGCTCCGGCACCGGCTCCAACTTCTCCTATCTGCGCGGCGAAGGCGAAAAGCTGTCGGGCGGCGGTCGCTCAAGCGGCCTCATGTCCTTCCTGAAGATCGGCGACCGTGCGGCCGGCGCCATCAAGTCTGGCGGCACCACGCGCCGTGCGGCCAAGATGGTCGTTGTCGACATCGACCATCCGGATATCGAAGCTTACATCGACTGGAAGGTGAAGGAAGAGCAGAAGGTTGCCGCCCTCGTCACCGGTTCCAAGGTTGTTGCCAAGCACCTGAAGGCCATCATGAAGGCCTGCGTCAATTGCGAAGGCGATAACGAAGCCTGCTACGATCCGAACCAGAACCCGGCCCTGAAGCGCGAAATCAAGGCCGCCAAGAAGGACCAGGTTCCGGAAAACTATGTGAAGCGCGTCATCCAGTTCGCCAAGCAGGGTTATAAGGATCTCGACTTCAAGACCTATGACACGGACTGGGATTCGGAAGCCTATCTCACGGTTTCGGGCCAGAACTCCAACAACTCCGTCTCCCTGAAGGACGACTTTTTGCGCGCTGTCGAAAACGACGGCGACTGGAACCTCACCGCCCGCAAGGACGGCAAGGTGATGAAGACGCTGAAGGCGCGCGACCTCTGGGAAAAGATTTCCTATGCCGCCTGGGCCTCTGCCGATCCGGGCCTGCACTTCAACACGACCATGAACGATTGGCACACGTCGCCAGCGGCCGGTCCGATCCGCGCGTCGAACCCGTGCTCGGAATACATGTTCCTCGACGACACGGCCTGCAACCTGGCCTCGCTCAACCTCCTGCGCTTCAAGGATGCCAAGACCAAGAACATCGACATCGCAGACTACGAACATGCCGTTCGCCTGTGGACCGTCGTGCTCGAAGTCTCCGTGATGATGGCGCAGTTCCCGTCGCGCCAGATCGCTGAACGTTCCTACGAATACCGCACGCTCGGCCTTGGTTATGCCAATATCGGCGGCCTGCTGATGTCCTCGGGCATTCCCTACGACTCGACCGAAGGCCGCGCCATCGCCGGCTCGCTGACGGCGATCATGACCGGGATTTCCTACGCCACCTCGGCTGAAATCGCCTCGGAACTCGGCCCCTTCCCGGGCTTTGCGCCGAACCGCGACAACATGCTGCGCGTCATGCGCAACCACCGCCGTGCAGCTTACGGTGAATCGACCGGTTACGAAGGCCTCTCGGTCAACCCGGTTCCGCTCATCCATTCGGAAAACCCGGATCAGGATCTGGTGGCCCATGCCAAGGCTGCCTGGGACAAGGCAATCGCACTTGGCGAACAGCACGGTTACCGCAACGCCCAGACGACAGTGATTGCGCCGACCGGCACGATCGGCCTCGTGATGGATTGCGACACGACTGGCATCGAGCCAGATTTCGCGCTGGTGAAATTCAAGAAGCTCGCCGGTGGCGGTTACTTCAAGATCATCAACGGCGCTGTGCCGGAAGCGCTTCGCACGCTCGGCTATTCGGAAAGCCAGCTGGCCGAGATCGAGGCCTATGCCGTTGGCCATGGCAACATCAACCAGGCGCCTGGCATCAACCCCGGTTCGCTGCGCGCCAAGGGCTTTTCCGACGAGAAGATCGAGGCGATCAACGGCGCCACCAAGGCTGCCTTCGACATCAAGTTCGTGTTCAACCAGTGGACGCTCGGCGCCGACTTCCTGAAGGACACCCTGAAGGTTTCCGACGAGCAGCTCGCCGACATGAGCTTTAACCTGCTCGAACATATCGGCTTCTCGAAGAAGGACATCGAGGCTGCCAATATCCACGTCTGCGGTGCCATGACGCTGGAAGGTGCGCCCTTCCTCAAGAACGAGCATCTGCCGGTGTTCGATTGCGCCAACCCCTGCGGCAAGATCGGCAAGCGGTATCTGTCGGTGGAAAGCCACATCCGCATGATGGCGGCTGCCCAGCCCTTCATCTCCGGTGCCATTTCCAAGACAATCAACATGCCGAACGAGGCAACCGTCGAGGATTGCGGTTCCGCCTACATGCTCTCCTGGAAGCTGGCGCTGAAGGCAAACGCCCTTTACCGCGATGGCTCCAAGCTGTCCCAGCCGCTCAACGCCTCGCTGATCGAGGACGAGAACGACGACGATGCGCTGGAAGAGCTGCTTCAGCAGCCGCAGGCCGCCCAGGCCGTGACGATCACCGAAAAGATCGTCGAGCGCGTCATCGAGCGTGTCACCCGCGAGCGGGAAAAGCTGCCGAACCGCCGTCAGGGTTACACCCAGAAGGCCAATGTCGGTGGTCACAAGGTCTACCTGCGCACCGGTGAATTCGGCGACGGGCGCATCGGCGAGATCTTCATCGACATGCACAAGGAAGGCGCTGCCTTCCGTGCGATGATGAACAACTTTGCCATCGCCATCTCGCTCGGCCTCCAGTACGGCGTGCCGCTCGAAGAGTTCGTCGAAGCCTTCACCTTCACCAAGTTCGAGCCGGCCGGCATCGTGACGGGCAATGACGCGATCAAGAACGCCACGTCGATCCTCGACTACGTGTTCCGCGAACTCGCCGTCTCCTATCTCGGCCGCCACGATCTGGCCCATGTCGATACCTCCGACTTCTCGCAGACGGCGCTTGGCAAGGGCATCCAGGAAGGCAAGACCAACCTCGTCTCCACCGGCTGGACCCGCGGCTACAAGCCGACGCTCGTCTCGGGCGGTTCCGATCGCCTCGCTGCCAATGAACCGAAGGGTTCGGCAACGGCTTCCCCTGCCAAGGCATTGGCTGGCGGCAACGTGACGGCGTTTGCGGGCTCCGCTGCCCGCAAGCTTGAAACGACGCTTGCCATCTCGACCTCGGAAGTCGTCTCCTTCAAGCGCGACTATGAAGAGCGCGCCAAGGAACTGGTTGAAGAGATTGCCGAGGAAGCGCTCGCCGACGAAAGCCAGCAGTCCGCCACCGCCCTCTTCTCCGACAAGGCCGAGGCAGACGCCGCCGCCGCCAAGGCAGAAGCCAAAAAGAAGGAAGCCGACCGCCGCATGCGCTCCATCGCGCAGGGCTATACGGGCAACATGTGCTCCGAATGCCAGAACTTTACGATGGTACGTAATGGCACATGCGAGAAGTGCGACACGTGCGGCGCAACGAGCGGGTGCAGCTGAAGACCAACTAAAAACTCAAGAAGATTGAAAATAGATCTTAATTGAAATGAAGCCAGACGCATTCCGCAAACATGCGTCTGGCTCATATTGAAATCAATTGAGTTAATATTCCAGCGTACTATTTGGCCCTTAATAACAATGCTACGGCAGTCTGGTGGAAGACCATGATGAAGGGCAGCAAAAAATGGATTTATTTATCAATCACAGCACTTTTATGTTTAATAATTTTTTTCTCATTTTATTTGGACAGCCCACTATTTTTCCGAGAAAGCTGGTGCTACGTCGAAAATGACCAGTGCTTGCGCGAATGGATAGCAGCGCTTGGTAGCTGGGCGGCTGTGGCGGCTGCGGTGCCCACACTCATTTACTTGTCAAAACAGATTAGCGACGCACGCGGTCACCACCGTGAAAACCTCCGCTTACAGCAGCAACGGTCGTACGCAATTGCGCGCAGAGCCGAAGTAGCTGTGAAGAGAACCGAGTGGCGCTTAAATCAATTGATAGACGCAATAGAAAACAAAGATTACATCACAACTATTCGAGAGCTTCGATGTCAGTTCACTGATTTGATCGCACATTTAAGATCCCCCGAATTTTCCGCGTTTGAAAAAAATTTCGGACCACCAGATTATGATGATCTCAACAATCTCCTAGATCAATTGAAGCTTGCAGAAGATGCAATCGAAACCCTAAACATAAAATTTGGCCCGGACGACACCATCGATTGCGAGGAGAATAGTATAAATTTCGTTAGGTATAATGCAGAATTCACTCAATCATACCTAAAAAACTGCAAGACTATGATAGCCGCTTCTATTGAAGAATACCGCGCACTCGCACCAACCGACCTGGAAACCCGCCGCTGACATCAGACAATTGCGCGGCACCGCGCATGCCCCATGTCAAAGTCATCCGTCGGGCCTTCCGCCTGACGCAGGAAGAGTTTTCCGCACGTTACCACATCCCGCTCGGCACGCTGCGCGATTGGGAACAGGGACGTTCCGTGCCCGACCAGACGGCGCGCGCCTATCTGAAGGTGATTGCCGTCAATCCCGATGGTACGGCGCAAGCGCTGGCGAAGGGAGCTGCGTGATCGCCGGCGTTTAAGCCAGTTCGCCCCCCCATCGAGGCAATGGGCCTGACCTACATTCCCATGGCTCGTGGCTTCGTCTATCTCTGTGCCATCGTGGACTGGTTCAGCCGGAGGGTTCTGTCGTGGCGGCTATCGATCACGATGGAAGCAACCTTCTGCATCGAAGCAGTCGAGGAAGCGCTGGCCCGGCATAGTAAAACCCGACATATGCAATATTGACGTAAGCATTCGCCGAGGACCGCAGGTCAGCTTTTCTTGCGCGATCGGCGCTTCCACTTTGCGGCTAGAGCCTCGACGTTTTTGCGGAGATTGGCGGCGTCGACATCGCCCGGATCGTAGTGTGCGTGGCCCCACCATTCGACAAGTTCGTGGTGACGCTCATGGTTGGTGTCCGCAATGGCTTCGCGGAACTCTTGATAGCCCCAGGGACCGCCGACATCCTCCGGTGGACACCGTCCGACAACCTCGAGAAGGAATGGATCTTCGAAGCCGGCGGTCGCCGGAAAGATCTTTTCGATTTTCACAGAGTGCGTCCAGCCGTCGCCGAAGTCATAGAGATACTTGAATGACTTCGCGCCAATATCTTCGATGGCAGCAAGAAGCGTTTCCTTGCGTGCATCGATGGGACCACCAAAGCCGTCATCAGGCAGGCCGAAGCCGATGTCACGGATCCTGAACTCATACAGATGGCTGTTGGTCCAGCCGAAGGCCTCCTGAAGGATCTCATGAAGCCGGTCCAGCCGAATGCGGAATGGCACGACAACGCGGCGCATCACCAAGGGGTCAACGTCATCGAGCGTGACCTTCAAGCGAACGAGAGGACCAGCCATCAGGCCGCCTGCCTCAGTGGCGATGTTGCGGTTTTCCGCCAATTCCAGGGGAGAAGCTCATCAAGACGGCTGGCTGGATGATCGGCGATGCGGGCGAGAACATCGGCAAGCCAGGCCTGTGGGTCAATGCGGTTCATCTTCGCGGTGACGATCAGGCTGTACATGGACGCCGCCCGCTGCCCCCCTCGATCGGACCCGGCAAATAGCCAGGCTTTTCGTCCGAGCGCCACACCGCGCAGAGAGCGCTCCGCGCAATTGTTCGACAGGCAGATACGGCCGTCGTCCAGGAAGCGGGTGAAGGATTCCCAGCGGTTCAGCATATAGTCAAATGCCTTTGCCAAGTCATTGTCGCGCGGCAACCTGGCGCGGTGTTCGCGTATCCATATCTCCATGTCGTCAATCAGCGGTTTTGACAACTGCTGGCGGATTGCTTTTCTCTCATCGGGAGTGCGGCCATTGATATGGCGTTCGATTTCGAACAAAGCGTCGATCCGCTGCACCATGTTCAAGGCGACCGGCGAGATGACGGCGGCACTTTTACCCTGCGCTTTTCGGCGCGCGTTGGCCTCCAGATCGGCTTGCGCAAAGAATGGTCGCCTGGCATGCGCCCAACACGCTGCCTCATGAATCGGGCCCGGACTTCGATCAGGAAGATAAAGCTGGCCATAGCCCGTATAGGCATCCGCCTGAAGGATACCGCTATAGTTGGCCAGATGCGCCTGTGGATGTTCGCCGGCCCGGTCCCGGGAATAATAGAACATCGCCGACGGAGGCGCCGTACCGCCAAACGGAGCATCATCCTTGACGTAGCTCCATATCCGACCGGTAACGGTTTTGCCGAGAGCCAGAACCGGCACGGTCGTGTCATCACCGTGGATCCGTTCAGACGCGAACGTATGGCTTTCAATCCGCCGCACCAGCGGATCCAGGACCTGGCAGCACGTGCCAATCGCGTCTGCCGCAGTCGACAGACTGATTGGCACACCTTCCAGGGCAAAACGTTCGACCTGGCGATTGAGCGGAATGTGCTGGCCAAACTTGTCGCACAACATCATCGCCAAAAGGCTCGGACCAGCCCACCCTCTCGGTATGACATGGAAGGGTGCAGGTGCCTGGCTGATCTTCTCGCAGTCACGGCAGGTGAACTTTTCCCGAACGGTCTGAATGATCTTCCAACTCCGCGGTACGCTCTCCATCGTTTCGGTAATGTCTTCGCCGAGCTTGCGAAGCCGTTCACCGCCACAGCAGTTGCAGGCAACCGGGCCTGGCACGACAAAACGCTCACGCGGCAGATGTTCCGGGAATGGCTTCTTGACCGGCCGCTTGCGCGTAAAGCCGGTGACCGCAATCGCCGCCGCCGCAACGGCCATCTCGGCAGCAAGCTCATCTTCGGTCGCCGTCGCTTCGGCGTCCTCAAGCATCAGCTCCATCTGAGCAATCAGCCGCGCCGTCCGTTCCGACTTCTGACCGCGCAGTTCCCGTTGCAGCTTTTCGATATAGACTTTCTGGCGAAGAATGATGGCCTGATCATCGGCTTCCTTGGCCTTGGCAACAGCCAATTCGGCCAAAGCGGTAGCTCGTTCCAACCGCGCAATCGCCAGCTCTGCCTCCAGGGCAGCAGCATGATCACGGGGATTTTCCGAGCCGGTTTCCATGCTCGAAGTGAATCATAAAACCACTGATTTGTATAGCTTTTCCTGGCGCCCCGCTCGCAAATCCCGCCCCAAAAGACACTATCCAGCGCTCGTCGGCCGCCATGTCTGCTGCGGGTTCCGCCAGTCAATTCCCTCAAGCAAATAGGACATCTGGCCAGCCGTCAGCGCAATAGCTCCACCCTGCGTCGCCGGCCAAATGAAACGGCCGCGCTCGAGCCGCTTTGCGTATAGCGAAAGCCCAAATCCGTCATGCCAAAGAGCCTTGATCAGCCGGCCGCTTTTCCCGCGGAAGACAAAAACGTCACCCTTGAACGGATCACGACCCAAACCTTCCTGCACGATCAGAGCAAGGCCGTGCATTCCCTTGCGCATATCGCAATGGCCGCTCGCAATCCAAACCCGCACGCTCGAACTGATCGGGATCATTTGAGCGCACGCATCACGGCTGCAGCAAGATCACAAGGCGCCCCGGACGCAATCCTCACCTTGATACCGTTCGCAAAGTCCACAACGATGGTTGTCGCACAACCATCGCCGTTGCCAGGAACGTCCAGGACAGTTGCCGGCACGAAAGCGGGCTCATCTTTCAAAGACAGCGCTTGGCGCCGCCACGTGTAGAGCAGCCCCGTCGAAACATCAAAACGACGCGCTACTGCCGAGACATTTGCCCCCGGAGCAAATGCTGCCTCCACAATCTCCCGCCGTTCATCCGGTGACCAACGACGACGTCGTTCTTGACCCGTCAGCAAAATGGCCTGTGCCATCGTTCCTCATTGCGCTCTTAAGTTCACTCTCAAGAGCGCAAAATCACGATATCACCAAAAACTCGCAAGGCGGTCCACGCCGGAGGGATACATATTGACCAATGATCGCAGTTTACCTCTGTCGACTTCACCGCGGTGCTGAAGAAAGCTGAGATCGCCATCTCGATGGATGGCAAGGGTGCGTGGCGTAACTACGTTGGTGGACCGCCTCTGGCGTTCGAGCAAATACGAGGAGGTTTACCTCCACGCCTACAAGACCGTGTCCGAGGCCCGCGTCGGCATTGGCCGATATCTGACCTTTCACAATAGCCTGCGCCCACATTCATCTCTTGACCGGCAGCCACCGGATCAGGACTACTTCAACGCGCTGGCACCAATGATGGTGGCGGCATAATCGAAGCGGAAATCCACTTAGCGAAACGCTCGAAACTGTTCAGAAAAACCGAGCCAGCTCTCATTCAGCATTTACGACGAGCCTACTGTCACCCAAGTGAAGCGCATTTCCGAGTTGCAGAGGCACAAATTCTTCAGTCCCAATGCGCTGTCCGCCCACGAAAGTCCCATTGCTGGACGGGCTGGTCGAGTTCGCGCCATCGGCAACGTATACTTGGCCCGCTTTGTAGCTCAAGCGGCAATGCCTCTGCGAAACTTTGTTGTCTCGGGACAAAACCAGATCCCCCCACCCAGTGAGGCGGCCGATCTTGAATATTCCATCCACCGCGAATGTCGAGGCATCGGTGAGGCGCAATGCTGTTCCCAAATGCGGCCCGGTCACGACACGAACGACCAGCCGCGCGGCTGTCGAAGTCGGGGAAGACGCAGACGTCTCGCGGGGGGCAACAGAGACTTTGCTTTGTCTGGATTTTGACCGCGTCGGAGCGACACCCGCGAGATCAGAGCGGAAAATGATCGATGCGGAGCAGTTGTGAGACGGAAGCCTGTTTGGGTTTAGCGAACGCAATCCGAACCCCGACACAATTGCCAAAAAGCGTCTTATTCGCTGGCCGAACGATAGTGTCTCTCCACCTCCACAGGGCGCGACGGACAATCCAAGGCACAGGCGCCCAATGGACCGGCCATTCAGAAGCACCTCGGACAGGAAGACATAAAGCGCGCAGACAGCCAGGAACACGACGATCCCGGTCAGCGCAACAGATTGGAGTACCATGTCGCCGGCAAATACTCGGAGTGACTGCCACACGGACACACAGACCAGCAGATCCAGGAACATTGCGGCAAGCGAAAGCTTCGCCAGTGATTTTTCCTGATAGCTCATTGGCCAGCCTTCGATGCGATGACGTCCGCGAGAGAGACCAGAGTGACCCCAACCGCAGCCAGTGTGAATAGAACAAGAGTTGTGGCTCGCTGCTCAATGACGTCCGGAGCACTTTCGTGGGTAAGCCGATACTTGGTCTTGGCGACGAAGGTTGCAGCGCAAATGTAGAACGTGACGAGGATTAGTGTCATATCGGTCTGCAGCCCGACCCGGTTGATATCCGTCTTGAGTAGAAAACTCGTAGACCAGGCACTGACGAACGCCCCGGAAAAAATCGCCAGAGCCACCGCAACAACGGTGGAGCCGTCGTTTTTGCGACTGGTCAGCCATGACGCGACGACAGCGCAAGTCCATCCGATCGAACACGCAAAGACAAGACTTGTCAGCACCTTCATGGGCACGGAAGCAGAGAGCAATGCTTCGATCCCGTCAAGCATGCTGCCGCTTCCAGGTGATCTGGAATCGGATTCCTTGGTCAACGACTCGATGATGGATGAGATACTGGCCAAAAATGCAACAAAACCTACGACAGCCTGGATCGGCGTCTCGACAAGATGCCGCCAATATTGGCGGACGTCTCCCGCGACGTTTTCCATCATCGTGCGGAACCGCCCTTCAGGAACATCGAATTTCCCGCCGACGCCCAACTTAGAAACCGCCGCCCTTCTTTTGCGTTGCGTCATGACTTCACCGCGCCCTGTTCGCCTGTTCGAGCCATATCGTCGTGAGAACAATTCAGTAGCACTGGAGGGTGGCCGAACCGTTTGGATCGTCCAGGTTCACTTCACACTGTCCCGCAAGGCTCGCCAGTTCGAACGTGCCTTCATGAACCGACGATTCCCACTTCTTCTGCTTTTCATCATGCGTCACAACCACATATTTGTAGCCGTACTCGCCCTGTACGCAATTGCCGGTGAAGTATGCGGTCGAATCGCCATTGTCCATCATCAGGGTCCCTTCTGGAGGGATGATATTGTAGTGGTTGACCGATTTGTCTCCGTTTGGAAAATTGAACGAGACATAAACGTCACTGCCACATTGGGCTGGGGCAGACTTGACTTCAGCAGTAGCTTCTGACGTTGCAACCTCCACTTCCGTCGTATCCCCCACGGGTTGAGTTTGCTGCTTTGCCGCCGCGGGGTTCGATGGCGATACGACATCCACCCCGGTATTTGGCGCTCCCGGATCAGCTTTAGCCGTCTCTACATTCGGCATCTGTGGAGACTTTTCTGCCTCGACGACCACTGTTGCGGCCGGAACAGCCTCATTCTGGTCAACAAGCTTTTTGAGCAAATCCAGCTTTTTCAATGCCCCGTCGAGCCACGTTGCCGCTTCACCCGCAGATCCGAAACTATCCACCGTGTTCAGCACTACGTGTTCTTCGGAACCAGCATTGGCCATCAGGATCTGTATCCAGCTCTCCGACAGGTCGTGCTTCTTGAGTTCAATCGATCCGACGGAGTTGGAAAGGACAGCCCCGGTGTCCATGACAACTTGCACTTTTCCGTCTGTCAGCAGATGCGCTTCCTTGACCGCTGTCAGGCTGCCGAATTGAAGGGCGTCTTTGGCAAACTGAGTGAATTGAGATTCAGCAAGTTTGAATTCTCTGATGGTGGCAACCGCCGGAACCAAAGCCAGGTTCTGCATTGAGCTAGATGCAACCGGCAAAGTTGGATTCGGCAACGAGACCACCACCGGCATCAGCGCCGCCTTGGCGACACCTGACGTTGGCTCATACCCCTTTTCACGCGCGAGGACGAAAAGCTCCCGACGCTGTGCCGCAGTCAGTTTTCCTGTCGCTTCGTCAAAAAGAGATTGCTGAAAAAGCGACACCGCTTTTCGAGTTCCGGCACCGTAGTCGCCATCAATCTTCTTGTCATAATAGCCAAGCTGCGCCAAACCACCTTGAATGTCACGGACATCTTCTTTGATGCGGGCGGTGATTGCTGCCTGCTCGGCGCTGGTCACAGAAGCCCCTGGACGCACCAAGAGTCGCTTTTGGTTGCAAGTCACACAACCAGCCCACCCCTGGTCACGGCCATACTTCCGCTCCATATCCTTTTGGAAAACCACGGGGGCTGCAACCAGAATCGAGCCTACGATGAGAGGTGCGGCTTCACCCTTGATGATGCCTCCGCCAATCAACCCCATTCCGACGCCCTGGAGTACCGTGCCTAAGCCGATATCCGGAGTGTTGTTCTTCTTGCGCTTCTTATCATTGTTGTTGTTGTTGCCGAGTCCAAAGTTTTTTTCAACAGTCTTGAAAAATCCGTCGAGGCCTTGGGCCCGGGCGGTACCGGTGAACGAATGTTCCCTCATTTCGAGTTGAACTCCCGGAGATGCCACAAGCATCGCAAATGACATCGCAAGAGAAACGGAACCGCACCCAAGTTTGTTTGCCATATTGACCCCCAACATTACCCGTCCCCCTTAGGACGCAACAGACAGTGATGCAGATATTACGCCGAATTGCAATTTTTGACTTGGCGCAACCGGTACAGAATTTGAAGCAACTTTGCGACCGTCGATAAAAGTTCCGTTGGATGAATGCAGATCTTCAAGAAAGACTTCTCCATTTCGCATGACAAGCTGGGCGTGGCGCCGAGAAACGGAGGTGTCGTCAATGACCACATGGTTGTCGTCAGACCGCCCGATGCGCACCAGGACTAAAGGCGTTTTCGAGGTCATCATTGCCCCCGAAACGGAAAACTCGTGCTGGAAGACGTGACCTCGTGCATCAAACCCTGACAACAGCCAGCGATCGGAGGGGGACTTCTGAAAGGTCTTGTTGGTATAAACCGTGAACCGGCTGGCTCCGAACTCAATTTGGGAGCCATTTCGGACCGGACGTGATTGTTCGCCTGCCGCCACGGCACCATCGACACGCGTACCGTTGGTCGATCCCAGGTCGCTGATGACGAGTCCACCATTGGGGTGTCGTCGCAAAACTGCGTGCCTGCGCGAGACAGCCGGGTCATCCAGCAGGATATTGGCGTCACCTCCTCGGCGACCGATGGTGAGGCCACTTGCTTCGAACGCTGCGCCAACTGTCGACGCGACGTAGGAAGCAGACGTGCCCTCGGGAACGAATTCAACGAATTCGGCCCAATCTTCGGAGGCAATCTCGCTTTGCGAGATTGGGGCATCGACAGCGACCGGATCCGAAGGCAGAGCGGAGCGGCGGCGCCAGGGCCTTTCCCGCGCAGCCATCGCGGAAAAACCCGCCAATGCCAATCCGGCGACGGAAAGCGCCGAGGAAAGGCCTATTCCTGTCATTTCCGACCGATCAATCCCAAAGTGGCAGCGTCCGGAAGAAAGTACGGGTTCAATTTTGGTGTTGCGGATGCCGTTGATGATCTCTCGAATATGCACCGCACTTTCCAAAGCTCCCGGCGTCTGAAAACTAACGATACCTGTCTCAAGGGCACGGACCATATCACCGGCCCGCATCGTCGCTGTCATGCTCAACGTATTCACGCCAATAACCCGCTGGCATGCATCAAGCAGAGGCCCGCCACTATTCCCAGGATTGACGTTTGCACTATGCTGAATTGTCAGGCGAACGGCACTCGCCACCTGGCGCTGCACTGTTCCTGTCGAAACAGTTGCATCAAGATAACTTGCCTCGGCGACTTCCGAAACCGAAGAAATCCTGGCGAGATCGTCAGCGGCGCCCGGAAAACCAACCGCTTCGACATTATCTTTCTTCAAGAGATCGCCTTCGCTGATGTCAGCCAGGGTCAAGACCGCACCTGGCAATGCATCCTCTGAAGACAGAATTGCTAGGTCTCGGTCCCTATCGAACCAGACGATCTTCGCTGGCATCGCTTTCATTGCACCGTCCACCCCATGAAGGATCCGGAGCGATACCGCGCCAGCGATGACGTGGTAGTTTGTGACAACGGCGCCAGGCGCCGCAATTTTGAAACCGGTGCCCGAGCTTTGCAGGCCCGATCCAGGCCCGCCCAGGTTTAGAATGCGGAACACACCGCTTTCGACATCCTTGTCCTGCTGGGCGGCAACGAAGAGAGAGATGTTGAACAATAAACTGAGGAAGGCAACCAGCAGAAAATATACTGGTCTGATTGCCGCAAATCCCTGCAAAATACCTTGCGTCAAGATGCCCCCCTGACGTCAATACGACATTTTCAGCCACAACGCTCCGCGCAGCATCCAAATTATGCTTCAAAATACCGTGCCGACACAACAAGGTTTTATCTATCAACCTTGATTTCTTTGTCTGCGTGCTTCTATCTCTTATTGCGGGCCATCTGGATTGGGGATCGATGGAATACAAAAACACACTGCCGGCGAACACGATGCTGCGGCAGTACCGGATCGAGAAGGTCATAGGCCAAGGGGGTTTTGGCATCACCTATCTTGCCTATGATACCGAGTTGCAGCGCCAGGTTGCCATCAAGGAGTGTTATCCCCGCGATTTCGTCATGCGCGAGGGAACGGCCGTGACCTCGTCCACGCCTCAGAGCGAAATCGATTACAAGTGGGCACTGGGCAAGTTTATGGACGAGGCAACTACTCTGGCCAAGTTCCGTCATCCCGGCATTGTACAGGTCCTTCAGATCCTCAAGGAAGAGAACAATACCGCATACATGGTGCTTGAGTTTGTCAGAGGTCAGTCTCTTGACGCGTGGCTGAAGACGCTTCCCGGCCGGCCGAGCCAGACACAGCTCGACGCAATCCTCCAGCCCATCCTCGACGCTCTGTTATCGGTGCATCGAGAGAATATCGCTCATCGGGACATAGCGCCGGACAACATCTACATCCGGCCGTCAGGCGAAGCACTCCTCCTCGACTTCGGTGCCGCGCGCCTGACCCTTGGACAGCACAGCAAGACTCTCAATCTCGTGGTCAAGGACGGTTATTCGGCACCGGAACAGTATTACTCGGAGGGGCGCCAAGGCCCTTGGACCGATATATATGCGCTTTCAGCCACCTTGTACCGCTGTATTGCCGGCAAGAAGCCACCTGACGCGATGGCGCGGCAGGACGCAATAAGCAACGGTGAACCCGATCCAATGATGTCGCTCGAGACGATGGGGATCGAGGGCTACAGCAGCGAATACCTTGCCGCAATTCAGAAAGGCCTCGCCCCCCAGATAAAATCCCGGCCGCAAAGCATCCAGGCGTGGCGCAAGGATCTCAAGAGCGAGACTATCTCTGCCGAGCAGGTCATCACGGCTGTGGAGACTTCGACGCAAACAGCACCAGATCGAGGTGGCCGTTCAACGCCGAAGCCAAGAAAGCTTCAGGGTTTACGCTTGTTCGCATACGTTTCGGCCGTGGTTGTGGTGATTGCCGCAGGGGCGGGATACTGGCTCTACCAGGGATATCGCCAAGCGGAGGAAACCCGAGCATGGGATATGGCCTTGGTGCTCGACAACGAAAACACCTACGCCGCCTTCATCAGAGACTACCCTGACAGTCCGAAGGTTTATCAGGCCCGCCAAAACGTGGCCGCATTGTCTTCCGCCTGGGATGTAACCCTCGGAGACGGTCGCAAGGGTGAGGCTCTGGCCTCTGTAACGCAGAACAATTCCGTCACGGTGGCAGGCTACGAAGTTTTCGATACACCGCTTAAACAGCAGGCGGTCGTGTATCGTCTGTCCAGAAGCGGCAGAATTGTCTGGACGGCGGCATTTGGTGAGACCGGTGAGGACGTCTTCCACGCTATCACACAGTTGGAGGACGGAAGCGTAGTCGCTGTGGGCGAAGCAACCGCCTCAGGGGAAACACGATCTGATGCCATCGTTGCGCGTTTCTCACCGAAGGGTGAGGTCGTATGGTCCCGCCGTTTCGGTGGGCCTGGTTCGGACCGTCTATTGTCTGTCGTAAAACGTGCATCCGGAAACTTTGTCAGCGTCGGCACGACGACCAAGAACATCAACAGCCTGCCCCAAGGATGGATGCTTGAGATATCCCCACAGGGAGAACTCATCAACGATCGCAATTTTGACCATCCCGACGGCGGCCTGTTCACAAGTGTCGTCGAGACCGTCGGGGGAGGTTTGGTTGCTGCGGGCCAAACAGGGGATTTATCCGGCTCTGATCCGAATTTCTGGATCATACGGCTATCGTCAGACGGAACTGTACTTCTCGACCGCCAGCCGGGCGGGAGCGGTTTCGATCGCATCAACGCAATGGCGGTGGGTTTCAATGGCGACATTTTGCTCGCGGGCGAAACCACGAGCTTTGGCACACGTACGGCAGATGGCATCATCCTGCGCCTGACTCCAGACAACAAGATGCCGCCTAAGGTGCTTGCCAAACAAGGACAAGACCGCCTCACAAGTATCGCCACGGACGCAGACGGCAATGTTTATGCTGTCGGATCAAGCGATTCTGCTCGAATGGAATATCCCGCCGGTTGGATCGTCAAGCTCTCCCCCGACCTCAAAACCACGTTGTGGGAAAGTGTCGGCACCGACAATTCGGAAAACACGTTCCGGGCGCTATCACTGCTGGGCGACGGATCGCTCATCGTTGCGGGGAGAACGACTGATCTTGAAACCAAACAGCCTAACCTCCGAATTCGCCGCGTCTTTCCGGATCGCGATGAGAGCGGAAATTAATATTGCCCCTTACTCTTCCTTTACACCACGGGTTGATGTCTCTAGTGTTTTTTGAGGTTAAGAAGCTTAATATTTCGGGTATGGGGACCCTTATATGCGTCTAATCTTGTCTATATTTGCTGCCTCGCTCTTCCTATCGGGTGTATCCTATGCCGCTGATCAGGGCGTTGTTTCAAAATGTGCGATCACGGAAGACAAAAAGGATCCCAGAGCGCATTGCGACATTCGCCTTATCACACCCGTACAGGTAAAAAAAGCGACAATCCTGGCGCGTGACAAGCCGCTGGCCGGCTCCACCTTCTACTCCTTTGAAGACGGTGACGGGAAGGCAGCTTGGTTCTTCTTGATCGACAGGTCCAATCCTGCCCGTTCTGCCACGGTGAAGCGCAGTATTTCCCTTGTCAAAAGCCTCTATGCGCAGGCAAATGCCCGAAACATAATGGCCGTGGGGACATTTGCCGAAGATCTCCGCGTCATCATATCGCCAGGAGATCCCTATGCCGATTTTGACAGCCGCTTTGCGAACGTGAAGGCTGACGGCGCGGCGACAGCCTTCTTTTTCACCGCCATAAAAGCAATCGATATCCTGAAGAAGGTTCCCGCCGAACGCCGCGCACTGGTGTTGATTTCCGACGGCAAGGCAGAAGACACAGCCTATAGCCGCGAAGATGTTGTCAAACATGCGAAACAGGCCGGCGTTCTCATATATGGGATTGGCATCGCTGAGAAACGTTCCGAAACTGTATTTCTTCAAGAGGTCGAACGACTTGCATCTGAAACAGATGGTCCGTTTGTTTCGAGCGTTGGAAACCAGGAATTCCCACCCGACTTCATCGCCAACTTCAGCCGATATCTGACGAACGGCGGCCAAGTCACGGCACCCCTCGGCACTCTATCTGGCGAAATGACAATTGCTCCCCATCTGACCCTTGTGGATGGCACGACTATAGAAGGCGAAAACACAAGAGCGTTTGTTGCGCCTCAGCCAATTCCGGAACCGGAACCGGCTCCGGCTCCGCCCCCGGCGCCGGCAGAGGCTGCCCCGCCTCCGCCCGAACCACTACCTTTCATCGCAAAGATATACGCTGCATTTGACCCAATTCTAGCCGGAAGTGGTGACTGGGCTGCAGACAATGAAAATTTCGCGTGGATGCTGTTGCTGGGCATTCCGCTTTTGATCGCCGGCATTTTCGCGGTCCTTGTGCTCCGCAATGCCAAACAGCCTGCGACCCCGGACACTGCTGCGGTCGAAGATGGAACCGACAACCTTGAAACGCCCTACACGCAGCCGATGAGAGCGGATGAAAATCCCAGTCTGTTGCTGCCCTCCGGGATATCCTTTGGCTTTTTTGAGGCGATGGACGGCAGTGATTTGCGATTTGAGATCAAAGAGCGAAACATCACCATCGGACGGCATTCTGAGAATGATTTTCAACTTGAAGATGATAGCGTACATCGCCACCATGCGGTGTTTCACATGCTCCCCGGTCAGTCTCCCATCATCACCGATCTGGACACGGTGAATGGCGTTGTTGTGAATGGCCAAAGGGTTGCGAAGGCGGAGCTGCGCTCAGGAGACGTTATCAGCCTCGGAGAAACAAGCTTTCGCTTTGTCGCAATAGAACATTGAAATGACGGTCAAACCAGATATTTAAAAGAAGGCCCACCATGAGCGATGACGAGCGCACACGCCTCCTGAAACCTGCACCCAAACCAAATGAAGCCGATGAGGCTACGCGGGTCATAGGCGGTTCAAGTCAAGCAGGGGACCGGCAACGCCCGCAGGAGCCCAACGATGCCGTAACCCGTCTGGCGTCCTCATCGCCGCGTCCCCGGACACCCAGCAGTCCGGAGCAAGAGCACGAGTTGGTTGCCGGTTGGCTGGTTGTTGTTTTAGGCCCGGGTAGAGGTCATTCGCTGGAAATCTACTTCGGCATGAACAGCCTCGGCCGAGCGAGTAACCAGCGTATTCCTCTCGACTTTGGCGATGAGAACATTTCTCGCGAGGCGCATGCCTTTGTCGTGTTCGACGACATGCAGCAAGATTTCTACATTCAGCATGGCGGAAAGACCAACCTCGTCCGGCTGAATGGCAGGCCGGTCCTGGCGCCAATGGAACTTGCACATGGGGATATGATCGACATCGGGTCGACACGGCTCATGTTCGTTCCGCTTTGCTCGGAAAGCTTCAACTGGTCCAGTTCAGAAGTCAAATGACAGTCTCGTGGGAGTTTGCAGCAAGCCAGATCTTAGGTCGCCGTGAAGAGCAAGAGGATTACTGCGAAGTCCTCGGTAACGATAAGCAATTCCTGTGGGTGCTGGCAGATGGCATGGGAGGGCATGCTGCCGGGGCGACAGCCGCGAAACTCGCTGTTACCAAATTCATACAGACGGCCACTGGAACATCTGGACCAGCCTCAGACGAATTCCTGCCGGCACTCAACGCGGCAAATGAGGCCATTGCTCGACACGTCTCCGACAATCCACACGATCAAGGAATGGGATGCACCCTTATAGCCGTGGAACTCGGCCATAAAGGCTTCAAATGGCTGAGCATCGGCGATTCCATAGTGCTTCTAAAGACGCAGTCCGGACTTTCGCGTATCAACGCAGATCATTCAATGGCGGGACAATTGGCCATTGCTGTCAAGAATGGCGAGATGAGCGCAGAGGAAGCGCGCAACAGTCCGTCACGTCATCTCCTTCTCTCAGCTGTGACGGGCGATCCGATCCACAGACTGGATTATAGTGCGACGGGTATGAGCGTCGCTGTGGGAGATATCCTGATCATTGCGAGCGACGGGCTCGACAGCCTGAACATGCAGGAGATCGACGAAATCCTAAATGCACAAAGTCATGTTGAGATCGGTGCGCTCAGCCAACATCTGCTGGAGGCTGTCACAGCAAAAGACCGCCCCCGTCAGGACAACGCGACCGTTATCATTGCACGAGCTGTCGGATTGGCCTGAGTCCATGTTCTCTTCGCTCACACGGCCCCGAGCCGGGATTGCTTCAGAGGAGAGAGGTGAGTCGCGTAGAGAACATAGCCGACGTGCCGCAGTACCAATTCGTCTCGGCAGCACAACTCGACCGGATGGCGTGGAATCGGTCAGGCGAGGTCGACACGGAGCAGAAACAAAACGCTCCGCAGCGATTATACCGAGGAGCTTTTGAAGAAGTTTCTCGATTGGGAGAATTCACTTTTTTGGTTTCGGAGGCGAGCTTAAAATCTCTACGGTCAGCAAATGTCGGTCTCGAACTTTGGTAAAAGGCGGCACTGACGAAGACGCGGTGTAACCGCCGGCTTCGCACTCAAGCGGCATCTTCATCAGAGCGATGTCAAACCGCGACGTCTGCCAGAAATTTCGAAAGAAGCTGGTTGAAATCTCCGGCGCGCTCCCGGTGGACACCGTGACCGGCACCGGCAAGGCGAACAGGCTTGCCGCTCCAGATATTGGCATAGGCAAGCGTGTCGATGTAGTCGAGATTGATGACAGGATCGTTTTCGCCGTTCACAATCGCAAGCGGAACTGGTGAGGTTTCCGCAAGGTTGCGCTGATTGAGGCCCCGACCTGCCACCGCAGCCTCCACCATATACTGTCTTGCCAATCCATCGGTACGGCGCACCGCGTCGAGGAAACGGACATCCTCTGCCGCAACGTCTCCCAGCGCCATGCCGACGACCATCTTTACCTGATCATCCAAAACATCGGCACTTCCCGTATAGGCCATCTCGGGGCTGGGCTGAAAGCCGGCACCCAGGCCCTCGATCGAGTTTTCTATCGGTGGGGTACCGAACAGGAAAGCGCCCCGCAGGGGCAAACCCGTTCCAAGCATTTCCAGAACGACGTGCCCGCCAAGCGAGTGACCGACGCCGACAAACTCTCGTACATCGAGGCCCTGCAGCAACTCCTCGACCGCATTGGCATAACCGGGGATACTATAGCTTCGCCGCCTGTCGGTCGCATCCGAAGAAGCCCCATGGCCGGGCAGGTCGATGGCAAGGATACGGTATCGATCCTTCAGCGCCTCAATCTGCAATTCGAAAGTTTCCTTGCAGAGGGAATTGGCGTGGATCATCACAACCGGCATGCCCTCGCCACCGGTATCGATATACGCAAGGCGGCCATGGCTCGTCTCGAAATCATATGCCGGCATCAGAAAGCCCCTTGTTTTGGTGCACAACAATCAAATGGCAACACATCAGCAATGCGTTCGCACAGTCAAGGCTGACTGTGACTGGCGCAGAATGCTGGACGTTATATGAACGTCCCCCAAACGTCCCTACCCCTCCAGCAACCCCGCCGGCACCGGGGCGTCGTCGTAACCGCCATAAACCGACTGGTCGAAGGGAATAACCGCTCCCGTCATCATGCCGCTGTCGTCGGACGCCATCCAGAGCACGGTGCGGGCCACTTCCTTCGGGTCGAGAATGCGGCCGAAGGGTTTTGCAGCCGCTTTGCGGTCGATGAAATCGGGGTCGCCGGTTTCTGACAGGATGAGCTTGCGCTCGTGGTCAGAATTCATCCAGCCGATATCCAGCTGGTTCACATGAATGCGGTGGCGCATCAGCGAGAAGGCGGCGTTGCGGGTGAGCGTCGCAAGCGCGCCCTTGGAGGCCGAATAGGGGGTGAGGAACGGCTGCCCCGCAAGGCTCGACATGGAGCCGATATTGACGATCCGCCCCTCGATGCCGTCGCGGATCATCCGTTTAACCGCATCTTGCATGAGGAAGAAGGGGGCGCGGGTATTGACCGCAAACATCCGGTCAAACAGTTCTGGCGTGGTGTTCAACAGATTGCCGCGATCGGTGAGGCCGGCGGCATTCACCAGAATATCCACGCGGCCGAACACACGGTCCGCTGCAGAAATGACGGTGCGCACCGCGTCGATATCGGCAAGGTCGGCCGCCACCATCTCCACCGGCACGCCCGTTTCGCCGGTGATGCGGTCGGCCACCGCCTGCCCCTTGTCTGCATCGCGGCCGACGATGACGATGCCGGCAGCACCGGCTTGCGCAAACTGTTCGGCAATGGCGGCACCCAGCCCTTGCGTGCCGCCCGTGATAACGGCGATCTTGCCTTCAATCCGGCTCATGGCCTCTCCTCCCGATTTTGTGATGCGTCCTCAGCAAAGCAACTGTCGCTCAGACGGACGCCTCCTCGCGCCCGCCAAAACCCCAAAAAGCCTTAGCCCTTGCCTTCCAGCCCCGTTGCCACCACCGACACGCGGAAACGGCCATCGAGATTGCGGTCGAAAATAGCGCCGACGACGATGTCGGCTTCGTCCTGCACCTCGTCGCGAATGCGGCTGGCGGCCTCGTCCACCTCAAACAGCGTCATATCCGAGCCGCCGGAGATGGAGATCAGCACACCGCGGGCACCATGCACGGAGATATCGTCGAGCAGCGGGTTGGCGATGGCGGCTTCCGCAGCCTTCATCGCCCGGCCCGTGCCTTCGGCTTCGCCGGTGCCCATCATCGCCCGGCCCATGCCGCGCATGACGGATTTCACGTCGGCGAAATCGAGGTTGATCAAACCTTCCTTGACGATGAGATCGGTGATGCAGCCAACGCCGGCAAACAGCACGCGGTCGGCGGTCATGAAGGCATCGGCAAAGGTGGTTTTTGCGTCAGCAATGCGAAACAGGTTCTGGTTGGGAATGACGATGACGGTATCGGCCGCCAGCCGCAGCGCCTCGATGCCCGCTTCCGCCGTTTTCAGGCGACGGTTACCCTCGAAGGAAAACGGCTTGGTGACGACACCGACCGTCAGGATGCCGGCCGCGCGGGCGGCGGCAGCAATCACCGGTGCGGCACCCGTGCCTGTGCCGCCACCCATGCCAGCAGTGACGAAGCACATGTGCGAGCCGGCGAGATGATCCATGATTTCGTCGATGGATTCTTCGGCAGCCGCGCGCCCGACCTCGGGCAGCGAGCCAGCGCCAAGGCCTTCCGTCACATGCGCGCCAAGCTGGATACGGCGCGAGGCCTTGGAGGTGGCGAGCACCTGCGCATCCGTGTTGGCGGCGATGAATTCCACGCCTTCGAGATTTTCCGCGATCATGTTGTTGATCGCGTTGCCGCCGCCGCCGCCAACCCCGATGACGGTGATATGGGGCCGCAATCCGGTAACGCCGCTCCTGGCATTGCTCATGGTATTCTCCTGTTATGCAGAGCTTGCAGCCCGGCGCTTGCGCCGTCCGCCCCTTGTCACAGGCGCAGACGGTACTTCAAATCCTGATGAAACGCGTCGTGCTGTCCAAAAGACCGGCGCCGGGGAGCGGGCCGATGCTGTCGGGCCGACGGCGAATCGACGCACACATTAGCATGGCCAAGGCGGCAAAGCCGGGGCGAAGAGAGAGGCCTGCGCAGATGTTTTTCCTGCCCCGCCTGCCGCTTGCCGTCGGTTGATCCTTCAGCACATGCCTGCACGACGCCAAACAAAAAAGGCCTCCCCGGACCTGGGGAAGCCATATCTTTTTTTGCCCAGTCGCGCGGCGACTTAGAACTTGTAGTTGAGGCCAGCTTTCACCGAATGGTCATGCAGGTCCCGCTCGGAGGCGACGCCGCTGGCGAAGCTGCGCACGTTCGGCGTGCCGGTGTAGTTATATTCCACCCTGGCGGAAATATTGGAGGTGAGCTTCTGCTCAACGCCGGCACCGACGATATAACCGGGCTTCCAGCCATCCGGGCCGGATACGTCGCCATTATCGCGGAAGTTGGTCATGGCAAGGCCCGCGGTGCCATAGATCAGCGTCTGGTCAAGCGGCATGCCGACCTTGCCTTTGGCGGCCAGACGGTGACGTTCCTTCAGGTTGCCGCCGTTCACCTTCACTTCTGTGTCACCCATGTAGGAGGCTTCCACTTCACCGCCGACAACCGCACGGCCAACCGTGGTGTTGTAACCGGCCTGCACACCGGCTGCGACGCCGTTATTGCCGGAGAAGGGGTTGAGCTTGGGCATTGCGACGCCGCCATGCGCACCCACATAGGCGCCGTCCCAGCCGGACGAAACCGACGGTTCGTTATAAGCCGGCGGCTCCGAATAGGGGGCAGCCAGATCGGCAGCGGAGGCTGCCGTTGCAAAGGCGGTGGTGGCGGAAAGAGTGGCGAAAAGCGCCACGGCAAAAGGCTTCGAGGTCATATTTACTACTCCATACACAGCCTGCGTGTGGCGAATGCGCAGGCGATACATTCAGCTGTCGCCACGAGATCAGAAGACGGCGGCGCCCCGTTTACCGCACGTCGATCCCGCACCAAAGGTACCTTTCATTCGCATGAATTCATAAACATTCCATTAACCGTCCAGCCTGCACTTCCGTGCCGAAGGGGCAGGCCTCACCACGCATTTTAGCTGAAACGCATTCACAATCAGGGGTTTGCTTTGAGGTAGGCGATCACGTCATCGATCTGCGACTGAAACCAGAATCCGTAAAAGCGCATCTTCGTGCCCGGCAGCTTTTTGGCGGGGCTGGCGAGAAAGGCCGAAAGCGCCGCCTCATCCCAGACAAGCCCTGCGGCACCGGCCTCCTTCATGGCCTCCGAATAGGCATAACCGGGCACACTGCCGGCACGTCGCCCCACGACACCCTTCAGGTGCGGGCCAAAGCCGTTGCTGTCACTCTCCACCGCATGGCAGGAGGCACATTGCTGAAACGTGCGGCGGCCCTTTTGCGCATCGGCGGCAGAGGCCGGAGCGGCAAGACTGAAGGCGGCCACTGCGATCGCCGGCAGCGCCACGCGTGCAAGGAGAGATGAGGACAGGCGAGAAGGATTAGACATGGCGACAACCTTATGAAGGCATCGCCGGACGCGGCAAGAGGCCCGTTTGATCTCGACCATATCACGTCCGGGCTTTACGCCCCGTGAAAGGCGCCTGCCGCCGTTAAGGGCGTCAGGCACCCGTATCTTCGGGAGGGGTAAAAACTCAGGCACTCATCCGGTCTGCCACCACACGCCAGTTGACCAGCTTGTCGAGGACCGCGCGGATATGTTCGGCCTTGCGGTTTTCATAGTCGAGGTAATAGGCATGTTCCCATATGTCGATGCCGAGCAGTGCCGGCCGTCCGAAGGCCAGCGGATTGTTGCCGTCCTCATAGCCAACAAGCGCTAACGCATTGCCTTCGTCTCGTGTCAGCCATACCCAGCCGGTGCCAAAGACTTCGTCGGAGACCGTTACCGCGCGGTCGATGAACCCATCATATCCGTCGAAAGCCGCATCGATTGCCGCTTTCGTATCGCCGTCGGGCCTTGCCGGTCCACCGGGTACGAACTGGTCCCAATAGGCCACATGGTTGAAGGCCTGCGCCGCATTATTGAAAATCTTGGCGTCGTCGGTCGCCTTGGAGGAGGCTTGCACGATACCCTCCAGATCCATGTCAGCATAACGCGTTCCCGCGACAAGTGTGTTCAGCTTGTCGAAATAACCCTTGTGATGCTTGCCGTAATGCAGGCCAACGGTACGGGCGGAAATGACCGGCGCCAGTGCGTCCTCCCCGAACGGCAGCGCCGGCTGGGAGATCGGCAAGGCCGCCCTTGCAATAGGCGGGGCTTGAAGAACGGTGGCGGCTGCCGTCACCGCTGTGGCCGTCAACATGGTGCGTCGGGTCATTTGCATCGAAACCTCCTCTGATGCTTCCTGGGCTGTGATAGAACAGCGCGCATCCGGCGGTGTTTCTTCACCCTTGCGTTATCGGCAGCCGCAAAAGGCAGGGTTTCGTAAGCTCAGAGATTGATTCAAGCGGTTGCCGCATCGATTCATCCGATGGGTTCAAGCTGCTGTAAGAAAAGGGGTTTTGCCATCTTGGCGCAAAGAAAAAGCCTTGTCCGGCAGGGGAAACGGGACAAGGCCTGAAAAGACTGGAGATCAAATTCTTGTTGTTATCGGCTGTGGTGGATCACAGCCATGGCCGCCCGGGCGGGGAAATCCTGTGGCGACACGTCTTGTTCGCTCTGTTAACGAATAAGTTGCCACCCGGTTCCACCAAGCCTTAACTTCCCCGCCCTACCCTTGGCCGCGCACAAAAATCAGGGAGACAGGCATGGCAGGCCCCGCATTTCGTTTCACGCATTTTGACCTCAGCATGCAGCGTCCCGGCACGGTGATCGAGGTGACGCTGTCGGCCGTCAACAATGTCCGGCTGATGACGGCGGTCAACTATCAGCGTTTCACGGAAAAACTCGATTTCAAATTCGTCGGCGGCGTTGCGAAAAAATCGCCCATCCGGCTCACCATTCCCGAAGGCGGCCATTGGCATGTGGTGGTGGATTGCGAAGGTCACCACGGCCTTGCCGATTCAGCGGTGAAGATGATCGCCGCCCCGTCCGCCGGCGGCGTTATCCCGGCGCAGAAGAAGGCATCCTGACAACACGACGTCAGGCCCCGCCCCGCTCGCGGCGCAGTTTTGACCACCAGTCGAGCCGCTTGCGGATCTCGCGCTCAAAACCCCGCTCCGGTGGATCGTAAAACACCTGCCGACCCAACTTGTCCGGAAAATAGTCCTGGCCGGAAAACGCGTCCGGCTCGTCGTGATCATAACGATAGCCGTCGCCATACCCTTCGCCCTTCATCAGCTTGGTTGGGGCATTCAGAATGCGCTTGGGCGGCGGGAGCGAGCCGTTTTCCTTGGCAGCCCGCATCGCCGCCTTGAAGGCGACATAAACGGCATTGGATTTGGGCGCTGTCGCGAGATAAACGCAAGCCTGCGCCAGCGCCAGTTCGCCCTCGGGCGAGCCCAGGTAATCATAGGCATCCTTGGCGGCATTGCAGATGACCAGCGCCTGCGGATCGGCAAGGCCGATATCCTCCACCGCCATACGCACCAGCCGGCGTCCGATATAAAGCGGGTCCTCACCGGCATCGAACATGCGGGCGAGATAATAAAGCGCGGCATCCGGATCGGAACCGCGCACGGACTTATGCAGGGCAGAGATGAGGTTGTAATGCCCGTCCTGCGCCTTGTCATAGACCGGCGCGCGGCGTTGCACGATCTGCGCCAGCCCTTGGCTGTCGAACACTTCCCCCTCGCGGGCCGCGCGCCACACTTCCTCGGCAAGCGTCAGCACGGCGCGGCCATCGCCGTCAGCCATCCGCACCAGCGCAGAGCGCGCCGCCTCATCCAGCGGCAAGGGTTTCAGCTCCACCTTTTCGGCGCGCAACAGAAGTTCACCGAGGCTCTCGTCGTCATGCGCCCGGAAGGTCAGCACGCGGGCGCGTGACAAAAGAGCGGCATTCAGTTCAAAGCTTGGATTTTCCGTCGTGGCGCCGACTAAGATTACGGTGCCGTCTTCCATGACAGGCAAAAAACTGTCCTGCTGGGCGCGGTTGAAGCGATGGATCTCGTCGACGAAAAGCAGTGTCTGGCGCCCGTCCATGCGCCGAAGCCGGGCCGTCTCAAAAACTTTCTTGAGGTCAGCCACGCCGGAAAAGATCGCCGAGATCTGCTCAAACGCCAGCCCCGCCTCGCCGGAGAGAAGCCGCGCAACCGTTGTCTTGCCGGTGCCCGGTGGCCCCCAGAAGATCATCGAGCCGAGCGAGCCTGCGTCGATCATGCGGCGAAGGGCACCATCGGCGCCCGTCAGGTGCGGCTGGCCGGTCACCTCGGCCAGCGAGGTCGGGCGCAGCCGGTCTGCAAGCGGCCGCCCTGAGGCGACCGCAGCGGGCATGGTTTTCTGGAACAGATCGCCACTCATCGGAAGAACTGACGGATGCGCTGTCCGTCGCGTTCGATTTCAACCCGCCAGAGGTTCGGATCGCTTCCGACCAGTGTCTGGAGCACCTTGGTGGAGGAGACCGCATCGCCATTCAGCGAGATCACGATGTCACCCGGCTGGAAACCCAGGCGGGCAGCGGGAGAATTGCGCACCACCTCTGCCACCACGACACCCGTCTTGTCTGTGGGCAGGCGCAGTTCTGTCGCAAGCTTTGGCGAAAGATTGGCAACCTTCAACCCGGCAAACGGGTTGCGCCCCTCAATCAGCCGCTCGTCGCGCGGCACCGTCTCCGGCGCCGTCCCAAGCGTCATGGTCAGCTCCCGCTCACTGCCGTTCTGCGACACCATGAGGCGGGCGGATTTGCCAAGCCCGGCCGTTGTCAGGCGGTACCAGAGCGCGTCGGGATGCTCCACGGCAATGCCATTGACGGACGTGATGACTTCGCCCGGCTTCAGCCCCGCCTTGTCCGCCGGACCGCCTTCCGTGACACCGACCACCAGCGCACCGCGGGCTGATTTCAACCCCAGCGCCTCAGCCACTTCCGAGGTGACCGGTTGGAAAGTTGCCCCGACATAGGGTTTTTCAAAGCTCTTTTTGCCCTCTTCGGCAGCGGCCACGAAAACTTTGACGAGATTGGCCGGAATGGCAAAACCGATGCCATTCGAGCCACCGCCGCGCGAAAAGATCGCCGTGTTGATGCCGATCAGCTCACCGCGCATGTTCATCAGCGCGCCGCCGGAATTGCCGGGGTTGATCGAGGCATCCGTCTGGATGAAAAAGCCGACATCTCCGCTCGACACCTGGTTTCGGGCAAGCGCCGAAACGATTCCGCTCGTCACCGTCTGGCCAACGCCAAAGGGGTTGCCGATGGCCAGCACCAGATCACCCACCTCCACCGCATCGGAATTGCCAATGGCAAGCACGGGAAACTCCTGCTGCCCCTTGATCTTCAAAACGGCAAGATCGATGTTTTCGTCCTTCAGCAGCACTTCGCAGGGAAACTCGCGTCCATCCGGCAGCGCGATCTTGATATCGTCGGCACCCTGAATGACGTGGTTGTTGGTGACGACAAGACCATTATGCGAGACGATGACGCCGGAGCCCAGCGACGACTGCTTTTCCGAACGGTTCGGCATGCGCTGGCCAAAAAACTGCTCGAAGAAGGGGTCGCCGGCAAACGGGTTCTGTCGCTGCACGACACGCTCGGCATAGACATTGACGACGGCGCCCGACGTCTGCTTGACCAGCGGCGCAAAGGAAAGCTGCATTTCCGGCCGGCTCTGCGGCAAGGTCTTGTCCTGCGCAAAGCTCTGCGATGGCAGAACAAGCGACAGGGCCAGAAGGCAGAGGGAGATGCTTTTCGGCATGCTCAGCATGTGATTCCTCACTTTGAAGGGTATGATGACTTCTACCGACAAACGCTAGAAATGAAAGGTGGCCGAAAATGGGGAGGCAGCGGGCCTGAATGCTGCATCCGCATTAAACTATGTTCATGTGAGGAAGACATAGAACCAGACCGTCGAAAGACCAGACGATCGCTCGTCATTGTGCAGCAGTTGCGCGCTGCTTTACGGCCTTGCTGCCCCGCCGCTCGCCGTGCCCGCATTTTTTGGCGGGAACCATTTGGTTCCAAAGCCGTAGTGGGGGTTCATGGAGACTGAATTGATGATGACGATCCGCTTGTCCCACACCTTTGCCGCCGGCGCACTTGCGCTTTCCAGCCTAACCCTTGTTGCTCCCGCACCGGCTTTTGCCGCAAGCTTCGATTGCCAGAAGCCCGATCTCTCCGGCGGCGAAAAGGTGATCTGCGAGGACCGATCGCTGAACGATCTCGACGTGAAGATGGTCACCACCTTCGACATCCTGACATCGCTGATGGCGATGGGCAACCGTGACCAGCTGAAGGACGAGCAACTGGCATGGCTGAAGAAACGCCAGGCCTGCGAGGCCGACGCCGCCTGCATCCGCGCCGCCTATGAGGAGCGCATGAAGCAGCTGGAAGAGGCGACAAAGTCGCTCATCCGCCCGATCTGAACAGCGTGAGAGCGGGCAGCGCAACGGCTGCCCCCTTCTCCTCATCCCGCCTTCCGGCGATTGCCCAGATAGATCAGGCACAGCGCTGCGGCAAGCAGCGCAATCGAGGCATAACGGCTGGCATCCAGCGGGATGACGCTGTTGCCGAACCAGCCGAAGTGATCGATCAGAAGGCTCATGGCAAGCTGCCCGGTGATGACTGCAACCGTTGCGGCCGCAATGCCGACGCGCGGGACCGCAACGACATTCACCAGAATATAGACCACACCGAACAGTGCGCCGATCAACTGCCATTTTGGCGCGGTAAAAAGGGTCATCGCATGCGGTGGCTCAAAGAAAAAGAACAGCAGGAAACATACCGCTGCCCCCAGCACAAAGGTCAGCCAGGCGGTTTCCATCACGCCTGCGGCCTTGCCGAGCCGCCCGTTGATGGAGGATTGCGCGGCAAGCGAAACACCACCGGCCAGCGCAAGAAAAGTAACCAGCACGAAAATCATCGATTGAGTATCCCGAGAGCCAGAAGAATAAGGACGAGCGCCGAAAGGCGGTATCGGTCGATCGACTGTCGCGGCGTGCCGAACAGGCCGAAATGGTCGATGGCAAGGCTTGCGGCCACCTGCCCGCAGAGAATGCCGACCATGGTCGTGCCAACGCCGATCACCGGCGTCGCAATGGTCAGCACGATCACGTAGACGGGCCCGAGAATGCCGCCGGCGAGCAGCCATCGAGGCTGCGCAAGGAGCCTCGGCAGGCTGCGCTGCGGGGCAAAGACCAGCGCCACCGACAAAAGCAGCCCGCCGACGAGAAAGATCGACAGTGCCGCGGCCGTATGACCGACTTCCTCGCCAAGCGGCCCGAGCAGGCCCGCTTCGACGGACAGCCCCATGCCGGACGCGACGACAAGAAGAAGAATGACAATTTGCCCCATCAGGCGGCCTCCGCTCTGTTGAAGGAGCCGCAGATAGGCTAATGTCGATAACGCAACAATGACGTCAAATTGCAAAAGATAATTGTGCGATGAGCAACGAACTCACTCTCCTGTCGCTGCGCCTGTTTGTTGATGTGGCAACGACCGGCAGCTTTACCGAAAGTGCCAGACGCTGCGGCTTGCCGCCCTCTTCCGTCTCCCGCCACATCCAGGGTCTTGAGCATCTGCTGGGTCAGCGCCTGCTGTTTCGCCACACACGCGCGGTGACGCTGACGGAGGCAGGTGCTGCCTATCTCCTTGAGGTACGCGATCTCATCGCATCGCTCGATCTGGCAACCGAGCGGGCAAGCGGCGGGGCTGCGGGTGCGCCGCGCGGGCTGCTGCGCATCAATGCGCCGATCGCCTTCGGGCGCCGCCATGTGGCACCGCTGCTTGCCGATTATCAGGCGCGTTACCCTGAGGTGGAGGTGGAACTGACGCTGTCGGATGCCTTCCACGATCCGGTGGCCGAGGGTGCCGACATCACCATCCGCATCGGCATGCTGAAGGATTCAAGCCTCAGCAGCCGAAAGCTCACCGCCCAGCATTATGTGCTCTGTGCCTCGCCCGCCTATCTCGCCAGCCACGGTCGCCCGCAGGTGCCTCTCGAGCTTAACGCTCACAACTGCCTTCTCTACAAGGGCATCAGCGGCGCGCAGAAATGGTATTTTCGCTCAGGCACGGCTGCCTTTCAGGCCCATGTCGTCAGCGGCAACTTGACCAGCAACAATGCAGAAAGCCTGGTAGAGGCTTCCCTGCAGCATCAGGGCCTTGTTCTCTTCCCGACCTGGCTCCTGCACGACCATATCGACAGCGGCCGTCTGCAGGTGCTGATGGCCGACCACGAGGCTGCTATCGACACCACCGTTCACGACATTCACCTGATCTATCCGGAAAACCGCCTCAGATCCCTCAAGGTCCTGTCGTTTCGCGACTACCTGATCGAGCACATCGGCACGCCTCCCTATTGGGACCGAACGCCGGCTGCAGTGCAAGGCGCATGAAAAACCCGCCGAATCGCTCCGGCGGGCCAGATAGAAATCGGATCCTTCAGATCCTGATCATTCCGGCAGGATGCGCACGGCACCCTTGTCGGCGCTGGAGGCGAAGGCCGCGTAGGCCTTGAGCGCCGTCGTGACATTACGCTTGCGCGGGGCAACCGGCTTCCAGCCAAGCTTGTCCTGCTCGGCACGGCGGCTTGCCAGATCACTGTCCTGAACCAGAAGGTTGATCGTGCGGTTCGGGATATCGATCTCGATCATGTCGCCTTCGCGCACAAGACCGATGGCACCGCCATTGGCCGCTTCCGGCGAGGCGTGGCCGATGGAAAGGCCCGACGTGCCCCCGGAGAAACGGCCGTCGGTGATCAGCGCGCAGGCCTTTCCGAGACCCTTCGACTTCAGGTAGCTCGTCGGATAGAGCATTTCCTGCATGCCAGGGCCGCCCTTCGGGCCTTCATAGCGGATAACGACGACATCGCCGGCCTTCACCTCGTTGTTGAGGATTGCCTTCACCGACGCATCCTGGCTTTCGAAGACGCGCGCCGGGCCGGTGAATTTCAGGATCGATTCGTCAACGCCCGCGGTCTTCACGATGCAGCCATCGAGCGCGATATTGCCGTAAAGCACCGCCAGGCCGCCATCCTTGGAAAATGGCTTTTCGACCGAGCGGATGACACCCTTTTCGCTGTCGGTATCCAGATCATCCCAGCGCGAGGATTGCGAGAAGGCAACCTGCGTCGGCACGCCGCCGGGTGCAGCCTTGAAGAAGGTGCGCACGGTTTCCGAATTGGTGCGGGTGATGTCCCAGCGGTTGATGGCATCGCCAAGCGTTGCCTCATGCACCGTCTTGCAATCGGTGTTGAGAAGGCCGCCGCGTTCCAGTTCGCCCAGAATACGCATGATGCCGCCGGCCCGGTGGACGTCTTCCATGTGAACGTCCTGCTTTGCCGGTGCCACCTTGGAAAGGCAGGGCACGCGGCGCGACAGGCGGTCGATATCGTCCATGGTGAAATCGACGCCGCCTTCATAAGCCGCCGCCAGGATATGCAGAACGGTATTGGTCGAACCGCCCATGGCGATATCGAGCGTCATGGCGTTCTCGAAAGCTTCCTTGGTGGCGATCGTGCGCGGCAGCACGCCGTCATCGTCCTGCTCATAATAACGGCGGGCGAGATCAACGATCAGGTGGCCGGCCTCGACGAACAGGCGTTTGCGATCCGAATGGGTGGCCAGCGTCGAACCGTTGCCGGGCAGCGACAGGCCGAGCGCTTCGGTGAGGCAGTTCATCGAATTGGCGGTGAACATGCCCGAGCACGAGCCGCAGGTGGGACAGGCCGAACGTTCGATTGCCTGCACATCCTCGTCGGAATATTTCTCATCAGCAGCCGCCACCATGGCATCGACCAGATCGAGCGCCACGGTCTTGCCATGCATGACGACCTTGCCGGCCTCCATCGGACCGCCAGAGACGAAGACGGCTGGAATATTGAGGCGCATCGCCGCATTGAGCATGCCGGGCGTGATCTTGTCGCAGTTGGAAATGCACACCATCGCATCGGCGCAGTGCGCGTTGACCATATATTCGACCGAGTCGGCGATGATCTCGCGCGACGGCAGCGAATAGAGCATGCCGTCATGGCCCATGGCGATGCCGTCATCGACGGCAATCGTGTTAAATTCCTTGGCAACGCCACCGGCCGCCTCGATCTCGCGGGCCACCAGCTGGCCGAGATCCTTCAGGTGGACGTGGCCCGGCACGAACTGCGTGAAGGAATTGACCACGGCAATGATCGGCTTGCCGAAATCGCTGTCCTTCATGCCCGTGGCGCGCCAGAGACCACGGGCGCCCGCCATGTTGCGGCCATGGGTCGTCGTTCTCGAACGGTATGCAGGCATGGTGTTTTCCTCAGGTCTTGAATTTATCCGGGCATGGCCGCTTTGTCGGCTTGAAAGCCCTGCTTTTAGGCATTTCCTAGCGGAAATGACCCACTCTGTCACTATCAGGACAGGCCAAAGCGGTACGCCTGCGCAGGCCCGGCGCATCACGAGAACGTGGCCGGGCAAATCTGCGTAAAACCTGTGAAACAAATCGCCTTGCCGCTACGTAATAGATAATATCACAACCGATCCGCTTATCCGCAGGAGACTGTCTCATGTCGCTCTACCGGCCGCCGTCCATTCCCGCATCCGAGATCACACCGCAGTCTCTTTATGTGTCGCGGCGAGGCTTTATCGCCGGCGCTGCCGCCGGGCTGACATTTGCCGGTGCCGGCGGTGCCCTTGCAGCACCCATCGCGACGAAACCCAGCGCCTACAAGGTCGATGACAAACTGACACCGAAAAAGGATGTCACCACCTACAACAATTTCTACGAGTTCGGCGTCAACAAGGCCGATCCCGCCCAGAACTCCGGCAGTTTCCAGCCGACACCCTGGGCCATCACCGTCGGCGGCATGGTGGCAAAACCCCAGGTGATCGACATGGAAAAGATCATGGCGGAAATCCCCATGGAAGAGCGCATCTACCGCATGCGCTGCGTCGAGGCCTGGTCGATGGTCATCCCCTGGGTCGGTTTTCCCATCTCAGCCATCCTGGACCGGGTGGAGCCGCTTGGCAGCGCCAAATACGTCGCTTTCGAAACCGTGGTGCGCCCGGAACAGATGCCCGGCCAGAGCGGCTTTTTCCAGGCCCTGCCCTGGCCTTACGTCGAAGGCATGCGGCTCGATGAGGCCCGCCATCCTCTGGCCATCCTTGCAACCGGTGTCTACGGCGAAACCCTGCCCAACCAGAACGGCGCACCGATCCGTCTGGTGACCCCATGGAAATACGGCTTCAAGGGCATCAAGTCGATCGTCAAGATCACCCTCACCGACAAGGAGCCGCCGTCCACCTGGAATATCTCTGCTCCCAGCGAATACGGCTTCTACGCCAACGTCAATCCGAAGGTCGACCATCCGCGGTGGAGCCAGGCGACGGAACGGCGCATCGGCGAAGGCAGCGGCCTCTTCGGCGGCCGTACGCTGGATACCCTGCCCTTCAACGGTTACGCCGATGAGGTCGCAAGCCTCTATGCCGGCATGGACCTGAAGAAGTTCTTCTGAGCATGGCGCAACTTGCCCTTCCCGCGCGCTACAAACCGGCTTCGGTGTGGGCGCTTTATGTGATCGGCCTGCTACCGGGCCTCTATGCCTTTTACCAGGGGCTCTTCGGAGATCTCGGCGCCGACCCGGTCAGGACGTTCGAGCATCTGCTCGGACTATGGGCTCTCAGGTTTCTCTGTCTCGGGCTCGCAATCACCCCGATCCGCGACCTCTTCGGCATCAACCTTATCGCCTACAGGCGGGCGCTGGGGCTGATCGCCTTCTATTATGTGCTGGCGCATTTTGCCGTCTACCTGACGCTGGACCGAGCCCTCGTTCTCTCCTCGATCCTCGGCGACATCCTGAAGCGGCCCTATATCATGCTCGGCATGGCGGGCCTTGTGATGCTGATCCCACTGGCGCTCACCTCCAACCGCTGGTCGATCCGAAAGCTCGGCAGCCGCTGGAACACGCTGCACAAACTGAGCTACCTCGTGCTTCTCGTCGCGATCCTGCACTTCGTGCTGTCGCGCAAGAGCCTGACGCTGGAGCCCGCCTTCTACATTGCGGTGGTGACCGTTCTCTTGGGCTACCGGCTGGTGCGGCCGAAGCTGATGGAGCGTAAAAGAGCAAGAAAAGCAGCAGCCTTCCAGCGCAGCTGAGTTTTCACCTGCCCCACGCCATTGGCGCCCATCGCACCCATAAACGAAAAAGGCCGGACGATCGCTCGTCCGGCCTTTTTCCTTGTCTACCCTTTACAGGGCAAAACCTTATGCGGCTTCAGCAGCTTCTGCTTCAGCGGCAACACGAGCCTTGTCGGCAGCGCCCTTGGCGTTCACATCGCGTTCAACGAACTCGATGACGGCCATGGCAGCGTTGTCGCCCTGGCGGAAGCCAGCCTTCATGATACGCAGGTAACCGCCGTTGCGGGTTGCGTAACGCGAAGCGATGGCATCGAACAGCTTCTTCACAGCGTCCTGATCCTGGATCTGCGAAATGGCCTGACGACGAGCGTGCAGGTCGCCGCGCTTGCCGAGCGTGACCAGCTTTTCAACGATCGGACGGATTTCCTTGGCCTTCGGAAGCGTCGTTACGATCTGCTCATGCGTGATGAGCGAAGCCGCCATGTTGGCAAACATTGCCTTGCGGTGGCTGGCGGTACGGTTGAGCTTGCGGCCGGCTTTATGGTGGCGCATCTCTGGTCTCCTTTACTTGCAGGCATCCGCCTGCAGTTTAAACATGCTTTCCAATTCCATCGGCGGGCCAGACACTGGCCCGCGCGGAACGGTTGGGCGGGTTAATACTGGTCTTCGTAGCGCTTGGCGAGATCTTCGATGTTTTCCGGCGGCCAGGCAGGAACTTCCATACCCAGATGCAGGCCCATGGAAGCCAAAACTTCCTTGATCTCGTTCAGCGACTTGCGACCGAAGTTCGGCGTGCGCAGCATTTCCGCCTCGGTCTTCTGGATGAGGTCGCCGATGTAGACGATGTTGTCGTTCTTCAGGCAGTTGGCCGAACGGACAGAGAGTTCCAGTTCGTCGACCTTCTTGAGGAGAGCCGGGTTGAACGCGAGTTCAGTGACCGATTCTTCTTCTGCTTCCTTCTGCGGCTCGTCGAAGTTGACGAAGACCGACAGCTGGTCCTGAAGAATGCGAGCGGCAAACGCCACGGCATCCTCGCCCGTGACCGAACCATCGGTTTCGATGGTCATGGTCAGCTTGTCATAGTCGAGAACCTGGCCTTCGCGGGTGTTTTCCACCTTGTAGGACACTTTCTTGACCGGGGAGTAGAGGCTGTCGACCGGGATGAGACCGATCGGCGCATCTTCGGCACGGTTACGATCGGCAGGAACATAACCCTTGCCGTTGTTCACCGTGAATTCCATGCGAATCTCGGCACCCTCGTCGAGCGTGCAGATCACATGGTTCGGGTTGAGGATCTCGATGTCGCCGACCGTCTGGATATCGCCGGCCAGCACAGAACCCGGGCCCTGCTTGCGCACGACCATCCGCTTTGCATCGTCGCCATCCATCTTGATGGCGATTTCCTTGATGTTCAGCACGATGTCCGTCACATCTTCCCGAACGCCGGGGATGGAGGAGAATTCATGCAGAACGCCGTCGATCTGCACAGCAGTGACGGCAGCACCACGCAGAGACGACAACAGAACGCGGCGAAGCGCGTTGCCGAGTGTCAGACCGAAACCGCGTTCCAGCGGCTCCGCGACGAGCGTGGCCTTGGTGCGGCCGGACGAGGTGAACTCCACCTTGTTCGGCTTGATCAGTTCCTGCCAGTTCTTCTGGATCATGATTAAAACCTTCCGTTCGCTGCCACTATCCAATCGTGGCAACCGAGCATGAGAAGCGCCAAGGAGAAACACTCTTCTTAGGCGTTACGGCAAAGCCGCCAAACCTCGATTGACGAAGTAAGGCGGCATTACACGAATTCGAACCGGGACCGCCGCGAGGGCAGCCTCCGAAGGCGAATTAGACGCGGCGCTTCTTGCGCGGACGGCAACCATTGTGCGGGATCGGCGTCACGTCACGGATCGAGGTGATCATGAAACCCGCAGCCTGGAGG
The DNA here is from genome assembly GCF_058242775.1 of Neorhizobium sp. PAMB6630. Lineage (NCBI taxonomy): Bacteria > Pseudomonadati > Pseudomonadota > Alphaproteobacteria > Hyphomicrobiales > Rhizobiaceae > Neorhizobium > Neorhizobium sp. PAMB6630. The sequence continues at coordinate 2,320,218 of NZ_CM177836.1, forward strand.
GCGCGCAGAGCCGATTCACGACCGGAACCCGGGCCGCAGACTTCGACTTCGAGAGACTTCATGCCGTGTTCCTGAGCCTTCTTGGCGCAGTCTTCGGCAGCGATCTGGGCAGCAAACGGGGTCGACTTACGCGAACCCTTGAAGCCCTTGGCACCAGCAGACGACCAGGCAATGGCGTTGCCCTGTGCGTCGGTGATGGTGATCATGGTGTTGTTGAACGTCGAGTTGACGTGAGCAACGCCCGATGAAATATTTTTACGTTCGCGACGGCGAACGCGTGTGGCTTCCTTGGCCATGGTCTTCCTTTCGTTGATATCGTCACCGCCGTAACACCAGCGGCTCCACCTTTTCAGGCAATAGAAATTAGGCAGTAGCCAGTAGCGCTTTCCGCTACCGCCTACTGCCTATTGGCTAATGCCCGAAAAATTACTTCTTCTTACCAGCAATCGCCTTCGCCGGACCCTTGCGGGTGCGGGCGTTGGTGTGCGTGCGCTGACCGCGGACCGGGAGGCCGCGACGATGGCGCAGGCCGCGGTAGCAGCCGAGGTCCATCAGACGCTTGATGTTCATCGCGGTCTCGCGACGAAGATCGCCTTCGACCTGATAGTCGCGGTCGATGGTTTCGCGGATCTGCAGAACTTCTGCGTCCGTCAGCTGATGAACGCGACGTTCAGCCGGAATACCGGCCTTCTCGACGATTTCCTGAGCGAATTTAGGTCCGATCCCGTGAATGTAGGTCAGCGCGATAACGACGCGCTTCGCAGTCGGGATGTTGACGCCAGCGATACGTGCCACGCCTATTCTCCTTGCGTTCCAGTTGCCATCCGGCAAGTGGTGCTTCTTCCATGAGAGCAGCCATAGAGGGCCGCCAGTTCAAATCTCATCCGTGACAAGTCAAAAAGACCGGACCGGACATCCATCTCTGGATGGTCCACGCCGATCGCTGTCAAATGTCGCGAGTTGGCGCGGTCTTTAGCGGAATCAGTCGAAAATAGCAACCGGCCCCGCCAAGATTCTTGGGTAACACCTGGGTTAAGCTCTAGAGAGCCGCCAGGATCGCCTCGATATTGGACGTGACGACGTCCATTTCGGCCATGCCATCGACAGTCTTCAGCTTGCCCTTGGCATAATAATAACCGATCAGCGGCGAGGTTTCCTTGTAGTAGACCTCGAGTCGCTGCGTCATCGTCTCGGCATTGTCATCCGGCCGACGCTTGAAGTGGGTCGACCCGCACTTGTCGCAGACGCCTTCCACGGACGGCTTGTGGTCCGTGTCGTGATAGACCGCACCACAGCTGGCGCAGGAATAACGACCGGAGACACGGCGAACCAGTTCCTTGTCGTTGACCCGAAGCTCAATCACCACCGAGAGGTCGAGACCCTTGGCGGCCAGCATCGATTCGGTGGCATCCGCCTGCACCAGGGTGCGCGGAAAACCATCGAGAATGAAGCCCTTGGCACAGTCCGGCTGGTCGATGCGTTCCGAGACGATCGCAATCACGATGTCATCAGAGACCAGTTTGCCCGAATCAAGCACCGCCTTGACGCGCTTGCCGACTTCTGTCTCCGCGACGATGGCCGCGCGCAGCATATCACCCGTGGACAGTTGCGGAATGCCGTACTTCTCCACGATCCGCTGGGCTTGGGTCCCCTTACCCGCCCCCGGCGGCCCCAAAAGAATTAATCTCATCGTCCCCTCTTTCCTCCACGCAGCTTGGACTTCTTGATCAGTCCCTCATATTGCTGGGCAATAAGATGGCCCTGGATCTGTGCTACCGTATCAAGGGTAACACTGACAACGATCAAAAGCGAAGTACCACCAAGGGCTAATGGGATACCAGTCCTTGCGATCAGCGTTTCGGGAAGAATGCAGACAAAAACGAGATAGATGGCGCCGACGACGGTGATGCGCGTCAGCACATAGTCGATATATTCGGCCGTGCGCTCGCCGGGACGAATCCCCGGAATGAAGCCGCCATGCTTCTTCAGATTGTCGGCCGTATCCTTCGGATTGAAGACGATGGCCGTATAGAAGAAGGCGAAGAAGGCAATCAGAATGCCGTAGAACAGCATGAACAGCGGCTGACCATGCTGCAGCGAGCCGATGATCATCGTCGCCCAGGATGGCAGGTTGGTGTTTCCGGCAAAGCCGGCCGCCGTTGCCGGCAGAAGCAGCAGCGACGAGGCAAAAATCGCCGGGATCACGCCTGCGGTGTTGAGCTTCAGCGGCAGGTGCGACGTATCGCCCTGGAACATGCGGTTACCGACCTGGCGCTTCGGATATTGGATCAGCAACCGGCGCTGAGCGCGTTCAACAAACACGATCAGCGCGATGACGCCGATGGCAACGACCACGACCATAAGAATCAATGCCGTCGACAGCGCACCCGTGCGGCCAAGCTCCAGCGTACCGGCAAGCGCCTTCGGCAGGCCTGCGGCAATGCCCGCAAAGATGATCAGCGAAATACCGTTGCCGATGCCGCGCGAGGTGATCTGCTCACCGAGCCACATCAGGAACATGGTGCCGCCCAGCAGCGTCACGACCGTGGAGATGCGGAAGAACCAACCCGGATCGATCACGAGCCCCTGCCCGCCTTCAAGGCCGGCAGCAATGCCATAGGCCTGCAGCGTGCCGAGCAGAACGGTGCCGTAGCGGGTGTACTGGTTGATGATCTTGCGGCCCTGTTCGCCTTCCTTCTTCAGGTTTTCCAGCGAAGGAACGACAGACGTCATCAGCTGCACGATGATCGAAGCGGAAATATACGGCATGATGCCGAGCGCAAAGATCGCCATGCGCTCCACGGCGCCGCCGGCAAACATGTTGAAGAGGCCGAGAATGCCGCCCGCCTGACCGCGGAAGGCCTGCGCATAGGCTTCTGGGTTGAGACCCGGCAGCGGAATATGCGTCCCCAGGCGATAGACAAGAAGTGCTGCCAGTGTGAACCACAGGCGATTCTTGAGATCCGTCGCTTTGGAAAAGGTTGAAAAATTTAGATTGGAGGCCAGTTGTTCAGCTGCAGAAGCCATGCATTTCTCCGCCTGACCAATTCCGGCGGCACGCCCCTGCGGCCATATCCGGAAAGCAGTCCATATTCAGGTTCAGAAAACCGGGAGACGGAAGGGCTGCAATGCACCTTATGCCCCACCCCGTTTTCCGCGATATCCCGGATGAGCCAAAATAACGGGTCCGGGATCGTGAGGCTCACATATGGGAGCAAAATCGCCCGGTGTGAAGCACCCCGGGCGATTTGTCAGACACTTATTCGGCAGAAGCGACTTCCGGCAGCTGGATCGAGCTGCCAGACTTTTCGATCTTCTCGACAGCAGCCTTGGAGGCGCCAGCAGCGACGATCGAAACCTTGGTCGTCAGTTCGCCATCCGAGAGGATGCGAACGCCGTCCTTGAGGCGGCTGATCACGCCGGCAGCCTTCAGAGCAGCAGCATCGATCGGTGCGGAAGCGTCGAGCTTCTTGGCGTCGATGGCAGTCTGGATGCGGCCGAGCGACACGACAACAAATTCGGAAGCGAAGATGTTGTTGAAGCCGCGCTTCGGCAGGCGACGGTAGATGGGCATCTGGCCGCCTTCGAAGCCGTTGACGGCAACGCCGGAACGGGCCTTCTGACCCTTGACGCCGCGACCACCGGTCTTGCCCTTGCCCGAACCGATACCGCGACCTACGCGGATACGATCCTTGGTGGAGCCTTCGTTGTCTTTGATTTCATTCAGTTTCATGATGTCTTCCTCCGTCTCACTTCTCGTCGACGACGCGAACGAGATGCTGGACAGACCGGATCATGCCACGCACGGACGGGGTGTCTTCCAGCGTGCGAACCCGGTGCATCTTGTTGAGGCCGAGGCCGATCAGCGTCTGGCGCTGAACTGCCGGCCGGCGAATGGGGCTTCCGATCTGTTCGACCGTTACCGTCTTGGAATCATTGGCCATCGACGAAACTCCTTATTCTTCCTGAGCATTGCCGGAAGCGGCACGGCGAGCCTGAAGCGTTGCATACTTGATGCCGCGCTGTGCTGCCACGTCCTTCGGATGCACCTGGTGCTTCAGGGCGTCGAACGTTGCGCGAACCATGTTGTAAGGGTTCGACGAACCGGTCGACTTTGCAACGACGTCATGAACGCCGAGCGTTTCGAAAACGGCGCGCATCGGGCCACCGGCGATGATACCGGTACCGGCCTTGGCGGCACGCAGCAGAACCTTGCCAGCGCCGTGACGGCCATTGACGTCATGATGAAGCGTACGGCCATCGCGCAGCGGTACGAAGATCAGGTCGCGCTTGGCAGCTTCAGTTGCCTTGCGGATAGCTTCCGGCACTTCACGTGCCTTGCCATGGCCGAAGCCAACGCGGCCCTTCTGGTCGCCAACGACGACGAGTGCAGCGAAACCGAAACGACGGCCACCCTTGACAACCTTGGCAACGCGATTGATCGCGACCAGCTTGTCAACGAATTCGCTATCGCGCTCTTCGCGGTTCGAGCGATCGTCGCGCGAGCCTCTCTTTTCCTGTGCCATTGTCCTTTTCCTTTTTCTTTTCCGGTTCGAACGGCAAACTATGGAAAGCCGGGGGATCGCCTTTATTCAAGGAGATATCCACCGGCCGGTGATGGCGTAAAACGCCGAAGACGTCCGGCCCGCAAGGGACCGGACGACTAACTTTAGAAGCTCAGACCGCCTTCGCGGGCAGCATCGGCAAGTGCCTTGATGCGGCCGTGGAAAATGAAGGCACCGCGGTCAAAGACCACTTCCTTCACGCCAGCCGTAACGGCACGCTCTGCAACGAGCTTGCCAACTGCAGCGGCTGCAGCGGTGTCGGCACCCGTCTTCAAGGACGTGCGCAGACCGCCATCGAGCGTGGAGGCGGCCGCAAGCGTGCGACCAGCCACGTCATCGATGACCTGGGCATAGATGTTCTTCGACGAGCGATGAACCGACAGACGCGGGCGGCCGTTCGCAACCGCCTTGATCTGGCGGCGCACGCGGCTCGCGCGCTTTGCAAGTGCTTGTTTCCTGCTAGCCATTTCGCGTCAACCTTACTTCTTCTTGCCTTCCTTGCGGACGATCCGTTCCTCAGCGTACTTGACGCCTTTGCCCTTGTAGGGCTCTGGACCGCGGTATTCGCGGATTTCCGCTGCTACCTGACCGACCTGCTGCTTATTAATGCCGGTGACGACGATTTCCGTCGGCTTCGGCACGGCAATGGTGATGCCCTGCGGGGGCTCATAGACCACGTCGTGGCTGAAACCAAGCGACAGCTGCAGGTTCTTGCCCTGCAGGGCCGCGCGGTAACCAACGCCGTTGATTTCAAGCTTGCGCTCAAAACCGTCCTTCACGCCCTTGAAGATGTTCTCGATCATCGTGCGGGACATGCCCCACTTGGACCGAGCATCCTTGCTATCGTTGGCCGGAACCACCGATACGGCGTTATTGTCGAAGGAAACCTTCACTTCGTCGTTTGCAACGAAGACGAGTTCGCCTTTCGGGCCTTTTGCAGTCACTGTCTGGCCTTCAACCGAGGCCGTGATCCCTGCAGGTACCTGAACGGGCTTCTTACCGATACGAGACATTGTTCAACCTGTCTGTTTCGCTGGAGAACGTTGCATCAGTCTTAGAAGACCGAGCAAAGTACCTCACCACCAACATTCTGTTCGCGAGCCTGGTGATCGGCCATCACACCCTTCGGAGTCGAAAGGATGGTGATGCCGAGGCCGTTCGCGACCTGCGGAATGGACTTAACCGAGACATAAACTCGGCGGCCCGGCTTGGACACGCGGCCAATCTCACGAATGACAGACGCGCCTTCATAGTACTTCAGTTCGATTTCGATCTCGGACTTGCCGTTACCGTAATCGGTCTGGGTGTAACCGCGGATGTAGCCTTCCGCCTGAAGCACGTCGAGAACGCGAACGCGCAGCTTGGAAGCCGGCGTGATCACGGAAGACTTGCGACGGGCAGCGCCGTTGCGGATGCGGGTGAGCATATCGCCCAGAGGATCAGTCATGGTCATTGAACCGTCTCCTTACCAGCTGGACTTAACGATGCCGGGAACCTTGCCCAGGTTGCCCAGTTCGCGAAGCGCGATACGGGACATCTTGAGCTTGCGGTAGAAAGCGCGCGGGCGACCGGTGACTTCACAACGGTTGCGGATGCGCGTCTTCGAACCGTCACGCGGCAGCGAAGCGAGCTTCAGGGTAGCCTGGAACCGCTCGTCGATGGGCAGCTCCTGGTTCATGACGGTCGCCTTCAAGGCTGCGCGCTTGGCAGCCTGTTCGGAAACCGTCTTGCGGCGGCGCTTGTTCTTTTCGATTGCGCTTGTTTTCGCCATATCGAGTTCCTTTTCTACGCTCGTCGTTACGGTTACTGACGGAACGGGAAGTTGAACTCTTTCAGAAGAGCCCGTGCTTCGTCGTCCTTGGTGGCCGTCGTGCAAACGATGATGTCCATGCCCCACATCTGATCAACCTTGTCGTAGTTGATCTCCGGGAACACAATGTGTTCCTTGATGCCCATGGCGAAGTTGCCACGGCCGTCAAAGCTCTTCGGATTCAGGCCGCGAAAGTCGCGAACGCGCGGAAGCGCGATGTTGATCAGACGGTCCAGGAATTCATACATGCGAGCGCCGCGCAGCGTCACCTTGGCGCCGATCGGCATCCCTTCGCGAAGCTTGAAGCCAGCGATGGAGTTACGGGCGCGGGTGATTACCGGCTTCTGACCAGCGATTGCGGCCAGATCGGCGGCAGCAACGGCGGGCTTCTTCGAATCAGCGGTTGATTCGCCGACGCCCATGTTGATGACGATCTTCTCGAGCCGCGGGATCTGCATCTCGTTGGCAAACGAAAACTGCTCCTGCATCGCCTTGCGAATGCGGGAAACGTATTCTGCCTTGAGACGCGGTTCGTACTTTGCCTCAGCCATCGATAACATCTCCCGTACGCTTGGCCACACGGACCTTCTTGCCATCGACCACGGAGAAGCCAACGCGAGTGGGCTTTCCGTCCTTCGCGACGATCGCGATATTGGACAGATGGATGGAGGCTTCCTTGTTGATGATGCCGGCTTCCTGCGTCTGGCTCTGGCGCTGGTGGCGCTTGACCATGTTGACGCCACGCACGAGTGCGCGGTCTTCCTTCGGCATCACTTGAACGACTTCACCGGTACGGCCCTTGTCCTTGCCGGCGAGTACGACGACATTGTCGCCCTTACGAATTTTCTGCATGGCTATCCGCCCCCTTAGAGTACTTCCGGAGCCAGCGAGATGATCTTCATATGGTTCTTGGCGCGAAGTTCGCGCGGAACCGGTCCGAAGATACGGGTGCCGATCGGCTCTTTTTTATTGTCGATGAGGACCGCTGCGTTGTTATCGAAGCGGATGACGCTGCCGTCGGGGCGGCGGATGTCCTTGGCGGTGCGAACAACGACGGCTTTCATAACGTCGCCCTTCTTGACGCGGCCGCGCGGGATGGCTTCCTTGATCGACACCACGATGATGTCGCCGATGGAAGCGTACTTGCGCTTGGAGCCGCCCAGCACCTTGATGCACATGACACGACGCGCGCCGGAATTATCGGCAACGTCGAGGTTTGTTTGCATCTGAATCATGTCAGGTCGCCTTCTCGTAATGACTGGAACGGTTGGGCCTTGGCCCCCTCTTCCAGCTCATGGACATATTTTGTTTTTCGCGCGGGATGGTGTCTTGCCAAGGTGGTTTCTCAGCCTGAGACCTTCCCTGCGCTGCAAAGCAAAAGAACGCCCGTGACCGGGCGTTCTGCGCCAATGCGCTGCTTCATACAGTTTTTTACGCCGAACACAAGGCCCGGAGCGCATCGAACTGTAAATTAAGCCTGGGCGGCAATCACCGTCCAGCACTTGTCCTTGGAGATCGGTGCGCATTCCTGAATGGAAACTACATCACCGGTCTTGTACTGATTGTTTTCGTCGTGAGCCTTGTACTTCTTGGAACGACGAACCGTCTTCTGGAGCAGCGGGTGAGCGAAACGACGCTCAACCCGAACCACTACCGTCTTGTCGTTCTTGTCGCTGACCACGACGCCCTGCAGAATGCGCTTCGGCATATTTTTTTCCTTTAGGCCTTTGCTTCTGCCGCCTTCTGGCGGGCAATGGTTTTCACGCGGGCGATATCCTTGCGGACTTCGTTGACGCGCGAGGACTTCTCGAGCTGACCGGTTGCCTTCTGGAAGCGCAGGTTGAACTGCTCCTTCTTCAGGTCCGCAAGCTTGTCCTTGAGCTGGTCGGCCGTCAGGCCGCGTACTTCTTCGGCTTTCATGTGCCTTACCCCTTACTCTGCGATGCGCTGAACGAAGCGCGTCTTGACGGAGAGCTTGGCGGAGCCGAGGCGAAGTGCCTCGCGCGCCGTTTCCTCGGACACACCGTCGATTTCAAACATCATACGGCCGGGCTTGACCTTGCAAGCCCAGTATTCAACCGAACCCTTGCCCTTACCCATACGCACTTCGGTCGGCTTTGCCGTGACCGGTACGTCTGGGAAGACGCGGATCCATACGCGACCGGCGCGCTTCATGTAACGCGTGATCGCGCGGCGGGCCGCTTCGATCTCGCGTGCATTGACGCGGTTCGGTTCGAGTGCCTTCAGGCCGAATTCACCGAATGCCAGGTCGAAGCCACCCTTGGCGACGCCCTTGATGCGGCCCTTGAACTGCTTGCGGTACTTGGTACGCTTTGGCTGCAACATTTTCTTACTTCTCCGAGCTTATCTTTCGCCAGCGCTAATCAAGCGTTCTCGCGACGACGATCACCACGGTCGCGGCTTGCCGGACCCTGTGCGTCACCTTCGAGAGCGCGGCGTTCAGAAGCCATCGGATCATGCTCAAGGATTTCGCCCTTGAAGATCCAGACCTTGATGCCGCAGATACCGAATGCGGTTTCGGCTTCCGCCGTCCCGTAGTCGATGTCGGCGCGCAGCGTGTGAAGCGGAACGCGGCCTTCGCGATACCATTCGGTACGCGCGATTTCCGCACCGCCGAGACGACCGGCGCAGGTGATCTTGATGCCTTCGGCGCCAAGACGCATGGCCGACTGAACCGCACGCTTCATGGCACGACGGAACGCGATACGGCGTTCCAGCTGCTGGGCGATCGACTGAGCGACCAGCGTGGCATCAACTTCCGGCTTGCGCACTTCAACAATGTTGAGGTGCGTTTCGGAGTTGGTCATCGTGGAGATCTTCTTGCGAAGCTTCTCGATGTCCGCACCCTTCTTGCCGATGATCAGACCCGGGCGAGCCGAGTGGATCGTGACGCGGCACTTCTTGTGCGGACGCTCGATAACCACCTTGGCGATGCCGGCCTGCTTCAGCTCGGACATCAGGTATGCACGGATCTTCAGGTCTTCATGAAGCAGCTGCCCGTATTCGGCATTGTCGGCGAACCAACGGCTGTCCCAAGTCCGGTTAATGCCGAGGCGGAAACCGATTGGATTGATTTTCTGACCCATTATGCGGCCTCCCCTTTTTCCTCGACTTCGCGCACGACGATCGTGAGATGCGCGAACGGCTTTTCGATGCGGGAAGCGCGACCACGGCCACGAGCGTGGAAACGCTTCATGGTGATGGACTTGCCGACATAGGCTTCGGCGACGACAAGGCTGTCGACGTCGAGGTCATGGTTGTTTTCGGCGTTGGCGATTGCAGACTCAAGGGTCTTCTTCACCTGGCCGGAAATGCGCTTGCGGGAGAACTCGAGTTCTGCGAGCGCGCGCTCAACCTTCTTGCCGCGGATCATGGCGGCAACCAGGTTCAGCTTCTGCGGGCTGACGCGAAGCGTGCGGGCAACAGCCTGCGCTTCATTGTCCTTCAGCCGGCGTTCGGTCTTTGCCTTCGCCATGATTACTTCCTCTTTGCCTTCTTGTCCGCACCGTGACCGTAATAGGTCCGGGTCGGAGAGAATTCACCGAACTTGTGACCGACCATGTCTTCGTTGACATTGACCGGGACATGTTTGCTGCCGTTGTAGACACCAAAGGTGAGACCGACGAACTGCGGCAGGATCGTGGAGCGACGGCTCCAGATCTTGATCACTTCGCTACGACCGCCTTCACGAACCTTCTCAGCCTTCTTGAGAAGATAGCCGTCAACGAACGGGCCTTTCCATACTGAACGAGCCATTTCTGACTACCTCTCTTACTTCTTCTTCAGGTGGCGCGAGCGCATGATGAACTTGTCGGTCGACTTGTTCGAACGAGTCCGCTTGCCCTTGGTCGGCTTGCCCCAGGGGGAAACCGGGTGGCGACCACCGGATGTACGGCCTTCACCACCACCGTGGGGGTGGTCGACCGGGTTCATGACGACACCGCGGTTATGCGGGGTCTTGCCGCGCCAGCGGGTCCGACCGGCCTTGCCATCGTTGGTGTTGCCGTGGTCCGGGTTGGATACGGCGCCAACGGTTGCCAGGCACGAGCCCGGAACCAGACGCTGTTCACCCGAGTTGAGGCGCAGGATCGCCATGCCGGCATCGCGGCCGACGAGCTGGACATAGGTGCCAGCCGAACGTGCGATCTGACCGCCCTTGCCGGGCTTCATTTCGACGTTGTGAACGATCGAGCCAACCGGGATGTACTGCAGCGGCATGGTATTGCCGGGCTTGACGTCGACGGCCTTGTCGGAGGCGATGACCTTGTCGCCGGCAGCAAGACGCTGCGGAGCAAGGATATAAGCCTGTTCGCCGTCAGCATAGCTGATCAGCGCGATGAAGGCAGAACGGTTCGGGTCGTATTCCAGACGCTCGACCGTGCCTTCGACTTCAAACTTGCGACGCTTGAAATCGACGAGACGGTAGGTGCGCTTGTGACCACCACCGATGAAGCGAGCGGTGATGCGACCGAGGTTGTTACGGCCGCCGCTCTTGGAGAGACCTTCCGTCAGCGCCTTGACCGGCTTGCCCTTCCAGAGGCCAGAGCGGTCGACGATGACCAGCTGACGCTGGCTCGGGGTCGTCGGATTGTAGCTTTTCAATGCCATTGTTCTTGTTCCCTACCTCAGACGCCGGTCGATACGTCGATCGACTGACCTTCAGCAAGCGTCACGATCGCCTTCTTGACGTCCTTCTGCTTGCCGATGAAGCCGCGGAAACGCTTGGTCTTGCCCAGACGGACGAGCGTGTTGACGGCCTTGACCTTGACGCCGAACAGAGCTTCCACGGCAGCCTTGATTTCAGGCTTGGAAGCGTCCTTGGCGACGTTGAAGACGACCTGGTTCTGTTCAGAGAGCAGCGTCGACTTTTCGGTGATCGAAGGAGAGACGATCACATCATAGTGGCGAAGATCGGTCACTTGAAACGCTCCTCTAGAGCTTCGACAGCAGCCTTGGAAAGCACGAGCTTGCCACGACGCAGGATGTCATAAACATTGATGCCCTGAACCGGCAGAACATCGACGTTCGGGATGTTCTGGGCAGCGAGCTTGAAATTGCTGTCGAGTTCGGCGCCGCCGATCACGAGAGCATTGGTGAGACCCATCGTTTCAAACGTACCGGCCAGTGCCTTCGTCTTGGCATCGGAAGCGACCAGCTGATCGATGATGATCAGGTCTTCAGCCTTCAGCTTTGCCGACAGCGCATGACGCAGAGCAAGTGCACGAACCTTCTTGGGCAGGTCATGCTCGTGGCTGCGAACAACCGGACCATGGGCCTTGCCGCCGCCGCGGAACTGCGGAGCGCGTGCGGAATGGTGACGAGCGCGGCCCGTACCCTTCTGCTTGTACATCTTGGCGCCCGTGCGCGATACTTCGGCGCGGGTCTTGGTCTTGTGGGTGCCCTGCTGCTTCTTTGCAAGCTGCCAGCGTACCATGCGGGCCAGGATATCCTGGCGGGGGTCGAGGCCGAAGATCTCGTCCGACAGGGAGACCTTGCCGGCGTCTTTACCCTCGAGGGTCTTGACGTTGAATTCCATGTTCTTGGCTCCCTTACTTCGCGGCCGACTTGACGGCGTCGCGGACGATGATCCAGGAACCCTTCGAACCGGGAACGGCACCCTTGACGAGGATCAGACCACGGTCGTCGTCCAGCGATACCACTTCGAGGTTCTGGGTGGTGATGCGCGTCTGGCCCATGTGACCAGCCATGCGCTTGCCCTTCCAGACCTTGCCCGGATCCTGGTTGGAACCGGTCGAACCATGCGAGCGGTGCGAAACGGACACACCGTGCGTGGCGCGAAGACCGCCGAAGTTATGACGCTTCATGGCGCCGGCAAAACCCTTACCGATCGAGGTACCCGTCACATCGACCAGCTGGCCGGCAGTGAAGTGGCTGGGGTTGATGGCCGCGCCGACATCGACGAGGTTGTCCGCATCGACGCGGAATTCGACGACCTTTGCCTTCGGCTCAACCTGAGCCACGGCAAAGTGACCGCGCAGGGCCTTCGTCGTGTTCTTGACCTTGGCAACGCCAGCGCCAAGCTGAACAGCCGTGTAGCCGTTCTTTTCATCTGTGCGGTGCGCGACAACCTGGCAGTTCTCAACGCGCAAAACCGTCACCGGGACATGTTCACCGGCGTCGTTATAGACGCGGGTCATTCCCACTTTCTGTGCAATTACACCTGAACGCATCGGTTCAATCCTTCTCACTCAGCTCAAGACGTGGGTCTCAGAGCTTGATTTCCACGTCGACGCCGGCGGCCAGATCGAGCTTCATCAGCGCGTCTACCGTCTGCGGGGTGGGATCGACAATGTCGAGCAGGCGCTTATGCGTGCGCATTTCGAACTGCTCGCGGCTCTTCTTATCGATGTGAGGGGACCGGTTAACCGTAAACTTCTCGATGCGAGTCGGAAGCGGAACGGGGCCCCGGACGCTAGCTCCGGTGCGCTTCGCCGTCGACACAATCTCGCGCGTGGAAGCATCGAGAATTCGGTGATCGAACGCCTTCAGGCGAATGCGGATATTTTGGCCGTTCATTCGACGTTATCCTTGTTATCTTGTTCTCCCCGGTGCCAACAGTACGGCATGGGGTGTTCTTTTTCTAAAAAGGCGGGACCACCGGTGTCAAAGATCGAGAGGGACACCGCAACAACGGCATCCCTATCCAGTCTTCGGGCCATAAGCCCACCTTTTGGATTGTTCTACCCGATCCGCTCAAAAGCGAAGCAGGCCGCAAATCTTGCTCGCGCGCCATTTGCAACATTTTCATGTCATACGCAAGCGCCAAGAGGCACTGCGCATGAAATTTCATGGATCATCGGATAAAAACCGCCGGGCGGGAGGAAATCCCCTCGCCCGGCAGAATTTAAATTACTCGATGATCGAAGCGACGATGCCGGCGCCGACGGTACGGCCGCCTTCGCGGATCGCGAAGCGCAGCTTTTCTTCCATCGCGATCGGAACGATCAGCTCAACGGCAACGGTGACGTTGTCGCCAGGCATAACCATTTCCGTGCCTTCCGGAAGCGACACGATGCCGGTCACATCCGTCGTGCGGAAGTAGAACTGCGGACGGTAGTTGGTGAAGAACGGCGTATGACGGCCGCCTTCTTCCTTCGTCAGGATGTAGGCTTCAGCCATGAACTTCTTGTGCGGCTTGACCGAACCCGGCTTGCACAGGATCTGGCCACGCTCAACGCCATCACGCTGAACGCCACGAACCAGAGCACCGATGTTGTCGCCAGCCTGGCCCTGATCGAGCAGCTTGCGGAACATTTCAACGCCGGTCACGGTCGTCTTGGAGGTAGCGCGGATGCCGACGATTTCGACTTCTTCGCCAACCTTGACGATGCCACGCTCAACGCGACCCGTCACAACCGTACCACGGCCGGAGATCGAGAATACGTCTTCGATCGGAAGCAGGAAGGGCTGGTCGATCGGGCGCTCAGGCGTCGGGATGTAGGCGTCAACCGCTGCCATCAGTTCGCGGATCGCATCTTCGCCGATCTTCTTGTCGCTGTCTTCCAGAGCAGCAAGAGCCGAGCCCTTGATGATCGGAATATCGTCGCCCGGGAAGTCGTAGGACGACAGAAGTTCGCGCACTTCCAGTTCGACGAGTTCGAGAAGCTCGGCGTCGTCAACCTGGTCAACCTTGTTGAGGAACACGACGATCGCCGGAACGCCAACCTGACGGGCGAGCAGGATGTGCTCGCGGGTCTGCGGCATCGGGCCGTCGGCGGCCGAGCAAACCAGGATCGCGCCGTCCATCTGCGCTGCACCGGTGATCATGTTCTTGACGTAGTCGGCGTGGCCGGGGCAGTCGACGTGCGCGTAGTGACGAGCAGGCGTCTCATACTCGACGTGTGCCGTCGAGATGGTGATGCCGCGTGCCTTTTCTTCCGGTGCAGCGTCGATCTGGTCGTACGCCTTGTATTCACCGAAGTACTTCGTGATCGCTGCCGTCAGAGACGTCTTGCCGTGGTCAACGTGGCCAATCGTGCCGATGTTCACATGCGGCTTGTTGCGCTCAAACTTGCTCTTTGCCATTTCAGGCTCTCCATCTTCTTACCCGCAAGGAGCGGGTGAATTATCAATTATTATGGGTTCAAGGGAACCCCGGTCACTTCTGACCGGAGTACTTCGCCTGAATTTCCTGAGCGACGTTGGACGGAACCGGCGAGTAATGGTCGAAGACCATCGAATACTGAGCGCGGCCCTGCGACATCGAACGCAGGTTATCGACATACTTGAACATGTTCGCGAGCGGAACATGGGCATTGATGACCACGGCAATGCCGCGGCTTTCCTGGCCCTGGATCTGACCACGGCGGGAGTTGAGGTCGCCGATCACGTCACCGACGTAATCTTCCGGCGTTACCACCTCGACCTTCATCATCGGCTCGAGCAGCTGGGCTCCAGCCTTCTTGGCCGCTTCACGGAAGCAGGCACGCGAGGCGATTTCGAAGGCGAGAACCGACGAGTCGACATCGTGGAAGGCGCCGTCGATGAGGGTCGCCTTGACGCCCAGCATCGGGAAGCCAGCCAGCGGACCGGAAGACAGAACGCTTTCGATACCCTTCTGAACGCCCGGGATGTATTCCTTGGGAACAGAACCACCGACGATCTTGGATTCGAACTTGAATTCGTCGCCATCGGGATTGGGTTCGAAGACGATCTTGACGCGCGCAAACTGGCCGGTACCACCGGACTGCTTCTTGTGCGTGTAGTCTTCTTCGTGCTGACGCGTGATGGTTTCGCGGTAGGCAACCTGCGGAGCACCGACGGTGGCTTCAACCTTGAACTCGCGACGCATACGGTCGACGATGATGTCGAGGTGAAGTTCGCCCATGCCGGCAATGATGGTCTGGCCGGATTCCTGGTCGGTCTTGACGCGGAAGGACGG
Source organism: Neorhizobium sp. PAMB6630 (assembly GCF_058242775.1). Classification (NCBI taxonomy): domain Bacteria; kingdom Pseudomonadati; phylum Pseudomonadota; class Alphaproteobacteria; order Hyphomicrobiales; family Rhizobiaceae; genus Neorhizobium; species Neorhizobium sp. PAMB6630. Next base: position 2,335,516 of record NZ_CM177836.1, read on the forward strand.
ATCTTCTGCAGCCAGGCGGTTGAGCGCGAGGCCCATCTTTTCCTGGTCGCCCTTGGTCTTCGGCTCGATGGCGATCTGGATGACCGGCTCGGGGAATTCCATGCGTTCCAGGATAACCTGGTTCAGGGGATCGCAGAGCGTGTCGCCCGTGGTCGATTCCTTGAGGCCTGCGAGAGCCACGATGTCGCCTGCAAAGGCTTCTTCGATGTCTTCGCGCGAGTTGGAGTGCATCTGCAGCATACGGCCGACGCGCTCACGCTTGTCCTTGACCGTGTTGATGACAGACGTACCCTTTTCGAGCTTGCCCGAGTAGATGCGGCAGAACGTGAGCGAACCGACGAAGGGGTCGTTCATGATCTTGAAGGCCAGCATCGACAGCGGCTCGCTGTCATCGGCGTGACGTTCGATTTCGGCTTCGGTCTTGACGTCGATGCCCTTGATCGCCGGAATATCGAGCGGCGACGGCAGGTATTCGACAACGGCGTCGAGCAGGGGCTGAACGCCCTTGTTCTTGAACGCGGTACCGCAGAACATCGGATGGAACTTGACGTCGATGGTGCCGCGGCGAACCAGGGCACGGATCTTGTCATTATCCGGCATGATGCCGTTCAGGTAGTCTTCCATGGCCTGTTCATCGGCTTCGACGACCTGTTCGATCATCTTTTCGCGATATTCCTCGGCCTTTTCCTGCATGTCCTCAGGGATCTCGACGACATCCCAGGCAGCGCCGAGCGATTCGTCGCGCCAGACGAGAGCATTCATCTCGATCAGGTCGACAACGCCCTTGAACTCGGTTTCTGCACCGATCGGGAGCTGCATGACAACAGCGATGGCGCCGAGACGGGTCTTGATCATTTCTACCGAGCGGTAGAAGTCAGCGCCGGTCTTGTCCATCTTGTTGCAGAAGATCATCCGCGGGACGTTGTACTTTTCAGCCTGACGCCACACGGTTTCTGTCTGCGGCTCAACGCCGGCATTGGCGTCGAGCAGAGCGATCGCACCGTCGAGCACGCGCAGCGAACGTTCGACTTCGATGGTGAAGTCGACGTGGCCGGGAGTGTCGATGATGTTGAAGCGACGCATCTTGCCGTCGCGACCCTTCCAGTAGGTCGTGGTGGCAGCGGAGGTGATCGTGATGCCACGCTCCTGCTCCTGCTCCATCCAGTCCATGGTGGCCGCGCCGTCGTGTACTTCACCGATCTTGTGCGACTTGCCGGTGTAATAAAGGATACGCTCGGTGGTCGTCGTCTTGCCGGCGTCGATGTGCGCCATGATACCGAAATTACGGTAGTCTTCGATTTTATATTCGCGAGCCATAGGACTGCCTTTCGAAATTCGATCGGATGAAGATTACCAGCGATAATGCGAGAATGCGCGGTTGGCGTCGGCCATCTTGTGCGTGTCTTCACGCTTCTTGACGGCGCTGCCGCGGTTGTTTGCTGCATCCATCAACTCGCCGGACAAACGGTCGACCATGGTGGTTTCGTTGCGCTTGCGGGCAGCCGCAATCAGCCAGCGGATCGCCAGCGCCTGACGGCGCTCGGGGCGAACATCAACCGGAACCTGATAGGTTGCACCACCAACGCGGCGCGAACGGACTTCCACATGCGGAGCCACGTTTTCGAGCGCCTGATGGAAGGTCTGCAACGGGTCGGACTTGGCCTTGCCCTGAACCACATCGAACGCACCGTAAACGATGGTTTCTGCAACCGACTTCTTGCCGTGCAGCATGATGGCGTTCATGAACTTCGTGACAACAAGATCGCCGAACTTCGGATCCGGATTGATCTCGCGCTTTTCTGCTTTATGACGTCTGGACATACGTTCCGTCTCTTTAAAACTGGAGTGGGCGCCTTAACACGCGGAGAACCTCGCGCGGCGCCGGATCTGGTGAATTACTTCGGACGCTTCGCGCCATACTTGGAGCGGCGCTGCTTGCGGTTCTTGACACCCTGGGTATCGAGAACACCACGGATGATGTGGTAACGAACGCCGGGCAAGTCCTTGACGCGGCCGCCGCGGATCATCACGACAGAGTGTTCCTGAAGGTTGTGACCTTCGCCCGGAATGTAGCCGATGACTTCAAAGCCATTGGTCAGGCGGATCTTGGCAACCTTACGCAGAGCCGAGTTCGGCTTCTTCGGGGTCGTCGTGTAAACGCGGGTGCAGACGCCGCGCTTCTGCGGGTTTTCCTGCAGTGCAGGCACCTTGTTGCGCTTGACCTGTGCCTGGCGAGGCTTGCGGATCAGCTGGTTTACGGTAGGCATATACCCATCCCTTGCAAAATCTTGTCTCAAGGCCCTTTTGGGGCCCGTGTGGTCGCCGTCTCCGGCCTCGGCACACATATCAACATGCGCAAAATATGGCCCGTTCCAAATCTGGAAAGGACCACATAAAGCAGAGGACGCATTCCTATGCGTCATGCGTGCAGCATACCTGTCTTCAACGTGCGTTTGGAACCTTGTTTGAGGCCAAGTCAGGAACGAGTCGATCCAAACGGGCAAGCCTCACATCGCTTCCGATGAGGGGCCGTTTACTGTTTTACCCCCCGCGCGTCAAGGCCGAATCCGGAATTAGCCCTCGGATGCCCCGCATCTGCGGCCTTTCCAGCCCTTTTGTGGCAAGGCAACCGTGCAAAAGGCAGGCATCAATTCATTAACCACTGGGATTTGCATGGCAAGCCGCTAAGTATCAACCGACAGCCACCGGCTAATCCTGAGTCGGTCCCACCCCTCCCACCAGGAGCAGAATTTCTCATGATCACCGACCCGGACAACGACAACAAGCACGACACCCCGATGGTCTTCATCATCATCGGCAAGGGTTATGAGGCCAAAGACAGCGAGGGCATCGAACTGCATATCCTGCTGCGCGCGCCAGACGATGACAGCGCAGTGCGCGAGGCGCTGAACGCGCTTTCCGAGGAAGGGTTCATCGAGGCGGATCTCGACCAGATCGGTATCATGACCGAAGAGCCCGTCGAGGAACCACACGCCGCCGCTTATCAGGGCGCGCTCGAAGGCGAAGTCTCGATCATCCGCTTCCAGTAAACCGCCCTCGCCCGCCTTTGCGGGATATCATCACCCACGACCCGACCAACAAAAAAGCGCCCGGATTTCTCCAGGCGCTTTTTTTGTTGTCCACATGTCCGGTGCAGTCGAAACGTCACCGGCAAAAACCCGGCGCGGAGAAAACCGCGCCGGATCTGATGATGTTATTCGCCAGCGGGAACGTCGCTTGCCGACAGTTCCTGTAGCATCGGCGTTGCAACGCTTGCACCGGTGCCCTTGCGGCGCTCGTCGAGGATCATCTCGTCGCGCGAGGTCGCAATGCGGCGGATCTGCGTCATGGTGCCGCCGGTACCAGCCGGAATGAGGCGGCCGACGATGACGTTTTCCTTGAGGCCCTGCAGCGTGTCCGTCTTGCCGGCGATCGCAGCTTCCGTGAGAACCTTGGTGGTTTCCTGGAAGGATGCGGCCGAGATGAAGGACGGCGTCTGCAGCGAAGCCTTGGTGATACCGAGAAGAACGGGATCGCCATAAGCCGGCTTCTTGCCTTCCTCGATCAGGCGCTCATTGTTGTCATCCAGTTCAATGCGGTCGACATTGTCGCCCACGATGTAATGGCTGTCACCACTGTCGGTGATCTCGACCTTCTGCAGCATCTGGCGAACGATCACCTCGATGTGCTTGTCGTTGATCACCACGCCCTGCAGACGGTAGACTTCCTGGATTTCGTTGACCAGGTACGAGGCAAGTGCCTCGACGCCCTTGATCGCCAGGATGTCATGCGGTGCCGGGTTACCGTCGAGGATGTAGTCACCCTTTTCGATATAGTCGCCATCCTGAAGATGGAAGGGCTTGCCCTTCGGGATCAGGTACTCGACCGGCTCGACACCGTCTTCGGCAGGCTCGATCTGGACGCGACGCTTGTTCTTGTAGTCGCGGCCGAGGCGGATCGTACCATCGATCTCAGCGATGATGGCGTGGTCCTTCGGACGACGGGCTTCGAACAGTTCGGCAACACGCGGCAGACCACCGGTGATGTCCTTCGTCTTGGCGCTTTCCATCGGAACACGCGCCAGAACGTCACCCTGAGACACCTTCTGGCCGGGCTCAACCGACAGAATGGCATCCACGGACAGCATGTAGCGGGCATCGCCACCACGTGCGAGCTTCAGGATATTGCCGCTGGCATCCTTCAGGATAACCGCCGGCTTGAGGTCGATACCGCGCGGGGTCGAACGCCAATCGATAACCTGACGTTTGGTGATCCCGGTCGACTCGTCGGTCGATTCCGTGACCGAGATCGAGTCGACGACGTCTTCGAAGTGCACGATACCTTCGACTTCCGTCAGCATCGGACGCGTGTAGGGGTCCCACTCGGCCAGACGCTGTCCGCGCTTGACCTTGTCATTGTCGTCCACGAACACCTTCGAACCGTAGGCGACGCGCTGCGAGGAACGTTCCACGCCGCGTTCGTCCAGGATCGTCACCGCCAGGTTACGACCCATGGCAATCAGATTGCCTTCCGAGTTACGCAACAGGTTGCGGTTCTTGATCTGGATCGTGCCCTCGTAGGAGGCTTCCAGGAAGGACTGGTCGACCACGTTGGCCGTGCCGCCCAAGTGGAAGGTACGCATGGTGAGCTGCGTGCCCGGCTCGCCGATCGACTGTGCGGCAATGACGCCTACCGCTTCGCCCATGTTGACAGGGGTACCGCGTGCAAGGTCACGTCCGTAGCAGATCGAGCAGACGCCCGTCTGAACTTCGCAGGTCAGCGCGGAGCGAATACGGATCGACTGGATGCCGGCCTTTTCGATCTCGATGACATCGGGCTCGAGGATCATGCGACCGGCATCAACGATGCGTTCACCCGTGACCGGATGATCGATATCGTCAAGGGCGGTACGACCGAGAACGCGCACGCCGATGGAAGCAACGACCTGACCGGCATCGACGATGGCGGTCATGGTGAGGCCCTTGTCGGTGCCGCAATCCACGAGGTTGACGATGCAATCCTGCGCGACGTCGACGAGACGACGGGTCAGGTAACCCGAGTTCGCGGTCTTCAGGGCGGTGTCTGCGAGACCCTTACGGGCACCGTGGGTCGAGTTGAAGTACTCGTTAACGGTCAGGCCTTCCTTGAAGTTCGAGATGATCGGCGTCTCGATGATTTCACCCGACGGCTTTGCCATCAGGCCGCGCATGCCGCCCAGCTGACGCATCTGGTTCGGAGAACCACGGGCGCCGGAGTGGGACATCATGTAGATCGCGTTCATCGGCTTCTGACGACCGGTTTCCGGATCGAACTCGACAGCCTTAATGCGGGCCATCATGTCTTCGGCAACCTTTTCGGTGGCCTTGCCCCAGGCGTCAACGACCTTGTTGTACTTTTCGCCCTGGGTGATCAGGCCGTCATTGTACTGCTGCTCGTATTCCTTGACCAGCGTTTCGGTGTCGCCAACGATCTTCGCCTTGGTTTCCGGGATGATCATGTCGTCCTTGCCGAACGAAATGCCAGCCTTGCACGCATGCGTGAAGCCGAGCTGCATGATCCGGTCGCAGAAAATGACCGTGTCCTTCTGGCCGCAGTGACGGTAGACCGTGTCGATCATCTTGGAGATGTTCTTCTTGGTCATTTCCTGGTTGCAGATGTCGAAGAGCACCTTGCCGTTCTTCGGCAGGAGTTCGCCCATGATCATGCGGCCAGGCGTCGTTTCATAGATCTTCGAATAGGGCTTGCCCTCTTCGTCGATCGACTTGAAACGGCCACGGATCTTGGCGTGCAGGGTGACGACCTTGTTTTCCAGCGCATGGTGCAATTCGCCCATGTCGGAGAAAACCATGCCTTCGCCCGGCTCGTTCTGGTTCAGAATCGACAGGTAATAGAGGCCGAGAACCATGTCCTGCGAAGGAACGATGATCGGCGCACCGTTGGCCGGGTGCAGGATGTTGTTGGTCGACATCATCAGCACGCGGGCTTCCAGCTGGGCTTCCAGCGAGAGCGGCACGTGGACAGCCATCTGGTCGCCGTCGAAGTCGGCGTTGAAGGCCGTGCAGACGAGCGGATGCAGCTGGATGGCCTTGCCTTCGACCAGGATCGGTTCGAAGGCCTGGATGCCCAGGCGGTGCAGTGTCGGTGCGCGGTTCAGGAGAACCGGATGTTCGCGGATAACCTCGTCGAGGATATCCCAAACTTCCGGCTTTTCCTTTTCAACCAGCTTCTTCGCCTGCTTGACGGTCGAGGAATAACCCTTGGCGTCGAGGCGGGCGTAGATGAACGGCTTGAACAGTTCGAGCGCCATCTTCTTCGGCAGGCCGCACTGGTGCAGCTTCAGTTCCGGACCCGTCACGATAACCGAACGGCCGGAATAGTCGACGCGCTTGCCGAGAAGGTTCTGGCGGAAGCGGCCCTGCTTGCCCTTCAGCATGTCGGACAGCGACTTCAGCGGACGCTTGTTGGCGCCCGTGATGACGCGGCCACGACGGCCGTTGTCGAACAGCGCATCCACAGATTCCTGCAGCATGCGCTTTTCGTTGCGGATGATGATGCCGGGAGCGCGCAGTTCGATCAGGCGCTTCAGACGGTTGTTACGGTTGATCACACGACGGTAGAGGTCGTTGAGGTCGGACGTCGCAAAACGGCCGCCATCCAGCGGAACCAGCGGACGCAGGTCCGGCGGGATCACGGGAACGACCTTCATGATCATCCATTCCGGCTTGTTGCCGGATTCGATGAAGTTCTCGACGATCTTCAGACGCTTCATCAGCTTCTTCTGCTTCAGATCCGACGTGGTGTCGGCCAGATCCGAGCGCAGGTCACCTGCGAGCTTCTCAAGGTTCATGGACGCCAGCATCTCGAAGATGGCTTCGGCGCCGATCATCGCGGTGAACTGGTCTTCGCCGTACTCGTCGATCGCCAGCATATAGTCCTCTTCGGACAGAAGCTGGTTTTCCTTGAGCGCGGTGAGGCCCGGTTCCGTCACGATGTAGTTTTCGAAGTAGAGCACGCGCTCCACATCCTTCAGCGTCATGTCGAGCAGTGTCGAGATACGCGAAGGAAGCGACTTCAGGAACCAGATATGGGCAACCGGAGCGGCCAGCTCAATATGGCCCATGCGCTCACGGCGAACGCGCGACAGCGTGACTTCAACGCCGCACTTTTCGCAGATGATGCCCTTGTACTTCATGCGCTTGTACTTGCCGCACAGGCATTCGTAGTCCTTGATCGGTCCAAAAATGCGCGCGCAGAAGAGACCGTCGCGTTCCGGCTTGAACGTACGGTAGTTGATGGTCTCCGGCTTTTTGATTTCGCCGTAGGACCAGGAGAGAATCTTCTCAGGCGATGCAATCGAAATCCGGATGGAATCGAAATGCTGCGCAGGCACCTGCGGGTTGAAAAGATTCATGACCTCTTGGTTCATGCCTATCTCCTTATGGGGCTCTCGCCCTCGCTTGCGAGCGTCATCGGTCCGTTTGACCCGGGAGGACCGATCCGCTGCTTAAAACGGTCATAGCCGCGAAATGCGGCGAAATTCCCCTGCCCTGCAATCGGAAGCAGCAGGTGGGGACGGCGCGCGCTCATCAAAGCGCGCGCCCTTTTCCGATTTATTCTGCCGCGTCGGGCAGCTGGCCAGCGGCGTTCTCATCGAGCTTGGAATTTTCCAGCTCGACCGACAGTCCGAGCGAGCGCATTTCCTTGACGAGAACGTTGAAGCTCTCCGGAATGCCCGCTTCGAACGTGTCGTCGCCGCGCACGATCGCTTCGTAGACCTTGGTACGGCCGGCCACGTCGTCCGACTTCACCGTCAGCATTTCCTGCAGGGTGTAGGCAGCGCCATAGGCTTCCAGAGCCCAGACTTCCATTTCCCCGAAACGCTGACCGCCGAACTGTGCCTTGCCGCCGAGCGGCTGCTGGGTCACGAGCGAGTACGGACCGATGGAGCGTGCGTGGATCTTGTCATCGACCAAGTGGTTGAGCTTGATCATGTACATGTAACCCACGGTGACCTTGCGGTCGAACGCTTCGCCGGTACGGCCATCATAAAGAACCGACTGGCCGGACGTGTGCAGGCCTGCCTTTTCGAGCATGGCCGAGACGTCTTCCTCGTGCGCACCATCAAAGACCGGCGTTGCGATGGACACGCCACGCTTGGCTTCTTCGGCAAGCCGAACGAGCGACTCGTCGTCGAAGCGCTTCACCTCGTCATGCGATTCAGACGCATAGATCTCGGTGAGTTCGGTGCGCAGCTCGCTGATGTCCATCGTCTTGCGATAGTCTTCGAGCATCTGGCCGATCTTTTTGCCCATGCCGGCGCAAGCCCAGGCCAGATGGGTTTCGAGGATCTGACCGACGTTCATACGCGAAGGCACGCCGAGCGGGTTCAAGCAGATGTCAACATGCGTGCCATCTTCCAGGAACGGCATGTCTTCGACAGGAACGATGCGCGAAACAACGCCCTTGTTGCCGTGACGGCCGGCCATCTTGTCGCCTGGCTGGATCTTGCGCTTCACAGCAACAAAAACCTTGACCATCTTCATGACACCAGGAGGCATTTCGTCGCCGCGCTGGACCTTTTCGACCTTGTCCATGAAGCGCTGTTCAAGGCGCGACTTGGATTCGTCGTACTGGCCACGCAGGGCTTCGATTTCGCCCTGGACCTTTTCGTCCTCGACGGCAAACATCCACCATTGCGAACGCGGATATTCCGAAACGACCGCGTTGGACAGCTCGACGCCCTTCTTGAAGCCCTTCGGACCTGCAACGGACACCTGACCGCGGAGCATCTCGATCAGACGGCCGTAGACGTTACGGTCGAGGATCGCTTGTTCGTCGTCACGGTCCTTGGCAAGACGCTCGATCTCTTCACGCTCGATGGCCATCGCGCGTTCGTCTTTTTCCACACCATGGCGGTTGAAGACGCGCACTTCGACGATCGTGCCAAAAGTACCGGGCGGCATGCGCATGGAGGTGTCGCGCACGTCCGATGCCTTTTCGCCGAAGATGGCGCGCAGAAGCTTTTCTTCCGGCGTCATCGGGCTTTCACCCTTGGGCGTGATCTTGCCGACGAGAATGTCGCCAGGAGCCACTTCCGCACCGATGTAGACGATACCGGCTTCGTCGAGGTTCTTCAGCGCTTCTTCCGAAACGTTCGGAATATCGCGCGTGATTTCTTCCGGACCAAGCTTGGTGTCACGTGCCATCACTTCGAATTCTTCGATGTGGATGGAGGTGAACACGTCGTCAGAGACGATGCGTTCCGACATCAGGATCGAGTCTTCGTAGTTGTAGCCGTTCCAAGGCATGAACGCGACGAGCGCGTTGCGGCCGAGAGCTAGATCGCCGAGGTCGGTCGAGGGACCGTCCGCGATGATGTCACCCTTGTTCAGGATGTCACCGACAGCCACCAGCGGACGCTGGTTGATGCAGGTGTTCTGGTTGGAACGCTGGAACTTCTGCAGGCGGTAGATATCGACGCCGGACTTGCCGGCATCCAGATCTTCCGTGGCGCGGATAACGATACGCGTCGCGTCGACCTGGTCGACCACACCGCCACGACGGGCAGCGATGGCAGCGCCGGAGTCACGGGCAACGACCGGTTCCATGCCGGTGCCAACGAACGGCGCTTCGGCACGCACCAGCGGCACGGCCTGACGCTGCATGTTCGAGCCCATGAGGGCGCGGTTGGCGTCGTCGTTTTCCAGGAACGGGATCAGAGCTGCGGCAACAGAGACCAGCTGCTTCGGCGAAACGTCCATCAGGTTGATGGTGTCGCGCGGCGACAGCATAACTTCGCCGGCATGACGGCAAACGACGAACTCTTCGACGAACGAACCGCTCTTGTCGAGTTCGGCATTGGCCTGCGCCACGTAGTATTTTGCCTCTTCCATGGCGGAGAGGTAAATCACTTCCTTGGTGACGACGCCGTCGATGATCTTGCGATACGGGCTTTCGATAAAGCCGTACTTGTTGACGCGGGCAAAGGTGGCCAGCGAGTTGATCAGACCGATGTTCGGGCCCTCAGGCGTTTCAATCGGGCAGATACGGCCGTAATGGGTCGGGTGAACGTCGCGGACTTCAAAGCCTGCGCGCTCGCGGGTCAGACCACCCGGTCCAAGAGCCGAAAGACGACGCTTGTGGGTGATTTCCGAAAGCGGGTTCACCTGGTCCATGAACTGCGACAGCTGCGAGGAGCCGAAGAATTCACGCACGGCAGCCGCTGCCGGCTTGGCGTTGATCAGGTCCTGCGGCATGACGGTGTCGATTTCGATCGACGACATGCGTTCCTTGATGGCGCGTTCCATGCGCAGAAGACCCAGGCGATACTGGTTCTCCATCAATTCACCGACGGAACGAACACGGCGGTTGCCGAGGTTGTCGATGTCGTCGATTTCGCCCTTGCCGTCGCGCAGTTCGACCAGCATCTTGACCACGGCCAGGATGTCGTCCTTGCGCAGCGTGCGCACGGTGTCGGCCACGTCGAGGTCGAGGCGCATGTTCATCTTGACGCGGCCAACGGCCGAAAGGTCATAACGTTCGCTGTCGAAGAACAGCGAGTTGAACATGGCTTCAGCCGATTCCATCGTCGGCGGTTCACCCGGACGCATCACGCGGTAGATGTCGAACAGAGCGTCCTGACGGTTCTCGTTCTTGTCCACAGACAGCGTGTTGCGGATATAGGCGCCAACATTGATGTGGTCGATGCCCAGAATCGGGATCTCGTCGAAACCAACGTCGAGAATCTTCGGCAGATTCTTCTCGTCGATTTCTTCGCCGGCTTCCATGTAGATTTCGCCGGTTTCCATGTTGACCAGATCTTCGGCAAGGAAATTGCCATAGAGGTCTTCATTGGAAGCCTTCAGGGCCTTCAGGCCCTTGTCGACCAACTGGCGCAGCAGGCGCGGCGTGAGCTTCTTGCCGGATTCGACAACAACTTCACCCGTATCGGCGTCGACCATTTCCGACAGCGTCTTGGCGCCCTTCAGCGTATCGGGCTGGAACGGAACGCGCCAGCCATTGCCGTCACGCACGTAGACAGCCTTCGAATAGAAGGTCGACAGGATTTCTTCGCCGTCCATGCCAAGCGCCATCAGCAGCGAGGTGGCCGGGATCTTGCGGCGACGGTCGATACGCGCATAGACGATGTCCTTGGCGTCGAATTCGATATCGAGCCAGGAACCGCGATAGGGGATGACGCGGGCAGCAAACAGAAGCTTGCCCGAGGAATGGCTCTTGCCCTTGTCGTGGTCGAAGAACACGCCCGGCGAACGGTGCATCTGCGATACGATGACGCGCTCGGTGCCGTTGACGATGAACGTGCCGTTGTCGGTCATGAGCGGCATGTCGCCCATATAGACGGACTGTTCCTTGATGTCCTTGATCGACTTGGAACCCGTATCCTCGTCAATATCGAACACGATAAGGCGCAGCGTCACCTTGAGCGGCGCTGCATAGGTCAGGTCGCGCTGACGGCATTCCTCGACGTCGAACTTCGGCGGCTCGAATTCGTAGGAAACGAATTCCAGCATCGAAGCGCCGGAGAAATCCGTGATCGGGAACACCGACCGGAAAACGGCGTTAAGCCCCTCATCGGGGCGACCGCCGGCTGGCTCTTCAACCATCAGAAACTGATCGTATGAAGCCTTCTGAACCTCGATGAGGTTCGGCATTTCTGTAACTTCGGGAATTTTTCCGAAAAACTTGCGTACGCGCCTACGACCATTGAACGAAAGGGTCTGAGCCATCGTCGCTCCTTCAAAAATTGCATCCGGGCCTGCAACGGACGGTGTGCGATGGCCAGTCGACCCCGTCGATCATGAGTTGTTCAATCTCGTTTCCGCTCTCGAGACACCGGCCGGATTGCCGTATGCGCCGAGGAGAAACCATCCTCTTGAAGAACCCATTACCCAAAAGCCGTTTCACGGGCTTTTGGGTAATCAGTTCCGATGAAATGGACAACGGGAGAGGGCAGACAAGCCCTCCCCCATCGCATTTCGATATTACTTGACGTCGACCTTGGCGCCAGCGTCTTCGAGCTTCTTCTTGAGGTCAGCAGCTTCGCCCTTGGAAACAGCTTCCTTGACAGCCTTCGGAGCGCCTTCGACGAGGTCCTTGGCTTCCTTGAGGCCGAGACCGGTGATGGCGCGGACTTCCTTGATGACGTTGATCTTGTTAGCGCCGGCTTCAACGAGGATAACGTCGAATTCGGTCTTTTCTTCTTCAACGACAGCAGCAGCAGCGCCGCCAGCAGCAGCAACAGCTACCGGTGCAGCAGCCGAAACGCCCCACTTTTCTTCGAGCAGCTTGGAAAGCTCAGCAGCTTCCAGAACCGTCAGAGCGGAGAGGTCTTCAACGATCTTTGCGAGATCAGCCATGGTATTAGTTCCTTAATGATGTTCGGTTCGAAACGAACGGGTTAGGGTATGAACAGCGAAAAACCGCCTTACGCGGCTTCGTCCTTCTTTGCATAGGCCGCAAACACGCGGGCAAGCTGAGCTGCCGGTGCTGCCACAACAGCTGCGATGCGGGTAGCCGGGGTCTGAATCATGCCGACCAGCTTTGCACGCAGTTCGTCCAGCGAAGGCAGGGTCGCAAGCGACTTGACTGCATCTGCCGACAACGTGGTTGTTCCCATGGCGCCGCCGAGCACAACGATCTTGTCGTTGGTCTTGGCGAAATCCATGACGACCTTCGGAGCCACAATCGGGTCAACGCTGTAAGCAATCAGCGTCTGACCTTTGAAGAGATCGGTGATCCCTTCGGCTTCCGTGCCCTGAAGAGCGATCTTGGCCAGGCGGTTCTTCGCGACTTTGACGGTGCCGCCAGCAGCACGCATTTTTGAACGGAAGTCGTTCATCTGCGCAACTGTGACACCAGCATAGTGGGCCACGACAACCGAACCGGAAGCCTTGAAGACTTCGTTCAGCTCCGTGACGAATTCGCGTTTTTCCGCTCTTTCCACTGTCTGTCTCCAGTTGATGGGACCGCAATCCTGCAGGCCCCACCGGGTTTGCCTTTGCCTCAGGGGATCCATTTCGAGATCCCAAGCGACGCTTGAGGATCCTGTCCCCTCCGGTTGGATTTTCATCCAGCCAAAAGGCGAATAAGGCTCGAACCGAACTTCAAGACGTCATCAGACGTTTAAATAACGGATCTCACCCGTCTCATGCAGGCAGATATTAAGGCCCAAAGGCCGCCCACAATCTCGGACAGGAGTGCCTGGTTTTGACACCAGGCATTTCCGGCCCCGAAAGGCCGGAAACTTGGTCGACCGGAGCATGCCGCTCCGGTCAAAACTTAAATCAGGCCGTTACCGTCGAAGGCTCGACGCGCACGCCCGGACCCATGGTCGAGGAGAGCGCAACGCGCTTCAGGTAGTTGCCCTTGGCACCAGCCGGCTTCGCCTTGATGACGGCGTCAGCAAATGCCTTGATGTTTTCTTCAAGAGCCTTGGCGTCGAACGATGCCTTGCCGATGCCGGCGTGGATGATACCCGCCTTCTCGACGCGGAACTCGACTGCGCCGCCCTTGGAAGCCTTGACGGCGCCCGTGACGTCCATGGTGACGGTGCCGACCTTCGGGTTCGGCATCATGCCGCGGGGGCCGAGAACCTTGCCGAGACGACCAACGAGCGGCATCATGTCAGGCGTGGCAATGCAACGATCGAAGTCGATCTTGCCGCCCTGAACGATTTCGAGCAGGTCTTCTGCACCAACGATGTCAGCGCCGGCAGCGCGGGCTTCATCAGCCTTGGCGCCACGTGCGAAAACAGCAACGCGAACGTCGCGGCCCGTGCCGTTCGGCAGGTTGACCACGCCGCGAACCATCTGGTCTGCGTGACGCGGGTCGACGCCGAGGTTCATGGCGATTTCAACGGTTTCGTCGAACTTGGCGGTAGCCCGTTCCTTGACCAGCGAGATTGCGTCGGAAAGAGCAATCAGCTTGGTGGGATCGATGCCTTCGCGGCTCTTCTGGATACGCTTTGCAACCTTGACCATGATTAAGCCACCACTTCCAGGCCCATGGAGCGGGCAGAGCCCTCAACCATCAGCATTGCGCCTTCGATGTCGGCAGCGTTCAAATCCTTCATCTTGCCTTCGGCAATGGTGCGGACCTGCGCCTTGGTGATCGTTCCGATGTTGGCGCCCTTGCCAGGCGTCTTGGAACCGGACGTGATCTTTGCTTCCTTCTTCAGCCAGTAGGTAACCGGCGGCTGCTTCATTGCGAAGGTGAAGGACTTGTCCTGGTAATAGGTGATGACGACCGGGATCGGCATACCCTTTTCCATTTCCTGCGTGGCAGCGTTGAACGCCTTGCAGAATTCCATGATGTTGATGCCGCGCTGACCAAGAGCCGGGCCGATTGGCGGGGACGGGTTGGCCGATCCTGCCTTGACCTGGAGCTTGAGCTGGCCTGCTACTTTTTTAGCCATTTCTCTGCCTTTCAATGGGAACCAGTTGCCCGGTCCAGATATGCCGGACAATGCCGGCGGCTGCGGTTGCGTGGTGCGTCTGAACGGTCCGGCTTAGAGACCATCATCCTTCCACGCGGGGTTCGGGAAGTCGCCTTCCCTATTCGAAACTCAGACCTTCTCGACCTGAGCGTATTCCAGTTCGACCGGCGTTGCGCGACCGAAGATCGACACCTCGACCTTGAGGCGCGAGCGCTCTTCATCGACATCCTGAACGATGCCGTTGAACGAAGCGAAGGGACCGTCGGAGACGCGAACCTGCTCGCCGATCTCAAACGAGATCGAGGACTTCGGCCGCTCGACGCCTTCCTGGACCTGGCCCAGAATGCGGTCGGCCTCGAAGTCCGGAATCGGAACCGGCTTATTGTCGGAACCGAGGAAACCCGTCACCTTCGGGGTGTTCTTGATGAGGTGGTAGGCCTCATCCGTCAGGTTGGCGCGCACCAGCACGTAACCTGGGAAAAACTTGCGCTCGGTATCGACCTTGCGGCCGCGACGAACTTCGACAACCTTTTCCGTGGGTACCAGGATCTTTTCGAACAGATGCTCAAGCCCCTTCTGGCGAGCCTTATGTTCGATATCCTCGGCAACCTTCTTCTCGAAATTCGAATACGCGTGGACGATGTACCAACGAGCCGCCATCTTCATCTCCACAAATTTTAAATGCTGATGTTCAGCACGAGCCGGATGAGCCAGCCGATCAGCTGGTCAGCCGCAAAAAAGAACAGCGCGGCAAAAACAACCATCACGAGCACCATGGCCGTGGAGATCATCGTCTCACGACGAGAAGGCCAGGTTACCTTGGACGTTTCGGTGCGCACCTGCTGCAGAAACGCGAATGGATTGGTTTTGGATGCCATGACTGCCCACGCAATTACGGCGCGCAAGCTGAAATTAATCAGCCCCACGCACCGCGTGTCTGTTTGTACCCTACATAAACACAGCCCTTCCCTTTCACAAGGGGAAAAACAGCATCCATGCAATTTGCCGATATGGGCCGGCCTGCCCTCCTGCGACGCGCCAATGAAATACTCATGTCGCACGCCTGGAAAAAGTGGCAGGGGCAGCCGGGCTTGAACCGACGACCTGCGGTTTTGGAGACCGCCGCTCTACCAACTGAGCTATACCCCTATTCGTCGCAAGAAGCCTGCCGTTGATGACGGCCCCTTTTGAAGACATGGCGCTCTTTAAGATGCACAAAGCGGCTTGGCAAGGGGATTTGTCGAATTTGGCGCATTTTCTGACACGGTGGAAAACATTGTTCACATGGTTTTGGCATTCGGCTTCAAGGCTTTGCAGCATTTCCCGCAACGACAGGCTCCTGGCGCGTCGTTGACGCCGTGCAGACAGTCGTTGTGGCCGCATTCTGAAAAGAAGGCGCTCGAAACGCCGCTTGCGCGGCCACCATTATAGCCAGTTTCGCGCGCCGGGAATCACCGCCCAGGCGATTCGCTTGAGCTATTTCTTGTGTCATTAGAAAGAGCGCAACGCCGCTGCGCGATTCGTATCGCGACAAAACGCAAAAAAGCCCCGCCGTTTCCGGCGAGGCTCTTCTTATTCCCTTGCGGGAAAAACTATTACTCGATGATCGAAGCGACGATGCCGGCGCCGACGGTACGGCCGCCTTCGCGGATCGCGAAGCGCAGCTTTTCTTCCATCGCGATCGGAACGATCAGCTCAACGGCAACGGTGACGTTGTCGCCAGGCATAACCATTTCCGTGCCTTCCGGAAGCGACACGATGCCGGTCACGTCCGTCGTGCGGAAGTAGAACTGCGGACGGTAGTTCGTGAAGAACGGCGTATGACGGCCGCCTTCTTCCTTCGTCAGGATGTAGGCTTCAGCCATGAACTTCTTGTGCGGCTTGACCGAACCCGGCTTGCACAGGATCTGGCCACGCTCAACGCCATCGCGCTGAACGCCACGAACCAGAGCGCCGATGTTGTCGCCAGCCTGGCCCTGATCGAGCAGCTTGCGGAACATTTCAACGCCGGTCACCGTGGTCTTCGAAGTCGCGCGGATGCCTACGATTTCGACTTCTTCGCCAACCTTGACGATGCCACGCTCAACGCGACCCGTCACAACCGTACCACGGCCGGAGATCGAGAACACGTCTTCGATCGGCAGCAGGAAGGGCTGGTCGATCGGACGCTCAGGCGTCGGGATGTAGGCGTCAACCGCTGCCATCAGTTCGCGGATCGCATCTTCGCCGATCTTCTTGTCGCTGTCTTCCAGAGCAGCAAGAGCCGAGCCCTTGATGATCGGAATATCGTCGCCCGGGAAGTCGTAGGACGACAGAAGTTCGCGCACTTCCAGTTCGACGAGTTCGAGAAGCTCGGCGTCGTCAACCTGGTCAACCTTGTTGAGGAACACGACGATCGCCGGAACGCCAACCTGACGGGCGAGCAGGATGTGCTCGCGGGTCTGCGGCATCGGGCCGTCGGCGGCCGAGCAAACCAGGATCGCGCCGTCCATCTGCGCTGCACCGGTGATCATGTTCTTGACGTAGTCGGCGTGGCCGGGGCAGTCGACGTGCGCGTAGTGACGAGCAGGCGTCTCATACTCGACGTGTGCCGTCGAGATGGTGATGCCGCGTGCCTTTTCTTCCGGTGCAGCGTCGATCTGGTCGTACGCCTTGTATTCACCGAAGTACTTCGTGATCGCTGCCGTCAGAGACGTCTTGCCGTGGTCAACGTGGCCAATCGTGCCGATGTTCACATGCGGCTTGTTGCGCTCAAACTTGCTCTTTGCCATTGATGCTTCCTGTGATCAAAAAGAATGATGGACCCGCGCGTGCGGATTTGGTGTCGCCGTTTACGGCTTTCCCGTTCGATGCGCAAGATATAATTACGCCGCCTGCCCGTACAAGGCCCGCAGGTTGCGACACCTCCCGACGGGAGGCTTGTTATCGTCTTTGAAACTTGGAGCGGGTAGCGGGAATCGAACCCGCGTATTCAGCTTGGAAGGCTGCTGCTCTACCATTGAGCTATACCCGCGGGGGTGGCTTGTCGGTCGAAGATCAGAATGGTGGAGGGAGTTGGATTTGAACCAACGTAGGCTGAGCCAACGGATTTACAGTCCGTCCCCTTTAACCACTCGGGCATCCCTCCAGTATTCTGTCTGGACCGAAGACCAAGCTCGTCTGTGTCTGCGGCGAAGTCGTTTGCCTCAGTCACGGCGGCGTATATGACTGCCCCGCTCGCCTGTGTCAACACGACTGCAAACGAAAAATGACAGAAAATTTAAATCTCTGCGGCAGCCTGTGGACAGAGGCCGGGACTATGCCGAACGACGCCTCATGTATATAAGGCGGCCATGAGCAAGGAAGATCGCCCCGACAAATCCGCCCGCGACACCCACTACGCGACGCTGCGCCGACAGGTGCGCGACGCCAAGCGTGAGCGCGGCGAAATCCCCACCCCGCAGCAGCAGGACCGCCGCAGCCGTCGCAATGATGACTGGACGCCGCCGCAGCTTTCGCCCGATGTCGTCTATCTCTACGGCCTCCACACCGTGCGGGCCGCACTCGACAACCGCGAGCGCAAGCTGATCAAGCTGACCGTGACCCAGAACGCCTTTGCACGCCTGGATATCGGACCGGCCGAGAGCCTCCCCTACCCGGTGGAAATGGCTTCGCCGCAGGATATCGACAAGGTTCTCGGACCCGACGCCATTCACCAGGGTGTGATGCTGGAAACCCGGCCGTTGCCGGCGCGCCGGCTTGAGGCGCTGAAGGAAAGCCCGCTGCTTCTCGTTCTCGATCAGGTTACCGACCCGCACAATGTCGGCGCCATCATGCGCTCGGCCGTTGCCTTTGAGGCCGGTGCGATCATCACCACCCAGCGTCACAGCCCGACGGAATCAGGCGTGCTGGCCAAATCCGCATCCGGCGCGCTCGAAATGATCCCCTATATCCAGGTGACGAACCTTGCCGATGCGCTGGGCGAGTTGCACCGCCTCGGCTTCCAGACCATCGGTCTCGATTCGGAAGGTCCGCAGCCGCTGGAAGGCACGTTTTCGGGTGCAAAGGTTGCGCTGGTGCTCGGATCGGAAGGCAAGGGCCTGCGCCAGAAAACGCGCGAAACCTGCACGGCGCTAGCACGCCTCGACATGCCGGGCGCCATCAAGTCGCTCAATGTGTCGAATGCCGCAGCCATCGCGCTTTATGCATCGCGTCGGCATCTGGGTGATGCCAAGGGCTGACCTCCTGGAGGATCGGGCGCAACCGAGGTGCTGACGGCAACCGTCAGGAGGCGAAACGGCGCATCCGCTCCGGCGGCAGCGCATCGTTTCCTGCACGCACCTCGGCGGCATACTGGATAGAGCCGATCAGTTCCAGATCAAACAGGGGTTTGGAAATGACGCCAAGCGCGCCTGGGATGCCGCCCGAAAGCGCTTCCGGATTGGCTGTCATGAAGACAACGGTCGTGCCGTTTGCCGCAAGGCTTCGGCCGATCTCCGGTCCGGTCGGGCCGTCCTGCAACTGCACGTCGACGAACGCGATGTCGCACTTGTCCGACAGCCTCAATGCATCGGCGCGATTGGCCGCGATCCCCGCCACTTCATGGCCGAGAGCAAGGACTGCTTCCTCAATGTGAAGCGCGATGAGTAGCTGGTCTTCAACGACCAGTATTCTGAATGCCATGGCCCCCTCGCTTTGCCATTCTTGATACACGCAACGTGTATTGTGCGCAAAGGTTCCTGCTTCACCGGCAGCTGGCCGTAAATACCAGGCCGCCTAACCAGCCTCCGCCATCTCATCATTCGAGACATTGGGATGCACCGCCATGATCTGCCGGATAACCGGCAGGCTCTTCACGAACGCGGCAACGCAGAGCGGATCATACTGCGACCCGGCGCGCTCCTTGATGTGCTGCACGGCCCGCTCCATGCTCCAGGCTTCCTTGTACGGCCGCGCGATCGTCAACGCATCGAAACTGTCGGCAATCGCCACGATGCGCCCGGCAAGCGGTATGTCCTCACCGGCCAGCCGTTCAGGATATCCCTGACCGTCGAATCGCTCGTGATGGGCGCTTGCAATATCGGCGGCAAGCTGCAGCAGGCTGATGCGGGACTGGCCGAGAATATGGCCGCCGATGGCGCCGTGGCTTTTCACATAGGTCACTTCCGGATCAACATAGGTGCCGCGCTTCAGCAACATGGCATCGGGAATGCCAACCTTGCCGATATCGTGCATGGGCGCTGCAATACGGATATCGCTGCAGATGGCAGGCGGCAGGCCGTAAGCCTTGGCAATCGCCTCGGCATAGGCGCCGACGCGCAGCGTGTGCAGGGCCGAATCGGTATCCTTGTAGGTGGCGGCCAGCGTCAGCCGATAGATGATTTCCTGTTCGCGCTCGCGCAGTTCATCGACGGCCTTTTCCACCTCGCTCTTGATCCAGGCCGCCTTTTCCGCCAGCTGATTGCGCGCATTGACGAGTGCCACGAGATTGCGGATGCGCGCCTGAAACTCGGCCGGATTAACGGGTTTCGTCAGAAAATCGATGGCACCGGCATTGATCGCCGTCATGCGTGTTTGTGTATCGCCATCGGCGGTCACCACAACGAAGGGCTTGTCGCGGTATTTTTCGAAGCGGCGGATCTCGATCAAGAGGTCGACGCCGTTATACACCGGCATCTGGAAATCGATCACGCCGATATCGAAATCCAGCTCCGGCATCGCGCCGAGCGCTTCCTCCGGGCCTGAGAAGGCAATGGCCGTGCAGCCGGACACCGTACCGGCCAACTTCTTCAGAAGGATCAGGTTGGTTTTGTTGTCGTCGACCACGAGAATTTTCATCGTCTCTCTATCCTTATGCAGCGGCGGTCTGGTCTTTTGCGGAAAGGGACTGACGCGCGACGTCCAACATCTGCGTCAGTCGTTCGATATCGGCAGGAGCCGGGTCCGAATGGCGAAGCGCCTGCGACAGGTCTGAAATGTCCATCAGGCCGATATTGGCGGCAGAGCCCTTCAGATTGTGCAGCAGCGGATCGAGCTTTTGCCGCTCGCCGCTGGCAAGCATCGCATGGAGGCCCGCCAGGATATCCACGGCATCCTCGAAAAATGCATCCAGCAGTTCCTGGAACCCGTCCTCGCCAAGAATCTCGGCAATCTCCTGCCGGCGCGCCGAAACGGTGGCGGCAACCTGCGGCGAGACGGCGGGCGCAACGGGATGAGACACGGCAGCCGGTTTCGGTGTTGTGACCGGCGGTTGGCTCTGTACGGCGTCCGCCTCCTCCCGACTGCTACCGCCCATCTCGCGGATCAACCGGTGCAGAACGGCAATGCCGATCGGCTTTGCCTGAAAGCCCGTCATGCCGGCCTCAAGGCAGAGGCGACGGTCTTCTTCCGATGCGTTGGCGGTCAGGGCCACCACCGGCACATCGCAGCACGGCCCGGAACCGGCGCGCAGCTGGCGCGTCGCCTCGATACCGTCCATAACCGGCATCTGCATGTCCATCAGGATGAGGTCGAAATGTTTGGCGCCGGCCTCTTCCACCGCCAGCGCACCATTTTCCGCAAGCGTGGCGTCCTGGCCGAGGTGATCGAGATAACCGAGAATCACCTGCTGATTGACCTTGTTGTCTTCGGCCACAAGGATCCTGAGGCGCCTCAGCGCTGCAAGCGGCGCATTGTCTCTTTCGCCCTGCGACGAGACCACCGCATCGGTTGCCTCGATCGGCATTTCGAACCAGAAGGTACTACCCTCGCCCACCGTGCTGTCGACGCCGACCGAGCCGCCGAAACGATCGATGATCTCCTTGCAGATAATCAGGCCGAGCCCGGTTCCGCCATAACGGCGGCTGATGCTGGCATCGACCTGCGAGAAGGGTTGGAACAGTTTGGCCTTGCCCTCCTCATCGATGCCAATCCCGGTATCCTGCACCTCGACGCGCAGCCAGAGCACGCCTTTGCGCAGCGTCTGGCGCATGCGAAGCGTCACCCGGCCACCTTGCGTGAATTTCACCCCATTGCTCATGAAGTTGAGGATGACCTGGCGCAGCCGCGTCGGATCAGACAGCACCGTGCGGGCACGCCAGTCGCCGGCCAACTCGAGCGTTACGGTATTTCCCGCCTCCGCCGCGCGCCCGCGCATCATGTCGGTGCAGGTTTCCGCAAGCCCCTGAAGATCGACCGGACGGCGCTCAAGCTCCAGCTTGCCATGCTCGATCTTGGCGTAGTCGAGGATCTCGTTGATGATATCGAGGAGCGCCTCTCCGGAGCGGCGGATGGTGCGGATATGGGCAGACGTCTCCGGCGAAAGCCGGCCAAGTTCCAGGAGTTCCACCATGCCCAGAATGGCGTTGAGCGGGGTGCGGATCTCGTGCCCCATCGTGGCCATGAACTGCGATTTTGCCCGGTTGCCGGCCTCTGCCGCCTGAAAGGACACGCTGAGCTGCTCGGCCATCGCCTCGAGGCTGACGCCGGCGGCCTGCACGCTACGCAACTGGCGTTGCAGTGTCAGAATGAGGAAGGCGACGGACAGGACCAGAAGGCCGATCAGCGCGATCGATTTGCGTTGCAGGCCTTCCAGCTCGATGCGAGCCTTGGCCCGCTCGCTGGAGACGAATGTATTGGTATAAACGAGCAGATCGCTGGTGGCGCGGAAAAGCCTCGACCATTGGCCGTCGAGGTCTTGCAACTGCTGACGCGACACCGGCTGCCCGGCCGTAATCGCATCGAAGATCGGCTGGCTGTCGAAGATGATCCTCTGGACCAGATCAAGGTGCCTGCCGACCCCGACATCGATGGCGAAATTCTTCTCGAACTGCGCCTTCTTCAGCATGTTCATGCGTGAATAGACCACGTCATAACGAACAGACAATTCCTGCAGCCTGTCCTCTGCCAGATTTTCGCTGAACAGCATCAACTGCAGGTCGTGAACGAGATCCCCGCTTTCCCGGTTCAGCTGGTAGACGGACCACATGGCATTTTCCCGCACCGCATCGCGCATGTCGCGCTGGCGGCTGGAGATATCCACATAGACCGAAACCAGGATTGCCAGCAGGACGACTGCAAAGATCTGCAGTACCGCCGTGATACGGCTCGCCTTGCGGATCACGTCGCCGCTGAAAGGGGTCGCCGGCATCACGGCTGGACCTCAATCTCCTTGATCTGCCAGACGGAGCGGGAGAAATAGGCCTCGTTATAGAGGGCCGGCTCCAGATCGAACGGATAGATCAGGAAGAGCGGCCCCTTGTCGCGCACCGACATGAGCTTGCCATTGGCGCGGGTGGCGAGGATCGTGTCATGCTTGATCGCGTCTTCAGCCGGAACGGTGGCGAAATAATCGTTGATGGCGCGCACCAGCAGCACATTGCCCTTTGCACCGGCAGCCGTCAGGACGGAGCGCACCAAAGGCCCGGAAAACTGCGTTTCCCCCTCGGTCCAAGGGGTCTTCATCGTG
The DNA here is from genome assembly GCF_058242775.1 of Neorhizobium sp. PAMB6630. Lineage (NCBI taxonomy): Bacteria > Pseudomonadati > Pseudomonadota > Alphaproteobacteria > Hyphomicrobiales > Rhizobiaceae > Neorhizobium > Neorhizobium sp. PAMB6630. The sequence goes on from NZ_CM177836.1 coordinate 2,358,396, forward strand.
CCGGTGCGCCCGGCAAGCTTTTCCAGCATGGCCAGATCGAACTGCGCCGTTTCGCCGACATTGGGCGTTGCAAGCTTGCCCTTGACGGTCAGAATGACCGGGCCGGTCGGCTTATCCAGCGACCAGGCGGCAGGGGCCGAAAAGGACAGGGCAGCAAGGAGAACGGCAAGGGGTGCAAGGATACGCATAGGGTCACTCGCTCGGGTCAATGGTTCCGGGACAGGGTCAGAACCGCCGCCATCCTGGCGGCGGGAGCGTCAGGCGGCTTCCGACAGGCTATCGCCACCAAACAGACGCTGCACGTTGATGAAGCAGATCATTCCCTCCGCATGTGTGATGATGCCATCGCAGAAGCGGCTATCGAAGGAGGAGACGACATCGGGCACCGGCTGCAACTGTTCGGCGGAGACGGACAGCATGTCGGTGACGTGATCGACGAGCAGCCCGATGATCTCGGCTCCTGCCTCCACCACCACGATTGCACTGCGCTCGCTACGCTCGGCCGGCGCCATGCCAAGACGATAGGCCAGATCGATCGTCGGAATGACGGTGCCGCGGAGGTTCATCACGCCCAGCACATAACCCGGCGCATTGGGGATCGGCATGGAAGGCGCCCAACCGCGGATTTCGCGAACGCTTGTGGTGCGAATGCAAAAATTCTGCGCGCCCAGCCGAAACGCAATGATCTCAAATATGTCGGATGACGCCATGGCGGACAGTCCCTCTCTTGTCATCTGCAAACAGGTGCCGCCGGGAGGCGGGCAGAACAGGACAGGCGTCGTCTGCTGGAAATCAGCAGAAGGCCTTGCCCGGAAATGGTGAATTCCTGATGTTCCGAGCCACGTTCAGCTCTGTCCTGCATGCCCGAATGCAAGCGGCCGGCTGCGCGGCAAAGGCTCCAGGCCGGGCCCGCAATCATCACGGAAGGGACGCTGAACCGCATCACCCGGCCTTGTGAAATCTAGGGCAAGGTCTCTAACCAAGAATGAAGGAAAAGCCTCAACTGCCTCTTTTTCTCATATTTTCCTAATATGCACCCTCAATGCATCGTGTTTGCCAGGCTTCATTGGCAGCATTTCCCCTCAACCGATGCATTTTACGCTTTACACACCGGGAGAATATGATAATTCGCACCGTGAAATGCCCTTGTAGCTCAGTTGGTAGAGCACCTGATTTGTAATCAGGGGGTCACGAGTTCGAACCTTGTCGGGGGCACCATTTCACCTTTCAATCCTTGCGCCGCATCACCTGCAGTTTAACTTCTCGCAGGCGCCCTCAGGCCGTTCTTCGCATTGCACGACGCAAGCACTTGTTCCCACCGCAGTTCTTCCTGTACCAAGGTGCTCCAGAAGAGGTGCGCCAATGTCGTTGAATTCCAATCATCTTTGCTTCATGGCATCCTCGGCGCCCGAAGCGCAGATGGCTCTGTCGGAACTGACCGGGCTTTACGGCAATGCCACCGTCGAGGAGGCCGATGTGATCATTGCGCTCGGCGGCGATGGTTTTATGCTGCAGACGCTGCACCAGACGATCAACAGCGGCAAGCGGATCTACGGCATGAACTGCGGTTCCGTCGGCTTCCTGATGAATGATTATCGCGTCGACCAGCTGCATGAGCGCATCGACAACGCGCTGGAAAACGATTTTCATCCCCTACAGATGACAACGGTGAATGCCGATGGCACCAGTTCCGTGGCGCTGGCCATCAACGAGGTCTATCTGTTTCGCCAATCCTATCAGGCGGCAAAGCTTCGAGTGACGATCGATGGCCATGTGCGGCTGTCTGAACTCATCTGCGACGGATTGATGATTGCAACGCCTGCCGGTTCCACCGCCTATAACCTCTCGGCCCACGGCCCGATCCTGCCGCTGGAGGCGCCGCTTCTCGCCATGACGCCGGTATCGGCCTTTCGCCCGCGCCGCTGGCGCGGTGCGTTGCTGCCGAACAAGGTGTGCGTCGAGATCGATATTCTCGAGCCGGACAAACGCCCGGTCAACGCGGTCGCCGACAATACAGAGGTGAAGGACGTGCTGCAGGTGCGCATTGCGCAATCGGATGCGCGCACCGCCCGCATTCTCTCCGACCCCGATCATTCCTGGTCGGAACGCATTCTGGCCGAGCAGTTTTCCGACTGAGAAGCCGCCGAAAACGAAAAACGGCGCGCCCCTTGCGAGTGGCGCGCCGTTTTGATGGCTCGGGAAAACCGCCTGTTAGTCGATATCGGCAACATCCGCACCGGCGCCGCCGCTGATGCGGTGGGCAAGGGCTGCTTCCATAAAGTCGTTCAACTCGCCGTTCAAAACGCTATCCGGATCGGTGCTTTCCACGCCGGTGCGCAGGTCCTTCACGAGCTGGTAGGGCTGCAGCACGTAGGAGCGGATCTGGTGGCCCCAGCCGATTTCCGTCTTGGATGCGGCTTCGGCATTGGCTGCCTCTTCACGCTTCTTCAACTCGACCTCGTAGAGACGGGCGCGCAGCATGTCCCAGGCCTTGGCCTTGTTCTTGTGCTGCGACCGCTCCTGCTGGCACGACACCGCGATGCCTGTCGGAATATGCGTGATGCGCACGGCCGAATCGGTGGTGTTGACGTGCTGGCCGCCGGCACCCGACGAACGGAACGTATCGATGCGGCAATCGCTCTCGTTGATCTCGATATTGATGGAATCATCCACGACAGGATAAACCCAGATCGATGAGAACGAGGTGTGGCGACGGGCGTTCGAATCATAAGGAGAGATGCGCACCAGGCGGTGAACGCCCGATTCGGTCTTCATCCAGCCATAAGCATTGTGGCCCTTGACCAGAATGGTCGCGGACTTGATGCCGGCCTCGTCGCCGTCATGCACTTCTAGCAATTCAACCTTGTAGCCGGATCGCTCGGACCAGCGGGTGTACATGCGCAAGAGCATGTTTGCCCAGTCCTGGCTTTCGGTTCCGCCGGCGCCCGAATGCACTTCCACATAGGTGTCGTTGCCATCGGCTTCGCCAGACAGCATGGCTTCCACCTGCCGGCGCGAGGCTTCAGACCGCAGGGCCTTCAGCGCATCCTCGGCTTCGCGAACGATGGCGTCATCGCCCTCTTCCTCGCCAAGCTCGATCAGCTCGATATTGTCCTTCAGGCGCTGCTCGAGCGCTTTGACGCCGGCAATCGAATCGTCCAGCTGCTGGCGCTCGCGCATCAGCTTCTGCGCTTCGGCAGCATCATTCCAGAGGCTCGGGTCCTCTGCCTTGTTGTTCAACCAGTCCAGTCGTCTTACCGCCTGATCCCAGTCAAAGATGCCTCCTCAGCAGGCTTATGGCCTGCTTGATTTCGTCGACAATGTTCAGGGTTTCATTGCGCATCGTGTGTGCTTCGTCCTTTCGGGGAAATTGCGCCGTGCATAGTGGCAGGCGCTGGCGAAGTAAACCCCGCACGAGCCCGTGAGGCCCATGCGGGAGATGGTTCATCCAGGCATCAGAAAAGACCGCCGGCGCCGGAGGTCACGGCCTGCTGGGCCTGCGGCGATGTCTTCAGGATTTCCTCGGGCGGCAACTGGTCGCCCATGCCGATGACCGAGAGCGAATCGGCAGGGCCGGTGCCCGGCTTGAAGGCTTCGATGATCGTATCCGGCTCGCCTTCATAGGCAAACATGCCCGTCTTGCGGTTCACCGGAATAAGCTGCATGCCATCCGGCACGATGAACTTGCTCGGTGCCGTCACCTTGGCGGCCTGGGCCAGAAAATCGCCAAAGATCGGAGCTGCAAGGCCACTGCCGGTGCCGGCGCGGCCAAGCGGGGCCGGCGTATCGAAACCGACATAAAGACCCGCCACCAGATCCGGCGTGAAGCCGACGAACCAGGCGTCCTTTTCATCATTGGTGGTGCCGGTCTTGCCGGCGACGTCGCGATCCTTGACCGGGATTTTTCCAGCCGCCGTGCCACGCGTGACAACGCCTTCCATCATTGACGTGATCTGGTAGGCGGTCATCGGGTCGAGCACGCGCTCGCGGTTGTCGACCAGCGTCGGCTCATCCTGGTTTGCCCACTGGCTGAAATTGCAGCCCTCGCAGCCGCGTTCCTCATGACGGAAAATGGTCTTGCCGTAACGGTCCTGGATACGGTCGACCAGTGTCGGCTTGATCTGCTTGCCGCCATTGGCAATGACGGAATAGGCCGACACCATGCGCAGCACCGTGGTTTCGCCTGAGCCAAGCGACATGGCGAGAACCGGCAGCATCTTGTCGTAGATGCCAAAACGCTCGGCATATTCGGCAACGAGATCCATGCCCATGTCCTGCGCCAGACGAACGGTCATCTGGTTGCGGGATTTTTCGATACCAAGACGCAGGGTCGAGGGGCCGGCGCTGTCGCCGCCATAGTTTTCCGGACGCCAGACCTGCCCGCCCGAGACCATTTCGATCGGCGCATCGAGAATGACCGAAGCCGGCGTATAGCCGTTATCCAGCGCTGCCGAATAGACGAAGGGCTTGAACGACGATCCCGGCTGGCGCATCGCCTGGGTCGCACGGTTAAATTCCGACTGGCCATAGGAAAAGCCGCCGACCATGGCCAGAACGCGGCCGGTATGCGGGTCCATCACCACCATGCCGCCCTGCACTTTTGGCGGCTGGCGCAGCCGGAATTTGCCGGTCTTGCCTTCGATGGCTTCCACATAGACAACATCGCCGGGCTTCAGCACGCCATCGGGTGATTTCGCCGTCTTGCGCTCGCCCTTGGCATCACGATAGGCCCATTTCATTTCATCGGCGGGGATCTGGCCGCGCACACGATCGTCGGCCACCTTGCCGGCAACGGTTGCAGGCTGAAGGCCGATATCCACACCGGTTGCCGAGACGGCGGTGACCACCGCAAGCTGCCATTCCGGCACGTCACGCAGCGGCGACATCTTGGCAAGATCCGGCCCCCAATCACCGGTGACGGCAATCGTCGAGACCGGTCCGTGGAAACCGCGGCGCTGGTCATATTCCACCAGACCGTGCTGGAGTGCCGCGCGCGCCATGATCTGCATCTGCGGGTCAAGCGAGGTGCGGACCGAAAGGCCACCCTCGTAGAGGGCCTTTTCGCCGTATTTGCCGATGATCTGGCGACGGACTTCCTCGGAGAAATAATCCGATGCAAAGAGCGAGGAGCCACCGCGGCGCAGCTTGACGCCAAGCGGCTGGGTCTTGGCTTCGGTCGCATCGCCAACGGTGATGTAGCCATTCTCGGCCATGCGGTCGATCACCCAGTTGCGGCGCTCAAGCGCTGCCTTTTCATGGCGGAACGGGTGATAATTGGCGGGGCCCTTGGGCAGCGATGCGAGGTATGCGGTTTCGGCAATCGTCAGTTCCGTCACCGACTTGTCGAAATAGGTGAGTGCAGCACCGGCAATGCCATAGGCATTAAGGCCGAAAAAGATCTCGTTCAGATAAAGCTCGAGGATCTTGTCCTTCGAATAGGTCTGCTCGATGCGGAAGGAAAGGATCGCTTCCTTGACCTTGCGGTCAATCGTCTGGTCGGCCGACAGAAGGAAGTTCTTGGCCACCTGCTGCGTGATGGTGGAGGCGCCTTCCGGACGGCGGCCGGAACCGATGTTCTGGACGTTGTTGACGACTGCGCGCGCCAGACCCCAGAAATCGACACCCGGATGATTGTAGAAGTTCTTGTCTTCCGCAGAGAGAAAAGCCGCCTTGACACGATCCGGAATGGCCTGGATCGGCAGGAACAGCCGCTTTTCGCGGGCATATTCCGCCATCAACGCGCCGTTGCCGGCATGCACACGCGTGGCGACCGGCGGTTCATAGGAGGCCAGAACTTCGTAATTGGGCAAGTCCCTGGATACGCCGCCGAGATAAACGGCAGCGACGGCGGCCACCACGAGGAACCCCGCGCAGGCCAGTCCGAAAAGGTATCCAAGCAATCTGATCATCAGCAGCTACCGCTTTAATATCGTCTGGCGCACAACAGCACCATCTCATGTTTCGAGGCGTTTTGCACGGGCGGCCTTGCAAGCGCAAGCCTGAAGCCGGGAAAACCGGGCTGTCGCCGGTCTCTGTCAATCCCCGTGCTACCGCTTGTCCCGTGTAACCGCTCGAATGTGAGGAAAGTAGGGCTCCAGCCCGCCTTTCACAGGCACGTGTTGGTGCAGGGCCTCGAAAAGCGCAATTTACCGCAGGCTGTAACATTGTGGGCACGCTCGCGCGCTGAAGGCTGCCGATCGGGGCCTGTCAGCCGCCCCCCGCCACCGTCTCCGCCCGGTAGCGCATCACCGCATCGACCATCCGATCCGCCACCTTCTGGCGCCATGCGGGATCAAGCAGCAGCGCCTCGTCATCAGGGTTGGAGAGGAAGCCGAGTTCCAGCAGGATGGACGGCATGTCCGGCGCGCGCAGCACCTGGAAACCGGCCTGCCGATGCGGATTGTTGATGAGGCCGATCTGTCCGTCGAAGGATTTGACCACCCGTTCCGCCAGCGAAATCGAAAAGGCCTGGGTTTCCCGGCGCGCGAGATCGAGCAGGATATCGGCAATTTCCGGCGGCCCGCTTTCTATGGAATAACCGGCAAGCTGGTCGGACAGGTTTTCACGCGCCGCAAGCGCTGCTGCCATGCGGTCAGAGGCGGTATCGGAGAGCGTATAGACAGTGGCACCGCGAATGTTCTTCTGGCCGAGCGTATCGGCATGCAGGGATATGAACAGGTCCGCTCCGCCCTGGCGCGCCAGCGTCACCCGTTCGGACAAAGACAGGAAGGTATCGCTGTCGCGGGTGAGGAACGCCTTGACGCCTGTCTGCTGGTTGAGGCGGTCGGCAAGCGTGTTGGCGAAGGCAAGCGTGATCTCCTTTTCCGGCGTCTTCGATTTTGCTCCCATGGCACCAGTATCGATGCCGCCATGGCCCGCGTCGACGGCAATGGTGAAGACCCCATCGGTTGCCGGATCCTTTGCCGTGGCGCCAAGGCCCTGCAGGGCGGAGTTCGACAGAGACTGGCCCCATTTCTGCTGGGATACCAGATCCGCAAAGGCCTTTGGCGTGGTCATCTCTGCGTCAAGCACGAGGCGGAAACCATGGCCCTCGTTCTTTTGCACTTCGGCAAGCACCAGGCGCACCGGGCGGATGCCGGTAAAAACGATGCGCGCACTGCCCTGCCCCATCGTGCCATAACGAATGTCCTTGAAGAGCCCGCGCGGCGCAAGGTCCTCGGCTGGAAAGCCGAAGGCAGTGGCCGGCAGGTCGATGACGATCCGCTCCGGCCCCGCGACATAATGGGCGGTAAATTCCGGCTTGCCGTCGAAATCGATTACCACGCGCGTGCGGGCATCGTCTCCGGCAATGCGGGCGCTGAAGGCGAGCAGATTTTCGCCCGGTTTCGTTTCGGCTTCGGTTTCACTGGCGCGCGCCATGGAGGGCATGAGCAACGCCAGAGACACGGTAAGCGCAAAGGCCACAGCAAGGCATGCAGCGCAGAACCGGCCAGGCCATTGCACAAAGCCACGGGAAAACACCGGCGGTACAACCGTCTGGATTGCTGTCGAAAGCCGTATCATCGCCCTGCCGTTCCCCTCTTGCTCGCCCCTGCCCGATGATCGCTGCGGCCCTGTCTTGTCTTGCCGTCCGCGCCAAACAGGCAACGACCGATTCGCCACGCGGATCCCGCTGCGGGATGGTCCGCAACCGCCCGCCCGTTCGTCCGGTCACGGCACTGCCCTTTTCACGTCTGGCTTAAGGCGCGCAAATTGATCCATAATAAGGCAGAACCGGCTTTGCCCTTGCTATTGTGACGGATAAAACATACAAGGGTTATGAGGGTTTAAGTGTCGACGGGATAGTATGTTGATAGGCTGCCAGCAAGTTAGTTCTGGCGCCGGAGACCGACAGACATCCGCCGTCTCTACATTTGGCCTGAAACTCTATATGAACCGGCGGTGGCCGGAGACAGTACCGGATGGTTCGCCATCCACGCTCATCGGGAGCAAATTCATCGGACCCCTGGTCGGGTCTATTGTATCGTCTTTCTCGTCTGGTCTTTGATGTCGCGGCACGGATTGCATAAACTGGAACAGCGGAGGGAGCCGATGGCTCCGGTCGGCGTCCGGTTGATCCCCTCGCCGAGGCTGCCGACGGGAATATTCTTATCCGGCGCCCTGTACGCGACGCACGATCGGCCTGTCCTTGTGATGTGCCCCTCTGCCTCTGCGCGTCCGCGCCGAGGAGCAGAACTTTCATGGCAGACAAAATGCTTATCGACGCGTCTCACGAAGAGGAGACACGCGTAGTCGTCGTTCGGGGAAACCGGATCGAGGAATTCGACTTCGAGTCGCAGCACAAGAAGCAGATACGCGGCAACATCTATCTGGCCAAAGTGACCCGCGTCGAGCCGTCACTGCAGGCCGCCTTCGTGGATTACGGCGGCAACCGCCACGGCTTCCTCGCCTTTGCGGAAATCCATCCGGACTATTACCAGATCCCGCTCGCTGATCGCCAGGCGCTGATGCAGGCCGAGGCCGAAGACCAGCGCCGCCATCCGGATTTCGATTCGGCAGATCCGATCGTTGATCTCTCCAAGGAAGACCAGCCGGATATCGGCATCGTTGCCCAGGTGGACGCCGCTCTCGGATCCGAAACGCCGGAGCCTGCGACGACGGAAGTCGTTGAGGCCGTATCGGAGGTTTCCGAACCGGCTGCCGAGGAAAAGCCCAAGGCAAAGCCCCGCCGCAGCCGTTCGCGCAAGAAGCCGGCCGCAGACGAAATCGCAGACGCCGGCGAAGCAGCAGCTGACGCTGCCGACGCGCAGATTGCAGCCGTCGGCAGTGACGACGACACCACGCCGGACACGATGGCCGCCATGGTGGAAACCGACGCCATTTCCGAAGACGTGTCCGATCGTCGCAGCCGCGATGACGATGATGACGACGACGATGACGACAATCACGAAAAGGAAGTGATCGAATCGGTCGGCGCCGAAGATGCGATGGAAGAGGTTCCGGATCGCGTCTACCGCAAGCCGCGCAAGCAGTACCGCATTCAGGAAGTCATCAAGCGCCGGCAGATCCTGCTGGTGCAGGTGGCCAAGGAAGAACGCGGCAACAAGGGTGCGGCCCTCACCACCTATCTGTCGCTGGCCGGTCGTTACTCTGTCCTGATGCCGAACACGGCGCGGGGCGGCGGCATTTCGCGCAAGATCACCCAGCCGACGGACCGCAAGCGTCTGAAGGAAATCGCCCGCGAACTGGAAGTTCCCCAGGGCATGGGCGTCATCCTGCGCACCGCCGGTGCCAACCGCACCCGCGTCGAGATCAAGCGCGACTTCGAATATCTGATGCGCCTGTGGGAAAACGTGCGCACGCTGACGCTTGCCTCCATGGCGCCGTGCCTCGTTTACGAAGAAGGCTCGCTGATCAAGCGCTCGATCCGCGACCTCTATAACAAGGACATTTCCGAGATCGTGGTGTCCGGCGAAGAAGGCTATCGTGAAGCGAAAGACTTCATGAAGATGCTGATGCCGAGCCATGCCAAGGTGGTTCAGCCCTACCGCGACCTGCATCCGATCTTTGCCCGTTCGGGCATCGAGGCGCAGCTGGACCGCATGCTGCAGCCGCAGGTGACGCTGAAGTCCGGCGGTTACCTGATCATCAACCAGACCGAAGCGCTGGTGGCGATCGACGTCAACTCGGGCCGTTCGACCCGCGAGCATTCCATCGAGGAAACCGCGCTGCAGACCAATCTGGAGGCCGCTGAAGAGGTTGCCCGCCAGTTGCGCCTGCGCGACCTCGCCGGCCTTGTCGTGATCGACTTCATCGACATGGAAGAGAAGCGCAACAATCGCTCCGTCGAAAAGCGCCTCAAGGATTGCCTGAAGAACGACCGCGCCCGCATCCAGGTCGGCCGCATCTCGCATTTCGGCCTTCTGGAAATGTCGCGTCAGCGTATTCGTGCCAGCGTTCTGGAATCCACGACGCAGATCTGCTCGCATTGCGGCGGAACCGGCCATGTGCGCTCGCAGTCTTCGGTCGCCCTGCATGTCCTGCGCGGCGTCGAGGAATATCTGCTGAAGAACACCACGCACGACATCACCGTGCGCACCACGCCCGATATCGCACTTTATCTTCTGAACCAGAAGCGCGGCTCCGTGGTGGATTATGAAAAGCGTTTCGGCGTTTCCATCTTCATCGAATCGGATGCCGGCGTCGGTGCAGCCCACTTTGCCATCGACCGTGGCGAGCCGGTGGAAAACCCGGTTCGCATCGAAAGCCTGATGCAGTTTGCGACCCTTCCCATTGAGGACGAGGATGACGACTACATCCCCGAGGTGGACGAGGAAGAGGAAGACGATGTGGTTGTGGCAGCACCTGCTGCGGCGGCCGCAACGGCTGCAGTCTCGCAGGAAGCGCGCGGCGAGGACGATCAGAACGGCCGCAAGCGCAAGCGTCGCCGTCGTCGTCGCAACCGCGATCGCAACGGCGCAGAGCTTCCGCAGTCTGCCAGCGACGAAGCTGAAGGCGACGAAGACGACACGGACGAGGACGATGCAACCGACGCAGGCGAAGGTGCCGGCGAGCGTGCAGAAGCTGGCGAAACCAGCCTGAACGACACCGAGGAAGGCCAGCGCCGCAAGCGCCGCCGTCGTGGCAAGCGTGGCGGTCGCCGCAATCGCAGCGACGAAGACGAAAACGGCGTTTCCGCGGATGGTGACGACACGACAGGCGAAGAGAGTGGCGAAGACACCACCGACGAAGCCGATGGCGCAGTGGCCGCAACCGAAACACCCGCGGATGCCACCATCGTTGTAGAAGCCGCAGCGGAAGCCGTTGAACAGCCGGTTGCAGACGTTGAAGTCGCAGTGCCGGAAGCAAAGGTTGCCAAGCCGCGCCGCAGCCGCAAGGCAAAGGTCGTCGAGGCCGCGCCGGATGAGGTAGCGGTTGCCGAAGCGACAGCTTCTGCCGCCGTCGAGGAAGCACCTGCGGAAACACCGGCAGCCGTTGAAGCGGAAGCCCAGCCGGTTGCAGAGCCTGCAGCGGTTGCAACGGCTGAGACCCCACGCGATGAGCCCGCTGCCGAAGCGGCTCCCGCCCCGGTCGACACCGCATCCGCCGAGGACGGCGAGGCCGATCAGAAGCCTACCCGCGCCAATCGCGCCTCCACCATCACGGCCTCCGAGCCGGTGATCAAGTCGGCCGCTTCTCCGGAAGGGGATGGCGATCCGTCAAAGCCCAAAAAGGGCGGCTGGTGGCAGCGCCGCGGTTTCCTCTGAGAAACCGGACAGATTGAGAAGACGAGACGGCCGCGCATCCCGCGGCCGTTTCCTTTGGTGGATGCACTGCTGTCGCTGCCATACACAGATGTGAGTTTGTCTAAGGTGCGATCAGGCATTATGGTTCGATCGATTGCAGGCCACAGACAGACGCCGGTGCGATTCGTCCTGCGCGCTCGCGCGGCCCTTTGATGAAATTTTAAAGACGAGGACAGACATGAAGCCCTTTTCCAAGACGCTCGCTGCGCTCCTGATCGCCGGCACTGCCATCGTTCCTTTCGCGGGCGCAGCCGTTGCGCTGGATGACCAGCAGAAACAGGAAATGGGCGCCTTCATCCGCGAATATCTGATCGCCAATCCGGAAGTGATGCTGGAAGTCCAGGACGCGCTGGAAAAGAAGCAGCAGGAGGCGCGCATCTCACAGGCCTCGAACGGCATCGAGGCAAACCGCGATGCGATCTACTCCTCCCCGAGCGATATCAGCGTGGGCAATCCCAAGGGCGATGTCACCGTGGTCGAGTTCTTCGATTACAATTGCGGCTACTGCAAGCGGGCGCTGTCGGACATGGAAGAGATCCTGTCAGAAGACAAGAATGTCCGCTTCATCCTCAAGGAATTCCCCATTCTCGGGCCTGATTCGATGGCAGCCCATCGCGTTGCGAACGCCGTACGCCTGACAGCGCCTGAGAAATATGCCGAGTTCCATCGCACCCTGCTCGGAGGGCAAGATCGCGCCACGGAAGCCTCGGCGATTGCCGTTGCCGCCTCGCTCGGAATTCCGGAAAAGACGTTGCGTGCCTCCATGGCGAAAAACCCGAACGACGCGCAGGTGCGCGAGACCTATGCGCTCGCCAACAATCTCGGCATCACCGGCACGCCCTTCTATGTCGTCGGCAACGAGGCCGTGTTCGGTGCCGTTGGCCATCAGGAGCTTTCGGAGAAGATTGCCAACATCCGCGCCTGCGGAAAGGCAACCTGCTGAGGCGTCCGTCCTGCTTCGAAAATAGGCCTGCCCCCCGGTTATCAACGGCTTTCGCGGCCGGGGGCTTTCCCTTGGGCGCTGGCCGGTCTATAGGTGGCGCTGATTTTCTGACGGGTATTCCATGATCAAAACAATCTTCGTTCTCAACGGGCCGAACCTCAACATGCTGGGCAAGCGCGAGCCCGGCATTTACGGCGGCAAGACGTTGAAGGACATCGAAGAGGATTGCATCGCGGCAGGCGAAACGCTCGGCTTTTCGGTCGAATGTTTCCAGAGCAATCATGAGGGCGTGCTGGTCGACAGGCTGCATGAGGCCAATGACCGCGCTGTCGGCGTGGTTATCAATCCCGGCGCCTACGGCCACACCTCGATTGCCCTGCATGATGCCATCCGCGCCATTTCCGTGCCGGTGGTGGAAGTGCATATTTCCAACATCCATGCGCGCGAGGAATTCCGTCATAAATCCATGATCGCGGCGGCCGCCAAGGGAATGATCTGCGGATTGGGCCCGGGCGGTTACGTGTTGGCCTTGCATGCCCTGCGCGACATCACCAGCTAAGAACAACAGAACATATAGGTTGACCATGTCTGAGAAGAAAACCGGTATCGACAAGGGGTTGATCCGCGATCTGGCGAACATCCTCAAGGATACCGATCTCACGGAAATCGAAGTGCAGCAGGACGAGTTGCGCATCCGCGTGTCGCGCAACATTCCCGCCGCACAGTATGTGCAGGCCGCAGCGCCGCAATATGCCGCAGCACCTGCAGCCGCCGCACCGGCCGCAGCAGCCCCCGCCGAAGCCGTGAAGGATCGCAGCAACGCCGTTGCCGCACCCATGGTCGGCACGGTCTACCTGTCGCCGGCCCCCGGCTCGCGTCCTTTTGTCGAAGTCGGCGCGATGGTCAAGGAAGGCCAGACGCTGCTGATTATCGAAGCCATGAAGACCATGAACCAGATCCCCGCGCCGCGTTCCGGCAAGGTGACGGAAATCATCGTCAGCGACGGCCAGCCTGTCGAATATGGCGAACCGCTCATCGTGATCGAATAAGGCAGATCCATGATCTCCAAGATTCTCATTGCCAACCGCGGCGAAATTGCACTGCGCGTCCTGCGCGCCTGCAAGGAACTCGGTATTGCGACCGTCGCCGTCCACTCGACGGCCGATGCCAACGCCATGCACGTGCGCCTTGCCGACGAAAGTGTCTGCATCGGCCCGCCGCCCTCGCGTGACAGCTATCTGAACATCCATCAGATCGTTGCCGCCTGCGAGATCACCGGCGCCGATGCCGTCCACCCCGGTTACGGCTTCCTTTCGGAAAACGCCAAGTTCGCCGATATCCTCGACGCCCACGGCATCACCTTCATCGGACCGACGGCGGAACATATCCGCCTGATGGGCGACAAGATCACCGCCAAGAAGACGGCAGTCGAGCTTGGCATTCCGGTTGTTCCGGGTTCCGATGGTGAAGTGCTTCCGGAAAACGCGCTGGAAATCGCCCGTCAGATCGGCTTCCCGGTCCTGATCAAGGCCACCGCCGGCGGTGGTGGCCGCGGCATGAAGGTTGCCAAGACCGAGGCCGAACTGGAAGAAGCCGTGTCGACAGCCCGTTCCGAAGCGCTTGCCGCCTTCGGCAATGACGCCGTCTACATGGAAAAATATCTCGGCAAGCCACGCCATATCGAAGTGCAGATCGTCGGTGACGGCGAAGGCAACGCCATTCATCTCGGCGAACGCGACTGCTCGCTGCAGCGGCGTCACCAGAAGGTCTGGGAAGAAGCAAACTCCCCTGCCCTCAACGTCGAACAGCGCATGAAGATCGGCCAGATCTGCGCCGACGCGATGAAGAAGATGAAGTACAGGGGCGCCGGCACGATCGAGTTCCTCTACGAAAACGGCGAGTTCTTCTTCATCGAGATGAACACCCGCCTGCAGGTGGAGCACCCGATCACCGAGGCGATCACCAATATCGACCTGGTGCATGAGCAGATCCGCGTCGCTTCCGGCGCCGGCCTCTCCGTCACACAGGAAGAGATCGTCTTTTCCGGCCATGCCATCGAATGCCGCATCAATGCCGAGGATCCGCGCACCTTCGTGCCGTCTCCGGGCACGATCACGCATTTCCATGCGCCCGGTGGTCTTGGCGTTCGCGTCGATTCGGGCGCTTATGCCGGCTACAAGATCCCGCCCTATTACGACAGCCTCATCGGCAAGCTGATCGTGCATGGACGCACCCGCGTCGAATGCATGATGCGCCTGCGCCGCGTGCTGGACGAGTTCGTCGTAGACGGTATCAAGACGACGCTTCCGCTGTTCCAGGACCTCGTTTCCAACCAGGATATCGCCAATGGCGATTATGATATCCACTGGTTGGAAAAGTACCTGGCAGGCGACAAGCCCGAAGCCTAAAGATGGCAGGGCGGCGCGGCAGATATTATCCAGCCATTACCCCGGATGTTCTGCTGCGCGCCTATTCCATCGGCCTGTTTCCCATGGCCGAATCGGCAGACGACCCGGAGATTTTCTGGGTCGAGCCGGAACTGCGCGGAATCCTGCCGCTCGACGCTTTTCATGTGTCACGCAGCCTGCAAAAGGCGCTGAAGCACACGTCGCTCGTCATCCGCTTTGACACCGCCTTCGAGGCCGTTATGGCCGGCTGTGCGGCTGAAGCACCCGACAGGCCAAGCACCTGGATCAACGCCACCATTCGCACGCTCTACACCGAACTCAATCGCATGGGCCATGCCCATAGCGTGGAAGCGTTCGAGGGGGATGAACTCGTGGGTGGCCTTTACGGCGTGTCGCTTGGCAGCGCCTTCTTCGGCGAAAGCATGTTTTCACGCCGCACCAACGCCTCCAAGATCTGCCTTGTCCATCTGGTGGAACGGTTGAAGGCCAAGGGCTTTCGCCTCCTCGACACGCAATTTACCACCGAGCACCTGAAGACGTTCGGCGCAATCGACGTGCCGAAGGAGGACTATCTGAAACTTCTGGCCGGTGCGATGGAAGGCGAGACGCTGCGGTTTTAGGGACAAAGACCTGTGTCCCGCAGCCGCAAAACTGCTCAGTTTGTCGTCAGATCCGCCGTCTCGCCAAAACCGATGATCAGCTTCGGGCTTGTCATGTCGCCGCTCTCCTCATCCACCTGAACGGAATAGGCGGCAACGCCGATGTGGCGGGCGGACATGGCGGTGGCAATCTTTTCCGCGGAAGCAGCGCTGGAGGCCTGGCGCATCTCGCCGGGCACGATATGGCCGCGGTTCTTCTTGAACGGCAGGACGATGAACTTTTCAGCGAGTGGCATGGCAATGGCTCCGGTGGCGTCCCACGATAATCTTCATCATCGCATATATCCAATGACGACGCGCAGGGAATAAGTGAGAATCGGGTCCTTACTTGCGTGCGGCAGCCGGTGGCGGAACGTCGGACGTCTTTTTGCAGCCGGTCAGCCACACGTCATAGATCGGGTGTTCGACTGCATTCAAACCCGGGCTGTCGGCAAACATCCAGCCGGTAAAGATGCGGCGGATTTTTCGGTCGAGCGTGATCTCATCGACTTCTACGAAACCGTCAATGCGCTGCGCCTCGCTGTCGTCGCGTGAATAACACACCTTCGGTGTCACCTGCAGCGCGCCGTATTGCACCGTCTCGTTCACATAGACGTCGAATTTGGTGATGCGGCCGGTGATCTTGTCGATGCCGGAAAATTCCGCCACCGGGTTTTCCAGCCGCGCGGCAGAGGCAGGCGCTATGCCGGACAGCAAGGTCGCCCCCACGGTCAGGCTGAGAAGCAGCGGTCGAAGGAAATTCTGTCGCATCGGCGATCTCACCACGATTTAAAAACCCGTCCCGACAAGTAACCGGGACAGGCATGGGTTATGCCGCAAATGTGGCGCGAAGGCGGAGAAAGAAAAGGTCAGCCGCCGGGTGTCCAGGCGTCATAGTCGCCGGTGACGCGCGGACGCTCGCCGGTTGCCTCGAGCGAGCCCTTGGGACGATAGGCGAGCGGCGAACCGGTCATGTTGGGCACATGCGACTTCTGCCATTCGCGGGCCACATAGGTTTCCTTGCTCGGGGCTATATCCGTGCGGTGGTGCATCCAGCCATGCCAGCCGGGCGGAATGGCGGAGGCTTCCGCATAACCCTTGTAGATCACCCAGCGCTTCTGCAGGCCATAGGAGGACATGGGGCCCTCGTAATAGACATTGCCCAACTCGTCTTCGCCGACGCGGGTGCCCTTGCGCCAGGTAAAGAAGCGGGTGCCCATGGTCTGGCCATTCCACCAGGTGAAGATTTGCAGGAGGAGATTTTTCATGCTTTTTTCCAACGTCCTCGCGAGAGACAAGGAATGTTTCCTTGATCTGCTTATGCAATCTCGCACCGTCTATGTCCAGTGGTTCGGCGGCCGCGCACTCTTATTTGAGCTTCATCTTGAAGCCGATATGGGTGCGGGTAAACCCTTCCCGTTCATAGAAACGATGCGCATCGGTGCGCGCTGCATTGGAGGTCAGCTGCAGCAGCCGGCAGTCGCGGCGACGAGCTTCCTGCTGCGCATGGTCCATCAACGCCCGGCCGATCCCCTGCCCGCGGCAGTCGGCGCGCGTATGCACCGCTTCCACCTGCGCATCCATTGCCCCCCGTCCGCGCAGCGTGCGCAGAAACGTCATCTGATAGGTCGCAACGATCTCGCCGTTGCGCTCAGCCACAAACAGCTGCTCCTGCGGCGCCTGATCGATCACATGGAAGGCGCGCAGGTAATCCTCGAACGCGCTCGGGTCGACAGTATCGCCGTGGGAACCAACCGTATCCTCCGCCAGGAGATGAATGAGTTGGGGAAGGTCTTCTTCCCGCGCCTTGCGCACTACAAAATCCTCGGCAGTCATTCGCACTCTCCTCCAGTTCCGAATACTGCTCAGATCTTATCCCGTCGGGTGGCGCACCTCCACCCCTCATCTGGCATAACAAGCATTTAGCCGAGCAGCTCCCCTGCCCGGTCAGCCGGCGAGCGGCTTTTCCATGATGACGGCCTCGATACCGCTGTCTGCACCACCGCAGTTTTTCGTGCGATCAACCTCGATGAAACCGAGACGGCTGTAGAAGGCAATGGCGCGAACATTGCGTGGCTCCACTTCCAGTCGCATGATTTCGGCGTCGGGAAAACATGTCTCCAGCTCGGCAAAGATATCGCGGCCGATGCCTTCATTCTGGCAGGAGGGGCGCACGTACAACTGGTGCAGCATGGCAGTCTTCGTCATCTTCGGCGACATCGCCGCATAACCGACACCACCGAGCTTGCGCCCGTCATCGGCCACCAGAAACTCGCCGTCGCGCTTGCCGATCTGTGCCTTGATGGCCGCCGCCGAATGCCAGGTGGTGGTTAGTTCAGCCACCTTTGCACTGCCATAAAAGCCGTCATAGGTGGCATGCCAGGTTTCGCGCAGCAGGGCGCGGATTGCCTCCACATCCTGCTCGCCGGCGGTCCGTACAAAAAACACCATGTCTTTTATCTCTCCTCAAACGACAACACCGGCCACGCGACAGGCGCGGACCGGTGCTGTGGAACGGCCTCAAACAGCCTTATCAGTCTTCAAGCCCGAGCTTTGCCTTGACCAGCGCCTGCACCGCCTGCGGGTTGGCCTTGCCGCCCGTTGCCTTCATCACCTGCCCGACAAACCAGCCGGCGAGTGTCGGCTTCGCCAGCACCTTGGCGACCTGATCGGGATTGGCGGCAATGATCTCGTCCACGGCCTTTTCGATGGCACCGGTATCGGTCACCTGACGCATGCCACGGCTCTCGACAATCTCTGCCGGATCACCGCCTTCGGTAAAGACGATTTCGAACAGGTCCTTGGC
Source organism: Neorhizobium sp. PAMB6630 (assembly GCF_058242775.1). NCBI lineage: Bacteria > Pseudomonadati > Pseudomonadota > Alphaproteobacteria > Hyphomicrobiales > Rhizobiaceae > Neorhizobium > Neorhizobium sp. PAMB6630. The sequence goes on from NZ_CM177836.1 coordinate 2,376,458, forward strand.
GATCTTGCCGGAAATGGTTTCCGACTTGATGAGATCGATGATGCCACCGAGCTGGGCTGGCGAAACCGGAGTCTCTTCAATGCCTTTGCCGGCTTTGTTCAACGCACCGAGCAGGTCGTTGATCACCCAGTTCGCCGCCGTCTTGCCATCGCGACCGGCAGCTACGGCTTCAAAATAATCGGCAATCGACTTTTCTGATACCAGCACCGAGGCATCATAGACCGACAGGCCAAGCTCGGACACGAAACGCGCCTTCTTGTCGTCAGGCAGTTCCGGCAGGTCCTTTTTGAGCGCCTCAACAAATGAATCATCAAACTCAAGCGGAAGCAGATCAGGATCGGGGAAGTATCTGTAATCATGCGCATCTTCCTTGGAGCGCATGGAGCGGGTCTCACCCTTGTTCGGGTCGAAAAGACGGGTTTCCTGGTCAATGGAGCCGCCGTCTTCGAGGATCGCGATCTGCCGGCGTGCCTCGTATTCGATGGCCTGGCCGATGAAGCGGATGGAGTTGACGTTCTTGATCTCGCAGCGCGTGCCAAACCCTTCGCCCGGACGGCGCACGGAAACGTTGACGTCGGCGCGCATGGAGCCCTCGTCCATGTTGCCATCGCAGGTGCCGAGATAACGCACGATGGAGCGCAGCTTCGTCATATAGGCCTTGGCCTCGTCCGAGGAGCGCATATCGGGCTTCGACACGATTTCCATCAGCGCCACGCCGGACCGGTTGAGATCCACATAGGACATGGTCGGATGCTGGTCATGCATGGACTTGCCGGCATCCTGTTCCAGGTGCAGACGCTCGATGCCGATCTCGATATCCTCGAAATTGCCCTGGCGATCCGGTCCGAGCGAAATCACGATCTGGCCTTCGCCGATGATCGGATCCTTGAACTGCGAGATCTGGTAGCCCTGCGGCAGGTCGGGATAAAAATAGTTCTTGCGGTCGAAGATCGAGCGGTTGTTGATCTTGGCCTTCAGGCCAAGGCCGGTGCGCACGGCCTGCGCCACGCATTCCTCGTTGATCACGGGCAGCATGCCGGGCATGGCCGCATCGACTAGCGACACATTGGCATTGGGCGCCTTGCCGAACTCGGTGGAGGCGCCGGAAAACAGCTTGGATTTCGACAGCACCTGCGCATGCACTTCCATGCCGATGATGACTTCCCAATCGCCGGTGGCGCCGGGAATGAAGCGTTTCGGATCAGGCGTGCGAACATCGACAAGGGTCATGGAAAAAGCTCTTCATGCGGACTGTTTGAAGTCTTTGTCAGGTAGAGCAAATGAGGCAGGCGTGCAAGCTTTCCCGCTTTTGAACGGCACCGGCCCGGCCTCAATCGCAGCCGTCAGAACTCGCGCCCGTAGCCTTCAGCCTCCGGCGCCACCAGTTGCTTGGACATGCCGACCGATTGCACATCCTGGTCAAGCTTTGGCGCATAGGCGACCGACAGCCAGTTCACGGCATATCCGTTTCTTTCAAAAAAGGTCACGGCATCCGTATTGTGGGCATGGGTTTCAAGCCTTGCGGTGGCAAAACCCTGGTGGACGATCTCCTTTTCCACCTCGCCGATCAGGGCCGCCCCGAGGCCGCGGCGCTGATGATCCGGGTCGATCCAGAAATCGCTGATCGTTTCATCCAGCTCCTCGCGCGCCGCCCAGCCGGCCACGACGCCATTGTCCTCAATGACAGTGATGGTGAGCCAGGACGACTGGACAAAATTGGAGAAGGCCGACGAAGCGCTTTCCTGCAGCGCATCGCTGCCGCCGATGGCGCCCATGGCCTGCGCCCAGGCGCGCAACCCGATCTCAGTCAATAAATCCGCCTCGTCTTCCCGGGCATTGCGAATGGTCAGCATGGCAGCCTCTGTGTGACGACAGGATTAGACCATCGCATAACGGCAATTCCAAGAGGCACCACCGGCCAACCGCTTGATTGCCGGTGGCTTTCCCGGTAATTCTTAAACGTCAACAGGAGTTTTGATGTCCAATTCGTCCGAGTCCCGGTACGGGGCAGCCTGAGAGCCCATCTCTCACGGCCGCCCGATGATCACGAAGCCCCGGCGCAGCTTTTGCGTCCGGACCCGTTTTCATGTGTCCCCACAGGGACCTTTCGGACTTCACGACCATGGACATTTCCCGCGCAGAACAGCGCATTCTCCACCTGCTCGCCCAGGGCGGCAGGATCGAGCTCATCCGCAACGACAACCGCAAGATCGAGACTGTGCGCTTGCTGACTCGCGAAGGCTGGGCCTTTTCCGGTCTCGACCTCCTGACCTTCCGCAAGCTGAAGCAGAAGAAAGCCATCTGCTCTCGCAGCGGCCAGCCTTACCGCATCACCGAACGCGGCCTGGTGCTGGTACGCTCCGAGCAGGATAACCGGTAAAGGGGGATGGGCCGGTGCCACGTCAGCGCCGGCCTGTTCGCGCCTCTTGTGAAAACACTCTCGTGTCGTTACATCTGACAATGCGTTTTGAGTGGGACGACGCCAAGAACGATGCGAACCTTCGCAAGCACGGGCTCTCTTTCGAAGAAGCGAGACTGATCTTCGACGGGCCGGTTTTCACAGTTAGGGATCTACGCCAAGACTACGGTGAAGACCGGTTCATAACGCTTGGCGCCATCGCTGGATTGATCGTTGTCGCCGCTGTTCATACGGATCGAATCGGCGTGACACGGCTCATTTCGGCAAGGCTGGCAAACAGGAAGGAACGGGTGCGCTACCATGCCCATATCACAACAGAGACTGAAGGCCCTCGCCGACCGGAGTGATGACCAGATCGATTACAGCGACATCCCAGAGCTTGGCGATGACTTTTTTAAAAACGCCCGACTTGTGCAGCCATCGCACAAGGAGCAAATCACCATGCGGCTTGATGCCGAGGTTCTGGAGTGGTTTCGGTCCCAGGGAAAAGGCTACCAGACCCGCATGAACGCCGTTCTGAAGGCCTATATGCTGACGCAAGGGAAGCGGTGAATTACCGGCAGTGAAATGCAGGTGCGGCCTGAACTGATAGCCCGACACCCGCGCTCAACCCAGCACCCGCTCCATATGCACCTTCTCCAGTTCCGTGCCGGCGCTTCTGGAAAACTCCATGCCGCGCCAGACGATGCGAAAGCCTTCGCGCTCATAAAGCCGGATCGCGCCGGAATTGCTGGCATGCGTGTGGATGGTCGCGCGCGAAATGCCTTCGCTCCGCATGCGCGAAAGCAGATGATCGATCAGCGCCCGGCCAATCCCCATTCCCTGGCTTTCAGGATGCACCCAGAGGTCGGAGATGTGGTTTTTCTCCCCGTTCAGCGCCGTCCAGCCGGCGATCTTCCCGTCCTGTTCGGCAACGGTGATCAGATCCTGCGCTTCTGCCGGAAAGGCATCAAAGGCGCGGCGCACATGGTCAACCACCGCATCGGTCGGCCGCTGAACGCTCCAGGCATCGCTGCTTATCCACGCGGAGAAACCGATCTCTGCGACCGCCCGGTGATCGGCGGCCGCCATCAAGCGGATGGCAAGCTTCGTTACCACCACTTCGCCGGCGAAAACGTGCCGGCGGCCTGTTCGATGACATGTGCCGTCTTGAACAGCGTTTCTTCCTCGAACGGCTTGCCGATCAGCTGCAGGCCAAGCGGCAGCCCCTTGTGATCAAGCCCTGCCGGAACCGAAAGGCCGGGAAGGCCCGCCATGTTGACGGTGATGGTGAACACGTCCTGCAGGTACATTTTCACCGGATCGGCCGCCAGTTCCTTGTCGCCGATGGCAAAGGCCGAGGACGGTGTGATCGGGGCCAGAACCGCATCGACGCCGTCATGGAACACGGTCTCGAAGTCACGCTTGATCAGCGTGCGCACCTTCTGCGCCTTCAGGTAATAGGCATCGTAATAACCGGCAGACAGCACATAGGTGCCGATCATGATGCGGCGCTTCACTTCCTTGCCAAAACCGGCGGCGCGCGTCTTCTCGTACATGTCGGCAATATCCTTGCCGTCGACGCGAAGGCCGTAACGCACGCCGTCGTAGCGGGCCAGGTTGGACGAGGCTTCGGCCGGCGCCACGATATAATAGGCCGGCAGAGCATATTTGGTGTGCGGTAGCGAGATGTCGACGATTTCGGCACCGGCATCCTTCAACCACTGCATGCCCTGCGCCCAGAGCTTTTCGATCTCTTCCGGCATGCCCTCGACGCGATATTCGCGGGGAATGCCGATCTTCATGCCCTTCAGCGACTGGCCGAGCGACGCCTCGTAATCCGGCACCGGCAGATCGACGCTGGTCGAATCCTTCAAGTCCACGCTTGCCATGGATTTGAGCAGGATCGCGGCATCGCGCACGTCGCGCGCAATCGGGCCGGCCTGGTCGAGCGAGGAAGCATAGGCAGCAATGCCCCACCGCGAGCAACGGCCATAGGTGGGCTTGATGCCGACGGTGCCGGTGAAGGCGGCCGGCTGGCGGATGGAGCCGCCGGTATCGGTAGCGGTTGCACCAGCGCAGAGACGCGCGGCAACGGCTGCCGCCGATCCGCCGGAAGAGCCGCCAGGAACCAGCTTCTCGTCAGATCCCTCAGCCTTCCAAGGGTTCACCACCGGGCCGTAATAGGAGCTTTCGTTGGAAGAGCCCATCGCAAACTCGTCCATGTTGAGCTTGCCCAGCATCACTGCGCCGTCGTTCCACAGGTTCTGCGTCACGGTCGATTCGTATTTCGGCTTGAAGCCGTCGAGAATGTGGCTTGCCGCCTGGGTGTGCACACCTTCAGTGGCAAAGAGGTCCTTCACGCCAAGCGGAATGCCTTCAAGCGCGCCGCCCTTGCCGGTTGCAAGGCGTTCGTCCGAAGCCTTGGCCATGGCAAGCGCCGTGTCGGGTGTCACCGCCACATAGGCATTCAACGCGCCGTTTGCCGCATCGATGGCGGACAGGTAGCTCTGCGTCAGTTCGACGGCGGATATGTCGCGGCTCTTCAGCTTGTCGCGGGCTTCGGCAATGGAAAGGCTGGTCAGGTCGGTCATGATGTTTTCAAGGCTCGTTCGGGTGCGGATCGGGGCTGGAGCTTCGCTGGCAGAGAGCGCTTACTCGACAACCTTGGGCACGAGGAAGAAATTCTGGTCGGTTGCGGGGGCGTTCGCCACCACATCATCGGCCTTGTCGCCATCCGTTACAGCGTCGTAGCGCTTGCGCATGGTAATCGGCGTTACCGACGTCATCGGTTCGACGCCTGCCACATCCACTTCAGACAGCTGTTCGACAAAACCCAGGATGCCGTTCAACTCCCCCACCATGCGCTCGGCCTCCTCCTCGGTGACGGCGATGCGGGAAAGGCGCGCGACGCGCTTGACGGTGGCTAGGTCGACGGACATTGAGTTTTCTCCGGATGGAATTGCCCTCCCGCTATAATAGCCCGCTCCGGCCTTCGCAACGGGCAACTCAAACGGAAGAGATGAGTTGCTCTGCAGAAAGAGGCCCTAGCAAAACGGTCAGCAACGCATCGAAGCCATCAACTGGCTTAAAGTCTTTGACTTTCACGGAACGGTGTCTCTCGCGAGGAGCTTTCACCCCCTGCGCATTCCCTTTGGTGTGTTTCACAGCAGGTAGCGCCCCAATGTCCGGCAAGGGATGGCCAGGATCGGAACCAAACCATTTGAAGCTGGTAAAGTTGAGAGCATCGTCAACGCCAATTAGCAGGACGCAACCGCTTGCTCTCTCGGCGAGACGGAGGTTCACGTTTATATGGCTTCTCGCACCACCCGCTAGGATCACCTTGAGCTGGATATGACGTACAAGTGGTCCTCGGCTTAGCACGAGGTCGTAGCCACCGGCATCAAAATCGCTCTTAAGAACTTCGGCGTCATAAATTGAAAGCTGCCACAATCGGCGCAACAGCTCTCCAACGAACAAGTGTTCTACGATATTTTCGCGTAGAGAAGAGTAGATCGAATGAATGGAACGATCGTCCAAATTTCCCTCCCAAGGCCGGAACCACAAATGTCCGGCCTTGGTGTACCTCAATCCTCGACAAGAAACAGAATCAGAACGACAGCGTCACCCCGACCTTCGGTGCTTCGACGCGGGTCTTCAGGCCTTCCATGCCCTTCACGAACTTTTCCGGCGTCTGGTCGATGATCGGGAAAGTGCCATAGTGGCAGGGAATGGCATGCTTGAAATCGAAGAAACGCTGGCAGGCAAGGGCTGCGACGGCACCACCCATGGTGAAGCGATCACCGATCGGCACGAGGCCGATATCGGGCTGGTGCAATTCGTTGATCAGGCCCATGTCGGTAAAGATGTCGGTATCGCCCATGTGAAGCAGCGAGGGCTCACCTTCAAAGTGCAGCATCAGGCCGTTGGCATTGCCGAGTGCATGCGACACGCCGTCTTCTGTAATCTGCGCCGAGGAATGCAGCGCCTGGGTAAAGGTCGCGGTAAAACCGCCAAAGCCGACGGTGCCGCCGGTATTGCCCATCTCGATCTTCTGCACGCCCTTGGAACCGAGCCATGCGGCAAGATCGGCATTGGCCAGCACCACGGCACCGGTTTCAGCGGCAAGAGCGATCGTATCGCCGACATGGTCGCCATGACCGTGGGTGAGAAGAATATGCGTCACGCCGTCGGCGACATCCTTGCGGTCAAGGTCGGCGAAGGAGGCATTGCCAGTGAGGAAGGGATCGATGAGGATTTTTGCATCCTGGATTTCGATCTTGAAGGCGGAATGGCCAAGCCAGGTGATCTTCATGAAAAACTCCTCTTTCTGCTAAAGTGGCATAGGTTGGGGAGACAAAGGACGGACGGATAATTTGGGGCACCTGCGCGCTACGCAAGGGGCTCGCGCCCGGATCTGCTTTACCCCGCACGGGATAGCACATAGGCAATCCGGCAATAAATAAAAGCAGCGGATGCGATTCCCCTGCGCAAAGGACAAAGGAAATGGCATGGCGGTTTTGACGATAGAGGAACTGGCGCTCCACCTTCAGCCCGGACAGGCGGTTGCCGGTCTCGACCTCGGCACCAAGACCATTGGCCTTTCCATGTCGGATCTCGGCCTGCGTTTTGCCTCGCCACGCCCGGTGCTGAAACGGGTGAAATTCACCCAGGATGCCGTGACGCTTCTTGCCTTTGCCGAGAAGGAAAAGGTGACGGCCTTCATCATCGGCCTGCCCACGAACATGGATGGCTCAGCCGGACCGCGCGTTCAGGCCACCCGCGCCTTCGTGCGCGCCATGAGCGAAAAGACAGAAATCCCCTTCGTCTACTGGGACGAGCGACTATCGACGGTGGCTGCCGAACGGGCGCTTCTGGAAATGGATGTGTCGCGGGCCAAGCGCAAGGAGCGCATCGATTCGGCCGCCGCAAGCTTCATCCTTCAGGGGGCTCTCGACAGGTTGTCATCGCTGCGGGCGGCATCGACGGCCAACTGACGCGACCGCCACCAGGCGGCAATCTGCTTACGCTTGCGGAAGGCAACGATCGACAGCACGATCAGGCTGTCGACGGCAATGGCGCGCGCCACCAGCGGCGGCAGGTTTTCCGGCGGAATGCCGAGCACATTGCCATAGATCTGGAACACCAGGTCATGCGTCTGGCGCGTCAGCATGAAGAAGCCAAAGCTCATGTCGTAATAGGAAAGGCCGTACCAGGCGCCAAGCAGCAACACGGGGCCGGCCCAGAGGATGAGAAACCACTTCATGCGGCCTGCCCTTTCATGTTGAAATCGTTGGGTGCAAGATCATCGGCGGAAAGAAGCGCCCAGCGGATCGCCGCCATCAGCGTCAGCACCAGCGCCGGAACGGCGATGTCGAGTGCCAGCGTGGCAAAAAACGCCAGCGACACCAGAAGCAGGCAGACACTGTAGAAACGGTTGGCGGCCAAGGGCATCACGCTCGCGGATGGTTAACAATCTGTTAACGGCCAATGTAGGCCTTGCTGCGGCCCACGCAACGCAAACCCCGCGACATGGTTAATCGCGGGGCGAAGACTGTGGACAACAGGGGTTTGGTAGCCGGACGGCCGGCTCAGCTGGCGGCGGGATAGAGCAGGTCGACGATATAGGAGGCATCAAAGCGCGAATCGAGCATGCCATAGGTGGCGCGCCATCCCCCGGCGAGCCGCGTTTCCAAAAACGCATCGGCAATCTTGCCGGCACCCAGCCGGAACAGTTCGGCAGCACCCGCCGCCAACGCCAGTTGCTCGACGAGAAGACGCGAGGCGCCCTCATCCCGTTCGGCAAGTGCCATCGCCGCGCGCAGCACATCGGTGGTCTTGCGGCCGCTCGGACCGAGGTCCCGCTCGATGCCTGCGAGAACGAGATCGAACAGATCCTTGCCGCGCCCGAGAACCCGGAGCACATCGAGCGCCATCACATTGCCGGACCCTTCCCAGATCGCATTAACCGGGGCCTCGCGGTAATGGCGCGCCAGCGGGCGTTCTTCCACGTAGCCGTTGCCGCCAAGGCATTCCATCGCCTCGTAGATCAGCGAGGGCGCGATCTTGCAGGTCCAGTATTTAATGACCGGCGTCATCACGCGGGCGTAAGCCGCATCGGTCGGGTTGCTGCCGGCCTTGTCGAAGGCTTCCGCCAGACGATAGGAAAGCGCGGTGGCGGCAGCGACATCCAGCGCCATGTCTGCCAGCACCCGTGTCATCAGCGGCTGGTCGATGAGGTTCTTGCCGAAGACCGAGCGGCCCCGGCAATGATGCACCGCCTCGGCAAGCGAAGCGCGCATGATGCCGGAAGAAGCGAGCGCGCAATCGAGCCGTGTCAGCGTCACCATGTCGAGAATGGTGCGCACGCCGCCGCCCGGCTCTCCGAGCAGATAACCGAACGCATCGGTGAACTCGACTTCGGACGAGGCATTCGAGCGGTTGCCGAGCTTGTCCTTCAGCCGCTGGAACTGCAGGCCGTTGGCTGTGCCATCTTCGAGGAGCCGCGGCACGAGAAAGCAGCCAATGCCCTCGTTGGTTTTTGCCAGCATGATGAAGCCGTCGCTCATCGGTGCCGACATGAACCATTTGTGGCCGGAGAGGCGATAGACGCCCTCGCCCACGCGCTCGGCGGTGGAGCGGTTGGCGCGCACATCGGTGCCGCCCTGCTTTTCCGTCATGCCCATGCCGATGGTGATGGCATTCTTCTGCATGGCAGGCCGGTTGGACGAATCATATTTGCGCGAAAGAATCCGCGGCGCCCATTCCTTGTGAACCCGCGGCGATGCCATCATGGCAGCCACTGATGCACTCGTCATGGTGAGTGGGCAGAGATGCCCGCATTCCAGCTGCGATGTGAGATAAAAGCGGGCAGCGCGGGCGCGGTGCTGGGCATTGCGTGATTCGGGTGCGTTTTCCCAGATCGAGGAATTGAGCCCGGTTGCCATCGACCGGCGCATCAGCGCGTGCCAGGCGGGGTGGAATTCCACCGTGTCCAGCCGCTCGCCGCGCGGACCATGCGTCTTCAGCTTCGGCGGGCTTTCATTGGCCATGCGGGCCAGTTCCTGCGCCTCGGGCGAGGTGACGTAACGGCCGAGCACGTCGAACTCCTCGCGCACGGTGCGGTGCAGGCCCGCCGTCAGGTCCACCATCAGCGGATCGGTGCGATAGGCGTTGATACCGGACCAGAGGCTCGGCTGGTTCAACTCGGATAAGGTGTCGTCGGTCCGGGTGATCTGATTCATGAGGCTGCTTCTAATCGAATTTTTGGCAAATTGCATGGGGATCGGAATTTCTGGTCGCCTGCTCCGCTTGCTCCCCGCGCGCTCGTTCTCTATAGACCGCGTGAAACCAGCGGAGGACAATTTCGTGGTCTTCTTTCCCCACCGCCATCTCCTCGGGATCAAGGGCCTGACCGAGCAGGACATTACGTTCCTTCTCGACAAGGCAGACGAGGCGGTCAAGATCAGCCGGCAAAGAGAAAAGAAAACCTCGACGCTGCGCGGTCTGACCCAGATCAATCTTTTTTTCGAAGCCTCAACCCGCACACAATCGTCTTTTGAACTGGCAGGCAAGCGTCTTGGCGCCGATGTCATGAACATGTCGGTCGGAAACTCGTCGGTCAAGAAGGGCGAAACGCTCATCGATACGGCGATGACGCTGAACGCCATGCGGCCGGACGTGCTTGTCGTGCGCCACTCCTCGGCAGGTGCTGCTGCGCTTCTGGCGCAAAAGGTCGCCTGCTCGGTGGTCAATGCCGGCGATGGCCAGCATGAGCATCCAACGCAGGCACTCCTCGATGCGCTGACCATCCGGCGTGCCAAGGGCAAGCTGTCGCGCATCATCGTTGCCATTTGCGGCGACGTGCTCCACTCGCGTGTCGCCCGCTCCAACATCCTGCTCTTGAACGCCATGGGCGCAAGGGTCCGGGTCGTCGCACCCGCCACGCTGCTTCCCTCCGGCATCTCCCAGATGGGTGTGGAAGTCTTCCACTCCATGGAAGAGGGCCTGAAAGATGCAGATGTGGTGATGATGTTGCGCCTGCAGCGCGAGCGCATGTCCGGCTCCTTTGTGCCGTCGGTGCGCGAATATTTCCACTTCTACGGTCTCGATGCTGAAAAGCTGAAAGCCGCCAAGGACGATGCGCTCGTCATGCATCCGGGACCGATGAACCGCGGCGTCGAAATCGCCTCGGAAGTCGCCGATGGCCCGCAGAGCGTCATTGAAAGCCAGGTCGAAATGGGTGTTGCCGTGCGCATGGCCGTGATGGAGACGCTGCTGGTCTCTGAAAACCAGGGCCCGCGCAGCGAGGGATGGAGCGCATGAATACTCCGCTTGTCTTGAAGAATGCCCGCGTCCTCGATCCCTCCCGCAACCTCGATGAGATCGGCACGATTATCATCAGTGCCGATGGCGTGATCCTTGCCGCCGGCCGCGATGCACAGAACCAGGGCGTGCCAGACGGCGCGACCGTTCGCGATTGCAGCGGCCTCATCGCCGTGCCCGGTCTTGTCGATGCCCGCGTTTTCGTCGGCGAACCCGGCGCCGAGCACCGCGAAACCATCGAATCGGCAAGCCGCGCGGCAGCCGCCGGCGGCGTCACCAGCTTCATCATGATGCCGGATACCGATCCGGTACTGGATGACATCGCGCTGATCGAATTCGTCAAGAAGACGGCGCGTGACAAGGCGCTGGTCAATGTCCATCCGGCGGCCGCCCTCACCCGCGGCCTTAAGGGCGAGGAAATGACCGAGATCGGCCTTCTGTCCAAGGCCGGTGCCGTTGCCTTCACCAATGGCCGTCACTGCCTTGCCGATACGCAACTGCTGCGCCGTGCCATGACCTATGCGCGTGAGTTCGGTGCCGTGGTGGCGCTTGAGGCCCGCGACCCCTATCTTGCCGTCAACGGCGTCATGAACGAGGGCCTGTTTGCCAGCTGGCTCGGCCTGTCAGGCGCGCCGAAGGAAGCAGAACTGCTGCCGCTCGAACGGGACCTGCGCATCGCGCAGCTCACCGGCGCCAATTATCATGCGGCAAAGATTTCCGTGCCCGAATCGGCAGAGGCCATGCGGCTTGCCCGTCAGCGCGGCGCCAACGCCACCTGCGCCATCTCGATCAACCACCTGTCGCTAAACGAAAACGACATCGGCGAATACCGCAGCTTCTTCAAGCTATCGCCGCCGCTGCGCACCGAAGACGACCGCCAGGCCATGGTCGATGCGCTCGCCGATGGCACGATAGATATCATCGTTTCCTCGCATGATCCGCAGGACGTCGATACCAAGCGGCTGCCGTTCGCCGATGCGGCCGATGGCGCGATCGGTCTTGAAACAATGCTGGCCGCCGCCCTTCGCCTCCACCATGCCGGCCGCGTGCCCCTGATGCGGCTGATCCATGCGCTCTCGACGCGCCCTGCCGAAATTTTTGGCCTGCCCGCGGGCACGCTGAAGCCGGGAGCGAAGGCCGATATCACCCTGATCGATCTCGATGAGCCGTGGCTCGTCTCGAAGGAGACCATTGTGTCGCGGTCGAAGAACACGCCATTCGAGGATGCGCGCTTCAGCGGCCGGGCTGTCGCGACCTATGTCGCCGGCCGGCTCGTCCATCAGCTTTAAGGAGCGCCATCATGACAGACCTTCTGACCTGGCAGATCACGGTGCCTATTGCGCTGGCAGCCCTTGCCTTCGGTTACCTGCTCGGCTCCATCCCCTTCGGCCTTCTGCTGACGAAGGCGGCCGGCCTTGGCGATATCCGCTCCATCGGCTCCGGCAATATCGGCGCGACCAATGTGCTGCGCACCGGCAACAAGAAGCTGGCTGCTGCAACGCTGCTGCTTGATGCCTTCAAGGCCACGGCCGCTGCCCTTCTCGTTGCTGCCTATCTCGGGCCGGAGCTTGGCCCGGAAGCCGGCGTGCTCGCAGGCTTTGCTGCCTTCCTTGGACACCTCTTTCCCGTCTGGCTCGGCTTCAAGGGCGGCAAGGGTGTGGCGACCTATATCGGCACGCTGCTCGGCGTGGCGCCAGCCATGGTGCTGGTCTTTGCCTTCGTCTGGCTGACGATTGCAAAACTCAGCCGCTATTCCTCGCTTGCCGCACTGGTTGCAACACTTGTCATTCCGGTTGTATTGTGGATAGTGGGCGAACAGAAGATCGCGCTGGTGATGGCCGTGATGACGCTGATTTCCTACTGGAAGCACAAAGCGAATATCGAGCGGCTGATCAACGGCACCGAAAGCAAGATCGGCCAGAAGGGATAACCATCCATGCCACCCGAAAGCGCAAGACGACAGGGTATTGCGCTATCGGACAAGCAGAGAATCGCCTGGCTGCGGCTGATCCGCAGCGACAATGTCGGCCCCTCCACCTTTCGTGATCTCATCAACCATTTCGGTTCGGCAGAAGCTGCCCTTGCAGCGCTTCCGGAACTGTCACGGCGCGGCGGCGCTGCCCGCGCCATTCGCATCGCCTCCACCGATGAGGCCGAGCGCGAACTGGATCGCGCCCAGAAACACGGCGCCCGCCTCGTTGGCATCGGCGAGCCGGATTATCCCCCTGCCCTTCGCCAGATCGATGGCGCCCCGCCGCTTCTGGCCATGAAGGGTGCCTTCACGTCTGCCACGCCGCCTTCGGTCGGCATTGTCGGCTCGCGCAATGCCTCGATTGCCGGTGCCAAGTTTGCAAGCCTGATTGCCCGCGATTGTGGCCGGGCCGGCTATTCGATCACATCAGGCCTTGCCCGCGGTATCGATACGGCTGCCCACCGCGCAAGCCTTGAAACCGGCACGATTGCCGTTCTCGCCGGCGGTCTCGACAAGCCTTACCCGCCCGAAAACATTGCACTGCTTGACGAGATCACCTCCGGCCACGGCCTGGCCGTCAGCGAGATGCCGTTCGGCTGGGAGCCACGGGCACGGGATTTTCCGCGCCGAAACCGGTTGATTGCAGGCATTTCGCTCGGCGTTGTCGTTATCGAAGCGGCTGAACGCTCCGGTTCACTGATTACCGCACGCCTTGCCGGAGATTTCGGTCGTCTCGTCTTTGCCGTGCCCGGCTCTCCGCTCGATCCGCGCTGCCATGGCACCAATGGTCTTTTGAAACAGGGCGCCATCGTTACCACCGGCCCCGCCGACGTGATCGAGGCTCTCGCTCCCCTCTCGCAACTGGATCTCCTCGATCAATCGGTGATCGAGGAACCGGGCGGCGAACGGACGCCCGCCGATATGCTGCCGCCCGATGACAGCGACCGCGAGCGCATCGCCTCGTCGCTCGGCCCCACCCCTGTCGATATCGACGACATCATTCGCCACACCGGACTTGCACCTTCCACGGTCTACCTGGTGCTTCTGGAACTGGATCTTGCCGGCCGTCTACATCGGCATGTCGGCGGGCTTGTGTCCCTGTCGATGCTGGACTGACAGGTCGCGACGTCCCTGCTGCAGGTCGCCTGCCTCCACGAAAGCCATCTCAATGAGATAACACAGCATGTCGGCGCCCTCGGTATGGGCGACGCGGCGCAACTCGCCCAGCATTTGTCTGATATAGGCGATATTGGCCTTGGTCTGCTCGCTGCTTCTGAAATTGGCGCTATCCGAAACCATCGTCCCCAACTCATCCCACTGGCAGAGTTTCATCCTCTGCGTGTAAATAATAATCAACACTCGCAAATCTACATTGTTTATCCTTGATTGCAATACTGATTAGGACTTGCATGGGTTGCAGTGCCGGGATTGGAGAAAATGAGGCTTCCCCCTTGACCGCGAGGCAAACGCCCGCCATGTCGGGAGGTCAGTTTCCCGGTGAAGGCGTGTTGTGACAACGCCGTTTTGCCCGCTTTAGAGAACAAAGATGAATGTTGTAGTTGTAGAATCTCCGGCAAAAGCCAAGACGATCAACAAGTATCTTGGCCCAGGCTACAAGGTTCTCGCTTCGTTTGGCCACGTCCGCGATCTTCCCGCCAAGGATGGATCGGTGCTTCCCGACCAGGATTTCGAAATGTCCTGGGAAGTGGATCCGGCATCCGCCAAGCGCATGAAAGACATTGCCGATGCCGTCAAGGCCTCCGACGGCCTCTTCCTCGCGACCGACCCGGATCGCGAAGGAGAAGCAATTTCCTGGCATGTGCTTGATCTCCTCAAGAAGAAGAAGGTGATCGGCGACAAGCCGGTGAAGCGCGTCGTCTTTAACGCCATCACCAAAAAGGCCGTTCTGGATGCCATGGCCAACCCGCGCGATATCGATACGCCGCTGGTGGATGCTTATCTTGCCCGCCGCGCGCTCGATTATCTCGTCGGCTTTAACCTGTCGCCGGTTCTGTGGCGCAAGCTGCCGGGCGCCCGCTCGGCCGGCCGCGTGCAGTCTGTGGCGCTGCGTCTCGTCTGCGACCGCGAAAGCGAGATCGAACGGTTCGTCCCCGAAGAATACTGGAACATTTCCGCCCTCCTGAAGACCCCGCGCGGCGATCAGTTCGAGGCCCGCCTCGTCTCTGCCGATGGCAAGCGGGTTCAGGCGCGCGGCATCAAGAACGGCGAGGATGCCGGCCGCATCAAGGCGATGCTGGAAGGCGCTGCCTACAGCGTCGATACGGTCGAGGCAAAGCCCGTCAAGCGCAATCCCGGCCCGCCCTTCACCACCTCGACACTGCAGCAGGCCGCCTCCTCCAATCTCAGCTTTTCCGCCTCGCGCACCATGCAGGTGGCGCAGCGTCTTTATGAAGGTGTGGATATCGGCGGCGAAACCGTCGGTCTCATCACCTATATGCGTACCGACGGCGTGCAGATGGCGCCGGAAGCCATCGATGCGGCCCGCAGCGCCATCAACGGCCAGTTCGGCCCGCGTTACCTGCCGGAAAAGGCCCGCTTCTATTCCACCAAGGCGAAGAACGCCCAGGAAGCCCACGAAGCGATCCGCCCGACCGATTTCAACCGCACGCCGGACCAGGTTCGCCGTTATCTCGATGGCGACCAGTTGCGTCTTTACGAACTGGTGTGGAAGCGCGGCATCGCGAGCCAGATGGCCTCTGCCGAAATCGAGCGCACCACGGTTGAGATCCTTGCCGCCAATGGCGCAGATCGCGCAGGCCTTCGCGCCGTTGGCTCCGTCGTGCGTTTCGATGGTTTTCTCGCAGCCTATGTCGACCAGCGTGAGGAAGGCGAAGGGGGCGATGACGATGAGGACGGCCGTCTGCCGGAAATCAACGCCCGCGAAAAGCTCGACAAGAACAAGGTGAATTCCAGCCAGCATTTCACCGAGCCGCCGCCGCGGTATTCGGAAGCCTCGCTGATCAAGAAGATGGAAGAGTTGGGCATCGGCCGCCCCTCCACCTATGCAGCCACGCTGAAGACGCTGAGCGACCGCGAATATATCGTCATCGACAAGCGCAAGCTGATCCCCCATTCCAAGGGACGGTTGGTGACGGCCTTCCTCGAAAACTTCTTCACGAAATATGTGGAGTATGATTTCACCGCCGACCTCGAAGCCAAGCTCGACCAGATCTCCGCCGGCGAGCTGAACTGGAAACAGGTTCTGCGCGAGTTCTGGAACGATTTCTTTGCCCAGATCGAGGACACCAAGGAACTGCGTGTCACCAACGTGCTCGACGCGTTGAACGAAGCGCTGGCGCCGCTGGTCTTCCCGAGACGCGACGATGGTTCGGATCCGCGCATCTGCCAGGTCTGCGGCACCGGCAACCTCTCGCTGAAGCTTGGCAAATACGGCGCCTTCGTCGGCTGCTCGAATTACCCCGAGTGCAATTTTACCCGCCAGCTCTCCTCCGATGGCAATGAGGCGGAAGCGTCTGGCCTCAACGAGCCGAAGGCACTGGGTGCCGATCCGATGACCGGCGAGGAACTGACGCTTCGCTCCGGCCGTTTCGGCCCCTATATCCAACGCGGCGATGGCAAGGAGGCCAAGCGCTCCTCGCTGCCCAAGGGCTGGAAGCCTGAGGATATTGACCACGAGAAGGCGCTCGCGCTCATCAGCCTGCCCCGCGATGTCGGCCAGCATCCGGAAACGACCAAGATGATTTCCGCAGGCCTTGGCCGTTACGGGCCGTTCCTGCTGCATGATGGCACCTATGCCAATCTGGAAAGCATCGAGGACGTGTTTTCGATCGGCCTCAACCGCGCCGTGACGGTTCTTGCCGACAAGCAGTCGAAGGGTCCCGGCCGTGGTCGTGCGGCAGCAGCCCTGAAGGAGCTTGGCGAACATCCGAGCGGCGGTGCCATGACGGTACGCGACGGCAAGTATGGCCCTTACGTCAACTGGGGCAAGGTCAACGCCACGCTTCCCAAGGGCAAGGATCCGCAGAGCGTCACCGTCGAGGAAGCGCTTGCCATGATCACCGAAAAGGCCGGCAAGGCACCGGTCGCAAAGGGCAAGGCGAAGAAGCCGGCCGCCAAGGCTTCCGCCTCCGCCGAAGGTGCCGAGAGCGCGCCAAAGGCCCGCAAGCCGGCGGCTAAGACGGCGGCCAAAACGGCCAACAAGACGAAATCCGCCGCCAAGCCCAAGGCGGCCCCCAAGGTAAAGAAGACAGGCACGTGACGAGAGAACCGCGCGAAGGCAAACGCATCAAGGCCGGTGGCCGAACCCTTTCCCTTCGTGCGGAGAAATCCGCGCCAACCGAGCGGGCGACCATCATCCAGGGCGTCGTGCCGCCGCGCGAGGTGCTTCTGGAATTCATCGCCGACAATCCCGAGCGCGCCTCCAAGCGCGAGATCGCCAAGGCCTTTGGCCTGAAGGGCGAAACGCGCGTCGAGTTGAAGGACGTGCTGCGTGATCTCGAAGACGAAGGCCTTCTGCAGAAAAGCCGCAAGACGCTGACGCGTCCCGGCGCGCTACCGCCGATGACCGTGCTCGACATCACCACCCGCGACAAGGATGGCGATCTCATCGCCCGGCCGACGGAATGGCCGGAGGATGCAGGCGTCGCCCCCGCCGTCCTGATCCGCCAGTCGTCTGACGCCCGCAGCAAAAGCAAGGCACCGGCCGCCGGTCTTGGCGACCGGGTGCTTGCAAAAATCTTTCCGAACAAGGACCGCGCCGGCCCCGCCTATACTGCCCGCGTCGTCAAAGTCATCGACAAGCGCCGCAATGCCGGTCTCGGCGTCATCCGCCTGATGCCGGAGGGTGGCGCGCGCCTGATGCCAATCGACCGGCGCGGCGAGGAAATGCAGATTGCCGCCGCTGATCTCGGGGATGCCAAGGACGGTGACCTGATCGAGGCGGATGTGCTCACCGGCGCCCGTTTCGGCCTGCCGCGCGCAAAGGTTTTGTCCGTCGTCGGTTCGGTCGCCTCCGAAAAGGCGATCTCGATGATCGCAATCTATTCGCACGGCATTCCCCACATTTTTCCGCAGGCGGTGATGGATGAGGCCGAGGCGGCACGTCCTGCCAGCATGGCCCACCGCGAGGACTGGCGCCACGTGCCGCTGGTCACCATCGATCCGGCCGACGCCAAGGACCATGACGACGCGGTTTATGCCGAGCCGGACCCCTCGCCGGATAATGAAGGCGGCGTCATCGTCACGGTCGCCATTGCCGATGTGGCCTATTATATCCGCACCGGCTCGCCCATCGACCGCGAGGCGCTGAAGCGCGGCAATTCGGTCTATTTCCCTGACCGCGTCGTGCCCATGCTGCCGGAGCGCATCTCTAACGATCTTTGTTCGTTGCGCGAAGGTGAAGACCGCCCGGCACTTGCCGTGCGCATGGTGTTTTCCAAGGATGGCCGCAAGGCAAGCCACACCTTCCACCGCGTGATGATGAAGAGTGCCGCAAAGCTCTCCTACCAGCAGGCACAGGCCGCCATCGACGGGAAGCCCGACGACAAGAGCGGCCCGCTTCTGGAGCCCATCCTGAAGCCGCTGTGGACCGCCTACGAGATCATGAAGCGCGGTCGCGACCGTCGCCAGCCGCTCGAGCTTGACATGCCCGAGCGCAAGATCAAGCTGAAGCCGGATGGCACGGTCGATACCGTCATCATTCCCGAACGCCTCGATGCCCACAAGCTGATCGAGGAAATGATGATCCAGGCCAATGTCTGCGCCGCCGAAACGCTGGAAAAGAAACGCCAGCCGCTCGTCTACCGCATCCACGATGCGCCGACGCTCTCCAAGCAGGAAGTGCTGCGCGAGTTTCTGGCAACGCTTGGCATTCCCATGGCCAAGGGCGGCCAGATGCGCTCCAACTCGTTCAACGGCATCTTGGCGAAAGCGCAGGACACGCCGCACCAGATCATGGTCAACGAGATGGTGCTGCGCAGCCAGAGCCAGGCTGTCTACAGCCCCGACAATATCGGCCATTTCGGCCTCAACCTGATGAAATACGCCCATTTCACCTCCCCGATCCGCCGTTACGCCGATCTTATCGTGCATCGGGCACTGGTCGGCTCGCTGGGGCTCGGCGAAGGCGGCATCACGCCGGAACAGGAAGCGCAGCTCGAAGATATCGCGGCTGAAATCTCCACCTTCGAGCGGCGCGCCATGGCCGCCGAGCGCGACACCATCAACCGGCTGATCGCACATCACCTGGCGGAACGCGTCGGCCAGTCCTTCGAGGGTCGCGTCTCCGGTGTTACCAAGGCGGGACTGTTTGTCGCACTGCCCACCTATGGCGCCGATGGTTTCGTGCCCATATCTACGCTGGGCACCGATTATTTCCATTACGACGAAAGCCGTCAGGCACTGATCGGGGACAGGACGGCCCTCGGCTTCCAGCTGGGCGATACGGTGGACGTGAAGCTGGTGGAAGCCATTCCGCTTGCGGGTGCGCTCCGGTTCGAGATGCTGAGCGAGGGCCAGAAAATGGGCGTTGCCACGCGGTCCTTCCACAAGTCGGGCCGCAGGGCCGGCCAGCGGAGCGGCAAGATGCCGGGAACGCGCCCCCCACGCCGCGGGCGCTAGGAGACAGCGACATGACAGCCAAGATCGCAGCATCGGGTGAGGACACCAATCCGGTCCGCTATGGGCAGGCCGAAAAGCCCGAGCGTCCGCTTGGCCGCTCCATCTGGCGCGGCCTCTGCTGCACTTGTCCGTCCTGCGGCGAGGGAAAGCTGTTCCGCGGCTTCCTGAAGCCGGTGGACCGCTGCACCGCCTGTGGCGAGGATCTGCACCACCAGCGGTCCGACGACCTGCCGCCCTATCTGGTGATCTTCCTCATCGGCCACGTCACGGTCGGTGGCTTCATGATGACGGATATGGTGTGGCAGTTGTCCATCTGGACACATCTCGCCATCTGGACACCGATCACCATCGCGACGGCGCTTTTATCCATGCAGCCGATCAAGGGCGGCGTCATCGGCCTGCAATGGGCGCTGCGCATGCACGGCTTTGGCGATGAGGATGAAAACTTTGATCCCGGCCGGGGTGGTCCCATCGAATGATCGAGGGCCATGGCCGTCCGCCGACCGGTGGAGAGAAGCCTTTGCGGCAAGTCCCCCTGCGAGGCCTGCGGCCACGCCCCTCCGCATCGCTTATCCTGATCGACCGCGCCAGGCAAAGCCCCCGCATCCTGGTCGGCCGGCGCGGCAGCGGCCATGTCTTTATGCCGGATGTTTATGTGTTTCCAGGCGGTCGACGCGACCCGCGTGATTTCGCCTTGCCTTTTTCAAAGGATCTCGACCCGGCCGTCCTCCAGAAACTGCAGGCGGGATCGTCCGCTCCCGTATCCGCGGCCGGCGCCCGCGCTCTGGCACTCGCCGCCGCACGCGAGCTTTACGAGGAAACCGGACTGACACTCGGTCGCCCTGAGACGGCAGCGGAATACGGCGCCGATCTCTCCAGCCTGCGCTACATCGCCCGCGCTGTCACGCCACCCGGTGCCATCAGGCGCTTCGACAACCGGTTCTTTGCCACATTTATCGATGAAGCTGGTATCGATACCGGCCAGTTGCGGGAAAGCGACGAACTCAGCGACTTCCACTGGCTCGATCTTGACGACTTGCGCGCAGTGAAACTGCCGGAAATCGTCTTCGCCGTGGCCGATGACTTGAAAATATCACTTGAGTCCGGTCGCTGTTTGCCGTTTGGAAGCGATGTCAGCGTATACACTCATCGCAACGGTCAGTTCCTGCGTAGTCGGTTGTAAAAAAAATGGATATTCATACCAAGGATGGCCCTATGCCCGATGTGGCGGGTGGCAGTTGCCGCCACCCCGAAGAGATCCATTGGCCGTCTCTCATCGCCGCGATATCGGCGATCAGTGCCGTCGGCATTGCCATCGGTCTTGGCCTGCCGCTGCTCAGCGTCATCCTGGAAAAGCGCGGCATCTCTTCCACGCTGATCGGGCTGAATTCAGCCATGGCCGGCGTCGCGGCGATGATTGCCGCCCCGATCACCACCCGGCTTGCCCATGAATTCGGCGTTGCCCGCACCATGCTGTGGGCCGTGGTACTGTCTGCCATCAGCGCGCTCGGCTTCTATTATGCCACCGATTTCTGGATGTGGTTTCCGCTGCGCCTCGTCTTCCATGGCGCGACCACCACGCTGTTCATCCTGTCGGAATTCTGGATTAATGCGGCGGCACCGCCAAAACGGCGCGGTCTGGTGCTCGGCATCTATGCAACCGTGCTTGCCATCGGCTTTGCCATGGGGCCGCTCATATTTTCGGCCATCGGCAGCGAGGGCGTGCTGCCCTTTGTCATCGGCGCCTGCGCCATCATGCTCGCCTTCGTGCCGATCTATATTGCCCGCGCCGAAAGCCCTGACCTGGACGAAAAACCGCAGAAGCATTTTCTGCGCTACGTCTATCTGGTGCCGACGGCGACCGCGGCCGTTTTCGTCTTTGGCGCGGTGGAGGCCGGCGGCCTGTCGCTGTTTCCGGTCTATGCCAACCGTTCCGGCCTTCCCGAATCGAGCGCTGCACTTTTGCTGACGGTGATGGGGATCGGCAACATGGTCTTCCAAATCCCCTTCGGCATGATTTCCGACCGGCTGAAGGACCGCCGCCCCATGCTGTTCCTGATGGCGCTGACGGGGCTTGCAGGGGCCCTGGCGCTGCCCTCGCTGATGGGCAACTGGTGGCTGATGGCGGGCCTGCTGCTCGTCTGGGGCGGCTGTGTGTCCGGCCTCTATACGGTCGGCCTTGCGCATCTGGGCTCGCGACTCACCGGGGCTGACCTTGCAGCCGCCAATGCGGCCTTCGTTTTCTGTTATGCCATCGGCACGGTTGCCGGCCCGCAAGCCATTGGCGCTGCCATCGATATCAGCGGAAATGACGGCTTTGCCTGGGCCTTGGCCGGCTTCTTTGCCCTTTATGTGCTGATATCCATCGGCCGAATGGTTTTCGGACGAGATCAGGCTTGACTTTTCGGGCGCGATTTGTAGTTTCGCGCCAGATTTGGCCGTGGACCGCGTGAGGCGTCCGCGGCATGATTTTTATTTAGAGGCAGGAAGACCATGGCGAAAGCTACGACCATCAAGATCAAGCTGCTGTCGACGGCCGATACCGGTTTCTTCTACGTCACGACGAAGAACAGCCGTACGATGACCGACAAGATGACCAAGACCAAGTACGACCCGATCGCACGCAAGCACGTCGACTTCAAGGAAACCAAGATCAAGTAACTCTGATCTTTTCCTTTTATCAAAAGGCGCGGCGCCCCTGGCCCCGCGCCTTTTTTCATGCGCGCCCTTGCCCGATCATGCCCTGTTCGGAGCGTTTCACAGGCATGACCAGACCGGAGACGACGACAGCCGCCGGACCGGACCTCCCCTCGCCCAAATCTTTCATGAACTGCCGCAGCCAATGCGCAGACGCCCGGTTCAGGGTGGACGGCACCGGCCGCCGATAGGTTCGCGGCCCAGAGGGCATGGAGCTGCCTTGCAGGCGCTCTGGCGGGCCACAGGCGTGGCTGAACGCGCCGTGCCGGCGCTGCCTCTCCCGGCCCAACCTCCGGCCATTGCCACAACCCGGCATCACGCCGGCTTCGCCCATGCCTGCCTCCCGACGAGGCAGAGGCTGCCTATCGCATGCGCACATCGGTGGTGGTGCCCCGCTTAACGTGGGCATACCGTTTTATCATTCACAGGGGAGAGGTTTAGGGGGTCGGTCGGCGCGCAAAGCGGCACGAGGAACCGCGTGATATGCGAACCGACCGACCGACCCCACGACCCAGGAGATGCGGCGGACCTGAGCATCATGGGGTATCTGAGTTCCCGCACCCCTCGAAAGGAGGCAGAAACAATCTGGCATGTGCTAAACTTGCCTAGTTCAGAAATAAAATCAACCTATTCTTAACCAGCCAGCGGTTTTCCACATGACATGGTTAAAAACAACCAGGCCATTGCTATATGCGCAGACAATATCAGTAAGTAATTTCTTGCCGGTTCTTGACGCGTTCGGCACCGGTCAAAGTTCATCCATGGCTGGGAAAAGTGCTGGAAAGCAAGCTTTGCAACTCACAAGCGTTGAACGAAGGTATTCAAAAAACAGAATAATGCATGCGAGCGCGGAAACCTGTCTACCTTGCATATTTTAGTTTGACATAACCTGATGCACAATATTTTGGCCTTCTCGACGGCAGTCCTGCCGGATATTGAGGCGAATCACTACGCTGCGGCGGCAACCACGCGATTGCGCCCACCGGTCTTGGCTGCATACAGCGCGCGGTCGGCCTGTTTCAGCAATTGCTCGGGCGTCTCGATGCCTTGCATATTGGTGGAAATGCCGAGCGAGGCGGTTATGGCAAGGCGCAGGCCGGAGCGCTCCAGCACGAAAGGTTCGTTTTCGATACTGGCGCGCAACCGCTCTGCAATCGCTGCCGCAGACGTCGCATCCGTATCCGGCATCACCACGACAAACTCCTCGCCGCCGTAGCGACAGGCAAGGTCAGCCCCACGCACCGTGGAGCGGACGCGCCGCGCAAACTCGCGCAGCACCTCATCGCCCACATCATGGCCATAACTGTCATTCACCTGCTTGAAGCGATCGATATCGGTCATGCAGACCGAAAGCGCCCTGCCGCGCGCTGCGGCCCGGGTAAACAGCACCTTCAACTGGTTGTCGAGGTAACGGCGGTTGTTGAGGCCGGTCAGGCCGTCGGTCACGGCCAGCTCGATCGTCTGGCGCACATTGGCGCGCAGACGGTCATTATAACGCTTGCGCTTGATCTGCGTCAGCGTGCGGGCCACCAGTTCATTGGGATCGATCGGACGCACGATGTAATCGTTAACGCCGAGATCGAGCGCCCGCACGATCACGTCCTCATCGCCAAGCTCCGTCACCAGCAGCAGCGGCAGGAAGCGGGTGCGCTCCAGAAGACGCAGCTGCGCGCAGAGCCGCAGCGGATCATAATCGTCGCCGGTGCCGTTGATGATCACCATGTCGACGGGGTTTTCCGCTGCTTCAAAGAGCGCCGCCTGCGGATCGGACATGGCGATGACCTCTGCCACGGGCTTCAGTGCCCTGACGATGCGCTCCTGCGAGCTTGCGCGGCTATCGACCAGCAGTACCTGTCCCGGCCCTTCCATCGCATCCAGCCGCAGCGGCTCGTCCATGCCCATGGTACGCGCGGTTTCGGCACGCAGACGCAACTCGTCGCCCAGTGTCTTCAGCCGCACCAGGCTCTTGACCCGCGAGATCAGTTGCAGGTCGTTCACGGGTTTGGTCAGAAAATCGTCGGCACCGGCTTTAAGGCCGCGCACGCGGTCTGCCGGCTGGTCGAGTGCCGTCACCATCACGACAGGGATATGGGCGGTGCGCGGATCGGTCTTCAGCCGCTCGCAGACCTCAAAGCCGTTCATGCCAGGCATCATCACATCAAGCAGAATGATGTCCACATGGGTTTTCTGCACGATATCGAGCGCCTTGAAGCCGTCCTCAGCCGTCAGCACGTCGAAATATTCGGCAAGCAGCCTGGCTTCCAGCAGCTTCACGTTTGCCGGAATGTCATCAACCACCAGGATCCGTGCCGTCATCTGTCAAAAGTCCCGTTCAGGCGTCGCCCAGATATGTCTTGATGGTCTCTATAAATTTCGGCACGGAAATCGGCTTGGAGACATAGGCCTCGCAGCCGCCCTGGCGAATGCGCTCCTCATCTCCCTTCATGGCAAAGGCGGTGACGGCAATGACCGGAATGACGTGCAGTTCGTCGTCTTCCTTCAGCCACTTCGTCACCTCCAGCCCCGACACTTCCGGCAGCTGGATATCCATGAGGATCAGATCCGGCCGATACTTTCGAGCCAGATCCAGCGCTTCCATGCCATTGCGCGTCTGGATCGTCGTATAGCCAGAGGCTTCGATCAGATCGCGGAAGAGCTTCATGTTCAGCTCATTGTCTTCGACAATCATGACCCTTTTGGGCATAACATCATCCCTATCCAGCCTTGCAAGCTTCACCTTGAGATATAAGCTCGCATCATGGCCGATTCCATTCATTCGGCAGGATGGAGACTAAAGCCATTTGGTTGAAGAAAAGGTAATTTATAAACATATGCGCCTCGACACGGGAAAAACATCGGCATTGCCCAAGCCGGAGGAAACGGCCGCTGCCGTTCTTCAATGGCTGGCGGAGGAGCCGGACATGTTCGGCCGCTTTCTGGCGCTCTCCGGCCTGCAGGTGGACCAGCTGCGCGATGCCATCGGCGATCCCGGTTTTCTGGCCGGCATGATCGATTTCATCATGGCGCATGAACCGACGCTTCTTGCCTTTTGCGAAGCACGCCAGTGGAAGCCGGACGCGGTGGTGGCCGCCTGGCATCACTATTCCGGACCGGGCCTTGCCTCGGGAGATTACGAGTGAGCGAGATTGTGGACCTCGATCATGTGCGTCTCACCGACCGGCCGCTGGCCGTCTGCGACGTGGACGATGTGGTGCTGGAATTCCTCACCCCGTTTGAAAGCTACCTGACGAGCCTCGGGCACCGGCTGGTGCCGCGCTCCTACCGGCTGCACGGCAACATCGTCTCGGCGCGTGACGAGGCACCGGTCGAGGATGCGCTGGTGAGCAAGCTGATCCTCGATTTCTTCGAGGCGCAGGAGACCTGGCAGGTTCCGTTCGGCGATGCCGTCTCGGCGCTCAACCGCATCGGCGAGACAGCCGATGTGGTGTTTCTGACCGCCATGCCGCCGCGTTACACGCAGATGCGCCGCCGCCTGCTCGACCGGCTGGATCTCACCTTTCCGCTGCTCGCCACCGAAAGCCCGAAAGGCCCGGTTATCGAGCGCCTGCATGGCAACCGCACCCTGCCCGTCGCCTTCATCGATGACATGGCGCATAACCACGTGTCGGTCGCAGACAGCGTTCCCGAATGCCTGCTCGTCCACCTGATGCCCGCAAGCGAGATGCATCGCCACGCGCCAAAACCCGGCCCGCATGTGGTGCAGGCCAGCGACTGGGCCGACGCCGAGGGCCATATTCTTCGACATTTTCAGACCGCCTGAGCGACCAGATCGGATTCAGTTGCCGCCATCCACAGGCCTGTCGCTAAACGTCCTCTGGCAGTGCTTGTGCGCGGGGCTTGCCACACGTATGGTGCAGATGTTCAACATTTGTTCCCGGCCATGACCCAACCTGCTGCCCATGATACCGGCTTCTGCCGCGACTGCCTGACCGGCCAGCCGGCCGGCAACCGGCGTTGCCACGCCTGCGGCAGCCCGCGCCTTGTCTACCATCCGGAACTCTACGACCTGACGCTGGCCCATATCGATTGCGATGCCTTCTACGCCTCCGTGGAAAAGCGCGACAATCCTGATCTCGCCGACAAGCCTGTGATCATCGGCGGCGGCAAGCGTGGCGTGGTGTCGACCGCCTGCTACATTGCCCGCGTCAGCGGCGTGCGCTCGGCCATGCCAATGTTCAAGGCGCTGGAGGCCTGTCCCGATGCGGTGGTCATTCCGCCCAACATGGAAAAATACGGCAAGGTGGGCCGCGAGGTGCGCACGCTGTTTCAGGAGTTGACGCCGCTGGTGCAGCCGATTTCCATCGATGAGGCATTCCTCGATCTCTCCGGCACGGAACGCCTGCACCACGATCCACCGGCGCGCATTCTGGCAAGGCTTGCCCGGCGGGTGGAACAGGAAATCGGAATCACGCTGTCGGTCGGCCTCTCCTACTGCAAGTTCCTCGCCAAGGTCGCCTCCGACCTCAACAAGCCGCGCGGCTTTTCGGTGATCGGACAGGCGGAGGCCGTGGCCTTTCTTGCACCTCGCCCCGTCACCGCCATCTGGGGCGTCGGACGCGCACTTGCCACCACGCTGGAGGCCGATGGCATCCGCACGATCGGGCAATTGCAGGTAATGCAGGAGGCCGACCTGATGCGCCGGTATGGCGCCATGGGCCAGCGGTTGTCGCGCCTCTCGCGCGGCATCGACGAGCGCACCGTGCATGCCAATGAAGCCGCAAAAAGCGTTTCCGCCGAAACCACCTTCTTCGAGGATATCTCGCGCTTCGAGGATCTGGTGCCGATCCTGCGCCGTCTCTCCGAAAAGGTGTCGGCGCGGCTGAAACATCAGGAGATCGCCGGCCAGACCGTGGTGCTGAAGCTGAAGACCGCCGACTTCAAGAGCCGCACCCGCAACCGCCGGCTTGAAGACCCGACGCAGCTCGCCGACCGGATCTTTCGCACCGGCCTCAACCTTCTGGAAAAGGAAACCGACGGCGCGAAATTCCGCCTGATCGGCATCGGCGTGACAGACCTCAGCGACCCCACGCGGGCCGATCCGCCAGACCTTGTCGATGAACAGGCGGGACGACGGGCAGCGGCGGAAGCGGCGATGGACAAGCTGCGCCAAAAGTTCGGCAAGACCGCCGTCGAGACGGGTTACACATTTGGCGCCGTGCGTCCAAAACGCTGATGGCGTGTTCCATCACCGCAACGTGATGACAGCGTCCACACTCCAGCCAAACGACCGCCGGCTTTTCTAAAACTTCGTTAAACTTGTCTGCATAGGCTGCTTCTCTGTTTACTGCGTAAAGAGGTTTGCCATGTTGAGATCCGCCGCAATCGCGCTTGTGCTGATGTCAGGGGCGGCCCTTCCGGCAGTGGCGGCCGACGAGGCCCGCACGTTGCAGATCATCGTCTCCACCGACAGCCAGCGCCTGACGGTTTATGATGGCGACATGATCGTCGCGACCTCGAAAGTATCCACCGGCAAGCCGGGGCACGACACGCCAACGGGCATTTTTTCCGTGCTCGAAAAACGCAAGTACCACGAATCCAACATCTATTCGGCAGCCCCGATGCCGTGGATGCAGCGGCTGACCTGGTCGGGCATTGCGCTCCACGAATCAAACAGCGTGCCGAACTACCCCGCATCGCACGGCTGTGTGCGGATGCCGGCGGAGTTTGCCCGCACGCTTTACCGCATGACGAGCCGCGGCGTGCATGTGATCATCAACGACACAGCCGTTGCGCCGCAGCCGGTCAGCCACCCCGCGCTGTTTTCTCCGCTTGCCGAGCAGCCACCGCGCGAACTCCTGTCCGACGTTCCGCTGCGCCCATCCGCATCCCACGGCGCTGCAGGCGAGGTTCAGGTGGCCATGGCCATGCCGCCCGCCCCGGTCTCCGGCACCGCGCCGGGGAACACCGACAAGAGCGGCAATCCGCCTAGGACCGGCAAAGCCCCGCAGGCGGCCACAGACAGCGAACCGGCGCCTTTGCGCATTCTCATCACCCGCCGCGACCAGAAGGATACCGTGCGCGATGTGCAGGACATGCTGACCGAACTCGGCTTTGACGCCGGCACGGCCGACGGCATCATGGGGAGGACGACGCGCAGCGCGCTTGCCGGGTTCAAGCGCTGGAAGGCACTGCCGGCCAAGGGGCCGCAGTTGACGCCCGACCTGCTTTCCGCCCTCTATGCCTCTTCCGGCCGCACCCCGCCGCCGGCCGGCCAGATTCTCGTTCGACAGGGTTTTGAAGACATTCTCACCGAACCGGTGGCTTTCAAGGAACCCGAAAAGGCGCTCGGCACGCATTTCCTCAGCGTGATCGGCATCGACAGGGACAAAGGCGATGCACAGTGGCGCGGCCTTTCGCTGCCAAACGATCTCTCCGAAGCGGACCGCAAGCGGCTCGGTATCACGCAAGGTACCGTTGAGGGGCCGAACGCCTTGAACGCCGTGCTCGACCGGATCAGCATTCCCGAGGACGTGCGGATGAAAATCAGCACGACGATGTCGACCGGGACGTCGCTGACGATCACCGATACCGGTACCGGCCTTGAGACGACCGCCGGCACCGATTTCATTACCCTGACCCATCGCGGCCCCCGCGCCTGACGAGAGGCCACTCAAGGCGTCGACAGGGACTGCCAGACCGATCAAGCCATCAGCCAGACCAGGCAAGGCGCCGGGCAACGAGCATCAGACCAGTTCGACATCCAGCACGCCGGGGGCGGCGCGAAGCGCTGCGGCAATTTCCGGCGAGATGCGGTATTTTTCCGTCAGTTCCACCTCGATCTCGCGCCGGCCGTCATCCTTGATGACGACAAAGGAGACAAGGCCATCGCCGCGGGCGTTAAGATGACGGGCGACGGTTTTAAGCGGACCGGAATCGCGCACATAAACCCGCAGCGCCTTCTGCATCTGCACCGACTTTTCCTCCAGCGATTGCGCTGTCTGGATGCGAAGGCCGATGCCTTCCGGCCGCTCGTCGGCCTGCACGGTGATGACAAGCGATTTGCCGGGCTCCAGCAGGTCGCGGTACTGGGCAAGCGCTTCGGAAAACAGCACCGCCTCGAACTGACCGGTGGCATCGGAAAAGGTGACGATGCCCATCTTGTTGCCGGTGCGCGTCTTGCGTTCCTGTTTACCCGTCACCGTGCCGGCAAGGCGTCCGGCATTGGCGCCGGCTTTGACGGCGGCGGAAAACTCGGCAAAGTTCTGCACCCGCATCTTCGCCAGCACATCCTTGTAGCTGTCGAGCGGATGGGCCGAGAGATAAAAGCCGAGCACCTGATATTCGCGCATCAGCATTTCCGACGGGAGCCACGGATTAAAGGCCGGCAGGCTGAGGCGCTCCGGCGAGGCGCTGCCGCCACCGGAACCGAACATGTCCGACTGACCGCTCGTCTTGTTTTCCGCCGCCCGCTGCGCATAACCCATGATGCGCTCCAGCCCGCCGATCAGTTCGGCGCGGTCGCGGCGGAAACAATCGAAGGCGCCGGCTGAAATCAGGCTTTCCAGCACACGGCGGTTGACCTGTTTCGGATCGATGCGCAGGCAGAAATCCTCAATGCTCTCAAAAGGTTTTTCGCCGCGCACGGCAACGATGTGTTCCACCGCCGATTCGCCGACGCCCTTGATGGCGTTCAGCGAATAGAAGATGCAGGCATCGCCGGTTTCGAACATGCGAAACGAGGTCTGGATGGACGGCGGCACGACCTTGATGCCGAGGCGCCCGGCATCCTGACGGAAATCGTTGAGCTTTTCGGTGTTGGCCATATCGTAGGTCATCGACGCCGCCAGAAACTCGACGGGATAATGCGCCTTCATATAGGCCGTCTGATAGGAGACGATGGCGTAGGCGGCGGCGTGTGACTTGTTGAAGCCGTAATTGGCGAACTTTGCCAGAAGCTCGAAAATGTTCTTGGCCTGCGGCTTCGACACGCCGTTCTTCACGGCGCCGTCGATGAAGCGCTCGCTCTGCTGGTCCATCTCCGCCTTGATCTTCTTGCCCATGGCGCGGCGCAGAAGGTCGGCTTCGCCGAGCGAATAACCGGAAAGAACCTGGGCGATCTGCATCACCTGTTCCTGGTAAACGATAACGCCCTGCGTTTCCTTCAAGAGATAATCGATCGTCGGGTGGACAGATTCGATCTCTTCCTCGCCGTGCTTTCGGGCATTGTAGGTGGGGATATTCTCCATCGGTCCGGGGCGATAGAGCGCCACGAGCGCAATGATATCCTCGATACAGTCAGGCTTCATGCCGATGAGGGCTTTTCGCATGCCCGCACTTTCCACCTGGAACACGCCGACCGTTTCGCCGCGCGACAGCATCTCATAAGTCTTGGTGTCATCGAGCGGGATGGTGGCGAGATCGACATGGATGTTGCGCTTGGCCACGAAATCCACCGCCGTCTTCAAGACGGTCAGCGTCTTTAGGCCGAGAAAGTCGAACTTGACGAGGCCGGCCTGCTCGACCCATTTCATGTTGAACTGGGTGACCGGCATGTCCGAGCGCGGATCGCGGTACATCGGCACAAGCTTCGACAGCGGCCTGTCGCCGATCACGATGCCGGCGGCGTGGGTGGAGGCGTGGCGATAAAGCCCCTCGATCTTCTGGGCGATATCGAGAAGGCGCGCGACAACAGGCTCCTTGTCGGCCTCTTCCTGAAGTTTCGGTTCTTCCTCGATGGCTTTTGACAGCGGCGTTGGTGCGGCCGGATTGTTGGGCACGAGCTTGCAGATCTTGTCGACCTGACCATAGGGCATTTCGAGCACGCGGCCAACGTCGCGCAGCGCTGCACGGGCCTGCAGCGATCCAAACGTGATGATCTGCGCCACCTGCTCGCGGCCGTATTTCTGCTGCACGTAGCGGATCACCTCTTCGCGGCGATCCTGGCAGAAGTCGATATCGAAGTCGGGCATCGACACACGTTCCGGGTTAAGGAAGCGTTCGAAGAGAAGCGAGAAACGCAAGGGATCGACGTCGGTGATGGTGAGCGCATAGGCGACCAGCGAGCCCGCACCCGAACCACGGCCGGGGCCGACGGGGATGTCGTGCTGTTTTGCCCATTTGATGAAGTCGGCAACGATCAGGAAGTAACCGGGGAACTTCATGCGTTCGATGACGGACAGCTCGAAATCCAGCCGTTCGCGGTACTGTTCCTCAGTATAACCCGGCGCCATGCCGAGTGCCTTCAGACGGTTTTCCAGACCCTCGATGGACTGGCGGCGCAGTTCCGACGATTCGGCGCGTTCTGCCTCTTCGGCATCGTCGGTGGCGCCGGTGAAGCGCGGCAGGATCGGCTTTCGTGTCTTCAGCACGAAGGTGCAGCGGCGGGCGATCTCGATGGTGTTATCAAGCGCTTCCGGCAGGTCGGCAAACAGCTTTGCCATCTCGGCGCGGCTTTTCAGGTAATGATCCGGCGTCAGGCGAAAGCGGGTGTCATCGGAAACGATGGCATTGTGGGCCACCGCCATCAGCGCGTCATGGGCATCGTAATCGGACTTGGCCGGGAAGAAGGCCTCGTTGGTGGCAACGATCGGCAGGTCATGGGCGTAAGCGAGATCGAGCAGCTTGCGCTCATGGCGGCGGTCGTAATTGCCGTGGCGCTGCAGCTCGACATAAAGCCGGTCGGTAAAAACGCCGCGAAGCCGCAGCAGACGCTGTTCTGCCTGCGCCGTATGGCCATCCTTCAACAGCGGGTCGATAGGACCTGAGCTGAAGCCGGTGAGCGCGATGATGCCGTCCGCACCGCCCTCCTCCAGCCATGACATGCGGATATGCACCGCCTGATTGCCACCTTCACCGCTCAAATAAGCGCGGCTGACGAGATCCACGAGCCGCTCGTAACCCACGGCATTGGCCGCAAGCAGGACCAGCGACGGCAGCTTGACGAGGCCGTGGTTCGGGCCGCCGCGCTTTTCATCGCCCTGGTCTTCCATGTCGATGGAGACCTGACAGCCGATGATCGGCTGGATGCCGTCTCCAACCGCCTTTTCAGAAAACTCGAGCGCGACGAAGAGATTGTTGGTGTCGGTAATGGCAATCGCCGGCTGGCTGTCAGAGGTTGCTTTGCCGAGGATCTTTTTGAGCGGCAGCGCGCCCTCGAGAAGCGAGAAGGCCGAATGCACGCGCAGATGCACGAAGTGTGGCGTTGTTTCCGCCTGCCCGCCCGTTTCCGTCATTGCGCCCAAGTCCGCCATGTCTTGCCGTCTCACATTTCTGAATCGGCGTGATTGTCGGGCGGTGGCGTCAAAGAGTCCAGCAAAGCTTCAGACCATCAACGGAAAACGGCTTCTGGTCACATCGCCATGACGAGAATACCGAGGCTTGCGACAAAGGTCATGATGGAGGCGAAGGCTGCGACATCGCGAAGGAAATCAGTCATGAAACATTCTCCTTTTCCGTTATGTTTTCTATTTGTTCTTATTTTGTTTTCGTTGTCAACAGCATTTTGTAAACAAGCGAAACGCGATATTTCAAAGAGGTATCAGCTTTTACGGGTGCCGCCTGATGCCAGCCTTCGCAGCGACCGGCAGGCGGACAACGGGTTTTGTCCGGGCGGCGTGAACGCTCCCGGTTTTGGATGACAGATGGACCGGACGCTGAAAGCTGCCGGATTGGGGGTAGAATTTTATGACACCTTTCAGCGCCCTGTTCGGCGGTTTTTGCGCGCGCGTGGGGTCCCTCTGCCTGACGGAAGTTTTTTAGGTTTTTGCCATCGCCGCACTCCCAAAAGCCGGGAGCGAACAGCGTGCGATGAAACCCAAAAACCTCCCGCCCCCTGTGTGCCGCACAGGCACGCCCGGCGCGCTTGCTGGGAGATGAAACGGCAAAACCTGTCCGGGGCCTGCCATTTCCCCCTTGTCGCCGGAGGGAGACCAATTTCCGCGAACCCGATGCATGAGGTTTTGCGTCGCCCCCTCATGCCCCGCGCCGGCCCCGCATCGCCAGAACGCCTTCTGGTGTATCCGCTGCGAGACGGGGCTATTGTAGGCCGGGCTTTGTGGGGTGGGGATGGGAAAAATCCAACCCGTTGATTTCATGGAGACAGGGTTCTCGGATATCCCCGCCTTGCCCGGCGGCAGACAGAAACCACCGTTTACATCCCGGCCCACCTCGCCTACTGCAAGGGCCGATAAAAACCGCAACAGGCGAGCCCCGAAAAACATGTTGATCAAGCAGAGCGACTACCAGCGGATCTACCGCGTCATCAACAGCCTGCTGATCAACGAGAACGCCGATCCATCCACCGCCGCCATGTATTTTTCCACCTTCGGGGCCTTTATCCTGAAGCAGCATTTTGGCGTCAGCGCCACGCCGAAGGGCGGACTTGCCGCCTATAATCTGGGGGGCACGGTGGTGCTGTTTGCCGATCACCGCGAGGATGGGTTCGTGACCGGCGCCGGCGAGAACTTTCACTGCTGGGTGGAGGCCGACGGCTGGGCCATCGACTTCATGGCGCCGGCCTTTTCGGAACGGGCCGCAGGTTTGGCCGTGCCGTCAAAAATGTTCCAGAAGCCACTTGCCGCCATGGCCGGCTCGATCAACGATCTCAGCCAATCGGGCGATTTCTTCTATCAGTCGGAACCGCAGGCGACGGCCGCCCGCTTTGCCACCTGGCGCAACCAGGCAATGATCGGCGATCTCGCAACCGTTGCGGCACAATGGTTCCGCAAATCGCCGAAGCAGATGCAGGCGGCGCTTTCCGTGAGTGACCGGAGTGGAGCGAAGCGGAGCATTCCGCTGGTGGGGAATGGGTTGTCCGGGACCTGGTGAGATTGGATATTGATTAAGGCCCTCTCTGCCCTGCCGGGCATCTCCCCCACAAGGGGGGAGACCGCAGAGCGGTTGATTACAGAGCCCTGCATTTCATATGTAATGTTCGCCTATCGCCAGCCAATGTGCGCGGACAAGGTGTCCGTTCTGCGGTTCTCCCCCCTTGTGGGGGAGATGGCGGCAGCCAGAGGGGGTATTCTCCGCGAAAGGCCAGAGAGGGGCTTATTCCAAAGCCCCAAAGCCCACTCTCAGAACTCGACGATTCTGCCGCCTTCGATCGTCACGCGGCGGTCCATACGCGACGCAAGGTCGTGGTTGTGGGTGGCGATGAGGGCGGCAAGGCCGGATTGGCGCACCAGCGCTTCCAGCGCGTCGAACACGTAAGATGCGGTTTCCGGATCGAGATTGCCGGTGGGCTCGTCGGCGAGAAGCAGAAGCGGTGCGTTGGCAACGGCGCGGGCGATTGCCACGCGCTGCTGTTCGCCGCCCGACAGTTCCGAGGGGCGGTGCGTGCCGCGATGGCCGATGCGCATGTAATCGAGAAGCTGGGATGCCCGTTCCTGCGCATCCTTTTTCGACAGGCCACCGATCAGCTGCGGCATCATGATGTTTTCAAGCGCTGAAAACTCCGGCAGGAGGTGGTGGAACTGGTAAACGAAGCCGATATCGCCGCGGCGGATCGCCGTGCGGCGCTCATCCGGCAGATTGCCGCAGCTCTCGCCATTGATGAAGATTTCGCCGGCATCGGGGTGTTCGAGCAGACCGGCCAGATGCAGAAGCGTCGACTTGCCGGTGCCTGATGGGGCGACCAGCGCGACGATCTCGCCGGCGCGCAGCTCGAAATCCGCCCCCTTCAGGATCGACAGCACGGTATCGCCCTGACCATAATGACGGTCGACGCCGGAGAGCTTCAGAACTGTTTTGCGTGCCATGGATTTAAACGGGATCCTATTCGTAACGCAGCGCCTGCACCGGATCGAGCCGGGAGGCCCGCCATGCGGGGAAGATGGTCGCAATGAACGACAGGACAAGGGCCATGATGACGACGGTGACGGTTTC
Source organism: Neorhizobium sp. PAMB6630 (assembly GCF_058242775.1). NCBI lineage: Bacteria > Pseudomonadati > Pseudomonadota > Alphaproteobacteria > Hyphomicrobiales > Rhizobiaceae > Neorhizobium > Neorhizobium sp. PAMB6630. The sequence continues at coordinate 2,411,296 of NZ_CM177836.1, forward strand.
GCCAAGGCTCATTTCGGCCGGCAGCTGGCTCAGGAAATAAAGCTCCGGGTCAAACAGCACCGTGCCGGAGACCCAGGAGAAGAACTGCCGGATCGATTCGATGTTGAGGCAGACGAGAACGCCGAGCGCCACGCCGGCAAAGGTGCCGACGATGCCGATGGCGGCCCCCGTCATGAAGAAGATGCGCATGATGGCACCCGCTGTCGCCCCCATGGTGCGCAGGATGGCGATATCGCTGCCCTTGTCCTTCACCAGCATGATGAGGCCGGAGATAATGTTGAGGGCTGCGACCAGCACGATCAGCGTCAGGATCATGAACATCACGTTGCGCTCCACCTGAAGGGCGGAGAAGAAGGTCTGGTTGCGCTGGCGCCAGTCGGTGATGAAGATCTGGCGGCCGGCCGCTTCCTCCACCTTCGGGCGCATCTCATCCACCGATTCCGGATGGGTGAGGAACAGCTCGATGGACTGCACGAGGCCATCGGCGTTGAAATAGGCCTGCGCTTCGGCAAGCGGCATGTAGACGATGGAAGAATCGTATTCCGACATGCCGATTTCGAAAATGCCTGAAATGACATAGGATTTGACACGGGGGCTGACGCCCATCGGCGTCACATCGCCTTCCGGCGAGACCAGCGTGATGCGGTCTCCGGCGGCAAGGCCAAGCGAGGCTGCCATACGCGAGCCGATGAGCACGCCGTCGCCGGTGGCAAAGCCGGTCAGATCGCCCGAGCGGATATTGGTGGAGACTTCCTTCAGCTTTTCGAGATCCTCGGCGCGGATGCCGCGCACCAGAGCGCCGGAGCCGGCGCCCTGCTTGCCCGATGCGAGCGCCTGGCCTTCTACCAAGGGCAGCGCCATGGTGACGCCGGGAATGGCGGAGAAGCGCTTGGCAAGATCGGCGTAATCATTCAACGGCTGGTCAATCGGCTGGACGATCATGTGGCCGTTAATGCCAAGGATGCGCGAGATCAGCTCGGTTCGAAAACCGTTCATCACGGCCATGACGATGATGAGGGTGGCAACCCCCAGCATGATGCCGACAAAGGAAAAGCCGGCAATGACCGAAATGAACGCTTCCTTGCGGCGCGAGCGCAGGTAGCGCCAGGCCACCATGCGCTCGAAGGCCGAAAAGGGCCCGGCGGAAGGAATGACATCCGCCTGCTTTACCGTTCCGGTCACCTTTGCGGCCTTGGCCATTGTCACTCCTGTCGCTCCCGCCTCAGGCGGTGTTGTCGTCCTGGCCTCAGGCCGCCGTCAGGCGGTTGAGGGCTGCTTCGACGGTCATCGTCTCACGCGCGCCGGTCTTGCGATCCTTGACCTCCACCTCGCCGGTGGCGGCCGAGCGCGGACCGACGATCAGCTGCACCGGCAGGCCGATGAGGTCAGCCGTTGCGAATTTTGTTCCGGCACGATCATCCGTGTCGTCGTAGAGCACGTCGAGACCGGCTTTTGTGAGGCCGGCGTAAAGATCGGCGCAGACGCGGTCGCAGGCCTCGTCGCCGGGCTTCATGGTGATCAGCATGGCATCAAACGGCGCAACGGACGCTGGCCAGATGATTCCGTTCTCATCATGCGAGGCTTCGATGATGGCGGGAACAAGGCGGGTCGGGCCGATGCCATAAGATCCCATGTGGACAAGGTGTTCCTTGCCATCGGGACCCTGCACCTTGGCGCCCATCGGCTCGGAATATTTCGTGCCGAAATAGAAGATGTGGCCGACCTCGATACCGCGGGCCGAGAGACGGTCGCCTTCCGGGATCGCAGCAAATGCGTCGGCATCGTGCATTTCGGACGTGGCGGCATAAACCGAGGTCCACTTGTCAAACACCGCCTGCAGGCCAGCGACATCGTCAAAATCGGTGTTTTCCGAGGGGATGTCGAACTCGGTGAAGCTCCGGTGCGAAAACACTTCCGATTCGCCAGTGTCGGCAAGGATGATGAATTCGTGGCTGTGATTGCCGCCGATGGGGCCGGTATCGGCGCGCATGGGGATGGCGCGCACACCTAGACGGGCAAACGTGCGCAGATAGGCCACGAACATCTTGTTATAGGAATGCAGCGCGCCTTCCTTCGTGAGATCGAAGGAATAGGCATCCTTCATCAAAAATTCGCGCGAGCGCATGGTGCCGAAACGCGGACGGATCTCGTCGCGGAATTTCAGCTGGATATGGTAGAGGTTGAGCGGCAGGTTCTTGTAGGATTTGACCGACGAACGGAAGATATCGGTGATCATCTCCTCGTTGGTGGGGCCATAGAGCATGGGGCGCTCCTGGCGGTCCTTGATGCGCAGCATTTCCTTGCCGTAATCGTCATAACGGCCGCTTTCCTGCCAAAGCTCCGCCGATTGCAGCGTCGGCATCGACAGCTCGATGGCACCGGCGCGGTTCTGTTCCTCGCGCACGATGGCGTTGACCTTGTCCAGAACCCGCTTGCCGAGCGGCAGCCACGAATAGATGCCCTGGCTCTGCTGGCGGATCATGCCTGCACGCAGCATCAGGCGGTGCGAGACGATTTCCGCTTCCTTGGGATTTTCCTTCAGGATCGGCATGAAATAGCGGGATAGACGCATCACGGGTTCCAGGTTCTGGGGCCGTTCCTGAGGTTAAGGAATCGACGCATGAATGGCTGACAATGGGCTGGCTTCATAGCGGTTTCAAAGCCCCATGGGAACCCGCATCCGCAGAACCCACACCCCGCAGCACAGTGATTTGCAACGGGACGCCGCCGCGAATACGCCGTGATTGTGACAAGAGGGGAATTTTTTCCGTCAACAGAATAATTTTAGCGAAGTGTAGCAAAACTGCCAATTTTGAGGGTGACAAAGCCCAAACGTTAAGCTAACTTCGGCTCATAAAAGAGGCAGGGAGTTCAAATTTCTGCCATTCGCGGTCAAGTCTTGGGAGGATCAGATCTTAGGCGCGCACGCACGCTGCCCCGGCAACGGTTAAGGATCACGCGACATTTAAAACAAGGCTGCAAAGCCTTGTTTTTTTTTGATTATCACAGACCAGACCAAGCGGTTGGCAGGTCTTGCGAGGCATCAAGTGCGGCCGAAATCGGGCACGATGCGCGGCAGCGAATTCATCGAAAATCCGAAGTAATTGGACAGTACGAACCAGGCGCCGTAGATGAGCGCCGACGCGACGGTGGTCATCAGAACCACCCGCCCGCCGCGAAATTTTGCCGGCGCACTTTCCACGGTTCCCAGCACCACCTCCTGCTCATCACCTTGCGTGCGAAGCCCGATCGGCAGGATGAGAAACAGCGTGATCCACCAGATCACGAAATAGACGGCGAAGGCCGATAAAAACTGCATTTTTGAAAATCTCCTGCCCGCCGATCTCTAGCACGAGGCAGAGAGGTTCCGAAAGGGCATGTGGGCGGACGCGGTGTCACACCTGCGTCAGTCCCAGGTGTCGGTCACACCTCTTCCAGTTCCACCAGTGTGCCCAGAAAATCCTTGGGGTGGAGGAAGAGAACCGGTTTGCCATGGGCACCGATTTTTGGCGCTCCATCACCCAGCACGCGGGCACCGGAGGCAACCAATTGATCGCGGGCAGCCAGAATATCGGCAACTTCGTAGCAGATATGGTGCATGCCGCCGGCGGGGTTCTTGGCGAGGAAGGCTGCGATGGCGGATTGCTCGCCAAGCGGCTCCAGCAGTTCCACCTTGGTATTTTCAAGCTCGACGAAAACGACGGTGACGCCATGTTCCGGCAGTGCCTGCGCCTGCGAGACGCGGGCGCCGAGCACGTCGCGATAGACAGTGGTGGCGGCGGCCAGATCCGGGACGGCGATGGCGATGTGATTGACGCGGCCGAGCATGGTGTTTTTCCCCTGTCGATCAAGTTGGCGTTCGGGCGTCGGAGTGTACGGTTGCCCCCCTCTGCCCTGCCGGGCATCTCCCCCACACGGGGGGAGGTTGGCTGGAGCAACGCCTTCGCCTATCTCACAGGCAAAGGGTCAGACCTTTGAAACGAACACCGTCACGATCGGCTTCTTGCCCCAGGCGACGTTGGCCGTGGAGCGGATAGCTCGGCGGACGGCTTCTTTGAGTGTGGCCAGATCCTTGCGGCGGCTGCGCGGAATGCTTTCGACGGCACCCAGCACGGCATCATAGAGCGTATCGGCCATGTCCTCGCCCTCGTCATCGAATTCCGGCAGGCCAAAAGGTTCGACATCGGGATCGGCGAGGAAATCATACTTGGCGTCGAGCAGGATATTGACCGAGACATGGCCAACATAAGCCAGTTTCTTGCGGTCGGATATTCCCATTTCGTCGATATCGCCGATGAGTTTGCCATCCTTGAAGACGCGGCCGTGCGGCACGTCATCGATGACCTGAACCGGGCCGGGGGCAAGCCGCAGCAGGTTGCCGTTGCGCACCTTCGGCACGGTCTTGATGCCGGCCGACAGCGCAAGTTCGGTCTGCGCCGTCAGATGCGCGGCCTCGCCATGGACGGGCACCAGAACTTCCGGGCGCACCCAGTCATACATCTGCAAAAGCTCGTTGCGGCGGGGGTGACCGGAGACGTGGACGAGGCCTTGCTGGTCGGTGACGATCTTGACGCCCTGCTCGATGAGGCCGTTCATGATTTCGAGGATCGGCTTTTCGTTGCCGGGAATGGCGCGCGAGGAAAACACCACCGTATCGCCGGCGGTCAGCGCCACATGGCGCATTTCGTCGCGGGAAATCTTGGCAAGTGCTGCACGCGCCTCGCCCTGGCTGCCGGTAAGGATGATGACCACCTTGTCACGCGGGATATAACCGTATTCGTCTTCGGCGATGAAGGGTTTGAGGCCTTCCATGATGCCGATATCGCGGGCAACGCCGACGACGCGCTTCAGCGAGGAGCCGAGCAGCAGCACTTCGCGGCCGGCAGCTTCTGCAGCTTGGGCAATGGAGCGGATACGCCCGACATTGGACGAGAAGGTGGTGATGGCAACCCGGCCTTCCGCGCCCTCGATGATCTGGCGCAGACCTTCCGAGACTTCCTGTTCCGACGGCGACACACCTTCGCGCATGGCGTTGGTACTGTCGCACATCATGGCAAGCACGCCCTCTTCGCCCACGGCGCGGAAACGCGCTTCGTCGGTGAGCGGCCCGAGCGACGGGTCGGCATCGATCTTCCAGTCGCCGGTGTGGACGATATTGCCGAGTGGCGTGCGGATGACCAGCGACATCGGCTCGGGGATCGAGTGGTTGACGCCAATCGCTTCCACCTCGAACGGGCCGACCTTGATGCGGTCTCCGGCATTAAACAGCGTGATCGGGATTTCAGCCCGCGATCCCTCGTAATTACGCTTGGCTTCCAGCATGCCGGCGGTGAAGCGCGAGGCAAAGACCGGCACGTTGAGGCCCGGCCACAGATCATTCAGCGCGCCATAATGATCTTCATGGGCGTGGGTGATGATGATGCCCTTCAGCCGGTCGCGCTGCTTTTCAAGAAAGCGGATATCGGGCAGCACAAGATCGACGCCCGGAAGATCGAGGCCGGCGAAGGTGACACCGCAGTCGACCATGATCCACTGGCGCTGGGAGGCTGGCCCATAGCCATAGAGCGCGAGATTCATGCCGATCTCGCCAACTCCGCCCAACGGCAGAAAAACCAGTTCGTCCTGTTTGGCCATTCACATACTCATTTCGAATTCAAAGGAAAAAGACATCGCCGGCCGCAATGGGCATCATGGCGTTTCCAGTATCGAGTATCAGAAGTCCTCGATCATCGATACCGGCAAAACGCCCCTCGATGGAGCGATCCGGCAGATTGACGCGGATCGGTTCCCCGATACCACAGGCGACACTGCGCCAGCGCGCCGTCACGTCGGCCACGGCCCGGCCCTCGTCCCAGAGGTTCAGAACCTCCGTCATCTCGCGGTAGAGATGGGAGAACAATTCCTCCGGCGAGATATCGCAGCCCTGCTCCTGCAGCGAGGTGACGCCGTAAGGGCCGTCCTCCGGCCGATGGCGCATGTTGATGCCGATGCCGGCGACCAGAGCGCGGCGGCCATCAGACAGCCCCTCGCCTTCCAGAAGAATGCCGCAGGATTTTTTCCGGCCGATCAGCACGTCGTTCGGCCACTTGATCTCCAGCTTTTCAGCACCCTGCGGCAACACAGAGCGCAAAGCGCCGTGGACGGCAAGCGCCACGGCAAGCGGCAGGGAGGCCAGTTGCTCCGGCGGTGCCGGATCGATGAGGAGAAGCGATGCGTAGAGATTGCCGGTCTCCGACGTCCAGGCACGGCCGCGGCGGCCGCGACCGGCCGTCTGTCGCCGTGCGGTGACCCAGAGATTGCCCGGGTCACCCTGCCGGGCGCGCGCCAGGCATTCGGTATTGGTGGAGGTCACCTCGTCCAGTGCCTCGTGCCGGAAAGTGTCGAGGGAGTAACGGCTCCCTCGCCTTGTCGTGCTCAAAAGAACGCCCTTGCGGCAGCCGTTGCTGCACTGCCGACCGGGCCGCCGAAGAGGACATAACCGGTGACGAAGAGACCGGAGAGGCCGAACACCAGCCGCAACTCGCCAGCCGTGCGGCCGAACTCGCCTGTCGGCGCATCGAACCACATGACCTTGATGACGCGGATATAGTAGTACGCGCCAACGACCGAGGCGAGCACGCCTATGATGGCGAGCATATAGAGCTTGGCTTCAATGGCCGGCAGGATGACGAACCACTTTGCCCAGAAGCCCGCAAACGGCGGAATGCCGGCCAGCGAGAACATCAACGCGGTCATGACCAGCGCCATGAACGGGTTGGTGGAGGAGAGGCCCGCGAGATCATCGATGTTTTCGACAGCACCGCCATCCTTGCGGCGCATCGCCATGATGCAGGCAAACGTACCGAGCGTCATGACCATGTAGATGAGCATATAGAGCGCAACGCCGGAAATGCCGGTTTCGGTGCCGGATGCGAGACCGACAAGCGCATAACCCATGTGACCGATGGAGGAATAGGCCATCAGTCGCTTGATGTTGCGCTGGCCGATGGCGGCAAACGAGCCGAGCAGCATCGAGGCAATCGAGATGAACACGATAACCTGCTGCCAGTCATGGAAGATCGGCATGAAGGCTTCGGTGACGACGCGCACGAGAACCGCCATGGCGGCAACCTTAGGGCCGGAGGCGAAGAAGGCGGTGACCGGGGTCGGTGCGCCTTCGTAAACGTCCGGCGTCCACATGTGGAAGGGAACGGCCGAGATCTTGAAGGCAAGGCCGGCCAGCATGAAGACGAGGCCGAAGACAACGCCGAGCGAACGGGTTTCAGCGGTCAGTACGGCAGCGATGTTATCAAGGCCGGTATTGCCGGTGAAGCCGTAGATCAGCGACATGCCGTAGAGCAGCATGCCCGAGGACAGTGCGCCGAGGACGAAATATTTGAGGCCAGCTTCCGTGGAACGCAGGCTATCGCGGTTGATCGCGGCGACGACGTAAAGCGCCAGAGACATCAGCTCGAGGCCGAGATAGACGGCAATCAGGTCGTTGGCCGAGATCAGCAGCATCATGCCGAGGGTGGCGAGAACAAGCAGAACCGGGAATTCGAAACGGTCGAGCTGTTCGGAGCGCGCATTGCCGACCGTCATCACCATGGCGGTGATGGAGCCGATCAGCGCAATCACCTTCATGAAACGGCTGAAGGGATCGAGGATGAAGGCGCCGCCCCAGGCTTCGCCTTCCACCGGAACGAGAACGAGCCAGAGGCCCGCGGCAATGAGGATTGCCACGGCAAGGCCGGTGACCGTCGGCGCCGACCGGTCACCCGAGAAGACGCCGATCATCAGAAGCGCCAGCGCGCCGACCGCAAGGATCAGTTCGGGCGTCGAGATCTGCAGGCTCGCAAGCAGGATTTCAGCAGTCATGTCCAGTCGTGTCCCGTCTCAGTGCACCAGGAGTGCAAGTTTCTCGGCAGCCTGCAGGGCAGCGGAGTAGTTATTGATCAGCATGTCGACCGAAGCGGCCGTGGCATCGAAGACCGGTGCCGGATAGACGCCGAAGAAGATGGTGAGCGCGGCCAGCGGATAAAGAATGATCTTTTCGCGGGTCGACAGATCGAGCAGGCCCTTCAGGCTTTCCTTTTCCAGCGCACCGAAGATGACCCGGCGATAGAGCCAGAGCGCATAGGAGGCCGACAGGATGACGCCGGTGGCGGCAAAGAGAGCCACCCAGGTGTTGACCCGGAAGACGCCGATGATCGTCAGGAATTCGCCGACGAAACCGGAGGTGCCGGGAAGGCCGACATTGGCCATGGTGAAGATCATGAAGGCGACGGCATATTTCGGCATGTTGTTGACGAGGCCGCCATAGGCCGCGATGTCGCGGGTGTGGAGACGGTCATAGATCACGCCGACGCAGAGGAACAGCGCGCCCGACACGATGCCGTGCGACAGCATCTGGAAGATGGCGCCCTGCAGACCCTGCTGGTTTGCCGCAAAGATGCCCATCGTGACGTAACCCATGTGGGCGACAGAGGAATAGGCGATCAGCTTCTTGATGTCTTCCTGCATCAACGCCACCAGCGAGGTGTAGATGATGGCAAGAACCGAGAGGCCGAAAACGAAGGGCGCGAAATAATCAGAGGCCAGCGGGAACATGGCGAGCGAGAAACGGATGAACCCGTAACCGCCGAGCTTCAGCATGACGCCTGCCAGAATGACCGAGCCTGCCGTTGGCGCCTGCACGTGCGCATCCGGAAGCCAGGTGTGGACGGGCCACATCGGCATTTTCACCGCAAACGAGGCGAAGAAGGCAAGCCATAGCCATGTCTGCAAGCCGGCGGGGAAACCGAACTTCAACAGTTCCGTCATGTCGGTCGTGCCGGCCTGCCAGTACATGGCCATGATGGCGACCATCATCAGCACGGAGCCGAGCAGCGTGTAGAGGAAGAACTTGTAGGAGGCGTAAACGCGATCCTTGCCGCCCCAGACACCGATGATGATGAACATCGGCACGAGCGTGGCTTCAAAGAAGACGTAGAAGAGAACGATATCCAGCGACACGAAGACGCCGACCATGACCACTTCCAGAAGCAGGAAGGCGATCATGTATTCCTTGAGGCGCTTCTCGATCGATTCCCAGCTTGCCAGCACGCAAAACGGCATGAGGAAGGTGGTGAGAATGACGAACAGCATGGAAATGCCGTCGACGCCGAGATGATAGGAAATGCCGGTGCCAAGCCAGGAGTGTTTTTCGACCATCTGGAAACCGGGGTTGGAATTGTCAAACCCGATCCAGATGAACAGCGAGACGACGAAGGTAAAGACGGTCGTCAAGAGCGAGACGTTCAGGATATTGCGGCGGCCGAACGGGCCGTCCTCCCGGGTGAGCAGGAGAAGCACCACACCGACGAGCGGCAGGAAGGTGACCGTGGAAAGAATAGGCCAGTCGGTCATCAGATTGAACTCCCGAGCATCATCCAGGTGACGAGGGCGGCGATGCCGATCAGCATCGCGAACGCATAATGATAGAGGTAACCGGTCTGCAGGCGGACCACACCGCGGGTGATATCCGCGACGCGTGCTGCAATGCCGTTTGGTCCGTAGGTGTCGATGACGCCGACATCGGCCTTCTTCCAGAGGAACTTGCCGAGGGCCTTGGCCGAGCGCACGAAGAGGAAATCGTACAGCTCGTCGAAATACCACTTGTTCAAGAGGAACTGGTAGAGGACGCGATGGTTTTCAGCCAGGCGCTTCGGCGTGGAAGGCGACTTGATATACATGTACCAGGCGGTGACGAAACCGGTCAGCATGGCAATGAACGGGCTCCACTTTACCCAGACAGGCACGTGGTGGAACTCTTCGAGGATCTCGTTGTGCGCCCCCGTAAACAGCGCACCTTTCCAGAACTCGGAATATTCCTCGCCGAAGAAATGACCTTCGAAGGCGACGCCGGCGAAAACCGCACCGATGACCAAGACGACCAGCGGCAGAAGCATGATCATCGGGCTCTCATGCACGTGATGCATGACATCCGATGACGCGCGCGGCTTGCCGAAGAAGGTGAGGAAGGCCAGACGCCAGGAATAGAAGCTGGTGAAGAGCGCAGCAACCACAAGCAGCGTGAAGGCAAAACCCGACAGCGCCGAATGCGAGGCGTAAGCCGATTCGATGATGACATCTTTGGAGAAGAAGCCGGCAAAACCGAACATCGTGCCTGGGATGCCGACACCGGTCAGCGCCAGCGTGCCGATGGTCATCGCCCAGAACGTATAGGGGATGTGCTTCCGGAGACCGCCCATGTAGCGCATGTCCTGCTCGCCATCGACCGCGTGGATGACGGAGCCGGCGCCGAGGAACAGCAGAGCCTTGAAGAAGGCGTGCGTGAAGAGGTGGAAGACGGCCGCACCATAAGCACCGACGCCAAGCGCCACGAACATGTAGCCGAGCTGCGAACAGGTAGAATAGGCGATGACGCGCTTGATATCGTTCTGCACGAGGCCGACGGTTGCCGCAAAGAAGGCGGTGATCGCACCGATGAGGGTGACGACGAGCAGCGCGTTCGGCGACAGTTCGAAGATCGGCGACATGCGGGCGACGAGGAAGACGCCAGCGGTGACCATGGTTGCGGCATGGATGAGGGCCGAGACCGGGGTCGGGCCTTCCATCGCGTCCGGCAGCCAGGTGTGCAGCAGGAACTGCGCCGATTTACCCATGGCGCCCATGAAGAGCAGCAGGCAGACGCCTGTGATGGCATGACCCTTGTCGAGCTGCATGCCAAACAGGTTGATGACGGCCTGGCCGGCATCGGCAGCACCTTCCGCCGGCAGATAGGTCGCGGCAGACGCAAAGATCGTGTCGAAGTTGATCGAGCCGAACAGCACGAAGACGCCGGAAATACCAAGCACGAAACCGAAGTCACCGACGCGGTTGACGATGAAGGCCTTCATGGCGGCAGCAGAGGCCGACGGCTTCTTGAACCAGAAACCGATGAGCAGGTAGGACGCAAGGCCCACGCCTTCCCAGCCGAAGAACATCTGCGCCAGATTGTCCGACGTGATGAGCATCAGCATGGCGAAGGTGAACAGCGACAGATAGGCAAAGAAGCGAGGCCGATGCGGATCGTGGTGCATGTAGCCGATCGAATAGAGATGGACGAGCGTCGAGACCGTGTTGACCACGACGAACATGACTGATGTCAGCGTATCAATGCGGAAGGCCCAGTCGAATTCGAGGCCGCCGGACTGCACCCAGCGCAGCACCGAGACCTTGATGACCTCATGGCCTTCGCCGCCATGGGCGAGCGCCACGTTGAAGAAGACCACCCAGGAGAGGATGGCCACAACGATCATCAGACCGCTGGTGACGTATTCCGATGCCTTGGCGCCGATCTGGCGGCCGAACAGGCCGGCAATCAGGAAGCCGATCAGGGGAAGAAAGACGATAGCCTTGTAGATCATGACCTGATCAGCCCTTCATCATATTGATGTCTTCAACCGCGATGGAGCCGCGGTTGCGGTAGAAGACCACGAGAATTGCAAGACCGATGGCAGCTTCCGCCGCAGCAACGGTCAGAATGAACAGCGCAAAGACCTGGCCGGTGATATCGTTGAGGAAGGACGAGAACGCGATCATGTTCAGGTTGACCGAGAGCAGGATGAGTTCCACCGACATCAGGATGATGATGACATTCTTCCGGTTGAGGAAGATGCCGAAGACGCCGAGCGTGAAGAGGATGGCGCTGACGGTCAGGTAGTGAGAAAGTCCGATTTCCATATTCGCTGTTCCTTGATCGCGCTCAGATGCCCTGGCCCGGCTTGACCTTGACCACCTCGACAGCCGTTGCCGGCGTGCGGGCGACCTGCTTGGAGATATCCTGGCGCTTGACGTTTTCCCGGTGACGCAGCGTCAGCACGATTGCGCCGATCATGGCGACGAGCAGCACGAGGCCGGAGACCTGGAAGAAATAGACGTAATGCGTATAAAGCACATCGCCGAGCGCTGCCGTATTGGTGCGCACCGCAGGCGACGGAATGGGCATGGTGATCGACTTTGCCGCCTCTGGCGTCAACACGCTGCCGCCGATGACCAGCACCAGTTCAGCCGCGAGAATGAGCCCGATCAGCGCCCCGACCGGCGCATATTGCAGGAAGCCCGAGCGCAGTTCGGCAAAATCGATGTCCAGCATCATCACGACGAAGAGGAAGAGAACCGCCACCGCGCCGATATAAACGACGAGCAGGATCATCGCGAGGAATTCAGCGCCGGTCAGCAGGAAAAGGCCTGCGGCGTTAAAGAAGACCAGGATCAGGAAGAGCACGGAATGCACCGGGTTCCTGGCCGAGATGACCATGAACGCCGACGCCACCGCGACGAAGGCGAACAGATAAAAGAAAACAGCCTGCAAACCCATTGTGGTGCCTTTTCGTCTTCCCCGGCAAGGCTCTTATCCCCGCCGTCAAAACCCGGCGGTCACATACCAGCCAGGTCTCATGCTTGTGGTCGATCCGGCACCTTTTTCAAGCACCGGCAGTGTCAATCAGAACCGCGATCGGGCGATCAGCGGTAGGGTGCATCGATCGACAGGTTGCGCGCAATTTCGCGCTCCCAGCGGTCGCCATTGTTGAGAAGGCGTTCCTTGTCGAAATACAGCTCTTCGCGGGTTTCCGTCGCGAATTCGAAGTTCGGGCCTTCAACGATGGCATCCACCGGGCAGGCTTCCTGGCAGAAGCCGCAATAGATGCATTTTACCATGTCGATATCGTAACGCACCGTGCGGCGCGTGCCGTCGTTGCGGCGCGGACCGGCTTCGATGGTAATGGCCTGGGCAGGACAGATCGCTTCGCACAGCTTGCAGGCGATGCAGCGTTCTTCGCCGTTGGGATAACGACGCAGCGCATGCTCGCCGCGGAAGCGCGGAGAGATCGGGCCCTTTTCGAAGGGATAGTTGATCGTGGCCTTCTGCTTGAAGAAATAGCGCATCGAGAGGAAAAACGCCCCGACGAATTCCTTCAGAAACAGCGAACTGACGGATTGTGCCAGACTTGCCATGTTAGTCTCCAATTCAGCCGGGAGGCCGCGCCTAAAATCAGGCGCCGGCCGTCAGCTTCAGAACGAATGCAGTAATGATGACCATGACCAGCGAGAGCGGCAGGAAAACCTTCCAGCCGAGACGCATCAACTGGTCATAGCGATAGCGCGGAACGAAGGCCTTCACCATGGCGAACATAAAGAAGATGAAGGAGGCCTTCAGCAGGAACCAGATGATCCCCGGAACCCAGTTGAGGAACCAGACATCCACCGGCGGCAGCCAGCCCCCGAGGAAGAGAATGGTGGTCAGCGCGCACATGAGCAGGATGGCGGCATATTCGCCGAGCATCAGCATCATGTACGGGGCCGATGCATATTCCACCATGTAACCGGCAACCAGTTCCGATTCGGCTTCCGGAAGGTCGAAAGGCGGACGGTTGGTTTCGGCAAGGGCCGAGATGAAGAAGATGATGAACATCGGGAACAGAACGAGCCAATGCCAGTCGAGGAACGACGACGGCAGGCCGACCATGGTGCCGATGCCGGACTTCTGGGCGAGCACGATATCGGTGAGGTTCAGCGATCCGACGCAGAGCAGAACAGTGACGATGACGAAGCCGATCGAGACTTCATAGGACACCATCTGGGCTGCAGACCGCAGCGCGCCGAGGAACGGGTATTTCGAGTTCGATGCCCAGCCGGCCATGATGATGCCGTAGACTTCGAGCGACGAGATGGCGAACACGTAGAGGATGCCGACATTGATGTTGGCGATCACCCAGTTTTCGTTGAGCGGGATGACAGCCCAGGTGGCAAGCGCAAGCGTGACCGATACGAGCGGTGCCAGCAGGAACACGCCCTTGTTGGCGCCCGACGGAATGATCGGCTCCTTGAAGACGAACTTCAGAAGGTCTGCGAACGACTGGAACAGGCCGAACGGGCCAACCACGTTCGGGCCGCGGCGCAGCTGGACAGCAGCCCAGATCTTGCGGTCGGCCAGAAGGATATAGGCGATGAAGACCAGGAGGCAGACGAGCAGCAACAGGGACTGACCGATCATCACGATCGCCGGCCAGAGATAGGTCGAGAAGAAAGAGTCCATGATTGTGCCTTTACTCTGCCGCAGCCTGGAAATTGTTGCGGGCCAGTGCCGAACACTCCGCCATGACCGCCGAAGCGCGTGCGATCGGGTTCGTGAGATAGAAGTCTTTGATCGTTGACGCAAACCCGGACTTGCCCAAGCTCACCGGTTTTTTGGCAAGCGTTGCAATATCATCCGCAGCACCGGCCGCGATTTCATCAAGTTCGGCGAAATGCGGGTATGCGGCATAAAGCTTGGCGCGCAGCTGCGACAGCGAATCAAACGGCAGCTTCTTGCCGAGAACATCCGACAGCGCCCTGAGGATCGCCCAGTCTTCGCGGGCTTCACCCGGCGCAAAACCGGCGCGGTTGCCCATCTGGACGCGGCCTTCGAGGTTGACCCAGGTGCCGGACTTTTCCGTATAGGTCGCGCCCGGCAGGATAACGTCGGCATGATGCGCGCCGGCATCGCCGTGGCTGCCGATATAGACGGTGAACTTGGCGTACTTGCCCGTGAATTCCATTTCGTCCGCGCCGAGCAGGAAGAGGACGTCCATCGAGCGCAGCATGGTGGCGGCATTCGAGCCGTTCGGGCCCGGCACAAAGCCGAGATCGAGACCACCGACGCGCGATGCTGCCGTGTGCATGACGCCAAAGCCGTTCCACTCTTCCGAGACAGCACCGACGGAGGCGGCAAGGCTTGCAGCGGCGGCAAGAACGCCTTCCGCATCATCGCGCATGAGAGCGCCCGAGCCAACGATGATAATCGGCTTCTTGGCAGAACGTAGCTTTTCGAGGAAGCCGTGCGAGCCGTTGACGAGATCCGACAGCGTATCGGTGCCAGCGCCGAGATATTCGTAACCGTAACGCATGTCGCCCCCCTCCCCGATCACGCCGATCGGGAAGTTGCCACGACGCCAGCGCTTGCGGATGCGGGCGTTCATCACGGCCGCTTCGTAACGCGGGTTGGCGCCGATAAGGAGAAGCGCGTCGGCCTGCTCGATGCCTTCGATTGTGGGGTTAAAGATGTAGCTGGCGCGGCCAAGCGACGGATCGAGCTTGGCACCATCCTGGCGGCAGTCAAGGTTCTGCGAACCGAGCGCGGTCAGCAGTTCCTTCATCGCGTACATTTCTTCGACGGAGGCGAGATCGCCGGCGATGGCACCGATGCTGTTGCCGTTCGTTGCCGACACTGCCGTCTTGATAGCGGCAAAGGCTTCGCTCCAGCTTGCCGGCTGAAGGCGGCCGTCACGGCGCACGTAAGGCCGGTCGAGGCGCTGCGTCTTCAGGCCATCCCAGATAAAGCGGGTCTTGTCGGAAATCCATTCCTCGTTCACCGCCTCGTTGACACGCGGCATGATGCGCATGACTTCGCGGCCACGGGTATCGACGCGGATGGCGGAACCGACAGCGTCCATGACGTCGATCGATTCGGTCTTGCCGAGTTCCCACGGACGGGCCGTAAAGGCGAACGGACGCGAGGTGAGCGCACCGACCGGGCAAAGGTCGATGACGTTACCCTGCAGTTCCGACGTCATGGCATGTTCGAGATAGGTCGTGATTTCGGCATCCTCGCCACGGCCGATGAGGCCAAGCTCCGAAATGCCGCCGACTTCGGTGGTGAAACGAACGCAGCGCGTGCAGTGAATGCAGCGGTTCATCACGGTCTTGACGAGCGGGCCGATATACTTGTCTTCAACGGCGCGCTTGTTTTCGGTGTAGCGCGAGGCATCCATGCCGAACGCCATCGCCTGGTCCTGCAGGTCGCATTCGCCGCCCTGGTCGCAGATCGGGCAATCGAGCGGATGGTTGATGAGGAGAAACTCCATCACCCCTTCGCGCGCCTTCTTGACCATCGGCGTGTTGGTGAAGACTTCCGGCAGTTCGCCGTTCGGGCCACCGCGCACGTCACGCACGCCCATGGCGCAGGAGGCTGCCGGCTTCGGCGGTCCACCCTTCACCTCGATCAGACACATACGGCAGTTTCCGGCCACCGAAAGGCGTTCATGGAAACAGAAGCGCGGCACTTCGGCGCCGGCTTCCTCGCACGCCTGCAACAGCGTGAAGTGATCCGGAACCTCGATCTCTTTACCGTCAACCTTGAGCTTTGCCATCGTCACTTACGTCCTGTTTCCAGTCCCCTGCCCTCATAACGAAAAGGCAGCGACACATTCGTCACCGCAGCAGGTTTTTTGCCTGCGCGATCCAACCATCTTTCGCAATGCGGCCATCGAGCTGAAGCTCCTGGTCGAAATGCTCTACATCCTTGTCCGTCCAAGCGGCGATATGCGCAAACCGCGTCACACCCATGCCGTTCAGCAGGTCTGCCAGTTTCGGGCCGATGCCGGTGATCGTCTTCAGATCGTCGGCGGCCTTTTGTCTCTTCGGCTTGGCCTTTGCGCCAGCCTCTGGTGTTGCCGGCTTTGCAGCCTTGGCCGGATCGGCCTTTGCAGGCTTTGCCGCATTCTTCACCGGTTCAGCCTTGACGGGCAGCGCACTGTTATCTGCGCTTGCTTGCTCAGGCTTTGCCTTTGCAATCCTTGCCACCTTTGGCTTTGCCGGGGCTTTCGCCGTCTCAGCAACCTTGGCGGCCGGCTTTGCCGCCTTCTTGACCACGGCAGGCTTTAACTCGGCAGGTGCTGCCTGCGGGGCAGCCTCCTCTGGCGCCTTGGGTGCGGCGGCCGCATCAGCCTTTACGTCCGGCTTCACATCCGGCTGAGGTGCCTTCTCCGGTGCTGCCGTTTTGGCCTCCGGGGTCGGCCGTGTCGCCGCCTCCATCGAGGCCTGCATCATGCCGAAGAATGCCTGGGCAAACTGGGCGCCGATCGCCATGCCGGCGGCCGTTGCAGCAGCCATGGCCGCCATCGGATTGTGGAGCGACTTGGCAGAACTCTCGTCGGCAAAAGGCAAGGTGAAACCGAGCGGCGGTTTCTCCGCTGCCTGATCCTTGTCCTTGTTGTCCGATCCGCTTGCCATGATGTTACTCCGCAGCCTCCAGAACAGCACCCTCGCGGGTGGAATTTGCCGAATACTGGTCGATGCGCGCTTCGATTTCCGGACGGAAATTGCGGATGAGGCCCTGGATCGGCCAGGCCGCCGCATCACCGAGTGCGCAGATCGTGTGACCTTCGATCTGCTTCGTCACCTGCAGCAGCATATCGATTTCGCGCTTCTGGGCATTGCCCTTCACCATGCGCTCAACCACGCGCATCATCCAGCCGGTGCCTTCGCGGCACGGCGTGCACTGGCCGCAGCTTTCATGCTTGAAGAAGGCCGCGATGCGCCAGATTGCCTTGATGATATCCGTCGACTTGTCCATGACGATCATGCCGCCGGTGCCGAACGAGGATTTCACCTCGCGCATGCCGTCGAAGTCCATGATGGCATCCTTCATGTCCTCGCCCTTGACGACAGGACAGGACGCGCCACCGGGAATGACGGCGAGAAGATTGTCCCAGCCGCCGCGGATGCCGCCGCAGTGATGCTCGATGATCTCACGGAAGGTGAGGCCCATCTGCTCTTCAAAGGTGCAGGGTTTGTTGACGTGGCCGGAGACCATGAACAGCTTGGTGCCGACATTGTTCGGACGGCCGAAGGAGGAGAACCAGGAGGCGCCACGACGCAGGATGGTCGGCGCCACGGCAATCGATTCGACGTTGTTGACCGTGGTCGGGCAACCGTAGAGGCCCATATTCGCCGGGAACGGCGGCTTCAGGCGCGGCTGGCCCTTCTTGCCTTCAAGGCTTTCGAGAAGCGCTGTTTCTTCGCCGCAGATATAGGCGCCGGCGCCGTGATGAACGTAGATGTCGAAATCCCAGCCACACTTGTTGTTGGCGCCGAGAATGCCGGCGTCATAACATTCGTCGATGGCGGCCTGCAGCGCTTCGCGTTCGCGCATGTATTCGCCGCGCACGTAAATATAGGCGGTGTGCGCGCCCATGGCGAAACCGGCGATCACGCAGCCTTCGATCAGCGTATGCGGATCGTGGCGCATGATTTCGCGGTCCTTGCAGGTGCCGGGCTCCGATTCGTCGGCGTTGACCACGAGATAATGCGGCCGGCCATCCGATTCCTTCGGCATGAAGGACCATTTGAGACCGGTCGGGAAGCCGGCGCCGCCGCGGCCGCGCAGGCCCGACGCCTTCATCTCGTTGATGATCCAGTCACGGCCCTTTTCGATGATCTCGTTCGTGCCGTCCCAGTGGCCACGGCTCATGGCGCCTTTCAGCGACTTGTCCTTGAGCCCGTAGATGTTGGTAAAGATGCGATCCTGATCTTTCAACATGACCTATTCCACCAGTCCGCCGCCACATCGGGTCGGCTTGTCAATTCCGTGATGCGCCCGGATGCCGGGCACGGTGCAAGGCTTTTTAAAAACCTTACGCTTCGTCTTTCGCAGGCTTTTCCGTGCCGGCAACCTTGCTGCCTTCAGCGGGTGCGCCTTCGGCCGTGCTGCCGACAGCCTTCGGATCCGGCTCGCTCTTTTTCGTCGCAGAGCCTGCTTCTGCCGCCTTGTCGTTGGCTTCCGACGCGGCCGGTGCCGTCACCGGCGTCTTCACAGCCGGATTGGTCTCGACAGCGGTATCCTTCGGACGGGCTGCTTCCGCTGGCGGAACCGAAACGGCCTCTACGGCCGGCTGCGGATCAAGATTGGTGCGAACCGGCTTGATCTCGTCGTTCAGCGTGACAGGGCCGCCTTCCGGCGCCGATGTCAGGCGGTCGATCTGCGGGCCGGTTTTGACTTCGGCGCCCTTGCCTGCCTCGAACGCATCGATGATCTCTTCCAGACGCTCGGGCGTCAGGTCTTCATAGGCATCCTTGAAGATGATGACCATCGGCGCGTTGACGCAGGCGCCCTGACATTCCACCTCTTCCCACGACAGCGTGCCCGCCTCGTTGCGGTGCAGCGGATCGTGATGGATCTTGCGCTTGCACACATCCATCAGCGCTTCCGAGCCGCGCAACATGCACGGCGTGGTGCCACAGACCTGGATATGCGCCTTGGTGCCGATCGGCTTCAGCTGGAACTGGGTGTAGAAGGTCGCCACTTCGAGCACCCGGATATAGGGCATCTCAAGCTTCTGCGCGACGAATTCGATCGTCGCACGGGTGACCCACCCCTCCTGTTCCTGCGCGCGCATGAGCAGCGGGATGACCGCCGATTGCTGGCGGCCCTCGGGATATTTCCGGATCGTCGCCTCAGCCCACGCGGCATTATCCGCAGTGAAGGCAAAGGCTGCCGGCTGGAACTGATCTTCGGCTAGTCGACGAACGGACATTCTTTCTCACGCCTTATCAATTGACAGAACCGCACCGCGATTTCGTGAGGGTCACGAATTCGCAGGCATAGGCAGATGCACCCTTTTGCAGGAAAACGATGAACTTCGTTCCATTGGGCACGGCCGCCTTGATTTCATACTCTCTGGAAACGAGTTCCGCCATGGTCGCCGTCGATCTGCCTGAAGATGTCGACGGCTGTTCCGCCGTCTGCGCCAGGGCAGACGGGGCAACCGCCACAAGACAGGCGATGATCGACAGGCGTCGCATCAGCGGTCCACCTCTCCAAACACGATATCGATAGAGCCGAGGATGGCCGAGACGTCAGCCAGCTGGTGGCCGCGGCAGAGGAAATCCATCGCCTGAAGATGCGCATAACCTGGCGCGCGGATCTTGCAGCGATACGGCTTGTTGGTGCCGTCGGACACCAGATAGACGCCGAACTCGCCCTTCGGCGCCTCGACGGCCGCATAAACCTCGCCTTCCGGCACGTGGAAACCTTCGGTGTAGAGCTTGAAGTGGTGGATGAGTGCTTCCATCGACCGCTTCATCTCGCCACGCTTCGGCGGCACGACCTTGCCATCCAGCGCCGATACCGGGCCGGTCTTGGCATCCGACAGCAGGCGGTTGACGCACTGCTTCATGATCTTCACCGATTCGCGCATTTCAATCATGCGGATCAGGTAACGGTCGTAGCAGTCGCCGTTCTTGCCGATCGGAATGTCGAAATCGAGATCCGCGTAACATTCGTAAGGCTGCGACTTGCGCAGGTCCCAGGCAGCGCCCGAGCCGCGCACCATGACGCCCGAAAAGCCCCAGGCCCAGCAATCTTCGAGCTTCACCACGCCGATATCGACGTTACGCTGCTTGAAGATACGATTGCCGGTGATCAGGCTGTCGATGTCATCAAGGGCTGCCGGGAAGGCATCGCACCACTTGCCGATATCCTCGACCAGTTCCACAGGCAGATCCTGGTGGACGCCGCCGGGACGGAAATAGGCAGCGTGCATGCGCGAGCCGGAGGCGCGCTCATAAAACACCATCAGCTTTTCGCGCTCTTCGAAACCCCAGAGCGGCGGCGTCAAGGCGCCGACGTCCATGGCCTGCGTCGTGACGTTCAGAAGATGCGACAGGATGCGGCCGATTTCCGAGTAGAGAACGCGGATCAGCTGGCCCCGGATCGGAACCGTGATGCCAAGCAGCTTTTCCACCGCCAGACAGTAGGCATGCTCCTGGTTCATCGGCGCGACATAATCCAGCCGGTCGAAATAGGGCAGCGCCTGCAAATAGGTTTTCGTCTCGATCAGCTTTTCGGTGCCGCGATGCAGCAGGCCGATATGCGGATCGACACGCTCGACGATTTCGCCGTCCAGCTCCAGCACAAGACGCAGAACGCCGTGGGCCGCCGGATGCTGCGGACCGAAGTTGATGTTGAAATTGCGAACGTCGTGTTCAGTCATGGGCGCGCTCCGCGCTGGTGATTAGCGAATAGCGAATAGCGAATAGTCGATCTATGCCGCTCATGTCTTCTCCTGCAGGCTTCTGATCAACGCACGCATCATCCGGCCAATCTCATCGCATTGTTGCATCAAGCTCTGAAACTGGTCTTGCGCAAGGATACTCACCCTCTGCGCAATGATCATATGCGTTTCCAACTCTTTCAGCGACCCTTGAGAAATCCTCAGAAACTGCACAAAATTCCCGGTGTTATCCCGACCATGCCCTTCGGCAATGTTGGCGGCCACCGATGCGGAGGCGCGCCTTATCTGGGATGTCAGTCCGTAAACTTCGCTCTTCGGGAAAGTCTCGGTGCAGCGATAACATTCAACGGCCAATTCAATAGCCTGCTGCCACACCTTGAGGTCCTTGTAGGAACTGATCGTCTGCCTCTTCCTTTCGTTGTGGCGACAACTATTCGCTATTCGCTACTCGCTATTCGCCCTAAACTTTGGTTTAGACCTTCGCCTTCTCATCCCCCGGAAGCACGTAATCCGTGCCTTCCCAGGGGCTCAAGAAGTCGAAGCTTCGGAATTCCTGTCGCAGTTCCACCGGTTCGTAAACGACGCGCTTGGCGCTGTCGTCGTAACGAACCTCGACGAAACCGGTCGTCGGAAAGTCCTTGCGCAGCGGATGGCCCTCGAAACCGTAATCGGTGAGGATGCGGCGCAGGTCCGGGTGGCCGGTGAACAGGATGCCGTAGAGATCCCAGGCTTCGCGTTCGAACCAGTCGGCGCCCGGAAAAAGACCGGTCAGCGACGGGACAGCGACGTCTTCGGCGGTTTCCACCTTGATGCGCACGCGCATGTTCTGGCGCGGCGACAGGAAATGGTAGACCACGTCGAAACGCTTTTCGCGTTTGGGCCAATCAACACCGCAGATGTCGATGAAATTGATGAACCCGCACTGCACATCGTCACGCAGGAACGTGACGAGCGCGATCAGCTTGTCGGCATCGGTCTTCAGCGTCAGTTCGCCATAGGCAACCGACGAGGACGACACGAGACCCGGCCGCGCTTCGGCAAGGTATGCGGCAAATTCGTTCAGGGCTTCACTCATGATCTGTCCTTGCCCTCAACGTTCGATCGTGCCGGTGCGGCGGATCTTTTTCTGCAGCAGAAGCACGCCGTAGAGCAGCGCTTCGGCCGTGGGGGGACAGCCGGGAACATAGATATCCACAGGCACAACCCGGTCGCAGCCACGCACCACCGAATAGGAATAGTGGTAATAGCCGCCACCATTGGCGCAGGAGCCCATGGAGATCACGTAACGCGGCTCCGGCATCTGGTCATAGACCTTGCGCAGAGCCGGCGCCATCTTGTTCGTCAGCGTGCCGGCAACGATCATCACGTCGGACTGGCGCGGAGAAGCGCGCGGCGCAAAGCCGAAACGCTCCACGTCGTAACGCGGCATGGACACCTGCATCATCTCGACCGCACAGCAGGCAAGACCGAAGGTCATCCACATCAGCGAGCCGGTGCGCGCCCAGTTGATCAGCTCATCCGTCGAGGTGACGAGAAAGCCCTTGTCGGCCAACTCGTTGTTGATCTCGCCGAAGAAGGCATCGTCGCTGCCGATGGGCTTGCCGGTATTGGGATCGATGATCCCCTTCGGGCTTGGCGCGATCATGGTCGTGTTGTTATCCACTACTCCCATTCCAGCGCTCCTTTCTTCCACTCATAAATGAAGCCGATGGTGAGGACGCCGAGGAACACCATCATGGACCAGAAGCCGAACCAGCCGATTTCACCGAAGGACACGGCCCAGGGAAACAGGAAGGCGACTTCCAGATCGAAGATGATGAACAGGATCGACACCAGGTAAAAACGAATGTCGAATTTCATGCGCGCATCGTCAAATGCGTTGAAACCGCATTCATAGGCCGACAGCTTTTCAGCATCGGGTGCCTTGTAGGCCACGGCAAACGGCGCAATCAAAAGCGCCAGGCCGATCACAAGGGCAATACCGATAAAAATCGCGATCGGGACATAGGAACTGAGGAGTTCTGTCATGGTATTCGATCCCTGCTTGCCAAGCAGTGCCCGGGCGGCACTTAAGCGAATGCGCGGCAAGCGAACGTGCATTGCAACAAGCCGTGACTAGCGCAGCCAAGAGCCGCGCGCAAGACTTTTGACGGCCACACCTCGAACCAAAACGGGACAAAATGCCGCCACCGAACGGTGTTGATTTAGACTCAACTTCCGGCGCGCCGAACAGCACCCATTTTTACGACGGCGAAAATAAAGTTGATCTTTTTCATCAAGATAGGCCGCAGCAGCTGAGCTGCAACTGATATGCGCGCCGACCGCGGCGACAGCACCCGATCCAAAACCCGCCCGCGGGCGGCGTCAAAGCTCATTTAGGGTCCGGCCACACCGGTTTCAACGCGGTTTGCAATATATTATTAGCTTTTTCTTGAAGACCTGTCTCGACCCTGTCGCGCGAATGGCGCAGACGCCCGGCACCTTCCGGCAACGGTGATCGTCGCGTTAACAGATGGACAACACAGAAAACCGCAAAGACAGGATCACGAGAAAATGACCGGCAGCCGCACCGGCCGGGGACACGCAACACCGGCGCCTCAAGGAGTAACGAACCAATGCGGGACGCCACTTGCGCCGTGCGACACAGCCAGGGGCAGAACAGTCGGCGCGCATCGCGACATGACGCAGCGCAGCAAAATTGTTTTCCACAGCCCTCCCCCCGCCACAAGGGCCGGATGACGCAGCACTGGGAAAGCAAACCGGCAAACGCCTGCCGGAGGCAGAAGACGACGCAATGAAGGGCGCCTTGTGGCGCCACACATTGTAAAAATATTGGAGAAGAAATGAAAAATGGCGCGAGTGACGGGGCTCGAACCCGCGACCTCCGGCGTGACAGGCCGGCACTCTAACCAACTGAGCTACACCCGCGCATTTTTCGTAATGCCTTTCGGCATTCGGCGGCCCGAAGGCCTGTTTCTTTTTTATCAGGAATGGCGCGAGTGACGGGGCTCGAACCCGCGACCTCCGGCGTGACAGGCCGGCACTCTAACCAACTGAGCTACACCCGCTTATTCCTGAGAGAGGAAGAAACTTCCCCGTCGACCGGCGTAACCAGTCGATGAGCGGCTCTCTAAGGGGTTCTCCAAAGGGTGTCAAGCAGGTTTCAAGACAAAACCGTGACGCGGCGAAATTTGTCTGCCCTCCCACCGCGACCACCAACCACTCCTGTGGACGGTTGATCATCACCGTCTGCTCAAATAGCCGGATTCTAAAGGGTTTTGGCTTCTTCTCTTCCGGTCGCGGCAAAAAAAATCAAAAAAACTTCACAAACACTCTTGCGTCTTTTCCGCGATCCGCATAGATCACGGCCACCGACGCAGCGGACACAAACCGCGGGGACGTCAGGGCGATTAGCTCAGTTGGTAGAGCGCCTCGTTTACACCGAGGATGTCGGCGGTTCGAGTCCGTCATCGCCCACCATTTTCCTTTTTTTGAAATTTTGTTCCGGTGGCTGGCGTTTTTACGCGTTGCTTGGGCGCCGCTTGTCCGTGCGCGGAAGCGCGTGCGGCCCCCTCACCCTGCCTCCGCTTTGCTCGGCAGACCTCTCCCCGAGGGGAGAGGGGATCAACCGGCGCTTCGGTATCTCAAGCCTTTCGTGTGTCACAGGATGTGTCGGAGTTGTCCGACAATTTATACCAATCGTCGCTGAGACTGACTCTTGGGATTCCCAAAAGCCGACGAATCTGAATCTCTGTGGCAAACAGGAGGTTTGCGATGGGTTCAGCGCTTTCTTTGCGGTCGGATTTCGACGGGTCCATGCTACGGCGTCTGGCCCGGCAGACGCGCGATGCCGATCAGGCGCGGCGGCTTCTGGCGCTCGCATCGATCTATGACGGTGGTTCACGGGCCGATGCCGCTCGCCTCGGCAGCGTGACAGTTCAGATCGTGCGCGACTGGGTGGTGCGTTTCAATGATCGCGGTCCCGACGGCCTGATCAACGGCAAGGCTCCGGGAAAACCTTCTCTTCTGAACGACGAACAGCGAACGGCCTTGGCGCAAGCCATCGAGCGCGGGCCGACACCTTATCTTGATGGCGTCGTCCGATGGCGTCTGTGTGATCTGGCTCAATGGATTTGGGAAGAGTTCCGCATCTCGGTGAGCGAGGAGACCCTGGGGCGCGAAGTGCGTGCCATGGGGTATCGCAAGCTCTCGGCTCGCCCAAGACATCATGCGCAGGATCCGGAGGCGACCGAGGCATTTAAAAAAACTTCCCCGCCGCTGTGGCAGAAATCACCGCCGGCCCCGCCAAGGGCAAAGTGATCGAAATCTGGTTCCAAGATGAAGCTCGGATAGGCCAGAAGAACAAGATCACCCGCCGCTGGGCCAGGCGGGGATCGAGGCCGTCCGCGCCGCACGACCAGCGAACCCGTTCGGCCTATATCTTCGGTGCCATCTGCCCCAAGCTTGGCAAGGCCGCCGCTCTCGTCATGCCGTGGTGCGACACCCATGCCATGAACCAGCATTTGATCGAGATATCCCGCAACGTCGCGGACGATGGCCATGCCATCCTCATCATGGATCAGGCCGGATGGCACATGTCCAACAATCTCATCGTTCCTGAAAACATCACCATCCTGCCACTACCGCCCAAGTCGCCTGAATTGAACCCTGTCGAAAACATCTGGCAGTTCATGAGGGACAACTGGCTCTCGAACCGCATCTTCAAGACCTACGAGGATATCGTCGACCATTGCTGCTACGCTTGGAGAACCCTGCAAGAGCGCCCATGGAAGATCATGTCGATTGGGAGACGCACATGGGCGCAAGGGTTCTGATCAATGACGGTTGGTATTAGTCCTGTAGTCCTTGCAAGAGAATCGTGAACAGTGCGGCAATTTCCCTTCTCCCCTCGGGGAGAAGGTGCCGGCAGGCGGATGAGGGGGCGGCTGGTGCGACTGTCGGGGTCTGCACGACAAGCATCCCCAACACACACCTCTGGACACCCTGCCTCGCCTCTGGCACAAGCGCGCCAGAACGCGACTGCCGTTATCTTTAGAACGGGGTCGGGCGGCAGATTGACGTCACGCTGCTGCCACGAGGATACGTGGCCGTTCTTTTTCCCTGAAATTTTTGATTCGATTCGACCCGCAGAGCCGCCACCGGCGACCGCTCCATGACGCAATGGCGGCTTTACAGCTGTAAAGCTGCTCGATGTTCGACATACCACTCGACAAAGGCCCGCACGCCCTCTTCCAGGCCGATCTCGGGCTTCTGACCGGTCAGTGCCACCAGAAGGTCCGGACTTGCGTAGGTGCGCGGCACGTCGCCCTGCTGCATGGGCAGCATTTTCTTGGCGGCGGGTTTTCCCATCACCTTTTCAATCGTATCGACAAAATCCATGAGGCCGATCGGCTGGCCGCCGCCGATATTGACGACGCGGAACGGCGCCTGGTGCGAGAGCGTGTCGTCGATGCCTGATGTCGTGACGCGATTTTCTTCTGACGGCACCACATGCGACAGCCCGATGATGCCGGACACGAGGTCGTCGATATAGGTGAAATCGCGACTCATCAGACCTTCGCCGTAAATCTCGATTTCGCTGTCTTCCAGCATCGCCTTGACGAACTTGAACAGCGCCATGTCCGGCCGGCCCCAGGGGCCGTAGACGGTGAAGAATCGGAAGGCGGTCGTCGGCACCTTGTAGAGATGGGAATAGCTGTGCGCCATCAGCTCCATCGCCTTTTTGCTGGCGGCATAAAAGGTCAGCGGCTCATCGGCCTTGTCGCCTTCGCCAAACGGGATCTTTTCATTGGCGCCGTAGACCGATGAGGTGGAGGCGAGCATCAGGTGGCGCACGCCGGCATTCTTGGCCAGTTCCAGCACGTTCCATGATCCGACAAGGTTCGAATCAAGATAGGCCTTGGGATTTTCAAGGCTGTAGCGCACGCCCGCCTGGGCCGCGAGATGGATGATCACCTCCGGCGCCCCGAAATCCGCAGAGGTTTCCAGCGTGCTCTCCAGCAGGCGCTGGTCCTCCAGCATGCCGATGACCGGCCGAAAGGCGGGAAACTGCGAGAGCGCCGCGTGGCGGGCTTCCTTCAGGTGCAGGTTGTAATAGGGAGTCATCCCATCAAAGCCGGTAACGTGGTGCCCCTCCTCCAGAAGACGGCGGGCAAGATGAAAGCCGATGAAGCCCGCGGTTCCGGTGATGAGGTAATGCATGAGGTCACTCCAGTCTGTGGCGGCGGATAGAAAAGCATTCGCCGCCGATATGCAACCGCATCGGTCATCTTATCGATGCCCGACAGGGTGTCAGGCCGACCTGCGCTCAGCGGACAGGTTTATTCCGGCCTGGATCTTTCCCGCTCGCCGCGCGCCTCCTTCAGCATCAGCGTCAGCGAGGCAGACAGGATCAGCAGCGCGCCGATCCACAGCGAGCCGCTGGGCGCATAACCGAAGACAACAAAACCGGCGAGCACGTTGAGCGGCAGCTTCAGATCGTCAAAGGGCTGCACATAGGCCGCATCCGCCGCATTATAGGCAAGGGTGAGCAGATACTGGCCAAAGGCCGTCAGCAAGCCCGCCAGAAGCAGCAGCCAGAAAACCGGGCCGGTCGGCACCACAAAACCTTCCGCCAGCGCCAGGCCCGCATTAATAGGCGTCAGCAGCACCAGCAGCCAGACGGTGACGGTTTCCGCACTCTCATAGCGCGTCAGGTTCTTCATGATGAGCGAGGACCCGCCCCATAAAAGCGCCGAGAGGATGGGCAGGAGCGCTTGCGGCGAAAACTGGTCCGACCACGGCTGCAGGATGATCATCGCGCCACAGAAGCCGGCAAGCGTGGCAAGCCAGCGATGCAGCCCCACCTGTTCGCCGAGAAACAGCCGCGCACCGACGATGACGAAAAACGGCGACGTCATCACAAGGGCAATCGCCTGCCAGATCGGCACCGTGGCAAGCCCCATGATCCAGGCCTGAACACCAAGCGCTGCCAGCACCACGCGCACCGCATGGCGGCCGGGATAGGCCGTGCGCATGGCCGACAATCCAAGGCGCCGCAGCAGCGGCAGAGACAGCACGAGTGCCAGGCCATATTGCCAGAAGGCGATGGAGGCCGGCGCCACGGCAAGACGCATGGAGAGCCACTGCGTGACAACGTTCAACGCGGCAAAGGCAATGCCTGCCGCGACCATAAAGGCGGCGCCAGCAAAGGCCCTTGAGCGGACAAGGGAGGTAAATTTCGACGTGCTCATGCCATTCCTCTTCGAACCTGCTGGAAAACGCCAACAGGGACGGCGAGGACGACAAGGCCATGCGCGCCGCCTCTTCATGAGACAGACGCGCACGTCTTGCGGCCGCCACACCGGCAGATGCCGATGCAACAGCCGGGCACAGCCCAGCGCAAACCGCATGGGCTGGCCTTCCCCGCTCTCTTTCATCCGGACTGTGACCGTCGGCTCCGGCATCTGACCGGATCTGCTGACCCCGCATGGCGACAAGACACCGTGCGGGCGCTCGCGGGCTTGAAGCATCATGCTTCCTACCGCCGGTGGGGAGTTTCACCCCGCCCCGAGAACGTTGCCGTATAACCGGCATTGTCATGGTTAAGCGCCGCAACAGAAGATTGCAAGGTTGCCTATCCTGCGGGCAGACGGGCCGGCGCAAAATCTTGTCCGTTTTCGAAACAGCCGTCGTATAAAAAACTTCGGCCCAGGAACGGAAGAACCGATCCTGGGCCGAGAGGTATTTCAATGCCTGGCGAGGAACTGGCCGTGCGACCGGAACGATCGCGGGCGGGCCTTGCCAAAGAGGCGGCCGGGGCAGACGCCACCGGCGACCGCTGTCGACAGCTTAGCTGTTGACGGCGTCCTTCAGGCCCTTGCCGGCCGAGAACTTGGGAACGTTGCGGGCCGGAATATCGACTTCGGCGCCGGTCGAGGGGTTACGGCCCTTCGAAGCTTCACGGCGGGAGACGGAGAAGCTGCCGAAGCCGGCGAGGCGGATATCGCCACCGTTCTTCAGTTCGCCCTGGACCGTCTCGAACACGGCGTCAACAGCAGAAGCTGCATCAGCCTTGGAAAGACCGGCCTTTTCAGCAACAGCAGTCACCAACTCGTTCTTGTTCATGTTTCCACCCCTTTCAATGGTTTCACACAATGGATCTGACGGGGCGACAACGGAACGCCGACCCCTTCGCAAACCCAAAAGCTCCGCGATCGCCTGAAAAACAAGGGGCTTTAGCGAATTTGCACAAAAAAGGCCGGCGTTTTGCCGGCCTTTTTTTCGTTCTGCAGTGGTTTTGCACAGGTTGGCGCCATCAGTGGGCGACAGCTGCCCCGGTCTCGTCCACCCCGTCCACCGTGGCGATGACAGGCGTTTCCACCGTGCCATCCCATTCGATGGGCTGCGGCTCGCGAACCAGCGCGTGACGAATGACTTCGCCCATGCGCGAGACCGGGATGATTTCCATGTTGTTCTTCACGTTATCCGGAATCTCCGCCAGGTCCTTGGCGTTTTCTTCCGGGATCAGCACCGTCTTGATGTTGCCGCGAAGGGCAGCCAGCAGCTTTTCCTTCAGGCCACCGATGGGCAGCACGCGGCCGCGCAGCGTGATCTCGCCGGTCATCGCGACATCCTTGCGAACAGGAATGCCGGTCATGATCGACACGATGGCGGTTGCCATGGCAACGCCGGCCGACGGTCCATCCTTCGGGGTTGCCCCTTCCGGCACGTGAACGTGGATATCCGACTTGTCGAAGCGTGGCGGCTCAATGCCGAAATCGACAGCGCGCGAGCGGACATAGGATGCCGCTGCCGAAATCGATTCCTTCATCACTTCCTTCAGATTGCCGGTCACCGTCATACGGCCCTTGCCGGGCATCATCACGCCTTCGATGGTCAAAAGCTCGCCGCCAACTTCCGTCCAGGCAAGACCCGTGACAACACCCACCTGATCCTCGCCCTCGGCTTCGCCGTGGCGGAAGCGCGGAACGCCCAGATAGTCGTTGATATTGGTCGCAGTCACCTCGATCGACGTCGACTTGCCCTTGATGATCTCGGTCACCGCCTTGCGGGCGAGCTTCATCAGTTCACGCTCGAAGTTACGCACGCCGGCTTCGCGGGTGTACTGCTGGATGATCACCATCAAGGCCTCGTCCGTCACCGAAAATTCTTCCGGCTTCAGGGCGTGTTCCTTGATCGCCTTCGGCAGCAGGTGACGCTTGGCGATTTCGCGCTTTTCGTCTTCCGTGTAACCGGCGATCCGGATGATTTCCATGCGGTCCATCAGGGGCGCCGGAATGTTGAGCGTGTTGGCCGTGGTGATGAACATCACATCGGACAGGTCGTATTCCACTTCCAGGTAATGGTCCATGAAGGTGGAGTTCTGCGCCGGATCGAGCACTTCGAGCAGTGCAGACGACGGATCGCCACGGAAATCCTGGCCCATCTTGTCGATTTCATCGAGCAGGAAGAGCGGGTTGGATTTCTTCGCCTTCTTCATCGACTGGATGACCTTGCCGGGCATCGAGCCGATATAGGTGCGGCGATGGCCGCGGATTTCGGCTTCGTCCCGCACGCCGCCGAGCGCCACGCGCACATATTCGCGGCCGGTTGCTTTCGCAATCGACTGGGCAAGCGAGGTCTTGCCGACGCCCGGAGGGCCAACGAGGCACAGGATCGGGCCCTTGATCTTGGTGGCGCGGGCCTGCACGGCCAGATATTCGACGATGCGTTCCTTGACCTTGTCGAGACCGAAATGATCCAGTTCGAGGACCTTTTCGGCGCTGTTGAGGTCGGTCTTGATCTTCGACTTCTTCGACCACGGAATGGTCAGCAGCCAATCGAGATAGTTGCGCACGACAGTGGCTTCCGCCGACATCGGGCTCATCTGCTTCAGCTTCTTCAGCTCGGCATCGGCCTTTTCCTTGGCTTCCTTGGAAAGCTTGGTCTTGGCGATGCGGTCTTCCAGCTCGGCCATCTCGTCGCGGCCGTCCTCGCCGTCGCCAAGCTCCTTCTGGATCGCCTTCATCTGCTCGTTCAGGTAATATTCGCGCTGGGTCTTTTCCATCTGGCGCTTGACGCGCGAGCGGATGCGCTTTTCCACCTGCAGAACGGAAATTTCGCCTTCCATGAAGCCGAGCGCCTTTTCAAGGCGCTGCTTGACGCTCACCGTTTCCAGCATTTCCTGCTTTTCGGTGATCTTGATGGAGAGGTGCGAGGCCACCGTATCGGCAAGCTTCGAATAATCCTCGATCTGGCTGGCAGCGCCGACGACTTCAGGAGAAATCTTCTTGTTGAGCTTCACGTAGTTCTCGAATTCCGAGACGACGGAGCGCGACAGGGCTTCCACCTCGACGGCTTCATCCTCGGGTTCTGCGAGAACGTCGGCGTGGGCTTCGTAAAATTCCTCGCGGTCGGTATAGCTGCCGATCTTTGCACGGGCGCGGCCTTCGACCAGCACCTTGACCGTGCCATCGGGCAGCTTCAGCAGCTGAAGAACATTGGCAACCGTGCCAACCGTGTGGATCGCGGACGGTGCCGGATCGTCGTCGCCGGCATTGATCTGGGTGACCAGCATGATCTGCTTGTCGGAACCCATGACTTCTTCCAGCGCGCGAATGGATTTTTCGCGTCCGACGAACAGAGGTACGATCATGTGGGGGAAGACCACAATGTCGCGCAAAGGCAGGACCGGATAGGTATCACCGCCAGGTGCCGCAGACGTTGTATTCGTCATGTCATTTCCTTTCACTCGTCCCGCTTTTACGGGATCTGGCCCAGAAACAAATCTGGACTCATCTTGTCCCTCCAAACGTGGAGGTTTCGAATGGAGTTTTCAAGCCTTGAACATCTGCACAATCGCGACGACGTCCAAGCAATCAACTGTAGAACGGGATGCTTACGCGTAACTGTAGGCTGTCGTGCCGTCTTAAGAGCGGGCCTCGGGTGTCCGGACCATTGACCGGATCTGCAGCGCTACAGGAAAAGAACAGGAGCCACCGGTCCGGGGCTCGCGTTTCCACCTGATCCTGCCGCATCGGCCAGAGCAAGGCGGAGCGGGAAAGGAGATTAATCCCCTTCCCCGGCAATCGTCGTCATCAGGCCGAAACGTTGGCCTTCTCGTCCTGGCGGTCGGCATAGATGTAGAGCGGACGGGCAGTCCCGCGCACCACTTCTTCCGAAATCACCACTTCACGTACGCCTTCGAGCGTCGGCAGTTCAAACATGGTGTCGAGCAGGATCTTTTCCATGATCGAACGCAGGCCGCGTGCGCCGGTCTTGCGGGTGATCGCCTTCTTGGCGATTTCGCGCAGCGCGTCCTCATGGAAGTTCAGTTCCACGTCTTCCATCTCGAACAGGCGCTGGTACTGCTTGACGAGCGCGTTCTTCGGCTCGGACAGGATCTGGATCAGCGCATCCTCATCGAGATCCTCCAGCGTTGCCAGAACCGGCAGACGACCGATGAATTCAGGGATGAGGCCGAACTTGACCAGATCTTCCGGCTCCAGTTCGCGCAGCACTTCGCCAACGCGACGATCATCCTCGGCCTTCACCGTGGCGCCAAAACCGATCGAGGTCTTTTCGCCGCGTGCCGAGATGATCTTGTCGAGGCCGGCAAAAGCGCCGCCGCAGATGAACAGGATGTTGGTCGTATCCACCTGCAGGAATTCCTGCTGCGGATGTTTGCGGCCACCCTGCGGAGGAACGGAGGCAACCGTGCCTTCCATGATCTTCAAAAGCGCCTGCTGCACGCCCTCGCCCGACACGTCACGCGTGATGGACGGGTTGTCGGACTTGCGCGAGATCTTGTCGACTTCGTCGATATAGACGATGCCGCGCTGCGCCCGCTCGACATTGTAGTCGGCAGCCTGCAGGAGCTTCAGGATGATGTTTTCCACGTCCTCGCCGACATAACCGGCTTCTGTGAGCGTGGTCGCATCGGCCATGGTGAAGGGAACGTCGATGATGCGGGCCAGCGTCTGGGCAAGATAGGTCTTGCCGCAGCCGGTGGGGCCGACGAGCATGATGTTCGACTTCGCCAGTTCCACGTCGCCGTTCTTGGAGGCGTGGGCGAGGCGCTTGTAATGGTTGTGGACAGCAACCGACAGGATCTTCTTGGCCTGTCGCTGGCCGATCACATATTCATCGAGAACCTTGATGATATCCTGCGGCGTGGGAACGCCGTCGCGGGACTTCACCATGGAGGTCTTGTTCTCTTCGCGGATGATGTCCATGCACAATTCGACGCATTCATCGCAGATGAACACAGTCGGTCCGGCAATCAGCTTGCGGACTTCGTGCTGGCTCTTGCCGCAGAACGAACAATACAACGTATTCTTGGAGTCGCCGCCGTTGCTGCCGCTGACTTTGCTCATATCACTTCCCTTCCAGCACACCGCTCGCCCGTCATCGGGGCGCGGACACTTCTTTCGCCGGCTGGCAGGCTTCCGCCGGAAGACCTGCCTGCTTCGCTCTTGAGGGTACTCTGCCGGTTGGGAACCAGAATGTCCCCGGCCCGGCGGCAACGAACCCCTTCCAGACCGATGCTATGTCATAAGAGTTCAACACAGCATTAATATCAACTCTTAGCGCTTTCCTCGCGAGATAAAACCCCTGTTTTCGGTCACAACGGGGTGAAGCTTCGCGCGGCATGCCCGCCTCAGGCGGCGGGAGCGCCTTCCAGTTCAAGCCTGGAGGTCAGGATCTTGTCGACCACGCCCCAGTTCAGAGCTTCCTCACTGTCCATGAAGTGGTCACGATCGAGGGTTTTTTCAATCTCCTCGTACGTGCGGCCGGTATGCTTCACGTAAACGTCGTTCAGACGTTTTTTCATCTTCAATATGTCACGAGCGTGGCGTTCGATATCCGAGGCCTGGCCCTGGAAACCGCCCGACGGCTGGTGAACCATGATGCGCGAGTTCGGCATGGCAAAACGCATGCCCTTTTCGCCGGCTGCCAGGAGCAGCGAGCCCATGGACGCAGCCTGGCCGATGCACAGCGTCGACACGGCCGGACGGATGAACTGCATGGTGTCGTAGATCGACATGCCGGCCGTCACAACGCCGCCCGGCGAATTGATGTAAAGCGCGATTTCCTTCTTCGGGTTTTCCGATTCGAGAAACAGAAGCTGCGCGCAGACCAGCGAAGCCATGTGATCTTCCACAGGCCCCGTCAGGAAAATGATCCGCTCCTTCAGGAGGCGCGAATAGATGTCATAGGAGCGCTCGCCGCGATTGGTCTGCTCCACGACCATCGGCACCAGAGCCATGGCGGTATCAACGGGATTTCTCATGTTGTTCCTTTGTTTCATCGGGCGCCCGACGGCGTTGCCGCGCCAGGAATCGTCTACACTTGCTCAACTCCCTACATAGAGTGTGCAAGGGCCGCACTTCAAGACGCGCTAGCGGATATCCTTAATCCCTCCCCGACGAAGCTAACAATTCGAAAATGCCCCGACCCGACCTTTTTTGATACAAGGGCTTCTTAATTGATAGCCGATTATGTTACCCAAGGAGAAGTTCGCGCAGGGGTTTTACTTGGATATCAAAACGGCAATGCTACTCTGGGCAGTGGAATCCCTCACGCTTTCAGTATTGCTGATTGCGATGTGGCTCCATGACCGTGCACAGAAAGTGGTTCTCGCCTGGGCTCTTGGGTTTGCGGCGCATGGTATTGGCATCGCACTTGTCGGCGCCCGCGGACTGGTGCCGGACATACTGTCGATCATGGTGGGAAACCAGCTTATGCTGCTCGGCATTATCTGCTGGTGCGCTGGCATGCGTCTTTATGATGGTAAAAAACTGCACGCCTTGCTTCTGGCGCCTGTCATCATCTGGCTTTCTGCCATGCAATGGCCTCTGTTCAACGCACAATTCTGGACGCGCGTGCTGGTTTTCCAGATGTGTGGTGCTCTATGTTATATCATGCTCGCATACCTGATGCTGCGGGGCGCACCACAGCCGCGCGGCCCGCGCCGCGTTTTTGCCGGCGTCTGCGCGCTCCAAGCGACGACCATGTCCCTGACCGCGCTGTCCAGCCCCATCGTGCGGCCGCAGAATTTCAGCGAGTTGCCGAACCTGACGCTCTATACGGTGATCGGCATATTTTGTCTTGTTTCGGGAATCCTCCTCGGGGCGCGGCTGCTGATGGTGCGCGGCGAGGAAAGGTTGCGACAGCTTGTCATCTCCGATCCGCTGACGGGCGTCCTCAACCGGCGCGGCTTTCTGGAACAGTTCGAGACCATGCGCAGCCACCCTCCGGCGGGCAAGCTGATGCTGGCGCTCGCCGTCTTCGATCTCGACCATTTCAAAGACATCAACGACCGCTTCGGCCATACCTGTGGTGATGCGGTTCTGGTGACCTTCTGCCGGGCAGCCCAGCAGTGCATCGGCACCCGCGGCACATTCGGGCGTATCGGTGGCGAGGAGTTTGCCGGCCTCCTGCACGTGGCTAGCGCCGAGGAGGCCGTGCAGATCACCGAATCGGTGCGACTTGCGCTGATGCGCCAGGCCATCGAGACAGGCGGCATCGAGCCTGTGGTCACGGCAACGGTCAGCGCCGGCATCATGCTTGCACCTGTGATGTCGGCCGGCATAGACCATATGCTGTCGGTGGCGGATCGGGCGCTTTATGCCGCAAAAAGTGCCGGCCGCAATGCCACGGTACTGGACGACGGGATGACCATCACGGTGATCGGGGCAACGGACACGCGCCAGGTGCAGGACACGTTTGTCGATACGGGCCAGACCGTGACGGCCTTCCCGCCCCAGACGCTGTCAGCCTGACGCATAGGCGGCGATTTTTTCCAAAAGGCCCAATTCCGGTTTCCGGGATTTTGCAGTAGACCGCGTGGC
Source organism: Neorhizobium sp. PAMB6630 (assembly GCF_058242775.1). NCBI lineage: Bacteria > Pseudomonadati > Pseudomonadota > Alphaproteobacteria > Hyphomicrobiales > Rhizobiaceae > Neorhizobium > Neorhizobium sp. PAMB6630. The sequence continues at coordinate 2,446,949 of NZ_CM177836.1, forward strand.
ATGACCGAGATTTTCCCTTCCCCCGCGCCCTTCGCCCCGGATGTCCTGAAGCTTGATGCAGCCGCGCGCCGGGTGCGCCTTGACGGGCGAAACCCCGCCTTCTTTTCGCAGCCGAACGCCATTTACGCAACACTTCATGCGGAGTGTCCGACCTTCTACTGGGAAGACCAGCGGCAGTGGTTCTTTACCGGCTACGACCACGTCAATGCGTTGTTGCGCGATCGCCGTTTTGGCCGGCAGATCCTGCATATCGCCAGCCGCGAAGAGCTGGGCCTGCCGGAGCCTTCCGCCCACACGCAAAATTTCGATCTGGCCGAGCGCCATTCGCTGCTGGAGATCGAGCCGCCCGAACATACGCGGCTGCGCACGCTGGTTAATCGCGCCTTCGTCTCGCGCCATGTGGACAAGATGAGCGGCGAGATCGAGGTTCTGGCCAACCGGCTGATCGACGGTTTTGAGGCGGATGGCGAGACGGAACTGCTGTCGCGTTTTGCCGACATCATTCCCGTCACCATGATTGCCCGCATGATCGGCATTCCCGAAGAGATGGGGCCGCAGCTTCTGAAGTGGAGCCATGACTATGTCGGCATGTACATGTTCAAGCGTTCCCGCGCCGACGAGGAGGCCGCCGACCGCTCGGCAAAGGAATTTGCCGACTACGTGAAGACGGTGATTGCCGAGCGGCGGGAAAACCCGCGCGACGACCTCTTGAGCCACATGATCCACACCGAACACAAGGGCCAGTATTTAACCGACGACGAGCTGGTCTCTACCACTATCGTGCTCTTGAACGCCGGCCATGAGGCAACCGTTCACCAGATCGGCAATTCCGTGCGGGTGATTCTGGAGAGCGGGCTCGATCCGGCCGTGATGTTTGCCGATGCCAAGGCGACCGAGCGCACTGTGGAGGAAACGCTGCGCATCTGCGCGCCCGTCCACATCTTTCAGCGCTGGGCTCTGGAGGATGTCGAGGTGGATGGCGTCAGCCTGAAACGCGGCGACAAGGTGAGCCTCATCCTTGCCGCGGCCAATCTCGATCCGAAGAAATTTTCCGATCCGCTCACCTTCAAGCCGGACCGAAACGAGGGCGCCAACCTCTCCTTCGGCGCCGGCATCCATTTTTGCATCGGCGCGCCGCTGGCAAGGCTCGAACTCAACATCGCACTGCCGCTTCTCTTCAAGCGGTTAGCCGGGCTTCGCATCGCGCGTCCGCCGGTGGTGAAGGACGTCTATCATTTCCACGGGCTGGAACGGCTGGATCTGGCCTGGGGCTAAAGCCGGATGACGTAATCCTTGCGAGTCGTTTCAAGGACTTCCCAGCTTCCCGTGAAGCCGGGCCTGAGGATCATGCGGTCACCGGCTTTCAGGTGATGTTGCGTGCCGTCCTCTTCCGTCACGATGGAATAACCTTCGAGAATGGAAAAATATTCCCATTCGTCATAGGCGATACGCCACTTGCCGAGCGTTGCTTCCCAGACGCCCGCATAGATGCCGCCCTCGGCCTCCTCGACGCTCCAGGTGCGAAATTTCGGGGTGCCGGAGATGACCCGGTCGGGTGCGGGGGCGCCGTCTTCCGGTTCGATGGCCGAAAGATCGAAAGCAAGCGCGTGGAACATCGCAGTCTCCTCATGTCGGCCGGGCAAATCACGGCGCTTGTCGGTGAAGGGCCGGGCGTCTCAAAACGCCCCTGCCCGCTCTTGTGCCTCAGCGGAGGCTTTGCAGCCAAGATTATTTTTCTCCGGGATACTGGTTGTCTTTCAAGAGTGCGGCGAGATGCACCGTATTGCGCGCCAGCATGTCTACCGCCGTCACCACGACGTCCGGCACCTCCTCCAGATCGACGAAATTGGTGCTGCCCATCGCTTCCCCGACCCAATAGGCAACTGCGTTGGCGGGAATGGTAAAACCGACATCGCTCAGCGCCTGGTAAAGCTCCGCAGACACGTGATGGGCGCCGTCTTCATTGCCGACCACGGCAACCGCTGCCACGCGCCCGTAGGACACCATACGGCCGGCATCATCGGTTTCCGACAGGAAGGCATCCATCCGCTCCAGCGCGCGCTTCACCACGCTGGACGGCTGCCCCATCCAGATCGGCGAGCCGAGCACAAGGATATCGGCATTCAGTACCATACGGCGGATCGCGGGCCAATCATCGCCGGCGCCCTCGTCGGATGAAACGCCCGGCAGGATATTGTGGTCGGCAAGACGGATCGTTTCGGTCTGAACGCCCTCTTTTGCCATCGCCTCGGCAATCAGGCCCAGCATGCGATCGGTGGAAGACGGGTCGCCGCCGCTGCGTTTCAGGGTGGCATTGAGGGCAACAGCCTTCAATGCCGTTTTTGTGTCCGTCTGCGGGGCCATGAACATCTCCTCGTATCGCGCGCTTTAAAGCGTCGGTTGGGCAAAGGGTGGAGACTGCCCAACCCGATACGAGGTGCCGTTGTTCCGCAAGACCCACGCCGGCGGATCAGACCTTGGCCAGCGACTGCTCGAGGTCGGCGATGATATCGGCGATATCTTCGATGCCGACGGAGAGGCGCACGACATCCGGCCCGGCACCGGCGGCCACCTGCTGCTCGGCCGTCAGCTGGCGGTGCGTGGTGGAGGCCGGGTGGATGACCAGCGAGCGCGTATCGCCGATATTGGCCAGATGCGAAAAGAGCTTCAGCCCTTCGACAAAATTCTTGCCGGCCTCATAACCGCCTTTCAGGCCGAAGGTGAACACGGCACCGGCGCCTTTTGGTGAATAACGGGTCTGAAGCTCATGGTTCGGATCGTCGGCCAAACCGGCGTAATTGACCCAGGACACCTTGTCATGACCCTTCAGCCATTCTGCCACCGCTGCCGCATTGTCGCAGTGGCGCTGCATGCGAAGCGGCAGCGTTTCGATGCCGGTCAAAATCATGAAGGCGTTGAACGGCGAGATCGCCGGCCCGAGATCGCGAAGGCCGAGCACGCGGGCGGCAATGGCAAAGGCGAAATTGCCAAACGTCTGGTGCAGCACGAGGCCGGCATATTCCGGACGCGGTTCCGACAGCATGGGATAACGCCCCGACGCCGACCAATCGAACGTGCCGCCGTCAACCAGAATGCCACCCATGGAATTGCCGTGGCCGCCTAAAAACTTGGTCAGCGAATGGATGACAATATCGGCGCCATGTTCGAGCGGGCGCAGCAGATAAGGGCTTGCCATCGTGTTGTCGACGATGAGCGGCAGGCCATGGGCCTGCGCCACCTCGGCAATGGCTGCGATATCGACAAAGGTGCCGCCGGGATTGGCCAGGCTTTCGATGAAGATGGCTTGCGTGTTCTCATCCACATGCGCGGCAAAACCTGCCGGATCTGCCGGATCGGCCCAGCGAACCTCCCAGCCAAAATTCTTGAAGGCATGGCCGAACTGGTTGATCGAGCCGCCGTAAAGCCGCTTGGCGGCGACGAAATTGGCGCCCGGTTTCATGATCGTGTGGAAAACCAGCATCTGCGCCGCGTGGCCAGACGCAACGGCAAGCGCTGCCGTTCCACCTTCAAGCGCTGCCACCTTCTCTTCCAGCACCGCCTGCGTCGGGTTCATGATGCGGGTGTAGATATTGCCGAATTCCTTCAGGCCAAACAGGGCGGCGGCATGATCGGCATCGTTGAAGACAAAGGACGACGTCTGGTAGATGGGCGTGGCGCGGGCACCGATTGCCGGATCGGGCTTGGCGCCCGCATGGATGGCGAGTGTGGAAAAGCCCGGATGTTTCGTGGTCATGTCTGTCCTCCCGAAAATTCTTGATGCCTGCTCCATTGGTCAAAGGCCGGCAGGTCAGGCGGGACTATAACCCGCACCCTGCGGTGGCAACAGCCTCTGGAACAGCCAAGTCGCGGCTTGGCAAAGAAGGATTTTGCGGCAAGCGGGCATCGGTTGAAAAAACAGCTTCGACTTTCGCTGTTCCCGTCCCAAAAGCTTGATCCGGATCAATGCGGCGATGCCAATCCGTTTTCATCCTGTTTTCCAGCTGAAGGGAGAACGGCCATGAAAGCCTTGACGACGGCCTCGACACAGACATCTGCGGGATTTGCCGCCCGCCTCGCCCATCTTTACGGCAATATCCGCAACTGCTTTTCGAGCGATGACGAATTTCAAAGGCTCGACCGCGATCTTCAGCGGCAGACGGCACTGGATCTCGGCATGGCACCGGAGCGGCTCGCCGCCATCAGCCGCAAGGGCGAACACGGCGCTGACGAGATGGAGGCGCTGATGCATGCGCTGCACATCGATCCGGTGGAAGTGCGCCTGCTGCAACCGACAGTCTACCGCGACATGCAGGCCAGTTGCGCGCTCTGCGCATCGAAAGAGACCTGCCGGCACGATCTTCGCGAGGGCACGGCCGCCACGCACTTTGCCGGTTATTGCAACAATGCCGCCCCCATGAACGGCCTGCGCGCCGAGCCGGACCTGCTGGAAGATTGAAAAACCTTCGGCTCTCAGAGATGGCTGCGTAGCCGCGGATATTCCATCGCCGGGCACCGGTTCATCACAACCCGGATGCCGGCAGCCTCCGCCTTTGCCGCGGCCGCATCGTCGCGCACGCCAAGCTGCATCCAGACAACCTTCGGCAGTTTGTCCAGTGCCAGCACCTCGTCGACGAGAGCCCCGACATGGGCCGAGGCCCTGAAGACATCGACCATGTCGATCGGTTCGGCAATGTCGGCGAGATGCGCAATCACGGTCTGGCCGAGGATGACCTTGCCCGCCTGCCCCGGATTGACGGGGATGACGCGGTAGCCCTTCGCCAGCAGAAAAGCGGAGACACCGTGGCTGGGCCGCGAGGAATTGATGGACGCGCCGACCACGGCCACCGTCTTCACAGTCTTCAGGATGTCGGCCAGATAACCGTCGTCATACTGATCATGGTTCATCGTATTTCCTCCCGGCGCAACACTTGGCCGTCAACGGAGTGTGCGCTAGTTACGTTCCCGGAGCTTTAAAAGGGAACAGACAATGCGAAAGATTCTTGCCCCTGCGACCCTCGCCTTGCTGGGTGTCAGCCTCCTCACCGGGACACAGGCGCAGGCGATTTCGCGCTACAATTCCACGGGCATGTCCTGCGCGGCCGTGCAGGATGCGATTTCCCGCGAGGGGGCCGCCATCCTGCGTTATCCCGGCCGCACCGGCGTTACCCTCTATGACCGTTACGTTGCCTCCGGCCGCCTTTGCGCATCCGGCGAATTTGCCAAGGCCTCCAGCGTGCCGACGAAGGATTTGCGCAATTGCCCGGTGCGGCACTGCGAGCGCCGCCCGGACCCGGAGGATTGCCATAACTTCCTCGAGCCCGGCTGTTTCGGCCTCGATTGAAGCGTTTTCGGCACGGGAAAGACCGTCCAGGGTGGCGATATTTTGTGGTATCATGATACCACACTCTTAAACCATTGAATTACATGAGGAATATTTCAGACCCTGCCAATAGTCCTTCTTGACGCTTGCCGGCGCCATCCGTATAAGCCGCGCCAGGAAGCGGATCCTCTTATGGATGCGCAGCCTTGGGCGTGAAAACGCCTTTTCCAAACAAGCAACAAGAAACGCCTGGGGCTGGGGCTTGCTCCGCCCGGGATTATCGAGAAGAGAGCAACATATGTCTACCTTCGTTCAGAAGCCCGCTGAGGTGGAGAAGAAGTGGGTGCTGATCGACGCCGAAGGTCTCGTCGTCGGACGCCTCGCTACCATCATTGCTACCCGCCTGCGCGGCAAGCACAAGGCCACCTACACCCCCCACGTTGACGACGGCGACAATGTCATCGTCATCAATGCCGACAAGGTGGTTTTCACCGGCAACAAGTACAACGACAAGAAGTACTACTGGCACACCGGTTATCCGGGTGGCATCAAGGAGCGCACCGCGCGCGCCATCATCGAAGGTCGTTTTCCGGAACGCGTCGTTGAAAAGGCTGTCGAGCGCATGATCCCGCGCGGCCCGCTCGGTCGTCGCCAGATGAAGAACCTGCGCGTTTACGCCGGCTCGAACCATCCCCATGAAGCACAGCAGCCCGTCTCGCTTGACGTCGCCTCGCTGAACAGCAAGAACGTAAGGAGCGCCTGATCATGGCCGATCTCTCCTCCCTGAAGGATCTCGCTTCGGCGACCGAATCCCAGGCTCCGGTTCACGTCCGCAAGGTCGATGCACAGGGCCGCTCCTACGCAACCGGCAAGCGTAAGAACGCCGTTGCCCGCGTATGGGTCAAGCCGGGCTCCGGCAAGATCATCGTCAACGGCAAGGAATTTGCGGAATATTTCGCACGTCCGGTTCTGCAGATGATCCTGCAGCAGCCGCTCGTTGCCGCTGCCCGCACCGGCCAGTTCGACATCATCGCAACGGTTGCCGGTGGCGGTCTTTCCGGCCAGGCCGGTGCCGTTCGTCACGGTGTTTCCAAGGCCCTCACCTACTTCGAGCCGGGCCTGCGCCCTGTTCTGAAGAAGGGTGGCTTCCTGACCCGCGACAGCCGCGTTGTCGAACGTAAGAAGTACGGCAAGGCGAAAGCCCGTCGTTCGTTCCAGTTCTCCAAGCGTTAATCGCTCGGATCTCTTGCAGACACGGAAAAAGGCGGAGTTTCGGCTCCGCCTTTTTTATTGCCTGAATTTTCTTCCCCTTCAGCCCAGAAACTCGACCGTACCGGTGTCGAGGTCGTAACGGCCGTAGACGACCTTCACCTTGCCCTCGTGTACGAACTCGGCAACGATCGGGCTTTCGGTTGCAATCTTTTGCGCGGTGCGGCGGGCACTTTCCTTGACGACATTATCGACAAAGTCGCCCGGCTTGCCGAGAAGGTCGCGGGCCGCCGGCACCATGGCGTCCACCATCGGGCCGATGGAGCCCGGCAGTTTCGTGCCTTTTTCCGCCACTTCGCAGGCCGCCGAAATAGCGCCGCAGCGTTCATGGCCGAGCACCAGGATCAGCGGCGAGCCGAGATGTTCGACGCCGTATTCGATCGAGCCCATCACCGCCGTATCGGCGGTATTGCCGGCATTGCGGCAAACGAAAAGTTCGCCCAGATTGACGCCGCCGAACAGAAGTTCCGGAGACAACCGGCTGTCGGCGCAGGTCAGCACCGTTGCCCAGGGTTTTTGGCCCTTGGCGACCGTCGTGCGCGTGGCACCGATATCGGCCGCGCACAGTTGCGGAGCGGAGACGAACTTGGCGTTGCCGGCCTTCAGCCGCTCCAGTGCTTCGTCCGGCGACAAGCCCTTTGCCGCCTCGGTCGCGACAGCCGGCCGGCCAAGACCACCGAATAGCGCAAGCCCCAGGCCCGCCGCCCCTGCAACCGTCATCATGCGACGACGGCTCATCGTCATACAGTCAAGACACATGGAATTTCCCCCGGATTACATCAGCAGACCCCAAAATCTCTCCGCCAACACATCGAGTTTATTCCGACTACAGCCCATGTAAATCTGTTTTTTCTAATAGATAGTTTCCGCTTCCTTTCTTGTGTCACGGCGCTTCATTCGAATTTCCGAAAGTAGAGTGAGTGTCATTTTGTTTTACAACGCCGTTTCTATATTTCAGACGGCGCAGGTTTTTCGGACTTTTCTGATGCAGAATCATGTTCAACGGACAGTGCGGCGCCCTGGACCAGGATAAATCCTGAATTCTGCCTCTCGAATAGGCTGGCAATTGCCGAAGCCCCTCTTTCGGGATGCGGATGGCGCGGCTACAACCAGTTTGCCTGCGCCTTGCAGCAGGCCATCGTGACGCGCCCTTGAAGGATACCGGTATGGCCAGCAAAACCATCGACCACGCCTTTTCCGCCACCGGCAACCGGGGCGCCGCAACGGACCCGACCTATGCCGGGGCCTTGTCCTTCATGCGCCGGCGTTTTTCCAAGGATTTGACCGATGTCGATGCGGTGGTGCTGGGCATTCCCTTCGATGCGGCCACCTCCAACCGGCCCGGCGCCCGCTTCGGGCCACAGGCGATCAGGCGCGCCTCCGCCATCTTCGACAACGACCCGCAGTATCCCTTTGCGCGTGATCTGTTTCAGGACATGGCGGTGATTGATTACGGCGATGTTCTCCTCGACTATGGCAATCACCAGACGACGCCCGGCCGCATTCAGCAGGAGGCGGAGCACATCCTTGCCTCGGGTGCCTACCTGCTTGGGCTCGGCGGCGATCATTTTGTCACCTGGCCGCTCCTGAAGGCGCAGGCGGCAAAACACGGGCCGCTGGCGCTGGTGCATTTCGACGCCCACCAGGACACCTGGGAGGATGACGGACAACGCATCGACCACGGCTCGTTTGTGGCACGCGCCGTGCGCGAAGGCGTGATCGATGCCAGCCGCTCAATCCAGATCGGCATCCGCACGCAGGCGCCGGAGGATTTTGGCATCCGCATTCTCAAGGGCGATACGGTGGAGGACATGAGCACGACCGAGATCGCAAAAACGATCCTCGACCATGTCGGCACTGCCGCCTGTTATCTCACCTTCGATATCGATTGCCTCGACCCCGCCTTTGCGCCCGGCACTGGCACACCGGTTGCCGGCGGCCCGTCTTCGGCAAAGATCCTCTCGGTGCTGCGCAAGCTTGGCCCCCTCGATATCAGAGGCTCCGATGTGGTGGAGGTGGCGCCTGCCTATGATCATGCAGATATCACCGCCATTGCCGGTGCGACGGTCGCCATGTATATGCTGGGGCTGAGAGCCGAACGATTGGCGCGCGGCTGTTAACAAACTGAATCAAGGGCCAGGTAAACTGAATCCGGTTCTTCTTCCAACGCACTGATTTCACGGGTAGATACAATGAGCGCGAAAATCTTCATCGATGGCGAACACGGCACCACGGGGCTGCAGATCCGCACCCGCATGGCCGACCGCCGCGATGTGACGCTGCTCTCGATCCCCGAGGCCGAGCGGCGCAATGCGGCGCTCCGCGAAGAGCTGCTGAACAGCGCCGACATCGCCATTCTGTGCCTGCCCGACGAGGCCTCGAAAGAGGCCGTGTCGATGCTCTCCGGCAACAACAATGTGCGCATCATCGACACCTCGACGGCCTATCGCGTTGCCGAGGACTGGGCCTATGGCTTTGCCGAAATGGATGCAGCGCAGGGCGACAAGATCCGCTCGGCACGCTCAGTTGCTAATCCCGGCTGTTATCCGACCGGCGCCATCGCCCTCATCCGGCCGCTCCGCGAAGCTGGCATCCTGCCTAACGGCTATCCGGTCTCGGTCAATGCGGTCTCCGGTTATACCGGCGGCGGCAAACAGTTGATCGCGCAGATGGAAGACCAGAACCATCCCGAGCATCTGGCGGCGAACAATTTTCTCTACGGCCTGCCGCTGAAGCACAAGCACGTGCCGGAGATGACCGTGCATGGGAAGCTCGATCGCGCACCGTTGTTTGCCCCTTCCGTTGGCCGGTTTGCCCAAGGCATGATCGTGCAGGTGCCGCTGTTCCTCGACCATCTGGCTGAGGGCACGACGCTGGAGACGATCCATGCCGCCCTCGTCTCGCATTATGCCGGGCAATCTGTGGTGAGCGTGGTGCCGCTTGAGGACAGCGTAAAACTGCCGCGCGTCGATGCTGAAGAACTGGTGGGCCGCGACACAATGAAACTTTACGTGTTCGGCACGCCCGGTGGCGCGCATGCGAACCTCGTGGCTGTGCTCGACAATCTCGGCAAGGGCGCGTCTGGCGCTGCCGTGCAGAACATGGACCTGATGCTCTCGGCCTGAGCATTCACGCAAGGAGGAGGATGCCGCATGCTGGATCACATCGGTCTTTCGGTGGCAGACCTTGCCCGCTCCCGCGCCTTCTACGACGCCGTCATGCCGACGCTCGGTGCCGCCTGCCAAATGGCGGTGACGGCCGAGGAGACCGGCGGTTATGAAGGTTTTGGTTATGGCGTGGCGGGCAAGCCGTCGCTCTGGATCGGCAATGGCGGCCGCACCAAGGGCAGCCTGCATATTGCCCTCGCTGCGCCTGATAGGGCCTCTGTCGACGCCTTTCATCAGGCGGCCCTTTCGGCCGGTGGAACCTGCAACGGTGCTCCGGGGCTGCGCCCGCATTACCATCCGAACTATTATGCCGCCTTCGTGCTTGATCCCGACGGCCACAATGTCGAGGCCGTCTGCCACCGGCCGCCGGCGGCCCTGTGAGCATGGACGATAGGCCCCAGTCAGATGATCCGCTGCTGCGACCTGATCTGCTGGACCGCTGGAAGCTAAGCGCACCGCGCCCTCTCGCCGATACGCATTCCAGCCGCCTCTACCGCGTGGCGCGCGCCGATGGCAGCGACGCCATCCTCAAGCTTCTGAAGCCGGAGGGCCTTCGCGAACGCGCCGGCTTTGCCTATCTCGCCTGGCGCGACGGCCAGGGTGCCGTGCGACTGCTGGAGCAGGCGGACGATGCCTGCCTTCTCGAAGATGCCGGCGCGATCAGCCTCGCCGACCTGCACAGGATGGAGGGCGATGCGGCGGCCACGCCGATCCTGTGCCAGCTTTTGCCGCTCCTGCACGCGCCGTCTGACCGGACACCGCCCCCGCACCTGATAACGCTGGAGCAGCACTTCCGCTGCCTGTTCGAACTGGCGGAACGGGACGGCCCGCACCGGGAAATGGCCATCTGGGCGGCAGCGGAGGCGCGCGACCTGCTTGGCCGCCAGACGCGGCAGATCCCCCTGCACGGCGATCTGCACCACGACAATGTCATGATGGACGCACGCGGCACATGGCGCGTCATAGACCCACAGGGCCTGATCGGCGATCCCGCCTATGAGGTAGCCAATATCTTCGGCAATCCCGGTGGTGCTCATCTGTTCGAACCGGCCCGCGTGGTGCGATTGGCGGAGGCCCTCGCCCCGGTTCTGGGCTGCAGCCCGCTCACGGTGCTGCGTTATGCCGGCGCGCATGCCATGCTCTCGACCGCCTGGTCGTTGCGCCCGCCGGAAAGCGCGGATGCAGCCGAGAACATCCGCGAGCGCACGACCGTCGCCGGCTTCATTCGTTCACTGATTGCGTAACAATCTGTTTATTGTTCGGACGATAGTGTGAACAATCGACTGTTGTTATGATGGCTCAACAATCAGAGAGCACACTCATGCCGCAGACCCGGTTTCCCGTCTATTTCATCCCCCATGGCGGCGGCCCCTGGCCCTTCATGGAGTTCCCAAGGGATAGCGAGGGCAAGGGCCCCTGGGACGCGCTTGGCGCTTTCCTGCGCGGGCTCGATGGCGAGATCGGCCGGCGTCCGAAAGCGGTTCTCGTCGTCTCCGGCCATTGGGAAAAGGAACCGGTGCCGACGCTCAGCACCGCGCCAAAACCGCCGATGCTGTTCGACTATTACAATTTCCCGCCGCACACCTACGAACTGTCTTACCCGGCCGAAAACTCGCTGGCGCTTGCGGCACGCGCCCGGGAGCTTCTGTCGGACGCGGGCATTGCCTCAGCGGAAGATGACACACGCGGCTTCGACCACGGTGTCTTTATTCCCTTCATGCTGATCTATCCGGATGCGGATGTGCCGATCACCATGATGTCGCTGAAAAACACGCTGGACGTGGAAAGCCATGTGACGATCGGCAAGGCGCTGGAACCGCTGCGCGATGAAGACGTGCTGATCATCGCGTCCGGCATGACCTATCACAACATGCCAAAGTTTCGGAAGGCAGATGCCGAGCATGTGGCCGAGGCGGTGCGTTTCGACGACTGGCTGGCCGATGTGGTTTCCGATGCCGATCCAGCGGCCCGGGCCGAGCGGCTGGCAACCTGGCAGGACAATCCCGATGCGCGGGCCTGCCATGTGCCCGACCATGACCATCTGGTGCCGCTGTTTGTGGCAGCAGGAGCTGCCGGCAACGACCGGGGCGCGCGCATTTTCACCGCGACGTATCTCGGCAAGCCCTATTCCGGCTACCGCTTCGGCTAGGATTTATCCGCGTGCGGACACGGCTTCGTCACGCGGAAACTCGCCATAAAAACCGCGCCAGTGGCTGATGGCATAGGCGAGCACCACAAGGCCCCCTGCCTGGTGCAGAAGCCCCGCCTCGATCGGCACATGCGTCAAGAGCGTGACGATGCCGATCACCGCCTGGCCGCAGACGAGGCCGAACAGCATCATGGCGCCCTTGGCATGCGTGCTGCCCGGCGTCTTGTTGACCGAGACGATCATGTGAATGAAGGTCAGCGTCAAAAGCAGATAGGCGCCGCAGCGGTGGACGAACTGCACCGTCTTCGGGTTTTCAAACAGGTTGATCCACGCCGGCGTATGGGTGAACAGGTCTCCCGGCACCAGCGCGCCATCCATCAGCGGCCAGGTATTGTAGGAAAAGCCGGCATCGAGACCCGCCACCAGCGCGCCGAGATAGATCTGGAATAGCACGAGGAAGGCAAGGCCGGCAGCTGCCAGATGCGAGCGGGACGTCGGCGGCACATCGACCTTCTGCGGTGTGAGACCGCGCATGATGAAGGTAGAGGCGGCAAAGATCAGGCAGGCGATGGTGAGATGCGTCGCCAGCCGGTACTGCGAGACATCGACCCGTTGCGTGAGGCCAGACGAGACCATCCACCAGCCGATAAACCCCTGGAAGCCGCCGAGTGCCAGAAGCCCGACCAGCGGCCAGCGCAGGCGACGCTCGACGCGGCCGGTCAGCCAGAAATAAGCGAGCGGCAGAGCAAATACGAGGCCGATGGCGCGCGCCAGCAGCCGGTGCGCCCATTCCCACCAGAAGATCGTCTTGAACTCATCCAGCGACATGCCGCGATTGATCTGCTGATATTGCGGGATCTTGCGGTAGAGATCGAGTTCCTCTTCCCATTCGGCAACGGAGAGCGGCGGAATGACGCCATGGATCGGCTTCCATTCGGTAATCGACAGGCCCGAATCGGTGAGCCGTGTGGCACCGCCGACCAGCACGAGACAGAAGAGCGTGAACAGCACGACCTGCAGCCAGCGCCGCAGCAAAGTGCGATTTTCCGCCACGCGGGCATGGGCGCCGCCAAGGCTCGTCTGATCCAAGATCACCATTTGCTCTCCTGACATTTATCAACAATGTCTGCTTTGCGTTGATTTGCCCGAGGCGCCCGTGCAAAACAAGCCCTCAGGGTTTGCGGCATGCCGTCGCGGCCTTGCAGACTGTTGCGATTTCGGGAGGATAACGATGCCCCTGCGGCTCAAGAAGTTCATCGGCACGATCCTCATCATCATTCTGGTGCTGACCTATGCGCTGCTGGCCACCACGATTGCTTCGCTGACGCTCGCCACCTCGCCGTGGTGGGTGCATCTGCTCTATTTCCTTCTGAGCGGGCTGTTGTGGATCCTGCCGGCCATGCTGATCATCAAATGGATGGCCGGCCCGCACCCGCGAAGCTAACCCCGATCCATCAGTGACACCTTATATTAACCACACGTAACGGATGGGCGCGTCAAACCAGTGTGATTAACTGTCTTGTTTCGACCACGCCGCTAGGCTGTCCCGGATGTTTGAGGACAGCAGGCTGGAAGGGTGTCGACGAATGCAGGTACAGGACATTGTGCGAGACGCGCGCGCGCAAACCGGAGATCGCTCCCTCGAACGGTCAGACAAGCCGGCGGCACCGGCCCTTGCGATGGACAGGATGGAGCTTTTCGTTGTCCCCGACATGGCCGCACTAGAGCCGGTGTGGCGGCAATTGCAGGCACTGCCGCGCAATTCCCTGCATCAGGGTTATGACTGGTGCAAGGCCTGGGTGGACAGCCACAAGCCGGACCTTGCAGTTGTCGAGGGCCGGATCGATGGCCGTACCGTGATGATCCTGCCGCTTGAGATCGAGCACCGCGCCGGCATCCGCACCGCCTATCCGCCGGCGCGTGGCCATAACAACCTGAACAGCGGCCTGTTTTCACACGATTTTGCGCTGACGGCGGAAGAACAGGCGCTGTTTTGCCAGAAGCTGGCGGCCTGCCTGAAGAACCGCGTCGATCTGGTGGTGATGGATACGGTGGCGTTGGTCTGGCGGGGCCTGCGTCACCCCTTTGCCGGCCTCACCGCCGTTGCCCATCAGAATCACTCCTTCCAGCTGCCGATCCTCGATACGTTCGAAAAGACGATTGGGCAGCTGAACGCCAAACGCCGGCGCAAGAAATTCCGTGTCCAGGTGCGGCGCATGGAAGAGGCCGGCGGTTACGAACATTACATTCCGCAGACGCGCGAAGAGCGCCATGCGCTGCTGGAAACCTTTTTTGCCCAGAAGCGGGCGCGATTTAAGGCGCATGGCCTGCCCGATGCGTTTGGGCGAAAGGAAGTGCGCGATTTCTTCCATACTCTGCTCGATGTGCCCGCGGACGGACATGACCAGCCGCTTTTCCTGCATGCGATCCGCCTCTCGGGCGAGCCGGGCAAACCGGTGGTCGGCATTTCCGGCATGTCGCGCAAGGGCGATCACCTGATCTGCCAGTTCGGCTCCATCGATAGCGTGCGCGTGCCGGAGGCAAGTCCCGGCGAGCTTCTTTACTGGCTGATGATCGAGAAGGCAGGGGTGGAGGGCATCAAGCTGTTTGATTTCGGCGTCGGTGACCAGGGTTATAAACGCAGCTGGTGCCCGATGGAGACACCGCTGTTCGATATCCTCATTCCGCTGACGCCGAAGGGACGGATTGCCACCCATGTCTATGCGGGTCTCGTGCGCCTGAAGACGCGCCTCAAGCACCAGCCGAAACTTTACCGGCTGGTGCAGCGCCTGCGCGCCGGCCGGAAGCGGCCATCCGCTGAGGAATGATATTGGCCGATCAGGCCGCTGTCTGGCGGCCCCGCGGGGGCAGATAACCGGAGAGGTCGGCCGTCATGATAAGCGCATCGGGATAACCGGCTTTCTCATATTGCACCTTCGCCTGCTCAATCCTTTCAGCTGAAGCGCCACCCATAGAAAGAACGATCTGCGCCTGATGGGCGCGCATCAGGCGGTCGAGATTGTCTGTCTCGGTCGCCCCGCATTCCACCAGCACGATCTCATAGGCGCCGGCGAGCGCATCGATGATTATGCTGAGCCGGTCGGCACCGCGCATGGCGTCTGCCGGATCGGCCTGGCCTTTGGGAACGATATGGGCGCTGGACAGCCGGTCCGGGTGAATGGTTTCGCCGAACGTCGTTGCACCGCAGAGAAGATCGGTAATGCCAGC
Organism: Neorhizobium sp. PAMB6630; assembly: GCF_058242775.1. NCBI lineage: Bacteria > Pseudomonadati > Pseudomonadota > Alphaproteobacteria > Hyphomicrobiales > Rhizobiaceae > Neorhizobium > Neorhizobium sp. PAMB6630. The sequence goes on from NZ_CM177836.1 coordinate 2,462,082, forward strand.
CAGTTGCTGCGTCTGCGCCATCAGGCGGGTTGGACAGGCAGTGCCCGAGAGATCGAGCAGCACGACGGAACGGCGCTGGCCGGCCAGCTCACGCGCCAGGATGACGGTGGCCGTCGAACCGTCGTCTCCTTCAGGCGAAACGATGATCGCCACCGCATCGCCACGCCGCATCAGATAATCCCGCACGGGGGCGAGGCCCGGCAGCGGCCCTTGCGGGTTCAAGAGTTCCGTACGCCGCTCGGCCGCTGCAACGGCACCGGCGTCGGGCAGAGCGGCAGGCTGCGATACCGGCTGCGGCTCGACAGATACGCGCTCGCCTGCGGGGCGAAGGCCACGCCCGGAAAACAGCGCCACGACGATCAAGCCGACGGCCTGCAGGATGAGACTTGCCAGCACCAGAACGATGGTGATCGGAATGACCTTCGGGAAATACGGTTCGGCCGGTTCGATGGCCGTGGAAACGATACGCGCATCGGCCGGCATGGCATTGCCCTCGACGCGTGACGCCGCCTCGCGGTAGCGCGCCAGATAGGTTTCCAGCAACTGGCGTTCGGCGGCTGCCTCCCGTTGGAGCACGCGAAGCCCCACTTCCTCCTCGCCGGCGCGGGCCGAATCGGCCTTCAATCCGCCCAGCTGCTGCATCAGCTGCTGTTCACGCAGGCGCGCCACCGATGCCTCGCTTTCAATGCTTGCAAGGATCTTGCGGCTTTCGGTCTCGATCTGCCGGCGGATGCCGGACAGCTGCGCCCGAAGCGCCTTCAGGCGCGGATGGCCTTCCAGAAGCGTGATGGAGGCCTGCGAAATCTCGCCCTCCACCAGCGACTGGTTTTCCTTCAGCCTCTGGATCATCGCCGAGCCGACAATGTCACCCATCGTATCGTAACCGCTGCCCTTTTCGAGAGCGGCGCGCACATTCTGTGCCCGTGCCTCGGCATTCGCCCTCTCGCCGCGCACGCGGGCAAGCTCGCTCGACATGCCGCTCAGCTGCTGGGCCGAAAAGCTGGTATTGTCGCCCGACTGGAAAAGCCCGGCGGAACTGCGGTAATCGGCCACCTTGCGTTCGGCCTCCGCCACCCTTGTCCGCAGCGCAGCAATCTCCGGCTCCAGCCAGCCCGCCGCCTCAGACAGCGTGTCGCGTTTGGATTTGCTCTGCATGGAAAGGTAGGCATCCGCCATGCGATTAGGGATCTCGGCTGAAAGCTTCGGATCTGCCGAGCTGAATTCCACCGCGATGACGCGTGAGCCCTCGAGCGGATAGACCTGCAGCTTTTCGCGAAATGCCTTGAGGACCCGGTCTTCGGCCGGCAGGTCCAGCGGGTTCTGCTTGAGGCCGAGCAGCACCAGAAAATCCGGCAGGAGTGCTGCAGCTTCCGGATCGAACTCTTTTCGGGAAGACAGGTCGAGGTCGCTGGCGACCTGGCGAATGAGATCGGCCGATTGCAGCAGTTGCACCTGGCTTGCGATGTTGAACTGGTCGAGCACCGGCTCATTGGCGCCCTGCGCCGGCTCGCCAGTGCCGCTGCCGCGGGCCTCGATGAGGACACGCGTTTCGGCCTTGTAGGCGGGCGTCATCAGGCTTGCGCCGGCAAAGGCAAACACGGCCACCAGCGCCGTAGTGGTGAGAATACGCCGCCGCCGCTCCCACACGGCACCGAACAATTGCCCGATGTCGATATCCGCATCCTGATTGGCGCCCATGCCGGACATCGCCCACTCCTCTTGTATCTCGTGGGTCAGAAACTAGGCGAACATGGTAACCCGACCGTTAATGAGAGAGCCTGAATGTTCGTGGGGGCTGACGCTTTATCGACACATGCCCAAAACCTGCACAGCCTCTTTACCGGCCATTAACCATGATCAGCGGATAAGGATGACACTTGCTTTTTCCCAGCCGGAGTTTCGCGCGAAATGTGGTTCGCACGACCAAGACCTGTTCTGACCATGGCTCTTGCAGCCTGCATTTCGGCAGGCCTTGCCAGTTGCTCGTCCTATGCGCCGGCGCCAAAGGCCTTTCACGAGGCGACCATCCAGCCCTACCGGCTGGACAGCGGAGACCGGTTGCGGGTGGCCGTATTCGAACAGCCGAGCCTCTCCAACACCTATACGGTCGATCAGGCCGGTTATATCTCTTTCCCGCTTGTCGGGCAGGTGCCGGCGCGTGGCCAGACCATCGCAGCGCTTGAGGGGGCACTCGCCGCCAAACTGAAGAAGGGATATCTGCGCGATCCCGATGTGACCATCGAAGTGGACCGCTACCGTCCCGTCTTCGTGATGGGTGAAGTGGGCCGCCCCGGACAATATGCCTATGTACCCGGCATGACGGCGCAAAATGCCATTGCCATTGCCGGCGGCTTTACCCCGCGCGGCAACCAGCGCGATGTGGATGTGACCCGCAAGATCAACGGAGAAGTGCTGACAGGCCGCACCACGATTTCAAGCCCGGTTCTGGCTGGCGATACGCTTTACGTACGCGAACGGCTGTTCTGAACATGGATGCGGATCAGCCTCTTCGGATCATTCACTGCTTTCGCTCGCCGGTTGGCGGCATCTTCCGGCACGTGCGCGATCTCGTAGAGGAACATCATGCCGCCGGCCACGAGGTCGGTATTCTCTGCGACAGCTCGACGGGCGGGGCGCATGAGGAAAAACTGTTCGAGACGATCCTGCCCAAGCTTTCGCTGGGCCTGACGCGCCTTCCCATACGCCGCTCGATCAGCCCATCGGATCTCGCGGCGCTCTACAGAAGTTACAGTCATATCAAAAGTTTGCGGCCGGATGTCTTGCACGGTCACGGCGCCAAGGGTGGCGTTGTCGCAAGGCTGATCGGCTCATTGCTGCGGGTGAACAGGTATTGCGTAGCCCGCCTCTATTCGCCGCATGGCGGCAGCCTGCATTATGACCGGAAAAAACTGTCCGGCCAGGTGGTGCTGCGCCTCGAGCGATTGCAGGAACGGCTGACCGACAATCTGGTCTTCGTCTGCGATTATGAAAGACGCACCTATGCGGAAAAGGTCGGTACACCGAGACCGCCGGCGCGGGTGATTTATAACGGAATCCGGGACCGGGAGTTCAAACCGGTTCCGCTTGCGCCGGATGCTGCCGATTTTCTCTATATCGGCATGATGCGCGACCTGAAGGGTCCCGACGTGTTTTTCGACGCCTTTGCCCGCACTGAGCGCGCGCTGCAACGGCCGCTCACGGCAGTGATGGTGGGCGACGGCCCGGACCGCGATCGTTACCGTGAGAAAATTACCGAACTCGGCCTTGGCCGGCGTATCCGTATGCTGGATGCCATGCCGGCAACGGACGCCTTTGCGCTGGCCCGCACCGTTGTTGTGCCCTCGCGCGCCGAAGCCATGCCTTATATCGTGCTGGAGGTTCTCTCAGCCGAAAAGCCGCTGATCGCCACCCGCGTCGGCGGCATTCCCGAGGTGATGGGGACCGACAGTGCAGCGCTTGCCACCCCGGGCGATGCGGATGATCTTGCCGCCCGCATGGTCGAATCGATGACGGATGCAAAATGGCAAGAACGGGTCATGCCGAAACCGCATGCATTTCGCGCAAAATTTTCCGCAAGCGTGATGGCGGGCGACATGCTGGCGCTCTACCGCGAGCTGACGGCACAGCGCCCGGGCGCATAACCGGCGCAAACCTTTCTTAGCATCTTGCTGATATTGCTCGCATCAACGCGCAAGGGCCGGTGTTTGCCCTTAAGCCAGCGACGGGCGGGATCAGAGACGATGAGCGGGCCGGCACAGCAGGATGAGTTGAACGTGGAGGCGCTGCGCCAACGGGTTTCCTCCCCGCCTTCGATGGAGACGCCTGCAGGGGCAGACACGGAAGCCGCAGCGGTCACCAACACCCCTTCCGCACCTGTCGAACTCAATCCGTTTGCGCGTGAGATCGCCGAGCAGTTTCGCCACCAGACCATGGCGCCTGCCCTGCTGATTGGCCAGTTCCGGCTTCTCGAACTGCTTCTCCTGCTGGTCCTCGGCCTCGGCATCGGTTTCCTGTATGGCTTTGCCGAGAACAGCGCGTTCCCCGTCTATTTCCTCGTCACCACGGCCTCATCCACGCTCACCGTCCTTCTGCTGCAGATGGCGGATGCCTATCTGATCCCGTCGCTTCGGGCGCCCGCCCGCATGGCGCGGCGTGTGGTGGTGGCCTGGGGGCTTGGCTTTCTGGCGCAGGTCGTCGCCATGCATCTGTTGCACGACCTCACCTTCCCGCCGTCGACGCTGCTGGTCTGGGCCATAGTGGGCGCCGTGCTTCTCATGGCAACCCGATACCTGACGGCCTTCGGTATCCGCCACTGGGCGCGCAATGGCACGATGGAGCGGCGCGCCGTGATCGTCGGCGGTGGCAAGCCCGCCCGCGATCTCGTGCGGGCGCTGGAGCGGCAGGCGGACAACGATATCCGCATCTGCGGCATCTTTGACGATCGCGGCGATGCCCGCTCGCCCGATGTGGTGGCTGGTTATCCAAAACTCGGCACCTTTGCCGAACTGGTGGAATTTGCCCGCCTTGCCCGCATCGACATGCTGATCATCGCGCTGCCGGCAACGGCCGAGGAGCGCATATTGCAGCTGGTGCGCACGCTCTGGGTTCTGCCGGTGGATATCCGCCTTGCCGCCCATGCCAGCCAGCTGCGGTTTCGCCCGCGCGCCTATTCGCACGTTGGCAGCGTGCCGATGCTCGATATTTTCGACAAGCCGATCCGCGACTGGGACCAGGTCGCCAAGCGGATTTTCGATATCGGTTTTTCCCTGCTGGCGCTTGCCCTTGCCTGGCCAATCATGCTGGCGGCGGCCATTGCGGTGAAGACGACCTCGAAAGGCCCGGTTCTTTTCGTGCAGAAGCGTCACGGCTTCAACAACGAGGTGATCCACGTCCTGAAGTTCCGCTCGATGTATACGGAACTGTCCGATCCCACGGCCAAGCGCGCCGTGACGAAAAACGATCCGCGCGTCACCCCCGTTGGCCGCTTCCTGCGCAAATCCTCGCTGGATGAACTACCGCAGTTCTTCAACGTGCTGCGCGGCGAGCTTTCGCTTGTCGGCCCGCGCCCGCATGCGGTGCATGCCCAGACCGGTGACCGGCGGTATGTCGATGTGGTGGAGAGTTATTTTGCCCGCCACCGCGTCAAGCCCGGCGTGACCGGCTGGGCACAGATCAACGGCTTGCGCGGCGAACTCGACAGCGACGACAAAATCCGCGCCCGCACCGCCTTCGATCTCGATTATATCGAGAACTGGTCGCTGCTGCTCGATCTGAAGATCCTGTTCCTCACCCCCATCCGGCTGCTCAACACGGAGAATGCCTATTGAGCACGCTTGCCGCACAACAGCCGTTCCACCCGCAAAGGGCAGCGCTGCGGCTGATGGGCTCGGCTATGGTGGCGGTCGGTGTGTTTCTCTCCGGCTTCGTCATTTCCGAACCGGCGCCCTATGAGCTGATGCTGGCGGCGCAGATCGGCGTGTTTTTCCTGCTGGGCCTGAAGATTTCCCGCGCCGTCGGGCCGCTTCTCATCCTGCTCCTGCTGTTTAACGTCGGTGGCTTGCTGTCGCTGACTGTCATGGCGGATCTCTCCGGCGCGCCGATGTATATGGCGGTCTCGCTGTTCCTGGCACTCACCTCCGTGTTTTATGCCGCCATCATTGAGGATGACCATCGCCGGCTGGGCCTGATTTTTGGGGCCTGGGTGGCGGCTGCGGTGATCACGGCGCTGCTGGGCATTCTCGGTTATTTCCACGCCTTTCCCGGTGCCGAGGTCTTTACGCTTTACGACCGGGCCAAGGGCGCCTTCCAGGATCCGAACGTTTTTGGTCCCTATCTGGTGGCGCCGGCACTTTACCTGATGTACCGGCTGCTCAGCGGACCGCTTGCGGCAGCCCCGCTTGCCCTTGCAGGGCTTCTGGTGCTGACGCTTGGCATCTTCCTGTCGTTTTCCCGTGCCGCCTGGGGGCTTTACCTGTTTTCAGCCTTGGCGCTCGTCGTCGTGATGCTGCTGAAGGAACGCACGGCGGCCTTTCGCCTGAAAATCTTCATGCTGACGCTTGCCGCCCTTGTTCTGTTGATGCTGGCGCTTGGCGGCGCCATGCAGTCGAAAAAGGTCTCCGACCTTTTTCTCAACCGCGCCAAGCTGGTGCAGGATTATGACGGCGCGCGGCTCGGCCGCTTCGAGCGCCACAAGATCGGTTTCCTGATGGCGATGGAGCGACCGCTGGGGCTCGGGCCGATGGTGCTCGGAAAAATGTTCGGCGAGGACGAGCACAATATCTGGCTGAAGTCGCTCACCACCTATGGCTGGCTCGGGTTCGTGTCGTACATTCTGCTGATCTGGTCGACGCTTGCCATCGGCTTTCGTGCCTTGCTGCGCGATCGCCCCTGGCAACCGTATCTGATGATCGCCTGGATCGTGCTCGCCGGCCATGCACTGATCGGCAATGTCATCGATCTCGATCACTGGCGCCATGTCTACCTGCTGTTCGGCGTGATCTGGGGCTGTTTTGCGCTGGAACAGCGGCATCGTCGCAGCACTCGCGCAAAGCCCATGCCTTGACATCACCGCGACCTGTGCCACTTTTTCCCGTATGATGACAGCAGAACAAATTCGCGCCGCACGCGCCATGATCGGTCTTTCGGTGGAAGAACTGGCAGCAGAGAGCGGACTTTCCAGTGACGAGATCGAGACGATCGAGCGCGGCGGAACCGCCGGTGCCGAACGCCTGCGCCAGTGCCTTGAAAACCGCGGCATCGTGTTTCTCGCGGCCGGTGAAGACGATCCCGGTGTCGGCCCAGGGATCCGCCTGCGCCATGCGTCCTCGGACGAAGGCATGCGGCCGGAAAACCTCAATGCCGACAACGACGGCTGACACCCCCGGTCCCGGCCGCCCCCACACAGCCTGACGCTTTTATGACAGCCCCCTGATCGCACAGTGATGCGACTGTCCCGCCGGTGCGCGCCCTGCCCGCCCACGCGGGCCGCTTCTCCTGTTGTGTGCAGCCAACAATCACTGAAATCCCCGGGAACAAAATCGCCCTTGCGTCGTTGTCGGGCGCAATCACGCAAAGGAATTTTCATGGCCCGCAGCAACAGCCTTTATTTCGTCATCGGCGCCCTCGTCATCGCAGTCGCTGCTCTTGGCGTTTACGTCATCCGCGAAGAAACGAAGCCAAAGGGCGTCGAGATGAGCATCACTGGAAACGGCGTCAAAGTGGAACAGAATTGACGTCGATCAATGAAACCCCGTTTGCGAACATGTCTATATTCGGATATACAATCTGACGGGGAATAAAAGAAAGCCTTACGCGCTTTCAAAAAAGAGGGTGGCAGATGAGCAAACATATCGACCAGCAGACGACGGAAAAGTCCGGTTTCAAAAAAGTCTGGAACGTCAGCGAATTTGCGCGACGTTACCGGCTGGATGCCCGCGAAGAAAACCGTCTCCTGAAGCTGCTCGGTCCGTTTGCCTCCGAACAGGAGCTTCTGATGAATGCCACCCGCACGCCGATGTTTCGATAGGCATTCTTTCCACAGCACGCCAATTTGTTCTTGCACCCTGCGCGGCAAGTCAGTAATGAGGGCGTGCTTCGAAAGAAGCGGGTCGGGGCGTAGCGCAGCCCGGTAGCGCACTTGACTGGGGGTCAAGGGGTCGTCGGTTCAAATCCGGCCGCCCCGACCATTTAAAATCCGAACCGCCGCATCCCCCAGATGCCGGTTCACTCTTTCCCACGATTATGAAGACTTGAAGTCGCAAGCACCGGTTTGGGTGTTGAAGCGTACGAGGCCACATAGCAGGCTGTTTCGCTGCATCGGATAACCGGCGCGCACCTGCAAGCGCCACCAGCGCGCGCACGCGCCGAGCCCTCCCCCGCACAGAAAAACAATAAAAGAGAATCAGCGAACCTGATCGAGCAGGCGCTTGCACTCCAGGAGGTCGAAGAGCGCCTCCTGCAGAAGCGCGCGGTCTTCCTTGGCAATCGAGCTTTTGCCGAGCGAGACTTCCAGCCCGTCATCTTCAGAACCGCCGCCGAAGCCGAAAAAGCGGCCGCTGGGCTTCGCCTTGGGGCGACCGACGATCTGGTCGTCCTCGGGGTTTGCCACCTTGGGTTCGGCCGGCCGGTCGGCATTGGCGGCCATGATGGCTTCCATGGTGGCGAGATCGCCGGATGCGATGGCCGAGACGAACTTGTTGCCGTTGGTGCGCAGCAGTTTCTGCACGCCCTTGATCGTGTAGCCATGATCGTAAAGCAGGTGGCGGATGCCCTTGAGGAGATCGACATCCTCGGGGCGATAATAACGCCGGCCGCCGCCGCGCTTCATCGGCTTGATCTGCGGAAACCGGGTTTCCCAGAAACGAAGCACGTGCTGCGGCAGGTCGAGGTCGTCGGCAACTTCGCTGATGGTGCGAAAGGCGTCCGGGCTCTTGTCCACGTCTTCATCTCCAACAGTCTGCGACTCAACGCGACGTCACGGGTATTCGATAGACCGTATTTCAACGGTTTGCGGCGTCGAACTCAAGCGGTTTGAGAGAGAATGAACAGCTAACTGGCTGGCCGTGCCACGCCATGCGGACGGAAGTACCATCCGGGCAACTTCAGGTGGCAGGGTTGGCCGGTTTGGTCTTGGCCTTGCGCTGCAGGTGCGACTTCAAGATACGCTGTTTCAGCACGTTGGAGGCCTTGAACGTCATCACCCGACGCGGCGAGATCGGAACCTCTTCGCCCGTTTTCGGGTTGCGGCCGATGCGCTCATTCTTGGAGCGCACCTGGAAGGTGGCAAAAGAAGAAAGCTTGACCATTTCGCCGCGCACGATGGCGTTGCAGATTTCGTCGATGACCGTTTCGACAAGCTCGGCCGACTCGGTTCGCGAAAGGCCAACCTTGCGAAATACCGATTCCGCCAAGTCTGCGCGTGTCACTGTCTTGCCGGCCATGGACCCCGCCCGTCAACGTTCGATTTCTAACGAGTGCAAACTCTATGTCCCTTGGTCTTTCGGGTCAAGCACTTGTAAACGCGAGATTACCAGCGAATCAGCAGGGCGCCCCAGGTAAAGCCGCCGCCCATGGCTTCCAGCATCACCAGATCGCCCTTTTTGATCCGCCCGTCGGCGGCGGCAACCGAAATTGCCAGTGGAATGGAGGCAGCCGACGTGTTGCCGTGCAGGTCCACCGTCACCACAACCTTTTCGGAGGGAATGCCGAGTTTCTTGGCGGACCCATCGATGATGCGGCGATTGGCCTGGTGCGGCACCAGCCAGTCGAGATCGTCAGCCGTGGTGCCGGTGGCGGTGAATGCCGCCTCGATGACATCGGTGATCATGCCGACGGCATATTTGAACACTTCGCGGCCTTCCATGCGCAGATGGCCGACCGTGCCTGTGGTGGACGGGCCGCCATCCACATAGAGCTTGTCCTTGTGGGAACCATCCGAGCGCAGGTGCGCGGTCAGCACGCCGCGGTCAGCGATGGTGCCCTCGGCCTCCTGCGCTTCCAGAACAAGCGCGCCGGCGCCATCGCCGAAGAGAACGCAGGTGGTGCGATCCGTCCAGTCGAGAATGCGGGAGAAGGTTTCAGCGCCGATCACCAGCGCACGCTTGGCAAGGCCGGCCTTCAGATGCGCATCGGCCGTCGCCATGGCATAAACGAAGCCCGTACAGACCGCCTGCACATCGAATGCATAACCATGCGTCATGCCGAGCCGGTTCTGGATGTTGACGGCCGTTGCCGGGAAGGTGTTGTCAGGCGTCGATGTCGCGACGATGACGAGGTCGATATCGACAGGTGTCAGGCCTGCATTGTCGAGCGCGGCACGCGCCGCCTGCTCACCGAGCGAGGCCGTCGTTTCCCCCTCGCCGGCAATGTAACGCTGACGGATGCCCGTGCGCTGCACGATCCAGTCATCGGAGGTTTCCACGAGGCTTTCGAGTTCCTTGTTGGTGACCTGGCGCTTTGGCAGCGCCGCCCCGAAACCCAGAACCACTGATCGGATCATGCGCGTCATTCCTGCTTCCTTACGCCGCTTCTTCCGGACCTGCCGGCGGCAGGTGGCGGGCATGATAATCTTTGAGATCCTGCAGGATCTTGTCGTTCAGCTGATTGCGCACCATGTCGTAGCCGACGTCGATGGCCGAGGCATAACCTTCCGCATCCGTGCCGCCATGGCTCTTGATGACAATGCCGTTCAGCCCGAGGAAGACCCCGCCATTAACCTTGCGCGGGTCCATTTTCTCGCGCAGGCGGTCGAAGGCGCCCTTGGCGAAGAGATAACCGATCTTCGACATCAGCGTTCGCGACATGGCAGAGCGCAAAAGCTCGGCCATCTGCTTGGCGGTGCCTTCGGCCGTCTTCAGCGCGATATTGCCGGTAAACCCTTCGGTGACCACCACGTCGACCACGCCGCGGCCGATATCATTGCCCTCGACAAAGCCATGATAGGCAATGGTCGACAGGTTCGCCTCGCGGATCATGCGGCCCGCCTCGCGCACGTCTTCCTGGCCCTTGACCTCCTCGACGCCGACATTGAGGAGGCCCACAGTCGGGCGCTCGATCTCAAACAGCGAGCGGGCCATGGCCCCGCCCATCAGGGCGAAATCCAGAAGCTGGCGGGCATCGGCGCCGATGGTGGCGCCGATATCGAGAACAATGCTTTCGCCGCGCAGTGTCGGCCAGATGCCGGCAATCGCCGGGCGTTCGATGCCAGACATGGTGCGCAGGCAAAACATCGCCATCGCCATCAGCGCGCCGGTATTGCCGGCAGAGACCACCACATCGGCGTCGCCGGTCTTCACCGCATCGATCGCGCGCCACATGGACGAGACATGGCGACCGCGCCGCAGCGCAGCGCTTGGCTTTTCGTCCATGGTGATGGCCACGTCACAGTCATGAAAGACGGTCTTGGCGGCAAGCTTGGGGTATTTGGCAAGAAGCGGCTCGCACAGCGCCTTCTGGCCGAAAATGAGGAAAGTCACATCGGGGTGACGGTCCATCGCCTTGGCAGCGCCGGGAATGACGACTTGCGGACCGAAATCGCCACCCATGGCATCGAGAGATATCCTGATCACGCGTTCCTGATCCTTCTGTCCCGCGCTTGGCGAAATCGCGGCCAAAATACTGTTTCTGCCGCCGCATACAACTCATTACTGGGGAAATGCAAACGCTATTCCTTGGTTTTCCAGTCCTTGAGCACCGCAAAGGGGTTTGGTTTGCCCCCGTTGGGCGTCTCGTCGGCCTCGATATGATCGGTGAATTCATGGCCGGCTTTGCGCGGATAGGGATTGATCGCAAGCGCTGCAAACTCCGCCACCACGGCGCCGGCGTCGATGGTATCGCCGACAAAGGTCTCGGGAAGATCCGGTCCATCGGGATCGAGCACCATTTCAGCGGTATCGCCGGTGATCATGCGGGCAAGCTTGGAACCCTCCGGCACGAAGATCTGTTCCAGCTCTTCGTCGATATCGGCTTCCACCGGATCCAGCGAAACAACGCAGGCCTGCACGATATGCGCCTGCACCCGGCCCTTCAGCCGCACTCCATCTTTTTTCCAGCGCGCAATCTGCAGCTCTGCCTTCAGCGAACCGACCGAGACCACCTGCCAGAGTTTGGCAAGGGCTTCGCGCTCACGCTCATCTGCCTCCACACGCACAGTGACGGCATTGGCCGAGATATTGCCGACCTTTACCGGATAGGAGAAAGGCGGTTTTTCCTTGTGGTCGAGGGGTGTATTCATGACTGTTCTCCCTTTCCGGGCTCGGGCAACATCAGCATGCCGCGTGCGATGTCGTCTTCGGAGACCGCTGCAAGCGCTTCCTGCGCCTCAAGCATCCAGCGTCCGAGACCGTCCATCGTCGGGGCTTCAGCGCCAGACGGATAAAAATTGCGCCGCAGGGCGGCAGACAAAGCCGGTTCATCCCCGGCCTCGATGGCTTTTCCATAAGCTTCCAGCCGGCCGTAAAACATGCCAGCCAGTTTTTTCATGCGCTTGGGCACGGCCTGATCGCCAATGCCCAGTTCCCGGATCGAATGGTCGATGTCCTGGAAAAACGCATCAACAATCTCCTGCGCCAGTTCCTGACCGCTGGTGCCCGATTTCGCGGTGCGGCGGAAAAACAGGATCATGACAGCCGACAGCATCTCGAAGCGGCCCATGACGGTATCAGGCACATCGAGGTCTGTATAAAAGAAAGGAATGCGGGCAGCAGCCGTCAAGGTCGCATATTGCCTATCGACAATGGCGCGGTTTTGATTTTTCTGACGGAAAAGACCGAAGATCATGAAAGCCTGCACTTCTTGGCCGCCAAAGCGGATGCTGGTCAAGCCAGCCGTGTTGCATGGAAACGAAAGCTGGTTTACCGAAGCAGGCACGAATTGCAATGCCGTTCCGGCGTCGCAGCGATGAGGCAGGCGGATTTCAGGCCCTCGCCGACTGAAACATGCCGGTGTTCGCGGAATAGCCACAATGCTATCGCAGCAACGGTCGGATTGGTTGGTGGGATGGAACACATGAGGACAGGGTGTTGAAGAAGCGGGTGTTTGGGTCTCATTTTGATAGGGCCGGCAAGGCTGCGATCGTGGCGGTCACCGTCACCCTTGGTCTGTCCGGCTGCACGACAGGGATCGGCGAAACGCTGCACAACGGCTATGTGCTGGACAAGGACGCGCTGGACCTGACACCGGAAGGTTCGAGCCGCGAGCAGGTTCTGCTCTCCATGGGCACACCCTCCACGACCGCGACCTTCGACGGCGAAGTGTTTTATTACATCTCGCAGAAACGCGAGCGCCCCGTTGCTTTCATGAAGCCGCAGCTCGTCGAGCAGACGGTGGTCGCCTTCTACTTCAACAAGGAGGGCGTGGTTGCCCGTCGCGCGGTCTATACGCTGAAGGACGGCCAGGTCTTCGACACGATTTCGCGCACGACGCCGACCGGCGGCCGCGACCTCACCTTCCTGCAGCAGCTGCTTTCGGGCGGCGGTGGTGCCGGTGGAGCAGCCTCGACCTTCCGCAACATGATGGGTGGCGGCAATACCACCGGCGGCTACTGACGCCTCCAGCCCCTGCCCGTGCGGCAGATGGATTATTCGAAAAGGCCCGCGGCATTTTTGTGCCGCGGGCCTTTTCCGTTTCGCAAAAAGTTAGTCCTATCGGTCAGGCAGCCAGCACCGCCAGCAGCAGCAGTGCGACGATATTGGTGATCTTGATCGCCGGATTAACGGCAGGCCCTGCCGTATCCTTGTAGGGGTCGCCCACCGTATCGCCTGTCACGGACGCCTTGTGGGCATCCGATCCCTTCATGTGGCGATGGCCGTCCTTGTCAACAAAACCGTCCTCGAAGCTTTTCTTGGCATTGTCCCAGGCGCCGCCGCCCGATGTCATGGAGATCGCGACGAAGAGGCCGTTGATGATGACGCCCAGAAGCGAGGCGCCAAGCGCTGCAAAGGCCGAGGCCTTGGAGCCGGAGATGAGCAACACGCCGAAATAGACGACGACAGGTGCCAGCACCGGCAGAAGCGACGGCACGATCATCTCCCGGATCGCGGCCTTCGTCAGGATATCGACGGCGCGGCCGTAATCCGGCTTTTCGGTGCCGAGCATGATGCCTGGATGGTTGCGGAACTGGGCGCGCACCTCTTCCACGATGGAGCCTGCCGCCCGCCCGACGGCCGTCATCGCCATGCCGCCGAAGAGGTAAGGAATGAGGCCGCCGAAGATGAGGCCGGCCACGACATACGGATTGGCAAGGCTGAAGGAGATTTCGCCGACATCGGCAAAATAAGGATATTGCGCACCGTTTGCGGCAAAGTAAGCCAGATCGTTCGAATAGGCAGCAAACAGCACGAGCGCGCCAAGACCGGCAGACCCGATGGCATAACCCTTGGTGACCGCCTTGGTGGTGTTGCCGACCGCATCCAGCGCATCGGTGGACTTGCGCACTTCCGGCGGAAGGCCCGCCATTTCTGCGATGCCGCCTGCATTGTCTGTGACCGGGCCGAAGGCATCGAGTGCGACGATCATGCCGGCAAGGCCGAGCATGGTGGTGACGGCAATGCCGGTGCCGAAGAGGCCGCCGAGCTGGTAGGTGGTGATGATGCCGCCGACGATGACGATGGCTGGCAGCGCCGTCGATTCAAGCGAGATCGCCAGCCCCTGGATGACATTGGTGCCGTGGCCGGTGACAGAAGCCTGGGCGATGGAATTGACCGGGCGCTTGTTGGTGCCGGTGTAATATTCCGTAATCACCACGATGAGCGCGGTCACCACGAGGCCGAGGATACCGCAGAAAAACAGGTTTACCCCGGTGATATCCATGCCGGCGACCGTGCCGATCGAGCCCCAGCCGATGGTGAAGGACGTGGCAACCGCAAGCCCGACAATCGACAGCGCGCCTGTCGCGATCAGCCCCTTATAGAGCGCGCCCATGATCGAGCCGTTGGTGCCGAGCTTCACAAAGAACGTGCCGGCAATCGAGGTGAGAATGCAGACCGCGCAGATGGCGAGCGGATAGACCATGATGACGCCAAGGGCCGGCACGCCGGCAAAGAAGATCGCCGCAAGCACCATGGTGGCAACGACCGAGACCGCATAGGTTTCAAACAGGTCTGCCGCCATGCCGGCGCAATCGCCGACATTGTCGCCGACGTTATCGGCGATGGTCGCGGGGTTGCGCGGATCGTCTTCGGGAATGCCGGCCTCGACCTTGCCGACAAGATCGCCGCCGACATCTGCGCCCTTGGTGAAGATGCCGCCGCCGAGACGGGCGAAGATGGAGATGAGCGAGGCGCCGAAGCCGAGCGCAACCAGCGCATCAATGACATGCCGGCTGCCCGGCGCATTACCAAGGCCGTGGACCAGGATGGCGTAATAGATGGAGACGCCGAGAAGCGCGAGGCCAGCCACCAGCATGCCGGTGATGGCACCGGACTTGAAGGCGATATCAAGGCCTGCAGCAAGGCTGTGCGAGGCGGCCTGCGCCGTGCGCACATTGGCGCGCACCGACACATGCATGCCGATAAAGCCGGCCGCCCCTGAGAGAACCGCGCCGATGACGAAGCCGATGGCCGCAAGCCCGGACAGAAGCGCCCAGGTGCCCACAGTCACCACCGCGCCGACGACGGCGATGGTCATATACTGGCGCGTGAGATAGGCCTGTGCGCCCTCCCTGATATAGCCGGCAATTTCCTGCATACGCGCGTTACCCTGATCGGCAGCCAACACCGAGCGTGTCGCCCAGGCTGCATAAGCGATCGACAGGAGACCGCAAACGATCACACCCACTATCACTGTCATACGATGTTCCTCTCCCAAAATACCGGCCGCAGCATTTGCGCCGGACGAGAACCACGCGCCTCCCCTCCCAAGGAGCCTGTGACGTGATCCAGAGCCCAAGAGTGCGGCGATGAGGAAATGGCGTCAAGGGCTTACCCGGCAAGGGTGGCCCTTCAGCCTAACTTCGTCTGTATTTGAAGGATGTGAGGCAGATCAAACGGTCTGCGCACGGTTCTGGCGCAGAATCAGTGCGCCGATGAGGCCTAAGCAGAGGATGGCGACCGGCCAGATGGCAAGGTTGATGAATGACCAGCCATAGGAGGTGAACACCTTGCCGGAGGAAAACGACGACAGCGCCACAGAGCCGAACAGCACGATATCATGAAAACCCTGCACCTTGTCGGCCTCATGCGGCCGGTAGGTAGAGGCGATGATGGCGGTGGAACCGATAAAACCAAAGTTCCAGCCAATGCCGAGAAGCACCAGCGCACCCCAGAAATTCCACAGCTCGATGCCGAGATGGGCAATAACCGCGCAGGCCATCAGCGTGACAAGACCGAGCGCCACGACCCGTTCGGCGCCAAGGCGGGCAATGATCATGCCGGTAAAGAAGCTCGGGCCGAACATGGCAAGCACATGCCACTGGATGCCGAGTGTGGCGAGTTCCGTTGGAAAACCGCAGCCGACGACCATGGCAAGCGGCGCGCCGGTCATCACGAAGGTCATCAGCGCATAGGTGCCGATGCCGCAGACCATGCCGGTGGCAAAACGCTGCGTGGTGATGATCTCGCGCAGCGGCCGTGCGGCCCCGCTCTGCGCCGTGACCTTGGCCGGCTGCGGCAGCTTCAGGAAGGCAAGGATGGCGATGGCAATGAGGCTCAAGGGCAGGATGGCGAGAAACGTGCCGGCGAAAGTGACCGGCTCAAAAACATCCTTTGCCCAGATGGCAAGCTGCGGGCCGATGATGGCGGAGACAATGCCCGCACCGAGGATCCAGGAAATGGCCTTGGGCTTGAACATAGACGGCGAGGCATCGGCTGCGGCAAAACGGATTTTCTGGGTAAAGCCGCCACTGATGCCGATCATCATCAGGGCAAAAGCAAACAGCCAGAAATTACCCTGGAAAAGCGCAATCGCTGCCAGCACGCCACCGGTGGCACCAACGAGTGCGCCGGTCATGAAGGCGGCCTGGCGCCCGAGGAACCGCGAAACAAGGGCAATACCGATGGCACCGAGAGCGGTGCCGACGTTGAAACCAGTGACGGGAGCGGTTGCCAGAGACTTGTCGGCGGCCAGAAGCTGGTAACCGGCAAGCGCGCCGACCGAGATGGACAAGGGGGCGGCAGCCCCCAGCACGGCTTGCGCACCGGCCAGCAGAAACACGTTGCGCCGTGCGGCGGAAAGCTGCCGTTCCAGACCCTCGCCGCCGACACGATCCATGGTTCTTCCGCCTACTTCTTGATCTCGACGCGGACCTGCTTGGCAATGCGATCGAGAACCGCATTGACGATCTTGGGTTCTTCACCGTCGAAGAAGGCCTGGGCGATCTCGACATATTCGGTGACGATGACCGCGACCGGCACATCCTTGCGCTCGACGATCTCGAACGTGCCGGCGCGCAGGATGGCGCGCAGCGTCGAATCGAGACGCGACAGCGGCCAGCTTTCGAGAAGCGAGGCGCGCACCAGCGGATCGATCTTCGTCTGGTCGCGCACGACGCCGGCAACGATCGAACGGAACCACGAGGGATCGGCCTTCAGATAGGTTTCACCGTCAAGCTCCTGGCCGAGACGATGGGTCTCGTATTCCGCCACGACCTCCAGCACACCGGTGCCGCCGATATCCATCTGGTAAAGCGCCTGCACGGCGGCAAGCCGCGCCGCGCCACGCTGGTTGGCCGGTTTTACCGGCTGCTGCAGATCCTTCGCCATGGCTCAGGCGCCCAGCTTTTCGCGCAGTTCAATCATGGTGAGCGCTGCGCGGGCGGCAAAACCACCCTTGTCCTTTTCGCTCTTCTTGATGCGGACCCAGGCCTGCTCGTCGTTTTCAACGGTCATGATGCCATTGCCGATGGCAAGCGATTCCGACACGGCAAGATCCATCAGCGCGCGCGAGGATTCGTTGGAGACGATGTCGAAATGATAGGTTTCGCCGCGGATGACCATGCCGAGCGCGACAAAGCCGTCGTAGTTTACGCCGCCCTGCTCGGCTGCATCGAGCGCCATGGCAATTGCCGGCGGAATTTCAAGCGCACCCGGAACCGTCACCACGTCAAACGTCGCACCGGCTTCGGTGAGCGCCGAGGTGGCGCCGTCGAGCAGCGCGTCGGCCATGTCGTCATAAAAACGGGCTTCGACAATGAGGAGATGAGGCTTCAGCGAATCGGTCATGGGTCGTCCTGGTCGCAATTCTGCGAAATGATCTGTTGGGAATTGCGGCGGTCAAACCACGCCACGCGCCCCTTGGCAAGCGATTTTCGAAAAGACACGCTGTTCAGGGCAATGCCAAGCCTTATAGAAAGACGGGAAACCCCGCCACGGTTCAATCGGAATGCACATCATGAAGCCCATCCCGACCATCGAAACACCCCGCCTGAGGCTTCGCGCCTATCACGTCGATGACTTCGAGAGCTTCTTTGGCCTCTGGGCCGATCCGGCGGTGGCGCGTTATGTTGGCGGCAAGCCCGCGACGCGCGAAGAAGCCTGGCAGAAACTGATGCAGCGCGCCGGCATGTGGCACCACATGGGCTTCGGTTTTCTGGTGATCGAGGAGAAGGCAAGCGGCCTTCTGGTCGGCGAAGCCGGTTTTCACGAGGCCATGCGCCCGATTACCCCCTCCGTCGAGGGCACGCTCGAAACCGGCTGGATGGTTTCGCCCGGCCATTGGGGGAAAGGTTATGCCAGCGAGGCGGTCGCCGCCCTCATCGGCTGGGGCGAAAGCAATTATCCGGCCATGGATATGAGCGCGCTTGTTCACCCCGAAAATGCCGCCTCGCTTGCGGTGGCGCGCAAGGCGGGTTTTTTCGAAATCGCCCGCACCGAATATAAAGGCCCCTGCTTGGTTCTGCTGCGCCCACGCCGGGAAGCGGCTGCCTGAGAAGCGGCAACGCAGAGATCTGCCTCACAGTCTGCGCAAGAATTCCCTGCGGTGAGGCGAAAATGGTGATTTCGACAACCGGAGCGGAGCGTACCTATAAGTACGTGAGCACCGGACAAGGAGAAATTGCCATTTGCAGCCCGCCGGAGGGAATTATGGGACAGACTGTCAGCGTGTTGCGGGAAACTCCGCAAGACGGGCAGCATAACGCGCCATCGTGTCCACTTCAAAATTGACGAAGTCGCCGGCTTTGAGGTCGCCCCAGGTGGTGACCTCAAGCGTGTGGCGGATGAGCAGGACGTCGAAATCAGTGCCATCGACGGCGTTGACGGTGAGCGACGTACCATCGAGCGCAACAGAGCCTTTTGGCGCGACGAAGCGGGCAAGCGCTTCGGGCGCGCGAAGACGAATACGCACGGCTTCGCCTTCATGGGTGATCGACAGCACTTCCGCCTTGCCATCGACATGGCCAGAGACGATATGACCGCCGAGTTCGTCGCCGATTTTCAGCGCCCGTTCCAGATTGATGCGGCGGCCGGTCGTCCAGGACGAGATCGTGGTCAGCCGCAGCGCCTCCTCCCAGGCTTCCACCTCGAACCAGCGCTCATTGCTGCCCTCGTCGGGCAGTTTCGTCACGGTGAGGCAGACGCCGGAATGCGAGATGGAAGCGCCGATATCGATGGTTTTCGGATCATAAGCGGTGTTGACGCGCAGGCGGATGCCCTCATCGAGCGGCTTAAGGTCAGCCACGGTGCCGACATCGGTCACGATACCTGTAAACATTGAAATTCCCTCTCGTAATCGGAGCAGCAGTCATCGCCGAAGCGAAGCCGGCGGACGGGCGTGTAATCTCTGGGGATATCGGTGCGGGTAAGCGGCGATTCAATGCCGTCGTCACCGATCTCGCCCGGACCTTCGAACAGGAGAATGCGATCCACCAGCCCGGCATCGAGGAAGGAACTGGCAACCGTGGCGCCCCCCTCCACCAGCACGGAGGAAATGCCGCGGGCGGCAAGTGTCGTGAGGAGTGCTGCGAGATCGTCGATCTCGAGGATTTCTACGCCGGCTTGCGTCAAATGCTGGCGGCGGGTGGAAAGGTCCGCGATGGCATCTTCCGCCTCGGCAGAGGGGGGTGTGCGCAGCATGGCTACGATCACCGGCACATCGCGCGCGGTCTTCACCAGCTTCGAGGTCAGCGGCAGGCGCAGGTGCCGGTCGAGCACGATGCGAACGGGTGAACGATCTTCCAGCCCCGGAAGGCGCACTGTCAGTTCCGGATCATCGGCGATGGTAGTGCCAATGCCAACGAGGATGGCGTCCATTTCGGCGCGCAGCGTATGCACCTGCGCCCGCGACAAAGGCCCGGTGATCGCCACCTGCCCTGCCCCCTTGCGGCCGATCATGCCGTCTTTGGAAACGGCAAGTTTCAGCGTCACATAGGCACGGCCCTTGGTCTGGCGCATCAGGTAGGCGGCCAGCGCCCGGCGGCCTTCAGCCTGCAGCACGCCGGTTTCCACCGCGATGCCCGCCTCGCGAAGGATCGCAAGGCCGCGGCCGGAGACACGCGGATCGGGATCGGGAAGGCAGACAACAACGCGGGCGATGCCGGCGGCGACCAGCGCATTGGCGCAGGGCGGCGTGCGGCCATAGTGGGAACAAGGTTCTAGCGTCACATAGGCTGTGGCCCCGCGCGCAGCGTCACCGGCGATATCAAGTGCCTGCGTTTCCGCATGCGGGCGCCCGCCGCGGGCGGTGACGGCGGAGGCGAGAATGACGCCGTCCTTGACGATCAGGCAGCCGACGGAGGGGTTGGTGCCGGTCTGGCCGGTATGGTGCCGCGACAGGCTGATGGCGGCGGCCATGAAACGCTGGTCTTCGGAAAAACCGTCTTCAAGACCCTCGCCATCAGGCAGGCACATATCGGCTGCCCCGCCCACGGCTCAGGATTCCACGATGGAATCGCGGCCGATGCGGGCGCTGATCTCGGCAATCACCTTTTCGAAATCTTCCGCATGGGAGAAATCGCGGTAGACCGAGGCATATCGCACGAAGGCGACGTCATCGAGGCTCTTCAAGGCTTCCAGAACCTGAAGGCCGATCTGTTCGGACGAAATTTCGCTTTCGCCCGAACTTTCCAGCCGGCGCACGATGCCGGAGACGGCCCGCTCGATGCGGTCGTTATCAACCGGCCGCTTGCGCAGAGCGATCTGGAACGATCGCACCAGCTTGTTGCGATCGAACGGCACCTTGCGGCCGGTCTTCTTCATCACCATGAGTTCGCGCAGCTGCACGCGCTCAAACGTGGTGAATCGACCGCCGCAATCCGGGCAGATGCGCCGCCGGCGGATGGAGGTGAAATCCTCGGCCGGACGCGAATCCTTGACCTGCGTGTCTTCGGAACCGCAATAGGGGCAGCGCATACCGGTATAGGCCTCTTACATGTAAGGGTACATCGGGAAACGATCGGTGAGCGTCACGACCTTGTCGCGCACCGAGGCTTCCACGGCGGCATTGCCTTCGTCGGAATTGGCAACCTTGAGGCCATCGAGCACTTCGACGATCAGATTGCCGATCTCGGCGAATTCGGCTTCCTTGAAGCCGCGCGTCGTGCCCGCCGGCGAACCGAGACGGATGCCAGACGTGACGAAGGGCTTTTCAGGATCGAACGGAATGCCGTTCTTGTTGCAGGTGACGAAGGCGCGGCCAAGCGCTGCTTCCGCGCGCTTGCCGGTGGCGTTCTTCTTGCGAAGATCGACCAGCATCAGGTGGTTGTCGGTGCCGCCGGAGACGATATCGAGATTGTGGCTGATGAGCGTATCGGCCAAAACCTTGGCATTCTTCACCACCTGGGCGGCGTATTCCTTGAATTCCGGCTGCAAAGCTTCACCGAAGGCGACGGCCTTGGCGGCAATCACATGCATCAGCGGGCCGCCCTGCAGGCCGGGGAACACGGCCGAATTGAACTTCTTTGCCAGCGCCTCGTCATTGGTGAGGATCATGCCGCCACGCGGGCCGCGCAGCGACTTGTGCGTGGTGGTGGTGGCCACATGGCAATGCGGGAACGGCGACGGATGCACGCCACCGGCCACCAGGCCTGCGATATGCGCCATATCGACCATCAGGTAGGCGCCGACGGAATCGGCGATCTCGCGGAACCGCTGCCAGTCCCAGATACGGGAATAGGCAGTGCCACCGGCGATGATCAGCTTGGGCTTATGTTCTTCCGCCTTGCGGGCGACTTCGTCCATGTCGAGCTGGTGGTCTTCCTCGCGCACCCCGTAGGACACGACGTTGAACCACTTGCCGGACATGTTGACCGGCGAACCATGCGTGAGGTGACCACCCGAGTTCAGATCGAGGCCCATGAAGGTGTCGCCCGGCTGCAGGAGCGCCAGAAACACGGCCTGGTTCATCTGGGAACCGGAATTGGGCTGCACATTGGCAAAGCCGACGCCGAACAGCTGCTTGGCGCGCTCGATGGCCAATTCTTCGGCGATATCGACGAACTGGCAGCCGCCGTAATAACGCTTGCCCGGGTAACCTTCGGCATATTTGTTCGTCATGATCGAGCCCTGCGCTTCCAGAACGGCGCGCGAGACGATGTTTTCCGAAGCGATCAATTCGATTTCGTGACGCTGGCGACCCAGTTCCTTCTCGATCGCGCCAAAGATATCCGGATCTGTATCGGCGAGCGAACGGGAGAAGAATGCATCTCTATGCGACATGTCGGGGCTCCTGGAAGAAACTGATGCGATGGCGTCTTAGCGGCACGCCTTCATAAGGGCAATACGCAGCGCGATATTTGCAGATCAATCCGCAGTGTCGGGCTCTGTCAAAGCCAGTTTTCCGCCCGATTGCGACACTATGCCCAGGCCGCCGTCGCTTTTCCGCCAAAAGCAGGCGGGCCGCAACGAAAAACGGCGGCCTCTCTGCAAAGAGGCCGCCGCAAGAGAGGGGCTGCGGGCTAAAGCCTGCACAATTTTATTGCGGCAGCAGATCGTCGTCGATGGAACCGGCCGGCTGTTCGATGCCCGTCTTGGTCTGAAGCGCAAGTTCGGTTGCGCCATCGCGCTGGTAGATGTCGTCGCGGAACTGCACGACACCGTCCTTTGCCGACCAGGCGGTGATGTAGACGAAATAGACAGGCACTTCCTGCGCCAGCTTGATCGGGTTGTTCTGGCGAAGCGCAATCACGCGCTCGATCTCCTGACGGGTCCACGGCGCGGTGTCGCGCAAGAGCCAGGTGATGAGGTCGCGCACGTTCTGCACACGCACACAGCCGGACGATTCAAACCGCATCAGCTTGTTGAACAGGCCCTGCTGGGGCGTGTCGTGCATGTATTCGTTGTTCGGGTTGTGGAAGTTGATCTTGGTGGACGCCATGGCGTTGTTCTTGCCCGGATCCTGACGGAACATCAGGTTCGGGGCCTTCGGCGCATTCCAGTCCACCGCTTCCGGCGGCACTTCCGTGCCCTTGCCGTCGAACAGGCGAATATTGTTGCGCGTGAGGTAGGTCGGGTCCTTGCGCATCAAGGGCACGATGTCCTTCTCGATGATCGAGCGGGGTGCCGTCCAGTACGGGTTGAGGATAACCTCGTAGATCTTCGAATTGATGATGTGCGTTGGGCGGTCGATACGACCGACGACGGCGGTGTTGCGCAGCACCACGCGCTCGTTTTCCACGGCTTCGATGGAGGCGGCAGGAATGTTCACCATCACATGGCGCAGACCCAGATCGCCAGACATCGACTGGAGGCGCACCAGATTGGTCTGCAGCTGGCCAAGGCGGGTTTCAGCCGGAATATTAAGCGCCTTCAGCGTGTATTCGCCGAGAACACCATCCGTCGGCAGGCCGTGGCGGGCCTGGAAACGCTTGACGGCGCTGTCGACATAGCTGTCGAAGGAGGTCGACATGCCGGCTGACTGCGGCAGGTCACCCACCACCATCAGGCGCTGGCGAAGCTGCTGTACGACCGGATCGGCATTGCCGATGCGCATGCCGGCCTGGCCCGGCGTGACCTGCGGCCAGCCACCATTGGCGACGATATTCTGGTATTCGAGAATGGCCTGCTGGATATAGGCAGGTGAGCCCTGCCCCAGCACCGGATTGTTGGACATCACGTTGACGGCCGAACGGGAGGAGGCATTGGCGTCGAACTGATCGTCCCAGGTGCCGCGCTGCGGCGCGGAAATGATATCCTGCAGGGCACTCTGGGCCAGCACCGGTGCGGCCAGAGACACCGCCCCCAGCGACACCGCCGAGCGCAGAACGGCGCGGCGGGACAAAAATTCGGATTCGCTCTTTTTCGACATCATTCGATCCACGTTATCCGTCATCACTTCAGGCCAAAGTGACTACAAGGATATGGTTAATAAAGCGTCGCGGACCTCTTTTCATCCACACGCACCCGGCGGCCCGGCCAGGCCTTCGACAAAAGCTTTGAGAGCCGGATTTTCCCACCATATTTAGGCTTTGCGGTCCCATAGCAATATGGCCAATTCTTGTCAGCAGCCATGCGCTCACAGCAGCGTGTATCAACGTGACTTTTACGCTTCAGTTGCAGACGCGGCAAAATAAAGCCAGCAGAAACGGAAAAACCGGACGCGCGGGAGCGCATCCGGTTTTGAAGGCGACTGGAGGGGTGCCTGTCAGGGGAAAGCCGCAAGGTCCGGTGGATCAGAGCCTTGAGCTGTCGAAAGGTTTAGAGGCGATACATGATCTGGTCGTTCCAGAAGCGGTCGAGGCGCTGGAGCAGCTTGTTCATCTGGGCAAACTCGCCCTCGCCGATGCCACCGACCTTTTCGATGGAACCGATATGGCGCTCGTAAAGCTTGGCAACCACTTCGGCGATATCCTGGCCGGTCTTGGTCAGGCTGATGCGGACCGAGCGGCGGTCGATGCGCGAACGCTGGTGGTTGATGAAGCCGAGATCGACCAGTTTCTTGACGTTATACGAAACGTTAGAACCAAGGTAGTATCCACGGGAGCGCAGTTCACCGGCGGTCAGCTCGGAATTTCCGATGTTGAACAGCAGGAGGGCTTGCACGGCATTGACGTCGTCGCGACCCTGACGGTCGAACTCGTCCTTGACGACATCGAGAAGGCGGCGGTGAAGACGTTCCACGAGGTGGAGCGATTCCATGTAAAGGCCGCGGATGGTTTCGTCCTGAGCGTCGGCTACCGTTGCAGCCTGCGGCTTGATCTTGGTGTTCAACATGTCTGCCTCACTGTTTGTTTGGCGGTGTGTTTGTTGTCTCCCGCCTTGTGAGTGACACTACCCGGAGCCCATAAAATTCGACTTAAAACATAGGGCTAACGGTGGCTTAACAGGATAAACCCTGTGCTGGACGGCCAGTTCAAGCCTGTCGATTCCAGAGATCGGCTTCAGCGATTTCAATGACTTAGATTGGCAAATTGCGTCGAATATCCGCTAAAAAGCGTGGGAATCAGGGTAAATCAACCCTTACCCTTTCTTCCATCTTGCGGCGCTCATCGAGGAAGATGGCCAGCCGGAAGACGAGATAGAGTGCCGCCACCAGCCCATGCATCAGCGGCACCAGAATGTTATGGCCAAAAACCTCCGGCCAGACCTGGTACATGAGCAACTGGCAGCCGGCGGCGATAACCCACAGCACCGGCCCCCAGGAGACGGCAAGCCAGAGCCCAAGCGCTGCCACCGGAAAGACCACCGCAAGAACCGAGGCCGCCGACCGCCAGGGCAGGTTCAAAAGATCAAAGCGCGCACGTCCATCAAAGGAATACCCGACGAGCATGGCCCAGTATTGCAGGCCGAACCACAGGCACACGCCCGCAATCAACCGCAGGAAGATCACGAACAGGATTTCGGTCAGGCTGAGTTTCGGCTGGGCAAGTGAATCAGGTTCCATGCCGGTAAGGATAACCCGGTTCGACGCCCCCCGCCAGAGACGCCGCCGCATGCATCGCCTGCGGCAGCCTGACCCTTCGCAAATTTTTCCGCGCCGTGTTAAGCCACGGCAAAAATCCAGATGCAGAAAGCGAGACCCCGCCATGACCGACAAGACCCATCTCGTGGACGAAATCACCGGCCACCGCCGCATGCGCCGCAACCGCAAGGCTGACTGGACGCGCCGGATGACGCAGGAGAACCGGCTTTCGGTCGATGACCTGATCTGGCCGATCTTCATCGTACCCGGCGAAAACATTGTCGATCCCATCCGCGCCATGCCCGGCGTCAACCGCATGAGCGTTGACAAGGCTGTCGAGGCGATCCGGGAAGCCGCCGATCTTGGCATTCCCGCCATTGCCCCCTTCCCCGACGTGGAGATGGACAAGCGCGACGCCACCGGCTCGCAGATCCTTGATCGCGACAACCTGATCAACCAGTTTACCCGTGCGGTTAAAAAGGCGGTGCCGAATATCGGCCTCATCACCGACGTGGCGCTCGATCCGTTTACCAGCCACGGCCATGACGGCATCTTGCGCGACGGCGTCATCGTCAATGACGAGACGGTCGATCAGGTAGCGCGTGCCGCCGTGATGCAGGCCGATGCCGGTGCCGATATCATCGCGCCGTCTGAAATGATGGACGGGCGCATCGGCGCCATTCGCCGCGCGCTTGATGCGGCCGGCCATCAGGATGTCGGCATCATGTCCTATGCGACGAAATTCTCGTCCGGTTTCTATGGCCCCTATCGCGAGGCGATCAGCACCGGTGGCCTGCTGAAGGGCGACAAGAACAGCTATTACATCAGCCCGGCCAACGGCACGGAAGCGCTGCGCGACGCCGCGCTCGACGTGGAGGAAGGCGCCGACATGCTGATGGTGAAACCCGGCATCGCCTATCTCGACATCTGTTGGCGCATGAAGGAAGCCTTTGGCCTGCCGACCTTCGCCTATCAGGTGTCTGGCGAATATACCCAGATCAAGGCGGCGGCGATGAACGGCTGGATCGACGGCGAGCGGATCATGATGGAGACGCTGCTCTGCTTCAAGCGCGCCGGCTGTGACGGTATCCTGTCTTATTTCGCCGTAGAAGCCGCCCGCAAGCTGAAGGGCGCCTGACAGTCTGTCCCATAATTCCCTATGACGGGCTGCAAATGGCGATATCTGCGCTTCCGGTGCTCACGTACCAAATGTACGCTCCGCTCCGGTTCTCGAAATCACCATTTTCGCCGCGCCAAAGAGAATTCTTGAACAGACTGTGAGACCGAGCCCCGGCGGCACCGTTTCAAAAAGCCGGCGCCGCAGACGGTGGGCCATTGTGAAGAGGGCCGGGATTTCCCATATTGTTTTGGGAACACAAAGGAGAACCCAAAATGTCGTTCGACAACACACCCACTGTTGCAGCACCGGAAGACTGGCGCGCCTATAGCGGTGTGCTTTCGCGCCGGGTCTTTGCCTTCATCATCGACTATTTGATGGTGCTGCTGTTGTGCATTCCCGCCGCCGTCGTGGTGTTCTTCCTCGGTATCATCACGCTGGGGCTGGGCTTTTTCCTCTACCCGATCCTTTTCGTCATCGTGGCGCTTCTGTATTTCGGGCTTTCGCTCGGCGGCGCTGCCCAGGCAAGCCCCGGCATGCGCATGATGGGCATTGCCATCGTGCGCCTCGACGGCCGGCGGATGGATTTTCTGACGGCGGTCGTTCACATGGTGCTGTTCTGGATCCTCAACTCGGTGCTGACGCCGCTCATCCTGCTGGCCGGCCTGTTCATCGACCGCTCGCGTCTTGTGCATGATCTGTTGCTGGGCACGGTTGTGGTGCGCACGACCTGACATCTGCGCGATAGCGCCACCTGCCCGGTTGACGTTTTGAGAAGTTGCGCCATGCTATCAGGGTGACCGGCAACGCAAAGCAGTGATTGCCGCGCATGGCCCCCAGCCTTACTTCTTGCAGCGAAGGTGAATTTGCGCGGATGAACACCCAGGCGACGCCATCTCCGCAGTTTTACCTGACGGCTCCGGCTGCATGCCCTTACCTTGCAGGCGAAATGGAGCGGAAGGTTTTCACCCATCTGGTCGGCCAGCGCGCCGCCGAGATGAACGACCTCCTGACGCAAGGCGGTTTTCGTCGCTCGCAGAACATTGCCTATCGTCCCGCCTGCGAGGGCTGCCGCGCCTGTGTTTCGGTTCGGATCCTGGCCGGCGAGTTCGAGCCCGGCCGCACGATGCGCAAGCTGATTGCCACCAACAGCGACCTTGTCGCCACCATGATGCCACCGCAGCCCTCCACCGAGCAGTTCTCGCTGTTTCGCCGCTATCTCGACGACCGCCACCAGCGCGGCGGCATGTCGGACATGTCGGCGCTCGATTATGCCATCATGGTGGAAGATACCCACGTCAACACACGCCTGATCGAATACCGCGTCCGCGTGCCCGGTGCCGGCATTGGCGACAAGCCGAAAGGCGAACTGGTGGGCGTGGCACTGACCGACATGATGACCGATGGCCTGTCGATGGTTTATTCCTTCTTCAACACCAAGCTGGAGAAGCGCTCGCTCGGCACCTACATGATCCTCGACCACATCAAGCGCACCCAGACGCTTGGCCTGCCGCATGTCTATCTCGGTTATTGGGTGAAGGGTTCGTCCAAGATGAACTACAAGACCCGCTACCAGCCGCAGGAACACCTGACGCCGCGCGGCTGGGAGCGATATCGGCCGGAAGAAGATCAGATGGAAAACCCCTTCCTGCGCTGATTGCGGACAGAGTGGTCGCATGTTATAATCACGTTATAACATGGAGGTTGCGATGAACATCATCGTGCGCAAGATCGGCAATTCCGAAGGCATCATCATCCCGAAGGAAGTTCTGGACCGCGTCGGCGTGCGCGCCGGCGACAGCCTGGAACTGCGCGAGGAGAATGGACGGATCACGCTTCATCCCATGGATGAAGATTTCCAGCGCCAGCTCGCGCATGCCGAAAGCTTCATGGACAAGTACAAGGTTGCCCTGAAAAAGCTTGCCGAATGAGTGATTTCATTTTTCTGTCGATGCCGCTCGTCATCCGGCTTCAGGAGCGGCAGGTCAAACGGTTTGGCGGAGCCATTGGCCTCCGGGATGCAGGCGCGCTGGAATCTGCGCTAACGAGACCGGTCAACCCTCAGGCCTATGGCTGCGATGACATTGCAGAGCTTGCGGCCGCCTATCTGTACGGGCTGGCCAAAAACCATGCTTTTATCGATGGCAACAAGCGGATTGCGATCGTGACAGCCGGCATCTTCCTCATGGAAAACGGCTTCATGATCGAAACAACGGATGCCGCCCTCTATTGCTTCGTCCTTGCCGTCGCAGCCGGCGAGATCGATGAGGACGGCGCCACGCGCTTTCTGCGCGATCATATTGTGCCGCTCGGCGCCTGACGGGGCCGAGCGGGCAAGACCTCAGCCGCTGAACTTGCCGCTGCGGGGAAAGCCCTTCGGCACGGCGCGGCCGACGGTGGCGCGATCGCCCAGCCATTCCAGCAGTTCGTCCTTGTTGCGGGTAAACACCCGTCCGGCCGTATCTTCCCAGGTAAGACCGTCGGAGAGCGCAAAACACTTCACATCGGAAATGCCGCCGTCCTTGTAGCGTTGCAGACGAACGCCCTTGCCGCGCGTCATTTCCGGCAGCTGCGACAGCGGGAAGACCAGAAGCTTGCGGTTTTCGCCAACGACGGCCACGTGATCGCCGGCGACGGGGATCACGAGCTTTGCCTCGTCGGGCATCGCCACATTCATCACCTGCTTGCCCTTGCGGGTATTGGCGACCAGCTCGGTTTCGGCCACCACAAAACCGTTGCCGGCGGTGGAGGACAGGATCAGCTTGCGCTGCGGATCATGCACAAAGGCGGTCAGCACATCCTGATCGTTTTCCATATCGACCATGATGCGGATCGGTTCGCCATGGCCGCGCCCGCCGGGCAGCTTGTCGGCACCCAGCGTATAGGCCTTGCCGCCGGTGGTGAGCAGCAGAAGCTTGTCGGTGGTCTGCGCCGGGAAAGCCAGCCGCATCGCATCGCCTTCCTTGAAGGTCAGCGTCGAGGTGTCGGCGATATGACCTTTCAGCGCGCGGATCCAGCCCTTCTGCGAGATGACGATGGTGACCGGTTCCTTTTCGATCATCGATTGCTGGATGGCATCGAGATCGGCTTCCGGGGCATCGGCAAATTGCGTCAGGCGCGCAAACGGCTTGCCGCGGCCCTTGGCGAATTTCTTGCGCACGTCCTGAATCTCGTGCTCAACCACCTTCCACTGCTTCTCGTCAGAGGCGAGCAGCGATTCGATATCGGCTTTTTCCGCCGTCAACTCATCGAATTCCTTGCGGATCTCAAACTCTTCGAGCTTGCGCAGATTGCGCAGGCGCATGTTGAGGATGGATTCGGCCTGCACGTCGGTCAGCTGCCATTTGGCAATCATCACCTGCTTGGGCTCATCCTCCTCGCGGATGATGCGGATCACCTCATCGAGGTTGAGATAGGCAATCAGCAGGCCGCCGAGAATTTCCAGACGCCGGTCGATGGCCGCAAGACGGAAACGCGAGCGACGGATCAAAACGTCCTTGCGGTGCGCCAGCCATTCCAGCAGCACCTCGTTCAACGCCATCACCTTTGGCACGCGCCCCATGGAGAGCACGTTCATGTTGAGCGGGATGCGGTTTTCCAGTTCCGTGAGGCGAAACAGCGATTCCATCAGAAGCGTCGCGTCCACCGTGCGGCTCTTCGGCACCAGCACGACACGGATGTCTTCCGCCGATTCGTCGCGCACGTCTTCGAGAAGCGGCAGCTTGCGGGCAATCAGCAGTTCGGCGATCTTTTCGATCAGCCGCGACTTCTGCACCTGATAGGGAATTTCGGTGATGACGATCTGGTAACCGCCGCGCCCGAGATCTTCCGTCTCCCACTTGGCACGCACGCGAAACCCGCCGCGGCCGGTGCGATAGGCCTCGATGATCGATTCCCGGTTGTCGATAATGATGCCGCCGGTCGGCAGATCGGGGCCGGGAATGAAATCGACGAGCTTTTCGATCGTCGCATCCGGATGGCGGATGAGGTGAAGCGCTGCGTCGCAGAGTTCATGGGCATTATGCGGGGGTATGGAGGTGGCCATACCGACCGCGATGCCCGATGCGCCGTTGGCGAGCAGATTCGGGAACGCGCCCGGCAGAACCGTCGGCTCCTCGTCTTCCTCGTTATAGGTGGCGCGAAAATCCACCGCATCCTGGTCGACGCCTTCCAGAAGGAGGGCCGCGACCTCGGTCATGCGGGCTTCGGTGTATCGATAGGCGGCCGCGCTGTCGCCGTCGATATTACCAAAGTTCCCCTGCCCGTCGACGATCGGATAACGCTGCGAAAAATCCTGCGCGAGACGCACCAGCGCATCATAGACCGACTGGTCACCATGCGGGTGGAACTTACCGATGACGTCACCGACGATACGGGCGCACTTCTTGAACGCCGAGTTGGGGCGAATGCCCATCTCGCTCATCGCATGGATGATGCGCCGGTGCACGGGCTTCAATCCGTCGCGCACATCCGGCAGCGCACGGTGCATGATGGTCGACAGCGCATAGGCGAGATAACGCTCCTCGAGCGCCGCCTTCAGGTCAATCGGCAGTATATTGTCGCCGCCATCGTCACCGGGCGGAGGTGTCAGATTTTTTCCCATGGCCCTTGACTACCGGAAAGCCTGATTCCCGGCAAGAAATCCGGGCAAAGCGCCTGTGGATGAAGGCCCCTTATAGGTGTCCGGCTGACGATTTTCGTCTTTGAAAAGCCGTGGACGTTGACCACCCTATGCATATAAGAACTTTTGCGAATGAACAGCGGCTGCACGGCAGGCCGTAAGGAGGACACCTGATGACATTGAACAACTCCACCCGCATGCTGCTTGCCAGCGCCGTGATGGCAATTGCGACCACGCCGGCCTTTGCTCTTGATGGCAACGACCTGCTGCGCAAGCTTTCGGCGGCCGCCAATCTGCAGCCGGGCAATCTGGAGGTGGCGGGCGTGGATGTCACGGGCTCCACCGTGACGCTGAAGGGCCTTTCGATCGGTGACGGGGATCCCGCCAAGCGGGTCACCGTGGGTGACGTCGCACTTCAGGGCGTCGTTGAAGAGACGGACGGCAGCTACACGATCGAAAAGGCCGTTTTTCCCGACATCAACCTGACGGAAGACAAGACCGTTATCACCGCGTCGAACATGTATCTCTCGGGCATCGTCGTTCCGGCCGAAGCCGATGGCACTTCGCTCGATTCGATGTTCTTCTACGAGCAGGCCCATGCCGGACCGATGAAGATTGCCGTCGAGGGCCGCGACGTTGCCTCCATCAACGAAGTCCTTGCGACCATGGAGCGCACCGAAGACAATTCGGGGCTTAGCTTCGACGCCGAGGTCGACGGCTTCTCGGCGGATCTGTCGATCGTGGATGATCCGAAATCGCGCGAGGCCATCGACAGTCTCGGTATCCAGACCCTCAAGGGCACGATGACCATGAAGGGCAGCTGGGAAGCAGAGCCCGGCACGGTCGATCTTGAGGAATATGCCATCGATCTCGACAAGATCGGCCGACTGAACCTGGCAGCCAGCCTGTCGGGTTACACGCCGGCCTTTATCAAGTCGATGCAGGAAACCACGCGCGCAATGGAGGCCAGCACCAACAAGGAAGCGGCCCAGCAGGCGCAGATGCTGGCGCTTTTCGGCCTTCTGCAGCAGCTGAACTTCAACAGCGCCGAATTGAGCTTCACCGATGCCGGCATCACCAAGCGCGGCCTGTCCTATGCCGGCAAGCAGCAGGGCGTCAACGGTGACCAGATGGCGATGATGCTGAAGGGCATGGTGCCGCTGGTGGTGGCGCAGTGGAACATTCCCACGCTGCAGAACAGCCTGTCTTCGGCGCTGAACAGCTTCCTCGACAACCCGAAGAACTTCACCGTGACGGCTGCACCACCGGCACCGGTGCCGCTGCCGATGATCCTTGGTGCAGCGCAGGCGGCCCCGAACACGCTGCCGGACGTTCTGGGCGTGACCGTCTCCGCCAACCAGTAAGGTTTGAAGGCTCCCAGCGCCGCAGGAAACGCGGCGCTGGAGACCTGTTTCAGGTTGGGTGAAACCACGAAGGCCGGATACGGACGGCCTTCAGCAGACAGTTTCTGGCAGGCGCTGCGGCACGGCCTGCTCTTCAAGCAGCATGGCCTCCAGTCCGGCTGCCGGCAGCGGCTGGCTGTAGAGATAACCCTGCAATTCGTGACAGCCATTGGCATGGGCCCAATCAGCGGCACATTGCGTTTCGATGCCCTCGGCCACGATCGTGACCTGCATGAAATTGCACATGGCAATGACGAGCCGGACAATTTCCTCGTTGCGCGGCAGGCCGCTCACCAGGCTGCGGTCGATCTTGATACAGTCTACTGCCATTTCGTTGAGGCGGGCGAGATTGGAATAACCGGTGCCGAAATCATCGATGGCAATGCGGATGCCGAGCGCGCGCACCTGTTCCAGATTGTCATGCACTGCCGGATTGCTTTCGAGCAGCAGCGTTTCCGTCAGCTCCAGCTCCAGCATGGCCGGATCGCAGCCGTAAAAGGAAAGCAGGCGCCGCACCATGCCGGCAAAATCCACTTCGCACAGCTGGCGGATCGAGACGTTGACGGAGACGGCGATATGGAAGCCCTTGGCCGCCCAATCACTTTGCTGGCGGATCGCCTGTTCGAGCATGCAGGCACCGATCTGGTTGATCAGCCCCGCCTTTTCGGCCAGCGGAATGAAAATCGCCGGCGATACCATGCCGCGTTCGGGATGCACCCATCGCGCCAGCGCCTCCGCAGACACGATGCGTTGCTCACTCGGTGAAACGCGCGGTTGGTAATGGGCTTCGATCTGTCCGCGGCGCAAAGCTTCGCGCAGATCCGCCAGCATTTCCACCTCGTCCTCGCGCCGGTTGCGCATGCCGTCATCATAGATGCGGTACTGGTTGCGCCCGTCAGCCTTTGCCTCGTACATGGCCAGATCCGCCCGCTGCATGAGGATCTGCACATCTGACCCGTGTTCGGGAAAGCTTGCGATGCCGACGCTTGGCGTCACCATCAGCTTGCGACGCTCGGCCTGCACAGGCACGGCAAGCCGCTGCAACATGCGCACGGCCAGCGCCTCGATGCGGCCTTCATCGCCTTTTTCTTCGGTCGCCAGGAACAGGAACTCGTCGCCGCCCAGGCGAATGACCGCATCGTCCTTGCCGCGCAGTTCGAACAGCCGGCGCGCGACGTCCATCAGCACCGCATCCCCCTGGAGATGGCCAAGCGTATCGTTGATGACCTTGAACTGGTCGAGATCGATGAACAGCACGCCAATGCGCGCGCCGGTGCGTTCCGACTGGCGCAGAAGGCGTTCGAACAGCGCGGGCATGGCAAGGCGGTTCGGCAGGCCGGTCAGAGGATCGTGATTGGCGCGCATATGCGCCAGCGCCTCCGCCTCCTTCAGCCCGCTGACATCGGTTTCGCTCACCAGCACGGATGGCCGCCCCGATGCCGGATCATGGCAGGAGCGGGCCGTCAACTCATGCCAGCGAACACCCTTCGACGTGTAAACCTCGGCAATCAGGCTGATTTCGCCCGTCGCACGAATGGCCTCCATCAGACGGCGGAAATCGTCCTTCGCCACGAAGCGCGAGGCCAGGTGGTCATTGCCTTCAAAGCTTGCCCGCGCGGATGGATTGCAATAGAGCGTGCATCCCTCGAGATCATGTAGCGAAATCATCAGCTGCGTGTGCAAAAGTGCATCGGCGCTGCGGATTGCTTCCGGCTGCTGGCCGGTTTCGTCGCTCCCCTCGCACAGCATCGCCATGCGGCCATCACTCAGCCGGATGCCACTGAAACGGACCCGCAGCGGACGTGGCACGCCTCGCGGATAGAGCGTCCACATCTCGGTAAAGGTCGCGTCGCGCTCGATGAAATCCGTCTGGTACTGTTTCAGGCGCCGCGCGACGGCGGGCGACATGTCGGGCCTCATCGGGCGGGCACGCAGTTCCTCCAGCGTATCGGCCGCCCATATGTCGAGCGCGGAGGCATTGGCCCAGACGACCAAGGCGGCGTCGATGTCGAAAATCCACACAGCCGTACTGAGCCGGTCGAGCATCCACCGGCTGCTCTCGGACGCGCCACAGCCAGGCGTGACGTGGTCGTCCAGCGGCTGATACAGAGTGTTGGTCATGCAGCATGCTCGTCTGCCAGAAAAGGCCGCGCCCTGTCACACAGCGCCGACAGAGGTACGAAGCCCGGCGTCTGGCGCACCCTCTCGATCCAGGCCGCGACGTTCGGGAAAAGGTGCATATCGATGCCGGCCTCGTCGGACACATGCACATAACCGAAAAGCGCGATATCGGTGATGCCGTAACGGTCGCCCAGCATGAAATCGCGATTGCTCAGATGCGCATCCAGCACGGCAAGGCCGGCGCTGGCCTTGTCGCGCCAGGCGATGATGTCAGCCTCGCGCCCGACGCCCAGATGTGGCGCAATGCGACCGAGGAAACGGGCGGGGGAGATGAACGGCTCAAGCCTGGACTGTTCGAAGAACATCCATTGCAGGCTCTGCGCCCGCAAAAGCGCTGTCTGCGGCATCAGCCCGGAGCCATCCGCCAGCAGCCACAGCATGGCATTGGACTCACCGACGCCAACACCGGTCTCTGTGACAAGATAGGGAACGGCACCGGCGGGATTGATGGCGCGATAGGCTTCTCCGCGTGTTTCGCCGCGGAGAACATCAACGTCAAGAACATCGAACCCGATGCCAAGCTGACACATAGTTACGAACGGCTTGAAGCAGTTGCCGGAACCTTTTGTCGCGTAAAGCCTGTACATTCCCAATCTCCCGCGGAATGATTTTTTAGACTATACACGGAGCCAATTGAACATTCATTGTTAAATATCGTCGATCACATCTAGGATTTTTGATCGATTATTAAGGAATTCAAGACCGATAGAAGACCAATATACAGATTTACATAAGCAAAAAGATCCCACGAAGGCCAAGCCGCCGTGGGATCTTTCTCGGGGCCCTATCCGACACCTGACGGTTCAGTGGCTGGCGACGCTCATCACCGCGTGTTCCTTGTCGTGCAGGGCGTAGCGATCGATCATGCCGGCGCTTGCATCATTGAGGCCGATGACATCGACGGCAACGCCGTGGCGGCGGAATTTCAAAACCACCTGATCGAGCGCGCCGACCGCCGAAATATCCCACAGATGCGCATCCGACACGTCGAGTGTTACCCGCTTCAGCGGTTCTGCAAAATCGAACGAGGCGACCAGCCCTTCCGTCGAGGCAAAAAAGATCTGGCCATCGATGCGGTAGGTGCGATGCGTAGCGTCTTCGCTCAGTGTCGAGCGCACATGGAAGAGCTTTGCCACCTTGCCGGCAAAAAAGATGCCGGAGAGGAGAACGCCGGCGAGAACCCCGAGCGAGAGGTCATGCGTGGCAACCACGGTGGCAACAGTTGCCAGCATGACGATGGAAGAGGACAACGGGTTGCGCCTCAAATCCGGGATGGAACGCCATGAGAAGGTGCCGATCGACACCATGATCATGATCGCCACGAGCGCTGCCATCGGAATGATCTTTACGATGTCATCCAGCACCAGGATGAGGAAGAGCAGGAAGGCGCCGGCAACAAAGGTGGAGAGACGGCCACGGCCGCCCGAGGTCACGTTGATGACCGACTGGCCGATCATGGCGCAACCGCCCATGCCGCCGATGAGGCCGGCTGCAATGTTGGAAGCCCCCTGCCCGATGCATTCCTGGCTCTTGCTGCTGGTCGTATCCGTCATGTCATCGACGATACGCGCCGTCAGCAGCGATTCGAGCAGGCCGACGGCCGCAAGCGCTGCCGAATAGGGGAAGATGATCTGCAACGTTTCCCAGGTGAACGGCAGGTCCGGCAGCGAAAAGATCGGCAGGCTGGAGGGAAGTTCGCCGAGATCGCCGACGGTGCGCAGATCAAGCCCGGAATACACCGACACCAGCGTCAGTGCGACGATGGCGACGAGCGGCGACGGGATGATTTTCGTGACGTAGGGGAAGAGGTAGATGATCGCCAAACCGGCGGCGATCATCACATAGGTTGCGACCGGCACCCCGATGAGTTCCGGCAACTGCGCCATGAAGATGAGGATGGCAAGCGCATTAACGAAGCCGGTCATCACCGATTTCGACACGAAGCGCATGACGCGGCCGAGCCTGGCCAGGCCGGCCAGGATCTGCAACAGGCCCATCAGCAGCGTTGCGGCAAACAGATATTGCAGGCCGTGTTCCTTGACCAGCGTCACCATCAGCACGGCGGTGGCAGCCGTTGCCGCCGAGATCATGCCCGGTCGGCCACCGACAAAGGCAGAAACGCAGGCGATGGCGAAAGAGGCAAACAGCCCGACCTTCGGATCGACGCCGGCGATGACCGAAAAGCCGATGGCCTCAGGAATAAGCGCCATGGCAACGACAATGCCGGAGAGAATATCCCCGCGAATATTGGAAAACCATTCGCGGCGGTAGGTGGAGAAAGACATCATGATTTTGAGATTTTTCGCAAACTGAACGCATCGGCCGGGAATGAACCAGGTCTGAAAAGGCCAATGCTTTGCGTTGTCCGGCGGATCGGCGGCCGGAAGAGCCACCCGGGGATCGCACCCGGGTCCTTGTGATAGGCCAGTTCATAGCCGCAGAATTGACGCAAGGCAATATAAGCAGCGCAAAACTTCCATCGCCGCCATCAGGGCTTCCTAGCCACAAAAAAGGAGCAGCATACGCCGCCCCCTCCATTCATCCTGCCAGTCCAGACAAAAATCAGTCGAGAACCTGGATCACTTCGCGGGTCTGCGGATCGACCACGACGCGGCGCTTGTTGACGACCGTGTAGGCGTAATCGCCATAACCATCAACGACATGCACTTCCACATCCTGCGGCAGAACGCGGCCGACCAGAACGTCACCTTCGTACGGCACGGACTGCACGTCCTGCTCCATCACATAGGTGCGCACCTCGCGCGGCATTTCGCGCACGATGACGGCGCCCGGCGGCGGCGGGGCCGGCTGTTCGGTGACGATGACGGTCGACTGCGCAAAAGCGGTGGTCGAGATGAAAATGGCCGCAGATGCGGCCATGAGGGTCTTCAGCATAATGCTCTCCTCGGGGGCGTGATTGCTGGGCAGACAATGCCCGGCCCCGAAGAAGGTTCCCGCCCGCAAAACCGGGCGGGAGGAGAGATCAATCCTTTTTCAGCGGCGGCAGAACCCGAAGCGACAGTTCCATCAACTGCTTCGGCTGGGCCGGTGCCGGCGCGTTCATCAACAGATCCTGTGCCTGCTGGTTCATCGGGAACAGCGTGATTTCACGCAGGTTCTTGGCGCCAACCAGAAGCATGACGACACGGTCGATGCCGAAAGCGCAGCCGCCGTGCGGAGGTGCGCCGTACTGGAAGGCACGGTACATGCCGCCGAAGCGATCCTCCACGTCCGCCTTCGAGAGACCAACCATTTCAAACGCCTTCACCATCAGTTCCGGCGACTGGTTACGGATGGAGCCCGAGGCGATTTCGAAGCCGTTGCACACGGCATCGTACTGGTAAGCCTTGATCGTCAGCGGATCCTGCGTTTCCAGAGCCTCAAGGCCACCCTGCGGCATGGAGAAGGGGTTGTGGGCGAAATCGAGCTTCTTATCCTCGTCACTCCATTCGAAGAACGGGAAATCGACGATCCAGCACAGCTCGAACCGGTCGCGATCGACAAGGTTCAGTTCCTCGCCGGCGCGCGTGCGAGCTTCACCGGCAAACTTGTAGAATTTTGACGGCTCACCGGCAACGAAGAAGCAGGCATCGCCCGCGCCGAGACCAAGCTGGGTGCGCACGGCTTCGGTGCGTTCCTCGCCAATGTTCTTGGCAAGCGGGCCGGAGCCGGCGATCTTGCCGTCCTCTTCCTTCCAGAAGATATAACCGAGGCCCGGCTGGCCCTGGCCTTGCGCCCAGGCGTTCATGCGGTCGCAGAAGGCTCTGCTACCACCGGTCTTTGCCGGGATCGCCCAGATCTCGACCTTCGGGTTCGATGCGATCATGCCGGCAAACACCTTGAAGCCGGAGCCGGCAAAGTGGTCGGTGACATTTTCCATGACGATCGGGTTGCGCAGGTCCGGCTTGTCGGAGCCGTATTTGCGGATCGCTTCGTCATAGGGAATGCGCGGCCAGTCCTTGGTGACAGGCTTGCCATCGGCAAATTTTTCGAACACGCCGGTGATGACGGGCGCCATCGTGTTCCAGACGTCTTCCTGCTCGACAAAGCTCATTTCCATATCGAGCTGGTAGAATTCGCCCGGCAGACGGTCGGCGCGCGGGTCTTCATCGCGGAAGCAGGGTGCGATCTGGAAATAGCGGTCGAAACCGGCCACCATCAAAAGCTGCTTGTACTGCTGCGGCGCCTGCGGCAGTGCAAAAAACTGGCCGGGATGGATGCGGCTCGGCACGAGGAAGTCGCGCGCGCCTTCCGGCGACGAGGCGGTGAGGATCGGCGTCGTATATTCGGCGAAACCGATTTCGTTCATGCGGTTGCGCATGTCCGAGACGATCTGCGTGCGCTTGACGATGTTCTTGTGCAGCGTATCGCGGCGCAGGTCGAGGAAGCGGTATTTCAGGCGCACGTCTTCCGGATAGTCGGGCTCGCCGAACACCGGCAGCGGCAGTTCCTTGGCAGCGGACAGGACTTCGATCTCCTGCGCGTAAAGCTCGATCTCGCCGGTTGCCATCTGCTTGTTGATGGTATCTTCCGAACGGGCCTTGACGACGCCATCGATGCGAATGACCCATTCGCCACGCACGGTTTCGGCCACCTTGAAGGCGGGGCTATCAGGGTCGGCCACGACCTGCGTCATGCCGTAATGGTCGCGAAGATCGATGAAGAGAACGCCGCCATGGTCACGGACGCGGTGGACCCAGCCGGACAGGCGGACGGTCGCGCCGACATCGGTCTTTTTCAGGGCGGCACAGGTGTGGCTGCGGTAACGGTGCATGTGGAGTTCCTGGAATCGCGTGTGCCGGCACGAGAAACGGGTCTGGCCGACAGGGGGAAAATCGGGCGGAAAAGCGCATGACCTGCCGGCTTTGTCAAGGCTGGGCGCAGGTTGCACGGTTTTTCAGCGCAATTCAGCTGTTTTTCATAGATGTGCTTGGATAGACTGCATATCACAGTCTGCCTCGGTGCGATTGCCCGCCTTCCCGTCCCCGCCCTCCCATCTTTGCGGCCACGGCCGCCGGATATTCCCGCATGAGCCAGACCCGCCCGCTGATTCCCCTTCTCGTC
This sequence comes from Neorhizobium sp. PAMB6630, assembly GCF_058242775.1. NCBI lineage: Bacteria > Pseudomonadati > Pseudomonadota > Alphaproteobacteria > Hyphomicrobiales > Rhizobiaceae > Neorhizobium > Neorhizobium sp. PAMB6630. The sequence goes on from NZ_CM177836.1 coordinate 2,501,734, forward strand.
ACCGCGGGCATCCTGATCGGAGGCAACGGATTGCAAGGCACGTTCATTGCGCTCCGGGGCACGGCGGAAGGGTTTTCACCCTCTACCATCGGGTTGATCGGTGCCGGCTACAGCATCGGTTTTGCCATCGGCTGCCTTTATGTCACCCGCATTCTGCGCGCCATCGGCCATATCCGCACCTTTGCCGCGATGGCAGCCATTGCCGCCTGCTGCTCCATCCTGATGCCGCTCATCACATCGCCGCTGTTCTGGACGCTGATGCGTTTCATCATCGGCATTTCGGTCGCAAGCCTGTTTGCCGTGGTGGAAAGCTGGATCAATGCCAAGGTGACCAACCAGAACCGGGCGCGCACCCTCTCGGTCTATCGTCTGGTGGACCTCAGTTCCGTGACGGCCGCGCAATATCTCATCCCAACCGTCGGCATCGATGGACCGGTGATCTTTTCGCTGGTGGCAATTGCCATGGCGCTGTCGCTGGTGCCGATTTCCGTCCTCGACCGTTCAAGCCCTGCCCCGCCGGAAGCGATCAGCACGGATATCCGCGCCGTCTGGCGCATTTCGCCGCTGTCCGTCGTCGGCGTCATCGCGGTTGGCCTCAGCATGGCGGCGTTTCGCAATATCGGGCCGATCTATGCACAGCAGATCGGCATGAGCGTGACGGCGATTGCCACCTTCATGAGCGCCGGCATTATCGGCGGCGTCGTGCTGCAATATCCGCTTGGGCTTTATTCCGACCGGCTGGACCGGCGAAAGGTGATCATCTGGGCGACTATCGGCGCAATCCTCACCGGCGGCTACCTGTCGTTTTTCGCCGGCACGCATGAGACGGCCAATATCATCGGCATCTTCGTTTACGGCGCCTTTGCCATGCCGCTTTATTCGCTGTGTTCGGCCCATGGCAATGATTTTGCCAAACCCGGCGAACATGCGCTGGTTTCGGCGGGCCTCCTGTTCTTCTGGTCCATCGGCGCCACCATCGGGCCGCTGCTCGCCTCGGTTCTCCTGCAGTTCATCGGCCCGCAGGTGTTCTTCATCTACACCTCGTTCATCTTCATGGGTTTCCTGTTTTATACGGTGGTGCGCATGCGCACACGGCCCGCCGTGCCGCCTGACGCACGGCCGGGGCGGTTTCGCGCGCTGCTGCGCACATCCGCCTATTTCAACCGCATGGCGGGCGCGCCCGGCGATGAGCGCAAGGATGGCCGCATCGACCGGCGGTAGCAGCCTGCGGCAATATCGCGGATCGCGCCGTATTGCTGATCAACTTTCTCAGGTTTAAGCAGGATCAGGAACAACAGCCGCCAGAGCATGCCCATGGTCCAGATATCGCGCCGAACCCTTATGAAGACCGCCGCCGGTTTTGGTGGCGCCTATGGGCTGGGCCTTGGGGCAGCCGGCCTGTTCGGCGGCCCGGCGTCTGCTGAAAACGCCGTTCATCTGGAGGCGAGGACCACCGATGCACTGCTCGATGGCCAGCACCTGACCCGCGGCGTGATGAGTTATGGCATGGCCGGTTCCCCCGGCACCGTCATGCCGCCGACACTTCGCCTGCGCCGCGGCGAGCGGTTCGACGCCAAACTCACCAACCGTCTGGACGAGCCGACCACCGTTCACTGGCACGGGCTTCGCATTGAAAACCGCATGGATGGCGTGCCCTTTCTCACCCAGCCTTACGTTTATACCGGCGATACGTTCGACTACAGCTTTACCCCGCCCGATGCCGGCACCTTCTGGTATCACCCCCATTGCAACACGCTGACGCAGATGGGCCGCGGCATGACCGGGCTTCTGATCGTCGAGGATCCGAAAGACCCCGTGTTCGACGCGGAAGTGGATATCAACCTGCGCGACTGGCGGCTGGGCGGCGACGGGCAGTTCATCGAGCAGTTCAAGCCGCGCGATGCCGCCCGCAACGGCACGTTCGGCACCGTGCGTGGCGCCAACTGGCAGGTGGAGCCGGCTTTCGATGCGCCAAGCGGCGGGCTGGTGCGCGTGCGCATTGCCGATACGGACGTGACACGGCTCTACCAGCTGTCGCTATCGGGCGCCGAGGCGCTGATCGTGGCGCTGGATGGACAACCGCTACCGCAAGCCATTCCCCTCGACAGCCTCGTCATCGGCCCCGGCCAGCGGCTGGATCTCGTTCTGCTGATGCCGGAGGCCGAGGGAGAGATCGTGACGCTCACCGACACAAGGCCATCGTCGGCAAAAACCGTCGCGACCTTTCGAAGCGTCGGTGCAAACCTGAAACGCAGCCTTGGCGACGTGCCGCCGCTGGCGCAAAACCCCTTCGAAAAACCGGACCTTTCATCGGCTGAGGAAATTCCGCTGGTGTTAAGCGCCACGGCGGAAAATGCGGCGCGCGATTCGATCTGCGGCACGCTTGGTTATTCCTTTTGGGCGATCAACAAGGTGCCGTGGCCGGGTGACACCGCCGATCCGTCTGCGCCGCTGGCCGAAATGAAGCTTGGCAAGACCTACCTGTTCAACCTCACCAACAACACGCCGCATTTGCACCCGATCCACCTGCACGGCATGAATTTCCAGGTGGTTTCGTCGTCCGCGCGCGCAGTCACTCCGCTGATTTCAGATACCTATCTGGTGGCGCCCGACGAAAAGGTGCAGCTTGCGCTGGTGGCTGACAATCCCGGCGACTGGGTTTTGCATTGCCACATTATCGAGCACCAGAAGACCGGCATGACGAGTTATGTCCGCGTCGTCTGAGGCCTTGCGCCATAAGCACCAGTGGATGACGTCATGACGGACCTTTGCTCCACCCTTCGCATACTTGAGCCCTATCCGGGCCTGTTTGCCTATTACGACGGCCGCATCGCCGGCAAGCGCCTGCACGGGCCGGAGCGAAACTGGCTGGATGACGGCGCCTACGCGCTGGGGATTGCCAGCTACGCGCTCGTTTCGGGCCATCATGCGCTCGTCTACGATACGCATATGTCGCTCGAACACGCCCGCGCTATCCGCACCCATCTTGAAGGGCGCGGCGTCTCGCACATCACGGTGATCCTCAGCCACTGGCATACCGACCACATTGCCGGAAACGCCGTTTTTGCCGATTGCGACATCATCGCCAACCGGCTGACGCTGCAGGCCATGACCGATAACGAACAGGCGCTCGCCGCCAAGGACCCGCCGATCCATCCGGTGGTGATGCCGAACCGCATCTTTGACGACAGGCTGGAGCTTCGGCTCGGCGGGCGGTCGGTGCATCTTCTGCAGTTCGATATTCATAGCGCCGATGGCACCGTGCTGTGGCTTGCCGACGAACAGTTGCTGCTGGCCGGCGATACGCTGGAAGACACGATCACGTATATTTCCGAGCCTTTGGGCATTGCCCGCCATATCGGGGAACTCGACCGCCTCTCGACACTGCCGATCAGGCGCATCCTGCCCAATCACGGCAGCGAGGCGCGCATTGCAGACGGCGGATACGGGCCCGAGTTGATCCACGCCAACCGCGCCTATCTCGAGCGGCTGATGGCCGAGATCGACGATCCCGCGATTGACGAAACGAGGCTTTTCGATTTCGTCGCGCCGGAGCTGGCGCAAGGATCCATCCTCTATTTTGAACCCTATGAGATCGTTCACCGCGACAACATCGAGGCGCTGCGTACCGGCCGGTCGGATGAGGACGCCCCGGTTACCGCGGAATAATCGCTGCGGCTTTGCAATGATGGTGCGCAAGACTTCCGTCTCTGTTGACATCGGCAGGTGAAAGGGAAAGGAAGGTTAAACCACCTTTCCTCTGTGCCTGACGACCGAAGCTGATGATTGAAACAACTGCCGCTCTTCAAGATGCCTGCCGCAAGCTCGCCCAATCCGAATTCGTCACCGTCGATACGGAGTTTTTGCGCGAAACCACCTTCTGGCCGATTCTCTGCCTCATTCAGATGGCAAGCCCGGATCTTGAAGTCATCGTCGATCCGATGGCCAAGGACATCGATCTGACTCCGTTCTTCGAGCTGATGGCCGATACATCTGTTGTCAAGGTGTTCCATGCGGCGCGCCAGGATCTGGAAATCGTCTACCATCTCGGCAAGCTGATCCCGCATCCGATCTTCGATACGCAGGTCGCCGCCATGGTCTGCGGTTTTGGCGATTCGATCTCCTATGATCAGCTCGTCCAGCGCACCAAAAACGTCCAGATCGACAAGTCCTCGCGTTTTACCGACTGGAGCCGCCGGCCGCTGTCGGACAAGCAGCTGGATTATGCGCTGGCCGACGTCACCCATCTGCGCGACATCTATCTCAGCCTGAAGGCAAAGCTTGAAAGCGAAGGCCGCACCACCTGGGTTGCCGAGGAAATGGCGGTTCTCGAATCGACCGAGACCTATGACATGCATCCCGACGATGCCTGGCTTCGGCTGAAATCGCGCCTGCGCAAGCCGCAGGAACTGGCGGTGCTGAAATATGTGACCGCCTGGCGCGAACGCGAGGCGCGCAGCCGCAACGTGCCGCGCTCGCGCGTGCTGAAGGACGATGCGATCTTCGAAATCGCCCAGCAGCAGCCGAGGGATAGCGAGGCGCTGGGGCGCCTGCGCACCATTCCGAAGGGCTGGGAACGCTCGTCGTCGGGCACGGCGATCCTCGACGCCGTCAACACCGCCCTTGCGCTTCCGAAAACCGACATGCCGCAGGCACCAAAACATTCGCATACGCCGGAAGGCGCGCAGTCCGCTGTCGAGCTTTTGAAGGTGCTGCTGCGCCTGATCTCTGAAAAACATGGCGTGGCGGCAAAAGTCATCGCCAACAGCGACGATCTCGACAAGATCGCCACCGAAGGCGAAAAGGCCGAGGTGGCAGCCCTTTCCGGCTGGCGGCGTGAACTGTTCGGCGAACCGGCCCTGAAACTCATTTCCGGCGAAGTTGCCCTGCGCTTCATCGACAAGAAGGTCGAGACGGTGGACATGGCCGCCGGATCGGTGCCAGCCTGATCCCGGCCGGCCTGTTCAGGGCCGGCAAACTGCCCGCATGACCCAGTTGGCCGGGCACGCGGCTCTGTCATTGAAATTTCATCGGAATTTCAATCTGGCGTGATGGTGGCGTCATCTGCTGCACGTAGGAGGAGATTGTTCTCTTCTCTCATGCACAGGTGTTCCATGATCCGAACTCTCCTTGCCTCCGTCGCACTGGTTGCCGTTTTGGCGGTACAGTCCCACGCCGAAGAAAAGGCCTTTCCGGCCAAGCTCGTCTCGCAGGCCGTGCTGCCGGCCAACACGATGATTGCCGCACCGGCCGATGCTCCGGCAACGCTCAAGACCTCCGGCAAGTTCACCACCGCCGACCGCAAGCGCACCGAAAAACTCGCCAGCATTCCCGGCAAGGACGGCGCACGCCTGACCGGTCTGTCGCTGCCCTTCGATGGCCAGCCGCTGCAGGGTTTTTCCGGCATCAAGACGATGGCGGACGGCACGTTCTGGACGCTGTCGGACAACGGTTTCGGCTCGAAGAATAATTCGAGCGACACCATGCTGATGCTGCATCACATCAAGATCGACTGGGCCGCCGGCAAGGTGGAACGTCTCGGCACCGTGTTCCTCTCAGACCCGGACAAGAAGGCCCCCTTCCCCATTGCCATGGAAGGCGCTGACAAGCGTTATCTCACCGGCGCCGATTTCGACGTCGAATCGATCCAGCCGGTGGCAGATGGCTTTTTTGTCGGCGAAGAATTCGGCCCCTACGTGCTGAAATTCGACATCGAGGGCCGGCTGACCGATGTCATTGCAACCGTGGTTGACGGCAAGCCGGTCACCTCGCCCGACAATGCGCTGGTCAGCCTGCCGGCTAACCCCGCGGCAAAAATGCCGGTATTCAACCTGAAGCGCTCCGGCGGCTTTGAAGGTCTTGCGATGTCGAAGGACGGCGCCAAGCTTTACGGCCTGCTGGAAGGCCCGCTGTTCCTCGAAGACGGTTCAGTGGAAAAGACCGACGGCCAGACGGCACTGCGCGTCATCGAGCTGGATGCCGCCTCCAAGGCCTGGACCGGCCGCAGCTGGCTTTATCCGCTGAGCGAAGGCGGCGTTGCCATCGGCGATTTCAACATGGTGGACGCCACCACGGCCCTCGTCATCGAGCGTGACAATGGCGCCGGCTCTGCCGCTAAAGCTTGCGCCGACCCGAAAAAGCCGGAACCGACCTGCTTTGATGCACCGGCCAAGCACAAGCGTATCTACAAGATCGAGATGTCGAACGAAAACGTCGGAAAGGCCGCCCGCAAGATCGGGTATATCGACCTCATGAACATCGCCGATCCCGACAAGAAGGCCATGCAGGGCAGCGAGAACGGTGTCTACACGATGCCCTTCGTGACGATCGAGAATGTCGATGTGGTGGATGCCAGCCACATCATCGTCGGCAATGACAACAACCTGCCCTTCTCGGCCGGCCGCGCGCTGGACAAAGCCGACGACAACGAATTCGTGCTGCTCGACGTCGGCACGTTTCTGACGGCCAAGTAAGCCTCTGGAAAGACTGACAATGGGCGCCGCCTGCCGGCGCCCATTTCTGCACTTGCGCAAACCCGCCGGTCCCTTATCGTGGCGTGACCGGCGTCGACCTCACAGTGGGATCCCGCCCGAGGGAGACCGTGCCACGGGAGGCTCATGCGCGAACCTGTCAAAACAAGCGTGCGCGGGAGGCCGTTGTTTCGGGTCCTGCGTTGGACACTGCTGATCGCCATCATCGCCTGTACGGGCGTCATCTACATCCTGCTGTTTGAAGCGCGGGGCCCGCTCTATATCGGCTCCATCTATGCACTGGCCTGCAGCCTTCCGCTCATTGCCTTCGAAAGCGGACTGCTGATGCCGCGACTGCTGGAACGTGTGCGGCGACTGGCCACTCCCGCTTACATCCTCTCCAGCCTTGGCCTCTTTTTCATCCTGTCCGGCAGCGGCTTTGCCTTGACCGGCGCGTTGATGAAGACACTTGGGCTGCTCGACGCCGGCTGGAAGGATGTGCTTCTCATTCGCCCGCCGGCGTTTCTTTACACTCTGGTCATGTTCTTCTTCGGCATTACCGTCCTGCGCATCCGCCAATTGCTGGGGCGCCGTGTGTTTCTGAGCCTGCTGACCGGCCGTTACCGGCACCCGGTCGAGGAGGAGCGAGTATTCCTGTTTCTCGACGTCGTGGGCTCGAGCGCCTATGCCCGCCAGTTCGGCGACCTCAAGGCGCAAGCCTTCCTCGGCGCGGTGTTTGCAGCCCTTGCCCAGCATGTCCGGCACCACCAGGGCGAAATTGACGATTATGTCGGCGACTGCGCCATTGTTACCTGGGCGATGAAGGAGGGTGTGGAAGATGCCCGTTGCGTGCGCTGCCTCTACGACATGCTCGACGAGATCGACCGTGACCGCGACTGGTGGCTGGAGAAGTACGGCCTTGTTCCGCAACTGTCGGCAGCGCTGCATGGCGGCTCTGTCGTGACGGCAGAGATTGGCGTCTTCCACCACAAGATCACCTATTTCGGCGATGTCGTGAACACGACCTCCCGCATCGAGAGCCTCTGCAAGACGCTGAAGCAACCGCATCTGGTGTCGGCTGATCTTCTTCAGCGGCTGGTCTTGCCGCCGGATGTGGTGGCAGAGCCGCAAGGGGAACACATAGTCAAAGGGCGCGACGAGCCGGTCGGCGTTTTCGCCCTGCGGCGTGTCGCAGCCGCCGAAACAGGCGCGGACCTGCCCCGCGCCTCGTGATCGGGTCGGCGTCCTATTCGAAGACGAAGGCCAGCCGCTTGCCGGTCAGCTTCGACAGTTGTTGCAACCGGCCATCCAGCCGCTCGCCGGCAAAATCGGCATGCTCGTGCGGCACGACAAATTCGAGATCGAGATCCGGATTGCTCGACCGACGGAACGACAGATGGTCAACGATGCCGGGCATCGAGGCCGAGAAGAGATAAACGACGCGCAGCAGGCCGCCGAGCAGTTTTGCAAGGCTGAGCAGCCGCGGCGTGGAGATCTGCGACAGCGGGCCGGTGGCGCCATCGTCGTGCAGGCCTTCGAAACGGTAATAATTGGCGAGCGCCAGATACGCGCGGCCGGGATGCGTGATGCCGGCAAGCGAGGAATGGGCAATCAGGTTCAGCGCCTGCAGGCCCCGGTAATCGGGATGTGCGCGCCAGCTGATATCGGCGAGAAGGCAGGCCGCCTGGCGATAGCGGGTTTCTTCTTCGGTTTCCTCGATGCCGAAATGGGCGACCATGCGTCCGGTCCAGTCGGCAAGCTCGCGGGCATGTTCGGGCGAGCGGGCACGCAGGATCGCCAGCTGGTCTGCCGCCACCAGCAGCGGATCCAGCTGCTGTTCGTCATCCGGCAGCTGCGCGTAGAGATAACCTTCGCGCACCCCTTGCGCGGAAAATACCACGCGGGAGGGCTTCATGGCGGACAGCACTTCCTGCATGGCAATCGCGCCGAAGGGCAGAAGCGCCCGGCGGTTCTTGGACACCGACTGCCAGGCACCGTCCTTGCTGTCCCTGGCGGTCAGCACCAGTTCGAGGAAATTCTGCATGTCGGCCAGCGGCAGCTCATAACCCTGCATCATGTGCAAGGGATACTGCGTCATTTCCATGTGCAGCTTGGCAATGTTGCGCCACGTGCCGCCGACGGCATAAAAGATGCGCCCCTCGCCGCGCGAAAGAAGCTTTGCATCCTTCAGCTGGGCGCGCGCCAGCGTGCGCGCCTTGGTAAGCGAACCGCCGGATGTTTCCGAAAGGCGAAGCCCACCGAGCGGCAGCGTGATGCCCTTGCCGCATTCGCGGCCCTTGACGTCAATCAGTTCGAGCGAGCCGCCGCCGAGATCACCGGCAATACCATCGACGCCGTTGAAGCCGCTGATGACGCCGAGCGCCGAATAATAAGCCTCTTCCTCGCCGGAGAGAACCTGCACGGGCTGGCCGAGAATGGATTGCGCCTCGGCGATGAAGGCCGCACCATTGCTGGCCTCGCGGGCAGCAGCGGTTGCCAGCACGAAGATCCGCGTGGCCCGCGCCTGATCCGACAGCGCACGAAACCGATGGAGAGCATGCAGCGCGCGCGCCACCGCCTCCTCGTCCATGCGCCCGTTGGAGCCGAGCCCCTTGCCGAGACCGCACAGAACCTTTTCGTTGAACAGAACGGCAGGCGCGCGCGACAGGTCTTCGTAAACGACCAGACGGACCGAGTTGGAACCGATGTCGACAACGGAAACAGGAGCGCTTCCGGGGAGACGCCCCTGAGCTTCAGATCGTACCATGCATCACTATTTCTTGCGTCCGGACATGACGCCGGCAATGAGCTTCGGCGCACTTGACTTCAGGGCTTCCCCACGCCCCGAAAGGCTGGGATTGGTCATAAAATAGTGTTGCGCGTTGAAAGGTTCCTCGCCCTTTCGGACTTCCATACGGCGCGACGTTCCATCGGCCAATATCTCGTAGCTCTGCTGGTTGTCAATCAGGTTGCCCAGCATGATCTGCGACAGCACCTGCTCATGCACAGTCGGGTTGATCAGCGGTACCAGCGTTTCGACGCGCCGATCGAGATTACGCGGCATCATGTCGGCCGAGCCGATATAGACGAGCGCGTTTTCCGACGGCAGGCCCTGGCCATTGCCGAAGCAGAAGATACGGCTGTGCTCGAGGAAACGCCCGACAATGGATTTGACCCGGATATTGTCGGAAAGCCCCGGCACCTGCGGGCGAAGGCAGCAGATGCCGCGGATGACGAGATCCACATCAACGCCGGCGCGGCTTGCCCGGTAGAGCGCATCGATGATCTCCGGATCGACCAGCGAGTTCATCTTCATCCAGATCTGCGCCGGACGCCCCTCCTGCGCATGCACGATCTCTTCCTCGATGTGGCGAAGGATGCGCGGGCGCAGCGTATAAGGCGAAACGGCAAGCTTCATGCTTTCGGCCGGCTCGCCATAACCGGTGATGAAGTTGAAGATGTTCGACATGTCATGGGCAATCTTCGGATTGCAGGTGAAGAAGGACAGGTCAGTATAGATCTTGGCGGTGACTGGGTGGTAATTGCCGGTGCCGAGGTGGCAATAGGTGCGCAGCTTGCCGTCTTCACGGCGCACGACCATCGACATCTTGGCATGGGTCTTGAGTTCGATGAAACCGAACACCACTTGCACGCCCGCGCGTTCCAGATCGCGCGCCCAACGGATATTGGCTTCCTCGTCGAAGCGCGCCTTCAGCTCCACCAGCGCCGTCACCGACTTGCCCATTTCGGCCGCATCGATCAGCGCACGCACGATCGGGCTGTCATTGGAGGTGCGGTAGAGCGTCTGCTTGATGGCGAGCACATCCGGGTCGCGGGCGGCCTGGATCAGGAACTGCACCACCACGTCGAAACTTTCGTACGGATGATGGACCACCATGTCCTTTTCGCGGATGGCGGCGAGGCAATCTCCGGCGTGTTCGCGGACGCGCTCGGGAAATCGCGCATTGTAGGGCTCAAAGCGCAGGTCATCGCGCGGCGCCTTGGTGATTTCAGACAGCGTGTTGAGCGCAAGAAGCCCCGGCAGGACGGCGACGCGATTGTCCGGCACGCCCAGTTCCTGCACCACGAACTGGCGCAGCGATGCCGGCATTTCCGAATCGGTCTCGATGCGGATGACCTTGCCGCGACGGCGGCGCTTCAGCGCCGTCTCGAAGAAGCGCACGAGATCTTCCGCCTCTTCCTCGACTTCCAGATCGCTGTCGCGAATGATTCGGAACGTGCCGGCGCCCTTGACCTCGTAACCGGGGAAAAGCCGGTCGATGAACATCGAGACCACATCTTCCAGCGTAATGTAGCGGATGGTCTGGCCTTCGTCGGGCAGGCGGATGAAGCGATCAAGCGCCGTGGGCATGCGCAGAAGGCCGGTCATCGGCTCGCGACCGCTCTTGCTGTCGAGCTGCAGGCCCATGGTGAAGCCAAGATTGGGAATGAACGGAAACGGATGCGCCGGATCGATGGAGAGCGGCGTCAGCACCGGGAAGATATCGTCCTCGAAATCCGTGGCCAGCCAGTTGCGGTCCTCTTCGGACAGCGCTGCCGGGCGCACGATGAGAATGTCTTCCTTGGCCATGTACTGCTGGAGAACGGCGAGCGACGCCTGCTGCTCCATCTGCAGGTTGTCGATTTCCTTCAGGATGTCTTCCAGCTGCTCGGCCGGCGTCTTGCCATCATGGCTGCGCACGACGATGCCCTGGCGCACCTGGCCCTCGAGGCCTGCGACGCGAACCATGAAAAATTCATCGAGGTTGGCGGCGGAAATGGACAGGAAGCGCACGCGCTCGAGCAGCGGGTGGGCGGTGTTGAGCGTTTCCTCGAGAACGCGGCGATTGAACTGCAACCAGGAAAATTCGCGATTGATGAACCGCTCGGGGCTGTTCAGCAGGTCGACGGTGTCAGCTGCGGACTCTGTCGGCTGCGTTTCGGAAATCTGGTCCATCAATACCCCCTGTTGAGCCGGGCTGCGGCGTGGCCGGCAACTGCATGGCCCCTATAACTTTTCAACGACGAAACAATGACAGTCAATCATCGCCCTCGTTTCTGGCGAGGCTTTCCATCACTTCGGCTGCAAGCGTGCGCGTGATGCGCGTGCCGCGCGCCAGCGCCAACCGATCAAGACGATCGACCACCCCTTGCGCTGCCTCCATCGAGCGTTCCATGCGCTGGACGATATAGGCAACGATCCGGTCGTCGATATTGAGCTGACGGTCGGCAAACAGTTTGATGATCACCTGCCCGAGCAGGTCCTCGTCCGGCTCGCCGATTTCAACGACGGTTGCCGCTTTCAGACGCGAGCGCAGGTCCGGCAGGCTGACGGACCAGGACATCGGCCAGAGCCGCGCCGTCATCAACAGACTGGTGCGGTTTTCCTTGACGCTGTTGATGACGTGGAACAACTCGTTCTCGTCAAAGCCGCGCCGGTCGGCATCTTCAAACAGCACCGGGCCGGCGGCCGCCTGCATTGCCGCATCGGCACCATTTTGCGGATGGATGGCAACCGCACCCGTCTTTTCCCGCCAGATGCTGGCCAGATGCGATTTTCCGCTGCCGGCCGGTCCCGTCAGGATAACGACTGGCGAGGGCCAGTGCGGCCAGGCATCGATGATGGCGACGGCAGCACTGAGCGGTGCTGCAATCAACAGGTCATCGCGACCGGTGGCAGCATCATGGGTCAGCGCCAGCGGCAATTGCTCCGCGCGCTGACGCTTCAGTTTTTCAAGCGTTTCAGTCATGAGATTTTCGGGGGCTCGTCACGCTCACTCAGAACCTTTGCCTCCACACTGCGCTTGTCGTCCCAGGGCAGTTCGGAGGAATGGCCGAAATAGATGTCGCTCTGAAGATACCGCGAGATGGCGAACCGGACAAGCACGCCGACGACGGCCGCCGCCGGAACGGCGATCAACAGACCGACGAAACCGAACATGGCACCAAAAGCCAGAAGCGCAAACATCAGCCAGACCGGATGCAGGCCGACGCTGGAGCCGACAAGTTTCGGCTGCAGGATATTGCCTTCGATGAACTGGCCGAGGAAAAACACACACATGGTGGCGATTACCCAGCCATAGTCCGGCCAGAACTGCATCAGCGCCACGCCGACCGACAGAACCAGCCCGACCAGCGAACCGATATAGGGAATGAATGAGATCATGCCGGCGACGAAACCGATGAGCAGGCCGAAATTGAGCCCGACCAGCGACAGGCCGACCGCATAAAAAATACCGAGGATCAGGCAGAGCGACCCTTGGCCTCGAATAAAGCCGGAGACCGCCTGATCCATCTCATGCGCCAGCTGGCGCACGGTTGCCACCTGGTCGCGCGGGATCCAGCTGTCGACCTTGGACACCATACGGTCCCAGTCGAGCAGGATGTAGAAGGCAACGACGGGCGTGACGACGAGTAGCGAGATGACATCGACAATGGTCTTGCCGGAATTCCAGATCTGGTTGAGCAGGCTGCCGAGAAATCCGGCGCCTTCGGTCATCAGGCTTGAAAAATTTTCCTTCGCCGCTTCGATCTGCGTCACCATCCACTTGGGCAGGAAGGAGTTTTCGGGGCTTGCGATCAGTTGCTGCAGCTGCGTCACATATTGCGGCAGGCTCTGGGCGAACTGGTTGAACTGGCTGATGATCAGCGGGATCAGCACCATCAGCGCCACGGTGAACATCAAAACGAAGCTGATGAGGATGACAACGGTTGCCATGAGGCGACTGAGGCCCCGCCGCTCCAGCCAGTCGGCCACCGGATCGAGGAAATAGGCGAGCGCCATGCCCGCCACGAAGGGCAGAAGAATGGTGCGGAAGGCCAGCAGGAAGATGATGAAAGCGACGAGCGCGAAAACCCAGAAAAGCACGTAACGTCGCAGGCTCGCACCACTGATATGATAGGCCATTGCATCCGTCCCTTTGCGTCAGTTCAGTAGGAAGTGGGATAGGACGGTGCCCAAGGCAAGGTCAAGGCGGTTGCGACCCCGCGTGGCAATCACGATTGGACACCTTGGAAAACAGGGGTTTCCCCGGCCAGACGCTTGCATCTGGCCGCGTGCCGTGCAATGGCGACCGCTTCCGGGCAGATCCCGCGACCGGCCGGCGTTTGCGCGCCTGGCTTCCGGAGGCGGAATGCCTTTGTTTATTGGCGCAGGTTCTTGTCGCACCCGCGAGCGCTGCCTTTAAGAACCTGCCGGGCACGAGCGGAGACAGGCGATGAGCGAAGCAGGCAAAAACGGTCTCACCTACAGCGATGCGGGCGTCGATATCGATGCCGGAAACCTGATGGTGGAAAAGATCAAGCCGGCCGTGCGCTCGACGCGCCGCCCCGGCGCCGATGGCGAAATCGGCGGTTTTGGCGGGTTGTTCGACCTGAAGGCTGCAGGTTTTACCGATCCGGTTCTGGTGGCCGCCAATGACGGCGTCGGCACCAAGCTGAAGATCGCCATCGACGCCGACCGCCACGACACCGTGGGCATCGATCTTGTCGCCATGTGCGTCAACGATCTGGTCGTCCAGGGTGCCGAACCGCTGTTCTTCCTCGATTATTTCGCAACCGGCAAGCTGAACCCGGAACAGGGTGCCGCCATCGTGCTGGGCATTGCCGATGGCTGCCGCCAGGCCGGCTGCGCGCTGATCGGTGGCGAGACCGCCGAAATGCCCGGCATGTACCGCGATGGCGATTACGATCTGGCGGGTTTTGCCGTCGGTGCTGCGGAACGCGGCCAGCTTCTGCCGACCGGTGACCTGCAGGCCGGCGACCTCATTCTCGGCCTTGCCTCCTCGGGCGTACATTCCAACGGTTATTCGCTGGTGCGCAAGATCGTCGAGCTTTCGGGCCTTGGCTGGGATGCGCCGGCACCGTTCATCGAGGGCAAGACGCTCGGCGAAGCGCTGCTGACGCCGACCCGCATCTATGTGAAGCCGCTCTTGAAGGCGATCCGCGAGACGGGTGCGCTCAAAGCGCTCGCCCATATCACCGGCGGCGGTTTTCCCGACAATATTCCGCGTGTCCTGCCGGATCATCTGGCGGCCGAAATTGATCTCGACAGCATTCCCGTGCCGCCGGTCTTTTCATGGCTTGCCAAAACCGGGGGCGTCGAGGCGCATGAAATGCTGCGCACCTTCAACTGCGGCGTCGGCATGATCGCCGTTGTTTCGCCGGAACATGCGGCTGCCGTGACCGAGGTTCTGAACGCCGAAGGCGAGATCGTTGTGCCGCTCGGGCGCATGGTGGCGCGCACGGAAGGCGCAGCCGGCACGATCTACAAGGGCACGCTTTCCCTATGAGCCCGGTCCGTAAGCGCGTCGTCGTTCTGATATCCGGCGGCGGCTCCAACATGCTGGCGCTGGCGGAGGCGATGACGGCTGCGGATTTTCCAGCCGAAATCGTCGGCGTCATCTCCGACAAAAAAACCGCCGGCGGTCTTTCGAAGGCCGAGGCGCGCGGCATAAAAACCTTTGCCTTCGAGCGGCGCGATTTTGCCGACAAGGCGGCGCATGAAGCAGCCATTCTCGCAGCACTTGCAGCACTTCAGCCGGATCTCGTCTGCCTTGCCGGTTATATGCGGCTTCTGTCCGCTGATTTCATCCGGCCCTATGCCGGGCGGATCCTCAACATCCACCCGTCGCTGCTGCCGCTGTTTCCCGGCCTGCACACGCATCAGCGGGCGCTCGATGCCGGCATGCTGGTGACCGGCTGCACGGTGCATTTCGTTACCGAAGGCATGGACGAAGGTCCGGTCATTGCCCAGTCCGTGGTGCCGATCTTGCCGGACGACACTGCCGAGACGCTGGCGGCCCGGCTGCTTGCCGTCGAACACCGCACGTATCCGCTGGCGCTGAAGCTTGTGGCGGAGGGCCGCGTGCAGATGCTGGCGGATGGCAGCGTCCGGCGCGACGGCGCCGTAGTGGATGCCGGCGCAAGCCTGATCAGCGCCTGAGAAAACCTCAGGCGCCAAGCGATCCAAGGCTGCGATAGATCACATAGGCGGCAACAACAAAGATGACGCCGGCAAAGATTCGGTTCAGCACGTTTTTGTAGGTGCAGAGCCAGGTCGACGCGATTGTACCGATGACACCCCCGATGACGCCGCCCAGAATGAATTCGCCGGCCAGCGGCCAATCAACCAGCCCCGAGAGCGCGTAGTTGCCGGCCGTTGCAAGGCCGAACGCCGTTACCGCCATCAGCGATGTGCCAATGGCATCGATCATCGGCATGCCCGTTGCAAACATCAGCGCCGGAACAATCAGAAAGCCGCCGCCGATGCCGAAGAAGCCGGAGGCTGCCCCGGTTGCGACGGCCACGACCGCCGTCAGCGCGCAGGTGGCAAGATCATCCTTGCGCACAACGGTATCCACCGCGACAGCGCGCTTGCGCAGCATCACCACGCCGACGACGATCATGACCAAGCCGAACAGAAGCAGAAGCTTTGAGCCGTCTATGGCCTTGCCAAGCGTCGAGCCGCCAAAGGCGCCCGCCACGCCGAACACTGAAAATATCAGCCCGCAGCGCCAGCGGACATGGCCCTTCATGGCATGGTTCAAAAAATTGGCAGCCGCGTTGACGGCAACCGCCAGCGCGCCGGTGCCGATTGCCACATGCGGCGAAGTGACACCCACGACGTAAAGCAGGAGCGGCGTGGCAAGGATCGAGCCTCCACCGCCGAGAAGCCCGAGCGTGAAACCGACAAGACTGCCCGAGCCGATGGCGGCCACCAGCATATCCGACATTACACGCGTCCCGCCAAAAGACGGTCATGGATGACCATGCCGGCGACCATGGAGAGAACGAAGACGGCAACCGGCATGAGGCCGAGAGAAAGTGCTGCAAGCGCCGGCCCCGGGCAGAGACCGCCAAGCCCCCAGCCAATGCCGAAGATGGCCGAGCCGAGAACCAGCGGCCGGTCGATCGTCCGGTTCGTCGGGATATGAAAGCTGTCTGAGAGCACCGGGCGGGCCATACGCCGCACCAGAACCATGCCAGCCATGGCCACAGAAACGGCACCGCCGAGCACGAAGGCAAGGCTTGGATCCCAGGCACCGAAAAGATCGAGAAAACCCTGGACGCGGGCCGGATCGAGCATGCCCGACAGCGAAAGCCCGAAGGCGAAAAGGGCGCCGCAGCCAAGGGCGGCGAGAGGTTGGCGAAAATCGATGCTCATCCGATGATCCTCAACAGGGTGACGGTTGCGATACCGCTTGCAAGGAAGGTGGCGACGGCCACCATCGACCGTTGCGAGAGCCGGGCAAGGCCCAAAACGCCATGGCCGCTGGTGCAGCCGGAGCCCATGCGTGAGCCGATGCCGACCAGCAGTCCCGCAACGATGAGAAGCGGCGTGGAGGCGACGAGCGTCACCTGCGGGAGCGCGCCAAACACCAACGCATAAATCAAAGGCCCGGCCATCAGGCCAACGACAAAGGCACCGTTGACGAGAACCGAATGCCCGCCGGCCAGTCGGCCCAAAATGCCGCTGATGCCGGCGATACGACCGGTCAGGATCAGATAGGAAATGGCAGACAATCCGATCAGCAGGCCACCGAACAGGGAAGCAAGATAGGCGGTCATGGCGCAATCTCCTCGGCGCAGAAGATGGTGAAGAGGGCAGCGATCAGCTGCGCCGTCTTTGCCTCTGTCAGGCGGTAGAACACCTGCTTTCCTTCCCTGCGGGTTTCCACAATGCCGGCTTCGCGCAGCACGGTCAGCTGCTGGGAAAGTGTCGGCTGGTGCAGATCGAGCTTTTCCTCCAGCCGACCAACCGCGTGTTCCCCCTCGATCAGGGTGCAGACCAGCATCAGGCGCGCCGGATGGGCGAGCACCTTCAGATGGCCGGCCACTTCCGTGGCGCGCGCCTCCATGGCCTGCGGCGTCATGCCGGACATGGCCTTCAGGGTTGAGAAATCCATCACCATGCGGCCCCTTCCAGTGTATTGAGCGGGATCTTGAGGTAGCGCCGGCCGTTGTCCTCCGGTTCCGGCAGACGCCCGCCGCGCACATTGACCTGCAGTGCATGCAGGATAAGCTTGGGCATGGGCAAGGTGCGGTCGCGTGCATCCCGCAGCGCCACGAAGGCAGCCTTGTCGATGCCGGCCAGATGCGGGTTCTGCGCCTTTTGCCGGGCAACCGTGCTTTCATAACGCAGATGGCGCCCGCCCGGCTGGTAGTCATGGCCGGTAAACAGCCGCGTCTCATCCGGCAGCGAGAGGATAGCAGAAATCGAGGCAAACAGCGCCTCTGCACTGCCGCCCGGAAAATCGGCGCGGGCCGTGCCACTGTCGGGCATAAAGATCGTATCGTGGATGAAGGCGGCATCGCCGATGACATAGGTGATGGAGGCGAGCGTGTGGCCGGGCGAAAACAGGACCCGCGCCGACAGCGTGCCGATGGAAAAGGTTTCACCGTCGCCAAACAGCCGATCCCATTGCGAGCCATCCGTGGCGAGAGAAGGCCAGTTGTAAAAACCCTTCCAGAGCTTTTGCACCTCGATCACATGATCGCCGATGGCAGACGGCGCGCCGGTCTTTTGCTTCAGGTAAAAGGCTGCGGAAAAATGATCGGCATGCGGATGCGTGTCGAGGATCCACTCCACCGTCAGCCCTTCGGCGGCAATATAGGCCAGGATACGGTCGGCGTTTTCGGTCGAGGTCTGGCCGGATTTTTCGTCATAATCGAGAACCGGATCGATGATGGCGCAGCGGCGGGTCGCGGGATCGGAGACGACATACTGGACGCTCCAGGTGCGCGGATCGAAGAAGGCCTTGACCCGGGGGCTCTTGCCGGCGCGGTTTTGCAGCCAGTTGACGGCAGGCGACAGGTCGAAACCGTGTGCCTCACCAAAGGCTGTAACCTCCTCCAGCGCCATGCGCCCGTCGATCACCTCGACCAGAACATAAAGGAGAAGCGCCCGCATGCCGCTTTTGCAATGGGCAAGCACCGGCCCCTCGCTCTTTGCAAGGGCTGTGCGAAAGGCATCGACATCAGCTTCGGTCAGATCGGCAACGGTCACGGGAATGAAGCGGTAGTTGAGGCCTGAATCCTCGGCCGCCCGCTTTTCCGCCTTGCTGCCGGGCGCGCCCTCCTCCGTATCCGGCCGCAGGTTGATCAGGCAACGGGTGCCGTTTGCGCCAAGGTCTGCAATCTCCGCCAGCGCCGGCTGGTCGGAAACGCTGAAGCGTGGGTTGACGACAATGGTCTTCATGGCGGCGTCCTCGATATACATTATATAATTTCATATAACGTATATCGAGGTGAAGAGCAACCCCGATGCCAAACGGAAGCGGCCCACCTCAAGGCGAGCTGCCAGACCGCTGACAAAGGGCCGTGACCCTTCTTCCGTCATGCTCGGGCTTGTCCCGAGCATCTACAACGTTTTGCTTTTATTGGGTCCTCGTAGATCCTCGGCACAAGGCCGAGGATGACGCCGCGCTGGAAGACAGCTTTGTCATCAAGCTGATGGTGGACCGCTGGCAACTGGGGTTTTCCGTACCGTGCCCGATTCAGGCAAACATCTGGCGGTTCAGCATCAGCCAGTGGATGAGCATGATGGTCTTGCCATCGCAGATCTCGCCGCTCTCGATCATCGAAAGCGCCTGCGAGACCGGCACTTCCATCACTTCGATATCCTCGTTCTCGTCATCCAGGCCACCACCTTCGGCAACCCGGTCGCTGGTATCGATGGCGGCTGCAAAAAAATGCACGAGTTCCGTGACGGCACCTGGCGACATGAAGCACTTGAACAGGAATTTAACGTCACGCACCTGATAGCCGGTTTCCTCGATCGCCTCGCGGCGGATCGCCTCTTCCGGCTGGTCGCCATCGAGAAGGCCGGCCGGCGTCTCGATCATCCAGCCGGAATGGCCGTTGAGGAAGGCGGGCATGCGGAACTGGCGCACCAGCACCACCACATCGCGCCTTGGATCATAAAGCAGGATGGTGGCGCCATTGCCGCGATCATAGACCTCGCGATCAAGCCGGTGAGTGCGGCCCTTGGCATCGGTGTAATCGAAGGTGACCTTGTTCAGAAGATACCAGTTGTCGGAAAGAAGCTTCTTCTCGACGATCTCGATCTTCACCTTATTCTCATTGGTCATGCAGTGTCCTTTGAAAGCCAGACGCGATTGTCATGCACCGCAGCTCCACCATAGGGGGCCACCGGATCGGCACCGGTCAGAATATTGATGCCCTCGCCGTCGAGATGCGCCTTGTTCGGCCATAGCCCCTCGGCCACCAGAACGCCACGCCGGGCGCCTGATGTCACCTTCGCATGGAGCCGCAGGGAACCGCGGGGATTGCCGATGCGCACGATGTCGCCATCTTCAATCAGAAGCGAGGCGGCATCGTCGGGATGCACCATCACCTCCGGCCGTCCTTCCTTGTCGCGCGAGGTTTTTGTCTCGGCAAAGGTGGAGTTCAGGAAGTTGCGCGCCGGCGAGGTGGCAAGGCGGAACGGATACGCCTCGTTTGCCACCTCGATCACGTCCACCTGGTCGGGGAACGGCGGAAGCTGGTCGTAGGGGCCAAGCGCCCCGAGACTTGCCGGCGTCTTGTTCGGAGAGGGGCCATTTTCCCAGTCGGGCCGGAAGCGGAACTTTCCGTCCGCATAACCAAAGCCGTTGAGATAATGCGCATCCTCGAAGGCCGGCTGACAGTCGATCCACTTGTCGACAAGAAGCTGGTCATAACCCGGATAACCGTTCGGCAGCAGCATGCGGTCGATATGCTCCCGCTCGCTCAGTCCAAAGCCCGGATAATCCGACACACCAAGGCGCTTTGCCAGTTCCTCGATGACAAAGAGATTGGTGCGCACCGTCTCCGGCGGCTCGACCAGTTTCGGGCCGAGAAGAATGTGGTTCTGGCCGCCGGCGCGGTAGAGATCGTCATGTTCGACGAACATGGTGGCGGGCAGCACGATATCGGCCATCTCGGCCGTTTCGGTCATGAAATGCTCGTGGACGGCGGAAAACAGGTCCGGCCGGGCAAAGCCCTCGCGCACCAGCCGTTGTTCCGGGGCAATATTCATCGGGTTGGTGTTCTGGATGAGAAGCGCCGTCACCGGGCCGCGATCGCGAAGCGCCACCGCATCACCGGTCAGCACGCGGCCGATCTGCGACTGGTCGAGCATGCGCACATCCGGGTCCATGTAGGACGTGCCCATCAGCTCGCGTTTGTCGAGCTTGAAGATTTCGCCATTGTTATGAAAGGCGCCGCCGCCTTCATATTGCCAGGAGCCGAGAACGGTGGCGAGAGACAGCGCCGCATGCATGGCAACGCTGCCGTTGCGCTGGCGGGTAAAGCCGTAGCCGAGGCGGAAGAAGGTCTTTTTCGTTACGCCGACCAGCCGGCCGAACGCCTCGATCTCTTCCACCGAAAGCCCTGTTATGGCCGAGGCCCAGTGCGGCGTCCGGGTTTCCAGATGCGCTTCAAGCCCTGCCGGATCGTCGGCAAATTTTTGCATATAGGCGCGGTCGGCATAACCGTCGCGGAAGGCGATATGCATGAGCGCGCAGGCAAGCGCTGCATCCGTGCCGGGCTTCAGCACGATTCTGATGTCCGCCTGCTTCATCGTCGGGCTGTCATAGACATCGACCACGACGATCTTTGCGCCGCGTTCTTTGCGGGCCTTGATCGCGTGGGTCATCACATTGACCTGGGTGGCCACGGGGTTGGTGCCCCAGATGACGACGCAATCGGATTTGGCCATTTCTCTGGGATCGGGACCGCGAAGCGCCCCGGTTCCCATCACATAACCGGTCCAGGCCATATTGGTGCAGATCGAGCCGAAGAAACCGGAATAGTGCTTGGCGTGGCGCAGCCGCTCGATGGAATCGCGCTGCACCTGCCCCATCGTGCCGGCGTAGAAATAGGGCCAGATGGCCTCTGCCCCATGGGCAGCTTCCGCCTTGACGAAGGCGTCGGCGATCTCGTCGAGCGCGTCGTCCCACGTCACCTCTTGCCAGACGCCTGCGCCCTTTGCGCCGATGCGGCGCTTGGGTGTCATCAGGCGGCCGGGATGGTAGAGGCGCTCGGCATAACGGGCGACCTTGGCGCAGATGACGCCCGCCGTATAGCTGTTGGCGTTCGCGCCCCTCACCCGGCCGATGCGGCCATCGGGCGTCAGATCGATATCGAGCGCACAGGCGGAGGGACAGTCATGCGGGCACACCGTATGACCAATGGCAGATTTGGCGGAGATCGGGGTCGTCACGTTCATGCCTTTCCTATAGGACAGGACAAGCGTCGCCAAAAGCGCATTTTGCGATGCATCAATTCTATTGACGCGACCCAGCAGGCTTTCTCATGAACTATCGGCATATCTATCACGCCGGCAATTTTGCCGATGTCCTCAAACACGCGGTGTTGTGCCTTCTGGTGCGCCACATGCAGAAGAAGGACAAGGCCTTCCGCGTGCTCGATACCCATGCCGGCATCGGGCTCTACGATCTGTCATCGGAAGAAGCCCAGAAGACCGGCGAATGGCGTGATGGCATCGGCCGCCTGATGGCGGCAGACCTGCCGGCACCGGTCGCCGCCGTTCTGTCTCCCTATCTCGACGCCGTGCGCGAACTCAATCCAACCGGCGACATCTCCCGTTATCCCGGCTCGCCGAAACTGGCGCGCATGCTGTTTCGCCCGCAGGACCGGCTGGCGGCGATGGAACTGCACCCCGACGATTACGGCCGGCTGTCGCGCTTGTTCGAGGGCGATTATCAGGTACGGGTCACCGAACTGGATGGCTGGCTGTCGCTCGGCGCCCACCTGCCGCCGAAGGAAAAACGCGGCATCGTGCTGGTCGATCCGCCCTTCGAGATCGACGGCGAATATGACCGGCTGGTGAACGGGCTTGCGACCGCCTATCGCCGTTTTCCCGGCGGCACCTATTGCCTGTGGTATCCCTTGAAGAAGGGCGCACCGATCCGCCGCTTCCACGAGGATCTGCAGGCACTGGAAATTCCAAAGATGCTGTGTACGGAACTTGCGGTGAAAAGCGACCGCGATGGCACAGGTCTCTCCGGTTCCGGCCTCGTCATCGTCAACCCGCCCTTCACGCTGAAGGCCGATCTGCACACGATTCTGCCGACACTGAAGGACGTGCTGGCGCAGGATCGCTACGCCTCGCAGCGCGCCTTCTGGCTGCGCGGCGAAGAGGCAGCCGAAGAGACCTGACCGGGTGACTTGACTGGGTGACTTGACCGGGTGGCCCGGCCTGGGACATGGTGCCGGCATCTCTGGGGAGGCTTATCCATGATCCGCCGTCTCGTTTCCGCTCTGCTGACGGCGCTTCCGCTTGCAGCAGCCCCTGTTGCACATGCGCAGGATCGCCCATCCGGCTTTGACTTTTACGTGTTGTCGCTGTCCTGGTCGCCGACGTTCTGTGGTTCGTCCAAGGGCAAGAACAGCAAGGAACAATGCGGGCCGGACAAGAAGTTTGCCTTCATCGTGCATGGCCTCTGGCCGCAGAACGAAAAGGGGTATCCGGAAACCTGCGCCACCACCGAACCGCGCCGCGTGCCGGAAGAGCTGGGCCGCGCCTATTTCGACATCATGCCGTCAATGGGCCTGATCGGTCATGAATGGCGCAAGCACGGTTCCTGCTCCGGCCTCTCCCAGAAAGCCTATCTCGACACCACCCGCGCCGCCTTCGAGCGTATCAAGCTTCCCGCCGACATTCTGGCCGCCGACAGTGCAAAGACCTTTTCGGCAGAAACGATTGAACAGAGCTTCATCGCCGCCAATCCGGAGCTTCGCCCGGAGGGTATTGCCGTTGCCTGCGAGGGCAGCCGGCTTGAAGAAGTGCGCATCTGCCTTGCCAAGGACCTTTCCTTCCGCACCTGCCCGGAAGTGGACGCCAAGGCCTGCACGCTCAAACGGATCACCGTGCCACCGGCACGCTGACTTTAAGCCCCCACAGGAACACACCCGATGAAACTGCTCTACTCCCCCGCCTCCCCCTATTCGGCCAAATGCCGCATGGCTGCCCGCCATCTCGGCATCACGCTTGAGGAGGTGAAGACCGATACCGGCGCCGAGCCTGCCGACCTTCTCGACAACAACCCGCTCGGCAAGATCCCGGTGCTGATCCGCGACGGCGAAAGCCCGATCTATGACAGCGTCGCGATCATGCACTACCTTGACCGTGTCTCGGAGGGGAAACTCTATCCGGCGAAGGACGAGAAGCGCACCGACGCGGAAGTGCTGGAAGCGCTCTGCGACGGCATCACCGATTGCCTGCTTGCCATCGTCTATGAGCGCCGCGCCCGGCCGGCCGAGATTGTTCACCAGCCCTGGATCGACAAGCAGTGGTCAAAGGTGCTGCGCGGACTGGATTATCTCGAAAACAACCTGCCGAAGACGGAAAAGAAGCTGAACGGCGGCCATTTCGCCCTTGCGGCCCTCATCGGTTATCTCGACCTGCGTTTTGCCGGACAATGGGCAGACGGCCGGCCCCAGCTTGCGGCCTGGCCGCAGAAATTTGCAAAGCTGTTTGCTGATTACGACAGCATGAAGTCTGTCGCATAAGAGGCGCACCGCGTCTCTCAAGGGGTGCCCACGTTTTCCCGGTGCCCCCATATCTCCCGATGTCGACATCCTCAGGGGAAAGGCAGTGCGCGACATTGCCTTTCACACCTGCACAAAGCACCTCCCCAACGGGAGCTGCACAACCGCGCGCAACCCAAATGGCACAAAAAGCCTCAGTTGCGGCAGAAGATCGGCCCGCCTCTGTCGGATCTTGATACACGCGACGCAGCCATCCTTGACGCAAGTATTATTCCGAAACATCCGCATATATCTTAATAAATATTCCGCACTGCACAACAAATTCAAATAATCACGGAACTCCACAAGTAAAACTGTGGTTTATTTAAAAACACTGTATTCGCCTTGGCATACGCAGTATATAAGAGAAGGCAGAACAACAATTGCCAGGATCGTGTCGTGCGTCTTCTCTACACCCCTTCTTCGCCATTGTCGGCAAAATGTCTGATGGCAGCCCGCCATTTGAGGATTGCAGTTGCGGAAGTGAATGCAGCCGTTTCCGCGCCGCCGCCGGAACTCATCGGAAGCAATCCGCTTGGCAGGTTTCCCATGCTGATCCGCGATGGCGAACTGCCGCTCTGCGATAGTGTCGCCATCATGCATTTCTTTGATCGGCTGACGGAGGGGCAGCTTTATCCGCGCAATCCGATGAAACGGGCAGAGGCCGACATGCTGGAGGCGCTTTGCGACGGCATTACCGAAAGCCTGATGCTGATCACCTATGAGCAGCGGTTCCGCCCGGAAGAGAAGGTTTATCAGCCCTGGCTCGACCGGCACTGGATCAAGGTGGCGCGGGGCCTCGATTTTCTGGAATGCCACGTGCCGAGAACCGACAAGAAGCTAAACGGCGGCCATTTCGCGCTGGCAGCCCTCATCGCCTATCTGCACGTGCGCTATGTCGGACGATGGGATGTCGGGCGCCCGCAGCTTGCGGCTTGGCCACGCGCGTTTTCGCGATTGATTAACGAGCGCATGAAGACCGCTGCCTGACGCGGGCAGCATCGATGGCGGCAGCCGGACATGAAAAAGGCCGGAGGTTTCCCCCCGGCCCTTTTTCCGATCGCAAGATCGAAGGATCAGAACTTCACGCCGATGCCGAGCTTGACCGACTGGTCGTCGAAGCCGCGCGATACGTTGGTGCCACCCAGGTTGTAATCCTTGTCCTGGTAGTCAGTGTAACGGTATTCGACGCGTGCGGTGATGTTCTTGGTCACCATGGTTTCGACACCGGCGCCGACCGTGTAGCCGACCGAGGTGTTGTTGTCGGAACCGGCAGCGCTGGAGACCTTATGGTCTGCAATGGCCACACCGCCCGTGCCGTAGATCATGAAGGGGTTGAAGTCATAACCGAGGCGGGCGCGAACCGAGCCGTTCAGCTTTTCTTCGCCGGTGATGCCGTTCGATGTGCCCTTCTGGTCGTTGTAACCGAGGTCGGCTTCAGCACCGTAAACGATCTGGCCGCTCTGCCAGTTGTAACCGCCGTAGACGCCACCGCCCCAGCCGTCAGCGCTCGGCTCGCCGGAGCCGCCCTTGACCTTGCCCCAGTCGTAGGAGCCGGTGCCGCCGAGGTAGAAGCCGGACCAGTTGCTGACAGCAGCCGGGGCGTCATAGGCAGCCGGGGCTTCCGGGATCTGCGTGACAGCGTCAGCAGCATGTGCCGATACGGCAGCCAGGCTTGCAGCAGAAACCATCAGGGTCGCAATGAGAGTACGCATACTTTTTCTCCTTTTCGATGCCGGCCGGGAGGCGCCTTTTCACTCAATGACAGCGCCATTGCTCCCTGCTCGTTGAGGATGAATTTGGTGGGCAATTGAGGAAATGAAAGTACCGAATTGTGAATTGATTGCGGCAGCGCGATGGCTGAATCTGGATGTTGCTTCGCAGCCACAGGCACTTTGTTAACCCTACCGAAAGTTTAACATCAGTATAAAAATGAGAATATTTCTCACAGCGGCATGAATACATAAATACGATTGCGTGATGAAAAGGATCGGCATAACGGCCAATCCAGCCCCTTGATCTTCCCGTAAAGCACTTGCAAGCAATGGCGCCGGCGCAACAGGCTAATAAGCAGGATAGAGCATGGAACATTCCCCGACCGTACTTGTGACCGGAGCCGCGCGCCGCATGGGACGGGCCATTGCCGAGGATCTCGCCCGAAACGGCTATGGCGTTGCCATTCACGCCGACCGCTCGTTTGAAGAGGCAGAACAGTTGGCCGCAGCACTTCGGGCCGAAGGGCACCGGGCGGCAGCTGTAAAGGCCGATCTTCTCGATCCGCAGGCGACCGACGGCTTGATCGATGAGGCGGCGGCATTGCTCGGGCCGATCACCGGTCTTGTCAACAATGCCTCGCTGTTTGTCGGCGATACCGCAGACGTGTTCGACGCGCAGTCGTTCGATCGTCACTTTGCCATTCACGTGCGCGCACCCTCTATCCTGTCGGCGGCCTTGCTGCGCCAGTTGCCGGAAGCTGCCAACGCCCTCATCGTCAACATCATCGACCAGCGGGTGTGGAAACTGACGCCGCAATTTTATTCCTACACCCTGTCCAAATCGGCATTGTGGACGGCGACGCAGACGCTGGCGCAGGCCTATGCACCGCGCGTGCGCGTCAACGCCATTGGCCCCGGCCCCTCGTTCAAAAGTGCGCGCCAGTCGCCCGAGGATTTCAAGGGTCAGATCGAAGCGCTGCCGCTGAAACGCGGTCCCGCGCCGGATGAATTCGGCCGCACGATCCGATTTCTTTTTGACACTCCGTCCATCACGGGCCAAATGATAGCCTTGGATGGAGGCCAGCACCTGGCCTGGGAAACGCCGGATGTGGCGGAGATCATTGAATGAATGGAACGAAACTGCCTGACGGCGGCGTTCTTTATGACGGGACGGACGAGGATGACGACGAGGTTGTGGCAGCCCCCGGCGATGCCGCACGCATGCTTTCCGGCATCGAATGGAACGCCGGCCTTCGAAACGAGAGCGGCCTCAAAGGCGCTGACCTCATTGCCGAATTCGTAAAACACCTGCCGAACGCGCCGGGCGTGTATCGCATGTTCAACGAGGCGGGCGACGTGCTTTACGTCGGCAAGGCCCGCAGCCTGAAAAAACGCGTGACGAATTATGCGCAAGGACGCGTGCATTCCAACCGTCTGACGAAGATGGTGCGCGAAACCGCGCAGATGGAATTCGTCACCACCCGCACCGAGACGGAAGCACTGCTGCTTGAGGCAAACCTGATCAAGCGCCTGCGCCCGCGCTACAACGTGCTTTTGCGCGACGACAAGAGCTTTCCCTATATCATGCTGACCGGCGACCACCGGGCCCCCGCCATCTACAAGCACCGCGGCGCGCGTGCCCGCAAAGGCGATTATTTTGGCCCGTTTGCCTCGGCAAGCGCCGTCGGGCGCACGATCAATTCGTTGCAGCGCGCCTTTTTGCTGCGCACCTGCACCGACAGCGTCTTTGAGGCGCGCACGCGGCCCTGCCTGCTCTACCAGATCAAGCGCTGTTCGGGGCCCTGCACGCACGAGATTTCGGATGCGGATTATGCGGGGCTGGTGGGTGAGGCCAAGGACTTTCTCTCCGGCCGCAGCCAGGCGGTGAAGGCGACGATTGCCCGGCAGATGACGGAAGCCTCCGACGACATGGATTTCGAACGCGCCGCCGTCTACCGCGACCGGCTGTCGGCGCTATCGCATGTGCAGAGCCACCAGGGCATCAACCCGGCCGGCGTCGAGGAAGCGGATGTGTTTGCCATCCACCACGAGGCGGGCCTTACCTGCATCCAGGTGTTTTTCTTCCGCGCCGGGCAGAACTGGGGCAACCAGGCCTATTTTCCAAAGGCCGATCCGCAACTGACCGGCGCCGAGGTGCTGAACGCCTTTCTCGCGCAGTTTTACGATGACAAGCCGGTTCCGCGCCAGATCCTGTTGTCGGAAACGGTGGAGGAGCAGGAGCTGCTCAGCCTTGCCCTGTCTGAAAAATCGACCACCAAGATCACCATCCAGGTGCCGCAGCGGGGCGAGAAGAAGGATCTGACCGACCATGTGCTGGCCAATGCCCGCGAGGCGCATGGCCGCAAGCTTGCCGAGACCGCCTCGCAGGAACGCCTGCTGAAAGGTTTTGCCGAAACCTTCGGTCTCTCTTACGTGCCGCGCCGCATCGAGATCTACGACAACTCCCACATCATGGGCACCAATGCCGTGGGCGGCATGGTCGTCGCGGGGCCGGAAGGCTTCGTGAAGGGCCAGTATCGCAAGTTCAACATCAAATCGACCGACATCACCCCCGGCGACGATTTTGGCATGATGCGCGAGGTGATGACGCGGCGGTTTTCACGCCTCCTGAAGGAGGAAGGCCTGCCCGACCGCAGCGCTGCGGCCACCCAGCCGGCATACGGGCCGGACGAGGTGATCGAAAGCGGTTTTCCCGCCTGGCCTGACGTTATCCTCATCGATGGCGGACAGGGCCAGATGTCAGCGGTTCGCAAAATCCTGGACGAGCTCGGCATCCGCGACGTGGTGACCGCTATCGGCGTTGCCAAGGGTGTTGACCGCGATGCCGGGCGCGAGCGATTTTTTGCCGACGGCCGCAGTGATTTTTCGCTGCCGCCGCGTGACCCCGTGCTCTATTTCGTCCAGCGCATGCGCGACGAGGCGCACCGTTTTGCCATCGGCTCGCACCGGGCGCGGCGCAAGAAAGAAATGGTGAAGAACCCGCTCGACGAGATTTCCGGCATTGGCCCCGGCCGCAAGCGGGCGCTTCTGCAACATTTCGGCACCGCCAAGGCCGTTTCGCGCGCCGGCATCTCTGATCTGATGGCTGTCGAGGGAATTTCAGAGACGGTGGCAAAGCAGGTCTATAACCACTTCCACGAAAACCGCAGCGGCTGAGAATACAAAGCCGCCACATTTCACGTCGAGGGTGTTGACGCTTCGTCTCTGGCGTATCACTTAACAGCACACATCAGGGTAAGGTCCGTCATGGCATCGCGCGCATACAATATTCCCAATCTCCTGACCTATGCGCGTATCATTGCCGTGCCGATCATCGTCGGCTGCTTCTTCATCGAGGGGCAGCTGGAAAGTTCGGATGTGGCGCGCTGGACGGCACTTGTGCTGTTTGCGGTCGCCTCGATCACCGATTATCTCGACGGTTACCTCGCCCGCATCTGGAACCAGACCTCCAATATCGGCCGCATGCTGGACCCGATTGCCGACAAGCTGCTGGTGGCGGCCGTGCTTCTGCTGCTGGCCGCAGACCAGACGATTGCCGGCTGGTCGCTCTGGGCGGCCATCACGATCCTCTGCCGCGAAATTCTGGTGTCGGGCCTGCGCGAATATCTGGCGGCGCTGAAGGTTTCCGTGCCTGTGACGCGCATTGCCAAGTGGAAAACGACGATCCAGATGGTCTCGATCGGCTTCCTGCTGGCCGGCCCCGCCGGCGACAAGGTTTTGCCCTACACGACTGAAATGGGCATCGTCCTTCTCTGGTGTGCGGCCATCCTGACATTCTACACCGGCTATGATTATTTCAAGGCGGGCGTCAAACATCTGGCGGACGACGAATGAGAGTAAAAATCGTTTATTTCGCCTGGGTTCGCGAGCGCATCGACAAGCCGGAAGAAGAGCTGGACCTGCCCGACACGGTGGTGACGGCCGGCGACCTGCTCAACCACCTGAAGACCCTGGGTGAAGGGTATGAGGCGGCGTTGCAATATCCGCACGTGATCCGTGTTGCCGTGAACCAGGAGCATGTCGACCACGACGAACCGATTGCCGGCGCCCGCGAAATCGGCATTTTTCCGCCGATGACGGGTGGCTAAACCATGGACGTCGCGGCAAAGAACACCATCGCTTCGAGCCGACAGGTGAGGTTATCCGTGTGACAAACCCCGCCCCCACCATCCGCGTCCAGAGCGAAAATTTTGACCTGCAGATGGAAATCCACGCGCTGACGACGGGGCGTGCAGATATCGGCGCGGTCGTGACCTTCACCGGTCTTTGCCGGGACGAAGGTGCAAGCCTCGATGCGCTGGAACTGGAGCATTATCCCGGCATGGCGGAGGCGGAGATGCAGCGCATTGCAACGCTTGCCATCGAGCGCTTCTCGCTGCTGGGGCTGACCGCCATTCATCGCTACGGCAAGATCCTGCCGGGGGAAAACATCGTTCTCGTCATCGCCTGCGCCCCGCACCGGCAAGCGGCTTTCGACGGGGCAAACTTCGTCATGGATTTTTTAAAAACCGCCGCTCCCTTCTGGAAGAAGGAACATCTGGCAGACGGCTCCACCGGCGGCTGGGTCTCGGCCAAGGACGCCGACGATGCGGCGCGGGACAAGTGGACAACAGGCTGACCCGCTTCAGACCAGCACCCGTTCACGCCGGCTTAACACCAGAAGCCCAGTGAGCGCGCAAAGCATGACGGGATCGCGCCAGACCACGGGGCCGTAGCCGCTCCAAAGGGTCTCCCCGAGGCCAAAGAGTGCTGCACCCGCTGCCGCGCGAAGCGGATGGGCATGGCCGCCGGCAGCGGCAATCAGCACCACTTTCAGGCCAAACACCACGCCTGCGCCAAAATCCATGGTGCCGTAATGGGCGGTGGCCAGAATGCCGCAAAGGGCGGCAAACAGGGCCGCAAAACCATAGGCGCCGGCGCAGATGCGGGCGGATGGCACGCCGCAAAGCTCGGCTGCCAGTGGATCATCGCAAACGGCGCGCCAGTTGCGCCCCCATCGACTGGCCGCCAGAAACCATGCGCCACCGGCCACCAGGAAAACAAGAATGGCGCTGTTGAGGGCCTGCAGGCGCGTGAGGCTTGCCGCGCCGCCAAAGAGCGTGATCGGGGCATTGAGAAAGGGCGGCAGCCAGAGTTGGCGCGTGCCCGAAAGAAGCCTCGCCGCCTCCATCAGCACCAGCAGCAGGCCGAGCGACGCGACGGTGAGCGCGTTTGGCGAGACGCGCGACAAGGGCGCCACCACCCGTCGCCCGATCAATGCGCCGCCCCCCGCCCCCACCATGACGGCGAGAAGTGCGCCAAGCGCCAAAGCTGCCGGGAAAATCAGGAAAAGCCGGTCCCACCCCCAGTGAGCGCCCAGCAGAAACACGTGGCCGGAAAAGGCAAAGAGCGCACCATAGGTGATATCCGCCCGCCGGGTGACGGCAAAGGCAATCGCATAACCAAAGGCCAGCGCTGCATAGAGGCTGGCAATCGGCACGGCGTTGAGCAGCTGTTGCAGGGCGTAGGACATGGCACCTCCACGCCCGCAATATAACTGGCAAAAACGTTTTTACCAGTTATATTGCAGCATGACCTTTTCCTGGACCCCTCACCGTTTTGCCGGCGGCGCGCTGGCGCTTGATGTCGCCAACAGCGTGATCCTGCGCTCTGACCCTCCCCGCAGCATCGACCGGTTTGCCGATCCAGCGCATTTGCAGGCCTTCCCGCAGGCCGCCTCAGCATTTTCCGCCGAACGAGCCCTGTTTGGTGACCTGAAACCGATAATTCCTGCCAGTCGCGAAACCTTCCTTTCGCTGCGTGAAGCCATCGACCGGCATTTTCGCGCTGAGGTGCAGGGGACATCACACCCGCTTCTTTTGGCCGATCTGTTGGACAACGCCGCCCGCCTGCTGCGGCAGGCCCCCGATCCAGACGGGCTTGAGGCGGCCACCGTGCATTCGGCGCTGCGGCTGCTTTCCCTTCCGGAAAAGCAGCGCCTGAAAATCTGCGGGCATTGCGGCTGGCTGTTTGTCGACCGTTCCAAGAACAAGAGCCGCTTCTGGTGCGACATGACTGTGTGCGGCAACCGCGCCAAGGCCGCCCGCCACTACAAACGAAAAACGACAGGAGGAATTGCAGGATGATGAAAGGAACCTTCACCGCCAGAGCAACGGGCCTTGCGCTTTGCGTGGCAACCCTTGTCGGCTGCCAGCGCGAAGCGGCAAACCTGGCGGAGTTTTCCGGCCATATCTTCGTCTTCAACTACCGTCTTTCACGGGCCAATTACGTGGTGACGCTGCGCCCGACCGGGCCCCTTCCCGAAGGCGGCGTGGCGCTTGCACGGTTTGACAATCCGCAGGGCGGCGCGCCGCTCATAACGCGACAGGCGCTTTACCCGAAGATGGACAAGGTGGTGCTGGAAAGCCCGGACGTGCAGTGCGTGCGCGAAGGCCAAAGCTACGGCGTCCATATCGAGCTTGCCGACCGCGATAGCAAAGTGCTGCAAGAACTGGAAACAAGGGTGCTTGCCACCATCGACCAGAGCATCCTGCCCGCCAATTCCATCGTGGTCGGCCCGGCCTATGACATGAACCCGAAAGTGTTCAAGGCGGGCGGCGTGGTGGATCTTTCACCGGTCCCATGCCCGACATAAGGCGCTTCACGACGCCCCGGTGCGGTGTTACGACTCGGGTCAAGCCGTAACCGAGGATGCATTATGCTGCGTGGTCTTTCCGCCTTTCCGCCCACACCGACCGACATGCACGGCGCCATTGATGCGGATGCACTGTCCCGGCTGATCGAACGCCTGACGCGCGCGGGCGTCGATTCCATCGGGCTCCTCGGCAGCACCGGCGGTTATGCCTACCTGACGCGCGCCGAACGGCGCCGCGCCGTGGAAATTGCCGCCGAAATCCTTCAGCGCCGCACGCCGCTCATCGTCGGCATCGGCGCACTGCGCACCGACGAGGCGCAGGCACTGGCACGCGATGCGGCAGAGGCCGGCGCAGATGGCCTGCTTCTGGCGCCTGTCTCCTACACGCCGCTCACCGAAGACGAGGTGTTTGCGCATTTTTCCGCCGTCTCCGGCGTCACCGATCTGCCGCTCGTCATCTACAACAATCCGGGCACAACGAAATTCACCTTCAGCCCGGATTTGATCGTGCGGCTGGCGGACCTGCCCAACATTGCGACCGTGAAGATGCCGCTGCCGGTGGATGCCAGTTTCGAGGCGGAAATGGCCTCGCTGCGCGCGCGTCTGCCGAACAGGTTTCCGATCGGCTACAGCGGCGATTGGGGTGCAGCCGAAGCGCTGCTTTCAGGCGCTGATGCCTGGTACAGCGTCGTCGCCGGCCTCCTGCCCGCCCCGGCGCTGGCGCTGACCCGTGCAGCCCAAGCCGGACATAATGACGAGACCCACCGGCTGAACGAGCGTTTCCAGCCGCTCTGGGCGCTGTTTCGCCAGTACGGCAGTTTTCGCGTCATGTATGCGATCGCCGCCGAACTCGACCTGTTTCATGCCGCACCGCCCCGGCCGGTTCTGCCAATTCCGGCTGAGGCGATGCCGCGCGTGGTGGAAGCGCTGGCGGCTCTCGACGCCTGATTTTTGGTGGGCAGGCGGATGGGCCCTGCCCTTAGCCGCCTGCCCACAACTTCACGCCCGCCTCAAAACCCTTCCAGGACGATCTTGCCGCGCGCCTTGCCGCTTTCAAGGATCGCATGGGCTGCTTTCAGATTTTCCGCATTGATCGGCTGCAGAACCTCGGTGACGGTGGTGCGGATGCGGCCGGCATCGATGAGCGCCGAGACGTCATCCAGCAACCTGCCCTGCGCATCCATGTCGGGCGTCTGGTAGAGCGAGCGGGTAAACATCAGCTCCCAGTGCAGCGAGACGGACTTGCGCTTGAAGGGCATGGCATCCAGCACGGCGGGATCGTCGATCAGGCCGAAGCGGCCCTGCGGCGCGATGAGATCGGCGATATCGGCGAGATGCAGGCTTGTCTCGGTGGTGGAAAACACGAAGGCGGGCGCACCGAGCCCGAGTGCTTCCACCTGCGGGGCAAGCGGCTTTGCGTGATCGAGCACGTGATGGGCGCCCAGTTCACGCACCCAGGCCTGCGTTTCCGGGCGTGAGGCGGTGGCGATGACCGTCAGATCGGTCAATGCCCGCAACAACTGGATGGCGATGGAGCCGACGCCGCCGGCCCCGCCGATGATGAGCACGGCATTTGCCGCTCCCGGAACAGGTCGGCGCACATCCAGCCGCTCGAACAGCATTTCCCAGGCGGTAATCGCCGTCAGCGGCAGGGCAGCCGATTGCGCGTCCGAGAGCGTTGCCGGCTTCTTGCCCACCAGCCGCTCATCCACCAGATGAAATTCGCTGTTGGCGCCGGGCCGGTCCAGCGCGCCGGCATAAAACACCTGATCGCCGGGCTTGAAGCGTGTCACGGCTTCGCCGGTCTCGATCACCTCGCCGACGGCATCCCAGCCGAGCACTTTCCAGCCATCGGGAGCTGCGGACACGCCGCGGCGGATCTTTGTGTCGACGGGATTGACCGAGATAGCGCGGACGGCAACCAGCAGATCACGCCCCGTCGCCACCGGCTTTTCCTGTTCGATATCGACGAGTGCCTCCGGCCGCTCGAGTGCGCCTGCGGCCTGATATGCGACTGATTTCATCGGGTGGTTCCCTTTCAAAGCGTTGTGTCACCCCACATATGTTTCTATGCTTCCAAAAAGCCATACGCACAAAATCAGCCTATAGTGTCGAAAAGGATACCGTCATGGCCAAGGCCCGCCATTCCCGCTTCGATTGCAGCCCCGGCTGTGCCGTGGAGGCGGCTGTCGGCCTCATCGACGGCAAATGGAAATCGGTGATCCTTTACCATCTGCTTTCCGGCACGCTGCGCTTCAGCGAGATCCGCCGCATCATCGCAAATGTCACGCCACGCATGCTGACGAACCAGTTGCGCGAGCTGGAGGAGGACGGGCTGATCATCCGCACCGTTTATGCGCAGGTGCCGCCGAAGGTGGAATACAGCCTGTCGCCGCTCGGGCGCAGCATGGAGCCGGTGCTGGTGGCGCTGAAAACCTGGGGCGATGCCCATATCGGGCTTTACGGCAAGCCGAAGGGGCATGATCCGCGCGAGGCGGATGCGGCGGCCTGAGAGGCAGGCCTCAAACGCAAAACGCCCGCGACAGCATGTGTCACGGGCGTTCTGGAATTCCTTGCAGGCGCCTTTTGGAAGGCGCCCAAAGATCAAAAAATTCAGCCGACGATTTCGGTTTCAGCGAACCAGTAGGCGATTTCCTGGGCAGCGGTTTCCGGAGCATCCGAACCGTGAACCGAATTTTCGCCGATGGAGAGCGCAAACGTCTTGCGGATGGTGCCTTCGTCAGCATTGGCCGGGTTGGTGGCGCCCATGATTTCGCGGTTCTTCAGGATGGCATTTTCGCCTTCGAGAACCTGAACGACGGTCGGGCCGGATGTCATGCCTTCAACCAGTTCGCCGAAGAAGGGGCGTTCCTTGTGAACGGCGTAAAAACCTTCGGCTTCGCGCTGGCTCATCCAGACGCGCTTGGAAGCGATGACGCGCAGGCCATTCTCTTCAAAAACCTTGGTGATGGCGCCGGTCAGGTTGCGCTTGGTTGCGTCGGGCTTGATCATGGAGAAGGTGCGTTCGATCGCCATTGCCAGAAATCCTTGTTTTCTAGGGATAAGTGGGCGGTGTTTAGCCGCCCCGAATCACGAAGACAAGAGGGCCTTTTCGAATTTCACGCCGCTGTCATGTTGAAGCCCCGTCTCACTCAGGCAACGGCGCGGGCCATGGCGCCGTGGAGATCCAGGCATCGCTCGAACCAGACATTGACTGGATCATCCGCCCCCAGCGCTTCAAGCCCGGTGGTGATGCGCAGCCATTGCAACGCGCCGAACAGGATATAGTCGGCAAACAGCGGGCTTTCGCCACCCAGGAAGGGCTGGAACTTCAACATGTAGCGCAGCGGCTCCAGCCGGGCCGAGAGAACGGCGATCTCCGCCTCGCGTTCAGCCTCGAACTCCTCAAGCTTGCGCCCGAGGCGCGGCTCGCGGCTCTCGCGGAAATAGATCTGGTCGGTTTCGGCCAGCATGTCGTGGATGTTCTTCACGGCAAGCTTGGTCAGCACCGGATGCACCAGCGTCAGCGATACGCCCTCCACGAAGCGCGACAGGGCCTTGCCGCCCTCCCCGGCAAACAGCGTCGGATGGTCTGGATAGGTGTCTTCCAGATAGAGCGCGATATCAAAACTGTCGCGCACCAGCATCTGGCCATCGCGCAGGATCGGCACGGTTTTCGAAAAGCCGTTTTCGATTTTCGGCACATCGGTAAACGGCACCGGTTTTTCGACGAAATCCAGCCCCTTATGGGCCAGCGCCATCGACACTTTCCAGCAATGGGGCGAAAACGGGCGGTGCTCATCACGGCCGCAGAGCGAATAGAGAATTCTGGTCATCGGGATCCCTCATTGCAAACAGCATCCATTGAACCCTTCACACTGCCAAAGATCAAATCAGGAAATTTCATGGAAGCGATCACCCCCTTTTGCGTTTGGGCGTCATAAGATCCGATTTAACGAAGGACTGGAGAAACCCATGGCCCAGCATTTCCGCATGTTTGCCGATTACAACCGCTGGGCCAACGCCCGCCTTTACGAGACCTGCGGGCTCTTGAGCGACGAGGCGTTTCGCGCAGACAAGGGTGCCTTCTTTCGCTCCGCCCATGGCACGCTGAACCACATTCTCGCCGCAGACCGGATCTGGCTCAAACGCTTCACCGGCGAAGGCGTTGTGCCTGCTTCGCTTGATGCCCCGCTCTATGAGACGTTTGCCGACTTGCGCGCCGCCCGTGCCGCAGAAGACCAGCGCATCATCGACTGGGTGGATACTCTGGCCGAGGCCGACCTTTCGGCGATCATTTCCTATAAACCCGTCACGATGCCTGACAAAATCGAGCTGCCGCTTGGTCCGCTGCTTTCCCATGTCTTCAACCACCAGACCCATCACCGTGGGCAGGTTCACACCATCCTGACATCTCTCGGACATCCCTCCGTGGTGCTTGATCTCGTCTATTTCCTGCTTGGAGACGGCAAGCGCTGGCAATAGGCGCCCGTCTCTCTTGCATCGCAGCAGGACTTCGGCCAAAACGCCCGCATGATCACCATCACAGACCTTTCCGCGCGTATCGCCGGCCGCCTGCTTCTCGACCACGCCAGCATCAGCCTGCCGACGGGCATCAAGGCTGGCCTTGTCGGCCGCAATGGTGCGGGCAAATCCACGCTGTTTCGCGTCATCACCGGCGACCTCGGTTCGGAAAGCGGTTCGGTATCGCTGCCG
Source organism: Neorhizobium sp. PAMB6630 (assembly GCF_058242775.1). NCBI lineage: Bacteria > Pseudomonadati > Pseudomonadota > Alphaproteobacteria > Hyphomicrobiales > Rhizobiaceae > Neorhizobium > Neorhizobium sp. PAMB6630. The sequence continues at coordinate 2,538,825 of NZ_CM177836.1, forward strand.
AAGGCCGCCCGCATCGGCCAGGTGGCGCAGGAAGCGCCGGGCACGGAAGATCCGCTGATCAACATCGTGCTTGCCGCCGACAAGGAACGCACCGCCCTGATGGCGGAAGCCGAGACGGCAACCGACCCCAACCGCATCGCCGACATCCAGATGCGGCTTGTCGATATCGACGCGCATTCAGCAGAGGCGCGCGCAGCCAGCATTCTGGCCGGTCTCGGTTTTGATGCCGAAGCCCAGCTCCGTCCGGCCTCTGCCTTTTCCGGCGGCTGGCGCATGCGCGTGGCGCTGGCGGCCGTGCTGTTTGCCGAGCCGGACCTGCTGCTGCTCGACGAGCCCACCAACTATCTCGACCTGGAAGGCACGCTGTGGTTGGAAGATTATATCCGCCGCTATCCGCACACGGTCATCATCATCAGCCATGACCGCGACCTTTTGAACAACGCGGTCAATGCCATCGTGCATCTCGACCAGAAGAAGCTCACCTTCTATCGCGGTGGCTATGATCAGTTCGAGCGCCAGAAGGCCGAGAACGACGAATTGCAGATGAAATCCAAGGCGAAGAACGACGCCGCGCGAAAGCACCTGCAAAGCTTCATCGACCGGTTCAAGGCGAAAGCCACCAAGGCCAAACAGGCGCAGAGCCGCGTGAAGGCGCTGGAGCGAATGGGCACGGTTGCCGCCGTCATCGAAGACCATGTGCAGCCGATCACCTTTCCGGAGCCGGAAAAGCAGCCGGCCTCGCCGATCATCGCCATCAATGGCGGCGCCGTCGGTTACGAGCCCGGCAAGCCGATCCTCAAGAACCTCAACCTGCGCATCGATGCGGATGACCGCATCGCGCTTTTAGGCTCGAACGGCAACGGCAAGTCCACGTTTGCCAAATTCATCTCCGGCCGCCTGCCGCCGGAAACCGGCGATCTGCGCCTGGCACCGAGCCTGAAGATCGGCTTTTTCGCCCAGCATCAGCTCGACGATCTCGTTCCTGAGGATACGCCGGTAGAGCATGTGCGCCGCCTAATGCCGGCAGCGCCGGAAGCCAAGGTTCGCGCGCGCGTGGCGCAGATGGGCCTTGCGACGGAAAAGATGAACACGGCGGCCAAGGATCTCTCCGGCGGCGAGAAGGCCAGGCTTTTGATGGGCCTTGCCGCCTTCCACGCGCCGAACCTCTTGATCCTCGACGAGCCGACGAACCATCTCGACATCGACAGCCGCCGCGCGCTGATCGAGGCATTGAACGATTACGACGGCGCCGTCATCCTCATCTCGCATGATCGCCACCTGATCGAGGCAACCGTCGACCGTCTCTGGCTCGTCAACAACGGCACCGTCACCACATTCGAAGGCGACATGGAGGAATACCGCGACCTCATCGTCTCCTCGGGTAAAAAAAAAGAAGAAAAAGTTGACGTAAGCCTCGACGCCGGAAAAAAGGCCGAGCAGCGTAAGGCGAATGCCGAAAAGCGTGCGTCGCTGGCGCCGTTGAAGAAAAAGATCAACGAAGCCGAGGCCTTGACGGCAAAACTGGAAAAACTGATTCAGGCTCTTGATCAAGAGCTTGCAGATCCGGTGCTCTACGAAAAGTCTCCGGCGAAGGCTGCGGAAAAGGTCAAGCAGCGTGGCGAGGCGGCTGCAAAACTGTCGCAGGCGGAAGAGCAGTGGCTGGAGCTTTCGGCCGAATATGAAGAGGCGATGGCCGGCTGAGCCTTGCTTGTGGCACGGCTGAATATGCACTACCTTGATGGCGTATATTCAAACGGGTGACGCCATGCCGCTTTATGTGCGCGATGAACAGGTGAACCAGCTCGCCGAACAGGCCCAAAGAATCCTCAAGGCCCCCACAAAGACGGATGCCATCCGCCAGGCGCTGGAGCGCGTGGTGAAAGAGGACGAGCAGCGCCCGCCGCTGGCGGAACGGCTGGAGAAGATCCGGGCAAAACACAATATGCCGGCCTACGACACTCTTGAGCCCTTCGACGAGAAGGCTTTCCTCGACGAGATGTGGGGAGATGCCGATGTTCATCGATAGTTCGGCGCTGGTGGAGATCCTGACCGATGCACCCCGTCGCCAGGAACTTCTAGACCGGATGGCGACGTCACCCACGCCGTTTTCGACATCAGCGACCGTGCTTTACGAAACGACCGTGGTGATCACCTCGAGAACGGGCAAGACCGTCGAGGAGGCCTTTGATTTCGTCTCGGAGTTTCTGGCCGAACTGAACGCCGATATCCTGCCTGCCACCCGCGAAACAGCGCTCACCGCCCTCGATGCATTCTCGCGCTACGGCAAGGGCCGCCACCCGGCGCGCCTCAATTTTGGCGACTGCTTTTCCTATGCAGGCGCCAAGGCTGCCGGTGCCGCCCTTCTTTATGTGGGCGATGATTTTCGCCGCACCGATCTCGCCTGAACGACCACACATCAGATTGCAAAAGGAGCAGCGCCATGGATCTCTTTCTCGAAAAAGACGACGATCCGCAGACGCTGGCCTATGTCGCCGCGCGCAATGCCGCGTCGCAAGAGGCGCTGACGACGCCCGCCATGGAGGCTGATGCGGCAGCGCTTCAGGCCATGATGGAGCGCCAGGACAGGCTGATCGTCCCCACCCGGCGCGGCAATTGGCTGTTTGACTTCAACCGCTCCCGCGACAATCCGCTCGGCGTGCTGCGCCGCCTGCCGGCAGATCGTGCCCCGCGCGCCGATGCCCCCTGGGAAACGGTCTTCGACGTCGATCAGTTCTGCGCCAGCGAAGGCAAGCGCTGGATCTTTGGCGGCTCCGTCACCTGCCCCTTCGAGCCGACGCGCGTGCTTTTGCGCCTGTCGGACGGCGGCTCGGACCTGACGCGGTTTCTGGAATTCGACCTTGAGGCAAAGGAGATCGTTAAGGGCGGTTTCGATACGCCGGCTGTACGCGCCCACGCCAACTGGCTGAGCCGCGACGAGATTGCCTATTTCGGCTCGATCGACGCATTTTCTGCCACGCAGTCCGGCTGGCCGCGCGTCGGGCGACGGCTGCGGCGTGGCCAAGCGCCGGCAGAGGCCGAGGTGATCTTTGCAGCCGCCGAAACGGATGTGACCGGCTATGGCTTCATCATCGACCCTAAGCTTGGCGGTTACGAGGGGCCGGACAAGCGGGAGATCCGCGTGTTCGGCATAAGCCACGAGATCGGCAAGGTCAGCGTGCAGGTGGAGGACGGCGCGGGTATCGCCCGGCGTCTGCCGCTTCCGACGGAGATCGGCTTCGACCTCAATCACAGCCATTGCCTGTGGCTTGCCAAGAATGATGAGCAGGTGGCAAGCGGCAGTCTTGTGCTGCAGGCGTTGACGCCCTTTGGCGAGGAGCCGCTCTCCCCCACGCGCCGCATTCTGGTGGAACCGGCACCGGGACGCGCCGTGCATCATTTCGCGCTGCTGCGCCACTTCGCCGTCTATTCGGTGGATGACCGGCTTTCCCCCTCGCTCTACGTGCTGGATCTGACGCGGCCGGAGGCGGAGCCCCAGCGCATTGCTCTACCTGAGGGCGTCGAGGCGCTTTACTTCACGCCTGTTTATGCCGACCTGCATCTGGGGGATGACACACTGTCGGTGATCGGCTCCGGTTTCCTGGTGCCGCCGACCCGGTATACGCTATCTTTGTCTGACAAGGACCGGCGTCCGATCTCCGTGCCGCCGGTTCTGGTGTCGGAAGATACCTCGCCCGCCTATTTCAATGCTGAGGGCATGACAAGCGAGCTTCTGGAGGCCACGTCTGAGGATGGCACGAAGGTGCCGTACCATCTTGTGCTGCCGAAAGAGTGGACCAAAGGCGAGCTGCCGGTGCTGATCTATGGCTACGGCGGCTTTTCCGCCTCGCTCGCCCCGCATTATTCCGGCACCACCGGCCGGTTTCTCGAACAGGGCGGCGCTTATGTGCAAGCCTATATTCGCGGTGGTGCAGAACTTGGGCCGCAATGGCACACGCCCGCAAAGCGCCACGGCCGCCACAAGGCGTATGAGGATTTCGTCGCCATTTCCCGCGATTTGGTCAAGCGCGGGTATTCAAAGCCGTCGCGCATTGCCTGCACCGGTGGCAGCAATGGCGGTCTTCTGACGGGCGTGATGCTGACGCGTTATCCGGATGATTTCGGCGCCATCTGGTGCCGTGTGCCGGTCATCGACATGACGCGCTTCCACCTGTTTCCCGCCGGAAAGGCCTGGATGGACGAATACGGCAACCCGGATGACGAGGCCGACCGTGACTATCTCCTCAGCTATTCGCCGCTGCACCAGATCAAGCCGGCGGCAGAACAGGCTTACCCGCCGCTCTACATCGAAAGCTCCAGCAATGACGACCGGGTGCATCCCTCGCATGCACGCCGCTTCGACAAGGCTCTGCAAGCGTCCGGCCACACGCCCCTGTTTCATGAATATGGCTCCGGCGGCCATGGCGGCGCCGGTAATTCCGCTGAAATGGCAAGGCGTACGGCGATGGGTTACAGTTTTCTGCGCCAGACCATTTTGAAATGACCATACGCCTGCGGCCCCACCATCTCCTTTGCCTGCTGACCTATGCAGGCAAGGGATACAGTGCGCCCTTTGTCGCCAATTACGATCGGATCGCGGAGCGCATGTCGCACGGTGAAGATATTCTGATCGTCGAGGGACCGGACGACATCTGCGCGCCGCTGCTGAACGAGGCTGATCCGCATTGCAGGCGAACAAGCGTGCGCGAACGCGATGAGAAGGCAGCGCATGACGTGGGCGAACTGCTGAACCATTCGATTAAAGCCGGTTCACGCCTCAGCATAGATGAAGCGTGGCTGCACCAGATGCGCGGCGCGTTTGCAGACGGTCGAACGCGCCAAGCCTGCGCAGGCTGCGAATGGTCTGATCTGTGCAGTGCAATTTCGGCCGAGGGTTACAGCCAGGTGCGCATCAGGCCACCGGCCTGACGCAGTTTTGCATATCTCCGCCCGCGGCCCTGTCCCTCTGTCTTCGAAAGAGGAAGGGGTCGCGAGCCTCTCGTTTAGGCAGCAGCCAGAGCTTTTTCGATATCCTGGATCGAATGGCCGGTCAGGTCCTTGTCGAGTTCGCCGATCAGCACGTCGGACAGAGACTTGTGGTAACCCTTGCGCAGTTCGCCAAGCGTGCGGGGCGATGCGACAATGACGAGGCTCTTGATCTTGCCGCTCAGGACATGGCTGTTCAGCATGGAAATCACGCCTGAACCAAAGGCATCCTCGTTCTGCTGGCTGTCATCGGGATTGGCAGCACTGCTGGGATGGCGGGCACCGGATGCGATAACCGAGTCATCGATGACCTCCGAATCCATGGCCTTCAGCTTCGGATTTTTCGCATCGCCATTGTTCTGGAAAAGGCTGAGTTTTTCGCCGTCGGCGACCGCAATCACAGTGTTCTGGGGAAGTTGCATCTGGGTTCTCCATGTTCAGCAAGGCCTGTCCCGTGCGGGAGGCTTTTGCCGCGTGCAGTTGCAACTGTAATCCCTGGGACAGCGATCCGTTCCTTGTGGGAAGCGGTTTCCTTCGGTGGTGGCGGCTGAACAAGGCAGGGGCGTTGGTCGCCGGCTTCGGAACGGCTGACGTTCCAATGAGCGAAAATGCCGGCAGCGTTGGCGCGGAACGAAGCAGTGCCGGCCGGCCCGGACCTGGATGGAAAACCGGAAAACGGTTTTCCATCCGATCTCAATTGATCACTGATGTCCTTGCCGGTCCGGGATCAGGCTTTGAAGGCGCCGTGGACGGCCAGTGTGTCGAGCGGCTGGCGCGGGCTTGGCACTTCGCGGGCCTGAAGCGCTTCCGGCAGGAGCGATGCCTCTCCTTGCGTGCCGATGGCAACGGCTGCGTGCAGCACATGGTCTTCGGGAAGGTTCACGGCCTTGGCCATGGCGGCCTTGTCAAAACCGGCCATGGCATGGGCGGCAAAGCCTGCCATATGGGCCTGCAGGGCAAGATAGCCCCAGGCGGTGCCGGCATCAAACGTGTGGCTGCCGTTGTCGCTGGCTTCCGTCTTGCCGGGTGCGGTGAATTTCGTCGCGCTGGCGATGATGACGAGCGCCGAGGCGTTCTTGGCCCAGGACTGATTGAACGGCATGATGGCATCAAGGATCGGCTGCCAGCCGGCATCGCCACGCAGCGCATAGATGAAGCGCCAGGGCTGGGCGTTGAAGGCAGACGGCGCCCACCGGGCGGCTTCCAGAAGGCCAAGCAGCGTTTCTTCGCTCATCGTCGCATCGGTAAAGGCGCGCGGCGACCAGCGTGCGGGAAAGACATCTGCAACCGGATGGTCGGCGGTGCGGGTATTGACCGGGGCGTTCGCGTTCATGGCATCCAAACTCCGAGTTTCGAGGATACCTACCGCTAGCAAGGCATGCTGCGATGCACAAGTAGCCGTAGCGAGAGCAGACTGGCTGGCGGCATGCAGGGCGTGTCGCTCACGCCTTCTTGACCCAGCGCCCCTCTTCAGACTGCTGCCAGTAGGTGAGCTGGTGACCTTGCATCTTCAGCTGCTTCCAGTGCCTCCGCGCGCCCTCCAGCTGGGCAGCGTCATAACCATCGAACATGAAGACCACGCGCTCATAGGGCGCAAGATCGGCCGGCTCTGCGCCATCCACCATGAAGCGAACCGTCGCACCGTTCGCATTGGCGCCGGTGACCGTCAGAAGCACCGGCTGGTGTTCCGCCATATCCCCCTGATCGGTGCCATGCGGGAGGAAACTTTCCTCCCGATAGGTCCACAAATGCAGGTCGAGCGCATCGCGGCGCGCCTCTCCCACCGTCTGAAGCACGACGCGCCAGCCCCGCTCGACGCTTTTCTCAAGAAGCGCCGGCAGCGCCTCCTCAAGCTTCGATTCGGTCAGATGGTAGAAGAGAACCTCGGTCATTGCGCCATCACGCCTCGTAACGATCGCGCACCAGCTGGTCGAGCAGGCGAACGCCGTAGCCGGAACCCCAGGACTGGTTGATCTCGTTGAACGGCGAGGCCATGGCGGTGCCCGCGACATCCAGATGCGCCCAAGGGGTTTCACCAACGAAGCGCTTCAGGAACTGGGCAGCCGTGATCGATCCGGCATAACGCCCGCCACTGTTCTTCATGTCGGCAAACTTCGAATCGATGATCTTGTCGTACTCCTTGCCGAGCGGCATGCGCCACAGCTTTTCGCCGCTTTCCTCGCCGGCTGCCAGCAGTCCGTTTGCCAGTTCGTCATCGTTGGAAAAAAGGCCCGCCTGCAGATTGCCGAGCGCGACCAGAATGGCACCGGTAAGCGTGGCCAGATTGATCATGAAGCGGGGCTTGAAGCGTTCTTTCGTATACCAGAGCGCATCGGCCAGAACGAGGCGGCCTTCGGCATCGGTATTGATGATCTCGATGGTCTGGCCCGACATGGAGGTGACGATATCGCCGGGGCGCTGGGCATTGCCGTCGGGCATGTTTTCCACAAGCCCGATGATGCCGATGGCATTCACCTTGGCCTTGCGGGCGGCAAGCGTGTGCATGAGGCCGGTGACGGCAGCAGCGCCGCCCATATCGCCCTTCATGTCTTCCATGCTGGCGGCCGGCTTGATCGAGATGCCGCCGGTATCGAAGACGACGCCCTTGCCGACGAAGGCCAGCGGCGCCTCGCCGGCTGTTCCGCCGTTCCACTGCATGATGGCCATGCGGGCCGGACGCGACGAGCCTTGCGCCACGCCGAGCAGCGCACCCATGTCAAGCGCGGTCATTTCGGTTTCGGTGAGGATTTCCACCTCGAGCCCAAGCGATTCGAGCGCCTTGGCACGATCGGCAAATTCGACGGGACCAAGCACGTTCGGCGGCAGGTTGACGAGTTCGCGGGCAAGATTGACGCCGCCGGCGACTGCCTCAGCCGAAACGAGTAGCTCTGTTGCCGCCTGATGGGCTGATGTGACGATGGTGATCGTGACGGCTTTTGCCGCCTTGTCCTCGTCGTCCTTCTTTTTTGTCTTGTAGGCATCGAAACTGTAGGCGCGCAGCAGAAGGCCGGTCGCGAAATCCACAGCCTTCTCAGGCGTCACCTCAGCGCCCGGCGCATCGAGAAACACGGTTACGGTTTCGGCGCGCTTGATCACGCTGGATGCCTTGCCGCCGGCGCGCAGCCAGTCATAGGCCTTCAGTTCGTCCGGCTTGCCAAGCCCGATCACCACCACGCGGTCGAATGGAGACTGGTGCGGCGCCAGAAGCTCCAGCACACCCATCTGCTTGGCCGAAAAGCCCGAAATCCCGGCGGCACGCGCAATCACACCTGCCGGATCGGCGACCGAAAGCCCTGCAGGCGCATGATCGCCCGACAGCTGCATGGCAATAGCAAGGCCACCATCGGCGGGTGCGGATGGTGCGAAACGGATCGTGTACTGAACAGACATTTTATCTCCGGATGCAGAGGATGTGGTAATACGTCAGGGCCAATCTGGGACAATGGCACTTGAACGGCAAGGGTGGCGGCACAAAGGTTCCACACCAGCGTCGCAATATTGTCATTGAGCACTCTTAACGGCTAAAGTCACCTGCACCGCTCACCGAAGGCTTAACCGTTTTGGCATACACGTTCCAGTCACGCGGTCAGTTTTCCGGGCGCCGCGCCCGGGTTCTCTTTCGCCGTCCAGCGACGTGGCTGATCACGCTCATGGGCGCCTGGTGGTTGCTGCTCGCAATCTTCTATGTCTTTCCCGGCCTCGACATCGATGTCGCACGCACCTTCTTCCGGGAAACGGCCTGTGGCGCAGAGCTTGCGGCGGGACGGATCTGCGGGCTGTTTCCCTATTCGCAGCAATGGCTGCTGGTGATGATCCGAAAATTCTTCTTCTATCTGCCGGTCTCCGTTGCCGGCGTCATCCTGATCCTGCTGATCCGCAACCTCCAGCACCATGGTGCGACCTACAGTGCAGCTGCCACGCGTCGCTACTCGATTGCACTCATTTCCTTCGTCGCCGGCCCCTATGTGCTGGTGAACCTGGTGCTGAAGACGATTTCCGGCAGGCCGCGCCCCTACCAGACGGATCTTTTCGGCGGACCGGATCTCTTTACCGCCGCCGGCACGCTGGACGGCGCCTGTACAAACAACTGCTCGTTCATTTCGGGCGAGGCGGCGGGCGCCGGGTGGCTCGTCTGCCTGATCGTGCTTTTGCCGCCGCCGCTTCGACCGATCCTCGGACCGCCGATGTTTGCCATCTGCCTCATCCCGCCGGCGCTCAGGATTTCGTTCGGCGGGCACTATCTGTCCGATGTGATGCTGGGCTTCCTGTCGTCCTGCGTCGTTTATGCCGCGGTTGCCACATACTTCCAAATGACACAGCCGGAAAAAAAACAGTGACCACAAACAGTTTTGTGAAAAAGTCACTGTCGCCATGGCGCGTCAAATTGCATAGAACGCCAATCGTGGCCGCAGTGAAGCGACGTACCGGATCAGAATGAAGCTCCTCGAACTCTACATATTGCGGCGATCCTTCCAGATGTTCCTGGTCACCCTCGTTCCGGTGCTGACCATCATCTGGACCATACAGGTGCTCGGCCGCATCAATCTGGTAACCGATACGGGCCAGTCGATCGGCTCGTTCGCGACGCTTGCCACCTTCATCCTGCCCACCATCATTCCGGTCGTTCTGCCGTTTGCTGTCGTCATCGGCATCACGCAGACGCTGAACGCGATGAACAACGATTCGGAAATGGCCGTCATCGACGCCGCAGGTTCGCCCCGCATGGTGCTCTACCGGCCGGTGATGATGATGGCGCTCGGCCTTGCGGCGCTGTCCTTCCTCATCAGCAATTTCGTCGAGCCTGCGTCCCGCACCAGCGCGCGCGAAATGGTGGCGGAAGCTTATGCCGACCTGCTCTCCTCCGTCATCGAGGAAAAGACCTTCCGCAGCATCGAGGACGGGCTTTATGTGCAGATCTCGGAGCGCCATTCGGGCCGTGTGCTGAAGGGCCTGTTCCTGGTCGATTACCGCGACCCCAACTGGGACCTCATCTATTACGCCCGCGAAGGCTCCATCGACGACAGCGGCACGACGCTGACCATGCGCGACGGCGAAGTGCACCGCAAGGCAAAGGACGGGCGCATTTCCGTCGTCAAGTTCCTCTCCTATGCCTTCGATCTCTCGACCATGACCGAATCGACCGGCAATGCCACGATCTATGCCGGCGACCGCAGCCTTGGTTTCCTGCTCAACCCAGACCCGACCGACAAGGCATTCCTCGCCTCGCCCGGCAGTTTCCGGGCGGAAATCCATCGGCGCCTGTCGGACTGGATGCTGCCGTTGGTGTTTGCGCTCGTGTCCCTGGTGGTGGCCGGCAGTGCCCGTTCCAGCCGCCGCGCCCGCCTGCATCCCATGGTGTCGGCGCTGATCATCGCCTTTGCGATCCGCTGGCTGAGCTTTTATGTGTCGAACGGTTCGAAAAACGATGCGAGCTTCGTGCCGCTCGTTTATCTCGTGCCGATCGGTTCGGGTCTCATCGCCATCTTCATGCTGGCCACCAACCGGCAACTGCGGATGCCCTCGTTCGTGGCGAATTTTGCCGGGCACTGGATGAACCGCGCCGAACGACGCCTGGCACGGGTGACGGCGGGCAAGGGGAGCGACAGCCCATGATCTCGCGCACCCTCAGCTGGTACTTTTTCAAGCGCTACATCGTGACCGCCGGCTGGTTCTTCCTCGGCGTCTGCGGCATCATCTTTCTCGCCGATTTCTCCGAGACGAGCCGGCGCATGTCGAACTTCGTCGGTTATACGGTGCCGGGCGGCCTGCTGATGAGCCTGCTTCGCCTGCCGCTGATCTTCCAGCAGACCATCCCGACGCTCACCCTCTTCATCGGCATGACGACGCTGATCACGCTCAACCGCCGCTCCGAACTGGTGGTGGCGCGGGCAGCCGGGCTTTCCGTCTGGCAGTTCATCATGCCCTTCGTCGCCGGCGCCTTCATGATCGGCCTGTTTGCCACCATGGCCATCAATCCGCTGGCGGCCTGGGGACAGAATCAGGCGACCAATATCGAGACCGACTGGCGCAAGGCGAGCAATGCCGAACGCGGCTCCAACTTCCTGCCCTGGCTTCGCCAGATCAGCAAGGATGACGACACGATCATCGGTGCCAAGAGCTATACCAAGGGCGGCAGCGAACTGAGCGACGTGGTGCTTTTCCACTTCGATCAGAAGGGCCGCGTCATTCTGAGACAGGACGCAACGAGTGCGACCTTGGAGGATGGTTACTGGAAGCTTAACAACGTTCTGGAAACGCGCACCGATGCACCACCGTCACGCAAACCGGAAGCCGAAGTGCCGACCAACCTTCGAAAAGAGTTCCTTCAGGAATCCCTCTCGAAGCCGGATAGCGTTGCTTTCTTTGACATTTTAAGAAAAATTGATGTAGCCCGCACGTTTGGTATTTCCACCAAGCCGCTGGAAACGCAGTTTCACTCGCTTCTGTCGATGCCACTTCTTCTGGTGGCAATGACGTTGATCGCCGCAACCGTTTCTCTCCGTTTCAGCCGCATGGCGCAGTCGCGCTCGGTGATTCTGGGTGGAATCGTCTGTGGCTTCGTGCTTTATGTTGTAACCGTGCTCGTAAGGGCATTCGGGAGCAGCGGAGTTGTTCCGCCATTCGTCGCCGTCTGGATTCCAGTCGTCGTCGCCATGGCGCTCGGAGCAACGATTTTGCTTCATCAGGAGGATGGCTAGTGGCGGTAATTGACCGCGGGAATATCAGACGGCTTTTTGCGGCCCTGCTGACAAGCACGGCTGTAGCACTTGTTGTCGTTGGCCCCTCACCTGTTCTGGCCCAGAGCGCGCCTCTGGCGCCTGAAGTCGCCGACGGAGCGAAAATGCTCCTGCGCGCCAATGAACTGACCTATAATCAGGATATCGAGCGCGTCACCGCCGTCGGTGGCGTGCAGATCTATTACAATCGCCACCGCATGGTCGCCCAGCGCGTGGAATACGATCAAAAGACCGGTCGCGTCATGGCGACGGGCAATATCGAACTGATCGAGCCCGACGGGGCGCGCATCTATGCCGATTCGATGGACGTCACCGACAATTTCGGCGAAGGCTTTGTCAATTCGCTGCGCGTCGAGACGACCGATAACACGCGCCTGGCCGCCGAAAGCGCCGAACGCCTGCCCGACGACAAGATGGTGCTGAACAATGGCGTCTACACCGCCTGTCTGCCCTGCGCCCAGCGACCCGACAAGGCACCGCTCTGGCAGGTGAAGGCGCAGCGCGTCATCCGCGACGGCAAGAACCACACGATCCGCCTTGAACATGCCAAGTTTGAACTGTTCGGAATGCCGATCGGTTATGTGCCTTTCGTCACGGTTCCCGACGAAACGGTCGAACGCAAGTCGGGTTTCCTGTTTCCGCGCATGAGCCTCACCGACAAGCTCGGCTTCGGCACGACCATACCATACTATCAGGTCTTCTCGCCCAGCATGGACGCGACGATCAGCCCGACCTACTATACCAAGCAGGGTCTGCTGTTGCAGGGCGAGATCCGCAACCGTTTCGAGACGGGCGATCACATCTTGCGCTTTGCCGCCATCGATCAGCAGAGCCGCAGCGCCTTTGACGCCGGGACAAGCGACGAACGCGCCAGCACGCGCGCCATGGTGGCCTCCAAGGCACATTTCCAGATCAATCCGCGATGGACCTTCGGCTGGAACGTGATGCTCCAGACGGACAATAATTTTTCCAAGACCTACCGGCTGACCGGCGTCAATTCGACGCCCTTCACCAACGACATCTACCTGACGGGCCTTGGAAACCGCAATTCCTTCGATCTGCACAACTACTATTTCGACGTGCAGGACAACACCTCTTCGCGGAAGGCCGAAAAGCAGCAGGCGATCGTCTACCCGGTCATCGACTACAAATATTATGCCCCCGAGCCGGTGTTTGGCGGGCAGTTGTCGATCACGTCGAACTTCACCAACCTTTCGCGTCGTGAAGATGATTTCTACTCCGAAGGTGGCGCCACCCGCTTCCGCGGCCTGGAAGGCAGCTATAGCCGTTTCACCACCGAAGCCGAGTGGGAACGCACCTTCACCACCGACGAAGGCCTGCTGCTGACGCCGCTTCTGGCGGCGCGCGGCGATGCGCTTCGCGCCACGGGCTCGGACGCGCCAAGCTTCAACGGCGTATCCTATGACGGTGACTTCAGCGGCGGCAATGCCGATACACGCTACATGCTGACAGCCGGTCTCGAGGCGCGTTACCCGATCCTCCTCAGCACCGACAACAGCACGCATGTCTTTGAGCCGATCGCGCAACTTTACGTGCGCCCCGACGAGCAGATGGCCGGCGGCCTGCCGAACGAGGATGCGCAAAGCTTCGTCTTTGATGCGACCTCGCTTTTCGACCGCGACAAGTTCTCCGGTTACGACCGCGTTGAAGGCGGCACGCGCGCCAATGTCGGCATCCGCTACAACGGTTCCTTCGACAATGGCATCGGCCTTCGCGGCATCGTCGGGCAGTCTTACCAGCTGGCGGGCCTCAACTCGTTCTCGACGCCTGACCTGGTTAATGTCGGCGCCGATTCGGGCCTCGAATCGGACGTCTCCGATTTTGTCGGGATGGCCGCCATCGATCTGCCCAAGGGTTACAGCCTTTCAGTGCAGGGCCGGTTCGATGAAAAATCGCTCGACCTTCGCCGCGCCGATGTGGGCTTCAACTACAACCTGGCGCGCACAAGCGGCTCGCTTGTCTACACCAATATCCAGCCACAGCCGGAATACGGGTCGGTGGACAAGGGCGAATACCTGAAGTCCAGCAACAACCTGCGCGTCAACGAAAACTGGTCTCTGGCGACGTCTGCGACCTGGGACATGAACAAGCAGGAAGTCATCCGGCGCGGCATCGGCATGACCTATGCCGACGAATGCACTGTGTTCACGGTGGCCTACAGCGACGAGCCGGCCAATACCGATCCGAACGACTGGACGGTGACGGCCCGCCTCACATTCCGCACGCTCGGCGAAATCGCCATCGGTTCGGAAGACAGCAGCGACAATTGAACGGATCGGGCACTGACCGGAGCTTTTGCGGAGCCTGCGGGCGAAACGCAGGGGCTCCGGCTTGCCGGCCCTTGCGAAGGTCATTGTTTCGCCGCATGAATTATGCAATCGAACGCGATGTACATTACCGGATGAGCGGGTGACCCTTGAAGGTGACGCCCCACCGCAGGAGGAACGAATGATGTTTGCCAGCATAGCCTTGCGCCGGGCGGCCCTTGCCGCGACCGCACTCGCTGTCTCCTTCGTCGTGACACCGGCACCGCAGCAGGCCTTTGCCGCAAGCCAGGTGGTGGCGGTGGTCAACAAGACGCCGATCACCAGCACCGACGTCACCAAGCGCGTCGCCTTCCTCAAATTGCAGCGCAAGACAGGCAACCTGGAGAAGATGGCCCGCGACGAACTGGTCGAGGAAGCCCTGAAGCGGGAGGAAATCGCCCGCGTGCGCATGTCGGTCAGCACCGACGAGGTGGACAAGGCTTTTGGCCGCTTTGCAGCAAGCAACAAGTTGTCGCCTGACCAGATGGCACAGATCCTCGACAAGGCCGGCGTCGGCGTCGATCACTTCAAGGCCTTCATCGCCATCCAGATGAGCTGGCCACGCCTCGTCAACGCGCGTTATGGCTCTGGCGGCAAGATGTCGTCGGAAGAGCTGGTGAAGCGCATGATGCAGAACAAGGAAAAGCCGGTTACCACCGAATATTTCCTCCAGCAGATCATTTTTGTCGTACCGCCGGCCAAACGCGGGGCAATCCTTGGCAAGCGCAAGGCGGAAGCCGAATCCTCGCGCTCGCGTTATCCGGGCTGCGACCAGGCAAAGGATTTTGCCAAGACCATGCGCGATGTGTCCGTGCGCAGCCTCGGCCGCGTGATGGAGCCGGAACTTCCCCCTGAATGGAAACCGCTGATCGAGAAGGCGTCTGCCAATGGCACGACGGCAACCCGCGAGACCGAGCGCGGCATCGAATTCCTGGCGATCTGCACCAAGCGCCAGGTATCTGACGATACGGCCGCCGAAGTCGTCTTCCGCGCCGAAGATATCGGCAAGCAGGACAAGAACGGCGAGAACCCCAACGACGCCAAGTATCTCGAGGACCTGCGCAGCAAGGCGCAGATCGTCTATCCTTGAGCGGCCTTCGGGACGTCTCCTCGACCGGTCTTCATGGCGATGATCGCCCGCTGGCGCTGAGCCAGGGGGATCCGGCCGGCATTGGCCCGGATATCGCCCTTGTCGCCTGGGCAAAACGCCGGCAGCTTGGCCTGCGGCCCTTCCTCTACATCGGTGATCCCGCGGTCATTGCCGCGCGCGCGCGTCTGATCGGCCTCGACGTGGCGTTTCGCGAGGCGGATACGGATACGGCATCCGCGATCTTTGCCGATGCCTTCCCTGTTCTGCCGGTTGCCATCGGCGCGGAAATCGAGGCCGGGCGTCCGCATGTGGCCTCTGCCCGCAGCACGATTACCGCCATCGAAACGGCCGTCGCGCTTTGCCTTGCCGGCAAGGCCTCTGCTGTCGTGACCAACCCGATTGCAAAATCCGTGCTCTACGAGGCCGGTTTCGGTTTTCCCGGCCATACGGAATTTCTCGCCGATCTCGCGGCGAAAGCAACCGGAACGCCCTTCACACCTGTCATGATGCTGGCTGGCCCCAAGCTGCGCACGATCCCCGTCACCATCCACATTCCGCTGAAGGATGTGGCGACGGCGCTGACGCAGGACCTGATCATCGAGACCTGCCGCATTGCCGACCATGACCTGCGCACGCGCTTTGGCATGGCGCATCCGCGTCTCGCCGTTGCCGGCCTCAACCCGCATGCGGGCGAGGACGGCGCGATCGGCCTTGAGGACCGCGATCTGATCGAGCCCGCCATCAGCACACTGCGCCAGCACGGCATCAATGCCTTTGGTCCCCTGCCCGCCGACACCATGTTCCATGACGAGGCGCGCGCCCGTTACGACGTGGCGATCTGCATGTATCACGATCAGGCGCTGATCCCGGCGAAGGCGCTCGGCTTTGACGATTCGGTCAATGTGACGCTTGGCCTGCCCTTCATCCGCACCTCCCCGGACCATGGCACGGCCTTCGGGCTCGCCGGTCAGGGTGTTGCGCGCGAAACGAGCCTCGTTGCCGCATTGAAGCTTGCCGCAAGCCTTGCCGATACGGCCAGGGACGCATCCTGACCATGGCGACACTCGACGGTCTTCCGCCACTGCGCGATGTCATCGATCGCTTTGGCCTTGATGCGAAAAAGGCGCTCGGGCAGAACTTTCTGCTCGACCTCAACCTTACCCAGAAGATTGCCCGCACCGCAGGACCGCTAGAGGAGACGACGGTGATCGAGGTCGGCCCCGGCCCCGGCGGTCTCACGCGCGCTATCCTGTCGCTCGGCGCAAAGAAGCTGATCGCCATCGAGCGCGATTCCCGCTGCCTGCCGGCGCTTGCCGAGATCGGTGATCATTACCCCGGTCGCCTTGAGGTAATCGAGGGCGATGCGCTGAAAACGGATTTCCAGTCGCTTGTTCCTGACGGCCCGGTGAAGATCATTGCCAACCTGCCCTATAATGTCGGCACGCAGCTTTTGATCAACTGGCTGCTGCCGCCGGTCTGGCCGCCCTTCTGGCAATCGCTGACGCTGATGTTCCAGAAGGAAGTCGGCCAGCGGATCGTCGCCAAGGGCAATGATGACCATTTTGGCCGGCTTGGCGTGCTCTGCGGCTGGCGCACGGAGGCGCGCATGGCCTTTGACGTTCCGCCGCAGGCCTTCACCCCGCCGCCGAAGGTAACCTCCACCGTGGTGCATCTGACGCCGCGCGAAACGCCGATGCCCTGCGATGTGGCAAAGCTGGAGCGGGTGACGCTTGCAGCCTTTGGCCAGCGCCGCAAGATGCTGCGCCAGAGCCTGAAACCGGTTGGCGGCGAAGCACTGCTCAACCGCGCCGGCATCGATCCGGCAAGACGCGCCGAGACACTGTCGGTCGAGGAATTCGTGACGCTTGCCAATCTCATCTGACGGCACCGAAACCATACGAAAAGGGCACCGCATCCAAAGATGCCGGTGCCCTTTTGTCTGTTGGCGAATGATGCTTCAGGCGCGGGCGGAAAGCTCCGGCTCTTCCTGCAGCAGGTTCTCGACAAAATCGAACAGGCCGTACCGACGGTCACGGCGGATGCGTTCGGCGTTCACGATGCAGCTGACATGGCCAAAGGCTTCATCCAGATTGTCGTTGACGATGACATAGTCGTATTCGCGCCAGTGGGCGATTTCCGAACGGGAATTGAGAAGGCGGGTGCGGATGACCTCTTCGGTGTCTTCGGCGCGCCGATGCAGGCGCGACTGCAGTTCCGTCATCGATGGCGGCAGAACGAAGATCGAGACGATGTCCGCCTTCATCTTGTCCTGCAGCTGCAATGCGCCCTGCCAGTCGATATCAAACAGCATGTCGCGGCCGTCCGCCATCGCCGCTTCCACCGGCTCGCGTGGGGTGCCGTAGAAATTGCCGTGGACTTCCGCCCATTCCAGCAGTTCGCCATTGTCACGCATCCGCTCGAACTGCGGGATGGTGATGAAGTGGTAATGTTTGCCGCCGATCTCGCTCGAGCGCTTGGCGCGTGTGGTGACGCTGACGGAGATTTCGAGGCTATGATCGTCACGCAGCAGGTTGCCGGCAATGGTGGATTTGCCCGCGCCTGAGGGCGAGGACAGGACCAGCATCAGGCCCCGACGGGCGATTTTGACGGGCGATGACGGCGCCGGGCTCATGCGCTACTCCAAATTCTGGATCTGTTCTCGGAACTGATCGATGACCACTTTCAGCTCTATACCAGCAGCCGTGACCTGAGCCGAGTTGGATTTGGAACAGATCGTGTTGGATTCACGGTTAAATTCCTGGGCGAGGAAATCCAGCCGCCGGCCGATGGGCCCGCCCTTGGCCAAAAGCTCGTCGGCGGCAGCCACATGGGCCTTCAGCCGGTCCAGTTCCTCGCGCAGATCCGCCTTGGTGGCAAGAAGTGCAGCCTCTGCATAAAGCCGGTCGCGGTCCAGCCCGCCTGCACCGTCGATGAGGAGCGCAAGCTGCGCGGAAAGCCGCCGCGCTGTCTCTTCCGGCGTGCGCGAGGGATCCTGTTCGATCACCTGCGTCAGCTGTTCGATGGTGCGCACCTGCTGGTCGAGGATGGCGGCTAGCGCTGCCCCCTCGCCAAGACGCATGGCAACGAGATCGTCGAGCGCTGTTTCAAGCCCCGCCATCACGGCTGCATTGCGCGCCTCGGCTGCCTCAGGCCCGTCTTCTGCTTCCTTGATCTCCACCAGGCCACGGATGGAGAGAAGGCTGTCGAGCTTCAGCGGCGCCGGGTCCACGAGGTCACCCAGTTGCTGCCGCAGCGCCAGCACCGCATCCAGCGCATCGCGGTTGACGACCGCCTCCACGCGCGCCTCGGCAACCGACAAAGACAGGCTTGCCTGGATGTTGCCGCGGTTGAGGCGGGCCGCAACCTGCTTGCGGATGTCGTTTTCGAGAAGCTCGAGACCGGGCGGCAGGCGCAGGCGCATGTCCAGCCCCTTGCCATTGACCGAGCGCAGTTCCCAGGCAAAGCGATAGCGCCCGACGACGCCCTCATGCCGGGCAAAGCCGGTCATGGACTGAACGTTCATGCCACATTCCTCAAACGCTGACGGCTGCCGGACGGCAGCCGCGATCTTAATTGTTGTTGGCCGGCTTTTCCGCCTCGGCGCCGCCCGGCTGGCCATCGGTCACTTCGGAATCAGCCGCACCTCCTGCGGGACGCTGCGCCTCGATCTGGCGCCAGCGGCGCACATTGGCGTTGTGCTCGTCCAGCGTTGCCGCAAAGGCGTGGCCGCCGGTGCCGTCGGCGACGAAATAGAGATCCTTCGTGCGCCACGGATTGGCAACCGCCTCCAGTGCTGCGCGGCCCGGATTGGCGATCGGCGTCGGCGGCAGGCCCTTGATCTGGTAGGTGTTGTACGGTGTCTGCTTGTCGAGGTCGGCGCGGGTGATCGGACGGTCGGATGGCTTTCCGGCGCCGCCGAATATGCCATAGATGATCGTCGGGTCCGACTGCAGGCGCATGCCCTTGTTCAGACGGTTGATGAAGACGGATGCGACATGGGCGCGCTCGTCATCCTTGCCGGTTTCCTTCTCGACGATGGAGGCGAGGATGATAAATTCCTGCTTCGTCTTGATCGGCAGGTCCGGATCACGCTTTTCCCAGATCTGGTCGATCAGCCGCTCCTGGGCGGCGCGCATCTGCGACAGGATTTCGGTCCGCTTGGTACCGCGCGAGAACTTGTAGGTATCGGGCCGCAGGCTGCCTTCCACCGGCTTTTCCTGCGGCAGGTCGCCTTCCAGCACCGGATCGTCGGAGAGACGCGCAAACATCTGCTGCACGGTCAAACCTTCCGGCATCGAGACCGAATAGAGGATGGATTTGCCCGATTCGAGCAATGCCGCCACTTCCTTCATCGAAGCGCCCGCCTTGATCTCGTATTCGCCGGCCTTCAGCGTCTTGGTATCGCCGAGATAGGTATCGGTGACGTAACGGAAGATGCGGGCATCCGAGACGATGCCGTTGCGCTCCAGCGTCTGGGCAATCTCGACCAGACCGGCCCCCTGGCGGATGATGACATGGCTGTTGGTTTCAAGCGGCCCGGGCCGCTGATAGGTGGTGATGACATAATAGAAGCCGGCGACACCGACGACACAGGCCAGCACCACCATCGTCATCAGGAAGTTGAGGAAGATGACGATCTGGCTGCGGGCTTTTTTCGAACGACGCGGCGGTTCAGGCACGCGTTCCGGCTTCAGCGCCTCGTTGGGCGATTTCGGAATGAAAGGGCCGCCGCCGGATGAACCGGTGCCGCGGCCCGAAGCCATGTCGCTGCTGTTGTTCGTGTCGGTCACCGGCACTCCTTCTGAGACTTGCGTATTGCTTGCGCTTTTGCTCAAGCAATACGGCAAAAACACGGTTCAGAAGACGACAGCCCGGCACAGAAGCCCGGCAGACCCGTCTGTCGTTTTAGCCTTCGTAGCGGCGCAGCACGAGGGAGGCGTTGGTGCCGCCGAAACCGAAGGAATTGGAAAGTGCCACGTTGATCTCGCGCTTGCGCGCCACATGCGGAACGAGGTCAATTTTCGTTTCGACATCCGGGTTGTCAAGATTGAGCGTCGGCGGCGCGATATTGTCACGAATGGCAAGCACGGAGAAAATTGCCTCGATAGCGCCCGCGGCTCCCAGAAGATGGCCGACGGCCGACTTCGTGGAAGACATGGAGACCTTGGAGGCGGCATCGCCGACAAGACGCTCGACAGCGCCAAGCTCGATCGTATCGGCCATGGTGGAGGTGCCGTGGGCATTGATATAGTCAAGATCAGCCGGCGTGAGACCGGCGCGCTTGACGGCAGCGCTCATGCAGCGGAAGGCACCATCACCATCCTCTGATGGAGCGGTAATGTGGTAGGCGTCACCCGTCAGGCCGTAGCCGACGACTTCCGCATAGATCTTGGCGCCACGCGCCTTGGCGTGCTCAAGCTCTTCCAGAACCACAATGCCTGCCCCCTCGCCCATAACGAACCCGTCGCGGTCGCGGTCATAGGGGCGCGAGGCCTTGGTCGGATCGTCATTGTGCTGGGTGGACAGCGCCTTGCAGGCGGCAAAGCCGGCGAGCGAAATGCGGCTGATCGGGCTTTCCGCACCGCCGGCCACCATCACATCGGCATCGCCGAACGCAATGAGGCGGCTTGCGTCACCGATGGCGTGCGCGCCCGTCGAGCAGGCGGTGACGACCGAATGGTTCGGACCGCGCAGCTTGTGCTTGATGGAAACATGGCCGGAAACGAGATTGATCAGGCGTCCGGGAATGAAGAAAGGCGAGATGCGGCGCGGGCCCTTGTCGCGCAGCGTATAGCCGGCGTCCACGATGCCTTCGATGCCGCCGATGCCGGAGCCGATCAGCACGCCGGTGGCGCACTGGTCTTCATAGCTTTGCGGATGCCAGCCGGCATCGGCCAACGCCATGTCGGCAGCGGCAATGCCATAAACGATGAACGGATCGACCTTGCGCTGCTCTTTCGGCTCGACCCAGTCATCGGCAATAAAAGCGCCTTCCGTTGCGGGATCCGTGGGGATGCGGCAGGCGATTTTGGCAGGAAGATCTTCGGTTTCGAATTCGGTAACGCGGCGCGCAGCATTATGGCCAGCGATCAGCCTGGACCAGCTGATTTCCGTGCCGCAGCCAAGAGGAGATACCATTCCGGTACCGGTGATAACGACACGCCTCATGCCAGCGTCCCACCCCGCATGTATTATGTTATATCACAATATCGAAGCGGCCCGAGCATGCCGGGCCGCTCATGAACAATCACCCGAAGGGCGTGTTCGTCAGATATCGATCGAAATCAGGCCTGGGCCTTCTCGATGAACTTGACGGCGTCGCCGACCGTCAGGATCGAGTCAGCAGCGTCGTCAGGAATTTCAACGCCGAATTCTTCTTCGAAGGCCATGACGAGTTCGACGGTGTCGAGCGAGTCGGCGCCCAGATCGTCGATGAAGCTCGCGCCTTCGACAACTTTGTCGGCATCGACGCCGAGATGATCAATGACAATTTTCTTAACGCGCTCTGCGATATCGCTCATGTCGGTTTCCTCGACCTTTATCTTTCCGGATTGCCTCACCGGCATCCGCACCCTGTTGAAACCCTTGACCGCCTTTTTTTAAAGAGGCCGGCTTAAGGGCAAACTCGCTCACCCGAAACAAGACTGTAAACTTTAGATGCGCAAATTGCACCAAGTCCATCAATATTCGGGGTGACTGTTCACAGTCAATGGCCCGCTTAACACGGTTTTATCGTGCCGCAAAGCCAGAAATTGTCCCGCCACCCCGCCACCAACAGGCAATGCTGCTGGAGGGCGTGGCGGACCCAACCCATTCAGATCATTGCCATGCCGCCGTTGACGTGCAGCGTCTGGCCCGTAACATATCCGCCTTCATTGGAGGCGAGGTAAAGAACGGCGGCGGCGATATCGGCACCCGCCCCCATCCGCTTCATCGGGATGGCACCAAGAATGCCGTCCTTCTGCTTGTCATTGAGCTTGCCGGTCATCGCGCTTTCGATGAAACCCGGCGCGACGCAGTTGACCGTGACGTTGCGGGACGCGATTTCCTGGGCCAGCGACTTCGAAAAACCGATCATGCCGGCCTTGGAGGCACAATAATTGGCCTGGCCCGGATTGCCGGTGACGCCAACGATCGAGGTGATGTTGATGATGCGGCCAAAGCGGCGACGCATCATCGGATGGGTCAGTTCGCGCGTCAGGCGGAAGGTGGCGGTGAGGTTCACTTCCAGAACCGCATCCCAGTCCTCGTCGCTCATGCGCACGAAAAGGCCGTCCTTGGTGATGCCGGCATTGTTGACGAGAATATCGACGCCGCCCATGTCGGCTTCGGCCTTTTCACCAAGCGCCTTTACCTCGGCGCGGTCGGACAGGTTCGCCGGAAACACAAAAACGCGCTCGCCAAGCTCCGTGGCCAGCGCCTGAAGCTTTTCGGCGCGGGTGCCGTGCAGGCCGACGGTTGCGCCCTGCTTATGAAGCATGCGGGCGATTTCCTCGCCGATGCCGCCGGTGGCGCCCGTTACCAGGGCCTTGCGGCCGGTCAGATCAAACATGGTGTATCCCTTTGCAATCAGCCGAGGAGTGTCTTCAAAACGGTGTCGATATCGGCGGGCGTGTTGACGGCAATGCCGGTGACCGACTTGTCGATGCGGCGCGCCAGGCCCGTCAGGACCTTGCCGGTGCCGATCTCGTAAAGCGTGGTGACGTCGTTTGCACCGAACCACTCGACGGTTTCGCGCCAGCGCACCTGGCCGGTGACCTGGCTGACGAGCAGCTGGGCGATCTCATTGGCATCACGAACGGGCGCGGCGCGCACATTGGCGATCAGCGGCACGACCGGATTGTGTTTTGCCACCTTGTCGAGCGCGTGGCTCATGGCGTGAGCGGCCGGCGCCATCAGGTCGGAATGGAAGGGGGCCGAGACCGGCAGCATGATGGCGCGCTTGGCGCCCTTTTCGGTTGCAAGCGCTGCTGCCTTTTCGACAGCCGCCTTGGAGCCTGAAATGACCAGCTGGCCGCCGCCATTGTCATTGGCGATCTGGCAGATGCCGCTATCGCGGGCGGCAAGGCAGACCGCTTCGACATCGGCGTGTTCAAGCCCGATGATGGCAGCCATCGCGCCTTCACCGACGGGAACCGCCGACTGCATGGCATCGCCACGGGTGCGCAGCAGACGGGCCGTATCGGAAAGCGAGAAGGTGCCGGCAGCACACAGCGCCGAATATTCGCCGAGCGAATGGCCGGCGACATAAGAAACCTTGTCGGCAAGCGACAATCCGCCTGCTTCCAGCACGCGCATGACGGCCATCGAGACCGCCATCAACGCCGGCTGCGCATTCGCCGTCAGTGTCAGGGCCTCTTCCGGGCCGTTCCACATGATGTCGGTGAGCTTCTGGCCCAGCGCCTCATCGACTTCGTCGAAGACGGCACGGGCTTCCGGAAAGGCGTCCGCCAGATCCTTGCCCATGCCGACGGCCTGGCTTCCCTGGCCGGGAAATGTGAATGCAATGCTCATGGGATGTAATTTCCTTCCCTTTTTTGCCTTTCCATTCACATTCTATGCGGCCAAGTCAAGGCCGGGCACCATTTCCGCCCTATGCGATGAGCCCGATCACCTCGTTGATGCACAGGACAATGAACAGAAGAGCGGCAATGCCGAGCAGTCCGTTCGACAGCCAGCCGCTGCGCCACTCTGCCGGAACACGCGACGAATTCAACAGCCAGATCAGGGTCAGCGCCAGAAACGGCATGAAGAAGGCGCCGAGCGCACCATAGATGATTACGAGCAGGAACGGGCGGCCAAAATAAAGCAGCACCATCGGCGGGATGGTCAGCCAGAACAGGTAGAAGCGGAAGGCCGGCGTCTTCTCAAGACCGGCCCGCGTGCCGGTTTCGCCCTGGATATGGTTACGCACGAAATCGGCAAACAGCAGGGATACGCCGTTCCACACGCCAAGAATGGACGAGACGGACGTGGCGAAGAAGCCGACGAGAAACAGTTTCGACACGAAGGGGCCAAACCTCTCCTCCAGCACCCGGTCGAGATCAAGCAGGCCGCGGTCACCTGAAGAAAGGGCAATTTGCGCGGAATAGAGCATTTCGGCGCCGATGATCAGCATGGCGATGACAAAAATGCCGGTGACGACATAGGCGACGCGGTTATCAAGCCGCATGACGCCCATCCAGGCCGGCGTGCGCCACCCCTTGGCGTTCACCCAATAGCCATAGGAGGCCATGGTGATGGTGCCGCCAACGCCGCCGATGAGGCCGAGCGTATAAATAGCCGAGCCTTCCGGGATGGCCGGGATGAGACCGGTCAGCGCGTCGCCGATATTGGGACCCACCATGATGGCCACACCGACGACGATGACGAACATGATGCCGATCAGCACCTTCATGACGTTTTCGAACATTTCGTAGCGATTGAGCGCCACGAAACTGGCGCAGGCCAGACCGGAAATCATCGCCCAGGCCCAAAGCGGCAGGATGGGAAACAAAGCAACCAGCGGCAGCGCCGTGGCGCTCATTGCCGTTGCGCCATAGACGAAACCCCAGACGAGGATGTAGATGCCGAAATACCAGCTGGTCCAGCGGCCGAGCGAGCGCCAGCCGTCGAGCATGGTCGAACCGGTGGCGAGATGATACCGCGCCGACCCTTCAGCCAGCGCAATCTTGACGATACAACCGATGACGGCGGCCCAGAGCAGCGCATAACCAAACCGCGATCCGGCAATCAGGGTGGCCACAAGATCGCCGGCCCCGACACCGGTGGCGGCTGCCACGATGCCGGGACCGATGAGCTTCCACTGCCCCCGTTTCGGCGGCTCGCCGGCGTCCCTCACCTGTTCGCCCATCCCGCCCGGTTTCGTCACATCCGTCATCCAGTCCTCCCATCCTCTTCAAAAGGCCACGCTTTTGGCTAAAAAAGACAGAATGTTCCCGGGCAGGATTGGTTGCATGAACCGGCCGGCTCATGCTTTGCCGCGCAATAGCGGTATTCCGTGCTTGTTTGTCTTGCGTTGCAGCAAAACCGGCCTACATTCGCCTCGCTTTTCACCACAGCCTGCCAGGACGGGACCGCTCTCATGAAATTCAAGACACTCGGCCGCACGGACATCTCCGTGTCCGAAATCTGCCTCGGGACGATGACCTGGGGTTCGCAGAATACTGAAGTCGAAGCCTTCGAGCAGATGGATTACGCGCTCGATCACGACGTCAACTTTTTCGATACGGCTGAACTTTACCCCACCACGCCTCTCTCTCCGGAAACCTATGCCGATACGGAACGGCTGATCGGCAACTGGTTCGAAAAGACCGGCAAACGCGACAAGGTGGTGCTGGCCACCAAGGTCGCCGGTGCCGGCCGCCCCTATATTCGCGGCGGCGCGCCGATCACCGCAAAGGCCATTCACGAGGCGGTGGATGCGAGCCTTTCGCGCCTGAAGACGGATTATATCGATCTCTACCAGGTCCACTGGCCGAACCGCGGCCATTTCCATTTCCGCGGCGCCTGGGGCTATAACCCCTTCAACCAGGACAAGACGCAGACACTGGACGAGATCACCGAAAAGCTGGAAGCGCTCGGCGATTGCGTGAAGGCCGGAAAAATCCGCGCCATCGGGCTTTCCAACGAAACCACCTGGGGCACGCAGAAATTCCTGACGCTGGCTGAACAGAAAGGCCTGCCGCGGGTTGCCACCGTGCAGAACGAATACAGCCTGCTCTACCGCCACTTCGATCTCGACATGGCGGAAATGTCGCATCACGAGGATGTCGGGCTTTTGGCCTATTCGCCGCTCGCCGGTGGCATTCTCTCGGGCAAATATCTCGATGGGCAAAAGCCTGCGGGCTCGCGCGGCTCGATCAACGGCAATATCGGCGGTCGGCTGGTGCCGGAACAGGATGCGCCGACGCGGGCCTATGTGGAGCTTGCCAAGGCCCACGGCCTCGACCCGTCGCAGATGGCGCTCGCCTTCTGCCTGACGCGGCCGTTCATGGCGGCGGCCATCATCGGCGCCACGTCGATGGAGCAGTTGAAGCTGAACATCGGCTCGGCGGATATCACGCTCTCCGACGAGGTGATGACGGCAATTGCCGCCATTCACCGCCAGTATCCAATGCCGATCTGACCTTCAGACGTGCGCTCGCCGGGCCGCTTCGGTGGCCCGGTGCTCGCCTTCCGCACGCCACAGCCCGGGCACGGCGCTCCAGACTGGCACCTCATCCGTCAAAAAGCCGAAGGAATGGCCGGTGCCGATCTTCGGAAAGACCCGCATCGCCTCCAGATGGGCCGCGGACCCGCGATAGGCGCTCATCGCAGCGCGGTCTTTCCAGACGGAAAGCGTATGCTGGACACCATCGATCCGGCGCGCATCCACCGACAGATTGCCCGGCGCAGTCTGGGCCTGGCGCATCGAACCAAGGGCATGCCACCAGAAACGTGGCACCGTCCAGATGGACAAAGCGCGAAATCCGGTGATTGAAACGTAGACCATGGCAGGGGATCCGGTACGGACGGCAGATAATCACCCTCTACGCCACGACCCGTCGGCCGGACTTCTCACCTGTGCCAGAATCGCGCCTGCGGGTTGATGTTCATACGCTGGTAACGCCATCGGCAATCGCAGATCGCATCGGGTTCGAACATCCTGTTTAAGTGTCTGCTTAAGGCTTTGCCGATACCATGGCGGCAGAATGCGCTTGGCCTTTTGACCGGCGCGCGATCAAGGCGAACGAGATGAGCGCGATCAGCAGCTTCTTTTCCGGCGCAAACGCCGCCTATACCGTCGATACGCTGTTTTCGACGGCAAAACCCGTTTCCGCCGCTGGTACATCGTTACGCGCGCCCTTTGCCACGTCAGGGGGAACGGCAGCCCCCGAACAGACGGCCGGCCAAAAAGCGCTTGCCCGCATCGTCGAGATCCTCACCTTCGGCTCCCCGGATGCGACCGCCGCCCCTGATGTCGAGGAACAGCTCGGCTACATCACGTCTGCCCGTGGCACGGAGGCGGACGATACGCTGACGATGACCGGGCGCGCGCTCTATGATCTTGATACAGCGGCCGGTAATGACAGCCTGACACTCAAAAGCGCCAGCATATCCGGCATCGCGCTGGGCGATGGCAACGACACTCTGCAGGCGGCCGGCGGCTTCATCGGCTCCGTCGATGGCGGCGCGGGCGACGACACCATCAAGATCAAGGCGCAGCTGGCACTCGACGTCCTCGGCGGCGCGGGCAAGGACACGATCGCAGTCTCCGCCGACACCATCATCGGCCTTGATGGCGGTGACGGCGATGATACGTTGAACCTTGAAGGCAATCGCATCTTTGCAACCGGCGGCGCCGGCAACGACACCGTGACGCTTCGCCAGACCGGCTCCGATGCCGTGATGGACTATGCCTTCGGGCGCGGCGGGGGCAAGGATACACTTGCCAGCAACGGTCCGCTCTCCATCCGCTTCGATGGCCTGAGCGAACAGGATTTGAGCATTACCGTCTCCGGCAACACGCTGACGGCGCGTATCAACGGCAGTGAGGATGCTATTTCCGTCACGCTGGACGGCACATCACTGACGAGCCGCTTTGCCATTGAAAACGGCCGCACCGTTCTGAAGATCGGCTGATCTCTCCCCTGAAATTCCAGCCCTCCCCTTGCCTTTGGCGAAAATGCGCGTATAAGCCGGCCTGTTCGAACCGCCCGGTCTTCTGGCTGGTGGCTGTACGGAGGGCAGGCGCGCCGATAAGGCGTACCGCAGGAACCAAAAGGGTTCCGGTCTCCCGTGTCTCCGCTCTCGACCGTCTCGATCACACGCTTTTCTTGCCGGGGGCAACCCCATCCAAGACCAGTCGTTGAGGCTTAGCCGCCGAATTCCGGGCACACGACAACAGCAAGAAAGGCAAAGCTACCATGGCTCTTTACGAACATGTATTCCTTGCCCGGCAGGATATGTCCGCACAGCAGATCGACGCCCTGGTCGAACAGTACAAGGGTGTTCTGGAAGCAAACGGCGGCAAAGTCGGGCGCGTAGAAAACTGGGGCCTCAAGTCCCTGACCTACCGCATCAAGAAGAACCGCAAGGCTCATTACGCCCTGATGGACATCGATGCACCGGCAGCTGCCGTGCATGAGATGGAACGCCAGATGCGCATCAACGAAGACATCCTTCGCTACATGACGATTGCCGTCGAGAAGCACGAAGAAGGCCCGTCTGCCATGATGCAGAAGCGCGACCGTGACGACCGTCCGCGTCGTGATGGCGACCGTCCGGAACGTTCGTTCGGCGACCGCGATCGCGGCCCCCGTCCTGACCGTGGCCCGCGCGAAGATCGTGGTCCCCGTGAAGGTGGCTTCGAGCGTCGTCCGCGCGAAGACCGCGCGTAATTGAGCACAAGGAGAAAACACAATGGCTGATACATCCTCTGCTCAGGCACGCCGCCCGTTCCATCGCCGTCGCAAGACGTGCCCCTTCTCCGGCGCAAACGCTCCGAAGATCGACTACAAGGACGTCCGTCTCCTGCAGCGCTACATTTCCGAGCGTGGCAAGATCGTACCGTCGCGCATCACGGCCGTTTCCCAGAAGAAGCAGCGCGAACTGGCCCAGGCCATCAAGCGCGCCCGTTTCCTCGGCCTGCTGCCCTACGTCATTTCCTAAAAACAGCTTCGGGGAAGGCATTCGTGCCTTCCCCATCTCCCTTTCGCGTTGGGCGCGGATCGGAACTCCTTCTAAAACCCATGTTGGGGATAACGGGCTGAAAAGCCTCTCCCCTAACTGCTCGACAGCAGGACAGCGAGACGTGACCGGATTGAACCAGACAGTGCTGACCACCGGCATCCTTGCCGGCATTGCCGCCGCCCTGCTTGTGCTGGGCGCCAATGCGCAGCCGTCCTTTGCCTCCGTCCTCTACGCTTCCTCCGCCCTTCCCGTTCTGGTCGCCGGCCTTGGCTGGGGCAACCGCACTGCCATCATCGCGATCCTGACGGCCGCCGTCATCGGCGCTTTGCTGATCTCGCCGCTGTTTGCATTGGCGATGGCGATCTTCACGCTGATCCCGGCTGGCTGGCTGTCGCATCTTGCAAATCTTGCCCGTCCGGCCTCTGAACTCGGCGGCCCCGACGATCTCGTCGCCTGGTATCCGATCTCCGATATTCTCCTGCATCTCTGCGGCCTGGTCACCGTTGCGGTGATCATTCTGGGCGCCGTCATCGGCTACGGCCCGGAACTGACCAACCGCATGGTCGATGCCATGGTGGAAAACTTCAACCAGCAGAATTCCGCAATGGTTCCGGATGCAGCCGCCCTTGCGCAGACCAAGTCAATGATCGTGCTGATGCTGCCGCTGATCCAGGGTGGCATCTGGGTGCTGATGCTGTTTGCCGCTTTTTACTTTGCCGTGCGCATCGTCTCGCGGAGCGGCCGGGCGTTGCGTCCCCGCGAAGACATGCCGTCAGCACTGCGCATGAACCGCAACGCGATCTTCGTTTTCCTCGCCGGCATTGCGCTCACGTTCATCGGCGGCGTGCCCGCCATGGTCGGCGCCACCATCTGCGGCACATTCGGCGCCGGTTTCCTGATGGCAGGTTTTGCCGGCCTACATTTTCGCCTGAAGGACAAGGACTGGCGCCTGCCGGGCCTCATCCTCGTTTACCTCTCCACGCTGCTGCTGTTTCCGGTGCTCGCCATTCTCTTCGTTGGCCTCTCCGATACACGCCGCACCATCGCGCTCACCCCGACACGGACGCCGGACAAACCCGGTTCCTGATCAGGCCACAGATAGACTCGCATACAAACACACCGACTGACACTGAAAGGATATCCACATGAATGTCATTCTTCTTGAACGCATCGCCAAGCTTGGCCAGATGGGCGAAACCGTAAAGGTTCGCGATGGTTACGCCCGTAACTACCTGCTGCCGCTCGGCAAGGCCCTGCGCTCGAACGCTGCCAACAAGGCCCGTTTCGAAGCCGAGCGTTCCACGCTCGAAGCCCGCAACCTGGAACGCAAGTCGGAAGCCCAGACGGTTGCCGACGTTCTTAACGGCAAGTCCTTCATCGTCGTGCGCGCTGCCGGCGAAACCGGCCAGCTCTACGGTTCGGTTGCTGCCCGTGACGTCGTCGACGTTCTGGCTGCCGAAGGCTTCAACATCGGCCGCAACCAGGTTGACCTCAACAACCCGATCAAGGCCATTGGCCTGCACACGGTTGTTCTGCACCTGCATGCCGAAGTTGAAATCACCGTTGAACTGAACGTTGCCCGTTCGGCCGAAGAAGCTGAGCGCCAGTCGAAGGGCGAAAGCCTCACCTCGGCTGATGCCATCTACGGCATCGACGAAGACGCACTTCGTCCGGAAGATTTCTTCGATCCGGACGCCGACCGTGACGACGAAGGCGACGACGAATAAGATCAGGCCTTTTCGGCCCCGATCGAGCGCCCGGAGTTTTCTCCGGGCGTTTTTTTGTGCGTCCTGCTGTAAAATAGTCCCGCGCCATGGCGATTCGCACCGCTGGCAACAGTCAACCGCGAATCGCACGCATAACGAATATCGCTGCTCCTGGCCTGTGAATCCCTGTGGGTAGAGGATCGGGCCATTCCCCGCCTGCCCCGTGGGGACTAGGGTGCCCCGGCAACCGATGAAATGGATGATGTCGATGAATGAAGTAGCGCGCAAGCTTGGCAATGCCTCGCCGGCAGAGCCGCATTACCGCGAAGCCCCGAGCAATATCGAGGCGGAACAGGCTCTTCTGGGTGCGATCCTCGTCAACAACGATGCCTATTACCGGGTGTCGGACTTCCTGAAGGCCGTGCATTTCCAAGAACCGCTGCACCGCAAGATTTTCGAGGTGGCCGGCGATATCATCCGCATGGGCAAGATCGCCCATCCGGTGACGATCAAGACATTCCTGCCGGCCGATACCAAGGTCGGTGACCTCACGCTGGCGCAATATCTCGGCCGCCTTGCGGGCGACGCCGTCACCATCATCAATGCCGAGGATTATGGCCGCGCCATCTACGATCTGGCGCTGCGCCGCGCGCTGATCACCATCGGCGAGGACATGGTCAACATTGCCTATGACGCGCCACTCGACATGCCGCCGCAGACGCAGATCGAAGATACCGAACGGCGCCTGTTCGAGCTGGCCGAAACCGGCCGTTACGACGGCGGCTTCCAGGCGTTTTCCGATGCGGTGGCGCAGGCCATCGACATGGCCGGTCAGGCGTTTGAGCGCGACGGACATCTTTCAGGTATTTCGACCGGCATCATGTCGCTCGACAGCAAGATGGGCGGTCTGCAGCGCTCCGACTTGATCGTGCTTGCCGGACGCCCGGGCATGGGTAAAACCTCGCTTGCCACCAACATCGCCTACAATATCGCTGCCGCCTACGATCCGGAGGTTCAGCCGGATGGGTCCTACAAGGCCAAGAACGGTGGCGTCGTCGGCTTCTATTCGCTCGAAATGTCCTGCGAGCAGCTGGCCACCCGTATCATTTCCGAGCAGACGGAAGTTTCGTCGTCAAAAATTCGCCGCGGTGACATTACCGAGGCCGATTTCGAAAAGCTCGTTGCCTGCAGCCAGATGATGCAGAAGGTGCCGCTTTATATCGACCAGACCGGTGGTATCTCGATTGCCCAGCTTTCTGCCCGCGCGCGCCGTCTGAAGCGCCAGCGCGGCCTCGATTGCCTGGTGGTGGACTATATCCAGCTGATGACAGGGTCGGGCAAATCCGGCGAGAACCGCGTGCAGGAAGTCACACAGATCACCACGGGCCTCAAAGCGCTCGGCAAGGAACTCAACGTGCCGATCGTGGCGCTTTCCCAGCTGTCGCGTCAGGTGGAAAACCGCGAGGACAAGCGCCCGCAGCTCTCCGACCTTCGCGAATCGGGTTCGATCGAGCAGGACGCCGACGTGGTCCTCTTCGTGTTCCGCGAGGAATATTACGTAAAGAACCTGGAGCCGCGCGACATCAACGACCCGAAATACCCGGAATGGGAAGCGCTCATGGACAAGGTGAAGGGCACGGCCGACGTGATCATCGCCAAGCAGCGTCACGGACCGACCGGCACCGTCAAACTCGCCTTCCAGTCGGAATACACCCGCTTTGCCGATCTCGCCGACCCGAGCTTTACCCAATACGAAGAGCATTAAGCCTTCCAGGACCAGTCCAGCAAAAGGCCGGCGCCCTCTGGGTACGCCGGCCTTTTCATGTCGTCTGTTAGCTGAGATCAGAATTCCTGCCAATCGTTGCGATCAACGGCCAAGGCCGCATTGCCACGCATCGCACCGACGATCTTGCGGCCAAGTGCGTGAACCGGCGAGGCGACCGGGGCTTCGCTGGCCCGTGCAGGGCGAAGGGTCGCCGGCTGCTCAAGCGTGCTCAGCTTGAACTGCGCCAGCATCTGGTTGAGGGAGGCGACTTCCATCGATAGGCTATGGCTGGCGGCAGTGGATTCCTCCACCATGGCAGCATTCTTCTGGGTATCCTGGTCCATCTGATTGACCGCCGTGTTGATCTGCTGGAGGCCTGACGACTGCTCCTGCGCCGATTCGACAATGGCGAGCACATGCCGGTTTATTTCCTGCACCTCGCTCACAATCGTCTGCAGCGCACGCCCGGTTTCGCCGACGAGCTGTACGCCCTCCTTGACCTGACCGTTCGACGTGTTGATCAGCGACTTGATTTCCTTGGCAGCCGTCGCAGAACGCTGCGCAAGTTCACGTACTTCCTGTGCCACCACGGCAAAACCCTTGCCGGCCTCACCTGCCCGTGCCGCCTCGACACCGGCATTCAGCGCAAGAAGGTTCGTCTGGAAAGCGATCTCATCGATAACACCGATGATCGAGGAAATTTCGCTCGAGGACTTTTCGATCTTTTCCATGGCAACCACTGCCTGGCGCACGACATCACCGGACTGTTCGGCACCGGTACGGGCGCGGGCAACCAGTTCGCCGGCCTCCTGCGCACGCCTTGTGGAATCGCGAACCGTGGTGGTGATTTCCTCCAGCGCTGCCGCGGTTTCTTCGACGGCTGCCGCCTGCTGTTCCGTGCGTTTTGCCAGATCATCTGCAGAAGACTTGATCTCGTTGGTGCCGGCATCTATGCCGCGGGCATTCTTGGCAACCCGCGTCAGCGCCTCCTGCAGCTTTTCCGCAGAGCCGTTGAAATCGCGGCGCACGCCGTCGAGCTTTTCGACAAACGGGCTTGCGATGCGATAGGACACATCGCCTTCCGACAGATGCGACAGGCCTGCGGCCAGATTGTCGACGGCAAACTTGATGTTGGCGGCATCTTCGGCGGCAATCCGCTCGCGCTCCAGCCGCTCCGTTTCGGACAGGCTGCGATTGGCCTCCGCCTCGGCTTCCAGGCGCTGGCGTTCGATGGCATTGTCACGGAACACCGATACGGCCTTGGCCATGTCGCCCACTTCATCACGGCGCTCCAGGCCCGGCACATCGGCTGCCGTCTCGCCGTTGGCGAGTGACAGCATCCGGGTCCGCAGCCCATCGATGGGACGGGTGATGCCACGCGCGGCAACCAGCAGCGCTATCAGGATGCCGGCGGCAAAGATGATCCCGAGCGTAAGCAGGCTATAGAAGATCGCCGCATCGGTCTGGTCGGTCAGCTCACCCGATTTCGCCAGCATTGCATCAAGGCTTTTCTGGTTCCAGTTGCGGATATCGGCACGCAGGCCGCCGACAACAGGGCCTAGATCGATCAGCAGCCGGCGTGCCTCGTTGAAGCGACCCTGGCCGATGAAGCTGACAATTTGATCCGAGCGTGTGGTGACGTCGGCGATGCGGGCCGAAAACGCATCGATTTCGGCCGCCTTTTCCGGCGTCAGGTTTCGCGACACAGCAAGTTTTTGCCCGACCGTTTCGATATCCGTCTTATAACTTTGCACCAGATCGGAGACATTGCGCGACATTTCGGCCTGGATGAGCATCTGGCCGAGATCGGAAGACACAGCCACCAGCGCGATGTTGGCGCGTGCCATCTCGACGGCCACCACGGCGTCCGAGGCAATAAACTTTGAATAATCCGTATCAGCCGACTTGTAGCTATAGGCGACCGTGCCGACACCGGCGATGCCGACGAGGGAGAGTGGCAAGATGAGGGACAGGACCTTGGTGCGGATCTTGGCATGGGTCAGGAAGGACATGGGGTCTCCGATGATTGGGCAAAACGCTTAAACCGCTTCCTCTCATCATGAGACTTGCTGTGTTCGTGAGGTCCGGCCCATCATTGCCGGACAGATCCGCCGACAGCGCTCCATGAGAGCGATGCCCTGCGCCGAACGGGCACGAGGATTTAAAACCTGGTAGTTGCAGGGGTGGGAAAGCGGATGCAGACAATACATCCTGAAGCGACGGGACGATGCGCGCCCTGCCCTGTCATCAGCCTTCTACACTCTACAATCAGCCTGACGGTTCAAAAGCCTCGTCCAAGTGATCGGGATTTCCTATCCCAATTCTTGGACCGTTCGGGACGCTGAAATGAAGACGGGCGAAAAAGGTTCCGCGCATTTTTTTCAATTTTCCCATTTTCATCGTAAGGCATCCAAAATACATCCTCGCCGCGAAGATATGGATTGCACACGGTTTTTAGGGCGCAGCCTCTGGGTGAGAAGACTGTTATAACGCTGCAGCTGCAGCAACAGCCCGCACCTCGTGGCCGCGATGGAAACAATGTCGTGCAAGCGGGCGAAACCTCGTCTGCGATGTGAGGCGGCTGGAGTTTCGCCGGCGTGCGGCTGCGAAACATTGTGCATAGAGCCAAATTCTCGTGCTTCGTCATGGTCGCCATGAACAAAGGTGATAGTTTCCGGCCATGGCCCGAGAGGGCGCCGAACGGGATGATGCAGGCGATGACCGGATTTGACGAGAACCAGTGGGACGACGGCGAAGATGCAGGCCCGCAGATGCCGGTCGAGGATTTCGACGTCGCGCCACTACGCCTGACCGTCGATCTTGCCGCGCTTTCGGAAAACTGGCGCGACATGTCGCGTCTGTCCGGCCGTGCCCGCGCCGGTGCCGTCGTCAAGGCCGATGCCTATGGGCTCGGCATAGAAGATTGCGGCGCCACTCTCTATCACGCTGGCGCGCGGGATTTCTTCGTGGCGCTCGCCTCCGAAGGCGCGACACTGCGCGCATACGCGCCGCAGGCCCGTATCTTTGTCCTGTCGGGCATATGGCCGGGCCAGGAAGCGCTGTTTTTCGAAAACGATCTGGTGCCGGTTCTTGCCTCGCAGGAGCAACTGGCCTTCTGGATGTCGGTTCTGTCTGAACGCGGCGAACACCCTTGCGCCCTTCAAGTGGACACCGGCTTCAACCGGCTTGGCCTTTCGCCGGAAGATGCGATGGAACTGGCCGAGGATGTATCGCGGCCCGCAAGCTTTTCCCCCGTCCTCGTGCTTTCGCATCTCCATAGCGGCGATACGCCTGAAGCAAGCGCCAACCGCGCCCAGCTCGATCTGTTTCGCCGCGTCAGCGCCGCATTCGACGGCGTCGAGGCGAGCCTTTCGGCCTCTGCCGGCATTTTGCTCGGTGCCGAATACCATTTCGACCTGACCCGTCCCGGCATCTCGCTTTATGGCGGGGCAGCGGTGGGCGGCGTGGCAAACCCCATGCGACCCGTGGTCACGGCTGAAGCGCGCATCCTGCAGATCCGCGACGCAAAAGCCGGCGAAACGGTAAGTTACGGCGGCGCCCAGACGCTCTTGCGCGACAGCCGTTTGGCCGTCGCAAGCGTTGGTTACGCGGATGGTTATCTGCGCAGTCTTTCCGGTGCAGGCGTGCCGTTACGCCAGAACGGGTGCGAAGGCGCCGTCGGTTTTATCGCCGGGCACGCCGTTCCCGTTGTCGGGCGCATCACCATGGACATGACCATATTCGACGTGACCGACCTTCCCGCAGGCCTCATCTCCACCGGCGACTATATCGAACTGTTCGGCGAAAACCTGTCGCTTGACGCCGTGGCGCGCGCGGGCGGCACCATCGGTTACGAGCTCCTCACCGGCCTTGGCCTGCGCTACGAGCGCCGCTACCTCGACTCCTTGATTTGACCTCTGGTCAGCGGTCCCCGGCCGCGCTATAAGAGAACAAAAGGAGATCGAAATGACCGAGATCCAGCTGACAGAGGAAGATCGGGCCTTCATCGAGGCCAAGCTGCGCACCGGCGTCTACAAGAGCGCCGAGGATGTGCTGCGGGCAGGCCTTCGCTCGCTTGAGCGCGAGGAAAATGAAACGCAGGAACTGCGCCGCCTCGTCGGGCAAGGCCTGGACGACGTCAAGGAAGGCCGTGTGTATGAATACGCGTCGGCGTCCGGGCTGCTGCAGGACGTAAGGCAACTAGCCGCAGAAAAACCGAGACAAAAGAGGCAAGCCGCGAAGGGTAGCAGCTATTAAGCCCCGCCGGCTCCTCTGGACTGACACAGCGCGCGCCGATCTCGCCAGCATCTACCGTTATCTCGCGCTGGACAATGCGGACGCCGCCGATCGTTTGATTATGGGGCTGGAGGAAAAGGCGAGATCGCTTGCGGAAGGTGGCCTGAGCGGGCGCGGGCGCAGCGAACTGGGGGCGGATATCCGCAGCGTCGCCTATCGATCCCGCATTCTGTTCTTCCATGTGACGCCTGAGGTCATCACGATCCTGCGCGTTCTGCACGGCCACCAAAACCTCTCCTCCGACCTTTTTGCACAAGACCAACAAGAAGACTGACATTTCATGGCAAAGCCAAAAACCCAATTCGTCTGCCAGAACTGTGGCACGGTGCATTCCCGCTGGGCGGGCAAGTGCGATGGCTGCGGCGAATGGAACACCATCGTTGAAGAAGACCCGATGGGCGGTATCGGTGCCGGCCCCGGCAAGGTGCCGAAGAAGGGCCGCGCGGTGGCGCTGACCACGCTATCGGGCGAAACCGAGGAAGCGCCGCGCATTTTCACCGGCATCAGCGAACTCGACCGGGCGACCGGCGGCGGTTTCGTGCGCGGATCGGCGGTGCTGGTCGGCGGCGATCCCGGCATCGGCAAATCGACGCTGCTGATGCAGGCGGCCGCTGCCCTGTCGCGGCGCGGGCACCGGGTCATCTATGTCTCCGGCGAAGAGGCGGTGGCGCAGGTGCGCCTTCGCGCCCAGCGTCTGGGCGCTGCCTCCACAGACGTGCTGCTGGCCGCGGAAACCAATGTCGAGGATATTCTCGCCACCATCGGCGAAGGCAAACGGCCAGACCTCGTCATCATCGATTCCATCCAGACGCTGTGGAGCGACACCGCCGATTCGGCACCGGGCACCGTGACCCAGGTGCGCACCGGCGTGCAGGCCATGATCCGCTTTGCCAAGCAGACCGGAGCGGCCATGGTGCTGGTCGGCCATGTCACGAAAGAAGGCCAGATCGCCGGCCCGCGCGTGGTGGAACACATGGTGGATGCGGTTCTCTATTTCGAGGGCGACCGCGGGCACCATTACCGCATCCTGCGCACGGTGAAGAACCGCTTTGGCCCGACCGACGAGATCGGCGTGTTCGAAATGTCGGATATCGGCCTTCGCGAAGTGTCCAACCCGTCCGAACTGTTTTTGGGCGAGCGCAATTCGAAAGCGCCCGGTGCTGCGGTCTTTGCCGGCATGGAGGGCACGCGGCCAGTTTTGGTCGAGGTACAGGCGCTGGTCGCACCGACGTCGCTCGGCACGGCGCGCCGCGCCGTCGTCGGCTGGGATTCTTCGCGCCTGTCGATGATCCTTGCCGTTCTCGAAGCCCATTGCGGCGTGCGGCTTGGCCAGCACGATGTTTATCTGAACGTCGCCGGTGGCTACCGGATTACCGAGCCGGCCGCGGATCTGGCGGTGGCCGCAGCCCTCGTTTCCTCCCTTGCCAACACGCCGCTTCCGGCCGAATGCGTTTATTTCGGAGAAGTCAGCCTGTCCGGTGCCGTGCGCCCGGTCTCGCAGACGGCGCAGCGCCTGAAGGAAGCGGAAAAGCTCGGCTTTTCCTCAGCGGTTCTGCCCTCCTCGTCTGCCGAAATTCCGAAAGGCGGCAAGAGCCGCTGGAGCGAGATCGATGGGCTGCCGGATCTCGTCGTAAAAATAGCCGGTTCTGCGAAGAACCTGGGGAAACAGCCGGATGAGGATTGATCTTCCACCGGCGGGCTCGCTGTTGTAAGAGGTGCCGCAAAGGCGGGCCGCAAGGCATGTTCTTGCGCCCGTTCAGCCACCAGTGTACCCCTTGGCCTTAAGGCCGGGTCAGTCTTGGAGTAGACCATTTATGCCCATCACGATTTTCGACGGCATTGTCATCGGCGTCACCCTGTTTTCAGCAGTGCTCGCCATGGTGCGCGGCTTTTCGCGCGAGGTGCTGTCGATTGCCAGCTGGGCAGGCGCGATTGCCGCAGCCTATTACCTCTATCCGTTTCTTCTGCCCTATGCGAAGAACTACACGACGGATGACCGCATCGCGCTGGCCGGTTCTCTCGGCGTCATCTTCCTCATCGCGTTGATCATCATCACCTTCATCACCAGCCGCATTGCCGATTTCATCATCGACAGCCGCATCGGGGCGCTTGATCGCACCTTCGGCTTTCTGTTCGGGGCTGCCCGCGGCATCCTGCTTCTGGTTGTTGCCGTTGCCTTCTGGAACTGGCTGGTCGGCGTCCAGTCGCAGCCGGCCTGGGTCACTCAGGCCAAGTCCAAGCCCTTCCTTGATACGCTGGTCTCTCGTCTCGTAGCCGCGCTGCCGGAAAACGTCGAGCAGCAGGCGCGCGACCGCCTGCTCGGTCATGGCGAAAAAGCCCCCGCGACCGGAGCGGAACAGGCGCCGTCCGATGACGCTCCGGCAACCACGACGCCAAATAATTGACGCTTTGTAACCATTCCAAGGGAAGCCAAGCATCGCTATTTGTGATAAAACACAGCTTAGAAGGCCGGATGAGAGGATGAAGCGTTAACGCTCCCCGCCGGCCTCTTTCCGTTTCAACCGATAACACCCATATTCGCAACACACCCCGTTCCGAACCAGCCCCCAAGGACCTGCAGACATGAATCAGCCGGTTGCACATGATGTTTTTCTCGATCTGGATGGTGATACGCTGCATGAGGAATGCGGCGTGTTCGGCATTCTCGGCCATCCCGATGCGGCAACGCTGACGGCGCTTGGCCTGCATGCCCTGCAGCACCGTGGCCAGGAAGCGGCCGGCATCGTGTCCTTCGATGGCACGCAGTTTCATACCGAAAAGCATATGGGTCTGGTCGGCGACCACTATACCAACCCGGTGACGCTGGCGAAGCTTCCGGGCAATATGTCGATAGGCCACACGCGTTATTCGACGACCGGCGAAGTGGCGCTGCGCAACGTGCAGCCGCTGTTTGCCGAACTGGAAGTCGGCGGCATTGCCGTTGCCCATAACGGCAATTTCACCAACGGCCTAACGCTGCGCCGCCAGCTGATCGCCGGTGGCGCCATCTGCCAGTCCACCTCCGATACGGAAGTGGTGCTGCACCTGATTGCGCGCTCGCGTTATGCCTCCACCACAGACCGCTTCATCGATGCGATCCGCCAGATGGAAGGCGGTTATTCGATGCTCGGCATCACCCGCACCAAGCTGATTGCCGCG
Source organism: Neorhizobium sp. PAMB6630 (assembly GCF_058242775.1). Taxonomy (NCBI): domain Bacteria; kingdom Pseudomonadati; phylum Pseudomonadota; class Alphaproteobacteria; order Hyphomicrobiales; family Rhizobiaceae; genus Neorhizobium; species Neorhizobium sp. PAMB6630. Next base: position 2,578,562 of record NZ_CM177836.1, read on the forward strand.
CGCGACCCCACCGGCATCCGCCCGCTGGTGATGGGTGAACTCGACGGCAAGCCGATCTTCTGTTCGGAGACCTGCGCACTCGACATGATCGGCGCGAAGTTTATCCGCGACGTGGAAAACGGCGAAGTGATCATCTGCGAGATCCAGCCGGACGGGTCCATCGAGATCGAATCGCGTAAATCCACCAACATGCAGCCGGAACGGCTCTGCCTGTTCGAATATGTCTATTTCGCCCGCCCCGATTCCGTCGTCGGCGGCCGCAGCGTTTATGTCGCGCGCAAGAACATGGGCATCAACCTTGCCAAGGAATCGCCTGTCGAAGGCGATGTCGTGGTGCCGGTGCCCGATGGCGGCACGCCGGCAGCGCTTGGTTATGCGCAGGAAAGCGGTATTCCCTTCGAATACGGCATTATCCGCAACCATTATGTCGGGCGCACCTTCATCGAACCGACGCAGCAGATCCGCGCCTTTGGCGTGAAGCTGAAGCATTCGGCGAACCGCGCCATGATCGAAGGCAAGCGCGTCATTCTGGTGGATGATTCGATCGTGCGTGGCACGACGTCGCTCAAGATCGTACAGTTGATCCGCGATGCCGGCGCGAAGGAAGTGCACCTGCGCGTTGCCTCGCCGATGATCTATTATCCGGACTTCTACGGCATCGCCACGCCGGATGCCGACAAGCTACTGGCCAACCAGTATGATGATATGGAAGCCATGTGCCGCTTTATCGGCGCCGATTCGCTGGCCTTTCTCACCATCGACGGGCTTTACCAGGCCGTTGGCGGCGAAGCCCGCAACAATGCCCGGCCGCAATTTACCGACCACTATTTCACCGGCGACTATCCGACGCGCCTGCTTGACAAGCATGGGGAACCGATGGGACGGAAAGTCTCGGTTCTCGCCAGCAACGGTTGAGGAGGACCGGCGAAGGCCAAGGCTTTCGCCGGCATGACGGGACGGAACGGGTAATGACGATTGATCTCAAGGGACGCATTGCGCTGGTGACCGGCGCCTCGCGCGGCATCGGTTATTTCACGGCACTGGCTCTGGCCAAGGCCGGCGCGCATGTGATTGCCTGCGCGCGCACCGTGGGCGGGCTGGAAGAGCTGGACGACGCCATTCAGGCGGCAGGCGGCACGGCAACCCTCGTTCCCTTCGACTTGACCGACATGGCCGCCATCGACAAGCTCGGCGCCTCGATCCATGAGCGCTGGGGCAAGCTCGATATTCTCGTGGCCAATGCCGGCATTCTCGGCGTGATCTCGCCTGTCGGCCATATCGAGGCAAAGGTTTTTGACAAGGTGATGCTGACCAATGTCACGGCGACCTGGCGGCTGATCCGCTCCGTCGAGCCGCTGCTGTTGCAATCGGATGCCGGACGCGCGCTCATCCTCTCCTCCAGCGTTGCAAATGATGCGCGCCCCTTCTGGGGTGCCTATGCCGCCTCCAAGGCCGCCGTCGAAATGCTCGGCCGCATCTGGGCTGCCGAAACGCAAAAGACGAAACTGCGCGTCATCAACGTCAACCCCGGCGCCACCCGCACGGCCATGCGTGCGCAGGCCATGCCCGGTGAAGACCCGGCAACGCTGCCGCATCCTTCCGAGGTTGCCGCAAAACTTCTGCCGCTCTGCGCGCCCGACATGACGGAAACCGGCCGGCTTTTTGTTGTGCGCGACAATAAATTCCTCGATTACCGCCTGCCGGAATAATCCGGCCGTCCGTTTCCTTCGCCCTCCCTTTAGCGGAATTTCCCCGCATGCGCCCCCGTGACATTGCCGCCTATGTGTTTCTGGCTCTCGCCTGGGGCCTTTCCTTCGTGCTGCTGTTGAAAGTGGTGGCGGCATTCGGCTGGGTGGGGGCCGTCACCTTCCGTTGCTTCATCGCCGCTGCCATCCTTGTCATCCTCGCACGCAGCACAGGCCGAAAACTGTCGTTTCCGGCAAGCTGGATACCGCTTGCCGTGGTGGGTGCCACGACCGTTGCCGGGCAGTTGATCGGGCTGTCCTATGCGGCGCCGCGCATCGGCACGGCAATGGCGGCGATTTTCGTTGCCTCCATTCCGCTGTTTTCCATGGTGATTGCGCAGGTCTGGGGGCTGGAGCGGATTACACCGGCGCGGGTCGCGGGCCTGCTGCTCGGCACGCTCGGCATTGTCATGCTGGTTGGTTTTCCAGCTGTGCCTGTCACCTTCGCCTTCGTGCTCGGCTGCCTTGCCATGGTGTTTTCCACCTTCTGCGCCGCCTTCGGCAGCAATTATGCGAGCCGCTTCCTCAAAGACACCGGCCCCTGGGAAGTCACCATCGGCGCGTTTCTGGCCGGCGGCGTCATTGCGCTGCCGCTGATATTTGTGGTGCCGGTGCCGGTTTCGCCGCAGCCGATCGATTACCTTTATCTCGTGGCGCTGGCGGGCCTGATGAGTTCGCTCACCTACGTGCTCTATTTCGGGCTTGTGGCCAGCATTGGCGCGACGCGGGCGATCAGCGTGGAATTTGCCGTGACCGTTGTCGCGGTGCTGGTCGGTGCGCTTATTCTCGATGAGCCACTGACGCTGATGCAGGTGGCGGGCGGCGCCGTCATCATTGCCGGCTGTGCGCTGGTGCTCGGCCTTCTGCCGGCCAAGGACAAGATCCCGCTGCAACCTTGATCATCCGCACCGCGCAAAGCGCCCGAACGAATATTTCGCTTTGGCGCCAGCCGACGAACAATTGCGCCTTGCCCTCCCCTTGACCGCGGCTTTGGCGCGCGCCATAACCGTGTCCATGAAAAACGGCCTCTGCATCATCTGCGGGAAAATTATTCGCTAGCGCACCGCTGGCCTGGCCGTTCTCGTCTCTCGAAATTCAAAGAAGACACAGGAACCGGGCCGGCGAGTCCATACCTGTTTCGGGAGAATTTCGATGAGCGACACGCTCAAGCTTTATAATACGCTGACCCGCGAGAAAGCGGAATTCCAGCCCATCGACCCCGAAAACGTGCGCCTTTATGTCTGCGGCCCGACGGTTTATGATTTTGCCCATATCGGCAATGCGCGGCCGGTCATCGTGTTCGACGTGCTCTATCGGCTGCTGCGCCACATCTACGGCGAAGATCATGTCACCTATGTGCGCAACATCACCGACGTCGATGACAAGATCAACGCGCGGGCGCTGCGCGATTTCGGCCCCAAAATCGCCGATGGCTCGATGAGCCTCAACGAGGCGATCCGTGGCGTGACCGGCACGACGGAAAGCCAGTTCAAGGCGGATGTGGCGCGCCTCGGCTGCCTTGCCCCGACGCACGAACCGCGCGCCACCGAAAACATTCCCCAGATGATCGCCATCATCCAGCGCCTGCTCAGCCAAGGCCACGCCTATGTGGCCAAGGGTTCGGAAGGCCACGAGGTGCTGTTTGCCACCGCCTCCATGGCCGATTACGGACAGCTTTCCAAACGCCGGCTGGAAGACCAGCAGGCCGGCGCGCGCGTGGCCGTGGAAGCCCACAAGATGAACCCGGGCGATTTCGTGCTGTGGAAACAATCGGCCGACACCGAACCCGGCTGGCCCGCCGATTTTACCTTCGAGGGCGAGACATTTGCCATCTACGGCCGCCCCGGCTGGCATATCGAATGCTCGGCCATGGCCGACCGATACCTCTGGGAAGAGATCAAGGACAGGCTTTCGCCCAAGGGCAAGGCGCGCCCGCACCAGTTCGATATCCACGGCGGCGGTCTGGACCTCATCTTCCCCCACCACGAAAACGAAATCGCCCAATCCTGCTGCGCCTACGACACCGACGTGATGGCAAGCGTGTGGATGCACAACGGTTTTGTGCAGGTGGAAGGCCGCAAGATGTCGAAGTCGGACGGCAATTTCGTGACGATTAACGAGTTGCTGGAGACGGACAATTTTGGCGGACGCAAGTGGCCGGGCGAAGTGCTGCGGCTGGCCATGCTGATGACGCATTACCGCGAGCCGATTGATTTTTCGGTGAAGCGGCTGGAGGAGGCGTATCAGATCAACTTCGGCTTTCACAATGTTATGCGTCGGCACGGGCCGGATACAGGTAATGTGATCCCCGAAGTTATCGCAGCACTTAACGATGACTTGAACACGCCTCAGGCCATACAAGCGATACAAAAAAGTAGCGCATCGGGCGAGGATCTGGCTGCATCGCTTTACTTCTTGGGCCTTGAAAATAAACAGCTGGCAAGCATCGTTGCGAATGTCCGCGCGCACCAAAAATCGGAAATCACCGGAGCCATTGAGCGCGCAGTCTTGGCTGTTGAGTTGAACGAACTGGGAATAGATTCAGAACATCTGGACGCGGCAGTGCAAGCACGCCTCGAACTCCTCAAAGCCAAGAACTTCGCCGAAGCCGACAAGATCCGCGACGAGTTGCTGGCCAAGGGGATCCAGTTGAAGGATGGCAAGGATCCGGCAACCGGCGAGCGGGTGACGACCTGGGAAGTGAAGCGGTAAATTCCGTCGACGGCGGAGACGGTGTGTGGTGGAGCAAGCTGCCCCCCTCATCCGCCTGCCGGCACCTTCTCCCCGAGGGGAGAAGGGGAATGTCGCAGCCGTCGAGGCTCTTCTCTTGGCGGCAGACTCGGGGCAAATGTTTACCGCTCTTGGCGGGAGGGCTCGGGGCCGATGTTTAACTCTCTAGGCGGCTGGCTGGGAGGGCAAATGTTTACCTCCCTTCTCCCCCGCGGGGAGAAGGTGCCGGCAGGCGGATGAGGGGGCGGCTTGCGCCATCACCAACCGCAAGCCGAAACGAAACGACACTGCGCAGACAAAAGGAGGCCGACAGCATGACCAAGATTCAGACCGGCGGATGCCAATGTGGCGCCATTCGTTTTCGCGTGAGCGGCCCCTTGAAGGATGCCTCGATCTGTCATTGTCGCATGTGCCAGAAGGCGTTTGGTGCCTATTACGCGCCGCTGGTGTCGGTTCGCGGCACAGACTTCGAGTGGACGCGCGGCGAGCGAAAAATCTTCCGGTCGAGCAATGTCGTCTCGCGCGGCTTCTGTGGCGATTGCGGCACGCCGCTCACCTATGAGGCGCCGGATGGTATGGCCATCGCGGCCGGTGTTTTTGACGATCCGGCAGCCTTTCCCCCGACCATGCAATTCGGCACCGAGGGAAAAATCGCTTTCGTGGACCATCTGCACGAACTGCCGGGGCATCCGACCGAGGAAGACCTCGAACAAGCGCCGTTCCTGTCTGACATCGTCTCCCACCAGCATCCCGACCATGACACGGCCGAGTGGCCAGAGATGGGAACGCAACCATGACCATGACAGGCGTGTTTACCGGCGGCTGCCAGTGCGGCGCGGTGCGGTTTCGGGCGGAAAAGCTCGGGCGTCCTTCGATCTGCCACTGCCGCATGTGCCAAAAACAATTTGGTAGCTTTTTCGGCGCCTTCGTCACCGCCGATCAGGCGCATCTGACCTGGACGCGCGGCCGGCCAAGCCTCTATCGATCCTCGGCCAAGGTAAAGCGCGGCTTTTGCAGCAAATGCGGCACGCCACTCGCTTACCTGCATCCCGGCGGCGTGGAGCTTGCCATCGGCGCGTTTGACCAGCCGGAAATGCTCGAGCCGCAGGTGCAGGTCAACCACGACAAGCGGCTACCGTGGATCGACCAGCTGTTCGACAAGCCGGCCCATACCAGCCCCGAAATGGAAGCCTTCTTCGCCTCCATCGAAAGCTACCAGCACCCCGACCATGATACGGACCAGTGGCCACCGGAAGACGAATGACCCGATTTCTTCAGCAGGACGCATGAGATGACCAACGAGTTGCGCACATTCTATCCCGAGATCGAACCCTATGAGACCGGCTTTCTGGATGTCGGCGATGGCCACCGCGTTTATTTCGAACGCGTCGGCACCAAGGGGGCAAAGCCTGCCGTGTTCCTGCATGGCGGCCCCGGCGGCGGCAGCGGGCCGACGCAGCGGCGGCTGTTTGATCCGGCACTTTACGATGTGATCCTGTTTGACCAGCGCGGCTGCGGCAAGTCCACGCCGAACGCTTCGCTGGAGGCGAACACCACCTGGCATCTGGTGGCCGATATCGAGCGGCTGCGCGAGATGATGGGCGTGGAGACATGGCTGGTGTTCGGCGGCTCCTGGGGCTCGACGCTGGCGCTGGCTTACGCCGAAACGCATCCCGAACGGGTGTCGGAACTGGTGCTGCGCGGCATCTACACGCTGACAAAGGCCGAACTGGACTGGTATTATCAGTTCGGCGTCTCAGAGATGTTTCCCGACAAGTTCGAGCGTTTCCAGGCGCCAATCCCTGAAGAAGAGCGCCACGAGATGATGGCCGCCTATCGCCGCCGCCTGACCGGCGAAGACCGCGCGGAACAGGTGCAGGCAGCGCTCGCCTGGAGCCTCTGGGAAGGCGAAACCATCACGCTTCTGCCTAACCCGGATTATTCCGGCCCGTTTGGCGAGGAAGAGTATGCGCTGGCTTTTGCGCGTATTGAAAACCATTATTTCGTCCATGCCGGCTGGCTGGAGGAAGGGCAATTGCTGCGCGATGCCTATAAGCTGAAGGACATTCCCGGCGTCATCATCCACGGCCGCTACGACATGCCCTGCCCGGCTAAATATGCCTGGATGTTGCACAAGGCCTGGCCGAAGGCGGATTTCCACCTGATCGAGGGCGCCGGCCATGCCTATCTGGAGCCCGGCATTCTCGACCAGCTGATCCGCGCGACGGACCGGTTTGCGGGCAAGAACTGAGACTGGAAGACCCCCTCTGGCCTGCCGGCCATCTCCCCCACAAGGGGGGAGAAACCGTGCCGCGCCGCCTTCTCCCGGATACGAGCAAGGGCGCTCGTGCCGTGGGGCGAACGGCAACCGTTCAGCTATTCTCCCCCCTTGTGGGGGAGATGGCCGGCAGGCCAGAGAGGGAAAACACGGCAAGACACTGCTGCCTGGGGAGGCACCGACATGACACGGGAAAAGATCCATCTCTTCGACACGACGCTTCGCGACGGCCAGCAGACGCCGGGCGTCGATTTTTCCGTCGAGGACAAGATCGCCATCTCCAAGCTGCTGGATGATTTTGGCATCGATTACGTCGAAGGCGGTTATCCCGGTGCAAACCCGACGGATACGGCGTTTTTCGCGGAAAAACGCACGCGCGCGGCCAAATTTACCGCCTTCGGCATGACCAAACGCGCCGGTGTCTCCGCCGCCAACGATCCGGGGCTGGCAGCGCTTCTGCAATCGAAAACCGATGCCATCTGTCTTGTGGCGAAAAGCTGGGATTATCATGTGCGCGTGGCGCTCGGCTGCACGAACGAGGAAAATCTCGGCTCGATCCGCGAGAGTGTGGCCGCCGTCATCGCGTCCGGGCGCGAGGCGCTGATCGATTGCGAACATTTCTTCGATGGCTACAAGGCCAATCCGGATTATGCGCTCGCCTGCGCCAAAACCGCTTACGAGGCCGGCGCGCGCTGGGTGGTGCTTTGCGACACCAATGGCGGCAGCCAGCCGCAGGAGGTGCGCGACATCGTGTCATCAGTGATCGCCGCCGGCATTCCCGGCACCTCGCTTGGCATCCACGCCCATGACGATACGGGACAGGCCATTGCCAATTCGCTGGCAGCCGTGGAGGCCGGTGTGCGCCAGATCCAGGGCACGCTGAACGGCATCGGAGAGCGCTGCGGCAATGCCAATCTCATCACCCTCATCGCCACACTGGCGCTGAAGGAAACCTATACCGACCGTTTCGAAACATCGATCGACCGCGACCGGCTGACCGGCCTCACACCGCTCTCCCACGCTTTCGACGAGTTGCTGAACCGCTCGCCGAACCACCAGTGCCCTTATGTCGGCGCTTCCGCCTTTGCCACCAAGGCCGGCATCCATGCCTCGGCGCTGCTGAAGGATCCGCGCACCTATGAACATGTGCCACCGGAAACCGTGGGCAATTTCCGCAAGGTCATGGTGTCGGACCAGGGCGGCAAGTCCAACTTCCTTAACGCGTTGAAGCGGCGCGGCATCGAGGTCGCCAAGGACGATCCGCGCCTCGACACGCTGATCACCATCGTCAAGGAGCGCGAGGCGGAAGGTTATGCCTATGAAGGCGCCGACGCGAGCTTTGAACTTCTGGCCCGCCGCACGCTCGGCACTATTCCGGAATTCTTTGCCATAGAAGGGTTTCGCGTCATGGTGGAGCGGCGTTTTGATGCCAATGGCCAGATGAAGACGGTTTCCGAAGCCGTGGTGCGCCTCGTGATCGATGGCGAACGGGTGATGTCGGTTGCCGAAGGCGATGGTCCGGTCAATGCGCTCGATCTCGCGCTGCGCAAGGATCTCGGCAAGTTCAACGCCGAAATCGTCGATCTGGAACTGGTGGATTACAAGGTCCGTATCCTCAATGGCGGCACCGAGGCGATCACCCGCGTCCTCATCGAATCCACCGATGGCGAGGGCACCCGCTGGTGGACGGTCGGCGTCTCCGAAAACATCATCGATGCCTCCTTCCAGGCGCTGGTCGATTCCATCGTCTACAAGCTGATGAAGAACCGCCACATGGCAGGAAGGCTTGCGGCGGAGTGAATTTTCAAGCGGCTTGCAGGGACAGCCCTGTCAGACCCACGAATAGATGCTTCAGCGAAATGAATTGGTCAGCGGCGTGCATCAGTCGTAGACGGGCCGCACTGACGTGAAGGAATGACATCATGGCGATCGAGACCGCTGCACCGAAAGCCCCGGCGGGCGATACGCCGCGCGGATTTGCCTATGCCTTTGCCGCCTATGCGTTCTGGGGCATCCTGCCGCTTTATTTGAAGGCGCTCGGTCATCTCTCGCCATTCGAGGTGCTGGCCCACCGGGTGGTGTGGTCGGTGCCGTTCGCGGCCCTCATCCTGCTCGTCACGCGCCGCTTCGGGGATATCGCAACGGCGCTGCGCTCCCCGCGCACCATGGTGATGGCGGCCGTCACGGCAACGCTGATTACCGTCAACTGGGTGACTTACGTCTACGCGGTCGGCTCCGGCCATGCAATCGAAGGCGCGCTCGGTTATTTCGTCAATCCACTGTTCAGCATCCTCCTGGGCGCCATCCTGCTCAAGGAACGGCTGGCGCCGGTGCAGATGGCTGCCATCGTGCTGGCATTCGCAGCCGTTGCCCTCTTGACCTGGGACGCCGGACGCCTGCCCTGGATTTCGCTGACGCTGACCTTCAGCTGGGGTGCCTATTCCTTCCTGCGCAAGACGCTGCCGGTCGGCCCCAACCAGGGCTTCTTCCTCGAAGTGGCGATCCTGTCGGTGCCAGCCCTTCCCTATATCATCTGGATGGAAATGAGCGGTGCCGGCCACCTCACCCACGGCACCACGACCGATGCCTGGCTTCTGGCCGCTGCCGGCCTTGCCACCGCGGTGCCGCTGATGATCTATGCCAATGCGGCCAAGCTTTTGCGGCTCTCGACCATCGGCATCATGCAATATCTGACGCCGACGATCATTTTCCTCATCGCCGTCTTCGTTTTCCACGAACCGATGAGCCCGTTGAAACTGTTTGCCTTCTCGCTGATCTGGGTGGCGCTTGCGATGTACACCTGGTCTATGCTGCGCGCCTACCGCGCCCGCTGATAGAGGATCCTTCGATGCGCATCTCCGACATTCCCTTCGGCACGACCGACTGGGCAACCATCACCCCCACCGAACATGCGGGCGACACCGGCATGGCAACGTCGCGCACAGAAATTCGCAGATATCCGCGTGCGCATGGTGGAATATACGCCGGGTTATCTGGCGGACCACTGGTGCGAGAAGGGCCACATTCTGCTCTGCCTGAGCGGCGAACTGACAACGGAACTGGCTGACGGGCGTATCTTCGTGCTCAAACCTGGCATGAGCTATCAGGTGGCCGATGGCGCCGAGCCGCACCGCTCTTCGACAGAAACCGGTGCGACACTGTTTATCGTGGATTAGTTCAGAGCTTTTCGATCACCGACGACTTGCCCTGATCGACCGGCTCGTCACCGGCCGCATCGAGAATGGCCGGCACGATGTCATCCACCTCCCCGATGACCAGCGGGCGCACCAGGCTAGCGTTGTGGATGAACCCTTGGCCGCGCATGTGATCGACCAGCTCCAGCATCGGATCCCAGAAGCCACCGATATTGGCAAACACCATCGGCTTGCGGTGACGGCCGAGCTGGCCCCAGGTCATGATCTCGACGATCTCCTCCAGCGTGCCGATGCCGCCGGGAAGCGTCACGAAAGCGTCCGACCGCTCGAACATGGCATGTTTGCGTTCATGCATGTCCTTGGTGATGATCAACTCGCTCAACTGCCCGAGAGAATGGCGCGTTGCCTCCATATCGACAAGAAATTCGGGAATAATGCCGGTAACGCTTCCGCCGTTTGACAGGACGCCGGCCGCCACCGCACCCATGATGCCCTTGGTGCCGCCGCCATAAACGAGTCGCAAGCCATGGGCCGCGATGGATTTGCCGAGCGCCCTGCCCGCTGCCACATAGGCAGGGTCACGGCCGGGCTGCGAGCCGCAGTAAACACAAATGGATCGAATTGGCACAAGATTCTCCGTCATGCATACTCATCAGAGGCAAAGCAGCGCCCCGACCTGTAAAAGTGACGGGAAATCAAGCTTCGAGCAAGCGGAAAAGAGCCTAAAAGCTTGTTAACACGGCATGAAACCTGTAATTCCGTGATGTTTGACGGGTTTCCGTCTGGAGAGGTCTGATAATGAAAAACCGTGCCGGCTGGCTGGCTGTATCCGTACTCGTCGTTGCAACGCTCCTCATGGTTTTTTTCGTCATGCCCCGTCTCACGACGAATGACCAGCCGGTGGGCGACGCCATCAACAATGCCGGACAGGAAATCAAGCAGGCCGTAAACGGTACCGGCGATGCCGCCCGCCAGCTGGTAGACCCCACACCGGAGACCGCGCCGGAAAAGGCGCCTGCAACGACGGCCAAGAGCGACCTGCCGGCTGAGCCGAAGGCCGCCAGCGCTTCCACCGAACTGAAGCCGCTCATCGTGCCGACCTTCGATGTGCTGCGTGTGGAGCCGGATGGTACCGCAGTCATCGCCGGACGGGCCGAACCGGAGGCACGGCTTGATGTCAACGACCAGGCCGTGACGGTTGCCACAACCTCTGTCGACAAGGCCGGTGAATTTGTCGCCATCATCGACAAGCCGCTTGCTCCCGGCGACCATCAGCTGGTGCTGAAGGCAACCGCCACGGATGGCCGCACGGTGATTTCCGAAGAGATCGCCACCGTCTCCGTGCCGGAAAACAAGAACGGCGAACTGCTGGCCATGGTCACCAAGCCCGGCGAGGCGAGCCGCCTGATGGCGCTGCCCAACATCAACCAGAAAACCAAGACGGAGCGCGTGGCGCTTTCCGCCAGCGATACGGTGACCGTTCCGCAGGCGCCGGCAACCACGGCTCGTTCCACAACGACGCCGGCACCGACCACGGCACCTGCCGCTGCGGCACCCGCCGACACGCAGGTGGCAACGGCACCCGTGCCGCAGGCCCCGGCCGGCGCCGTGACGGAAAAGCCGGCGCTGCAGGTCAGCGCCGTCGAAATCGAGGGCGATCGCATTTTTGTCGCCGGCATTGCGAAGTCGGGCGCCAAGCTGAAGGGCTATGCTGACACGACCGTCATCGGCGAAACGCTTGCCGGCGCCGACGGCCATTTCGTCATCGACGGAACCGTTGCCTTGTCGATTGGCGAGCATCGCATCGCGGTCGATCAGATCGGTCCGAATGGCCAGGTGATCGTGCGTGTCGAAGTGCCCTTCAACCGTCCGGCCGGCGATCAGGTGGCAGCCGTTGCGAGCCCGCTGTCGGGCAATGCCGGCCTTGCCCAGATCGATGGCGGCGCCTTCGACCGCCTGCGCAACGAAGTCTCGCGCGGCTTTGATCTGTTGCAGAAGCTCTATGCGAACGGCGCAACGCCCTCCGACGAACAGGTGGCGGCGGCCCGCTCCTCCACAGTGATCGCGCTGCGGTCGCTCACCGAATACCGTCTGCCAGCCGGTGCCGATGAAACGACACGCATGATTGCCGACAATACCGTGCGTGAGGCAGCAGCGGCACTTTCCTCGCTCGACGCGCTGCCGCGCGACGTCAACTCCGTTGGCGCCAAGCTCGGCTCGATCGGTGAGATGATTGCCCGCGCCGTCGGCCCCATCCTGCCAAACGGCACGGTGGCGCCTTTGCCGGCAGCGGCTGCGCAAGCGCAGGTTGAGGCCGGTGCCCGCACCATTGCGCAGGCACCGCTGACGCAGAGCGAAGCCGCCTCCGTCATCATCCGGCGCGGCGACACTTTGTGGCAGATCTCACGCCGCGTTTATGGCGGCCAGGGCGTGCGCTACACCACGATCTATCTGGCCAACCAGGACCAGATCGCCAACCCTGACGTGATTCAGCCCGGCCAGATTTTTGGCGTGCCGAAAAAGGCCCTGCCGGATCCCGAAGCGGAAAAGATCCACCGCGAGCGCCTGAAGAAAGGCTGATCGCGCAAAGCCGCAGCCGGCAGGGACATGATCTTTGCCGGCCGGACCGAAGCTGCGTTGCAAAGACAACGCATGCAGCCTATGTGCTGGGTTCCTTCCGGAGGCAGCCATGGCAGACCGACAAAAGACCGTTGCGGCGGATACCAGCAATCCGCTGACAACCATCGTGAACCTCTGGCCCTATATGTGGCCCTCCGACCGGCCGGACCTCAAGGCCCGCGTGGTCTGGGCAACGGTTCTGCTGCTTGCGGCAAAGTTCGTACTGATCGGCGTTCCCTATTTTTTCAAATGGGCAACCGATGCGCTGAACGGCAAGCTGGATCTGGCAGGCCTCGTGCCGGCCTTTCTGCTCGGCGCCGTGGTTCTGGTCATCGCCTATAATTTTACCCGCATCGTGCAGCTTGCCCTCAACCAGCTGCGTGACGCGCTGTTTGCAAGCGTCGGCCAGCATGCGGTGCGCCAGCTTGCCTACAAGACCTTCGTTCACATGCACCAGTTGTCACTGCGCTTCCACCTGGAACGCAAGACGGGCGGGTTGTCGCGCATCATCGAACGCGGCACGAAGGGCATCGAGACCATCGTCCGCTTCACCATCCTCAACTCGGTGCCGACGCTGGTCGAGTTCGTGCTGACGGCGGTGATCTTCTGGGTGTCCTACGGGTTTGCCTATGTGGCGGTGACGGCCGTGACGGTGGCTGCCTATATCTGGTTCACCATCCGCGCCAGCGACTGGCGCATTGCCATCCGCCGCTCGATGAATGCCAGCGACACCGACGCCAACACCAAGGCGATCGATTCGCTGCTCAACTTCGAAACGGTCAAATATTTCGGCAATGAGGATATGGAGGCGAGCCGCTTCGATGCCTCCATGGCGCGGTACGAAAAAGCCGCCACGCAGGTCTGGACCTCGCTCGGCTGGCTGAACTTCGGCCAGGGCCTGATTTTTGGCGCCGGCACGACCGTGATGATGGTGATGTCGGCACTTGCCGTGCAGCGCGGCACGCAGACGATTGGCGATTTCGTCTTCGTCAACGCGCTGCTGATCCAGCTTTCGGTGCCGCTCAACTTCATCGGTTTCGTCTACCGCGAAATCCGCCAGGGGCTGACCGATATCGAGCAGATGTTCGATCTTCTGGAAGTGGATGCCGAGGTGGTGGACCGTCCCGGTGCCGTGCCGCTTGCCGTTCGCGAAGCCAGCATCGCCTTTCGCGACGTGCATTTTGCCTATGATCCGGAACGGCCGATCCTGAAGGGCGTCTCGTTCGAGGTGCCCGCCGGCAAGACGGTCGCCATCGTAGGCCCCTCAGGGGCTGGCAAATCCACCATCTCGCGCCTGCTCTATCGGTTCTACGACGTGCAGCAGGGTTCTGTCGAAATCGACGGCCAGGACGTGCGCGACGTCACGCAAAAGAGCCTTCGCGCCACGATCGGCATGGTGCCGCAGGATACGGTTCTGTTCAACGATACCATCGCCTACAACATCCGCTACGGACGCCTGACCGCGACGGAAGAGGAAATGCTGGCGGCCGCAGATATTGCCCAGATCGGCCATTTCATCACCAGCCTGCCGGATGGGTTTCAGACCATGGTTGGCGAGCGCGGCCTCAAACTGTCGGGCGGCGAAAAGCAGCGCGTGGCGATTGCCCGCACGGTTCTGAAAGCCCCGCCGATCCTCATTCTCGACGAAGCCACATCGGCGCTCGATACGACGACGGAACAGGAAATTCAGGACGCGCTGGAACTGGTTTCGAAAAACCGCACGACGCTGGTGATTGCGCATCGCCTCTCCACCGTCATCAATGCCGACGAGATCATCGTGCTGCGCCACGGCGAGATTGCCGAACGCGGCACGCACGCAAACCTTCTTGAGCAAAACGGCCTCTACGCCTCGATGTGGAACCGCCAGCGGGAGGCAACGCAGGCTGAAGAACACCTGCGGCAGGTGCGCGAGAGCGATAACGAGGGCGTGGTGGTGCGCAAGACGCCGGCAGTGTGATCCCAAAACGAATCATCCTGTAGCCTCCCGAGCTTGGCGGCTTGACGAAAATCGACTGCCTGCCTACGTTACATGTAACAGAATGACGGAGGCAGACATGCCAACACCTCTCGGTCAAAGGGTTCAAAAGCGACGCGATGCCTTGCGCGCAGCAGGGCTGCGTCCCGTGCAGATCTGGGTGCCGGATACACGCCGTCCCGGCTTTGCCGACGAGTGTCGCCGACAAGCCCGGATCGTTGCGGCGGCGGATGCCGCAGATCAAGACCTAGACGTTCTGGTCGACCAAGCTCTGGCCGATATCGAGGACGAGGACGGCGCGTGAGGCGCGGCGATCTGGTAACCGTTGCGGTTTCTGGGGATTTCGGAAAGCCACGTCCTGCGCTGATCATACAGGCAGATTCATTTGAAGGCACCGGTACGGTGACAATCTTGCTCCTGTCCGGAACACTGGTGGATGCACCATTGCTGCGCCCCACGGTCCATCCCGCCCCTGCCAATGGCCTTCGCAAAGCTTCTCAGGTGATGATCGACAAGGCCATGTCCGTAAAGCGCGACAGGATCGGTCCGGTTTTCGGACGACTGGACGATGAAACAATGCTCTCCGTCACACGCTCGCTGGCGGTATTTCTGGGGATCGGCTAAAACAGCTGCCATCGGAACCACATTGCTCCCAAAACGGTTTGCCTGTAGTCAGCTATGATAAAAGCTGGACAATCTGGAGAGACCGTTGATCAATCTGTTCGACACCATCCGCAACACGCTCGTGCCGATCCACAAGGAAGGCTATATCTTTGTTATCGCCTTTTTCGTCGTATCTCTGGTCGCGGGCCTGATTGCAGCACCGCTGTTCTGGATCGGCCTCTTGCTGACACTGTGGTGCGCCTATTTCTTCCGCGATCCCGAGCGCGTTGTCCCGCAGGACGACGATGTGATCATCAGCCCGGCTGATGGCCGGGTCTCTTCCGTGCAGATGGTGGTGCCGCCGGTCGAACTTGATCTCGGAAGCGAGCCGATGCTGCGCATTTCAGTGTTCATGAACGTGTTCGATTGCCACGTAAACCGGGCACCGGCGCGCGGCCGCGTGTCGCAGATCGTCTATCGCCCCGGCCAGTTCGTCAACGCCGAACTGGATAAGGCAAGCGTTGACAACGAACGCAATGGCATGGTGATCGAAACCAAGCACGGCAAGCTGGGCGTCGTCCAGATCGCAGGCCTGGTTGCCCGCCGTATCCTCTGCTTTGTGCATGCCAACGAGCCGCTTGATGCCGGCGAACGTTTTGGCCTCATCCGATTCGGTTCGCGTCTTGACGTCTACGTTCCGGAAGGCGGCCAGCCGCGTGTTTCGCTCGGTCAGCGCACGGTCGGCGGCGAAACCGTCATCGCCGAATTCGGCTCCTTCAAGGGCCCGACCGTCAGCCGCCGCAGCTGACCTAAACTGGAGAATGCCATGCAGCCGCTGGACGATCACCGCGACGCAACCCACGATGCGCACCAGACGAGTGCCGAACACCGCACGGATGACGATGCGGCACGCGGACCTCGCCTGCGGGAAATCCCCCTGCGGCTGATGGTGCCCAACCTCATCACGGTACTGGCCATCTGCGCCGGCCTTACCGGCATCCGGCTGGCCTTCGAAAACCGCTTCGAGCTGGCCGTCGCCATGGTTCTGCTGGCAGCTTTCCTCGACGGGATCGACGGACGCGTGGCGCGCGCGTTGAAGGCCACGTCGAAATTTGGCGTGCAGATGGATTCGCTGGCCGACATCATCAATTTCGGCGTCGCCCCGGCACTCGTTCTTTATGTCTTCGTGCTCGATCAGGTCGGCTCCATCGGCTGGATCGCCGCGCTCATCTATGCGATTGCCGCCGGCCTGCGGCTTGCCCGCTTCAATGTGATGGCGGACCGTGAATACAAGGCGAAATGGCAGTCGGAATTTTTTGTCGGCGTGCCCGCGCCGATGGGTGCACTTCTGGTTCTGCTGCCGGTCTATCTCGGTTTTCTGGGGCTTGAGAGCAATCGTGGCATCGCCTGGTGTGCCACGGCCTATACCGTGCTGATCGGTTACCTTCTGGTCTCGCGTCTTCCCGTCTGGTCGGGCAAATCGGAAACCCGCGTGCGGCGGGACCTGATGTTGCCGGTCATTCTGTGTGTGGTGATCTATGTCGCCCTGCTGATGAGCTACACATGGGAGGTTCTGGCCGTCACCACCGTTGCTTACCTGCTGGTGCTGCCGTTCAGTGCCCGGGCCTGGAAGCGTCGTTACGGTACGCTGACCATCGAAGACGATCACGCCAACGTCTGATTCAAACTACTGCTGCATTGCAATATTAGGTTGCGGTGCGGCGCAAATGCGCTTTTTCAACAACAGTTTCCCGCAAGTCTGCGTCTCTAGGTTTCATGCTGACCGCTTCTTGTGCCGCGCGCCAAATTTCCGCCCTGATTTCTGCGGAGATGCGCGGCCAGACATTGTTAGCAAAGAGAATCGCGCAAGTTCAGGGGAACGTCATGAGCGAACAGAAGACCATCACCACCGTCGAAACTGCAAAGCAGGATTTGCATGCGCCGCTGCGCCCGCTCGGCATCAAGGCCGTTGTCGCAGCAGCGCTGATGCTGAAGCGCAAGACGCTGAAGCCGGCCTGATCGGCCAGACAGCCGCCCTCACGTCAAAACAGCGAGAGCTGGCCGGAACTCTTTTTCGGCGCGACAGCTTTCGGCGCGAAAACCGGTTCGACCGGCGTCTGCACGTCCGGCCCCATGTTGGAGATCTTGTTGACGCGGTCAGACACCGGGATCATCTCGAAGAGATCCTCCTGCGCCGGCTTCATCAGGTCTGCCACTTCCCTTGGCTCCTGCGTTTTGCAATCAAGCCAGCGGGTGAAATCCTGGGGATCGATGACCACGGGCATACGCTCGTGGATGGATCCGATCATCACGTTTGCGCGTGTGGTGAGGATGGCCGCCGTATCCACCTCGGAACCATCGGCGGAAGACCACGTCTCCATAAGGCCTGCAAAGGCGATGATGCCGCCCGATTTCGGGCGGATGAAATAGGCCTGCGCCTTGCCGTCTTCGCCCTTGGCAGGCCGATGCCATTCATAAAAGCCGGTGGCGGGAATGAGCACGCGGCGGTGGCGCATGGCGGCGCGAAACGAGGCCTTGCCGATGGCGGTTTCGGCACGCGCATTGTTGAGCAGCGGAAATTCCTTCGGGTCCTTGACCCAGCTGGGCAGAAAACCCCAACGGGCCAGAACCGCCTGCCGCTCCGGCAGGTTGCTGCCGGGCGCCGGTCTGTCGCTGGCGGTCACCAGCAGGATCGGCTGCGTCGGCGCAATATTGTAGCGCCGGGGAAAATCGTCGATCTCGATGACGCTCAAAAATTCCAGAATGTCTTCCGGCGTCGCGGTCAGGGCGTAACGTCCACACATGACCTTTTGATCGCACCCGGGCGCAAGCCCGTCAAGCGCCCCCCCCCGGGGTGGAGCGGATCAGGTGCTGCGCGGCGCAAGCAGGATGATGCCACAGCCGAGCAGGCAGAGTGCGCCGCCCGACAGATCGAAGCGGTCCGGCGCCTTGCCTTCCACCAGATAAAGCCAGCACAGGGAGGCCGCCACATAGAGCCCCCCATAGGCGGCAAACGTGCGCCCGGCCGCGGTGCTTTCGACCAGGGACAGCAACCAGGCAAACAGCACCAGCAACAACAGGCCGGGCGCCAGCCACCACGCCGATTTTTCCAGCCGCCACCAGGCATAAAAGGCAAAACAGCCGGAAATTTCGGCAAGTGCCGCCAGGCCAAACAGGAAAGTGCTCTTCATGTCTCATCTGTTGCAGAGCCCGCATGCTTGCGCAAGACGCAAGGCCCGCTAAGGTGGCCCGATGACGATGACCGACAAGACCGCAGACGGCCCACGCGCCGCCTCCTCCGCCATCCTGGAACGCGAAGGGCGTTACCTGCTGATCCGACGCCGCAATCCCCCCTCGCTGGATCTTTTTGCCTTTCCCGGCGGGCGCGCCGAACCGGGCGAAACACCGCAGGAAACGGCGCTGCGGGAGTTTTTTGAGGAAACCGGCATTGTCGCACGCGACGCTCAACTCTTTGCCACCTATGACCTTCAGACGCACGATGCGGCCGGCCATCTGGAGAGCCACTTCTTCCTGTCGGTGTTTCTGGTGAAGGCCGATGCCGATCGCGAGGCCATCGCCGCCGATGATGCAGCCGATGCCGGCTGGTTCACGCTGGAAGACATCCGCGCGCTTGCCGTTCCAGAAAGCGTTCTGGACTGCGTCGAACGGCTGGCAGCCCAATCCCGCTCCGCCCCTTGAAAAGGCGCGTCTGGCGCCTCCATAGAGCACATGATGACCGTGAAGCCTTTCCTCCCCCTCCCGATCCTGCGTGTTCTGGCCTTGGGCCTTGGCCTTTTGCCCTTGGCGCCATTTCCGGATCTGCCGGGCTTTTCTTCCGTAGCGCTTGCGCAAAAAAAGGCAGCTGAACCGCAGGCTGCCGAACAGCCGACGGAAAAGCCTGCCCCCTATGACGCGCAACTGTTGCGGCTTGCAGAAATTCTTGGCTCCGTCCAATACCTGCGCACGCTCTGCGGGACTGATTCGGATGAATGGCGGGCTTCCATGCAGTCTCTGCTGGATGCTGAAACCGCCAATGAGCCGAAGCGGCGGGAAAAACTGACGGCCTCGTTCAACCGAGGATACAGGACTTTTGCTGCGGTGCACACCACCTGCACGCCGGCGGCCCGGGTTGCGGAAGAACGCTACCGTAACGAAGGTGCAACACTGTCGGGCGAAATCGCAGCACGCTACGGAAATTAGGCTTTTATTTACCTCTTTCGCGCTGGGGGCGTGTGGTTTCGATAAAAGACTGCTAGTGTTGTTAACGTGCCGGTAACAACGGACACCCCTTGCAAGAGGAATAAAAATGCAGACAGCGCGCAACGACATCGACGACATGATTGTGCACGAGAAGATGCAGGCGGCGCTCGAATACCAGAATGAAGCCTGGGCCGACGGCCGTGCAGACGGCATCGAGCCGGAAATTATTGCCGACGCGGCCATCGCGCTTGCCATGCGGGAAACGATCCGCATGCATGGCGAAGACGGCGCAGAAGCCATGCTGGAATCGCTGCGGGCCCGCATGCTTGCCGGTGAATTTTCACCCGAGCGGACCGTTCAGTAAACGTCACGGGCTTGCACATCCAATGGCTTTAACTCCAAGGGCTGAATAAAATCACCTGCCGGATCCAAAAGTCAGGCGGATTAAACGGCCCTGACGCTCCGAGCCTGAAGAAACCGAGGCTTTTTCATGAAGACCCAAGCGGCGACAATTGCTCGCCCCTCCTCTCTGCAGATACTGCTGGCTGCGGCAGGTCTTGTGCTTGCCGTGACAACTGGCCCTCACGGAGCTTATGCCCTTTCCGACACGACAGTCAGCCAGGCGAGCGATCCGCCGGATGCCACAAAGCCCGATACGGCACCAATGCAGGCGCCCGGCCCGCTGTTCAGCCCTTCCGCCAATGGCACGGCTGCCCCACCGGCCGTCGATGCCCCGGATGCGCAAGCCGCAGCCCCGGCGCCAGCCGAGATCATCCGCGATCTGGAACGCCTTCCAGAACCGGTGAAGGCCGCCCGGTCTGCGCTTGTCGAAGCCGCCGCGTCCGGCGAGTTCGAGCGCCTGCGGCCGCTGGTGCATTTCGACGCAGACCAGATGCGCCAGCTTGGCGCTGATGGCAGTGACGCGCTGGACGCGCTGAAAAGCCTGTCCGGCGATCCGGAAGGGCTGGAAATCCTCGCCATCATGCTGGATCTTCTGCAGACCGGTGCGGCCCGCATCAATGCCGGCACGCCGGAGGAGATGTATGTCTGGCCCTATTTCGTCGGCAAGCCGCTGGATACGCTGTCATCGCCCGAGCGCGTGGAACTGCTGCGCATCATTACGGCCGGCGACCTTGCGGCGATGGAAGAGACCAACAATTACAATTTCTATCGCCTCGGCATCGCACCCGATGGCCAGTGGAAGATGTTTACCGGCGGCGATTGAACCGCGCTGCCGGCCCTTCCTGCCAAACCTCTCCTGATGCCAATTGCCCTCTCCACCTTGCCGTTGCATTTTGAAAAATGCGAGCGGCACTATATGTCTGGCATCGAGAACCAGACAGGATTGCCATGACCACTGCCACTCTCTTGACCCGCAGCCTGATCCGCATCGACGGCGCCGATGCACAGTCTTTCCTGCAGGGCATCGTCACCACCGATATTGACGGCCTTGCCGAAAACGAGGCCCGCCCCGGCGCGCTTCTGACACCGCAGGGCAAGATCCTGTTCGATTTCATCATCTGGCGCACGGACGGCGGATTTATGCTGGAATGCGACTCGTCGCTCTGCGAGGCCTTTTCGCGCCGGCTTTCCATGTACAAGCTGCGCGCTGCCGTCAGCATCACGCAAGGGCAGGCAGGCGTCAACGTTACTTGGGGAGACGCGGCAGACTCTGCGGCAGGTGTGACCGACATGGCGTTTGCCAAGGCCGGCATTCTCTTGAAGCGCGCGCCCGCCGGCCCGGATGCGATAGCCGATGCGGCCGCGGAGACGGCATACCATGCCTTGCGCATCGAGGCAGGCCTTGCCCAGTCCGGCAAGGATTACGCGCTCCAGGACGCTTTCCCGCACGACATCCTGCTCGATCTCGATGGCGGCCTCTCCTTCCGCAAGGGCTGTTATGTCGGCCAGGAAGTGGTGTCGCGCATGCAGCATCGCGGCACCGCGCGCCGGCGTCTGGTGCAGGTTTCATCTGAGACGGCACTGCCCTCGTCAGGCACGGAACTGACGGCCGGCGGCAAGCCGCTTGGAACGCTCGGCACTGTCTTGGGCACGAAGGGGCTTGCCATTGTGCGTACAGACCGGGTGGGCGATGCGCTGTCGCGCGATCTGCCGATCCTTGCCGGCGACCAGCCTGTCAGTCTCACACTGCCTGCCTGGACCGGGCTCTCCTTCCCGTCCGACGCTGCCGAGGCAGACGCGTGAGCACGAGCCAATCTTCCGCGCGCGCCTGGCAGCGCATGTTGTCCGGTCGCCGTCTCGATCTGCTCGACCCCTCGCCGCTCGATGTGGAAATTGCCGACATCGCCCACGGCCTTGCGCGCGTGGCCCGCTGGAACGGCCAGACACGCGGCGACCACGCCTTTTCGGTGGCCCAGCACAGCCTGATGGTGGAAGAGATTTTTTGCCGGACGAACCCCGCCGCTTCGCCTGTGGACCTGATGATGGCGCTGCTGCATGACGCGCCGGAATATGTCATCGGCGACATGATCTCGCCCTTCAAGGCTGTCGTCGGCGGCGGCTACAAGGGGGTGGAAAAGCGCCTGGAAGCAGCCATCCACCTGCGCTTCGGGCTGCCCCCGCATCCGGGTCGCGAGTTGAAAACCCGCATCAAAAAGGCCGATACGGTGGCGGCCTTCTTCGAGGCGACGGAGCTTGCCGGATTTTCCGTAGCCGAGGCGCAGAAATTCTTCGGCCTGCCGCGCGGCATTACAAGCGACATGCTCGCAATCGAACCAATGGCGGCAACCGAAGCGCAGACGCGGTTCCTTGAGCGCTTCCATGCTCTGGATGCGCTGTGCCCAACCGGCAAGATGCCATGACCGGCATTGTCGTTGGCCCCCTGGAAAAGATCGCCGAACTTGCCGTGCGCCACAAGGCGCGTGAAATGGTAAGCCTGATGGCTGAGAAACAGGATTTTCACCGTCCCGGCGTCATTTCCGCGGATCGGCACCTGAAGCTTGCGATGAATGACATCGCCTTTGCCGGCACCGGCAATCTGGTGGCGCCAAGCGAGCAGCATGTGGAAGAGTTGATTGCCTTTGCCCGGGACTGGGACCGCGCGGCACCGCTCCTCATGCATTGCTGGATGGGGGTCTCCCGCTCGCCGGCAGCCGCCGTGATTGCGGTGCTCTCCGTCGATCCGGATCAGGATGAGTATGCGCTTGCCGCGCGCCTGCGCCAAGTTGCCCCGCATGCCACCCCCAACACCCGCCTGATCGAGATCGGCGACCGCGCGCTTCAGCGTGGCGGCCGCCTCGTCGCTGCGATCAAATCCATCGGCCGCGGGGCTGAGACGGATGGGCGGGCCACGTTCATGCTGCCGCTTTGCGCACCCGCGGACCAGCCCCTTCCCGCCTCTGAAAAAGCTTGACCTCGCCCCCTGCCGCGCCAGTTACCCCCTCTCGTCTGCTGAAGAAGGAGTAATTTCGGCCATGGAGGATCAGGCATCGCAATTGGTGGTGGCCACACAAGCGGCTTTGGCGCAACTTTCCGCGCTCGCTGTCCAATATTCGTTTTCGGTCGTTGGCGCGCTCTTGCTGCTGGTGCTTGGCTGGCTGGCATCGGGCCTGCTCAGCCGCTGGGCGCGGCGCGGGCTCGGCCGGATTCATGGCATCGATGCGACGCTGGCGCAGTTTTTCTCCAACGTCATCCGTTATGCGGTACTGATTATCGTTCTCGTGATGGTGCTTGGCCAGTTCGGCGTTCAGACGGCCTCGATCCTTGCAGCCCTTGGCGCCATCGGTCTCGCCATCGGCCTTGCGCTTCAGGGCACGCTGCAGAACATCGCAGCTGGCATCATGCTTCTGGTGCTGCGGCCGTTTCGCGTCGGCGAATATATCGATACCGGCAGCGTAAACGGCATCGTGCAGGATATCGGGCTGTTTGCCACGGAGCTTAAAACCTATGACGGGCTCTACCGGTTGGCACCCAACTCGCTTTTGTGGAACGTGCCGGTGACCAATTACAGCCGTCTCTCCACCCGCATGCATGATTTCAAGGTCGGCATCGCTTATGAGGACGATATCGACCGGGCGCTTTCCATCCTTCTCGATCTTGCCACCAAGGACGAACGCGTGCTGAAGGATCCGCCGCCGTCCGCCTTCGTTATGGACCTTGGCGACAACGCGGTCATCCTTGCGCTGCGTTATTGGGCAAACAGCAGTGTGTGGTGGATGACATCCCGCGACATGACCAAGTGGACCAAGGAAGCCTTCGACGCAAACGGCATCAGCATCCCCTTCCCGCAGGTGACCTACCACCCCGCAGACACGAAACAGGATGACACCCCGCCTCCGCCAACGATGGTGTGAGGCGGCAGCGGTTCGCACCGCCGAGGTGAAAGGCGCATGAAATCGCGCCATTCCCGGGTTCCTTATTGCGCCATCGTGGAGCGATGCGCCCAGCCGGTCATGCGGCGTTCCAGCCAGGCCATCAGCGCGTACATGACAATGCCTTCGATGGCGAGCATCAGCAGGCCGGCAAACACCAGGGGCACGTTGAACTGGCTCTGCGCCGAACTCATCATGTTGCCGAGGCCATAATTGGAGGCGACCGTTTCCGAGACTACGGAGCCGACGAAAGCGAGTGTGATGGCAATCTTCAGCGAGCCGAAGAAATAGGGCATCGAGCGGGGTATGCCGACCTTCAGCATGATATCCATCTTGCGGGCACCGAGCGCGCGCAGCACGTCTTCCGTTTCCGGCTCGATGGTCGCAAGGCCCGTCGCGACGTTGACGACGATCGGGAAGAAGGAGATCAAAAAGGCCGTCAGCACCGCCGGCACCGTGCCGATGCCGAACCAGATAACGAGGATCGGCACCAGCGCCACTTTGGGGATGGCATTAAAGCCGATCATCAGCGGGTAAAGCCCGGCATAGATCGTTTTCGACCAGCCGATGAAGAGGCCGATGGCAAGCCCCGCCACCACCGCAATCGCAAAACCGACCGTCGTGGTGTAGAGCGTCTGCAGCGAATTTTTCCAGATCGGCGACCAGTATTGCACGATGGCCTGAAACACCCGCGTCGGCGACGGCAGGATGGTGGGGGGCATGTCGAGCGCCAGCACCAGCCCTTCCCAGAGCACGAACAGCGCCAGCGTATAGAGGAAAGGTGCGGCGCGCACCCAGTTGATCCGCGCCGAAAGCGGCTTCTTCGGCAGCGTTGCGACGGGGGTTTCGGTGATGCTACTCATGCCACAACCCTCGCCTTGGCTATTTCACCGTGCAGTTCGTGCACCATGTCGTTGAATTCAGTCTGGTACATGATCTCGAGATCGCGTGGGCGGGCGAAGGGCACATGATGTTCCTTCAGAATGCGGCCGGGCCTTGCGCTCATCACGAAAATCTTGTCGGCGAGAAACACCGCCTCGCGCAGATCATGGGTGACCAGCACGATGGTGACGCCCTGGGCTGCATGCAGATCGCGGATGACGCACCAGAGTTCTTCTCGGGTAAAGGCATCGAGCGCGCCAAAAGGTTCGTCCAGCATCAGAAGATCCGGCTCATGGATCAGCGCCCGACAAAGGTTGGCGCGCTGCTGCATGCCGCCCGACAATTGCCAGGGGAACTTTTGGCCAAAGCCTTTGAGGCCGACGGTTTCCAGAAGATGTTCGGCCTTTTCGACATATTCCTTCTTGTTGGCGCGCAGGCGATGGCGATGTCGCTCGACGATCTCCAGCGGTAGAAGAATGTTTTCGAGCGTCGTGCGCCACGGCAGCATGGTCGGGTTCTGGAAGGCCATGCCGACGATGGACACCGGTTTTGTCACCTGAGCACCCGCCACCACCACGACACCCGCCTGCGGAATATGCAGGCCGGTGACGAGTTTCATCAGCGTGGATTTTCCGCAGCCGGAGGGACCGACGACGGCTGAAAACTCGCCCTTGTCGACGCGCATGGTGAGGCCGGAGACGGCAAGCGTGCCATCCGCGCCGCCATAACGCATGTCGACATTATCGATGGAAACGAGGTGGGACAAAATAAGTCTCCTTCAACGACAACTTTGCCTTCTCCCCAGCGGGGAGAAGTGCCGAGCGTATGCGAGGCGATGAGGGGGCGACACGGCACAGAGTTGGCGCAAGGAGCCCCCTCATCCGCCCTTCGGGCACCTTCTCCCCGCGGGGGAGAAGGGAGATGCCGACACGCCCAGATCCTCGTTCAGGTAAGGGTTAGAGGCAATGGTCCCCTCTCCCCGCAGGCGGGGGGAAGGGGCCAGGGTGAGGGGCAAGCCCGTTAGGGCAATATGCGCCTCCTTAAGGCAGCATGCGTTCCGCCTTGGCCGGCAGGTAGCTGGCGTCAAACACCTGCTCGGCCTTCACGGCGCCCTTGAGCCCCATCGACACTTTCAGCGTCTCGATGGAGGCGGCAAGGCGGGTGGGGTCGATGCCGCCAAAGCCGTTTGCGACCACATAAGGCGTCTTGATGTTCATGGCATTGGCCATGTTGAGGCGTTCCAGTTCGATGGCGCTGTCGAGCGTTTCATTGCGCTTGAGGACTGCGGCAACACCCTCTTCAGGCTTGGCGACCGATGCAATAAAGCCCTTGGTCAGCGCCTTGAGGAAGCCCTTGACGGCCTCCGGGTTCTTGGCCGCGAAATCGGAGTTCACCAGAACCGCGTTGCCATAGAGGTTGAGGCCATGTTCGGCCATCAGGATGGTGGCGATATCCTCGTCCTTGATACCCTGCTTCTTGAGGTTGAGGATGACCGAGAAGGCAAAACCGAAGACGGCATCGACATCGCCCTTCGCCAGCATCGGCTCGCGGACCGGAAACCCGATCGATTCGATCTTGATCTTGCTGTCATCGATCTTGGCGACCTGCTTGAAGGCCTTCCACTGGGCAAAGGCGCCATCCGGCGGCGGTGCGCCGAGCTTCTTGCCTTCCAGCGATTTCGGATCGGTGGTGATGCCGAGCGACTTGCGGCCGACAACCGCAAAGGTCGGGCGCTCATAAACCATCATCACGGCCTTGATCTTCTGGCTCGGGGCCTCATCGAGGAATTTGATCAGCGAGTTGATATCGCCAAAGCCCATCTGATAGGCGCCGGTGGCGACACGCGGAATGGCCTCGACCGAGCCATTGCCGCTGTCGATGGTGACATCAAGGCCTTCCGCCTTGAAATACCCCTTGTCGAGCGCCAGCAGGAAGCCGGCGGCAGGGCCTTCGAATTTCCAGTCCAGCGTGAACTTGATGGCCGTATCGGCAAGCGCCGGCGCGGACAGGCCGGCGGCAAGTGCAAAGGCCGCGATGGCCGGAAGCCGGGTAAAGAGGCGGCGCGTGATCATGAACTGTTTCCCCCTGGACTGATGCTGATACGCGCCATCAAAGCCACTCTTGGCCCCGCACGCAAGTCAAAATTGCACAGAATATGACCACAATAAGTCTAATGACTAAAATAAAGACATATGGTCGATAAGGAGGCAAGTCCTGCCGAAGATTTAACCTCGAAGCGCCGATTGTCCGACCTCGGGACTGCGACCTTTCCTTTGCCGCGGCTGCACCGATATAAGCAGACCCAAACCATATGGCGGAGCATACATGCTGGAACTTTTACTTCTCGTCCTGCTGCTGGCGCTCGTCGTATCACACCGGCGGCTGGCGCAGCGACTGCAGGTGCTGGAAAAGAATGTCACGGCGCTGCGCGAGGCCATGGGCAGCGATGCCGTGCCGCTTGCCGAGACAGCCTCTCCCGCCCTGCGCATCATGAACGACAAGGACGAGCCGGCTCCGGGACAGGCGCAAACCTCCCAAGCATCTGAAGAGCCCGAGGTCGCGGAGGATAAAGAGGAGCGCATTCAGGAAGCCCCGGCAAAGCCTGGCGTCACAAAACCGCGCGAAAGCCTGGAAAGCCGGCTTGGGGCGCGCTGGACGGTGTGGGTCGGCGGGCTGGCGCTGGCGCTCGGCGGCGTTTTCCTGGTGCGTTATTCGATCGAAAGCGGGCTGATTGGCCCGAAAACCCGGCTGATGCTGGCCACCCTGTTCGGGCTCCTGCTGGCGGCCTTCGGCGAGATCCTCAGGCGCAGATCCTTTCCGCAGCGCCTGGAAGCCTTTTCCAATGCGATGATCCCCGGCATACTGACGGCTGCCGCCAGCGTGACGCTGCTGGCAACCATTTATGTTGCCTACGGCGTCTATGCGTTTATCGGCCCCCTGCCCGCCTTTTTTCTGCTGGCAACCGTCTCGCTTGCAACGCTTGCGCTTTCGCTGCTGCACGGACAGGCGCTGGCCGGCCTTGGCCTTGCAGCCTCCCTTGCCACGCCTGCGCTGGTGACGACGGATGCGCCGGATATCATGGCATTGTTCGGTTTCCTCTCCATCGTCTGGCTTGCCGCCAATGGGGCCGCGCGCCTGCGCCGCTGGCACATGCTGCCGATCCTGTCCAATGCCGGCCTGTCGCTCTGGGTGATTGCCTACTCGCTCTATGCCGATATGCGCGATCCGTTTCCGCCGGGCATCGCGCTTCTGGTGATGATTGCCGGCTCAGCTTTCCTGTGGCCCGGCCGCCTGTTTGACGACATGGCCGACGCCCCGGCCCATGCTGCCGGCAGGTGGCAACGCATCCGCCATCTGCTCGGTCGCCGGCCGCGTGGCATCATGCTGTCGGTCTCGCTTGGCACGCTGCTTTGCGTGATGACGCTTCTTGCCACCAGCAACGGATCAAACGGCGACCCGATGCTGATCTTCGTTGCGGCAACAGGCATGCTGGCAAGCCTTGGCGCAGGCCGCAGACCCGGCGCCTGGCCGGCATTGTTTTCTGCCCTGGCTGCCGTTTGGGGCACGGCTCTCTTGGCCCTGATGAACCTCAGTGGCGGCCTGTCCGAACCGCTGATCGTCACCGGCACCGCAAGCTGGCTCCCCTCGCCGGGCACCACCGTGCTTGGAGGCCTTGTTCTTGCCGCCATCCTTGCCGCCTGCGGCCTGCTGTTCCAGCACCGCCGCGGCCGGCAGGACCGGGACATGGCCGTTGTCTGGGCCGTGATCGTGGCCATCGTTCCGGCAACACTCGCCACCATCACCTTCCTAACCGAAGGGGCGCTCGGCCGCGACTGGCTGCATGGCGGCTTTGCCCTGGCACTCGGCCTTGCCATCCTGTCGACCGTCGAGCGGATGGAAAAACCACAGACGCCAAGCCCCTCCGGCGTGCTTGCGCGCGACATCCTCATTCTAGGCTCGTTTGCGGCCTTCACGCTCTGCCTGCACACGCTGACCCACGGCCTTGCCACCACCTTGGGCCTCGCCATTCTGGGCTTTGTCTATGTTCTTGCAACGCGCCTGCGCCCCTGGCGCGGCCTGCCGCTGGTTATGGTTGCGGCAACCCTGGTGGTGATGGCGCGCATTGCCTATGAACCGACCATCGTTGGCCCGTTGCATCTCTCCACCACGCCGGTCTTTAATGCGCTGCTGCCGGGTTATGGCGTGCCGGCGCTGCTTCTCGTGGCTGCCTGCTGGCACCTGCGCCACTGGCCCGGCCGGCGGGCGCTTAACGCGCTGCAGGGACTTGCCGCCCTAATGGGGCTGCTGACGCTTGCCATTCTGGTGCGCCATGCGGCTTCCGGTGGCGTTCTGGATGACCGGGTGCCGACGCTTGGCGAACAGTCCATCTATACACTCCTGACCATCGGCCTCTCAGGCGTGCTGATGACGCTCGACATCAAAAGCCCGAGCCGCGCCTTGCGTTATGGCTCGATGCTGGCGGGGGTGGTTGCCACGCTCAATGTGCTGGCACTGCATCTCGGCGCGCTCAACCCGTATTTTTCCGGCGAAAACACCGGCAGTTGGCCGTTCCTCAATCTGCTGGTGCCCGGCTACCTGCTGCCGGCGCTCGCCTATTCGGGCCTTGCCGCTTATGCACGGCAGAGACGGCCAGCGCCCTACGTGACCATGCTTGCAATCACCGCCGCCATCCTCGGCTTTGCCTGGGCAACGCTGTCGGTACGCTGGTTCTGGCAGGGGGAAAACATCGCCTCCTGGAAGGGCTTTTTCGAGGGCGAGACCTATACCTATTCGGTGGTCTGGCTGCTGATCGGCGTGGGGCTTCTGGCGGTCGGTTCCTGGCGCGATCTGCGCAGCCTGCGGCTCGTCTCGGCGGGCCTGGTGCTGGTGGCCGTGCTCAAAGTGTTCCTCATCGACATGGCCAATCTCGAAGGCATTTTACGCGCGCTGTCCTTCATTGGTCTGGGCGGCGTTCTGATCGGGATCGGGCTTTTCTACCAGCGCATTCTGGCGCAGAAGAACGGCAAAGAGACCGTCTCCGAATCGGAAGAAGCAGCTGATGCCTGAGGGAAAAGTGAACCCCATCGTGGCGCGTTTTGCGCCTTATGAAACTCTGGCCGATGCGCTTCTGCACCATGCGGTGCAGGAGGAGGATGGCGCCCACGATATCGCCCATATTGTGCGCGTGTTCCACAATGCCCTTCGCATCCAGGCGCAGGAGGGCGGCGACGGCGAAATCCTTGCCGCGGCCGTGCTTCTGCATGATTGCGTGTCCTTGGCCAAAAACCATCCCGAGCGGGCACAGTCGTCCCGGCTTGCCAGCGAAAAGGCAAGCAACATCCTGGCTGGATTGAACTGGCCGCCAGCGCGGATCGAGGCGGTGGCACATGCCATCCTCACCCACAGTTTTTCGGCGGGCCATGCGCCACAAACGCTCGAGGCAAAGATCCTGCAGGATGCCGACCGGCTGGATTCGCTTGGCGCCATCGGTATTGCCCGCACCTTCTATACGGCCGGCCGCATGGGCTCAAAACTCTACGAGCCGGCCGACCCGAAAGGAGAGCACCGCGCGCTGGACGACAAGGCCTTTTCACTCGATCATTTCGAGACAAAGCTGCTGCGGCTGGCCGATGGTTTCCAGACGCCGACCGGCCGGCACCTTGCCGGCGAACGGCACCAGCGGCTGGCCCAGTTCCGCGATTTGTTTCTCGATGAAATCTGAGGATTTTCCATGCGCGTCTCTGCCCTCAACATCTTCCCCTTAAAGAGCGGGCGCGGCATCTCGCTCCGCGAAAGCCCGATCGATGCCTGGGGCCTTGGCCATGACCGACGCTGGATGGTGACCGATCCATCCGGCAGTTTCATCACGCAACGGCAACTGCCGGCGCTGGCGCAGATTTCGACAACGCTTGGCGTGCATCTGACCCTGTCGATGGAAGGCCAGCCGCCGCTCGCGGTCGCGCCGCCACCGGTTGATGATCGCATGGATGTGACGATCTGGGATCAGACGGTGAGTGCCGCCGTGGCCGACACCAGGGTCAACGACGCCCTGTCGGCCTTTCTCGGCCGCCCGGTCAAACTGGTCTATTTCGACGCGCAGTCGCGCCGAACCGCAAGCGCAGACTGGGCAGGCCCCGGCACGCCGGTCGCCTTTGGTGATGGCTATCAGGTTCTGGTGACGACGACGGGGTCGCTGACCGCGCTCAATGCCGACATGGCAGCCCATGGCGAGGAACCGGTCGGCATGGACCGTTTTCGCGCCAATGTGGTGATCGACCATGACGAGCCCTTTGCCGAAGACGGCTGGGGTTCCATCGAAATCGGCGGCGTGGTGCTTTATCTCGTCAAACCCTGCGCGCGCTGCATCATGACGACGCAGGACCAGCAGACCGGCTCACGCGAAGGGGCAAGTCCGATGCCGGCCATGGGCCGCATCCGCATGTCGGCGGACCGGCGGGTGCCGGGACCGCTGTTCGGCTGGAACGCCGTGCCGGTGGGTTCGGGAACGATTGCCGTCGGAGATGCCGCAAAAATCCTCGACCGGCGCGACACCTGGCCCATCAAGCGCCGCTGACACCTTTCCCACCGCGCTTGCAGCCCGGCGGGAAAGGCGCATGAACGCCTGGACGTTGCCTTCAACCGATGTCGGCGTTCAGGCCTCTGCCTGCTCGGGTGCCGGTTCCACCGGGCGCTGCACGCGCTCGGACGGATCGCGGCCGATTTCGGCCTTCAGCGAGATGAGGTCGATGAAGTGATCCGACTGGCGGCGCAGGTCGTCGGCAATCATCGGCGGCTGGGTTGCCATGGTCGAGACGACGGAGACCTTGCGGCCCTTGCGCTGCAGCGCTTCCACCAGCGTGGTGAAATCACCGTCACCGGAAAACAGAACCAGGTGGTCGACAGTTTCCGACTGTTCCATTGCATCGATGGCAAGCTCGATATCCATATTGCCCTTCACCTTGCGGCGGCCCAGGGAATCGGTAAATTCCTTGGCAGGCTTGGTCACGACCTTGTAGCCATTATAATCCAGCCAATCGATCAGCGGTCGAATGGACGAATATTCCTGATCCTCGATCAGCGCCGTGTAATAATAGGCGCGCAGCAGATAACCGCGCTTCTGGAACGCCTTCAGCAACTTGCGGTAATCGATATCGAATCCAAGGCTACGCGATGCGGCGTAAAGATTGGCGCCATCAATAAAAAGGGCAATTTTTTCCCGTGGGTCAAACATGGTTTCCTCCATTCATTCTCAAAATGTTTTTGAACTGCCAGCCTCTCCCCAGGCGCCCCTATCTTAAAAAAAGGGGCAGGCTGCTCTCTTACATTACCATATCTTCATATACGAAGTGTTTAATTCACGATTCGGCTTTATCCAAGCGATTTCGCTTGGTTATCCATAGAGATTTGGTCGTAGACACCATCACACACAAGGGCAGACGAGGAAAAACTTGAATTCCTCGCCCATTGCCTGTATCCGGCGTCCTAATCACATGAATACCGATCGCAGAAGGACAGGCAATGGCCCGCGTCACCGTAGAAGATTGCATCGACAAAGTCGATAACCGTTTCGAGCTGGTGCTGCTCGCCAGCCATCGTGCCCGCCAGATTTCGCAGGGCGCCTCGATCACCATCGATCGCGACAACGACAAGAATCCGGTCGTTGCGCTGCGCGAAATCGCCGACGAAACCCTGTCGCCCGACGACCTCAAGGAAGACCTCATCCACTCGCTGCAGAAGCATGTGGAAGTGGACGAACCCGAGCCCGATCCGTCGACGATGATCTCGGCCAATGCCGGTGCCTCCGCCGGCGCCGGCGCCGAAAAGGGCATGGACGAAGACGACCTGCCGGAAACGCTGACCTTCGACCAGATGACGGAAGAAGACCTGCTGGCCGGCATCGAAGGCCTGGTACCGCCGGAAAAAAGCGACGATTACTGAGGGATCACCGACGATTACCGATCGTCAATGATCTCGCCATAATCTTGTTGTCTGCATAATGATGGCTGCGCCAATCTCACGGTTGGCGCGCCTTTTTCTTTTTGTTCCGGCTTGTTCAAAGGATCTTCCACAGCATGATGCGGCAATACGAGCTTGTCGAGCGGGTCCAGAAATACAAGCCCGATGCAAACGAGGCTCTGCTCAACAAGGCGTATGTCTATGCGATGCAGAAACACGGCCAGCAGAAACGCGCGAGCGGCGACCCCTATATTTCGCATCCGCTGGAAGTGGCCGCCATTCTCACTGAGATGCATCTCGACGAGTCGACGATTGCCGTCGCTTTGCTGCATGACACGATCGAGGATACGACGGCCACGCGGGCTGAAATTGACGAACTGTTCGGCGAGGACATCGGCCGCCTCGTCGAGGGGCTGACCAAGCTCAAGCGGCTGGATCTCGTTTCGAAGAAGGCCAAGCAGGCGGAAAACCTGCGCAAGCTGCTGCTGGCGATTTCCGACGATGTGCGTGTGCTACTGGTAAAACTTGCCGACCGGCTGCACAACATGCGCACGCTCGAGCACATGCGCGACGACAAACGCGCCCGCATTTCCGAAGAAACCATGGATATCTATGCGCCGCTGGCCGGCCGCATGGGCATGCAGGACATGCGCGACGAGCTGGAAGATCTCTCCTTCCGTTATCTCAACCCGGAAGCCTATGAGACGGTGACCAACCGGCTGGCCGAACTTTCCGCCCGCAACGAAGGCCTGATCGCCAAGATCGAGGACGAGTTGCGCGACCTGATGGTGGCAAACGGCCTGTTGAACGCCACCGCCAAGGGACGCCAGAAAAAACCCTATTCCGTCTTCCGCAAGATGCAGTCGAAGTCGCTGTCCTTCGAACAGCTGTCGGATGTCTATGGCTTCCGGCTGATCGTCGATGACGTGCCGGCCTGTTACCGCGCGCTTGGCATCGTCCACACACGCTGGCGCGTCGTGCCGGGGCGGTTCAAGGATTATATCTCGACGCCGAAGCAGAACGATTACCGCTCCATCCACACCACGATCGTCGGCCCGTCGCGCCAGCGCATCGAGCTGCAGATCCGCACGCGGCGCATGCACGATATTGCCGAATACGGTATTGCCGCCCACAGCCTCTACAAGGATGGCGAGGGCGGCGAACCGGGCGAACTTCTGTCACGGGAAAGCAATGCCTATTCCTGGCTGCGCCACACGATTGAAGCGCTCGCGGAAGGCGACAATCCGGAGGAATTCCTCGAGCACACCAAGCTCGAACTGTTCCAGGACCAGGTGTTCTGTTTTACGCCGAAGGGCAAGCTGATTGCGCTGCCACGCGGGGCAACGCCGATCGATTTTGCCTATGCCGTGCACACCAATATCGGCGACACCACGGTTGGCGCCAAGATCAACGGCCGCATCATGCCGCTGGTCACCCGGCTTGCCAATGGCGACGAGGTGGAGATCATCCGCTCGGGCGTGCAGGTGCCGCCGGCGGCCTGGGAAGAAATCGTCGTGACCGGCAAGGCGCGCTCGGCCATCCGCCGCGCCACCCGCATGGCCATCCGCAAACAATATGCAGGCCTTGGCCACCGCATTCTCGAGCGTACCTTCGAGCGCGCCGGCAAGGCTTTTTCGCGCGAGGTTTTGAAACCTGCGCTGCATCGCCTCGGTCAGAAGGATGTGGAGGATGCGATTGCATCGGTCGGTCGCGGCGAGCTGTCTTCGCTCGACGTGCTGAAGGCTGTCTATCCGGATTTCAAGGATGAACGCACAACTATCAAGCCGGCTGCCGACCAGGGCTGGTTCAACATGCAGAGCGCATCCGGCATGATGTTCCGTCTGCCCGGTGCAGAACGCACGGCGCATGACGCAACGAAGGCAGCGGGGGAGATCGATGGCCCGGATCCGCTGCCGATCCGCGGGCTCTCGGGCAATATGGAAGTGCATTTCGCCCCCGCCGGTGCCGTGCCGGGAGACCGCATTGTCGGCATCATGGACGAGGGAAAGGGCATGACCATCTACCCGATCCAGGCCTCCGCGCTGCAGCGGTTCGACGACCAGCCCGAGCGCTGGATCGACGTGCGCTGGGATCTCGATGCCGCCAACAAGCAACGGTTCTCGGCAAAGGTCGCGATCAATGCGCTGAACGAGCCGGGGACGCTTGCCACCATCGCCCAGAAGATCGCCGGTCTCGACATCAATATCCGCACCATGACGATGGGACGGGTGGCGGCGGATTTTTCCGAGCTTGCGTTGGAAATCGAGGTCTGGGACCTGCGCCATCTCAACCAGCTTCTGACGCAGTTGAAGGATCTCGACTGCGTGTCTACGGTCAAGCGCGTCTACGATTGATCACCTGTTAAGCACTGCGGCAGGATGATGTCCTGCCGCTATGCACTACACGCACGGCTGATGAGGGAAGGTCGCGTTGGTGGAAAGGTCTGGCATCGACTATATGTTGTGCAACGCAACATTAGGAGATAACAATGTTCAAGCCGCTTCGCACCATCGCCCGCGCCCTTCGCGCTCCCTCTGTTCAGGATCGTGAAATGGCCTATCTGAATGAATCGCACGATGCGATCGAACTCGAATATCGCATGCGCCAGATCGACCGCGGTATGTTCCGTAAGGGCCTCTGATCGCGCAAGCGAAGCGCCGGGCCCTGCCGGCAAGGACCGGTAGTCACTCATGCGCGCTTTCATGCCGTTCAGTTTCATGAAGAAAACTCATCCCGCCCCTTCCCGCGGGTTGAAGAACAGACGCCGCAAAGGCCTCTTGCGGACCCTGCGTTATGTCAGGGCAAGGGCCTTGCGGATGGGCGGATCACCGCATGCGGTCGCAGCGGGTCTGTCTATCGGCCTGATGTCGGCCTGGACGCCGTTTTTCGGCTTTCACATTGCCATGGCGCTGGCCATCGCCTTCCTGCTGCGGGCAAGCCTGATTGCCGCAACACTTGGCACCGCCTTCAGCAATCCGCTGACCATTCCCTTCATTCTGCCGATTACCTGGCAGATCGGCCATGAAATGCTTGGCCGCGAGCCCAGTGCCGCCACCTCCACGGCCGATCTCCTTCATCTGCTTGAAGGTTTTCACGTGCGCGAACTGTGGCGGCCGGTTTTCGAACCGCTGGCGATTGGCGCCCTTCCTCCCGCGATTTTGACTGGCCTTTGCTGCTATATCGCCACTTTTGTGGGGATCAGAAGGTATCGTGCCGCACGACGGGCAAATTTCGTCGCGCGCCGCGAAGAAGCCGCAGCGGTCGATACGCAGAGTGCGCCCTGACATCTCGGTCAGACTGGCAGCAGGGAGAATGGGCATGATCATTGGCATGGGCAGCGACCTGATCGATATCAGACGGGTCGAAAAATCCATCGAGCGCTTCGGCGAGCGTTTCACGCACCGCTGTTTCACCGAAATCGAACGCAAAAAGTCCGACGGGCGCAAGATGCGCGCCGCCTCCTATGCCAAGCGCTTCGCCGCCAAGGAAGCCTGTTCGAAAGCGCTCGGAACCGGCCTTGCGCAGGGCGTGTTCTGGCGTGACATGGGCGTCGTCAACCTGCCCTCGGGAAAACCAACCATGGCCCTGACAAATGGCGCGGGCGAGCGGCTGAAAAGCCTTCTGCCTCCCGGCCATGAAGCGGTTATCCACCTCACCATCACCGACGAATTTCCCTATGCGCAGGCCTTCGTGGTCATCGAAGCCCGTCCGGTCGTTGCCGCCTGAAAAGGCCCGCACGGTCAAGGCCATTGCCCGCATGGGGTTAAGAGTTTAGAGAAGCGCAAAACGCTGGAAACGAAAGACGCACACGTGGCAGAACGAACCGAAAAGAAGCAGAACGCCCTTTGGGAAAATATCAAGGTCATCATCCAGGCGCTGCTGCTTGCCATGGTGATCCGTACCGTGCTGTTCCAGCCCTTCACCATCCCCTCCGGCTCGATGATGCCGACCCTGCTCGTGGGCGATTATATCTTCGTCAACAAGTTCGCTTACGGTTATTCGAAATATTCGCTGCCGTTCTCGCCGAACCTGTTCTCCGGCCGCGTCCTAGAGTTTTCGCCGCCCAAGCGTGGCGACGTGATCGTCTTTCGCCTGCCGACGGATCCGGACGTGGATTACATCAAGCGCCTCGTCGGCCTGCCCGGCGACCGTATCCAGATGATCAACGGCGTGCTGCACATCAACGGACAGCCGGTGCCGAAAATGGCCGATGGCAGCTTTACCTCCGATTATCGCCTTGATCCGGGAGCCGACGTTCCGGTGTTCCGCGAGACCCTGGATAACGGCAAGACCTATGACACGCTGGACCAGTCGCCCGTCTCGCGCGGCGATAACACCCGCGAATTCATCGTGCCTGAAGGCCATTATTTCTTCATGGGCGATAATCGCGACAACTCTCTCGATAGCCGCTTCGATGTGGGTTATGTTCCCGCTGAAAACCTCGTGGGTCGCGCCAGCGTCATCTTCTTCTCGCTCGGCAACGATACCTCGTTCCGCGAGATCTGGAACTGGCCGGCCAATATGCGCTGGGATCGTCTGTTCAAGGTGGTCAACTGATGAAGCCGACATCGCTATCCGGGGAAGAACGCCAGAGGCTTGAGAAAGTCATCGGCCATGCTTTCTCGGACAAGCAATGGCTGGACCGCGCGCTGACCCATGCCAGCACCGGCAGCGCGAAAGTCGCCAACTACGAGCGCTTGGAATTTCTGGGCGACCGGGTTCTCGGCCTCTGCGTGGCCGAAATGCTGTTCACGACCTTCCGCAATGCCACCGAAGGCGAGCTTTCCGTGCGCCTGAACCAGCTGGTCAGCGCCGACAGCTGCGCCGGCATTGCCGATGAGCTGGGCCTGCACGAGTTCATCCGCACCGGCGCCGATGTAAAGAAGCTCACCGGCAAGCGAATGCTGAACGTGCGCGCCGACGTGGTGGAAAGCCTGATTGCCGCACTGTATCTCGATGGCGGCCTGGAGGCAGCACGCGGTTTCATCCTGCGCAACTGGCACGACCGGGCGACCCGTGCCGATGCCGCCAAGCGGGATGCCAAGACCGAGCTGCAGGAATGGTCGCATGCCCGTTTCGGCACCACGCCGCTTTATACGGTTGACGATCGCTCCGGCCCGGATCACGATCCCCGCTTTACCGTGACCGTGTCAATCAAGGGCGTTGCCCCTGAAACCGGCGTCGAACGCTCCAAACGCGCAGCCGAACAGGTGGCGGCGACCAAAATGCTCGAACGTGAAGGCGTGTGGCAAAAGCCCGCCAACGAAGGCTGAAGGACTTTATGACCGAAGAAGACAACATTCCCGCCGAAGACGCCGTGGCCGAAGTTGAGACGCCTGAGGAAGAACGCCCGACGCGTTCCGGTTTCGTCGCACTGATCGGCGCCACCAATGCCGGCAAGTCGACGCTGCTCAACCGCCTGGTCGGCGCCAAGGTATCGATCGTCAGCCACAAGGTGCAGACGACACGCGCCATCGTGCGCGGCATCGCGATCCATGACCGCACGCAGATCGTTTTCATGGATACGCCCGGCATCTTCAAGCCGCGCCGCAGGCTGGACCGCGCTATGGTGACGACCGCTTGGGGCGGCGCCAAGGACGCGGACCGTATCATGCTGTTGATCGACAGCGAGCGCGGCATTCGCGGTGATGCGGATACGATCCTGGAGGGCCTGAAGGACGTTTATCAGCCAAAGATCCTCGTCTTGAACAAGATCGACCGGGTCCGCCCGGAAGACCTGTTGAAACTGGCGCAGATTGCCAATGAGAAGGTTGCCTTCGAGCAGACCTTCATGATTTCGGCAACGACCGGATCGGGCTGCACGCACCTCATGGATTATCTGGCCAGGAAATTGCCGGAAGGACCGTGGTATTATCCGGAAGACCAGATTTCCGACCTGCCGATGCGCCAGCTCGCCGCTGAAATCACCCGCGAAAAGCTGTTTCTGCGCCTGCACCAGGAGCTGCCTTACGCCTCCCACGTCGAAACCGAAAAGTGGGAAGAGCGCAAGGACGGTTCGGTGCGCATCGAACAGGTGATCTATGTGGAGCGCGACAGCCAGAAGAAGATTGCGCTCGGCAAGAACGGCGACGCGATCAAGGCAATTTCCACCGCATCCCGCAAGGAAATCTCCGAAATCCTCGAGCAGCCCGTCCATCTCTTCCTGTTCGTGAAGGTGCGCGAAAACTGGGGCGACGACCCCGAGCGTTTTCGCGAAATGGGACTGGAGTTCCCAAAAGGCTGATCACCCGACCTTGCCGTGCCGATCTGGCTTCGGCGGTCAGGCGACCTTCGCGTCATCCGATCCTTGAAGGGGCCTTGCGGCCCCTTCTTACTTCTGGCGGTCCATCAGCGCCTTGACCTCGAGATAACGACGGCGCTGTTCCGGTTCCTGTTCCGTTGCCGAATAACAGGTGTTGGAAATGCAGAAGCGCGTCAGGCCGAACGGCGCTTCGGCTTTATTGAACTCGCACTCGATCTGATTGGTGAAATCGACCGGCTGCGGATTGTCGCGCGTCGCATAGGTCAGCCGCGCGCCGGGCGGATCAAGCTCCGGGAAGGACTGCACGATACCGGTCGTCAGCTTCGGCGAAAGAAGGAAGTTTTTTGCCACGTTGACGCAGGCCTGCTCCAGGGCCGGCGATTGGGCGGACGCCGGGGGTGCTGCGACAACGATCGTCGGGATAGCGAAAAGAAAGATGGCGGCAGCGGCGTGGCGCATGGGAACTCCCTCATTTGTTTCGCGCCAGCAACCCCCAAACCCGGCAGTTTGTTCCATTGGCGAAGAAGCAAGCGGATAAATCGGTTCATCGGCGCGTTTTGATGCGCTAACATGCGGATAAACTGACAGGAATTTGGCCAGAGCATGCAATGGCAGGACGAAGGCATCATCATCGGCGTTCGCCGTCACGGGGAAACCAGCGTGGTGGCGGAACTGATGACGCGCGCCCGCGGCCGGCATATGGGGCTGGTGCGCGGCGGGCGCTCACGCAGCATGCAGCCGGTGCTGCAGCCGGGCAACCGGGTGGAGGCCGTGTGGCGGGCGCGGCTCGATGAGCATCTCGGCGATTTCAAGCTGGAGCCGGTCAACCTGCGTGCCGCCCGGCTGATGGAAAGCGCCACCGCGCTTTACGGCGTGCAGGCCATGGGCTCGCTACTGCGGCTTTTGCCGGAGCGCGATCCGCATCCGCATCTGTTCGAGGCACTCGATATCATCCTTGACCACATGGACGATCCGGCAGGCGCCGGCGAACTGTTCGTGCGCTTCGAGCTTGCGGTGCTGAACGATCTCGGCTTCGGGCTGGACCTTGGCGAATGTGCGGCGACGGGGACGCTGGAGGATCTGGTCTACGTATCCCCGAAAAGCGGGCGGGCGGTGAGCCGTGCGGCCGGCGCGCCGTATGCGGATAGGCTTCTGGCTCTGCCGGCGTTTCTGGGCCCCCAGTCAAACCGCAGCGTCGATCCGCAGAGCCTGGCGGCTGCGTTCCGCCTTAGCGGTTATTTTCTCAACCGCCACGTCTACGAGCCGCGCGGCATCACCGAAAACGCCGCCCGCGACGGTTTTGTGCAGGCGGCGCTGAAGGCGCTGACGCGCATTTCGACTGTTCCGCAGGACTAAAATTTAAACCGCAGGTGCCAGGGGCCGGTCCACAGGTCGTTCGCGGATCGGCCAGTGAACCACGGCGGCAAACAGGCCAAGCACCACGCCAAGCCACCAGACCGCATCGTATGAGCCAAAACGGTCATAGAGAAAACCGCCCATCCACACGCCGAGGAACGAGCCGATCTGGTGCGAAAGGAACACCATGCCGCCGAGGAGGCCAAGATGGCGTGTGCCGAACATGATGGCGACCAGCGCATTGGTGGGAGGCACGGTGGAAAGCCATAACAGGCCCATGACGATGGCAAAGATGATGACCGACAGCGGCGACTGCGGCAGGAGCAGGAAGGCCGTGACGGCAATCGAGCGGCCGATATAGATCAGCGCCAGAAAATACGGCTTCGAATAACGCTGGCCGATCACACCGGCGGCCAGTGAACCGATGATGTTGAAAAAGCCGATACAGGCCATGGCGATGACCGCATAACGGGCATCGATGCCGATATCACCGAGATAGGCGGGAAAATGCGCAGTGATGAACGCCACCTGGAAACCGCAGACGAAGAAGCCGCTGACCAGCAACAGAAAACTCTGATGGGCAAACGCTTCCTTCAGCGCCCCCGCCACGCTCTGTTCGAACTGCGCCTTGCTCTGCGTGCCCGATGAGGCATTGCCGCGCAGCGGAAAGGCCAAGAGCGGCACGGCAAGCATCATCACACCCATAATGACAAGACTGTCCGACCAGCCGTAGGTGCTGATCAGCGTCTGGCTGATCGGCGCAAACAGGAACATGCCGGCAGATCCCGCCGCCGTGCCGATGCCAAAAGCCATGGAGCGCTGCTGCGGGGTGACGTTGCGGGCAAAGGCCGACAGGATGACACTGAACGAGCCGGCGCCGATGGCGGTGCCGACCAGCACGCCACCACCAATATGCAGCCAGAGCGGTGCTGCCGCATGCGCCATGACCAGCAGGCCGAGCGCATAAAGCACGCCGGAGGCAACCAGAACACGGCCGGTGCCGTATTTATCCGCCATCGCCCCGAAGAACGGCTGGCTGAGGCCCCAAAACAGGTTCTGGAAGGCCATAGCAAGGCCGAAGGTGGATCGATCCCAGCCCTTGTCCGCCAGCATCGGCAGTTGGAAGAAGCCCATGGCCGAGCGCGGCCCGAAGATGAGCAGCACGATCAGCGATCCGCTGGCAATGATCAGCCAGGGAAGTCCCGGCGCGGTTTTCTCGGACATCAAGGTGCTCCCCCATTTAAATTGACAATAACGAAGCAAATGGAGAAGCCAAGCGCGTTTTGGTGAGGACACCTATCAGGCAAATTGATGCTGCGCCAAAAAGTGGCCTGCCTTTAATTGAACAGCGACAGAATGTTTTGCGGCTGCGTGTTGGCAATCGACAGGGCCTGGATGGCAAGCTGCTGCTGTGTCGTCAGCGCCTTCAGGCGCGTGGCTTCCTCATCCATCTCGGCATCGATCAGCGTGCCAATGCCACCCTTCATCCAGTCGCGCAGCTTGGACGTATAATCGAGCTGCAGCGCCACGCGCGATTGAACCGAGCCGATATTGGCGCCGGCATCCGCCATCATCTGCAACATCTCCTCGACCACGGTGATCATGTCATCCAGTTCATCACTGGTGGTCTCCCGGGTCAGCGCGATCTCGACACCTGATGTGCTGTTGCTCTGGTTGACGACCAGCACATAATTGGCACTTGCTCCGGAATCGATTGCAAACTGGGTGTTGGTAAAGATGCCGGCGCCGCCATTGGTGCTGGTGGAACGGTTGTCGACAAGCGAAGTGATGGTGCCATCACTGGCCACCAGATCGAACTCGATCATGTCCATGAACACGCTGCGGTCGAGGTCGCGGTAAAACGAGGCAGCCACCTTGGCCGTGGTGTCAGACCCGTCATTGAGCTTCAGCCAGTTGACGCCGTTGAAGCTTGCCGCATCGGTGATGGAGACAAGTTGCTGTTTCAACTGGTCGATTTCCTTGTCGACCTTCTCCTTGTCGACACCGGGTTCGCGCGCGGCAATCAGCTTGGACTTGATTTCATCCACCACATCGATGGAAGCACTCAAGCCCGCATAGGCGGTGTCTGCGGTGGCAGCGCCAAGGTTCATCGCATCCTGGACAGCGGCCAGCGCCTTGTCGTCGGATTTCATCGTGGCGGCAATAGACCAGTAAGCGGCATTTTCCGAGGACTGGCCGATGCGTACGCCGCTCGCCATACGCCCCTGGGTCGTCTCCAGGGCACGATTGATATCGCGCAGGGTGGCAAGTGCCGCCATGGCACCCGTGTTGGTGATAATACTCGTCATACTACGCTCTACTCGACACTAAACGCGAACGGACAGGCGGCGCCGGCATGAAAACATGGTTACCGGTTTCGTAACTTCCTGATGTCCAAATTTATGCCTTGCTAACCTTAATGGCCATTTAAGGCGCGGCTATAATTATGATGACAGGCGCAAACGGAGACGCAAAGTCACCGTGCGCGGCGTCGTGGCAGCGTCGCGCGGCACCATCGGCGACGCAACTCGGCGCCACGGACGGCGGAACGCGGCACCCGCGGCGATCAGTTGCCGTGATGCATGACATTCAAAACATTCACTGGACGAATGGCTTGGTCTGCGACAGTTTGCCGCCTGTCGCAGAGGCGACACCCTGGAAACCCCCAACCCATCACCGTTGCCCGCTGCCCGACCGGCAGAGCGGGAACACTATTTCGTGCCTCATCGACAAGGAGTGAGCCATGCGCACGATCGACCAGACCGTTGAAATCTCCGCCGATACCGAAACGATGCCGGCAAGCCGCATCCTTCGCCTGTTCGGCTTTTCCGGCTTCCTCTCGATCGTTCGCCGTCGCGCCGCCCGCAATTCCACCGTGGCGCTGGATGATCACCAGTTGCGCGATATCGGTCTCATCGGCGGGCACAACGAACCCTATGACGGACGAGGCCGCGCCGCCCGGCAGGATGAACTGCTGCGTGAGGCACATCGGGCAGCCGCAATGATGGCCATGGGCTTTAGCGGCCGCTGAACGAACGACCGGCCGCACATCATGAAAAAGCCGTGGAGCCAAAATGCTCCACGGCTTTCAAACGATTGCAGTGACGCGGCAAAATCCTCAGCCGGTTTTCAATAGCCGGCTCTTCTGCCGGTTCCAGTCGCGTTCCTTCTCGGTCTCGCGCTTGTCATGCAGCTTCTTGCCCTTGGCGAGCGCCAGTTCGAGCTTGGCGCGGCCCTTTTCGTTGAAATAGATCTTGAGCGGGACCAGCGTCATGCCTTCGCGGTTGATGCCGACGCGCAGCCGGTTGATCTCGCGCTTGTTGAGCAGAAGCTTGCGGCGGCGGCGCGGCTCGTGGTTGAAGCGGTTCGCCTGCAGATATTCCGGCAAATGCGAGTTGATCAGCCAGATTTCCTGCCCCTCGTCGGACGCATAGGATTCGGCGATATTCGCCTTGCCTTCGCGCAACGACTTCACCTCCGTGCCGGTCAGCATGATGCCCGCCTCGTAGGTATCGATGATCTCGTAGTTGAAGCGCGCCTTGCGGTTTTCCGCAACGATCTTGTTTACGACGCGCTGGCTGCCCCTGGGTGCCATGGAAGCTGGTCCGATCCGTCAAAAGTCTCAAAAAATTCGGCCGGCCGATGGCCGGGCTGTCACACCAATGTAGTGTGCCGCTGGCCAGATGGAAAGCCGGCAGCGCAAAACTGCCGGCGTATTCGTGTTAAGGCGGCTGTTAGTTCAGCAGGCCGGCATGGCGCAGCGCCTGATCGATGGCCGCTTCCGTCGAGGCTTCAAGGCTCGACATGAGCGGCGAGCGCACCGTGCGGTTCAGCCCCCGAATACGCGACAGGGCATATTTTGCCCCGCAGACGCCGGGCTCCATAAAGATTGCCTTGTGTAGCGGCATCAGACGATCCTGATAATCGAGCGCTTTGGCGTAATCGCCCGCAAGCGTTGCCTGCTGGAATTCGGCGCAAAGCCGCGGCGCGACATTGGCCGAGACGGAAATACAGCCGACACCACCATGGGCGTTGAAGCCGAGCGCCGTTGCATCC
This sequence comes from Neorhizobium sp. PAMB6630, assembly GCF_058242775.1. NCBI lineage: Bacteria > Pseudomonadati > Pseudomonadota > Alphaproteobacteria > Hyphomicrobiales > Rhizobiaceae > Neorhizobium > Neorhizobium sp. PAMB6630. Next base: position 2,622,710 of record NZ_CM177836.1, read on the forward strand.
TCGCCGGACAGCTGCACGAAGGACGGTCCGCAGGTCATTCGCTGCTCGGAAACGCGCTCGATCCTGCCGGTCGCATCCTTGACACCGACGATGTTCGGATAGGCCTTGACCAGAGCACCCATCGTCTCCGGCGTCATGTCGATGACCGAACGGCCCGGAATATTGTAGATGATGATCGGCAGCGACACAGCCTCGGCGATCGCCGAATAATGCGCGATCAGCCCCTTCTGCGTCGGCTTGTTGTAATAGGGGGTGACGACCAGCAGGCCATCGGCGCCGGCCTGTTCGGCGTGCTGGGCAAGCTCGATGGCCTCACGCGTGTTGTTGGAGCCGGCGCCGGCAACGACCGGCACGCGCTTTGCCGTAACCTCGATGCACAGCTCGATGACCCGCTTGTGCTCGTCATGGGACAAGGTTGGCGATTCGCCTGTTGTGCCGACCGGCACCAGACCGGTGCTGCCTTCGGTTATCTGCCACTCGACGTGAGCGGCAAAAGCATCCTCGTCCACCGCCCCCGAATCGGTGAAAGGCGTGACAAGCGCGGGCATGGACCCCTTGAACATGCAATAACTCCCGAACGGCCGATCTTCATGCTTCGGCCGTATTGTCTGATAATGTGGCGGGCACCATAGTGCGGCCAATAGGTTGAAACAAGCAGGGTCTTTTCGGTTTCGCACCGGATCGTGATCAAGAAATCCGGTCGCGACCGCCGTTCGGTAAGCCTCTGTTAATCATCACGTCAACTAATAGGATAGAAGAGTTCGTGCCGCAGGTTGAGGGATGAGAAAGTCGGTTCTGTTAAGCGGCCTGGGGCTTTCGTTTTGCGCGGGAAGCCTGTGGGCAGCCCCCGTGCCGGACGGCCCCGTGCCGCTGCCGCTGACGCGCCCGGCACCGCTGGAACGCGTTTCCGTGCCGGAATATACCGGCTCCATTCCGCCTCGCCCCACCTCCCCCGCAGAACCGACACTGCCGACCACACAGCTGAAGGCGGGGCTGGATTTCCTGTCGAGCAACGACGCGACCGATGCACTGGCCGTGCGCGACCAGCTTGCGCAAGGGTCGCTCGACCGCCACCTCTTAACCTGGGCCATCGTCACCTCCGGCCTGCGCGACGTGCCCTCGCACGAAATTGCCTTGGCCGGTAGCGAGCTGCAGGGCTGGCCGGGCCTTGGCCGGTTGCGCGGCAATTTCGAACGGGCCCTTTTCCGGGAAAATCCGGCGCCATCAGAGGTGCTGGAAGCCTTTGGTCGCAGCGCACCGGAAACGCCGCAGGGCGCAATCATTCTTGCCCGTGCGCTGGTTTCCACCGGAAGGACACCACAGGCGGGCGCCGTTCTGCGGCCGTTCTGGATCGGCACTGCGCTCGACAAGGATCTGGAGGACCGCCTCCTGCAGGAATTCGGCGGGCTCCTTACCGCATCCGATCACCGGGCGCGGATGGAATATCTGATGTATCGCGGCCGCACCGCGCAGGCGAAGCGATTCGCCGAGCTTGGCCATGCGCAGCCGCTCCATGCGGCCTGGAGTGCCGTTTCAGCCAAGGCCAGAAATGCCGGCGCCCTTCTCGATGCGGCAGGCTCTGCCTTTGCAAGAGACCCGGCCTATCTGTTTGTCCGCGTCGAATATCTGCGCCAGCAGGATCGTTATCCCGAGGCGGCAGCCCTGATGGAGCGGGCGCCGCGCGACCGGTCGCAACAGGTAAATGCCACCGAATGGTGGAATGAACGGCGCATCATTGCGCGAGGCCTTGCCGACAAAGGTGATTTTCGCGAAGCCTATCGCATCACGGCCAGCCATGACGCCAAGAGCACGGTCGATATCGTCGACGCGGAATTTCATGCAGGATGGTATGCCCTGCGGGGGCTCAACGATCCGGCAACGGCTGCAAAACATTTCGAGCGGATCCTGGCCGCTTCCTCGCGGCCACTTTCAGCCTCGCGCGCGCTCTACTGGCTTGGTCGCGCCGCAGATCAGGGGGGGCCGGGCCAAGCGGCGGAGTTTTACGCAAAGGCTGCCGGTTATCCGGCAACCTTCTATGGCCAGCTGGCCGCCGCACGGCTGAAGACCAAGACAATCAATGTGTCCTATCCCGCCCCGACACCGAGCGACCGGCGGACCTTTGATGCGCGCGAGGCCGTGCGCGCCATTGACCGGCTGGATGCGGCCGGCCACAACGAGCGCGCAGACGCCCTCTACCGGGCGCTTGCAGACCAGCTGACGAGCCCGGGCGAACTGGCAATCCTGGCCGCCCGCGCCGAGCGCAACCTCAACCATGCGCTATCGCTGCAGATCGGCAAATCGGCTTTCAACCGCGGGATCGATGTCGCAGCGCTGGCCTTTCCGGTCGGCGTCATTCCCGCCAGCGCCCATATCGAGGGGTCCGGCAAGGCGCTTGCCTATGCGATCGCGCGGCAGGAGAGCGCCTTTAACCCGGCAGCCATTTCGTCTGCCGATGCGCGCGGCCTGCTGCAGATCCTGCCGGGCACGGCAAAGGGTGTTGCAACCCGTCACGGCATGACATTTACGCCGGCACGGCTCACTTCCGACCCCGGCTACAACGCCACCCTTGGCGCGCACTATCTCGGCGAGCAGATCGACAGCTTTGGCGGTTCCTATATCCTTACCTTCATTGCCTATAATGCAGGCCCGCGCCGCGTGCCGGAATGGATCGAGCGTTACGGCGACCCGCGCGGCAAATCGCTGGACGACGTGGTCGACTGGATCGAGCGCATCCCCTTTCCGGAAACCCGCAACTATGTGCAGCGGGTGATGGAAAACTATCAGGTGTACAAGACGCGCCTTGGCCAGAGCGCCGATATCGAGGACGACCTGCGTTTCGGCAGGCGCTGACAGGCTGGGTTCAGAACGACGCTTGCGCATTTCAGCCTGCCCTTCCCCGCGATGATCGGCTAGCGTGTCGAGGCAACCGGAGGGCAGCGCATCATGGAATGGCTTCAGCAATTTGCAACGGCTGGCGACGGCATCAGGCTCGGCTACCGGATCTATGATCCCGCCGGTCCATCGACAGCGCATCCCGTCGTGTGCCTGCCGGGCCTCACCCGGAATGCGCGGGATTTTCATGAGATGGCCGGACTGATCGCCCAGGACGCCGCAAAACCCCGGCGGGTCATCGCGATTGATTATCGCGGGCGCGGCACGTCAGAGCGGGCAGACGACAAGGCGAGCTATACGGCTGGTCAGGAGGCGCTGGACCTGCTGACGGTGCTGGATGCCTGCGGTATCGACCGGGCCGCCTTTATCGGCACGTCTCGGGGCGGGCTCATCCTGCATGTGCTGGCGGGTCTCGCCCCGCAAAAAATGTCCGCCGTCATCTTCAACGATATCGGGCCGGACCTTGCCATCGAAGGCCTGCGGCAGATCCAGGATTATCTGCGCGCGCCGGATATGCCAGCCACGTGGCCGCAGGCAGTGGCGACGCTGAAACAGGTGCATGGCCCCGCCTTCCCGCTTCTCTCGGACGACGACTGGGCGGCTTTTGCACGGGCGATCTACCGGGAAAGCGACGGGCGGCTGGCTGCCGATTGCGATCCCGCCATCGGACAAGCCTTTGCCGCACTGGATCTGTCCCAACCCCTGCCGTCGCTCTGGACACAGTTCGATCAGTTCCCGCAGGGGCCGATGATGGTTATCCGGGGAGAATACTCAAAGCTCCTGACACCGGAGACGGTGGCGCGCATGCGGGAAAAGCGCCCGGCACTCTTGTGCGTGACCGCCAAGGGTCAGGGACATGCACCGCTGTTGCACCTGGGTGGATTGCCCCGGCAGATCCTCGACTTTCTCCGCGACGCCGACTGATCCATTCCAAGCGATGTCCAAGCACAGTCAAAATAACCCGTTCCATATAGAAAAACCCGCCCTTGTGGGGCGGGTTCAAATTTTCAGACACTGAAGGCATCAAGCCTTCCTGAGGTCAACCTCAGAAACCGCGCTGCAGACGGAAGAAGCCGGTCCAGGTGTCGCCACCGCCGTTAGCCGACGAACCATCGATGTCCTGATAGTTTGCAGCGATCTTGGTGGTGAGGTTTTCAGCCAGCTTGTAGTCCAGGGTCACGCCAGCGCGCCATGCATCACGGCTGCCGGTGAAGTCGCCCGAGGAGTTGACGTCAACCGTGCCGAAATACTGGAAGCCGGGGGTGATGCTGAGCTTGTCGTTTACGGCAAGAGCGTATTCAGCAGCAACCGTCCACTCGGATTCTTCGTAATAAGCGTTTGCGCCGCTGGCCCATACGCCGGCGATGCTTGCCGTGCCGGGGCCGATCTTGGCCGAAGCGATACCGCGCACAGCGCCGTTTTCAGCGTCGGTGTCGTAGGAGCCGATAACGTTTGCCGTAACCGGGCCCATGGCGAAGCCGATGGTGCCGCTTACGCCGACGTTGTTGTCCGGATCAGCAACATATGCGCTGGAAACGGGAAGGTTGTTGAAGCTTGACGATACGTCGCCAGCAAGGCGACCTTCGAGTTCTTCAGCAGCGATACCTGCGTAGAAGGCACCAGCTGTGTAGGTGTAACGAACAGCGTTATACTGCGTCGTGTTCGAAGACAGGATGTCGGTTTCGCCCGAGAGATCGTCATCCCACCAGCTGTAGAAGTAACCGACCTTGAGGCCAGCAACTTCGATGAAGGCCTGGTCGACGTTGACGCCGCGGCTCGAAGACTGATCAGCATTGCCACGCAGACCGATGAAGCCGCGCAGAGCGCCGAATTCAGTGTCCGAACGCGTGTCCAGCTCAAGCTGGGCGCGGGTGAACGAATCCCAGTCAGACGAACCGGACTGCGCACGACCGAAATCGGTCTGGAAACGAACGTAGCCGCCGATCTTGAGGCAGGTTTCCGAGCCCGGGATGTAGAAGAAGCCGGCGCCGAAAGCGTCGCAGACACGGACATATTCCATGGGCTCAGGTTCAGCAGCCACGATGGCATCAGCGGCGTAGGAGGCGGAGCCGAAAGACAGTGCGGCAACCGAGCTCAGGACGACAGCTCTAAAGTTCATGATTTTTCCTCGGGACGTTGTTTAGAAGACATCAGGTAACGAACCGTCGCCTGAATTGCTGTTATCTAACCACCGATCGCCGGACGGGGAAAATTAAAAATGTCACGAAAAGGGCAGCGGCGTGGTCGCTGGATCGCATGTGTTGCGCATTCGTGACAGGCCAAGGTCTTGCCGCTCCTTTTTTAGGCAGAACGACCCATTGCCGCGCAGAAACGGGACACAATCCCGCCTAACCCGTTAAAATTTATCAATATATTGTTCACCTTTCGGCGACTGTGCGGATCAGCCGTTCATCAATACCGGACGCATTTTGTCATTTTTGTCAGGAATTCCGGGGAACCCGACTCAGACTGCCGGACAATGTTGGTTATGATTCTCGGACAGAGAGCATTGCGTTTCGAGTCGCAGACCAAGCCCGCCGTATTTTTTGGACAGCCGAGCAAATTTGGGGACGTCAGCCGATCGACCGCGGCAGCGGTCGGGGATGCCATCATCAATGCCGTTAAACAGACCGGCTCGATGCGGGGGCGTGTCCGCACGCCACCGACGATGTGATCGCCCGAGTCTTCCGCACTCTGTGAAATCCGTGCACTCCGGTAACAATTAGCCAAATCTTCTGGCCAATCGTCAAAGCAAGCAAGCGTGGAGAAATGCTCTCCGGAGCGGTCGTTCCAGCGTCCAGCGTTCCGAGGATCGATTCGCTGCAGCACCTGCATTTCTGTGGACCTTGATTGGCATCCGACTCGGCACATCCCGGACAATCTTCGGGTATTCCGCTCAATGGCCAAAAAGGCGCAAGGGGGTGGCGGGTGCGGCGTAACCTCTCCAGCACGGCAAGAAGGTGTCAGGCGACGGCATGACAAAGCCATATCCCGCCTTCCGGTTCCATCGGCCTGCGCCAGACCGCCGCATTTTGCCGGGATTCATCGGGAGCCATGAAAGGCCTTACACGAGCCCCGCACATATCCCCGCCAGCCATACCGCTGCCGGCGGCCGCTCTTAGCGACTACCAAACGCAAAAAGCCCGGCTAAGAGCCGGGCTTTCCGTCAATCCGATTTAAATCAGATCAGAATGCGCGCTGCAGGCGCAGGTAACCAGACCACGTCTCGTCAGCATTGTCCGGATCGTAGTACTGAACCGAAGCCTTTGCCGAGAAGTTGGTTGCCAGCTGGTAGTCAACCGTGAGACCAGCCTTCCAAGCATTTGCATCGCCGAAACCAGCAGTGTTGCTGGTCTTCAGACCGTCGAAGTACTGAACCGCCGGGGTGAGCTTGAGCTTGTCGGTAACCTTGACAGCGTATTCGCCAACAACAGTCCACTCGGAGTTATCGTAGTAAGCGTTAACGCCGCTGGCCCATACGCCAGCAAGACCGAGCGTGCCCGGGCCGAGGTCAGCGGTCGCGATCAGGCGAACTGCGCCTTCGCTCTGGTCCGTGTCGTAGCCACCGAGGAGAGCGAGCTTGGCCGGGCCAACTGCACCACCGATGATGGCTTCGATACCGACGTTGTTGTCGGTTTCGCCGTTGCCGCGCGAGAAGCCTTCCAGTTCGTCAACAGCTGCACCAGCGTAGAATGCGCCAGCGGTGTAGGTGTAACGAATGGAGTTCTGATGCGCTGCATCCGTAGCAAGAACGTCGGTTTCGCCAGAGAGACCATCGTCCCACCAGGTGTAGAAGTAACCGACCTTCAGGCCACCAACTTCGATGAAGGCCTGGTCGACGTTGACGCCACGAGCGCCGGATGCCGAAGAGTCAGCATCGCCACGCAGACCGATGAAGCCACGCAGTGCGCCGAATTCCGTGTCCGAACGAGTATCGAGCTCGAGCTGAGCGCGAGTGAACGAATCCCAGTCAGACGAACCCGAAGAGTCCTTGCCGATGTTCGTCTGGAAACGAACGTAACCACCGATCTTGAGGCAGGTTTCAGAACCCGGGATGTAGAAGAAGCCGGCGCCGAAAGCGTCGCAAACGCGAACGTATTCCATGGGCTCCGGCTCAGCAGCGACGATTGCGTCAGCGGCCTGTGCGCCAGATACTGCAGCGAGAGCTGCAGCGGAGCCGAGAAGAAGGCTCTTGATGTTCATATTGACCTCCAGTCAAAGTTTCGTAAGGGTCTGGGTTTTTTGGCTGAAGGACAGCATTCCCTGCCCCATCCCCGTCGGTTCTTTAGAAGACAACGATCCACCGCCGCTTCTGATTGTGAACATACAAGAGAGGGTCGTTCATGCAATCGTGAACTGGAGCGGTTTCGATCTGGCACAGGCGCTTAGGAAACCCCTGTTGCGAAAAGGACACAAAAGTATGAGGCGGAGCTAACGCAAATTTACTTTTGATTAAGAAAGCCCTTAAGCCACAGGATCTTACGCAGACGGCACGTCAGCCTATGCTTTGACTACAATCAGTGCTTGAAGTTTAGATAAGCGCGATGATCAAGAAGAACATCGGCGGTTCTGGCCGGGCTTGCCCTACAACCAGAACGTGGCGGAGAGGATGGGATTCGAACCCACGATACCATCTCTGGTATACTCCCTTAGCAGGGGAGCGCCTTCGACCACTCGGCCACCTCTCCGGTGGGGAGGTGATTATTGCGGACGGCTGGCGATTGCAAGGCATTTTGCGCGTTTTGACGCATTTCCCTTGGGGAAACCCTGCAAATGCCGGAAAAGCCCTGCAACAGGGGATGTTTTTACGCCAGAAGCAGCTTCAGGTCTGCCGCCGCATCGGCCAGAATCGCTTTATCGGGCTGGCGACCGAGGTCGAGCAGCTTTTTGCCGGTCACATAGGCTTTTGCATCGTTGATGGCATCTACCGCGATGAACCGGCCCTTGGCGAAATACCAGACGGAAACGGCTCCTTCGCGCGCGCCTGGACGGACCAGCGTTTCGTCATAACCTTGGTTGAAGCCGGCGATCTGCAGCTTGACGTCATACTGATCCGACCAGAACCAGGGTTTGGGCTGATAGGCCTGCCCTCCCCCGGCAATGATTGCCGCAGCCGATTCGGCCTGGTCCACGGCGTTCTGCACTGATTCGAGACGAACCTGCGTGCCTTCGTAAGGAAGGCTGACGCAATCGCCGACGGCAAAGATGTGGCGATCAGAGGTCCGCGCTGACGAGTCGACGGTGATTCCGTTGGCCACATCAAGGCCGGCGGTCTTGGCCAGCATGTCGTTTGCCGTCACGCCAATGCCGACGATGACGAAATCCACGTCGATGACGCTGCCATCGGAAAGTTCGGCTGCGCAGACTTTGCCGTCTGCGCCGATGAGGCGGCGAAGACCGGTCGATTCGCGAATCTGGACGCCGTGACCGACGTGAATGGCGCGGATGATATCAGCGGTTTCCTTGGCGGCGACGCGGTTGAGGATGCGCTCGGCCATTTCGATCAGCGTCACCTCCAGGCCCTTGGCACGGGCAACGGCTGCGGCTTCGAGACCGATGTAACCGCCGCCGATGACCAGAACCCGTCGCCCGGCGCGCATCTCACCGGCCAGTCGGTCGGCGTGGCGCTTGTCGCGCATCACGTAAACGCCGTCGAGGTCGCCGCCGATGGCCGCCGGCAACATACGCGGCGTGGCACCGGTTGCCAGAACAAGCGTGCCGTACGCAAGACGCGATCCATCCTGCAGGCGCACCGTGCGGGCGGCCCGGTCGATCTCCTCGACGAAGGTCGCAAGCTTCAGTTCGACATTATTCTCGGCAAACCAGCTTTCCGGGCGCAGCAGCAGACGCGAAAACTCCATCTCGCCCATGAGATATTTCTTGGAGAGCGGCGGGCGCTGGTAAGGGGGCACGGCCTCGGCGCTGATCATGATGATCGGGCGCTCGTCCTTGAGGGCACGCAGTTTGGCGACGAGCGAAAATCCCGCCTGCCCGCCGCCGATGATGACCACCCTGTCCGACACCTTATACACTCCATCCATGAGGCGTGCGGCGGCCCTTTCCGGCAGCCGTCGATAGCCATGGGGTAACCCCGGCCCGCGGCTTCGTCAACTGTGCCAGTTTTTCCGGCTCAAGCGCCCGGAAAAACAGGAAAATCTCACGATATCGGGTATTTTATCGTTCACTTTCAGGATGTATCATACTTGAGCGGTCAAGATCGGACCGTAGCAGTCATGGGAGGGTTCCATGCCCTTGAACATCGTCAGAGATACAAAGCCGTTCATTCCTCATGACGAGGTGTTTGAAAAATTCGATATCGATCGCCCGGGCAAGATCATCTTCGTCGGGCATCGCCTCAGCACCAAGGACCAGTTGCGCTGCCTTGTGCGCAAGATCTCGCTTTATGGCGCAGAACTGGATGTCAGCCCGCATCTGCCGGTGCCGAAGAACTTCTTCCTCGAAATCCTCGGCATCCGGGATGAAATCGGCTGCACGCTGATCCGTCGTCACGAGGAAAAGGTCACGGTCGGCTTCAACATGCTGATTGACGCGGATTTCCTGCATCACGTGATCCGGGTGAGCTTCGACACCAATCACTGATGGCGGAGCATTGAAAGCTTGAAAGGCAACCGGTGACCGAACCGGAACGCGCCGGACCCGCCTTGCGCCGACATGAAACGCACCTATGCTGAGACATGATTTTCCTCACATCGGACGTACAGCATGTCGGCGTTTTCGCGTTTCACTCCCCTTGTCAGCCAATTGCCGGCCACCGTGCCCTTCGTTGGCCCGGAAGCCATCGAGCGTAACCGCGGTCTGGCGGTGAAGGCCCGCATCGGCGCCAACGAAAGCGGTTTCGGCCCCGCGCCTTCCGTGCTGACGGCCATCGCCGAGGCTGCCTCCGACACGTGGAAATATGCCGATCCCGAAAACTTTGCCCTGAAACAGGCTTTGGCGGCGCATCTCGGCTGTGGAGCGGAGAATATAGCTATCGGCGAAGGCATCGATTCGCTGCTCGGCCATATCGCCCGGATGATCGTTGAGCCGGGAACGCCTGTCGTGACCTCGCTTGGCGCCTATCCCACCTTCAATTTTCATGTGAACGGTTATGGCGGCCGGCTGGTAACGACACCTTATGTAAATGACCGGGAAGATTTGTCCGGACTTCTTGACATCGTGCGCCGGGAAAACGCGCCGCTCGTCTATTTCGCCAATCCCGACAACCCGATGGGAAGCTGGTGGGATGGCGAAAGCGTGGCCGCCTTTGCCAAGGCTTTGCCGGAAAACTGCCTGCTCATTCTCGACGAAGCCTATTGCGAAACCGCCCCTGACGGCACGACGCCGGATATCTCGGCTCTCATCGATCAGCCGAACGTCATGCGCACACGCACCTTCTCCAAGGCCTATGGGCTTGCCGGCGCGCGCATCGGTTATGTCATCACCACGCCTGCCAATGCAAAAGCCTTCGACAAGATCCGCCACCATTTCGGCATGGCGCGCATCAGCGTCGCGGCAGCGCTTGCGGCCCTTGAAGATCAGGATTACCTCGCGACCGTCACAGCCCGCATCAAGGCCTCGCGGGAGGAGATTTCCAGGATTGCGCGCGAAAACGGGTTGTCGCCGCTGCCGTCTGCCACGAATTTCGTCGCGATCGATTGCGGCCGCGACGGCACTTACGCGCGCGCTATCGTGGATGGGCTGATGGAACACGGCGTCTTCATCCGCATGCCCGGCGTCGCCCCGCTTAACCGCTGCATTCGGGTCAGCACCGGGCCGGAGGCGGATATGGCGCTTTTGGCAAAGGCGCTGCCGCAGGTTCTGGCACGGCTTGCCTGACCAAAGCCTGCACAGGCAAAAGCCGCGACGGTGCGCGGCTTTTGAAGCATAGTATAGAGTGTGGGGATGACCGCCCTGCGGCTCAGTGCATGGTCATCCAGTCACGCGCGGCCCGAAGCGCCTCGGCCAGCTGCATCTTGGTCATTGATTGCGAAAGATCCGCCCGCAGTTCGGCGGCCCGGTCGGAACCCCTGATGGCAGCAATGTTCAGCCACTTGTGCGCGGCCACCAGATCGACCGGACAACCGCGTCCGGTCGCATATTTCAGGCCCATGTCGCAGAAGGTCTCGGCGCGGGCTTCGCCTCCCATGGGGGCTGTTTCGGAAGTCTGCATGTCAAAGCGTGCCATCGTTAAGATCCCTGTTTCAGTGCCTAATGTTACGAACCCTGTTTTATCTGGCCCTCGAGGGGCACCCTCCGGATCTGCCATCTTCAAGCGGCTTTGCGATCCTTCCGGCCGGCAGGTTTTCCTGCTCGTCTGATGGCTTCACTATGCCGGACGGGCTTCAAAATTTGTCTAAAATGCATGCTTAATTTGCCGAAAACAAAATCTAAACGCTTGGTAAACCTCGCTTTTCGTTAAACATCACATGCCTTGGAAATTAAGGACTTTTGCGCCGTCTTTACCTCCCGTTCACCATGACGCGTTCATTCTTTGCTCACCATGTTTGACCAAGACATCGAACAAGGATGCAAAAAGACATCTCCTGATCCCGGTTCTCAGACGACAAATCCTGTTTACCTTTACGTGAACGTAAGCTAGATTTTGATGAGGGTGCGATCGATCTGCTGGAGGAGCAGAAGGCCTGCGCTCGCGCCATAGGGCGCATCAAATACGGCAGGATCAAACGGAGGAGTTGATGGGGATGCTTCGGAAAACAGTTTGGGCCGCAGGCCTGATGATGGCGCTGGCATCGGCTGCGGTCGCCGCCGAGCCGATCGAAGGCAACTGGAAAACCGCAAGCGGCGAGACCGCAGCGATTGCCAAATGCGGACAGGCCTTCTGCGTAACCTTGAAGACCGGCAAGTTTGCCGGAAAGCAGATCGGCCGGATGGATGGCCAAGGTAATGACTACAAGGGCGAGATTACCGACCCCGAAAACGACAAGACCTATGCCGGCACCGGCGCCGTGACCGGCAATTCCCTGAAGATGAAGGGTTGCGTGCTTGCCGTCTTCTGCAAGGCGCAGACCTGGACGCGGCTTTAGGGCCAGGGCAGCACGCGCTTCGCCCCCTCTGACGACGAAGCTGGCGGGCGAAGCAATGCCGCATCGCTGCCGGCTGCCCACCGGCGGCGCAGGGCTTCGCCAAAAAGATCATTCAATTGACGGAAAAGCGTAATTTGCTTGTTAGCAAGAGCGCTTTATAATGCATCATGAGCAAACGAATCCTTCCTTTCGCATCCGCCCACTGCATCAGCCCGGAGCCTTACGAGGCGCAGAGCTTTGACGATCCCGTTAAGGCGGTCGATGCCCTTGCCGAGCTTTACGAGCGCAATACGGCGTTCCTCATCAGCGGCTTCGACGATCTGGCACAGGGTGGTCCGGTTCGCGGCCGCTACCGGGCCTGTTATCCGCAGGTTAGCATCGAAACGACGAGTTTCGGCCATGTCGATTCGCGCCTGTCTTATGGACATGTGACGGCACCCGGCGTCTATACCACCACCATCACCCGGCCAAAACTGTTCCGTCATTACCTGAAGGAACAACTCGGGCTGTTGATGCGCAATCATCATGTGCCGGTGACGGTTTCGGAATCGACCACGCCGATCCCGCTGCATTTTGCCTTTGGTGAAGGCGCACATGTGGAAGCCTCGTCGTCGACGGTGCTGAACGACATGCCGTTGCGCGACCTGTTCGACACACCCGACCTCAACACCACCGATGACCTGATTGCCAATGGCGAATATGACCAGGTGGCGGGCGAGCCGGCGCCGCTTGCGCCATTTACCGCCCAGCGCATCGATTATTCGCTGGCGCGCCTCAGCCATTACACGGCAACAAGCGCCGAGCATTTCCAAAATTTCGTGCTGTTTACCAATTACCAGTTCTACATCGACGAATTCGCAGCCTTTGCCCGCGAACTGATGGCAAATGGTGGCGAAGGTTATACGGCCTTTGTCGAGCCCGGCAATCTCGTCACCCTGCCCGGCGCCGACAAGGGGCCGGAGCCGATTGCGCGCCTGCCGCAGATGCCGGCCTATCACCTGAAGAAAAAGGGCCATGCCGGCATCACGCTGGTGAATATCGGCGTCGGGCCCTCGAACGCCAAGACGATCACCGACCATATTGCCGTGCTTCGTCCGCATGCCTGGCTGATGGTTGGCCACTGCGCGGGGCTTCGCAACAGCCAGCGCCTTGGCGATTATGTTCTGGCGCATGCCTATATGCGCGAAGACCACGTGCTGGATGACGACCTGCCCGTCTGGGTGCCGATCCCGGCACTGGCCGAAGTGCAGAAGGCGCTGGAAGATGCGGTGGAGGAAATCACCGGGCTCGAAGGTTTTGAGCTGAAGCGGATCATGCGCACCGGCACTGTTGCCACCATCGACAACCGCAACTGGGAACTGCGCGACCAGCGCGGACCGGTCAAACGCCTGTCTCAGGCGCGCGCCATCGCACTCGACATGGAATCAGCCACCATTGCCGCCAACGGTTTCCGCTTCCGCGTGCCCTATGGAACCCTGCTCTGCGTGTCCGACAAGCCGCTGCATGGCGAATTGAAACTGCCGGGCATGGCGACGGAGTTTTACCGCACCCAAGTGCGCCAGCACCTGAAGATCGGCATTCGCGCCGTGCAGAAACTGGCGGCCATGCCGACGGAGACGCTGCACTCGCGAAAACTGCGCAGCTTTTACGAGACGGCGTTCCAGTAGGCTCGATAACGCCAACCCGGCTTGCGTCAGACGGCGCGACCGGGCCGCCGTCGCCCGGCAACGATCATCGACAGCAACGTGCCGGCAACGGAGGTGACGATGACGAGGAGATGCGTGTTGACGGCAGCCTTGCCAAGCGCTGCCACGGCACCTGCGTCGCGTCCGCCACCAAAGGCCAGCGCACCGGCGGTGATGCCGGCCGGATAGGTTCCAACGCCCCCCGGCGCATGCAGGGGCAGGACGGAGGAAAGTTCGCCACCCAGCGCACCGCCGAACCCTGCCGTTACATCCAGTCCGCCGATCAGCACCAGCACCCAGGCGAGAACCGCGATCTTGACGAACCAGTTGATCAGCGTTGCGGCCCAGGCGCGCACGAAGGCTCCCGCACTGAACGGCAGGCCTGACTCGATTTCGCCAAGCAGAGTTTCCAGCCGTGCCGGCAGGCTGCCATGCAGCAGGCGAAACAGCGGCTTGCGCGCCGCAAAACCGGCAGCCGGCAAAAGCGCAAACAGGCACCAGGCAAGCCAGGCCCAGGCATGTGCAGCCTCAAGCGCCAGCCCGACACCCGCCGCTGCCATGAGCGCGTGCAGGTCGAGCAGCCGCATGACCAGCAGCGCAGACGTGGCGCGCGTGATGGAAAGGCCGAATTCGCGTTTCATCAGCAGCGGAAAGCTCATCTCGCCGCTTCGAAACGGCAGCATGATGTTCAAGAGGTTATGCACCTGCACCAGGCGCAACAGCAGCGGAAACTGCCCGGCCGTCTCGCGCGGGAAATAGTCGTGGATACGCCAGGTGCGCAGCACATAGGTGAAGATCAGCAGCACCATTGCCGCAAGCGGCGTCAGCCATCCGGTGTCCTGCCAGAGCTTAAAAATCTGCTCCCAGCCCCAGAACCATTCGATGAAGGCGATATAGGCAAGGATCGCCAGTGCGGTGACCAGTGTCATCGCGTGGCGGATCATCCATGGCTTTTGGCTGGCAAGCCCGTCGCTGTTCATATAAAAACCGTCCAAACGGTGGATCGTGATAGACAGGTCGCGGGCTAGAACGCCATGGCCTGTCGTCTATCAGCGACGTTTAGGAGAAAGAACAGGCATCGACAACTGCCGTTGTGAACGGGCTGCGTGAAGATGCCCCTGACCTTTCGCTTTCCAACCAACGCTTTGCCACCGCCGCTTTGCAAGGTTGCGGGCCGTTCGAACACTGGGCCGCCGCTTTTTCACCAATCAGAAGAACCCTGCTGATGAAACCTGACATGCCTTCACCACCGTTGCCTCCCGCCACGTCCTTAGAAATTGACACGGAGAACGCAACACGGTGGGACATCATACTTCCCGTCCTGCTCTTTGGTTATTTCCTGTTGAATTTTCTGCTGCGCCTGCTGGTCTCGGATTCGCTCGAGTTCGACGAAGCGGAGCAGGTTGTCGCGTCGCAGTGGTTCGCATTCGGCTACGGGACCCAGCCTCCCTTCTACAACTGGCTGCAATATCTTGTCTTTTCTGTCGCAGGCGTGTCGATTGCCTCGCTTGCCGCACTGAAGAACGCCATCCTCCTGGGGTTCTACCTGTTATCCTGGAGAACGGCGCGGCTTCTGCTGCCCCGGCCTGAGCATGCGGTCATCGCGACGCTCGGGCTGCTGACCATTCCGCAGGTGGCCTTCGAATCGCAGCGCGACCTGACACATACCGTCGGCGCGATCATCTGTGCCGGCCTGTTCCTGTACGGCCTGTTCTTCACGCTGAAGAAGCCGACGCTCGGGAGTTATGCCGTGACCGGCCTTGCGACCGGGCTGGGGCTGGTGGCGAAATACAATTTCGCGCTTTTGCCCGCCGCAGCGTTCCTGGTCGTGCTTATTCATCCGCAATGGCGCAAACGGGTGTTCGACATCCGCTTCCTCGCCACGGCTGCACTGGCGCTTCTCGCGGTTGCTCCGCATGCCACCTGGTTACTCGGCAATCTCGACATGGCCTCGCAAAACACGCTGTCGAAAATGCAGGAAAGCGGCTCCCTGCCGGTGCGCTTTCCGTTTTTCACGGGCGTCACGTCGCTGATCATTGCCGTGATCGGCTTTGGCGGTCTGACAGTCCTGTCCTACTGGCTCGCATTCGGAAACGGCTTCCTCAAAAGCCGAAGCGCCGGCAACCCCTGGACACAGTTCATCGAATACATGCTGCTTGCCATGGCGGCCTGCATGCTGCTGGTGCTTCTCCTGACGGGAGCCGAGCATGTGAAGGACCGCTGGCTTGCCCCGCTTCTGGTGGTCCTGCCGCTTTATTTCACGCTCAAGCTTTCCTCTGCGGGGAGACTGACGGCAGAAGGGATGCGGCGCTTCATCACCCTTGCGCTTGCCATCATGGTGATTGTGCCGACGATCCTTGGCGTGCGCCTCTATCTGCCGCAGTGGACGGGGGAATACGAGAAGCTGAACTATCCCCATCACGCCTTCGTCGATCGGCTGCTTGAAGACGTGGGCAAGCGGCCGAGCCTGATCCTTGCAGGCGACACCCATCTCGGCGGCAATCTGCGCCTGTATCTGCCGGACGTGCCGGTCTACTCGGGCTTCCTGCCCTCATTCCAGCCAAGCTACCGATGGGATGATGATCACCCCATCGTTGCGGCATGGCACAGCGATACCGACAAGATCGGCGAGATCCCGCCGGACCTGCGTGCCGCGATCGACCGGTTTGCCGGCCCGTCCATCCGGATCGAGAGGCACACCGTTGGCCTGCCTTACATCCATGGGGCCGACGGAGACCTGTATCACTTCGGTTACGCCGTTATCTATCCGGCGTATTGACGAGGCAGCGGCACTGGCAACGCCGTTGCTCTTGATATAACAGGTCCCTCACAGCATACACGGTAGGCGCCTGAATGGCGGCCTTGAGAGCAGGTCCGGACGCGCTGCGCGAGGAACCGAGCGAGGAGAAAACAGGTGCAGTCAGTTGTAACACCGGTGGAAGGCGTGCCGGAGGCCGTGCCGATGGAATTGTCGCTGGTCGTTCCCATCTTCAACGAAGAAGAAAGTGTGGGGCCGCTGATTACCCGCATCGAAGAGGCGATGGTCGGCTGTCCCTATCCGTGGGAGCTGATCCTTGTCGATGATGGCAGCACGGATGCAACGCTTGCCAGTGCCCGCAGCGCCATAAACCGCCCGGGCCTTGACCTGCAGGTTGTGGCTCTGCAGCGCAATTTCGGCCAGACGGCTGCCATGCAGGCAGGCATTACCCATGCCCGCGGACGCCTGATCGCCACCCTCGACGGCGACCTGCAGAACGATCCGCGCGACATTCCAGACATGGTGAAAGAACTGGAGCGGCGCGAACTGGATCTGCTCGTCGGCTGGCGAAAGAACCGTCAGGACGGACTTTTCCTGCGCAAGATCCCATCCTGGATCGCCAACCGGCTGATCGGCCGCATCACCGGCGTGCGCCTGCACGATTACGGCTGCAGCCTGAAGATCTATCGCGGATCGGTGATCAAGCAGGTGCGGCTGATGGGCGAAATGCACCGCTTCATCCCTGCCTGGGTGGCCGGCGTCGTGCCGAGTTCACGCATCGGCGAAATGCCGGTGACCCATCATGCGCGCCAGCACGGCACGTCCAAATATGGCATCTCGCGCACCTTCCGGGTGATCCTCGATCTGCTTTCGGTGATGTTCTTCATGCGCTTCAAGGCGCGGCCGGGGCATTTCTTCGGTTCGCTGGGGCTCGCACTTGGCGCGCTCTCCGGCCTCATCCTCACTTACCTGTTCATCGACAAGTTCATCATGGGCAATGATATCGGCACGCGGCCGCTGTTTCTGGTCGGCATCATGCTGTTTCTGTCGTCCATGCAGCTGATCACGACGGGCATCCTCGCTGAAATGCTGGCGCGGACCTATTATCGAGACGAAAATTCCCTGAGCTATATCGTGAGAGATGTTTTCAGCGGTGAGCACCCGAATTCATAAATTCCTCGTCCGCCATCCGGACGTCGTCATCTGGCTGATTCTCGGCTATTTCGTGCTGTGCGTGCTTCTGCGGGTCATTCGCTCGGAAAGCCTGCAGAACGACGAAGCCGAGCAGGCCTTTCAGGCGCAGATGCTGCTGATGGGTTATGGTCGCCAGCCGCCGTTTTACAACTGGCTGCAATATGGCATCGTCGACCTCTTCGGCCTGTCGGTGGCAACGATATCGCTGTTGAAGAACGGGCTGCTGTTTCTCTGTTGCCTGTTTTATCTCATCGCAGCCCGCATGGTGATCAACGACCGGCGCCTGCCGTTCGTCGCCATGCTGGGCGTTCTCGCCGTCCCCTCCGTGACCATCCTCGCGCAGCGTGACCTCACCCATGCGGTGGCAACGCTCTGTCTTGTCTCGCTGTTTCTCTGCGCGCTTCTGCACGTCCTGAAGCGCGCGAGCCTGGCAGGTTATCTGGTGCTTGGCGTCACTGTCGGCATCGGCGTCATCACCAAATACAATTTCGTCATCCTGCCGATGGCAGCCATTCTCGCCATGCTGCCGGATGCGGAATTTCGCCGCCGACTGTATGACTGGCGGGTCGTCCCGGCAGCACTTGTGGCCCTCGCCATTGTCACGCCGCATCTGGTCTGGGTTCTCTATCACCTTGACCTGGCAACGGTGGATACGGTCAACGCCATGCACGAAGGCGCATCCGGCGATGCCGTGAAGGACACAATCCGGGGACTCATCTCCATTGTCGAGGCGACGGCCGAGGGTTCGGCACCGGTGCTCCTGCTGTTCGGGCTGGTGTTTTATCGCGACATCGGCGCTGCCGTGCGGGCGCAAAGCCGCTGGACGCGCCTTGTTGGCGGCATGATCATCGCCTCGCTTGTCATCGTGGCGCTGATCGGCATCGGCTTCGGCGCCTCCAGCATCCGCCAGAAATGGCTTTCGCCCTTCCTGCTGCTGCTGCCGCTTTATCTGGTGCTGAAGCTCGATGCAGTCGAAGGCGACATGCGCCAGTCAGTGGCACGCATGGCGCCGCCGCTTCTTGGCATCGTCACCGGCTTTTCGGTCTATCTGGCGCTGAGCAACCTTATCGGCCCGCTGATCGGCGACTACGGCAAGGAACACATTCCATACCGCCCCTTCCTTGAACAGGTGATGGCGGAACGTGGAGAACGGCCGTCCTACATCGTCAGCAGCGACCTGATGCTGGCTGGCAATGTGCGCCTGCCATTGCCAACGGTGCCGGTTTTCATACCGGGCACGCCGGAACCGGTATCCCTGCAGGCGGTGGCTCATCAGGGCGCGGGACTGGTCGCTTGGCCGGCAAAACCCGGCGATACCGACCTTCCGGACACGGTTGCCCCGTTCCTAACAGCACATGGACTTGTGGTTGACGAAAGCACCGGGCCGCGCCAGACGGCAGTGCCCTATCTGTTTTCAGGCGGACGCCAGACCTTTACCTTCGGTTATGCGTGGGTGAAGCAGGCGCCTGCCCCGGCGCGCTGAGCCTTACCGCAACAGCCTACCGAGAAACCGTATCTCGCAGGTGATCGAGCCCGGCGCGCAACGTCTCCACCATCTGGTCGACCTCGGCGCGTGTGATGATCAGCGCCGGTGAGGCGAGCATCCGGTCTCCCGTCGCGCGCATCACCAGTCCGTTTTCCAGGCAATGGTTGCGCACGAGGGTGCCGGCATCGTCAGGCTTTTCAAAGCGCCGGCGCGTCGCCTTGTCGCTGGCAATCTGTACCCCGGCAATCAGCCCGACCGCATCGACGGCGCCGACGATCTCGTGATCCTCCAGTGTTTTCAGGGCGGCTGCAAAATAAGGGCCGATATCGGTGCGCACCCGCTCCACCAGCCCCTCCTCCTCGATGATGCGCAGATTTTCAAGCGCTGCCGCCGCACAGACAGGGTGGCCGGAATAGGTGAAGCCGTGGTTGAAATCGCCGGCATCCTCGATCATCACACGCGCCACGCGGTCGCTGACGAGCACGCCGCCGATGGGCAGATAACCAGAGGAAAGCCCCTTGGCGATGGGCGCCAGATCCGGCTCGAAACCAAAATGCTGATGGCCGAACCAGGTGCCCAGCCGGCCGAACCCGCAGATCACCTCATCGGCCACCAGCAGGATGTTGCGCGCCTTGCAGATGCGGGCAATTTCCGGCCAGTAGCTGGCGGGCGGCACGATGACGCCGCCGGCCCCCTGGATCGGTTCGGCGACGAAGGCTGCGACATTGTCCTCGCCCAGTTCATCGATCCGCGCCTCCAGTTCGCGGGCCATTTTCAGGCCAAAGTCGTCGGGCGTCAGGTCACCGCCATCGGCATACCAGTAGGGCTGGCCGATATGGGAAATGCCCTCGATGGGCAGATTGCCCTGCTCGTGCATATGCTTCATGCCGCCAAGCGATGCGCCGGCAACCGTTGAGCCGTGATAACCGTTGCGACGCCCAATCACATGGGTTTTTGTCGGGTGGCCAAGCGCCTTCCAGTAGACGCGGGCCATGCGAAACCAGGTATCCGTCGCCTCTGACCCGGAATTGGTGAAGAAGACGTGGTTGAGGCTGCCCCCGGCATAACCGGTGATCTTTTGCGCCAGCAGCGTCGCCGGTTCGTTGGTCGTGCCAAAGAAGGTGTTGTAATAAGGCAGCTCGTTCATCTGTCGCGAAACGGCGTCGGCGATCTCTTTGCGGCCATAACCGATATTGACGCACCAGAGGCCGGCAAACGCATCGAGATATTGTTTGCCCTGTGCATCCCAGATGTGAACCCCCTCGCCCCGCGCGATGATCCGCGTGCCCTTGGCGTTCAACTGTTTCATGTCGGAAAACGGATGCAGGTGATGCGCCGCATCGATGGCAGAGAGGTTCGACAGGGTCTTGGCGGCGGTCACGGCATCCCTTTCGCACATCGATTGTCCCGCGCCGGTCGCGGGCACGATGTGCCTGATTGTAAGGCGGTTTCTGATCGGCTACGAACATGGCCTAACGACACCATGTTTGGCAAGGCTTGAGCCTGCCCGACGAACCGGGGCACCGCATGACCGAGACGCCGTCATCTGCAACCAACAGCTATCCCGCCGAACCGCGCATTGAAATCCTGCTGGTCGGGATGAACGGCGACCTGCGCGGCAAGCAGATCCCGCTTTCGGCGCAGAAGAAAGTGTGGGACGGCACGGTGCGGTTGCCCTCGTCCACCCAGTCGCTCGACATCTGGGGCGACGACAATGACGACATTACCGGGCTTTCGCTGACGATCGGCGATCCGGACGGGCTCTGCATTCCCGATCCGCGCAGCAGCGCACCCATGCCCTGGGCGCCGCAGGGCTCGCTGCAGGTGCTCGCCACCATGCACGAGATGGATGGCAGCCCAAGCTTCATGGACCCGCGCGCCATCCTGGCCGGGATGCTGGATCGCTACAAGGCGCGCGGCCTGACGCCGGTCGTGGCGACGGAGCTGGAATTTTATCTGGTGGAAGACGATTTTCGCGAGACCGGGCGCCCGCGCCCGCCTGCGCGTCTCACCTATCGCGGTGATCCGAACGGCTACCAGCTCTATGACATGGGGGCCGTCGATGCGCTCGCCGATTACCTGACGACGCTGCGCGCCTGGGCGAAGGCGCAAGACCTGCCGGCCGATGCGACCACGGCGGAATTCGGCCCCGGCCAGTTCGAGATCAACCTTCTCCACCGCGCCGATGCGTTGG
The DNA here is from genome assembly GCF_058242775.1 of Neorhizobium sp. PAMB6630. NCBI lineage: Bacteria > Pseudomonadati > Pseudomonadota > Alphaproteobacteria > Hyphomicrobiales > Rhizobiaceae > Neorhizobium > Neorhizobium sp. PAMB6630. Next base: position 2,643,963 of record NZ_CM177836.1, read on the forward strand.
CCGCCGCCGACGACTGCATTTTTCTGAAGCGGCTGGCCGAACAGGCGGCCCGCCGCCATGGCCTCAAATCCACCTGCATGGCAAAGCCTTATGGCGATCATGCCGGTTCCGGCCTGCATGTGCATGCCAGCATCGTGGATGCCGACGGCCACAATATCCTCGATGCGAAAGGCGGCGATCCGGTGCGGCTCAAATCCGTCTGCGCCGGCATGCTCGATACGATGCGCGACGCGCAGCTGATCTTTGCGCCCTTTGCCAATTCCTACCGGCGGTTCCAGCCCGGCTCGTTTGCGCCTGTCGATATCGACTGGGGTTTTGGCCATCGCGGCACTGCGATCCGCATTCCCGACAGCAACGGGCCGGCGGCCCGCATCGAACACCGCGTGGCCGGAGCAGACGCCAATCCGTATCTGCTGCTGACGGCCATTCTGGGTGGTATGCTGAGGGGCCTCGATGAAACGCTCGATCCCGGCCCCGCCACTGAACCGGGCGGCCAACCGCCCGGCAACCGTCGACTGACGCATGATTTCCTGACCGCCGTCGAGGAATTTTCCGCCTCGCCCTTCATCGCCGATATCTTTGGGGCGCGGTATGCAAAACTCTTTGGCGATACGAAGCGCAAGGAAGCCATCACTTTCCTTCGCACCGTCTCCGATTTCGATTACCGCACCTATCTTCCCCGCATCTGACAGGGTTCAGAGCGCCGCCGGCTCCTCCGCCCGGCCCTCCTGGGCCTGAACCTGAATATTGGGCTGTTGCGGCTTGCGCACCAGCACCTTCAACTCGCCGGCGTGGATCTTCAGCATGACGTCGCGGTCCATCGGCAGAAGTTCGCCGTCGATGACGCAGCGAATATCCTTTCGCGCACGCGGAAAATGCAGTTCCAGTTCAGTAACGGTTACGGCCTGCACCGCCTCGTTGTCCGTCATGCGTCCACGCAGGATATCGAAGGTCAGGCGCGCGACGCCAAGCGGCGTCAGCGCATCGGCGGTGTAGAACCCGAGATGCCCTCCGGTGACACTGTCGGCATACATCAGCGAATCGCTGCCGAATTCATTATTGGAAACCGAGATCGCCGAGACCTTGCGCACGCCGCGCTCCCCTTCAGCGTTAAATTCCACCTCGAAGACCGGTGGATTGAACATCACCCCGAGCGCTGCCCGCGCACTGGCGCGCATTTTCCCCAGACGAGACGCATAGGTCATCTTGTTGCGGTAACGGATCATGCGCGCATGCAGGCCGGCGGAAAACTGGTGGACGAAGCTTCGACCGTTGGCGCTGGCAATATCCACCGCCAGAACCTCGCCTTCTGCCAGCACCTCCAGCACCTGCCAGATATCCAAAGGAAGCTTCAGAGTGCGGGCAAAGAGGTTCATCGTGCCGGCGGGCACGATGCCGAGCGTCAGCCCGCTTTTCCAGGCGATGCCGGCTGCCGCAGATATGGTGCCATCGCCGCCGCCGGCAATCAGCCCGTCGACGCCTGGCGTTTCGGCCACGGTCTTCATCGCGTCGACCACCTCGTCACCAGCGACGACCCGGCACTCGATGTCATGGCCTGCGGCCCGGAACGCCTGCACGGCTCGCGCGCAGTAATCCTCCATGTCCGTTGTCTTGAAGGTACCGCCGTCGCGGTTGAAGATGGCTATGAGCTTCATGACTGGGTTCCGAGTTGGCAGCGCCACAGAACGACGCAGCCTGTGAAATGGTTGCTTCTGATGATCCGGACAAGGGCTTTAGCGGTGTGAGCGTCTATCATCATTATTGCGCAGCCATCATTTACACTCTCCCGCACTGCAAAATAGTATGGTAACCTTAGCAAATAGAGCCGTGCCCCTCTCGGCTTACCCCCAATCACGGACAGCCCCCTGAACGCCATTCTGGCGATCAGCTTATGCTTGCGAACACCATGACAGATGTGACTGCCTCTTCATCCGCCGCGCCAGACATGGCCCGCGTGTCCACGCCGACCTCGCTGTCGCCTCTCACCGTCACGCTGATCGAATGCGCGCTGGCGGTCGGTGGCTTCGGCATCGGCACGGGTGAATTTGCCATCATGGGCCTGTTGCCTGACGTGGCCGATACCTATGGCGTCACGATCCCGCACGCCGGCCATGTCATCACCGCCTATGCGCTTGGCGTCGTCATCGGCGCGCCGGTCATTGCCGCACTGGCAGCCCGCCTTAGCCGGCGCACGCTGTTGCTGATGCTGATGTCGCTGTTTGCGCTCGGCAATATCCTGAGCGCGATCGCGCCGGAATTCCTGAGCTTTACCCTGTTGCGCTTCATCTCCGGCCTGCCGCACGGCGCCTATTTCGGCGTGGCGGCGCTGGTGGCAGCCTCCATGGTGCCACCCAATCGGCGCGCGCGTGCCGTCGGTCGCGTCATGCTGGGGCTGACCATCGCCACCCTTGCCGGCACGCCGGTTGCCACCTTCGCCGGCCAGATGCTGAGCTGGCGGGCGGCCTTCCTGCTGGTCGGCGGCATCGCGCTTGTAACGATGACGCTTCTCTGGCTCTTCCTGCCGCAGGACAAGGTCGAGGAGGGTGCAAGCATCCGCCGGGAACTCGGTGCGCTGAAACGCGTGCAGGTCTGGCTGGCGCTGGCCGTGGCGGCCACCGGCTTTGGCGGGATGTTTGCCATTTTCAGCTATATCGCGGCCACGACCACGCAGACGGCAATGATGCCGGTGGCCATGGTCTCCATCGTTCTCGCCCTTTTCGGCATCGGCATGAATGTCGGTAATGTCGTGGGCTCGCGCCTCGCCGACCTGTCGCTGACAGGCACGATCGGCGGCGTCATGGTCTTCAACATCGTTGTCATGACCGTGTTCGGGCTGACGGCCAGCAATCCGATCATGCTCTGCCTCTGCGTTTTCCTCATCGGCTGCGGTTTTGCGGCCTGCCCGGCCGTACAGACGCGGCTGATGGATGTGGCAGCCGACGCTCAGACGCTGGCTGCTGCCTCCACCCATTCCGCCTTCAATATCGCCAATGCGCTCGGCGCCTGGCTCGGCGGACTGGTGATCACCTGGGGTTATGGCTTTGCTGCGACCGGTTATGTCGGCGCCATCCTCTCCGTCATCGGGCTTGCGGTCTTCCTCTTCTCCGTTGCGCTGGAGCGCCGTCAGACAGCCTGAAAGGGCGTTTATTCGGATTTTTCAGCCGGGTTGCGTGCAGATTCCCTTTTGCAAGCTGAACGATTGTCATTTACGATCTCCTCATAGAGCAGAGGGGGACACTGCCATGGCAATTTCAGACAGCGGACGCATGCCGTCCGCAAGCGCGCTTTTCGCCAGCAACTGGTTCGGCTATCTGGCGCGAACGATCCTGACATTCATGTTCTGGGGAAGCGGCCTGTCGAAGCTGATCGACTTTCCGGGCGGCGTCGCCGAAATGGCGCATTTCGGGCTTCAGCCGGCGGCGCTTTTTAATGTCGCCGTCATCATCACGCAGCTGGGCGGATCGGCGCTGATCATTTTGAACCGGCACGTATGGATCGGTGCCGGTGCTCTTGCTGTGTTTACGCTGCTCACCATCCCCATCGCCCATGGTTTTTGGGCCATGGAGGAACCGATGAAGACGATCGAGTTTTACGTGGTCGTCGAGCATCTGAGCATTGTCGGCGCCATGATGCTGGTTGCCTGGAAGTGCCGCTGAGGTGCCGGCAGAGCGGGCGCCCTCCAGCCTTTGTCAGGCCTGCGCTTCCTGAATGACCACCACGCGGTCGCCCACCTTGACGTGTTTGTAGAGGTCGATCACGTCGTGGTTCATCATGCGCACGCAGCCGCTCGACATGGCGTGACCAATCGACTCCGGCTGGTTGGTGCCGTGGATGCGGAAATGCGTGTCATTGCCACCGCGGTAGAGATACATGGCGCGCGCCCCGAGCGGATTATTGGGGCCGCCGGGCATGCCGGCTGCATATTTCAGGTTCTTGTGCGGCTCGCGGCGGATCATGTTGGCGGTCGGGGTCCATGTCGGCCATTCGGCCCGGCGCCCGACATAGGCATTACCGGAGAGCGCAAGGCCGGCGCGTCCGACACCGATGCCATAACGCAGCGCGCGGCCGTTCTCGAGCACGTAGTAGAGCCGGCGCGCCGGGGTATCGACAACAATCGTGCCCGGCTTTTCGCTGGTCACGTAGTCCACCTCGGTGCGGCGCAGTTCGGGTTGGATCTTGTCGATCGGGACCTGACGCAGGGGAAATTTCTCCTCCGGCAAGGCGGCATAGTTCAGTTGCGGATTGAAGGTCGTTGCAGAGCAGCCTGCGAGAAACAGCGGCAGTCCGAACATCAGGCCGCGGCGTGAGATCGACATGAATGTGTCCTTGTTGCGGTGATTTCTTGATCACCCGCAACTTACGGACATTATGGTTAATGAATGTCTAACCCATGCCGGAACGCTGGCGATATCGCCCCATTGCCGCAACAGGAAACTATTCGTCCGGGCAAGGCCAGCTGGCTGGCACCGTCAGCCCCTGCGGCAGCTTGGTGGTGTTGTCACCGCAGGAAAGGGCAATCTGCTCCTGCTTGAGGCCCGTCGCCCGCGTCAGATCCACGCCTTCGATGCGCGTCAGAAACATGAAGGCATCATTGAAGTCGACGGGGCCGGCAAAGCTTGCATTGTGAAACAGCGCCCGCGACAGGTTGGCCATGGCGAAATGGGTGTTTTCGAACGTCGCCCGATAGAAGATTGCCCGGCCAAGCTCTGCCTTGGTGAAATCGGCATTGCGCAGATCGGCGCTGCTGAAATTGCCGCGCTGCAATTCTGCCGCCACGAAGCTTGCCCCCGTCGCCTTCACGGCGGTGAAATCGCTGCGATATCCTTCCGCCTTGTCGAAATCGGCCCCTGTCAGGTCCGATTGTGCAAGCGAGGTGCGCACGAGACCCGCCTTGGTGACGTTTGCGCCCTTCATGCTGCTGCGGCCAAGATCTGTCATGCTGAAATCGGCATTGGCGAGATTGGCGCCGTCGAAATTGCTGCCATCCAGCATCAGCATGCGCTTCTTGCAATCGCTCCAGTCAACCGAGGGCCCGGCATCCTGACGGCATTTTCCCACAGCACTGGTCGGCTTTGCGGGAAAGATCACCAGAAGACCGCCGGCCGCGGCAACGACCAGAATGAGCGAACGCATGCGCGTGCGGCGGCACGTTGCCACCCACACCCTGAACCGTCTGCCGAACACCGCCTTTTTCACGCCAACCGCACCTTTCAGGTCCTTGCCGTTACCCCATATCCGGTCCGTATGAAGATCTTACGGCATTTTGGCCGATCTGCACAACCGCCTCACATTACATGCTCGGATAGACCGGCCCTTCGCCTCCCTGCGGCGGCACCCAGTTGATGTTCTGGTTGGGATCCTTGATGTCGCAGGTCTTGCAATGCACGCAATTTTGCGCGTTGATCACGTAAACCTCCTCGCCATCCTTCTCCACCCATTCATAGACGCCGGCCGGACAGTAACGTGCCGACGGGCCTGCATAGACCCCAAGCTCCGAACGCTTCTGAAGTTCCATGTCCTTGACCTTCAGATGAACCGGCTGGTCCTCCTCGTGGTTGGTGTTGGACAGGAAAACCGAGGAAAGCCGGTCGAAACTCAGCACCCCATCCGGCTTCGGATAGGCGATTTTGCTGTGCTTGGCCGCTGGCTCCAGCGAAGCGGCATCGGTCTTGCCGTGCTTCAGGGTAAACGGCGAGGTGCCGAAAATCTGGTTGATCCACATGTCGAGACCGCCGAGCGCCACGCCGATGGCCGTGCCGAAGCGCGACCACAGCGGCTTGACGTTGCGCACCCGCTTCAGATCACGCCCGATATCGGTCGAGCGCCATTCGTTTTCGATCGCGACCGGCTCGTCATTGGCGCGTCCCGCGGCAATTGCTCCGGCGATCTTTTCCGCCGCCAGCATGCCTGAGAGAACCGCATTGTGGCTGCCCTTGATACGCGGCACGTTAACGAAACCGGCGGAACAGCCGATCAGCGCGCCGCCCGGGAAGGACAGTTTCGGCACCGACTGATAGCCACCTTCGGTAATGGCGCGAGCGCCATAGGAGATGCGCTTGGCGCCCGCAAAGGTGTCGCGGATGGCCGGATGCGTCTTGAAGCGCTGGAATTCCTCGAACGGCGACAGATAGGGGTTCTTGTAGTTGAGGTGAACGACGAAGCCGACGGCCACCAGATTGTCGTTGAGGTGATAGAGGAAGGACCCGCCGCCGGTCTTCATGCCAAGCGGCCAGCCGAAGGAATGCTGCACCAGACCTTGTTTGTGCTGCTCCGGCTTCACCTCCCACAGTTCCTTGAAGCCGATGCCGTATTTCTGCGGTTCGCGGTCCGCATCGAGCTTGAATTTGGCGATCAGCTGCTTGGCAAGCGAGCCACGCACACCCTCGCCGATCAGCACGTATTTGCCGAGAAGTGCCATGCCGCGCGTATAATTGGGGCCGGGCTCGCCGTTCTTCTCGATGCCCATGTCGCCGGTGGCGACACCGATCACAGCGCCGTCGTCATTATAAAGCACCTCCGTGGCGGCAAAGCCCGGATAGATATCGATGCCGAGACCTTCGGCCTTTTCGGCCAGCCACCGACAGACGAGACCGAGCGAGACGATGTAATTGCCATGGTTGTTCATGAGCGGCGGCATGAAGGCGTTCGGCAGGCGAACGGACCCGGCAGGCCCCAGAAACAGGAACTGGTCGTCCGTCACGGGCGTCACGAAGGGATGCCCCTCCTCCTCACGCCAGCCGGGCAGCAGCCGGTCGATACCGATCGGATCGACCACGGCACCGGAGAGGATATGAGCGCCCACTTCGGCACCCTTTTCCAGAACGACGACGGAAAGATCCGGATTGACCTGTTTGAGGCGGATCGCAGCCGATAGACCTGCCGGCCCTGCCCCCACGATCACCACGTCGAATTCCATGCTTTCGCGCTCAGGAAGCTCCATATCGCTCATTCTTATGCTCCGCTTGACCTGTTCCCCATCATTCCCTCCTCCTTGTCAAAACAAACACGGCTTGTCGAGCCGGGTTGCGACGGCGGCTGGTCCTTGGGCACAGGCTCCTCCTCGATTTTCAGGAAAAGGTATATGACGTTTACGTTCACGTCAATATTTTCGCACTGACGGATAGGATCCGCCTGTTGCAGGGGACGGGTGGGCCTGCCGCTTGCGATTGCATCCTTAAGATCAACCCTCCCGGTCTTTGACCCGGTCGAGCCAGAAAAAGTAATGTCTTTCGTCTCCGGCAATGCTCATGGCGCCAAGCAGCCTGTTGTCATTGACCTTGCGGAAATGATCGATGATCGGTTGGCGATCATAGGCCATGCCAGAGCTTGTGACGCCGCGAAAACGCACGTTCCTGACCGCTGCCACCGTGGCCTTGGCGCGCATTGCCTTCACGAGATAGTAAAACAGGCTTTTGGCGATGCGCCGGCGCCCGATCCCGCCGAACCGCAAAGCAAACCGGACCGGAATACCGGCCGGATCGACCGGGATCAGCCGATGCTCATCCCAAAAAAACAGAAGCGCATCGGCACGTCCATCCGGGTGGAACCGCTTGCCGTACCAGCCAAGATTTTCCAGCACGCCATCCAGCGGATGGCCGGTTGCAAGTCCACGGCCGCGCCAGAGCCCATGGATGGCCTCCGGTTCCACCGGCTGAAGACTGTCGAAAAGCGCAAAAGCGTCCTCTTCGTTTCCTGGTATCTGCATGCTCACCCCGTTTCCCGGCCGATGTCGGCCAGACCGTCAAAGGCCCATTATGAACTGTGCCGAACGCATAGGCATCGAAAAAGATGCGCTATGCTCCACGCATTTGACGGCTGATAACCGGGTTTCGCTGCAGGTTGCGGCTTGCAATCGGCTGTCGTTTTGCCTTCTATCGCACCAAGACGACAGCGCAGGAACGCAAGCGACCATGGTCAAGGAACCGAAACTCGAACATTCCGAATTCTCCGGTGAATTCGAAGACGACGGCGTAACCGTGCTGGTCGATATCTTCCGCCCCGCTGGCACGCAGGTCGACTGGCAGATGGAAGTTGTCAGCCAGGATGATGACGTCACCTCCTGGGACGAACCGTTTGCCACCGACCGCGATGCCTGGGAAGAGTTTCTGGCAACCGTGGAGCGCGATGGCATTCGTTCGTTCCTCGAAGAACCACCCGCCTCAACCCACTGACGCACAAGCGTCCGCGGTGTCTGACGACACCTCCAGATGCGCACTCCCCCATTTGCGGTGGCGGTCGCGTTGAAACCCAAGGCTCCGCTTGTTAACCTTGCGGCAGCAGACTGACAGTCAGGAAGGACTTATTCATGGATTTCGGCATTTCCGGCAAGCGCGCCCTCGTGCTCGCCTCGTCGCGCGGGCTTGGCCTTGGCATTGCGACGGCACTGGCGCGCGAAGGTGTGCATGTTCTTCTGTGCGGGCGAAGCGGTGACCGCCTGCAGGCCAATTGCGATGCGATCAACGCCGAAGGCAAGGGCAAGGCCGACTGGGTCTGGTCCGATCTTGCCGAACCGGATGCCGTCGCAAATCTTCAGAAAGCCGTTGCGGAAAAGCTCGGCGGCGTCGACATTCTCGTCAACAATACCGGAGGCCCGACGCCGGGCACGGCCGAGGATATGAACGCGGACAAGCTGGAACAGTTCTTCCAGAGCATGGTGCTGAGCGTGATTTCCGTCACCAACGCCTTCCTGCCGGCGATGAAGGAACAGGGTTTTGGCCGCATCCTCACGGTCGCCTCCTCCGGCGTCATCGAACCGATCGGCAATCTTGCGCTGTCCAACACGCTGCGCGGGGCGCTTGTCGGCTGGAACAAGACGCTGGCAACCGAAATCGCCGGCCATGGCGTCACGGCAAACCTCATCCTGCCCGGCCGTATCCACACCGACCGCATCGACGAACTGGACGGCGCCAATGCCAAGCGCCAGGGCAAGTCGCTGGAAGACGTGCGCACCGCCTCCATCAAGACCATTCCGGCCGGTCGGCTTGGAACGGTGGAGGAATTTGCCGCCGTCGGTGCCTTCCTCTGCTCGGCACCGGCAGCCTATCTCACCGGCTCGATGATCCGCGTCGACGGCGGTGCAGCAAAATCTCTTTGATCGAATTGACCGCCGCGAAAGCAAGTTTCGCGGCGGCGCTCCATCTTTAGGGGACATTACCGGAATTTAAGGTGATTTTGTCGCGCTTTGGGCGTTTTCTGCCAATCGACATTTTGCAGTGCGAAAATGTCGATTGTGGATCATCGACGCACCGGGCACCCCCATGAAAAAGCTCTGGACCTTCACCGGCATTCTTGCGATCGGCGCGGCCGGCGCCTGGTATTTTCAGGATGCGTTGCCATCCTATCTGCGCATCCCCAGCGTGAAGCAACTTGCCGCAGCCGCCGGCTTCGGCGGCATTCCCGCAGATGGCACGGTGGCGGCTGCGAGGGGCGAAGGCGGTGAGCAGGCGCAAGGCCAGCATCACAAGGGCGACCAGGCCCCCGGCCAGGGGCAAGCCGCGGACCAGGCCCAAGGTCAGGGCGGCGGAAAATCGGCCGGACAGGGCCGCCGCGGCGGTGGCCCATCGGTGGTCAAGACCATTCCCGCCACGGCAGGCGTCCTTGCGCTGGACGCCACGGCGACAGGCTGGGCCGAAGCCGATGAAACCACCACCATTGCAGCCCTTCAGCAGGGGCTGGTGATCTCGGTGAGCGCCAAGGATGGCGACGAGGTGAAGGCCGGCACGCTGATTGCCAAGCTCGATGATCGCACCGCCGCCGCCACCGTTGCCAAGGACAAGGCCAATATCGCCAGCGACCAGGCAAGCCTTGCCGAGCTGGAAGCAGCTCTTCAGCGCGCCGAAAACCTCCTGAAGCAAAATGTCCAGTCTCAGCAGAGCTTCGAGCAGGCCAAGGGCGCCCGCGACCAGGCCGCCGCCAAGGTGGATGCCGATCGCGCAACGCTTGCCGTCGATCAGGTGGCGCTCGAACACACCGATATCCGCGCGCCGTTCGACGGACGCCTCGGCGATATCGCCGTAAGCCAAGGTGCCTATGTCAGTGCTGGCGCCACCATCGTCACCATCACCCGCTACGACCCGATCTCGGTCAGCTTCCAGCTGCCGCAGCGTTACCTGCCGCAGTTGCGGGCCGGCATCGCAGCCGGTGCGATCGTGGATGCCGACCCGGCAGCAACCGGCGGCGTGGTCGACCGCGGCAAGCTGGTCTTCTTCGACAATGCCGTCAACCAGAGTTCCGGCACGGTGCTGGTCAAGGCGCAGTTCAAAAATGATCAGGGGCTTCTCTGGCCCGGCCAGAACGTCAACGTGACGGCGCATTTCACCCCGAGCGAACGTTCCATCATCGTGCCGACGGTTGCCGTGCGCCCCGGCGCCGATGGTTCCTTCGTTTATACGGTCGATGGCGCCGGCAAGGTGCATGCAACGCCCGTCAAGGTGATCCGCGCCAACGGCGACCAGACGGCAATCGCCGAGGGCCTGCGCGAAGGAGATCACGTGGTGGTTGAAGGCCAGGTTCAGCTAGCCAACGGCCAGTCGGTCATCGAGCAGTTTGAGGGAGATGATGCCAACCGGCCGCTGCCCGTGGCCGACGCGACGTCGATGACCGGGGGCATCAAGCCATGATCCCGGCCTTTTGCATCAACCGACCGGTCGCAACCATTCTTCTTGCCATCGGCCTTGTTCTCGCTGGCCTTGCGGGCTACCGGCTGCTGCCGGTGGCGGCCCTGCCGAAAGTGGATTTCCCCACCATCAACGTGTCGGCATCCCTCTCGGGTGCCTCGCCGGAAACCATGGCAACCTCGGTTGCCACGCCGCTCATCAAGAAATTCGAGACCATTCCGGGCGTCACGGAAATCAGCGCCACCAATTCGCTCGGCAATACATCGATCGTGCTGCAATTCGATCTCAACCGCAATATCGATGCGGCTGCAGCCGATGTGCAGGCGGCCATTTCCCAGGCGACCCGCCAGCTGCCGAGCAATATGACGACGGCGCCGAGCTACCGGAAGACAAACCCGGCCGATGCGCCGATCCTGCTGCTCACGGTCAACTCCGATGAGATGCCGCGCTCCAAGGTGGACGAGATCGCGGAAAACGTTATCTCGCCGCTTCTGTCCACCCTGTCTGGCGTCGCCGAAGTCAGCATCTACGGCTCGCAGGCCTATGCGGTGCGTGTGGAACTCGATCCGGCCAATCTGCAGGCCCGCGGGCTCGGTGTCGATACGGTCACCTCGGCAATTTCCGGCGCCAACAGCCAGACCCCGGTCGGCTCGCTGCAAAACAGCAACCAGCGCCTGACGATCAATGCCAATACCCAGCGCACCAATGCCGACGAGTTCAAGTCACTGGTGATTGCTACCAAGAACGGTGCGCCGGTTCACCTGGGTGACGTGGCCGAGGTGAAGGACAGCGTCGACAATCTCGACGCGGGCAGCTGGTATGACGGCAAGCAGGCGATTGTTCTTGCCGTCCAGCGCCAGCCCGACGCCAATACCGTCGATGTGGTGAACGAGATCAAGGCCAAGCTGCCGGCGCTCCTGCAGCAGCTGCCGCCTTCCGTCCACATCAACGTGATGAACGACGCCTCGACGGCCATCAAGGATTCCATCAGCGACGTCCAGTTCACGCTCTTCCTCACCATCGCGCTGGTGGTGCTGGTGATCTATCTCTTCACCGGCCATCTGACGGCAACGCTCATTCCGGGTCTTGCCGTTCCCTTGTCGCTGATCGCCACGTTCGGCGCCATGTATGTCATGGGCTACAGCATCGACAACATCTCGCTTCTGGGGCTGACGCTGTCTGTCGGGCTTGTGGTGGACGATGCGATCGTCATGCTGGAAAACATCCTGCGCCTGTCCGAAGAAGGGCTGCCGATGCGCGAGGCGGCACTCAAGGGCGCTTCGGAAGTCAGCTACACCATCCTGTCCATGTCGATCTCGCTGGTCGCCGTGTTCATCCCGATCCTGCTGATGGGCGGCGTCGTGGGACGCCTGTTCAACGAGTTCGGCATGGTGGTGACGCTTGCCATCATGGCGTCTGCGCTCGTTTCGCTCACTGTCACGCCGATGCTCGGTGCGCGCCTGTCGCCCCATTCCGGTCGTCCGCCGATGATCATCCGCTGGTTCGATGCCGGCTTCAACCGCACCCTTGCCGGCTATGGCGCAGCCGTCGGCTGGTGTCTGCGGCACCGGTTTATCGTGCTGCTCAGTTTCTTCGCCTCGCTTGGCGCCTCCGGCTGGCTGTTTGCTACCCTGCCCTCCAGCTTCTTCCCGCAGGAAGACATAGGCCGGCTATCGGTCTCCACCCGCGCGCGCGAAGACATTTCCTACACCGCCATGCGCGACCTGCAGGCGCAGGTGGCGGAGATCATCGGCAAGAACCCGGCGGTCAAACATGTCACTTCCATCGTCGGCGGCGGTTCCCGAAGCCCGCTCAACAATGGCTCGATGTTCGTTGAACTGAAGGACAAGGATGCCCGTGCACCGCTTGCCCAGACGATTGACGAGTTGCGCAAGTCAACCGGCAAGATCGCCGGGATCAAGACCTATATCACGCCGCAGCAGAGCCTCCGCTTTGGCGGACGCAGCACCGCCAGCCAGTATCAGCTGGTCATCCAGGCACTGAACGCCAGTGCCACCAATGAATGGGCCGACAAGCTGCAGACGGCCATGCGCCGCGACGGCAGCTTTACCGACGTGACGTCGGATGCCCAGACCGGCGCAATCGCGGCCGACATCACCGTCGATCCGGAAAAGGCCGCCTCCTATGGGATCACCAACAACCAGCTGCGCCAGACGCTGGAAATGGCCTTCGGCGGTTATACGGCCGCCCAGATCCAGTCCACCGGCGACAGCTATGACGTGATTGTCGAATTCGACAAGGACAAGCCGTGGAACGATGAATTCCTGCGCGACATCAATGTCCTGTCCTCTAATGGCAGCCTTGTGCCGTTGTCCAACTTCGCAAGCGTCGAGCGCAAGCGAGCGCCGGTCACGATCAACCAGACGGGCCAGCTCGTATCCACCACCGTCTCGTTTAACCTGCCGGACGGCGTGTCGCTCAGCCAGGCGACCGCAAGGATAGACGAGATCAAGACAGGTCTTGCCATGCCTTCGGATGTCTTCACCTCCTATGGCGGAACGGCGGCGATCTTCAAGGATTCGCAGGGCAATACCGGCCTGCTCATTCTGGCCGCCGTGCTGACGATCTACGTGGTGCTCGGCGTGCTCTACGAGAGCTTCATCCACCCGCTGACCATTTTGTCAGGCCTTCCAGCCGCCGCCTTCGGCGCACTGCTGGCCCTGAAGATCATGGGGTTCGATCTCTCCGTCATCGCGCTCATCGGCTTGCTGATGCTCATCGGCATCGTCAAGAAAAACGCCATCATGATGATCGACGTGGCGGTGGAGCTGATCCGCGACAAGGGAGAAACGTCGGTCGTCGCCATCAGGGAGGCCTGCGTGCGGCGCTTCCGGCCAATCATGATGACGACGTTTTGCGCCCTGCTCGGGGCGCTTCCCATCGCGCTCGGCTCCGGCGCAAGTTCCGAGCTGCGCCAGCCGCTTGGCATTGCCGTGGTCGGCGGCCTTCTCGTGTCGCAGCTCCTGACGCTGTTCATCACACCGGTGATCTTCGTCGAGATGGACAGGCTGGGACGGGGCATCAGTCGCCTGTTCTCAAGGCGCAAGGATCACGCGCCGGCCAATTCGGAGGCCATGCCGCATCACGCCCCGGCAGCGGCGGCCGAATAGAAATTTCAGTCAATCCGCGCATTTCCTAAAATGCGCGGATTTTTGTTCAACGGCTTGCAGTTTTCCTAAAGTAGCAGTCTCTCGATCACCTTTCGAGTGGACCCCATGCTTGATTTCCTGACCGGCACCACCCCAGCCACGACCCCGTCGAGCCAGCCGGCATCTTCCGGCAGCGGCACGACCGCCACCACACCCTCTTCATCGACCTCTTCCCCAGCGGACACCACCGCGACCGAGGAGCCGGCTGCAAGCACGGACACTCCGGCAGAGGAAACCACAACAGACGGGCCAGAGGAGAGCGGTGACGGCACCTATACCGGCACCGTGCCGCAGGCCGATCAGGACACGCAACCCGCGACCGACACATCGGAGGAAACCCCGGCGGCCGATGACACAACGGCGGAAACGCCGACACCGGACGAATCGTCTTCCGAAGAGCCGGCGACCGGCGCCGGCGAAGAACCGGCAACCGACACGGGAGATAGCGTGCCGGATCCCTCGACCGGCACCGACGCTCCGGGCGAAAGCGGGGGAACCGAGGAGACGGGAGAGGCCGAGGAACCCGCCGAGACCGGAGGAACCACCGAAACCCAGCCGGGCAACACCAGCGATGCCGATGGCGATACCGAAGCCGCCCCGGACACAGGCACCGACACCGGGACAGATACCAATACGGATACGGGCACCGATAACGGAACCGGTTCTGGTGCCGTCACCACCCCGACACGCAAGTCATCGACCGACACCCATGGCAGCATTTCGCACAGTAGCGGATTGCCAAGCCCGCTGGAGCAGCTCCAGGGCCTGGTGGCCGGCTATAACAAGCAATACGGGTTCCTCGGAACCTCAGGCCGCTCGGCCGATGTCTGGGGCGAGGCAAGCAGCCTGTCACCACTCGACAAGCTGCGCCAGCTGGTGGCCAGCTACCAGCTGCAATATCTCGGCACCACCGCGTCGGCAGGCGCCACGGCGGTGTCGGCCAGCAGCACGGAGCAGGACACGATGAGCGCCACCGAGCGTCTGCAGACCCTCGTTTCCGGCTACGAGAGCCGCTACGGCCGCTATCGCTGACGCCTGGTCGGGCCTTTGCCGCCCGGGCAGCAGGCGCGGCCCGGCGAACGGCAAGGCTTGCCAACACCACCATCCTGTGCGATCAGCGCCCCCTCACCATGAAGGACGGGGCGCCGGTCGCCCTTTTGTGCGTTCGGTGCGCTGACGGCGCTCCGCCCCAGGGACATTTTTGACAGGAAGGACGATCGCCATGACACGTGCGCTCGGGCTCGACTTCGGCACGACCAACACCGTTCTGGCGCAGGCAGAAGCCGGGGCGACCACCACCCGGTCGCTGGATTTCACCAGCAGCGCCGGCGTGACGGACAGCATGCGAACCGCCCTCTCCTTCATGAAGGATGCGACCCTTGGCGCCCAGGCGCTGAAGGTGGAGGCCGGACAGGCGGCCATCCGCATGTTCATCGAAAATCCCGGCGATTGCCGTTTCCTGCAGTCGATCAAGACCTTTGCCGCCAGCGCCGCCTTCCAGGCAACGCAGGTGTTTGCCCGCCGCCAGCAGTTCGAGGATCTCATGGAGATTTTTCTGCGCCGGTTGAAGGCCTATGCGGGCGACGAGTGGCCGGACGACATCTCGCGCCTCGTGGTCGGCCGCCCGGTACGGTTTGCCGGTGGTAACCCCGATGAGAAGCTGGCGATCGAGCGTTATCAGGCCGCGCTCACCCGCTTCGGTTTTCCCGAAATCCATTATGTCTACGAGCCGGTGGCGGCCGCCTATTATTTTGCCCAGTCTCTGGAGCGCGATGCCAACGTGCTGGTCGCCGATTTCGGCGGCGGCACCACCGACTATTCGCTGATCCGTTTCGAGCGCCATGCCGGCCAGCTGCGCGCCGTGCCCATCGGCCATTCCGGCGTTGGCATTGCCGGCGACCATTTCGATTTCCGATTGATCGACAATCTCGTGTCGCCGGAAATCGGCAAGGGCAGCCATTTCAAGAGTTTTGGCAAGCTCTTGGACGTACCCGCCGGCTACTACGCCAATTTCGGCCGTTGGAACCAGCTGTCGATCTTCAAGACGACGCGCGAATTTGCCGATCTGCAATCGCTGGTCCGCTCGGCCACCGAACCGGACAAGCTGGAACTGTTCATCGAGCTGATCGAGCACGACGAGGGTTACCCGCTCTACCAGGCGATCTCCGCCACCAAGATGGCGCTGTCCCAGTCAGAAGAAGCGGAGTTCAATTTCGCGCCGCTTGGCAAGGCCGGTCAGAAACTGGTGAAGCGCGCCGATTTTGAACGCTGGATCGTCGACGATCTCGCCCGCATCGAAGACGCGCTCGACGAGGTGCTGCAAAAGACCAACACCTCCCCAGATGCCGTCGACAAGGTGTTCTTGACCGGCGGCACCTCCTTCGTGCCAGCCGTGCGCCAGATCTTCACGCGGCGCTTCGATGCCGGCCGCATCGAAAGCGGCGGCGAACTCCTTTCGATTGCCCATGGGCTTGCCCTCATCGGCGAAAGCGGCGACGTTTCGCAATGGGCTGCCTGAGGCAAGTTCACACGGGAGAACAGCGGCCGCTCGGCTTTATCCGCCGTGGCGGATCGGCTAGAGTGCGACCATGATCGAAGCCACCCACCTCGCCCCGGCCGAACTTGCAGCACTTCTGCATTTCTACGCCGATTCCGGCGTCGAATGGCTGCTGGAAGATGCACCCGTCGATCGCATCGCAGCCTTTGCCGAACAACAGGCTGCGCGCGCAGCGCAGATGCGGGATCGTGCGCCAGCCCAGTCCCAGGCGCCCGCCGATACGGGCCGCCGCGCCAATGGGTCGACGGCAACGCCGGTGCAGCGCTCTTCGGCACCGGCTGCAGCCGTTGCCATTCCGGATGCGGAAGCGGTCGCTGCTGCCCGTCTTGCGGCCGAAGGCGCCCAATCGCTCGATGCCCTGAAGGCAGCACTCGAAGATTTTTCCGGCTGCAACCTGAAGAACGGGGCCCGTTCCACCGTATTTGGTGCGGGAAACCCCGCCTCCGGCATCATGGTCATCGGCCCGATGCCGACCGCCGACGATGACCGCGACGGAATGCCCTTTGCCGGGCGGCAGGGACAGTTGCTGGACCGCATGCTTCTGGCCATCGGTTTGTCGCGCGAAAGCGTCTATCTCTCCAATGTCGTGCCATGGCGCCCACCGGGAAACCGTCCGCCGTCACCCGCCGAAATCGAGATCTGCCGCCCCTTCATCGAGCGGCAGATCGCGCTGGCCAAGCCTCAGCACCTGCTTCTCCTCGGTAATTTCACCGTGCGTTTCTTCTTCGGCGGCGATGGCACGATTTTCAGCATGCGTGGCGAATGGCGCGACATCGTGCTGAACGGGTTTTCGGTGAAGGCGTTGGCCAGTCTCCACCCCCAGGATCTTCTGACGGCGCCTGCCAACAAGGCACTGGCCTGGCAGGATCTTTTGGCCTTCCAAAAAGGCCTGCCCGCATGATCTGCCTAACGATTGCGCAATATTAACAATTTATGAAATGAGCCATGCGCAGTTCGCATGGCAGCGCACCGTTCTGCAGCGTTGTCGAATCTATACCGCAGTGCAATATAAGCAATGTGTCTTGGGAGGAAAACGGTACAGGAACCAAGGCCATGACCACGCGCATTCGCCCCATACATTCCGGCTTCGAGACGCTGCGTCTCGCCGGCCTTTCGCCCCGCTCTACGCAGGGGTACCACAATTACGGCTCCGCCACGCATGAGCAGTTGACCGCCCGCGCCTTTTCGCGCCGCGGCAATCTCACGCGTCCCACGGCAATCTTTGCCGATTTCCGCGAGCGCTGAGGCCCGCTGCCGCAACAATTCGCAGACAGAATTCCGGAGACAAGACGATGAAGCATTCGATCCGCCACCTGCGCAGCATGTGCGATGCCTTTGCATCGATCGGCGCTGCCGTTCGCGCCAGCCGCGAATTCACCTGCGCTGCCAGCATCCACGAGCGCGCCGGCAACCCGTCGAGCGCCATTCCGCTCTGACGGCCCGCGCCTTTTAACTGTCATGCCGGCGGCGCGGATGCCTTTCGCGCCGCTTTGCGTTCCAGCCCCAGTTGATGTTCGCGGTAGATGATGAAGATGCCGGCTGACACGGTGATGGCGGTTCCGATCAGCATCGATGAAGTCGGCACGTCGCCGAACAGGAAATAAGCGATGATGATGCCGAGGATGATCGAGGAGTAATCGAACGGCGCCACCGTCGAGACGTCGGCATGGCGATAACTTTCAGTCAGAAAGATCTGGCCGAGTCCGCCAAAGAAGCCCGACGCGACAAGAAAGATTTTGTCTTCCGTCGGCAGCACCGCCCAACCGAATGGCAGGCTGACCAGCGAAAACACCGCCGCCGTCAGCGAAAAATAGACAACGATCGTGGACGTCTTTTCCGTGCGCACCAGCTGGCGGGTCTGCACCATGGCAAGACCGCCGATCACGGCAGAGGTCAGCACGGCCGCCGCCCCCATCGCCTGGGCATTTTCCATGCCGCCATGGCTGAACAGCGAAAGTTTTGGCCAGGAAATGATCAGCACCCCGAATATGCCGAGCGCCACCGCACTCCAGCGATAGACGCGCACCTTTTCTTTCAGGATCAGGGCGGCAAACAGAACCGCCATCAACGGGGATGCGTAGCCAATGGCAATCGCATCCGGCAGCGGCAGGTGGATGAGCCCATAAAACCCGCAGGCCATGGCAGCGATGCCGAGCATGCCCCGCTTCAGGTGTCCGAAGGGACTATCGGTGCGAAACGCGGTCGTCAGATCGCCGCGCATGGCGAGATAGATGAGGATCGGCACCAGCGCGAAGGCCGACCGGTAAAACGTGATCTGGCCGGCCGGAATGCCGTCGCCCGCCGACTTGATGCAGGTCTGCATGCCAAGAAACACAATGACGGACATGACTTTCATCGCAATCCCCTTGAGGGGATCCTGCGCATCGGAACTCATTCTCTAGCTCGCCGCGAGATCGGCCGTCAGTTGGCCGAAGGAAACAAATACTGACTCATATCGTTCGGACAGTAGCGAAAACCGCCGCGTTGATACATCAAGTCTTGTGATGAATCGATCAAACTCCGAAAAATCGGGGCTCGGCCTCTCGACATCATCCGACTTTTGGGATGGGTTTTAGCAATCGTTCAGTTTTGAATGCAATATTCGCAGCCTGAATCTCACTGCCAGCAAAACATTCGGCATCCTTGCCAAGTCAAGACCAGGAAACATCATGCGCACAGACACGGGTCAGATCGTCCACCTGGCAGACTACCGCCCCACTGATTTCGTTCTGGAACGCGTTGATCTGACATTCGAACTGGATCCCACGGCAACCCGTCTCGAATCACGACTGATCTTTCACCGGCGCCCGGGCGCGGACGGCACGGCTCCCCTGGTGCTGGATGGCGACGAACTTTCCCTCTCCGAACTGCGTCTCGACCAGAACGAGATGCCGGCAGCACAATTTGACGTGACACCCGATAGCCTTGTCATCCGCGACCTGCCGGCATCGGCACCGTTCGAGGTGACGGTCATCACCATCATCAACCCCGAGGCCAATACGCAGTTGATGGGGCTTTACCGCACCAGCGGTGTCTATTGCACGCAGTGCGAGGCGGAAGGCTTTCGCCGCATCACCTATTTCCCGGACCGTCCGGATGTGCTGGCGCCCTACACCATTACCATCATTGCCGACAAGGCGACCAATCCGGTGCTCTTGTCGAACGGCAATTTTCTCGGCGGCGGCAATTATGACGAAGGCCGGCATTTCGCTGCCTGGTTCGATCCCTTCCCCAAGCCGAGCTATCTGTTTGCACTGGTGGCCGGTGATCTCGGCGTCGTCGAAGATACGTTCACCACGCTCTCCGGCCGCGAGGTGGCGCTCAAAATCTATGTCGAGCACGGCAAGGAGCCGCGCGCCACTTACGCCATGGATGCGCTGAAACGTTCGATGAAGTGGGACGAGGAACGCTTCGGCCGCGAATACGATCTCGATATCTTCATGATCGTCGCCGTCTCCGATTTCAACATGGGCGCGATGGAGAACAAGGGCCTCAACGTCTTCAACGACAAATACGTGCTGGCCGACCCGGAAACGGCGACTGACCAGGATTACGCCAATATCGAAGCCATCATCGCGCACGAATATTTCCACAACTGGACCGGCAACCGCATCACCTGCCGCGACTGGTTCCAGCTCTGCCTCAAGGAAGGTCTGACGGTTTACCGCGACCACGAGTTTTCCGCCGACCAGCGCTCGCGCGCCGTCAAGCGCATCGCCGAAGTCCGTCATCTGAAGTCGGAACAATTTCCGGAGGACGCCGGCCCGCTGGCGCATCCGGTCCGCCCGACGACCTATCGCGAGATCAACAATTTCTACACGACGACGGTCTACGAAAAAGGCTCCGAAGTCACCCGCATGATCGCCACCATCCTCGGGCGTGATCTGTTCAAGCAGGGCATGGATCTCTATTTCGAGCGTCACGATGGCGAGGCAGCCACCGTCGAGGACTTTGTGAAATGTTTTGCCGAGGTCAGCGGCCGCGACCTGTCGCAGTTTTCGCGCTGGTACCAGCAGGCCGGCACACCGATGGTCAGCGTTTCGGCGACCTATGACGCAGCGACCCAGAATTTCAGCCTGTCGCTGGAGCAGGCGATCCCGGCCACCCCCGGCCAGCCGGTCAAGGAGGCGATGCATATCCCGCTTTCATTCGCGCTGATCCTCGACAATGGCGCGATTGCCGAACCGGCTTCGGTGACCGGCGGCGAGGTGACGGGAGACGTGCTGCACCTTCAGGAGCGCCGACAAACCTTCACCTTTACCGGCATCGCATCCCGTCCAGTTCTGTCGCTCAACCGCAGCTTTTCCGCGCCGGTCAACCTCGACTTTACCCAGTCTACGGCAGACCTTGCCCATATCGCCCGTCACGACAGCGACCTCTTTTCCCGCTGGCAGGCACTGACCGACCTCGCGCTGCCGAACCTGATGCAGGCCGCGCGGGATGCGCGGGCCGGCGCCGAAATCACCTGCGACCCCGCCCTCCTGACCGCGCTTCTGGAAGCGGCCGGCGATGAAAGCCTGGAACCCGCCTTCCGCGCGCAGGTGCTCGCCCTGCCAAGCGAAACCGATATTGCCCGCGAGCTTGGCGGCAACACGGATCCCGATGCCATTCACGCCGGCCGCCAGGCGATCCTTTCGCTGGTGGCGACGGCCGGTGCCAAAACCTTCGAGCATTTGTTTGATACCCTGCGGCTCTCGGGCACGTTTACGCCGGACGCGGCCAGTGCCGGCAAGCGGGCCCTGCGCAACAGCGCCCTCTCCTACCTCTCCTACCTGGACGGCGGTGTCGAGCGCGCATCGAGCGCCTTTGCAGAGGCCGACAACATGACCGACATGGTGCAGGCGCTGACAGTTCTCGCCCATCGCTTTCCGGGCCAGGCGGCCACCGCCAACGCGCTCGGCGCCTTCCTCAAGCGGTTCGAGGGCAATGCGCTGGTTCTCGACAAATGGTTCTCTTTGCAGGCAACCATTCCCGGCAACGGCGCGCTGGCCAGGGTTCGGGCGCTGATGGAGGATCCGAACTATGTGGCCGGCAATCCAAACCGCGTGCGGGCACTGGTCGGCGCTTTTGCCTTTTCCAATCCCACCGGCTTCAACCGCGTCGATGGCGAAGGTTATCGCTTCCTGGCCCGCCAGATTCTTGGCATCGATCCGCGCAATCCCCAGCTTGCGGCCCGCATCCTCACCGCCATGCGCTCTTTTCGTTCACTGGAACCGGCGCGCGCCAGCCACGCCCGGGCAGCCCTCAGCGAGATCAACGGCGCGCCCCACCTCTCCACGGATGTGCGCGACATCGTCGAGCGCATGCTCAAGGATTGATGATGAACGGGTGAACACCTCCTAAATGGTTGTGGCGCCCGTTCCTGCATCCTCTGATTCCGCCAAAACACCTCAAAATGCAGCAAGTGCAAAAACCGGACCATATGGTTAAGATTTTATGACCACATGCTCTGGACAAGGCGAATCAGCTTTGATTCACTGTGCATAGTTCGCAAGCGGCATTGCGAATCACGACGAGGGATCAATCATAGCTATGGCGAACGTGCAGCGGGAAACCGCGGCCGAGGAACGGCTGCGCTTCAAATTTCCGGATGGCCTCACGCTCCCGGCGGTCGACGGCACCATGCTGTCTGCGATGCGGCGCCGGCTTGAACGGCTGCCGAGTGCGGAGCTATGGCTGAAGCGCTCGATCCCGATCCTCATCATCGCGTTTCTGGCGGTGGTTGCAGCGTCGCGCCTGCTCGGGCTTGTCTCGGAACGGGCGCGCATGGAAGAGGCGGCCCGCCAGTCGACGGCGCTGCTGGCCGCGGCCAGTGCTGCAGCCTTTGCCGGTCACGAACAGGCCTTTGCAAATGCCGATCGCAAGGCTGCCGAGGCACGCCTTGCCCTCTTCCTGCCGCAGACCAAGCTGCAGCCAGGCGCCTTTATCGTGCTTGTTGATGCAACGGGCCGCATTTTCGGCGGCAGCTTCCAGGCACAATCCTATATCGGCGAACGTCTCGATACGGTTTTGCCGGAAATGGTGGCGCTTCGCCGTTTCGGCGATGACGACGGCGTCATCGAAACCACGTTCAGCGACATTCCCCACTATGCTGCAATCAAGGCCATTGGCGGTGCAGCCGGCGGACTTGTGGTCGCTGCCCATTCGCTGGAAGCCACCAACCAGTTCTGGCGCCAGCAGGTCTCGCTCAACGTCACGCTGTTTACCGGCATTTCCTCGGTGCTGCTCGTCATCCTCTATGCCTATTACATGCAGGTGAAGCGCGCCCGCGATGCCGACGAGATCTTTCTGGAATCCAACATGCGGGTGGAAACGGCGCTGTCGCGCGGCCGCTGCGGCCTTTGGGACTTCGATCTGGCCAATCGTCGGCTGTTCTGGTCGCGCTCGATGTATGAAATGCTCGGCCTGCCGCCGGGCAACAACATGCTCTCCTTCAGCGAAGCGGCCCGGATGATGCATCCCTCCGATGGCAACCTTTTTGCACTGGCGCGCGCCGTCGGGCGCGGCAATGAAAAGCAGATCGACCAGGTTTTTCGCATGCGCCATGCCGCCGGCCACTATGTCTGGATGCGGGCCCGCGCCCAGGTGATGAAATCGAGCAGCGGCCGCACCCACGTGATCGGCATTGCCATGGACGTGACCGAGCAGCATCGCCTTGCCCAGCGTTATGCCGAGGCCGACCAGCGCCTCGCCGACGCCATCGAATGCACGTCGGAAGCCTTCGTCCTCTGGGACAAGAACGATCGTCTGGTCATGTGCAACACCCACTTCCAACAGGCTTACGGTCTGCCGGACAGCGTACTTGTGCCCGGCACGGAAAAAAGCGTCGTTACCGCCGCCGCTGCCCGCCCGGTCATCGAACGGCGCATTGCAGACCCCGACCACAACGGCTTTTCGCGCACCACGGAAGTGCAGCTGGCCGATGAGCGCTGGCTGCAGATTAACGAGCGGCGCACTGCCGATGGCGGCATGGTGTCTGTCGGCACCGATATATCGCTGCTGAAGCGCCACCAGGAACGACTGCGCGAATCCGAGCGCCGCCTGATGGCCACCATCGGCGACCTCTCCTCATCGCAGAAGAAGCTCGAACGCCAGAAGGCGGAGCTTTCCACCGCCAATGCCAATTATCAGGCAGAGAAAGAGCGCGCCGAGGCCGCCAACAAGGCGAAGTCGGAATTCCTGGCCAATATGAGCCATGAGTTGCGCACGCCGCTCAACGCTATCCTCGGCTTTTCCGAAATCCTGCTCAACGGCATGTTCGGTCCGGTCGGCTCACCGAAATACAGCGAATATGCCCGCGATATCCACGACAGCGGCAAGCACCTGCTGAACGTCATCAACGACATTCTTGACATGTCGAAGATCGAGGCGGGCCATATGAAGATCGTCTGCGAAACGATCGATCTGGCGCCGCTGATCGAGGAAAGCATCCGCCTCACCTCCATGCCGGCCGATGCCAAGTCGATCACGGTCACCCAGCGCGTCGATGCGGGCCTTCAGATGAGCGGCGACCGGCGCGCCATGAAGCAGATTCTGCTCAACCTCTTGTCCAATGCGGTGAAGTTCACCAACGAAGGCGGCCGCGTTGAGCTGCGCGCCCACCATTCGCGGCGCGGCCTGCTGTTGACCATCGCCGATACCGGCATCGGCATTCCCCGCAATGCACTCGGCAAGATCGGCCAGCCTTTCGAACAGGTGCAGAGCCAGTATGCCAAGAGCAAGGGCGGCTCCGGCCTTGGCCTTGCCATCTCCCGCTCGCTGGTCACCCTCCATGGCGGCCGGATGCGCATTCGCTCCAAGATCGAGTGTGGCACCGTGGTCGGTCTGTTTATCCCCCAGGAGCCTGCCGCTTTGGCGACACCGTCGACAGAAAAATTGCGCGAACCCGCTTCGACAGCCGCTTGATGTCGGCCTCCACCATTTTGAGGCTTGGGGCATCGGCAGCGGTCGAAAGCCTTTCGATCAGGCCCGCAGGCGCATCCTTTGGCTCAAAAGCCCCTTCGACGCAGAGCCGCACGATCTGCGACAGTTCGGTATAGAGGGAAAGAGCCGCACTGCAGGTTTCCAGATCGTCGGCAGAAAGACCTGGCGCACCATGGCGCACAAGAGCTGCCTGCGTTCCGCTGGTCAGGCAGTCCGCGCCAACGTCTGCGCCAGCGGCATCATTGTGCGCGACCAGCCGCAGATACTGCGCCAGGAACTCGATATCGACGAGACCACCCGGGATCAGCTTCAGGTCCCACACATCGCGCGGCGGCTTCTCCTTTTCGATCAGGCTGCGCATTTCGGCAACGTCTGCCGCAATTTTTGCCTTATCAACCGGTTGCGCCAGAACCTCGGCAATCACACCAGATGCCTCGGCCATCAGGCTGTCCTCGCCGCATACCATCCGCGCACGCGTCAGCGCCATGTGTTCCCAGGTCCAGGCCTCCTCCAGCTGATATTTTCGAAAGGCGTTAATCCGCGTTGCCACCGGCCCCTTGTTGCCGGACGGACGAAGCCGCAGGTCGACCTCGAAGATGATGCCCTCGGCGGTCGGCGCCGAAAGCGCCGCAATTAGCCGCTGCGTCACACGGGTAAAATAGCGCACCGCATCGAGCGGCTTTGCGCCATCCGATTCGGCAACCGCATCGGGATAGTCATAGAGCAGGATGAGGTCCACGTCGGAGCCCGCCGTCAGCTCAAAGCTGCCGAGCTTGCCCATGCCCATCACGGCCACGCGCCCGCCCGGATAACGCCCATGCGCCTGCTCCATCTCGCGCATCACGGCCAAAAGCGCTGCGTCGATGACGAGATCGGCGAGATCGGTAAAGGCCCGCCCCGCCTGCACGCCGGTGATGGCACCGGTGAGCAGGCGGATGCCGATCAGAAAACGCTGTTCGGCCGCAAAGATGCGCAGACGGTCCAGCACCTCCTCGTAATGGCGGGCAGCACCGACGAAGGAGGAAAGCCGGTCGGAGAGATAGGCTCGCGTAGGGATTTCCTGCATCAGGCCGGGATCGAGCATGCCATCGAACACATGCGGGCGCGCCGCCACGATATCAGCCAATCGCGGTGCGGCCGACATCACCATAACGAGCAGCGACAACAGGCCGGGATTGGTGTTCAGCAGCGAAAAAAGCTGAATGCCGGCGGGCAGCGCCTTCAAAAACCCATCAAAGCGCAAGAGCGCGTCGTCTGCCCGCTTGCTGAGCCCAAAGGCGCTCAAAAGCTCCGGCATCAGTTCCGTCAGCCGCTCGCGTGCCTCCACCGACTGCGTTGCCCGGTAACGGCCGTAATGCCAGGTGCGGATAACGCGCGACATATCGGCCGGTCGCTCGAAGCCCAGCCGCGAAAGCGTCGCCAGCGTTTCCGGATCGTCGTTCTGGCCGGTAAACACCAGATTGCCATCGCTTGCCGAGAGCTTGCTCTCCTGCTCGAACAGTTTTGCATAACGCCGTTCCACCGTGCGCAGCACCGCCTCCAGCGCCTCGGAAAAGGCCACCGTATCGGCAAAACCCAGCATGAAGGCGATGCGCTTCAGTTCGGTCTCGGTGTCCGGAAGGCGGTGCGTCTGCTCGTCGCGCACCATCTGGATGCGATGCTCGACATTGCGCAGGAACCAGTAGGCTTGCGTCAGTTCGGCGGCGATCTCCGGCCTTATCCACTGCGCATCGGCCAGAGCCGCCAATGCCCGTTCGGTCTCCCGTTCGCGAAGCGCCGGCATGCGCCCGCCGGCGATCAGTTGCTGCGTCTGGGCAAAAAACTCGATCTCGCGGATACCGCCGCGCCCGAGCTTCACGTCATGCCCTTTCACCGCAATGGCACCGTGACCCTTATGCGCATGGATCTGCCGCTTGATCGAGTGAATGTCGGCAATCGCGGCGTAATCGAGATATTTGCGAAACACGAAGGGCACCATGTCGCGCAGGAAAGCCTCTCCGGCGGCAAGGTCGCCGGCCATCGGCCGCGCCTTGATATAGGCCGCCCGTTCCCAGTTCTGCCCGCGTCCTTCGTAATAGATCAGCGCTGCCTCCACCGGCACGGCAAGCGCCGTCGAGCCGGGGTCCGGCCGCAGGCGCAGATCCGTGCGGAACACGTACCCATCGCCGGTGCGTTCCTGCAGAATGCGGATCAGCCGACGCATCATGCGCCCGTAAAGCTCGGTCGCCTCCAGCGGATCGGGCAGGATTTTAGCCTCTCCATCGAAAAACACCACGATGTCGATGTCGGAGGAATAGTTCAGCTCGAACGCCCCGAGCTTGCCCATGGCGAGCACGATCAGCCCGGAATTTTCCGCAGGTTTTGTGGGGTCGGCAAGCGTCAACTTGCCACTCTGATGATGGGCAAGCAGCAGATGGTCGATGGCGGCGGCGACGGCCGCATCGGCCAGACGGCTCAACCACCGCGTCGTCTCCCGGCATTCGATGAGACCGCCGAGATCGCCCAGCGCCAGCAGAAAGCTCACCTCGCGTTTGGCAAGGCGCAGCGCGGTCATCACCTCGCCCTCACCGGGCGTGCGACCTTCAAGATCCGGCCGCCAGCAATTGCGCGCACGCTCAATCGCCGCCTCGATGAGGCCATCCAGCGGATGTGTCAGCGCATTGGCAAGGAGTGCCGGGCTGATCACCGCGATATCGCGCAGATAAGGTGAGAGCGAAAAGGCAGCGACCAGAAAGTCCTTGAGCGCCCCGGCTTCAGCCAGCATGCCGGCAATCGCAGGTTCGCTGCCGGCCATTTCCTTCAGCGCGGAAAGCGCCGACTTTGCTTCTGTCTGGTTGAACGGTTTCAACACATCCGCGCGTACGTCGCCGAGGCTTATTGCCTTTGTCGCCACGATCTCTTCCTCCCTGATCCCTTGAAGGATTAGTTAGGGCTTTTGCGCGGGAAAAACCATCGTCACGGTCAAACCGGGAGGGCTTGCGTCCTCTGCGTGGGTGGCGGAAAGCTCCAGCCTGCCGCCATGCAGTTCCATCACAGCCTCGACCAGAGATAGCCCGAGCCCGGTGCCGGGCTTGGAGCGGCTCTCGTCCAGCCGCACGAAGCGTTTTTTAACTTCCGCGCGTTTATCGGCGGGAATTCCCGGGCCATTATCGGCCACCGAAAGCCGCAAACTGTCGCCGGCGCGTGACAAGAGAACCCGGATCGCGGGTTCACTGCCCGCATCGCAGGCATATTTGATGGCATTGTCCAAAAGGTTGAAGATCGCCTGGCCGATCAGTTCGCGGTTGCCCTGAACCACCAGTCCCGGCTCGATTTCAGTCGTCAGCATAAGCCCGGCCTCCTCGGCCGCAGGCTCGTAAAGCTCGGCGCTGTCGGCGGAAATGGCCGACAGGTCGATGGCGCTCATCTCGGCGGCAATCGAGCCGGCCTCAACGCGCGAAATCATCAACAGCGCATTGAAAGTGCGGATCAGCAGGTCCGATTCGCCAATGATGCCTTCCAGCGCGGCGCGCCGCACATCCTCGCGGTCTTCGGAAAGCGCATCGGCTGCCTTGTTGCGCAACCGCGTCAGCGGCGTCTTCAGGTCATGGGCAATGTTGTCGGAAACCTGGCGCAGGCCCTCGTTCAGCTTCTCGATCCGCTCCAGCATTAGGTTGAGCGATTCCGACAGCCGGTCGAATTCGTCGCCGGACACACCGACCGGCAGGCGCTGCGACAGATCGCCGGCGACGATCTTGGTGCTCGCCGCCGACATCCGGTCGATGCGCTTCAGCGCATTACGGCCAATGCCGAACCAGATAAACAGCGCCCCGAGCCCCATGATCGCCAAGGCCACCATCAATGCCCGGCGCACGATGCCGCGAAAGCGTCCCGGCTCGCCAAGATCGCGGCCGACCATGACGCGCAACCCGTTGTCGAGGAAAAACACATTCGCCGTTGCAAGGTGCAGGCGCGGCGGGCCGATCTCGGTATAAGGCTCGTAGCGGAACGGCAGGCTCGTCCATCCCTCCTGATCGAGAACGCCCGGCTGCACCGATTGCACGTTACCGGCGAGCATCTCGCCGGTCGGCCCTGCAATGACGTAGAGATTGGCGCCGGGCTGGCGTGCGCGTCGCTCCATCATGCGCAAAAGAAGGTTGATGCCGCCGCGATCATAGGCGCCGCGAATATCAGTGATTTCCTGGTTCAGCCCCTCGCGCACCTGCTGCGCCAGAAGCCGCTCCGACATCGCCGTCACATAAACGACGAGGAAAGCGGCACAGAGCGCAAACAGCACGATGTAGAGCGCCGACAGCCGCACGGCCGTCGAGCGAAACAGCAGGCGAAGGCGGCTTATGGAGGGTATCACGCCTCATCCTTGATCATGTAACCGGCGCCGCGAATGGTCTTCAAAAGCGGCTTGTCGAATTCCTTCTCGATCTTGGAGCGCAGCCGCGACACATGCACGTCGATGACATTGGTCTGCGGGTCGAAATGATAATCCCAGACGTTTTCAAGCAGCATGGTGCGTGTCACCACCTGCCCGGCATTTTTCATCAGATATTCCAGCAAACGAAACTCGCGTGGCTGCAGCAGCACTTCCTTGCCGCCACGGCGCACCTCGTGCGACAGGCGGTCAAGCTCCAGGTCGCCAACGCGATAGACCATTTCCTGCTCCGGTGCGCCCTTGCGGCGGCCGAGCACCTCGACGCGGGCCAGAAGCTCGCTGAAGGCGTAGGGTTTGGGCAGGTAGTCGTCGCCGCCGGCGCGAAGCCCAGTCACCCGGTCATCCACCTGGCCAAGCGCAGACAGGATCAGCACCGGCGTATTGATGTTGCGCTTGCGCAGCTCACTGATCACGGAAATGCCGTCGCGACGCGGCAGCATGCGGTCGATCACCATCACGTCATAGGTGTTTTCAGAGCCCATGAAGAGCCCGCTTTCGCCATCGCTGGCATGATCCGCCACAATGCCGGCCTCGCGAAAGGCCTTCGTCATGTAGGCGGCGGCTTCAAGATCGTCTTCAATCACCAGAATCTTCATGTGCGGAACAATAGACTGAGGCTTGCCCTCGGTAAAAGCGGTTTCGCTCTTCACATCGCTCTCGGGTGTATTCATCTGCATGCGTGAATGCCTCCTCGAATGAAAAAAGGGGCGCCGCGCCCTTTTGGCGCGGCGCCCCCGCCTGTTACCGTTGACGGGACCGGTCAGCCTTCGTTGATCGGCAGTGCGATGAAGCGGCTGCCGCTGTCGGACTGCACCTGGAACAATGCCCTTGTGCGGCCATCCTTGCGGGCCTGGTCGATCGCCTTGCTGATATCGGCGGCTGAGGACACCTCCTGGTTGTTGACCGAGGTAATCTTTTCGCCCTGGCGCAGACCCTTGGCGGCCGCATCGGAGTCCGGATCGACTTCAGTCACGGAAACGCCGGTGCCATCGTCTGCCGGGGCTACCGTGATGCCGAGGCTTGCCAGCGCCTTTTCGCTCGAAGGCTGAGCCTGCTCCGGCGCCTTGTCGCTGTTTTCAGCCTTGGCGGCATCGTCGCTGGCAAGGTTTCCGAGCGTCACCGCAACCGATTGCGACTTGCCATTGCGCCAGATGGACACATCCACCTTATTGCCGGGTCCGAAGGCGGCAACCTTCTTGGCAAGGTCACGGGCATCCTTGATCGGCTCGCCGTTGACGGCGGTGATCACGTCACCCTGCTTGATGCCGGCCTTGGCGCCCGGGGAATTTTCCTGCGGCGACACGACGAGCGCGCCCTTCGGTTCCGCAAGACCAAGCGATTCGGCGATATCCTGCGTTACCGGCTGGATCTGCACGCCAAGCCAGCCGCGCTCAACCTTGCCGTCCTTCATCAGGTCGGCGATTACGTCCTTGGCGGTGGAAGCGGGAATGGCAAACGCGATGCCGACATTGCCGCCGGACGGTGAGAAGATCGCGGTGTTGATGCCCACGACTTCGCCATTGAGGTTAAACGTCGGGCCACCGGAATTGCCGCGGTTGACGGCCGCGTCCACCTGGATGAAATCGTCGTACGGGCCAGAGCCGATGTCGCGGCCACGGGCAGAGACGATGCCGGCCGTCACCGTACCACCGAGGCCGAACGGGTTTCCGACGGCGACAACCCAGTCACCGACGCGCGTCTTGCTGTCATCGGCAAATTTCACATAGGTGAACTTGCGGTTGGCATCGACCTTGAGAAGCGCCAGATCGGTGCGGCTGTCCTTGCCGACCAGCTTGGCATCCAGTTCAGTGCCATCGTCCATCACGACCGTATAAGCCGAACCGTCGGAAACGACATGGTTGTTGGTGACGAGATAACCGTCTTCGGAGATGAAGAAGCCGGAGCCTTGTGCCGTCGGGCGCAGGTGATGCGGACGGTTGGGGTTCTTGTCGGCGCGCTCCTGGTTGCGGCCGCCGGGGCCACCTTGACCGCCCTGACCGCCTTGACCACCCTGGCCGCCGAACTCGCGGAAGAAACGCTTCAGCGGGTGGTCATCAGGCAGCTGGTCAAGGCCGCGGCCGCCAAAATTGAACGAGAAATTGCCGGGATCATCATCGGAAACCGGCGTTGCATCCGACTGGACACGCACGGAGACAACGGCAGGCGAGACGGCCGAAACGACGTCGGCGAAGCTCGGAGCCTGCGGTGCGTTGACGGACACCGGATCCGCATAGGATTCGTAGACATGGGCCGGGAGACCAGTGGAGAGCATGACGGCCGCGAGACCCGCCACGGTCGAGCCCTTCAACACTGTCTTCAACGAGGGACGTCCGATCTTGCTCTTGAACATTGTAAGATACCTTCTTCTTCAGGTCATTCAGACTGGGGTGCCGGAGGTCCGGCGGCGGTGGATGACTGAAGATATAGGAGCCCCCACGTTAACTGCACGTGTCCACGTCATGAATTGTTCGTAATGTTTGCCGGCAGCCTAGAGGCCCTCCGTTTTGCTGGCGAAAGCCAACGCACAAGCCGAGGCTGGCAAGCTCGTAAGCTCTTGTATCAGAAAAGTTTATGCGACAGGAAGGCAAGGCTCAGCCGCCCAGCAGCTTGTCCAACCGGGCCTGCTCTTGCGCACTCAGCGCGCGCTCCTCGGGCGCCTCTCTGCGGCGGCGCGACATCATCACCACCGTCACGCCACCGATCAGCAACAGCGCTACCGGCATCGCCCAGAGCGCCAGCGTCTTGCCACTGAGACGCGGCTTTAACAGCACGAATTCACCGTATCGGGAAACGACGTAGTCGATCACCTCAGCATCGCTGTCACCGTCGACAATCCGCTCGCGCACCAGCAAGCGGAGGTCCCGCGCCAGTTCCGCATTGGAATCGTCGATGGACTGGTTCTGGCACACCATGCAGCGCAGCTGCGCCGAAAGCCCCCGCGCCCGCTCCTCCAGCACCGGGTCCTTCAGCACCTCATCCGGATTGACGGCAAGCGCCGGCAGCGGCATCAAACCAATGACCGCAGCGATCATCAACCCCTTCCACCGCGCTGTGATTTGCTGACGCGTCGTCACACGCGAAAAATCCCCTCTCCCCGTCTGCGAGGAGATGGCTGCAAGGGGCACCGTTATGATGGCGGGCACCCTCAACGCACGAACAAAACCCTTCGGGAACAGCATCATTCCGCCGGCTCCAGCACAACCTTCGCCGCCTTCACCCGCCGGCTTGGAGCGCCGACGCGCAGCCGCCGGTCAGACAATGACACGAACCCGCCGATCATCATGATGACAGCCCCGCCCCAGATGCAGAGGATGAACGGCTTCCACCAGATCCGCACAACAATGCCGCCATCGTCCATATGGTCGCCCAGCGACACGTAAAGCTGGCTTGCCCCAAAACTCAAAATGCCCGCTTCCGTCGTCGGCATGCGACGCGCCGTATAAAGCCGTTTCGACGACCAGACATCGGCGACCACGACGCCACCGCGTCTCACGGTAAAATGCCCGCGTTCCTCGGTGAAATTCGGCCCGACGGCCTCGCGCATACCATCAAACAGGATGGAGTAACCACCGGCCTCGGTCGTCATGCCCGGACGCATTTCCACCACATGCTCCGTCTCGAACGTGGTGACCGCGACAATGCCGAGCACCGTCACGCCCATGCCCATATGCGCGAGCGCTGTCCCGAAGGCCGAACGCGGCAGGCCCTGCAGGCGCGCAAAGGCCACCTTGAACGCAAGCTTGCCGAAATTGGCGCGGTACCAGAGGTCCGCCATCGCCCCGAACACCAGATAAAAGCCGATTGCCAAGCCAAGCGCCGCCAGCACCGGCCCGCCGTTCTCCGCATAAAACAGCCCGAACCCCGCCACCAGCGCCAACCCTGCCGCCACGTAAAGCCGTTGCAGGGCCCCTAAAAGGTCGCCGCGCTTCCAGGCCAGAAGCGGCCCAAACGGCATGGCGAGCAGCAGCGGGATCATCAACAGCCCGAAGGTCAGGTTGAAGAAGGGCGCGCCGACGGAAATCTTTTCTCCCGTCAGCGTCTCCAGCACCAGCGGATAAAGCGTGCCGGTCAGCACGGTCGCGGTGGAAACGGTGAGGATGAGGTTGTTGAGAACCAGCGCCCCCTCGCGCGAAATCGGCGCAAACAGGCCGCCGCTTTTCAGCTGCGGCGCCCGCCAGGCAAACAGCACGAAGGCGCCGCCAATGAAGAAGGTGAGGATCGCCAGGATGAAGATGCCGCGCGAGGGGTCGGTCGCAAAGGCATGCACTGAGGTGAGCACGCCCGAGCGCACCAGAAACGTGCCGAGCAGCGACAGCGAAAACGTCATGATGGCGAGAAGCACCGTCCAGATCTTCAGCGCCTCGCGCTTTTCCATCACGAGCGCCGAATGCAGAAGGGCGGTTCCCGCAAGCCAGGGCATGAAGGAAGCGTTTTCCACCGGGTCCCAGAACCACCAGCCACCCCAGCCCAGTTCGTAATAGGCCCAGTAGGAGCCCATGGCGATGCCGGCGGTCAAAAACGTCCAGGCGGCCAGCGTCCACGGCCGCACCCAGCGCGCCCAGGCCGCATCGATACGCCCCTCGATAAGGGCAGCGACGGCAAAGGAGAAGCAGACGGAAAAACCGACATAACCGAGATAAAGCAGCGGCGGATGGATGGCGAGCCCAAAGTCCTGCAGCACCGGGTTGAGATCCTGCCCCTCGGCGGGGGCCGGGTCCAGCCGGATGAACGGGTTGGAGGTCAGCAGGATAAACAGCAGGAAGGCAACCGTGATCCAAGCCTGAACCGACAGTACGGTAGCCCGCAGCGTATCCGGCAGGTTGCGCCCGAACACGGCCACCATGGCGCTGAACAGCGTCAGGATCAGCAGCCACAGCAGCATCGAGCCCTCGTGATTGCCCCACACGCCACTCAGCTTGTAGACCATCGGCATCAGCGAATGGGAATTGTCCCAGACATTCCTCACCGAAAAGTCAGAGACCGCATAGGCCCAGGTCAGCACGCCAAACGAGAAGGCCACGAGCGCGAACTGCGTGACGGAGCCGATCGGCGCAAACGCCATCAGCCCCGCATCCCCGCGCCGTGCGCCAATGATCGGCAGGATCGACAGAAGCAGTCCAGTCGCCAGCGCCAGAACCAGCGCGTAATGGCCGATCTCGATGATCATTTCGCAGCCCCTTCGCCTTCTTTCCAGACACCCTTTGCCTTCAGGCCATCTGCCACTTCCTTCGGCATATAATTTTCGTCGTGCTTGGCCAGAACGGAATCGGCAACGAAGGCATGGGCCGTGTCGAAAGTACCTTCAGTCACCACGCCCTGCCCCTCGCGAAAAAGGTCCGGCAGGATGCCGGTATAGGACACCGGAACGCTTGCCCCGCCATCGGTCACGCGAAAGCTCACGGTGGAACCGGCGCCGCGCTTCACGGACCCCTCTTCCACCAGCCCGCCAAGGCGGATGCGGGTGCCTGGCTGCACGGTGGTCTTTTGGAGGTCGCTCGGCATGAAGAAATAGGCAACCGACTGGCTGAAGGCGAACATCACCAGGAGCACCGCCACCAGAATAAAGCTCATGCCGCCCAGGATCACCGCGAGGCGCTTCTGCTTGCGGGTCATCCTGCGGGGCATTTTATGGGTTATCGCCTCAGTCATGGTGTTACTCCCGCGGCAGAAAGGCCGGTCTCGGATGCCAGCGCCAGCAGCCGCTTGCCTCCATCCTGGTCGGCCGGAAAGGTCTTCAGCCCCGCCTTCAGCGCATCCTCAGCCTTCGCCTTGTCGCCCAGCACCATGTAGGAGCGCACCAGCCGCAACCAGCCCTCGATATTATCAGGGTCGTCCTGAAGTCTGGCGGCAAGCGTTTCCACCATGCCGGCAATCATCTGCTGGCGCTCCTGCGGTGAAAGATCCTGCATCGCCTGCACCTGTGCCTGGCTCGGATTGCCCGGCGCCTTGGGGCCTGGATCTGCCCGCGCAGCCTGACCGGGGGCAGATGCCAAAGGCGCGCCGCCATTCTTGCCAATATGTTCGCTCACCAGCGCAATCCAGGCAGCGCCGGGCGGCGAGTCTTTGAGGATCGCCTCGAAGGCGCGGCGCGCATCGCCAGCCTTGCCGGCCTGCTCCAGCGCAAGCGCCGCGTAAAACCGGGCGCGCATATTCTTGCCGTCGAGCGCCACGGCGCGGTTGAACGCGCGGGCGGCATCTTCCGTCACCACGCCCTCATTGGCCGCCACCAGCGTCTCGCCAAGGCCTGCCAGCCGCTCAGCGGTTTCCCCCTGAAGTCGGATCGCGTTGCGATAGGCCATTTCCGCGTCGCCCAACCGCATGGCCCGAAAATAGATCGGCGCCAGCAGGTCCCAGCCGGCGCCATCATCAGGGTTTTCAGCCAGATGCCGCTCGGCTTTGGCCACCAGCAGCGCCATGTTGTTGCCGGGGTTTGCCAGCCGCGCTTCCAGCGGCTGCGCCGGAAGTTCCGGCCTGCCAAGCGTCACGTAAAGACAGAGCCCGACGACGGGAAGACAGAGAATGACGGAAAGCGTTGCCAGCCTATGCCGCGATCGGCCGCCGGTCGCACGGACCGTGCCTGCCGCATCGGCCGTCTTGTCGGCAAGGCCCAGAAGCCGGCGGCCGATTTCGGCCTTGGCATAGCTGGCCTCCTCAACGCCGATCAGCCCTTGCGCCCGGTCGCGATCCACCTCGCGCAACTGGTCGCGATAAACGGCAGCCTCGTCCTCGCGGTCTGCCTCACCGCGTGGCGAAGCCTTCATCAGCGGCCAGATGAGAACCGCCGAAACGCCGGCCGTGATAATTGCAAGAAGGATCCATAAAGTCATGAAGGCCAATTACTGCACTCGGGCCCCCATTCCAATCGGAAGACGGGCGATGACACGAATTTGAGGCAAGGACAGGACCCGGTCCCCGCCCCGGGACAACCGCACCCGGACAAGCCGCACCCTTGCTGCCGCAAATGATCGTCCCACCTCTTGCCACCGACTGTGACGGCAGCCTTGATCTACGTCAATTGGCAAGATTGCCCCACGGCCCTTGCGTGCGACGCAAACCTTAAAAACAACTTTGAATTTCAAATATGGCAAAACCTGCATGCAGCGCCAACAGCTCAGCAGTGCCCTGCTCGCACTGCGATCCGCCGCAAACCCTCGTCAGGTCAACGGTGTCCAGGTACCGTCGTCGTTGCGGCAGGCAGCGCCGCGTTCCTTTGCCTCGCGCCCGTCGACAAAAATGGTGTGCGTATACTGCCGGCAGTTCTGCGATCCCACCTGGTAGGGAGCAGCAGCCACCACCTGGCCGCGGGCATTGCTGCCGGTCCACAACACCGGCTGGCCAACGCCTGCCTGTTCCAGCGCGCGGTATTCCGCCTCCAGCGCCCGTTGCCGGTCGCCGCCCGATATCTTCACGGGAATGCGCCCGATAATGCCGCCCTGCAATGCACTGATATAGTCGGCACCGGGCGCGGTGCGGCCGAAAAACATCCCGCTGCGGGAACCATTCGTTCCCGTGGTGGAACAGCCGTTCAGCACGACGGCTGAAACAAGAGCGGACAAGACGAGTGTGGCAAAGCGCAAGTGCATTCTTCTCCAACAATTCCTGAGATACGGCAAAGACTGGATATCCAGCCTTCCCCTTGAGGTCTTTTAGCGTTTTCGCGCAGAAGGTCGAGCCCGAACCGTCAATTCCCGACACTTGATGGCCGGATGTGACGGCAATCACCCGGCAGCTGCGTCAGACGATCTCCTTGGCAAGGCCTGGAAGCGCCAGACGGGCGCTCACGCCGCCGCGCCCGCCGCGTGACAGTTCGAACACCCCCTGGTATTCGCGGGTGATCTCGCCGACGATGGAAAGCCCGAGCCCTGTCCCAGGCTTGCTTTCATCCAGCCGCCGACCGCGCTTCAGCGCCTCCTTGATCTCGTGCGGCTCAAGCCCCGGCCCGTCGTCCTCCACCACGATTTCCACCCAACTGCGCTTGGCCGCCTCCGGTCCTTCGGGTGCCTGTGCCGGACGGGCCGACAACCAGACGCCCGTTCCCGCGTGACGGGCAGCGTTTTCCAGGAGGTTGCCGACGGTTTCCTCCACATCCTGCTGTTCCATGGCCAGTGCAAGGCCGGGCGGGCTCACCTCCAGGTGAAAGTCCTTGTCGGAGTTCAGCCGCCGCATCACGCGCACCAATCGCTCCAAAACCGGTTCCGCCTCGGTGCGGGCGAGAAGCGATTCGCGCTGAGCGGCAATCCGGGCGCGGTTGAGATAGGATTGCACCTGCCCCTGCATGGCCTCGGCCTGGCTTCGCACCACCTCGCCCTGCGAACGTTCCAAAAGCCGCGCCTCGTTGAGGAGCACGGCAATCGGCGTCTTCAGCGAATGGGCGAGATTTCCCACCTGCATGCGGGCGCGCTCCACAATGCGCCGGTTGCTGTCGATGAGCGCATTCATCTCCACGGCCAGCGACTGCACCTCGCGCGGGAACTTACCTTCCAGCCGCTCCACCTCGCCGCGCCGAACCTTTTCCAGTGCCCGGCGGGCCTCGTCCAGCGGGCGAAGCCCAAAGAGAATGGCAAGCCCGTTCACCACAAGGCTGCCCAGCCCGAACACGATAAGCGCAATGTAGAGATTGCGGGTGAAGCCGCTGATATCCTCGTCCACCACGGAGAGATTGCCCGAGACCCGAAAGCGTGCCGCGCGCCCGTCAGCATCCAGCACCACTTCCGTCTCGGCCACCAGCACACGGTTTCCATAGGCATCGGTTGCCGGATAGAACCGCTCGTAGCGATTGTTGAAGGGCACGTTGAGGATCGAAGGCACCTGGATATTGGAGGTACCAAGCGAGGAGGAGGACAAGGGTGTCGCGGCAAAGGTGCCAAGCGGCTCGACGATCCAGTACCAGCCGGTTTCCGGCTGCGAGAACCGAAGGTCTCCCAGCTGAGGATTGCCGGCAAGGCTGTTGTCGTCGCCAATGGTGATCGAGTTGATCACATTGTAGAGCTGGGCGCGCAACAGGTCGGTAAACGCCCGCTCGGAGGATTTTGCATAAAGCGCCGAGATCACCAGCGCGATCACCACCAGCGCCAGCGCCGACCAGGCGGTTGCCAGCAACAGAACGCGCGCTGTGACCGATTTAATGTACATCGTCGGGCGCTTGCATCCGGTAGCCAAGGCCGCGCACGGTATCGATCAGGTCAACACCGATCTTCTTGCGCAACCGGCCGACAAACACCTCGATCGTGTTGCTGTCGCGGTCGAAATCCTGATCGTACATGTGCTCGATCAGCTCGGTTCTCGACACCACCTGGCCCATATGGTGCATCAGGTAGGAAAGCAGCCGGAATTCGTGCGAGGTGAGCTTCAGCGTCACGCCGTTCACCGTTGCCTTCGAGGCCTTGGTGTCGAGCCGCACCGGCCCGCAGGCAAGCTCGGACGAGGAATGGCCGGCGGCGCGGCGGATCAGCGCCCGCACACGCGCCAGCACTTCTTCCACATGAAACGGCTTTGCCACATAATCGTCGGCGCCGGCATCGATGCCGGCCACCTTGTCGCTCCACCGGTCGCGCGCCGTCAGCATCAGCACCGGCATGCCCTTATCCGCCAGACGCCATTTTTCAACGACCGTGATGCCGTCCATCTCGGGAAGGCCGATATCGAGAATGACGGCATCATAGGGTTCGGTCTCACCGAGGAAATGCCCCTCTTCGCCGTCGAACGCCTGGTCAACCACATAACCGGCCTCCTTCAGCGCATCGGTCAGCTGCCGGTTGAGGTTGACGTCGTCTTCGACCACGAGAATGCGCATGAGAGACCTTCGAAACGGTGTGCCCAGGGGTTAGAGCCGTCTTCTACTACATCGGCACCCGAACCGTCACCTTGCGCGGACGCTCCCCGCTGCCCTGCACCAGAACAGTCACGATGCAGGTGCGGCCATCGTTGGAAGGCTGGGCGGAAAGCAGCTGCCCGCCGGTATCGCGCACCACCTTGGAAGCGGCATCACCGCAATCGCCGGCAACCAGAACGAGGTAATCGCGTGCGAAGGCTTGCCCCGTCGAAAGGGTAAAAAGGGCCGCGGCAAGTATCGCGATCATCCTGTTTGATGCCATGACTACAACTTCCACTCACGGTGACGCACGGTTTGCGAACCGAACCATTGGGTGAATTATGTAACGAAAGGCGGCTGAATGGCAAATGAATGCGCCACTCAACCGTCCATCTTTGGGTCAGCTTCGCATTAATTCCCGGTAATGCTGGTCTTGGCCGAAAGGCGGCCATAGATGGCCAGAAGCCCGCCGACCGCCCCCACAAGGCTCATCCCGGCTTCCGCCAGATCCCCTTGCGCAACCGGCGAAACCTCAAGCCCCCGCGCCTGCAGAACGGAGGCCAGCATGGCGATCAGGCCACCCCAAACCGCTTTCGACTGATACCAGGCTTTCGAATTTTCCATCATGCATCTCCTTGGTTTTTGACGAGGATCTCCGTGACGAGAGGAATTCCGAGCGGCACGGCCCGCCCCAGTTGGCGAAGCCGCACGCGAAACGTGCTCGCGGCCGCGCCAAAGTCGCTGATTTCATCGGCAGACAGGTAATGAAAGGCAGGCTCCGCCACCTCGGCCAGCCGAACCACCGTCTCGCCGGAGAGGATTTCCAGCCGGTAGCGCTCGTCCGGTTCATCGAGCGGAATGTCGCTTGCCTCCCAGTCATCGGCAGTGATGCGCCCGCGCCGCGCCCAGGAGAACCGCACGCCGTCTGCTTTGCGCACCGCGCGTGCATGCACGGGCGCAAGCGGTGTCTGCGCCCGTGCGCCGCCGGCAAAGGCATAAGGCCCAGCCCGCCCGCCGGACGACGCGATGGCTTCGGCCATCCAGTTATAGACGACACCCCGCTCGGCATCACTCAATCCGAGCGGCACGACGCCTGAGCCCAACAGCACGACTGGTGCGCCGATGGCAGCCCCCGCCGCCATCGCATCCTCCGTGCCGGCAAGCGCCCGCAACAGCGTCGTCAGGCGAAAATGCCCCGGCGCCGTCTCCTCTGCCCCGGCAAAGGACAGGATTTCCCATGCCCCATTGGCACACAGGATCGCCATCCGGTTTTCGCCGGACAGGGCGGCCATCTCGCCGACCGATGACAACCCGTCGAAGAACAGGTCGAGTTCCACCGCGTGGCCCCGGTCGAAGCGTCCGACAACACCACCGACAAGCGCTGCCGTCAGCCGGCCCACCTGCGCCGGCCGGTCCAATGTGGCGCGGGCGCGATATCCCTCGGTCGTCGGCGAACTGGAAAGGAGAATGCGCCGCCAGGGGCTGCCATAGGCGGCAACGCGGGCAAAACTTTCCGCCTCGCCGGCCTCGAACCGCGGCAGGTCCATGAGGTGAAGGACCGGCGAAAACCCGGCCGAGACCGCCCCGCCGGTCAAGCGCCCGGTGGCAGCCGATGCGCCCGCCAGAAGCGCTGCCGGCTCGTGCCGTTTCGCCTCGACGCGCCGAACCGCCCCCTCCTCGATGCGCGTCACCAGGTAGACACCGTCAGGCCCGTCGGAAAGCCGCAGCGCATCGCCGGGTGCAAGCGCCACCTCAGCCGGCGAGATCGGGAAACTGAGGCTTCGCCGCGACAGATGGTTGTCGCGCAAAAGGCTTTCCGCCGCACTTTGCGCCGCCTCCTCATAAAGCGTGGCGGCGAGATCGGCGCGCAGAATACGGTTGCTGGTGCCAACAATCCGGCGTGAGCGCACCGTTGCCTGTTCATAATCGAGCACCGGATTGGCAAAACTTGCGACGGCCTCGGCAGCAAAATCGCTGTCATGGCCACGCACCTCCGTCCAGGCCGGTTCTTCGTCGCGTTCGGCCAGCACGTCGATCACTTGAGGCACCAGACTTGCCCGCGAGCGCGAACGGAACCGCAGCCCCGCCGGCTCCTCGATGACATCGATCAGGAAGGCATTCGTCAAAGGCTCGATCAAGGCGCGCGCCGACACCGTATCGCCCTGCACATAACCGATCAGGTCGCCGCTCACCTCCGACACGTCAAACGTCGAAAACCCGTGATCGGTCAGGATCGCCGCAATCGCATCGGCAAGCGTGGTCGCCCCCAGCCGTCCGTTCAGCCAGTGACCGGTCTTCCAGTTGCCACCATCGCTCCAGACGGAGAGTTCATTGGGAAAGGCCGGAAAAGGCCGCGTGTCCCAGGACCAGAGAAAGACGTGGTTGGCATCCACCATGCCGGCCGGCGCGCCAGACCCCTGCCACCAGCCGTGATGGGCCTCCAGAAACCGCCGCTGCATGCTGTCGGAGCGCGCGCCGCTCGAAAAATGCGGGACACCGCTGTCGGCCGATTTCGGATCGGCAAACAGGTTAGGCTGGTTTGCAGCCTTGTCGATGGCCGAACAACCAAGCTCGGTAAACCAGATCGGCTTTGCCCCCGGCACCCAGGCCGTCGGCGTTGTCTTTTCCACGCCGCCCACCCGCTCGTAATGATAATGGCTCCACCAGCCGGCCAGATCCTTGTAGCGAAACACCCAGGGTTTTGCCGCAAGCCCGTCCGTGATCGGCGTGCGCTGGCGAAGGGCCCGCGCCGTGTCGCTCGCATAATACCAGTCGTACCCTTCGCCGGCGGAAATCCCCGCCCGCAAGGCTGCCGGATCGTCACACAGCCGCGCGCCATCAGGGTTGGCATTGCCCAAATCACTGTCGCGCCAGTCGGCAAGCGGCATGTAATTGTCGATGCCCACCGCATGGATCGCACTGGAAGCCCAGAGCGCATCGAGCGGAAAATACACATCGCCCGATCCGTCTGCCGGGTGATAGCCAAAATACTCGCTCCAGTCGGCCGCATAGGTGAGCTTGGTTGTCGTCCCAAGAATGGCGCGCACCGCCCCGGCCATCGATACCAATTGCTCGACAAACGGAAACCGCCCCGCCTCGCCGCGCACCCGCGTCAATCCGACAAGCTCCGAGGCAAGAATCATCCCGTCGATGCCGCCGGCCTGCTGCGCAAGGCCCGCATAATGCAGCAGCATCCGGCGATAGCCTTCCGGCCCGTTGCAAAAGCTTTCCACCTGCAGCCGCGCCGCACTGGTCTTGTCCGGCGAGCCCGAAACATCAGGCGCCGGATGGCAGGTAATGCGCCCACGCCAGGGATAGGCCGCCTGTTGCGCTCCCCCGTAAGGATCCGGCAAACCGTTTCCCGAGGGCACATCCATCATCACGAACGGATAGAGATAGACCTGCAAGCCCCGCGCCTTCAGATCAACAATCGCCTGGCGCACGCTCTCGTCTGCGGGCGTGCCGCCAAAGGCCGGCCCGCCGCCGCTCTCGCTCACCAGATGCGCAGCCTCGCGAGAAATTCCCGCCACCTGCCAGTTCATGCTGAGGCCGGCGCGTGCCGATACCTCTACCCCCGGCACGATACGGCATTGGCCGGCGCGCAGATCGGTGCCGAACCAGCTCACCACCAACGCCACCCGTTGAAGATTGGGGCACACCGCCTGCAACTCGTCGAGCGAGGCTTGCCAGTCGGTCGCCGCCGTCAACGTATTGCGGTTGAGGATGCGCGCGGTGCCCGAACCGTCATTGTCGCTCACAGCCACCGTCGCATAGCCGTATTCGGTGGCGCCGGGGATCAGCGTGACGGCCCGCACCTGCCGCTCCAGCGCCCCGACAGGCCGCACCACCTCGAATTGCAGAAGCGGAATGCGGTTGCCGAACTCGCCGATCGGCAGCCGCTCGAACACCACATAGGCAAGCCCCCGATAGGCCGGCGCCTTGCCCGCCCCCTGCTTTGCCTCGATCAGCGGGTCCGGCATCTGGCTTTGCGTGCCGCGATAAACGCGCATCTCGATCGCCGTCAGATCCAGCTCGCGCCCATCCGCCCAGACCCGGCGCACATGAGCGATCTCCCCCTCGCAGAGCCCGACAGCGAGGTTGGCATAATAGTTGAAGTTTTCGACTCGCGTGCCGCTCGTCGCCTTGCCGCCCTGACGCTCAGTCGTCACCTCTTCCTCAAAACGCGTCGCCCAGATCAACGTGCCGGCGATACGCGCTGTCCCATAAACGCGGGCAATCGGCGTCCCCTCGTCAGCCCCCGGCACACGCGCGGTGGAAAGCCGCGTTCCCGTCACCGTCGAAGTCCCCGAAATCAGCGCCCGGTCCACCGCAGCACCGGCAAGCCCACCCGCCGCCCGTCCCAGAACGGCTCCGATCGGTCCGAGCACAGACCCCAGCGCGGCCCCTGCCGCCTGAAACAGAATGGTGGCCATGGGTCATCCCCCGCACGCCTATGCGCACGCTAAAATTGTGTTAATCTGAAAGAAGTCGACAGCGTCAAGCAGCACGCAGCGGACCAGCCGCTGCATCAGCGAGGACGGGCCGCGCTGACTTAGGCAATGGCCTTGCTGTCGATCATGGAGGGAATGCTCAAGCAATTCCAGCAAAAGTGCGAAGCGGTTTTGCGTCCGGAATTGCGTAAAAACAAAGAGATAGAGCGCTCAGGCGAAAGCGTTTTTGCTTGAATGCTCTATCTGGCTGACGCCGATTGGTATTTCGCTAGTTGTCAGAAAAACCCGGACGGGCTG
Source organism: Neorhizobium sp. PAMB6630 (assembly GCF_058242775.1). NCBI lineage: Bacteria > Pseudomonadati > Pseudomonadota > Alphaproteobacteria > Hyphomicrobiales > Rhizobiaceae > Neorhizobium > Neorhizobium sp. PAMB6630. The sequence continues at coordinate 2,687,214 of NZ_CM177836.1, forward strand.
GTTAGTCTCCGTCCGGCTAATTTTCGACATATAGGCAACGGTGGGCGGGATAGCAGCCCGCTCACCACACCATACGCCCGAACCCCTTGTTTTCAAGCGTCCAGCCGCTCCGGAAACCGATGCACCGCCGCAATCCGCCTCTGCCAGGAGGGCACCAGAACGGAGCGGGTCACCGCCCCCTGCTCATAGGCGTGGATGAAGTGCTGAGGCCCGGCCAGAATACCCGCATGTTTTGCCGCACAGCCCGCCCGCCAGCGAAACAGCAGGAGATCGCCCGCCGCCATCTGAGAGACCGGAACTGGCGCTCCAAAAAGCCGCAACCCCGCCGCGAGCAGCCGTTCCTCGCCGGAGCGTTCCGCCCAGTCCGGCGCGTAAGGCGGCACCGCTTCCGGCTCTTGCCCATAAAGCTCCCGCCAGACACCGCGGATGAGGCCGATGCAATCGCAGCCGACGCCCTTTGTCGCCCCCTGATGGCGGTAAGGCGTGCCGAGAAACCCTTCGGCAATCGCCACCACCTGCGCGCCAGTCGTCCTCGTCTCGCTCATTCGAACAAAACGCCGCCGTCATGCACGCGCTCCCCGTCCACATAGGAATAGGCAAAGTCACTGCCGGGCACATGCGGAAAACCGCGAAAGTTGAGGCCGTTGGCAAAGCGCGTGCGGCAGGTGGCAAAACTCTTGTCGCAGCCGGCCGTAATCGAAAAACCCTCGCCGGCAGACACCGCCCGCTCCAGCGGCAACCACAGCGTCAGCCGCGCCGTGCCATCCGCCTCGCGCACATGCGCCTCCACCTCAGCCCTGTCGCCGGAGGAGAGCGTCAGCACACCTCGATCAAAGAAGCCGGTTGCCGATCCCCCGAGCCCGCCCACCACCAGATGGCTGCGGTCTTCCATGGCAAGCACCGTGCCCGTGCCACGATAGGCAACAAGATGCACCCCGCACCGCGCATCCCCAAGGCTTGCGTCGCAGCGGCGGTTGTAAAGCCTCCCCTGCGGCTGATCGAGGCGGTTGGCGCGGCTGCGCAGTTCGGCGGTAAATTTTTCACCCGCCCGCGTCACCTCGCCCACCTCGCGCACGGATAACAGCACATGCTGCGTCGGATCGCCCCAGTTGACGAGATAAAGCTCCACGGTGGCGCCGTCATACCGCCCGGCCGAAAGATCCGCCGCGTTGATCACCTCGCTCGAAAAGCCGCCGGCCACGTCACTGGCGCTAGCGGAAAATCCCTGCTCCTCCTCGCCATCGCTGGCCAGAAAGCCGCTCGCGGCCCGAAAGAAGGTCGATGCGAAGGAGAGGTCGTGGTCATGGTCGGTAAACCCCTGCACCACGCCATCGCGCCGTGTCAGGCGCCAGGCATTGCAGGTGGTCGTGGCATCGCCGGCGAGATGGCCGGCAAGCGACTCCGGTATCACCCTCATGGCAAAATCCTCCTCATGGCAAAATCTCCGTGATCGGAATGGCCGGAATGCTGCCGGCATTGAAGTTCGAGAGGTTCACCTCGATACGGTCGGTTGCAAAACGCACCGGCACGTCGAATTCGTATCCGGCCCGCACCACGGCGCCGGCTGCCGGCACATGGCCCGCCGCAAACGTCACGATGCCGGTGGTCGCATCGCAGGAAAAGGCGCTCAAAGCCTTCGTCACCCCGCCGACCGACACCGTCACCGTTCCCGCCACCGGCTTGGCGATGGCGCGCACCGAGCCTGCCGCCGCATCCGCATAGGTTTTTGTGAGCGCAAATGCCGCCCTCACCCCGTCACCGGTGCCGATCACCTGGTCGGCAGAGGTAATCGCCGCCCCCGGCGCCGCAGATTTCCAGTCCAGCGGATCGCGAAAGCGAAAACCGTAAAGCTCACCGGCCCGCGCCTCGAAAAACGCCAGCACCTCGTAAAGGTCACTCAGCGACTTCACCCCCGAGCCCGCATCATAGGTGCGCCTTGAAGATCGCCACCGGGCATTGCGCTGCTCGCGCCCGTTCGACAGGTTGACGATATCGGTGCGCCGCACCGGCCCGCCGGTCACGCCCAGCGCCAGCCGCAGCGGAAACCGCACCTCGTGAAAGCCGCTCATCCAAACCCTCCGTCTTCTGAGCCCAAGGCTCTGACATCAAAGCCCGCGCCGCCCGCGCGAAACACTGCGCGCCAGCATGGCCGAGATCTGGCCCTCGCTTTTTCGAAAGCTTGCCACATCGGTCGCTGTCACGTTGAAAACGATCTGCGACGCCCCGCCGCCACCGCCCGAAGCAACGCCGAGTACTCCGTCCGGCCCGCGCTGCAACGGCAAAATCGCCTCCGCCCCCGCCTCGCCCATCAGCCCCATGTCGCCGCCCATCGGAAAATAACTCGGGGAGCGCACCACACCGCCATCGGCAAAGGCCGTCACCGATCCGGACGAGGCCCCGAACAGGCTTCCGACGGCACCGGAAAGCGCCGTATCCAGCGGCTTCAGCGCCGCAGAAAGCGCAATATCCGTCAGCCGCGTGCCGAGCCCCTTCAGCACATCCTCCAGGCTCTTGCCGCTCACCGCCGCAGATTTGAGCGCCCCTGAAAGCGCCGTACCAAACCGCTGCGAACGCCCTTCAAGGTCCGCAATCGCCGTTGCCAGCGCCTGCGTCGAGGCAAGCGTCTCCGCAACAGATCCTTCATCCGTCTCCATGCCCGTCTCCTGCTATTTTTTCTTTTGAGAAAGAAGGCCGTCAGCCACCCGCAGGCGCCGCATCGGGAAAGTCCCGCATCAACGCGGCCAGCCCATCGTGGGAAAAGGCCGGGAAGCAAGCGTGTCTACAACAGCCCCCTCATCCATCTCCATGCCCGTCTCCGGATATCTGTTGGACAAAGAAAGTCATCAGCCCCCCGAAGGCGCCGCACCACGAAAGTCCCGCATCAGTGAATCCCACCCGTCGCCGGAAAAAGCCGGGTGGCAAGCGTGTCTGTAACAGCCCCCGCATCTATCTCCACTTTCGTCTCCTGACGTTTTTCGGACAAAGAAAGCCGTCAGCCACCCGCAGGCGCCGCATCGGGAAAGTCCCGCATCAACGAGGCCAGCCCGTCCCGGGAAAACGCCGGCGCGCGTGGCAAAAATCCGCCGGATGCGGCAAAAAACTCGCGCGGCGTCAGCGCCCAGAAATCTTTGGGGGAAAGCCGCAGCAGGCAAAGGCCGATGTGCATCACCCGCGCCCAGGGAAACGGCGTCACAGCTGCCACCTCGCCCGCTGCGGCCCTCAAGGGTTTGCCGCCATGCCCTTCACGGCAGATCCGCCTGCCCCATGCACAGCCGGGGCATCTGAGGCAACTGAGGCCATTGGCGCACCTTCGGCACTTGCGACGCCCGGCCCACCGCCCCCCATATCCTCCGCACCGCCAAAGGTTGCCGCCAGAAGGTCCGCGACGACGCGGGCATAGGCATATATTCCTCCGTCAATACTCATCGCCGCCACCTCCTCGTCGGAAAGAAGATTGCCGCCGCCGCGAAGGCCGGCGCCGATAATGCGGGCGAGATCGAGCGCCCTCAGCCGCCCCTCAGCAAACCGCGCCGCAAGCCCCGTCAGGTCGTCGACCGCAAACGCCGTCTCCAGCTCGGCAAGTGCCGAAAGCGTCAGGCAGAGAATACGCCGCTCGCCATCGATCACCGCCTCGATCTCGCCCCGGCGCCGGTTGGCCCGGCCGACATTTGCTCCGTGCAAAGTCCTTCCCATCAGAGCGCTCCAAAGGTCAGGCTGCCCGCCGATTCCAGCGCCAGTTCAAAGCGGATTTCGCCGTTATGATCGCCGGAATATTCGAGCGCCGTGATCTGAAACGGCCCGCTCACCGTGCCGAACGCCGGGATCAGCACCTGCCAGGACAGGATCGTGCCGGCAAAAAACGTCGCACGCACCAGCACGTCAGACGCCTGATCCTTAAAAATGCCGCCGCCCGAAAGCGACGCCCGCTGCACGCCCGCCCCCGCCAGCAGTTCGCGCCAGCGCCCGACGCTTTCGGCATCCGTCACATCGACCGTCTCGGCATTAAACGCCAGCCGCCGCGACCGCAGCCCCGCCACCGTCAACCAGCTGCCGCCATTGTCCACCTTCAACAGCAGATCCTTACCCTTCTGCGCCACCATGCGATCTCTCCATTATTTTCTGTCGGTTTTTCACGCGTCGCGCTGTCGTGTTTCACGATTGCCCGTCACTGCGCCCTGCTCGATCTTTCCGCCGCATCCCAAAAGCCCGCCACTGCGCAGCCCCTTGAGCGGGAGAGGTTGACACGGCTGCCAAACCCTCACGCTTCAAGATGGAGGTGGCGGGTGGCCGCGGAGCCCCTTCTCCCCGTCATGACGGGGAGGTGCCGGCAGCGGGATGAGGGGCACATTCATATTCGACACCAATAGTTGAGCCTCTCGCCCCAGCCCTCCCCGCCCTGAGGGCAAGACGATCGCTTATGAGACAAGTCCCCTCCCAAACCCTCCCCACAAGGGGGAGGGCTTAACCCGGCCGCACCCTCTGATGCAGGGACCGGACGCTTGCCGCGCAATATCTCCCCCCTTGTGGGGAGTCCGAAGGACGGGGCGAGACCCGTGGCTCGACCCCGGTCAGCCCGGCAGGGCAGAGAGGGTCTTATTTCAAATGCGAAAGCCCTAGTCATAAAAGGGAGCAGGTCGCGGCAGCGGGATGAGGGGCAACCTTTCGTCGCCGCCCCAAACAAGGAGACGCTTTTTCACCAAAACCACCGCACATCCTGCTGGAGCACACATCCCCCCGCATCCCAAAATCCCGGTTCCCGCCCCGCCCCGAATCCGCTAACCCTCACCATAGGCTATTCGCTATTCGCTATTCGCTATTCGCTATTCGCTATTCGCCACTGCCTATTGCCTACTGCCTACTGCCTACATCCTCTCCCCCCAGCCCGCTCCCGGAGCCTCCCCATGTCCCCCAGCTTGCGCCGTATCCGGCTGATCGCGGTCGTCTCCGTCACGCAGATCATCGGCTGGGGCACGAGTTTCGATATGCCGGCGGTGCTTGGGCCGCGCATCGGGGCAGAGCTTGGCCTGTCCAATGCCATCATCTTTGCCGGCCTCACCATCATGATGCTGATGAGCGGCCTTGCCGGCCCCACTGTGGGGCGCATGCTGGCGCGTCATGGTGCGGCGCGGGTGCTGGCCATGGGCTCTGCCTGGCTGGCGCTCGGGCTGCTGCTCCTCAGCGCCTGCCATTCGCTGATCGCCTATGCGGTAACCTGGCTGGTGTTCGGCTGGGGCGGGGCGCTGGCACTCTCCACCGCTGCCTTTGCCGCCATCGTCGAGCGGGAGGGTGCCGAGGGAAAACGCGTCATCGCGCTCACCATGATCTTTACGGGGCTTTCCGCCACCGTCTTCTGGCCGGTCAACACCTGGCTTGCGGAAGGTATCGGCTGGCGAAACACGCTGCTGGTGCTTGCGGCGCTTCAGCTTTTCGTCTGCCTGCCGCTGCATCTCTTTGCCCTGCCAAAACCCGCCCCGACGCTTGCTGGCACAACCGCGCGGGAAATCCCGCCGGTCGCGCTGTCACCCGGAGAGGCCCGCCGCGCCTTCCTGCTGATTGCCGCCTCCATCACCATTGCCGCCTTCGTGTCCTTCGGCCTCTCGGCTACCTTCCTGCAACTGCTGCACCAGTCGGGCGCATCGCCGGCGCTCGCGCTTCAGCTGGGCATGGCGCGCGGCGTGCTCGCCATTCTGGCACGTGGCGTCGATTTTCTCTTCGGCCGGCGCGGCAATCCGGTGCTGACGGCTCTGTCAGGCATGCTGCTGACGCTTTCGTCTTTCATCCTGCTGCTTGCGCTGCCGGCATCCACACCGCTCCTCGTCACCTTTGTCGTGTTGCAAAGCCTCGGCTCCGGCATCATGGCGGTGGCCCGCGCCGTGCTGCCACTCGCGGTGTTTTCGCCCGCCCAGTTCGGCCTGCAATCGGCGCGCATCTCGCTGCCGCAGAATTTTGCCATTGCCGCTGCCCCCGTTGCCTTTGCCGCGCTGATGGATGGGGCCGGTGTCACGGCGGCCCTTGCCCTTGCAGCACTCCTCTCCGCCATCGTCATCATCCTCCTGGTCCAGCTTCAAAAGCTCGCCCGCTCCGTTTCGCCTGTGGTCACTCCGTCACCGCGCGAAACCTGAGATCGATCACCGAAAACTTCGTCTTCGGCTCGCGCCGGCTGCGGCTCGATTGAAATGTCAGGTTCACCAGAACGAACCCGTCGAGCGTCAGCGCCGCATTGGCCAGCAGCAATCTCACCCGCGCAGCAAGCACTTCTGCGGCCCGGCGGCCTTCACCCTCGGCCCACACCTCGATGGTCCAGAAATGCTCCGCCCCCGGCTCCGTCGCGGTCGAATAATCGCGCGTCTCCATCTCTGCGAATACGATGGCCGGCAGGCGCATGCGCGGCAACAGCCGGTCGCGAATGCCATCCGCCCCCACCTGCGCCACAAGCGCCGCATCGCCGGCCAGCCGTGCATAAACCGCCTTCATCAGCGCATTTTCCGCACTCATGACGCCTCCTCCTCGCAGTCGCAGATCAGATAACGCCCGGTGTCATCGGGATCGCGCACCAGCTTGATGGCAAAGATCCGTGCGCCCCTGCGCAACCGCTGCCCGGCAAAAATCCCTGCCTGCGCGGCCACCCAGATGCGATGCGCCAAAACCTGCCGCTCGGCGCCGGCAAGCTCGGAACCCGCATGCGAAACCGGTTCCACCCGCGCCCACAGCGTGCCCGCCGCCTGCCAGACCCCGGTCGTACCGCCCTGCCCGTCCGGCGTCTCCACCATCACTTCGCGGGTCAGCCGCGCCGTCAGCTGCCCGGGGTCGAGAAACAGCGCGCCCATCACAGCCTCCGCAGCCGGTAGGCGGAAATCAGCCGCTCATAACCATCGGGAATACCGACCGGCTGCTGGTCGGGAGACAGCACGCCGCGAAAGGCATGCATATAAGCGATATGCACCAGCAGCGCCCGTTTCAGCGGCCCCGGCACATCGGTTGCCGCCTCGCCGAAACCGGCGGAAAACGTCACCTCGATGCCGTTTATCGCGCGCCCCGGCAAAGGCCGGTTTTTCAGCCACAGCCGCGCCGGCCGGTTTCGCCCATCCAGCACATGGCCTTCGAGCGATACATGAACGGCGGTGCCAGTCGCATCATAATAGACAATGTCGTCAATGGTTTGCACCGGCCCCCTGGCAATCGGAATCACACCCGTCTCCGGCCAGTCGTCGAGGATGAGCCGAAAACTCTGCGCCATCAGGCAAAGCCCGGTCTCGCGCTCCAGGTGTTCGCGGGCGGCGATAATCAGCGCCTGAAGGCCCGCATCCTCATCCGTATGGTCGATGCGCAGATGCGCCTTCACCTCGGCAAGCGTCAGCGGCTCCGCCAGCGGCGGATCGGTCAGCACATAAGTCATGGGAGGAAATCCTTTGATCGTGCAGCGGAAGTTGGCGGGCCGCACCGTGGCCCGCCAGACAGGATCGTTGCGATGTCAGCCGAAAATTCAGCTCACCGCGAACTTCACGAGCTTGATCGCCTCAAAGTTTTGCACCCCGCCACCGACGCGCTTGGTGGTGTAGAACAGCACGTAAGGTTTGGCCGAATAGGGGTCGCGCAGAATGCGCACGCCCGCCCGGTCGACGACGAGATAACCGGCGCGGAAATCGCCGATCGCAATTGACAGCGAGCTTGCGGCGATATCAGGCATTTCCTCCGCTTCCGCCAGCGGATAACCCATCAGCGTTGCCGGCTCGTTCGCCGTTGCCGGCGGGCGCCAGAGGTAATTGCCCTGGGTATCCTTGAACTTGCGGATTTCGCCTTGCGTCTTGCGGTTCATCATGAAGCTGGCATTCTGGCGGTGCCCGGCCTTCAGCGCATAAACGGCATTCAGCAGCAGGTCCGACGGGTTGGTGGCCGCAAAACCGCCGGCCACACCAGTCGCCAGATATCCGAGATTGCCCCAGCTCCAGCTCGCATCGGCAACCGACGTGTAGGACAAAAAGCCCTTCGGCTTGTTGACGCCGTCGCCGCGAATGAAGGCATCGCCCTCCTGCTCGGCAAACACGATGTCCACTTCGCCGGCAATCCAGTCCTCCACATCCACGGCGGCATCATCCAGCAGCGCCTGGGTTGCCGCCGGCATGGCGTAAAGCTCCATGGTCGGGAAGGAAAGTTCCGCCAGCGCCGGTGTGTTGGTCTGCGGTCGGCTTGCCGTTTCCGCCACCCAGCCGGTGGAAAGCCCGGTGGTGGAAAACGGCTTCTTCAGCACCGAGGCAGACACCGTGCGCACGCTGGAAAGTGCCCGCATCGGGGACACCACCGAAACACGCCGGCCGATCTCGCTGTCGGTTTCCGCCGGCACCAGATACCCACCATCGGCGGCCGTGCCGACGGAAAAGGCCTTGGCCTGCAGCTCGCGCAGCACGCCCTCGTCGCCCCGGCGAATATAGGCGTCAAAGGCCGCCTTGTGTTCGCTGGCATCCAGCCCCGTTTCGCCGCGGCCGGAAAGCGGCGGACGCGCCTTTTTCAGCACCAGCTGGTCCAGCACCTTCTTCTGGTCGTCCATGGCGCGGTTGATGCGGTCCATCTTGTCGCGTGTCACCACGTCGGCGGTGAGCTTCTGCTCGATTTCGCCAAGCCTGCGGTCGTTCACATCCTTAAAACTTTCGAAGGCTTCCATGAACTCCTCGAAGGCCGCCGTCACCGTATCCGGCACCGCCTTCACTTCAGGCGCAATCTTTTTCGCGCGGCCGATCCCGGCCTCGGGTTCGCCCTTCGTCATCATCTCGGTCATGTCGTCATCCCTTAAAGCTGGTTGCCATCATCAGTTTCGCCGTTCGCCGCAGGCTGCGGACGAGTTCGGTTTCACGGTCGCGGAAAAACCGCGCGTGTTTGACGTCGGAGACCCTTGCCGATGGCAGCATCGGAAAGGTCACGACGGAAATTTCCCAGAGATCGGCTTCCAGAATGCGCCGCACGCCGGTCTTGGCGTCGCTTCTCGCCTTCACCGTTCGAAAGCCGATGGAGAGCCCGTCCAGCGCGCCGCTTTTCATCAGCGCAAACACTTCGCGCGCCCGGGCCACGCCAGCCGACAGCACGCCCTCGACGTAAAGCCCGCGGCTGTCCTCGCGAATGGTCGTCCAGCGCCCGATCGGCTCGTTCGGATCGTGCTGGTAAAGCATGCGCACGCCGGGTGCACTGCGCTCCACCAGAGAGTTGGCAAAGGCCCCGCGCTCGATCGTGTCCTTGCCGAGATCCACCTCGCCAAACACGCTGGCATAACCGGAAAACGTGCCGTCGCCGCCAAGCCCGGACAGTTCAAGGCTGGCAAATTTGCGCGCATTGGGCCGTGGCCCGCGAAAAACGTGCATGAAACTCTCCCGAATTTTTTCAGATAAAAGCGCCGTCGCCCGAACCGGCGAGGCACGGCACGAGGCCGAAACTTCAGCTATCGCCGGATCGTGCCCCGTAACGGCTGGCCACCCGTGAGACGGCGCCGAGCACCCACCAGGCGCAAAGGCTGGCCGCTGCCGATCCCGTCAGCGTCATCTCCAGCGGCGACAATTGCCCGCCAATCCCCAGCCGTGCCGCAAGCCAAAGCCCTGCCGGTCCACCAAAGATCAGCCCGCAGGACAGCCCGGTCAGAAACCGGCTCGCCGCCTCGCGCCGCCCCTGCGGCAACATATAAACGAGCGACACCCAGGCGCCGGCGGTCGCGCCGATCACCTTTGCAGCCATCAGGCCGCCATCATGGCCAAGGTCCGCCATTCTTCACCTCATGATTTTTCGATGAGTACCCAGCTGCAAACGGCGCACACACATTCCCCGCCGCTGCCGGACAAAGCCGGCGCGTTTCTAAAAAACCCTGCAATTTCAAGGATGCTGCGGCCTGTTCCTGACAGGTTGAGTCCGCATGTTCAGAAGTTGATTCAACGCGTAAGTCAGGACCTACGCTTCCTCCGAAGAGGCCCTCCCCCGCTTAAGCGAAGGGATCTTCATCCATCTCGAATTTGCCCGGCATCTGCCGGCCGTGCCAGATGGATACCACGACCAGTTCGTTTCCCCGGATGACGTAATAGATCGTATAGGGCGTGGAGACATAACGCCGTACGCCTCCCACCGGTCCCGCCGGGGGACCGGCTGCCGGATGCTCGAGAATGAGCGTCACGGCGCGACGGATCTGCTGCGAGAACGCAACGGAAGCACGCCGGCTATGGGCCGCCAGATACCGCTTTTCGCGATGGACGTATTGCCGTGCCTCATCGGAAAAGCGAATTTTCATCAGGCAGCATCCTCACGGTCCATGCTGTCCAGTTCAGCGAAAAGCTCATCGGCATCCACAGTTCGGCCCGCCTCCACGTCGTCGAGACCGCGTTGGATGCTGCGAATTTCCGCCCCCTCCGCCATCAGATAATATTTCAGCGCCCGAACGATCACCCAGCTGCGGCTGCGCTCCGTGGCCTTGGCGATTTCCTCCACCTCGGCCAGAATATCCTCCGGCACGCGAAGGGTGATCGGGTCGGAAAGAACGGGTTTGTCGCTCATGACGGGCTCCTCTGTCATACGCTGTATTACAAGAGAATACGCCCTCTCCCTCCAAGCCTCAAGACCAGCTTTCGCTCGCAGGCCCGTCATGCCTTCAATAGCCCACCGCCTGGCGCTTTTCCTCGTCCGTCAGGAAGTCGGCAGCGCCCACCCGCGCCCACAAAGCATCGCGCTCTCCCGCCAGCCCCGGCACCTGGTCCAGATCCGGACGAAGGCTCAACCGATCCCGGTAAACTTCTGATAGCCATGCGGAAAAGCTTGCCGCTATGCGCATCAGAAGCGGCACCACGGTCAGCCGATAAAAGGCCCGGTTGGCCTCCTGATAATTGGCATAGGTGGCGTCGCCGGGAATGCCGAGCAGCATCGGCGGCACGCCGAAGGCGAGCGCAATGTCGCGGGCAGCGGCATTTTTCGCCTCGATGAAATCCATGTCCTTTGGCGAAAGCCCCATCGCCTTCCAGTCCAGCCCGCCTTCCAGAAGAAGCGGGCGCCCGGCATTCACCGCCCCGCTATAGCCGTTTTCCAGTTCCGCCCGCAGCCGCTCATACTGGTCGGGAGACAGATTGCCGCCCTCCTTCGGCTGGTAGACGAGCGCGCCGGAGGGACGCGCCGAATTGTCGAGAAGCGCCTTGTTCCAGCTCGCGGCGGCATTGTGCAGGTCAAGGGCAGCCCCTGCAGCGCCAAGCGGCGAAAACCCGCCATGGTCATCGAGCGGATGAAACAGTTTGAGGTGCAAAAGCCCCGGCCCGTCTTCCCCACCAGCGCCCAGACGCCGCACGCAACCGCCCACGCGGTAATCATAAGCCACCGGCCAGCCGTCCGCCCCCACCACCACGCTCACCCGGTCGGGTCGCAGCAGATGCAGTTCGGCAGGCCTTGTCCCCAAAAGCACGCCATTCACATAGGCATTGCCGGAAAGCAGCAGGTGGCCGTAGAGCATCTCGAAAAAATCCGACCCACCCATACGCGGGTTCGGCCGCGCCAGCAGCGAAAGCGCCGGATGCGCGCTCATCTCCCGGTCGCCCTCATAGGCAAGCCAGGGCACGGAGGCCGCCGCTTCCGAAATCATCCGGATGGCGCGGTAGACCACCGGGTTCTTCATGAACCCCGCCCGCGACAACGCCCCGTAGGACCGTCCGGACCAGTGCGCCACACCCTCGCCGGAAACAATGGCAAAGCCGCCCGCTTGCGCCTTCACGTCAGAAACCGGCGTCTCGCCCACGCGCCTGTCCACCGCGGCGCGCCGCCACGGCAGGGAAAACATCGATGTCATGGAAGCTCTCTCTTTTTTGAAGGAGAATGGTTTTGGAGAAGAACGGATTTTGGAGGAGAACGGCCTGCCCCCTCATCCGCCTTGCGTCCTGCGGACCCTTTGTAACTTCCCAATAGCCGCATTTGGGTGTGTAATGCCCAATGCGGTGGCGGATGGGAGACCGACAAACCTTTGGGACACCAAGCCCGTGGGAGAGCAAGGGTCTTCGTCCGCCGTTCCATCGAACCCGAACAGTCGCCAGGACCGCTTGCGCAGGCAAAGTCCGTTTAGGCAAGGATGGGAAAAGATGGATATCGTTGTTGGGATCGATGTTTCGAAGGATCGTCTGGATATCGCCGTGGCGCCATCCGGTGTGACGTTTGCGGTGGAAAATACGCATGCGGGCGTCGAAGATCTGGTCTCGCGACTGCAATCGATCAAAGCCAATGCCGTTGCCATGGAAGCAACCGGCGGGTTTGAGATGCTGGCGGTGGCGGCGCTGTCTTCGGCGGGCTTTGCCGTCCTCGTGGTCAATCCGGCGCAGGTGCGTTCTTATGCCAATGCGATCGGCCGTCGCGCCAAGACAGATCCGATCGATGCGGCAGTGATTGCCGCTTTCGTGATTGCGACCAAGCCAGAGCTGAGACCGCTCAAAGACTTGGAAACCCAGGCTTTGTCGGCACTTGTGGCCCGCAGGCGGCAGATCGTCCAGATGATCGTGGCTGAGGAAAACCGGGCGCGCATGGTTCTGGCGAAAGAGGCCCAGAAGAGCATTACGCGGTTGCTGAAAGCCCTCAAGCGCGAGTTGGAAAGTCTCGACGCCGATCTCGATGAACATATCCGCAGGTCGCCGCTGTGGCGGGTGCGCGAGCAGCTACTGACATCGGTGCCGGGGGTGGGGGCCGCCACCGCTCGCACGCTGCTCGCCGAGATGCCGGAACTGGGCAGTCTCGATCGACGTCAGATCGCATCGCTTGCGGGTCTGGCACCCTTTACCCGACAATCGGGCACGTGGAAAGGCAAGAGCTTCATTGGCGGCGGCAGGGGCAAAGTGCGGGCCGTGCTGTTCATGGCAGCCCTCGTCGCCAGCCGGCACAACCCCGTGCTCAAAGCCTTTCGTGACCGTCTCGTCGCAGCCGGCAAACCCAAGATCGTCGCCATCGTCGCAACAATGCGCAAACTCCTCACCATGCTCAACGCCATCATCCGGGACCAAAAACCATGGCAAAACGCTTGACTGCAAAGACAGTCGCTCTCCCCGCGGGGGAGAAGGGACTTGCTGCGCCGCTTCGGTTCTTTCTCCCTTCTCCCCACCGGGGAAAGGTGGCGGAAGCCGGATGAGGGGGAAAACCTGTTACGCCGCCAGCGTGTAGCTGATGCCCGCGTAGAAGCCGCGCGCATACCGGGCCACGTCATCGGCCCGGTCCATGCGGTTGATGATCTGGCGGGCGCCGCGCCAGTCCTCGTTGGTGGCGTTGAAGAAGTCGCCCAGCGATTTGCCCGTAAACCGTCCGTGGATCATCCCGTCGAACAGGATACCGATAGCGGTGTCGGGCTCCAGCGCCGCATCCGGCTGGTTCTCGATACCATAGGTCCGGTAGTTTGCCCGCCCGGTGATCTGCACCAGGCCGCGCCCGCGAAACCGCCAGCCATCGCCGCTTGCCTCACTGCCATTGCCCAGCCGGCTGGCATAGGCGCGGTTGGCGATCTTTTCGGGCTTGCGGGCATAAGCGGCGGCGTCTGCCGGCGAAAAATAGCGCGAAAAGGTTTTCAACAGGCCCGGCGCGCCATAATTCAGGTTCTCGCTCACAGGCTGCATGGCAGCCCCCGTCTCGTGATAGGCGGTCGCCAGCACATAGGCCAGCCAGCGGTCGTCGCCGTCAGGCAGCTTTGCCTGCCAATAGGAGAGAATGGCCTCCAGCCCCTCTCCCTGGGCAGGAGACATTCCCGTTTTGAACAGCGTATCGGCAATGTGATAGAAGAAAAACGTCTGGTTGATCATTGGTCCCATCCCCTTGATCGCGCCTGCCTCATGCAGGGTCGTGCGGCGCCCCGCGCCGCAACCATGATGCCACATTCGCTTTTGAATGCACGCCCCATTGCGGGACGAGAACTGCCTTGTTCTTGGTCAGATCGCTGTCTCGTTTTAATGCATATGCCGCAGCGCAGCATTCGGTGAAAATTTCAATCGATTTTTAATTTTGCTAATCGGTTTAAGCGTTTAGTCGTTCTTTACAAACAGCTAACGTTATGGAACCTAAGCGCAACAGGCTCGTTATATGGCCCGGCAGTCACCAGCCCCGCAGTCACCAGCCCCGCAGTCACCAGCCCCGTAGTCACCAGAAGGAGATCATGATGATGCAGCAGACCGTACCCGCCGCAGGCAGTGCAGCAAACACCAAGCAGCAGATCCCCCAGCATCTGGTCGAACGTCTGGAACAGGAATGGAAGCAGATGCGCGAAAGCGCCGCCGTGCCGGTCCCGGCCCGCTGATTTCCAGCCTCTGATCATGCCTTACCAGCCCGCCTCACCGCGGGCCGTTTTGTTGATGCAAGGATCCGCCGCCTGTCACAACCCGCGCACGCGCGGCTCGGCCACCCCCTCCAGCATCAGCGCCGTCAGCGCCCAGACCAGCGCATCCAGCCGGTCGGGAGAACGGCCGGACGACAGCCCGTCCGGGCCAAAATCACACATCTGGTCTTCCATCTCGCGAAAGCGCGCCGCGTGCAGCACACGCCCCTGTTCGTAAAGAGCGGCCACCGGTTCCGCGCGTAAAAACTTGCCGCGCGTTGCCCGCACCTGCGTCAGCGGCAGTTTTTCGTCGATGCTTTTCAGCATCGCCGCCACCATCTCGCCGCCCTGGTTGACTTCCGCCACCACCCGGTCTGCGCCGAACCGGTGGAATGCCTTCACCACCGCAAGTGCCCAGCCGGAGGGACTTAACCCCTCGACCGAACAATCCGCCAGCACCACAGCCCGTTGACCGCTGACGCTGCCCTTGGACGCCGTGCCGCCATCGGCCAGCACCCCCGTCTCAAGGCCCGCCACGACGATACCGCAGCAGGAATGGGCCCCCATGCCCGAGGGCGGATCGACCGCCACCACGATACGGCCAAGCGCACCGGTTGCGCGCTGCGTCAAGGCCTCCAGCTGCGCCCGTTTCCACAAGGCATCCGCGCGGTCCTCGATCAGTTCGCCGTCCAGTTCCTGGCGTCCGAGGCGCGTTCCGCCATAACGCCCTTCCAGCGCGGTCAAAAAGCCGGGCGCCAGGTTCCGGGCATTGTCGCGCGTCGAAATTTTGACCAGCCGCGTGCCGGGGTCGGCGATCAACTGTTTGAGGATCGGCACCGGCCGCGGCGTCGTTGTCACCAGCTGGCGTGGATCCTGCCCCAGCCGCAGGCCGAACTGCAGCATGTCAAAAGTTTCCTGTGCATGTTTCCACTTCGCCAGTTCGTCGCACCAGGCATAATGAAACTGCGGCCCGCGCAGGCTTTCCGGGTCTTCGGAGGAAAAGATCTGCGCCATCGCCCCGTTCGGCCACACAAGCCGCCGGCGCGTGATCTCGAAATCCGGCGCATGGCTGCCGGCAATCCGGCAGATGCCGGAAACGCCGTCGATCATCACCTCGCGCGCATCGCCCAGCGTCTCCGCCACCAGCGCAATGCGGATGTCGGAACGGGGTCCGGCACTGGCCAGCTGATGCACCCATTCGGCGCCCGCCCGTGTCTTGCCGGATCCGCGCCCGCCCATGATCAGCCAGGTGCGCCAGTCCCCTTCCGGCGGCTTCTGGTCGTCGCGTCCGGCTACTTCCCAGTCCCGCTGCACACGCAGCGCATGCCGCTCGATAATGGCCGGAAGCCGCAGCCCCAAAACCGCGCCATCCGTTTCAGTCGCACCGCTGATGGGAAGCCGGCCAGCCGATCCGGGAATTTGGAGCCCCGCCATCGCCGCCGCCTGCGCCGTCTGCGTCTGATCCGTCTGGGCCGTCTGGGCCGTCACCGTAGTCACCACCGCCTGCGTAGTCTCGGCCGTCTGCGTCTCAGCCGCCACCGCCGTCTGAACCACACCCTCTGCCGGTTCGCCGTCCAGTTCCAGAGCGGGGCTCGCCGGAGACATGGCTGCCAAAGAGCGCGCCGCCCCCATCTCCCGCACAAAGCCGCTGCCGACGCCGGCCGTCGCCCTCTCCTCCTGCCAACCGTCCTTCACTGTCGCCATGTCCCGCCCATGTTCGGCCATCAGGTCCAGCACCGCGTCCAGCAATCTCTGTTCATCCGCTGTCAGCACCACCGGGTATGGCCCAAGCCGCACTGCCCGGCTCGCCGCCATCAGCGCGCCCGTTGCGCTGCCATTCCACAAAACGTGCCTCAGCCCGCTCGCTCGCCCGCGCCTCGATAAGCGCCTCCACCGTGCGCATGGCTTCTTCATAACCGCCCTCGTCCGCTTGCCGCTCCGCGTCTGCTGCCCGGTCGCGCGCCAGTTGGCGCTGCAGGCTGTCGACCTTTTCCAGCGTGCGCACGATCAGCGACATCGCATCGGTTGCCGCCTTCAGGTCCGCCCGCGCCAGCTTCTGCGCGGCATCGTCGGTTCCCTCAGCGCCGGCCGTCGTAATTTCGGCTGCCGCGCGAAGCGCGCGAAACGCCAGAAACTGCGCCCGCATCTCGCGTGTCATCTCGTTCAGCAGCAGCCGAAGCTCCTCGGCACCAGAACCCTCGCAGGCTGCCGCCAGCGCATCCGCCGACTTCCTCTCGAGCAGAACCCGCTCTGCCTTTTCCGCTGCCGTCTCCACGGGAAACGTTGCGCGTACCGCCTCGCCGTCAAAACAGCCGAACAGCGCAAGATCCACCGCCGCAAAATCCTGCATGACGAGAAGTCCCTCTTCATTGTCGCAAAGACAGCCGAATGCAGCCGCCGGCAAAAACCTGCCCGCGTCTGCCATTGCTGAAACTGCCGGATAAAAAAACGGCCCCAGGTCTGGGAAAACCTGAAGGCCGTGACTGGAGGTGTTTGGCGTCCGGCGTCTGCGGCCGGTCGCAATTCTTCGACTATGCCCAGACACTATCAAACCACCGTCACGCCGTCAAGGATTATTTTCCTATCACGGAAAGTTTTATCGGCAGCTTCGAGGCATCCACCGCAGCTTCATCGGAACAATCGCGCCGGACCTGCCGTTCTGCCAGTCAACCGCTCCAAGCGCAGACCCGCACGCAAAGGAAAAGTCCATGGATCTCGGCCCGGCCCGCGCGCCCTCTCCCACCGTACCCGTCACGCTCACCATCAACGGAACGAGCCATTCGCTCGACATCCCGCCTTTCGTCACGCTGCTCGATCTTTTGCGCGGCCAGTTACATCTCACCGGCACCAAAAAGGGCTGCGATCACGGCCAGTGTGGTGCCTGCACCGTTCTGGTCGATGGCGTCAGGATCAATTCCTGCCTGAAATTCGCCGTCAGCCTTGATGGCACCGAAATCACCACCATTGAAGGGCTCGGCACGCCGGATCATCTGCATCCGCTGCAAAAAGCCTTTGTCGAGCACGACGCCTATCAGTGCGGTTACTGCACGCCCGGCCAGATCTGTTCCGCCGCCGGCCTTCTCGCAGAAGGCCATGCAAAATCCCGCGAAGAAATCCGCGAACTGATGAGCGGCAATCTCTGTCGCTGCGGCGCCTACACCAACATCGCCGATGCGATCGAGGAGGTCATGGGCGCTGAAACTCGCGATACCATCCGGGAGGCCGCCGAATGAGACAGTTCAGCTATCTGCGCCCGGCCGCGATTTCCGATGCCGTGGCAGCCCTTGCGGCCGAACCCACCGCCCAGCTTCTTGCCGGCGGCACCAATCTCGTCGACCTCATGAAATACGATGTCGCCCAGCCAAGCGCCGTCATCGATATCAACGGTCTTCCCCTGAAGGAGATCGAGGTTCTGGAGGATGGCGCCTATCGCATCGGCGCACTCACCACAAACAGCCAGGTCGCCTATGACGCGCGCATCGCAAAGGACGTGCCGCTCCTGTCGTCGGCCATCCTTGCCGGCGCCTCGCCGCAATTGCGCAACGCCGCCACGTCTGGCGGCAACCTTTTGCAGCGCACGCGGTGTTATTATTTCTACGATCCCTCCACCCCCTGCAACAAGCGCGAGCCCGGCTCCGGCTGTTCCGCCATCGGTGGCATCAACCGCATCCATGCCATTCTAGGCACGTCCGAGGCCTGCATCGCCACCCACCCGTCAGACATGTGCGTGGCGCTGGCAGCGCTTGATGCAACGGTCGAGGTCACCGGCCCCACCGGTGCCCGCACCATCCCCTTCCTCGATTTCCACCGCCTCCCCGGCGATCATCCGGAACGGGACAACACGCTGCAACGGGGCGAAATCGTCACCGGCATCCGTGTCGAAGGTGGCCGCTTTGCCGCCCATCACAGGTACCTGAAACTACGCGACCGGCTGTCTTACGCCTTCGCGCTGGTATCGGTTGCCGCAGCCCTTGATCTTGATGGCAGCACGATCCTCGACGCCCGCGTCGCACTTGGCGGGGTTGCCCACAAGCCGTGGCGCGATCCGCTGGCCGAAGCAGAACTCTCCGGCCAACCCGCCACCCGCGAAACCTTCGAGGCCTTTGCCGCGCGCCTTCTCATGGGTGCTGAAGGCCAGGGCCACAATGATTTCAAGATCCCCATGGCTCAAAAAGCCATCGTCCGCGCTCTGACGCAGGCCGCCTCCGGCCGCCCGCAGGTGCAGTCGCAAAAGCGCGTGCGCTGAGGAGAACACCCATGACCACAAACACTAAAACCGGCCCGCTTGAAACCGCAGATCGCGTCATCGGTTTCCCGCTGTCGCGCATTGACGGACCGCTGAAAGTCACCGGCACCGCCCCTTATGCCGCCGAGCATCAGGGATATGGCATGCTGCACGGTTTTGTGGCGCTTGCCACCATCGCAGCCGGCCGCATCACCCGCATCGATACCGCCGATGCCGCAACCTTTCCCGGTGTGATCAAGATCTACACCCACGAAAACCGGCCACGCACCGCCTGGTGGGATAGCGCCTGGAAGGATGAAGTCGCTCTTCCCGGCCACCCGTTCCGCCCGCTCGAAAGTGACCGGATCCTCTACGATGGCCAGCCGGTCGCCTTCGTTATCGCAAACACGTTCGAGGCTGCCCGCGATGCAGCAGCGCTGATCCGCGTCACTTATGAGGAAGATCAGCCGCACACCAGCATCGAGGTCGAGAGCGCAAAATCCTACGTGCCGAAGGAAAAGCGCTCCGGCATCGCCCCGCCGCCCCCTCCGCGCGGCAATGCGGACGAAGCCTATGCAGCAGCCCCCTTCAAGGTGTCGTCGGCCTATACGCTGGAAGGCGAGCACCATAACCCGATGGAGCTTTTCGCGACCACCGTGCTCTACGAAGGCGACGGGCGCCTCACCATCCACGACAAGACGCAAGGCTCGCAGAACAGCCAGGGTTATGTCTGCGGCATTTTCGAGTTGAAACCCGAAAATGTCCGCGTCTTCAACTCCTATGTCGGCGGCGCCTTCGGCTCAGGCCTTCGCCCCAAGCACCAGCTGTTCCTCGCCACCATGGCAGCGCTTGACCTGAAACAATCGGTGCAGCTGGAGATTAGCCGCCGCGAGATGTTTTATCTCACCTGGCGCCCGGCAACCGTCCAGACGGTCAAGATGGCCGCCGACGAAAACGGCCACCTCACCGCCATCCTCCACCACGCCGTACAGGCCACCTCGCTTTACGAGGATTACCAGGAGGTCGTCGTCAACTGGTCGGGCCTCCTCTACAAATGCGACAACGTCAAGCTCACCTATGAACTGGCGGAAATGACCGTCTCCACCCCCGGAGACATGCGCGCCCCCGGCGCCGCCACCGGCGTTTTTGCGCTGGAATCGGCGATTGACGAACTCTCCTACCAGATCGGCCTTGATCCCTTGGAAATGCGCGTGCGCAATTTCGTCCATGTCGACCAGAACATGGACCTGCAGCTGACCTCGAAGGCGCTGCACGCCTGTTACCGGCAGGGTGCCGAGCGGTTCGGCTGGGAAAAGCGCCTGCATGCCCCGCGCTCCATGCATGACGGTCCAGATCTCGTCGGCTGGGGTATGGCAACCGGCGTCTGGGAGGCACAGCTGACAAACGCTGCCGCCAGGGCGAGGCTGAACGTCGATGGCAGCGTCACGGTCTCCGCTGCCGCCTCCGATATCGGCACCGGCACCTATACGATCCTTGCCCAGATCGGCGCCGAATCCTTCGGCACCGACCCCAAAAATGTCACCGTCAGGATCGGCGATAGCAGCCTTCCCCAGACTTCTGTCGAAGGCGGCTCGTGGACGGCCGCCTCCAGCGGTTCGGCCGTTGCTGCCGCCGCCACCGCCGTGCGCCAGACCCTGCTCGATCATGCCAGGGAGATGGACACCTCACCCTTCGGCAGGGAGATCACGGTCGCCCAGACCGCCATCCGCGATGGCCGCCTTGTGCTTGAAATCAACGATCAGGTCGGCATCGCCATTGCCGATATCATGGCGTCCAAAAACCTTTCCTTCATCGAGGAAGAGGCCAAGGTCGCCCCCGACCAGCAGCAGGCGAAAAAATTCGTCAGCTACACCCATGCCGCCCATTTCGTCGAAGTGATGATCGATGAGGAACTCGGCGTCATCCGCGTCACCCGCGTCGTCACCTCAATTGCCGCCGGCCGCATCCTCAATCCCAAAACCGCCCGCAGCCAGATCCTTGGCGGCGTCGTCATGGGCATCGGCATGGCGCTGCATGAGGAAGGCATGGTGGACCACCGCACCGGGCGCATCATGAACCACAATCTCGCGGAATATCATGTGCCTGTTCATGCCGATATCCAGGATATCGAGGTGATCTTCGTGGAAGAACACGATGACAAGGCAAGCCCGATCGGCGTCAAGGGCTTGGGCGAAATCGGCATTGTCGGCATCGCCGCCGCCGTTGCCAACGCCATCTATCACGCGACCGGCACCCGCGTGCGCCATCTGCCCATGACCATCGACAAGGTGTTTTACGCCAAGGAGGCTGCCGAATGACCCGTCCGATCCCGCAAAATCTGCTGCGCTACACGCAAGATGTCGAGGATATCAGCCCCGACGAACCGCAGCTCGCCGAAGCGCTGGCGGAGACCATGCTGTCGATTTCCTACAAGACCTATGCCGACAGCGCCCATGCCATCCGCGCCGTCCACGCCAAGAGCCATGGTCTTCTGTCTGCCGAAGTCGAGATCTTCGAAGACCTCCCCCCCCAGCTTTCCCAAGGCCTGTTTGCCAATCCCGGCACCTATGAGGCGATCCTGCGCCTCTCCACCACGCCGGGCGATATCCTGCATGACAGCGTCTCGGCCCCGCGCGGCATGGCGCTGAAAATCCTCGATGTCGAAGGCGAACGCCTGCCGGGTTCGGAACGCTCGCGCTCGCAGGATTTCGTCATGGTCAATGGCAAGGTGTTCAATTCGCCGAGCGGCGAAGCCTTTCTCGGCAGCCTGAAGCTTCTGTCTGCCACCACCGACCGCGTGGAAGGCGCCAAGAAACTTCTCTCCAAGGTGCTGCGCGGCATCGAAGGGGCACTGGAAACCATCGGCCACGAAAACACCACTCTGAAGGTCATGGGCGGCCAGCCGCTCACGCATATGCTCGGCGAAAGTTTCTTCACCCAGGTGCCCGTCCGTTATGGCGATTATATCGCCAAACTCGGCGTCGTCCCCGCCTCGGAAAACCTGAAGGGGCTGATCGATCAAAGTGTCGATGTGGCAAACGACGCCGAAACATTCCGCCACCTCATCGAGGAATTTTTCGAAACCGAAACCGCCGTCTGGCATCTCCAGGTGCAACTTGCGACCGATCTCCAATCCACCCCGGTCGAGGATCCGATGACGCCGTGGGACGAGGACAAAAGCCCCTATGTCACGGTCGCCACCATCACCGCCGGCCCGCAGACCGCCTGGAGCGAAGAGCGCTCACGCCAGGTGGATGACGGCATGAAATTCTCTCCCTGGAACGGCCTTGCCGCCCACCAGCCACTCGGCCAGATCATGCGCCTGCGCAAACTCGCCTACACCCGCTCCGCCGCTTTTCGGTCAGAGCGAAACCCAACAGCCGTCACCGAACCCATCACCTGTCCGTTTGCGTCAACCACACCCGCAAGCGTGGTGGAGGAAACGGGGGCACGGGTGTTTCCATAAAGGGGTTCAACCCTCTCAACTCGCCCTGCCGCCCTCACCCTCTCAGCGCTTGCCCGGAGAGAGTGAGGGCCTTTTCGCCCCCGTAGCTACTACGGCCTCACGTCCCGCAAAACGTCCGAAGCACCCGTTCCTCGTCACGTGGTGCCTGTGTCAGCGCCTCAAACTCCGCCCGGTCCTCGTAAGGCTCCGCAACGGCTGCCACCAGCGTCTCGAAGGGCTGGAGATCGCCGGCCATGGCGGCAACAATCGCTTCCTCGATGCGGTGGTTGCGGGGAATGAGTGCGGGATTGACCGAGCGCATCAGGGCACCCGCATCGCCTACCTGGTCGCCCAGCCGGGCGCGCCAGAGCGGCAGCCAGGTTTCCGCCTTGTCCCAGGGGGCAAAACCTTCGAGGAAGGCGGCTTCCGCATCCAGCCGAGCCTTGTCGTCGCCGCCCTTCGCATCGGCAAGCGCGAGCTTCGTCAGCCGGCGAAACGTCAGCGTGAAATCGGCGCGACCGGCATGCATGGCGGCCAGCAGGTCCTGCACCAGTTCGGCGTCGCCGGGCTCTGACAGACCGGTAATGCCGATCTTCTGCCTGAACACGTCCAGCCAGGCCGCCTGGAACCGTTCGCCAAACGCCTTCAGCACGCCATTTGCCGCCTCCACCGCCTTTTCCTCGTCGTCGTCGAGCAGCGGCAGCAGGCATTCGGCCAGCCGCGCGATATTCCATTGGGCAATGCCCGGCTGGTTGCGATAGGCATAACGGCCCTGCTGGTCGATGGAGGAAAACACCTTCATCGGATCATACTCGTCAAGAAACGCGCAGGGGCCAAAGTCGATCGTTTCGCCTGAGATCGTCATATTGTCGGTGTTCATCACGCCATGGATGAAACCTGCGCCAAGCCAGCGCGCAATCAGGTTTGCCTGGCGCATCGAGACGGCATCAAGCAGGGCGAGATACGGATTGTCCGCCTGTGCCAGATCAGGGTAATGCCGGTCGATGACGTAATCGGCGAGCGTGCGAAGCGCTTCCGTATCGCCTTGCGCGGCAAAATACTGGAACGTGCCGATGCGCACATGGCTTGCCGCCACCCGCACGAAAACGGCTCCCGGCAGCATGGTTTCGCGCTGAACCCCCTCGCCGGTCGCAACGGCGGCCAGCGCCCTTGTTGCGGGAATGCCAAGCCCCGCCATCGCTTCGGAGACGATATATTCGCGCAGCACCGGCCCGAGTGCGGCGCGCCCGTCGCCCCGGCGCGAAAACGGCGTCGGCCCTGCCCCCTTCAGCTGGATGTCGCGGCGCACCCCGTCAGTGTCCACCACTTCGCCGAGAAGAATCGCCCTTCCATCCCCCAGCCGCGGCACGAAATTGCCGAACTGGTGGCCCGCATAGGCCATGGCGAGAGGCTCGGCGCCCGAAGGCAAGACATTCCCGGAAAAAATTGCCGCCAGTCGCCCGGTGTCGTCAGCGTCCAGCGCAAGCTGCAATTTTTTTGCCAGCGCCCCATTGAATTTGATCAGGGCCGGCCCTTCGACTGCCTCCGGATAGACTGCCGCATGGAATTTTTCCGGCAGGCGCGCATAGGAATTATCAAAGTTAAACAATGTCTTGCTCCTTGTCGGCGCAGGCTTGCAAGAACAGCCGCTGCCGTCTGGTTTCCGTCACGATATGGGGTCGCCAAAGCCGCCCGCAAGGCGTCTTGCCATTCTTCCGCTACCGCCTCTTTCTTGTGCGACCGGCGCGTTTTCGAGCATTGCTGATACTCTGTTGTATTTTAGCTACAGCTTTTTCTCTCTCATGCACTACATGCCCCCTTGTCTTCAAAAAAGGGAATGCACCATGAAAAAGATCCTCTTCCTCGCATCGAGTGTCGCACTCTTCGGCTCGTCCGCTGCCTTTGCCGCTGATGCCATTTACGAAGCACCGCAGGCGCCTGTGGCTCAGGAAGTTGCCGCACCGGCCTTCACCTGGACCGGCGCGTATATCGGTGTTCTCGGCGGTTACGGCTGGGGCAACGGCGACTTTTCCGGCGGTGTCAACGGTTCGGAAGACTTTGACGGCGGCCGCATCGGTGGTTTCGTCGGTTATAACTGGGAAATGTCCTCCGGCTTCCTGCTCGGCCTCGAAGGCGACGTAAACTACGACTGGAACGAAGAAACCGTTGCCGGCGCCGATGTCGGCACCGATTTCTCGGGCTCCGTTCGTGGCCGCGTCGGTTACGCCATGGACCGCGCTGTCATCTTCGCAGCCGGCGGCTGGACGGCCACCAACGGTTACGTCGATGGCGCAGGCGTCGATGAAGACAAGACCTTCAGCGGCTGGACCGTTGGCGGTGGCGTCGATTACGCCTTCACCGACAAGATGTTCGGCCGTCTGGAATACCGTTACAACGATTACGGCGACAAGAACATTGCCGGCACGAACGTCGATTTCGACCAGCACGTGGTCAATGTCGGCCTCGGCGTCAAGTTCTGATCATCGATCTTGAAAACATGGCCGGGTCTGGTTTCCAGACCCGGCTTTTTTATGCCCGAATGCCGGCAGAACGCCGTTTCTCAGTCCATGCCGAATTCCTGCCGGCGCGCGGCGTCAAGCCGTGTCAGCGCCCGCGCATTGGCAAGCAGGCGGGCCGGATGTTTTAGCGTCTCGCGGTTGAGAAGGTGTGCCCGCAACACACCCTTCGAGCGGCTATGCGCCTCACCATGGCCGACACGGTAGATCGCCCCCGCAAACGGCAGTGGTTGAAGGGCACTTGCGCGCGCGCGCAAAATATCCTCGATCTTGATATGGCTTCCCATCATCGCCTTCACCCAGTCGATCGACGCCTCTTCGGCGCGCTCCGGCAGGTCATAAAGGTCAGCCCGCACCAGATGCGAGGTGCCGCAAAGCGTGTTGAAGGCGCCGCGCCGCATCAGGAAGGAACTGCCTTCCGTCCACAGATAACCGTGCTCGACATACCAGCCATTGCTGTCCCGGTGTTGTTCGGCAAAGGAGACAAGGTCGCGGCTGACGAAATCGTCGTCGTCGACCACCATCAGGAAACGCGCGCCGCGGGCCGCCAGCATGCCCGATAGCACCCGTTTGCCCTTGTCGGTGCGCACCGCCTCATAGATCGCCTCGCGGTTGGAAGGGTCCATTTCGTAGAGCGGATTGGGCGGCAGATCGACACGAACCGCCACAAAACCCGGCGGCAGGTCCGGCAGGCGGGCCTCGCGATTGGCGACGATGACGCCGGTCCAGCGATTAGAGCGTTGCGCAGAAATGGACCGCATCGTCTGCTTCAGCCGTTCCATCAGGCGCGGCCAGTCCCGGGCATTGGCGGGATGGCGCACCGGAATGATAAAGGCCACCGTCTTGTCCTCGGCAAACCGGGGCATCGGCGCCAGGATTGCGGGATTTTCGCGGGTCGGCAGGACATCAACCATAGGCACTCCCCCAGGTTTTGCGAACGCGACAGGCGGCCACGAAAAAACCGGCGCCGGCGCACATGCGCACCGACGGCAACAGCCTGTCTGCTTCTGAACAGCATTGGCGATATCAGGCGCCAACGATGGGTTGCGCTTCGCCGCAGGATACGTGCATTGGAATATCCTACCTGAAGCGGCCAGATGAAGCGGCTCAAATGCGTCAAAATCATGCCAGAATAGAATTTCTATTCTGGCGCGATTTTCAAGCGCGCTCACCCCTGCCTAAGATTGCAGGCATCGGCCGTCATGGGAGGATCGTAAAGGGGGGCGAACAGGCGCTCTGACACGCCCGTTCTGGGGCAAACTTAAAGACGGCGGCAAAGGCCCCTGGGGATAAGAGAACCGCCACCCTTTCGGCGACAAACCCTGTCAGGCGTTCGCCAGTTTCTGTGGCGTATAACCCGCATCGCGAATGGCAGCTTCCGCAACCGCGGCATTGCCGCCCTCAAGGCTCACCCGGTGCTGGGCAAGGTCCACCGCAACGGGTACGCCCGGCAGCACCTCGTCGAGTGCTTGTTTGACCGCCTTTTCACAATGGCCGCAGGTCATGTCCGGCACGAGGAATGTCGTTGTCATGATCGATGTCTCCTGTTGATGACTGTCAGTGGCGACGTCTAATCCTTCCCACTGCGGGAAGGTCAACCGTCTTTTGTGTGGGCGACAACGGGTTCTGGACCGCCCGGTCCGGTGCCGGCGAGATCTTCGAGGATCGGGCAATCGGGCCGCGCATTGCCGCTGCAGCAATGGGCGAGATGTTTGAGCGTTTTCACCATTGCCTGCATCTCGCCGATGCGCCGTTCCAGATCCTCGATATGGCTTGTCGCCACCGCCTTGACGGCGGCACTTTCCCGCTCCCGGTCCTGCCAGAGCGCCAGCAGGCGTTCGGTTTCCTCCAGCGAAAAGCCGAGCGAACGCGCCCGCTTGATGAAACGCAGCACATGCACGTCGCCGTCGCTGTAGACCCGGTAATTGTTGGCCGTGCGGGCGCTCGGCCGGATCAGCCCGATCTCCTCGTAATACCGGATCATCTTGGCGGAAACGCCCGATGCGCCGGATGCCTGCCCGATATTCATGCAACCTCTTTCTGCACGGCAAGGCGCTTCAGCCTGAGCGCGTTGGAGAGAACGAAAACGCTGGAGAGCGCCATGGCGCCGGCGCCGATCATCGGCGACAGCTGAATGCCGAAGCTCGGATAAAGCGCGCCGGCAGCAAGCGGGATCAGCGCCACATTGTAACCAAAAGCCCAGAACAGGTTCTGGCGAATGTTTTTCATCGTGGCGCGGCTGACGGCGATGGCCGACACAACGCCCGTCAGCGCACCGTTCGATAAAACCACATCGGCGCTTTCGATGGCGACATCCGTGCCTGTGCCGATGGCAATGCCGATATCGGCAAAGGCCAGCGCCGGCGCATCATTGATGCCATCACCGACAAAGGCGATCTTTTTGTCCGCGCCTGCCCCGCCCTCAGCGGCCCGGATATCCCGGATCGCCTCCACCTTGCCAACAGGCAGAACCTCTGCCACGACATGGGTTATGCCGACCTGACGGGCAATGGCATTGGCCGTGCGGGCATTGTCGCCGGTCACCATGGCAACCGATAGACCCATCGCCTTCAACTGCGCAATCGCAGCCATGCTCGTCGGCTTCAGCGGATCGGCAACGGCGAGGATCGCCGCCAGCCTGCCGCCGATCGCCGCATAAAGCGGCGTCTTGCCCTCATCGCCCAGCCGCGCCGCCATGTGCGCAAACTCGACCACCGAAAGCCCGAGTTTTTCCATAAAACGATCGGCCCCGACGCAGACGATCACCCCCTCCACCTCAGCCTCGATGCCATAACCGGGTTCGGCCTTCACCGCCTTAGCCTCAGCGATCATAAGCCCGCGGGCTTTGACAGACGCGACGATCGCCTCTGCCACCGGATGTTCCGAGCGCGCCTCGACGGCGGCCACCGCTGAGAGAACCGCATCCTCCTCGAAGCCGCCGGTCACCAGAATATCCGTGAGTTGCGGGCGCCCTTGCGTCACCGTGCCAGTCTTGTCGAGAACCACGGTGGTGACACCTGAGAGCGCCTGCAGCGCATCGCCTTTGCGAAACAGCACGCCAAGCTCTGCCGCACGCCCGGTGCCGACCATGATGGACGTCGGCGTTGCAAGCCCCATGGCGCAGGGGCAGGCAATGATCAGCACGGCAACGGCTGCCACCAGCGCATGCGGCAAGGCAGGCTCCGGTCCCACCATCAGCCAGACGGCGAAGGTGAGCAAGGCCACCGCAATCACCGCCGGCACGAACCAGCCGGTCACCCGGTCCACCACCGCCTGGATCGGCAGCTTTGCCCCTTGCGCCGCCTCCACCAGCGCAATGATCTGCGACAGCACCGTCTCGGCCCCGACCTTTTCGGCGCGAAACCGAAAACTGCCGCTGCCATTGATCGTGCCGCCGGTCACCGGTGAACCCGCCGTCTTTTCCACCGGCAGCGGCTCGCCGGAAATCATCGATTCGTCGATATTGGAGGCCCCGTCGACAACCGTGCCATCCACCGCCACGCGCTCGCCCGGCCGCACGATCACCACATCACCGGCCATGACCTCGTCGGTCGGGATATCAAAAGTTTGCCCGCCGCGCTCCACCCGTGCGGTTTTTGCCTGGAGGCCCATCAGCCGGCGGATGGCAAGGCCGGTGCGCCCGCGGGCCCGCGCCTCCAGCAGCCGGCCGAGCAGGATCAGCGTCACGATGACGGTTGCCGCCTCGTAATAGACAAAGCGGGACTGTTCCGGCAAAAGCCCGGGCAAAAACGTCACCACCAGCGAATAGAGATAGGCCGCCGTCACCCCGACCGCGACCAGCGAGTTCATTTCCGGATGGCCGCGCAACAGCGCTGGAATTCCCGCCTTGAGGAACCGCCAGCCCGGCCCGAAAATCACGCCGGTGGAGAGCGCCGCGTAGACATAATAGAGCACCTGCTGGTCCACGGCCCCCATCAGCGTGTGGTGGAAGGGTGGATAAAGATGGCCGCCCATTTCCAGAACGAACAGCGGCAACGTCAGCACGCCGGCAATCCCCAGATCGCGTTTGAGGATGCCGGCATCCTCGTCGTGATGGTTATGCGCGTGGCCGCCTGCCGGATGTTCATGCCCGGCCGGCTTTCCCGCCTCGGTCCCGGCAGAACCCCTTGGCGCTGCAAGGGCAAAGCCCGCCGCCGTCAAGGCTGAAGTCAGCGCCCGCTTGCCGTCGCGCCCGAACATGTCGATAGAAACCTCTGCGCGTCCCACCTCGATTTCAGTGGAAACGACACCGCGCACCGCCATCAGCGCGGCCTGAAGCCGGGCCGCCGCCGGCGCGTCGGGCGCCTTGGCCAGCGTCAGCGAAATCCGCTCCGCCTTCGGCTCGTAACCGGCCTTTCGAATGGCGGCGGCCAGCTTTTCGGCGGAAAAGCCGGCGCCGGGCTCCACGGTCAGGCTTTCGGTTGCAAAATTCACCGCGCTGGAGGCCACCCCCTCCACCTTGCCGGCCGCCATTTCAACGCGGCGTACGCAGGAGGCGCAGGTCATCCCCTCCACGGCAATGACGATCGGGTCTTGCGGGGAATGGCGAGCGGGTGCGGCTGAAATGGCAGTCATGGCGGGGGTCCTCATGTTACCCACCCCATGTAGGGCTTCCCATCATGGGAAGGTCAAGGGCACAGGGCGCAGAAACTCACCCCATGCGGTAGAGAAAAAGCTGCGTGCGGCGCCGGTCGGGAAGCTCCCAGACTTCGAGCGGCTCGATGCCCTCCACGGCAAAGCTGTTGGAGACGAGAAGGCTGCCGGGTTTCATCTCGGCGTTTGCCTTCCTGTAAAGCGCCGGCATCGGCTCGGGCGACAGGAAGGTGTAGACGACATCCATATCCGACAGATCGACCGTCCACAGATCCCGGCGAAGGATGGTGCCGCGCCGCTTCAGGCTGGACAGCACGCGGGCAATCAAGAACGCCATCGGTGCCGTCTCGACGCCGCTTGCCGTATAACCATTGCCGGCGACAGTGCGCACCACGCCGCCAAAACCGCAGCCGAGATCGATGAAGCGGTGTGCACCCCGGTCGCGCATCAGCTGGCAGAGCGCCTGCGCAGTCTGCCGGTTGCTGAGGTAAAGCGGCACCCGCTCGCGCGCCGTGTTGGAAAAAAACAGATAAAGCACCACAAAGGCCAGCCCGAACGGCCAGGCGGGCACATCGTGAAGGTTCAGCCCGAGGTAAAGGGCAAGCGGAAACAGCGCCGCGATCCACAGCCACCAGACCTGCAGCCGCAATAAATAACTCACCCCCGCCGCCAAAAGCGCCTGCACCGCAACCAGCACCAGCAGGGCCGTTTCGGGCGCCCAAAACCCTGCCAGCAGAACCGCCAGGCCAAACGTCGCCACCCCCGCCACCAGCTGGGCAAGGATTGCGGCAAGAATGGGAATTTGGCGAATCGTGTTCATCGGCAACCGGCGGGCGTGTGGCACGGTTGTGCGAAAACGCCGGGCGGAACACAAGCGGTTTTCCGGGAGATGTCGAGCCCTGTTCTGGTGGCAGGCCCGCCGCAGGCATGGTGACACTCCCGGCGCCCCCTGACGGGCGGCATTTTCAGCGCCTCCTCCCCCCTCTCCTTAGACTAGCCGCGGAGAGAGGGGCCCTTCCTCTCAAGCGGCTGATGCCGCGTGCAAAAAGTCCCTCATCCCGCAGCCGCGACCTTTTCCCCGGTGTCACGAGGAGAAGGGAAACCGGGACCGGCCCTCTGGCCGAGAAAAGGTTGGCGCAGCGCTTAAACCGCGTGCATGCCGCCATAGATGACGATGATGCCGATGAAGATGCCGAGGACGGCCACGGCAACGCAGCAGCCGATCAGAAGAAGGCTGCCGCCGGCAAATTTCTGTCTGGGCCGGTCGATGCGCGGATTGCTCTTTCGCGTGTCCATGATGTCTCCAATGCTCTAACCATCAGACCATCCAACTGCCGCCTTGCCGCCCGAGTTCCAATCCGCAAGCGGCCTTGCGACATCCACGTCCGCCGGACGCGCCCTCTCGGCCCTGCCCGCCCCGCAAGGTGGGGACTATCGCATAGGAGACAAGTCCCCTCCCAAACCCTCCCCACAAGGGGGAGGGCTTAACCCGGCCGCACCCTCTGTTTCAGGAATGGGGCGGTTGTCACGTCGGTTCTCCCCCCTTGTGGGGGAGATGCCCGGCAGGGCAGAGAGGGCCTCGCCCCCCCAAAAATCCCCCTCACCCCTTCACATAATTGCGCCAGTCATGCTCCTCGACAAAGCCCAGCACGTCGCGGATTTTTGCGTTGCTGATCGGCGCCGCATACCCTTCGAGCGCGCCCGTGATCGGCGTTCCCGGCGCATATTTGCCCAGAAACGCGCGGGTCGGCTCGTTCGCGGTGATCGTGTCGTTGACGGCGTTGAACACCTGGAACCCCAAACCATCCGTCTCGATGCCGCGCCAGACGATCTGGCCGAGATCGCGCGCGTCGATATAACTCCAGGCATTGCGCTTGCGGCTTTCGGGCTTTGCCAGAAAACCCGGAAAATTGGCGTAATCCTCGGGCGAAATGACATTGCCGATGCGCAGCGCATAGATATCGGCCTTGTAGCGCATGGCAAAGGCGCGGGCGGTCTTTTCGTTGACCACCTTGGACAGGCCATAACTGTCCATCGGGTCGACGTCATAGTCTTCCGTCAGCGGAAACTGGTGATAATCCTTGTCGCCCTCGGCAAAACACACGCCATAGGTCGTTTCGCTGGAGGCGATGATGACCTTTCTGATGCCAAGCTTCATCGCAGCTTCAATGACATTGTAGGTGGAGAGCGTGTTGGCGGCAAAGGTGGTGTTATCGGGTTTTAAAAGAATGCGCGGCACGGCGGCAAAATGCACCACGGCATCGACGGGTGCCGGGCCCTTGCCGGTTTCGAGACCGGAAAAATCAAAATGCATGCACAGCGCGTTAAACACCTGCCCGCTATCGGTGAGATCCACGTTGAGCGTCGTCACGCCATCGCAATCGAGCGGCACCAGATCGAGGTTGAACACCTCAAATCCCTTGTCGCGCAGATAAGGCACCGCATGCCGCCCCGCCTTGCCGCTGCCGCCGGTAAAAATGACCCGCTTGCCCATGATGAAAAATCCTCCCTGATGTGTCTGGTTGGGCAAGACATAGGGTGTGAGACCGGAAATGGGAAGGCGGGCCGGCCGATGACGGTCTTGACGGCCGGCGGGGCCTTCTTTGCAAGTTTGACCGGAAAGCCACCGGCTTCCGCTATCGTTGCATCGAGCTTTTCTTCAGTTCCTCGCGGATCACCATCAGACCATACTTGAAGCCCCTACTCAAAGCTCTGCGCTTCCGCTCTTTCTCTTATGGCATCGCTGCGCCGCGACTCAATGATATCATTTCGGAACTCGCGTTCAGCGTCAGCGATCATCTCTTCAAGGTTCGGATCTCCTTTCAAGTCGTTGAACAGCCCCAGTCGTGTCTCCAAGATCTCGAAGAGTGGTTCACTCCATGATGATGGTCGGAATCGCCCGACGTAGATTTGAACGATTGCTCGCTTGTCTGGTGCTGAACTGAGAATGGAAAGAGCCTGTTCCGTGATCACCAGCCGACCAATGGTTTCATCACGTTCAAACAGGTTACATATCTCTGAAGCAAACGGAAATCGTTCTACGGGATCTTGTCTACACCACGCTATCAGTTGATCCGTATTCATATTGAACCTGCATGACGATGTAGTGCTTCCGAGGCCATCCATCGAATATTTTAGAAAAGTCTGTGACTGGCGCCCGACGGCTTCCCATAATGCATCCACAGATTCGAATGTATAATTTCGAAAGAAGCGTGACGCATACTTCAAGTTATCGCGCGGAATGTATCCGTGATTTTCGCGCTCGGCCCTCAGAATGCTACCAAGCATCTTTCGTACATCTGAACTGTGTGCGCAGGTCGACAGATACTTCAATACAACGCCAATCGAATGATCTCGAAGGTCGTTAAGATAGGCTTGATCCCCCCACGACGTATGGAAAACCAGATTGGTCGACATCCGAGTAAGGCGATCCGAGTTGATGTTTGCAACTGTATCGCCTCTGCGGAAGAGTTCCCCTAGTATCCGCCATGCATGCGAAATACCGTTGGGTCCTGCAGCGATCAGCGAATCAATAAGCTGCTCATAAATGCGCAGCGATTCCGGTGTGAGATCGGGCAAATTCAGCAAGTAGTTGAGATATGCCAACTCCTCACCACCTTCCCGAATTGCATTAAAGACACGCGGCCAACCTTCCTCATTTGGAGGAACGCTGGTTTGAAGCTCAATCAATCTCCCTGCCCACCGTTCATCCCTCTTCAAGCAGGCAAGAAAGGCCTCAACCGTTGCAGGCCGTTTTTCCCAATGACCTGACAGAATTCCACGGAAAATGACCAAGTTGAGGTCTCTCGCCCCTTTTTCAGCGGCGTACACCTCAATAGCAGCGAGGAGCCAGTCTATCTCCTTCAATGCCTGTCCCAAGGAGCGGCCGAACGCGAAGGCATTCTGACCGCTTTTGGTCATGATATCGGGAAGGATGGCTCTGATAACATCGGGCTCCTCTGCCGCTTGCCGACCAAGGGCCTCCACCTTTTTCTGCAATCGCTCCCAAGAACCTAAATCCTCATCCTCTGTATCTTCCGGATCAGTCCAGATATCTCCAACCAATCCTTTGGCGAAGACGAAAGCCATAATGCGCTTTTGCAAGGATCTTGGGGCAATCCGGTTCGCCAATTGTGAAACCTCATAAATCTCAAGCTGGCTGAGGCGTTTTTTGTCCCATTTCAGGATCTGCTTGAGCGCCAACCAACCCTCCGGCCAACCAGCTGTGCCTGCCGCCTTTTCGGCTAAGACCGTCAGATTTTGCCTTAAACCTGGCAAGCCCCAGAGCCCCCGGAATGCATCCGCCAAGGCAACACGGGCCTCTTCCGAAGCCAATTTTTCCTCAATGATGTCAAGCCACCCAAAATACCAATCCAGCGTCTCCGCCTCGCTGGCAGGTTTCCAGCCATAGTCTCCCGATTTGGGCGTCAACTCTGGCACCGCGCCGAAATCGAAATTGGCCGTCCGAAGTGCTGCGCTAAGAGCAAGAATGCCTACGCGGCGATGCTCCAAATCCAGGCTGGACAGGAGACCGACAACAAGTCGCCGCCTCAAGGACGGAGGAGCCATAGTTCCCGAGACATGGATCTGGCTCAACTGACAGAGTGCCTTTGTTGCGGCTTCATTCTGTTTCTTGTCTTTCTCGCACGTCGCAAACTCGACCAACACGGAGAAAGCGGCCTCGAAATCCGATGCCTCGTAAGCCAACCCAGCTAGAATTTCCACATATTCCTGACGAGCATACGGCCATGCCTCTACAAAACCATTCGCTTTCAGAGCGTCCGACACCCGCTCGATCGCCAACGCGGGAGCGTGCGGCGCCAAGTTCCGAAAAATGCTGCGGACATTAAGTTTTGACTTGCCGGACCACCCAGCCGGGCCGCCTTCTTGTAAAATCGATGTCGCGATACTCACCGCATGAGGAGAGGCGTGGAGAAAATTAAGGCGCTTTGTCAGCGACTTGGAAACGCGATCACTCGCGTCATCGAATAACGCCCTCTTAATTGCCGCAAGATCTAAGTAACTTAGTGCCTTGCTTGCAAGCTTGTTTGCAATCGCGTGAGGCAGGACTGCACGCCAGACACCACGTTTCTGAAGGATCCCACGCTCTTGCAGTTCAAGCATGTGGCGCCGAAATTTTGTCGGTGTGATATCAGCGATTTCGGCAAGTAACCCCGCTTCCGAACCTTGGCCCAATGTTTCCACATCAAACGAAAATAGGAGGCTGGCGACTTCAGCAGACTGCAATAGACCTATGTCTTCCGTTTTCTTTTGCCGAAACAGCCTGTCGAACAGGTCAGCATCGTTCAAGGTTGCAAAATCACCCGTACTTTCGGCAGTGCTTGCAAGTGCGAAGGCAACGCGCGCGTTTCCATCAGAATACTCTGCGATCCGGTATGCATCGGCGCGTGACAGCAAGGCGTTCCGGCGACTTAACAACCTCACGATGGTGTCGCTTGAGGCTCCTTCCAGGGCGTAGACAGATGTCTCTTCCGGCAGGTCGTCGCGGATATCGTACTCGATGGTTATCAGCTTAACGTTTGAACCCGGTCGCTTTATCGCCTCCGCAAGTCGTGAATGTTCACTCGGGTTGCAGTTGTCCACGATGATGACGGAATGGGCCTTTCTCGCCAGCAGGTCGTCGATCAACCGGCGCGGTGCCGGAGCCACTTCGTCACCAAGATCGCAGTAGATAACACTGTTCGCGCTTGGCGGAGGTGCGTCTTGTTGCAGTCTGTGGTCAAACACTGCTTGGGCAAAGCGCGTCTTTCCGACACCTGACAAGCCAACGATCCTGATCGCACAGGTAGATTGCAACTCCGATCTAATATGTCGTAATGCCTCAGCGATTTCGACCCGATCCGGCGCGCCCGGCATTCGGACCCTCACGCGATCATCGACCAAATACTCCGAATTGACATCAGATTCCTGGTAGGCCCAGGCACCATAACCGCGCCAACCAGTAATCGGCTGATTGATTGCGCTGCGCAGCCATAAGACGACACTCGGATATTTTTCCACCCAATCGGCAAGCCGGCGAGCGCAATAGAAATCTGTGTAAACAGTATCCGCATAGCCTGAACTCGACAAGACTTCGACTATCTTTGTACGCCGAGCATTTAACGCCGTTTGGGAACAATCATCTTGCGTGGAGACGATGACGTACGCTCCGTTCGCCGCGGATAGTTTCGAAAAGAAATCGCGAATGGTGCCTTTCGGAGCCACTTCGTTGCTGATTTTGCTTGGTGGAAATGGTTCGGCTTTGACCTGATAGATGGTGTTACGTCGAGCAATAAAATCAAGTCCGGCAGTGTCCCCGGTCAGATCGACGCTTACATCCACCCCGCCGTCTGCCGCCCTCTGATCTCCACCCCATATGACGGATGATTCAGGCCGTCCGAACCTTTGGCATTCGGCTTTGCACAAGCGCGCGACAAGCTCTCTGGCTTGTTCATCATTAAGCAGTTTTATGTGAGAGGCCTCGACGCGAAAGGGCTCAGGCACCGCCACCCTCCTGCCCCTGCCAGCGCTTGATGAATGCCTCAACCCTTGCCTGCACGTCCACGCGTTTCCCCTTTGTCTTGCGCCGCGATCATAAGCATCGCACAGGTGGAGGCAACGGGGAAAAGGCGGGGGCGAGGTTTGCGGCTCAACACCGAATGATATCAATGTAACCGCCTGCGGCTATCTTGCCGATGGTGGCATCGCGGCTGACGACCGGGGCTTTTTTGTATCGCGCGGTTGCCATGATGTAACAATCGCCCGGATCTTTATGTCCGGTCACTGCAATCATGGTTGCGGCTTCAAGAGCCACCGCTGAACCGATGGGCACAAGTTTGCAGGACGTTGCCGCAACGGCCGCCCTGAACCAGTCCCTCACAGCGACATTTCCGATATCAGGTGCGTTCGCCCTCTTGTTGACGGCGATGGCCAGTTCCCATGCCGTGATCGGCGACACAAACAGTGTCCCGCTCTCCTGTGCAGCGGCAATCGCAACCAATGCGTCTTCAGGAAGTGTTTCGGGCTGCGTGACCAACCACAACAGTGCGTGCGTATCGAGGACGACGCCCGCCAACTACTTGGGCTTCTTGCGGACCGTTTGGCCGAGAGCCTGGCTGGCAATGGGCTTGGTCAGGTCAAGGCCGGGCTGAATGGAGAGCTTGTTGTCCTTCAAGGCGCCGGCCCCTTGCACAGTCACAACCTGCCCGGTCCGCGAATTGCGGACTGTCATGCTGGACGGTTTCATCTTCAGCTGTGCCATGGCCCTAACATGAGCCGAAACCGTGCGCTCTTCAAGTCGGCAGAATGCGAATATGCTGCCTTCGATCCGTTATAGGGTCGCGCAGATGACGGCCCCTTCAACCTCTGCCGGATCTTGCCCCCTCACCGCCGCGCCTGCGCCGTTTCGCCCACATGCAGCGGCCAATCGACGAGATAGTCCTCAAAATCCTCGGCGGGCACGTCCATTTCGCTCACCGTGCGGTTTTTGGCCGAAATGCCGGCCTGATGCACGGTGTCGGCGCTGCCCGAAACGAGCGGGTGCCACCAGTAAAGGTCTTCGCCGTCGCGGATCAGGCGGTAACCGCAGGTGGGGGGAAGCCAGGGGATGTCGCGCACCGCTTCCACCGTCAGCTGGATGCATTCGGGCACGATGTCCTGCCGGTTTTCATAGTCCGAGCAGCGACAGCTTGTGCCGTCCAGAAGCCGACAGGCAACGGAGGTGAAGGCCACCTCGCCGGTGTCCCAATCCTCCAGCTTGTTGAGACAACAGAGCCCACAGCCGTCGCAGAGGCTTTCCCATTCGGCCTGGCTCATCTCCTCCAGGCTTTTCGTTTTCCAGAACTGATTTTCCATCTTGTCTTTTTTAGCACCGGCTGAACATATTTCGCTGAACACAGATTTGAATGGGATGAACCGGCGGCATAAACCGCGCGTCAACCATTTATCAGCCATTGCTGCCTAAAGCAGTCCCGAGGCTTTTCGTCGTTTGTTCGCCAAGCGTCAAGCTCTCCAGGTCCAAACGAGGAAGATCCACGGTGCCGGACGATCCCCACAGCCCGGACAAATCGAAAAGACCGCGCCGCGCCAAGCGCCACCTTCTGCTGCGCGCCGATAGCTGGATCGATTCCACCGTCTGGAACCTCGGCTTCAAGCTGTCCGAGATCTGGGAAGAAATTACCATCTTTTCGCGAAAATTTCGCGTGCGCGGCTGGAAGCGTATCGTGGTGGAAGTGGCCGACGAGGCCATGACGTTTGGCACCGCCGGTTTTGTGCTGCTTCTGGCCCTGGCGCTTCCGGCCTTTGAGGAAACCAAGGAAGACTGGCGTTCGCGCGGCGATTTTGCCGTCACCTTTCTCGATCGTTACGGCAATGTGGTGGGCCATCGCGGCATCATCCATGAAGACAGCGTGCCCTTCGACCAGCTGCCGGACCATCTGGTGAAGGCGGTTCTGGCCACCGAAGATCGCCGTTTCTTCAGCCATTTCGGCATCGACTTTTTGGGTCTTGCCCGCGCCATGAACGAAAACGCCAAGGCCGGCGGCGTCGTGCAGGGCGGCTCGACGCTGACCCAGCAGCTGGCAAAAAACCTCTTCCTCACCAATGAGCGCTCGCTGGAGCGCAAGATCAAGGAAGCGTTTTTGGCGCTCTGGCTGGAAGCCAACCTGTCGAAAAAGGAAATCCTGTCGCTTTATCTCGACCGCGCCTATATGGGCGGCGGCACGTTTGGCGCGGCAGCCGCCGCCCAGTTCTATTTCGGCAAAAACATCACGCAGGTGAACCTTGCGGAAGCCGCCATGCTCGCCGGCCTTTTCAAGGCGCCGGCGAAATACGCCCCCCACGTCAACCTGCCGGCCGCGCGTGCCCGCGCCAACGAGGTTCTCACCAACCTCGTGCAGGGCGGGCTGATGAGCGAGGGACAGGTGGTCGCCGCGCGGCGCAACCCGGCCAGCGTCATCGACCGTGCAGCCGCCACGGCACCCGACTATTTTCTCGACTGGGCGTTTGAGGAAGTGCAGAAGCTGGCGGATGCCGGCAAGCTGAAAAAACATTCCGTCATCGTGCGCACCACAATCGACATGGGTCTGCAGCAGGCCGCTGAGGAGGCGATGGAATCGGGCCTTCGCGAATATGGCGAGAGTTATCGCGTGAAGCAGGGCGCGCTGGTCATGATCGAAAACGGTGGCGCCGTGCGTGCCATGGTCGGCGGTCGCGATTACGGCGAAAGCCAGTTCAACCGCGCAACGAAGGCGCAGCGCCAGCCGGGTTCCTCGTTCAAGCTCTTTACCTATACGGCCGCCATGGAGAAGGGCTTTACACCGGAAACCATGATTTCCGATGCGCCGATCACCTGGCGCGGCTGGTCTCCGCAAAACTATGCCCGCTCCTACAAGGGCCGCGTCACGCTTCTGTCGGCCATGGCGCAATCCTTGAACACGGTGCCGGTGCGCCTTGCCAAGGAGGAATTGGGCACGGAAATCATTGCCGAAACGGCAAAAAAGATGGGCGTCGAAACCCCGCTTCGCACCGACAAGACCATTCCGCTCGGCACATCGGAAGTGACCGTCATGGATCAGGCGACGGCCTATGCGGTCATGCCGGCCGGCGGCGTGCAATCGCGCCGGCACGGGCTTGCCCAGGTGATGGATTACGAAGGTGACGTGCTCTACGATTTTGCCCGCGACGAACCACCGCCGGCCCGTATCGTCAGCGAACAGGCGACATCCTCGATGAACCGCATCCTGACGCAGATCCCCGTGATCGGCACCGCCAAGCGCGCAGCGCTCGATGGCGGCATCGTCACGGGTGGCAAGACCGGCACGTCGCAGAGTTATCGCGATGCCTGGTTCATCGGCTTTACCGGCAATTACACCACCGCCGTCTGGTTCGGAAACGACGATTTCACCTCGATGAACAACATGACCGGCGGCTCGCTGCCGGCGATGACCTTCAAGAAGCTGATGGATTACGCCCATCAGGGCATCGAGCTGAAACCCATTCCCGGCATCGAAAACCCGCTGCCCTCAGGCACCCATGTCAAGGGTCCGGCTGTGGCGACAAAAGGCGATGCAGGCGGCCTGCCGTCCCTCAGCCGCCCCCGCTCGCTGTCAGCCGAAACAACACGGCTTCTGCGCCGCATCGCCAAATCCTTCTCCACCGCCACGCCGCTCAGCCCTACGCCGCAAAAGCTTGCAGGCGGCAAGGCGCAGGTGGTGAAGGTGAGCGACGGGTTGTGAGGGGATCTTTCCGGCCATGGCCGTTTGGATACATGGACTGCCTTGCAAATCAAAATTAATGTAGCTACATTAATTCATGAAAATCGTCTGGGACGAACGCAAGCGACACATCAATCTTGCCAAGCACGGGCTGGACTTCGCGGACGTTGTCGACCTCGACTGGGCCAATGCGCTGGTGGAAGATGCCAAGCCGGATGCGACGGGGAAGCGGCGACTAAAGGCGATCGGCTATTTTCAGGATGGTACTGCGGCAGTGATTTTTGCCAGCCTGGGTGTCGAGGCAATCTCGATCATCAGTTTTCGCCAGCCAGTGCCAAGGAAGCAAGGAGACTGGCATGGCCAAGACAACCCCAGTGACAAAGACAACCCCAGTGACAAAGACACCCACAATGACGACCCCGCGCGCTGGCGCAGAGTATAGTCGGGAAGAATGGGATAGCGTCGATTTTCCCGAAATGACCGATGCGGAACTAGAGGCCATGCGTCCGGCCCGCGAGGTGCTTCCGGAAGCCTTCTTCAAGGCCATCGACGAGCAACGGGGGCGCCGTGGACGTCCCGCGCTGGAGAACCCCAAAAAGCAGGTGACGCTGCGATTGGACGAAGAGGTTGTCGCGCGCTTCCGCGAAAGCGGAAAAGGCTGGCAAGCCCGAATGAACGACGCGTTGCGCAAGGCCGTCGGGCTTTGAGCGCCGGCGCTCAAACCTCAGCTTGAGACGAACAGGACGGCCCCCTCCTTCACGCAGCGTAAGGCTGGATGCGGGCCAAGTTCGCGACGGCGGTTCATCAGGTGGTGATCGATCTGCAGGCCGAGAAAAAAGCCTTCGGATAGCCAGAACAGACTCGCAAGCCTAAGATCGGTCGGCCGTCACCGCACGCTTTCCAAGCACGATATCGTTGATCCGGCGTGGCGGACATCGATATCCCGGGCAAGCCGATACGGGCTGATGCCCATCGGCTTTAAAAATTCCTCCCGCAGGATTTCGCCTGGATTTGGATTTGGCAGGAGTTCGTCATCAGTCATGATAATCGACGATTTCGACATTTGAGGCACTTCCCGCACATCGAAAAATATCGCATCGCGTTATCAATGGCAAACCTTGCCCTTCGCCATTTTCCAGCCCTTCAAACAATGTTATCCGTCTGAGCTGATTTGCAAAAGGTTCTGGCCCGCTTGTTTCGTCTTCCGTTTCTCGTGCTCATCGCCTTGACCGTCGCTTTTGGCGGCGGGATCTGGTCGACGCTTGTGGCGCTGGATGCCACCACCGGTTTCGGCGCGATCCGGCTTGGCGCCTGGGAGGCGTTTCCGCAGGCGCAGACCGCCGATGCCGATCCTTATGCCAAAGCGCACCGCGCCAATGGCGGACGGCTGCTGTATGGCAGTGCCGAAGGCTTGAGTTTTACCGCAACGGTGGATCAGAAGGGTGAGCGGCTCTCCGGGCGCTGCACCTATCTCATTTCCGGCCAGACGCCGGTGGCGCGCCTCTGGACGCTGTTTGCCAGCCACGCCAATGGCGAAGCGCCGGCCACGGGCCAGGACCTGCCGGTGGCGCTCAACTCGCGCACCGTGCTGCGCGATGGCAATGGCGCTTTCGTCATCACCATTGCGCCGCAGGCGGCACCACGCAACTGGCTTGCCGTGCCGCCGGGCGAACCCTTTCGCCTGACGCTGACCCTTCTCGACACGCCGACCGCCGGCAGTTCCGGGCTGATCGACCTTGCCATGCCGCGCATCGACAGGATCGGATGCGGCAATGCTTAAGGTTATCCTTGCGCTTCTCATCGGTCTTGTCGGGGCGGGCCTGCTGCACCTCGTCATCATCCTGTCGCTGCCCTCGTTCAGCGAGCGCGATGCCTATAGCCGGGTGCTCGGGGAAGGACCGCCGCATCGGTTTCATGTGCTGGCGGCGCGGGTGGATGCAGCCGGCCTGCAAAAGACCGATCCGTTTCTCGACACCGCCGTCTGTGCCTTCGATCTCTCGGAAAATCCGGTGCGGCTGACAGCTGCCGGCGCCCTGCCCTTCTGGTCGCTTGCGACGTTCGACAGTGCCTCGAATGAAATCTTCAGCATCAATGACCGGACCTCTGTGGGCAACGGGCTCGATGTGCTGCTGGCAACGCCTGTTCAGGCCACGGCCCTGCGCAAGGCGCAGCCTTCGCCGCTTGCGCAATCGATCATTGTCGAAACCCGCGCGGTGCAGGGTTATGCGGTTCTGCGCGCCATGGCGCCGCAGGCAAGCTACAAGCCGATGACGACAAAGTTTCTGGCCGGCGCCGATTGCTCAACGCTGGAATTGCGCTGACGCCTTCGCTAGGCATCAATGGCTGTCGAGGCGCATTGCCGTCTCGTCCATGCCGCGATGCGTCAGTTCCGCCGGCCGCTCGTAGCGCACGCCGGTAAACATCAGCAGAGCCGCACCCGGCGCGGAGGAAGCCTTCTCCTGCTGCGGACGTGACAACAACCCGCGATGCGGATGGGCATCCCGCCATGTCTTCATTTGAACGATGTCTGCCATGCTCGTCTCCTCAAAGGGTTCGAGACGGATGAAGGACGGACCGATTTCACCCTGCCCCATGGGGGGCCGGCGCATCCTCGAAACGAGGCATTGTGCGCCTTTCTCGTCAGCGCCCAGGCTTTTTCGCCATGGGCTCCAGCGACACAGACAACACATGAAACGGCAACTGGTTTCACCGAGGGATCAAAGAGAATGATACCGGGTTCAAACCGGGTTTTCCCTTTGCTTCAACGGCCCTGCCCGCACCGGAAAACCGGTGGGGGCAGGCAGCGATTCGCGCCATGCTGTCTGTTGCGGATTGAGCCATAGGGTCGTTAACAAGTCACTAATTCTAATAAACCTGTTTCGCATCCTCAAAACTTGTAAAGCGACCGAAAACCCTCCCGGCAGGCCGGTCGGCGCGGGCGCCAGAAGGCGCGCCCTGCCCTCTTCCGCCACTCCGGCGGCCAGCGCTCAAAACCACGGCATCCCGTTGCCAAAACCTGCCGCGCTTTGAAACAGCGGCTGGGGATAAGTCTAATGCTGCCACACTCCTTCACCAGACATTAACCTCGTTCCGGTAGCGTGTTTTTAACCATGCCAGACTGTAAACGACGCCGTGCAGCGCAGCGTTTCAACCGCGCCCACCGCCTCCTTGCCCGGCATGCCCGCATGAACATCTTCGTGGCGGAGCCCTGCCACGCCGAACCTTGAAGTCTGTATCTTTTGTATTGCGTCGGTGGATATGACCGTGGATCGGTATCGTGAACTTGAAAGGCCGCAGGCCATGCGCAGAAAGGATGTGGTGCTCATGGCGACCGTCACGAGTTTCGAGGAACTCGAGCATCCCACACGGTCAGAGCTGCGCCAATTTGCCGAACTGTTCCTGCCGCTTTTCCAGGCCTCCAGCGACGAGGCAAGACGCCAGGCGGTTGCCGCCCTTTCCCGCTCCCGTCACGTGCCCTCCGCAGTCGCCTTTTTCATCGCCAGCCAGCCGATTTCCATTGCCGCCCCTTTTCTGGCCTGCTCCGCTTGCCTCGATGATGAAACACTGATTGCCATTGCCCGCACGCAAGGCGCCGAACATGCCCGCGCCATCGTGCGGCGCGAAAACCTGTCGCCGATGGTCATCGATGCGCTGGTCGGAATGCGTCACGCCCGCCATCCGGCCGAAGAAGACGACAGTCTGTCTGCCCCGACGGCCGCCCAAGCCGCTGCCGAACAGGACGAGGCCGAGGCGCGCCATCAGCGCGAGGAAACTCTTCGCCAGCAGATCAAGCGAATGGCCGCCCACCTGCACCGCGCCCCCGGCGACCGCCTGGGGCTTCGTACGCTGACCGACGTGCAGGAAGCGCTGCTGGTGCGTTTTGCCCGCGCCCGAGAGGCCGATGGTTTTGCCACCACGCTTGCCGATACGCTTTCTGCCAGCCGCTGGCTTGCCGAACGCATCATGCTGGATATTTCCGGCCACCAGCTGGCAACCACGCTGAAGGGCATCGGCATGCGCCAGGACGAAGCGGTCGCCGTGCTCGAACGGTTCTACAATCCGTTGCAGGAGCCGATCGGCGACACACGCCGCAGCCTCATCCTCTGGCAGTCTTTGC
Source organism: Neorhizobium sp. PAMB6630 (assembly GCF_058242775.1). Lineage (NCBI taxonomy): Bacteria > Pseudomonadati > Pseudomonadota > Alphaproteobacteria > Hyphomicrobiales > Rhizobiaceae > Neorhizobium > Neorhizobium sp. PAMB6630. Next base: position 2,730,611 of record NZ_CM177836.1, read on the forward strand.
AGGAAGACGACTGCGGCCGGCGCCTGGAAGCCTGGCGCCGCGCCGATCGCCATACCCATGCAGACCCTGCAACCGAGCATGAGAATGAAAACGGCCGCAGCGCGGCAGAAACGGGCAACGTCATCCGCACCACGGCAGTTGAACCGCTGCCGCTTCGCCTGCGCGCCGCGCGCTGATCAACCGGTTTCGATCACCGTCAAAAGATCGCCAAGCGCATCGGTTTCAATTTCCACCAGCCAGAGATCGCTGTCGAAACGGCGCTCGCGCACGATCGCCGCCTCCACGTCGTCACGCTCGGCAAGGCTGAGGCGCTTTTCGAACCGGCGCTCGCCATCCTCCTCGATCATCATCTGTGGTGCCGGACCGTAAAGATCCTCGCGGCCGTCGCGATATCTCAGCCGCACAAAAATGGCGCCGGCCTGATCAGCGCCGCGCTGTTCGACGGCGGCAAAACCGCCTTGCGAAAATACGCGCCGGGTGAGCGCTGCAACAAAAATATCGGATCTCAAACGCATGGGGGCAGATGTAGAGGGTTTTGGCCGCGAAGGAAACCAGGCGTCACGGCCGACAGCGGCGTGAAAACGAATGCCTCGCGCCTCGGGCAAGCTTCAGCCTCTATGGCAGGCAAAGCCACAGGCTCTGCATCCCGCAACAGGAGGTGACATGGCGAAATACAAATACAGTCAGCATCTGGTCGAGACCAACGTCCCGGCCTTTGACAAGGAATGGCAACCGGGACAGGTGCCGCCGAATGCCGGCATCTATCGCTGCAAGAACTGCGGCGATGAAATTGCCGTCGGAAAAGGCCAGCCGCTGCCCAATGGCCATCACCAGCACACGGTGCTCGGCCCCGTTGTCTGGACGATGCTGGTCTTTGCCCAGGAACACCCGAAATAGGTTTTCGGGATTTCGGCGGCGCCTTGGCCTACAGCGCGCCGATGGATTTCAGCTTGGAAAGCACCGCCTCGGACGGTTCGCCATCGACCGGCAGACGGTAATGTTTCTGGAAATGGCGGATGGCGGCGCGCGTCTGCTCGCCAGCAACACCATCGATCGATACATCCGTATAGGCGATGTTGGAAAGCCCCTGCTGGATCTGCAACACTAGCTGCGCCTCCGAGCCAAGCGACACCGGCGTTGCCTTCATGTCTGCTGCCTGACGCGCCTTGCTGGCACGCGCGGCGGCTGGAATATCGGCCGGTGGCGAAGGTTGCGCGCGGCTCGCCTGCTGGCGACTGGCTTGCTGGTTAGTGGCTTGCTGGCTATTGGGCTGAGCGGCCGGTGACGACGGGCGGGCAGCAGGCTCTGGCCGAAGTTCGGCGGCCCGGATCGCCGCGGCTACAGGATCGCCAGCGCCGGCGGCAGGGTTTACCGTCACGCTCGGGCGCGGCAAAGGCACGACATTGGGGGCAGCGGCCGGCGTGTCATCGCCGATCACATCCGCGACGCTGGTTTGCGATGGTTCAACGGAAGAGGCCGGTTGCGGCACGGCGTCAAGGGCTGCGGTCTGCTCCGGCGCCACGTCGGGCGCGCGTTCGATGCGGAATGTCGTGACGTCTTCGGGGGCTGCTCGCCGTTGCGGCTGGTAGCCGGCAATGGCGTTCGGATCCTGCGGGTCGCGGGTGGCAAGGAAAGGGTGCGGATGGTTGCGCGGCTGATACCAGAGCGCATTGGCGGCAACGAAGGAAAACACCACGAACAGCGCCACGCTGCCGCCGAGCGTGCGCGGATACCGCGCCACAAGCCCTGCCGCCCCGGAGAGGACCCGCAGGGCAAGAGCCGGGCGCTTCAACGGCGCCCGTCTGCGTTCAGCCGGCTTTCGCTTTCGCGCGGTCATGCGCAAATCCCTGTCTACCCGTTACGCTGCCGTCTGCCGGTTGGCGCAGGCGTGGCGGAAATTCCAGCGGCTCGGCAATGCGCGCCACGCCATCTGGCGCATCCGCACCATCGAGCGGCCGTTCATCGACCGGTTTTCCATCCACTGGAAAGCTGACCGTTACCACAGTTCCCTCGCCAAGGCGACTTTCGATCCGCATCTGTCCACCGTGGAGAGAGACCAGACCCTTCACCAGCGACAGGCCAAGGCCGGTGCCCTCGTAAGCGCGGGCAAGATTGTCTTCCACCTGCATGAAGGGCTGGCCGAGAAGCGCCACCTTGTCGCTGGCAATGCCGATGCCGGTATCGCTGACGACCAGTTTCAGCATGCCCTCTTCCACCAGCGCATCAATGGTGACCGCGCCGCCGGCCTCGGTAAACTTGATCGCGTTGCCGGCGAGATTGATGAGGATCTGCTGCACGGCACGCCGGTCCGCCACGACATCACCAAGGCCCCGCGGGATGCGGGTGGCAAGCGTGACACCCTTGTTGCGGGCCTGCAGGTCCAGCATCGCCCGGCAGCTTTCCACCGCGTCTGCAATGCGAAAGGGCTCGGTCAGCAGGCAATAACGGCCGGCCTCGATGCGGCTCATGTCCAGCATGGTGTTGACGACGGAAAGCAGATGCGCGCCCGACTGGCGGATCAGCGCCACATATTCGCGCTGGCGGTCGTTTTCCAGCCGGCCGAAATATTCACCGGCGAGCACATCGGAAAAGCCCAGGATAGCGTTGAGCGGCGTGCGCATCTCATGGCTGACGGCCGCCAGAAACCGCGACTTTGCTTCGTTTGCCGACTGCACCTCGACGGCGCAGGCTTCCACCTCGTCGCGCAGGCACTGTTCCCAGGAAATGTCGGTCAACTGCACCAGAACCTGCTGCAGGGCGCCGTCACCGCCGGTGAGCGACGAAAGATCAAGCCGCACAGCCAGAAACTGCCGACCGCCGAGCGGGCAGAGCCCCTGCTCGATGCGCACCTCGACAACAGCGGACGGCGCACCCTGGCGCAGGCTGTCCAGCGCCTGCAAGACGGCGATCCGATCGGAGACATGCACGAGTTCGGCAAGCGTCAGACCCGGACGCTCGCGCATGGAGGACGGCAGAAGATGACGGTCGCGGCCGCCGGTGCGCAGGATCGTGCCTTGCGTATCACAAGAGAGAAGCACACCGGGGCAGGCTTCAAAGGCAAGATCGCCGGCCAGCGCTTCGCGCCCGCTTTCTGTGTCCTGTGTCTCGGCACGGGAAAGCCGCGAGACGGTCATGGCGGCGGCGGAAACGGCAAGCATGCCGGCGCCGACAAAGGCGACCCCGAGCGGCAGCGCAAGGGCGGGACCAACCAGAAGTGCAAGCGCTGCCGGCACAGCCACAAGGCAGGCAAGCCCTGTTGCCGTCATCAGGCGCAAGGTCGCAATGTCGGCGCCGCGTGGCTGATCACGATCGCCGAACGGGCCGAGCCAGCCGAGGGCCAGATGATCCAGCACATGGACCGCTCTGCCGCCAATGGAATTGAATACGCGCACGCCTATACCTTACCGCGAACTCTGTCAGGCCCGAACATAGGCGTCAGCGACTTAAGGAAACTCTAAAAACGAGAGCCCGAACGGCCCTCAAGGCGTTCAAAGCGGGGCTTTCGGTGTTTCGGTACGATGCAGTTCCAAATATGGTTAACAGGGCGTAAGCATCGGAACTTTTTCAATTTTATCGAGCCTGTTAGGATTTGACGCAACCGCGTGCAAGATTCTCTTTGTATTTTGGCACAACTGCCATAAATATGATGAATGTGATCGGGTAAAGTTTGATTGAAATGCCGCTTGAAGGCTTTCCCGAGCGCGATATTTAAAATGCAGTTCAAATGTCGATTAAACTTTAGCGAGTGGCGTAACGGCGTGTTTTTCCAGAGTTCCTAAGCTTCATGGCATGGCCCCGGACAAGACCGGTGGGCATGTGAAGCGGGCGGGTAAAGGCAGATGTGGTTCCTGATCAAGGGTAGCGTGTTTTTTGCGATGGGTCTGGTGGTGCTGTCCTATTTCAGCACGAACCCGCATATCGCCGCGCCCGATCAAAAGCCGGTTCCCCTCTCCGACACGTTTTCCGCTGTCACCGACGCCTATCATTACATCAGCGCCATCTGCGTCGAAAAACCCGATGTCTGCGAAAAGGGCTCGGAAACCTTCACCGCGCTCGGTTACCGCGCCAAGGAAGGCGCGCTTGTGGCCTTCCGGTTCCTCGACAGCCAGTTTTCAGGCAATGAGCCTGAAGCGCCGGTGGTGAACAGCAAGACCTCACCGCGTCAGCCGATGCCGGACAAACTGGTGAGCAACCAGAATTTTGCCACTGACGATGGACTGGCAACCGGTTCCGTGCCGGTGCCGCTGAGCCGCCCGCTGCACTGACAGCCATTCCCGTCAATCTTTGCGTCCAATCTCCGTTTTTCGTTTTCGTCCGGCCATCTCGCCCCTATATGGAGGAGAAGGCCCGGCGGCCGATGCTGCGGCAAACACCGGGCCAGGACGTGACACCCACGTCATGCGGCCTTGATGCATGACGTGCAGGACAAAAGCTGGAGCCCTTCATGACGAGCCCTTCCACCCCCGGCATCGACCAGATCATCGATGATTTCGCCTATCTCGAGGAATGGGAAGACCGCTACCGTTACGTGATCGAGCTGGGCAAGGCGCTGCCTGACCTCGCCGACGAAAAAAAGACGGCGGAGAACAAGGTCAACGGCTGTGCAAGCCAGGTCTGGCTCGTCTCCCATCACGGTGATGGGGAAGATCCGGTGCTGACCTTCGAGGGGGATTCGGATGCGCATATCGTGCGCGGCCTCGTCGCCATCGTGCTCGCCGCCTATTCCGGCAAGCACGCCTCGCAGATTGCCACTTATGATGTCATCGACACGTTCAACCGCATCGGGCTTGTCGAAAACCTCTCCTCCCAGCGGGCAAACGGCCTGCGCTCCATGGTGAAGCGCATCCGCGACGAGGCCCGCCTGTCGGCGCCCGCCTGAGGTTTTACATCTGCGGGCGAAACCCTTCCGCACCCCAGCTGTGGTTGAAGCGGGGCGTGGACGGCGGCGCATAATGGCGGGCAAGCGCCAGAAGCGCGGTGCGCAGCATCAGTTTTGCCGAGCGCACCGGCCAGCCGCGCTCGCGTTCCACCAGTTCCAGGCCTTTTTCAAAGCAGCAGATATCAAGCGCCACGCCGGAGAGTTCCGGCCCCATGGCCTCGATGGCCCTGGTGACCCGGGCTCTTGCCGCCATGGCGCTTTCGGTGAGATCCACCTTGCCGCCCGCCTCGCCCCTGCCACGTTGAGACAAACGCGGCTCCCAACTGGCGGTGATCTTCGGTTGCAGATGGCCGCGCTCGAAATCGCCTGCCAGCCGCTCCCCCGCCTCGATGGCCTCTTGGGGAAGAAACGGCCGGCCCTCGCGATCCTTCAAGCGCGCAAGGCCCGAGAGTGGCGATTCCAGAAGGTTGCGCCGCACCCTTTCGCGGCCCCCCTCAAACTCGACCGTATCGGACACGATGGCGCGATGCTGACCGGCAAAATCCATGCCGTCGGCAGGACCGCCGATCCCCTTGTCGCGCGCTGCCGATTTTCCCGCCGTCGTTTTTGCCCGCCCGTCGACGTTTTCGGACTCGCCAACGCCCAGATGCCGCCGCAGGAAGGACAGCGTTTCCGGACGCGCAAGAAGTTTTTCCCCTTTCTTCTGCACAAGACCGGCGGTGGCGGCCGCCTCAATGATGTCAAGGGAATGGCCATGGCGGACGCCGTTGCCGCAGAGGAAAATCTGCGCCGGCGTCTCGCCCGGTTCGATGGCGCAGGACCCGCGCGAAAGCTGGCGCAACAGGCGCAGCAGCGGGCGGGTTGCCGGCAGGATCTGCCCGGTGGTTCGTGCAATCACCTTAGTCATGCCGCGGCACCTCGCTGCGGCCAAACACGGTGTTGGCGATCCGCTCGACGGTGGAGACGAAATCGTCGAAAGCGGCATTTTCGCGCCTCTCCTCCACCACGCCGCAGGCATGGCCGACCGTGGTGCGGTCCCGCCCGAACGCCTCGCCAATATCGCTCTGGGCTATGCCAAGCGAGACGTGGCAGACATACATGGCGATCTGGCGGATGTGGCAGAGCGCCCGACGACGGTCGCGCCGCATCTGCACGCGGTCGCCGATCAGCATCAGCAACTCGTCGACGAGATGGCGCACGATGCCGCAGGCCTGAACCGGCGACATGCCGGAAGGCGATGCGAGCTGCGATGCCGGATGCGGTGCCGGGCTGTCGGCGGCAGCTGCCGGATCGCCGCAATGGCCGTCCGGCTGATGCACAGCGGCCGACAGGGCGGCACCCGCGTCATTGGGCGAAGAGGCCGGATAACGGCCGGGCCCGGCTGGGATGATTGCGGGGGAAGGCCCGCTTTTGGTTTCAAAAGACATGAACAACTCCTCTAATAGGAATTAATTCATACACCCTATGCGCAGATGGGGGATGAGCGAAAGCCCAACACGGACACTTCCACTTGTTTTTGGTGTGTTTTTTGATGTTACGCGCAAAAATTCTGGGATTATTTTCCTCACCCCTGATGAAACAATCACGCGCAAAAATATCCCGGGAGGCGAGATGCGCGGAAGGCGGGGCTGGATATGCGGGAGGGGATAAGGCCGCGAACGCCGGTTGGATATTGTTCAGGCGTCTGGTGCCGGCAGACATATGGTGGCTGGAAGCGTGGGACGCGGGAAGGAGTGCCGCACGGACGACCGTCGAAAAGTCTGGCCGCTGGCTTCGCACCCATCATGCGCCTTAAGGCAGATGGGCCGAAGACGTGCGAAACGTGCGAAAAACTTCGCACGCTGCATGGTTTTCAATCACCGCGCATGTTCAGCGCCGGTGACCTTGATGTGGCGGCAAGATCCAGGCCGGTTCAGATGTGGCGGCCTTGGCACGCCCTCACCTTCCGTCACGCCGTCTCGCGTGACTTGTCCCGCAAGCACATGTCCTGCAGGAACTTGACCTGAAAACCCTGGCCTGCAGTGACTTTGCCCGCAGTGACCTGGGACGAAGTTACTTGGGGCGCAGTTATTTGGGGCGCAGTTATTTGGCGCGCTTGCGGCGCTGGCCGAGGCCCATTTCCTTGGCAAGCCGCGAACGGGCTTCCGCATAGGCCGGAGCAACCATCGGATAGTCGGACGGCAGGCCCCACTTCTCGCGATATTCCTCGGGCGTCATGTTGTAATGGGTCATCAGGTGGCGCTTCAGCGACTTGAACTTCTGGCCGTCTTCCAGGCAGATCAGGTAGTCGTCTTCGATCGACTTGCGGATCGGCACGGGCGGCTTCGGCTTTTCGACGGCGGCGGGAACCTGAACCGGCGATGCGGTGTTGTTCAGTGCGCCATGAACGTCGGAAATCAGGCCGGCGAGATCGCCGACGGGCACAACGTGGTTGCTGACATAGGCGGCAACGATATCGGCGGTCAGTTCAACGAGAAGATCCGACCCCTTAACTGCGAGTGTTTCTGTCATTTCATATCTCCTGTTCGATTCACTGGAGCATGTATCACCTTGACACACAAACTCCGTAAAGCGACGCCGGAAAGCCCTGATCCGTGATCCGCACTTCGCGAACGAAGAAGGATCCACCCCTAGATCCCCACAGATACGGCGGACTTTCCCACGTTTTCGGCAACATCAACCACCCGAAGGCCTCCCGGTTGCTTCCCGACATCACGTACGATGCCGTTTTCGCCACGAGAGACACAACGAATGCCATCGATATTCGTGCTCTACTGAAATGCGATTAACATTGTTTGGCGCAAAGTCCAAATACAATCTTTAAGTATTTGTTCTATTGTGGAGATGCGCGAGCTATTTCCACACTTACTGATTGATTATCGGACAGCCCTCAAGGCGGCGAAGTAGATGTGTCAGGACCTCTGATATTCAAGGGGGACCGTTTCTCATCTCGTCCACGACGGTTGAGTGATGCAGCACGTATCCCACCTTATGCGCCGCCCGCGCCAGCAGATGCGCGGAAATGGGGGCCGTGAGAATGAAGAACACCCCACCCGCCAAGGCCCTGACAAATATGGATATATCCCCGGAATGAATGCCAACCGCAATCAACAGCAGGCCGGATCCGACGGTGCCGGCCTTGGAGGCCGCATGCATACGGGAGAATACGTCGGGCAGCCGCAGCAGGCCCACAGACGCAATCAGCGCGAATAAACTGCCAGTAATAATCAGAATGACTGTCAGAAGCGTAAACAACCAGCTCATCCGCGACCTTCCTGTGTCGTTTTGGTACGCCGACTGACATCAAACCCCGCCGAATCGACATCCATCGACCGATTATCCGCCTCGCCCTCCTCGTCGGCCGTGCGGCGCGAGAGGATAAACCGCGCAAATGCGACCGTAGCAAGGAAACCGACCAGCCCAAGCGCAATGGCAACATCGATGTAAAGAACAAAGCCGGTCTTGATGGCGATGAGCGCGATAAAACCGATGGCGATGCCGACAAGCATGTCGAGCGCCACCACCCGGTCGGCAAGGGTCGGGCCGCGCACCACGCGCGCCACCGTCAGCAGGAAGGAGATCGCGAGCAGCGCATTGGCGATCCAGATCGCCACGGCAAGCAGAGCCTGTTCGGTCATCAGCGGAACGCCTCCATGATCTTGGCCTCAAAACCTTCGCGGATATCGCGCTTGGTGCCCTCGATGTCGGAACAGTCGATGGCATGGACATAGAGGAAACGACGATCCTCGGAGACATCGATGGAAAGCGTGCCCGGCGTCAGCGTGATCATGTTGGCGAGAAGCGCGATCTCGAAATCGCGGTCCACCGTCAGCGGAAAGGCAAAAATGCCGGGCTTGGCGTCAAGCTTCGGCCGGGTAACAAGGACCGCAACCTTCCACGCCGAGAGCGCCAGTTCCTTGAAGAACAGCATCAGCAGCGACAGGATGCGCCTTATGCGCCCGAGATAACTCACGCCATGCGCCTGCTCGCGGATGAGGCCGATGGCAAAGGCGGAAATCACGAAACCGAAGAGGAAGTTGAGAAAGGTGGCGCTGCCGCTCACCGCCACCCAGACGACGGCAAACAGCACGTTCATGGAAAAAGCCGTCATGGGGCAACACCTCCCTGAAAGACCGAGCCGATATAGGCAGCCGGTTCCATCAGCCCGATGGCGGCTGCCTGCGACAACACCAGCGGCCATTCCGGAAAGAGCCCGAACAGCGTGACGATGGCGGTAAGGCCAAGGATCGGGCCGAAGGATGTCCAGCCGGTCGGCTCCGCTGCCCCATCAGGGACATCCCCACCCGGCGCCGGGCGCCAATAGGCCAAGAGGAACACACGGCCAAGCGCGATGGTGGAGAGAAATCCGGAGACGAGAATGCCCGCCGCCAGCCACCAGGCACCGATATCGATCGAGGCCTTCACAAGCATGATCTTTGGCCAGAGGCCGGAAAACGGCGGCAGGCCGGCAACCGCCAGCAGGAGCGCGAGAGAGACAAAGGCAAAACCCGGCGCCCGCCGGTAAATCCCGCCGATCGATTGCAGCGTGAAATGCCCAGACAGCGCGGCGGCACGGCCGACAACCAGATAAAGCGCCGTCATCGCCAGGATCGAATGCAGCGCGTAAAGCACGGCGCCGGCAAGACCGGCCACCGTGCCCGTCGCAATACCGGCCAGCATATTGCCGATACCGAGAATGACGGCATACCCGGCAAGACGGCGCAGGTCGTTTTGCGCCAGCATGCCAAGGCTTGCCAAGACCATGGTCAGAAGCGCCACCATGCCGACGACGAGGCTCCACTCCTCATGCTGCACCGGAAACAGCATGATCATCACCCGCATCAGCGCATAAATTCCGACCTTGGTCAAAAGACCGCCGAACAGCGCCGACACTGTGATGCGCGGCGTGTGATAAGAGGCCGGCAGCCAGAAATTAACCGGAAAGGCGGCAGCCTTCATGGCAAAGGCCAGAATGAACAGGCCACCCAGCGTCATCAGCGGCGCGCCGGAAATGTCCCGCGCCCGCAGCGTCAGGTCTGCCATGTTGAGCGTGCCGAAGATGGCATAGGTATAACCGACGGCAATCAGGAAGAACGTGGTGCCGAGAAGGTTCAAGACGGCATATTTCAGCGCGCCATCGATCTGCTCCCGCTCGGAGCCTAAGATCAGCAGGCCGAAGGAGGAGATCAGCAGCACCTCGAACCAGACATAGAGGTTAAACAGGTCCCCCGTCAGGAAGGCGCCGGAGACACCGGCCATCAGCAGCATCAGGAAGGGAAAGAAACCGTAACGGCGGCCCGTCGCGCTGATATCGGAAAGTGCTGCAATGCCTGCGGCAAGGGCGGCGACGGCAGAGACCAGTGCCATCAGCGCGCCGAAGACATCGACGGTAAAAGCGATGCCGAAGGGCGGCAGCCAGCGGCCCATCACCATGGTCACAGGCCCTTCCACCGACACCTTCCACAACAGAAGGGCATCGAGCAGCACCAGAAGTGTCAGACCCGGCACGGCGACAAAACCATGCAGACGCACCGAATGGCGCATCATCATCAGCACGGCGCCAAGCCCGATCATCAGGGCCGGCGGCAGAATGACCAGCCAGTCACCGAGCGGAGGCGGTGTCATGACAAAGGCGAGGGAAAGATCGACAGGCGTCGAGGTGGTGGAGGCCATGGGTGTCTGAAAACCTCCTCAGTAGCCGATGGGCGGCATGGGATCATCCTTCGGCTCGGCAAGCCGCATCTCGTCGGTATTGTCGGTGCCGAGTTCCTGATAGGCGCGGTAGGTCAGCACCAAGAGGAAGGCGAAGAACGAAAACGAAATGACGATGGCCGTGAGGATGAGCGCCTGCGGCAGCGGGTTGGCGGCACCGGCCGGCAGCGTATCCATGCCTGCCCCGATGATCGGCGGCACTTCGCGCGTCAGCCGTCCGCCGGTAAACAGCAAGAGGTTGACGGCATTGCCGAGAATGGCGATGCCGAGCAGCATGCGCACCGAATGTTTTGACAACATCAGATAGATGGCGGCCGAAAAGAACGCACCGACGAGGATTGCGGCAAGAAACTCCATCAGTCGCTCTCCTTTTCTTCCAGTGCCAGCGCAATGGAGGTGATGGCCCCGACCACAACGAGATAAACCCCGATATCGAAGGACATGACGCTCGACAGCGCGATTTCGACGCCGAAGAAATGCGGATAGATCCAGAGACCGGTCATGAACGGCACGCCGGCAAAGATCGACAGGAAACCGGACAGCGTCGAGACAAGAAGGCCGAAACCGGCAACCGACATCGGATGAAACCAGATGGCGCGGCGCACGGCGGCCACGCCATAGGCAATGCCGTAAATGGCAAAGGCGGAGGCTGCAATCAGCCCGCCGATAAAGCCGCCGCCCGGTTCGTTATGGCCACGCAAGAGCACGAAAACCGAAAAGACCAGCATCAGCGCGGTGAGGAAAGGAGCGACGGTGCGAAAGATCAGCGTGTTCATGGGCGCGCTCCTTCGTTCATCGCAACGGTGCCGGCCGGCTTGGGTGTCGGATCGGGAGCATCCGGATCGTTATCGGCAGGTTTTATCGCCCCGACGCGGACACGAATGAGGGCAAGGATCGCAAGGCCGGTCACCATCACCACGGCGATTTCGCCCAGCGTGTCCGTGCCGCGGAAATCGACGATGATGACATTCACCACATTGGCGCCGTGGGCGATGACCTTGGAATAGGTATTGAAGAAATCGGTGAGCCGCGTGTCAAAAACGCCTTCGACGGATTTCATCAACAGCAGCATGAAGCCAATGCCACAGGAAATGGCGATCACCGCGTCGCCCAGCATCTGGCGGACCGGCCGGTGGTCGGTTGGCAGCACACGAAGCCGCGTCATGGCAAGCGCGAGGATGACCACCGACAGCGTTTCCACCATGAACTGCGTAAACGACAGGTCCGGCGCGCCAAACAGCAGGAAGATAACGGCCACCGCAAAGCCCTGGATGCCGAGCGAGACGATCGCCGTCAGCCGGTTGCTGGCGCGCAGCACGGCGACAAGGCCGATAAGGGCGATGGCAAAGAACGCCCATTCCTGCACCATCACATCGGCGGGGAAAGACGGCATTGCCGGCAGTTCATCGTAAACGAAGGGCGGCACGAGAAGCGTCAGCGCCAGAAGAATGAAGGTCGCGGTCACATAGACTTCCAGCCGACCGGGCTGGACGAAACGCGAGACGGCAACCGAAAACTTGACGAGCCCGGCAATCGCTGCATCAAAACCACGATCCGGCCCCGGGCCCAGCGCATCGATGAAGCGCACCATCAGGGCGCGAATACGCGAAAGCTGAAGATAGGTAAGGAGACCGAAGGCGACCGTGACCAGCGACAGGGCAAGTGGTGCGCCCCAATGGGGGATGGTGGAAATCGTCACTTGCGTTGCAGCACCTTCCACGGCGCTCGCCATCGGCGAGGAGATGAAGCGATGCGCAATGGTTGAAAACACGCCACTGACAAGGCCGAGAACGGCCAGCACCAGCGGGCCAAGCCACAGCAGAACCGGGCCTTCATGGGCATGTCTAGGCGTTTCCACCTTTTTGCCGAGAAAGGGTTTCAGCGCCACGGCAAAGGCCAGCGCAAACATCAACCCGTTGCCGACAACGGCGACCGTGGTGAAGAGGATCGAGCGCAAATCGCCACCGGCCAGCGCATAATAGATCTCTTCCTTGGCCAGAAAACCGAAGAACAGCGGCAGGCCACCCATGGACAGCGCCGCCAGAAGGGCGGCCGCAAAGGTGATCGGCATGGCTTTCGCAAGACCTGACAGTTTGGTCACGTCGCGCGTGCCGGCCTCGTGGTCGATGAGGCCCGCCACCATGAACAGCGCACCTTTAAACAGCGAATGCGCCACCAGATAAAGCACGGCCGCGGAAATCGCGTGTTCGGAATCAAAGCCGGTCAGCATCACCAGAAGCCCGAGCGAGGCGAGCGTCGTATAGGCGAGCATCAGCTTCAGGTCCGTCTGGCGAAGCCCGAGAACCGTACCGACGATGAGCGTCACGCCGCCGAAGAAGGGCAGCAGAATTTCCCAGGCGGGTGTGCCCCCAAGTGTCGGGTTGAGCCGCATCAGCAGATAGACGCCGGCCTTCACCATGGTGGCGGAATGCAGGTAGGCCGAAACGGGCGTTGGCGCTTCCATGGCGTTCGGCAGCCAGAAATGGAAGGGAAACTGCGCCGACTTGGTAAAGCAGCCACCGAGCACAAGCAGCAGCGCTGCCAGATAAAACGGGCTTTGGCGCATCAGCTCGCCCTGGTGGACGACGAGCGACAGCTGGGTGACGCCGGTGATGTTCCAGATGAAGATGAGACCGGCGAGCAGGCAGAGCCCGCCGCCGCCTGTCACCACCAGCGCCTGCAACGCCGAGCGGCGCGCGGCTTCCCGCGTGTGATCGAAACCGATCAGCAGGAAGGAGGTGATCGAGGTCAGCTCCCAATAGACGAAGAGCATCAGGAAACTGTCGGAGACGACGACGCCGAGCATGGCGCCCATGAAGAGAAGGATGAAAGCGAAAAACCGCCCCTGCTGCGGGTGGCCCTTCATGTAACCGCCGGAATAAAGCACGATCAGCGTGCCGATGCCGGTGATGAGAAGGGCAAATGTCAGCGACAGCCCGTCGAGAAACCAGGAAAATGACAGATTGAGGCTGGGCACCCAGGCATAACCGCCCGTGACCACCTCACCGGCCGCAATTTCCGGCAGATAGCCGGCAAAGTAGAAAAAAGATAAAGCCGGCGCCAGCGCCAGTAGCCAGGCGGCATTTGCGCCAAGAGCGCGCGTCAGAGGAGGTGCAGCAACAGCCGCGATGAATGGCAGGAACAGACATACCAAGGTCATTGCGGCGATATCATCCTCCTGTCGGCGCCTTCGCACCCGTTATACATCTCCGCACCCAGGCCGAGACAAGAGAGCCCTACTTAAGGCATGGGTTTGTCAGTCTCAACGCTTTGTTGTCGAAAAACGACATCCGCCCACCCTTTTTGATGACAATGTGAACGCCTATATCCGGGGAAACAAAGGAGTGCTCCATGTCGGATATCAAAACGCCGAAGGTTATCAAGAGCGATCGGGACTGGCGCGAACAGTTGAGCCCGGAACAATACCGCATCCTGCGCGAACATGGCACGGAACGGGCCTTCACCGGCCCTTATTGGAACAGCAAGGACAAGGGGCTTTACCGCTGCGCCGGCTGCAACGAGCCCCTGTTCATCTCCGACACCAAGTTTGATTCCGGCTGCGGCTGGCCGAGTTATTTCGAGCCGGTGACGCCGGATGCCGTGGTGGAACTGCGCGACATCAGCCATGGCATGGTGCGCACCGAAATCCGCTGCGCCTCCTGCGACGGCCATCTCGGCCACGTCTTCACCGACGGCCCGCCCCCGACCGGCCTGCGCTACTGCATCAACGGTTATTCGATGGTGTTCGAGCCGGTGTGATGCCGGCTCACGAAGAGGCTCACTCGCCTTCCCCAAACAGCATGCGGTCGATATCGCGGGCCGCATGCAGCACGTGGATGATCTCGATACGGTTATCGAGCACCCGGTAAAACATCAGGTAATTGCCATGGGCAGCGCGGCGGATGCCTTTTGCCGAATAGCGCCTCACCAAGGCAAAGCGATAGGGCATGGTGGCGAGGCATTCACCGAGATCGATCAGTTCTTCGACAAAACTTGTCGCACGGACCGAATTTTCTGCCGCAATAGCCTGCCAGATCGCGTCCAGATCGTCCCTGGCACGATCTGAAAAGACGACCTTCATCGCGATGTCGTGGATCGAGAGCCCGGATGCAGTTTCGCGCGAAAATGCGCCCGCATATCCGCAGAGGATGTCACGCGCCCGGCATCGGCGTCGGCAAGGCCTTCTGCGATTGCAGAATCAAGCTCTGAAAGACGCTTTTCCTGCATCTCCAGCAACCGGACACCCTCCTGAAGCGCTTCGTCACGCGATCGAAAACGCCCTTCGCTGACGAGGGACGCGACATAGTCTTCCAGAGGTTGGCCAAGGTCTGCCTTGATGCTCATCGGATGCTCCTGACGGACACGATAACACTCAAAACAAGGCTGGCAAAGCGCTGTAACGCCGGGACAGAACGGACCTGTTCCCGTCGCTGCCCCGACCCGCCTGATCACCCCAGCCGCTTTTCCATGCAGGTGAGATCCAGCCAACGGCCGAACTTGGTGCCCACCTCGGAAAACGTGCCGGCGGTGCGAAAGCCCAAGGCTTCGTGCAGGCGGATGGAGGCGCTGTTTTGCGCTTCGATACAGGCGACCATCACGTGAATGCCGCCCGCTTCCGCCCGCGCCACAAGCGCCTGCATCAACTGCTTGCCAAGGCCTGCACCGCGATGATCCCTATGGACATAGACCGAATGTTCCACCGTGTGTCGAAAACCTTCGAACGCGCGCCAGTCGCCATAGGAGGCGTAGCCGGCAATCTGCCCGTCCACCTCTGCCACCAGAACCGGAAAGCCGCGGGCGAGGCGCGCCGCATACCAGTCCTGTCGGTTGGCAAGATCGACAAGATTGTCGTTCCAGATCGCCGTCGTATTCGCCACTGCATCATTATAGATGTCGCGGATCGCGGGAAGATCCGCGTCTTCAGCGTCCCGCAGAAGGAGTTCGGCTGCCATTTGAAAATCCACTATAATAAACGTATCGTCTTCCATAGCAGACAGTCGGCGCAGACGTCCAGTGCCGTCTCCTGCCGCGCAAGCTCGGTCAGATGCTGGGCGACGGCAGGCTGAAACAGGTGACGACGGCCGAATAATGCACGGCGGCGGCGGCAATGACGAAGGCGTGCCAGATGGCATTCTGGAAGCGCAACCGTTCCCAGACGTGAAAGATCACGCCGAGCGAATAAATGATGCCGCCGGCAACGATCAGCCACAGCGTGATCGAGGGCAGTTGCTGCGACAGCGGCGAAATGACCACCACGCCGCTCCAGCCCATGCCGAGATAAAGCAGGATGGTCAGCCGATCGAAACGACCGGGAAAGACGCATTTCAGCGTGATGCCGAACAGCGCCACCGCCCAGACGAAGATCAGCATGGCAAAGACCAGCGGATCCGACGAGCCACGCTCAAGAAACGGCGTATAGGTCGCGGCAATCAGCACAAAGATCGCCGAATGATCGAACCGTCGCAGCAGCCATTTGGTGCGCGAATGCGGCCAGATATTATAGGTGAACGACACCGAGAGGCAGAGCACCAGCCCGATGCCATAGGTCCAGGCGGCAAACAGTTCGCCATGGCTTGACCAGAGCGTCGCGTAGAAGATGAGCGCGGTTGCGCCGATCAGCGCAAACACGATGCCAACGCCGTGCACGACACCATCGGCGACGATCTCGTGAAAATCATAGGCTCGTCCGAATCGCAGCAGGTCGCTCATAAATGCCCGGTCTCCTTTGCCGCCCACCATGAAGGTAAGGGCAAAAAGACGCAACCGGGTCGGCGCCATCGGCGCCATCACATTCCGTTATGAGCGTTTACGACTTTTCAAATCCGCATGACAGCCTGTTCAGATTTCCTTCATACAGGCGTCACGGACGGATCATCTGCTACGTTCAGCGCTCGACCAGAACCGAACATTTGGCATGACGCACGACGCGGTCGGCGGTGGCGCCGATCAGATAATTGGAAAAATCCGGGACATGCGATGCGAGCATGATGAGATCGGCCTTATTGGCGGAGGCAGAGGCCAGAATCTCGTGCGCCGGTGCCCCCTGGCGTATCTCGATCTGCGCATCGAGCCCCAGTTTGTCACGCAGCGCGCCGAGCTTTGCCTGGCTATCGGCACGCGCCTGCCCCATCAGGTCGGTGGGGATATCGATGGTGAGATAACCCGGCACTTCCTCGACCACGTTGACAAGGGTGATCTTTGCGCCGGCATCCGCGAGCATGGCGGCCTTTGCCGCAAGGCGCTCGGCCTTGTCCAACTGTGCGACATCGATGGCAACGATGATGGAACTGTACATGGCATTCTCCCTGGAGTGTGCCAGGATGTTTCTCACGCCACACGTGCGGGCGCCTTGAGGCAGGTCAAATCGTCAAGGATTGCGGGTTTCAGAAGATCGTTCTCTTTTTGCGAACGGGATGTCGCCATATCCGGATCTTTCGTGAACGATACGGCGCGTGCATAGTGGTGGCAATGATTGAGAATAGCGAGATCCGCAAGATGACGACTGCCGCAGCAACGCCCTCCTTTGCCCTCACCCGCCCCGCCCATGTGGAGGGCGCGCATCTGGTGGTGACCGATCTTGCCGGCACTGGCGCCTTCTACCGCGACATCATCGGGCTTTCGCTGCTGGAGGAACGCCCAAGCGGCCTGGTTCTGGGTGTCGATGGCGTGCCGCTTCTGACGCTTTCCACCGGCACCGGCATTGCCCGTGCGCCACGAACAGCTGCCGGCCTTTTCCACACCGCTTTCCTGGTGCCCAACCGGGCAGAACTTGCCGCCTGGCTTGCCCATGCCGTCCACCGAGGTATCAGGCTCGAAGGCGCTTCCGACCATCTGGTGAGCGAGGCGATCTATCTCTCCGACCCCGAAGGCAACGGCATCGAGATCTACCGCGATCGCTCGCCGCTCGAATGGAACTATCAGCCGGATGGCATGGTTGCGATGGCGACCGAGCGGCTGGACCTGCAGGCGCTCTACGACAGCGCCAAAAAGGAAAGCTGGAGCGGAATGGCGCCCGGCACTGCCATCGGCCATATCCACCTTCAGGTGGGCAATGTGGCAGACGCCGATGCCTTTTACCGCGATGTGCTCGGCCTGAAGATCATGGCACGTTATCCGGGCGCCAGCTTTTTCGCGACCGGCGGTTATCACCATCACCTCGCCGCCAACATCTGGAACAGCCGGGGTGCCGGGATGCGCCAGAAGAGCATGAGCGGCCTTTCCGATTACACGCTGAAATTTACCGATGCGGCAGCGCTTGAAACGGCGCTGCAGGGCCTGGAAAAGCTGGAGATCGCCACCTCCCGGACTGCCGCTGGCATCACGCTTTCCGATCCCTGGGGCATCGGCCTGACACTTGCCGCCTGACGCATCATTTCCCGCTGGAACCGCTGCAACCCTCGCGCGTTGATGCCGCGCAAAGGGGATAGCGAATATGACAACCACAGCGGCCCGCGTGGCCAGGCAAAACGGCAAAGCCAAGCGACGCACGATCGAGCATGAAGGTGCGCGACAGGACGAGATTGCCGGCTACAGCGCCGATGCAACCGAATTTATGCCGCTGGGCCGAGATGCGCTGGAAGTGGCCAAGGCCTGGGCGGTGATCGGGATTTTCCTCATCATCGGTTTTGCCGTGGTTCATCAGCTGTCACTGATCCTGAAGCCCGTGGCGCTTGCCATCGTCATCGGCATGATCCTTGGCATGGTGGCCGAGCGCATGGGGGAATTCGGCATTCCCCGTTTCGGCATTGCGCTCATCCTGTCAACCTTGGTGATGGCCTGCCTCTTCCTGCTCGTCAATGCGCTCGCCGAACCGGTGGCGACGCTGATTGGCGAGGGGCCGCGCGTGGTGGAGGAGACCTTTGCCCGCATCACGCCCTTCCTCGAAAAACACCACTGGCTGAACATCACGCCGGCCACGTTCAACAGCGGGCCGATGTCGATGGAAAAGCTCCTGGAAAACAGCGGCAACGTGCTGAGTGTTGTCTCGGCAAACCTGACGCCGGCAATCGTGCAGGGGTTGATCTTCTTTGCAGCCCTGCTGCTCTTCCTCTATGGGCGCCTGAAACTGCGCCGCACCATCATCATGGCCTTCCCGACCCGTCGCCAGAGGCTTTTGTCCATCCGCATCTTCAATGCGGTGGAAGAAGTGCTCGGTTATTATTTCGCAACCGCCAGCCTGATGTATCTCGGCCTCGGCGTGGTGATGACGTTGATCGCCTATGCCGGCGGCCTGCCCATGCCCATTCTCTGGGGCGTGTTTGCCTTTCTGTCCAGCTTCATCCCCTTTCTCGGCATCACCGTCATGACGTTTTCCGTCGCGGTTGCCGGCATCCTCGTGCATGATACGCTGATGATCGGGTTGTTGCCGGCGATCTGCTTCTTCATGGTCCATCTCATCATGGAAAACCTTGCTTTTCCCGCCGTGATGGGCCGCCAGTGGGAAATCAATCCTTTCGTGGTTTTTGTCGCCATCCTGTTCTGGACATGGATGTGGGGGGCCGTTGGCGCCATGCTGGCGCTGCCGCTGTCGCTGATTGTCATGACGATGTTCCACGAGATGTTTCCAGACCGCAAGACCGTGCCGCAACTGCCGGACTGAGCGGCGCAGACGACAGAAACAGAAAAGCCCGAGGATCCGACCGGATCCTCGGGCTTTCGTATTCGGTCGGAAAATCTCAATCGTAGAGATAATATTCCGGCCACTGCTCGCGCGGAATTTTTGAGCCCAGCTTGTAGTCGAACGTGGTGATGGCAAGACCATCATTGGCCGTCTGGCACTTGTATTTCAGGCGATACCAGTTGCCGCCGCTGCGAAAGACGGCACCCGGCGCCCGGATCAGGTCACCCTTTTCGATCGTATCGCCAAACGTATAGGCGATCACCTTGTCGGGCTTGAAACCGTCCGCTTCCTTGGCGATCCGGTTCATCGCCTCGATGTCGCAACGCTGCTCGCGCCGCTCCTCTGGTGTCAGCGCATCCAGCTGGCGCACGATGCTGCTATCGATGGCATGGGCTTGAAGGGCGGGAAAAAATACGATCGTCAGAGCGACGATCCTCGCGGTCATTGTCATGGCATTCTCATCCAATAGAGGTCGGACGTGGGGGAAACTAGGAAAGGTAGGGCCGATTGACCACCCACCATGACGAGAATTACCCTGTTTTTGTTCACCCGCCCCGCCGCCGACTCATGGCAACGGCGGGATCATCGATTGAATATGATGCTCAATTGAGCTACATATGGCCTCTATTCACAAGGAGGCTATCATGGCTGCCAATGCCTATGTCCGAGCCCGGATCGATCCCTCGCTGAAAGAAGAGGCAGCGCTTGTACTCGACAGTCTCGGGCTGACGATTTCCGATGTGATGCGCATGACGCTGACCCGGATTGCTCGGGAAAAGGCGCTTCCCCTTGAGCTTGCTCGCCCCAATCCGCAGACCATCGCGGCAATGGAAGAGGCACGGGCCATCAAGGCATCCGGCAGTGCCGGTTTTACGAGCGACGATCAGTTGTTCGCGTCTCTCAAGGCTTCCACCGAAAACGGCGAAAATGCCACCTGATCCGCAAAGTGGGGGTCCTAAATCCCGGCGGGCGCGGATCCCGCGAAGATCCGATTTCACCAGAAGCTTCGAGAAAGACTGGCTGAGGCTGGAGCGAACGGGGCGCTATAACATGGCACAGCTTCGCGAGGTCATGCTGCTGATTATCGCCAATGCTGCACCATTGCCGGCCGAGTGGAAGGATCACGCGCTGACCGGCAATTTCGCCGATCACCGCGAATGTCATGTGGGCGGCGACTTCCTTCTGATCTACACCATTGACGAGACAAAAAATCTTGTCGTGTTTACGCGTGCCGGAAGCCATGCGGAACTCTTCGAATAGTCGTGTCCCACGATCGCGCCTTGCCCTTCGCCCCCGCCCCGCCTATCTCTGGCTCTCCTGTTCCCCAGATGCCGGAGTGTCCCTTGGCCCGTTCCAAAGCCGTTTTCCAGAACCTCCCTTCCCCTCCGATTGCGCCGAAGAAGCCGGTGAGCGATACCCACCATGGCATGACCCGCACGGATGATTATGCCTGGATGCGCGCCGACAACTGGCAGGCGATGTTCAAGGATCCGAGCCTGCTCGACCCGGAGATCCGCGCTCATCTGGAGGCGGAAAACGCCTATATGGAGGCGGCCCTTGGCGATACGAAAGACCTGCAGAAGACGCTGTTTGCGGAGATGAAGGGCCGCATCAAGGAAGACGATTCGTCGGTTCCGATGAAGGACGGGCCGTTTGCCTATGGCACGCTTTATGTCACCGGCGGCGAGCAGGCGCATTATTTCCGCACGCCGCGCGACGGCGGCGACCGCGAACTGCTGCTCGACGGCGACCGTGAGGCCACGGGCAAGGATTATTTCCGCCTGTCCGGCATTGACCATTCCTCCAACCATGCCTTCGGCATCTGGGGTTATGACGACAAGGGTTCTGAATATTTTACCCTGCGGGTGCGCGATCTCTCGAGCGGAGAGGATCTGCCCGATGTCATCGAAAACACCGCCGGCGGCGGCGTCTGGGCGCCCGATGGCAAGAGCTTCTTTTATACGCTGCAGGACGAGAACCACCGTCCGTCAAAAGTCTTCCACCACATCGTCGGCGAACCGCAATCGGCCGACCGGCTGGTGTTTGAGGAAACCGATCCGGGCTTCTTCATGGGCGTTGGCGGCTCGCTGCTCGATGATGTCATCTATATCGACATCCACGACCACGAGACGTCTGAATACCGCATTCTCTCCACCAAGGATCTGACCGCCGAGCCTGTTCTGGTGGCCGAGCGCGAAGAGGGTATCGAATATTCGATGACCGAGGGCGGCGATGTCTTCTACATCCTCACCAACGCCGATGGCGCCAAGGATTTCAAGATCGTCGAGGCCCCGTTTGATGCGCCGGGCAAGGAAAACTGGACGGATCTGGTGGCCCACGAGCCGGGCCGCCTCATCCTCAACCATATGGCCTTTGCCCGCCATCTCGTCTGGCTGGAACGGCGCGACGGCCTGCCGCGCATCGTCGTCCGCGACCGCAAAAGCGGCGAGGAACATTCGATCGCCTTTGCCGAAGAAGCCTATTCGCTCGGCCTTTCCGGCGCTGCCGAATATGACACCGACGTCATCCGTTTTTCCTATTCTTCGATGACGACACCCTCGCAGCTTTACGATTACAACATGGCAACGCGCGAGCGTACCTTGTTGAAAACGCAGGAGGTTCCCTCCGGCCATAACCCGGACGATTACGTCACGCGCCGCGTCATGGCAGTGTCGCATGATGGCGCGCTGGTGCCGATCTCGCTGCTTTATCGCAAGGACGTAAAGCTCGACGGCTCCGCGCCCTGCCTGCTCTACGGCTACGGCGCCTATGGCATCAGCATTCCCGCATCGTTTTCGACAACCAACCTGTCGCTGGCCGACCGCGGCTTCATCTATGCCATCGCCCATGTGCGCGGCGGCAAGGACAAGGGCTTTTCCTGGTACGAAGACGGCAAGATGGAAATGAAGGAAAACACCTTCAAGGATTTCATCGCGGCGGCCGATCATCTGGTGGCGGAAGGCTTTACTGCCTACGACAACATCATTGCCGAGGGCGGTTCGGCCGGCGGCATGCTGATGGGCGCAATTGCCAATATGGCGCCGGAAAAGTTTGCCGGCATTATCGCAGCCGTCCCCTTTGTCGACGTGCTCACCACCATGCTCGACGATACGCTGCCGCTGACGCCGCCGGAATGGCCGGAATGGGGTAACCCGCTCGACTCGGCCGAAGAGTATCAATGGATTGCCGCCTATTCGCCTTATGACAACGTAGGAACAAAATCCTACCCGCCTATCCTCGCCATTTCCGGCCTGACCGACCCCCGCGTCACCTATTGGGAACCGACGAAATGGGTGGCGAAACTGCGTGACAAGGCACCCGACGCCGGCCCTTACCTGTTGAAGACGAATATGGCGGCGGGTCATGGCGGAAAGTCCGGCCGTTTCCAGCGGCTGGAGGAAATCGCCTTCGAATATGCCTTCGCCATCAAGATGGCGGGCCGCATGTAAGGGCGGCATGATGATCAAGACCTCGCGATGGCGGCAAATCTTCGCCATCGCGATAGTCGGCCGAGACGGCTGAGGCGGCGAGGAGATCCGATGTTTTCCAGGCAGTGGTGGTTCATCTCGCACATGATGCGGCGGCTGTGGTTCACCGCAACGCTTTATTGCCTGTTCGGCGTGGTCTCGGCGCTTGCCGCCATCTGGATCGCGCCTTACCTGCCGGATGAACTGCCGCGAACCTTCGGTTCCAGCGCCGTCGACAGCATTTTGTCGATCATCGCGTCCAGCATGCTGGCCGTCACGACGTTCTCGCTGACGACACTTGTCTCGGCAACGAGTGCGGCCGCCGATGCCGCAACGCCCCGCGCCACCAGCCTGCTTCTGGAAGACCGCACGGCGCAGCGGGCGCTCTCCACCTTTCTCGGCGCCTTCCTGTTTTCACTGGTCGGGCTGATTGCGCTGAATACAGAACTTTACGGCGAGCGCGGCCGTTTTGTGCTGTTTATCGCAACGCTCATCATGGTGGCGCTGATCGTCGTGACGCTTCTGCGCTGGATCGATCATCTGGCAGGCCTCGGGCGCATGGGCGAAACCATTTCGCGCGTCGAGGAAGCCGCGCAGAAGGCGTTCAGCGCCTATCGTGCCGCCCTGATTTTTGGCGCCAATCCGTGGACACCGCCCGCTGTCGGTGCAATTGCCATCTACCATCCGCGCATCGGTTATCTCCAGCATCTCGACATCGCGACCCTCTCGGATATTGCCGGGGAACTCGATGCGACCCTTCACGTGGAGCGCCGGCCCGGCAGCCATTGCGACCCGACGGTGCCCATCGCCTACCTGACGCTCAGCGACAAAAGCCGCACGCTGGAAGACACCGTGCCCGGCCGCATCGCCTCCGCCTTCACCATCGGCAACCGCCGCTCCTTTGACCAGGACCCGCGGTTTGCCCTGATCGCGCTCTCGGAAATCGGCTCGAAGGCGCTATCTCCTGGCATCAACGATCCCGGCACGGCCATCGATGTGCTGGCCACGCTGACACGGCTGATGGCCGCCGACACCGGCCCCGAAGAACCGTCCAAAATTCTCCATGAGCGCATCTATCTCCGTGATATTGCCGAAGACGACCTCATGGAGGCCGCGTTCATGCCGATATCGCGTGATGGCGCGGGACTTCTCGAAGTGGCAATCCGCCTGCAGAAATCGCTGGCGGCAATTTCTGCCCATTCCTCGGCGCAGGCCAGCGCCGCCGCCCGCCGCATGGCCGCCTCCGCCCTTGCCCGGGCGCGCGAATCGCTGACTTTCGGCGAGGATCGAAAGAGGATCGAGGACGAATACGCGCGGCTTTTCAACCACAACTGAGCGCCCTTCGCGCCGCACCCGCCCACAATCCTCCTGACGCCCCGACAACAGCGCTTTCCTTGTGCCGTTGCGGAACAGACTGTGCCATTTTCCATCCGTAAGGCCGATGTTTCTATTGGCAAAAGCGCAAGAAGACATGCACGATTCAGCATGCCGTGGTATAGCGCAGGAACGCATCGTCCGAAGCAGGACTGGTGCAAGGGCAGGGGTTTGAAGCTTTGAGTGTATCGATCGGACTGCTGGCAGCAGTGATCGTCATGGGCGTGCTGATCATGATCGGCACGGTGCGGGCGCCCAATGCGCCCGGACGCAAGGCCTTTGCCCTGTCCATCCTGATGGCCCTGTGGTGGACCGGATGTGTGCTATACCGGCACGGCAGTGAAGATCTTGCGGCCCATATCCTGGCCTCCAAGCTTGCCTGGTTCGGCATCATGGGCACGCCACTCTTCTGGTCCTTGAGTTTTTTAAGTTATGCACGCGGCCGTGAATCGGAAAAGGGCTGGCACCTCATCGCGCTTGGCGCGATCAGCGCGTTCTTCGGCATCATGGCGCTGACCAACGACTGGCACCACGGCCTCTATATCGAGCTGCTCGACCCCAAAACCATGCTGTTTCGCCATGGCTGGCTCTATTCGGTCGCGAAAGCGCTGGCCTATACGGCCATGGCGATTTCCTGCTGTTCCGGCATTGTGCTGACCCTGCGGTCGCGCGGCATTCACCAGTGGCAGCTTTGGGCGCTGCTGGTATCGGCACTTTTGCCGCTTGCTGCCAATATCGCCTACACCGCCTATGGTTTCATGATCTTCGATGACGATCCGACCCCGTTCATCTTTGCCGGAACCGGGGCCTTCATGCTGGGCGCGCAGCTGTTCGGCCGGCTTTTTGTGCTGCCACCCATCGGCCGCGATGCGATTTTTGCCGTTCTGCCCGATCCTGTGATCGTGCTGGATGAGGCGGGCCGCATTCTGGAACTCAACCCGGCAGCGGCAAGCCTGCCGGGTATTCCCGTGCAGCCAATCGGCAAGTTCTTGCACGAGCCGGCGGAAATCGCTGCTTTTCTGAAGACCATGACCGAGGACGATGGCGAGCGTCACGAACTGACGCTTGGCGGGAATGGCTGCACCTACGAGGTCTCCTGCCATTCGCTGCGGCCCTGGGGGCGCATCGGCGGGCGGATGATCGTCATGCGCGATATCTCGCTGCGCAAGGCAGACCAGACGCGGCTCGCCGACCTGTCGCGCGATCTGGAACTGAAACTGTCCGACAATCTGCACCTGCAGGCGCTGTTGCGGGAAGAGGCCATCCGCGACCACCTGACCGGGCTTTACAACCGCCGCCACGCGCAGGAGGTTCTGCCGCCGCTGATGCAGCATCGTGCCGAGACGGCACTCAGCGCCACCACGGACGCAGAGCAGCCGAATGCGGTTCTGGCGATTGCCATCGTCGATATCGACCATTTCAAATCCTTCAACGATCGCTTCGGCCATCAGACAGGCGACGACGTGCTGAAGGTGTTTGCTGCCATGCTGCAGGAAAGCCTCGATCCCTCAGACAGCGTGTTCCGCTGGGGCGGCGAGGAATTTCTGGTGGTGATGCCGCAAACCAGCCGCCAAAAGGTGGAGGAACGGTGCGCCGAGTGGAAGGCCCGACTGGCTGACACAAGACTTTCCGGCAATCACTGCCCGGCGCTCACCTTCTCCGCCGGTATTTTCCTCTCGACCGAAGGCGCGACAACGATTGACGAGGCGGTCAGGGCCGCAGACGTCGCGCTTTACCGGGCCAAGGCCGATGGACGCGACTGCTGCCGCATCCATGGCGACGGCGCGCCGGCACCTGGCCCGACGCTTTCTGTCGTGCCGGCCCTGGCGATGGCCGAAAGCGATGTGGCAGGCGCCCTTGCGGCGTCTGGCTGAGGCGCGACCTTTTTTAAAACTCCATCGTCGCGGCGAAGCAGGCGCCGGCAACCGTCAGAAGCGGCTGCCTGTCAATGCCCGCTTTCTCGCATTTGCGAGATGTCGCAAGCCTCGCGCAAGCTTGATCAGTTAACACATTCTTAACGATAACAACCACGGACAGACCGCCATGCAGATTGACAGCGGACTGAGCGGGTATGGATATTCCGGACGAACCTACGGTATCGACCGCCGGACCGAAGAACCCGCACAAAGCCAGCCGGAGACGCGCAAACGTTCCGCCTCAGCCCTGACCGGCAGCAGCACGCTTTTATCCTCTTCGCTGTCGAACGCGCTGTGGATGGTGGAAAACGCGCGTGCCGGAACAGAACCGCACGATACCTCCCGCATTCTCCAGGCTCCTGCTCCCTCTGTGGAGCAGGTGGAGGACGTCTACTCGGAATTCTGATCGCGCAACCGGCACGCCTGTGGCGCGATAGCGCAGGCGGCCTTTATGGCTCTTTTCCGGTCGATCTCTACCTCATAGCCCCCATATCCGGCCTGCAGCCCGCCTGCGCCCCTCCCGGGATCGGCCTTGCAGGCGCCCCGCCCCAAAAAATGTTCGGATGGCTGTCACGCGGCCCGCATCACCTCCACGGTGACATGCGACAGGCTTTCAAGATCCTGCAGTCTTTGCTTGTAGGCGGCAGGCTCCAGCGGATCGCGCGCGCAGATGGCAAGGATGGCCGCATGATGGCCCGGCCCCACCTGCCAGACGTGAAGGTCGGTCAGTTGCGCATCCGCCCCCTCCACGCGGGCACGAATCTTGTCGGCTAGCCTGCCCTCTTCCGGTACGGCATCGAGAAGCACCGCAGACGTATCGCGCACCAGCCCGAAGGACCAGCGGGCAATCACCAGACCGCCGACAATCCCCATTACCGGATCGAGCCAGATCCAGCCATAGGCGCGGCCTGCCAGAAGTGCGACGATGGCGAGAACCGAGGTCAGCGCATCCGCGAGCACATGCAGGTAGGCAGCGCGCAGGTTGTTGTCTGCGGCTTTGGATGGGGCATGGTGCCCGTGATGGCCATGGTGGCCGTGATGCCCGTGGTGCCCCTCATGGGCAGCATGATCGTCGTGGTCGTCGTGGTCGTCGT
This sequence comes from Neorhizobium sp. PAMB6630, assembly GCF_058242775.1. NCBI lineage: Bacteria > Pseudomonadati > Pseudomonadota > Alphaproteobacteria > Hyphomicrobiales > Rhizobiaceae > Neorhizobium > Neorhizobium sp. PAMB6630. The sequence goes on from NZ_CM177836.1 coordinate 2,757,673, forward strand.
GCGCAAAATGATGCCCATGGCTGTGGCCGTGGTGATGATCGTCCTTCAGCAGCCAGGCGCTGACGAGGTTGACGACAAGTCCGAGCACCGCCACTAAGATCGCCTGATTGAACTCGATGGCGACAGGGCTTGCCAGCCGCACGAGGCTTTCAACGGCAATCAAGAGAGCGATCAGCGCCAGCGCCACCGCACTGGCAAAACCTGCGAGATCGCCAAGCTTGCCGGTGCCGAAGGTGAAGCGACCGCTTTTCGCCTCCCGCTTGGCATACCAGTAGGCCCCGGCGGCAATCAGCATGGCGCCGGCATGGGTGGACATGTGCCAGCCATCGGCCAGAAGCGCCATCGAGCCATAAAGCGTGCCGGCGACGATCTCGCCCCCCATCATCAGCGTGGTGATCACAATCACCAGCCAGACCTTTTTGGCGTTGCGATCATGGTTTTCGCCGAGGAATACGTGGTCGTGCGAAGAGGAAGCGGTCATGGCGGGTCTCCGGGAAATCTTCTAGTCAGGCAATCCGGCTCGGCCGGTCGGGCGCGAGCGGTTAGACGATCGCATCAGCGGATGTAGCTGCGCAGCGCCGCAGCCAGTTCCTCGGCAGCCTTTGCCCGCTCGGCCTCGTCGGTGGCGTGGAGCACATGGTCGTGCAGATGCGCCTGCATCACCTCGCCGGTCAGGCCGTTCAGCGCGCCGCGAATGGAGGCGAGCAGTTGCAGCACCTCGCCGCACGGCTTTTGCGCTTCCAGCGCCCGCTCGACGGCCTCCATCTGGCCCTTCAGGCGGCGCACCCGCGCCAGAAGTTTTTCACCGTCACGAATGGTATGGGACATGGCAGTCTCGATTGTTACTATACCCCCCTACCCTATCATCAATTTTGTGCGGTGCAAGTTGGCTGCCGCCTATCTCGTATTCAAGCGCTGCGCAAACAGGCATAAAAAAACGCCTCGCCGCGTGCGGCAAGGCGCTGGTATCCGGCCGGCAAACGGTCAGTGGCGGTGCGCTTGCCTGCCGTCATGGCCGGAATGACCCGAATCGTGAGAGTGACCGGCATGGTCCGAATGATCGGCGCAGCAGGCATGGGCGGCGTGGCCCGTCTCATCGCTGCCGTGATCATGCGGATCGAGGTTCGGGTCGATGGCGCCCTTTGTTTTCCATTCGGTCCAGGACTGGCGCACGATCTGCACCGAGGATGTGAGGAACAGTCCGGCCATCACGCCTGCAACCGCCAGATCCGGCCAGGCCGATGCCGTGCCCCAGACCCCGGTTGCCGCCAGCATCACGACCACATTGCCGATGGCATCATTGCGCGAGCAGAGCCAGACGGAGCGCACATTGGCATCGCCATCCTTGTAGTTGATGAGAAGCAGCACGCTGAACAGGTTGGCGGCAAGCGCCAGGAAACCGATGACGCCCATCACCTCCGCCTCCGGAACGCCGGTCGCAAACACCCGGTACACGGTGGAACCGAACACCCAGAGGCCGATGAAAAACAGGCTCGCCCCCTTGGCCGCCGCCGCCAGCGTGCGCACCTTCAGCGATGCCCCGATGACGGCGAGCGATATGCCGTAGGTGACGGCATCGGCAAAAAAATCCAGCGCATCGGCCTGCAGCGCCTGCGAGCGCGCCAGATGCCCGGCCGTCATCTCGACGAAGAACATGGCCGCATTGATGACGATCACGGCCCAGAGGCGCCGCCGATAATCGTCGGAAAGCCCCTCGAATGTGCCGTGATGATGCCCGCAGGACGCACTCATGATGTCACCTTTTTGCTTGATCTGGTGTGGTGACACCGTACATAATTGCTCTAGCGACTAGAGGTTCAAGCGGTAATTTGAAAAATGCTCTCGATTGGTGATTTGTCCCGGCGCACCGGCGTGAAAGTTCCGACCATCCGCTATTACGAGCAGATGGGGCTGATGGCGGCGGCCGAACGCTCCGGCGGCAACCAGCGGCGTTATGGTCGCGAGGATCTGGAACGGCTGGCCTTCATCCGCCACGCCCGCGATTTAGGCTTCGAGATCGAGCGCATCCGCGAACTGATTGCGCTCAGCCACCACCCCAAGGACGCCTGCGAGGGCGCCGACCGCATCGCGCTCGCCCACCTTTCCGACGTGCGCGAAAAGATCGACAAGCTGAAAAAGCTGGAGCACGAACTGGAACGCATCGTCTCCCACTGCTCCGGCCACACGGTCGAGGACTGTTATGTCATCCGCGCGCTCTCGGATCATGGGCTGTGCGACCACGAGCATTGAGGGGAGGCGACGACGCGGCACTCGTCACACCCTGCAAAGGCACGGGCCGGCCGCGTTAGCTACTCTCTTCGAAGTGCCGTTGAACCTGTTGCCTCAAGGCAGCGATAGCATCCAGCGCAACAGCCAGATCCATATCCAGCGTCATCGCGGCATACTCTACCTCGCCCGGGTTCTGGCCGAGATGGTTGACAATGCCGCGCAGCTTGCGCCCGATGTCGGCGCCGTAAGCCGCCTCGGCTTTGACGCGCGCTACCGGCGGAATGTCCCCATGCACGCGGATGAGGCGCCCGAGATCCATCGCATCGCGATAGGCGACCGCCCGATCATAACAACGGTCGGCATTGGCCAGAAGCTTTTCTGTAAACATGTCATCAAACGACAGGGTCGGAACATACAGATGCGCGTGACGGCTGCCGGTCAGATCGATGCGCCCCTCGCGGACAATCTCGAACTTCAGCACCAGCCCCTGGTACTCAAGAAGAGCGCGGATCCCGTAGGTATCAGCGACCGGCTCGCGCAAAAACCGCGCTGTGGACGGAAACAGCGCTCCATCTTTTCCCTCGAGAAAGCAACTGCGCAATTGCCGGTAACCGTCACGGTCGGCACAGAGGAAATCGATATCGAGAGAGCGACGATACTCCCCATGCGTCAGCACAATGGCCGTGCCGCCACCGAACCAGCACCGGCATTCCATCAGGAGGTCATGGTCCAAACCTCGCAAAAGCGACGCGATGACCGTATGCTCGGGGCGTTGAAACTCTGTCACGGGCAACTTTCCGGCAAGCGCCGATGCAGGATGAGGATCAGATCAGCAGGCGGCCGTGGCCGAACTCAATCGCCAGTTCGCGGATGAGGCCGCTCTCCCTGTCGGTCAGCCGCTGGCGATCCACGAAACGCCAGTTCCTCTCGTAAAGCGAAAAAGCTTCGGCAGCGGGCAGCGGACGTTGCGGATCCCGGCTCCAAGCCAGGAGCTTCAGCTCGGGAAAATCGTCAGGGACAATATGCTGCAGGTCCTGTCTCATGGCACAAAGCCTATCATCGATGACGGGCAAAGTCAGCACCCTCTTGACATCCACCTCTTTCCAGCGCATCGATCCTTCCCATGATGATCGTACACGCACCCATCGCTGCCATGTATTTTTGGGCCTACCGGTAACCGGCGGCTCGACAGATCATTTTGTCAACAAGCCGCCGTCAGGCGGCTTTGTTGCATGAAACGGCACCTGACGGCACCAGATCAAACCTTCAAGGGATGCCGCACATGACCGAAGACAGTGAAATTTCCATCATCCGCGCCGATGTCGTTAATATACGCGCTGCAAAACCGCGCGACCTGCCGGAACTGAACGCCATGATCGCGGCTCTTGCCGCCCATCACGGCGATGCCGCCGCCATGACGTCGGAAACGCTGGAACGCGACCTATTCGGCCCCGTGCCGTGGATCCAGGCGCTGGTGGCCGATACCGGATCGGAACTGATCGGATACGCCATTCTCGTGCCGCTCTACCGCGCCCAGGAAGGCAAGCGCGGCATGGACCTGCACCATCTTTTCGTGCGCGATGGCCATCGCGGCCACGGTATCGGTCAGCATCTGGTCAATCGTGCCCGTGATTGCGCCCGTGCGCAGGGCTGCGATTACCTCTCCGTCTCGGCCGCCACCGGCAATTTTGCCGCGCATCGTTTTTACGAGCAGATGGATTTCACCGCCCGCCCGGTTACCGGCATGCGGTTCTTGCAGGCGCTTGCCTGACATTTGCCCATCCACTGCGGGAGAGACGACATGAAACGGCTTGCCATTGCACTCACGGACGATTTTGCCGATTGGGAATGCGCTTTGCTCATGGCATCGGCGCGCACCTATCTCGGCGTCGAGGTGATGACCGCAACGCCCGATGGTGCTCCGGTGCGCTCCATGGGTGGCCTGAAGGTCACGCCGGATCTCGCCTATGCAGCACTTGATGCAGAGGATTTCGATGCCCTGGTCATTTCCGGCGGCATGAGCTGGGAAAACGGGACGGCACCGGATTTTGCACCGCTTGCCCATCGGTTTCACGACGCGGGAAAACTCGTCGGCGGCATCTGTGCGGCGGCATCCGCCCTTGCCGCAACCGGCCTGCTGAACGACGTTGAGCATACGGGAAATGCGCTTGCCGCCCATCAGGCCTATCCGGCCTATACGGGGGCTGCCCGTTACCGGGATCAGCCGCAGGCTGTCTGCGATGGCCGGATCGTAACGGCGGCCGGCAGCGCGCCCTACAGCTTTACCGTCGAAATCCTGAAGGCGCTCGATCTGTGGACGCCGGAGGCGCAGATGGAGCTTTCGCAGTTTTCCGCCGAGCATCGTCAGGGCTGAAGCGACCGCCTCAGCCGCCCAGAACGCGGCAGGCCTTCACTGGCCCATCCGAAATTTCACCCGCCATGGCGCGACGGATATCGCGGCTGTTAAGGTGAAGGTTGCGGCCGGGGGCCAATTGAAGGCGCGCGATCTTGGCCATGGCCGCGGCTTCGAAATGCCGGCTTTCGCTGAGGAAAAGTTCAAGACAGGCCTGCGGGGAAAGGCTTTCTCCAGAAGACCGCAGGCAAAAGTGCGCGAAAGGCGAGCCGGTGGACAAGGCAGAGACTGCCCTGCCCCGGCACGCCAAACTGCAGGGCATCGAGATCATCGCGCCAGATGGCGGGGCGATCAGGATCGTTTTCGCTCACCGCGCCGCCTCGAAACGCTTCATCAGGAGCCCGCTCAGCGAACCGAGCAGCGCCCAGAACACAAGGCTCGTCAGCGTCGCTGCCACGATGAACTGGCGTTCCAGCCCAAGCGGGGCAAGCGCATGCTCGCCGTCTGGCGGCAGCGGTGCGCCGATGAGATGCGGTGCGGCAATCAGCGCAATGGCGGCGACAGCGGAAAACCCGTCACGACGAAACGCCAGCAGCGCGATACCGAGTGCGGTGGCAAAGGCCGTCGACAGCCACCAGATCTGGCGCGCGCCAAGATCGCCGGCGGGAGAACCCGGCAGTTCCGGCGGAAGCCCCACCATTGGCGCCAGCATGACAGAGGCAAAACCGGCCAGGCCGAAGAAAAGGCCCGTGCGCCAATCGATGGTTTTGGCAAGCCCGCCCTGGCTAGCGACAGACAGAAGCCCGCACAGCACCAGCGCATAACCGATGGCTGTCAGGATATTGGCGGCTGCCGTATAGGAGAGCCGTTCCAGCCCATCGGCCGGCGCCCATCCGTCTCCGTGGTCATGGCCTTCGTGATCATGGGCCTCCTGACCGTGACCATCGGCATGTTCATGCGGCGCCGTCCCGGCGGCATGGACGTGGGGGGCAGGGTTTTCTGTGGCGGGCGGCACGGCAACGGGTGCTGCTGCCGCTTGCGCGTGGTCATGGCCGGCGGCACCGGCGTTTTCATAGGTTTCGGCAGACAGAATGAGCGGCGTGGTGCCGACCATCTGCATCAGCGAGGCGGCAATACCGCTCACAATCCCCACCACAACGGCGGAGAAGACAATGGATCTGAACATGGAGATAACCTTTCCCGTGCGGGCAAAGCGCCTATGAACCGGACGATGTCCGGCAAGCGCGATACCCGATTTAAACGTGGCTGAACGACCTGATACTTTTCAGATGGAGCGCGCGTTAGTGGCAGGGAAAGGCGTTGGCGTGGCGCGTATCGTGGGCGGCGTTGTGTACGGCTTCCGCATGGGAAAAACCGACGAAGCCGACGATGAACAGGCCAAGTGCTACCGCAAAAACGGCCTGCAGCATGGATGTGGATTTCGCCGAAGTGCCGGCGGTGGATGTTTGGATCGACATGCAAAAACCCCTCGTTGCATATGCGTTGACGACAGGTGCGGCGGCAGGTCTCCTGGCTCGCGGGTCGCTGTTCAACAACCAGACCTTCCCGGTTTCCCAGTGGCCATAACAGTCGATGAACTCACCGCTCACAGTTGCGGGGGCAGCCACGAATGAGGCACTTCTCTCAATGCCCTATCGTGTTCCCTTTTCATCCCGACGGATCTTTCATCCGGCAGGAACCGTCACACGCTCTTCTTGTGGCCCGCCACCGGGGGCCTGTCAATACGCGTCGCAACCCTGGGGTTTCCTGGCTTTTGCGGATGTGTGGCGGCCATTGCCGTGGTCAATGCGAAGGAACCGCCTTCAGATAGGCAGCAATCGCCTCCAGATCGCTTTTGGGCAGGTGCGACAGGTTCTGTTGAACCTCCACCATGGAGCCGCCGGCGCTGTCGAATTCGGGGGTGAAGCCGGTTTCGAGATAATTGGCGATATCGCCCTCGCTCCAGCTGCCAATGGCCTTTCCGCCGGGGGTGATGTTGGGAATGCGCCCCTCGCCTTCCGGGTTCGGACCGCCTGCCAGCCACTGCCCGCTTTCAAAGCCGCCGAGCGCGTTGCGCGGGGTGTGGCATTCGCCGCAATGGCCGGGGCCCTCCACCAGATATTGCCCGCGCTTGACGGCATCGCTCGGGTTGTCGAGCGCGACGCGGGGTTCTGCACTGAAAAACAGCAGCTTCCAGCCGCCGAGCGTCACGCGTTGGTTGAAGGGGAAACCGAGTTCATGCGGCGGCGCAACATTGCGGCTTGCCGGCAGCGTCTTCAGGTAACCGAAGAGGTCGTTCACGTCCTCGCGCGTCATGCGCGCATAGGAACTGTAGGGGAAGGACGGATAAAGATGTTCACCCTTCGGGCCAACGCCCCGCGTCATCGCATCGCCAAACTGCGCCAGCGTCCAGCTGCCGATGCCAGCCTCTGGATCGGGTGAGATATTGGGGACGTGGAACGTGCCGAAAGCCGTTGGCAGCGCGCGACCGCCGGAGAGCACCTTCAGCTCCTCGCCCTTGGCATCCTTCGGCGCATGGCAACTGACGCAGCCGCCGGCCCAGAACAGGTGTTCGCCATTGGCCACGTCAGGCGCGCCGAGCCCTGCCCAATAATCGGCCGGATGCGGTGCGGGCCGCGTCAGCGCATAGGCTGCCGCGCCGCCCGCCACGACGGCAAAGACACCCGCCAGTGCGATTTTGGCCCATGTCGATGCCATGGCCGCTCCCCGTTCATGTTCTTAAAAACCCGAATGCCCAAAAAACCGCCGCACGACATGATGCCGGGCGGCGATCATAAAAGGCTGCGCTTAGCGCTTCAGACGATAGGCCTGGTGACAGGTGCCGCAATCGGCGCCCAGCGTCTGCATGGCCTGCCCCACGGCTGCCTGATCGGCGGGCATGGAGGCCAGAACCGTTTCGGCATCGGATGACAGTTTCATCGACTTCGCCTTGAAGTCATCCATGTTCTGCCAGATGGCCGGCGATGCCGCCGTTTCCATGCCCGTTTCGGAACCGGCCGGAAAATGGTTGGGGAAATCCTTGGCGGACGCGCTGATCGTGGAAAGCGCCGTCTTCACGGTGGCTGCATCATAAGGCTTCTGGCCCTTGGCAATCGCGCCAAGTTCACCCATCGAACCGCCGATCTTCTTCATCAGCGCCTTGCGCTCGGTTTGCGGCTCGCCGGCGGCAAACACCACGCCGGCGCCAAGACAGAGGGCCAGGACGGCCGTGGATACCCGTTTCAAATTCATGCTCATTCTCCCCTTGTCGCAGGCCATGGAGGCACCGCACGCTGATATGTCGGCGCCATGATTACATCGTATGCATTTGAGAGAAATGACATTTTTCTGCTCACACAGAGATGTGAACAGCTGCGGCAAAAGGCAGCGCAAGGCCTGTCGTGCCCGGGTGTTTCAGCCTATGCGGCCGATTGGCCGATGGCCTGCATCCCGGCGTTGATGGTGGCACCGGTAATGGTGGCGCGTGACAGATGCCGGCTTTCCTCGCGCCCATAACCGGTAATGGCAATGTGGTCGGCATGAACATCCACCACCGCAAAGGCGGTCTGCCGTTCGGTATCCACCATGCCGCGAAAATTGACGAACCAGCAGGAGCCGGCTCTTGCCACGCCGCCCGCATGATAATGCCCGCAGAGATAGGCAATCACCTGCGGCGAGGACGACAGCAGATCGGAAAGCGCGCCGCTATCCCAAAGATTATGATCGCCTGCTGGATAAAGCGGAAAGTGCCCCATGACGATGACCGGCCGGCCCGAAGCTTCCGCAGCCTTCAGCTCTCTGGCGATCCAGTTGAACTGGCGCTCAGAGATGCCGCCGTTCCACTCCATGGCATTGATCGCGCCCCTGCTGCGCAGTCCATCCAGCCGGGCCTTTGCCTTAGCATGCCGCGCGGGATCACCAGCCGTTGCAAACAGGCTTTCCTCGCCGCCATCGATGACAAGGAAACTGATGCCAGCGCGGGTAAAGGCATAATAGGGTGCGGGCATGCCGAGCCGATCGAATACCGCGCCAATCTTCTCCGGTGCGACGAGAAAATCATGGTTACCGGGCAGGAACAGGCATTCGTGGCGCGAGCGGCCAAAAATCTCGAGCGGCGCATCAAAGCTTGCAAAATCCCGGTCGATGAGGTCGCCGAGCGTCATCACGAAAGACAGATCCTCCCCCTCGAAGGTGGCGATCGCTTCGGCAAGCTTGCCAAGGCTGTTTCGAAAATGCCGGTCGAGAACCGTATTCGGCTCGAGATCGGCATATTGCGGGTCGGCGATCACGCCGAAGCGGAGGAGCGGCTGATTTGGCATGATTTTGCCAATAGCGGCATGGCGTGACAGGGGAATGACAGGGGTGGGCTGTGGACGGGCGGCGGCGGCGCGAATAGCAGTGGGTGGCGGACGGCAGCGCGAGTGGCCCCCTCATCCGCCTGCCGGCACCTTGTAACTTCCCAATAGCCGCATTTGGGTGTGTAATGCCCAATGCGGTGGCGGATGGGAGACCGACAAACCTTTGGGACACCAAGCCCGTGGGAGAGCAAGGGTCTTCGTCCGCCGTTCCATCGAACCCGAACAGTCGCCAGGACCGCTTGCGCAGGCAAAGTCCGTTTAGGCAAGGATGGGAAAAGATGGATATCGTTGTTGGGATCGATGTTTCGAAGGATCGTCTGGATATCGCCGTGGCGCCATCCGGTGTGACGTTTGCGGTGGAAAATACGCATGCGGGCGTCGAAGATCTGGTCTCGCGACTGCAATCGATCAAAGCCAATGCCGTTGCCATGGAAGCAACCGGCGGGTTTGAGATGCTGGCGGTGGCGGCGCTGTCTTCGGCGGGCTTTGCCGTCCTCGTGGTCAATCCGGCGCAGGTGCGTTCTTATGCCAATGCGATCGGCCGTCGCGCCAAGACAGATCCGATCGATGCGGCAGTGATTGCCGCTTTCGTGATTGCGACCAAGCCAGAGCTGAGACCGCTCAAAGACTTGGAAACCCAGGCTTTGTCGGCACTTGTGGCCCGCAGGCGGCAGATCGTCCAGATGATCGTGGCTGAGGAAAACCGGGCGCGCATGGTTCTGGCGAAAGAGGCCCAGAAGAGCATTACGCGGTTGCTGAAAGCCCTCAAGCGCGAGTTGGAAAGTCTCGACGCCGATCTCGATGAACATATCCGCAGGTCGCCGCTGTGGCGGGTGCGCGAGCAGCTACTGACATCGGTGCCGGGGGTGGGGGCCGCCACCGCTCGCACGCTGCTCGCCGAGATGCCGGAACTGGGCAGTCTCGATCGACGTCAGATCGCATCGCTTGCGGGTCTGGCACCCTTTACCCGACAATCGGGCACGTGGAAAGGCAAGAGCTTCATTGGCGGCGGCAGGGGCAAAGTGCGGGCCGTGCTGTTCATGGCAGCCCTCGTCGCCAGCCGGCACAACCCCGTGCTCAAAGCCTTTCGTGACCGTCTCGTCGCAGCCGGCAAACCCAAGATCGTCGCCATCGTCGCAACAATGCGCAAACTCCTCACCATGCTCAACGCCATCATCCGGGACCAAAAACCATGGCAAAACGCTTGACTGCAAAGACAGTCGCTCTCCCCGCGGGGGAGAAGGAAGAAGGAGGCACCGCCTTCACCAGTCTCTCGCCGCAAGACGAATTATGAGGCGGCACAACGCTGCGGCATCCCTCTTCTCCCCTCGGGGAGAAGGGACATGTGGCCAGCGCTTCGGTTCAATCTCCCTTCTCCCCTCGGGGAGAAGGTGGCGGCAGCCGGATGAGGGGGCGGCAACCGCCGACGCTTCGGCATAGTAGCCCCAAAGGCGGCAGCGACCGGAGCTGCCGGACACTCGCCCCCGGCCTAAAAACCACACGCGCCGCCGGACAACCACCCAAAACACAAAAACGCCCGGCGAAAAACCCGCCGGGCGTTCAACTTCAAACCTTTTCCGAGCAGCTTACTTTGAAGCGGCTTCGTACATTTCCAGCACGTAATCCCAGTTGATCAGGCTGTCGACGAAGGCTTCGAGATATTTTGGACGGGCGTTGCGGTAGTCGATGTAGTAGGAATGTTCCCACACGTCGACGCCGAGGATCGGGGCTGCGCCGTGAACCAGCGGGTTTTCGCCATTCGGGGTTTTGGAGATGACGAGCTTGCCGTCCTTGACCGAAAGCCAGGCCCAGCCGGAGCCGAACTGCGTGGTGCCGGCAGCGATGAAATCGGACTTGAACTTGTCGTAACCGCCGAGATCGCTGTCGATGGCAGCCTGCAGCTTGCCGGGCAGCTTGTTGCCGCCGCCGTCCTTCTTCATCCACTTCCAGAAATGGATGTGGTTGTAGTGCTGGGCAGCATTGTTGAAGAGGCCGGCATGGGTGCCGAACGACTTCTTGACGACTTCCTCGACCGACAGATCGCCAAAGCCTGCTTCAGCAGCCAGCTTGTTGCCGTTGTCGACATAGGCCTTGTGGTGCTTGTCGTGGTGATATTCGAGCGTTTCCGCCGACATGTAGGGGGAAAGCGAATCGTAGGCGTAGGGAAGTTCCGGAAGTTCAAAAGCCATGATCTTACTCCTTTTCGGCAAAACAGCGGTCTGAGTGGTGATCGGGAACATAGGTGCGCGCGCCACAAGAGGCAACGGGCCGGAGCGCAATTTTAAACGCGCTCGTGTGTCCTGTCGCTAACGTTTCAGATCGCGTTTGGTTTGCCCGGCGCATGCGATTTTTTGCGCGCGCCGGGTTTGGACGACGGGCGAAGGCCGCAAGACCCCGCCCCCTTGGCAAAGACAAAGTCAGGCCGCCGCGCGGGCCCAGTCCATATAAAGCTGCAGCGCCTTGCGGGCGACCGGGCCTTCCTGGAATTCCTGGCTTTCCAGCCGGTTGACCGGCACGATCTTGGAATAGTTGCCGGTGGTGAAAATCTCGTCGGCGGCCATGAAATCCTCGACCGTCAACGTGCATTCGCGCACCTCGACACCGGCTCCCCGCAACAGGTTGATGATACGCGAACGGGTGATGCCGGCCAGAAACGTGCCATTGGCAACCGGCGTCATCACCACGCCATCCTTGGCAAGGAAGATGTTGGAGGATGCGGTTTCGGCGACATTGCCGTTCATGTCACGCGCCAGCGCATTGTCGAAACCGCGGCCGCGCGCCTCGATGATCATGCGGCCGCTATTGGGATAAAGGCTACCGGTCTTGGCGCCGGTCATCGCCACTTCCGGGTTCGGGCGGCGATAAGGCGAAACGGTCAGCGAAGACGGCTTTGCCGTGTGCATCGGTGCCTCGAACAGGCAAAGTGCAAAACGGGTCGAATCCGGATCGGGTGCGACAACCGAATAAGGCAGACCGTGTTCGGCCCAATACATCGGCTTGATGTAGATCGCCGTCTTGCCGTCGAATTTCTTGACCCCTTCCAGCGCCAGCGCCTCGATGGCCTTGGCTTCCATGACGGGCGACATGCCCATGTTGGTGGCGGAGCGGTTGACGCGTTCGCAATGCATGTCGAGATCGGGAGACATGCCGTCGAACCAGCGGGCGCCGTCAAACACGGTCGAACCCAGCCACATCGCATGCGAGGTGGGGCCGATGAGCGGCGGATTGCCGGGCACCCAATCCCCATCGACAAAGGTGAAGGTGGCGCTGCGGGGGGTGGTATCGACAGGCATGGTATTCTCCTTGAACGCACGAATTTGGCCGGAATGAAGTCCCGCGCCGGCGGCAAGGTCAAGGATTTTTTAAAGGGGCAGAGAGGATCGAAAGAATATTGCTCACGAGCAGCCGGCAGCTATCCATGCCGTACGAGAGCAAGCAACGGCATAGATGAAATCATCACCGAAAGTGATGGCGCCTGGACCGCTCGCCCTCACGGCCGCTGCTGCGCCGGCGCCGGCAGAAGCGGCGCATCCTGCCGCGGCATCGTCGTATTCGAGTGGTTCTGCACCACGTCCCGTTCGATCAGCGGAATACAAAGGACGATGGCGATCAAGACCGCCAACCATACAATACACCAGGAAATCCTCATCAGCCCTCATGCTCTCTCATTGATGCCACCCTAGCCCCCTCATGCGGCATAAATTCGATGGCACCCTCGGAATTCCCGGAACAAAGCTGCCCCGATCCGCGTCTTTGGCACGAACCGCCGGTCTATTCACAGCAGCTTCGGAACACATCATGACATGCTTTCCCGCAAAGGGAACATCCGATCCGGCAGAGGCGAAAGCAATATTTGCCGCTCAGAGCCTTGTCGTGGAGAACCAAACCTGCTGGCGCATCGCGCATGCCGACAGGTTCTCGGTGATCGTTGATGCCGCCGATTTTTTCCGCCATGCCAAGGACATGATGATGCAGGCGCGCCGCTCCATCATGCTGATCGGCTGGGATTTTGATACGCGCATTCGCCTCGTGCCGGGCGAGGATACAAGCGAGCACCCGGACAAGCTCGGCCGCGTGTTCGAGCATCTGGCGCGAAAGAATCCGGACCTGCAGATCCGCATCCTCAAATGGGATGTCGGGCTTGTCCATTCGATCACGCGTGGTGAAACGCCGCTGCACATGCTGCGCTGGCTGTTTTCAAAACGTATCCACCTGAAGCTCGACCGCGCCCACCCTGCCCTTGCCGCCCATCATATGAAGCTCTTGATCATCGACGATACCGTCGCCTTCTGCGGTGGCATCGACATGACCGTCGGGCGCTGGGATACGCGGGATCATCGGCAAGAGCATCCGAACCGGCTGTCGCCCTATGGTCACGCCGAACCGCCATGGCATGATGCGACAAGCTGTTTTTCCGGCCCTGCCGCCAAGGCGCTGGGTGATCTTGCGCGCGAGCGCTGGCAGATGGCAACCGGCCAGATGCTGGAACCGGTTCCCATCAACGAGGGCCTCTGGCCCAAAGACCTGCCGGCCGATTTCGAGGGCATCGACATCGGCATTTCCCGCACGGCCCCGGAATATGCCGACCATGAGCAGGTGGTGGAAATCGAGACGGCCACGCTTGCCATTATCGCGGCGGCCCGGCGCACGCTTTATATTGAAAGCCAGTATTTTGCCTCGCGCCGCATCGCAGAAGCCATGGCAAAGCGGCTGCAGGAACCGGATGGCCCGGAAATCGTCATTATCAACCCGATGGGCGCCAGCGGCTGGCTGGAGGAAAAAACGATGGATACGGCCCGCGCCCGGCTGCTGAAGCTGGTCAGGAAGGCCGACCACAACAACCGGTTCCGCATTTTCTATCCGGTCAATCACGCCGGCAAGGAAATCTATGTTCATGCCAAGATCATGATTGCCGATGACCGCATCCTGAAGCTCGGCTCTGCCAATCTCAACAACCGCTCCATGGGTTATGACACCGAATGCGACATTCTGGTGGAAGCCCCCCGGAGCGGAAGTGACGAAAGCCTGACCCTTCTCACCCGTCGCAACGATCTTCTGGCAGAACATCTGGGACAGACCATCGAAACCATCGAGGAAACGCTGGAACGACATGGCGGATCTCTGGTGAAGACCATCGAAGCGCTCAATGCACCAGACGGCGGGCGGGGTCTGCGCCCCATCGAGGAGCGCGAAATGGGGATCGATGACGAGTGGGTGGCCGAATCCGATCTGGTCGATCCCGAGCGCCCGGCCGGGCTGCGTTACCGGACATCAGCCTTTCTGCGCAACCGTTTCGGCCGCCGGCTGTTTGGACGGCATAGCGAAAAGCCGATTGCCGACGCAAAAGACTAAACCCCTTTTCGCGCCGCAGCAGATTTTTGCCAAGGACAAGAGCCCAATGGACGCAAGGACGCGCGACGACAGGACAACACCCGCAGCCGTTTCAGGCCAGCATTCGGGTGGACAGCATTCGGGTGGACAGCATTCAGGAAGCCAGAACGCGGGGAACCAGCAATCCACGCGACAGGAACCGGAAAGCCTGACCGACGTGCTGGATGCCATCGCAAACCTTGCCGATGAGAAGGACACAGTCAGCATTCATGACGTGCGCGAACAAATCGGCGAGCGCAGTTTCGGGCCGTTCCTTCTGGTGCCGGCGCTGATCGAGATCAGCCCGATCGGCGGTATTCCCGGCCTGCCCACGGTGCTTGCCGTGGTCATCGGGCTGTTTGCCGTGCAGATCCTCATAGGTCGAAAACATCTCTGGTTGCCGCAATTTGCCGAACGCCGCACCATCGGCGCGCAAAAGCTGGGCAAGGCGATGGACACGCTGCGGCCGGTGGCGCGCTTTACCGACAGGCTGTTCAAGCCGCGGCTGACATGGCTGACGAAACCGCCATGGCTGCAGGGCATGGCAGCGCTTTGCATCGCGCTTTGCTTCACCGTGCCGCCGCTTGAACTGGTGCCCTTTGCGAGCACGGCCCCGATGGGGACGATTGCGCTTTTCGGCCTGTCGCTGACGGCCCGCGATGGCCTGATCGCCAGCATTGCTGCCGTCACATCGCTCGGCGCGATCTACCTCGTCTATACCGTGCTTGCCGGCGGGCTGATCGGCGGCTGAGGCCGCTTATGGCCCGACGCGACCGTGTTCGGCCAGAAAATCAAGAAGCGCGCGCACCCGCGACGGCAGCGGGCCACCCTGGCCGACATAAACCGCATAAAACGCCTCGCGATGACCGGGATCAAAATCTTCAAGCAGCGGCACGAGGCGGCCGGCGGTGATGTCATCGGCCACCGCAAAGGCACCCATACGGGCAATGCCGACGCCGGCAAGCGCCAGCTGGCGCATGCCCTCGCCATCGTTCACCTGCACGGCACCGGCTGGAACAATGGAAAAATCCTCGCCATCCACTTTGAAATTCCACTCGCGAATGCTGCGCGTATAGGAAAACCTGAGCAGCGAATGGTGGACAAGGTCTGCCGGATGGCGCGGCGTGCCGGATCGTTCCAGATAGGCCGGGGAGGCAACGACCCGAAGCGGCGTCTCGCCAAGCTTGCGCGCCACAAGGCTCGACGCCTTTAAGGGCCCGGTGCGCACGGCCACATCCGCATGATCGGCCAGAAGATCAATCACCGCATCGGTCTGGGCAATATCCAGCGTGACCCCCGGATAAAGCGCCAGAAATTGCGGCAGCAGGCGATTGAGCACATGGGTGCAATAGACCGAACTGCTGTTTAACCGGATACGCCCGACGGCCTCGACGGCAGCACCTGCCGCCCGCTCCGCATCCTCAATGCTGGCAAGAATGGCGGTGGCGCGATCGAAGAAATCGCGCCCCTCCGGCGTCAGGCGGAACTGGCGAGTGGAGCGGGACACAAGGCGGGCGCCGAGCCGCTTTTCCAGCCGCGTGACGAGCTTGCTCACCGCCGATGGTGTCATCGACAGGCGCCGGGCGGCGGCGGAAAAGCCTTGCGCCTCCACCACCGCCACAAACACTTCCATTTCGCCGGAACGGTTGATCTCGGATCGGGCCATGGTGAAACCATTTCACAACTGATGTTCTCAAGCGCAGCCTAGTTCACAGGCAGCGGGCCGTCTATCTCTTTGGCAGATCTTCGACACCGGCAATTTCTGCCAGCGCCTGCACCAAACCCTGTTCCACCTTTGGAAGACGCCCATGCCCCTTGCACTTTTTGCCCTGACGATCGCCGCCTATGCGATCGGCACCACCGAATTCGTCATCGTCGGCCTTTTGCCGACGGTTGCCTCCGATCTTGAAATCACCCTGCCGCTCGCCGGCATGATCGTGTCCATCTATGCGCTCGGCGTCACTTTTGGCGCGCCGGTGCTGACCGCGCTGTCTGGCCGTATTGCGCGAAAGCCGCTGCTGCTTGGCCTGATGGCGCTGTTCATCCTCGGCAATCTCGTGGCCGCCTTTGCCTCCGGTTACGGCATGCTGCTCGTCGGGCGTGTGCTGTCGGCCTTTGCCCATGGCGTATTCTTTTCCGTCGGTGCCACGATTGCCGCAGACCTTGTGCCGGAAAACCGCCGCGCCTCGGCCATTGCCCTGATGTTCATGGGGTTGACGGTTGCCATCGTCACCGGCGTTCCGCTGGGTACGCTCATTGGCCAGAATTTTGACTGGCGCGCGGCGTTTCTCGCCGTCTCCGGCCTCGGCGTCATCGCCTTCATCGGCATTCTGGCACTTTTGCCGTCAAAGCTGTCGAAGGCGGCACCGGCAAGCCTTGTCGAACAGCTGCGTGCACTCGGCTCCGGCCGGTTGCTGCTCGTTTATGCCATGACCGCCTTCGGTTACGGCGGCACATTCGTCACCTTCACCTATCTCGCCGTCATGCTGCAGGAGGTGACAGGATTTTCAGCGGGAAGTGTCAGCCTGGTGCTGGTGCTTTACGGGCTTGCCATCGCATTCGGCAACCTTGCCGGCGGGCGCATTGCCGACCGCAATCCGGTGAAGGCGCTGGCCGTTCTGTTTGCGCTTCAGGCGCTGGTTCTCGCCCTCTTCACCGTCACCGCTCCATACGCCGTGCCGGCGCTGGTAACGCTTTCCGCCCTTGGCTTCCTCTCCTTCGCCAGCGTGCCGGGCCTGCAGCTTTACGTGGTGCAGCTTGCCCGCCGACACCGCCCCGGCGCCGTCGACGTGGCCTCCGCCCTCAACATTGCCGCCTTCAATCTCGGCATTGCCGGTGGCGCGTGGATTGGCGGGCTGGTGGTTGCTTCGCCGCTCGGCCTTGGCGCCACGCCGCTGGTTGGCGCCGTGCTGGTCGCCATCGCCTGCGGTCTGACGCTTCTGAGCGGCGGGCTGGACCGTGCCACAGAGGCAGCAACGCCGGCCCGCGCCGCCTGACCTCTCGCTTTACCATTCCATCAACGAAGGATCCTGTCATGGAATACCGCAATCTCGGCAAATCCGGCCTGAAAGTGCCGGTCTTGAGTTTTGGCGCCGGCACGTTC
Organism: Neorhizobium sp. PAMB6630; assembly: GCF_058242775.1. Taxonomy (NCBI): domain Bacteria; kingdom Pseudomonadati; phylum Pseudomonadota; class Alphaproteobacteria; order Hyphomicrobiales; family Rhizobiaceae; genus Neorhizobium; species Neorhizobium sp. PAMB6630. The sequence continues at coordinate 2,775,086 of NZ_CM177836.1, forward strand.
GGCGGTTCCGGCCCGCTGTTCGGCGCCTGGGGCAGCACGGATGTGGAGGAGGCAAGCCGCCTCGTCGACATCTGCCTGGAGGCCGGCGTCACCCTGTTCGATACAGCTGACGTCTATTCCGACGGTGCCTCCGAAGAGGTGCTTGGCAAGGCGATCAAGGGCCGGCGGGACCGCGTGCTGGTCTCCACCAAGGCCGGCCTGCCGACAGGCTCCGGCCCCAATGACTGGGGTACCTCGCGCGCCCGCCTCATCGCAAGCGTCGATGCGGCGCTCACGCGGCTCGGCACCGACTATATCGATATTTTTCAGCTCCACGCACACGATGCCTCGACGCCGGTCGAGGAAGTTCTCGCAACGCTCGACCTCTTGGTGAAGGCGGGCAAGCTGCGCTATATCGGCGTCTCCAACTTTTCCGGCTGGCAGATCATGAAAGCGCTGGCGGCCGCCGAGCGCCACGGCTGGACGCGTTATGTGGCCCACCAGGTCTACTATTCGCTCGCCGGGCGCGATTACGAATGGGACCTGATGCCGCTGGGGCATGATCAGGGGCTTGGCGCTCTGGTCTGGAGCCCGCTTGCCTGGGGCCGCCTTACCGGAAAGATCGGCCGCGCCAAGCCGCTGCCTACAGGCAGCCGCCTGCATGAAACGGCGCAGTTCGGTCCGCCCGTCGAGGACGAATACCTCTACCGTGTCATCGATGCACTGGAGGACGTGGCGCTTGAGGTGGAAAAAACTGTGCCGCAGGTGGCGATCAACTGGCTGACGCAGCGGCCGACCGTCTCCTCCGTCATCATTGGGGCCCGCAACGAGGAACAGTTGCGCCAGAACCTCGGCTCAATCGACTGGCAGTTGACGGCAGAGCAGATCTCGAAACTCGATGCCGCAAGCGCGGTGACAGCGCCTTACCCGCATTTTCCCTATCGCCGGCAGGAAGGTTTTGCCCGCCTCGACCCGCCGCTTGCCGGCTGAGGCGGGTTGAACTGCGCCCATTCCAGCCCATCTACAAAAGACACCCTTCATGGCGCATGCGCGCCGATCCACAATCTCAAAGGGAGCATTTCATGCATTCAGTCACCGCCAATGGCGCCCAGATTCCAGCGCTCGGCTTTGGCACCTTCCGTATGCCCGGTGCCGATATCCTGCGCGTCCTGCCCAAGGCGCTCGACCTTGGTTTCCGCCATGTCGACACCGCCCAGATCTATGGCAACGAAGCGGAAGTGGGACAGGCGATTTCAGGCTCCGGCATTGCCCGCGCCGATATCTTTCTCACCACAAAGGTCTGGGTCGACAAGTTTGCCAAGGCCGATTTTTCAGCCTCCGTCGATGAGAGCCTGAAGAAACTGAAGACCGATTATGTCGACCTTCTGCTTCTGCACTGGCCGCAGAGCGACGTGCCGCTTGGCGAGCGGATGGACAGCCTGAACGCTGTCAAAAAGGCCGGCAAGGTCCGCAACATCGGCATTTCCAACTTCAACATCGCGATGATGGAGGAAGCGGCAAAGCTTTCGGACGCGCCAATTGCTACCAATCAGGTGGAATTCCACCCCTATCTCGACCAGTCAAAGCTGATTGAGGCAGCGCGGGCCAAGGGCATTTCGCTGACCGCCTATTACCTGATGGCCGATGGCAAGGTGCCGAACGATCCGCTGTTGAAGGAGATCGGCGCGCGTCATGGCAAGACGGCCGCCCAGGTGGTTCTGCGCTGGGCGGTGCAGCACGAGGACGTGATTGCGCTTTCCAAGACGGCAACGGAAAGCCGCCTTGCCGAAAACTACGACATCTTCGATTTTGAGCTGTCCGACGAGGAGATGGCGGCCATCAAGGGACTGGCACGGCCCGATGGCCGCATCGTCAACCCCGGCCATCTTCGCCCGCCGCACTGGGATTGATGGCTTCCTGGAAAAGTCTTCACGCGGCAGATGAACCGCGTGAAGGCATCTCAATGCAGGAACATGTAGGCGGCGTAAACGACGATCAGCACCGCAGCCACCACGCCTGAAATCAGCGACAGGCGTTTTTCGATGAAATGGCGCATCTCCTCGCCATAGGTATTGAGCAGCCAGGCCAGCGCGAAAAAGCGGGCGCCGCGCGCGACGATGGCTGACAGGATGAACAGGCCGAGATTGAAGTTTGCAACGCCGGAGAGGATCGTCACCACCTTGATCGGCGGCAGATGCGCAAGGCCTGATGTGACCAGCAGAATGAGAATGGTCTTCCAGTCCACCGAATGCGCCAGCCCCTCGAACGTATCGAGCTTGCCATAAAAGGTCAGCACCGGGCGGGCGATGGCCTCAAAGGCATAATGGCCGATGGTCCAGCCGAGAATGCCGCCAAGCACCGAGGCCACGGTGGCAATCGTTGCGTAAAAATACGCCCGGCGGGGGCGCGCCAGCACCATCGGCACGAAGAGCACATCGGCGGGCACCAGGAAAAAAGAGCTTTCGACAAAAGCGATGATGCCAAGCCACCAGGCGGCGGCTTTTCGCGCGGCAAGCGCCATGGTCCAGGCGTAGAGATTGCGAAGCATGCGGAAAACATCCTTTGGCATGTTCAAAAAATGCCGCAGCAGCGCTTGGGATCAATCAACCGGCGGCAGTTCGTCATCAAAACAGTGTGGCCACGGTTACCTCCCGCACCTGTCAGGCGCAAGACACCACGGTAAATACCGCTGGCATGGCCGGCCCCGGAACCCATTCTGCATGCCAAGCCAAGCAGACAATCACAGATGAAGAAAAGTCCCCTCCCAAACCCTCCCCACAAGGGGGAGGGCTTAACCCGGCCGCACCGTCTGATGCAGGAAGAGGGCGCTTGCCACGTCGGTTCTCCCCCCTTGTGGGGGGTCCGCGAAGGACGGGGCGAGACCCGTGGCTCGACCCCGGTCAGCCCGGCAGGGCAGAGAGGGTCTTATCTGAAATGCAATAACTCTACCCTTGTGGGGAGGGTTTGGGAGGGGACTTGTCTCATACGCCATTGCCCTGCCCCCAAAGGAGAGGACAAGCCGCCTCCCTCACCGGCTGCCGCTTTCAACCAGCATCGTCTTCAGCGTCGCAAGGCTGTCGCGAAGCTCATCCACCTGGGCACGCGTGCAGCCGGTGGCCTCACCGATCGCAGCCGTCACGCCGGCGGCGTCGCGTTGCAGCAGGCGGCCCTTTTCGGTGAGCATGATGATCACCTGCCGTTCGTCCTTTTCGGCGCGGGTGCGGGTCACGAGGCCGGCCTGTTCCAGCCGTTTCAGAAGCGGCGACAGCGTGCCGGAATCCAGATCCAGCGCCTCACCCAGCCCCTTCACCGGCTGGCCGTCCTTTTCCCAGAGGCTGATCATGACGAGATATTGCGGATAGGTCAGCCCCAACGGCTCCAGCAGCGGCTTGTAGGCGCGCGAAAAGGCATGCGATGCGCCGTAAAGGGCGAAACACAACATTTGCTGCAGGCGGATCTGCTCGCTGTTTTCGCTCACATCGCTCATTTTCTTCAAGCCTTTCCGCAGTTTTCCGGCCTTTATCGGCGGCTACCCCTGACATTGCCGCGCCCTGCCCTAACTTTCCTATTGTCGCAGGCTTGACGCGGGACTTCAATGCGCATAATTATATTGTGCGCAATTCAATTACACACAATAAATAGAACCCGACGTCAGGGCAACCCTGACACCAACCAAGGAGACGATCATGGCTATCCTCTACACGACCAAGGCATCCGCAACCGGTGGCCGCGCCGGCCGCGCCGTATCCGAAAACGGCGTGCTTGACGTGACGCTGACGGTTCCGAAGGAACTCGGCGGCGATGGCGCCACCGGCACCAACCCCGAGCAGCTGTTTGCCGCCGGTTATTCCGCCTGCTTCCTCGGCGCGCTGAAGAACGTGGCCGGCAAGGAAAAGGTCAAGGTTCCGGAAGACACCAAGGTCACCGCTTCGGTTGGCATCGGCCCGCGCGAAGACGGCACCGGTTTTGGCATCGAAGTGTCGCTCGTTGTCGACATCCCCGGCATGGACAAGGCGCAGGCCGAAGACCTGATCGCCAAGGCCCATATCGTATGCCCCTACAGCCACGCCATGCGCACCTCGACGGAAGTGCCGGTCTCGGCTGCCTGATCAGAACTTTCAGCTGACATTGGAAAGGGTCGCGTCCACGCGGCCCTTTCTTGCATTTTGGGGTTTTTGCCCTATAGTCTTTCTGAGGAAAGAAGGTGGCCCATGCAGAACCACAGCCTGATACGCGAACCGGAGGCGCCCGTTCGCCAGACATCTCCGGCAGATTCAGCCGTTGTCGGCAAGGCTGCGGTGCGCGCGGCAGAGCGTCTTGGCCTCAACGGCCGGCGTCTCGGTGCCATTCTTGGCCTGTCGGAAGCCTCGATCTCGCGGCTGAAGCGGCAGGACCTTGCGTTGCAACCGACAGACAAGTCCTTTGAGCTGGCGCTTCTGTTTATCCGCCTGTTCCGCTCGCTCGATGCTGTCACCGGCGGCGACGAGGCGACCGCGCGGGCCTGGATGGTAAACCACAACACGGCGCTCGACGGCGTGCCCGCCGACAAGATCCTCACCATATCAGGGCTGATCGATGCTCTCGCCTATCTGGACGCCCGACGCGCTCTCCTCTGAAAAGACCGGTATCCACGGACATTTCTGGCGTCTGGTGGAAGCCCAGCATCAGGTTTCCACGATGAAGCTCGTCGATACCACGGACGAGCAATCGCGCCTTGAAGACCTGCTGGAGGACACCAAGCCGGCCTTTCCGCCGAACGCGCGCGGGCTTGATTATCTGCTGGCGACACCCTTTCGTTATGGCGCGCTTTACCCAGCGGGATCGCGCTTTCGCCGCGCCGGCAGGACACTTGGCGTGTTTTACGCCGCCGCCACGCTTCAAACGGCGGTGGCGGAAATGGCCTTTTACCGGCTGCTGTTTTACGCCGAATCTCCTTCAACGCCGCTGCCGGCCAATGCCAGCGACTACACGGCGTTTGCCGTCCGCATCGACACGGAAAACGGCATCGACCTCACGCTGCCGCCACTTTCGGCAGATGCAAAAACCTTCGAGCACCCGACCGACTACGCCGCCTGTCAGGCGCTGGCCGATGTTGCGCGAGCCGCCGGGCTGGACGCCATCCTCTACCGCTCGGTGCGCGATCCGAAAGGCGGCCAGAACCTTGCTCTTCTCGATGCGCGCGGCTTTGGCGCCCGCGAACCGGTGGAGCGACAGTCCGTTCGCCTGCATCTGTCAGCCGGCCATGTCCAGGCGCTCTGCGATTTTCCGCGTCAGCGATTTGGTTTTGATCTCAACGATTTTCGCGCCGATCCGCGTATCGCCGCCCGCTTTGCCTGACGCCGCTCACCGGATTTTTGCAAGATCGGCGCGCAGCCGCTGCGCCCCACCCTCTCCCAGCCCTTCGTCCACCACGCCATGCGTTGCAGTCCAGATCGGAACGGCTTCGGCAAGCAGCGAAATGCCCTCCGGCGTCAATGTCAAAAGCCGGCTGCGGGCGTCCTTGGGGTCGGCGAGCACCTCAATCAGGCCGCGCCGTTGCAGCGGCTTCAGCGCCGCCGTCAGCGTCGTGCGGTCCATGTCGAGAAGGGTCGCGACCGAACCCATCGGCGCCGGCTGCGGCCGGTTGAGCGACATCATCAGCGAAAACTGGCCGTTCGTCAGGCCCAGCGGGCGAAGCGCTGCATCGAATTTTCGCGCCAGCGCGCGGGCGGCGCGCTGCACATGCAGGCAAAGGCAGGTGTCGCGAACATGAAGGGTTGTCGAAAAAGGAATCACGGCGGGGTTTGACATGAGTGATTTATGTTGATATCAACCTAAATGTCAAGACGAGCCACACACATTGCCGGGAGGGCGATATGGAGCATGCCGTAGTCTCGAAGGAAGAATGGCTGGAGGCGCGCAAGGCGCTTCTGCTGCGGGAAAAAGAGGTGACGCGGTTTCGCGACACCGTAAACCGCGAGCGCCTGGCGCTGCCCTGGGTCAAAATCGACAAGGACTACCGGTTCGATACGCCCACGGGCCAAAAATCGCTCGGCGACCTGTTTGACGGCCGCAGCCAGCTGATCGTCTACCATTTCATGCTCGGTCCCGACTGGGACGCCGGCTGCACCGGTTGTTCGTTCTTTGCCGACCACATCGATGGCACGCTGGTGCATTTGAACCATCATGATGTGACACTGACCTGCGTTTCGCGTGCGCCGCTTGCCAAGATCGAAGTCTACAAACGCCGCATGGGCTGGCACTTCCCCTGGGTCTCCTCCTTCGGCAGCGACTTCAATTTCGATTTCGGCGTGTCGTTCACGAGGGAGCAGCTTGCGAGCGGTTCCGTCACCTACAATTACCGGCAGACACCGAGCGACAAGGCGCATGACGAACTGCCCGGCAGTTCCAGCTTCTACCGCAACGGCGACGGCGAGATCTTTCACACCTATTCGAGCTATGCCCGCGGCGGCGAGGAAGGGTTGGGCACGCTGATGCTGCTCGACCAGGCGCCGCTGGGGCGCAACGAGAGCGCAACGATGAATTTCGTCAGGCGCCACGACGAATACGAGCCCGCGCCCGTGTTCATTCCCCCCGCCAGCTGCTGCCAGTGACCCGAAGAGGATTTCTCATGCACTTGGAAAACCATGGAAAATTCATCTGGTGCGAGCTGATGACCCGCGACACCGAGGCCGCCGCCCGCTTTTATGCCAGCGTCACCGGCTGGACGGTGGGCGCGCTGCCGATGTCTGATCCGCCCGGCCCGGATGAGATGCGCTACCACGTTTTCAACACGCATGCGGGTGCGGAAACCCGCCGCGTGGCCGGCTTGATGGATATTCCCGACGAATTGAAAGGCCAGGTGCCGCCGAACTGGACGGGTTACGTGGCCGTGGACGATGTCGACGGCATGACGCAAGGATTTGCGGATGCAGGCGGCGCGATCCGGCGCCCGCCGGAGGATATTCCTGATATCGGCCGCTTTTCGGTGGTGGCCGATCCGCATGGCGCCGTTCTGTGCCTGATGACGCTCGCACCGATGGACACTGCTCCGCCGCCCGAACCGCCACCGGGCTCCCCCGGCACCATCGGCTGGTATGAACTGTTTGCCAATGATGGAGAGGAAGCGCTCGCCTTCTACGGCAAGATGTTCGGCTGGACGCTGGACCATGCCGTGGATATGGGCGCGATGGGGCAATACCTGATCTTTGCCCATCACGGCACCGCCATCGGCGGCATGATGACACGGCCGCCGCAGGTGCCCGTTGCCCACTGGGGCTATTACATCACTGTTGCCGCCATGACGCCGGCCGTTGACGCCATCGTGGAAGGTGGCGGCACGGTGATCAATGGCCCGATGCCGGTTCCCGGCGGCAGCGTCATCGTCAACGCGCAGGATCCGCAGGGCGCCTATTTTTCGCTGGTCTCCACCGCCGCCTGATGGTTTTGGTAAAAGGTGGCGGCTTGAAGACCTTCAGCCGTCCATCACCGCTCGCGTGGGCTTCAGCCGCACCCCGCGCGCCGCAAGAAACGCCAGAAGCGACAGGCAGCCGGCGCCACCCCAGAGCAGCAGCACATCCGGATGCGGGCCTAACCCGGCCAGCCGCTGGGGAATGGCAAAACCGCTGCTGAGGCCGGCCATGACGCTGCCGCCCATCACATAACCGCTCGTTTCAAGCGAGGGCAGAAGCGAGGCCGTCCTCATGCGGTGTTCGGGTGCGGCATCCTCGATGACGGCCTGGCTGGTGCTGGCAAACACCATGGCAAAGGCTGCCCCGTTCAGCATCTGGCCCGCAAGCACCAGCGGCAGGAAGGCGATGTAGAGGCCATAGCCGACGAGGCACACGCCAAGGAGCTGGCAGAGCGGCCCGACCCGCAGGATTTTTTCACGCGTTGCCTCCTTCTCCACGCTGCCGACGGGGATGGCGACCACGCTCCAGGTGAGCGACAGCGTGATCAGCACCAGCCCGACGCGAACCGGCGCAAGACCGATGATATGGTGCAGGCTATAGGCGAGGAAAACGGTGGAAACGCTTTGCGCGGCCGTCATCAGAAACAGCAGCCAGCTGCCGCGCCCGACGGTGGAGGAAACCGAAAAGAATCTTGGCGGCAAGAGCCGGAACGAACGTCTGCCGGTCCTCGACGCCTTTGCCTGCGTCGTGGCAGATGCCGCCGAAGCTTCGCCCGCCTCCTGCCGCAGCGCCTGTGGCAGAACAACAAAGAACAGCACAAGGCAGGGCAGGCTGACGGCAAGGGCTGCGCGCCAGCCGAAAAATTCCACCGTCAGCCCGCCGGCAAACGGCCCAAGCACGGCGGCCACCGCCCAGACCATGGCCTCCACGGCAAACACCTTTGGCACCAGATGTTTTGGAAAAAGATCGCTGATCAGGCTGTAGCAGAGCGCCACGATCCAGCCATCCGCCAGTCCCTGCAGCGCCCGCCCGAGGATGAGCAGCCCGGCATTGGGCGCCAGAACCTGCGCCAGAATGCCGACGCAATAGAGCACGCCCGCCAGCATGAGCCCGCGCATGGCGCCAAACCTGCGCCGCAGTGGCGAGGCGGAAAGTCCGCCGGCAATCACCAGGGTGAAAAACACCGCATAGACATAAGGCAGCAGAACGACGCCATCGAGCCCTTCCAGCGCGAGCGGCAGAACCGGGGCGATTGCCACTTCGTTGAAGGCATGCAGGCCGATGCCCACCGAAAGCGCCGCAAGACGCATTCCATAAGGGGCCGCCAGAAGCGCACGCCAACCGGCCACCGGCCCCTCGGCTTCGACCTCGCTCACCACCGTCGTCTTGGCAAGCCCTTTCTTGGCAGGCCCGGCCCCCGAGGGCACGGCACGCCTTGCGGCACCCTCCCCTTCGCCCGGCCCGCCTGGGGCCAATCCGTCGGTACTGCCCTCACCTGATGCCTGTTGCATGCCCTGTCCGATCCTTTTCAGTTTACGTGTCGGACAAAGCCTGTAAGACCTCAAGTGCCGTTGAGGTCAAGAGAGGAAACGCCGCCATGACGCTATCACGGGAGATGTCGGTGGGCGAGATTGCGCGGCGCAGCGGCGTTGCCGTTTCGGCGCTGCATTTCTATGAGGCGGAAGGGTTGATCCGGGCGAGCCGCACCGCCGCCGGCCATCGACGTTATGGCCGCGATGTGCTGAGGCGCATCGCCATCATCCGCGTTGCCCAGTCCGCCGGCCTGACGCTGCAGGATATTTCGCAGGCCTTCTCAACACTGCCGGAGGGGCGCACGCCGACCGCCCGAGACTGGCAAAAACTGTCGGCCAGCTGGCATGAGGCGCTGAGCGCCCGCATCGACCAGTTGACCCGCCTGCGCGACAACCTGGCGCTCTGCATCGGCTGCGGCTGCCTGTCGCTCGATCAGTGTCCCCTGCGCAATGGCGAGGACCGCTTGTCGCAAAAGGGCGCCGGCGCGCATCTGCTGACCGGGCTGCAGGAGTGAGCAGGCGGATTGAGCGTGCGGCTGTTCTTCACCCAGATCTTGCCCCCGATCTTGACCCCATTTTGCCGATGACTTGCTTTGACTTGCCCGGACCCACCAAGAGACTAACGCTCTTCCTTCCCCGGCAGAAACGCCCGCTTTGACATCTGCCGTCGAGGGGCCTAAGCCCGCTTATCCGATTTTTCAAACAAGCGATCAGGGAGCACGCGGCTATGGCTGGCGATGACGACGACTACATCTATGACGAAGCAACCGGCGAATGGCGTCCGGCCTCGGAACTTGCCGCAGCGGCCGCCAAGGCAGCCGAAGTGGTCGATTCCGCCGGCACCGTGCTGCAGAACGGCGACAGCGTCACCCTCATCAAGGACCTCAAGGTCAAAGGCGCCGGCCTGACGCTGAAGCAGGGCACGGTGATCAAGTCGATCCGCCTCACCGACAACCCGGAAGAAATCGACTGCCGCCACGACGCCATCAAGGGCCTCGTGCTGCGCACGGAATTCGTGCGCAAGCGGTAAAGGGCGGAATTTGGGGCGGGGGTGATGTCTGAGCTGCCTTGGCATGAACGATCATGGATGCGGCTTGCCTTGGATCCAAAGGCATTCGCAACGACACGAAGGTGAGCAAATGACAACACCGCCGCGCCTCTTCGGAGCAGATTACAGCGTTTACGTCCGGATTGCTCGACTGTGCCTGATCGAGAAAGGCATCGAACATCAGCTTGTTCCGATCGATATTTTTGCAGCTGGTGGCCCTCCAGCCGACTACCTGGCAAGGCACCCGTTCGGACGCATTCCGGCCTTCGAGCATCAAGACATCAGTCTCTATGAGACGAGTGCGATCACTCGATATATCGATGAAGCTTTCGAGGGGCCGCACCTTCAGCCCTTGGACCCGCTGCAGCGCGCAAGATGCAATCAGCTCATCAGCATTGCTGACAACTATGCCTATCCTCACCTGGTGTGGGGAGTTTATGTGGAGCGGGTATCAAAGCCCGGCAGAGGCGTTCCCACAGACGAGGACAAGTTGGTCGCGGCGCTCCCGAAAGCACGAAACTGCTTGACGGCGATGTCTCAATTGATGGGAGATGCCCCATGGCTCGTTGGCGAGCAACTGACGCTCGCCGATTTGTATGCCGCTCCCATGTTCGACTATTTCCTCATGGCACCCGAGGGAGCGGACCTCATCCGCGAGCACGCAAACCTGCGGGAATGGTGGGCCCGCATGGCATCGCGGCCCTCAATGGCCGCAACTCAACCGTCTTAGTTTTGATACGGTGAGTGATCTCGCGTATCTGACAGCCCTCCGCCTTTAAGGCTGGCTTACCGCTTCAAACTCCCCAAGATCCCGCGCACCAGCGCCCGGCCCACCTGGCTTGCCACAGAGCGGGCGGCACTTTTCATCGCGGCTTCGATGACGGTTTCGCGCTGGTATCCGCCGCGTCGGGCCGGGGGCTCTCGATCTCGGCGAGTATCGTCGGTTTCTTCACCCTCCGTGCCGAAGCCCGGCAGTTTCCAGCGGCCGGCGGCGCTGTCGGTTTTCGGGTGCGTCTTCTCTTCTGTGGTGCTGCCGGAGCGGACGGAGCCATCTGCCTTTGCCGCCTTTCCCGCCCGCGCCATCAAGATCTCGAAGGCGGATTCCCGGTCGAGGTCTTCGTCGTAGAGGCCGGCGACCGGGCTGTCGGCCAGAATGGCAGCGCGCTCGGCATCCGTCAGCGGTCCGATGCGGGCCGACGGCGGGCGGATAAGCGTGCGGGCAACGATGGAGGGCGCGCCCTTGGCTTCCAGAGTGGAAACCAGCGCCTCGCCGGTGCCAAGCGTGGTGATGACGTCTGCGGTGGAAAAATCCGGGTTGGCGCGAAACGTGTCGGCGGCGGTTTTGACCGCCTTCTGCTCGCGCGGCGTATAGGCGCGCAGCGCGTGCTGCACTCGGTTGCCAAGCTGGGCAAGCACGGTTTCCGGCACATCGAGCGGGTTCTGCGTGATGAAATAAACGCCGACACCCTTGGAGCGGATAAGCCGCACCACCTGTTCCACCCGCTCCAGCAGCACTTTTGGCGCCTCGGAAAACAACAGATGCGCCTCGTCGAAGAAAAACACGAGGCGCGGTTTTTCCGGGTCGCCCACTTCAGGCAGTTCCTCGAACAGTTCCGACAAAAGCCAGAGCAGGAAGGTGGCGTAAAGCCTCGGGTTCATCATCAACCGGTCGGCGGCAAGCACCGAGACCATGCCGCGCCCATCCGGCGCAAGGCGCATGATATCCTCGATCTGCAACGCCGGTTCGCCAAAAAACTGGTCGGCGCCCTGCTGTTCCAGCACGAGCAGCCCGCGCTGCAGCGAGCCGATGGAGGCTTTCGAGACAAAACCGAAGCGGGCGGAAATTTCCGAAGCCTGTTCGGCCATGTAGGAGAGGAGCGCCTGCAGGTCCTTCAGGTCCATCAGCGGCAGGCCGCCCTCGTCGGCAATCTTGAAGGCGATGTTGAGAACACCCTCCTGCGCGTCGCTGGCATCCATCAGGCGCGCCAGCAGAAGCGGCCCCATCTCGACGACGGTCGAGCGCACGCGGTGGCCTTTTTCGCCGTAGAGATCCCAGAAGATCACTGGAAAGGCGGCGTTGTCATAGTCCGAAAAGGCGATGTCTTCGGCGCGTTTCAGCAGAAAATCCTCAGGTTTGCCAAGGGCTGCGATGCCGGAAAGGTCGCCTTTGATATCCGAGCAGAACACCGGCACGCCGGCCTCTGAAAACCCTTCCGCCAGAACCTGCAGCGTCACCGTCTTGCCGGTGCCGGTCGCACCCGTCACCAATCCGTGGCGGTTGGCGAATTTGAGGTCGAGATATTCCGCTTTTGCCAGCGTATCATCGGGATTGCGGCTGGCGCCGATAAAGAGTTTTCCCTGATCGACCATGCAACCGGCCCCCTTGCGTCAGCGTTAGCGCGTATTGGACTTTATAGGGGGGACAGGCATGTTCGGCAATGCGAGACGTTTTACGGCGGCAATGCCCTGTGGCCGCTCTTCGGATGTGAGAGGGAGCGCAGGATGAAACAGACAGGCGGGGCCGATCTTCGCGGACGAAGCGCCGACACCCCCTCGGCAATACCCTGGAAGGGCCTGCTCGATGTCGCCTACCGCGTCTATAACGCCATCATCGAAGACCGGGTGATGCTGGTGGCCGGCGGCGTGACCTTCTATCTTCTGCTTGCCGTGTTTCCTGCCATGACGGCGCTGGTGTCGCTTTATGGCTTCGTTGCCGATCCGGCAGCGATTACCGAACGGTTGGGTTTTCTGCGCGAGGTCATGCCGTCCGACGGGCTGGAAATCTTCTTCAAGCAGTTGCAGACGCTGGCCGGCGAGGAGCGCAGTTCGCTGAGTTATGGTCTGGTGATCGGTCTTGCCATTGCGCTCTGGAGTACCAACAACGGCGTGAAGGCCATGTTCGAGGCGATGAACATTGCCTATGGCGAGGAGGAAAAGCGCAGCTTCATCCGCCTCAACCTCGTCTCGCTCTTGTTCACCTTCATGGCGCTGATTGCCGCCATCGTGCTTCTGGTCGGGCTCGGCGTCATTCCCGCCATGATCGCCTTCCTGCCGCTGGGCGGCTTTGCCGAAACGCTGCTGTCGCTGGCCCGCTGGCCGGTGCTGCTGGTTCTGGCAACGCTCGGCATCAGCCTGCTCTATCGTTATGGCCCCAGCCGTGAGCCGGCCAGAAAACGCTGGATCAGCTGGGGCGCTTCGCTTGCCGCCCTGTTCTGGCTTGGCGGGTCGCTTGGCGTCTCGTTTTACCTCTCGCATATCGCCAATTTCAACGTCACCTATGGCACGCTTGGCGCGCTCATCGGCTTTCTGTTCTGGGTGTGGATTTCCTCGATCATCATCATCCTCGGCGCGGAGATCAATGCCGAACTGGAGCACCAGACGCAGCGCGACAGCACCACCGGCCCGGAACAACCGATGGGAAAACGCGGTGCCTATATGGCCGATACGCTGGGAGAGAGCTGGCGCAACTGAGCTTTCCTCCTGCAGCGATGTTGGAAAAACCTGCGGCGGCCAATGGCAACGGGCGCGAGGCGATGCTAGCACCAAAAAATCGGCATAAAAGCCGCAGACGTCCGGCTTGCATCCGGCGGCGCATTTATTTACGTTGACGTTAACGTCAAACATCGAGGAGAGTGTGATGAACGAACTGGTCACCCGCGTGGCAGACAAGGTGGGCATTGCGCCCGAAATCGCCGAAAAGGCCGTGGGCATGATGCTGGGTTTTCTCCAGCGTGAGGCCGATGACGCAGCCGTTGCCCGCATGATCGAGGCGATCCCCGGCGCCCCCTCGCTGGTGGCGCAGTTCAATGGCGAAGGCTCTGGCGGCGGCCTGCTCGGCGGGTTGATGTCCACCTTCGGCGGCGGTGTCATGGCGCTTGGCCAGCAGCTGATGTCGCTCGGCCTCGGCATGGGCGAAATCACCTCCCTTGCCCGCGAAACCATTGCCGTTGCCCGCGAACATGCCGGCACCGAGACGGTGGACGAAGTGGTCAATTCGGTGCCCGGTCTCAGCCAGTTCGTCTGATTTTCCGACCCTATGCCTCAACCCGCCCGGCCGGCCGCCGGGCGGGTGTTGCTCCGTTACGGGGCGCCCGGCCTGCGCGCCCTGGTCGGGCATCTATCGCCGCAGAGACCCTGCTTGTGCCATGTTCTGCATCAGAACGAAACATGTTCCCGCTTTGGTTCACCTTCCGTTAAGCGCGTCGGCAATCGATAAAATTCTATCAACTGTCTCGCCATATTCTGACGTTATGCGTCGGTTGGACGTCACAGCGGGGGTATGGAATGTCGATTACAGTGCGCGCCTACGCGATCATGCCATCGCTTACCCTCGGGCTTGCCCTGATGTTGAGCGCGCTTACCGCCTTTGCCGGTCCGGCACGGGCGGGTTACGCGCATTTCGTCGTGGACGCGGCAACCGGCAAGGTGCTGGCGGCGGAAAATGCCGATACGCTGAACCACCCGGCGTCTCTCACCAAGATGATGACGCTCTACATGGTGTTTGAAGCGCTGCGCGATGGCCGTCTCAAATGGGACCAGCAGATCGTCATGTCGCGCAATGGTGCTGCCACCATCCCCACCAAGCTCGGCGTTCCCGCCGGCAAGACCTATACGGTGCGCGAGGCGGTGTATGGCATGGTCGTCAAATCCGCCAATGATGCCGCCGAAGGCATCGGCGATCATCTGTACGGTTCGGAAGAAAAATTCGGCGAGGCGATGACCCGCAAGGCCCGACAGCTCGGCATGAGCCGGACGGTGTTCCGCAACGGATCCGGCCTGCCCGACAGCCGCCAGGTGACGACGGCGCGTGACATGGCAACGCTTGGCCTTGCGCTGATGCGCGATTACCCCAGGGAATACAAGATCTTTGCCACCCGCTCCTTCACCTTTCGCGGCAAGACCATTCGCGGCCACAACAACCTGATGTACCGCTATAACGGCATGGATGGCATCAAGACCGGCTTCATCAATGCCAGCGGCTTTAATATCGTCAGTGCCGTCAACGACCGGGGCCGCCGGGTGATCGGCGTGGTGATGGGCGGGCGCACGGCAAGAGCCCGCGACGCACAGATGGCGGCCCTTCTGGATGATGCCATTCCGCGCGCCTCCGTGCGCGGTGGCGGTCTGGTGGCAGCCGTTGGTGCGCCGAGCCTGCCAAGATCGGGCGTCCCGACGCCGTTCCGCAGAGCGCAAGGAGAGCCGGAAGGGTTCGATCCGGTGGCCGCACAGATTGCCCATGCCGAAACCATGGGGCGCACCCAGTCAGGCGAAAACCTTGGCGTGGACGCCGAAACCGCCGACCATTTTCCGCCCGTTCCCACCCGTCCGGCTGCTGACCGCCCGGCGCGACAGCGCAGCCCGATAGCCCGCACCGCCGCCATAAAACCGGCAGCGCCGCCTGCAAGTCCGGTTTCGGCTTATGCCGAGGGGCCTGTGCCGCAGGCGGCCATCCCTGGCCGGCCCGGCAACCCGCCCGGCGGCCTGCCCTTTGCCATGGCCGAACATGCCGGCTGGACCGTGCAGCTGGCCGCAGCCCCCAGCCAGGCGGAAGCGATTTCGCTTCTGTCGCGTGCGCTTCCGGCGCTTGATCGCAGCTTCTCCGGCATCACGCCTTATACGGAAAGCGTTCAGGGCCGCGCCGGCCTTCTGCACCGCGCCCGCCTCTCCGGCTTTGAAAACCGCGCCGCCGCGCAATCCGCCTGCCGGGCGCTGACGGCGCAATCCTTCTCCTGCCTGGTGGTGGACGGCAACGGCTGACCGTGTTGGTCAGCCCGCGCCGAACGCCTCCACGACGGCATCGACAAAACTGCGCACCTTGACCGTCGGGCGCCGACCCGAGGGATAAAGCACATGCATCGGGCGCACCGGCCCTTCATAATCATCGAGAACCCGCACGAGACGGCCGGCGGCAATTTCGCCGCTCAGCACGCTTTCCGGCCCAAGCGTCACCCCAAAACCTTCGATGGCCGCATGGAGCAGCGCCTTCCAGTCATTGCTGCGCATGCGCCCGGTGGCGCACACCTCTTCGGCGCGGCCGTTGCGGGTAAACACCCAGCGGCACGGAATGGACGGCGACCAATAGGCATAGGCCAGACAGTCATGGCTTTCGAGATCTGCAGGTGTTTTGGGAACGCCGCGGGCCGCCAGATAGGCAGGCGAGGCGCAGGCGATCACCCGATAGGGTGACAAAGCATGGGCGATCAGCCCGCTTTCCTCGACAGGACCAATGCGCACCATCACGTCGAACCCTTCCTCCAGCGGATCGACAAAGCGGTCGTTCAGCGTGAGATCCACCTGCATGTCCGGGTAACGGGCGAGATACCGCGTCACGAACGGGGCAAGGCTGAAGGCGCCAAACGTCATCGGCGCATTAACCCGCAAGACACCCGTCGGCCGCGCGCGCATGTCTTCAGCCAGCGCATCGGCGGCATCCGCCTCGGCCAGCACCAGCTTGCAGCGGTCATAATAGGCGCGCCCGACATCGGTCAGGCTCTGGCGCCGCGTGGTGCGGTGGATGAGGGCCGCGCCAACGCGATCCTCCAGAAACACCACATGTTTTGCCACCATCTGCGGGGAAATTCCCATCATTTCGGCCACGGCTGCGAACGAGCCGAGATCGGCGGCGCGCACAAAAACCGACATGCTGGTCAGCCGATCCATGAATTCCACCCTCACAGTTGTCAATGTCATTCGATCTCAAAGATTTATCACTGGATGAGCAGGAATTAAACCTCTCTCTACCAACCATGGAGAGACCATATGAAAATCGGAATCATCGGAGCAGGTTTTGTCGGGCGCGCCATCGGCAAGTTGGCGGTCAAAGCCGGCCATCAGGTCATGCTCAGCAACTCACGCGGGCCGCACACCCTGTTCAGCCTGCGCCATGGCGTTGGCGCCGAGGTGGGCACTGTCGAGGACGCCGCAAAATTTGGCGAGATCATTGTAATCGCCATTCCCTTTGCGGCCTATCGCAGCGTGCCGGCAGAGTCTCTCGCCGGCAAGGTCGTCATCGACACCAACAACTATTACCCGGACCGCGACGGCCGCATTGCAGAACTCGACGCCTTCGAGACGACGACCAGCGAGATGCTGGCAGCCCACCTGCCGCAATCGCGCATCGTCAAGGCGTTTAATGCCATCACGATGAATGATCTGGAAACGGACGGACGGCCTGCTGGTGCCGCAGATCGCCGCGCCCTGCCGCTTGCCGGCGACGATGTGGATGCCAAGGCCGTTGCACGGCGCCTCTACGAGGAATTCGGCTTTGATGCGGTGGGTGCGGGGCCGCTGTCTGAAGGTTTTCGCTTCGAGCGCGCAACGCCGGCCTATTGCGTACCGCTTGCGAAAGCCGCGCTTCAGGACACGCTGGCGCAAACCACCCGCACCGGCACGCGCGCCGCGTAAAACGCCGCATGAAAAAGGCGCCACCCGGGCGCCTTTTTAGATCGGTGTTCGTACCCGCTGGCGACATTACTGCCAGACGATGATGCGGGCCTTGTTGGGTACGCGTTCGTAAAGGTCGATAATGTCCTGGTTCATCAGGCGCACGCAGCCCGACGACACGGCCTTGCCGATGGAATTCCATTCGGGATTGCCGTGCAGGCGGTAAAGCGTGTCCTGGCCATTGCGGAAGATGTAGAGCGCGCGGGCGCCGAGCGGGTTCATCAGGCCGGGCGCCATGCCACCGTTTGCGGCGGAATATTTGACCAGTTCCGGCTGGCGGGCGACCATTTCCTGCGGCGGGGTCCATTTCGGCCACTTCTGGCGCCACTGGATGACGCCCTCGCCTTCCCAGGCAAACCCTTCGCGGCCGATGCCGACGCCGTAACGCATGGCAGATCCGCCCGGTTCCACCAGATAGAGAAAGCGCGAGGCCGTATCGACAACCACGGTGCCGGCCGGTTCGCCCGTCGGGTCCACCACGCGCTGGCGATAGAAGCGCGGATCGATATTCCAGTAGGGAATGGCGGGAATGACGAAGCCGCCATCCACGGTTTCGCCATACATGGCATCGAGTTCCGGTGAGCGTCCCCGCAGCGGAGCAGACGGCGGGGCAAAGGCGTTACCGCCATCGCGGTAGGTGATGCGAAGACCGCCGGGTCCGGTGCCGCCGGAGGAGGCGCAGCTTGCAAGCGTGGAGGCAGTGCCGACGGCCAAAAGGCTGAGCAGACGGCGGCGGCTGAAAAGATCGGATGTTGTCATGAGGGCGGTTTTACTTCTTCACTGGAAAAGCGGGTACATTAAGAACGCGCATCAACGAACGTCAGCGACACTTGTTCCCGCATTATGTCTGAAAGAAGTATAGGCCGCCACAGTTAGACGACCAGTGTGGCTGTCCGCACTCTATCGTGACAGAGGTGTGATCAGATAACCACAATCGGGGTTGCCGCCGGCACCCGTTCATAGAGATCGATGACATCCTGGTTCAGCAGGCGCACGCAGCCGGAAGAGGTGGCGCGGCCGACCGATTGCCAATCCGGCGTGCCATGGACGCGGTAAAGTGTATCCTTGCCATCCTTGAAGATATAAAGCGCGCGGGCGCCAAGCGGATTGTTGAGGCCGGGCATGGCGCCACCTTCGGCGGCCGCAAACGGACGAAGATCGGGCTGGCGCGCCACCATGTCGGCGGGCGGCGTCCAGCGTGGCCATTTTGCCTTCCACTGGATGACGCCACGCCCCTTCCAGGCAAAGCCCTCGCGCCCGAGGCCGACGCCGTAGCGGATTGCCCGGCCGTTCGGCTGGACGAGATAAAGGAAACGGTCCTTGGTATCGACGACCAGCGTGCCCGGTGCTTCCTGCGTGGCGTAATCCACCTCCTGGCGCAGATAACGCGCATCGATGCGCGAGAACGGAACGGCCGGCAGCGTGTGGCCGTCATCGCGGATGCTGGCATAATAGGTGCGGTGGACGGGATTGGAGACGGGAAGCCCATAAGTCTGGTGGAACTGCGTCTGGTAAAGCTGGCGTTTTTGCGGAATGGCCTGCTGTTTCTGCGTGGGCTGCGGCTGCGGTTCCGGCGGCGCGGACGGATTGTAAAACACCGGCGCGGTTTCCTGCACGAAAACGTCAGGGTTCATGCGGCTGGTATCGGTGACCAGAATGCAGCCGGAAAGGCTGGCGGTTCCGGCAAGCATCGCCGCAAGGACGACGCGTCGGGAGACAGTGCGCAAGGTCTGGAACATAAGAATACAGCTTCCGGCAGATGACATCAGCCGGAACAATGCACGCCGCGGCTGGCGCGAGGCTTTCCATGAAACCGTGCGTCGCCTGGACAAGGCAGAGCGCCTGCCGGCCGAAGCACGCCGCAATCAGGCTTGCCTGCCGGCGCCGGCAGTGAAACAGTTCGCTTATAAGACGGAGGAAAACAGCATGAGCGACACGAAGGGCGGCAAGGTTGCCATCATCACGGCGGGCGGCAGCGGCATGGGGGCGGGAGCGGCGCGAAAACTCGCAGCCGACGGCTTCACGGTCGCCATCCTCTCCTCCTCCGGCAAGGGCGAGGCGCTGGCAGCCGAACTCGGCGGCATCGGCGTGACCGGGTCCAACCAGTCCAATGACGACCTGAAGCGGCTGGTCGATCTGACCATGGAGCGGTTCGGGCGCATCGACGCGCTTGTCAACAGCGCCGGCCATGGCCCGCGCGCACCCCTGCTCGACCTCTCCGACGAGGACTGGCATCGCGGCATGGAGGTCTATTTCCTCAATGTCGTGCGCCCGACGCGCCTCGTCACGCCGATCATGCAGGCGCAGAAATCCGGCGCCATCGTCAATATCTCGACCTTTGCCGCCTTCGAGCCGGATCCGGTTTTTCCGACGTCCGGTGTGTTTCGCGCAGGCCTTGCCGCCTATACAAAACTGTTTTCCGACCGTTATGCGCAGGACAATATCCGCATGAACAACGTGCTGCCGGGCTTCATCGACAGCCTGCCGGAAAAGAGCGAATTCAAGGAGCGCATTCCGATGGGCCGTTATGGCACGGTGGACGAGGTGAGCGAACTGATCGCGCTTCTCGCCTCCGACCGCGCAGCCTACATCACCGGGCAGAACATCCGCATCGACGGCGGCATTACCCGCTCGGTCTGAAGGCTGCACCGGGCAGGTTTTCCCCGCCCTCAGACTGCTGACAAAGGGCCTTGTGCATCTTCCGTCATGCTCGGGCTTGTCCCGAACAGCTATAACCTATTGATTTTATTGTACATTGGCAGATCCTCAGCACAAGACCGAGGATGACGTCGTGGTAGGAAACAGCTTTGTCAGCAAGCTGCGGGCGGGATTATCCCCGCCCTCTCCTTTTTGCGCACGGCGACGCGGCGGCCGGTGCGATCTCAGGCGCCGTGGCTCTTGAAGAAGCGGATGCTTTCGGCAACAGCGCCCGGCACGACGCCGTTATGGGTGCCCGGCAGGATCTTCTTGTCGATGGAGACACCACCGACCACCGCTCGCTCGATGAACAGGAGATGGTTCTTGTCAAACGGCCTTTCCTCGCTGCCGCGCAGAAGCAGCGTCGGGCATTTGAGGCTTGGCGCAAAACAGACCGATGAGCGCATGATGAATTCGCGCGGATCGTCCCAGTCGAAGCGGATTTCCTTCTCGTAACGACCGAAATAACGCCAGGCATCGACACCGGCCGATATCGGCGCTGCCGCCTTGAAGCGGCGCGTCATGGCAGCCAGAAGCGCCAGCGTGCCGCCATTGCTGTGGCCGGCAATGAAAAACCGGTTCTTGTCGACGCCGGGCAGGTTTTCCAGATAATCGGCCGCCGAAAGCGCATCGGCGGTCTCGTCATAGAAACCGGAATAATTGCCCGCCTGGCCGTTTTCGCCGCGAAACGAGGGAAGCATGACGATAAAGCCGGCCTCGACATAACCCTTCATCAGCTCCCAGTGGCCATCGCCGGTGGCATTGCCGCCGTGCAGGAACAGAACCGCCGGTTTTGGCGCGGCCGAAGGTTCGTAATGCGAAACCCAGCCAATCAGCGGCAGCGATCGATCCGGCCCGCCGGGATAGGTCACGCGCGTGGCGCCCGGCGGCGTGCCGAGCGGCGGCGCTGCCTCCGGCGACGGCCCCTTGCGCAACAGGTTGGTGCGGAAATGTTTACGCGCCTCGCTATAATCCGTGGTCTCAAGCGGCGGCACTTCCGGCGTCGGGAACGGTGCTTCGCTGACGGGCTTTGAGGCGGCGGCAGCCGAGGGAGCGGCAAGGGGAGCGGCAACGGGCTGCACGGCGGCAGATTGCGCTCTGGCTGCAAAAGGGGCCAGCGACGGCGCAAGGGCTGCCGTGGCGGAAAGCCCGAAAATCATCTGGCGGCGGGAAAACGGCATGAATATCACCATGTTGCAAAATAGTCCCGGATCGTAGCATCCGGATTTACGCTCGCAAGTCTTGCCCGGATCACGCTTTCTCGATGGGAAGCGGCCGGGCATCCACCATCGCCATCAATGTGGAGAGCCGGTCCGCATCGGCTGGAAGCTTGTCGGTGCGAAGCCTTGCAATCCGGGGAAAGCGCATGGCAACGCCGGATTTGTGGCGGGTGGAGCGGTTGATGCCCTCAAACGCCACTTCCAGCACAAAACCAAAGCCCGGCTCGGCGCGCACGGCCCGCACCGGGCCAAACCGCTCCACCGTATTGTCGCGCACGAACTTGTCGAGCACCTCCAGTTCCGCATCGGTAAAGCCAAAATAGGCTTTTCCGACAGGCACCAGCTGCTCGCCCTCCTCGCCGTCGGCCCAGACGCCGAAGGTGAAATCGGAATAATAGCTGGAGCGTTTGCCGTGGCCGCGCTGGGCATACATCATCACCGCATCGACATTAAACGGATCACGCTTCCACTTGAACCACGGGCCTTTCAGGCGGCCAGCCTGATAGGCGCTGTCCTTCCTCTTGATCATCACGCCTTCGATCACAGGATCGGGCGGGGCAATGCGCAGCCGGTCCAGCGTTTCCCAATCGCTGAACGGCACCAGCGCAGAAAGATCGAACCGGTCATGCGGGGCCTTGTCGATGAGGCCGGTGAGGCGTTCGCGCCGGGCAAGAAACGTCTGCGCGCGGATATCGTCGCCGCCCTCGAACAGAAGGTCATAGGCGCGCACGAAGGCCGGATAATCGGCAAGCATCCGGGCATTCACCGTCTTGCGGTTCAGCCGTTGCTGCAGATCGGAAAAGGTCCGCGTGGCACTGTTGGAGCGCGCCGTGCCGCCCACCAGCAGCTCGCCATCCACGACGCCCTCGAAATTGATCGCCGCGATCACATCGGGAAAGGCGCCGGAAATATCGTCGCCGGAGCGGGAATAGAGCTTTTTCGTCCCGCCATGGCTCGACATCTGCACGCGAATACCATCCCATTTCCACTCGGCGGCGTAATCGGCAGGATCGAGCTTTTCCAGATCGCCCTCCTCCACGGGATTTGCGAGCATGACGGAATGGAAGATGGCGGGGCTTGCCAGCACCGGTTTCTCCGCCTTGCCTTCCAGCCAGGAAAACAGCGAGACATAAGGCGGCTCAAGCCCGTGCCAGAGGGTTTCGATCTCGGTCACGTCGCGCCCGCTCATCTGCGCCAGCGCCTGCTTGGCCAGCCGCGCCGATACGCCGATGCGAAGCCCGCCAGTTGCAAGCTTCAGGAAGGCAAAACGGCTGGAATGATCGAGGTGATCGAGCAGATCGCGCACGGCACCGCGAACCTCGGTGCGTCCCAGCGCATTCATGCGCGCGACGACCTCGCCAAGCCGCGGCTGCCCGCCTTCCGCCACCCTCTCCTTGCCCCCGCCACCCCAGACGAGCGCGATGGTTTCGGCGAGATCGCCGACATAATCATAGGAATACTGGAACAGAACCGCATCGAGCCGTTCCAGCGCCAGTTCCTTCAAGAGCGCCGGCTTGACGCCCTTCAGATCAAGCGTTCCCGCCAGCGCCGCCAGGCCATAACCCCGGTCGGGATCCGGCGTATCGCGAAAATAATCGGAAAGCAGCGTCAGCTTGCCGTTGCGCGAGGGGGTGAGGACGAGGCGATCGAGGAGGGTTGCGAAGGGTTTCATGATGCGACCCTCGCGGGACAATATTTTCCTTCTGCCCTGCCGGCCATATCCCCCACAAGGGCAGGGCTTTTATACTTGAAATAAGACCCTCTCTGCCCTGCCGGGCTGACCGGGGTCGAGCCACAGGTCTCGCCCCGTCCTTCGGACCCCCCAAAGGGGGGAGATAAGACGCAGCAACCGCCCCATTCCTGCATCAGACGGCGCGGCCGGGTTAAGCCCTCCCCCTTGTGGGGAGGGTTTGGGAGGGGGCTTTCTTGATACGCAATTGCCCTGCTCCACAAGGGGGGAGAACGGACGTGACAAGCGCCCTGCTCCTGCATCAGACGGAGCGACCGGGTTAAGCCCTCCCCCTTGTGGGGAGGGTTTGGGAGGGGGCTTTCTTCATATGATGTTACCATCATCAATCCCCCTCGTCCTCATAGCCCACCAGATGCAGCGGTTTGGCCGGGATGCCCTGCATTTCGCACCAGCGCACCAGCGCTTCTTCGCGCCCATGCGTGACCCAGACTTCGGAAGGGGCGATTTCGGTGATGGTATCCAGCAGTTCCGGCCAGTCGCAATGGTCGGAAATGACCAGCGGCAGTTCCACGCCGCCCTGTTTTGCCCTTTGCCGCACCATCATCCAGCCGGAGGCAAACGAAATCAGCGGTTCGTTGAAACGCCGCGCCCAGCGATCCTGAAAAGCAGACGGCGGGCCGACGACGATGGCGCCGTGGAAGGCGGCGGGATTGCTCTTTTCAAGCGTTGCCGGGCGAAGCTCGCCAAGCTCGATCCCCTGCCCGGCATAATAATCGCAGAGTTTCTGCAGCGCGCCGTGGATGTAGATCGGCTGGTCGTAACCGCAATCGCGAATGAGCCGGATCACCCGTTGCGCCTTGCCCAGCGCATAGGCACCGACCAGATGCGTGCGCTCGGGAAACTGCAGGAGCGAGGCCAGCAGCTTTTTTGTTTCCGCCTTCGGGTCCGGGTGATGAAACACCGGCAGGCCGAAGGTTGCCTCGGTGATGAAAACATCGCAGGCGACAGGCGCAAACGGCGCGCAGGTTGGGTCTATGCCGCGCTTGTAATCACCGGAGACGACGATGCGCAGGCCATCCTTTTCGATGGCGATCTGCGCCGAGCCCAGCACGTGGCCGGCCGGATGAAAGGTGACGGTGACGCCGTTGACGGTGATTGCTTCGCCAAATTCTGCCGCCTGCTCGGCACCGGCAAAATCGACGCCGTAACGGAGCGCCATGATATCGAGCGTCTGGCGCGTGGCAAGCACATGGCCGTGGCCTGAGCGGGCATGGTCGGAATGGCCGTGGGTGACGAGCGCCCGTTCCACCGGGCGCACCGGATCGACATAAAACTGGCCGGGCGGGCAAAAAAGCCCGGCCGGTGTGGGGTGAAGAAGCGCCTCGGGTTTCATGCCCTCAAAGATAGGCAGGAATTGCGCGAGGAAAAGACACCCGGCGTGTGATCAGGCGCGTTTCACCTCGGCGGTCGGCAGCCGCACCGGCTTCAGCATAATGGCGGCGATGAGGCCGACGGTTGCAAAACCTGCCGCCGTCAGGAACATCGGCTCGAAGGCATGGCCATAGGCGGTGGCAATCGCCAGGCGGGCCGCTTCCGGCAGGCCGGAAAGCTGGTCCGGCGTCAGCCGGCTGACATCCTCGATGCCGGGCACCGTGACGCCTGCCATGAAGGCGGAGATGACGGCGCCATAAACGGAAATCGCAATCGCGGCTCCCCCCATACGCGTCAGCGTCACGGCACCCGTCGCAGAGCCGATATCGGCGCGCGGCG
Organism: Neorhizobium sp. PAMB6630; assembly: GCF_058242775.1. NCBI lineage: Bacteria > Pseudomonadati > Pseudomonadota > Alphaproteobacteria > Hyphomicrobiales > Rhizobiaceae > Neorhizobium > Neorhizobium sp. PAMB6630. The sequence goes on from NZ_CM177836.1 coordinate 2,799,856, forward strand.
CGGAATTCTGTACGCCGATGACAGGTGCCTGCTGGCCAAGACCGACAGCCAGCCCCTGCAACAGCATGACCACGGCCACCACCCAGAGCGGCGTCGTGCCGGACAGCTGGGAAAAGATGACCAGCGCCAGAACATTCAGCACCAGACCCGCGACGCAGAACGGCTTGTAACGTCCGGTTCTGGAAATCAGGCGGCCAGCCGAGAGCGAGCCGATGACGATGCCGCCGGTGACGGCAATGAAGAACAGGCCGGCATGGGTCGGCGACAGGCCGCCCGTGGTCTGCAGGAACAGCGCAAAATAGTTGACCATGCCGATCGCCACGCCGCCTGTGGTCAGCGACACGATGAGGAAGAGCGAAAACGTGCTGTCCCTGAACAGGCGCAGCGGAATGATCGGTTCGGGCGCGCGGCGTTCGACGGCAATCCAGGCGATGACCGAGGCGACGCCGATCACCAGCACCGTCAGGCTCTGCCAGGAGACAAGCGAGCCGAACAACGAGATACCGTCGGTCAGCAGGACGACCGTGGTGCTGGCAAGCGCCAGAAGCACGGCGCCGAGGTAATCGATCTTCGGCTGGCGGGCCGGCCGGCGGTTGGGCAACAGGAAGATGAGACCGGCGAGCACAAAAAGCCCGATCGGCAGATTGATGAGAAAGATCGAGCGCCAGCCGAAGAGATCACTCATGGTGCCGCCGATCAGCGGCCCGACACTGCCCGAGGCCATGATGACGAGGCTCGAATAACTCTGGTAGCGGGCCCGTTCGCGCGGCTCGAAGAGATCGGCATTGACGGCAAAGATCGACACCATGATGCCACCTCCACCAAGCCCCTGAAATACGCGCGCGGCAATCAGCGAGTTCATCGACCAGGCAAAACCGCAAAGCGCAGACCCGATGGTGAAGATGGTGACGGCGGCAATCATCACATATTTGCGGCCAAAAAGGTCGCCGAGCTTGCCATAGACGGGCATGACCGCACTGGTGGCGAGCAGGAAGGCAGAGCCCACCCAGCCGAAACGCTCAAAGGCGCCGAATTCACCGACAATGGTGGGCAGCGCCGTCGAGACGATCTGGTTGTCCAGCGTCGCCATGAACATGGCCGTCATGAGAAAAAGGAAGAGGGTCAACCGCAGGCGCTTGTCGGTAACGAGCGGTTGCGGGGCGTGCAGCGGCATATCCATGGGGCGATCCTGATGTTTCGCAAATTCATGTGCCTTTAGCATATAATTGTCAACGGCAGATTTTTGTGAACCGCATGTGCTTGAATGAAAGCAGGCATCTGCTATACGACAACACCATGACACAGGATCACGCCCCTAAAGCCTCACCAGAGCCCCCCGAGGACCTTGTCCGCATCGGGCAAAGCATGTCGATGATGCGGGTGATGATGGGCCGGCGCGTGATCGGCCGCATGGCCATTGCCCGCGCCGCCCCCGGCATCGACCTGTCGCAGCTCGATATTCTCGATGTGGTTCAGCGCATCAGCAAGGACGACGGCGAGCCGACGGTCGGCGCGATTGCCGACGCCATGCGCATAGATCCCTCGCGCGGCAGCCGGCTGGTGGCGGAACTGGTGACACGCGGTCTCCTGAAACGCGATGCCTCGCAGGAGGACGGGCGCCGCTCGTTGATCCTGCTGACGCCTTCAGGCGAGGCCGTGCTGGGCGAAATCCGCGCCATCAAACATGCCATCATCGAGACGGCCACGGCCGACTGGTCGGCGGACGAACGCGCCGTCTTCGGCGACCTGTTCGAGCGCTTCATCACCGGGTTCTACCAGGCGGCGCTTGGAACCGCGCCCGCCGACTGCGACGACACGCAGGCCGCGGCATCCTGACCATCAGGCGTCTTGACGCCTGACGTCCTCAGCCGAAGACGACATCCGTATGGCGGCTCACCTGCAGGGCATCGCGACCCATGGCCTTTGCGGCATACATGGCGCGGTCGGCGGTGGCGAGCAGCCCTTCGGGCGTATCGCCATCCTGCGGGTAAAAGGCAACGCCCATGCTGCAGGTGATGGGGATTTCCGTTGCCTCCACCGTCACCGGCTGCGACAGGATGGAGCGGATCTCGCGCAGGCGCCTCAGCACACTTGCCTCGTTCTGGTAGGCATTGCTGAACACGATGGCAAACTCGTCCCCGCCAAGCCGCACCACCAGATCGGCCGCCCGCACCAGCTGGGTCACACGCCCGGCCAGCTGTTTCAGCACCTCGTCGCCCATGGCATGGCCAAAACTGTCATTGATCCCCTTGAAATTGTCCAGATCGACATAAGCAACCGTAATCTTGCGGCTTTCGCGCTCCGCATCGTTCAGCGCGCGGCTGAACTGTGCCCAGAACAGCGTGCGGTTGGGAAGGCCGGTCAGCGGATCATGATAGGCCATGTGCTGGATGCGCTCTTCGTTCTGCGATCGCTCAATGGCGATGCCGCCGAGATCCACCGCCACGGCGGTGATATCGATCTCGCGCTGCGACGGCGCGCGGATTTCGCTGGAATAAAGCGCAAACGTGCCGAGCAACCGCCCGTCGGCGCTCATGATCGGGCTCGACCAGCAGGAGCGCAGGCGAAACACGGCGGCGAGATCACGGAAATCCGACCACAGCGGGTCGGTATCGATATCCTCGACGACGACGGCGGCGCGGCGCCAGGCGCAGGTGCCGCAGGAGCCGACGCGCGGGCCGATCGCCACACCATCGACCAGCTTGGTATAGGCGATCGGCAGGCTGGGAGCGGCGCCATGGCGCAAAAACTCGCCGGTCTCGTCGAGCAGCAGCACCGAGGCGGAAATGCCCTCAAGCTGGCCTTCCATCACCTGGCAGAGCGTTTCGAGCACCAATGGCAGCGGTTTTCCGCGCGCCACCATTTCCAGAACGCTGGCATGGCCGCGCTGCAGGTCTGCGTGGCGGCGTGCCTCGGTAATATCGCGTGACATCACCATCAGGCCGGCAACCGCCCCGTTGCTGTCGCGCAGGCAGGTGCGGGTGGTCGACAGCCAGAATTCCCGCCCGTCCGGCAGCCGCAGCAATTCCTCGCGCTCGCTGTTTTCGCCGTCCGACATCAGTTGCTGTTCTAAGGCGAACCGCTCTCCGGCGGCCTCGTCATCGAGGAAATCGAATTCGGTGCGCCCGAGCAGCGTCGACAGGTTGTCGAAGCCTGCAAATTTAAGCTCTGCGGCATTGGCAAACACAAAGCGGCTGCGGCGATCCTTCAGGCAGAAGAATTCCGGGAACTGGTCAAACAGGGTCTTGTTATCAAGCGACTGGAAAAGAGAGGTACTGTCGAGACCATCGATATCCGCGGATGTGGCGACCTGAACAAGATACCGGCTCAGCGGATCGAGCGGAGCGACAGGCATGGCCTGCGCTGCCCGTTGCGCCATGGGTTCGTTCATCGGTCATTCTCCTTGATCCGCATGCCTGCTCTGGTCCCCGAAACCACCTGCCATCACGTCGGCAAAGGTTTACATGAGAAGTCCCAAATAAGTCTTAGGCTCCCGGTTTTGCCAAAGAATGGGGAGGCATGGCTTACGCTCTCTTAACGTGTTTGCGCAAAGACCCCCGCGAGCCCGCAGGCCGCGACAAGGGCGCCGGTTCCCGTGCCGGATCAGGACAGGCCGTTGCGACGCGTGGCCCCGGCACCTGCCGCAGCCACTGCCGCGACCTGAAAACCGACTGGTAAACCGCACCGGTGATTCGCCCGCGCAGCCATCGGAAGTCACGAAAATTTTCTGCCGCACGGCAGGCGGCATCGCGCCCCTTTTCGTCTTGCGGCCGGGGCCAGAAGGTTCTCTAACCATCCCATCCGCCGTCGCGTGCGAGATCCGGTCCCGGCTTTCGCCGCAGACCCTCGTCGGCTGGCGGCCACTGCAATGAGGACCTTTCCATGCTGAAGATCTATGGCGCCTATCGCTCACGCGCCACCCGCACGCTCTGGCTTGCCGACGAGATCGGGCTTGCCTTCGACCATGTTCCGGTGCTGCAGGCCAAGCGGCTTGCCGATCCGAAAAACCCCGATGCGCCCATCAACACGCAGTCGCCGGCATTCCTTGCCATCAACCCGATGGGCACCATTCCCTCGATCGACGATGATGGCGTGATCGTCCACGAATCGCTTGCCATCAACCTCTATCTCGCCCGCAAATACGGCGGCGACCTCGGGCCGAAGGATCTGGTGGAAGAAGCGGCGATGCTGCAATGGTCGCTGTTTGCGGCAACCGAAATCGAGGCGACGGCGCTGAAGATCTCGTTTGCTTCGCTGGCCGAGGCCACGGACGAGACGCGCGCCGTCATCGACCAGTCGGCGGCAAATCTTGAGCGGTCGTTCACCGTTCTCGAAAAACACCTTGCGGACAAGGATTTTGTTGTCGGCGACCGCTTTACCGTCGCCGACATCAACCTTGCCGAAATCGTGCGTTATGCGCAGGCGCACGCGCCCTTGTTTGAAACACGCCCGGCGCTGAAAAGCTGGCTGGAGCGGGCGCAGGCCCGCCCCGCCTTCAAGTCGATGTGGGAGAAGCGGCTGGCGGAGCCGGCTTCGGGGCCGGTCTGAACGCCGGCCGGTTCGAGATCCGGGGCGTGGCCTTTGCCCTTATCCGCACTTGCAGCTGGTGGATGAGGACAAGGGCATCGGCCGGCGGACGGCACTCCGTTCGCCGGTAGAGCCTGCAATCGGTCGAGCGGCTCATCATGCCCCAGTCGACCATTTCGCGGCGCATCAGCACATGATCGCCAAAGCCGTTTTGCCGCTTCAGAATCTCGTTCACCTCGGGTTCCGGCATCTCGCGGCGGGCCGGCATCAACGACCAGCACCACCAGAGCGCCAGTTTCTGCTGCTGCGTCTTTCTCGGCCAGCGAACAAGCACGCCGTCTGCATCGAAACACCGCAGCACCTGCTCGATGCGGCGGTGATCGACGGGCTCGGCCTCGGCCAGAGGCTGTGGCGCGGGTGCGGCAAGGCGCATCTCGGCCCCTTGCGATGCTTTCAGGTGCTGGAAATTGCGAAAGCCGGCGCCGCGCGCCAGAATGTTCAAGAGTTCCACATGGCCGGGCTTGCGGTCTTCACCGTCATCAAGCGCACGCCGAATGGTTTTCGCCAGCGCCGAAACATCCGGCACGGTGATGGAAAGCGTAGTCTTCGACATCGTTTCATCCTCGATATCGTGCCGATCAAACTGTCGGTGGTCACCGTCTTTCCGACCCGGCACGCGGGGATAAACCTCATGCGTTCTGGGAAAACATATCGCGGCAGGTTTAGCACTTGACTCTGCGGCAAGCGGTGACGCCTGGGTGAACTGCCGACCCTTGGCGCGGCTGTTTTACAAGGCGGCGGCCTCTGCGTCAATCACGGCCCAGTCGGCCATGGCCTCCGACAGTTCCTGGCGCAACCAGCCTTCGAAGACGCGCACCTTGTGCGGCCGTCGCGCGCCGGCGCGTGTGACGAGGTAATGGCCCATTCCCGTCGAGGCGCGCTGCCGGAAGGGCACGACAAGGCAGTTCTGCCGCACCGCCGCCAGCGCCAGCAGATGCCAGGCGAGCATGACGCCCTGTCCGGCAATGGCCGCTTCAAGGCAGAGCGAGGCCTCGCTGAACACATGGCGTGGCGTCACCCGGCAATGGGCAAGGCCTGCTTCACCAAGCCACAGATCCCAGGAGAACATCGCCTGCCCGTCCATCAGGATCGGCAGTTTCAGGAGGTCTGCCGGCTCTTTCAGGCCTTTGGCGAGGGCTGGCGCGCAGACGGGAAACACCATCTGCGGCAGCAGAAGATCGGCCGTGACACCCGGCCAGTCGCCCCGCCCGATGCGCACCCCGACATCGACATCGTCGCGGGAAAAATCGGCCAACTTCGACGTCGCGTCGAGCCGCAGGCGAATATCCGGGTAAAGCGACGCAAACCGGTCAAGCCGCGGCAGGATGAAGCGGGAGGCGAAGACCGGCGCCACCGTCACGGTCAGCAGCGTGTCATCCGTTTCGCGCCCGATGGCGACAGCCTCCGAAAGGGCGGAAAAACCATCCCGCAGCCGCGCGATCAGCGGTTCGGCCCCCGGCGCAAGTACCAGCCCGCGGGAGGTGCGAACAAAGACCTGCCGGCCAAGCTGCGCTTCGGCCTTGATCACCTGCTGGCTGATGGCACCGACTGAGACCCCAAGTTCGCCGGCGGCCGCCTGCATCGAGCCGAGGCGGGCAACGCTTTCCAGCGCCCGCAGGCCATTCAGATGAACACGGTTGAGGTTCTGCATGAAGATTTTCTATAGGCGACTGCAGAAACAATCAATGGACGCAAGGACGCATATCCCTGATAGGATGGCTTTCAGTCTCACCGACCCTTGAGGCATCCCATGATCATCTTCAAGTTTTTCTGGAGCGCCACTCGCCGGGCGCTGACGCAGGCGCTCGACTGGGCGCGACAACCGGACCTTGCTCTTTGCGGACATGACCCGCTCTTGCACCCTGCCCTTTCCGCCATGGATGCACGCATGCTGGCGGACCTGCCCTTGGCCGATCCGCTCCATCAGCCGCAACAGCCGGCGGCAGGTTTTTCTGGCCCGCCGCCCGCTGCACACCCGAAGCCCTGCCTGATCAGGCAGCCGCTTCGTCGGCCAGCGCCTTGATAACCGCCGGGCGGGCCGACATGCGGGCATAATGATCGGCGACGCGCGGGAATTCGGCGATATCGACGCCATCACCCTTCAGCCAGCTTTCCATGACGAAGAGGTAGATGTCTGCGACGGAAAATTCTTCGCCCAGCACGAAGGGGCCGGCCAGCATGCCATCCTCGATCAGGCGAAAACAGTCGCGCATGGTGGCGGGCACCTTGCGCTTCATGTCCTCGATCGAGGTCGGCTCGTCGGCCCAGCGGCTGGCGCGGCGGCCATGGGCATGGGCGACATGTACGGTGGAGGCGATGAAGCTGTTGAAGGCCTGCATCTGCGCCAGCTTGAACGGATCATCGAGCGGCGCCAGCTTCGTCTCCGGCGCCATCTGCGCGATATAAAGAAGGATAGCCGGGTTTTCGCTGAGCGTGCCCTCGGCAACGGCAAGTGCCGGCACCCGCCCCTTGGGATTGAGCCTCTTGAACTCCGGCGAATTCTGCTGGTTCTCGGCAAGGTTCACCCGCGACAGCCGATACTCGAGCCCTGCTTCGATCAGGGCGATATGGGTGGCCAGCGAACAGGCGCCGGGCGAAAAGAAAAGCGTGATCATGACGGGTTCCTTGAGGTCAGCCCTGCGGAAAGGCTTCGGGACGGCGATGATAAAAAGGTCGGCGGGTGGAGGCAAGCGCTTTGGCGCCCTGAACACCCGCAGCAGACACGGGCGTCATCGATCAAGCATGCGCAGCGCGCCTTGACGGGGGTGTCACGGACGGCCGCACGAATGCCCTTTGTGCTCATGTCCGCGCCATGGACGTGGCGGGGGGAGGTCCAAAGTGTCGAACGTGATCCGGCAACGCCATTGCGGCGTAAAGGCTTCAACCGGACGATGAACGGACCACAGGAGGAGAGGATGATCCCCGACCGACACCATGCCGCTGCAAATGCCACCCCGCTGGCGCTCGATACGACCGCGATGACCAGAGACCGGATCATGGCCGGGGCACTTCCCCTGGCGCTGGCGCTGGCCCTGGCATTTTTCGCTGCCCTTGCCCTGCCGGCGCGTGCCGAAGGCGAGCGTTTTTCCGATCATGACATCCGGCGGCTGATCGTTGGCAAGCGCATCTATCTGGCAGCCCCGCTGGGCGGCGAGTTTCCGCTCAACTATCGCCGCTCCGGCACGGTGGATGGCTCCGGCGAGGCCGTCGGCCTCGGGCGGCTGGCAAAGCCCAACGATACGGGCAAATGGTGGATCCGCGGGGACCGTCTCTGCCAGCAGTTCACCACCTGGTACAAGGGCGCGCCGATGTGTTTTGAACTCTACAAAACCGGCGCCACCACGCTGAAGTGGATCCGCGACAACGGCCAGACCGGGACGGCAAGGATCGGGGAGACGATCTGAGTTTTTAGTCCCCGGCGCAAGTCGCCCCCTCATCCGCCTGCCGGCACCTTCTCCCCGCGGGGGAGAAGGTGGATGGGGCTTACGCCTCTGCCAAACATCAAGATGGTCGGCGCTCTCGACCTCCTGAACGGCATCCGTGATGCCTTTTGAGCACCGTGTTTCTAAGTAAAACAGTCCGGCACATCCCTTCTCCCCTCGGGGAGAAGGTGGCGGCAGCCGGATGAGGGGGCCGCACGGCGCAACAGCCGCCCCCCGCAAAAACCCTCACGCAAACAGCGCGTCCGTCACCCGGATATCCCCCACGTGAATGCCGTTCCAGTTCTTCATCGAACGGTTTGCCATGCCCATCAATGTGTCGCGGATCTCGCTGCCCGGCTCGAACTGGCGGGCGATGAGCGCATAGATCATGGCTTCGGCGGCCCGTGTCGTGCCGTCCTCGCATTTGACGGCAATCGCCACGCCCTGGTCCGGAAGGGCTGCCACGAAAACGCCCTCGGCGCCGGTCTTGGCAAAAATTTTTCCAGGCGCCACCTCCATCAGCCGCGTGCAGGCGCGTTTGGTGCCGGCGACATAAAACGGTTCAGCCATGCAGGCGTCCATCAGCCGGCGCGAGGCATTGGCGCGCGAAGCGGAAATTCCCTCCCCGGTCAGCATTTTTGCAAAGCCGTGGGCAAGACATTTGAGCGGCACGGCATAGGTCGGGATCGAGCAGCCGTCCGTGCCGCAATTGTCGGTGCCAAGCGCGGCACCGGTCAGATCCGCCATCACGGCGCGGATTTCGGCCTGCAGCGGATGATCGTAACCGACATAACCCTTCGGATCGAAGCCGGATTGCACGCAAGTGCAGATGAAGCCGGAATGTTTGCCCGAGCAATTGTTGTGCAGCGCCGTCGGCGCATCCAGCGTGCGGGCCTGACGGATCAGCGTCTGCTGGTCGGAGGACCAATGGGCACCACATTCCAGCACGGAGAGATCATGGCCAGCCTTTTTCAGCATGCCGGCGGCCGTTTCCACATGCGCCTCCTCGCCGGAATGGGAGGAACAGGAAAGCGCCAGTTCCGACGCCGAGAGGCCAAAGGCATCGGCAGCCCCGCTTTCGATCAGCGGCAGCGCCTGCATGGCCTTGCAGGCGGAGCGCGGAAACACCGGCTGATCGACATCGCCGAGCGAGAACAGGGTTTTGCCGGCGCCATCCACCACCACGGCGATGCCGCGATGACGGCTTTCGACGCGATGGCCGCGGGTGACTTCGACGGTAACGGGATTTTGCATGGGAGTGCCCTGAAGTTGCTGTTTTGTTGCGGTCATAGCGCGATAACGCAGGCCGCGCAAAACGATATGGCCGCGTGCGAGACAGACCACGCCTGAAGGCACGCGCCGCAGATGCCGGCAGGTTTCCAAGCCTTACGGTTGTCAGCGGCAAACAGACACGGAAACGCATGAGATGAAGGCTGTAAAACGGTTGGCTCTGGCCATTCTGGTGATCTACCTGCTGCCGACCTTTGCCGCTGCCGGCTGGTGGGCGCTGCAGGACCGCCCTGCCCGCTGGAGCGAGGCAAACTGGGGCTCGGCGGGCATTTTACCCAAACCGGAGGCCGATGAAGACGCCGCCATCTACGTGTTTTCCGCGGCAACCGGCGGCCTGAAGGGCTCCGTTGCAAGCCATGCCTGGATCGTGACGAAGGACAAGGGCGCAAAAACCTATACCCGCTATGACAAGGTGGGCTGGGGCAACCCGATCCGCCGCAACCACCGCGCCGCCGATGCCTTCTGGTATTCCAACCGGCCGCAGCAGGTGGTGGCAATCACGGGCAGAGAGGCGGAATCTTTGATCCCGAAGGTGGAGAGCGCCATTTCCGCCTATCCTTACGCCGAACCCGGCGGCTACACGATCTGGCCGGGGCCCAACTCCAACACGTTCGTGGCCTTCGTGCTGCGCAGCGTGCCGGAACTTGGCGCGGTGCTGCCGCCGCATGCGGTGGGGCGTGATTACCTGCCGGACGGCGAGTTTCTGCATGTCGACGATGACTGGCGCGATGTGCATTTGACGCTGCGCGGCCTCATCGGCATATCCGCGGGCGTTCGAAGCGGCTTCGAAGTGCATTTTCTGGGTCTTGTCGCAGGTCTCGATCTTGCCCGCCCCGGCATCAAGATCCCCGCCATCGGGCGTATCGGCATCTGAAAGAAAGCGCAAAAAAGGAAAAGGGCCGCTTTCGCGACCCTTCCATGAGTTTGGTCTGTATCACCAGACCGGGACGACAGACAGGCTGCCAGACCCCGAGGAAAGTGTTGGTCAGGCCGAGGGCTGCCCCGTCAAAACCGTAACCTTTCCATTGTCCGACTTGCAGACCGAAATCTCACTCGACATTGGATCACCTTCCTTTCGTTACGTTGCTGTTGAGAAGAAGGTAGGCGCGATCAGGCGCTTATGCAAGGCACGTTATATGACAAAGTTCGAAAGGCCGTTACCGGATCCTCGTTCCCTGCCCGGCCGCCTTATCCGAGCTTCAGCACGATCTTGCCGATATGGCTGCTGCTTTCCATCAGGCGGTGGGCTTCCACCACGTCATCGAAGGGCAGGACCGCGTGGATGACGGGGGCAACGGTTCCCGCTTCCAGAAGCGGCCAGACATGCGACAGGAGATCGTCACGGATAGCGCGTTTTTCCTCGGCCGTGCGCGGGCGCATGGTGGACCCGGTGACTGTGAGGCGCTTCACCATGATCGGCGACAGATTGACCTTTTCGGCGACCGCGCCGCCGAGAAAGGCGATGATCGACAGGCAGCCGTCCTTGGCAAGGGATGCCAAGTTCTTTTCCAGATAGGCAGCGCCGATCATGTCGAGGATGACATCGACCCCCGCCCCGCCGGTTGCCTCCTTCACGACGGAGACAAAATCCTCCGTCTTGTAGTTGATGGCTTTTGTCGCGCCGAGCTTTTCGCACGCCGCGCATTTGTCGGCAGATCCCGCCGTCGTGTAAACCGTCGCGCCAAAGGCATGGGCAAGCTGGATGGCCGTGGTGCCGATGCCCGACGAGCCGCCGTGGATCAGCACGCTTTCGCCCTCGGTCAGCCCTGCCATCTGGAAGAGGTTTGCCCAGACGGTGAAGAAGGTTTCGGGCACGGCGGCAGCCTTTACCGCATCATAACCCTTGGGAAAGGCAAGCGCCTGTCCGGCCGGAATGACGGCATATTCGGCATAACCGCCGCCATTGGCCAGTCCGCAGACCTGATCACCCACCGCAAAATCCGTCACACCTTCACCAAGCGCTGCCACCGTGCCGGCGACTTCCAGGCCGAGGATCGGGCTTGCATCCTTCGGCGGCGGATAGGCGCCCTGGCGCTGCGCGACATCAGGACGGTTGACGCCGGCCGCCTCCACCTTGACGAGGATTTCGCCGGCGCGCGGATGCGGCACCGGGCCGGTCGCAAAGGTCATCACCTCAGGCGCTCCGAAAGACGGCAGGTCGACATGACGCATGGTGGCGGGAAGTGTCATCAGGAAATCCTCTTCGTTCGGTCCCCTGATGTAGGACAGCGATGGCGGCTTGAAAAGGCGGCGCGCTGACGCGGGGGGCAAGCCTCAGCCGGCACCGAAAGTGGCAAACACCAGGCCCTCGTCGCAATCCTTCGCCTGCGCCTTCACCTGCGCAATCGCCGTGCTGATGCGCCCGACATCATCGAGCAGCAGGCCTTGCGGTAGTTCCACCACGCCGATGGAGCAGCGCAGCAGCGGAAAATCCCGCTCTGTGCCGCTGCGATCATGGCCGCGAATGCTGCCCGCAGTGCGGTCTTCGATGGAATAAAGCTCCACCACGTCGTCATGGAAATCCGACAGCAGGCGGGCAAGAATTTCCGACAGGTCCTCGCGCGTCCAATCCGACAGGCCGATGAAGAAATCATCGCCGCCGACATGGCCGAGGAAATCGCCTTCCGAGAAGAAATAACGCCGCATCAGCGCGGCAAACAGCGAGATGGCGTGATCGCCCATCTGAAAACCGTAATGATCGTTGAACGGCTTGAAGTGGTCGAAATCGCAGTAGCAGAAGAAGCGTGTCTGGTCGTCGTCGCGGCCCACTTCCTGCATGAAATCGCGGATGGCGCGGTTGCCGGGAAGGCTGGTGAGCGGGTTCTGGTCCTGTGCCACCTTCAACTGTTTCTCGTTGATCACCTTGATCAGCGATGCCGCCGAGACAATGCCGGCATAACGCATGTTTTCGGTGAGGATGACGCAATCACTGCCATCCATGTTGGCAAAAATGTTCATCAGCCGCTCGGCATTGGCATCGAGGCCGACGATCGGCGCGCCCTCGACGAAATGCGAGATGGAGCGCTCGTAGATCTTGTTCTTCAGGAGGTCGCGGCCGAAGGGGCGGTAGATATATTCCTTCAGATGGTATTCGCTGATGATACCGCGCGGCTCGCCATTGGCATTCAGCACCGGAAAGAAGGCCTGACGGGGATTGGCGCGAAACAGCTCGAACACCGTGTCGACGCTTTCGTTTTCATAAACCGTCGGCAGCATCTCGATCTGCTTGCGGATGAGGATTTCATCGAGCGACTGGCTGGAGCGACGCCCGCGCCCGAGATCGACAAGATGGGGAAAGGACGGCTGCAATTCGCTGAGAAACGTCGTCGGGCGCGCAATGAACCAGCCCTGCACGAGATCCACGCCGAATTCCCGGCAGGCAAGGCATTCCGCCTCCGTCTCCACGCCCTCCGCAATGACCCGCACGCCGAGCACATGGGCGATGTTGACGATGTTGCGGACCAGATGACGCTTGCGCGGGCTGGTATCGAGTTCGCTGATGAAATGCCGGTCGATCTTCAGATAATCCACCGGAAAATCGCACAGCAGCTTCATCTCCGCATGGCCGACGCCGAAATCGTCGATGGCGAGCTTGAAGCCGGATTTGCGCATGGTGGTGATCAGGGCCGGAAATTCCGGCGCGCTGGTATTGTCAAACCGTTCCGACAGTTCAAAACAGATGGACGATGGTGGAATGCCGGCCTTGCGCAGATGCTGGACCAGCTTTTCGATGACCTGCTCGCCTTCGCGGATGAGGCGACCATCCAGGTTGATGAACAGCGTATTGTGGGCAAAATCCGGCAAAGTGGCAAATTTTGCCAGCGCCCGGCTTGCCATCATCTGTTCGAGGCCGAGCAACTGGTCGGACCCGGCGGCCGTATCCAGAAGATCGAGCGGAGAGTCAAAGCCCAGCCGCTCATGGCCGCGCATCAGGGTTTCATAACCGAAGACCCGACCTGTCGACAGTTCCACGATCGGCTGGAAAGCATTTTCCAGCACCAGCTTGGAGAGCGGCAAAAGCTGATCGTTGGCGTAACGTCTCAATACAGTGTCTTCCAGCGTGACAACGCTCGACATAAACGATCCCCGTTGCCCGGAAGCAAATGAAAAATACGACAGACAATCACTTGCCACCCGTCAACGAAGTCTTGCCGCCAGATGAATGTTTCATGACAGTTTGCGGCCCCCCGGCCGCACCGCGTTGCGCAATGCTTGGCCGGTCTTCGCATAACCCGGTGCCTGTGGCCTCTGTTCAAATCTCACCTTGCTGCGCCAGTCTGTCGATTTTTTATTGATTGATCAGTCAATCAAAAATATACTGCCGCCTTCAGGAGACAAAAATGCCCAAGCTTGGAATGGAACCGGTGCGCCGCAAGGCGCTGGTGGAGGCGGCCTTGCGCACCATCGGCAGCCAAGGCTCGCTCGATGTGACGATGTCGGAAATCGCCCGCGAGGCCGGCGTATCGGCAGCGCTTGCGCACCATTATTTTGGCAGCAAGCAGCAATTGCTCATCGCCACCATCCGCACGCTTTTGCGCCAGTTGAAGGCCGATGCGGTTGCCGCACTTGCGCGCGCGGCCACACCGCGGGAACGGGTGTCAGCGGTCATACGCGTGTCCTTCGATGCCGACCAGTTCGCCCCTGAGGTCGTGGCCGCCTGGCTGGCCTTTTATTCCGAGGCGCAGCGCTCCGAAGAAGTGCGCCATCTGCTGGTGCTTTATGCCCGCCGTCTGCACTCCAACCTGCTCTCGGGCCTGACGCCGCTCTGCGGCCGGGCCGAGGCCCAACGCATCGCCGAAGGGGCCGCCGCCCTCATCGACGGGCTCTACATTCGCCGCAGCCTGCGCACCGCCACGCTCTCCATCGATACCTCCGTCACACTGGTGGAGGATTATGTGAGCGGCCAGCTTGATACACGAAACACCCGTTCACCGTCTGGAGACAGGACATGAAAGCCCAACCGCACGCCTCCCACTTCATCGACGGGGTTTATGTCGAGGATACCGCCGGTACTGTCATCGAAAGCATCTACCCCGCAACCGGCGAAGTGATCGCACGCCTTCATGCGGCAACGCCTGCCATCGTGGAACAGGCCGTCGCCTCCGCCAAGCGGGCGCAAAAGGAATGGGCCGGTTTCAGCCCCGCCCAGCGCGGCCGCGTGCTGAAAAAGGCCGCCGACCTGATCCGCGAGCGCAACCGCGAACTGTCCGAGCTGGAAACACTCGATACGGGCAAGCCGATCCAGGAAACCATCGTCGCCGACCCCTCCTCCGGTGCCGACAGTCTTGAATTTTTCGGCGGCATCATCGCAACGGCGCTGAACGGCCAACAGATCCCGCTCGGCGGCGACTGGGCCTATACGAAACGTGTACCGCTCGGCGTGGTCGTCGGCATCGGCGCCTGGAATTATCCGCAGCAGATCGCCTGCTGGAAGGCGGCACCAGCGCTTGCCGCCGGCAATGCCATGGTGTTCAAGCCCTCGGAAGTCACGCCGCTCGGCGCACTGAAGATTGCCGAAATCCTCATCGAGGCCGGCCTGCCGAAGGGTGTCTTCAACGTCATCCAGGGTGACCGCGATACGGGGCCTCTGCTCGTCAGCCACAAGGACGTCGCCAAGGTTTCGCTCACCGGCTCCGTGCCGACGGGGCGCAAGGTGGCGGGTGCGGCAGCAGCCCAGTTGAAGCATGTGACGATGGAACTTGGCGGCAAGTCGCCGATCCTCGTCTTCAACGATGCGGATCTCGAAAGCGCCATTTCCGGCGCCATGCTCGGCAATTTTTACTCCTCCGGCCAGGTCTGCTCCAACGGCACCCGCGTCTTCGTGCAAAAGGGTCTCCGCGAAAAATTTCTGGCGCGGCTGAAGGAGCGCACCGAAGCCATCGTGATCGGCGATCCGCAGGATGAAGCCACCCAGATGGGGCCGCTCGTCTCCTTTGCCCAGCGCGAAAAGGTTCTCTCCTATATCGAGAAAGGCAAGGCGGAAGGTGCCACGCTGATCTGCGGCGGCGGCATTCCCAACACCGTCTCCGGCGAAGGTTTTTACATCCAGCCCACCGTGTTTGCCGATGTGACCGACGACATGACCATCGCCCGCGAGGAAATCTTTGGGCCCGTGATGTGCGTTCTGGATTTCGAGAGCGAAGAGGAAGCCATCGCCCGCGCCAACGCCACCGAATTCGGCCTTTCCGCCGGCGTCTTCACAAAGGACTTCACCCGCGCCCACCGCGTGGTGGACCAGCTGGAAGCGGGCACGCTGTGGATCAACACCTACAATCTCTGCCCGGTGGAAATCCCCTTCGGCGGCTCCAAACAATCCGGCTTCGGCCGCGAGAATTCGGCCGCAGCGCTGGAGCACTATTCGGAGCTGAAGACGGTCTATGTCGGCATGGGACCCTGCGAGGCGCCGTATTGAGATGCAGTTGGCCTTAGCGCACGCTCGTCCCCCTCTGTCCTGCCGGGCGTTTTCCCCGCAAGGGGAGAGCAGCGTCCGGCTGACGGCGCGTGCCCGCCAAGGCGCCACCCGGCGCGCAATAGGCTACAGCCTGCTGACCACGTGCAGCGACGCCCCCCTCATCCGCCCTTCGGGCACCTTCTCCCCGCTGGGGAGAAGGGGAAAGGTGCCGCGGCACTCGCTGATGCCCCTCTCCCCTCGGGGAGAGGGTGGCCGAGCGCAGCGGAGGCCGGGTGAGGGGGCGGTGCGGCGGACACGGCCGCAGGCCAGCCTTGTACCCCCGTCACATCACAATATCATCCAGATCGACCTTCAGCGCAGCAGCAATGCGCTTCAGCACATCCACCGAACCGGTCTTCTTGCCACTCTCGATTTCCGACAGATACGGCTGCGAGATGCCGGCTGCCTCGGCCAGTTCGGAGACGGAGAGTTTTCGGTAGGTGCGGTAGGTGCGGATGCGGCTATCGGTTTCGGACAGTTCCATGACCAGCTCGAGCGGCCAGGTTTCTTCGCCTGCGGCAATGCGGGCCATGATGGCCTCGGCGTGAAGACCATCGACCAGATCCTCGTAGTCTTCCTCGCTCAGCAGAACATAGGACTTGCCGTCAATGGTCAGTTTCTGGATCTCACCCATATCAATCTAATCCTTGTAAATTCCGCCGCGCGGCCCTGCCTCGATGACGAAGATCACCCGCCCCTGCTCGTCAATAATCACGCGGTCATCGCCAACACGAATGCGATAGTAGCGGCTGTCTTTCATCTTCTTGATGTCGACCCGCTCGCCGCGCGCATAGGCCAGAAGTTTTGCATAGATGGCCGCTTGCCGCTTCGGCTGCATTCGATTGAGGCTGCGTGCCGCTTCTCGACTGACCACGACTTCCTTCATTCCGCCACCGTCGCCCAGAGCGATACCGCTGCGCCCAACTATAGCGCATCGCGATACGCCTGTCACTCGTTTCACTAAAACACCGGAACCCCAACATGACCCAGCAGGCAGATTTCGTCATCATCGGTTCCGGCTCCGCAGGGGCTGCCATGGCTTACCGGCTGTCGGAGGACGGGAAGCACACGGTCATCGTGCTGGAATTCGGCGGCTCCGATATCGGGCCCTTCGTGCAGATGCCGGCAGCGCTCGCCTATCCGATGAACATGGACCGCTATAACTGGGGTTACCTGTCGGAGCCTGAGCCGCATCTCAACAACCGGCGCATGATTGCCCCGCGCGGAAAAGTCGTCGGCGGCTCCTCCTCGATCAATGGCATGGTCTATGTGCGCGGCCATGCGGAAGATTTCAATCGCTGGGAGGAGATGGGCGCCCAGGGCTGGGCCTATGCGGATGTGCTGCCCTATTTCAAGCGCATGGAACATGCCCATGGTGGGGAAGACGGCTGGCGCGGCACGGATGGGCCGATGCATGTGCGCCGGGGTGCGGCCAAAAATCCGCTCTACAGCGCTTTCATCGAAGCTGGGCGTCAGGCCGGATTTCCGGTGACCGAGGATTATAACGGCAGCCACCAGGAAGGTTTTGGCCTGATGGAGCAGACGAGTTTTGCCGGCCGTCGCTGGTCCACCGCCAATGCCTATCTGAAGCCGGCGCTGAAACGGGAGAACTGCCGGCTGATCCGCTGTTTTGCCCGCAAGGTGGTGATGGAAGGCCGCCGCGCAGTCGGTGTCGAGGTAGAGATCGGCGGCAAGATCGAGGTCATCAGGGCCAACCGAGAGGTGATCGTCGCGGCATCCGCCTTCAACTCGCCAAAGATCCTGATGATTTCAGGCATCGGACCTGCAGCGCATCTGAAGGAGATGGGGATTTCCGTGGTGGCGGATCGGCCGGGCGTCGGGCAAAACCTGCAGGACCATCTCGAATATTACCACCAGTTCAAGTCAAAGCTGCCGATCACCCTGCATGCCAAGAACAACTGGTTCTGGAAGGGTGTGGTCGGGGCCGAATGGCTGTTCTTCAAGACCGGGCTTGGCACATCCAACCAGTTCGAGGCCGCCGCCTTCATCCGCTCGGCCGCCGGCGTCAAATGGCCCGATATTCAGTATCATTTTCTGCCGATTGCCGTGTCCTATGACGGCAAGTCGTCCGCCGAAGGCCATGGTTTCCAGGCCCATGTCGGCTACAACATGTCGAAATCGCGCGGCTCGGTGACGCTTCGCTCGCCGGATGTGAAGGACGCGCCGGTGCTGCGCTTCAACTACATGAGCGACCCCGAAGACTGGGTAAAATTCCGCCATGCCGTGCGCGTGACCCGCGAGATTTTTGCCCAGAAGGCGTTTGATCCCTACCGCGAAGCGGAAATGGCACCGGGGCCGAATGTCGAGACCGACGAAGAGATCGACGCGTTTCTGGCCGAGCATCTGGAAGGCGCCTACCACCCCTGCGGCACGGTGAGAATGGGCCGTTTCGATGATCCGATGGCGGTGGTCGATCCGCAGTGCCGGGTAATCGGTGTGGAGAACCTGCGCGTCGCCGATTCATCCATTTTCCCGCACGTCACCTATGGCAACCTCAACGGCCCCTCAATCATGACCGGCGAAAAAGCCGCCGACCACATCCTCGGCCGCGATCCGCTGCCCCGCAGCAATCAGGAGCCGTGGATCAACCCGCGCTGGCAGGTGAGTGACCGGTAGGCATCCATTTTCGTTTATTGCGATTGTTTCGTTTATTGCGTTTACCTGCCCGATTGATTACATTGACGATGTGACGAACGCTTTGAGAGGATCACATCATGCTGGCACGTCTGGAAGCGGGCAGCGAACCCGTTACGGAAACGGAAGCCGCGATTGCGCGCAAGGCAGCAGAAAGGCTGCGGCCTGTTGCTGAATCGCAGCAGGACATCACGATCCACATCGACGGCTCCAGGATCGCTGTGCCCCTGCCCGCGCGGGCTGTGGACCTGATGGTCACGGTGCTCGCAGCCATGGCAGACGGACACCCCATTTCCCTCGTCCCGCATCAGACAGAACTGTCGACACAGCAGGCGGCGGATTTCCTCAACGTCTCGCGTCCGTTTGTCGTCAAGCTGATTGATGAGGGCAAGCTGCCGGCGCGAATGGTGAACAGGCACCGCCGGATAAAATTTGCCGATCTCGTCGCGTTCGAGCAGGCATCCCAGGCGGACAGGATGAAGGCGCTGGCCGAGATGGCAAAAGAAGCGAGAGAGCTGGGGCTGGAGTGAAGTCGCCCTTCACTGTTTTCATTGACGCCAATGTATTTTTCGGAGCGAGACTGAGAAGCCTCGTTCTTTTTTTAGCTCAATCGAAAATGTTTCGGGCACGCTGGACCGATCGGGTTCACGAGGAATGGATGCGGAATGTTTCTGCGAAACGAAATATTCCGATAGACAAACTCGAACCAACCCGAACCATGATGGATCGCTCGGTGCTGAACTGTCTCGTTACAGATTACGAAATGCTGGAGAGTAGCTTCGACCTGCCGGACCCGGATGACCGCCACGTTCTTGCTGCCGCAGTGAAAACGCGGGCCGACAGGATTGTCACATTTAATGTCCGTGACTTTCCAAAGGACGTGGTGGAGCCGCTCGGCATCGAGATTTGTCATCCCGACGATTTCCTGATGGATCTCTTCGATATGTCGCAGACGCTGTTCATCGAATATGCGGGTCAGGACTTCCAACATTACAAAGCTCCCGCCATCTCCTTCGAGCACTATATCGAGGATCTGCGCAAGGCTGGCGTTCCGGAAACCGCAAAGCGGATGGAAGCCTTGAAAGAGCTGATCGACACGACATAAAAAATGTCCGATCAAGAACAGACAAGCGACGGATTTCCCCCAACGGCACGTTCAACAACCATGGCAGTAACAACCGGCACCCGATGACCGCCGATCCCGATGCAGATCTTGTCAAGGCCGTGGCGGCTGGCGATGCGGCGGCGATGCGAGCGATGGTGACAAAAAAGCTGCCGCGGATGCTGGCGCTGGCAACCCGCATGCTGGGCGATGCGGCCGAAGCCGAAGATGTGGCGCAGGAAACCTTTTTGCGCATCTGGAAACAGGCGGGAACCTGGCGGCAGGGGCGCGCGCGGTTTGACACCTGGGCGCACCGGGTGGCGCTGAACCTCTGTTACGATGCGCTGCGCAAGCGCCGCGACGTGCTGGTGGCTGAACCACCCGAGCAGGCCGATGACGCGCCTTTGCCGGATGACGGCGTTGCGGGCCGGGAAGCGGAAAGCCGGCGGGTGGAGCGCGCGCTGCAAACCATTGCGCCGCGCCAGCGCGAGGCGATCATCCTGGTCTATTACCAGGAGATGTCGAATATCGAGGCGGCCGAGGTGATGCAGGTGAGCGTCGATGCGCTGGAAAGCCTGCTGTCGCGGGGACGGCGCGCGTTGCAGGCCATCCTGAAGGGAGAAGACGATGACGAATGAGGCGCCCCCCATGATCCCGCCCCCTATGACCCCACAGGATATTTACGCCCTTGTTGATGCCTATGGCGCCGAAGAACGCCGCTGGCCGCAGGATAAAAGGGCCGCCGCCGCGCAGTTTGCCAGCACTCCGGAAGGGGCGGCCTATCTGGAAAACGCCGCCGGGCTGGACGCGCTGCTGTCGCGCTATCAGGCGCCGTCTCCTTCGCCAGCACTGGTGGCCCGTGTGCTGCCACAGGCAGCATTTGCCGCAGCCGGCCGGCGCGCAACCTTGCAAAAACGGCTGCGGGCTTGGTGGATGGGGGCAGGTCTTGTCGGCCTTGGCCTTGCTGGCGGATTGACGGGGGCGATTGCCGTTTCCGTCATCATGCCCGGCCAGCCGATGCCGTTTGGTGATGGTGGAATGTCAGGCGGGATATCCATTGGAATGGCCGGCAATGCCGATACCGCCTTCGGCACGGTATCCGGCGACAATGACGTGACGATCGGAACGATGCAATGAACGAGACGAGTTTTCGCCGGCTGACAGTCGGCCTTCTGCTGGCCAATACCTTTCTTCTTTGCGCGCTCGCTGGCGCCGGTGCCGTCTATCTCTCCGGCCGCAGTGCCGCCCCGCCGTCGCGCATGCCGCTTGCCGGCGAGCAATTGCCGGGTAACGTGCGGGCCGATTTCCAGAAGGCGCTGTCGGATGCCAGGCGCGAGGTGCGCCTCACCGTGCAGGAGGCGCGCCAGGCCCGTGTCGAGGCGGCAGCCCTGATGGGCAAGCCGGTTCTGGATGCACAGGCGCTTTCGGATGCGCTGGAGCGGGCGCGCGATGCGGAAATGGCCGTGCGTGCCGCCACCGAAAAGCGCGCGGTGGAATTTGCCCAAAATCTTTCGCTCGATGAGCGCCGCCGTCTGGCTGACGGACTGGTGCAGCGCGAGGCCCCGCGCCCCGCCACGAAATGATCACATTTGAAAACCGACGGATTGTTGCCGCTGCCCTCGTTGAAGGAGGGATAACGCAACGGAGTTCGGTTCCATCATGGCCAATCCCAGGGATATCGATGCAGCGCTTGCCCTCTGGCGTTTCGGGCTCGGCGCGCAAGAGGGCAGCATAAACGCCATCAAGGCAGACCCGCGTGATCTGCTGCGGCAGGAAATCGTCGAACAGGCGGTGCCGACCCCTGTCGGCGCGGACCTGCGTTCCCACGCGGACCTGCTGATCTCGCTCTACGAGTATAACGAGCAGGTGAAGGCCGAGCGCGAACGCCCGCAGCCGACACCGGTTTCCGCAAAGCCCGGCGATGCCGCCATGGCAACAGCCGGAGCTGCCATGGCAGGCGCCGGATCGACCCCACCCTCTGCCCCGGCCAAACCGGCAGCTGCCGGCATGCAAGGCGGCGGCAATGGAATGGGCGGCGCGGAGATGGGCTCGGGCGGAATGGGCGCGGGCAATGCTGCGGGCCAGAAAATGCCGGATGGCGGCGCGACAAAACCCGCCGCACAACAGGCCGACAGCGCCTCAAAACGTCCCTATCTGCCGCAGCAGATCCTGCTCGCCGAAGCGGACGCCCGCTTCAACGGCACCATTCACCAGCCGCTGATCGGCTTTGGCGAGCGGCTGGCGCAGTTCTGGGCCAATCACTTCTCGATTGCCACGTCCAAGGGCGGCGAGGTGCATATCCTTGCTGGCTGTTTCGAGCGCGAGGCCATCCGCCCGCATGTGTTTGGCCGTTTCGAGGACATGCTGGTGGCGGTGGAAACCCATCCGGCCATGCTGGTCTTTCTCGATAACCGCCAGTCCATCGGCCCCAATTCGCCCGCCAACAAAAACGGCAAGCGTGGCCTCAACGAAAACCTCGCCCGCGAAATCATGGAACTGCACACGCTCGGCGTCGGCAGCGGTTATAGCCAGGCTGATGTGACCTCGCTTGCCCGCATCATCACCGGCTGGACGGTGTTTCGCGATGAGAAAAAGCCGGGGCCGCAGGGCACGTTCGTCTTTAATACATACGCGCATGAACCGGGCGACCATGCGGTGATGGGCATAACCTACGCGGAAGGCGGCGAGGAACAGGGGCGCTCGGCGCTGCGCGATCTTGCCCGCCACCCCGCCACCGCCCGCCATCTCGCCACCAAGCTGGTCCGCCATTTCGTCGCCGATCAGCCGCCACCGGCGCTCGTGGCAAAGCTTGCCGCCGCCTATACCAAGACCGACGGCGATCTCTCGGCGGTCTATATGGCGCTGGTCGATGCCGAGGAGGCATGGAACCCGCAGCTCACAAAAATCCGAACGCCGCTGCAATATGTGACGGCCGTGCTGCGCACCACCGGCATCAAGCCCAAACCGCAGCAGGTGATTTCCGTGCTGAATGCGCTCGGCCAACCCTTGTGGAACCCGTCGGGGCCGAACGGTTTTTCCGATGTCAGCGACGCCTGGGCCTCATCCGAAGGCCTTGCCACCCGCATCGATGCGGCAAGCCTGTTTGCCGGTCAGGTGCCGGGTGCTGTCGATCCGCGCGCCTTTGCCGGCGACCGGTTCGGGCCGCTCCTCTCCGATGACACGCTGCAGGCGATCTCAAGGGCCGAAACGCGCCCGCAAGGTCTGTCCATCGCCTTCCTTTCCCCCGAATTCCAGAGGGCCTGATCATGCTGTGCGAAAACTTGAACCCCACCCGCCGCGCCGTCCTCGGCACATCAGGCGCGCTGTTTGCCTGGGCCTTCATGCCGCGTTTTGCCCATGCGGCGGGCGGGCGCGATCCGCGTTTCGTCACCATCATCCTGCGCGGCGCGCTGGATGGGCTGACGGCCGTGCCCCCGATCGGCGATCCCAATTATGCAAGCCTTCGCCAGCAGATCGCGCTGCGGCTGGATGGCGACAACCCGGCGCTGCCGCTCGACGGCTTTTTCGGGCTTCACCCTTCTATGCCAAAATTCCAGAAAATGTTTCAGGCGAAGGAGGCAGCCGTCGTCCATGCCAGCGCCACCGCCTATCGCGAGCGCTCGCATTTTGACGGGCAGGACGTGCTGGAATCCGGCTATTCGACCCCCGGCCATGTGGAAACCGGCTGGCTGAACCGCCTGCTGGAAGGCCTGCCGGCCGGCGAAAAGATCGCGCCCGGCGCCTCCGAGCGGGTGCGCGGCCTGTCGATTGGCGCCAATGCGCCGCTGGTCATCCGCGGCAAGGCGCCGGTGCTCGGCTGGGCGCCTTCGGTGCTGAAGGCAGCCGACGGCGATCTTGCCCCCCGTCTCGTCGATCTCTACGGCAAGACCGATCCGCTTTTGTCGGAACTGCTGAAGGAAGGCATCGAGACCGGCAAGATCGCTTCTGGGCTGGATGTGAAGGCGCGCGGCGGTCCGGGTGATCCGAACGGCATGGAACAGATGGCCCGCGGTGCCGCAAGGCTTCTGGCGCAACCGGATGGCCCGCGTGTGGCAGCGCTTGCCTTCGAAGGCTGGGACACCCATGCGCAGGAGACCGAGCGGCTGGCCAAGCTCCTGTCCGGCCTCGATAATTCGCTCGCCGCCTTCCGCGAGGAACTGGGGCCGGTGTGGAAGGATACCGCCATTGTGGTCGCCACCGAATTCGGACGCACCGCCCGTATCAACGGCACTGAAGGCACCGACCACGGCACCGGCACGACGGCGTTTCTGGCCGGCGGGGCGGTGGCCGGCGGCCGCGTCATCACCGACTGGCCGGGCTTGAAGGACAGCCAGCTCTTCGAAGCCCGCGATCTCGCCGCCACCACCGATATCCGCGCGGTGGTGAAGGGCATGGCGGTCGATCTCCTGGGCGCCAGCGCCGGCCACCTCGCCGACGTCGTTTTCCCCGGCTCGCAAGCCGTTCAGCCGATGAAGGGGCTGATCGTCTGACGGGAGACGTGCTGCCGGTCTCACTCCCTGCCCCGAGACCGGCAGCCGCTCGTCATCAGTGTTACCTGGTTCAGCGTCGTGTCGAGGGAATGCGCCCCTTCATCATGGCCTGATGAAGCCGGGCCTTGATCTTCTCGTAGAAGTCTTCAGGGATCATGCCGTAATCGAAGCGGTTCGGGTCAGACGGCAACGCGCGCAGATGAATGCCGGGCCACACGAACCGGTTCACCTCACTCACGCGCACCCAGTTAATCTCGTCATCCAGACCAAGCTGGCCCCGGAGTTCCGCAGGAACCTCGACGGAAAGCTCCTCCTCGCCGGGCTCGGGAGGCGAATGGGTGATGGGGACGACGATCGTGTCCTGGCTTTTTGAATGATAGAGAATGATGGCGCAGGGCCTGTCCTTGCGCCCGACAGTGCGCCCCTCGGCTTTTTCCTGATCCCAAAGGTAGTTGTAGCGGATGACAAGGCCGGGAACAGGGACCGGATAATTCACTCGGATGCTTTGCCGTATTCGGCACCCATGATCAGCGCCATGGTGTCGTCATCGATCTCGCTTGCGCGGATGACCTCGCGTTCGCGTTTCTTCATGTCCTGATAGTGCTCGAGTTCAGCCGCAGACAAGAAGGCGCCGATGGTGCGATTGTGCGCCGTGACCTCGATCACGCCCGCCGTCTGCACCTGCTCCCTGAACGTGGTGAACTTGCGGGCAAATTCTGTGGCCGAAACTTTCAAAGCCTGCGCCATGACCCCATCCATCTCTTTTTTGTAAAATACGCATTTTACAAGCGCACGTCAAGGACGAGAGGATGAGAGAGCCGCCTCCGCTGCGGCAACATCCCTTCTCCCCCCGGGGAGAAGGTGCCGGCAGGCGGATGAGGGGGCGGCTGGCGCCTACTGTGCCCCCTTCTGAAGCGCTCTCGACAAACATCATCTTCGTTTAAAAATCGCTGCTTTATAACGATATCACCGCGACGTCCGAACGTGTTGACGACGGATCATATTGCAACAGAAAGCCAGGGCCAGCGGGTTCTGTAATCCGCACATTTGCTGACGAACAAATCCTTCAGCGGATTATGGGGATTGATGCGCAGAATGCCGTTCCAGAGGTCGTTGAACCCGTGAGGGGCATAAACGGCACCATTCTCCAGATTGATCCCGACCTGCGTGCAGGTGATGAGAAAACGGTCAATCCCGCCTTCCACGCGTGTCAATGGCGGGCAGGCAGAACCGAATTTCTGCGCGTACCAGAGGTGAACACGCGCCTGATTTCTGATCTCGACTTTGTCTGCGAGATCGCCAAGCGTATCCCTTGCCTTTTGTATGACCGCGTCTTCCGCTTCCCACGACAGGTCGCCGGCGTCGAAATAGAAAATGTCATAGTCCTTGATGGCCCAATCCGGTTTGTTCCCGACCTTCAGGTTCCAGACCGTCTGAGCCAGGCAGCCGGCGGCAAGGGTGCCCTGCGGCAGTTCCAGGCTGGGGAGGCTCTCCAGAAGCCGACGGTTGACGGGATTTTTCCGGACATGCTCCACGAACTGCTGCTCAGAAAAGGGCATGGTTCCGCCGCCATTTCGTTCCCTAAATGTTCCGACCAACCTTCCATCGATTCATAGAATGTGGCAACGGGGCCGAACCTCCCATCACCAAGCGTCCGATGCAGTGACAGCGCCCTAGCCGATCCTTTCAACTCGCCTTTCCCCTTAAAATCCGCCCTATATTCCGCCTTGCTGCGCTAAAGGCTTGCATCCCCATGCCTCGGAGGGGTTAAAGGGGTCTGCCTTACCTGAAAAATTCCCCGAGCCTGCCATGCCCCTCTCCTATCGCAAGTCCAAAATGTTTCGTCGGTCGCGGGTCATGCGCGGGTCTTGGCGGGTGTGGAAGCCGCGGGTCGTGTTCTGGATCGGGGCGGTGGCGATCGGGGTGGTGAGCGTCGGTTTTGCCATGGCGGCTGATCAGGCGCAGCATCTGTTCAAGGCGCTGACGTCGGCGGGGCCTTATACCTTCCTGCTGCCGCTGCTTCTGACGCCGGCGGGTTTTGCGCTGAGTGCATGGATGGCGCTGTCGTGGTTTCCCAATGCACAAGGCAGCGGCATTCCGCAGGCGATTGCGGCCCGGCACCTGAGCCATGAGGCGGCACGCGGGGCATTGCTATCGCTGAAACTGGCCGTCGGAAAAATCCTGCTCACCCTTGTCGGCCTCTTCTGCGGCGCCTCCATCGGGCGCGAGGGACCGACCGTGCAGGTGGGGGCGGCCATCATGCTGGCCAGCGGGCGCATCGGCGGCATGGCGCAGGCCAAGGGGCTTATTCTCGCGGGCTCGGCGGCCGGCATTGCCGCTGCCTTCAACACGCCGCTTGCCGGCATCGTTTTTGCCATCGAGGAAATGAGCCGCAGTTTCGAATCCCGCGCCAACGGGCTGGTGCTCGCCGCCGTCATTCTGTCCGGACTTGCAGCGCTCGGGCTTGTCGGCAGCTATACCTATTTTGGCGAGACCTCGGTTGCCGCATCCGGCATGCGCGACTGGCTGCTGGTGCTTGCCTGCGGGCTTGCCGGCGGCGGGCTTGGCGCCTGCTTCAGCGCCGGGGCGCTCTCGGTAGCACGCCGCGTGCGCCGTTACGTGCAGCCGGCGCCGCTCAAGAAAACCGTGATGCTGGCTGCTATTTGTGGTCTGGCGGTTGCCGTCATCGGCATTATCTCCGGCGGTGAAACATTCGGCACCGGTTATGAACAGTCCCGCGCCATCCTGAACGGCGAGGCGCCCGGTCATTTCCTGTTTCTCGAAAAATTCGCCTCCACCTTCCTCTCCATGGCCTCTGGCATTCCAGGCGGCATCTTTGCGCCGTCGCTCACCGTCGGCGTCAGCCTTGGCGGAACGATCGCGGGCCTCATCGGCGGCAATATCGCGCTTGGGGCCATTCTCGGCATGGCCGGATATTTCGCCGGCGTCGTGCAGGCGCCGATGACCGCCTTCGTCATCATCATCGAAATGACCGGCAACCATGAAGCCGTCATCCCGATCATGGCGGCCTCGATGCTCGGTTACGTCACCTCGCGCATCCTTGCGCCGGAACCGCTCTATCACGGGCTGTCGCGCGCCTTTCTCGCGCAGGCGTTGCGCGCGCAGCGCAGCGAGCAACGCACGGCATCCTGAAAACCGGCGGGATGACGGCTGCTCCCTCGCAAGGCCAGCACAAACCAATGCGATGCATATCCGTTAAGTTATGAATGGCGTGATTGTTTTTATTTGCGCGGCCCGTTTGCTTCTGTAAGCATAACCAGCATGGGGGAAGGATGCGACCACGGAGGGGTCCGTCCGGTCCGGAACAGGGCGCGGCGCTCACCACGAGTGCCGAAAGCCGCCGGCAGGACAAGGCCGTGCCAGATTTCCCCTGACATTTCAGCGCGATTGGAGGAGATCATGTTGCGCAAGTTCCTTTTGGCCGGCCTGTCCGGTGCTGCCCTTTCCCTGATGCCGCTTTCGGCCTTTGCCGCCGAGGTGGTTCTGAAACTGCACCATTTCCTGCCGCCGCAGGCAACCATTCCTTCCAAGGTGCTCACACCCTGGGCCGAAAAGATCAAGGCGGATAGCGGCGGCCGCATGGAGGTGGAGATCTACCCGGCCATGCAGCTGGGCGGCAAACCCGGCGAAATCGTCGATCAGGTCAAGGACGGCGTCGTCGACATGGGCTGGACGCTGATCGGTTATACACCCGGCCGCTTCCCGAAATCGGAGGCGTTCGAGCTGCCCTTCATGGTAACAACAGGTGAGGCAACCTCGCTTGCCTTCAACGATTATTACGAAAAACACCTGAAGGACGAGTTCAAGGATTTCCATGTTCTGGCCGTCCACACGCACGGCCCCGGCCTGCTGCACACGATTGCCGCAAAGCCGATCAAGTCTCTCGCCGACATGAAGGGTTTGAAGCTGCGCGGCACCTCCAAGGTGGTCAACCAGATGCTGGAAGCCATGGGGGCGTCTGCCATCGGCATGCCGGTAACGACGGTTCCGGAATCGCTGTCGAAGAGCGTCATCGATGGCACCGTGGTTCCGTGGGAAGTGACGCCCTCGATCAAGATCGCCGAACTTGCGCCCAACCACACGGCCTTTGCCAGCAAGACCGGCCTTTATACGGGCGCCTTCATCTTTGCCATGAACAAGGACAGCTATGAGGCGCTGCCGGCAGACCTGAAGAAGGTGATCGACGACAATTCCGGTGCCGCCCTTGCCGCCAAGTTCGGCGCTGCGATGGATGCAGGCGATGTGCGCGGCAAGGAACTGGCCGACAAGGCCGGCAACACCACCTATGTGCTGGACGAGGCCGAGACCAATCGCTGGAAGGCGCTGGGCGACAAGGTGACGAAAAACTGGGTGGCCGAGATGGATGGCAAGGGCCTTGATGGCACCACGCTTTACAAGGATGCCATCTCGATGATCGAGAAGCACACCAAGTAATTTTGCAAGCACTGCCCCTGTCCAGGCACCGCCGGCGGTCGCCTGGACAGGCGTTTTCAAGATCATGTCTTTTTCAGAATCAAGGATGTCTCTGATGGCAACCGAAAAACCGACTGCGTTCGATGGGCTGGAGCGCGCGGCAAATCTTTTGGCCGGCGTTTTCGTCGGCTTCGGCGGGCTCTGCCTCGTCGCCGCCTGTACACTGACCGGCCTTTCCATTCTGGGCTCGCTGACGATCCGGCCGATCCCCGGCGAAATCGAGCTTGTGGAAGCACTGTGCGGCCTTGCCGTTTTCGCCTTTTTGCCGTTCTGCCAGTTGCGGCGCGGCCATGTCGGCGTCGATATCCTGATCGCCGCCTTCGGGCCGAAGGCGATGAACGTCACGCAGCTGATTGGCGACATCATCATCGCCGTGCTCTTTGGCCTGCTCACCTGGCGCCACGGCGTTGGCCTCATGGACAAGTTCGGCAATGGCGAAACCACGCCGCTTTTGCTGCTGCCGGTCTGGTGGGGCTTTGCCGCTGCCATGGTCCTGCTTGTCGTCAACGTGTTGATTTGTCTTTTCGTCATTCTGGCGGACCTGCGCGATATCCGCCGCGGCCAAGCCATTGTCGCCTCCATGGGAGCCCATTGATGAGCAGTATTGAAATCGGGCTCTGGTCGTTTCCAGTCCTTATCCTGTTGATTTTTTTGCGCGTGCCGATTGCCGCCGCCATGCTCGGCACGGGCATTGTCGGCACCTATCTGGTGCTTGGCAAATGGGTGCCGATCCTGTCGCAGCTGAAATCCATCGCCTGGACAACGAACGCCAACTATTCCCTGTCGATCATTCCGCTGTTCCTGCTGATGGGCCAGTTTGCCGCACGCGGCGGCATGAGCCAGGCGCTGTTTAATGCCGCCGCCGCCTTCGTCGGCCACCGCAAGGGCGGTGTTGCCATGGCAGCGGTGGGTGCCAGCGCCGGCTTCGGCTCCATCTGCGGCTCGTCACTGGCAACCGCTGCCACGATGGCGCAGGTCGCTTTGCCGGAACTGCGCCGCCACGGTTATGCCGGTGGCCTCTCCACCGCAGCCCTTGCTGCCGGCGGCACGCTCGGCATCCTCATCCCGCCCTCCGTCGTGCTCGTGATCTATGCGATCCTTGCCGAACAGAACATCGCAAAGCTGTTTCTCGCCGCCTTCGTGCCCGGCATCATCGCGGCGATCTCCTATCTCATCGTCATCGCCATCTATGTGCGGGTGAAACCTGAAAGCGCCGGACAGGCGCCGCGCGTGCCCTGGGCCGAGCGGGTGCCGGCGCTCCTGGCCGTCTGGCCGGTCGCGACAATCTTCTTCCTTGTCGTCGGCGGCATCTATCTCGGCTGGTTCACGCCAACACAGGCAGCCGCTGTCGGGGCAGCCGGTGCAGGCCTCGTTGCCTGGAAAAATGGCGGGCTGGATCGCGCATCGCTTCTCGCCTGCTTCAAGGAAACCGCTGTTTCTACCGGCATGATCTTCTTCATCGTGCTCGGCGCCTCCGTGTTCAACTCGTTCCTTGCCTTCTCGCGCCTGCCGCAGATGGGCGCCGAATGGGTAACCGCGCAAGGGTTTGCGCCGATGACGGTGCTCATCATCATCCTCGCGCTCTACATCATCTTCGGCTGCATCATGGATTCGCTGTCGATGATCGTGCTCACCATCCCGATCTTTTTCCCGATCGTGACGGCGATGGATTTCGGGCTTTCACCGGAGCACTTTGCCATCTGGTTCGGCATTCTCGTGCTGATGGTGGCCGAGATCGGCATGATCACACCACCTGTCGGACTCAATCTCTTCATCATCTCCGCGATGTCGCGAGAGGTGCCGGTGCGCGATACCTACCGGGGCATCGTGCCCTTCGTCACCGCCGACCTCTTGCGCATCATCCTCCTCACGGCCTTCCCGATCATCTCGATCTTTCTGGTGTGACAGGGATTTTTGCCTCGAAAAAACGGCCAGTCCCTGCGGCAAGCATGGGCTGGCCGCTTTCGATTCCGTTACCTCTTACCGGCGCAGCATGTTCCTCAGCCCGCCGCCGATCAGCATGGTGACATCGTAGAGCGAGCCGATGGGTACGCCTGCGCCGACGGCAAGATAACGCGGTTGCCAGGCGGGATCGAACTTCGACTTGAACGACAGGACGCCCTGGAAATTGTAGAACCGTTCGCCGTGGCAGAAGATCCGGCGGCCGATGTGGTTCCAGAGCGGTGCTGCGTGGTGGTCGCTGAGGCCGGCAAGAGGCGCCATGCCGAGGTTCATCGTCGTAAAGCCTGCGCTTTTCAGGCTCTCCATCGTGCGCACGAACAAAAGATCCATCAGGCCGCGATGCGTGCCGGGCACATGGCGCATCAGGTCGATGAAGGCTTCCCGGCCGTTATCAGCCGTCAGGATATTGGCAAATGCCACGATGCGGCCTTCGATGCGCACGACGGCCACCGGACTTGCCGCCACATAGGCCGGCTGGAAGGTGCCGAGCGAAAAGCCCTTTTCGCCGGCATTGTGGGCGGCAAGCCATTGCCGCGAGACCGAAAAAAGCTCGTCCAGCACGGCCGGCACATCGCAGGGCTGCAGCAGGGAAAATTCCAGGCCGTCGCGCTCGGCGCGGTTGATCGAGCGGCGCAATTTTAGCCAGGCGCCGCCCTTCAGGTCGAAGCGCGTCAGGTCCACCGCCGCCTGTTCGCCAAGCTTGTAGGGTTTCAGCCGCGCATCGACGGCTGCCGGCAAAAATTCCGGCGAGACCTGGTAGAACACCGGGCGGCAGCCATCGGCGCGGGCCGCATCCATGAATTTCATCACCAGCCCCGGCCATTTTTCACGTGGACCAACCGGGTCGAACAGCGCCACCCAGGAGCGGTTGTGGCGGGCATACATGATGAAAGCCTCGCGGTCTTCGCAAAACAGCACATGTTTGTCGCCCAGCCGCACGAGGCCTGCGCTGGCATTGGGATGGCGCGCGACAATCTCGGCAGCGCGGGCAAGATCCTCGGACGCCGGGCGGCACCGGACCTGCGGGGCCGGGCGCAGGATGCGCCGCCCCGCCCATGCGCCGGCCACCAGCGTCAGCGACAGCGTCGAACCGGTCCCCTCCGGCATGGGAATGCCGAGCCACAGAGGCAGGGCAAGCACCCCCTCCTCCAGAAAAACATCCGCCAGCGCACAGGCTGTAAAGACGAGAAGACAGGCAAAACCGAAGGTGGGGCGGCCCGGCCGCACGCTGAGCAGCAGCGCGGCAAAGGCCAGCAGCCGGGCGGTCATGCTGCGGGGTCCCCCGTCCGCTTCCCCCCGCGCACCAAAGTGCCGTCGCACCGGCATGGGCATCTGCCGGTCGGTCAGGTCGTCGCCAACTCGCATCATCGTCTGAGGATCTGTCGAAAGCATATCCATGTCTGGCCCGTCAAAGCTTAAAAGTCCGGCAGTGGCACATAAAAGTCCTGCATGGTCTCAAGCTTATGGCACGCAGACGTAAACCAAGACGTAAGCGCCAAGGTTTCGAATGCGTGAAAACCGGTCCCGGGCGTGGTCCAGATACGGCGTCACTGATTGTCGGTCATTCCCCCAAGTGTTTCCGGAAAACAATGCTGCAGCTGGACAATCGCGCGCAGAATGTTGTCAGGCGCATTAGGCATAAGACATCGGACCGGGCAGTCAATATCTGATGCGTCCGGATGCAAAACATCTTATACTGCAATGCACGCGCAAAAACCCTCTGCAACGCCGTGCGTCGATCCCGAATTGCCATGCCCGGGATCAACGGCCCTCGGTCAGCCCTCGAAAAACAGCCGCCAGCGGGTTGGACGGAAGGAGAGGTCAGCCCCGAGCGTCACGGGTGCATCGAGCGGCACCTCGATTTCGACGTGATGCGGCTTGCCGCCCTTGGCCTCACCGTTGGAAATGTCGATTTCGGCAATGCGGGTGCCGGCAAGGCGACGACAGGCGGTGACCTTGCCCGACAGCGCATCGGCTGCGTCCATCAGCACCACATCCTGCGGGCGGAAGAACAGGCGGGCCTTGCCGTCTGCTGGCCCCTCTCCCGCCGTGCCGATCCCGATCGGGCGGCCGTTGAAACGGACGCCATCACCCGCAAGCGTCACCGGCAGTTCCGAGGAGGAGCCGATGAAGGAAAAAACGAAGGGCGAACCCGGCCGGTCATAAACATCGTCGGCGGTGCCCACCTGTTCAATTTTGCCCTGGCTCATGACGACGACGCGGTCGGCAAGCTCCAGCGCCTCTTCCTGATCGTGGGTCACGAAAACGGTGGTGTGGCCGGTGCGATCATGAAACTCGCGCAGCCAGCGGCGCAGTTCCTTGCGCACCTTGGCGTCGAGCGCGCCAAACGGCTCGTCGAGGAGCAGGATACGAGGTTCGATCGCCATGGCACGGGCAAGCGCCACGCGCTGGCGCTGGCCGCCGGACAGCTGGTTCGGATACCGTTTGTCGAGCCCCGTCAGTTGCACCATCTCGAGCAGATCGGCGACACGTTTGCGGATCTCGGCCTTGGGCGGACGCGTGGCGCTGGGGCGCACTTTCAGGCCAAAGGCGATGTTTTCGGCGACCGTCATATGGCGAAACAGCGCATAACTCTGGAACACGAAGCCGACATTGCGCTCCTGCACCGTGCGGTGCGAGGCATCCTCCGTGCCGAACAGGATCTTCCCTTCCGTCGGCTGGTCGAGACCGGCGATGAGGCGCAGAAGCGTCGTTTTGCCGGAACCGGAGGGGCCGAGCAGCGCGATCAGCTCGCCCGAGCGGATATCGAGCGAGACATCGTTCAAGGCCGGAAAGCGGGCGAATTCCTTGCGGATGTGGTTGATGGTGACGTCCATGGGAAGTTGCGCCTTTCAATGCCGGCGGCCGCCAGCGCCACCGGCGCCGAACCGCAGTTCCAGAAGTGTTTTGAGAGCAAGCGTGACGAGGGCAAGGGCCGCCAGCAGCGAGGCCACGGCAAAGGCTGCGACGAAATTATACTCGTTGTAGAGGATTTCCACATGCAGCGGCATGGTGTTGGTAAGCCCCCGCACATGGCCGGAGACGACCGAGACGGCGCCGAATTCACCCATGGCGCGGGCATTGCAGAGAAGCACGCCGTACAGCAGACCCCATTTGATATTCGGCAGCGTCACGAACCAGAAGGTCTGCCAGCCGGACGCCCCAAGCGACAGGGCCGCCTCCTCGTCACCCGTGCCCTGATCCTGCATCAGCGGGATCAGTTCGCGCGCAACGAAGGGGAAGGTGACGAAGACGGTGGCAAGCACGATGCCGGGGACAGCAAACAGGATCTCGATGCCGTAGCTTTTCAACCACGGCCCAAGCACGCTCTGGCTGCCGAACAACAGCACGTAGACGAGGCCGGAAATGACCGGCGAGATGGAAAACGGCAGGTCGATCAGCGTGGTGAGGAAAGCCTTGCCCTTGAATTCGAACTTGGCAATCGCCCAGGCGGCGGCCACGCCGAAAACGAGGTTGAGCGGCACGGCAATGACGGCGACCAGCAGCGTCAGCTTGATGGCAGACACCGCATCCGGCTCCACCAGCGCCTCGACATAAGCTTCCGTACCCTTGCGGAACGCTTCAACGAAAACGCCGACCAGCGGCAGGAACAGGAAGAAACCGAGGAAAACGAGGCCGATCAGGATCAGCAGCAGCTTGACCAGCGGGCTTTCATCGGCGGGGTTGCGGAAATGTGTGGTGCGGGCGGACTTAGACATGAGACAAGACCCTCCCTGCCCTGCCGGGCGACCGGGGTCGAGCCACGGGTCTCGCCCCGTCCTTTGGACCCCCCACGAGGGGGGAGAACCGACGTGGCAAGCGCTGCGTTCCTGCATCAAAGGGTGCGGCTGGGTTAAGCCCTCCCCCTTGTGGGGAGGGTTGGGAGGGGTTCTTCTTCAAGGAAACTCGAAAAACGTCACACATAACCATACCTCCTGCGGCTCCAGGCCTGGATGAGGTTGATGACCAGCAGCATGGCAAAGGAGATGGCGAGCATGATGGTGGCAACCGCGGTGGCGCCGGCGTAATTGAACTCCTCCAGCCGGATGACGATGAGGAGCGGTGCGATTTCCGAGACGTAAGGAATATTGCCGGCGATGAAGACCACCGAACCGTATTCGCCGACGCCGCGGGCGAAGGCCAGCGCAAAGCCGGTGAGCACAGCCGGAGCGAGCCCCGGCAGCAGAACCTTGAAAATGGTCTGGAAACGGTTGGCACCGAGCGTTGCCGCCGCCTCCTCCACCTCTCGGTCGATCTCCTCCATCACAGGCTGCACCGTGCGCACCACGAAGGGCAGGCCGATGAAGATGAGCGCGACGACGATGCCGATGGGGGTAAACGCAATGCGAATATCAAACGGTGTGAAGAACGCGCCGATCCAGCCTTTTGGCGCATAAAGCGAGGCAAGCGCGATGCCGGCAACGGCCGTCGGCAGCGCAAACGGCAGGTCCACCATGGCATCGATCAGCCGGCGGCCGGGAAAATCATAGCGCACCAGGATCCAGCAGATCAAAACGCCGAACACGGCATTGACCACGGCAGCAATCAGCGCGGTCCCGAACGATATATAAAGAGCGGCAAGCGTGCGCTCATCGAACAGGATGGAAAAGAATTGCCCCCAACCGAGCGACGCCGTGCGCCAGACAAGGCCCGTGAGCGGGATGAGAATGATCAGCGACAGGTAGGCGAGCGAAAAGCCGAGCGTCAGCCCGAAACCCGGGATGATGCTCGGCTGTTTCCATCGCCACCGCGAGGTGGCTGTTTTTGTCATGCGAACGGATTTCCTCCGGTTCCCCTATATATATAAAGTGAGCTTAGCGGCCCGGCTTGTAGATCTGGTCAAAAATGCCGCCATCGCCGAAATGCTCGGGCTGGGCCTTTTTCCAGCCGCCGAAGATCGGATCGTCGATGGTGACGAGCTTCACGTCAGGCAGTTTCTTCAAAAGCTCAGGCGCCACCACCTCGGGTTTTGCCGGGCGATAGAAGTGCTTGGCGGCAAGGTTCTGGCCTTCATCCGAATAGAGATATTGCAGATAGGCCTCGGCTACCTTGCGGCTGCCCTTGGCATCGACATTGGCGTCGACCACGGCAACCGGCGGCTCGGCAAGGATCGAGATCGGCGGCACGATGATATCAAATGAGTCTTCGCCGAATTCCTGGCCGGCCAGATAAGCCTCGTTTTCCCAGGCCAGCAGCACATCGCCGATACCGCGCTGTGCAAAGGTGACGGTGGAACCTCGGGCACCGCTGTCGAGGACAGGCGCGCGCTTGTAGAGATCGGCGATATAGGCCTTGATCTTCACCTGATCGCCCTTGAACTCTTCATTGGCCCAGGCCCAGGCGGCAAGATAATTCCACCGCGCACCGCCCGAGGTCTTCGGGTTCGGCGTCACGATCTGGATATCGCCCTTCACGAGGTCGCCCCAGTTGTGGATGCCCTTCGGGTTGCCCTTGCGCACCAGGAACACGATGGTGGAGGTATAGGGAGAGGAATTGTTGGCAAGACGTCCGCGCCAGTCCGGCTTGATCTTGCCGCCATTGTCGACGATGGCGTTGATGTCGCTTTCGAGCGCCAGCGTCACCACATCGGCTTCCAGACCGTCGATGACCGAGCGGGCCTGCTTGCCGGAACCGCCATGCGATTGCTGGATGGTGACGGTTTCGCCGGTCTCTGCCTTGTAGTGCTTGGAAAAGGCCGCGTTGAACTCCTTGTAGAACTCGCGGGTCGGATCGTAGGAGACGTTGAGCAGCGTCGTATCGGCAAAAGCCGGGGCCACGAGGCCGACACTGAGCGAAATTCCAAGCGCAATGGCGCCCAACCCATTCTTCAGTCTCTTCATGACGGTCCCTCCATCGGAATGCCACGTTAATGTCTACTGAACAGGTAGAGTTGGTCAATCGGGCTGACGCAGAAGGCAAAACTGTTTCCCTGCGCCGCAAATCGACAACAAAGAATGGGATGCGAGACGGCAATGTGGCGCAAAACACTGGTGGTGGGAAGCATCAGACGCGCAAACTTCATCCATGACGAGCGCGCAAAACGGGTGGATGGCGACAGAAATTCTGCGCCGGATCCTTGCCTCAAGCCGGTTTTTCAGGTGGATGCCGGTTCAGGCGATGGCAAGCTCCAGGGCCCGCGCGTCTTCGACACCGCCGACAGCATCGGCGATGGTGGTGGAAAACAGCACGTCGCGGCTGGCATCGGCGACGCGGGCAAAGACATGGCGGATTTCGCAGAGGTGTTCGCCATCGCAATCCTCGCAGCGGCGATAGGCCGTCTGTGACAGGCAGGGCAGCGGCGCGATGGGGCCATCGATCAGCCGCAGGATTTCGCCAAAGGTGATGTCCTGCGCCGGCTTCAGCAGCAGATAACCGCCCTGCTTGCCGCGTCGGCTTTCCACGATGCCGTTCCGCTTCAGTTCCAGAAGGATCTGCTCGAGAAATTTCTTCGGAATGGCCTGCTGCGTGGCGATTTCCGAGATCATCAGCGGACGCTCGGTGTCGGCTTGCGCCAGAGCGGTCAGCGCCCGCAGGGCATATTTGGCTTTCTGCGAAATCATCAAGGTTCCATCAGCGAGATCGAATGCGAGTTGACCTCTGGAAACCCCGGCAACAGGATCGTCGGGAATGGCGGTCGACAGGGCGTGGAGAGGCATGCGCACGGCCCGCCACACGCAAGCCGGAGCGGGTGCCCCGGGCGCGTTCAGGCCGCGTCCCCGCACTACCCCAAATCCACCGGAAATACAAACGGATCAGCCCCCTCAATGGCAGCCGCGCGCAGGTTTTTGCCGGCAGGCGCCAAGTTTTCTCGGGAAGCGGCGTTTTCTAGAGATATTTGCTCTTACGCGCGCGCGCTTCAAATCCCTGTTTCTGTCTCCCGCAGCCCGGTCATGGCATAACCCTTGGCAACACAGCGGATTTTGCTTCATGACCTTGCATCAGACACTTCAGGACATCGCCTCGCTCGACGCTGAACTCGCAGCGCTTCCTCTTGCCGGCCGGCTGTCGCTGGCAGCAGGCCTTGGGCGGGCGGTGTTTACCACCTCGCTCGGCATCGAGGATCAGGTGATCACCGCCGAGATTGGCACGCACCAGCTGCCGATCGAGGTTTCGACGCTGGAAACCGGCCGGCTGTTTGCCGAGACGGTGGCGCTGATCGGCGAGACCGAGGAGCGCTACGGCATCACCATCAGGCGCTTTTATCCCAAACCTGCCGATATCGAAGGTTTTGCCGCGCAATACGGCCTCAACGGGTTTTACGACAGCGTGGAAGCCCGCCACGCCTGCTGTCATGTGCGCAAGCTGAAGCCTCTCGCCGAGGCTTTGGCTGGCGCCGACATCTGGATCACCGGCCTTCGTCGCGGCCAGTCCGGCAACCGCGCCACCACGCCCTTTGCCGAGTATGACGCCGAGCGCGGCCTCCTCAAGATCAACCCGCTCGCCGACTGGTCGCTCGAGGCGATCAACGCCCATGTCGAGGCCATGGATGTTCCGGTGAACCCGCTGCACGCCCGTGGGTATCCCTCCATCGGCTGCGAGCCCTGTACGCGCGCCATCAAGCCCGGCGAAAACGAACGCGCCGGCCGATGGTGGTGGGAAAACGACGAAAAACGTGAATGCGGCCTGCATGTGCCCGAACCGTCCGCCTCCTCCATCATCCCCACCCAGAACTGAATGATTGCCGACCCTCTTAAGGCCTCCTCCTCTCCCCGCCGGGACCATGTTTCCCAAACGCGGTGAGAGGCGGGATGGCAGAGAGCGGCACATCAGAAAAAGACACAGGGCGAAAAACCCCAGGAAAGACAAGATGCATATCCACACCTCCGAATACGATCCGCATTCCAAGGACCAGGTTTCCAAGCCGCCGCTCGATCCGCATCTGAAGGCGCTGGAAAACGAAGCGATCCACATTTTTCGCGAAGTGGCCGCCGAATTCGACAAGCCGGTGATGCTCTATTCCATCGGCAAGGATTCTTCCGTGCTGCTGCATCTGGCGCGAAAGGCGTTCTTTCCGGGGCGTGTTCCTTTCCCGCTTTTGCATATCGATACCGGCTGGAAATTTGCCGAGATGATCGCGTTTCGCGACCTGATGGCGGAAAAATACGATCTCGACCTCGTCACCTACACAAATCCGCGCGGAAAAAGCGAAGGCGTGACCCCGTTCAGCCATGGTTCGGCACTTTACACCGACATCATGAAGACGGAAGCGCTGCGCCAGGCGCTGGATGCCGGCGGATATGATGCAGCATTCGGTGGCGCGCGCCGTGACGAGGAGGCAAGCCGCGCCAAGGAACGCATCTATTCCTTCCGCACGCCCGAACATCGCTGGGACCCGCGCAACCAGCGCCCGGAACTGTGGAACATCTATAACGGCATGATCCGCAAGGGCGAAAGCGTGCGCGCCTTCCCCCTCTCCAACTGGACGGAAGTGGACATCTGGCGCTACATCCAGGCGGAAAACATTCCGCTGGTGCCGCTCTATTACGCAGCGGAACGCCCTTACGTGGAACGCGACGGCATGATGATTCTGGCCGAAGATCCGCGCCTTGAACTCCTGCCCGGCGAAACCGTGCAGCAGGGCATGATCCGCTTCCGCACACTCGGCTGCTTCCCCTTGACCGGCGCCATCCGCTCGACGGCAACAACGCTGGACGAGGTGATCGCCGAACTCGAAATCGCAACCGTCTCCGAACGCCAGGGCCGCGCCATCGACCGCGACCAGTCCGGCTCGATGGAAAAGAAGAAGCGCGAAGGATATTTCTGATGACCGCTCAGAACACCAAGACGGCCCAGACGGTGGCCAGCAATGTCGTTCCGTTTGCCGAACCGGTAAAGGCCGTGCGCGACAGCCGTCCGCTGCGCCTCATCACCTGCGGCTCCGTGGATGACGGCAAGTCGACGCTGATCGGCCGCCTTCTGTGGGACACGAAGGCGGTGAAGGAAGATCAGGCCGCGACGTTGCGTCGTGACAGCGGCAGCCAGAACGATCTTGGCCTGCCCGATTTCGCCCTGCTGCTGGACGGGCTCCAGGCCGAGCGCGAACAGGGCATCACCATCGATGTCGCCTATCGTTATTTCGCCACCGACCGGCGTTCCTTTATCGTGGCCGACACACCCGGCCATGAGCAATATACCCGCAATATGGCAACCGGCGCCTCGACGGCGGATCTTGCCATCCTGCTCGTCGATGCCCGTGCCGGCCTTCTCGAACAGACACGCCGCCATGCCACCATCGCCTCGCTGATGGGCATCAAGCAGTTCGTGCTTGCCGTCAACAAGATCGACCTCGTCTCCTACGACAAGGCGATCTTTGAAAAGATCAGCCATGATTTCAAGGAGCTGGCGCTGTCTCTTGGCGTGCGTCAGGTCACTGCCATCCCGATGTCGGCGCTGAAGGGCGAAAACGTCGTTTATGACGGACGCGCCGCCATGCCGTGGTACGAAGGCCCGAGCCTTGTCGAAACGCTGGAGCTTGCCACCACCCGCTCCGCCCAGGCCGGCGGTTTCCGCCTGCCGGTACAGCGTGTCTCGCGCCCCGGCGAAAGCTTTCGCGGGTATCAGGGCACGGTTGCCGGCGGCTCGATCAAGCCCGGCGACAGCGTCACCATCCTGCCGTCTGGCATGGTCGCCAACGTCAAGCAGATTGTCACCTTCGACCTCGTGCGTAACGCAGCCGTGGCGGGCGACGCCATCACGCTCGTGCTCGATCGGCAGGTGGACGTGTCGCGCGGCGATATGATCGTCTCCATGGACGGCCAACCGATGACCGGCCT
The DNA here is from genome assembly GCF_058242775.1 of Neorhizobium sp. PAMB6630. NCBI lineage: Bacteria > Pseudomonadati > Pseudomonadota > Alphaproteobacteria > Hyphomicrobiales > Rhizobiaceae > Neorhizobium > Neorhizobium sp. PAMB6630. The sequence continues at coordinate 2,840,082 of NZ_CM177836.1, forward strand.
CAACTTCGATGCGCATCTGGTGGCGCTGCAGCCGGGCGGCATCGAGCCTGCCAAGCGCTACTGGCTGAAAAGCGGCGCGCGGCGCCAGCGCGTGACGATCACACCCACCTCTCAGCTGGAGCTTTCGTCCGGCAAGTGGAAGCCGCATCACGAAACGCTGTCGATGAACGCGATCGGCAAGGTGCATCTGACCTTTGACGAAGTGGCCGTGTTCGACCCCTACGAACAGAACCGCGGAACCGGTGCCTTCATCATCATCGACCCCGATACCAACAACACGGTGGCCGGCGGCATGGTGACGGCCAAGCGCACCGACCTTGGCGGCATTCACCGCGAAGGCCAGCGCGTGCTGATGTCGCTTCCGGCAGACCTTGCCGACGAGCTGATGGCCAGCGAGACCTTTGCCGCCCGCCGCGACGAGGTTGACCTGCGCCGCATCAGCGCCGCCCGCGCCGCCGATCTTCTTGGCGAAATCGAATAGGCTTTTGGGACTTGAAAAGATGAGCCGGCCGGGGCGATGCCTCGGCCGGCTTTTTGCTACGCACTTTTTGGGGGATGGGGTGCGAGGTTGGAATGGTCTGCAATGAGGTGGCGAGGGTTACGATAACGTGACATTGTGAGAACTCCCCCTATGAGTGCGCAGGTGATCCTGCACCTGTCATCTTGACTTTATATCTTTTAGGATATATTTCTTGAGGAAGATGATGTCCTATGTCGTGAAGTTCCATTCCGATTTCGTCCCGGAATGGAAGGTGCTGGATCACCTTGAAGATGATGGCCCGTTCCTCAGACGGCCTGAGGTGGATACACTTTCGGGTTCCGCGCACGCCAATATGAAGGAAATCCGGGTGACATTCGCAAAGCAGGTGTGGCGTTTCGCCTTTGCCTTCGACCCCGACCAGGCTGCGATTATCCTGTGCGGCGGCGACAAACAGGGCAAGAACCAGACGCTCTTTTACAAGCAGCTGATCAGCAAGGCTGATCCACGTTTCAGTTCGTGGCTGAAGGATAGAGAACATGGACAATGACTGGAAGACGCTGCGCGCCGAACTCCCGCAAGACGTTCGTTCACGCCTCGACGAAAAGCGGGAAACGCGCCGCCTGGGCAAGGCTCTGGCCGAAGTGCGCAAGGCGATGAACGCCACACAGCAGGACGTTGCCACGGGCGCCGCGATGACACAGAACACCGTCTCGAAGATCGAGAGCGCTGACGATGTCCTGCTGTCCTCGGTCATCCGCTACATGCATTCCATTGGAGGCGGCGTCGAGCTTGTCTTGAAGATGCCGGACGGCAGGGCGAAACGGGTCGACTTCGATCCTGAGATCGATGTGAAGCAGTACGCCTAACCCCAAGGCCGCGCGCACACATGGATGGCAGGTGCGGCCCAGTCCATTATTTTGGATCCTGCGCGTGCCGGCGATGTGCCAGTCCGGCTTCGTCCAAAATCACCCCTCCCGCTTGCGCGTGGTGCGGCGTTCGATCAGTTCGAAACCGAGCTTGATGGTCTGGCGTTCGATGGCGTTGCCCTCGGCGCTGCGGATCAGGAGGTCGCCGGCGCGGTAGCCCATTTCGAAGAGGGGCGTGCGCACGGTGGTGAGCGGCGGGTTCATCACGGCTGCGAAATCGAGGTCGTTATAACCGCAGATGCCAAATTCGTCCGGCACGGATTTTCCCAGCCGCTGCGCCTCAAACAGCACGCCAAGCGCCAGATCGTCGTTCTGGCAGAAGGCCGCATCGATGCCGGGGCGAACCTTCAAGGCCCGGCGCAGCAGGCGGCAGCCCATCTGGGTGGTGGTGGTGGCATTTTCGTGGTGGATGAGATCGGGATCGTAAAGCCCGGCTTCCTGCAGCACGCGCGCATACCCCTCCGTGCGCCGGCGTCCGCGTTCGTCGGGTGTGCCGCCGAGAAGGGCGATGGTTCGATAACCGCAAGCCAGCAGATGGCGGGTGGCAGCCTCGGCGGCGGCCGCATGATCGACCGCAATGGCTGCCCCCGCCGTCTCGATGCCGACATCGACCACCTGGATGACCGTGCAATTGGCGCGACGGATCAGGTCGCTGATCTCGTCCAGCCCTTCAAGGCCACCGAGCACGATGCCCGCCGTGTTCTGCGACATCAGCAGCCGAACCTGGCGCTTTTCCTCCTCCACGGAATTGTGCGTATTGGCATATTGGATGCGGAATGTGCTGTCGCGCACCCGCTCCTCCACCCCTTGCATGAAGCTGAGGAAGGCGCGGTTGGTGAGCGAGGGCACCAGGACACCGAAGGTGGAATTGTGACGGCTGGCCAGCGCTCGCGCTGCCTGATCGGGCACATAACCCATGTCGTCGATGAGATCGAGAACGCGCTGGCGAAGATTGGGAGAGACCTTTTCCGGCTCCCGCAGCACCCGCGACACGGTGATGGCACTGACGCCGGCACGCGCTGCCACATCCATCAATGTCGTGCGCTCGCTGCGCCCCCGCCTCAAAACCCTGTCTCCCTCGACCCTTCTGCCAGTGGCGCCAGCAGCACTTTGTCCGCCATGCGAGGCACGGACGGGAAACTGATGGATGGACGGAGTTTTTCGTACATGCGTTGTTTTTCCAGCTCCGCGTCGCAACCCTAGATGATTGCAACCAGTATCTCCGGAAGCCTGAAATAAGCAACGGCGCTCGGCAAGAAAAAACAGGAGCGGCAGAAGAACTTGTTGACAACGAAAAACAGATGTTTATGTAATTCTTAAATTACGTAACCGTGATGCCTGTGTATCGCTTGAATATGTTGATACAACCTGCACCACGGGAACATAAGCATCAATAGAAAACCGGCGGTCAGAAGACCAGACGGTACACCGACCATAGAATGACCGCCCACATCAGCATCGAGATGTTGAGCGACAGAACATAGGGCGAGTGGTAAAGTTTCATCATCATCATCTTTCCTCCTCCGCGACGGCACGCCTCCACACGACACCGTCACAGGAATGAAATATAACCGCAAAGGTTCCACGACGCAATAACTGGTCAGCAGCAATTCAGCCGTTATGGCACAGCCTCCACAGGACATTGCCTCACTGTGAAACGGCCTGGCTCGAGCGTGCCATTGCGCGACATTAATGCGGCACCACGTGACAAAAAAGTAAAAGCAGCGGTTTATTTTCATGGCGCACGCAGCGCCCTCTCGCGGATACCCCCGCAAATCTGCTAGTGCGCCTCTTCAGGCACATGGGCCTTGTCCGTGCGCCACGGCGCGTGCTCCGCCAAGCCGAATTGCGTTTGAAGACGGCTTGCGAGAATGCCGTTTCACGAGAGATGAGAAGGGTTTACCAGAGATGAACTACCGCTTGATTGCTGCTGCCGCACTTGCCGGCGTGCTGTCCGGTTGCGCCACGACGGCTTCGCCGCCCTCGCCGATCGAGGCACGATGGAAAGGCCAGTCGGCCGGCGTGTTTTTTGCGCGGTTTGCGCCGCCTTATAGCGATGTCACCTCCGGTTCGCAGACCACCTATAACTGGCGCGGCGGCTTCCAGCGCATCAAGACGAAAGACGGCCGCTCGATGCGCGTCAACTGCAGCGCGCAGATCGTCACCGATCAGGACTACCGCATCCAGTCGATCACCGTCACCGCAGACCGGCCCGGCGCCAACGGCCCGAGCTACTGCACCGAGCTACTGACCGCCGAATAATGTTTTCGCCCGGTGGCGCCGCACGCGCCACCGGGTGTCCCTGCTGCAGCACTTGCCATGGGATGCATGTCACGAAAAAGCCCTCAACTCCGGGATGCTGGATGAAAGACGGCCTTTTGAGAAAAGCGTTGCGGGCCGCCGGAGACGCTTATGGGCCGCATATCCGCATGCATTTTGCCAGCCGGCGCCACGCCTGACGTGCCCGATGCGACCATGCGCGATCGCACCGCTCCGCCCTCCTCTTCTTTCTTGCGAAAGCTTCGGGCGCTCACAAGCGCCCTCACAACTGCCGCCTGCCTTGTGATGCCCCTACAGGCATTTGCGGCAGAGATCACCGGCATCGAGATCACCCCAGGCTTCGGCCTGATCACGGTCAGCGGCCAGATCGTTGCCGGTGACGCGCAGCGGTTTTCGGCCGTCGCCCGACACTATCCCGGCGCCACGGTGCGGCTGACAAGCCCCGGCGGCGAACTGGAACCGGCGCTTGCCATCGGCACGCAGATAGCCGCCAGGCGGTTTGCCACCAGCGTCGCGCCCTCATCGCTTTGCGCCTCCGCCTGCGCACTCATCTGGCTTGCCGGTAGCCCCCGCATCATGTCGGCCGACTCGCTCATTGTCTTTCACGCCTCCTATCGCCTGGAGATGGACGGGCGCAGGGTGCTGAGCGAACGCGGCATAGGCCGCGTGCGCCAATACCTTGCCCGCCTGCGCCTGCCCGCAGAAGCGATCTCGTTTGCCGCGCAGGACGCAACAGGCGCTAAGCCCGAGGAAAGCCTGGCGAGGCTTACCCCGGAAAAGGCCCGGTCCCTTGGCCTTGCCGTTGATGTCCACCGCGCACCAATGGCCGGCGCACCCTTTCCCGAAAGGCCGACACTGCGCTGATAAAGGCCTGATATCGTTATCCTTCTGCATGCGGATCGGCCCGGTCTCGGGAGCGGCATTTCCGAAGTCGCGAAAATAAAAATTGACAAGGAAGCCGCCAGCCCTTAGGTATGGGTCATCGATATTTTGCTTGCTGAGCTTTGGTTACCGCGCGATTAGCACCGCGCCCTGAACGAACCTTTCCTTTCAAAACAATCGTTATCACCATCCGCGAGGCATCTGCTTCGTGGTTCCTCACGTATTGCTAAGAAAGGGTTCATCATGACCACTGGCACCGTAAAATGGTTCAATTCCACCAAGGGCTTCGGCTTCATTCAGCCTGACAACGGCGGCGCTGACGCCTTCGTTCACATCTCGGCCGTCGAACGCGCCGGAATGCGCGAAATCGTCGAAGGCCAGAAGGTTTCCTACGACCTCGAGCGCGACTCGAAGTCGGGCAAGATGTCGGCCTGCAATCTTCAGGCTGCTTAATTCGGTATCTGCTTTCCCTTGACCACGGATGTACTGGCACTGTCGAAAGCACGTGTACCAAGCGAGGTCAGGCAAAAATTGCCTGGCCTTTTTTATTGCCGCGGCCGCATAGCCCGGCCGTTCTCCTGGATGCTCACGGCCCGCGTGCATGCGCCGGCCCTTCCCGGGAAGGGAACATCATGACAGAGACTTACAGCAAATCCCGCCAGCAGGCCGAAAAGGCCTTCGGTGCCACGCAGACGCAGTTTTTTGCCAATGCGCATGCGGTGGAAGAACTGGACTCCATCACAAAAGCCCGCGACGACAAGACGGCGCGGCTGCGGGAAGCGCGCCTTCAGCGGGATCTTCAGGAAAGCCTGAAGCCTGCAAGCCCGTCATCAAAACGCGCTAAGAAACCCTGACTTCATCGCTACACTATCTTCAAACGGGACAGAGATTTGAAAAATATTCGAAACAACGAGATTTCCGAGCGTCGCGGCACTGCCGCCGAGGCAAAGGCCGCCCAGCTTGCAGCCTACCGTGCTGCCATGCAGGCCGCGGAACCGAACCGGGAAGCCAAGCAGGCCGAGCGCCTTGCCATTGCCGAGGCCCGCGATGCGCGCCGCGCCGAACGCGAGCAGGTCAAGCTTGAGGAAAAGAACCGCATCGAAGCGGAAGAGGCCGAGCGCGCGGCCGCCATTGCTGCTGCCGAAACCGCTGAAGCCGATGCCCGCGACGCCGCCAACAAGAACCGCGTCAGCCGCGTCATCGAAGACGAAGCCGCTCGCAAGGCAGAACGCGACCGCCGCTACGCCAACCGCAAGGCACGCCAGCGCTGATAGACTGCAAGGCCGCAACGGGATCCGCCCCAAATACTGGCGCGGCCCCCTCGGCTATGCCCAGAACCCGGCGGCCCCGGTGAACACCACCGGTCCCGCCCCGCCTTCCGGCATTTGACCGGCTGGCATTTTCTCCCATTCCAGATCGTCTCCCCCCAAAAAATCGTTAGCCCCTTGCCCGCAACGCTGCCGTCAGCGGCAAGCGTGTTGCGGCGAGTGCCGGCAAGGCGCCACCGATAAGGCCGATGAGAAGGCCGAGCAGGCCAGCCCACATCATCACATCCGGCGTCACCGCAAGATCAAACGACATGCGGGCATTGTTGGCACCGATCGTGCTGGCCTGCCAGCCGTTGAAGGCAAGGCGCGAGAGGGCAAGGCCAAGAATGGTGCCAGTGGCGGCCAGCATCACCGCCTCCACCCAGGTGGCGAAGAAGGCGGAAGATCGGCTGAAGCCGAGGGCGCGCACCGTTGCGATCTCCACGGTTCTGTCGGAGACCGAACTCATCATCGTATTCAGCGCACCGGCCGTGGCACCGATGGCCATCAGGCAGGCTAGCGGCCAGCCGAACAGGCGGATGAGGCCGGCCGTGCGGCCGGATTGTCCGGCATAAAGTTCGGCTTCGTTGACGGCGGTGAGCGGCGTTTCCGTCATTTTTGCAAGGTTTTCCCGAAGTTTGATGAGGGCTGCCGGATCGGTGAGGCGCAGCTTTACGCTCTGGACCTCCCCCTGCCGGTCGAAAGTGGCGCGAACCGTCTCCAGATCCGCCCAGAGTTCGGATTCAAACGCGCTGCCGCCGGCTGCAAATTCGCCTGAAACCGTCCAATCCACCGGCCCGAGCCGCAGCACATCCCCGACATGCAGGTGAAATTCGCGGGCGATGCGCGCGCCGATGACGATGTCACGCGCACCCCCTGCAAACAGATGCCCTTGCGTCAGCGTCACGCTGTCGCGGAGGACGGCACCGGCCGCATCCATGCCGCGCAATGCAAGCGTGCGGGACGCCCCGCCCCCAGCATCTGCCAGATCGACCGGCACGACGATTTCGCGCGACATCAGAAGATGGCCTGCGGCATCGCGTAGGAGCCCGGTATCGGCCGGCAGAACCGAGAGCGCGTGAACGGTGCCGGGGGGAATCGCCGAGCCGCTTTCCTGGTTGGTGCCGCCACCGAGAACCACGGCCACCAGCGGCGAGCCGGCGCCTGCCAGCGCCAGTTCAAACCCGCGCGCCATGGCGAGAAAGCCCGCAAGGGTTGACACCACCAGCGCCACCGAAAGCGCCATGGAGGCAGAGAGCGCAAGGCGCCGGGGAAGGCTTGTGAGGGCGGCGCGGATCATCACGCGCGATTGTCGGAAAGACATGGGATCACCTCGTTCTGAAGGCTTGGACAATGGGGGTTTTCAGCGCGTTGAAGGCAGGCAGCGCGCCCGTCAAAAAGCCGAGCAGCGCGATGAGCAAAATCGCCCGCAAGACGATGAGCGGCGTCATCACAAGGCCAAGCTCGGGGCCGGCCAGAATCGTCAGGAGTTTTGCGAGCGCAAGCCCCGCCGCGCCACCGAGCGCCAGCACGAACAGTGTTTCGGCAAGGATCAGCGCCAGGATCGCTTTTTGCGAAAAGCCGAGCGTTTTCAACACACCGATCTCGAAGCGGCGTTCGCGCACGGCAAACACCATGGTGTTGACGACGATCAGCATCAGCGTGACGAAAGCCGCACCGACGACGAGGTTCACGATGAGGCCGACATCGGCATATTGGCGCAGGAACGCCTCGAGAAACTGTTTTTCCGACTGGGTGCGCGTGGGCGAGGCGGAGTTTTGAAATTGCTGATCGATGCGGGCGGCAAGGCGTGCCGCGTCCGTGCCGGCTTTTGGGCGCACCACGAAGGCATCCACGGTATCGCGGCCTTTTGCGCGGGCTGCATCGACATAATCGAGGCGGGCAATGCTGAAATAGGTGTCAGTGGAGGCGTTTTCGCCCTCGAAAATGCCGGCAATGGTAAAACGCCAGTCGCGCCCTCCATCCTGCCGCGCCATGGCAAAGGCGCTGACGGTGACCGACTGGCCCACCACAAACCCTTGCGCATCGGCAAGGGCGCGACCGACAAGCAGCGTATCGCGCGCCGTGCCCATGGCCGCCATCAGCTCTGGCGTAAGCCCAAGGTTTTTGCCATTGACCGCCATCATCAGGGCGGGATCGACAGCACTGACGGCAAGGACATTCTTTTCCGTGCCGACAAATCCGCGCAGACGCACGAGCGGGGCAATGGCTGCGATATCGGGATCACCCGCCAACCGCGCCCTTGCCGCCATCGGCAGGGACTGGCCGCGACCGCCGGCGCTCATCACGCCCAGAATATCCTCGCTTGCGGCAGACGCGCCTTGTGAGCCGGCGAGAAAACTTGCGGTCAGTCCATGGATCAGGAAGGCAACGGCCACGCAGGTGATGAGCAGCACGGTGCGCAGGGGTTTTCGCCAGGCATTGCGGCGGGCAAGATCAAACAGGGTCATCCGGCAGCCCTCGTCTCTTCCAGAAACTGGCCCTTGTCGAGATGCAGCGTACGGCGCGCCTGAAGGGCGGCCTGCGGATCATGTGTCACCATCACGATGGTCTTGTTCATCTCGGTGTTGAGAAAGCGCAGCATGTCGAGCACCGCATCGGCGGAGGCGCGGTCGAGATCGCCGGTCGGCTCGTCGCACAGCAGAAGGTCCGGATCCGAGACGATAGCGCGCGCAATGCCGACGCGCTGCTGCTGGCCGCCCGACATCAGGCCCGGCATCTGTTTTTCCCGTCCGGCAAGGCCAACGAGATCGAGCACTTTTGCGACCCGCGCCCGCCGTTCACGCGCCGATAGCGGTTTTAACAGCAGTGGCAGTTCGACATTTTCGGCCGCCGTCAGCATGGGCAGGAGATTGTAGAACTGAAAAACGATGCCCATGTGATGCGCCCGCCAGGCGGCCCGCGCGCCCTCCCCCATCTGGTCGAGACGGCTGTTGCCGATACGAAGCGTGCCGCCATCGGCCCGGTCTATGCCGGCGAGCATGTTGAGAAGCGTCGATTTTCCAGAGCCGGAGGGACCCATGATGGCGACGAAATCACCGCAGGGAATGGCAAGGTCAAGTCCTGAAAAGATCGGGATCGTCTGGCCGCCGATGCGGTAGGTTTTTTGCAGGTTTTCAAGGGCGATATAAGGCTCGGCTGGTAGCGGCACATCTGGCATCGGCGTTTCAGCCCGTGATGTCTGCATGGTCTCGGCGGTGCTCATGGCAGGCGGTCTCCGGTGGGATCGAGGAAAAGGCGGATGCGGGCGGCCATGTTTGGCCGAATACCCTGCGGCGGGTCGCGGAGCGAAAGACGCAGCGAAATCGTGCCCTTTTCAGCGGAGGCGGCGGGCGCCAGACGGGTGACGGTGACCGCAAAGGCATGATTAGGAAAGCCATCCAGCACCGCCTCCCCGGCAAGGCCTGCCCGAAGCATTGCGATCTGGCTTTCGGCGATATCGGCATCGATCACCAGCTGCGCGGTATCGGTGAGCATCAGAAGGCTCTGGCTTTCGCGCACGCTGTCTGCGCGGGCCAGCACGCTGTCTCCCACATGCGCCTCAAGCCGGGTGACCGTGCCGGCAAAGGGGGCATGCACGGTCAGCGCATCGACTTTCTCCTCTGCGATCCGAACGGCAAGATCGGCGCTATCCACCGACTGGCGCGCCTGCGCCACGGCATTCACCGCCTTGCGCATCGCCGTGTCCTGCTCCTCCAGCGCCTGCCGGGTGGCAGCATCGCGCAAGGCAAGCGTTTTGGTGCGCGCAAGGGATGCGGCGGCCTGTGCAAGGTCGATATCGCTTGCCTGCGCTTGCAACTCTGCCTTTTGCCTGTCGGCCACGGCCTGTTCGAGCGCAAAGCGGGCGCTGGCGTCATCGAGCACGACAAGCACCTGGCCGGCGGCCACGACATCGCCAACGGCGACCGCGACGCGCACGACCTCCCCTTCATATTTGGAAAACACCGCCGTCTTCTGAGGGGCCATGACAAAACCGGACCCGGTGATTTCGCGCGCCGCGATGGCTGGCGGGGGAATAGGCACAGGGTTCTGCAGCGCCGGCGCCGGCGTTTTATCCGGCGCGCTGGTGGGCCAGACGACGGAGGCGCCCAAGGCGGCGGCACCGAAAAATGCGGCGAAAAGCAGCGGGTATAAAAGACGCCGGCGTTTGCGTGCCGGCGGCTCCTTGATCGGCGGGAGCGGCTCCTGAAAAAGAGAGCGCAATGTTTCGGTGCGCGCCCCGTCGCGCGCCGGGTGGGATGTCTCGGGGTAAAGGGTGTGGGCTTGTCTGTTCATGCCGCAACGATGACGCAGCGGCCGGCGGTGCGAGACCTTAAACGTGCTTTGCGCCGTGCGAAATCGCGATCGAGGACGCCTGTTTGTCGCGCCACTCCAGCGGCGTCATGTCGGTCACCCGGCGAAATTCCCGGTTGAAGTTGGATTTGGTCTGGAAACCGACGGCAAACATGATCTCGGTCACCGGCCGGTCGCTCTCTGCCAGCATCTGGCAGGCCTCGGCGATGCGCTGTTCGTTGACATATTGCGAGACGTTTTTGCCCGTGGCCCGGTTGATGGCCGCCGAAATCTGGCGTGCAGGAATGCCGGCCTTGCGCGCCAGCCGGTCAAGGTTGAGATCGGCATCGCGATAGACGCGTTTTGTGCGCATCAGGCCCTCGATGGCGGCAAGCGTTTCGTGATCTTCAGGCTGCGAGGGTTCTGCGACCGGCTCGGGCTTTTCGGCGGGCGCTGCGCTGGCGCTGGCCGCAGCCGCCGCAACCGAGAGAATGGCAAGCAGCGCCAGATTGCCGACAGCCACGACCGGACGGGCATATTCCCCATGCGTGAAGGCCATATCGAGAAACACCAGAATATCGATGACTGCGGAAAACAAGAGCGCAAAGGCGGCAAACAGGATGGCGCGGTAGGCCCGGACGCTTCCCTCGAACGGCGCAAGCTTCAGCGCATCCGCCCCCGGCCACATCAAAAGAAGAATGGCCATGGCATAACCGACAAAAATCGCCACCAGCACAAGATCGATGGGGTCACGGCCGAATATCAGCAGCATCACGATGGAGAAAGCCGGAAGCGCGTGGAGCAGAAGCCGGCGCGGCAAGGGCATGCGGCTTTTGCGCACCAGCCGCAGCACGCCCGCGTAGGCAAGCGGCGGCACGAGCGCTGCCCCGACCGGCGCCAGATACATCACCCAGCCCACGCCATACCCCCAGCGCAGTCCAGCCAGCAGCGACTGGAGGATGCTCAAAAGAATGAGGGCCAGAAACGGAAAATTGCGCGCGCCGTCCTCATCGCGTCTCACGACATGGACGAAAACGACAACGAGAAGAATGGCAACGACAAAGGGAAGCGGAATGAACGGCATGAGAGACACTGTGCGCGAAGCGATCCAAATATCATGACCGGGAACCGCACCGAACGCGACCTCAAACGTGATCGAGAACCGGAAGACACACGATAACCGCCCGGAGCGATCTCTTCGCCCGTGTGCAGCAGCCCCCGACTGCCCTTTCAAGGTTGTGACTCTGTCAGCGCGCCACTGGAGAAAACGGCACATGTCTGCTATCGCGGACGGAGAGGCACACGGCCAACTGTATCAGGAGGAGACAACGGCCAGATCACTGTCTTGACATTGAGATTTCGTTAAGCTGCCCCACAATAAAACGGATCGTGACGAAACGACGTCGGGTGGTGACGTTCCCCTCAAGCCGAGCATATCATGGGCACGAGCAATATCATCGTTTATGTGCCGCCTGTGATTTTCGGGATGGTCGCCATCATCTTCCTGCAACTGTGGCGAAGCGGCATTGCGACGACCTGGCACTGGAGTGCGGGATTTGCGCTGACCGCCTCCGGTTTCCTGCTGTCGACCTTTCCCGTCGGCCCGCAATTTGATGCCTTCGTCTCAGGCGTGATCTTCATCGCAGCCGCCTATTGTTATTCGAGCGCCGTGCTTGAGCATTTCGAGGCGCCGTCGTGGCATCGGACGCGGCGGCTGTTCTGCGCCATCTATCTTCTCCTCCTCATCCACACCGTCTTCATCATGCAGAGCCTGCGTTACCAGCTGCTGCTGACCGATGTCGGCTTTGCCTGCCTTGTGGCGCTGGCGCTCGGGACGAGCCTGCCACGGGCCTCGCGCGGCATCGACCGTATCCTCCTCGCCTCGGTTGGCCTCGTTTTTGCCGATACGATGGTGCGGGCGGTGGTGTTTTTCTTTTTTGTGGATCAGAGCGACGATCTCGCCGATTTCGTCACCTCCGCCTATAATCTGAGCGTCCACGTCACGACGATCACGCTCTGCCTGACCTTTCCGTTTGCAGCGCTTGCCGCCATCGGATCGGCGGCCATTGAACGGCACCGGGATGCGGCAGAACGCGATCCGCTGACGGGCCTGTTCAACCGGCGCGGCTTTGACGCGGCCATCGACCGCGCCTTTCCGCTAGGTCTCTCTGCCGGATCGGTCATCGTCTGCGACATCGATCACTTCAAGGCGATCAACGACGCCTACGGCCATGCGGCAGGCGATGAGGTGCTGGTGCAACTGGGCAGACAGTTGCACCAGGCAATCGGCGCCCATGGCATACCGGCCCGCCTCGGCGGCGAAGAATTCGTCGCCTACCTGCCGCACCACGCCCCGCAGGAGGCAGCCCGGCTTGCCGAAACGTTTCGCATGGCCGTGGCAAACCGGATCTTGAACCTGCGCGGCACATCCCGAACCATGACCCTCAGCCTCGGCATCGCCCCGCTGGAGCCCGGCCGCAACACACTTCAGACGGCGATCGACCGCGCCGACGAAGCCCTCTACCGCGCCAAGGCCGCTGGCCGCAACCGCACGACAATCGCAACGCCTGCAGGGGATATCGAGGGGGAAAAAACGGCACGAGGGTGAAAAGAGTTACGCATCGACATCACCCGCGAAGACGCCGCACGACCGGGTCAGGTGATGCTTGTCCGGCATGCCGGTCGAGACCTTTATCCAGACCGGCGAAAGAAGCGTCGCTTCCTATCTGCTGAAACCCTAAGGCGACCAGATCATGCGCGCCTTCCGGGAGAACTGACGGGAGAGCGGGAGGGGGCGAGAAAGAAAGCTTCGCTTCAGTCGAGCTTCAGCCGTGTCTCGGCCCGGAACGACCGCAGTTCGCCAAGCGCCCGGATCGAGCGACCGTCATCGATGGCGGCAAGATCGAGAATGATCGCGTTGGCGATGGTCATCGGCACCACGAGCGATTGGGATTGACCGGGCTCTCCGCGTGAGACCGAGATGTGGCGATCCGGCGCGGGATCGATGCGGGCGGCATGCAGGTCCGTCAGGGCCAGCGTTACCGCGCCACGCTCGGCGGCAATCCGGCGAACCTCGTGCACCAGAGGCGCGACGCGGCGGAAGGAGAGAAGCCAGACCACATCGCCTTTCGAAAGAGACCAGAGAAGCTCCGGCATCTGATCCATCTGGCTGGCGATGTTGACGGCCTCGTATCCCGATCGCACCAAGCGCAGCGTAATGAGGGCCGAGAGCGCCGAAGAATGGCCGCGCCCGAAGACGAAAATGCGGCGGCTGTCGCGCAGGTGCTCGGAAAAGGCGCGGATATCGGCATCGGATACGGTGTTGCGCGCAGTGTTGAGCGCGGCGATTTCACTATCCAGAACCGAAGCGAGCAGGCCGCCCTCCTCGGCCCTGACGAGCCGGGCGGCCATACGCGCGGCAGAGCTTTCAAAATCGCCGCCGCCATCTCGAAGACTGGCCTGCAGGAAGCTGCGAAACTCCGGATATCCCTTGAAACCCAGCCGCCTTGCCAACCGGACGGCGGAGGCGGGATGGACGCCGGCGCGGAAGGAGACATCCTTGCCGTTCTCCATCGCAGCCCGGATCGGGTCCTGCACCAGCACATCGAGCAGGCGCGTATCGGCATCGGTGAGCCGGGTCGAATGGCGGCTGATCAGATCGGCAAACGCCGGGGGAAACGGGTCTTGCCTGTCCATCACTCTTCCGCTGTTCTGATGCTGCGCAAATCACGTGTGAGATCGACCCGCTCTCCACTGTCGTTATCAAAGAACAGCGCCCGGTCAAGATCGTAGGAGATCCACAGCTGCGCCGCAGGGTCCGACATGGTGCGGCGCGGTGCAATGGCCGTCAACCGTCCCGCCGCACTGTCGCAATGCAGGAGCAGATCCGATCCGGTCATTTCCGACAGGACAAGGCGCGCTTCCAGCGCCGGTCCCGCCGGCTTTTGCGCATGAACGCTGAGGATATCCGGGCGCAGGCCTGCCGTCAGCCCCTGCATGCCCTGCCAGCCCGGCAGTTTCTCCGCAGCGACGAAATTGATCGGGGGCACGCCGAGAAAACCGGCGACAAATCGATTGGCGGGGCGGTCGTAGATCACTTCCGGCCGGTCGAACTGCTGCAGGTGGCCATCCTTCATGACAGCCACCCGGTCGGCCAGCGACAGGGCCTCTGTCTGGTCATGCGTGACATAAACGATGGTGGCGCCGAGCTGGCGGTGCAGATCCTTGATCTCGGTGCGCATCGCCACCCTGAGCGCATTGTCGAGGTTGGACAGCGGCTCATCCATCAGGAAGGTGGAGGTGTTGCGCGCCATGGCGCGACCCATGGCGACACGCTGGCGCTGGCCGCCGGACAGCGCGCCCGGCTTGCGCTCCAGATAAGGTTCGAGCTGCAGCATGCGCGCCACCTCCTCGGCCCGCCGGTTGCGCTCGGCCTTCGGCATACCGCGCAATTCCAGCCCGAAGGAAATGTTTTCACGCACGCTCATATGTGGGTAGAGCGCATAGTTCTGGAAGATCATCGCGATGTCGCGGTCCTGCGGCGCCAGATCATTGGCGCGAATGCCGGCAATCTCGATCTCGCCGGCATCGGCGCGCTCCAGCCCGGCGATCAGCCGCAGCAGCGTGGACTTGCCGCAACCGGAGGGGCCGACAATGACGATGAACTCGCCGGGATGGAACTCCATCGACACATCGTGCAGAACCGTCGGTCCGCCCGGATAGGCCTTGCGGATGTTGCGAAGGGCAATGCCGCTCATGCCGTGATCTCCTTCTGACGAAAGGCAGTGCGCCGGGCAATCGCCAGCGTCGGCCGGTCGGTGGTAAACACCTTGACGCCGAGCGCCAGCGCCTTGTCGATCTGCGTCGGCGTGTGGGTGGCCCAGCAGCCGAAATCGATCCCGGCAGCCTGCACGGTTGCAGCGAGCGTGGCATTGGCCGTGTCGATATGCACGCCGATCTCCGGCACGCCATGCGCCCGGCACAGCTCGATCACACCATGAACGCCAACCTGTTTCAGCACCGGCGGGCTGACCAGCCACAGCCGCGGCCGGTCGGTGGCAGCCGCCAGATCGTCCAGCGAGGAGAGCAGGAAGGAGGAAAAGGTGGTGCGCGCCAGCATGGCGTGGCGGGCAAGCAGGTCGATCACCTTCGGCACGAAACCCGGATAGGCAAGGCCATCAGCCCCGGGCTTGATCTCGCAGCGGAAATCGACGCTGGATGAGGCATAGAGCGCGCAGAGTTCGATGAGCGTCAGCGGATGGCCGCCGGCGCTGTAATGGATGGTGGCGGCCTTCACCTCGGCAAGCGTGAGGCCCGCAATCGCGCCCATCCGGTCAGTCGTTCCCTCCAGCGTCGGATCATGGTGGACGACGATCGCGCCATCGGCTGTCGGGTGGACGTCGAATTCCACCTCCTCCAGCGGCATGGCAGCGGTCGCGGCAAAACCGCGCGGTGTGCTGTCGCCATATTCGAGCGTGCCGCCGCGATGGGATGCGATGCGTGTCATCAGTCTGGTCTTCCCCGTTTCGTCTTTTGAGAGGTTCATTTCACGGCGCCCATGGTGATGCCGCGCACGAGATGGCGCTCCACGAACAGGAAACCGGCAAGCACCGGCAGGATGGTGATGGTGGAGGCGGCCATGACCAGCGGCCAGTCGACAAGCCCCTCCCCCGGATTGATCTTGTAGAGCCGTGCCAGACCGATCTGCAGCGTGTAGAGATCCTGCCGGCCGACGGCCACCAGCGGCCAGATGTAGTTGTTCCACTCGGTGATGAAGATGTAGAGCGCCATGGAGGCAATGGCCGGCTTGGAGAGCGGCACGATGATGCGCCACAGCACGGTGAGCGGCGAGGCTCCATCCATATAGGCCGCCTCGTCCAGCGCCTTCGGGATGCCGCGAATATATTGCCGCAGGAAAAAGGCGGCAAAACCGTTGGAAATCGCCGGCAGGATCAGCCCCGCATAGGTATCAAGCAGCCCGACCTTGGCAAGCGTCAGGTAATTCGGGATGAGGCTGATATGGCTCGGGATCATCAGCGTCGCGACGGTCGCTGCGAACAGCAGGTCGCCGCCGCGAAAGGTGAAGCGGGCAAAGGCGAAGGCGGCAAGCGTTGCCACCGTGATGCCGAGAACGGTGACCAGGCCGGAGACGATCAGGCTGTTGAGGAGGTAACGGGCGAAATTGAACTGGCCGACGGCCCGCTCATAATTGTCCAGCGTGAAGGTGACGTGACCGGCATAGAAGGCATCGGCCGTCTGGAACGACATCCAGATGGAATAAAGCACCGGCGAAAGGAACAGCAGGCCGACGACGAGCGACAGCACCGCGACAAAGGGATTTTCAGGCTTCATAATGCACCTTGCGGCCGATGATGCGCGATTTGAGGATGGCAAGCGCCACCAGCAGGACGAAGAGGATGACGGCAAGCGCCGAGCCGCGGCCGATGTCGAACAGCACGAAACCGATCTCGTAGAGCAGGTTCACCAGCATGTCGGTGGCGCCGGCCGGACCGCCCTTTGTCATCACATTGACGATGGTGAAGACCTGGAAGGCCTCGATCACCGAGATCACCAGCAGGAAATAGGTGGTGGGCATCACCAGCGGCATGGTCACACGGCGAAAGACGTGCAGGCGCCTGCCGCCATCGACGGCGGCGGCATCGTAAAGCTCCTGCGGGATCGCCTGCAGGCCGGCGATATAGATGACGATGTCATAACCGATCTGCTTCCAGGTATTGACGACGATCAGCACCCAGAGCGCCAGATGCGGATCCTGCAGCCAATGCGGCCGCCCGAGCCCCAGCCAGGAGAGCAGCGCGTTCATCATGCCGTAATCGGTGGAAAAGACCCAGGAAAACACCACCGCGATCGATACTGTCGATGTCACCGACGGCAGGAACAACGCGCCGCGCAAGAGCCGGGAGGCCAGCGTTTCGCGCACCAGCCAGTTGGCGATGGCAAGTGCTGCCCCAAGCCTCAACGGCACCGAAAGCACGGCAAAAACGGTGGTCACCCACAGCGAGTTCCAGAATTCGGCCGAGGCGAACAGCTCTTCATAATTGCGAAGCCCCACGAAGGGCATGTCGGGGGTGAGGAAATTCCACTGGCGCACGCTGAGGTTCAGGCTCGTCAGGATCGGGATATAGGTAAACACCGCGATGAAGATCATCAGCGGCGCAACGAAAAGATAGGGCGTCAGCTTGCGGAGCATTGTTTATCTGCGCCGGTCGGACGTTTGCCCGACCGGCGCCCCTGAAGGTTGAAAAATCAGTTTCCGGCGCGCTGGCTTTCCTTGCGCGTCTGTTCGGCAAAATCCTTCAGCGCCGCGTCGGCCTTGCGCTGGCCAAGCGCAATCGACTGCCACACCTTGTATTCATTGGTGCGCATCCAGGTGACGAAGGTGGCGCGGGCGCGGCCATGGGCGTAAGGCAGCGAATTGATCGCAACATCGATGCCCGGCTGGCTTTCCAGCGCCTTGACGGCGACCGGAAGAGCCGCACTCTTCCTGTTGATCGGCAGGTAGCCGGTCGCGGCAAACCAGGCGGCATTGGCCTCCGGCGAAGCGGCGTAGCTCACGAATTTGTAGGCCGCATCCTGCACGTCCTTGGGCGAAGACGCCATGATGCCGATGCCGGCGCCGCCGATCGGAACCGAGCAGACCTTGTTGCAGGGCATGGGCCGCACGACGAGATTTTCACCCAGCGCCTTCTTGCGGCCGCCGTAGCTGCCGGTCGAATCCATGTCGAGGCCGACCTTGCCGGCCATGAAGGCGGCATTGCCCATGTCCTCGTCGGTCACGCCATCCGGCGAGGCAACCTTGTGCTGGCTGACCAGCGAGCCCATCCACTGATAGGCTTCGATGGTGTTCGGTTTGTCGAGCAGGATCTCGTTGGTCTTCGGATTGATCAACTCGCTGTCATTGGCCATGACCAGGCCCCAGCGGGCGAACTGGCCAGGCGCGCCCATTCCGGAAATGCCCTCTGCGCCCAGCTTTTCCTGGATCGTCTTTGCAGCCTGGAGGATGTCGTCATAGGTCTTCAGCGGGGTATCGACGGAAAGACCAGCGCGGGCAAAGATGTCCTTGTTGACGTAAAGAACCGGCGTGGAGGAGTTGAACGGCACGACATAGTTCTTGCCGTTGATCTGGCCGATTTCGAGGGCGAAGTCGTAAAGATCACCCTTCAGCGGATCGGCATCGACGTAAGGCGTCAGGTCCGTCAGGATATTGTTGTTGGCAAACAGCCCATAGCGGGTGATCTCGAGGATCACGGCATCCGGCGCGCGACGGGCGGGAATGGCCGCCTGCAGCTTGGCAACCAGATCATTGTAATTGCCGACAAATTCCGGTTCGACATCGATATCGGGATGGGCGGCTTCGAAGTTTGCGATGATCTTGTTCAGAGCCTCGCCATTGGTCTTGCTGAACGTGTGCCAGAATTTGACCGTGGTTGCGGCTTCGGCAGAGCCGATCGTGGCGAACAGGGCAAAAACGCTGGCTGCAATCGTGCTGTGCAATTTGCGTGTCATGTCTCTCTCCTCTGCAAGTTAAATTGCAATGAGAGCGACATAACGGTCGCACACGACATTCCCGTGAAGCCCGCATGAAGACTTGATGACAGGTACGCTGCCGCGTTGAGAGGGCCCGTTTCGCTGAACAGGTGTGGATCACATCACCGGTAAACTCTGGCATCGCATGGCTGACACGATCCAACAGCATGCGCTCATCCGGAAGGATTTAAGCCACGTTGGATGTGCCTGCATGGCTGCGAAGCTCATTCAAATGCACCCCATATTCTCAGCGTTTCAGTCCCACGCGTATCCGACCGCGCAAGCGCTCATTCCGCAGCGGGGTTTGACCCGCTTCCAGTCGTCGTGTAACTCCTCCGCTTGCATTGAGGCACGAGACCTCAACTCAGCATCTTTGCGTTCATGCGTAATTCGTGAGGGACATTCGATGGCTATTCTCGTTACCGGCGGCGCTGGCTTCATTGGAAGCAATTTTGTGCTGGACTGGCTCGCCCAAAGTGACGAACCGATCGTCAACCTGGATAAGCTGACCTATGCGGGCAACCTAGACAACCTGGCTGGCCTGGAAGGAGATGCACGGCATATTTTCGTCCAGGGCGATATCGGCGATGGGAAGCTGGTCGCAAAACTGCTCTGCGAACACAATCCGCGCGCAGTCATCAATTTTGCCGCTGAATCGCATGTGGACCGGTCCATTCACGGACCTGCCGAATTCATACAGACGAACGTGGTTTCAACCTTCACCTTGCTCGAGGAAGTTCGCACCTACTGGGCAAATCTGGCAGAGAGTGAAAAGACGGCCTTCCGCTTCCTGCATGTTTCCACCGATGAGGTTTACGGCTCGCTTGAAAAGGATGAGCCTGCGTTCCGTGAAGAGAACCAGTACCAGCCAAACAGCCCCTATTCGGCCAGCAAGGCAGCATCCGACCATCTTGTTCGCTGCTACCATCACACCTACGGCCTGCCGGTACTGACCACCAATTGCTCGAACAATTACGGGCCGTTCCATTTCCCGGAAAAGCTCATTCCCCTGTGCATCCTCAATGCACTTTCGCTTAAGCCTCTGCCGATCTACGGTGATGGCCAGCAGATCCGCGACTGGCTCTATGTCCGGGATCACTGTTCTGCCATCCGGCGTGTTCTCGATGCAGGCAAACTCGGCGAAACGTACAATGTCGGAGGCTGGAACGAGAAGGCCAATCTGGATGTGGTTCGCACACTCTGCGCGATCCTTGATGAACTGCATCCGCGGGCCGATGGTCAGTCATACGCAACACAGATTGCCTTTGTGAAAGACCGTCCGGGCCATGATCGACGGTATGCGATCGATGCAGGCAAGCTGGAAAGGGAACTGGGCTGGAAGCCGATTGAAACGTTCGAGACGGGCATTCGCAAAACGGTGCAGTGGTATCTCGAGAACCAGGACTGGGTCCAGAACGTGACGAGCGGCGCCTACCAGCACTGGGTCGGAAAGCAATACGGGAACTGATCGATGCGGTTGTTGTTGACAGGCAAAAACGGTCAGGTTGGTTTCGAATTGCAAAGGGCGCTTGCCCCTTTGGGGGACGTGATCGCGCTGGACCGGAACGCTTGCGACCTCTCCGACCACACTCAATTGCGGTCGGTTATCCGGGACGTAAAGCCTGATATCATCGTCAATCCGGCGGCCTACACCGCCGTCGACAAGGCGGAAAGCGAACAGGATCTGGCTTTTTCCATCAATGCTACGGCGCCGGGCATCATCGGTGCCGAAGCCGTCGCTCTTGGCGCATTGGTGGTGCATTATTCGACCGATTATGTTTTTGACGGCAAGGATGACGGTTTCTACACCGAAGCGCATGAGCCCAATCCACAGGGCGTGTATGGCCGCAGCAAGCTTGCCGGCGAGCAATCCCTGAAGGCCAGCGGAGCGCGGCACCTGATCTTCAGGACATCATGGGTGGCCGGTGCTCACGGCGCCAACTTCCTGAAAACCATGCTCCGTCTGGCAGCGGAGCGCGACGAAATGAAGGTTGTGGCCGACCAGATTGGCGCACCGACATCGGCCAGCCTGATCGCCGACGTGACAGCGCATGCCGCACGGGAAGCCGTGAAAGAGGGCCATGCCATTCCAGATGGGGTTTACCATCTTGTCGCGAGCGGAGAAACCAACTGGCACGCTTACGCGTGTCATGTGATCGAAACGGCGCGCCGTAGCGGGCGGCCTGTCCGCGTCGCGCCGGATGCGATTTTGGCCATTCCCTCAAGCCAATATCCGACGCCGGCGAAGCGGCCTGCCAATTCCAGACTTGACACTTGCAAACTTCGCACGACTTTCGGCTTGAACCTGCCCCATTGGCAGGCCGGAATTGACCATATTCTCCAGCAAATGTTTTGAGGCGATGACGACACGCAAGGGTATCATTCTGGCCGGGGGATCCGGCACACGGCTTCATCCGGCAACGCTGGCAGTCTCCAAGCAGTTGCTGCCGGTCTATGACAAGCCGATGATCTATTATCCACTGACGACGCTGATGCTGGCGGGCATCCGGGATATCCTGATCATATCGACGCCGCAGGATACGCCCCGTTTCGAGGCACTGCTGGGCGATGGCAGTCAATGGGGTCTCAACCTCACCTATAGCGTCCAGCCCAGTCCCGATGGGCTGGCGCAGGCCTTTATCCTCGGTCGCGATTTCGTCGGGGGAAAACCATCTGCCCTCGTGCTGGGCGACAACATCTTCTACGGTCATGATTTCCAGAAGTTGCTGAAACACGCGTCAGCCCGTCCGGATGGTGCGACGGTGTTTGCCTACCACGTGACCGATCCCGAGCGTTACGGTGTTGTGGATTTCGACAAGAACAAGAAAGCCTTGTCGATCGAGGAAAAACCTCAGCGGCCAAAGTCGCACTATGCCGTGACGGGTCTCTACTTCTATGATGAGCAGGTCTGCGACATCGCAGCCGATATCAAGCCCTCCGCCCGCGGCGAACTCGAGATCACCGATGTCAACAGCCACTACCTTAAGCAGGGCCAGCTGAACGTCGAGATCATGGGGCGCGGTTATGCATGGCTCGATACGGGCACCCATGATTCACTGCTGGAGGCAGGACACTACATCGCCACGATCGAAAAACGGCAGGGTCTGCGGGTCGCCTGTCCGGAAGAGGTTGCCTACAGGGCGGGTTGGATCGACGCTGCAAAACTGGAAGAGCTGGCGGCTCCGCTGAAAAAGAGCGGCTACGGCGTCTATCTGATGAACCTTCTCAAGGACGAAGTGTTCTGATGCAGGCGATCTCAACCAGCATTCCTGACGTCCTGATCCTCGAGCCTAAGGTTTTCGGAGACGATCGCGGCTATTTCCTGGAGAGCTTCAACGCGCGCACCTTCAAGGAACTGACGGGCCTTGATCGTAATTTTGTGCAGGACAACCATTCCAGATCATCAAAAAATGTCTTGCGGGGGCTGCATTATCAAATTCGGCAGCCGCAGGGAAAGCTTGTGCGTGTGGTCGAAGGGGAAGTCTTCGACGTTGCCGTCGACATTCGCCGGTCGTCACCGACATTTGGTCATTGGGTCGGCGTGCATCTGAGTGAACAGAACAAGCGGCAGCTTTGGGTTCCCGAGGGTTTTGCGCATGGTTTTGTCGTTTTAAGCGATGCCGCGCAGTTTCTCTACAAGACGACCGACTATTATGCGCCCGAGTTTGAGCGCAGTCTGCTGTGGAATGATCCGCGTATCGCGATTGACTGGCCAATCCAGGGCGAACCGAAGCTGGCGGCGAAAGACGCTGCGGCCACCACGTTGGATATGGCGGAGTTGTTTGACTGATGCAGACCTTTTCCGCGAGCCTCCGGGAAATGGTGGCGAGCCAATGGCGCCACCGCGGCCTGCTCAAGGCCTCGATCAAACGCGAGGTGCTTGGCCGCTACCGGGGTTCGTTTCTGGGCGTGTTCTGGTCTTTCTTCAACCCGTTGCTGATGCTGAGTGTTTACACCTTCGTCTTCAGCTCCATATTGAAGGCGAAATGGGGCACGGGGGGAACCTCGAAGGCAGAGTTTGCCCTGGTGCTGTTCGCGGGGCTCATGACATTCAATCTGTTTTCCGAGACGATCAATCGGGCATCCGGTCTCATTGTTGGCAATCCGAACTACGTCAAGAAGGTCGTCTTCCCGCTGGAAATCCTGCCATCCGTGGTGCTCGGATCGGCGCTTTTTCATCTTTTCATCAGTTTGGCGGTCTGGCTTCTGGCCTATCTCGTCTTTTATGGCCTTCCTCACGCGACCGTGCTGTTTTTCCCGCTCGTGCTTTTGCCGCTTTGCATCTTCACGCTTGGGGTAAGCTGGATCTTGGCTTCCCTTGGGGTTTTCCTGCGTGATGTCGCGCAATTTATCGGCGTTGCCACGACGGCCTTGATGTTCCTGTCGCCTGTCTTTTATCCCGCAAGCGCGCTCCCGGAGAATTTTCGTATCGTCCTCTATCTCAATCCCCTGACACCGGCCATTGAACTCTCCCGGGATGTGCTGTTCTGGGGTAAGGCACCCGATTTCGTCATGCTGGGCCTTTATGCATTGGCATCCGTAGCAGTCGCCTGGATCGGCTTCCTGTGGTTCCAGAAGACGCGCAAGGGGTTTGCCGATGTCCTCTGACTTGGCCATAAAGGTAGACAACGTCAGCAAGTGTTATCAGATTTACGATACGCCACGGGCAAGGCTCAAGCAGTTCCTGCTGCCGCGCCTGCGCCGCTCCTTCGGCCTGTCTCAGAACCAGTATTTCAGGGAATTCTGGGCTTTGCGGGATGTCTCCTTCGAAGTGAAGAAGGGCGAGACGGTCGGCATCATCGGTCGCAACGGCAGTGGCAAATCGACCTTGCTGCAAATGATCTGCGGGACCCTCAATCCGACGTCTGGAAGTATTACGGCGAACGGACGCATTTCCGCTTTGCTTGAACTGGGCTCGGGTTTCAATCCCGAGTTTACCGGTCGCGAGAACGTCTACATGAACGCGGCGATCCTGGGGGTCAGCAAGGACGAGATCGATGCACGCTTTGGCGACATCGCCGCATTTGCCGACATTGGCGACTTCATTGAACAGCCGGTCAAGAGCTACTCAAGTGGCATGATGGTGCGACTGGCCTTTGCGGTGGCCATCAATGTGGAGCCCGAAATCCTCATCGTGGATGAGGCGCTGTCGGTGGGTGACGAACTGTTCCAGCGCAAATGTTTTTCCCGGATCGAGGCCATCCGTGCGAAGGGCGCGACGGTATTTTTTGTTTCCCACTCGGCCTCGCAGATCGTGGAACTGTGCGACCGAGCCATCATGCTCGACTCCGGCGAGATAATCGCGTCCGGCGAACCCAAGCAGATCGTATCCAGCTATCAGAAGCTGCTGTATGCGCCGGCGCATCTGCGCGATGGGCTTCGCCAGCAGTTGATGGCAGGTTCACTCAATCGCTCGGGCGAAGATCTGGCAACCGGAGACGACACCGCTCCTGCGGAACGCGAGGTAGAGCTTGATGAAACCTTCGATCCGAATTTCGTTCCTCAAAGTACCATCGAGTTTGAGGCTCGCGGCGCACGGATAGGAGACCTTGCACTTTTGACCGCCGATGGCCGTCGGGTCAATTCTCTGAAGAAGCAGGGAAGATACAGGCTCCGATACGAGGTCAATGTCGACAAATTTATAACCAACGTCCGGTTTGGCATGCTCATCAAGACGGGAAGCGGTATCCCCTTGGGAGGTTTCATGTCGGCCGCGACACTTGCGGATGCCATTGCCTTTGTGGAGCCGGGAACGCGTTACACAGTGGAATACTCCTTCACCTGTTTCTTGAATCCGGGCGTATATTTCATGAATGCGGGCGTCTTCGGTTCTGATGATGCAGATGGCGAGGCTGTTTTGCATCGCAAGGCCGACGCGGTTGTTTTCAGGGTTTTGCCCACGGAAAGAAACTGCTCAACTGAAATCATCGACTTCGACTTCCACTGCGTGGCGAACATAAATGACTGATATCTTTAACCGTCTTCTGGTGTCCTGCCCCAATGAGGCCGGAGGTCTGTTCCTTATCAACCATGGCACGGTTCGCAGGATCGATGCGAGCCAGTCAACAGGTCTCGCCATTGATGGCAACAGGACACTTCGAGGCATTCAGCCAGGCACGGTTATCCAGCTCGGGGAACGGCCGTGGATCATCAGCGACAATGAAACGGGTGTGGATGACATTCACGACGTCGTGTTCAAGGACGGGTATTGTTATGTCGTCGGAACCACTGGAAATAAAGTTATCAAGCTCGACGGAGAAGGACAGGAAGCCGAAACCTGGACTTTTTCAGATGCCGATGATTCCTGGCATATCAATTGTCTAGGCGACTGGAACGGCCGCATCGTTTTTTCTGCTTTTGGCGACTTCTCGACCACGCGCGGCTACAAAAAAGCGACCGCCGGCGCGGGCTTTGTGCGAGATCTGTTGTCGGGCAACATACTGATTGATGGGCTCTCGCAGCCGCACAGCCTGGTCTCCTGCGGCGAAAACTTGATTGTCGCAAACTCCGAAATGAAGGAAATCCGAGAATACGCCCCGGATGGCACGCTACTGCGCACGGCACAGTTCGATGGCTATACGCGCGGAATCAGCGTCGGCGAGCAAATCGTCTATATCGGCCTTAGCTGTTCGCGAAATGTTAGCGATACGGGTGTGTCTACGGCCACCGTGGTCGCCATTGATAGAGCGACATGGGCAGAGATTGGCCGTATCGCGCTGCCGTCGCGCGAAATCTACGACATCAGGGAAGTGGAGGATGGCGATATCCTCCTGGATGTTATCGGTTCCATCGGAGAGGACGTTGTCAACAGGCTGACCGATGCGTTGAGGCAGCAGCATATTGAGTTTGAGAAAATTCAGCGGGAGCGTGACGAACAGACCCAGCGGGAGCACGAGGAGCAGATCCAACGGGAGCGCGCCGAGCAGAACCAGTTGAAGCATGACGAACAGATACAGCGGGAGCGTGACGAACATGTTCGACGACTTGACGAGCTGGAGCGTGTTGTCGAAAAGCTGAATGCGCAGCTCGTCGCGATTCTGAATTCACGTTCGTGGCGCTTGACAGAACCACTGCGCAAGGTGGTGTCGCTCATTGCGCAGGTGAAAACAGCATCAGGTGAGATCGATGGGCCCCTGCTGCAGCGATTGCGTCGGGGCTGGCGTGAGTTGCGGCTGCACGCACCGCTCCGGGACGTCCGCAACAGTGCGTTGTTTGATGCGGACTATTATCGCACAACATATCCCGACGTCTCTGAAAGTGGACTGGACCCCGCAACACACTTCGTCGTGCATGGCTGGAAGGAGCATCGCAATCCTTCTGCGGCCTTCGATACGGCCTTCTATCTGTCCGAAAATCCCGACATTGCCGGAGCAAGCATAAACCCTTTCCTTCATTACATCAGGCACGGCCGTCAGGAAGGGCGAAGAATTTCCGCTTCAGAGACCGTGTCTTTGATTGAAATTGATCCTGAACAGCTGGAGCGTGAGATCGAGACAATCCGCTTGTCAGGCCAGTTCGATGAACAATTTTACGTCTGCGTGTACCCCGAACTTCAATTGACGCCCGAGGATGCCGTTCGCCACTACTGTGAGCATGGCTGGAGACAGGGCCGAGACCCCAGCGATGACTTCGATACGCAGTTCTATCTTTCGACGTATGATGACATTCGAAATGCGGGAATGAACCCGTTTTTGCACTACGTCGTTTCCGGTGCGGCAGAGGCCCGGCAGATCGCAAATCGCTCTGGTGGCCGGCGGGAAGTAGACGCCTGGTTTGGAGAGATCGATAACGACGTTAAACTGATTGCGTTCTATGCAGTGCCGGACTGGGATGTGTTGCAATCGGCGCGGCCGTTGTTCCCGCATCATTCTCAGCCCAAGAAACCTGATGGCAGTCTTGGCTATTATGATGTGGCCAGTGCGGACGTCCTGCGTAATCAAGCCGAGATGGCGACGCGTCATGGTGTGTCCGCCTTCTGTTTTGAGCTGACCACTGCGCCAAGCCTCGATACGGATCGAAAGGATCCGCTTGCGCTCTTCCTTGAAAATCAAGACATAAATATACGATTCTGCGTCAGAGCTGACGTCTCTGCGGGGGTGGGGGAGAATCTATCCGCCATCGGTGACGCATTGGTGCGGCTTTCCAGCGACCCGCGCTGCCTGCGGGTAGACGGAAGACCGTTGGTCGTCGTTGAGGCCGCGCAAAAATCATTGCAAGTCTCACGTTATATTCCTGCTCTAAGAGCATGGTTTCGCGAACAAGGGTTGGATGAGCCCTTTATCGTCGGGCGCTGTGTTCTTGGCGACGCCCAGCACACCGATGTCGTCGAGCTTCTTTCGAGCGGTTGTAACGCCGTTGTCGATTTTCCCGCCCACCCCGTACCGGGCGAAACCGGAGATTTCCGCCCGTATGACCGGAATGGAGTCCAAATAGTTCCTTATAATGTAGTGTGCACTACTGGTATAAAAAAAGCACGGGTCAATGCCGACCTGCTGCAACCAGTTTACTCTGTCGTGACACTCGCCCGTGACAATACAGCCCAGCAGACAGACAGTCGCTTGGTATACAAGAATTTTTCCACTGACAGCTATCGGCAATGGCTGGATGAATGTATTGCAGCCACCCGGAAGGTTCACCCTGAAGATAGGCGTTTTGTGTTTATAAACGCTTGGAACGACTGGGAGAACGGTCTTTATCTCGAGCCCGATCGTCAAAATGGCTTCAATAGGCTGAATGAAACCGCGCGCGCGCTCTTAAAGCTGGAAGCCGGTTTGCGTCTACCCAAAATCTCTATAATTGTTCCAAACTACAACCATGAGAGGTTCCTGCGACAACGTCTTGAGAGTATATATTCCCAAACCTACAGGAACATTGAGGTTTTATTATTAGATGATTGCTCGTCCGACGGAAGTCGCGAGATTTTAGATGAATATCTGGCGAAATACCCGAGTGTCACGCGCGTTATATATAATGCAGAGAATTCCGGGGGGCCTTTTAAACAATGGGCCAGAGGCTTGAAGGAGGTGTCTGGCGAACTCGTTTGGATTGCAGAGAGCGACGATTTTTGCGACGAGAGATTGCTTGAGGTGCTCGTTCGTTGCTTCGATGACGAGGCGGTATTGCTCGCTTACGGGGAATCTATTTTCGTGAATCGCGATGGGGCGCCGGATCGCAATGCTCTTAAGGCTTATCTGGCTGATCTCGCTTGTGCTGCCAAATGGGAGAGCGCTTACGTCGAGACGGCTCACAATGAGGTCCAGGAAGCTTTAGGTATAAAAAACACGATACCCAACGCGAGCAGTGTACTTTTCAAACGACCAATCGAACTGCCACTCCTGGAGGATGAGCAGTGGTTGTCTATGCGAGTCGCCGGCGATTGGGTGTTTTATCTGCATGTCATTCGAGGCGGAAAGGTTGCCTATAATCCTGACGCGATAAACTTCTTCCGTCGTTATGAGGGCAGTGCGGCCGACGCTACTTACAAGAAAGATTCATTTTATCGCGAAGTCGGACTGGCAAGCCGAACGGTTGCCGCACTCTATCAGGTTCCCCATGATGTACTGGAGCGTTGCCGCAAAGGCTATGAAGCCTTCTATTGGACTATGGTTGGCAACTCAGAGGCAGAGTTCTCAGATTGGTACAATTACGAGGCGGTTCTTCAGGCGCGCAGTGAGCGTTCTCCCAACGTTCTCGTGTCGACGATGGGGTTTTACCCCGGTGGAGCAGAAATTTTGCCGATTCGCCTGGCAAACGAGTTCAAGCGGCAAGGTCTCTCAGTGCTGCTGCTAAGCACTGGCCTCGTCGATCGCGAGGATGGCGTGCGGCAAATGCTGCGTAATGACGTACCTCTGATCGAGACTTCTAATGTTACGAAATTCAAGGAGACTATAAGCAAATTCCACATTGAGGCGCTGAACACGCACCAATGGCATATTCAAAAATATCCCTTGGTGGTTCCAGATGTTTTTGACGATCTTCGAACGCATGTGGCTTCGCTTCATGGCATGATAGAGCACGGCGAAGCTTTTTCAGTGACAGAAGAACAGTTATTTGAAGCCGACCGCAATGTCACAACCTGGGCCTATACAGCCGATAAGAACCTCGAGCCGTTCAAAAAGCTTGGAATTTACGATGCTTCTTCGCCGCGGTTCCAGAAAATACAGAACGGAATGCAGCCGCCCAAAGTGGTCCCTGTTTCGCGTGCACAACTGAACATCCCTGAGAACGCATTTGTTCTATGCTGCGTGAGCAGAGCGATACCGGACAAGGGTTGGGCGGAAGCGATAGATGCCGTTGAAAGAGCGAGACGGTTGTCAGGACGGGACATTCGCCTGATGCTTGTTGGCAACGGGCCCGTCTACGATGATTACTGCAAAAATTTCGCCCCGGATTTTGTTCATCTAGTGGGTTTTAGCGAGGACTCGGTTGGGCATTACGCGGCCGCGGACATGGGTATCATGCTCACGAAATTCAAATCGGAGAGCTTTCCGCTCACGATCGTCGATTGTCTTTTTGCGGGCAGACCATATATCGGCACGGGTGTGGGTGAGATTGAAAACATGCTTACGGTCGAGGGTGAACTTGCTGGCGCAGTTATTGGCCTTGATGACTGGGAAGTCCCCGTGGAGCAGGTGGCGCATGAAATAGCCGAGTTCGCGTCGGACCACACCAAGTATTCGAAAGCATTGTCCTTAGTGCCTCCGGCAACCTCTAGGTATAGAATTGACGTAGCGGCATCACAATATATCGCGCTCTTCAAGCGCGATCGTGACGGAGAGCCGATCGGCATGAAAAAGGTCAGAACATCCAGTCCTGTTGAATATTCGTAGCGTTTTGAGGCAAGGGTTGGTTGCAGTGAAATCAGTTGGTCGAATGCATGCGACAGAATTGTGAGTCGATGAATTTTTTACGCCGCAAGTTTCAGCATGTAAAAGCTCTGACTGCCGCACTTCGCCCCGCTCTTTCCTTCTACCAGGGATCGCCGCTGCTTGCGATCCGCAGGGTTGCCGGTGTCTTCAGGCGTGAGGGCATTGGCGGCATCGTTCGGCGTGCGCACATGTTGACGGGCCGCCCCTTGGCGGGAGACGAATTTTCCTCGACCGATCTCTATGGTGAAGTGCGCCCGCTGGCGGCGGATTTCCGCCCGTTGGTTTCAGTCATCGTTCCAAACTATAACCACGCGCCTTATCTGGCGCAGCGGCTGGATTCAATTTATCGGCAGACCTACTCAAATCTGGAAGTGATCCTGCTGGACGATTGTTCGAGCGACGACAGCCTGCAGGTGCTTGGCGACTATGCGGCACGTTACCCGGAAAGGACGATCTGTCATTTCAACGCGGTAAACTCCGGCGGTGTCTTCAATCAATGGAAAAAGGGCCTGGAGCTTGCAAAGGGCGATTTGATCTGGATTGCCGAAAGCGACGACTATTGTTCGGACAGCTTCCTGGAAGAGATGGTGCGTTGCTTCCAGACCGAGGGCGTGAAACTGGCCTTCAGCGATACGGAATTCGTCCGGGGCACGCCGCCGGAATCGATCTGGCGCCTCCAACACTATCTTCATGATCTTGGACTTCAGGTCTGGGACAGATCTTTCATACGCTCGGCGCATGCCATGGTGAAAGCAGGCTGGGTTGCGAAGAATCTTGTGCCCAATGTCAGCAGTGCCGTCTTCCGGCATCCGGGAAAGATCGATCTTTTCGACGACGCCGAGTGGCTGCGACTGAGGCTTTGCGGGGACTGGGTATTCTACCTGACCTTGGTGCGCGGCGGGCTGGTCGCGTATAATCCCAAGGCCATCAACTACTACCGTCAACATGCTGCCAACACCTCGGTAAATGCCCAAAAGGAGGACATTTACTACCGTGAGCACGAGATCGTGGCAAAGCGTGTCGCGGCAATGTATGCGGTCGAGACCGAGGGCTTCAAGCGACAAGAGCAGGTCCTCTACACCCACTGGTGCTCGCAGCGCGGCGAAGGACGATTGAGCGAGTTTCAAGAACTCTACGATCTTGAGCGGATTCTGCCTTGCGCAGCCGGGCGATTGCCGAATGTGCTGATGGCGGTCTACGCGCTTGCAGCAGGCGGTGGTGAAACCTTTCCAATCATGCTGGCAAACGAACTGGCTGAGAAGGGTTATGCTGTGACCGTTCTGAACTGCCACCAGCAGGCTACGGAATCAGGCGTTCGCGCGATGTTATCGCCACGCGTAGCGCTTCTGGAACTGGAACAGATGGATCGCGTTGCAATCGCGTGTTCGGACATGGGCATCAGCCTGGTTCACTCGCATCACGCATGGGTCGATATGTCGCTCGCCATGCTGTTGATCGGCAAGTCCGACATTTCGCACGTCATCAGCACGCATGGCATGTACGAAATGATGACGCCGGAGCAGGTCGCCGGGTTCATGCCTCTGCTGCGCAAGCGCGTTGACGCTTTCGTGTATACGGCCGAAAAGAACCTCGGCGGATTCCCGCCGGACCTTATTCGCGAAAAGACCTTTCGGCGCATCGATAATGCATTGCCGTTCAAACCTGTTCAGCCGATTCCCCGCGAGACGCTTGGCCTTGGGCAGGGCGATTTCGTGCTGTGTCTGGTTGCAAGGGCCATTCCCGACAAGGGTTGGGAGGAGGCAATCAAGGCGGTCCAACTGGCGAACGATCGATCGTCTCGCCCTATCCAATTGCTGCTTATCGGAGAGGGCCCGGAGTTCCAACGCCTTCGTCAAATGCCGGTTGACAAACATATCCACTTTATCGGCTTTAAGGCGAACATCAGGGATTATTTCGCCGCGTCCGACATGGGATTCCTGCCCTCCCGCTTTAAGGGTGAGAGCGCCCCGCTTGTGTTGATTGACTGCCTGCTCTCTGGAAAACCGGTACTGGCAAGCGACATCGGCGAAATACGGTATATGCTGGAAACGGATTCGGGACCGGCGGGATCGCTTTTCGCATTGCAAGATTGGTCCATCGACACGGAAACCTTAGCAGAGATGATCGTCAAGGTCGCAAACGATCCCGAGAGTTATACCCGGATGTCCTCGCAGGTCTCCGCGGCAGCAGCGAAATTCGAAATGGCCGCAATGGTTGAGAAATACGAAGACGTCTATCGCAGTGTGATCACGCCGACCGGTCCCCGATATGATGCTGCGCAACCACATCGGAGATTGGTAAATTGAACAACTTGAACGATCTCTCCTCAAGATCCGTGAAGCGGTGTTTGATCCTCGGCGGACGCGGCTTCATCGGCTCACATCTTGTCGATGCCCTGCTGGCACGTGGCTTTCAGGTGAGGTGCTTTGATCGCCCGCATGTGCAGCCCATCAGTTCATCGCATCTGAGCGATCCCAATTTTGAGCTTTACGAAGGAGACTTTGTCAGCGAAGCGGATGTTGCCGGCGCGCTCGACGGCTGCGATATCTGCTTCCATCTCGTATCGACAACCTTGCCGAAATCGTCGAATGCCGACCCCGTCTTTGATGTTGACAGCAACGTCATCGGCACTGTTCGCCTGTTGGATCAGGCCGTCAGGCTCGGCGT
Source organism: Neorhizobium sp. PAMB6630 (assembly GCF_058242775.1). Taxonomy (NCBI): domain Bacteria; kingdom Pseudomonadati; phylum Pseudomonadota; class Alphaproteobacteria; order Hyphomicrobiales; family Rhizobiaceae; genus Neorhizobium; species Neorhizobium sp. PAMB6630. Next base: position 2,872,333 of record NZ_CM177836.1, read on the forward strand.
AAAAAAGGTCGTATTCGCCTCGTCCGGCGGCACGGTTTATGGCATACCGGCCCGGGTGCCGATCGAGGAAACCCATCCAACGGATCCATTGTCCTCGTATGGCATTACCAAGCTTTCCATAGAGAAATACCTGCACCTGTATAATGTCCTGCACGGACTGGACTATACCGTTTTGCGGCTGGCCAACCCGTTTGGCGAGCGCCAGCGTGTGCATGCAAGCCAGGGCGCGGTTGCCGTATTTCTCGGCAAGGTCCTGCGCGGTGAGACAGTTGAGATATGGGGCGATGGTTCGGTTGTCCGGGATTACATCCATATTGCCGATGTCATCGAAGCCCTTATGGCGGCGGCAGAGCGCAATCCCAGTGAACGCGTCTTCAATATCGGCTCAGGTCGAGGGCATAGTCTTAACGAAGTGCTGGATGCAATCGAGAATGTCACAGGCCAAAAGACCGACCGTCGCTACCTGCCGGGTCGGCCATTCGATGTGCCGACCAGCGTTCTCAGCATCGAGCGGGCAAAGCAGGCATTAAACTGGTCGCCGAAGGTGAGTTTCGAAGATGGGCTGCGCCGCTTTTCCGACTGGTTGCGGACAACGGGAAACGACGGCGGGCCGTAAGAGACGATTTCGTCGCCGCTTTGAGAATGGCGACCGATGTCCCCCGCCCCTTGCGGGAACTCCCCTAAAACTTGTGCTCGAGGTAGTCCTGAACGAGAGCCGCGAGGTCTGCCGGATCTGTTCCGATGGTTCTTAGATGCAGCTCCGGATTTTCCGGCGGCTCATAGGGCGATTCAATGCCGGTGAAGTTGCGAATGCCGCCCGCGATGGCGCGCTTGTAAAGCCCCTTTGGATCACGTCGGATACATACCTCAAGCGGCGTGTCCACAAAGACTTCGATGAACTCGTCCTTGCCCAACAGTTCGCGCGCGAACTGGCGCTCCGAGCGGAATGGCGAGATAAAGGAAACGATGACGATGAGCCCGGCCTCGGTCATCAGCTTGGCAACTTCTGCTATGCGGCGAATGTTCTCGACGCGATCGGCATCCGTAAAGCCGAGGTCGCGGTTGAGGCCGTGACGGACATTGTCACCATCCAGCAGAATGGTGTAGCGACCGCTGGCGTGAAGACGCTTTTCGACATTGTTTGCAATGGTGGACTTGCCCGATCCGGAAAAACCGGTGAACCATAAAACCGCGGGCCGCTGGTTCATCAGGGCCGAGCGGGACTGTTTGGATACATCCAGCGCTTGCCACTGAATATTCTCCGAGCGGTGCAGCGGAAAGTCGATCATTCCGGCGCCGACGGTCGCATTGGAAAAGCGGTCGATGAGAATGAAGTTGCCGGTGTTTCGGTTGTCCTTGTAAGCATCGAAAACGAGTGGTGCCTGGACCGAAAAGTTGCAGACGCCAAATTCGTTTCGCTCAAGAGACCTTGCAGCCTTATGGGCAAAATTGGTGATATCGATGCTGTGCTTGAGGGCGGTCACGGTTGCTGTGACGCTGTCGCATTCGGTCCTTAAAATGTAGTTGCGCCCCGGCATCAGAGCTTTTTTGTCGAACCAGATCAGATGCGCCTGGAACTGATCGGCAACGTGGGCGGGGTGGTCTGCCGACACCAGCATATTGCCGCGCGAAACGTCCACCGCGTCTTCCAGAACGATGGTCACCGCCTGCCCCTCGCGGGCGCGCTCCAACGAAGCGTCCTGCGTGACAATATCCTTGATGCGCGTCGTTTGCCCTGACTTGGCCACCCGCACACGATCGCCTGGAGCAACTGTCCCGGAGGCGATCTGCCCTGCGAAACCGCGAAATTCCGCATTGGGCCGCGATATATACTGAACGGGAAAACGAAACGGCTTTTCCAGATTGACCTGGTCAATGGCAACCGTTTCCAGTTCGTCCAGAAGCGTGGGCCCCTGATACCAGGGCATCCTGCTCGATTGCGTCGTGACATTGTCACCATGGCGTGCCGACAGGGGAATGGGCTGGATGGTTGCAAAGCCCAGACCGTCCGCAAACGCTTTGTACGCGTCGGCTATCTGGCAAAAAACATCCTGATCGAAATTGACCAGATCCATCTTGTTGACGGCAAGCACGATGTGACGGATCCCAAGCAGGGATGCAATGAAGGAGTGCCGTCTGGTCTGGGGGAGAATACCCTGCTTGGCATCAAGCAGCACGACGGCCAGATCTGCGGTCGATGCGCCGGTCGCCATGTTGCGCGTATATTCCTCATGGCCGGGAGCATCGGCCACGATGAACTTTCGTTTTTCCGTGGCAAAAAAGCGATAGGCGACGTCGATCGTGATGCCCTGTTCCCGCTCCGCCTCCAGACCGTCGACCAGCAATGCAAAATCAATCTCGGTGCCGTTCGTGCCATGCTTTACGCTATCGCGCTCAAGGGTCGCCAACTGGTCTTCGAAGATCAGTTTCGTATCGTAAAGCAGCCGGCCGATCAGCGTGGACTTGCCGTCATCGACAGAACCACAGGTCAGAAAACGAAGAAGCGACTTGCTCTCCTGCTGGCGCAGGTAATCTGCCACCCGGGTGGCAGCGCTTGGCGTGTTTGACGGCTCCATCAGAAATAGCCCTCCTTCTTTTTCTTTTCCATGGAGGCTGCTTCATCCCGGTCGATCAACCGTCCCTGGCGTTCTGACGTGCGAACGGCCAAAGTCTCTGCAACGATATCCTCCAGCGTTGCGGCTTCGGACTCGATTGCGCCGGTCAGCGGATAACATCCCAATGTGCGGAACCTGATGAGCTTTTCTTCGATGACTTCGCCGGGTTCAGGCTTCAGCCTGTTGTCATCGACCATGATCAGCATGCCGTTTCGCTCCACGACAGGGCGCTTGCGGGCAAAATAGAGGGGCACGATGGGGATATTCTCTTTCAGGATATATTGCCAGATGTCGAGTTCGGTCCAATTCGAAAGCGGAAAGACGCGGATGGATTCCCCTGGGTTTATCCGCGTGTTGAAGGTCTTCCACATCTCCGGACGTTGGGTCTTGGGATCCCAGGCGTGCTGCTGGTTGCGAAAGGAGAAAATCCTTTCCTTCGCCCGCGACTTTTCCTCATCGCGGCGTGCCCCGCCAAAGGCGGCCTCGAAGCCATATTGATCGAGCGCCTGTCTGAGCGCCACCGTCTTCATGACGTGAGTGTAGAGGTTTGAGCCATGGCTGAATGGATTAATGCCCTCCGCCACCCCATCGGCATTGGTATGAACCAGCAACTCCAGTCCCAGCCGCGCAACCGTGCGGTCGCGAAACTCAATCATTTCGCGAAATTTCCAGGTCGTATCGATATGCATGAGAGGAAAAGGCGGCTTTGCCGGATAAAAGGCCTTCATCGCCAGATGAAGCATGACGGAAGAGTCTTTTCCGATCGAATAAAGCATCACAGGCTTTGAAAAGCTGGCTGCGACTTCACGGAAAATGTGGATGGACTCAGCTTCAAGGCGATCAAGGTGGGTCAGGGTCAAGACAGGTTTTCCATGCGGATGGGGATTAATTTCTAGATTTGCCTCAGCAACACAGCACTCGCGAGGCCGATATTCCCGGGCAATGTCTGCCGATATAATCCGGAGTTCATGAACGCGCGCAGGTTCTTCGGAAAGGCTGCGGTGCGCGCCTCCTGAAAACGGCGGAGGATCTCGCGGTTTTCAGGGGTAAGGCGTGCTTCAACGGGCTGGAGAGCCGCCATGTGCTGCTCGCTCCATCGTTTGAACCGCCCCTCTTTCAACATCTTCATTCGTCGCAAACGCGCTCGTATACCGGAGTTCGAACCGACCAGATTAAAATCGTGCTGGCGATAGTCAATCCTGGCTATGGGATCATAATGGACAGCACCGCCTGCCCCACAGACCATGATATAACACCACCAGTCGTGGCTCGGGATCTCCAAATCAGCGCCAGCGCTCACAATCAATTCGCGAGCCGCCCGGTTCATGATCATCGTGTTGCCACCGGCAATACTTTGAACAAGGGCGTTGGCAAAGCTTGGCAAACGCTGGAACAGCGGCGAAAATCCGATGGCATTCCCGTCTGGACCAACGATTTTCGTCCTTGAACAGAAGAGTGCCGGGCGATCCGCAGGCTGCCTGCCCAACCACTCAAGCGCAGCCTCGACTTTGTCCGGATGCCATTTGTCATCCTGGTCGGAAAAGCCATAATAGTCAGCATCAATCTCCGGCCTGGCCAACAGCGTCATGAAATTGCGCAAAAAACCCTGACGTGGGCCGGCCAAGAAATGCACAGGCGCACCCGCCTTCAGGCCAAACGCCTCAACGATCTCCTGCGTCTGGTCTGTTGAACCGTCGTCGGAAACCCAGAGGCTCCAGTTCGAGTGCGTTTGAGTTTGAATGGACTCGAGTTGTTCCGGCAGAAACCTTTCCCCCTGATAGGTTCCCATCAATATCGCAATGTGGTCGTCTTGCATTTCACATCAAACTTTCGCGTTCTTCCAGACGAATAGGCCCGAGTTGCCGACTGTCATGCGTTGTCGGGGACGCGAGGCTACCAACGGCTCCGTATCCGGTAAATACCGGGGCAGGTGAAGATCGCGGTCACACCCTCTTTGCTCCACCACAGACGCCACATGACCCACCCATCGTTCAGCAGCCATCCCTTGCATCAGCAACAAATTTACAAGTTTCGAGGCATAAATACGATCAATCACGACATGACAATGAATTATCCCAGCTGCGCGCGACGCAGGCTATCGCCCCGAGAAAGCGCGGTTGGCCCGTGGACCGGTAATATGTGCTCCGCTGACGAAATTTCCACCGCATAAGCTTTTGATTATCGGGCTTACGGGAACATGGCTGGGGCGCCAGGATTCGAACCTGGGAATGCCGGTACCAAAAACCGGTGCCTTACCGCTTGGCGACGCCCCACCGTGGGATGGCGTTAAAGGCTAAGGTGCCGCCTTGGCCATCCGGGTGCGCCTGCATTAGCAAAGCTCCCTTCGCCCCACAATCCTTAAGTTTATCGCCGTCACAGTTTTCTGTGCGCGAAAACCGTCTGCGTGCTAGGTCTTTTGAAAAAGCGTCCATCTTCGGAGACACCATGAGCCAGTACCGCGCCCGCCCGCCTGCCATTGCCACCACGCTGGTCGATGATGCCGTGGTGCGCATCATCCGCTGGGACTTTGAGCCCGGCGCCGATACAGGCGTTCACACCCATGGGCTGGGTTATGTGGTGGTGCCGATGACCGATTGTTCCTTCCTCATCGAAGAAGGCGGCAGCGAACGGCGGGTGGAGATTGCCAAAGGCGCCGCTTATCGGCGCGATGCCGGTGCCGAGCATAATGTCGTCAATGCCGGGAAAAAGCCGATGTCGTTCATCGAGATCGAATACAAGTAACGCCAAGGGCTTCCCGCCACGTGCCGGACGCATCCCGTCTTTCACCGCCCGATTTTCTCATCGACAGGCCTGCACACGCATGGAAACACCTGAATTCGACCGCACTTTCGAGGCAGCGTATGGCGAGGCGGTGCCGGTGGCCGAGGGCGTCAGGCGCATCACCTGCAACAACCCCTCCCCCTTCACCTTTGCCGGCACCAATTCCTATCTCGTCGGGCGCGGGCAGGATGTGGCGCTGATCGATCCGGGGCCGGAAAACGAGGCGCATTTCGAGGCGCTGATGCGCGCGCTGGAGGGCCGTCGCCTCAGCCACATTTTTGTCAGCCACACGCACCGCGACCACTCGCCGCTCGCTGCCCGGCTGAAGGCGGAAACGGGCGCGATCACGGTTGCCGAAGGGCCGCACCGCGCCGCCCGCCCGCTGCATCAGGGCGAGATAAACCCGTTTGCCGAAAGCAGCGATTCGGGTTTTGTGCCCGATCTCGTGCTGGCAGATGGCGCCGGAGTAGCAGGCGATGGCTGGTCGCTGTCCGGCATCCACACCCCCGGCCATACGGCAAACCACATGGCCTTTGCGCTGGAGGGCACCGATATTCTGTTTTCCGCCGATCATGTGATGGCCTTTGCGACCACGGTGGTGGCGCCACCGGATGGTTCGATGGCCGATTTCATGGCCTCGCTGGACAAACTGCTTTCCCGCAGCGACCGAATTTTCTTTCCCGGCCACGGGGGACCGGTTGTCGATCCGCCCGCCTTCCTGCGCGGCCTTCGCACCCACCGGCGCATGCGCGAACGCGCCGTGCTGGAACGGGTCAAATCCGGCGACCGCGAGATTGCCACGATGGTGAAGGCAATCTATGCCTCCACCGATCCGCGCCTGCATGGCGCCGCGGGCCTTTCGGTTCTCGCCCATCTGGAAGATCTGGTGGCGCGTGGACAGGTGTCTTGCGATGGGCCGCCTGGCCTTTTGAGCCGCTATTTTTATGCGGACTGACATGTTTGGGCGAGAGGGCGTGCCGGGCCGGCAATCCCCTCACGCTTCACTCCGGCGCAATCCCTAAAAGCTCCGCATCAAGCGCGCGCAAAAACGATTGCGCGATTTCGGCGCCTTCGCCGAGGTCATGCGGGCCATAACGGATGGCAACCCGCATATCGACGAAGGTGGTTTCGGCCTCTTCGCTCAAGCGGATCACCACATCGAAAGGCAGGCCAAAAATCAGCGTCCGGGTTTCCCCTTGCAGCAGCATGTCGCCGTTTTCCGTTGTGTCGAGGCCGGACGCTGCAAGCGGCGAGGATGCACCCGCGAGCGGCCGTGGCAGGGGAATGGGAACGACATCGGGCAGGCCAGACGCAGCATTGCCCCGTGCAGACGGGCTGCCGCGGCCGGCCGGCAACGCTTCCACCACAGGGGTTTCCGGCGTTGGCAGCTTTTCCCGTGCGGTCGGTTTTGGCGTCTTCAGTGTAATGCGGTTGGCACGGGCCACGGTGACCACCGCCTGATAAACGCGGTCGAGCGCGCCTTCGTAACGCCGGCCGGTGAGGCCCGGATAGGCCGTCTCCTGCGCCTCCCGATCGCTTTGGGTCACAAGCGCCGGGCGCGGCAGCCAGATCTGGTCAGTCTTGGGCTGACTTTTCCAGGCGGGGGGATCGACGATATCTGTCGTCACATCGAAGAGGCGTGGGCGGGTCTCGTAGAAAAACGCGCCGTAGCCTAAAAGCCCCAGCGGCAGTGCGGCCAGCAGAATGGCCTTTGTCGCTGCCGTGCCGCCCCGTGCCCCCACCTGCCAGAGGCGTGCGAGGCCTATGATGGCAAGCGGCAGGCTGAGTGCTGCCATGGCGCCTGAAAGAAACACCAGCGCCAGAAAATGCGGCGTGGCGAGCGGCCCGAACCGGTGGGCAAGTGCTGCCAGCAGCAGAAGCAGCAGCGATGCCTCTCCAAGCCATTTGCCGGCATAGGCTGCGGTCGATACGGGTCTGACGAAACGAACAGTCATTACATCGGTCTCAGCGTGTCGCGGCGGCGCGGAAATCTGTCTCGACCTTTTTCCGCCTTGCCATTCGTCCTATCTTCTATGACATGCGCTCGTTTGCGTCACCTGCCGTTCACTGCGTGCCGCCTTTCCAAGGAGTTTGCCATGACCATGCCCCGCGCCCTCCTGCCCCTGATGCTCGTTGCGACCGCCGCACTCTCCGGCTGCCAGACGATGACGCCGGAAGAACGGCGCGCAGTCGATGAGCGCACCTGCGCCGGTTATGGTTTTCGGCCGGGAACGGATGCCATGGCGCGCTGCCTGCTCGACATCGATCTCGACCGCCGCGCCGACATGCGCGCCTTTCAGGCTCGCAGCATGATGTTCGACCGCCCGGTGATCCTCGAGCGGCGGGTGATCGTAGAACGGCGGTAACCCCTGCCAGAGACGGAGCCTTCGCTTGTCTTTTCCCTCAGCCGTGCCGATCGTTTTTCTCACCAGCGCCGATTATGCCAGATTGACCGGCGGTTATGTCTATAACGCGCAGCTGCTCACAGCGCTGGAACGCCAGCGTGGCGCCTTTGGCGAGATCACGCTTGCGACCGGTTTTCCAACGGTGCCACCGGTTGAGCGCGCAAGCCTTGCCGAGCGGCTAAAGATGCTGCCATCAAACACCGTGATCCTCACCGATCATATTTTCCTCGCCGATCTCCCGGATGTATTTGCAACGACGGAGATTTCCGTGGTGGCAATCTTTCACCATTCGCTGGTGGAGGAACAGGGCGGGCAAGGAAATGCCGATCCAACCCTGCGCCAGCGCGAAAAACAGGCTGTTTTGCGCGCCAGCCGAATTCTTGTGACATCGACGGAGACGGCGCGTTATCTCCACCAGCATTACGGCGTGGCGGAACACAGCATCCGCATTGCCGTTCCCGGAAATTTTCCGGCGATCAGGGGCACCGCGGGCCAAGACCGGCAGAATGGCGTGGCCGGCCAGCGCAATTTCCTATCGGTCGGGGCGGTGATTTCCCGCAAGCGTTATGACTATTGCCTTGATGTGGCAGCCCATCTGCCGAAGGAAGGCTGGCACTGGAAGATCGTCGGAGATCCCGCCCGCGACCCCGCCCTTCTGCGCGCGCTGCAGGAGAAGGCCGAAGCGCTCGGCCTAACCGACCGCGTGACATTTTGCGGCGATCTGAGCGACGAGGCACTCGAAATCCTGTGGCAGGAGACCGATCTTTATATCGCCGCTTCCCGGTACGAAGGGTATGGCATGGCGATTGCCGAAGCGTTTCGCCACGGCGTTCCCGTCGTCACCACCGCATCCGGCGCCGTCTCCACCTGGGCCTCCGGCGGCATCACCGAGGCCCCGGCAGACGATGCCGCCGCCATGGCCCTCGACATCACCACCCTCCTTAAAAATCCCGCACGACTGCAGGATCAGGCCGAGCGCGCCTGGGCTTTTGGCGGGACATTGCCGACATGGGAGGAGACGTTCGACGGCGTTGCGGACTGGGTGGCGGGGGACGGCTGAGGGGGCTCTGCCATTGGGGTTCGCACGTCACTTGCCCGAATCGCAGTGGCAATCCTCATGGAGAGAACGCGTCTGCGAAAACATCATGCCCGCTTCTTTTCAATCTCCAGAACATGTTGGCGCAGCACGCGGTTGATTTCCGTCTGGTAGCCGCCGCTGGTGACGTTTTCCTTGAACCAGGCCAGCACATCGGCATCGAGCCGGATGGTGACGGGCTGCTTCAGCGGACGGTAAAATTCGCCACGCCGGGCATGCAACCAGTTTTCCGCCAGTGCCTCGGGAATGTCGGCCGTACCGATATCGCCATCCGCAAGGGCTGCCAGCGCCTCCAGTTCGGCCTGTTCTTCCGCACTAAAACTCTTGTTCTTCATAACGCCTCCGTTCGTGCGAGGTCGCCTTGCGGGCTCCGATGATCCGGATCCTGAGATCGTTGCCGGCCTGTGGGTAGACATGGACGACAACAAGGACCGCGACACCACCCACAAGGCCTATGGCATGCCATCGCTCCCCCCCCGCCTCGATGCGGTCGGGAAGGATCACGTGCAACGGGTCATGCCAGACCTGCTGCGCAAGCTCGAAGGAGATCCGGTGCTTCAGGCGATTGCTGTCGGCCTTTTCCGGGTCCCATTCAAAGGCAAGTCTAGCCTGTAATGACATTTTTGTACATACACCCTCTACCCCGCCTTCCCCCGCTCCTCGATGGCCGCCTGGGCCGCTGCAAGCCGTGCGATGGGCACGCGGAACGGGGAGCAGGAGACGTAATCGAGACCGACATCCTCGCAGAAGCGGATGGAGGCGGGATCGCCGCCGTGTTCGCCGCAGATGCCGAGCTTCAGGTCCGGACGCGTCTTGCGCCCGCGTTCGGCGGCAATGCGGATGAGTTCGCCGACGCCGTCGAAATCCAGCGAGATGAACGGGTCCTGCACGATGATGCCCTTGCGCTGGTAGGTGGGGATAAAGCTTGCCGCATCGTCGCGCGAGATGCCGAACGTCGTCTGCGTCAGGTCGTTGGTGCCGAAGGAGAAAAATTCGGCGGTTTCAGCAATCACATGGGCGCGGATCGCGGCACGCGGCAGCTCGATCATCGTGCCGGCGAGATAACCGATCGCCATGCCCGTTTCGCGAGAGACGTCGGCGGCCACCGCATCAATGCAGGCTTTTACGTAATCCAGCTCGGTGCGAAGGCCGACGAGCGGCACCATGATTTCCAGCTCGACGGCAGCGCCGGTGGCCTTTGCCGCAGCAGCCGACGCCTCGAAGATGGCGCGGGCCTGCATTTCGGCAATTTCCGGATAGGATATGGCCAGACGGCAGCCGCGATGGCCGAGCATCGGGTTGAACTCGTGCAGCGCATCGACGCGGCGCGAGAGAAGCGCCGGTTCCATATCCATGGCCGCCGCCACTTCCTCGATCTCCTCGGGACTTTTCGGCAAGAACTCGTGCAGGGGCGGATCGAGCAGGCGGATTGTCACCGGCAGGCCGGACATGATGGTGAACAGTTCGGTGAAATCCGAACGCTGCATGGGCAAGAGTTTGTCGAGGGCCGCGCGGCGGCCGGCCTCGTCTTCGGCCAAGATCATTTCGCGCATCACATGGATGCGGCCGCCCTCGAAGAACATGTGTTCGGTGCGGCAAAGGCCGATGCCTTCGGCGCCGAAGGAGCGGGCAGCGCGGGCATCCGCCGGCGTATCGGCATTGGTGCGCACGGTCATGCGGCGCGCCTTGTCGGCCCAGGCCATCAGCCGGCCGAAATCGCCCGACAGCGCCGGCTGAATCATCGGCACCTCGCCCTTCATCAGATGGCCGGAAGAGCCATCGACGGTGACGATATCGCCGCGCTTCAGCGTAAAACCGGGGCCAATCAGAAGTTCGTTGCGCAGATCGACGCGAAGACCGCCAGCGCCGACGACGCAAGGGATGCCCATGCCGCGCGCCACCACCGCCGCATGGCTGGTCATGCCGCCGCGTGTGGTCAGGATGGCTTCCGCCACATGCATGCCGTGAATGTCTTCCGGGCTGGTTTCGATGCGCACCAGGATCACCTTGCGGCCTTCGGCTTCCGCCTCAACGGCAGCTTCCGAGGTGAAGACGATCTCGCCGGATGCGGCCCCCGGAGAGGCCGGCAGGCCGGAGCCGATCACCACGCGCTCGACGCGCGGATCGATGGTGGGGTGCAAGAGCTGGTCGAGCGAGGGCGGGTCGATGCGGCAGATGGCGTCTTCTTCCGAGATCAGCCCTTCGTCCACCATGTCGACGGCAACTTTCATCGCAGCCTTTGTGGTGCGCTTGGCAGAACGCGTCTGCAGCATCCAAAGCGTGCCGCGCTCGACGGTAAATTCCACATCCTGCATGTCGCCGTAATGGGTTTCGAGCCGGGTGCAGATTGCCTTGAACTGCGAAAACACGTCTGGCATCAGCTTTTCCATCGACGGCTTTTCAGAGCCCGACGCGATGCGCCCCTCTTCTGTCAAGGATTGCGGCGTGCGGATGCCGGCTACCACATCCTCGCCCTGGGCGTTGATGAGGAATTCGCCGTAAAGGCTCTTTTCGCCCGTCGAGGGATTGCGGGTGAAGGCAACGCCCGTCGCAGATGTTGAGCCGAGATTGCCGAACACCATGGCCTGCACGGTAACCGCCGTTCCCCAGTCATGCGGGATCTTGTGGAGCGTGCGATAGGTGACGGCGCGGGCATTGTTCCAGCTGGAAAACACCGCGGCAATCGCCCGCCACAGCTGCACATGCGGATCCTGCGGAAAGTCTTCGCCGAGTTCCTCGACGATCACCCGCTTGTAGAGCGAGACCACATGCTGCCATTCGACGGCCGACAGTTCGGTATCGTAATCATGGCCGAGCTTTGCCTTCTCGTCTTCGAGAATTTCCTCGAAAACCTCGTGATCGAGCCCCATCACCACGTCGCCATACATCTGGATGAAACGGCGATAACTGTCCCAGGCAAAACGCGCATCGCCGGCATCGTGGCCGAGCGCCTGCACCGTCTCGTCGTTGAGACCAAGGTTCAGCACCGTATCCATCATGCCAGGCATGGAGGCGCGCCCGCCGGAGCGGACGGAGAGAAGCAGCGGATGACTGGCCCCGCCAAAACGGCGCCCGGTCAGCGTCTCCATCTCGGAAAGCCCCTCGAGCACCTGATCTTTCAGTGTGTCGGGCAGCGTGCGGCCGCTGGAAAAATAATGCAGGCAGGCATCGGTGACAATCGTCAGCCCCGGCGGCACCGGCAGGCCAAGCGAGGCCATTTCGGCCAGATGCGCGCCCTTGCCGCCTAAAAGCGTGCTGTCCTTCGCACGGCCTTCAGCCTTGCCACCGCCAAAACGGTAGACCCATTTGCTCATGTCGCTCCTCCACCCGAGCATGCACTGCTTCTTGTTTTACCAAGCATTTACAGGATAGCGCGCCGCTTGGAAACCATTGGAGACCAGCATGATGCTGCATTGCAACAAAAATACGGCCCCGCACGGCAAACACATGAGAATTTCGACAGCAGGTGACGCTTGAAGCGGCACTTCCGGTGGGGGCGCGGGGCGGCAAACAGAAGCCGCACGGGACGGGTTCGGACGACCTGGTGGGCAGATCGAGATCACTGCGCGGAGCCAACAAATGAGCAACGGCGGAGCGCCCACAATGAAAACGGCCGGAAAATTGCTTAAAGCAATTTCCCAGCCGACCTTACAAATCGCTCAAGTATAATTTGAATAAATCCGAAAATCAGACTTTGCGGGGCCGCCTGCTCCGGCCCCGCAAAGTCTTCCGGCAGGTACAGGAACCCCGCCGGGGGGTGCTTGAAACTGTATCGGGACACTGAAATCACTGAATGTCATCATAAGTTAAAATGATCAGAAATCAATCATTTTACATCGATAACGTCCTGTATTTCCGGCCAATTCTCAGGCAGACACTGGATAGACTTGATCAAAAGCAAAAACATTCGCGCAGATGCGATCAACAACAATCAGGCGCGATGCCGTTTTCGCTGTCGATGCGCCGTTTTACCGCGTAGACAGGGCCTCGATCAACCGGGTTTTTCAAATTTTCCCGTATATCCTGAATTTCGCGCGGCGGCAGACAAACGCGTATCAAAGGGGCACGCTTCTGACGCTATCCGTGCCGAAATACGCCACGACAAAACGACGAGGTGTGCGACAGTCGGTCAGATCCCCGGCAGGCGCAGCTGCGACAGGGCAGCTTGCGAGGGCGCACCAAGCAGCACTTCGCCAAGCTGCGCATCCTCCACCCGCAGCGATAGCGCATCACCCTCCGGCGAAAACAGCACCCGCAGCCGGCTTTGCCCGCATTTGCCGGCAAGGCAGGCGCCAAACAGTTCGGCCGGCTTGCCATCGACAGTAACGGCACGGGAAGCGCCGGAGACATAACGCGGATTGGAGATCATGTTGCGCACCCAGGAGGGCAGCGAGCGTGCGCCCCGCAACAGGGCCTGCAGGTTCTTCTCATGTTTTTCAGAGCTGCCGACCACCTGCTGCAGAAACCGCCCCGACTGTGCTTCTGCACCAAAGGCTGGGCCGCCGACGCAGGATAAGACCAGCACCAGCATCAAAAGCGTGCGCAGGAGACCGGCCATCACAGCCATCACACCGCCTCGCGCAACAGCTCTGCCGTCTGCAGATCGACCGACACCAGCTGGCTCACGCCCTGCTCTGCCATGGTAACGCCGAACAGGCGGTTCATGCGGGCCATGGTGATGGGATTGTGGGTGATGATGACAAAGCGGGTTTCGGTGGATGCCGCCATCTCGTCCATCAGGTTGCAGTAACGCTCGACATTGTGGTCGTCGAGCGGCGCATCCACTTCGTCCAGCACGCAGATAGGGGCGGGATTGGTGAGGAAGACGGCAAAGATCAGCGCCATCGCCGTCAGCGCCTGCTCACCACCCGACAGCAGCGTCATCGTCTGCGGCTTCTTGCCCGGCGGACGGGCGAGGATTTCGAGCCCGGCCTCCAGCGGATCGTCGCTTTCAATGAGTTGCAGTTCGGCCGTGCCGCCGTTGAAGAGATGGGTAAACAGCCGCTGGAACTGCGCATTGACCACATCGAAGGCGGCGAGAAGCCGCTCGCGCCCCTCGCGGTTGAGGCTCTGGATCGCCGAGCGCAGCTTGCGGATGGCATCGATGATGTCGTCGCGCTCCTTGATGAGGGCAGCGAGTTTTTCCGAAAGCTCCTTCTGCTCTTCTTCGGCGCGCAGGTTGACGGCGCCCAGCCGCTCGCGCTCGATCTTCAGCCGGTCGACATCGCGTTCCACGATGGCCGTATCGGGAAGGGCCGCACCGGGGGCAAGCCCTGCCAGCCGGAAGGCTTCATGCGGCTCGATATTCAGCGCCTGGCGAATGGCGTTTTCCATGTCGTGGCGGCGCTCGGCGGTGGAAACCAGCCGTTCTTCGGCGCGGCCGCGCTTTTCGCGCACGTCGGCAAGTTCCGCAAGCGCGGTTGCGGCCAGCTTGTCGGCCTCGCGCTGACGCGTTTCGGCTTCCGCCAGCGCATCGCCGGCCGCCCGCTTTGCAGCGTCCGCCTTGTCCAGCTCGTTCATCAGGGCGCGGCGCTTGTCGTCAAACTCTTCCGGCGCAAGATCGAGATCGGCCACCTCTTCGCGGGCTTCTTCCTCGCGCTCGCGAAGGGTTGCGATATGGTGGTCGGCGCTCGCGGCCCGGCTCGTCCAGCTCTGACGCTCCTGCGCAATCGCATTGAGACGGCGGCGGCGGGCCTCGATCTCGCGGGAAAACCCTTCATGGCGGGCACGCGCCTCGGCAAGGCTTGCGCGATCGGTGGCAACCGCCAGTTGCTGCTCGGCAAGCCGGCGTTCGACTTCGGACAGGTCAGGGGCGTCTTCAAGCTCGCTGCGCGCGTCTTCTTCCTGCGCCTGCAACTCCTCGATCTGGTCTTGGAACTGCTGGATGGCGCTTGCCACCACATCGCGGCGGCGCATCAGGTCACCGGCAGCGCGCTCGGCCTCAGCCAGCCGGTCGCGCGCATCCGACAGGTTGCGCTGGAGAATGCGAGAGCGCTCGCGGGCCTCGGTGAGATTGGCTTCCTCGACGCCGATCGCGGCGGAGGCATCAGCCAGCAGGCTTTCGGCCTCGGAGAGAAGGATCTGCGCCTCGTCCACCTCCGCCTCCAGTTCCGACAGACGGTTCTTCTGGGCAAGGCGAAGGGCGGCAGCACTCGGCGCTTCCGAACCAGTGACATGGCCATCCCAGCGGTAAACAGCGCCTTCCCGGGTGACGAGCCGCTGGCCCGGTTTCAGCTGCGGCAGAAGAGTGTGTGCGTCTTCAGCAGCGACCACGCCGATCTGGTTGAGGCGGCGCGACAATGGCTGAGGTGCCGTCACATGGCGGGCAAGCGGCGTCACATCCGCCGGCAGGGCGGGATCGCCCGCGCCATCGCCATTGCCGGCCCAATGGGCGGGCGCTTCGGCATCAAGCGGGCTGTCAAGATCATCGCCAAGCGCCGCACCCAGTGCCGTCTCGAACCCGCGGTCAACGCGAATGAGTTCAGCGGCCGGCGTGAAAGCCCCGGCCGCCATGCCGGCCGCCAGCATGCGCCTGATCGTGCGGGCTTCGGTTTCAAGACCGTTCAACGTCGCCCGCGCCGCCTCGACCGGCCGGCGCGCCTCGATTTCGCTCTGGCGGGCGCGGGCAAGGGCTGCTTCCACATCCTCGATGGCAAGACCTGCATCCTCGACAGCACCTTCCGCCACTTCCACCGCCTCGCGACGCTCCTGCGGGTCGGCCAGTCCGGCAAGCTGATCGGCCAGCGCCTCGGCCTCGCCCTTGGCGTCGGACAGCTGACGGTCGAGCCGCAGGCGACGGTCGGCGATATCGCGGATGGTCCGCTCCAGCTGCGTGCGGCGGGCAGAGGCCTCGGCGCGCTCGGCGGTCACCTCGGCAAACAGCCGTTCGCTGTCGGCAAGCCGGGCGGCGGCCTCGGCAAACAATTCGCGGGTTTCTTCCGCCTCCTCGCCCGATTGCGCCAGAAGCTCGCCGAGTTCTTCCTCTTCCGAATCCAGACGGGCGATCACCTGCGCATTCTCTGCCATCAGCTGCTCTTCGCGGCGGATATCTTCAGCAAGCTGGGCAAGACGGCGGGCGAGATCGTCGCGGCGGCGCAGGAGGCGTCCGGCCTCTTCCTCCAGCTGGCCGCGGGCGATCTGCAGGCGCTGCAGTGCTGCACCGGCGCTGGCTTCGGCTTCACGCAGTTCCGGCAGTTTCAGGCTGGCGATGGCTTGCGCCTTTGCCGCCTCCATCTGGTTTTGCGCCTTTTCGGCCACCAGCGAGGTTGCCTGGTTGAGCGCGGTATTGGCCTCATTCTCGGCGTCGCGCGCCAGAACCCAGCGGATATGCAGGAGCATGGCTTCGCGCTCGCGGATATCGGCCGACAGCATCTTGAAGCGGTTCGCCTGACGGGCCTGACGCTTCAGGCTCTCGATCTGGCTTTCGAGCTGCGAGGTGACATCCTCCAGACGCTCCAGATTGGTTTCGGCCGCGCGCAGGCGCAGTTCCGCCTCATGGCGGCGCGAATGCAGGCCGGAAATGCCGGCCGCCTCTTCCAGCAGCTGGCGGCGTGCCTGCGGTTTGGCCTGGATGAGTTCGCCGATGCGCCCCTGCCCCACCATGGAGGGCGAGCGGGCGCCGGTGGAAGCATCGGCAAACAGAAGCTGCACATCCTTGGCGCGCGCTTCCTTGCCGTTGATGCGGTAGAGCGAGCCCTGCTCGCGCTCGATGCGGCGCGACACCTGGATCTCGTCGCTATCGTTGAAGCCGGAAGGTGCCGTGCGGTCGCTATTGTCGAGGTAAAGCGCCACTTCCGCCGAATTGCGCGCCGGGCGGTGGCCGGAGCCGGAAAAAATCACGTCGTCCATGCCGGATGCGCGCATGTTCTTGTAAGAATTTTCCCCCATCACCCAGCGCAGCGCCTCGACAAGGTTCGACTTGCCGCAACCGTTCGGCCCGACAACACCGGTCAGGCCCGGCTCGATGACAAACTCGGTCGGTTCCACGAAGGATTTGAAGCCGACGACACGCAGCTTGTTGAACTTCATCGGGCCACCCCGATGGCGGGCGGCTGGATGTGAAGGGCTACGAAAGAGGTGCGACGCGTCGGAGCAAGATTCAACCCCCTCTGCCCTGCCGGGCATCTCCCCCACAAGGGGGGAGATATGACGCGGCAAGCGCCCCATTTCTGAAACAGACGGCGCGGCCGGGTTAAGCCCTCCCCCTTGTGGGGAGGGTTTGGGAGGGGACTTGTCTCATATGCGATTGTTCCGGGGCAGAGGGGGGCAGCCCCGCCCGCAAACTCGCCTGCGCACTGAGCCGTCATCCACTTGATCGACCCATAAAAAACGGGCGCACAGCTTTCGCCGGCGCCCGTTTCCATCAAAACGGCCAGATCAGAGAAGGCTGTCGAAAAGGGCAGACATGGCTTCAACCGACATGTCTCCAGAATAATGTTTGCCATTGATCAGGAAGGTGGGCGTGGAGTTCACCTTGAACTCGTCCGCGCCGCGCTTCATCGTGGCGTTCACATCATCGAGAAGCTTCTGGTTCGTCAAGCAGGCTTCGAAGCTCTCCTGTGTAAAACCGGCAAGTTTCGAGTTCTGCAGCAGGGCGGCGCGCACATTGCCGTCCGCCGGGGCTGCCCAGGCGCGCTGCTGCTTGAACAGCATGGAGACCATGGCGAAATAGGCGGCCGGCTCGGAAAGCTCCGCCGGCTTCTGCGGGTTGCAGCGCGCCAGCATGAAGGCAGCGGTCGCAACCGGATCGAACGGGAATTCGCGCACGATGAAGCGCACCTTGCCGGTATCGATATATTTCTGCTTGATCGGTTCGAACGTGGTGTTGTGGAAATGCGCGCAGTGCGGGCAGGTCATCGACATGTATTCGACGACCGTTATCGGTGCATTGGCTTCGCCCATCGCCATTTCCGGCAGCGGGCCGGGCTTCAGAACCTCTGCCATATCCACCGTGCCGGTCGATTCGGGCAGGTCCACCGCAAAGGCCTTAGAGGCCATGCCGATGACCGGCAGGCTTGCGGCGGTAACGGCCACGCCGCCCATCAGATGGCGCCGGGTGAGAGAAAGGGAGCTGATCGGCATGAATGACACCTATTGTTCAATGGAACGCGAAAATCTGAAGAATTCCGTATCGCGCCGGGAAGACCGCGACAAGCACAACAGTTGCCACTCTTCTCAAACAATTGTGACAGAGTGGAGATGGCCCGCAAAAAGCGAAGTGGGCGGTCCGCTATCGCTTGCGCGGCACCGGCTGCATCACGGCGGTGCCCAGCCGCTCGACGGCGCGGCGCAGCGCCTCGTTCTCGATGCCGTCCATCATGTCGGACAGCCGTTTGGCCGCATCGCCCCTCAGCGGCTGCGGCGGGCGGCGATGGCGCGTGGAGACGCTGACCGGCTTCTGCACGATGCGCATCTGGCGGATGGCCGGAAAACCGAAGAAGCCGTTGATCCGCTCGATCAACTCACCCTGCGCATGGGCGAGAAACAGGGCGCGCGCGCCCTCGCAGGCAATGGTGAGAACGCCGGCCTGATAACCCGCCTCTTCTGCGCCATCGCGGCGCGGCCAGGCGATCTTTTCGGGCCGTGTGCAATCGGCAAATTCCTCGCCGGCAATCTCATCCCAGGAGCCGAGAAGCGCTGTGGAAATGCCGGCACGGCGCGCCAGCACCGGGTCCATCAGGCCATTGGCGATTTCAGCGATCTGGCGGGGTATCGGGCGTCTGCTCATGCAGGAGCCTTTGACCGTTCCGCTGCCGGCGTCAAGAGCTGCAGGCGCCGAACCTGTGCAATCATCACGCCGCTGAACAGCATGATCGTTGACATGCAAAGCTCGTGGTAAAATGGATCGTGCAGCATGCCGAAGGCAACCGCGGTGAAAGTCACATAAAGCGCGGCGCGCTTGGCGCTGTCTTCGAGCGGACTTGAGATCACCGTCCAGAGAAAACCGAACAGGATGGCGAGCATGAAGGCCAGCCCCAGCACGCCGTTTGCCAGCAGTTCCTGCAGCACGATGTTATGCGGATGCTTGAAGCCTTCGAGCATACCGGCATTCGGCCCGGCGACCGCCTTCATGTCGGTAAACATGTCCATAAGGCCGACACCGGTCAGCGGATGCGCCTCGATAACCGTCATGGCCGATTGCCACATGACGAGCCGGATATCCCCCGACTGCATGTCGCGGTCCGGCGCACCCTCGACATAATAGTTGTAGACGGTAACGAAACGCTCGGTCAGCATGCTCTGCACCGGAGGCGCAAGCAGCAGCAGCAGGATGCCGATCGACGCGCCGACATAAGCCCGGTTGCGCAGCCGCGGCCGCCAGTCGAGGCTGCACATGACGAATTCGACGAGGCACAGCACTGGCATGACGACCAGCACGGCCCGGGTCTGCGTGAGGAAGATCGGAAAACAGGCCAGCAGCAGATAAAGCAGGCCATTCGGCAGCAAGCGTGGCGGATGCTTCAGGCGGATGGTCGACATGCCTGCGGCAATCGCGATGAGGAAGGCAACGATGGCGGCATTGCCCTGCCCGTCGTAGCGCTCTGCCACGCCACCCTCCTCAATGAGCGTGCCAAGCGCCAGCACGACCGCGCCATAAATGCCGATCCGCGCGCCGAGAACGAAATGCCGCAGCGGGTGGCGCACGAGACAAAGGCCCGGCGTAATGAAGGAGAGGCCAAGCAGCAGGCACATGAACCCCAATTGCCGGTTGCCCGCCTCGATTTCGCCGCGCCAGGCAATGAGGGACAGCGAAAACAGCGCATAGACCGACACGAGCCCGCCCCAGGAGCGCAGGTGACGCAGGAACCGGCGGCGGTTGGATAATGTCACATACAGCCCGGCAAGCCCGAAAAAACCGGCAACCACAAGCGTGACCGAGATATAAAGCGTAAACGTTGCGGACGCGGCCGTGACCATCCAGCCGTCAATGCGCCTTCGATACAGGAGGGTCTGCTTGAATGTCGGCATCACAGCATCCGGCTCACGTCCGGTGGCAAAGGCATCACCTGCAATGCAGTCTCCTTGATCCGGGCCCTCCTGCACGTCAGGGGGCCGCTCCTTGGGAACCTAGCGCTTACTCCTGCCATGTCGAGCGATCTCAGACGAAAAAACCGGCTTGTGCTCGCAAAAATGCCTCGCGCGTCCGAAACAGATGCGTCGGCATTTTTTTCCACCCGCGCAGCTTGTGCTGGCGATAATCCGCCCGGTGCGCGATCATCGTATCCTGCCGAAGGGTGCCGAAATCGAGAAGGTTTTCCTTCACTGTCAACACCGGCACCTGATGGTTCCACACCCGCTCCAGCGCCATGTCGAATGGCAGCGACATCGGCAGCAGGCGGGAGACCAGCTTTTGCGCGGCCCCGCGTGTGACGAGATAACAGGCGGCAGAACCCTGCGGGCCGAAGAGACAGCGCCCGACATGATCGCCCAGCGCGCTGACCGCCGTCTCGCGAAAGGCGACAACGCGGTGGTTGACCAGTTTCACCACCGCATCGGCAGGCACGACATCGAGGATGGCAGCGGTGCGGGCAACGAGATCCGGCGACAGCGACACATCATCCTCAATGATAATGGCCGCATCCTGTCCGCTGTCGACCAGATGCGCCAATGCCTTCAGGTGGCTACGATAACAGCCGTATTCGCCTGAAATCATCGGGCGGCCATTGCGGCGGCGGAAGAGGTTGAGATCGACATCCTGCCACATTTCCTGCGGCACGGCCCCGCCATCGACGCCGGAAATGGGCGAAAGGGAAATGCCGAGTTCCAGCGCCTGACCTTCGATCAACTGCCGCCGGGCGGCTGCCCGTTCGATATTGATGAGGAGGACCGGCAATTGTCTGTCTGCTGCCATTGGCTTCAACGTCACCGCACTTTATCTCTTGGGGGCCAGATCATCCGATCGCTCGAACCCGCACCGGATCCATGCCCGCTTCACCTCACCCAAGCCTCACAGCCGCACTGCTTGCCTGGTACGACCGCCACCACCGCGAACTGCCGTGGCGGGTTTCACCGCGCCAGCGCGCTGAAGGCATCAAAGCCGATCCATACCACATCTGGCTATCGGAAGTGATGCTCCAACAGACAACGGTGCAGGCGGTCAAGCCTTATTTTCTGAAATTCCTGTCGCTGTGGCCAACCGTCAACGATCTGGCGGCAGCCCCTGTGGACGATGTCATGGCCGCCTGGGCGGGGCTCGGTTATTATGCGCGGGCGCGAAACCTGAAAAAATGCGCCGAAGCGGTGGCCGCCGATCACGCCGGTGTTTTTCCCTGTACCGAGGACGGTCTGCGGGCGCTGCCGGGCATTGGCGATTATACCTCGGCGGCCGTCGCCGCGATTGCCTTCGACCGCCCTGCCGCCGTGATGGACGGCAATGTGGAGCGGGTGATTTCACGGCTTTATGCAATCTCCGACCCGCTGCCGGGATCAAAACCGGCAATGAAGGCAAAGGTGCGCGACCTGACGCCCGAGGTAAGGCCCGGCGATTTCGCCCAGGCCATGATGGATCTCGGCGCCACGATCTGTACGCCAAAACGCCCGGCCTGCGCGCTCTGTCCCTTCAATGCCGACTGTCTGGCGCTAAAACACCACGATCCGCAAAACTTTCCGGTGAAAGCCGCGAAGAAAGAAAAGCCGGTGCGGCAGGGTGCGGCCTTCGTCGCCGTCTCGGCGGATGGAAACATTCTTCTGCGCCGGCGCATCGACAGCGGGCTTCTGGGCGGCATGACGGAGGTGCCGACGACCGCCTGGACCGCGCGGCTTGACGGCGGCATCAGCCGAGATGATGCACCGTTCAAGGCGGACTGGCAGATGGCCGGCGTGATCACCCACGTCTTCACCCATTTCGAACTGCGCCTCACGGTTTTTCGCACACGGGTGGAGACGGAGGAAGAGGCCGGCGGCTGGTGGCATGCGGTAACGGAGCTGGAGACACAAGGCTTGCCGACCGTCATGAAAAAAGCGATCACTCAGGCTATTCCATTGGCTTTCGCGCCCGCCTGACAGTTTTTTTGGCATCGCTGGGCACCATTTTTAAATCCTGGGAGTTTTCATGAGCATTTCCATCGACCACATCGTTTTCGACATTGGCAAGGTGCTGATCCATTACGATCCGAACCTGCCCTTTTCCCGCATCATTCCCGATGCCGACGAACGCCGCTGGTTCTTTGAAAACGTCTGCACCCACGAGTGGAACCTGGAACAGGATCGCGGTCGCGAATGGGCGGTGGCCGAAGCGGAACTCATTGCAAGGCACCCCGAGCGCGAGGAGCAGATCCGCGCCTTCCGCAAGCACTGGCCGGAAATGGTGCCGCACGCCTATGACGGCAGCGTCGAAATTCTCGAAAAATTGATCGCTGACGGCCGCGACGTCACCATGCTCACCAACTTCGCCGCCGACACGTTTGTCGAGGCGCGCAAAATGTTTCCCTTCCTCGACAAACCGCGCGGCGTGACGGTGTCTGGCGAGATCTTCCTCATCAAGCCGGATGTGGACATCTACCACATGCACGCCAACAATTTTGGCCTCGACCCGGCGCATACGCTGTTCATCGACGATGCCTTGGCAAACGTCGAGGGCGCAAAAGCTGCCGGCTGGCAGGCGGTGCATTTTGTCAGTGCCGAAAAGCTGCGGGCGGATCTCGCGGGATTTGGGATTTCGGTTTGAGGCCATGAACACAGAAAACATCTACCTCGACGGCCATATCGATATTCCGACAGAGCGGCTGGCGGATGTAACCGCCGCCCTTCCCGCGCATGTGGCGCTGACGCGCGCCGAGGCAGGCTGCCTGTCTTTTAACGTGACGCCTTGCGCCACGGTGCCGGGCCGCTTTTTGGTCTCGGAAGTCTTTTCCGATCGCGCCGCCTTTGACGCGCATCAGGAACGCACACGCAATTCGGCCTGGTTTGCGGTGACTGCGGGCATTCCCCGCGATTATACGATCCGCAGCGGTGACGCGCCTGCCTGAGACTGGCCTTTGAACGGAAACGCCCGCCACATTGTCGTGCGCGGGCGTTTTGCCATCCGGGACTGGAACCGGATGGGAAAATCATCGTCGGAGGCGGTGGATCAGGTCTGCGGCGATGAGGCCGTGTCAGGAAATACCCCATCTGTGGCAAAGACGGGGCAAACAATCCGGTTTTTGGACCTCACCATGATAGCGGGAACAGGCGCTGTGCCGGTTCGCCCCTCTCTGTCCTGCCAGGCTGATTAGGCTTGAGCCTGGCAAGGCAGAAGGAGGTAAACCTAGACGCTAGGAGCCCGATCCAAGCCCTCCCCAAAAAGAACCGTCAGCCAAGCTTGCCCATGCCGGCGCGGACGATGGCGCGCAGGTCGTCGATCGGCTTCAACACGCCTTTTTCCTCGAAATGCCAGAAGGTCCAGCCGTTGCAGGTGTCAAAGCCCTGCACCTTGGCGCCAACGCGGTGGATGGAGCCGGCCTCGCCGCCGGCGACCAGCGTGCCATCGGCGCGCACGATGGCGCTGACGCGGCGTTTGGCATCCGTCAGCACCTGGCCGGGCTTGACCATGCCGCTTTCCACGAGCGTGTTGAAGGCGACGCGCACCTCGGCCTTCTTGCCAGTGAGAACCGTCAGTTCCACCTTGCCGAGCGGCTCGACGGCAGCGATGCGCTCGGAGGCTGCATCGATGTAATCCTGCTCGCGCTCGATGCCGACAAAGTTGCGGCCGAGGCGTTTGGCAACGGCACCGGTGGTGCCCGAGCCAAAGAAGGGATCGAGAATGATATCGCCGGGCTTGGTGGAGGCCATGATGATGCGGGCGAGAAGCGCTTCCGGCTTTTGCGTCGGATGCACCTTCTTGCCGTCATCGCCTTTCAGGCGCTCATGGCCGCTGCAGATGGGAAACAGCCAGTCGGAGCGCATCTGCACGTCGTCGTTGGAGGCCTTCAGCGCATCGTAGTTGAACGTATAGGATTTTGCCTTGGCATCGCGGCTTGCCCAGATCAGCGTCTCGTGCGCGTTCTGGAACCGGCGGCCCTTGAAATTCGGCATCGGGTTGGTCTTGCGCCAGACCACGTCGTTCAACAGCCAGAAGCGCAGGTCCTGCAGCATGGAGCCGACGCGAAAGATGTTGTGATAGGAGCCGATGACCCAGATCGTGCCGTTCGGCTTCAACACGCGCCGGCAGGCGAGCAGCCAGGCGCGGGTAAACGCGTCATAGGCCTGAAAGCTTTCGAACTGGTCCCAGTCGTCATCGACCGCATCGACCAGCGACTGGTCGGGACGGTGCAGCATGCCGCCAAGCTGGAGATTGTAGGGTGGATCGGCAAAGATCACATCGACCGACTGGTCGGGAAGCGCCTCGAGGGCGGCCACGCAATCGCCCTTGATGATGGAGTTGAGCCAGGTGTTCGGACGCACCTCGGCCTTCAGGTCTACAAGCGGGAGAACGGCTGCCATCTGATACTCGCTATACGCTGACTCGGATACGTTTACTGACTGTTATGGTTACCTAGTTTGGTTACCAAACCCTGAAGCAGCGATGGCAAATGCGAGAAATAATCGGGATGGCGGCAAAGCCTCGATGGGATTATGTTAAGGACCTGAGACAGGACAAGGTGATGAGGGCGAGGCAAGCCGCCCCCTCATCCGCCTGCCGGCACCTTCTCCCCGAGGGGAGAAGGGCGAAAGCCGAACTGTCGGCGCATCACTAAACAGGGCCACCTACGGGCTGCCCTCCACGGACACACTGGCCGGTTAGGGCGGACCGCAGCGGCAGTGCCCCCCTTCTCCCCCGCGGGGAGAAGGTGCCCGAAGGGCGGATGAGGGGGCGGCTTGCGCGTCGGTAGACAGAAAGCCTCTAAACCGCCTCCCCCTCCCCCGGCGCTTCATCCCGCTCGAACATGCCGTAGTCGCGCAGCACATGGCCGATGCGCAGGCGGTAATCGGCAAAAAGCGTTGCCCTGCCCTCGCGTTGTGCGGCACGATGCGCCTCGACGTTGCGCCAGGCCTTTACCGCCGCCTCGTCGCGCCAGAAGGAGAGCGACAGGATCTTGCCGCGCAGGGTGAGGCTCTCGAAGCGTTCGATGGAGATGAAGCCGTCGATCTGCTCCAACTCGACGCGTAGCGCGCCGGCGAGATCAAGGTAACGGTGGCGTTCGCCCACATAGGGCACCACCTCGAAGATGACGGCGATCATGGCGAAACCTTCGGCCCATGCGGCAGCGACAGGTTTTTGAGGAACAGCCGGTCCTCCTTCAGGATGAAGCGTTCGCGCTTTGCAAATGCATAGTTTTCACGCCCCAGCGGATCGTCGCGCAACCGCGCCCGATAGGCTTCGTAGGCGGCGAGGTTTTCGATGTTATAGATGCCGTAGGCGGTCGTGGCCGATCCTTCGTGCGGGCCGAAATAACCGATGAGATCGGCACCGCAGCGGGGAATGGCCTGCCCCCAGGCTTTGGCATAGGCGGTAAACTCAGCGTCCTTGAACGGGTCGATTTCATAGCGAATGAAGCAGGTGATCATGGATGTCTCTCCGTTGTCGATGGAGCCATCATGCCCTGTTGCGCAACGAGAATGCTTCGTCTACCATCGAAGCATGAAAGAAGGACCCGACATTGCCCGCATTGGAACGCTGATCGGCGATCCCGCCCGCGCCAACATGCTGACCGTGCTGATGGGCGGCGAGGCGCTGACGGCAAGCGAGCTGGCGCAGGCCGCCGGCGTGAGCCTGCCGACGGCAAGCGCCCATCTTTCGAAGCTGGAGGATGGCGGGCTGCTGACGCAGCGCAAGCAGGGTCGCCACCGCTATTTTGCGCTATCTGCGCAGACGGCGGCACTTCTCGAAACCATCATGGGTTTTGCCGCAAGCCGCGGGCACCTTCGCCACCGCCCCGGCCCGAAAGATCCGGCGCTGCGGCAGGCACGCGTCTGTTACGATCATCTCGCCGGAGATTTTGGCGTACGCATGCTCGACAGCCTGTTTGAGCGCGGTGCGATTTTAGCTGATGGCGAGACGCTGGAACTGACGCCGCGCGGAAAAACCTTCATCTGCGACATGGGCATTGATGTCGATGCGCTCGCCTCCCCGCGCCGCCCGCTCTGCAAGGCCTGCCTCGACTGGAGCGAACGGCGCTCGCATCTGGCAGGGGCGCTCGGCAAGGCGCTTCTTTCGCATTTCCTCGATACCGGCCTTGCCAAGCGCCAGCCCGATAGTCGGGCGATAACCTTCACGCGCATGGGCAAAAGCCGCTTTCTGGCCCTTTTCCCGGTCCACGACGCAGACGCTGCCTGATTGTTATCGACGCCCTCGTCGTGTAGGGGAGGCAGATCAGGGCGCCCGGCCACGGTTTTTTTGGCAGGGCCGGCAGTCCCCGGCCTCTAACCATGTAAAAAAGAGCTTTTTATCATGAGCGGTTTTGACCTCATCATTTTTGACTGCGACGGCGTTCTCGTCGATTCGGAAATCATCGCGGCGCAGGTGGAATCCCGCCTGCTGACGGAAGCCGGTTATCCGATCAGCGTCGAGGAAATGGGCGAGCGTTTTGCCGGCATGACCTGGAAAAACATTCTTCTGGCCATCGAGAAGGAAGCCGATATTCCGCTCTCCGCCACGCTCATCGACAAGTCGGAAAAGCTGCTCGACGCGCGGCTTGCCCGCGACGTGAAGGTCATAGAAGGCGTCAAGTTCGCCCTGTCGAAGCTCACCACGCAAAGCTGCATCTGCTCCAATTCCTCCAGCCAGCGGCTGGACATGATGCTGACCAAGGTCGGCCTCAAGCCCTATTTTGCGCCAAATATCTTTTCCGCCAAGGATCTCGGCCCCGACCGGGTAAAACCCAAGCCGGACATTTTCGAGCATGCGCTGAACGCATTTGGCGTATCGCCCTCGCGCGCCGTGGTCATCGAGGATTCCGTCCATGGCGTCCATGGCGCGGTTGCTGCCGGCTGCCGGGTCATCGGCTTTACGGGTGCCTCGCACACCTATCCGAGCCATGCCGACCGCCTGACGGATGCCGGCGCCGAAACCGTGATTGCCCGCATGAGTGATCTGCCGGCCACGATTACGGCGCTCGCCGAATGGGTCGTGGTCTAACAGGCTGTGAGGCCGAACCTCTTTTAAAAACGTTGATCGCCGTCAGAACGAGCCGGCGAGCAAGATCGTAGCGCGGTTGCTGACGACATTGTCGGAGAAGAGGCCGTTCCAGTTGAGGGTGAGGCGGATGGCAGGCGCCAGCTGCGCCTCCAGCCCGGCCTTGATGATCACAGCGTCGCGGGCAAGCGGCACGCCCTCGACGCTGAACGACTGACCGCCGGCATAGGTGAAGCCGGTGGCGGGCGTGAGATCGCCGATGCCATGGCGCCAGCCGAGTTCGCCGCTCATCGTCACCGGGATATCACCGAACGGAACGGTGGTTTCGGCGCGAAGCCCGAGCGTCGTCAGCGTGACATCGTCGACGCTTTTTCGGGCCGTCAGCGCTGCAATGCCGCCGTCTTCCGCAAAACCATCCGTATAGAGTCGCACGCGGGCGATATTGGCAAAGGGCGACAGGGTGAAATCGCCGGCGCGGATATCGGTGGAGACCTCGGCAAAGACCTGCGCCGTATCGCTGTCGTAATCGCTGGAAAGGCTTTCGGACACAGAACCGAAATCCACCCGCCGGTCCACAGACACGCGATTGCCGGACCAGACGGCGCCGGTGCTGACCGTCACCGGCCCAAGCCAGGTGCTGGCATAAAGCCCGGCGTGATAGCTGTCGACGTCGCCGCTGTCATGGCTTGCCGTTTCAGACACGGATTTGCGGCTGGCGCCGGCCACGACCCCAACGCGGGCGCCCTCGAAACGGTCGCTGTCGAAGAGAATGCCATCGGCGCCCAGAAGCGCGCCCGTCAGCCGGCTTTTCACCTCTTCCGCATTGCCATCGCCACCGATCTGCGTTCTGGCGCCGAACACGGCAGCCCAGAACGTATCCTTGCCCGCCTCATCCTTGCGCATGCGCTCCAGCACCTGATCGCGCGTAAACTGGCTGTCTTCCAGAAGGGTGGATTTGAGCGAGGCGTGGAAATCGCCGTCCAGTTGCTCAAAGGAAGCCGGGGCTTCGTCGCGCCCGAGCGAAACGACGGCGCGGTAGAGCGGGTCGGTGGAGGCAAGGCCGTCGGCGGCCGCCGCCGCTGCCCGTCCATTGGCTGTTTCGGCCACCGAGGCAAACGACACGGCATTGCGATCGAGATCGAAACTCACGTTCGTCGCGCCATAGGTCAGCAAGGGCGACAGGAAGGCGAAATCGGAGACGACGCTGGAAAACTGACCCGAGACCGCATTTGCCGTCAGGATTGTGTATGTCGTGCCGGGCACATAGACCTCATCTGCCGCCACGATCTGCAGCGTGGCGTCGGAAATCTGCGCCGTGCCGCCCACCGTCACGAGGTCGGATGCACCGCTTGAGGCGATATCGACCACATAGGTCGAGCCGGAATCGAGTGTCAGGTTTCCGGTCACATTCATCGTGGCAAGCCCCGACCCCGGCGACAGGATACCGCCCGCACCGACCGACAGCGTGCCGACGCTGCCGGTGCCGGACAGGATACCGGTGCCGAAGACATCGAGAAGGCCAAGCACCGCGCCATCGTTGACCAGCGTGCCGCCGGAGACGTTGGCTGCGCCTGAAATCGTGCCGCTGTTTTCAAACAGGCCATCGGTGTTGGACAGCGACGCCACGGTGCCGCCGTTGGAAAACTGGCCGGCATTGCTGACGGTACCGGATGTTGCACCATTGTTGTTGACGACGCGGCCACCAGTGCCGACGGAGACATCAGCAAGGCCGGAATTGTTGGTGAGCGTACCGCCGGAAACGGTCGTCGTGCCCGTCACCGTGCCGCCGGCATTGTTGGTAAAATTGCCGGCGGTATTGGAGAGCGAGGCGATTGTTCCGGCATTGCTGACCGTGCCGGCATTCGAAACGTCACCCGCGGTCGCACCGGTATTGTTGGTAAAGATGCCGGACGCATCGACCGAGACATCGCCAAAACTGGCATTGTTGGTAACGGTGCCACCGGAGATCTGCGTTGCGCCTGTGACCACGCCACCGGAATTGTTGGTGAAGCTGCCGGCCGTGTTGGCAAGCGAGGACAGCGTGCCGGCATTGGAGGTATTTCCGGCATTTGCCACCGCGCCAGCCACGGCCCCGCTATTGTTGACGAAGATCGCGTTGGCCGAGACATCTACTCCGGCTGCCGTGCCGTTATTGGTGAACGTGCCGTCGCGGACCTCGGTCTCGCCGGCAATCGTGCCGGTGGAATTGTTGATGGCTATCCCGCCCGTTTGAACGGTGAGGCCGGCCATCGTGCCATTATTGGTGAAGGGGGCGGTGGAAACGCTGGTATCGCCGGTGATCGTGCCATCGTTGACGGCACTGCCGCCCATCAGGAAGAGATCGCCATCGAGCATGCCGGAGATGGAGAGCACGCCGCCGCTCACCGTCACGCCCGAAGACAGCGTGCCGCCAACCAGAACCTCGATCTGCCCGGCAGACAGCAGGGTTCCGTTGCCAACCGTCAGTGCGTCCTGAACGCGAAGCGTGCCGCCGCTGACGGCAAGGCTCGAAACAGCAGCATCAGGAGACACGATGGCAACACCGCTCGCAATCTCTGCCGCATCACTCGGGCCCGGTGCTACGGGATCCGTCGACCAGTTGCCGCCATCGGAAAAATCGCTGCCGGCATTGCCGGTCCATGTGGCGGAGGAGGATTGCGCGAAAACAGCAGCGGCCGGCACCACTGCCATGCCAGAGACGAGCGCCGTGGACAACCAAAGGCGAGGCCCGCAGATCCCGCGTCTGCCGTTCATCATCGCCCTCCCCCAACAAGTAGATCGCAAGCTGTATCGCTGCCGTTATCCAATCTAAATTAGAATTTAAGGGTTAAGAAACGTTTAAAATGCAGGTGCAACACAGGATACCTGTCGCATATCAGGAAAACGCATCGACGGGTGCCGGTCACCGCCCCGCCGGCCCATGGCAGTCACGCGCAAAAAAGCCGGTCCCGTCGCAACGGAACCGGCTTTTTGCGGGGAAAAGGCTGAATTGAACTCAGCGCTTCTTGCGCGACGTTTTTGCAACCGACCCTTCGTCGAAGCCCAGACGGACACGGGTGAAACGGGAATTTCCGCTGGCAGCGGTGTTCGGGATCGACACATCGGCCTTGTTGAAGATGAACTGCGTCGAGCCTTCGGCGGGAACATCGACCGGGAAACTGACGGACTGCGAATAGATGACGTTGTCGCCATCGACCACTTCCACCACGACCGGCAGCGTCACGCGGCCGGATTTTCCGGCGGGGCCGAGGATGAGGCGGCCCTGCGCCACGACATTGATCGTCATCGTCGCTTCGTTTGCCGAGCAGGCGCGGGTCGCATCGGCAAGCGAGGCGCGGTAGATCAGCTTGTCCGGATCGTCCTTGGCGTTGCCGGCATAGGAACTGCGCACCGCCGTTTCATCCCGCAGCACGACCGGCGGGCAATAGGCCTGCACCACAGGTGCCACCGGCTGGGCTACCGGTTCGGCAGCCGAAAGGCCGGAGGTTGGGGCGGAGGAATTGCAGCCGGCAAGAATTGCAAGAAGCGAAACCGAGACAAACTTGAGCGATGACTGGCCAGACACGTAATGCAACCCTTTTCTTCCCAACCGTCCCTGAATAGGCATTCCGGGCTTTCACGGCAAATTTTGATGGTCTATATCAGCGGCGCACGGAAAAATCGATTGGGATTGCAGCCGAATTTTGTCTGAAGCGTTGTTTGCAGGAGGAGCGGCCGAATTTGGCCTTGAGACAGACCTCCTGCAGAGAAAACGACAGGCAGCTTGTGCCGCCTCTTTCGAAAGCCTGCGCCGCCGTCCGGCACGGACAGATGAACACGCGATCCTGGGACCGATATCTTGGAATATATTTCTACTCGCGGCGATGCGCCCGCTCTTGGCTTTCGTGATGCGCTGCTGGCAGGCCTTGCCCGCGATGGCGGGCTTTACCTGCCGCGCGAATGGCCGCAGCTGTCGAAGAAGGATATCCGGGGCCTGCGCGGCAAGTCCTACCAGGATGTGGCCTTTACCGTTCTCTCCTTCTTCGTTGATGGCGAAATCCCCGATGAAGTGCTGCACCGCATGATCGACGAGGCCTATGCCACCTTCCGCCATCCAGCCGTTGTGCCGCTGGTGCAGCTCGGCCCGAATGATTTTGTCGCCGAGCTTTTCCACGGCACGACGCTGGCGTTCAAGGATGTGGCGATGCAGCTTCTGGCGCGTCTCATGGACTATGTGCTGGCCGAGCGTGACGAGCGCGCCACCATTGTCGGCGCAACGTCTGGCGATACCGGCGGTGCTGCGATCGATGCCTTTGGCGGGCGCGAACGCACAGATCTCTTCATCCTCTTCCCGCATGGCAAGGTGTCGCCCGTCCAGCAGCGGCAGATGACCACGTCCGGCCATAAGAACGTGCATGCGCTTTCCCTGCACGGCAATTTTGATGATTGCCAGGATCTGGTGAAAGCCATGTTCAACGACGTGGCCTTCCGCGAAAGTGTCAACCTGTCCGGCGTCAACTCCATCAACTGGGGACGCATCATGGCGCAGGTGGTGTATTTCTTCACCACCGCCGTCTCGCTTGGCGCACCCGACCGGAAAGTGTCGTTCACCGTTCCCACCGGCAATTTCGGCGATATTTTTGCCGGCTACGTGGCAAAGCGCATGGGTCTTCCCATCGACCGGCTGGTGATTGCCACCAATGACAACGATATTCTCGCCCGCACGCTGAAAACCGGCCGTTACGAGATGAAGCCGGTCATGGCGACCTCGTCGCCGTCGATGGATATCCAGATTTCCTCCAATTTTGAGCGTCTGCTGTTTGAAGCCTATGGTCGTGAGCCCTCGGCCGTGCGCACCGCCATGTCCGGCCTTCGCCAGTCCGGTGCGTTTGAGATAGAGGCCGAGGCGCTGAAATTCATCCGCCGCGATTTCCGCGCCGGTCGCGCCACACAAAAGCAGGTGGCAGAGACGATCCGCGCGACGCTTGCAACCACCGGCTATCTGCTCGACCCGCACACCGCAACCGGCGTTTTCGTCGCCTCCAAGCACGCAAAACCGGCAAGCCCGATGGTGACGCTGGCCACCGCCCACCCCGCCAAGTTCCCCGCGTCCGTAGAATCCGCTTGCGGAATTCATCCAGCGCTCCCATCATGGCTCGCTGATTTAATGACGAGGGAGGAGCGCTTCGACCTGTTGGAACCCGAGCTTAAGGCGGTCGAAACCTATATCGGCCAGCATGCACGGGCAAAAGCGTGAAGGCCGAAGTGCCGGAAAGACAGACAATGAATGTTGAAATCACCCGGCTTGCCTCCGGGTTGACTGTCGTTACGCAGAACATGCCGCATCTGGAAAGCGTCGCGCTCGGCGTCTGGATCAAGTCCGGCGCCCGCAACGAGACCACCGACGAGCATGGCATTGCCCATCTTCTCGAACACATGGCTTTCAAGGGCACGGCGCGCCGCAGCGCCCGTGACATTGCCGAGCAGATCGAGAATGTCGGCGGCGAGCTGAACGCGGCGACCTCGACGGAAACCACGTCCTATTATGCCCGCGTGCTGAAGGACCATGTGCCGCTCGCCATCGATATCCTCGCCGATATCCTGACCGAATCCGCCTTCGACGAAGACGAGCTGGAGCGTGAAAAACACGTCATCCTGCAGGAAATCGGTGCAGCAAACGATACGCCCGACGATGTGGTCTTCGACCGTTTTTCCGAAGTTGCCTACCGCGACCAGACCATCGGCCGGCCCATTCTCGGCACGCCGGAAACGGTCAAATCCTTCACGCCGGACCAGATCCGCGGATATCTGTCGCGCAATTACACGACCGACCGCATGTTCATCGTGGCCGCCGGCTCCGTCGATCACGATACGCTGGTCAAGCAGATCGAAGACCGGTTTTCGCTCCTGCCGACGAAGCCTGCAACCTCGCCCATCTTCGAGCCCGCCCGTTATCTCGGCGGCGACGTGCGCGAAACCCGCGACCTCATGGATACGCAGCTGCTTCTCGGTTTCGAGGGCAAGGCGTATCACATGCGTGATTTCTACTGCTCGCAGATTCTCGCCAACATTCTCGGCGGCGGCATGTCGTCGCGCCTCTTCCAGGAAGTGCGCGAGCATCGCGGCCTGTGTTATTCGGTCTATGCCTTCCACTGGGGTTTTTCCGACACCGGCATCTTCGGCATCCATGCCGCGACCGGCGGCGAAGACCTGCCGCAACTGGTGCCTGTCATCATCGATGAGCTGCGCAAGTCTTCCGAAGTCATCCATCAGCAGGAAATCGACCGCGCCCGTGCCCAGATCCGCGCCCAGCTTCTGATGGGCCAGGAAAGCCCGGCAGCGCGCGCTGGCCAGATTGCCCGGCAGATGATCCTCTACGGCCGCATCATTCCGAACGGGGAAATGATGGAAAGGCTGGAGGGGATCACGACTTCGCGATTGACCGATCTTGCCGGACGGCTGTTTTTCGATACAGTTCCAACATTGTCCGCCATCGGCCCGGTTGAAAAGCTGGCATCCCTGTCGGACATCACGGCGGCGCTGTCTGCGCCGGACGTGGGGCGACACAAGGCAATCGGCTGATCACGGCGCAATTCCGCTCCGTCGATCGTGTTGCAACGGGCGGGGCGGAACGGGCAGAGGATGACGCGATCGGTGTTTCGGTTCTTGTCACGTCAGCCGGAGATGCCGGAGCTTTACGGCGATCACCACATGCTGCGCCTTGCGCGCTACACAGATTACCGCGCGTGGTACAGGCTGCGCTCGGAAAGCCGCCAGTTCCTGCAGCCGTGGGAACCCACCTGGCGCCATGACGAGTTGACGGAGGCCTCGTTTCGCGCCCGCGTCACCCGTCATACACAGGAATTCTCGTCAGGCCTTGCGGTGCCGCTTTTGCTCTTTCACCGCGACGACATGAGCCTGCTTGGCGGGCTTACCATCGGTTATATCCG
This sequence comes from Neorhizobium sp. PAMB6630, assembly GCF_058242775.1. Taxonomy (NCBI): domain Bacteria; kingdom Pseudomonadati; phylum Pseudomonadota; class Alphaproteobacteria; order Hyphomicrobiales; family Rhizobiaceae; genus Neorhizobium; species Neorhizobium sp. PAMB6630. Next base: position 2,906,211 of record NZ_CM177836.1, read on the forward strand.
CCGGGGGGCAGCCCAAAGCTGCATGGTTGGATACTGGATGGGTGAAAAACAGGCGGGCCAAGGTCATATGTTTGCCGCACTCCGTCTTGTAGTACCCTACATCTTCACCGGGCTTCAGTTGCACCGCATCGAAGCGGCCTGTATCCCGGAGAACTGGAAGAGCGTACGGCTGTTGGAAAAAGCCGGTTTCGAACGGGAAGGTCTTTTGCGGAAATATCTGAAAATCAACGGCGAGTGGCGGGATCACACCCTCTATTCCCTGCTTTCGGGCGACCCGGTGGACGTGAAGGTGCAGGCCGAGCGATGAACAGGCCAGGCGCACCCGTATCCCCTCTCCTCACCCGGCTGGCGATGGTCTTCGCCTGCCTTTTCCTCATGCTGCCCGGTGCAGCACTTGCCTTCGAGCCGGTGAAGATCTCCCGCGACGACCGCGCGCTGGACCTGACGGCCACCACCGACATCTATGCCAACCAGGGCGAGGCGTTTCAGGTGTCCACCGCCGCCGGTTCCGATGGCATTCGCCGGCGCATCGAGGTGCGTTCGGCAACCCCCGGCCACCAGGGTGACTGGGCCGTCTTTGCGCTTGCCAACGTTTCGGAAGAACAGCTGGAGCGCGTCATCGTCGCCCCGCATTTCCGCCTCGTCGGCTCGCGCCTCATCTGGCCGGATCTCGGTTCGCAGCGCATCACGGCAATCACCCCATCGGAAGGTTTTGCCCTCGACCGCGTGGCAAGCCCGGATGCCGACGTGTTCCGCATCACGCTGAACCCCGGCTCGGTCATCACCTTCGTGGCGGAACTGACCTCGCCAAATCTGCCGCAGATCTATCTGTGGGAGCCGGACGCCTACAAGGACACCGTCAACTCGTTCACGCTTTATCGCGGCATCGTGCTCGGTATTGCAGGCCTGCTTGCCGTCTTCCTCACCATCCTCTTCGTGGTGAAGGGCACCTCCATGCTGCCGGCGGCGGCAGCCCTTGCCTGGGCGGTGCTTGCCTATATCTGCGTCGACTTCGGTTTTCTCGAAAAGCTGATCAGCATCACCTCCAGCGACGAGCGAATATGGCGAGCGGGCGCCGAGGTGGCGCTGGCCTCCTCGCTGGTGATTTTCCTGTTTGCCTATCTCAATCTCAACCGCTGGCATGTGCATCTGGGTTATGCCACCTTTGCCTGGGTGATCGGGCTTGCGCTGCTGTTCGGCGTTGCCATCTACGACCCCTCGATTGCCTCTGGCATTGCCCGCATCTCGCTGGCGCTGACGGCAACCGCCGGCATTTTCCTCATCATCTATCTCGGCCTCAACCGGTTTGACCGGGCGATCCTTCTGGTGCCCACCTGGGCGCTGATCCTCGTCTGGCTGTTCGGCGGCTGGCTGACGGTGACGGGTAAACTCGACAACGACATCATCCAGCCGGCGCTCGGCGGTGGCCTCGTTCTCATCGTTCTCCTCATCGGCTTTACCGTGATGCAGCACGCCTTTGCCGGCGGCGCCTATCAGCAGGGCCTGTTTTCCGATCTGGAACGCCAGTCGCTGGCGCTGATGGGCAGCGGCGATACGGTCTGGGACTGGGATGTGGCCCGCGACCGTCTGGTGACGACGCCTGATATTTCGCTGCGGCTTGGCCTGTCGCCCGGCTCCATGCACGGGCCGGTGCGCAACTGGCTGCCGCGCCTTCACCCTGACGACCGCGATCGCTTCAAGGCGACGCTCGACGTGCTGCTGGAACACCGCAAGGGCAAGCTGAACCACGAGTTCCGCATCCGCGCCGAAGACGGGCATTTCCACTGGCTGCAAATCCGCGCCCGCCCGGTGCTCGGATCGAACGGCGAAATCATCCGCTGCGTCGGCACCATCGTTGATGTGACGGAGCCGAAAAATTCCGTCGAGCGGCTTTTGGCCGACGCCATGCATGACAACCTGACCGGCCTGCCGAACCGACAGGTGTTTCTCGACCGGCTGCAATCGGTGCTGACCATTGCCGCCACCAGCGATGCGGTGCGCCCGACGGTACTGGCCATCGACATCGACCGCTACAAGCAGGTGAATGACAGTCTTGGCATTGCCGCCGGCGACAACATTCTGATCGCGCTGACGCGGCGCCTGCGCCGCCTGTTGAAGCCGCAGGATACGCTGGCGCGTATTTCCGGCGACCAGTTCGGCCTCATCCTCGTCTCCGAACGCGATCCCGGCAAGGTGGCCGATTTTGCCGATGCGGTGAGCAAGGCAATCATGGTGCCGATCAACTTTGCCAATCGCGAGGTGATCCTGACGGCCTCCATCGGCCTCTCCTCCTGGGTGGATCAGCAGGAAAGTGCCGCAAGCCTGCTTGGTGATGCAGAGCTTGCCATGTACCGCGCCAAACGCGCCGGCGGAAACCGGGTGGAGCCGTTCCGCCCCGCCTTCCGCAGCAATGGCACGCCGGACCGCTTGCAGATCGAGACCGATCTTCGCCGGGCGCTGGAACGAAACGAACTGACGCTCGCCTACCAGCCGATCATCCGGCTCGACAATGGCGAGATCGCCGGCTTCGAGGCGCTGATGCGCTGGGAGCATCCCAAGCGCGGCAGCATTCCGCCCGGCGAGTTCATTCCCATTGCCGAAATGTCAGACCTCATTGGTCCGCTCGGTATGTTTGCGCTGGAAAGTGCGACGGCCGACCTCACCACCTGGGAAAAGCAGACGGGCGAGCTGCCGGTGTTCATTTCGGTCAACCTGTCGAGTGCGCAGCTGCTGAACGCCGATCTCTACACCGAAATCCGCTCGCTCCTCAGCCGCACGCATTTCGACCCGGGCCGGCTGAAGCTGGAGCTGACGGAATCCATGATGCTGGAAAATCCGGAACAGGCACGCCTTGTTCTGGCAAAACTCAAGGAAACCGGCATCAGCCTGGCGCTCGATGATTTCGGCACCGGCTATTCCTCGCTGTCACACCTGACGCAGTTCCCCTTCGACACGATCAAGCTCGACAAGTCGATCGTCGCCAATCCCTCCGACCGCGGCGCGGTTCTCCTGCGCTCGGTGATTTCCATGGCGCGGCAGATGGAGATGACGGTGGTGGCCGAAGGCATCAGCTGCGACGAGGATGCGGGCGACCTTGCCAAGATGGGCTGCCAGTTCGGCCAAAGTTTCCTCTTCGGCGCCCCGATGCCGCCGGATGCCGTTCAGCGCCTGCTGAAGGAACGTTTTCCGCTGACCAAACGCGCTTGATTGTCTGTGAACGCAGGCACGCCAGACTGCCTACAATCACGTTCGTACTTTAGATTGGGCAAGCAGATGGCCGCGGGGGACCTTCTCCCCGTCATGACGGGGAGAAGGTCGCGGCAGCGGGATGAGGGGCAACTTCGCGCTAGCCACCATCAATTTAGAGAGCCCCTCACCCGGCACGCGGTAAGGCTATCGTATTTGAAATAAGCCCCTCTCTGCCCTGCCGGGCATCTCCCCCACAAGGGGGGAGAACCGACGCGGCAAGCGTCCTGCTTCTGTATCAGACGGCGCGGCCGGGTTAAGCCCTCCCCCTTGTGGGGAGGGTTTGGGAGGGGACTTTCTTCACATATGCGATTGTCCTGCAGCACGCGGGGAGAGGGGAAGAGGCGGTGCGATGCCACCGCTGCAGCGTCGTTGACTTTGTCAGCCGCTTAAAGCGCGCCCTGCCCTCAATGATTGCCGTGAACCAGGCCGTGGATAAACTCCAGCTTGGCAACCACTGTGGGCGTCAGGATGAACGGATAAAGATCCGGCACGCCCATCGAGCGGTGAATGCTGTTCATCGCCACGCTGAAGGGGATCCAGGCTTCCACCAGCTGGGCGGCATCATGGGCGCGGTAGGGATTGAAATCCACTTCGGACGCAAGCTCGGCGTGGCCGCGGGGCTCCACCACCATGCCCAGCGCCCGCGCCATTTCCAACGTATCGACGATATGCACGTAATGGGCAAAACACTCGGCAAAATCCTCCCACGGATGGGTGCTGGCATAGGTGCTGATGAAATGCTCCCGCCAGTCCGCCGGCGGACCTTGCTCGTAATTGCGCTTTAGCGCTTCGGCGTAATCGGCGCGTTCATCGCCGAAGGCGAGGCGGAACGGATCGAGCCGGTTCATGTCACGCACCAGCTTGTCCCAGATGTAATGGCCGGTTTCGTGGCGGAAATGGCCAAGCATGGTGCGATAGGGTTCGTTCATGGAGACGCGGATCTGCTCGCGGGTCGCATCGTCTGCCTCGGCGGCGCGGATGGCGATAAGGCCGCTTTCGTGCCCGGTCATCGCCGGCACCACGGTGCCGTCCGGCTTCACCTCGTCCACGAGGAAATCGAACACCAGCCCGCCTTCGGGATCTTCGGCGCGGGTGGTGCGCGGCAACTCCCATTTCAGCATCGAATAAAACAGATGGCGTTGCGCCTGGCTGATGGTGCGAAACTGGCGAAGGCCATCGTCGGTGGACGCATCCGGCACCAGCCGGTTGTGGCGGCAGGCAACGCAGAAGGTCTCCTCCCCTTCAGCCGGTATCGTCCAGTTGCAGATGTCATTCACCTCATTGGCGCAGAGGCGCAGCGTATGGCCGGGATCCGACACCAGCCGCCAGAAACCATCCGGCCCCTCGTTCAGCGCCTGCATCGTCAGCCGTTCCGGCACGAAGGCCAGCCTGTGGCCGCAATTGATGCAGACGCGGTTGTCGAAATGGATGGATTGGCCGCAATGATCGCATTCATAAAGGCGCATGGATCGGATCCGTTAAAAAAGAGCAGGGCTTACACATACAAAGCCTGCCCCGACTGACGCCGGGGCAGGCTTTTTAAAAAGTTCGGCGAAGGATGGATCAGGCCTTGTCGATGACGCCCTTGGCGCCATCCTTCAGTTCACCCTTGGCATGCTGAGCCTTGCCCTTGGCTTCCTGGGCGTGGCCCTTGGCTTCCAGGGAGTGATTGTCGGTCGCATCGCCAACAGCCTGCTTCGTCTTGCCGGCGAGTTCGTTGGCCTTGCCGGATACCTTGTCGCTCATGCTACCCATGGGTCTTCTCCTTGGTTCACCGCAGTTTGCCCGCGGTTTCTGGAGGAGAGAACGCAAGGAACACAACTTGGTTCCGGCAGGCTTTGTCGTCAGACTTTGCCGTCAGGCTTTGTCGTCAGGCGTGGCCGGCTTCGCTCGACAGCATTTCCGGCCGCACCCCCATCAGCCCAAGCGCACGCTCGTATTTGTCGTCCAGCGTGCGGTCGAAGATCAGCTCCTCGTCGGCGGGGCAGTTCAGCCAGCCATTGGCGCCGATCTCGGCCTCCAGCTGGCCGGGGCCCCAGCCGGCATAACCGAGCAGCATGGTGGCGCGGGCAGGCCCGCGCCCCTCACAGATCGCCCGCACGATATCAAGCGTCGCCGTCAGCGAAATGTCATCGCTGACCGGAATGCTGGAATCGCTCAGATAATCGTCCGAATGCAGCACGAAGCCGCGGCCCGTCTCGACAGGCCCGCCGTTCAGGATCGGAAAATCGCGCGCCGCACTCGGCAGCATGATGGCATCCGTCTGGTCCACCATCTTCAGGTGCAGCAGGATTTCCGGAAACGAGATGGACTGGGCGCGGTTGATGATGAAACCCATGGCGCCCGCCGGCGAATGGGCGCAGATATAAACGACCGAACGGCTGAAATTGCCGTCCTGCATGCCGGGCATGGCGATGACGAACTGGCCGTCAAGAAACCCGCGCTCGCGCTTGTCGGCCGGCTTTTCCGCCAGTCTTTCTGCCAGTTTATCCGTCAGCGTCGACAATGGCATCGTGCCTCCTGCTCGGTAGGCCCGGCCCGGGTATGGGCGAGGCGTTTTTTTTCGTCAAAACGGCCGTCTCTCTTCAAGATGGGGCAGGTCCTGTGATCAATCAACCGAAAATGATCCGCATTGTACGCATGTGACTGGAAGCTGGCAGGGGCTTCGACTAAATCTGCAGCCATGGCATTCAATTTATTCGCAACCGCGCGCCGCCATGCATTCATGGCTCTTCTCCTTGCCGCAGCCGTGGCGCTGCCGCATGGCGCCCGGGCGGCGATGACCGCTTGGGCGGAAAACGAGGGTGGCCGGATGCGAATCATCACGCTGCCGGCAGAACCTGATGGCACCGTGCGCGGCGCGCTGCAGATCGAGCCGAAGAACGGCTGGATCACCTATTGGAAAGAGCCGGGCCAGGCCGGCATTCCCCCGCAGATTTCGCTGTCGCCGGGCGATGGCGTGACGCTCAAGCAACTGGAGTTCCCGGTTCCGCAAAAGTTCCAGACCGGCGAGGTGCGCGATCTCGGTTATGACCATGCGGTGACGCTGCCCTTCAGGCTGAGCGTAAAGGACAAGGGCCAGCCGCTGATGCTGAATGCCAGCGCCTTTATCGGCCTCTGCCACAATATCTGCATTCCCTTCCAGGCGGATTTCCATCTCGATCTTAAAGGTGGCAAGGGGCTGCCGTTCGAGGAAAACCTTATTCTGGACGAGGCGCGTAAAAGCCTGCCGGAAAAACCCTCGGACGATTTTGCCGTGACACATTATGCGCTGACCAAGGGCAAGAGCGACCTCAGCCTCGGCCTTCGCCTGCCACCGGGAAGCCCATCGCCGCAGATCTTCGTGGCAACGCCTGCGGGCCATGTGCTGTTTGACCAGATGAACGGCAGAGACGTCGATGGCACCTATGTGGTGGACATGCCGCTCGGCAAGGGGGCCGACAAGGTGACGGCGGGCGGCAAGCACTGGGACATTCTGGTGATTGCCGGCAGCCGCGCCATGGAAACCTCGCTTGCCTTCGATTGAGGCCGCTTTATAGTGCCGCGAATGCGCCAGCGCGTGCCCCGCCTGGCTCTCATTTCGGCCCGAGCTTTTCAGAACAGACCGCATCCAAGGAGATGATCATGACGATTTCCGTCGGCGATACGCTGCCGCAAGCAACGTTTAAGGAAAAGACCCAGGACGGACCGGTGGAAGTGACGACCGACAGCCTGTTCAAGGGTAAGAAGGTCGTACTGTTTGCCGTACCCGGCGCGTTTACGCCCACCTGCTCGCTGAACCACCTGCCCGGCTATCTGGAAAACCGCGACGCACTTCTGGAGCGCGGCGTCGACGACATCGCCGTCGTTGCCGTCAACGACTGGTTCGTGATGGGCGCCTGGGCCGAAAAGAGCGGTGGTCTCGGCAAGATCCATTTCCTCTCCGACTGGGATGCCGCATTCACCAAGTCGCTCGGCCTCGATATCGACCTCTCGGCCGGCGGCCTTGGCGTGCGCTCCAAGCGTTATTCCATGCTGGTGGAAGACGGCGTGGTGAAAACCCTCAACATCGAGGAAAGCCCCGGCCAGGCCACAGTTTCCGGCGCCGCGGCGATGATCGAGCAGCTCTGAGATTTTACGCTTCAAGATGATGGCAAAGCGGCTGTGATGGCCGCTTTGCTGCGTTGTGCTCACCAGCGACACGCCAGCCCAACAACCAAGACGTGCTTGCGGAACAAGCGGCCATTCCCGACATTGTAATGTCTCGTGCGCGAAGTCTCTTTCGCGCTTCTCCAGATCGAGACACAGATGCAAGATAGAATCGCGATCATCGGCAGCGGACCAACGGGTCTTTATACGCTGAAGGGCCTTATCGGCTCGGCCCTTCCCCTCTCCATCACCATTTTCGAAGCGGAAGCGGAGCCGGGCAAGGGCACGCCGTATCATCCCGATATCAACGATCCCGCCATGCTGTCGAACATCCCGAGCATCGAGTTTCCGGCGCTGACGGAAACGCTGGTGGAGTGGCTGTCGCGCCAGCAGGATGCAGAACTGCAGCGTTTGAGCATTTTGCGCGAGGCAATCGATGCGCGTGAATTTTATCCGCGCGTCGTGCTGGGCGAATATATGCGTGCGCAGTTTCTACAACTCGTGGCCATCGGCGAGCGCAACGGCCACCGCATCGACGTGCTGGACCGGCACCGGGTGATCGATATCGCTTTGCAGGAAACCGATATCCGCCTTTCGGTGACCGGCCGCGATAGCATCCGCTTCGAGGCGGTGTTTGACCATGTGGTGATGGCAACCGGCCATAACTGGCCCGACAATACCGAAATCCGCCCCGGTTATTTCATTTCGCCCTGGCCGGCGGCAGCGCTCAAAACCATTCCGCACGGGTCTGTCGGCATTCTCGGCACGTCGCTCTCCGGCATCGATGCGCTGATGAGCGTGGCGACTGCCCGCGGCACATTCCGGCTGGATACGGCCGGTGACCTGCAATACCAGCCGGCAACCGGCAGCGAGGCCTTTCACGCCACGATGATGTCTCGCAAGGGCCTGTTGCCGGAGGCGGATTTTTATTGTCCGCTGCCCTACCGGACACCGCAGGTGTGTACCGAAGAGGCTGTCGATGCGCTCATTGCAACCGGCCGCCACAACCTGCTGAACGAGATTTTTGAGCTGTTTCGTCAGGAAATTCTGGTCGCCGACCCCGATTATGCATCGAAAATCGGTCTATCGGAGCTGACGGTCGAAACCTTTGCCGAGGCCTATTACCGCGAAAGGGTCGCTTCAGACCCATTCGTGTGGGCCGCCAGAAACCTTGCGGAGACGCAAGCCAACCGGGACAGGCAATACACCGTGCCGTGGCGTTACGCGATCCTCATCACCCACGAGATTGTTGCGCGCGCCATTCCGCATCTCGATGAGACGGATCTCAAACGCTTTCATCGCCATTTCAAATCGATCTTCGTTGATGATTATGCCACCGTGCCGCTGATGTCGATCCGCCGGCTTCTGGCACTGAAACGCGCCGGAAAGCTCGATATTCTGGCACTCGGCAGTGATTACGACATTTCGAGCGACGGGATGGAGCGTGGCGCGGCTGTGACTGAAAACGGCAAGCGCCATGTCTTCGATGCCTTCATCGACGCGACCGGCCAGGCGACGCTGTCTGCCACTGATCTGCCCTTCCCGACGCTGGTGGCCCAAGGTGGCGTGCAAAAATCCGCAACGCCTGTCGCGCAGGGGTTTGTGACCGATACGGACGCCGTGCCGATGATCCGCACCGGCGGCATCGATATCGATGAGCAGTACCGGCCCAAGACGACGGCGCCGCTCTGCAACAATCTTTATTGCGCGGCGATTTCCTTCCTCTTGCACAAACATCCCTTTGTGCAGGGCATTACCAGCGCGTGGGAGATCGGCGAAACGGTCTCGGAGGCGATCCTCGAGACCATTTCGCCCCGACACGAGAGCCCGCTTCAGCTGTCGGCATAAACGATATCGCCGACCGAGATTGTTGCTTGGTCGGCGCCCTCAGCGGCAAGCCTGCCATAAACGCCGAGATGGCGGGCGTTGTGGCGCATGATGGCGCGCAACACATTGGCATCCTCCTCGATACCGGGCTGGGCCGCGAGCGTCATGCCGCAGCGGCGGGTGGCTTCGGTTACGCAAATCCTGTGTGTGCCGATGCGGATGTCTGAGCCGATCCAGTGGTTTTCGACAAAGCCCTCGCAACCCTCTTCCGTTTCAATGAGCACCGTCGGGCGAAAGCGGCGCGGATCAGGGTTCGACAATCCGCCGAGATTACCGAGCCTTGTGAGCGAGGCGGTGGTGAGGAGATGTAAGGGGGCCACGTCATAACGCGGCGCAAGTTTTGACAAATGCGCCGGCGCATCCGCTGAAAACGCCTCCTGCACACCAATTGCGACCGGAAAACCGAAATGCGCCGAGAGGTGCTCGGCAAGATCTGCGGCATCCAGCGGAAAAATTTGTCCATCCGGAAAGCGGATATTTGGCAAGGCGCTGCCTTCGGCAGTTTCCACCCTCAGCAAAAGCGCCGGGCGCCAGCGCGGCTCCTGCTCGGGCGCGGCCGGGCGGCCGGTTGCGGGATCGATGAGGCCAAAACGGCGGTCGCCGGCAACACCCTCCCGCGAGAGGTTGATCGTCTCCAGCGCCTCGCCCCCGAGCGAACTCACCGGATACCGGAACACCTTCGCCACCCGCCCGATTTTCTGCATTTAATCTCGCCCTGTTCCCTGACGTCCGTTTTCGCGTGCGACCCACGAATGTGGGTTTGCGAGGGAGAAGACAATTGTCTGCCCGGAGTTCCAAAAGATCGACCGGCGGGCTTGCCATTTTTCCGCCTTGATCGTTATAACATAACAATCCTCGTTCTCGACCAATCATCCTCCCCGGCAGGCATACAGAATGCGCTCACCTTCCTCCCCCTTCAGCCTCATGCAGCATTCGGCCCTGTCGCGGCTTTTCGCCGTTGCCGTGGTGATTGCCGGCCTATGGCTTGCCATTCACTGGGCGGTGCTGCTGCCATGAGCGCGGTGAAGGAGCCGGCGATCCGCCTGCATAACCTGACCGTCGCCTATGACCGGCATCCGGCGGTGCATCACGTCTCCGGCAGCCTTGCCAAGGGCAGCCTGACGGCGATCGCCGGGCCGAACGGGGCTGGAAAATCGACGCTTCTGAAGGCCATTGTCGGTGAATTGAAGCCGGCGGAGGGCCGTATTGAGCATACACTTTCCCGCACCGATATCGGTTATCTCCCGCAGGCGGCCGATATCAACCGGCGTTTTCCGATCAATGTTCTCGATACCGTGCTGCTCGGCGCCTGGAGGACAAGCGGCGCCTTTGGCAGCATTAACAGGGCAGCGCAGGAAAACGCCCGCGAGGCGCTGCAGACCGTTGGCCTCGAAGGGTTCGAGCGCCGCCCGATCGGATCTCTCTCGGCCGGCCAGTTCCAGCGCGTGCTGTTTGCCCGCCTGCTGCTGCAGGATGCAAGCATGATCCTGCTCGACGAGCCGTTTACCGCAATCGATGCCCGCACCACCCGCGATCTCCTGGAAATCGTAGCCTCCTGGCATGGCGAAGGCCGCACCGTGGTGGCGGTGCTGCATGATTTCGACCAGGTGCGCAGCCATTTCCCTCAGACGCTGCTGATTGCCCGCGAACTGATCGGCTGGGGGCCAACAGCTGAGGTGATGGCGCCGGAAAACCTCTTGCGCGCCCGCGCCATGGCCGAGCGTTTTGATGAAAACGCCGAAATCTGCGAGCCGGCGGCATGAGCGCCTATGACATCTTTTTCGCGCCGATGGTGGATTACGGTTTTATGCGCCGCGCGCTGGTGGCGTGCCTCTGCCTCGCGCTCGGCTCCGGTCCCATCGGCGTTTTTCTGATGATGCGGCGCATGAGCCTGATGGGCGATGCGCTGAGCCATGCGGTGCTGCCCGGTGCCGCCATCGGATACCTGATCGCGGGCTCGCTGTCGCTGACGGCCATGGGCATAGGCGGGCTGGTGGCGGGCATGTCTGTGGCGCTTCTGTCGGGCGCCGTCAGCCGGGCAACGGTGCTGTCGGAAGATGCAAGTTTTGCCAGCTTCTATCTTGCCTCGCTGGCGCTTGGCGTGCTGATCGTGTCGCTGCGCGGCTCCAATATCGACCTTTTGCATGTGCTGTTCGGCACCATTCTTGCGATCGATGCCCCTGCCCTCTTCCAGATCGGCGCGATCACCTCGCTCACACTCATCGTGCTCGCCGTCATCTATCGCCCGCTGGTGGCGGAATGTTTTGATCCCGGCTTTTTGCGCGCCGTCGGTGGGCACGGGCCGTTTTATCACGTCGCCTTCCTGCTGATGGTGGTGCTGAACCTTGTCGCCAGTTTCCAGGCGCTTGGCACGCTGATGGCGGTGGGGCTGATGATGCTGCCGGCAGCCATTGCCCAGCTCTGGGCGCGCAACCTGCCCTCCATGCTGCTGGTGGCTGTCGGCTCGGCGCTTGTCTCCGGTTATTTCGGCCTCATCGCCTCCTACCATCTCGAAATCGCCTCCGGCCCGACCATCATCATGACGGCGGCGATCATTTACGGAATTTCGATCTTCATCGCGCCCTCCGGCATCGCCCGGCGCTATTTCCCCCGCCCGCATCTCAAGGGTTAACCTCAAGGAGCTTGCCCATGTTGTCCCGCACACTCTTCCTGTCCGCCGCACTGCCAGCCCTCATCGCCTTTGCCGCGCCTGTTTCGGCGGCCGAGTTGAAGGCCGTCGCCTCGTTCACCGTTCTCGCCGACGTCGTGCATCAGGTCGGCGGCGACAAGGTGAAGGTGACAAGCCTCGTCGGCCCCGACGGAGACCCCCATGAATTCGAGCCCTCGCCGAAAGATGCCAAGGCGCTGAAAGCCGCCGACGTGGTGTTTGTGAGCGGCGAAGGCCTGGAAGGCTGGCTCGACCGGCTGATCTCGGCCTCCGGCACGAAGTCCAAGCCCGTCACCGTTTCAGAAGGCGTCAACACCCGCACGATGGAAGAAGACGGCAAGACCGTGACCGATCCGCATGTGTGGAACAGCCCGGTCAACGTAAAAATCTGGGTCACTAACATCGAAAAGGCACTCTCCGCCGCAGACCCTGAAGACGCCGCCACCTTCAAGGCGAACGCCGAAGCCTACACGAAAAAGCTCGACACGCTCGACGCCTATGCCCGCGAAAAATTCGCAAAAATCCCGGAAGACCGCCGCAAGGTGCTGACCAGCCACGACGCTTTTGGGTATTTCGGCCGCGAATACAAGGTGAGCTTCCTCTCGCCGCTCGGCGTTTCCACCGAAACCGAAGCCTCTGCCGCCGACGTTGCCAAACTGATCGACCAGATCAAGGCCGAACACGTCAAAACCTACTTCTTCGAAAACTCCAACGACCCGCGCCTCGTCAAACAGGTCGCCAAGGCCACCGGCGCCGAACCGGGCGGTGAACTTTACGTCGAATCCCTGTCAAAGCCATCCGGCCCGGCTGCGACCTATGAAAAGATGTTCCGGTTTAATGTGGATCATCTGGCGGGGGCGATGCAGAAGGGAAGCTGAGTTTCGAGCATCTAGCCTTGGCCCTCTCCCCGTCTGACGGGGGGAGGCAGCGCTTCAAGCACATGCCTGCCTCCGTTCGTTCCTGTTGTGGAGCGCGCACGCAACCAGACCTAGAATATGATCTTGGCGTAGGCACCGCCGTAGGGGTTATTCCCGACGTCCAACCGTGCATTGTGGCCTTCCGCGATAGCCTTAACGACCGTAAGGCCAAGCCCCGAACCGCTTAGACCGCGACCGTTAAGCCTCTCGCTTCTCCAGAACATATCGAAAGAAGAGTGCTGGACGGAGTCCGGCAGTCCTGGGCCTTTGTCTTCAACAGAAATAAATGACCGCCCGGCTTCATCCAAACCGGTATGGACATCGATTGGACCGGAATTGCCCGCGTATCGACGGGCGTTTTCGAGGAGAGCGAGCAGAGCCTGGCGGAAACGGTCCGGATCGATCTTCGCCGGTGCGGGCTGAAGGTAAGTTCGAAAATCGACAGCGCCGCCTGCAGAGGTCTGGAACAAGGTCACCGTCTCAGACACATGCAGAGCCAGGTCGGTCGTCGTGGTTGCTGTGACAAAGTCGATGGTGCCTGCCAATGACAGTGTATTCAACTGGTCCACGAGACGGGACATTCCCTGAGTTTGCACCAGCAGAGCTTGCAATTGTTCTTCGCTGGCAGGGATTACACCATCGGTCATGCCCTGTAGATTGCCCTGCAGCACGGTCAGGGGCGTACGCAATTCGTGGGCAACCGCCCGCGTGTTGAATTTCAGGCGGGTCTCCAGAGAGAGCAACTCGCTGGCCATGCGATTGATCGTTATCGCCAGCGTTTCAACTTCTTTCGTGGCTCCTGGTTCTACAGTGACCTGAAAATCGCCCTGCCGGATCTTTTCTGCGGCCGCAGTCAGGCGGGTGAGCGGGGCCACAATTCGATGAGCCAAGACGACCCCGATTCCGCTTGTGAACACGATCAGCAGAAAACCGAAACCCAAAACACCCTCGACAGGGGACGCTTCTGTAGCTTCCTCCAGTTGCGGATAAAGTGGCGCAAGTGCTGCGAGCCCTTTCTGGTCGGGGATCTCGCCGTTATTAATGCTGACCCAGGCCCGTCGCGCATCAGGGGGCAGTTCATCTAATGCCAACAATTCCGCATGATCGATATACCAGTCGGTCAGGATGTAGAGCAGCGCGATGGTTGTGAGTTGAATGACAGAGACCAGATAGGCTGTCATGGTTGAGAGGGTCGGTCTAGACACCTGTCGGCCTCGCGAAACGATAGCCGATGCCTCGCACTGCAACGATATATCCCTCTTGGCCGCAATTCGCCAGCTTTCGCCTCAGATTGGCGATATGTGTATCAACGGTTTTGTCCAGCGCATCACTGTCGGGCATACACGCGTCCAGCAACGACGATCTTTCGAAAGTCTTGAAGGGAGATCGGACAAAGCAGACCAAAAGGCGGAATTCCGTTGCAGTCAGCGGCAGTTCTAACCGACCTTTCTGCGTTGATGAGACCGCGATGTGGGAGTCCAGTTGGACTTCGATGCCGTCGTGCCGGATAACCTCATGGCCGGCAAAGCCTCTGGTTCGCTTCAGGACAGCCCCCACACGCGCCACAACTTCCTGCGGGTTGAACGGTTTCGTGACGTAGTCATCAGCGCCGAGCTTCAGACCGAGCAACTTGTCTGTACTGTCATCCATCGCCGACAAAAATATCACCGGAACAGTGGAATTTGCCCGAATTCTTGCGAGAAGATCGAAGCCGTCAATATCCGGCAGGCCGATATCGAGCAATATCAGGTCCGGCTGTAATCTCTGTACATGGGCGAGAGCCGCAAGGCCTGTTGATGCTTTGGTCGTTCTGTAGCCAGCTCTTGCAAGATATTTTTCCAGGAGGGACGCGATTTCTTCCTCGTCCTCAACAACCAGCACGAGCGACGAAATAATATCCAAATCCGCTGACTTTGGCATGCCTTCTCCGGTTCTCGGTCAAATCTTGATAATCCGGCGGGAGAACGTGGTTCGCAACAAGGAACCACCGATGAAGGTAACTGACCTCAACTACGTTCAAAAAGCAAATTCGAAAACTCTGGAGGACGAAGCGTCCCGTTTGCTTTCACAGGCGCTTATACTTTTGGGCTTTGTATCCTTGATATTTGCCGCAATGCCAGAACTTGACCTGGTGGTCAGTCGATTTTTCTGGGAGCCCACCGCTGGTTTCGATTTAAAGGACAACAGCTTCCTCATTGCATTTCGGGACACCAACAGGTTTCTACCTTGGAGCGTCATAGCAATTGCAACGACGCTGCTAATTCCAAATCCAATCGTCAGGAACCTCAAATGTCCCCCTGCACCGCACAAGTTGTTATTCGTGCTGACGTTCTTTGCAGCGGGTCCGGGGCTGGGCGTTCACCTGATCAAGATGTGGGTTGGCAGAGCGCGTCCCAGAGCGCTTGAGGAATTTGGCGGTAATGCGTTCTTTACGCCGCCGTGGCAGTTCACCGATCAATGCGTAAGGAATTGTTCCTTCATCTCGGGAGAGGCGGCGAGCGCCTTCGCACTGCTCACACTTGTCGTGTTTATCAACCCGAGATACCAGACCGTCTATCTCGGAGCGGTGGGCATCGTCGCGGCAGCCTTTTCGTTCAACAGGGTGATGTTTGGTGGCCACTTCCTGTCGGACGTGGTGATCGCCTGGAATGTAATGTTCGTTCTGGCGGTGCTACTCTGGCAATTGTTTTCTCGAAACGCACCTCAGATCGACGCTCTATTCACGAGGTTTCCTCGCCGACCGTAAGCCTCCCCCAATATGCCTCCCGGTTTCTTGCGTCCAGCTCGAACGGCCCGCCGCCACATCCTCCTGATGCCTGTTGCTTTGAATGAGCAAGTGGCTGGTGTCGTGAGGTCGTGGACCCGGATCTGTCAGGTAACCTCGCTCCCAAAGCAACCGTCTCCAGGCTCCCCCTCAAACCTCCAGATCAAACACCAGCAACCCCGCCAACCCGCCATCGCAGGCCGCCACAATGCGTTCGCCAACAGCCTTGTGGTCGGGGTGGATGAGATAGGCGTCGCGGGCGTCTGGGGTTTCGAAGGTCACGGCAAAGCCGTCCTGAAAGCCGCCGCTCAAACCCTCCGGCGAGACGTTGGGGCCGAACTTGATCGAGACGATGCCGGGGATGACGGTTTGGAGGGCCGACAGCGCCTCGAAGATCGATTGTTTTTCCGCGGGCGCAAGGGCTGATTTCAGGCGCAGGAAGACGCAGTGCAGGATCATGGTGTTCTCCGTGATGGGTCTGGTCCGGTTTCTGGCTTTGCAAAGGGGCGGCCGGCAGGCGGCCGCCCCTTTGCAAAAATTCAGCGTCTCTTGAACGGGGCCATGCCGAGGCGCGCCAGTTCATCGGCGCGTTCGTTTTCCGGGTGGCCGGCATGGCCTTTAACCCAGTGCCAGGTCACCTTGTGGCGCTGGTTTGCAAGGTCGAGCTGCTGCCACAGCTCGCCGTTTTTTACCGGCTTCTTGTCTGCGGTCTTCCAGCCGTTTTTCTTCCAGCCAAAGATCCATTTCGAGATGCCATCCATGACATATTTGCTGTCGGTATGGAGGTTGACCTCGCACGTGTCCTTCAGCGCGTTGAGCGCGGTAATGGCGGCCAGCAGTTCCATGCGGTTATTGGTCGTATCCGCCTCGCCGCCGTGAAGTTCCTTCAAGGTTTCGCCATAACGCAGGATGGCGCCCCAGCCGCCGGGGCCGGGATTGCCGGAACAGGCGCCGTCCGTATAAATCTCCACCTGTTTCATCAAAACGCCTCCTGACGCAGTTCAAGCCCATATTCCGTGGGCGACACGATGGCGCGGTGAAAGCGCAGCTTCTTCAGATATTCCAGCGGATCCTTCTTCACCACCAGCGCGCCGGCGGGTGTTGTCAGCCAGTCATAAAGACGGGTGAGGAAAAAGCGCAGGGCCGAACCCCGGCAGAGGATCGGAAGGGCGGCAACCTCTGCGTCCGACAGCGGCCGCACCGACTGGTAACCGGCAAGCATGGCCGCCCCCCGTGCAAAATTATAGGCGCCGTCGGCCTCGAAACACCAGGCATTGAGGCAGATCGCCACGTCATAGGCCAGGATATCGTTGCAGGCGAAATAAAAATCGATGAGGCCGGACAGCTTGTTATCGAGGAAAAACACATTGTCCTGAAAAAGGTCGGCATGGATGACGCCGGCCGGCAGGTTTTTCGGCCACACGCCGGAGAGATAATCCAGCTCGTCGCCGATTTCCGCCTGCAGGCCGGTCAGAACCTCGTCGGCGCGCGGGGCAGCCTTTTCCCAAAGCTCCACCCAGCCATCAAGCGACAGGGCGTTCGGCCGCCGGATCGAAAAATCGGCCGCCGCCAGATGCATGTCTGCCAGCGCCCGGCCGACTTCAAAGCAGTTCTGCGCCTCCGGCTTGCGCAGCCACACACCTTCGAGAAAGGAAATGAGCGCTGCCGGCCGGCCGGAAAGCTCGCCGGTCAATTGCTTGTCCTTGCGCGCCAAAGGCAGCGGGCAGGACAGGCCCCGTTTTGCCAGATGCTGCATCAGGCCTAAGAAAAACGGCAGATCGCCCGCATCCACCCGCTTTTCATAAAGTGTGAGGATCAGCGGCTCCTTCGTCGTGTGCAGCAGAAAATTGGAGTTTTCCACGCCCTCGGCAATGCCGCGATAAGAGGTCAGCTCGCCCACATCATACTGCGCGAGAAAGGTCTTCAGGTCGGTTTCGGAAATATCGGTATAGACGGCCAAGTGTGTGTGTCCTGCGGGCTGCGCGCTGCAACGTCAATGAAGCACAGGCATACAGCGGCAGGCGCCGGCATGGCTAGCCCCTTAGGGGCCAAGGGCACAGGATTTGGCGACGGGGGATGTTGGGGATCCGGCATCAGGTCTCGAACGTGTCAGGCGGCAGGTTTTCGAAATGGCTCTCCACATCCCGGTGTCCCTCCAGAATGTTGATCACCTCGAACAGGTCATCCCTCAGACGGAAGAAGATGACATAACCACGAAAGGCAGAGCTGCGGATATCGGGACCAAGTTCTGGCCGCAACCGCCCCATATCTCCGGGAAGTTCGGCCAGATACCGGCATTTCTGTCGCAGCAGGCCGGTAAAGTTCTGCCCGATTGCAACCGAGCCGCTTGCCTTGGCAATATAACGCAAGATACCGATCAGATCCTGCCGGGCGCTGTCCAGATAGACAAGCTTCGCCACCTCAACGGGTGCTCTGCGACAGTCGGTCCGCTTCGGCAGCCAACGCCACCTCCATCTCGTCATCGCGGACGCCGCCGCCTTGTGCAAGGGAGGCGTCCAGCGTTTCCCGAAGCGCGCGAAGCTTCATCTCCCGCTCTTCGACCAGCCGCAGCCCCTCGCGCACGACCTCGCTTGCCGAACCATACCTGCCCGTCTGCACAGTCGTTTCGACAAATTTTTCCCAACGCTCACCCAAGGAGACGTTCATGACGGGGCACTCCTGTTCAGCCTTGAGGATAGTGGATAACAGAAATTGCGCAAGATTGGTTATTGGAGAGGTGCCGGTTAAGAGGCTGGAGGATGCCGGCCCTTCGCTGAGGGCTTAAGTGCGTTAGTACTTAACACATGTCATTCGCCTGCCTTGCGACTGGCGCCGGGGGCTGGAGGATGCCGAAACCGATCCCGGCCCTTCGCTTTAGGCTCAGGGCGTTCGCGGCTCAAAACGTGCCACTGGCACGTTTTGCCGGCTGGCGCCGTCGCCGCTCACCCATTCACCCACGCCATGTCTTCGCGGGTCAGCTCGACGCTGCGCAGTTCGCGGTTGACGAGGAAATGTTCGTTTTCTTCCGCCGTGATCGCCAGTTCCACCTTGGCATCGAAGCGCTCGCGAAAGGCCTCGATGATTTCGTCGACGATGACTTCCGGCGCAGACGCCCCGGCGGAAATGCCGAGCGTGCGGATGGGGCCAACCTCATCCCAGGCGATTTCGGCGGCGCGCTGGACGAGAAGCGAGCGCGTGGCGCCGGCGCGAAGGGCAACCTCCACCAGACGCTTGGAATTGGAGGAATTCGGCGCGCCGACGACGATGAAGAGATCGCAGCCGGGCGCTGCCTGTTTGACCGCTTCCTGGCGGTTGGTGGTGGCATAACAGATGCTGTCGGCGGATGGTGCGGTGAGATTCGGAAAACGCTCCTGAAGCTTGGCGATGACGCCGGCGGTATCATCGACCGAGAGCGTCGTCTGCGTGACGTAACCGAGATTATCGGGATCGATCGGCTGGTAAGCTTCCGCATCCGCAATCGTATCGATGAGCGACACCGTGCCTTCCGGCAATTGCCCCATCGTGCCGATCACTTCCGGATGGCCGGCATGGCCGATGAGGATGACGTGGCGACCGAGGCGCTGGTGACGCATGGCCTGCTTGTGAACCTTGGAGACCAGCGGGCATGTGGCATCGAGATAAAACAGGTTGCGGCTTTCTGCATCCTCCGGCACGGATTTCGGCACGCCATGGGCGGAAAACACCACCGGCTGGGCGCGGTGTTCTTCCGGGATCTCGTTCAGTTCCTCGACGAAAACGGCACCCTTGGCTTCCAGCCCTTCCACTACATAACGATTGTGGACGATCTCGTGGCGCACATAAACCGGCGCACCATAGGCTTTGAGCGCCAAAACGACGATCTGGATCGCCCGGTCCACGCCGGCGCAAAAACCGCGCGGGCCGCAAAGGCGGATCGTCAACGGTGGGCGGTTTACGTTCATGTCCATCGGTTCAGCCTGTTATCGGAACGGCAATCAGGGCAAGGGCGACGGAACATACCGGAGGCACGCCGCACGCCCGTTGCGCCTCCATATAGGCCAGGCCGCCGCGCATCGCCAAGAAAAAACACTGTGACCGGAGGCTCACGGCTTTCGCTTAAACACCATCACACCGGCAACCAATGCCAGCGCAAGCGCCAGCCCATACCAGGTCACGGCATATTGCAGGTGATTGTTGGAAAGCTCGAACTGCGTGACGCCGCCTTGCGGGAAACCGCCGGGGTTTTTCACCGCATCATCGACATCAACGAAAAAGGGCAACACCTTTTGGGGATCGAGTCCGGCGGTCGACGCCATGGCATCGAGATCCTTCCAGTAAAAAATGTTCTTGGCCGCATCATTGTCCGGCACCAGCCAGGACGGTTTTGCCGAAAGCCGGTTGCGGAAATAACCGGTGAGCGATACCGGCCCTTCCACCTGCCCCGCCATGCGGGTGACGACCGATTTCATCGCATAGGGCACAAAACCGCGATTGACGAAGAGGATCTTGCCGTCGGACAGCGTCATCGGCGTGTAGATATAAAAACCGCTGCGGCCCTGGTGGGTGGCAAAGAAATGCCGCTCGCGGCTGTGATCGAACACACCTTCGATCACCACGCGGGCATATTCCTCGTCTTCGCCCGTGCGCTCCTTTTTCGCAATCTGTGAAAGGACGACCGGTTCGGCCTGCCGGCGCTCGGAGATCTGGGCAAGAAGCCCTTCCTTCCAGTGCAGGCGCTGCACCTGCCATGTGCCGAGCGACAGCAGGATGGCCAGCGCCAGAATCAACACGACACCGGTTGCGACGCGCTTGCCAAGGCTCATGCGGGGCGCGGGTTCAATCACGATCGATGCTGCCTTCACTGGCGCTATGCTTGTATTGCAGCGAGATCAGCAGGCCCTTCAGCAGGCGAAGCGACCCGAGGCAGACGATCACGGCAAACGGGGCCGTGATGAGAAAATGCCAGATCACGCTCGGATGGAAGGTAAACTCGAACCACAGCGCAAAGCCGACAACGAGAAAACCCACCAGCAGCATGACGAACACCGCAGGTCCATCGCCCGCATCGGCAAAACCGTAATCCAGCCCGCAGGCGGCGCAGCGCGGGCGCACCTTCAGCAGGCCGTCAAACAGCTTTCCTTCTCCGCAGCGCGGGCAGCAGCCGGCAAGACCGGTGCGGATAGCATCCTGCGGGGGAAACTGTGCCTTGTCTTCAGTCATGCCGTTCTCCTGAAAGATGCCAATGGTCAAAGCATCTTTATCATTGCCATACAAGACACGTAGGATGCGGCAATACCACAAAGACATGTTTGCGCACGGGAGGAGCCGGCTTGCCAAACGACCAAGGCAATGGAACCTTCATCATCCTCAACGGCGCGCCGCGCAGCGGCAAATCCTCGATCGCCCGGATCATCCAGGAGACATTTCCCGGCATCTGGATCAATCTCGGCGTCGATGCCTACATGCAGATGACGCCACCGCATTGCCAACCCGGCATCGGCCTTCGTCCCGGCGGCGAGCGCCCCGATCTTGAGCCGCTGCTACCGCTGTTTTACGCCGCCCTGTACGAATCGATTGCGGCGCATGCCAAGCTCGGTCTGAACGTCGTGACCGATGTCGGCCATCACGATGGTCACTCGACATCCATGGGCATTCTCAACGACTGCGCAGCGCGTCTTCTCGGACTGCCGGTGGTGATCGTCGGGGTCCGATGCGACCTCGCCACCATCATGGAGCGTCGGCAGGCCGCCGATCCGCAACGGCCGGACCTTTATCTGCGCGGCACACCGGACGTGCCCGTTCCACCGCCCGTCGCCTTGTGGCAGACGGCCGTGCATCACCCCGGCCTTTATGATCTGGAGGTCGAGACCGCGACCCGCGATCCGGCCGGTTGTGCAGCAGACATCCGCCGCTTGATCGAAGCCGATCGCAAAGGCCCCACCGCATGCGCACGGCTGGCAGCAGCATTGAGGGTCCAGAGGACCACGTAAAAAGGGGGCGGTTTGCGCCGCCCCCTTGTAATGAACCCGACTGAGCAGACCGGCTCAATGCGCCAGCGGTGCGCCCCAGCCGCCCCAGACGTAGATCGAAAAGAACAGGAAGAGCCAGACGACGTCAACGAAATGCCAGTACCAGGCGGCGGCCTCGAAGCCAAAATGTTTGGTGGAGGTAAAGCCGCCGTTCATTGCGCGGATCAGGCAGACCAGCAGGAAGATGGTGCCGACGAAAACGTGGAAACCATGGAAGCCGGTCGCCATGAAGAAGGTGGCGCCATAGATCGAGTTGCTGAACTCGAACGGCGCGTGTGCGTATTCATAAGCCTGCACGAAGGAGAAGAACAGGCCGAGCGCCACCGTCAGCGCCAACCCGTTCACCACACCCTTGCGGTCGTTGTGCAGCAGCGCATGGTGAGCCCAGGTGACGCAGGTGCCTGACAGAAGCAGGATGATGGTGTTGTAAAGCGGCAGGTGCCAAGGATCGAGAACCTCGATGCCCTTCGGCGGCCACTGGCCACCGGTTGCGGTGACGCGCGAGGCCTGAATGGCTTCGTTGGCGTAAAGGCTGGCGTCGAAGAAGGCCCAGAACCAGGCGACGAAGAACATCACTTCGGAAGCGATGAACATGATCATGCCATAACGCAGATGCAGCGACACGACCGGCGTATGATGGCCTTCACGGCCTTCCTTGATCGTATCGGCCCACCAGCCGACCATGGTGTAGATGAGGATCGCGAGGCCGATGAAGAACAGCCACGGGTGAGCAAAATCCAGCCCGAACATGTGGAACTGCCCGCCATGCAGGTAACGCATATAACCGACGCCCCCGAACGTCAGAATAAAGGCGCCAACGGAGGCCATAAGCGGCCAGATGCTCGGGTCGATGATGTGGTAGTCGTGGTTCTTTTGATGCGCGTTGGCCATGCCAGCAGTCCCCGATGTTTCTCCTCAAGCCTTCCCGCGTATGCGGGCTGGCCCTCTCTCACAACTTTTTCGCGCTGCCTTCAGCCTTGTCCTTCAAACCGGCAACCGGTTTTGCCCCCTGGCTCGGATAGAAGGTGTAGGACAGCGTGATATTCTTGATATTCCTGGTTTCTTCAGCCTTGACGATTTCCGGATCGATGAAAAACACCACCGGCATGTCGAGCGTCTGGCCCGGCTGAAGGGTCGTTTCGGTAAAACAGAAGCACTGTACCTTGTTGAAATAGGCACCCGCTTCCATCGGCGTCACGTTAAACACCGCAGTGCCTGTGACAGGCTCCGGCGAATGGTTGGTCGCCTGATAGCTGATCTGCACGGTTTCGCCGATCTTCGGCTCCACAGAGCGGTTCACCGGCTTGAAATCCCAGTTGAGGCCACTCGACGTGTTGGCGTCGAAGGTCACACGCATGGTGGTGTCGAGAATGGTATCGGAATACTGCTCGACGCGTTGCGTCGTGCCGTTATAGCCGGTGACCTGGCAGAACAGCCGATAGAGCGGCACGGAGGCATAGGCAGCACCGACCATGCCGCCGACAAAAACCAGGCATGCGGCAAGGATCGCGCCGTTGCCCGCCTTCTGCTTTTTCGCCATGCTGTTACCGGTCATGTCGTACTCCTCCTATCCCCCTTGCCGTCCCCTGAAACCGTCAGCCCGTTCCGCCGATCTTGATCAGCGTCACCACGTAGAAGATGACGACAAGCGCGCCGAGCACGAGGCCGAGCGCAATATTGCGTCCGCGCCGGGACTTCTTCTGTTTATCGGTGATCTTGACGGTCTCGATCATGACAGGCCTCCGGCAAGGCCGATCAGTGCATCGGCATAATGGCTGGCGATGAGGGCCGAAAAGATCGCAAACAGGTAAAGAACCGAATAGGCGAACATGCGCTTGGCCGGAACCATCTTCTCGTCACCGTCGGGCATGCGCCAGACGGTGACGGAACAGAGAACGAAGATGGCGCCGAGAATGGCGGCGAAGATGCCATAACCCCAGCCGACAAGACCTGTCATGGCCGGCGCCACGCCAACCACGGCGGTTGCCACCGCATAGGCAACGATCTGGTGTTTTGTGGCGCGCTCACCGGCAACGTTGGGCAGCATCGGCACGCCGACGGCGCCATAGTCACGCATCTTGAACAGGGCCAGCGCCCAGAAATGCGCCGGCGTCCACAGGAAGATGATGAGGAAGAGCAGGATGCTGTCGAGCGAAACACCACCGGTGACGCAGGCCCAGCCGATCATCGGCGGAAACGCGCCGGAGGCACCGCCGATCACGATGTTCTGCGGCGTCGAACGCTTCAGCCACATCGTATAAACGACCGCATAAAAGAAGATGGTGAAGGCAAGCAGGCCGGCCGAAAACCAGTTGACCGCAAGGCCGAGAATGCAAACGGAGAATGTGGACAGCGTCAGCCCGAAGGCCAGCGCTTCCTGCGGGCGGATGCGGCCGGACGGAATGGGGCGGCGCGCCGTGCGCGTCATCACCGCATCGATATCGGCATCATACCACATGTTGAGCGCACCCGACGCGCCGGCGCCGACGGCAATGCACAGGATCGCGATGAAGCCGATGACTGGGTTGATCGTGCCCGGCGCCAGCAGAAGGCCGGCAAAGGCGGTAAACACCACCAGCGACATGACGCGCGGCTTCAACAGTTCGAAATAATCGCGCGCGCCGGCTTCCGACAGACGGAACTCGTCCTCGTCTCCCAAGGCAGCGTGATGATCGATGGCGGTCATGCGGTCAGTCCTGTTGGTTGGGTGGCCATGGCGCGAGGTCGCGCCATGGCCAGAAGCAGATTACTTGATCTTCGGCAGCTGTTCCCACTGGTGGAAGGGCGGCGGCGAAGACAGCTGCCATTCCAGCGTGGTTGCACCTTCGCCCCACGGATTGTCGCCGGCGACGCGCTTCTTGGCAAAAGCTTCCCAGACGCAGAAGAGGAAGATCAGCACACCGACGAAGGAGATATACGAGCCGATGGATGACACGTAGTTCCAGCCGGCAAACGCATCCGGATAATCGATGTAGCGGCGCGGCATACCGGCAAGGCCGAGGAAATGCTGCGGGAAGAACACCAGGTTCACGCCGATGAACATGACCCAGAAATGCAGGTTGCCGAGCTTTTCCGAATACATGTAGCCGGTCATCTTCGGGAACCAGTAGTACCAGGCGGCAAAGATCGCAAACACGGCACCGAGCGACAGAACGTAGTGGAAGTGGGCCACCACGTAATAGGTGTCATGCAGCGAGCGGTCGAGGCCGGCATTGGCCAGCTGCACGCCGGTGACGCCACCGACGGTGAACAGGAAGATGAAGCCGATCGCCCAGATCATCGGCGTGCGGAACGACAGCGAGCCGCCCCACATCGTCGCAATCCACGAGAAGATTTTGACACCCGTGGGCACCGCGATGACCATGGTGGCGAACACGAAATAACGCTGCGCATCAAGCGACAGGCCAACCGTGTACATGTGGTGCGCCCAGACGATGAAGCCGACGGCGCCGATTGCCACCATCGCATAGGCCATGCCGAGATAACCGAAGACCGGCTTTTTCGAGAAGGTCGAGACGATGTGGCTGATGATGCCGAAGCCGGGCAGGATCAGGATGTACACTTCCGGGTGACCGAAGAACCAGAACAGGTGCTGGTAGAGGATCGGGTCGCCGCCGCCTTCGGGTGCAAAGAAGGTGGTGCCAAAATTGCGGTCGGTGAGCAGCATGGTAATGCCGCCGGCGAGAACCGGAAGCGACAGCAGAAGCAGGAAGGCAGTGATCAGCACGGCCCAGGCAAACAGCGGCATCTTGTGCAGCGTCATGCCGGGAGCGCGCATGTTCAAAATGGTGGTGATGAAGTTGATGGCGCCGAGGATCGACGACGCACCCGCAATGTGCAGCGAGAAGATCGCGAGATCCACCGCAGGGCCAGGCTGGCCGGATGTGGCAAGCGGCGGATACATGGTCCAGCCACCACCGACGCCAAACGCACCTGCCGGTCCCTCCACGAACATGGAGAGCAGAAGCAGCAGGAAGGCCGGAACGATCAGCCAGAAGGAGATGTTGTTCAGCCGCGGAAACGCCATATCAGGCGCCCCGATCATGATCGGGATCATCCAGTTTGCAAAACCGCCGATCATCGCCGGCATGACCATGAAGAAGATCATGATCAGTGCGTGGCCGGTGGTGAACACATTATACATGTGCTTGCCGCCGTCGATGGCCGCGTCGCCCTCGAAGCCGTAGACCATCGAGGCAAGACCGTGGAAGATCTGGATGCCGGGCTCCTGAAGCTCCATGCGCATGGCAACGGAGAGCAGGCCGCCGATGATGCCCGCGATGATCGCGAAAATCAGGTAAAGCGTGCCGATATCCTTGTGGTTCGTCGACTTGAACCAGCGGTCAAAGAAGCTCAGCTTGTGGTCGTGGTGATGGTCGTCGCCGGCATGCGCCTCGTGGGCGGCATGGGCGTGATGACCGTCGTGTTGTGAATGTCCAGCCATTGTCCTTACTCCCCCTTACTTGGATGCGACGTCGAGCGCAGGCGCGCCGGCAGAGGCCGTCAGCACCTTGTATGCGCCCGGCAGGTCGCTTGCGGCCGCCGTCAGCCAGGCATCGTATTTCTCCTGGGAGACGATGCGGATGGCGATGGGCATGAAGGCGTGGTCCTTGCCGCAAAGCTCGGAGCACTGGCCGTAATAGAGGCCTTCCTTCTCGGCGCGGAACCAGGTCTCGTTGAGGCGGCCCGGCACGGCATCGATCTTCACGCCGAAGGCCGGCATGGCAAAGGCGTGGATCACGTCTGTGGGCGCGGCCGTCACCAGCATGCGCACGGTCTTGTTGACCGGCAGCACCATTTCATTGTCGACGGCGAGAAGGCGCGGATAAACCTTCATATCGGTCTTGCCGGCGGCCGTGCGTTCGGTTTCCTTCAGCATATAGCTGTCGAAGGCCACCGGCGTTTCGCCGCCTTCATATTCGTAGTTCCACTGCCACTGGGTGGCGGTGGCCTTGACCGTGACGTCAGGATTTTCCGGCATGGTCAGCTGGGCGTTCAACAGGTTGAACGAGGGAATGGCGAGAAACAGCAGCACCAGGACAGGGCCGAGCGTCCAGGCGATTTCGATCGTCGTGTTGTGGCTGGTGCGCGAAGGAACCGGATTGGCACTTGCGCGGAACTTCACGACAACCCAGATCAGAAGGACCAGCACAAACAGCGTGATCGGCACGATGAACCACAGGCTGTAATGGTTGAACCACTTGATCTCATGCATGATCGGGGTCACCGGCTGCTGCAGGTCAATCTGCCACGGCACGGGCTGGTCTGCCGCCGCCCCCGAGGCGCAGAGCAGACAGATCATCGCAGCAAACGCTGCATAGGCTCTGTTCATCACTATTTCTCTCCCCAAGCGTTTGATCTAGATCAGATCGCAACGCAAAATCCCAATCTATAGGCTATCGGTTCAATCACAGTTTGCCAACTGCCGCAATATGCGCCACACGCATCCGGTGCTGCTGTCCGTGCGGCATTTTTGCGCGTTGTCAATTCTGCCGTGATCGACACAGCCTATAATGCCCTCGCCAAGCCGGCAAAAGCGCAGTTTAAAGGGCCGGCTGCCCGGCCATTTCCCGCGTTCCGGCCTGCTCCGCATTTTTGCCGTACTCGCCTGAAAAGAGGTTAAGGGCTTTTCATTAACCCTCCCCGGCGACAAGATTAGCACGACTGATTCGAAAGACAGAGGTATTCATGCGTTTCTCCCTTCTGCGCGCCGTAGCGCTGGCCGCCCTGTTGCCGGGTGCCCTGCTGGCCTATCCGGTGCTGGCGCAAACGCCGCAGGCAGGAGAAAAGCAGGCAAGACCGCCGCAATCGGCCCCGCTGACGCCCGGCTCCCAGCAGCCGGCAGCACCGGGTGCTGCCCCGTCCGCGGCACCGCCCGCCGGCACCGTGCGCGGCAATCACGGCGCCTGGTCCATTCTCTGCGACCGGCCGGCCGGCGCCTCTGCCGAACAATGTGCGCTGATGCAGAATGTCATCGCCGAGGATCGGCCCGAGGTTGGCCTCTCCGTCGTTGTCCTGAAGACTGCCGACCGTAAGGCGAAGATCCTGCGCATTCTGGCTCCGCTCGGCGTTCTCCTGAAGGATGGCATGGATCTTTTCGTCGACGGCAACAATATCGGCCGCGCCTATTTCACCCGCTGCTTCTCCGAGGGCTGTTATGTGGAAGTGGAAATCGACGAGGAGCTGATGAAGATCCTACGCGCCGGCAAGAATGCCGTGTTTGCGCTGCGTGAATCCGTCGATCAGGACCGCGTCGGCATTCCAATCGAGCTTGCCGGCTTTGCCGACGGCTATGACGCGCTGCCCTGACACTGCCGGCCACCATCCCGATCAGCGCTGACCTCCCGTGCAAGCTTGTGTTTGTTTGCCGGACGCCGCCTGCCGGAAGATAGTCTTGCGCCGCCGTCGCGTCAGTCCTACATCGGACCAAAGACCGGATGCGTCGACAGCGTCCGCCAGAGGAGCGCCACGATGACCACCGACCTCATCAACCTTTTTGATTGCGACGAGACGCGGCTGCGCGAGATCCTCGCCGCAGCACTTGTCGGCGCAGACGACGGCGAACTGTTTCTCGAACATGCGCAGGCCGAATCGCTCTCCTTCGACAATGGACGCCTGAAGGGCGGCTCGTTCAACACCGACCAAGGCTTTGGCCTGCGGGCGGTGGCCGGTGAGGCGGTGGGTTATGCCCATGCGGGCGAGCTGTCTGTTTCCGCCCTGTCGCGCGCGGCCGATGCGGTGGGTGCTGTCACCCGCGGTTATTCCGGCTCTTATGCGGCCGCTCCGCAGCGGACCAATAAGAAGCTTTATGGCGATGAAAACCCGATCGGCTCTCCCTCTTTCGAACAGAAGGTGGCGCTGCTGACCGAGATCGACGCCTATCTGCGGGCAAAAGACCCAAAAGTGCGCCAGGTCACGGCCTCCATTGCGGCAAGCTGGCAGGTGGTGGATATCCTGCGGGCCGATGGCCACCGCGTACAGGACGTGCGCCCGATGACACGCCTCAACATTTCCGTCGTGGTGGGCGATGGCGACCGTCAGGAAAGCGGCTCCTTCGGCACCGGCGGGCGCATCGGCTTTGGTGATTTCATCACGAACGGCAATTGGCAGACGGGCGCCGACGAGGCGCTGCGCCAGGCTTTCGTTAATCTCGACGCCATCGAGGCGCCGGCCGGCACCATGGATGTGGTGCTCGGCAATGGCTGGCCGGGCGTCATGCTGCACGAAGCCGTCGGCCACGGGCTGGAAGGTGATTTCAACCGCAAGAAGACATCCGCCTTTGCCGGCCTGCTCGGTGAAATGGTCGCAAGCCCCGGCGTCACCGTCGTTGACGACGGCACCATCGACAACCGGCGCGGTTCGATCACTGTTGACGACGAGGGCACGCCCTCGGCCTATAACGTGTTGATCGAGAACGGAAAACTCGTCGGCTACATGCAGGACCGGCAGAATGCCCGCCTGATGGGCATGACGCCGACCGGCAACGGCCGCCGCCAGGGTTATGCCCACCAGCCGATGCCGCGCATGACCAACACTTACATGCTTTCAGGCGACAAGACCCCGGAAGAGATCATCGCATCCGTGAAGAAGGGCATCTATGCCGTGTCCTTCGGCGGCGGTCAGGTGGATATCACCTCCGGCAAATTCGTCTTCGGCTGCACCGAAGCCTACATGATCGAAAACGGCCGGCTCGGCGCGCCGATCAAGGGCGCCATGCTGATCGGCAACGGGCCGGATGCGATGAAGCGCGTCTCGATGGTCGGCAATGATACGAAGCTTGATACCGGCATCGGCAATTGCGGCAAGGCCGGCCAATGGGTGCCGGTCGGCGTTGGACAGCCGCATCTGCGGATGGACCAGATCACGGTTGGCGGCACCAGGACGTAAAGGCTTGAGCGAAAACGCGCTTGTACCGGAACTTGCCGTCAGCGACTGGACGGCAAGCCGTGCTTTTTACACCGGCCTTATCGGATTCGACATTCTCTATGAGCGTCCGGAGGAAGGCTTCAGTTACCTGACACTTGGCGCAGCGCAGCTGATGATCGACCAGATCGGCCTTGGCCGCACCTTCGGCATCGCCGATGCGCCCTTGCAAAAACCTTTCGGTCGGGGCCTCAACCTGCAGATCCGCGTGCCCGATGTCGGCACCATTCTGGCGCGTCTTGAGGATGCCAACGTGCCGCTTTATGTGCCGCTTGAGGAAAAATGGTATCGCCGCGACGACCACGAGGTGGGCAACCGCCAATTCGTCGTGGCAGATCCCGACGGTTATCTGCTGCGACTGTTCGAAGATCTTGGCGCGCGCCGGACCTGATCCGGGCGTTCATGGGGAAAACCTCGGCGAAAAGCCCCTCATCCGCCTGCCGGCACCTTCCCCGCTGGGCGTAGGGATATCGTATCTGAAATAAGACCCTCTCTGCCCTGCCGGGCCGACCGGGGTCGAGCCACGGGTCTCGCCCCGTCCTTCGGACCCCCACAAGGGGGGAGATACTGCGCGGGGCGCGCCCTGCTCCTGCATCAGAGGGCGAGGCCGGGTTAAGCCCTCCCCCTTGTGGGGAGGGTTTGGGAGGGGACTTGTCTCAGATGCAATAACCCTGCCGTCGGGCGGGGCGAAAGGGATTGCCGCGCCCTCATCTCAGCAACCGGTCGTGATCGGTCGAAAAATATCGGCAACCTCGTCCCCTCGCCCCGCCTACGGGGAGAGGATTAGGGGCACTTGGCTCGGGATAAGAAAGCCAATGTGAGTTTGGCCGGCATCACGCCTCCGCAGGGCGAAAACGCCATTTGCGTTCGACGGCCGCAGCAAGATCGATGTCGTTGTGCCGCGCAAACAGCAGGATGTGACCGAGAACATCGGCGGCTTCATCGGCCAGATCGCGGCGGATCTCTTCCTCGCTGCGGCCCTTGGCAAGGCCGCGGCCGCGCAGCCGGTTCCAGCTCTGCGTGAGTTCCCCCACCTCCTCGTGCAGCTTCAGCATGAACCAGTCCGGGTCCCGCACGATGCCGTTGTGGTCGGCGTAACGACGCGAGGCCGTCTCGAAGTCATCCATCAATTGGCGCAGCATGATGTTCTCCTTTTGTTTGCCATGACAACACCGATTCGGTGGCCTGCGTCCATCCACAGCAGCCGATCCGCGCCCTGGCGGCCAAAAGGCAGAGGTGCCGCAGCAACATTTGCGCTCCTGCCGGTGTTTGGCCTCACCGCGGCTTGGCAAGCGCCGGCGCTTGACAGCCAAGGTGACCGGCCGCAAAAAGCGCAAGGCTGGCTTTCCGCCGGCCTTCAACCTCAAACTTTCCCTCTTTCCAGGCCCCGCCTCAGGGCCGTCCCCACGCGATCCGTTCCATGGCGATTTTCGACACTCTCGGCGCAGACATCGCGTCTTTTCTCGCCGTCCATCCACCTGCCGAAATTGTCGCTCTCTTGGCCGTGGCGATGGTGGCCGGGCTTGCGCGTGGATTTTCAGGGTTCGGCGGCGGGCTGATCTTCATCCCCATGGCAAGCGCCATTGCCGGACCGCAGGCGGCCTCGCCGCTGCTTCTGGTGATCGACTGGGTGATGACGCTCGGCATGGTGCCGGATAGCTGGCGGCGGGCAAATCGGCGCGAAGTGGCAACACTTCTGATCGGAGCGCTGGCCGGCGTGCCCGTCGGCACCGCCCTTCTGGCGTTTGCCGAGCCGCTGGTGCTGCGCTGGATCATATCGATCATCGTGCTGGCGCTCCTTGCCTTCCTGATCAGCGGCTGGCGTTATCAGGGGCGCCCGAAGCCGCAGCTTGGGATCGCAACCGGAGCCATTGCCGGGCTCTTCGGCGGCGTGGCGCAGCTTTCCGGACCGCCGGTCGTCGCCTACTGGCTTGGTGGCGCGATCGAACGCAGCGTGGTGCGGGCAAACCTTGTGCTTTATTTCGCGCTGGCCTCGGTGATCTCGGCCACATCCTATGTCAGTGCCGGCCTTCTGACGGCTGATATCCTGCTGCTCGCCACCCTTGTCGGGCCAGGTTACGGCATCGGCATTGCGGCTGGCTCCCGCCTGTTCGGCTTGGCCGACGAGGCCGCCTTCCGCCGCATCTGTTTTGGCCTGATTGCCGCCGCCGGCCTCATCAGCCTGCCGGCGCTCGACGGGATCCTGCGCTGACCCGTGTGCGGCAAGGATCAACGCTCTCTCCCCCCAAGCTTTTCGCAGTTCTTTTTTAGCAAGGCTTAACGCTCGCCCGATAGTTTGGCGCCCAGCACAGGGAAGAGCCATGAACGGAAAGATCGATGCCCTATGGCGCCGCGGTGTGAGGCGCGGGCTGATTGCAGGCGGGCTGAAAACCGCCGGCATCCTGGCACGCGCCGGCCTGATGCGCGAGGCGCGCGGACGCGGTGCGATCTTTACGCTGCACCACGTGCGCCCGAAGGTTGCAACCCCCAGCGCACCCAACGCCCATCTGGAAATCACCCCGGAATTTCTCGATGCCGCCATCGCGCAGTTGGCGCAAGAGGGTTACGATTTCATCGCGCTCGACGACGTGCCGGGACGGCTGGTCTCGCCGCAGGAACGCCCGTTTGCCTGCTTCACGCTTGATGATGGTTATCGTAACAATGCCGAGCATGCGCTGCCGGTGTTCGAACGTCACAAGGTGCCGTTCACGATCTTTGTCAACGAGGGTTTTGCCGACCGCACCCACACCATCTGGTGGGAAACGCTGGCGGCACTTTTGAATGCCTGCGACCAGCTCATCGTCGATTTCGGCGGCGCCGATGCGGGTGACGGTGTTGAAATTATCGATCTTTCGACGGAACGCGCAAGGCTCGATGCCTTTGATCGCATGTCCCGCCTGATCGAGAGCGATGATGAGGCCGGTGCCGTGGCATGGCTGGACGCGCTGGCACGCCGGCACGGCATCCAGCCGCTGGAGATCACCCGTGCCTTGACAATGGGGCGCGATGACCTGTCGAAGCTCTCGCGCCATCCGCTTGCCTCGCTCGGCGCCCATACGGTGAGCCATCGGGCGCTGAAACGGCTATCGGATGAGGAGGCGGCGCGCGAGATGCAGCGCTCCGCCGACTGGCTGGAGGCGCTGACCGGCACGCGACCGGCCGCCATCGCTTATCCCTATGGCACCCAGGCCGCCGTCTCCGAGCGTGATCAGGCGCTGGCGAAGGCGCTCGGTTTTTCCGTCGCCGTCACCACGCAGCCTGGCACGATCTGCGAAAACTATGTCGGCCGCCTGACGGGCCTGCCGCGCATTTCGCTGAACGGCTATTATCAGGAGCCGCATTATGTCGCAGCGCTTGCCTCCGGCATTCCCTTTGCCATCGGCAGCGGCTGATCAGGGATACATCCGCACCTTCGACCAGCCTTCACCCTGACCGTCGCCCTGCCCCTCGCCATCCCGTCGAAATTCCACCCGGTCGTGCAGACGAAACGGGCGATCATGCCAGAACTCGATGGAGGTCGGTTCGATTCTAAAACCCGACCAGTGCGCCGGGCGCGGAATCTCGCCGATGGCATAACGGGCGGTATATTCGGCCACCGCCTTTTCCAGTGCAAAACGGCCCTCGAGCGGGCGTGACTGTTTCGACGCCCAGGCGCCGATGCGGCTGCCGCGCGGGCGCGACGCGTAATAGGCATCCGCCTCCTCGTCCGAAACCACGGCAACCGGTCCGCGCAGTCGCACCTGGCGGCGCAGCGATTTCCAGTGGAAACACATGGCGGCCTTGCCCTGGCCAAGGATTTCCCGGCCCTTCTGGCTTTCGAAATTCGTATAAAAAACGAAGCCGCGCGCATCAAAGCCCTTCAGCAGCACCATGCGCACATTGGGCAGGCCATCCGCATCCACGGTTGCCAGCGCAACCGCGTTCGGATCGTTCAGTTCGGAACCTTCCGCATCCTTCAGCCATTCGGCGAAAAGGGCAAAGGGTTCGTTTTCCTCGGTGAAGTCACCGCTTGTTAACCGATCTTGCGACATATTGACTAAAATGCTCCCGATCTGATCAAATGGACCCGTGAACCTTTTCCGGACTGGACGCAAGGTGGCAGTGATAGACAAGACAAAAAACCGCACCCCAACGCCGCTGTCGCTCACGCTTAAAGCAGCCCTGTTTCTCAGCCTTTCCGCAGCTGTTTCCAGCTGCACGAGCGGCGCCTTCGACCTGTTCGACAGTTCGGCCAAGGTGGACCGCAGTCTCTCCACCTCCACCATTCCGAAGCGGTCGCAGGAATCGGTATCCGACGAAGTGACCGTGCGCAATGCCGTGACCTCCGCCGATCTTTCCAAGGTGGCCGGCGCCCCCCTCCCCTGGGCCAATACCGCAACCGGCAGCGCCGGCGTGGTCTCGGGCATTCGCGAGGCCAATGTCTCGGGCGTCGTCTGCCGCGGCTTCACCACCACCCGCCATTCCTACGAGGGCATTGCCAAGTTTACCGGCCAGGCCTGCATGGCAGACAGCGGCGACTGGATGCTGACCTCTTTCCAGCGCCAGTAATTTTGCGGCACAGCATGTGGCCTGCCATTGCCGCAAAGTGCCGGCCGGTTACTTTCCGGTAATCTTAATTCAACTTCGCCGGGCTGCGTAAATCCTCTTTAGAGGTTGAAGCGATTATTTTCTTCACCATTGGCCGCGATGCCGAGGGCTCTTCAGGAGGAACCCTTTGGCGCCGGCAAGAGTTGTTTGTCGATCGGCGCCGCCGGACCGTTCCGGAAGGCGCCGTGGAAACGTAACCGGTGGATTTTATGCGCGATCCCTATTCCCTTCTGGGCGTCAAGAAAGACGCCGCTGCCGACGAGATCAAGGCTGCGTGGCGCTCCAAGGCGAAATCGCTGCATCCCGATCACAATCAGGACGATCCCGGTGCGACCAGGCGTTTTGCCGAAATGGGACAGGCCTATGAGGTGCTGAAGGATCCCGAACGCCGCAAGCGCTACGACCGCGCCTATGAAACCCACCAGACCATCATGCAGCAGCGCCAGAACGCGCGACAGGCGGAAGAACGGGCAAAGGCCGCCCGCGCCAAGGCAGAAGAGGTGATGGAGGAACTGGCGCGCGCCAATGCGCAGCGCGCCCAAAGCCAGGCCAAGCAGCAGCAGGCAAACGGCACGTCCGGCGCGAGCACCCTGGGCGGCGAGGAGAACCCGGAA
This sequence comes from Neorhizobium sp. PAMB6630, assembly GCF_058242775.1. Classification (NCBI taxonomy): domain Bacteria; kingdom Pseudomonadati; phylum Pseudomonadota; class Alphaproteobacteria; order Hyphomicrobiales; family Rhizobiaceae; genus Neorhizobium; species Neorhizobium sp. PAMB6630. The sequence continues at coordinate 2,940,956 of NZ_CM177836.1, forward strand.
GACCTGATCGACCGGATTTTTGGGCCGGCACCCTCTGCCCGCTCGACGGGCGGCGCCGGAACCGGTCAGGCGCGCCCGCAGGCAAAAGACCCCGATGCGGGACAATCACGACCGCACAATCAGCAGCAGGCCCAATCTCAGACACAGTCTCAGACACAGGCGAAGCCGGCAGGCGACACCGCGCATGCAGCCGGTGCCGAAGGCGGCACGGCCAAGGCCGACCCGGCGGGACAGAAGGTGGCCCCGCCTTTACCCTTGCAGGCCATCGAGCTTCTGTCGGGCCTGATGCGGCGCATCCGCGGCACCGTGGCGCCGCCTGAAAAAGCTCCCGATCTTTCCGCAACGGCAACCGTGTCGCTTAACGACATGCTCGTCCTCAACACGGCAACCGTCACCCTTTCAGACGAGCGCGAGGTGCGCTTTCCGCTGGAAGCCGGCATGACCGATGGCCAGGTGCTGCGTCTGGTCGGCCAGGGGCTGCGGTTGCCGGGTGCGCAGCGCGGCGACCTTCTGGTGACGCTGAAGATTGCCCGCGACAACCGTTTTCATGTGGAAGGTTTTGACCTCCACACCGTGCTGCCGATCTCGCTCGAAGACGCGGTTCTGGGAACGGAGGCCGAGGTGGAGACGCCGGGCGGGCGCGTTCCCGTTTCCATTCCCACCTGGACAGGATCGGACCAGAGCGTGCGCATTAAAGGTCTCGGATTGGCCGATGATGCCGGCGGGCGGGGCGATCTGGTGGTCGAGGTGCGGGTGGTCCTGTGGGAGAAACCCGACCCGAAGGTGATCGACCTCATGCGCCATATGCGCCACGGCCTGTTCGTGTGACAGCTTTGCGACGCTATCCCCAGGCGATTGCGTCCGCGCACCCATTGTTACACCCCCTTACAGGAGATGATCTCACGCAAGCTTGAACGCGGGGACGGCCTATGCCATAGGCAGCTTTCGTCTTAAGTCTTAGAGGATAGAGTATGGCTCAGGCATCCGGCCTCATGGCAGGCAAACGTGGCATCATCATGGGTGTCGCGAACAACCGTTCCATCGCGTGGGGGATTGCCAAGGCCATTCATGCACAGGGTGGCGAAGTGGCGCTCACCTATCAGGGCGACGCCCTGAAAAAGCGCGTCGAGCCGCTGGCCGCCGAAATCGGCGCAACCCTTGCCGGCCATTGCGATGTCAGCGACGAATCGACCATCGATGCCGTTTTTGCCGATATCGAACAGCGCTGGGGCAAGATCGACTTCCTCGTCCACGCCATCGGTTTTTCCGACAAGGACGAGCTGACCGGCCGTTATGTCGACACGACCGCCGACAATTTTGCAAAAACCATGCAGATCTCGGTCTATTCCTTCACGTCGGTTGCACGCCGCGCCGAAAAGCTGATGACCGACGGCGGCTCCATGCTGACGCTCACCTATTACGGCGCCGAAAAGGTCATGCCGAACTATAATGTCATGGGCGTGGCGAAGGCCGCACTCGAAGCCAGCGTGAAATATCTGGCGGTCGATCTCGGCCCGAAGAACATCCGCGTCAACGCGATTTCGGCTGGCCCGATCAAGACGCTCGCCGCCTCCGGCATCGGCGATTTCCGCTATATCCTCAAGTGGAACGAATATAACGCTCCGCTGCGCCGCACCGTGACCATCGAAGAAGTCGGCGATGTCGGCCTCTACATGCTGTCGGACCTGTCGCGTTCGGTGACCGGCGAAGTGCATCACGCCGACAGCGGTTACCATGTCGTTGGCATGAAGGCCGTCGACGCGCCTGACATCTCCGTCATCAAGGATTGATGACGCCCCTCTCCGAGACACAATTCGGGGATGGACTTTCGCCTTTCAATGGGTAGGCTCGGATCAAGGCCCCGGCGGGAAACCGCCGGGCTTGAAATACCGGACGCCCCGCCGATCTCGGCATCTACGGGAACCGGCTGGACGATCGGCGCTGCAGGATACCGCAGCCAAGGCATGAAAGAGGGTTTTGCCCGTGCTCATCTACATGATCCGCCACGGACAGACCGACTGGAATGCCGAGGGACGCTTGCAGGGCCAGAAGGATATCGGCCTTAACGACAAGGGCCGCGGACAGGCGTTTCAGAATGGCGAAACGCTGCGTGGCCTTCTCGGCGCAGATGTCCAAGACTTCGATTTTGTCGCCTCCCCCCTCTCGCGCACCCGCGAAACCATGCAGATCGCCCGCAAGGCGATGGATCTTGATCCCATGGGCTACCGCACCGACGAGCGGTTGGTGGAACTGTCCTTCGGCGACTGGGAGGGCCATACGCTGGACGATATCCGCGCGGTCGCCCCCGACCGGCTGAAAATGCGCTCGCGGCAGAAATGGAATTTCATTCCCCCCGGCCCTTCGGCGGAAAGCTACGAGATCCTCTCATGGCGCATCGGTGCCTGGCTGCAATCGGTGGAGCAGCCCACGGTCTGCGTCAGCCATGGCGGCGTTATCCGCACGATCCTGAAGCTGGTTGGCGGCTGGGATGAACTGGAAGCCTCACGCTGCGACATCCACCAGGACCGCGTGCTGATCATCGAGCGCGACAAGGGCCGCGCCGAATGGCTCTGAAAACGGATTGAACGCTTACTGCTGGACGACCTGCAGGTCGTCTACAACCCGGTTGCCATCCACGACCGTGTAAAACACCACGACCTTGACGCCCGATGCCAGCCCGTCGAAGTTGAATTCCTCCGGCACTTTGTAGGTCTTGCCGTCGTCCAGCGTCAGGCTGAGCTTGTTCACGTCCACGGACTTGATGGTCGCCTCGACATCGACGCTCTGCGCCATCGTGGAGAGAGGGGAAAGCATACTGGCGGTTGCGAGCAGCGCTGCGATCAGGAGGCGCATCGTATAAGCCTTTGGCACATCAAGGAATGTTTTGGTTCGAAACATGATTTGCCCTCCGATTGTGGCAAAAGTTGCCCCGCTTGATGCCATTTCGCATCTCATTGATGAACAGGATTTTAACCAAATGCAACCGGTTGCGCGGAAATGCCCGGCTGATCGGGCAAAGCGGCAACCAGAGCGGCATTTCACCCCCAGATATCGCCCGCAAGTTTGCGTCCATTAGCGCAATTGGAAATTAACCCGACCTGTCTAACCTGTGGAAAACCAAGGCATCGAGGGGGACAGTGCGCTTGAGATTGAGGCTGATGGCAAACTGGCGTTCAGGCCTGGCACGCATGCGCTGGCGCGCGCCATTGGCGGTGGCCTCTGCCATGACGCTTGCGGTCATCGCAACCACCATCATTCTCGACCGCCAGCACCGCCACGACTATCAGGATTTTCTGCGCAACGCGACCACACGCGCTGTGGACATGCTGCACCAACGCCTTGCAAGCCGCCTGCAGCACGACCTCATCATTGCCGATCACCTGTCGCAGGTGCTGCGCGAGACTGCGCAATTCGATAGCACCCGCTTTGAGCCGGCGGCGCGCAACATCCTCTCCCGCAATCCGCATCTGATCGCCGTGGCGCTTGCGCCCGACAACAGGCTCGGACGCCTGATCACCGGGAACGACGCTGCATCCGCCACGCCCGAAAACCTTGACGGGACCGGTCGCTCCACCGGTTTCAACCTTACAGCGCTTGCCGACACGATCCTGGCCCATCGGCTCTCCGGGCACGGACTGAGCACCACCGGCGATGACCTGCTGACGCTTGTTGTGCCTCTCTTCGACGCAGACAGGCCCTGGGGCGCGATGGCGCTGGTGATCGACCGGCACCGGTTTCTCGCCGATGCCGGCATCGACGCCGATACGCTGACCATCGAACTGCGCGAGCCGCCGCACGAGGACCGGCTGCATATCGCCATCCGCCACATCGATGCCCAGGGACAACACGTGCTGACAGGCCACGTGACCGTGGCGGACGGGGATCCGGTGATGGCGGCCGTTCCGGTTTCGGGCGGCCATTGGGAGCTTATGGCGGCCCCCTCCGCGGGGTGGATGGCGCCCCCGAACGATCAGGTCTCCTTCCGCCTTCTGCTTTCGTCCGCGGGTTTTGGCATGATCCTTCCGATCCTCGTGGCGGGCTGGCTCATCAGTGAGCGCAACCGGCATATCGCCATGCTGAAGGCGCGCGAGGCAAACCTTTTGGAGCTGTCGCAACGCTTCAGCCTGGCCATGGAAACCTCCAACATGGGCATATGGGAGGTGAGCAGCGACAACCATCTGACCTGGGACGCGCGTGCCGCCGCCCTGCACGGGCGCGCGGCCGAAGGCGACGACAACCGTCTCGACGAGTGGCTGCGCACCATCCATCCCGACGATGTGGGCACGGCGGAAGCGCATTTCTTCAGCTGCATCTGTTCTGCGACCTCGCGCACCGATGTCTATCGCGTGATGCTGCCCGACGGCACGATCCGCACCCTGCGCTCGGCCGGCGCCACCTATACCAATGCCGATGGCAGCATTCGCACCACCGGCATCGTCTGGGACGTCAGCTCGGATGCCGAGGCAAACCAGGCCCTGCGCCACGCCAAGGAAAACAGCGACATCAAGAATGCCGAGCTGGAACTGGCACTGGACGAATTGTCCAACCGCGAGCAGGACCTGGAGGAGCTGTCGACCAAGCTCGACCTGGCGCTTGGCTCCTATGACTGCGGCATCTGGGAAACCTACCCGCAGGAGTGCATCGAAATCTGGGACCAGCGCATGTGCCAGCTTTACGGCATTGCCTATACCGATGGCCGCCTCAGCACCGAACGATGGCTCGGCCTCATCCACCCGCAGGACCGGTCGCTTGCGGAACGGATGCTGACACATTCTCCGATCGGGACCAGCAAGACGTCGCTGGTGGTTCGCGTGCCGCAGGCGGATGGCAGCCTTCGCTACATCCGTTCGATCGGCAAGCAGCACAGCGGCCGCGATGGCCGTTCCAAACTGGTCGGCATCGCTTTCGACGTGACGGAAGACATGCAGATGACGGCAGCGCTGAAGGCCGCCAAGGAGGAGGCGGATGCCAATAACGTCGAGTTGGAACTGGCCAAGCGCCGCATCGAGCACAACGCGCTGCACGACCCGCTGACCATGCTGGCCAACCGCCGCAAGCTGGATATCGCGCTGGACGCGCTATCGCGCGAAAGCATCGGCAGGCGCTGTCATGTCTCCATGCTGCATCTCGATCTCGACCGGTTCAAGCAGATCAACGACACGCTCGGTCATGCGGCAGGCGATGCCATGCTGGTGCATGCAGCACAGATCCTGACGCGCAACGTCCGAAACGGCGACCTGGTGGCCCGCATCGGCGGCGATGAATTCGTCATCCTCGTGCAAAACAGCGCCGATGCCGGCCAGATGGCGGAACTTGCCAATCGGATCGTGACGGAACTGCATCAGCCGATGGACTTCGAGGGTTTTTCCTGCCGCTGCGGCGTCTCCATCGGTATTGCCCAGAAAAGTGGCCGCAACATCGACGCGCGCAAGATGCTGATCAATGCCGATATCGCGCTTTACCGGGCCAAGGGCCTTGGCCGCAACCGCTTCGAATTCTTCACCCAGAACCTGCAGGCCGAGGTCATCAGCCACAAGCGGACGGCAGACGAAATCCTCGCCGGCATCGAGCAGAACCAGTTTTTCACCGTCTACCAGCCGCAGTTCTGCGCCAACACGTGCCAACTGGCCGGCGTCGAGGCGCTGATCCGCTGGCAGCACCCGCATCGCGGCCTGCTGTTGCCGGATGCCTTCCTGAAGATCGCCGAGGATCTGAACGTCTCGGCAGCACTCGATCAGATCGTGCTGGAAACGGTGCTGAAGGACCAGATGGTCTGGAGTGCTGCCGGCATCAACGTGCCGCGCGTTTCGGTCAACGTGTCGTCCAAGCGCCTGAACGACCGGGCACTGGCCGATACGCTGAAGACGCTTGCCATCTCGCCCGGCCGCATCGCGTTCGAACTGCTGGAATCGATCTTTCTTGATGAAAGCGAGGACGTGGTGACGGAAAACCTCGAGCGCATCAAGGCGCTCGGCATCGAGATCGAGATCGACGATTTCGGCACCGGCCATACCTCCATCGTCAGCCTGCTGAAACTGAAACCGAAGCGCCTGAAGATCGACCGGCAACTGGTCATGCCGATCCTCACCTCGCCGCAGGAGCGGTCGCTGGTGCGCTCGATCATCGAGATTGCCCGGTCGCTGGGCGTCGAAACCGTGGCGGAAGGCGTTGAAACCATGCAGCACGCGACACTCCTGAAGGAACTGGGCTGCGACCTCCTGCAGGGATTTGCCTTTTCGCACCCGCTTACCTGCAGCGAATTCAGCGCCGCCGCCGCCCAGGGTTTCAAGTCGGCCGCCTGAAAATCCAGGGTGGAAAACACGGACGAACCGGGGCACGCGCCTTGTACCAGTGCCGCAAAAAGAGCTTCCCCCCCGCCCCCCTTTTCCACTATGACAAATCCGCTTCACGTCACGGCGGCTTCACGTCACGGGGTTTGCCGCCGCTTAACGGTCAGGGTTCATGTCGCATAATACATTCGGTCATCTGTTCCGCGTCACCACCTGGGGCGAAAGCCATGGTCCAGCCCTTGGATGCGTGGTGGATGGCTGCCCTCCCGGCATCCGCTTCACGGCGGCCGAGATCCAGTCCTTCATGGACAAGCGCAAGCCCGGCCAGTCACGCTTCGTGACGCAGCGCCGCGAAGACGACATCGTCAAGGTTCTGTCGGGCGTCATGCTCGACGAGGACGGCGTGACGATGACAACGACCGGCACGCCAATTTCGATGCTGATCGAAAACACCGACCAGCGCTCCAAGGATTATGGCGAGATTGCCAAGCGTTACCGCCCGGGCCATGCCGATTTTGCCTATGACGTGAAATATGGCATTCGCGACTACCGCGGCGGCGGACGCTCTTCGGCACGCGAGACGGCGGCCCGCGTCGCCGCCGGCGCGCTCGCCCGCAAGGTTCTGCCGGGGGTCACGGTTCGCGCCGCGCTGACGCAGATCGGCATCCACAAGATCAACCGCAACAACTGGGACTGGGCCGAGGTCGACAACAACCCGTTTTTCTGCCCCGACAAGGCGATGGTGCCTGTCTGGGAAGACTACCTGGATGGCGTGCGCAAGGCGGGTTCCTCCATCGGCGCGGTCATCGAAGTGGTGGCAGACAATGTGCCGGCAGGCCTTGGCGCGCCGATCTACAGCAAGCTCGACCAGGATATCGCCTCGCTGCTGATGTCGATCAATGCGGTGAAGGGCGTCGAGATCGGCGAGGGTTTTGCCTCTGCCGAACTGTCCGGCGAAGAAAACGCCGACGAGATGCGCATGGGCAATGACGGCAAGCCGCTGTTTTTATCCAACCACGCCGGCGGCGTGCTGGGGGGCATTTCCACCGGTCAGCCCATCGTGGCGCGTTTTGCGGTGAAGCCCACATCCTCGATCCTGACCGAGCGCCAGTCGATCGACAGCGATGGACACAATGTCGATGTGCGCACCAAGGGTCGCCACGATCCGTGCGTGGGCATCCGCGCAGCGCCGATCGGCGAAGCCATGGTGGCCTGCGCCCTTGCCGACCATTTTCTGCGCGACCGGGGCCAGACCGGCCGCGCCCGTTAATTGCCCCACAAGGAATTTCCCAAGAGGATAACTGCCATGCCGTTCGACCAGAAGCGCGTTGTCGATGCCATCAGGGCCTTTGAGGCCGGCGAAATCGTTGTCGTCACCGATGACGACGACCGCGAAAACGAAGGCGACCTGATTGTCGCCGCCGTTCACTGCACGCCGGAAAAGATGGCCTTCATCGTGCGCCACACCTCCGGCATCGTCTGCACGCCGATGCCGCGCGAAGAGGCAAAACGCCTCAACCTCAACGCCATGGTGGCCGAAAACGACAGCGCCCACACGACGGCCTTTACCGTCAGCGTCGATTTCAAGCATGGCACGACCACAGGCATTTCCGCCGACGACCGCACGCTGACGGTGCGCAACCTTGCCAATTCCAATGTCGGCGCCTCCGATTTCGTGCGCCCCGGCCATATCTTTCCGCTGATCGCCCGCGAAGGCGGCGTGCTGATGCGGTCCGGCCATACGGAAGCCGCCGTCGATCTCTGCAAGCTTGCCGGCCTGCCGCCCATCGGCGTGATCAGCGAACTGGTCAACGACAACGGCACCGTGATGCGCGGGCCTGATGTGGCAGCCTTTGCCGCCGAGCACAAGCTGACGCAGGTGTCTGTCGCCGATCTCATCGCCTACCGCCAGCGCAAGGAAACGCTGATCGAGCTGCAATCCAGCTTCGACATCACAACCCCCGTCGGCAAGGCCAAGGCGCATGCCTATTCGCTGCCCTGGGATACGATGCAGCATCTGGCCGTCGTTTTCGGCGATATCCGCGATGGCGTCGATATTCCGGTGCGCCTGCATCTGGAAAATGTCGCAAGCGACGTGTTTGGCACCGATCGTTCCATCGGCCGCTACATGGACAGAATAGCGGACGCCAAGCGCGGCGTGATCATCTATCTGCGCGAAGGTTCCGTCGGCGTTGGCCAGAACGGCCTCAACCGGCGCACCCGCATGGGCACCGAAGAGCACGGCAATGCCCAGACCCGCGACAGCGAATGGCTGGAAATCGGCCTTGGCGCGCAGATCCTCAAAGATCTCGGCGTCTCCTCGATCCGCCTCTTTGCCTCGCGCGAGCGCCATTACGTTGGCCTCGAAGGGTTCGGCATCAAGATCAGCTCGACCGAGATTGTGTAAGGCGTTTTGAACCTGCCGGCAGCCCTCTCTGGCTGCCGCCATCTCCCCCACAAGGGGGAGAGCTATCGCATTTGAAACTAGACCCTCTCTGCCCTGCCGGGCCGACCGGGGTCGAGCCACGGGTCTCGCCCCGTCCTTCGGCCCCCCACGAGGGGGGAGAAACGGCGCGGCAAGCGTCCCGTTCTGCACGAAAGGGCGCGGCTGGGTTAAGCCCTCCCCCTTGTGGGAAGGGTTTGGGGGGATTTATCTCATATGTGATAGCCCCACACTTCCGCATGAGATGGCGGCAACCAGAAGGGTAAAAACCCCAAATCAGCACCATAACCGAAGTGCCTTTCAGGCAATCACCAGTCCACCGTGATAATCAAGCCGGTAGACCGCACGGCCATCGGCCAGAATACGCTCGACGCCCGTGAAACTCGCGTAGTCGCCTTGGCTCTCATCCACATAACGATACAGCCCGACATCCTGGGCAAATCCCCCGAGAAACCGCCCCTCGGCATACATCAGCGGCAGCGCCGTGCGCAGCACATCGGCGGCTCTGGCGCCGTCGATGGCGCTGCCATCCAGCACGCGCCCGTAATAATTCATCGCCCAGACCGACTTTTCATGGCGCCACACCACCTCCTGGCCGAGAAAATCCGTGCCGCCGAAATAGCTGTCGAGATAGGACCAGTCGTCCCGGCGATAAGCAATGTCCCGCGAGCCTGGCCGGCACGACGTCTCCCCCGGCTTGCCGCCCATGTAAGCGGCGGCCTTGGCCTCGACGATGAACGCCAGAAGCCCATCGATATCCTTGATCGTCTCCATGGGTTCCCGCCTCCCCTACCGCACAATCTTCATGGCCATGCCGAGCGAGCGTGGTGCGGTTTCCTCAAAACCGAATTGGGCGTAGAGCCGGTTTGCCGGGACGTCGGCAATCAGGCTGACGTAGGCGCTTTCGGGTGCTGCCACCTTCAGGTGATCGACAAGGGCGGCCATGATCTTTTTGCCAAGTCCCTTGCCCTGGTGCGCTGGCTGCACGGCAATGTCGGTCACCTGAAAAAAGCAGCCGCCATCGCCGATGATGCGCCCCATGCCGACGATTTCTCCGTCGCACACCACCCGCACGCCGAAAAACGTGCCTTTGAGCCCGATGGTGGCCGCCTGCGGCGTAAACGGGCTGAGCCCGGCCTCGTGGCGAAGACGCAGATAATCCTCAAGCGGCGGTGCCTGTGGTTCAAGGTGATAGTGCTGCCTGTCCATGGCGTCGTCCTGCATCCCGCGTGTTCCCCGTTGATCGCTTCGCCAAAAGCTCAGCCGTGCCAGTCGCTGGCGTAACTCACCCGTTCAACGCCGGTGAAGCGCGCCAATCGCTGCAATTCCGCATCGAGTTTTTCCAGGCGGCCAGCCGAGGCGCGCACGCCCTTTTCCAGCCAGAGCCGCTTCACGTCGAGCACGCCCGCCTTGCGATCCGCCTTCATGTCGATGCGGCCGATCAGGCGGTCGCCTTCCAGAAGCGGAAACACGTAATAGCCAAACTGCCGCTTCGGCTCGGGCACAAAGATCTCGATGCGATAATTGAAGCCAAACAGGCGTTCCGCCCGGTCGCGGTCACGCAGCAGCGGATCAAAAGGACTCAGCACCCGGATGCGGGCTGGCGGTTCCGGCGGATCGGCAAGCGCCGGCACCATCTCCGGCAGCGCGTAGGACAGGCGACGACGGCCATCGACCGTGACGATCTCCACCGGCTGCAGGTTTTCAGCTTCAGAGGCCAGCCAGTCCTTTGCCTCCTGCGGCGTGACGAGATCAAAAAAAGCGGCAATCTCGCCTGATGTCGCAAAGCCGAGGCGCGAGAGCGCTGCCCGGCAGGCCCAGTCGACAAATTCGCCGTGGCTCACCTCCGGCTCATGGTGATGCGCCGGCAGGACCCGTTCCGTCAGATCATAGCGTTTTTGAAAATTCACCCTTCCGGCAATGGCAAAGCGGCCGGTGCGCCAGTGATATTCGAGCGCCGTCTTCGAGGGATGCCAGTTCCACCAGCCGCCGGATTTGTGCTCCTCGTGGCGGATATCGCGCGCCATCACCGGCCCGTTTTCCTTCACGCGGGCATAGGTCTCGTCGAACACCGAATCAAAACCCTCCCCGCGCCATTTGCGCCAGCGCTCGACAATCGCTGCCTCCTCCCGGAGGAAACGATGTTTCCAGTACCGGAAGAAGGTGGCGGGGATGATCGCCGCATCATGCGTCCAGTGCTCGAACAGCGCGCCATCTTTTTCCAGAAGCGCCACGAGGTCTTCGCGCCGATAGGTCTGGTTGCGGGAAAACAGGATCTGGTGATGCGCCCGCTCAACCGTCTGGATACTATCGACCTGCACGAAACCGAGTTCCTCGATGAGGTCGAGCAGGCCCGCCTTGCCGAGCTTCAGGTTCGGCGCACGCGAAAGCCCCTGCCGTTCCAGGAAGGCCCGCCGTGCCTGTTGATTGTCGATCAGAATCGTCATGAGAAGAGGCTAGCGCGCGTTCGCGTTTTGTTCAACATCTATCCCGATGCTTTCACAACGTCTGGCACATTTCCCTTCCGGCGCGCGGCGGTTATAGAGACGCCAGCAAGACAGGATGACAAGACGTGCACATCATCTTCGACAAGGCCGAACTGCGTTATGGCGAGCGCGTGGCTCTACAGCCGCTGAGCCTTCAGCTATCAGAACCGCGCATCGGCGTGATCGGCCTCAATGGTTCGGGCAAGACAAGTTTTGCCCGGCTGGTGAACGGGCTTGTGAAGCCAACGAGCGGCCGCGTGACACTCGACGGACTGGATACGGTGGCAGACGCCAGAGCGGTTCTTGCCGCCACCGGCTTCATCTTCCAGAACCCGGCAAACCAGATCATCCTGCCGCTCATCCGCGATGACATTGCCATGGGGCCAAAGGCCCGCGGGCTGAAGGGCAAGGCGCTGGACGACGCGGTGGACGCCGTGATGGAGCGGTTCGCCATTACCGACCTTGAAAAGCGCCGCCCGCACGAACTGTCCGGCGGGCAGTTGCAGCTGGCAGCGCTTGCGGCCGTGGTGGTGACAGAGCCAAAGCTCATCCTGTTTGACGAACCGACCAACCAGCTGGACCTCAAAAACCGCGCGCTGGTGCGCCGCGCAATCGAAGGGCTCGAGCAGCAGGCGATCGTCATCAGCCATGATCTGGAACTCGTCGCCGGCTTTGGCCGCGTGCTGGTGTTTCACGAGAGCAGCCTTGCCTTCGATGGAGACGGTGCCGAGGCCATTGCCCGCTACCGGGAGATTGCCGCATGCTGACCAGCCTTTATGTCGAGGGCACAAGCTTTCTCCACCGCATGAGCGTGCGGGCAAAGCTTGCGGGTCTGATGTTGTTCGGCCTTGCGCTTTTCGTTGTCGACAATTCCTTTGTGCTGGGCTCTGCCCTTCTTCTCACCGCCACGCTCTATCTGCGGTTGGGGCTTGGGGTCACCGAAGCCTTCCGGCGTCTGCGCCCGGTACTCTTCACCATCGCCTTCTTCGCCCTCGTCAACATATTCGTGCTGTCACCGCACGAGGCGTTCGTCTCGACCTTGCGCCTGCTTGCGATCCTGTTTCTGGCGGCAAGCGTGACGGCGACCACGACGATTGCCGACTTTATCGCGGCAATCACCGCCCTTCTTATGCCTCTGGAGCGGCTTGGCCTGATGAAGGCCTCCGATGGCGGGCTTGCCTTCGGGCTGGTGTTGCGCTTCGTGCCGGAAATCGCGAACCGCTACGAGATGCTGAAGGAGGCGCATGCGGCGCGCGGGCTGGTGCTGAAGCCACACCGGATCATCGGGCCGCTGATCATTTCAACCCTCAAGGAAGCAGACGCCATCGCCCAGGCAATTGACGCGCGCGGTATTCGCGGTCAGTAAAAGCAGCGACAAGGCAGTTTATCCGCATAGGAGCGCTACATGACCACCAAGGATCTCGTGCTTTCGGCACTGTTTACCGCCATCATCATCGTGCTGGGCCTGATCCCGCCAGTGACGCTCGGCTTCATTCCGGTGCCGATCACGGCGCAATCCATGGGGGTCATGCTGGCCGGCACCATCATTGGCGCAAGGCGCGGAGCCCTCGCCTACGCTCTTCTCGTCGTTCTCGTGGCCGTCGGCCTTCCGGTTCTGTCGGGCGGACGCGGTGGGCTCAATGTGCTGATGGGGCCGACCGGCGGTTATATCCTCGGCTGGATTGCCGGCAGCTTCGCCACCGGTTACCTCAGCGAGCGCCTGGTGCGCGACGGCCAGCCGGCCCTGCTCCAGGCCGCCGGCTTTTTTGCCGCAAGCATCGCCGGCGGTATTGTCGTGGTTTACGCGATCGGCATGCCCTGGGTTTCGCTGATGACCGGCACGCCCTTCAGCAAGGTCATGCTCGGCTCGCTCGCCTTCATCCCCGGCGACCTTTTGAAAGCCGCCATCGCAACGCTTGCCGCCCGCGCCGTCATGGTGGGTTATCCGCTTCTGCCGCAGCGGGCGTAAAACAAGCGGCCACGATCCGCTCGGCTGTGCCGAATCGTGGCCATGTTTATTCCAGATACTGATACAGCCAGTCGCGCAGCGGTTCCGGTAGCGGCAGCGTCTCGCCGGTCAGCGGATCGCAGGCGGTCCAGACGATTTCGGCTTCGGCCACCAGATCGTCGCCGCGGCTGAGAAGGATGGCAAAACCGGCCGATTTGCCGCCGATCTTGCTGACGCGCACCGCAGTGGACACGTCGTCGCCGAACCGCAGGCCCTTGTGGATGGTGCAGGCGACCTTGGAGACGTAGAAGAGCGGATCCGTCTTCTGCGTGGCGCGGGCGCTCCAGAAGCGGGCCAGCGCCTCCTCCGCATAGGTGATATAGGCGGCGCTGTGCATTTCGCCGCGCATGCCCACGTCGCGAAACGGAACCACAAACGCATAATGACTGTATCGACTGGTCTCTGCCACGCAACCCCCACCGAATTTCGCGGCATTTAAGACCAGACGCGCGTCTTGAACAAGACGCAAAGCCGGCCATGCCGCTTGAAATACGCCCGCGTTTGCGCCATTTCGATGAGACCCGCCGCTCGTATCCGGCGCGGCAGGAGCTTTGGCCATGACGACCCGCCTTTACGAACACAAGATCTTCCTCGAACACAACACACCCGCCGGCCATCCCGAGCGCGCCGACCGGCTGCGTTCGCTGGCGATCGCGCTGGAACATCCGAATTTCGAGCGGCTGGTGCGGGTGGAAGCGCCGCAGGCGAACGAAGATGCCGTGATCCTGGCGCATCCGGATAGCCACCTGATTTCGGTCATGCGCGAAATCCCCGAGGAAGAGGACAGCATCCGCCAGATCGAGGCCGATACCTATGTCAGTTCCAAAAGCCTGCAGGCGGCGCTGACCGGCATCGGCGGTGCGATGGCAGCCGTCGACGACGTGTTTCTGGGCCGCGCCGACAATGCCTTTGTCGCCTCGCGCCCGCCCGGCCACCATGCGGAAAAAACCAAGGCCATGGGCTTTTGCCTGTTCAACAACGTGGCGATTGCCGCCCGCCATGCGCAGAAAACCTATGGCGTCGAGCGCGTCGCCATCGTCGACTGGGACGTACACCACGGCAATGGCACCCAGGACATCTTTTGGGACGATCCGTCCGTGCTGTTCTGCTCGACGCACCAGATGCCGCTCTACCCCTGGACCGGAGAACTTGGCGAAACCGGCGCACACAAAAACATCGTCAATGCGCCGCTCGAAACCAATTCGGCCGGCGAGCATTTTCGCGAGGCCTTTTCCAGCCGCATTCTGCCGGCGCTGCATGAATTCCGTCCGGATTTTATTCTGATTTCGGCCGGTTTTGATGCCCATCACCGTGATCCGCTGGCGCAGATCAACTTGGTCGGCGATGATTTCGACTGGGCGACCGGCCGTCTCATGGAGATCGCCGGCAAATACGCCGGCAACCGGGTCGTCAGCCTTCTGGAAGGCGGTTATGATCTGGAGGGGCTCGCCGAATCGGCCGGCCTCCATATTTGCAGACTGATGAAAGGCTAAAAATGTCGCAGAGCCCAGAAGCCAACGACGTTGGCGGTTACAGCTTTGAAAAGGCCGTCGCCGAACTCGAAAGCATCGTGGCGCGCCTGGAGCGCGGCGACGTGGCGCTGGACGAATCCATTGCCATTTACGAGCGCGGCGAAGCCTTGAAGAAACATTGCGAAAAGCTGCTGAGCGCTGCCGAAAACCGCATTGAAAAGATCCGTCTCGACCGCGCCGGCAATCCGCAGGGCGTGGAGCCGCTGGATAACGCGTAAACCGCAGGCGGCGATCTGAACCCTCTTGGAACCACGGTGGGTTTTGGAACAAACGGCGAGATTTGCCGTTGATGCGCCATGACAAAAGACACCGGACCCAAGGCCCGTAGCGGCATGATCACCTTCGTTCTTCTCATCTTCGCCGTGGCGCTTGTGCTGGCGGGGATCTACATGTTCGGCTTCACGCCGGGTGAGACAAACGGCTGACGCAAAACATCACGGCTGGCGCGTGGTCCCGTCACCGGGGTGCCGTCAGCCGCTGATCCACCGCCGTCAATGCCCGGTCCAGATGGCCCTCGAACACCAGCGACTGCTCGTCTTGGATGATATCGATGGCCGGCAGGCCGTTGAGGCGCACGTGCAGCGACTGTAAAAGCCCTTCGTCCAGCCCCCCTTTCAACAGATCGAAAAACCGTGTGCCGGGACCGGTGACGGCAATCGGCAGGTTGCCGGCGATGCTGAGCACCCGCGAGAGACCCTGGCCGAGCGCAAGGCCCGCCTGACGAAACGCGTATTGCGCCATGCGGTTCTGCTGGCGCGCCGCCGTCGCGATCTTTTCCATCTCCGTGAGCGGCACGAACTTGGCCGGAATGGTGTTTTCCGGCACCTGGAAGGCCAACCGCAAAATGCCGTAAAATCCAGCCGTTGCCTCGACGCAGCCATAGGCGCCGCAGCGACAGAGCCGGTTGTCCGGCGTGTTCAGCATATGGCCGAAATTCGGCGCGGTGACGGAAAGCTGATCGCCCGGCCCGTCCTTGCGCGCAATGCCAAGCCCGATGCTGTGACCAAGCGACAGAGCGACAAGGCCGGAAAAACCCTCCGATGCATCCGCGTGGCCAAGCCTGCGGCGTGACAGCGCCTGCGCCACCAGCAGTGTTTCATTACCGACATCGAGCGCTGCATCGGGATAGAGCGCAAGAAGCGGTGAAAAATCCACCTGCTCGCGTCCGAACACCGGCGACCAGATGAGCCGGCCCTCCTCTCCATCGACAATACCCTTGCTGCTCAGCGACAGGAGTGCAATCGCAGACGGCTCCAGGCGCGAGCGCTGCAGGAGACGCGCAAGCGCTGTGCCGATCTCGGCCAGAAACCCATCCGGCCGCTTGCCCATGGCATCGCGCGGCATGCTGAACCGGTCGATCAGCGTGCCACGAAAATCCGACAGCGCGTAGTGCAGCGCGTCCGACGATATCTGCACGGCGACCACATGGGCAAAACCTGCCGCGCGCGAAAACAGCACGCGCGGGCGACCACGCAAGCCTGCCACAGTCTGTTCCTCGCGGGCAATCGCGCCCAGCTTTTCAAGGTCGGCCGTGAGCGCCGTGACGGTGGCAGACGCAAGCCCCGTGAGGCTCGACAGGTCCGTATGCGACATCGATCCATGCAGGCGAAGGCCGG
This sequence comes from Neorhizobium sp. PAMB6630, assembly GCF_058242775.1. Lineage (NCBI taxonomy): Bacteria > Pseudomonadati > Pseudomonadota > Alphaproteobacteria > Hyphomicrobiales > Rhizobiaceae > Neorhizobium > Neorhizobium sp. PAMB6630. Next base: position 2,957,331 of record NZ_CM177836.1, read on the forward strand.
AGAGAACAGCCAGCAGATTCTGGCGGCGCAGCTGTTCCGTGCCCGGCCGCGCGCCGTTTGCGGGCACCGCTGCATCGGTTGCGCCGGGCAAAGGGGAGCGGCTGCGCATGGGCATGATATTTCAGTCGATGGAGGGCTGTTGACAGTGTCCTCATCATCTGCCAGATATTTTCTCGACTGTCGAGAAAAACAATCTTTCTCAGGGGATCGGGGGTTTGCCGACGGTTATTTCAAGCGGGCACAGGCGGACGAGGAGGTTCGCGGCCCGCGTCACTCGGGAGGTTTAAAATGAAATCCGTCTTGAAGCTGATGGCCGCTGCTGCCGTCATCACATCCGTGCATGTTCCGGCTCAGGCCAAGGATCTGGTCGTTGGCGTTTCCTGGTCGAACTTCCAGGAAGAGCGTTGGAAAACCGACGAAGCCGCCATCAAGGAAGCCCTGAAGGCTGCCGGCGCCAAGTATATTTCCGCTGACGCCCAGACCTCTGCCGCAAAGCAGCTGACCGACATCGAAAGCCTGATCTCGCAGGGCGCCAACGCGCTCATCGTTCTGGCGCAGGATTCCGGCGCCATTGGTCCTGCCATCGAAAAGGCCGCCAATGAAGGCATTCCGGTCATCGGCTACGACCGCCTGATCGAAAATCCGAACACCTACTACATCACCTTCGACAACAAGGAAGTCGGTCGTCTTCAGGCCAAGGAAGTCTTCAAGGTCAAGCCAACCGGCAATTACGTGTTCATCAAGGGCGGCTCCACCGATCCGAACGCTGATTTCGTCTTCTCCGGCCAGATGGAAGTGCTGAAGGCTGCCATCGACAGCGGCAAGATCAAGAATGTCGGCGAAGCCTATACGGATGGCTGGAAGCCGGAAATTGCCCAGAAGAACATGGAGCAGTTCCTGACCAAGAACAGCAACAAGGTCGATGCGGTTGTTTCGTCGAACGACGGTATGGCCGGCGGCGTTGTCGCAGCGCTTGAAGCCCAGGGTCTTGCCGGTTCCGTTCCGGTCTCCGGCCAGGATGGCGACAAGGCCGCTCTGAACCGCGTGGCACTTGGCACGCAGACCGTGTCTGTCTGGAAAGACAGCCGCATGCTGGGCAAGAAGGCCGGCGAAGTGGCCGTGGCGCTTGCCGGTGGCAAGAAGATCAGCGACATCCCTGGTAGCACCAAGTTCAAGGGCGGCGCCAAGGGCGTGGAAATCACCTCGCAGTTCCTGACGCCGCAGGCCATCACCAAGGACAACCTGAACGTGGTTCTGGACGCCGGCTGGATTTCGAAGGCCGAGCTTTGCCAGGGCGTCAAGCCCGGCGCCGTTCCTGCCTGCAAATAAGGCAGCGACCGAAGGCCACCCGTTCTAGACCGGGCAGGACGCCGCAACTGGCTTGCGGCGTCCATTGCCTGACTGTGGCTTTGAAAAATAACAAAGGGGAGTAGAAGGGTCATGACGGATCAGACGATCGCCGTGCCTTCCAGCAGCGCACGCCACGCCAAGGGCAACCTCTGGCAGCGTTTCTTTCACGCAACGGAATTGGACACGCGGCTTTTGGGCATGGTGTTTGCCCTTGTCGTCATCTGGGTCGGATTTGATATCCTGTCCGGCGGATTGTTCCTCTCATCGCGCAACCTGTGGAACCTTTCGGTGCAGGCGGCCTCGGTGTCCGTCATGGCAACCGGCATGGTGCTGGTCATCGTGACGCGCAACATCGATCTGTCGGTCGGCTCCATCCTCGGCTTTGTCGGGATGATCATGGCGGTCACCCAGACGAAATACCTGCCGGCCCTGCTCGGCTTCGATCACCCGCTGACCTGGATCCTGACGCTCTCCGTCGGCATTGCGCTCGGCGGCGCGATCGGCGCCTTCCAGGGCGCCATCATCGCGTTCCTAGGCGTTCCCGCCTTCATCGTCACGCTCGGCGGCCTGCTGGTCTGGCGCGGTGCGGCCTGGATGGTCACAAGCGGCGCAACCGTTGCGCCCATGGACACCACGTTCCGCCTGATGGGCGGTGGTGCGGACGGCTCGATCGGCGCGACGGCCTCGTGGATCGTCGGCATCGTCGCCTGCGTCTTCATCGTGCTGTCGATCATCCATTCGCGGCGCCAGCGCAAGCGCTTCGGTTTTCCGTTAAAGCCGATCTGGGCTGAATATTTCACCGGCATCGTCGGCTGCGGCGTCCTGCTTGGCGCGGTCAATGTGCTCAACAGCTATTACATGCCGGTCAACCTTGCCCGCCGTTATGCCGAAGCAAACGGCATCGCCTGGCCGGAAGGCGGGCTGGAGATCCCGCTCGGCATTGCCATTCCGGTGCTGATTGCGCTTGGCATTGCGGTCGTCATGAACTTCCTCACCAACCGAACGCGGTTCGGCCGTTATGTGTTTGCCATCGGCGGCAACCCGGAAGCCGCAGAACTGGCGGGCATCAAGACCCGCTGGGTTACCGTGCGCATCTTTGCCCTGATGGGCGTGCTCTGCGCCATCGCAGCGGCCATCTCCACCGCCCGCCTCAACGCGGCAACCAACGCGCAGGGCACGTTGGACGAGCTTTACACCATCGCAGCAGCGGTCATCGGCGGCACCTCGCTTGCCGGCGGCATGGGCACCATTGCCGGCGCCGTGCTGGGCGCCATCGTCATGCAGTCGTTGAATTCCGGCATGGTGCTGCTCGGCATGGACGCCCCGCTGCAAAGTATCGTTATCGGCCTGGTGCTGGTGTTTGCCGTCTGGCTCGACACCGTCTACCGCGCCCGGGCTCGCTAGGAGGTCTGAGACATGACGCAAAACCGTACACCTCTCGTGGAAATGCGTGACATTTCCATCTCCTTCGGCGGTATCCATGCGGTCGACAGCGCCTCCGTCGACCTCTTCCCCGGCGAAGTCGTGGCGCTTCTCGGCCATAACGGCGCCGGCAAATCGACGCTGATCAAGATCCTCTCCGGCGCCTACCGGCGCAATGCGGGCGAAATCTTCATCAATGGCGAGCAGGTCGAGATCAACAACCCGCGCGATGCCAAGCAGTTCGGCATCGAGACCATCTACCAGACGCTGGCTGTGGCCGACAATGTCGATGCCGCCGCCAACCTTTATCTCGGCCGCGAGCTGCGCACCCCTTGGGGCACGCTCGATGATGTGGCGATGGAGGCCAAGGCGCGCGAGGTGATGGGCCGCCTTAACCCCAACTTCCAACGTTTCAAGGAACCGGTGCGCGCACTCTCAGGCGGCCAGCGCCAGTCGGTCGCCATCGCCCGCGCCATCCTGTTTGATGCCCGCATCCTCATCATGGACGAACCGACGGCCGCCTTGGGCCCGCAGGAAACCGCACAGGTGGGCGAACTGATCACCCAGCTGAAGCGCGAGGGCATCGGCATCTTCCTGATTTCCCACGACATCCACGACGTCTTCGACCTCGCCGACCGGGTGTTCGTCATGAAGAACGGCCGGGTTGTGGGCCATGCGCGCACGGAAGATGTGACCAAGGACGAAGTGCTCGGCATGATCATCATGGGCAAGGTGCCGCCGGGCGCCGTGGCCGGGCCCGGGGCTGCACAGATGGCGTGAGGGGGAACGGCTAACGTTTCTTGCCTGGAAGCTGGGTCTCTGGCCACTGTGTCTGGGTCCATCAGGGTTGCCGGCGTTGGTGCAAGCGGCCCCCCTCATCCGGCTGCCGCCACCTTCTCCCCGCTGGGGAGAAGGGGTAAAACGCAACCGCCGGGCTCAACCGCCTGCGAGGTTGGTCAAAGCGCCGGCCAATCATCCCTTCTCCCCTCGGGGAGAGCGACTGTCTTTGCAGTCAAGCGTTTTGCCATGGTTTTTGGTCCCGGATGATGGCGTTGAGCATGGTGAGGAGTTTGCGCATTGTTGCGACGATGGCGACGATCTTGGGTTTGCCGGCTGCGACGAGACGGTCACGAAAGGCTTTGAGCACGGGGTTGTGCCGGCTGGCGACGAGGGCTGCCATGAACAGCACGGCCCGCACTTTGCCCCTGCCGCCGCCAATGAAGCTCTTGCCTTTCCACGTGCCCGATTGTCGGGTAAAGGGTGCCAGACCCGCAAGCGATGCGATCTGACGTCGATCGAGACTGCCCAGTTCCGGCATCTCGGCGAGCAGCGTGCGAGCGGTGGCGGCCCCCACCCCCGGCACCGATGTCAGTAGCTGCTCGCGCACCCGCCACAGCGGCGACCTGCGGATATGTTCATCGAGATCGGCGTCGAGACTTTCCAACTCGCGCTTGAGGGCTTTCAGCAACCGCGTAATGCTCTTCTGGGCCTCTTTCGCCAGAACCATGCGCGCCCGGTTTTCCTCAGCCACGATCATCTGGACGATCTGCCGCCTGCGGGCCACAAGTGCCGACAAAGCCTGGGTTTCCAAGTCTTTGAGCGGTCTCAGCTCTGGCTTGGTCGCAATCACGAAAGCGGCAATCACTGCCGCATCGATCGGATCTGTCTTGGCGCGACGGCCGATCGCATTGGCATAAGAACGCACCTGCGCCGGATTGACCACGAGGACGGCAAAGCCCGCCGAAGACAGCGCCGCCACCGCCAGCATCTCAAACCCGCCGGTTGCTTCCATGGCAACGGCATTGGCTTTGATCGATTGCAGTCGCGAGACCAGATCTTCGACGCCCGCATGCGTATTTTCCACCGCAAACGTCACACCGGATGGCGCCACGGCGATATCCAGACGATCCTTCGAAACATCGATCCCAACAACGATATCCATCTTTTCCCATCCTTGCCTAAACGGACTTTGCCTGCGCAAGCGGTCCTGGCGACTGTTCGGGTTCGATGGAACGGCGGACGAAGACCCTTGCTCTCCCACGGGCTTGGTGTCCCAAAGGTTTGTCGGTCTCCCATCCGCCACCGCATTGGGCATTACACACCCAAATGCGGCTATTGGGAAGTTACAAAGGTGCCGGCAGGCGGATGAGGGGGCGGCGCACGCTGCCCTTTCCATCCCTCGGGGAAAGGCATCTACCTCTTGGACTTCCCCGACACGTCTAAAACTATCGCTCAGACCAGAAATTTCACCGCCCGCGCAGCGCGCCCGCAATCGTATGGATATGCGAAGCGCCAATGCCGCAGCCGCCGATCAGCGTGGCACCGGCATCCGCCCAGTTGCAGGCAAAACGGGAACAGGCGTCCGTGCCAGAGGCCCCCTCATCCGGCTGCCGCCACCTTCTCCCCGCTGGGGAGAAGGGGTAAAACGCAGATGTTGTAGTTCCATCGACTGCTCAAAAGAACGAAGGCCGGCCAAACATCCCTTCTCCCCTCGGGGAGAAGGTGCCGGCAGGCGGATGAGGGGGCGGCAGAAGCTGCCCTTTCCATCTTTCGGGGAGAGGCATCTACCTCTTGGACTTCCCCGACACGTCCAAATCTATCGCTCAGACCAGAAATTTCACCGCCCGCGCAGCGCGCCGGCAATCGTGTGGATATGCGAAGCGCCGATGCCGCAGCAGCCGCCGATCAGCGTGGCACCGGCATCGGCCCAATTACAGGCAAAGCGCGAATAGGCGTCGGTGGTGAGATCCGCGCGGGTTTCGTGCAGCCCCTCGTTGGCGGCCGTTTCATCCGTGTCGCTCTCGAACGCATTGGCGTAAACACCGATGCGGATCTCGACGCCCTGTTCAGCAAAAACCGCCGAGGCTGTGCGCACGGCTTTTTCCATCACTTCGGGTTTGGCGCAGTTAAACAGCAGCGCCTCAGCGCCGGAACCGGCAGCCCAGAGGGCGGCGTCTCGCACGGTTTCGCCGGAGCGCAGTTTGGCTTCGCCGCCCTCAGCCTGCGCGGCCACCTGCGCCTGATCGTCGGCCAGCGTGAACGAGATCCAGAACGGTTTTCCCGTCTCCTTCACCGCCACCCGCACCGCCTCGCCCTCGGCAATCAGGCTCAGCGTTTCGCCGAGCCAGAGATCGACGTGGGGATTAAGATTTTCGACCAGCACCGACAGGTAGTCCTGCACGGTCTCCGGCTTGAAGTTTTCAGGCTCGTAGGAACCAAAAATCGGCGGCAGGCCACCGGCAACCGTGACCTTGCGCCCGGCATTGTCCGCAGCCTCACGGGCGAGACGACCGGAGAGATCGATGAGGGCTGCACCCTCCTTCGCAAACCGCTCCTCGCCGATATGGAAGGGCACCAGCGCATAGGAATTGGTGGTGATGACATCGGCACCGGCTTCGATGAATTCCGCATGCACCTGACGCACAATTTCGGGCGAATTGATCAGTGCCATCGCCGACCATTCCGGCTGCACCAGTTCGGCGCCGAGACGCAGAAGCTCGCGGCTCATGCCGCCATCGAGAATAAGAAGTTCGTTCATCGCCCCTGCCCTTTTTGCATGTTTTTCCGCCCTCCGCTTTAAGCAATATTACAGCGGCTGGAAAGCCTGACGGAGCTGGAGCGCGGCGCGCCCACGGAAACCCCGGCATGAAAAAGCCGGCCACTCTCCAGAGGCCGGCTGTTCGTCAATCGGATGGTCTGTCCGGGGCCGAGACCCCGGATGTCACGCTCAAACGCGCGGCTTGCCGCCGGCAGGCTTGGGCGACTTGGGCTTCTTGGCAAAGGGCTTGCCGTCGTTGGCGTAAGGCTTGGCGTCCTTGTTGAAGGGCTTGCCGCCCTCCTTCTTGAAGGGGGCCTTGTCCTTGAACGGGCGATCGCCGGCCGGCTTGTCGCGGAAAGGTTTGTCAAAGCTTTTCGCGCCTTCGCCGGCAAAGGCGGGCTTGCCCTTCGGCTTTTTCGACCAGTCCTCGCGGGTGCCATCGCGCGGGGCTTCGCGGGCCGGGCGGTCCTCGTAGGCCTTCTTGACGAAGGGCTTGGCTTCCGCCTGGCGGGAAAGATCGGGCGCACCGTCAAGGCGCGTTACGCGGATGCCGCGTTCCAGCGTCTTGTTCTGGCCGATCGCCTGCGAAAAGGTTTCGGCATGCTGGGCGGAGATTTCGACGAAAGTTTCTTCCGTCTGCATCTTGATCGCGCCGATTTCGGCCTTGGTGAGATTGCCGTTGCGGCAGAGCATGGGGATCAGCCAGCGCGGTTCGGCATTCTGCTTGCGCCCGACAGACAGCGAGAACCAGACGGAGGGGCCGAATTCGCCGCGCGGCGTGCGGGGCGTGCTCTCGAATTCCGGGCGCTCGAAACCGCCTTCGCGGGGCTTTTTCGCCGCACCCGGCTGGACGGAAATCTCGATCAGATCTTCCGGGGCGGACTGGCGCGACCGGTAGAGATTGACGAAAGCCGCCGCCAGCTTTTCGGCACCATGCGCCTCGACCAGACGGGCGATGATATCCTGTTCTTCCTCACGGGCCTCTTCGCCAAAAATCGGGTCGGAGAGCAGACGTTCCTGGTCGCGGCCGATCACCTCTTCGGCCGACGGCGGGCGAGCCCATTCCGGCGTCACATCGGCGCCGGCGAGCAGGCGCTCGGCCTTGCGGCGCTGGTTGATCGGCACGATCATCGCGCTGATGCCCTTGCGGCCAGCACGACCGGTGCGGCCGGAGCGGTGCAGCAGCGTTTCCGAATTGGTCGGAAGGTCGGCGTGGATGACGAGATCGAGGCCGGGCAGATCGATGCCGCGGGCAGCCACATCCGTTGCGATGCAGACGCGGGCGCGACCATCGCGCATGGCCTGCAGCGCATGGGTGCGCTCGTTCTGCGTGAGTTCGCCGGAGAGTGCCACCACATCGAAATTGCGGTTGTTGAAACGGGCGGTCAGATGGTTGACGGCCGCGCGCGTCGAGCAGAACACGATGGCGTTCTTGGCATCATAAAAGCGCAGCACGTTGACGATGGCGTTTTCGCGGTCGGCAGGGGCCACCACCAGCGCACGGTATTCGATATCGGCGTGCTGCTTTTCTTCCGTCGTGGTGGAAATGCGCACGGCATTGCGCTGGTAACGCTTGGCAAGCTTGGCAATGCCGCTCGAAACGGTTGCCGAAAACATCAGCGTGCGGCGGGTTTCAGGCGCTGCCTCGAGGATGAATTCGAGATCCTCGCGAAAGCCGAGGTCGAGCATTTCGTCGGCCTCATCCAGCACGGCGACGCGCAGTTCCGACATGTCGAGCGCATTGCGGCGAATGTGGTCGCAGATGCGGCCCGGCGTGCCGACGACGATATGGGCGCCGCGATCGAGCGCGCGCCGTTCGTTGCGGATGTCCATGCCGCCAACGCAGCTGGCAATCACGGCGCCGGTCAGTTCATAAAGCCATTCCAGCTCGCGCTTCACCTGCATGGCCAGTTCGCGGGTCGGCGCGATGACGAGCGCCAGCGGGGCGCGGGCCGTCTCGAAGCGCTCGGCCTCTTCCAGAAGCGTCGGCGCAATGGCGATGCCGAAGGCCACCGTCTTGCCGGAGCCGGTCTGTGCGGAGACCAGCGCATCGGATGTGACCAGCGCCGGATCCAGCATGGCCTGCTGGACGGGGGTCAAGGTTTCGTAACCGCGCTTCGTCAACGCCTTGGCGATCGCCGGGACGGCGCCATTCAATTCGGACATCTACCTGTCTTTCGGATTTTAGTGCGCATTGACGCGCGGGCCGCGAGTGTTCGCAGCGGGATATGCCTCTCCCTACTGATTTGCGCAGGAAATGTCAAAGCGCATACGCTTGGAGGTCAACGGTGTCGCTCCAAAGGGTAAATGGACAAGACGGGCGCAACCGGCCGTGGCATACTGGAAAAAGCCAGAGGGGCACAGCCGCCACATCAACTGGAGAGCAAACCCATGTCCTTTTTCCCCGGAAACGATCCCGCACCCGGCGATGCCTTTGCCTGCGACGCCATCGAAAACCTCATCATTCCCCGCTCCTCGGATATCGGCGGTTTTTCCGTGCGCCGGGCGCTTCCCTCGCGCCAACGCCGCCTCGTCGGGCCGTTCATCTTTTTTGATCGCATGGGACCAGCGGTGCTGAAGGCGGATGAGGCGCTGGATGTAAAACCGCATCCGCATATCGGTCTCTCCACCGTCACTTACCTGTTTGATGGCGAGATCAAACATCGCGATAGTCTCGGCACCGAGCTTGTAATCCGTCCGGGTGACATCAACCTGATGACGGCAGGGCGCGGCATCGTGCATTCCGAGCGCACGCCGGAAAACCTGCGCGGACATCCGCTCTCCATGTCCGGCCTGCAGACCTGGCTTGCCCTTCCAGACAGTCATGAAGAGATCGATCCCGCCTTTGCCCACACGGCGCGGGAAAACATGCCGATGATCGACATGCAAGGCATTTCCGGCCGGGTGGTGATCGGCGCGCTCGATGGGGTCACCTCCCCCGTTCCGACCTTCACCGATACGCTCTACGTCGATCTTTCGCTGGAGGCGGGCAAAAGCTTTCCCTTTTCCGCCGCCCATGAGGAAAGGGCGATCTATATTCTTTCAGGGGAACTTTGGGTTGCCGGCGACTGTTTAGCCAGGGATCAGTTGCTGGTGCTCAGGCCCGGCGATGAGATTACGCTGAAAGGCGGCGAGACCGGTTGTCACATCATGCTGTTTGGCGGTGCGGCCTTGAACGCGAAGCGCTATATCTGGTGGAACTTCGTGTCTTCCTCCAAGGAACGCATCGAGCAGGCAAAAGAAGAGTGGCGCACGGGCCGTTTCGATATCGTGCCCGGTGACGAAGAAGAGTTCGTGCCTTTGCCAAGCCCGTGAATTCCGCTAGAAGCGCGAGCTTGAGAGACTTGAAAAAGCCGCGTTCCATCTCATCTTGAGAGAAAACGAAGGCTCGGGACCAGAGCAGAAAAGGCCATCATTCGTGACATCCAGCCCTCAGACGCCGCTGCTTGACAAGGTGAAGCTGCCGGCCGACCTTCGCCAGACCGAAGACCGCGACCTGCCGCAGCTTGCGCGCGAACTGCGCGACGAGATGATCGACGCGGTGTCAAAAACCGGCGGGCATCTGGGCGCGGGCCTTGGCGTGGTGGAACTGACGATTGCCATCCACAAGGTGTTCAACACGCCGCATGACCGGCTGATCTTCGATGTCGGCCACCAGTGTTATCCGCACAAGATCCTGACCGGCCGTCGTGACCGTATCCGGACGCTGCGCCAGGAAGACGGCCTGTCCGGTTTTACCAAGCGCGCCGAGAGTGAATACGATCCCTTTGGCGCGGCCCACTCCTCCACCTCCATCTCGGCAGGTCTTGGCATGGCGGTGGCTGCCGATCTCTCCGGCACGCCCCGCAATGTGGTGGCCGTGATCGGCGATGGCGCGATGTCGGCGGGCATGGCCTATGAGGCGCTGAACAATGCCGGCGCGCTCGATGCGCGCCTCATCGTCATCTTGAACGACAACGACATGTCGATTGCACCGCCGACCGGTGCGATGAGCGCCTATCTGGCGCGTCTCGCCTCCGGTCGCAGCTATATGGGCTTTCGCGATTTCGGCAAGAAACTGACCGCCTATCTCGGCAAGAACATCGACCGGGCGATCACCCGCGCCGTGGAACACGCGCGGGGCTATGTGACCGGCGGCACCATGTTCGAGGAAATGGGTTTTTACCATATCGGCCCGATCGACGGCCATTCCTTCGACCATCTCCTGCCGGTGCTGCGCAATGTGCGCGATAACGGCAAAGGTCCGGTGCTGATCCATGTCGTGACGCAGAAGGGCAAGGGGTATGCGCCGGCCGAAGCTGCCGCCGACAAATATCATGGCGTCAACAAGTTCGACGTCATCACCGGCGCGCAGGCGAAAGCCAAGCCGAATGCGCCGAGCTATACGGCCGTGTTTGCCGATGCGTTGGTGGAGGAAGCCCGCCACGACGAAAAGATCGTCGGCGTCACCGCCGCCATGCCCTCGGGCACCGGGCTCGACAAGCTGCAGGACGTGTTTCCCAAGCGCACCTTCGATGTCGGCATTGCCGAACAGCATGCAGTCACCTTTGCCGCCGGCCTTGCATCCGAAGGCTACAAGCCGTTCTGCGCACTCTATTCCACCTTCCTGCAACGCGGTTACGACCAGGTGGTGCATGACGTGGCCATCCAGGGCCTGCCGGTGCGTTTCCCCATCGACCGCGCGGGCCTTGTTGGCGCCGATGGCCCGACCCATGCCGGTTCATTCGACACCACGTTCCTTGCGACGCTTCCGGGCATGGTGGTGATGGCCGCTGCCGACGAAGCGGAGCTGAAGCACATGGTGCGCACCGCCGCAGCTTACGATGACGGCCCGATCTCCTTCCGGTATCCGCGCGGCGAAGGCGTGGGCGTCGAAATGCCAGTGCGCGGCGAAATTCTCGAAATCGGCAAGGGCCGCATCGTCAAGGAAGGTGCCAAGGTGGCGCTTCTCTCCTTCGGCACCCGGCTTGCCGAATGCCTGCTTGCCGCCGAGGATCTCGATGCGGCGGGTCTTTCCACCACGGTTGCCGATGCGCGGTTTGCAAAGCCGCTCGACCATGACCTCATCCGCCAGCTCGCCCGCCACCACGAAATCGTCGTCACCATCGAGGAAGGCGCCGTCGGCGGTTTCGGCAGCCATGTGATGCAGTTCCTTGCCAACGAAGGTCTGCTCGATCAGGGCCTCAAGGTGCGCTCGCTGGTTCTGCCGGATGTCTGGATGGACCAGGCAAAACCCGAGGTGATGTATGCCAAGGCCGGCCTTGACCGCGCCGGCATCGTGTCAACGGTGTTCAAGGCGCTGGGGCAGACGCAGAAGGTCGGCGTGGCGGGCTAGCTTTCGGGCAATCGCCGCCGTTTTCTGTTAGACCCCTCTGGCATGCCGGCCATCTCCCCCGCAAAGTGGCAATCGCATTTGAAACAAGACCCTCTCTGCCCTGCCGGGCATCTCCCCCACAAGGGGGGAGAAACGACGCGGCAGGCGTCCCTTTCCTGAACGGGCGGCGAGGCCGGGTTAAGCCCTCCCCCTTGTGGGGAGGGTTTGGGAGGGGACTTTCTTTATGGCGATTGCCCTGCCCCTCGTCCGCCAGCCGGCACCATTTCCCCGTCATGACGGGGAGAAGAGACATCCGGACATCACTCCCGCCCCAAACAGAAAAAAGGGCGACCCTGAGGCCGCCCCTTTGATGTTTTAGCTAGTCCCCAGTCCGGGCTTAAAACTCTTCCCAGCTTTCGGCGGCAGCGCCGCCGCCGAGACCGACGGCACCGGCGACCTTGGCCATCATGCGGCGGGCCGGTGATGCCACGGGTTTTGCATTGCTGCGAGCGGCTTCCGGACGGCGTGCTCCAGAAACACCTTCGGTTGATCCGCCGACACGGAACTGGCCGATGATATCCCGCAGCTTGTTGACCTCGTTGGAGAGGGCAGCGCTGGCGGCGGTGGATTCTTCCACCATGGCGGCGTTCTGCTGGGTGACCTGGTCCATCTGGTTGACGGCGGTATTCACCTCGGCGAGACCCACCGACTGTTCCTTGGCAGAGGTTGCAATGGCATCGAGCTGGGTGTTGATGGTCACCACCTGCTGCTCGATAACCTTCAGCGCCTCGCCGGTTTCCTGCACGAGCTTGACGCCGGTGGAGACTTCATCGACGGAGTTGCGGATGAGGTCCTTGATCTCCTTGGCGGCCTGGGCGGAACGCTGCGCCAGTTCACGCACTTCCTGGGCAACGACGGCAAAACCCTTGCCGGCTTCCCCGGCGCGTGCTGCTTCCACGCCAGCATTCAGCGCCAGAAGGTTGGTCTGGAAGGCGATTTCATCGATGACGCCGATGATCGAAGAAATCTGGTTCGACGACTGCTCGATGCGCTGCATGGCATTAACGGCGCTCGACACCACCTCGCCGGAGCGACGCGCCGAACGGTTGGCTTCGACGGCCACGTGACGGGCTTCTTCCGTGCGCTTGGACGAATTGGTGACGTTCGTGGTGATCTGGTCAAGGGCTGCAGCGGTTTCCTCGAGCGAGGCCGCCTGCTGTTCGGTGCGCTTGGAAAGATCCTCGGCGCTCTGGCTGATTTCGCGTGTGCCGTTGCCGATGGAGCCGGTGGCAACAGAGACGGAGCGCAGGCTGTCTGCGAGCTGGCCGACGGCGGCGTTGAAATCGGCGCGCAGGGCTTCGAAATCCCGGGCGAAGGGTTCGGCGAGGCGGAAGGTGAGATCGCCGTCCGACAGATGTTTCAGGCCCTGTGCCAGGCCAGCGGTGGCCTGCGCCATTTCTTCGGCACGCACGCGGTCGGCTTCGATCGCACGGGCCTTTTCGGTTTCCGAGGCGGAACGGGCCTGATCGGCTTGCTGTTCCAAGTCGCGGGCCCGCAGGCCGTTGTCCTTGAACACCTGCACGGCCTTTGCCATGCCGCCGATTTCGTCGCGGCGATCCGTGCCATCGACGGACACGCCGAGATCGCCATTGGCGAGCGTCACCATGGTGGTGGACATTTCGCGGATCGGCTTGACGAGCCAGGAGCGGATGGCCAGGAAGCCGGCGAGAAGAACAATCACCAGACCGCCGAGGACAGCGCCGATGGTAATCTTGACAGTTGCGTTTGTCGCGGCCGTCAGCTCGTCGCTCTTCTTGTCAGCGGAGGCGACGACCTCGTTCGTCAAAGCGGTGAACTTGGAACTGATCGCAGCGAATGCCGGCTGGCACTGCGTCTGAAACAACGCCTGCGATGCTGTGATATCCTGGTCGCTTGTGGCCTTCTTGCCTGCGGCAATTGTTGCGCCGCAGGTTTGATCGACAACCGCCAGAACTTCGGTGCGCAGCTGAGAGACGCCGGTGTTGGCGGGAATGGAGGAAGCAACCTTGTCCATGAAACCCATGAAGCTCGTACGAGCGTCCAGGATGTTCTTTTCCGCGGCCGCGTTCTGCTCGTCTGTGCGCGCCATCATCAGGTCGCCGATGGAAGCTCGGATGGCCTGCATGCTGCGATTGGAACGGGCAAGATAAAGCGCAGCGGACGATTCGCTGGTGAGCAGATGGCTGTAGTTGTCATCAATGTCTGAAATCTGCTGCGCGGAATAGACCGCGATACCGAGCGTAAACAGGCCAAAGCCTGCCATGATGATCAGAAATTTCCCGATGATAGAAATATGTTTCACAAGCCACTCCTGCAGGGAACCTGGCGTTCATCTGAGTGAGCCACGTGCAAATCATTCACCGGGCAAACGTGAAAGAGCAGCATGCGCACCACAAGGCACCGCCGCGTCTTTTGAGACTGCGGAAAGTACGGGCCGCGCATAAAAAGCTCTGCCGGAACAAGGCGTCAGGATCGCCGCCCTGTTTCAACAACCCTATTCTTAGCGTGGCATCCTTAAATGTGAGTTAATTCAAATATAATCATGTATTGTCTTTACCTAAACCCGAACAAGGCAGGCCAGCACCTTGCGGTAAAACTGATATATGCACAGAAATGCTGCAGAGCAGCAACACGCGCGCCCTGAAACGCCGAAGGGGCAGACCATTGTCTGCCCCTTCATGCACCGGTTCGGGATTTTTCCTTGATTTTACAGCCGGCGGAACCCGTCGCCTAAAACTCTTCCCAATTGTCAGCGGCTGCTTTCGGCGCCGATTTCACAGCCGGGCTTGCTGTCGAAAAGGCGCTGGCGAGACGCGTGTGCAGCGCATTGGCCGGTGATGGTTTTGGCCGGATGGCGGCGCCGGCGCTGGCTGGCCTGCCGATGGCGGCAATCGCCTGAGGTCCTGCGGCAGGGGGCGATGGCCTTGCGCGGGCCGCCGGTGCCGGCTGTGACGTCCGGCTGGATGCGGGGGCTGAGGCTCGAACGTCGGCAAACCTCCGCTGCGCCTCTGCGCCACCAAGCTTGAACTGGCGCAGCAGTGCATCCAGCTCGCTTGCCTCGCGCGCCAGCGCATGGCTTGCCGCCGTCTGTTCTTCCACCATGGCAGCGTTCTGCTGGGTATTGTGATCCATGGCACTGACGGCGGTGTTGATTTCCTGCAAGCCCGTTGCCTGTTCGCGCGACGCCGTGACGATGGCCTTGATGTTTTCGTTGATCTCCTGCACTTCGACCACGATCGCCTGCAGCGCCTCGCCGGTTTCACCCACCAGCGACACGCCGGCATTCACCTGGGCGCTGGACGTGGTGATCAGCGTCTTGATTTCCTTCGCCGCATTGGCCGAGCGCTGGGCAAGCTCGCGCACTTCCTGGGCGACCACGGCAAAACCCTTGCCCGCCTCCCCGGCACGGGCGGCTTCCACGCCGGCATTCAGCGCCAGAAGGTTGGTCTGGAAGGCAATATCGTCGATGACGCTGATGATGTTGATGATCTCACTGGACGACTTGGAAATGCCTTCCATCGCGACCACCGCACGGCGCACCACGTCACCGGATCTTTCCGCCCCGACCCGTGCCCGCTCCACCCGTTCACCGACATCTTCGGCGCGGCGTGCCGAATCCTTGACCGTCGTCGTCACCTCTTCGACGGCAGCGGCCGTCTGCTCCACGGAAGCGGCCTGCCGTTCGGTGCGCTTGGCCAGATCATCGGTGGCGCTGCGGATTTCCACGGCACCGGCATTGATGGCCGAGGCATTGCGGCCCACACTTTGCAGCGCATCCTGCAGTTTTTCGAGCGCCTGGTTGAAGTCGACGCGCAGACGGTCGAGATGGCTGGCAAAGGGCTTTTCGAGCCGTGTCGCCACATCGCCATCGGCAAGCCGCGACAGGCCATCGGCCAGCGCATTCATGGCAAACTCGATTTCGGCGGCCTCATGCGCCTTGCTTCTGTCATTGGTCTGGCGTTCGCGTTCGCTTTCCACCCGCATGTCTTCGGTTTCGCGGCTGAGGCGCAGCTTTTCGATGGCGGCATCCTTGAACACGGCAACGGCCTTTGCCATCTGGCCCACTTCGTCGCCACGATCGAGCGCGGGAACGGCGATATCGTGATTGCCGGCGGCAAGGGCCGACATGGCATCCGTCATGCCGACGATGGGGCTGACGATGGCGCGCGACAGAAGCCAGATGAGGCCAACAGAAATGATGCCGGCCACGGCACCGCCGATGAGCAGCGTCCAGAGAAGATTGGTATGCGAGTTCTGCTGCGTCTCACCCGTTGCGCGGATGAGATCCGCCACCTGCGCCTTGATGCGGGTCGCAGCGGCGCGGAACGCGACAAGTGGCGCAGAACCATTGTCGGCGGTTGCCTCGGTCGGGGCCTTGCTCGGAACCGCATCGTCGCCGGCCTGGCGGGCCTTGATCTGCGGATCGATGACCTGCTGCTTGTAGGCGCTCGACGCACTCAGCATCTCGTCAAGCGTGGCGACCATGGCCGGAAAGCCGGCGGCCTGTTTGCGCGCTTCGGCAAGGGCGCTCACCACGCCGTCTCGCGCCACCGTGATGGCGTTCAGCATGGCGGCATTGCCCGACAGCAGGTAACCGCGCTGGGAAAAGCCTTCTTCCATCTGCGCTTCCAGCGCCTGGCCAACGGCGGCGGCAATGGCCTGCGCCTGCATCTGATCCCGCGAGGCCGCCGCCGAGTTCAGCCCCTGCCAGTAAACCACGGCAGAGGCGATGAGGCAGACGGACATCAGGGCGAGAAAGGTGCTGATCAGCTTTTTGTTGAGAGACAGGTTCTTTAACGACATGGGATTGTTCTGCGGCTTCTTCTGGTTCGACGGGAAGGCGTTTGCGCGCCGGCTATGAGCCATGAAAAGACCGCAAGCGCCTTAACATCGGATTGAGAAAATCGGCAGGATTTCATGCAACGCGTCGGCGAAATTGCGCTCTGTCAAGCCACGAACCGCAAAACCCCTTGCCAGCCTGCGCATTCACCGTCATGGACTGGCGCATGACATCTTCACACGATCAAAGACTAGACCAGCTGCTGGTCAACCGGGGCCTGTTTGCCAGCCGTTCGCGCGCCCGCGACGCCGTTCTGCGCGGCACCGTCAAGGTCAACGGCCAGACCGTTTTGAAACCAAGCGCGGTGGTGCCGGGCAATGCCAGCTTCAGCATCGACGACCCCGCCCAGGAATATGTGTCGCGCGCGGCGCTCAAACTGGTGGCGGGGCTCGATCATTTCGGGCTCGATCCGGAAGGCCTCAACTGTCTCGATATCGGCGCCTCCACCGGCGGCTTTACCGAGGTGCTGTTGAAGCGCAAGGCCGCCTATGTGGTGGCCATCGACGTCGGCCACGGCCAGATTCACGACCGCATTTCCGGAAGCCCGAGGGTGCTCAGCCTCGAGGGCCTCAACGCGCGCGCCATGACCCGCGACGATGTGGGCGACGACGAGTTTCATCTCGTTGTCTCCGACGTCTCGTTCATCTCGCTGAAGCTGGCGCTGCCGCCGGCGCTCGACATGGCCGAACCGGGGGCGACTTGCGTGCTGCTGGTGAAACCGCAATTCGAGGCGGGCCGCGATTTTGTGAGCAAAGCCGGCCTGCTGAAAGACCCGGAAACGGCACCTGAGGTGGCCGCCGAGCTGGAGCGCTGGCTGATCGAGGACATGGGCTGGGAAAGCCTTGGCCTCATCCCCTCCCCCATTGCCGGCGGCGATGGCAACCAGGAATATCTGCTGGCGGGGCGCAAACCTCTGGTGGATGACGAAGAGGGGGACGCGTTATGAGCACCCAGACAGTTACCATTGCAAGGCTCGGCGCGCAGGGCCATGGCATTGCCCATGGCGAGGACGGGCCGATCTATGTGCCCTTCGCACTGCCCGGTGAAACCGTGGCGATTGCCCGCACCGGCGCACAGGGCACTGTCATGTCCACCGCCACCGTCTCGCCGGAGCGGATCGCGCCGATCTGTCGTCACTTCGGCCCCGACAGCGATGCCTGTGGCGGCTGTTCGCTGCAACATCTGGCGGACGCCCCCTATCACGCCTTCAAGCGCCAACTCGTCGTCGATGCGCTGAAATCCAAGGGGCTGACGCCTGAGGTGAAGGATCTGGTGACCGCTGCCCCCGGGGAGCGCCGCCGCGTGGTGTTTTCCGCCCGCACCACGGAAAAAGGGCTGCTTCTTGGCTTCAACCGGGGCGAAACGCATCAGGTCTTTTCGGTCGTGGAATGTCCCATCACATCGCCCGGCATCGTGTCGCGGCTGGATGTGATCCGGCAGGCCGCGACGGCCCTTGCCAATGGGGCCGATGCCTTTCGCCTGACGGTTCTGGAAACCCTGACCGGGCTTGATCTTTCCGCCGAAGGGCTGAAACCGCTTTCGGAAAGCCAGCGCCGCAAGGTGACGGAGACGATCCTGAAGCTGAAGGGCATTGCGCGTCTTTCGGTGAACGGCGAAATCCTGATCGAACTGCAAAAGCCGATGTTGAATTTTGGTGGCGTGCAGGTTTTCCCGCCGCCCGGCGGCTTTACGCAAGCCAGCCGCGAGGCCGAAGAGGCGATGGCCGCCATCGTGATCGGCCATCTCGGCAAGGCAAAACGCGTCGCCGATCTCTTTGCCGGCTCCGGCACCTTTGCGCTGCGGATCGCCGCCAAGGCCCGCGTGCATGCGGTGGAAGGTGACGAGAAGGCAATGGCCGCGCTCGATCACGCCGCCCGCCACGCGCAAGGGCTGAAGCCGGTGACGGTGGAACGCCGCGATCTCTATCGCCGCCCGTTGATGGCGCAGGAGTTAAAAGTGTTCGACGCCGTGGTCTTCGATCCGCCCCGCGCCGGCGCCGAGGTTCAGGTGAAGGAACTCGTCCGCTCCGGCGTGAAGAAAATCGCCGCCGTCTCCTGCAACCCTCTGACGCTGGCGCGCGATCTCTCGCTTCTGGTGGAGGCCGGCTACCGCATCACCTCCGTCACCCCCATCGACCAGTTCCTCTGGACCCCGCATGTGGAAGCGGTGGCGCTGCTGGAGAAGTAAAATCGGGATAGCGGCTGGGGTATGCCGTGCGGGTCACGCCGTCGCAGCGGCAGGGGTTTACCCCCCTCTGCCCTTCCGGGCATCTCCCCCACACGGGGGGAGATCAGCTGGAGCCGGGAACTCCATTCCCCATAAATGTCGCGATTGCCGCAATGCCTCTTGTGGAAGCAGGCATAGACCACACGATGATCTCCCCCCGTGTGGGGAGATCAGCTGGAAACCAGAACTCCATTCCCCATGAATGTCGAGATTGCCGCAACGCCTATTAAGAGACTGGGCCTATGCCGCACGATGATCTCCCCCCGTGTGGGGGAGATGCCTGGCAAGGCAGAGGGGGGTGAACCACACACTCAACACGCCTGTCTGCCTCCTCAAGATATCAGCCTGGTGACATCACCCCGCCGGCCTTAACGTGCCGTTGCCGGTGACGCCGTCGCAGCGGCAGCGTCCGCCGGCGCGGCCTTCCGGGGCGCGGCAGGTGTAGGGGCGGGTGCGGTCTGCACTTTTGGGCGGATCGATGACGCAGACGAAACGCGCACGCGGCTTGAAATCATTGTCGTTATAGACCCGCGTATTGGGGCCGGACGATTGCGCAAGAACGCTGCTTGCGCCCGAAAGCAGGATGAGGATGCCGGCAGCCAGCCTGACCATTTTGATGTCTCCCAAGAGGATGCGGAAAAGATTTCGCCATCCTTGGCGGCTGCGGCTTAACGCCGGGTGAAGAGACGTTACCGGTTGCTGCGCTGTAGAAAAGCCTCGAAACCGGCGCGGGCTTCGGCGCTTTTCAGCTGGCTTGCAAAGTGCACCATTTCCTCGTCCATGCGCGCCAGAACCTCCTGCGTGTTGCCGCGCACGAGATCGCGGGCAATCTTCAGGGCACCTAAGGGTTTTGCAGCAAGCGAAGCGGCAGTTTTAAGCGTTTCCGCCTCTACCTCCCCGGCCTCGACCACTTTCCAGATCAGCCCCGCCTCGCGGGCGGCCTCGGCCGAAAAGCCCTCGCCGGCCACCAGGAGCGCAAAGGCGCGCTGGTGGCCCATGATGCGGGGCGCAAGAAGGCTGGACGCTGCCTCCGGCACCAGCGCCAGATCAACGAAAGGCGTGCGAAACAGGCTGCGGGAGGAGGCGATGGTGAGATCGCAATGCAGGTTCAGCGTCGTGCCGATGCCGATGGCAAGGCCATCGACGCCGGAGACCAGCGGCTTGTCGAACGTGGCGAGCGCTTTGAGAAAATCCACGGCGGCCGGCGGTTCTGTCGTGCCGGACATGGCGTAGGCCAGAAAATCGGCCATGTCATTTCCGGCAGAAAAGCAGCCCTCCGAGCCTAAGACGGCAACGGCGCGGATGGCGGGATCGTCACTTGCCGCCTTCAGCGCCGCCACCATGGTGCGATACATCGGCGAGGTAATGGCGTTTTTCTTGTCAGGCCGGTTGAAGCGGATGACGGTCACGCCGGAAAAACGCTCCGGGTGTTCAATCAGGATCGGGTCGCTCATGGCTCTCTCCTTCAGCCGAACACGGCGCGGGCGGCGGCAAGGCTTGGCCCCCCGTTCACCACCCGGTCCTTCAGCGCACCGGTTTCAGCAATCAGGTTTTCGGCGGCAAACCGGCAAAACGCCACGCGCTCGGCCCTGCCATGCGCCTCATCCGCCAGCGCACCCTTGGCGAGATGGACGCCGGTGAGGGCCAGCCCGAACAGCCGCAGATAGGGCGTGGCGCCAGAGAGCGCTGCCACCGTATTTCCAGCCGCCTGCTGGGCCAGCAGCCATTCTGTGGAAGCGTCGAGGTCATCGAGGCTTTGCGCAAGTCGGGCTGCCGTTTCGCCAAAACCATCGAGGTTGGAGGCGCGCACAGCCTCAGCCACCGCTCTCATTTCGGCAATGAAGCCGCGCACATGGCCGCCATCCGACAGCGGCAGTTTTCGCGTCACGAGATCGATGGCCTGGATGCCGTTGGTGCCCTCGTAGATCGGGGCGATGCGGGCATCGCGCAGCAATTGCGCAGCACCGGTTTCCTCGATGAAACCCATGCCGCCATGCACCTGGATGCCGAGCGAGGCGACATCGACGCCGATATCGGTGGCAAAGGCTTTTGCAATCGGCGTCAGAAGTGCGGCGCGCTCCTGCCAGAACGGCGTTTCGCCGGCGTGATGCGACAGATCGATGGCGTGGGCGCAGGCATAACAAATGGCGCGCGCGCCTTGCGTCAGCACCTTCATGGTCAAAAGCATGCGCACCACATCCGGATGCTCAATGATCGGGCTCATGCCGCCGCCGGCAGGCTTTTCCCCGCTCCAGGCCGGCGCCTTGCCCTGCGTGCGGTCGCGCGCATAGGCGACAGCCTTCTGGGTTGCCGCTTCCGCCACGGCCACGCCCTGCATGCCCACGGCCAGACGCGCATTGTTCATCATGGTGAACATGCAGGCGAGACCACGGTTTTCCTCGCCGACCAGCCAGCCGATGGCGCCGGCTTCCTCGCCATAACGGCCGTCGCCATAGATCATCGTGCAGGTGGGTGAACCATGGATGCCGAGCTTGTGCTCCAGCGAATGGCAGAACAGATCGTTGCGTGCACCCAGCGTCCCATCCTCGTTGACGAGGAATTTGGGCACGAGAAACAGCGAGATGCCGCGCGTTCCGGAGGGCGCATCGGGAAGCCGCGCCAGCACCAGATGAATGATGTTGTCGCTCGCGTCGTGTTCGCCCCAGGTGATGTAGATCTTCTGGCCAAAGATCCGGTAGGTGCCGTCGGCGCGTCGTTCGGCGCGCGTCTTGAGGACGCCGAGATCGGAGCCCGCATGCGGTTCGGTAAGGTTCATCGTGCCCGTCCATTCGCCGGAGACGAGCTTTTCCAGATAGGTCTGCTGCAGCAGGCGGCTGCCATGCGCCTTCAGGGCCTCGATGGCGCCAACCGTCAGCGTCGGCCCGAGCGTGAAGCCGACGGAGGCGGAATTCCACATTTCAAGCGTTGCGACATTCAGCATATTGGGCAGGCCCTGCCCGCCAAATTCTTCCGGTGCCGTCAAGCCGTTCCAGCCGCCGGCGCACCAGGCCTTGTAGAGCGCCACCCAGCCATCCGGCGAGATAACCTTGCCATCCTCGGCCATGCGGGCACCCTGCGTGTCGCCGATCCGCCCGAGCGGCGCCATTTCGTCGGTCGCAAACCGGCCGGCCTCCGACAGGATGGCATCGACCAGATCCTCGCTCAGATCGCCGAACCGCCCCTCGCCAATGGCCGCTTTCAGGCCGATGACATGGTTCAGGGTGAAGGCGATCTGCTCGACCGGTGCCTTGTACATGAGAACTCCTCCTCAGTCGTTCCTCGCGGCGCGTCCAGAGCGCTCCGCCTCCATATGCTTTTTACGTAAACGTAAGATGTTTTGTCAATCGCGAAGGCCAAAGCGGCCGCCACGGTATTTGTGACAATTGACCAACACGGCGACAAAGACCGTCACACAGTCGCGATAAGGAGGAAGCAAGGGGCTTCCGCCCGCTGCACGCCACCGTTATCCTCACCGTCAACGCCCAAGGCAGCAAGGCGGCAGCGGCACGGCGCCCTTCCCTCGTCATTTCCGGATATCCGCATGGTGCTTCTCACCCCTTCCGTTCCCGGCCTCGTCTGGGCCTACCAGTTCCACAGCAACACAAAGACCTGCCGCCAGCTGCCGACGGAAGCCGGCCGCGAGGCGCTGACGATCACCGAAACCGGCGATTTCCTCTGGCTGCATCTCAATCTGGCAGACCAGCGGGTGCCGGCTTTTCTCGAGGGTTTCGAAGCGCTTGCCCCCAGCGTTGTTGCCGCTCTCACCACCCATGAAACCCATGCCTCGATCACCCTTGACGAGGGAACGGTCTATGGCACGCTGGTGGATTTCCAGCGGGATTTCGATGCCGACACACGCGACATCGGCTGGCTGCATTTTGCCGTCTGCGGCAACCTCATCATCACCACGCGCCTGCAGCCGCTGCGCTCCATCGACCGGGTGCGGGCGGCGGTGGAAAAGAACCCGGCGCGCTATCGCCGGCCCATCGATCTCTTCGAGGCCATCGTTGCGGAATTCCAGCGCACGATGATCTCGCTGGTCATCGAACTGACGGAGGAGCTGAACCAGATCGAGGACGTCGTCTACGGCAATGATTCCCGCGACGAGCGGCGGCGGCTGGCGCCGGTGCGCCGCATCGTGGTTCGCCTGCACCGCCACCTGCGCACGGTGCTGACGCTGATGCGGCGGGCGGCCGCCGCCGACGAGGACGAGATGCCCGATGGTTTCGACGATGTGGCCGGCCGCCTCACAAGCCGGCTCGAAGCTGTGGATCACGATGTCTATGCGCTGCAGGACCGGGCGCGGCTGCTGCACGAGGAAATCGATTCCAAGCTGTCGTCTGAAACCAACCGCCACCTCTACATCCTCTCGCTGATGACGGCCTTCCTGCTGCCGCCCTCGCTGGTGACAGGCTTTTTCGGCATGAACACCGCAGCGCTGCCCTTTGCCCATGGCGAAAGCGGCACCTTTTATGCCTTCGGCTTCATGCTGTTGTCGGTCGCCTTTGCCTGGTGGCTGCTGAAACGCGCCGGCATTCTGTGAAGCGACCCAAGAAAAAGCCGCCCGGATTGGCATCCGGACGGCTTTTCATGTTGGCCTTTGAACGGATGGTGACCCGTCTCAGTAATACGGCGACAGGCACTGCTGGCGCGGGCCTTCATAGGGCTGGAACGTGTTCGAATAGCTGTCATACGAGCGATAACGCGCGGCGCAATATTCATAATGGCGCGGATTGAGGCCGGCACGGACCGGAGCTGGCGCACGATATTCCGGCACGTAGCGCGGCGCCGGCACGTAACGGGGCTCCGGACGCGGCTGGGCAATGGCACCGCCGATGATGGCACCGGCGGCAAAGGCCGCCAGCGGATACCAGTAGCCATCGCGGTAACGGTGGTTCGGGCGATGTTCGCGGTAACCGCGATAACCGCCGTAATAACCGGGGCGGCCATAATCACGACCGTAATAACGACGCGGCGGCGGCCCATCGCGCCAGTACTGCACGGTCACGACATCGCTGCCGGTCGCCGGCGCAACCGTCAGCGGCATGGCCTGCGAGGGCAGCATCGAGCCCGCCAGCATGGCCACGGACAGCCCGAGGACGGATATCTTCTTCATCAACGTCATCATTCCAGTCTCCAATCCGGAAATGGGGGCACAAAAACCGGGCCGGACATCCGTTACCACGGCTTTTGCGTGTATGAGCAAACCCTAGCTTTGCCTACCTGAACCGGCGATTAACGCTAAGCGGGCGCCGCAATGCCGGCTTCACAACTTCGTTTTCAGAACCGCACAGGCTGCCCGAACCCGAAAAATCCGGCCCCCGCACAGTGCGGAGGCCGGAGCATGTCGATGAGGGTGGTATCCTTAGAAAGACCGCGGGTCTTAGTAAGGGGAGTTGCAGCTCAGGCGCTCGCCGCGGCTGTTTGCGACAAACGTGTTGTCGGAGGCGCGGTAGGTCTTGTAGCGGTTCTGGCACCAGGAATAATGGCTCGGCGAATACCGGCCGGGGCTGACGCGCTGCGGCTGGGCGGCAGCACCACCGATGATGGAGCCTGCCGCAAAGGCTGCGAGCGGGAACCAGAAACCGTTGTGATAACGATAGCCGGCGCGGCGCTCACGATAACCGCGGTGACCGTTATAATAGCCGTCGCGATGCGGCGGGCGGCGATAATCGCGGCGGGAATTGTAATGGCGGCGGTCGTTGAAGTGACGGCGGTCATCACGGCGCCACTGCACATCCGTGGCCTGTGTCTGCACCTGCGAACGCTCGACCGGAACGATCGGCATGGCCTGAACGGGTGCAAGGCCGGTAAACGTCACCGCAAGCGTGGTCGCAAGCACTGCCAGTTTCTTCTTGATGTTGCCCATGGGGGTATTTCCTCTGTCCTAGTAAGACAGTCAGAACGCCTCAAGTCCCCGACAGGTTCCTGCATTGGTTGAGCAGGTGCTGCCGGACCGGGGTGATCCCGACCAGCAACGACGCTTTTATGAGAGATCACCCAGCCTCAAGGCATCCGATGAGCTGGCGCTTCAAGAGACTTCAGATCTCGATCTCGACATCGCCCTTGGGACGCGAGCAGCAGGCGAGGATATAGCCTTCCTCGATTTCCTCGTCGAGAATGCCGCCATTGTGGTTCATGTCCACTTCGCCGGACAAAAGCATGACGCGACAGGTGCCGCAGAGACCGGATTCGCAGGCCGCCCCGATGCGAACGCCATTGGCCCGCGCTGTCATCAGGATGGTTTCGCCCGGTTTGCATGCTGCCTGCTTGCCGGCAATCGCAAAGGAGACCATGGCGGGCACGTCGCCTTCGGCCAGCGCCACCGCTTCCACTTCGACGGTTGGCACCGCCGGCTGGAAACTTTCCTGGTGGTAGCGGCTCATGTCGAAGCCCGCCCCTTCCAGCGCCGAGCGCACGGCGGCCATGAACGGCTCCGGTCCACAGCAGAAGATGGTGCGATCGAGAAAGTCCGGCGACAGAAGCGAAATCTTGGCGCGGTCGACAAAACCGCGCAGGCCGTGCCAGGGTTCCGCCTTGCCGCAATGTTCCACCACGAAGCCGAGATTGAGCTTCGGCATCAGCCGCGACAGGTTTTCCAGCTCGTAACGGAAGATGATCTCCGACGGCGAGCGGGCGCAGTTGATGAAGACGATATCCGAAAGCGGCGCCCGGTCGGCCATGTCGCGCGTCATCGACATCATCGGCGTGATGCCGGAGCCGGCCGAGATGAACAGATATTTTTCGCCCGGATGTTTCACATAGGAAAAATCGCCGAGCGGGCCGTAAGCGCGCATCTTCATGCCGGGCTTCAGGTGCTCGAACATCCAGCGCGTGCCGATACTGTCCTTCTGCGCCTTGACCGTGACGGCCAGCGCATAAGGCCGCGACGGGCTGGATGACAGCGTATAGGTGCGCATGACCGGCTCCGGCCCGACCGGAATTTCGAGCGTCACGAACTGGCCCGGCAGATAGCGGAACCACACGGACCGTTCCGCCTTGAAGGTGAAGGTCATGACAT
Source organism: Neorhizobium sp. PAMB6630 (assembly GCF_058242775.1). Taxonomy (NCBI): domain Bacteria; kingdom Pseudomonadati; phylum Pseudomonadota; class Alphaproteobacteria; order Hyphomicrobiales; family Rhizobiaceae; genus Neorhizobium; species Neorhizobium sp. PAMB6630. The sequence goes on from NZ_CM177836.1 coordinate 2,983,081, forward strand.
CAGGCGCCTCCAGTGTAACGGAGGTGCATTCGAGAAGATGCAGCCGGTCGCTCCATGGCACCATCTGGTCGAAATGCTGGTAGGTCGTCACGGCCATGTTCATCTCACGTCATTCCGTCTGCGGGCAGGTTGTTCGGTTATCTCGTCGCTCACAGTCTGTTCAAGAATTCTCTTCGGCGCGGCGCAGAAATCGCCATGTCAGCCCGCCGGAGAGAATGATGGGACAGACTGTCAGGCAACGGCCGAAAGCTTTGCCTTGTCGCCCTGCAGGCGGTTCAGCATGAAGGTCGTGTACCAGTCGACGAACTGCATCACGCCGCCCTCGTGATCCGGCGAATAGGGGCCGGGCTCATAGGCGGGCGAGCGGATGCCGAAGGCGTTTTCTTCCACGATGGAGCGGTCCTGGTCGTTCGTCATGTTCCACACATGTGTCAGTTCTTCCAGGTCGTAATCCACACCTTCCACCGCATCCTTGTGAACGAGCCACTTGGTGGTGACGGCGGTTTCTTCCGCCGACAGCGGCAGCACGCGGAAGGAAATCGCGTGGTCGCCCAGCATGTGGTTCCAGGTGGTGGGGTAATGGAAAAGCAGCATCGTGCCGATATGGCTGATCGGCACGTCGTCCGACAGCGGACGCTTGACCGCCCGCTTGCCGGACATGGTGTAGCTTTCGGCTTCTTCGACGAGCGGCATGCGCGCGACGCGGAACTGGCCGCTCTCGTGCATGGAAAATGTGCTCGGAAGGCCTGCCGCCTCACAGCGCTGCCAGTGTTCGGAGATGAACGGATCGTCGCCCGCGCCCTGAACGCCGGTGGCCGTCGGGGCTTCCGGATAGGTGCGGCAAAGCTCCGGATGGTTGCTGGCGCAGTGGTAGCACTCGCGGTTGTTTTCCCAGACGAGCTTCCAGTTGCCCTTTTCGATGATCGTGTTCTGGTAGGCGACCTTGGCCTCCGACAGCCGGTGCGGCGCCATATAGGGCTCGACCATCTGGCGCACCGGGGCAAAATCCGGCGCTTCCTCGGCCAGACAGATGAAGATGTAACCGGCCACCGTTTCGCAGTGGACCTGCTTCATGCCGAACTGCGCCTTGTCGAAATCCTCGCCCATCTGGCGGGCAAAGACCAGTGAGCCATCCAGATCATAGGTCCACTGGTGATAGGGACAGACGAGCTTTGCCGCGGCACCGCGTTCCTGCGTGCAGACGCGGTGGCCGCGATGGCGACAGGTGTTGTGGAAGGCGCGGATCAGCTTGTCGCGGCCGCGCACCACGACTACGGGATAATCACCCACCTGCAGCGTGACGTAATTGCCGGCGCGCGGGATTTCGCAATCATGACCGATGAACAGCCAGTCGCGATACCAGATGGTTTCGAGATCCAGCTTGTAATAATCCTGATCGATGTAGAACGGCTGCTCCAGGCTGAAGCCCGGGCGGTGGTTCTTCAACTGCCGCAGCATGGTGTCGCGAATATCCATCTTCCGTTCCTTCGATGGCGGGGATGCGAGCCAGGCATGGGAGGGTGCCTCAAAGGGCCGGGCCTTGTCCATCCCCGTCGCCCACCGCGATGGGTCAACCTGTCACTCGGGCCTTTTTTGCGGCAGCGCCGGCGGCTTTTAGCCCTGGCCGGCACCCCGGTTGTCTTCGCCTCTCGGCGGCGAAACCTCGAATGATCAAGATATAACCGAGCCCTCCCCGGCTGAGCGGATGCAATGCGACATGTCATCCCGCATTGACGACAAAACGCGACATCCATCGCGCAGGGCAACAGGCACCTCCGGCCCCTGCATTTCTGCCGCCAAAGCGGGGTTTAGCGGCCCCGTGGCAGGCCAGCGCCTGCAACGCTCTTGCGGGAGAGAGCACGGCGCAAATGGAACAGTGGCCTCGGTGTTCCAGCGCAAGCCACCGTTAAGGATGTTGCCCTAAACTTCAGCCCGAGACGACAGGGAGTGATTGAACGTGGACGCCAAGGCGAAGCTCAGATATTTCGATGCCCGCGCCGAAAGGCCGCCGGCACCGCCGGCAAAAGCAGCGACACATTCGGAATTCCTGCGCACCGGACGCATCTCGCGCGACCGGCGCGACTGGCTGCCCGAGGAACGCCGCTACCTCACCTATGAGGAAGTGGGGGCGCGCACCGAACTCAAGCTTGCCTCCGCCGGCGAAAAGACCCATGCGCGGATCAATGCCGTTCACCGCGCCATCCAGTTTCCAAAGCTGCTGTTCAGCCGTTCGCTGACGGACACGCCGCATCTTGGCTATTGCCATGTCACGGCAGCCCGCACCTTCTTCAGCCCCAGACGCCCGGTCAGCTGGTCCTTCTATATCTGCAATTTCTTAGCCGAAATCGGTGATGAGGAAGAATTCTTCGGCCATATCCGCACCGATTACGCCCGCATGTATTTTGCCGTTGCCATCGAGCGGCAGGAGACGGGCGAAACGCGCATCAACCGCACCGTGCGCGGCAACGGCATCCTGTTTCGCACCAGTGATCCGGCGGAGGCGCTGAAGAACGTGCTGATGCTCGGCGCGCCCGAACCTTCATTGCGTGAGGTCATCGCCAGGCTCTGAAAGGATTTGCCTCATGGTCGCATTTGGCGTTATGGAAGCGCCATCATGGCAGCACGCATCATCGACATTGCGACAGACCGCGACGCGGCGGTGACGGAAGCCTGCCGGGTGCTGGGGCAAGGCTTTCCCGTCGCCATTCCCACAGAAACCGTCTACGGCCTTGCCGCCGACGCCACCAATCCCTCAGCCGTCACCCGCATCTACGAGACGAAAGGCCGGCCGCGCTTCAATCCGCTGATCTGCCACATGTCCGATCTTGCCATGGCCGTGCGTTACGCCATGTTCGACCCGATCTCGAGACAGCTGGCCGATGCCTTCTGGCCGGGTCCGCTGACGCTGGTTCTGCCGCTGAAGTCCGATTGCGGCATCCACGCGCTCACAACCGCCGGCCTCGACAGCGTCGGCATCCGCGTGCCCAAGGGATTTTCCGCAGATCTGATCGCCGCCTTCGGCAAGCCGCTGGCCGCCCCAAGCGCCAACACATCCGGCAAGGTCAGCCCGACATCGGCGCGCCATGTGGCCGACGATCTCGGCGAAAAGCTTGAACTCATCCTTGATGGCGGCAGTGCAGCCGTCGGTGTGGAATCCACCATTCTGCGCGTCGAGGGCGAACGCATCCGGCTGCTGCGCCCCGGCGGTCTCGCTGTCGAAGACATCGAGCGACTGACCGGCCGTACGGTCGAACGCCAGGACGGCCCCGCCCCTGCCATCGAGGCGCCCGGTATGATGGCCTCGCATTATGCGCCGGGCGCTGCCGTGCGGCTCAATGCCTCATCGGCAGAACCGGGCGAGGCGTTGATCCGTTTTCATGGGCTGCCCATATCCGGATCAACGGCCGCAACCGCGATTTTCGACCTGAGCCCCAAGGGCGATCTCGCGGAAGCTGCCGCCAACCTGTTCGATTACCTGAAGCGGGCCGATGCGACGGGCGCGACATGCATTGCCATTGCCCCGATCCCCGATCATGGACTTGGCGAGGCGATCAACGACCGGCTGTTTCGCGCCGCAGCGCCGCGCGAGGGATAGGGGATTGGAGGATGGGACGCATGGCAAATTTCGGAGCCAGAGGCCCCCTCATCCGCCTGCCGGCACCTTCTCCCCGAGGGGAGAAGGGAGATGACGCTGATGCCTCGCCTTTGTCCAGTCCGATGAGAGATTGCCGCTTCGCAGTACAGCACCGCGCGAGGGAGAAGGATCGGGGGATGGGACGCATGGCAAATGCTGGAGCCAGAGGCCCCCTCATCCGCCTGCCGGCACCTTCTCCCCGAGGGGAGAAGGGAGACCGCCGCAAACTCATCGGTTCACCTCTGCCCAGGCAGATGGGCGGTTGCGGAAGCCCTGGCCGTGTCCCTCTTGGCAAGCGCCCCCTCACCCCGCCTGCGCTTTGCTCGGCGGACCTCTCCCCGAGGGGAGAGGGGAAACGCAGACCTTGCGGCAACATCCCTTCTCCCCTCGGGGAGAAGGTGCCGGCAGGCGGATGAGGGGGCGGCTTCATCCGCCCAACACCGTATAAACCACGCCGCACACCCCAAGGAGACACCCCATGGACGCCCATAAAAACCCCAGCAGCGACCTTCTCTCCCGTTTCACTTCCATTGTCGGCGCGGCGAATGTGGTGACGGATGCGGCCGACATGGCACCGCATCTCGTGGAAAACCGCGGGCTCTACAAGGGCGCCTCGCCGATGTTACTGAAGCCGGGCTCCACGGAGGAGGTCTCGGCAATCCTGAAACTTGCCTCGGAGACCGGCACCGCCATCGTGCCGCAGACCGGCAATACCGGCCTTGTCGGCGGCCAGACGCCGAGCGCCGATGGCAGCCAAATCCTCCTGTCACTGGAGCGGATGAACAAGATCCGGGATGTCGATCCGCTTGCCAATGTGATGGTGGTCGAGGGCGGCTGCATACTGGCAGACGTGCAGAAGGCGGCGGAAAATGTCGGGCGGCTGTTTCCGCTGTCGCTCGGCTCGGAAGGGTCTTGCCGCATCGGCGGCAACCTGTCGACAAATGCCGGCGGAACCGCAGTGCTCGCCTATGGCAATATGCGCCAGCTTTGCCTCGGGCTGGAAGTGGTGCTGCCGACCGGCGAGATCTGGGATGGATTGCGGCGCCTCAAAAAGGACAATACCGGCTACGACCTGCGCGACCTCTTCATCGGCGCCGAAGGCACGCTCGGCGTCATCACCGGTGCGGTGCTGAAACTATTCCCGCAGCCGGCCGGCCATCAGGTCGCTTTTGTCGGGCTCGCCTCGCCGGAAATGGCGCTGCATCTCTTCGAAAAGGCGTCCAACCTTTGCGGCACGGCGCTCACCGGCTTCGAGCTGATGCCGCGCATCGGCGTCGATTTCACCACCCGCCACATTGCGGGCGTGCGCGATCCGCTGGCGACTGCGCATGACTGGTATGTGCTGATCGACATCTCCACCAATGAATCCGCCGAGACAGCGCAGGTGATGGTGGAAACGTTGCTGGAACAGGGGCTGGAAGCCGGGCTTATCGCGGATGCGGTGATTGCCACTTCCGTTGCCCAGCAGAAGGCGCTCTGGCACATGCGCGAAAGCATGTCGGATGCGCAAAAGCCGGAAGGTGGCTCGATCAAGCACGATGTGTCCGTGCCGGTCTCGAAAATTCCGGCCTTTATGGCAGAGGCGGAAAAGGGCGTGCTGGCGGCGATGCCGGGTGCGCGCATCTGCGCCTTCGGGCATCTCGGCGACGGCAATATCCATTATAACATTTCCCAGCCGGTGGGTGCCGACAAGGCCGAATTCCTTGGCCGCTGGCGCGAGATGAACGCCATCGTGCATGGCATCGTGCTGAAAGCAGGCGGATCGATTTCGGCCGAACACGGCATCGGCCAGCTGAAGCGGGACGAACTGGCAAAAATCCGCTCCGAAATCGAGATCGACCTGATGCGCCGCATCAAGCGCGCCTTCGATCCCGCCGGCATCATGAACCCCGGCAAGGTTGTCAGCGTCTGACGCAACCTTGCGGGGCTGTCGCCGGCCGTCAGCGGTTCTGCGACAGCGAATAAAGAAGATCGGCGCTGATGCCGCCATCCGAGCCGCTGCCGGTGAGGATGGACAGCGCCGAGGAACTGGAATCGGAATTCTGCACGTCGTACATGACGGTGAATTTCTCCACCATCTTCGCCACTTTTTCCGGATCCTTGAGATCTTCGAGGTTCATGTATTTTTTGACGAGCGCTGCCTGCTTGTCGACGTCGAGATTGCTGAAACTGTCGGGCAGCTGGTAGCTGACGCGAAAGAATTCCAGCAGTGCGGTATCGCCGAGAATATCGTAGGCGCTGGTGATGGAATGCGACATGCGCTCGAAATAGAGCGCCAGGCGCACGCCCGCATTGCTCTCGCCCTCGCCCTCTTCAAGGCTCTGGCGGGTATATTTATTCTGCGTTTCCAGCACCTTGCCGGTGCTCTGGGCGCCGGCCATGCGGTCGTCGGTCAGCTTGCCGCTGGCGTCGAAATTGAAGGTGCCGAGAATTTCGGCCCAGACGGTATCGGCCTGTTTGTTGACGAAGCTGTTGGCATCGTTGAGATCAGAGGAAAAGACCTGTTTCAGGAAATCCTTGCTGACCGATTTCGGATCGACGTCATAGGCCGTGAGAAGGACATTCACCAGACGGTCGTCGTTGATAAACTCCGATGCGGTCTGGATGGACAGCATCTTGGTCGAATAATACTTGACCTCGGTGGACGCCGCTTCCTTGGCGGCCGTCTTTTTGTCCTCATCGAGGAAACGCGTCATCTGCACGGTATAGTCGGAGGCGACAGACGTGATGGTGCCCTGCGACTGCGCCGTCAGCGGCACGGTCACGTCGCCCTTGGCGTTGAAGTTGAAGGCTTTGGCAAGCGTCAGGTAGCGATCGTCCTTCAGCGTGTAGATATAGCTCTTGGGGTCGTCGAGATTGCTCATCAGCGCCTGGCGCACGGTAAACTTCGAGACCTTGTCGGGATCGAGGCCGACCGCCTTCAGGGCGAAATTGTAGACGTCACCGGTATCCATGAACTCGGCAACGCTGTCGATTTCCGAGATTGCCGCCTTGTAGAGGCTGGTCGCCTTTTCGTCTGCTGTGTCCTGCGCGTCGTTATAGGTGCTGTAATAGCGGTTGACCGTGGCGGCCTGCTGGGTGGCGGTCTGGGCAGCGCCGGCCGTTACCGTTCCATCGGTTGCAAAGCCAAAATCCTTCGCCAGCTCCAGATAGGCCGGATTGCTCGTACCGAAGCGGTTGGCGTAGCTGTTGGGATCGTTGAGGTCGCTGGTCAGGATCTGCTCGATGGTCGAACTGACCACGGTGATCCCGGAGAGCCCATAGGACGTCTTGATGAAGTTGTAGAGCCGGCGGTCTGCGATAATGTCGGAGACATTGTCGACCGAAGCCATCTTTTCCTTGAAGTAGTCGGACTCGTTCAGCGCCGTGGCGCTGGAAAGGCGCGTCTGCTTGCTGAGATAGAGATCGTTGATGGTTTCCTTCTGCGCGGCCGTCTGCGCGCCGCCTGAGGGCACACTGCCATCGGCATTAAAGCTGAAGGCATCGGCCATGTCGTAATAGGACTGGATCGAGGTGAGCTTGGCGTCGTAACCATCGATCTCCGTCTGGATGATCGCCTTGTCGGCCGTCGTGGTGGCCGCGGCAAGCCGCGTCTGCGCATCCGCCACCTGCGCGTTCAGCGTATCGCGCTGCGGCCCAAGCGTCTGGTTGATCGTGCTTGAACTGTCGCTGGTATCGCTCGACAGCACACCCTTCAAAAACGTGCGCGAATAATAGGTGTCCGACACGCCATAGGAGGTGAAGAGATAACTCCGCAGGCGATCATTGTTGAGGAGATCATCGACGGAGCCGATCTCGCCCATCATCGCGTTGAAATAATTCGTCTCGGTGGTCACGGCATTACCCTGGCTCACCATGGTGGACGTATAAAGGCCGACCATCGCATCGACCTGCGTTGCCGACTGCGCCGTCTTTTCTTCAGAGGAGAAATTGAAGGCGGTGGCGAAATCGCGGTAGCGGTCGTCGGTCAGCTTGTTGGCAAAGCTGTCTTCGTCGGAGAGATCGCTTTCCAGCACCTTGCGCATGAAGGCCTTGGCATAGGTCATGTCCTCAAGACCGAAGGCCTTCATCGCGTAGGAATACAGCCGGTAGTCGTCGAGCAGGTCGTCGACCGAGGTAACCTTTGCGATGTTGTCCTTGTAATAAGCGGCCTCGCGCGAGACGTCCGACTGCTTTGCGACACGCTTCAGGCTGGCCTGGAGGTCGCGGTTCACAAGGTCATAACTCAGGTAGGTCGATACCATTTCGGTGGCCCTTATCTCCCGTTGACGGTTCAGGACAGTGCGCCGGATGATACGTCAACGAAACTTAAAGAATTGCTCTTTGCCCTTTGCACGCTGGGCTTGCCCGGACCTGACCTCCTGCCAAAAGATGTTTTAGACCCACACAAAACGGCGGAAATTCACGTTCAGGAAACCCTGCCGGATTCACTTTTGCTAACCATCAGGGGAGGCAAAGATTTCTTAACCGCAATTTTTAAGTGGTTCTGGAAAGGCCCCGCCTATGTTGGCCCCATCAGAGGACAAAAGTCCCGACAAGAGATCCGGCAGCGGCTCTCGGGTAAAACAAGGGTAGCAATTGACGATGACAAATACGGTTCTGAAGCCCTCATGGGCAGGTGCAACACTTCGGCTCGATCCGTCGCGTTTTCCCCAGCAGATCACGTACAGGCTGCATGATGCCGCCGGCGATGTCACCATTACCATCGACGAACGCGGCGCAGTCCTGCGCAAGATCCTTCCCGGCAGCGGGCTTCCGCTGTCGTTTGCTCTTCCGGCCCGCGCCTTCAAGGGTGTCGCGGCCCGGGCCATCGACCACGGCAATGGCGAAGTGACCGTCACGCTGGAACTGCACCACGACGACGTGGACCTCTGCATTCCGCTGCTCGTGGCCCATGATCTCTGCGACATCGCTGCAGACTGGCGCAGCTGGTCGGAAGCCTTCCGCATTCCCATGCTGATGGTGGAAGCCGACGGCATTGCCCGGCCGCTGGAAAACCATCTCGGCGAAGTGCGCATGCAGGATACCAAGCCGCGCCGCCGCCACTCCTATTTCGCCGCCCGCCGCCCGCGTTTCCTCGTGCGCCGATCCACCGGCAGCCTGGGTGTCGCGATGCGCATCGAAGGCAAGGAGATCATCGCCCGGCGCTGATCGACCGGCCACCGCCTGGCCACTCTTGGAACTATAGACCTCCCGCAAAAGAGCCCGGCACCCCTGCCCGGGCTCTTTCGTTTGAACGATACGGAAAACTTAACCGCCGTGGCTGACCAACGATACGACAAGGCTTAGGAAAATGACCCCGCCGACGCGGCCGTTGAACTTGAAGAGCCGCATGCAGTGATCGGGATTGTCGATATCGAGGATCAGGATCTGCCAGGCAAACATCAGGGCGGCGATAAAAAGCCCGATATAACCGAGAACACTGACATCTGCCGCCATGAAGGCAAACAGCAGGAACACCAGCGCCAGACCGTAAATGCCGGAGAGCCACGCCTTGGTGTTTTCGGCAAACAGGCGCGCGGTGGAACGAACGCCAACCAGCGCATCGTCCTCCTTGTCCTGATGGGCATAGATGGTGTCATAACCGACAGTCCAGGCGATGGCGGCGAGATAAAGCCAGATCGGCGCCCAGGAGAGGCTTGCAAAAACGCCCGCCCAGCCCATCAGCGCACCCCAGGAAAACGCAAGACCGAGAAAGAACTGCGGCCAGTCGGTAAAACGCTTGGCAAACGGATAGATCACCACCACCAGCAGCGAGGCAAAGCCCAGAAGAATGGTGAAGGTGTTGAACTGCAGGAGCACGATGAGCCCGACCAGCGCCTGCAGCAGAATAAAAATCTTCGCCTGAAGCCGCGTGGCGCGCCCCGAGGGCAGCGGACGCGAGCGCGTGCGCGCCACTTCGCTATCGATTTTGTGGTCGACCAGATCGTTATAGGTGCAGCCGGCGCCGCGCATGGCAATCGAGCCGACGAAGAACAGAAAGAGATGCGCAAGCTTCAGCTCCAGCGAAAACCCGCCATCCGGTGCCGCATCGGCATTGGCGGCCAGCGCTGCCGACCAGAAACACGGCCACATCAATAACTGCCAGCCGATCGGCCTGTCCCATCGGGCAAGCTGCGCATAAGGCCAAAGCGCGCGCGGCAGGAACCGGTAGACCCAGTTATCGGAGGGGGCATCGGCCACGCGGCCGGAACTATCGTGTGTCGTGCTCATGGCTCAAACTTCTAAAAGCTTTACCGCCAAAAGCAATCGGGAGGATTGTCACGGGAGGGGTGGTTGTGGACGGGTCAGTCTGCGTGTGCATCGGCGGTTTACCCATTGGCCGCCGGAATATGACGCCTACTCCCCTCTAGCCTGCCGAGTATCGCTCCCACGGGCTTGGATACCCGCCTATGAGACAAGTCCCCTCCCAAACCCTCCCCACGAGGGGGAGGGCTTAACCCGGCCGCACCGCCTGGTGCAGGAACCGGGCGCTTACTGCGCAGTATCTCCCCCCTTGTGGGGGAGATGCCCGGCAGGGCAGAGAGGGCCTTAGTTAAAATACGATAACCCTCCCCCTCTACCCGGCCGGCTTGATATCAAAAAATCACCGGCTCCAGCGGTGCCCGTCCCGCCTCGAACCTCTTTAGCGCCTCCTCCCGCCGCGCGATATAATCGCGGTCGTGCGGCACGGCATCGCGGGCCTTCTTCAGCTGGATTTGGAAGATGAAGAAGTTTTCGTGGGTAAACGCCATTTCGGAGCCGGCGAGATAAAACTCCCACATGCGGTAAAACCGCTCGTCGTAGAGCGCCACGGCTTCTGACTTGCGCGCCAGAAAACGCATCCGCCAGTGGCGCAGCGTGTGGGCGTAATGCATTGGCAGGATTTCGATGTCGGAGACCAGAAGGCCGGACCGCTCGATCTGCGGCAGCACTTCGCGGAGCGCCGGGATGTAACCACCGGGAAAGATGTATCTTTCGATGAAGGGATTGGTGACATAGGCGACATTCGGCTGGCCGATGGAATGCAGCAACATCACGCCATCATCTGCCAGCACCTCATGCGCTTTGCGGAAATAATTGGCATAGTTTGTCCGCCCGACATGCTCAAACATGCCGACGGAAACGATACGGTCGAATTTCTGCGGCGGCTTCAGGGTGCGGTAATCCTGCAGCTCGAAACGGACGCGAGCCGAGAGACCACGCTTTTGAGCCCGCTCGCGCGAGATCTTCAATTGCTCGCGACTGAGCGTGATACCGGTAACATCGACGCCTGAAGATTCGGCCAGATACATCGCCATTCCGCCCCAGCCGGAGCCGATCTCGAGCACCCGCTGTCCGGGTTCAACGAGAAGCTTTGCCGCGATATGGCGCTTTTTCGCCAGCTGTGCCGCATCGAGCGAAAGGTCCGGCGGATTGAAATAGGCGCAGGAATATTGCCAGTCCTCATCGAGAAACAGCGAAAACAGCCGCTCGTCGAGATCGTAATGATGGGCGACATTGCGCTGGTTATGGTTGATCGGCACGCGGTTGCGAAACAGCGACACGCCCATGCGAAAGAGGCCGCGCCAGATCATGCCAAATGTCAGGCCTTCGCTGAGCGTATTGTCCTTCACCAGCGCGAGGAATTCGTAGATGTCGCCCTCCTCGACGATCATCCGTCCCTCCATGTAAAGTTCGCCGAGCTTTAATGCAGGATCGGCCGCGAGTTCCTCCTCGGCCTTGTCATCGGTGAAACGCAGCGTGACCCTTCGCCCGCCACCGCTGCCAAATTGCTGTTCTCCGGCCGGACCTCGTACGACAAGCGTTCCGACCTTGATGATTTTTGCAAGCAGAAGACGCAAGGACGAGGCCATGGACACCTCCAGATACTAAGGATGCCTTACTATTCTGAAAAAGAACCTAGTACGGATTTTTCCGCTGGCAAGCGCAATTTTTTGAACGCGACCTCGCACGCGTTCACCCCGCCAAACAGGGTTTGGCGGGGTGAGTTTATAGAGGCTTAAAAGCAGGGGCTTGAAAGGAGAGACCGGGTGACCGCAGCTCAGCGTTTCTTCATGGCTTCGGCAAGGGCAGCGCCCAGTCCGCCGAGTTGTGAGGTTTCCGCCTTCGCCGGCTTGGCGTTGGCGTGGCGCATGGGGTTACCCTGACCGCGCGGCTCGCGCATCGAAGGGGCTTCCGCCTCGCCGCCATCTTTTCGCATGGTGAGCGCGATGCGTTTGCGCTTCACGTCCACCTCCACCACGCGCACCTTCACCACATCACCGGCTTTCACCACTTCATGCGGATCCTTCACGAAACGGTCGGCAAGCTGCGAGACGTGGACGAGCCCGTCCTGATGCACGCCGATATCGACGAAAGCGCCGAAGGCAGCGACATTGGTGACGGTCCCCTCCAGCGTCATGCCGGGTTTCAGGTCGGTGATCTCGTCGATCCCGTCCGCAAAGGTCGCGGTCTTGAAGCTCGGGCGCGGGTCGCGGCCGGGTTTTTCCAGCTCGGCCAAAATATCCTTCACCGTCGGCAGACCAAAGGTGTCGTCGATGAACTGGCGCGGATCGAGCTGCTTCAGGGCCGCACTGTCGCCCATCAGCGAGCGCAGATCACGCCCGCAGGCGGCGACGATCTTTTTCGCCACGCCATAGGCTTCCGGGTGGACGGCGGAGGCATCGAGCGGTTCCTTGCCATCGGGAATACGCAAGAAGCCGGCGCATTGCTCGAACGTGCGCGCCCCGAGACGCGCCACCTTCAACAGTTCCTTGCGGCTGGCAAACGGCCCATTCTGGTCGCGGTGCGAGACGATGGCATCGGCAATGCCGCGGGACAGACCGGCGACACGCGCCAGAAGCGGCGAAGACGCGGTGTTCAAATCGACGCCGACGGCATTCACCGCATCTTCCACCACGGCATCGAGCGAGCGTGACAGCTTTTGCTGGTCGACATCGTGCTGATACTGGCCGACGCCGATGGATTTCGGCTCGATCTTCACAAGCTCCGCCAGCGGATCCTGCAGGCGACGGGCAATCGAGACGGCACCGCGCAGGGAGACGTCGAGATTCGGAAACTCCTGAGCGGCCAGTTCCGAGGCCGAATAGACCGACGCGCCGGCCTCCGACACGATGACCTTGGTCGGCTTCTTGGCGGTCGCCGGAAGCTGCGTCAGCATGTCCGCCACCAGCTTTTCCGTCTCGCGGCTGCCGGTGCCATTGCCGATGGAGATCAAATCGACATTGTGCTTGCGGATAAGGCTTGCCAGTTCCGCTTGCGTGCCGCGAATATCGTTTCTCGGCGGGAACGGATAGACGGTCGAGGTTTCCAGCACCTTGCCGGTGCCATCGACCACGGCCACCTTGACGCCGGTGCGGATGCCCGGATCAAGCCCCATCGTGGCGCGCGAGCCGGCGGGGGCTGCCAGCAGCAGGTCCTTGAGGTTGCGGGCAAAAACGCGGATCGCCTCTTCTTCCGAACGCTCGCGCAACTCGCGCATCAGGTCGAGCGACAGCGACATGGAAAGCTTCACCCGCCACGTCCAGCCGGCGGCATCCATCAGCCAGCGGTCGGCCGGACCCTTTTCGCCGATGCCGAAGGCGAAGGCGATCTTGCGCTGCACGGGCTTGACCGGCGACGGATCGTCCTGGTCCACCTCGATGGTGAGCGTCAGAAACTCCTCGTTCCAGCCGCGCAGCATGGCCAGCGCCCGGTGGCCGGGCGTGCCGGACCAGCGTTCGGAATGATCGAAATAATCGGAAAATTTGGCGCCGGCCTCCTGCTTGCCATCGACCACCTTGGCGCGCAGCAGCGCATTGTCGCGCAGATACTGGCGCAGCGTCTTCAACAGGTCGGCGTTTTCGGTGATGGTTTCGGCAACGATATCACGCGCGCCTTCGAGCGCCACCTTCACATCCGCAACGTCAGCCGTCACATAAGCGGCTGCCAGCTGCTGCGGATCGGCCGCACGGTTGGCCCAGATCGCATCGGCCAGCGGTTGAAGCCCCCGTTCGCGGGCGATTTCCGCCTTGGTGCGGCGCTTCGGCTTGAACGGCAGATACAGGTCTTCCAGCTCGGCCTTGGTCGTGGCGCGGGCAATTTTTAGCGATAGCTCGTCGGTCATCTTGCCTTGGGAACCGATCGAATCGACGATGGTCGAGCGGCGCGCTTCCAGCTCTCGCAGGTAAACGAGACGTTCGGCGAGATTGCGCAGCTGCGTGTCATCCAGCCCGCCCGTCACTTCCTTGCGGTAACGCGCGATGAACGGCACCGTCGATCCCTCGTCCAGAAGCCCGATGGCGGCAACGGCCTGATCGGGCCGTGCGTTGATTTCCTGGGCAATGGTTGCGGCGATGGATCTGATGTCGGCGGCCATGGGCATCTTCTCTTTGTTGTTCGGGCGCGACCATAACGACAGATCGTGGCAAGGCAACGCCGGCGGGGGCGATTCCACAGGATCTGGCTTCGCAACCGGATGAAGCCATGTGTGGGCGGCCAAAAGCCTTGACCTTTCCCCCCGCTCGCCTTAACCGCGCAGGCTTACTCTTTGACCTTTTAAGGGGGCGATAGTGAAGGTTCTTCTGATCGGATCCGGTGGCCGCGAGCATGCGCTGGCCTGGAAACTGGCGCAATCGCCCCTTTTGACAAAACTTTATGCCGCCCCCGGCAATCCCGGCATGGCCGAGGAAGCCGAGCTGGTGGCGCTTGCCGTCGAAGACCACGCTGCCGTCATCGCCTTCTGCCGTGACAAGGTTATCGACTTCATCGTTGTCGGCCCGGAAGCGCCTTTGGTGGCAGGCCTGGCCGATGATCTGCGCGACGCCGGTTTTGCCGTGTTTGGTCCCTCGAAAGCTGCCGCCCAGCTGGAGGGGTCCAAGGGTTTCACCAAGGATATCTGCGCCCGTTACAATATTCCGACCGGCGCCTATCAGCGCTTTACCGCGGCAGAACCGGCAAAGGCCTATATCCGGGAACAGGGTGCGCCCATCGTGGTAAAGGCCGATGGCCTTGCCGCCGGCAAGGGCGTGACCGTTGCCATGACGCTGGATGAGGCACTTTTCGCCGTCGACGACTGCTTTGCCGGCGCCTTTGGCGCAGCCGGTGCCGAAGTGGTGGTGGAAGCCTATCTGGATGGCGAAGAGGCAAGTTTCTTCTGCCTGTCCGATGGCAAGACGGCACTGGCGCTGGCCACCGCGCAGGACCACAAGCGCGTGGGTGATGGCGACACCGGACCGAACACCGGCGGCATGGGCGCCTATTCGCCGGCCCCTGTGATGACGCCTGAGATGGTGGAACGCACCATGAAAGACATCATCCAGCCGACGATATCAGGGATGGCCGACAGCGGCATGCCGTTTACCGGCGTGTTTTTCGCCGGCCTGATGATTACCGCAAAAGGCCCCGAACTCATCGAATACAACGTACGCTTCGGCGATCCGGAAACGCAGGTGCTGATGATGCGGCTGAAAAGCGATCTCCTGCCGATCCTTTATGCGGCATCAACCGGCACGCTGGATCAGGTGAGCGCCGAATGGCATGACGAGGCAGCCCTGACCGTGGTCATGGCATCGAAGGGTTATCCCGGCGCTTATGACAAAGCCACGCCGATTGCAGCACTTCCGCACGACACGGATGGCGCAAAGGTGTTTCATGCGGGCACGGCGCTGCAGGATGGCAAGCTTGTCGCAACCGGCGGGCGCGTGCTCAACCTCACAGGCCTTGGCAGCACGGTCGCGGATGCGCAATCGCGGGCCTATGCGCTGGTGGATGCCGTGGAATGGGACAACGGCTTTTGCCGCCGCGATATCGGCTGGCGTGCCATCGGCCGGGACGCCTGAGCCCGCGCCGCCGGAGTTTACGACGTGTTAACCGCGTCCCCTGACCGGTTGGAAAGGAAACGGCGCTAGCCTTCCGCGAGCGATCGAGGAAATGCGCCATGCCAAGCCCTGCCCTGCTGCTGTTGATGACCTTTGCCGCAACCCCTGCGGCGGCAGCCTCCCTTGAGGCGATTTCGACAGTGCCTGCCGCGCAATCGACAAGCATCGTCACGCTTGGCTGCCTGTCCTGCAAAACAGCTGAAAAGCCTCACCTTGCGGTCACAACGCCCTCAGACCTTGCCTCCGGCCAGCAGATCCTGACGCTGCAGGAACGGCATGGAAAGCCGGCTTTGCTGCGCACCGAAGCGTGGATGGGTGGCTCCCCTGTCACCTTTGTCAGCCTCAACCCGGTGTGGATCGACCGCGAGGAACAGGCGATCGTACTGCGCGCCATGCCTTCCGGTCGCACCGATCCGGCAGCGCCCGCCGATCCCCTGGATACCGGCACGACGGCTGCCGTGCCGCCGCAACCGGCCGCCCGGACCGCACCTCCCTCACCGCCGGACTTTTCCGGCGTGGCGCTGCGCCCCTCCCTCTGACTGAAGTATTTTTCTTCCGGATAAAACAGAGGGTCTATCAGGTTCGAGCGATTTCCTTAGCGAAACAGCAAGGCTCTGCCAAATGACGGAGGATTAGAGTTTTATTTATAGTTAAATACTAAAACGAGAGATGGGGCACGGTATAGTGCCCGTCAAGCGCAGGAGCGCGATAACGAAACAAGTTGTCGCCCTTCCTGTTCATGGACCTTCGGCGACAACCCCAATGGCGGTGGTAGCAATGAAGAACATGAAAATATCCACTCAGCTGTTCCTGCTGGTGGGCGCCATGATGGTGGTATTTGCAGCCATCACCTTCTTTCAGATCCGGTCCTCGACAACTGCCGTCTACCGTGAGCGCTACGAGATGCTGCGCACGCAGGTGGAAACGGCGATTTCCGTGATGAGCGATTTCAACGATCGCGTCAAAGCCGGCGAATTTACCAAGGAAGAGGCGCAGAAGCGCGCCTACGCGCTCATCAACAAGATGCAGTTCCAGCCGGACGGATATTTCTTCGGTTATGACTATGACGTCGTCCTGGTGTTCCACCCCTCCTCGCCCAGCGTCGGCAAGAGCAACAAGGGCAAGGGCGACCCAACCGGCAATATGTATCGCGACGATCTCGTCAAGCTCGGTCGCGCCGGCGGCGGTTACGTCGAATTCATCGGCCCGAAGCCCGGCAAGGACCCGAACGACTACAGTTACCCGAAGGCCGCCTATGGCAAGGTGTTCGAGCCCTGGCAGATCGTTGTCGTCACCGGCCTTTACACCGACGACCTGAAGGCGGAAGTGCGCAACAACATCATCAAGACCGTGGGCGGTTCGGCTGCCCTGTTCCTGATGGCCATTGCCGGCGCCTTCTTCGTCATCCGCGGCATCACCGGCCCGCTCAACGCCATTCACGATGCGCTGGGGGCGGTTGCCGACGAAAATACCTCAAAGACCATTCCGCACACAGACATGAGCAATGAAGTGGGCATGATGGCCAAGGCCACCCTTTCGCTTCAGCAGAAGATCCGCGAGCGCCATGCACTGGCCGAGCGCCAGAAGGCGCAGGAGCAGGAACTGGATGCCGAGCGCCAGCGCAATATCGCCTCGCAGCGCGTCGATGCCGAGCAGCAGGCGCATGTGGTGGCAACGATCGGCAAGGCGCTCGAACAGCTCGCCGATGGCGACCTCACCATCCGCTGCGACGACATCGGCCCCAAATACGAAGGCCTGCGCCAGAACTTCAACGAGGCGCTGTCACGCCTCGAGCAGGCCATGTCCCGCGTCAACCTCAAGGGCAACGATATCGGCGTCTCCAAGGAAGAGATCCGCCGCGCCTCCAGCGAGCTTGCCCAGCGCACCGAACGCCAGGCGGCAAATCTTGAGGAAACATCTGCAGCGCTCGACGAACTGACCGTTGCCGTGCGCCAGACGGCAGACGGTGCCCGGGAAGCGGCCCAGCGTGTCAAAACGATCAGCACCGAAGCGCGCCAGAGCGACAGCATCGTGGAACAGGCCATCGGCGCCATGAGCGGCATCGAGCAATCCTCGTCCGAGATCACCAAGATCATCGGCGTGATCGACGAGATTGCCTTCCAGACCAACCTGCTTGCGCTGAATGCCGGTGTGGAAGCGGCCCGTGCGGGCGAAAGCGGCAAGGGTTTTGCCGTCGTTGCGCAGGAAGTGCGCGAGCTTGCCCAGCGCTCGGCGGCCGCCGCCAAGGAGATCAAGGCACAGATTTCCCGCTCGTCTGGCCAGGTGGAACAGGGCGTGCAGCTTGTTGCCCAGGCGGGCGAGGCTCTGAAGCGCATTTCCAACCAGATCGAGGGCGCCAACGACATCGTCGGCAAAATCTCGCACAGCGCCCAGGAGCAGGATACGACACTGCGTTCCATCTCGGCAGCGCTGAACCAGCTGGACAGCGCCACCCAGCAGAACGCCGCCATGGCCGAGGAAACGACGGCTTCCGCCGAAGTTCTCGCCAATGACACCGGCGACCTTCTGGACCTCATCCGCAGCTTCCGCACCGGTGACGTGCGTGATGCCGCCGGCAACCTCCAGGGCATGGGCCAGAAGATGCGCCGCGCCAGCTGATCTTCACGCTTTGTCTTGACGCAATTCCGGACGTTGGAATTGCTTCTCACACACAGACAGCGCCGGCCCCCGTGGCCGGCGTTTTGCGTTCAAAGCATTGCTTCAGAGAGAGGCGTCCAGTTCCGCCATCAGCCGGTCGATCTCATGCCCGGCAAAAACAGAAATGCCGTTCTGACGCAACAGCGCCGCCGTAACCCCCGATCCCGCATGCCGGCGCCCGGCAAAGGCGCCATCATAGATAGAGATCGAACCGCAGGACGGGCTGCCATCGATGAGAAGCGCGTGGCGACAGTGGTTTTCCAGTGCGACCGCCAGCGCCTTCTGCGCGCCTGTCACGAACGCCGCCGTGACATCACCGCCGGTCACTTCCAGCACCCTTGCGCGCCCCAAAAGTACATCCTCGCCTGTCAGGCCCGCCTCGATTTCCGCCGGCGGCCGCGGCACGCTCATGCCGCCTGCCAGTTCCGGACAGAACGCAACCACCCGCCCCTCCTCCTGCAGACGCGTGAGGGCCGCATGGGACAGCAGCTTTCCTTTACCGTCATAACGGACCGGCTGACCGAGGAGACAGGCGCTGGCGAGGATTTTGGCGGGCATGGTTTTACACGTCCAATCGGCGCGGGATGTCGGATCGTTCATGAAGAATACGGACCACTTCGACCAGATCGTCCCCAGTGATGACATAGAAGATCAGGTGAGAACCGGCCCGCCGCCGCCGATAGCCGGGCCGCACCCAACACACGTCGCCACCCGCGAACGGATGACGACGGATCTCGGCAATCATCTCCAGGATCTCTTTCAGATAGCACTCTGCCTGGGCTTCAGACCAGCGCTCCCGTGTCTGCTCGCCGATGTCGAGAAAATCGTTTCGCGCCGCGGGAAGAAGCCGGACCTCAGCCACGGGCCTTCCATCGCTCCCGTGTCAAAGCCATCAGGTCTTCAGGATCGAAGGGAACCGAAGGGCCACTGTTCTCGCCCTCGATCAGCGCATCGCGCAAGCCTTCCAGCTTCGCCTGCTCTTCCTCCAGCAGCCGGAGCCCCGCTTCCACGACTTGCTGCGGCGAGGAAAAGCGGCCGCTTTCGACCTGCTCATCGACAAAGCGGTCGAGCGGTTTATCGAGGAGGATCGATAAGGGCTTGTTCATGAGAAGCGTCCAGCATTGAACTGTGGATGCAATTTAACACAGATCGCCTCCAAAGCGGAAGGCGGATGCAAAGGCCCCGCCGAAGCAGGGCCTTCAGCCATCATCCCGCGATCTTGGAAAAATCCGCGACCGTGCCGGTCGCTTCCCGCACAGCGTAAAGCAAAGCGAGGCGGTTGGCGCGGATTTCGGGGTTTTCGTCGTTGACGAGCACATCCTCGAAGAAGGTATCGACCGGGCCGCGCAGTTTCGACAGCGCCTGCATGGCGGACCGGAAATCCTCCTGCACGATGGCGTCGGACGCTTCGGCGGAGGCGGCGCGCACGGCGGTGTAGAGCGCCTTTTCGGCGTCCAGCACCAGAAGTTCGTCGGAAACGCCATCGGCAATGACGGCACCCTTCTTTTCTTCGGCCGCCAGAAGCTGCGTGGCGCGCTTGGTGCCGGAAAGCAGGTTCTTGCCGTCCTCGGAGGTGATGAAGGCAGTGAGTGCCTCGACCCGACGGGCCACCAGCAGCAGATCGTCGGCAGCCGGCGTCAGCACGGCATCGATCAGATCGTGGCGGGCGCCCATGTCGCGGAGATAAACCTTCAGGCGGTCGTGGAAGAAGGAGAGGAGATCGCTGTCCTTGATGATGGCAAGCAGCCGCAGCCGCACCTTACGTTCCATGAGGATGCGCACGACGCCGAGCGCTGCACGGCGCAGCGCATAGGGGTCCTTGGAGCCCGTCGGCTTTTCATCGATCGCCCAGAAGCCGGTCAGCGTATCCAGCTTGTCGGCGAGCGCCACCGTCAGGCCTACCGCGCCTTCCGGCAGACGGTCGGACGGACCCTGCGGCTTGTAGTGATCCTCGATGGCGGCGGCAACTTCGGCCGGTTCGCCCTGCAGGAGAGCATATTTGCGGCCCATCAGGCCCTGCAGTTCGGGAAACTCGCCAACCGCTTCGGTGCGAAGATCGGCTTTGGCAAGCACCACGGCGCGGTCCACGAGCGCCGGATCGGCACCGACGAGCGGGGCCAACTGGGCGGCAAGTGAGCGGATGCGCGCCACGCGCTCCCCTTGCGTGCCGAGCTTGGCGTGGAAGGTCACGTTCAGCGCGTCGAGCTTGGCCATGCGCTGGTCGAGCGGCTTTTTGAGATCGAGGTTAAATTTTTCGGCAGAGGCCTTTAGAGTTTCGAGATCCGGCAGGTTGCCCTGGTCGCGGGTCCAGAAATGTTTGGCGTCCGACAGGCGCGCGCGCACGACCTTGCCATTGCCATGAATGATTTCCGCCCCGCCATCCTTTGCCTCGATATTGGAGATAAGAATAAAGCGGTTCGACAGGCCTTCGCCGCCTTGGCGGCGGGTGACGAAACATTTCTGGTTGGTCTTGATGGTGAGGCGGATGATCTCGGCGGGGATTGCCAGATACTCTTCCTCGAACGAGCCCATCAGCACATGCGGCCATTCGACAAGGCCGGAGACTTCTTCGAGAAGACCTTCGTCTTCGACGAGATCGAGGCCGCTGGCAAAGGCGAGATCGCGCGCATCATGCAGGATCACGTCCTTGCGGCGCTCGGCATCCAGCATGACCTTCGCCTTTTCAAGGCTCGACACGTAATCGTCAAAGCGGCGCACCTTGATGGCATCGGGCGCATGAAAGCGGTGGCCATAGGTGATGTTGGAGGCCTTGATGCCATCTACCTCAAAATCCACCACCTGCGTTTCGTCATGCTCCGGCCCGAAGACGCAGAGGATGGATTGCAGCGGGCGCACCCAGCGCAGGCTTTCCGACCCCTTGCCCTCGATGCCACCGAACCGCATGCCCTTCGGCATGGAGGCCGAACCCGAGCGCATGCTTTTCGGCCAGGGGAAAGTGCGCACGATGGCGGGCATCACATCGGCAATGATGTCTTCCGCCGGCCGACCGGGCTTGGAAATCGCCGCCACATAAAAATCGCCCTTCTTCGGATCGGAGACGACCTGCGCCTCAGAAATATCCGTGAGGCCGGCCTTGCGCAAAAACCCTTGCACGGCCTGTTCCGGCGCCTTGGTGGAGGGGCCCTTGATTTCTTCGCGCTGATCGGCCGAGCGGGCGTTGAGGCCACGGATATCGAGCGTCAGCCGGCGCGGCGTCCAGTATTCGCGCGCGCCCTCATAGGTCAGCCCCTGATCCACCAGCGCATCGGTGACGAGCTTTTTGAGGTCTCCCGCCGCCTTGCGCTGCATGCGGGCAGGAATTTCCTCGGAGCGAAGTTCGAGCAGAAGATCAGGCATGGTTCATTTCCTTCGCCCGCAAGCAGGCATGGTCTCTTTCCTCACCCTCCGTTGCCGGAGGGGCGGACACGGGGTCCGGGGTGGGATCATAAAAAGCTTGGGGCACCTGCTAGCAAAGATTCAGCCCCTCGCACAATCGCGAAAATCAATGAGCCCGCCCAGAGCCGGTGCGACACCACCAAAGTGAGCCCGCCCGCGCCCTCAATCCCGCTCCAGCCCGACCCCGAGCGAGGCCAGCGCATCCCAGTAGCCGGGATAGGTTTTGCCCACGCAGTCGGGATCGAGAATGGTGATGCCCTCGATCTTCAGCCCGGCCAGCGCAAAGCTCATGGCGATGCGGTGATCGGCAAAGGTATCGATATTTGCCGGCAGGTGCTGGCCGGCAAGCCCGGGATCGGAGGCGACGACGAGATCATCGCCTTCCTCGGTCGCAAGCCCTTCCCGGATGGCGTTGAGGCCGGTCGACAGCGCGCGGATGCGGTCGCATTCCTTGACGCGCAGGTTGGCGATGCCGACAAAACGCACCGGCGTTTCGTTAAACGCGGCAAGCACGGCAATGGTCGGGATCGCATCCTGCATCTGGCTGCCGTCGATGACGGCCGGCATATGCGGGAAGGAGGCGATGACCGCATGGGCTTTCGCATCCGGCTGGGTGAAGGCGTCGGCCGGCGTGCCGATGTCGATGTGGCCGCCGGTCAGCACTTCGGCACCCCAGAGATAGGTGGCGGCCGACGCGTCCGGTTCGATGTGGAAATCGGTGGCCGTATAACCGGTCGGCTTTACCCGCCAGGTGGCGCTGTCCAGCGGCTCCACCTGAGCGCCGAAGGCGCGCATGGCATCCAGCGTCAGGTCCACATAACCGCGCGCGCCGATCTCTGTGCCGGTGAGCGCCACGGTGACCGGGGCATTGGCGCCTTCCAGCGCAAGCGGCGCGGCCATCAGCAGTGCCGAGACATACTGGCTGGAGAGGCCCGCATCGATTTCGACGCGGCCCGAGGCGAAATGGCCAGAACCCTTGACCGTCACCGGCGGGCAGCCGGTCGGCGCCTCCGCGGCAATGCCCAGCGCGTTGAGGGCAGACACCAGCGGCCCGATCGGGCGCTTGCGCATATGTTCGTCGCCATCCACAACCACCGTCCCCTCGACCGAGGCGACGGCTGCCGTCAGAAAGCGCGTCGCCGTGCCGGCATTGCCGAGGAAAAGCGGCGCGGATGGCGCGGTGAGGCGTCCTGTGCCGGTGACAACGAAGGTCGTCGCATCCGGCTCCTCGACGATCACGCCCATGGCGCGCAGGGCCTCTGCCATATAGCGGGTATCGTCGCTTTTGAGCGCCCCGGTGAGCCGGCTCGTTCCGCGCGCAAGGCCTGCCAGAAGCAGCGCGCGATTGGTGATGGACTTGGAGCCGGGAGGCGCCACATCCCCGTTCAGGGGATGGCCGGGGGGAACGATGGTCAGCTTGTCAAGGGTCATATCGGTCTCGTCCGTCTCGGATGGCATGCGGAAACGGATGGGGGCCGCGTCTCGGCAGGCCGGTTCCACTCCGTCTCGTGGTTGATGTCGTGACAAGGCTTGTTCACCAAACCGAGCCGGCTGGCAACAGGATTTGGCCGCAAAACCCATGATCGGTGCGCAGAGAGCGGCCCGGTTCAGCCAGCAACGCGGGGGTGCCACCGAACGGGGCTGTGCAGCCCGTAACCGGACCTGTAAGAAAAACAGCCGACGCAAAACGGTCTCAGGCCCAAGGCCCGGCCGCAGGAGGAACCGCATGCAGCCGCTTCAGGAAAGACTGGCCGGCAAAGGCCCGATCATCGACGCCCGTTTCGATGGGGAAGAGATGCAGGAGGCCCATATTGCCGAGGCGGAATTTCGCAATTGCCGCTTTTCAAACTGCACGTTTGACGAAGCCACCTTTCGCGCCTGCCGGTTTTACGGCTGCGTGTTTGATCATTGCAGCTTTCGCGAAACGATCATCGAGGACTGCCAGTTCTGCGAGGGCGAGATCGGCACGCAGTGGCGTTATTGCGATCTCTCCAAGGCAGAGATCCGCCGCAGCAATCTCAGCCTCAACACCATGATCGGCAGCACGGCCTATCTGACTGCCTTCAGCGATTGTTCGGCCGCCGGCATCCGGCTCGACCTCGAGACCCAGCGGAAAATCCGCACGCAGATTCTTGCCGGCGGCGTGACTTTTCGCAAATGCAAGCTGCAATATGCCGCCTTTTCACCCGCCGATTTTCGCGAAAGCGTGTTTGAAAGCTGTGATCTGCGCGATGCAAGCCTTTCCGGCTGCAATCTGTCGCAGGCAAGCTTTCGCGGCTCCAGTCTCCACAATATCGATTTCACCGGATCGACGCTCGACCATGCCGATCTGTCGCATGCCAGCTTCGACGCGCTGGACATGACGAGCCTTGCCTCGTTTCACGCAGCCGTGGTGACGCGCGACCAGCACGAGGCGCTTCTGGCCTCGCTCGGGATTTTGACGGCGGACTGACCATCCGCCGCCGCCAGCACCGTCTCAGGCGACGGCCTTTTCGATGTTCACACCGCCGGCATCCGTCAGCAGAAACGCTTCGCCACAAGCCTTGGCCAGCGTGCGCACGCGCAAAATGTAGCTCTGGCGCTCAGTCACGGAAATCACGCCGCGGGCATCCAAGAGGTTGAACACGTGGGACGCCTTGATGCACTGGTCATAGGCCGGGAAGACGCATTTGTGCAGGCGCTGGTTGGCGTTGTCGCCGGGGGCACCAAAGGCCAGCAAAGCCGCGCATTCGCGCTCGGCATCCTCGAAATGGCGCAACAGCATGTCCGTATTGGCATATTCGAAATTGTGCCGCGAATATTCCTGCTCGGCCTGCAGGAAGACATCGCCATAGGAAATCTTTTCCTCGCCCTCGCGGCCGTTGAAATTGAGATCATAGACATTGTCGACGCCCTGCACATACATGGCCAGACGTTCCAGACCATAGGTCAGTTCGCCCGCGACCGGCGAGCATTCGATGCCGCAGACCTGCTGGAAATACGTGAACTGCGAAACTTCCATGCCGTCGCACCAGCATTCCCAGCCAAGACCCCAGGCGCCAAGCGTCGGGCTTTCCCAGTCGTCTTCCACGAAGCGCACATCATGCAGCAGCGGATCGAGACCGATGGCCGCGAGCGAGCCGAGGTAAAGCTCCTGCAGGTTCGACGGGTTCGGCTTCAGGATGACCTGATACTGGTAATAATGCTGCAAGCGGTTCGGGTTTTCGCCGTAACGGCCATCGGAGGGACGGCGCGACGGCTGCACATAGGCAGCCTTCCAGGGCTTTGGTCCCAGCGCCCGAAGGGTCGTTGCCGGATGAAAGGTGCCGGCGCCCACTTCCATGTCATAGGGCTGCAGCACCGCGCAGCCCTTGTCGGCCCAGTAAGCGTGGAGCGTGAGGATCAGCGCCTGAAACGAGCGCTTGGGGTCCATGTGCGGGGCAAGGGGCGTGGTCATGGGACTATCCGGAATGTCTTGGGGGTCTGTGACGTGGCCCGTCTGGTGCCACGACGGAGCCGGAGGGTCAAGCACTTCGCCGCGCAACACGCAAAGGGCATGGAAAGATCGAAGCTGCTGCAACGCTGAGAACCCACGTTTTCGTGATCCTGTAACGGACCTCTTGCCACCTTCGTAAAGGAGAGGTGGCTGCCAGAAACAGCCGGCCAGAACCCGAGGAGAACATCATGAGACTTACATCTGCCTTTGCCACCCTGATGGCTGCTGCAGCCCTCACCCTCACCTCCGTCGTCACTGTCGGTGCGGCCGAAATCCGCTCCTTTGAGAAGGATGCCTTTGCTACCGCGCAAAAGGCCGGGCAACCGGTTGTAGTGGATATCACGGCCAGCTGGTGCCCGACCTGCGCCAAGCAGAAACCGATCATCGACCAGCTGGCGGCCAGCGGCAGTTTCAAGGATGTGACCGTCTTTACCGTCGATTTCGATGCCCAGAAGGATGTCGTGCGCGCGCTCGGCGCCTCCATGCAATCCACCCTCATCGCCTACCGGGGAGCACAGGAAACCGCACGTTCGGTGGGCGATACAAAACCCGCATCAATCGAACAATTGTTCAAGTCAACCATGGCGAACTGAGCCATGCTGACCAGCATCACCTTTGCCGGCCTTGCCGGCATGTTGTCCATTCTGTCGCCCTGCGTGCTCCCGCTGGTACCGATCGTGCTGGCGAGTGCGGCCACCCGCCACCGCTTCGGCCCGGCAGCGCTTGCCGCCGGACTTGGCGTCTCATTTGTCGCGGTTGGCCTCTTCGTGGCGCTGGTCGGCTTCGGGCTAGGATTGGATCTCGGCGTGTTCCGCTCCGTGGGTGCCGTCATCATGATCGTCATTGGCGCGGTTATGGTGATGCCGTCCATGCAGGCGCGGGTGGCACTGGCCGCAGGCCCCATCGGAAACTGGACGGAAAAGCGCTTCGGCGGTTTTGATGAAAGCGGCTGGCAGGGCCAGTTCGGTGTGGGGCTGCTGCTGGGCACGGTGTGGAGCCCCTGTGTCGGCCCCACGCTGGGTGCCGCATCGCTGATGGCGGCACGTGGTGAAAACCTCGGTCAGGTCGTCGTCACGATGCTGGCCTTCGGCATCGGCGCGGCACTGCCGCTTCTCCTGCTCGGAACGCTCTCGCGCGATGTGTTCAACCGCAGCCGCGAGCGTATGCTGGGGGCCGGCAAATGGCTGAAGCTCCTGTTCGGAGTGGTGCTGATTGTTATCGGTGTGCTGATCCTCTCCGGCATCGACAAGCAGCTTGAGACGGCGCTGGTTTCCGCATCGCCCGCCTGGCTGACAGACCTGACAACGCGCTTTTAAAAGGAAGCCGCAAGCGAAGCTTGGTCATCGCTTGCGGCGTTCAATTCCTCTTCCTCGTCGCGCCCTATTCCTCATCCCGTTTGACGCGATATTCACCGGTCTTCTCATCCTTGATCAGGGTGCCAGTTGCCCCCGTTTCGCGCTCACGTTCTTGCTCGCGCCGGCGAATGGCCAGCTTTTCGGCATCCGTTATGAAGCGTCGGTAAAGATACCAGCCCCCGCCGACAAGGACGGCGAGGAACAGAAGTTGTGCCATGGAAGATGCCCCTTACTATCGCCCCTGATGAATCAAAGGCCGTAACGGCTCCACAATGCCCGCTCTTCCAGCGTGGCTGCAAGACCCGATGCGGCAGATGCCGCCAGTTGCGCACCCTGCCCGCCATCAAACGTCGATAGGACACCGGGCAGACGCCGGCCAAGGAGCCCACGGGCGCCGCCGATCAGTTCCAGCTTGGTCTTCTTGCCATAACGGCGCTTCAGCACCTCGCGCATTTCGCCAAGACCATCGACGAGGCCGAGTTCGACACCGCGGGTGCCCGTCCAGAACAGGCCGGAAAAAATCGTTTCCTCGTCGGCCAGCCGCTCGCCACGGCGCGCCTTCACCATGTCGATGAAGACCTTGTGGATATCGAGCTGCAGCGTCTTCAGATATTCGATATCGCCTTCCTTTTCCGGCTGGAAGGGATCGAGGATCACCTTGTTTTCGCCGGCGGTATAAACGCGGCGCTCGACGCCGATCTTCTTCAACAGTTCGGGAAAACCAAAACCGCCGGAGACGACACCGATGGAGCCGACGATGGAGGTGGGATCAACGAGGATCTCATCACCGGCAATGGCGATCATATAACCGCCGGAGGCGGCCACATCTTCCACGAAGACCAGCACGCGCTTGTTCTTTTCCTCAGCCAGTGCCCGGATGCGCTGATAGATGAGGCGCGACTGCACCGGCGAACCGCCCGGCGAGTTGACCGAGAGCGCAACCGCTGGCGAATCTTTCCGCGAAAACGCCTTTTCCAGCATGGGTGCGACGGTTGCGAGATTGAGGGCGGGGCGAAACTGGCTGCCGCCCGTCATGATGGCGCCATGCAGGCGCACGACGGGAATGGTGATGCCCTCGTCCTTGCGAAACCGCTTCGGCACCAACCGCTTCAAAACACCAGCCATTTCATCTCCTGCTTCATCACGTCACGTGGACCTGAGATGTATGCAACGGAATGGCCGGCGCAATGGTTGCGCCTTATAAATTCCGCGTCATTCAGGAGCTTTTGCGGCGATAGGCGGTGCGCCCGTTATTCAGATCATCCACGAAAGGCTGGAAGGCATGGCCCTCGTCGGCATGCATGTAAAGCGGCGCGCGAACCCTGAGGCGGGCGCGCGAGCCCTTGATCGCCGTCACCAAAAGCCGGATTGCATCCTCGCCGGGGCGCGGATGGATGAGCGTCAGCTCCAGCCCGCCGAAGCGTTTGCCGCAGGCGGCAAGGATATCTCCCACCGAATGCGGCCGCGCGATGAGCGAAAGCTGCCCGCCCGGCACCGTGATCGCACCGGCGGTGCGGATCCAGCTTTCGAACAGGTCGTCGGTCATGGCATGGGCCTCGGCCTTCAGCGCATCGGGCGTCTTGCGGTCGCGGCCGTCGTTGAAGGGCGGGTTCATGATGACGTGGTGGAAATGATCGTCCAGGAGACCGGCTTCAACCCGCAGCTTGCCGCGCAGCGTCACATCCGCCTCGATGACCGCTGCGCGGCCTGAAAGATGGCCGTTTTGTTCAAGGGCAAGGGTGCGCCGCGCATAGCCTGCCATCTGCGGCGAGCGCTCGACCAGCACCACCTCGGCTGCGGCAAGCCGTGCGGCCACCGCAAGACCGGCCGCCCCGGCACCGGCGCCAAGATCGGCCACCCGGACCACACGATCTGCATCGACCAGCGAGGCAAGCAGCATGGCATCCATGCCCGCCCGATGCCCGCCATCCCTTGGCTGCACCAGAAAGAAACGCCCGCGATGGAAGGCATCGATTGTTTCGTTCGCCACCTCATCCAGGGTGTCAGGCATGGGGTCCGGCTCGTCCATGGCTTCATTCGTCCCCGGGAATTCGAAGCTCGGCGGAAAGCCCGGCATCGGACAGAATGCGGCGCGCCTCGTTCATCCGCTCGCCCTCCACCAGCAGGCGGCGCGGCAAAAGCCCGAGCGAACCTTCCAGAATGCTCATAGACTGATCCGCGACGAGACAATGGATGCCGGCATCCTTGAGCAGGCTCTGCGAAAAGGACAATACAACCGCATCATTGGTGCGGATCAATTCTTTCATGGGTCAAACCACCTCAATTATCAGTCATCAGTCCGATTGCCCCTTGCCGGGCCACCCTCCCCTTTCTATTGTCCGGCACAAATTTTGAACAGGAGGCCATTTCATTGGGCGTCGTTATTCCGCTCGAAGAGGGCAAAAACAAGCAGGCATCCGTCAAACCGCTGGTCGATCTGACCAAGGCGGACATGGATCGGGTCAACCAGCTGATCCTGTCCAAGGCCGGATCCGATGTACAGATGATCCCGGAAGTGGCCAATCACCTGATTTCTTCGGGCGGCAAGCGGCTGCGCCCGATGTTGACGCTCGCATCCGCCCAGATGTTCGGTTACGAGGGCGAAGGCCATATCAAGCTCGCGACCAGCGTCGAATTCATGCACACGGCAACGCTTCTGCATGACGACGTGGTGGACGAAAGCGATCTGCGCCGCGGCAAATCCACCGCCCGCATGATCTGGGGCAACCAGGCCTCCGTTCTGGTGGGTGATTTCCTGCTTGGCCAGGCCTTCAAGATGATGGTCGAGGTCGGCTCGCTCGATGCGCTCGATGTGCTTGCCACCTCTGCATCCGTGATTGCCGAAGGCGAAGTTCTGCAGCTCTCGGTCGCCAAGAACATGGAAACGACGGAAGACGATTATCTCTCCGTCATCCGCGCCAAGACGGCGGCGCTTTTTGCAGCGGCAGCCGAAGTCGGCCCGATCATTGCCAATACGGACCGGGCCAGCCGCAATGCGCTTAAATCCTACGGCATGAACCTCGGCCTGGCCTTCCAGCTTGTCGATGACGTCCTGGATTACGGCGGCAAGGCTGCCGAAACAGGCAAGAATGTCGGCGACGATTTCCGCGAGGGCAAGATCACGCTTCCGGTCATCCTCTCCTACCGGCGCGGCACGGCGGAAGACCATGCCTTCTGGAAGGCGGCCATCGAACAGGGCGACAGCAGCGACGACAACCTGGAAAAGGCGCTCGGTCTCATCTCCAAATACAATGGCCTTGGCGATACCATTACCCGTGCCAGGCACTATGGCGAGATGGCCCGCGATGCGCTGTCTCCGCTTCCCGCCTCGCCCCAGAAGGCGGCGCTGATGGAAGTGATCGATTTCTGCATCGACCGGGTCAACTGAAGGCGGCAGGAGAGGCTTAACCCTCTCCTGTGGATGGCCGGTTGGCAATGGCAAGTTTCTTGCAGACCTGCTCCAAAAAAGCCATTCTGTGGTGAATCATCAGCGCAGGATTCCATGGCGGCCACACGGGCGCCCACAGCTTTTCATGAGAGGCACCTTCATGCGGCAGAAATTCGCCCATCGTCTGCTATCGGGCACGGCATTCGGGGCAGCGCTCCTGTGGGCGGCGGCAATGCCTCATCTGGCCATGGCCCAGCAGCCTCCGGTGACGGAGCCCGCACCTGCAACCCAGCCTGCACCTGCAACCCCGTCTCCGCCTGCAACAGAGCCTGCGCCTGCAACGCCTGCTCCCGCAACGGAGCCCTCGCCGGCGACACCCGCGGCCCCCGATCAAGCACCCGTCACAGAGCCTGCACCGGTGCAGGCCGCCGCACCGGCACCGATCATTGACGCGCCGGAGTTTTCGACCGCCAAGGTCAACAGCTTCTCCGGCGCCTTCCTTGCCGCCCGCACCGCCGATGTCGATCACGATTACGCGACCGCGATTGCGCTCTACCAGAAGGCGCTGCAGTTCGATCCGGCCAATCTCGACATTCGCGAACGCCTGATGATCTCGCTTCTGATGAACGGCCAGTTCGACGAAAGCCTGAAACAGGTGGATGCGCTGAAGGAAGACGGCGCCGTCGAGCGGGTGACAAAAATCGTGCGCGGGCTGGATGCCATCCGCAAGGGTGACTACGCCAATGCGGAAAAGATCCTTGCCTATAAGGGCCTGAACGATCTCGACCGGCTGACGCAGGCGCTGATCACCGGCTGGGCCAAGGTGGGTGCCGGCAAGGGCAAGGAAGGCATTGCCCTCATCAAGGGCCTGAAGGGTCCGGACTGGTTCAAGGTGTTTACCGATTATCACATCGGCACCATGGCCATCGTTGCCGGCGACAAGGCAACCGCCCGCAGTTACCTGAAGGCCGCCATCACCAGCGAAGAAGCGGTGGCAACGACCCCCGACACCTTCATGCGCGCCGTGATGGCGCTGGCCCGGCTGGAAGCATCCGACGGCAACAAGCAGAAGGCACTCGACGCGATTGCCGTCGCGGAACGCCTGATTGCCAATTACGCGCCGCTGAAGGCGCTGCGCCAGTCGATCGAAAACGGCGAAAAGCCGGAGCAGCAGGTGACCAACGCCACCGAAGGCTCCGCTGCCGTTCTGTTTGCCGTGGGTAGCGCCCTGAACCGCCAGGGCGCCGAGGAAATGGTGTCGCTTTACCTGCAGATTGCCCATGCGCTGGACCCGAAGAGCGCCGATACGCTGGTGCTTCTCGGCGGCATTGCCGAAAAGATGGAACAGCCGAAGCAGGCGATCGAGCTTTACAGCCGCGTGCCGGAAGGTTCGCCCATGCGGCGTATTTCCGAGCTGCAGCTGGGCCTGACGCTGGCGCAGACCGGCGATGTCGATGGCGCGCGCGCGCATCTGAAATCGCTGATCGAGAGCGATCCGACCGACATTCGCAGTTACATCGCCTATGGCAGTGTTCTCTCCGATGCCAAGGATTATAAGGCGATGGCAGAGACCTATGACAAGGCCGTGGACGTGATCGGCCCCGTGCCGCGCCCGACCGACTGGTCCGTCTTCTTCCAGCGCGGCATTGCCTATGAGCGCCTGAAGGAATGGGACAAGGCTGAGCCGAACTTCAAGAAATCGCTGGAGCTGAACCCGGACCAGCCGCAGGTGCTGAACTATCTCGGTTATTCCTGGGTGGACATGAACCTTAACCTGGAAGAGGGCCTGAACCTCATCCGCAAGGCCGTGGAATTGCGCCCTGACGATGGCTACATCGTCGATTCGCTCGGCTGGGCCTATTACCGCCTTGGCCGTTACGACGAGGCGGTGGAGGAGCTGGAGCGCGCCGTGCAGTTGCGCGCCGGTGATGCCGCCATCAACGACCATCTGGGTGACGCCTACTGGCGTGTGGGCCGCAAGCTGGAGGCGGGTTACCAGTGGCAGCGGGCGCTGACCATGAAGCCGGAACTGACCGAAATCCCGAAGATCGAGCAAAAGATCCGCGAAGGACTGGCCGACGCCGGCCCGCCGCCGGTGCAGACGGCCATGGCATCCCCCGCCGCAACGGCGCCAGCCGTGCCGCAGCAGGATCCTGCCGCCGCTGCCAAATCGAACTACATCGTCGGTGCCGGCGACACGCTGTGGAAGATCGCCAATGACGCGCTGGGTGATGGCGACCGCTTTCGTGAGCTGATCGAGATCAACCCGGAGCTGAAGCGCAACCCGAACCGGCTTTATCCCGGCCAGGTGCTGGAGCTTCCCGGCCCCGCCAACTGACGGCGTTTTGCCCGGCATGACATTATCTGGCTTGGCCTTGGGTATCCCGGCAGCCGACGTGACCGAAACGGGGCGGGCAAAGATAAACCTTTGCCTGCACGTGACCGGGCGCCGGGCAGATGGCTATCACCTGCTCGACAGCCTCGTGACCTTTGCGAGCCACGGCGACACGGTGCGGTTTGCCGCAAGCGCCACGGACAGGTTTGCGGTGACCGGCCGCTTCGGCCCGCTTCTGTCGCCTGACGCCGATAATCTGGTGGTGCGCGCGCGCGACCGGCTGCGGGCGGCGGTTGAGGCGGTGGGCATGGCCGCGCCACCCGTTGCCATCACCCTGCAAAAGGACCTGCCGATCGCCTCCGGCATCGGCGGCGGGTCTGCCGATGCGGCAGCGACGATGCGCGGCCTGTTACGCTTCTGGGGCGTATCGCTCGATGAAACCCGGCTTAGCGACATGGCGCTTGGCCTTGGCGCCGATGTGCCGATGTGCCTTTCCTCCCGCCCGCTGATGGCGCGCGGCATCGGCGAGGATCTGGCTCCGGTCAAAAACCTGCCGGCGCTTTTTATGGTGCTGGTCAATCCGCTGGTTTCGGTCTCGACGCCCGAGATTTTTCGCCGCCTCACAAAACGCGACAACGCAGCCGTGCCGCCCCTGCCCTTGGGTGAGGACGCCGACTGGCTGTCCTTCATCGCCACCCAGCGCAATGATCTGGAACCTGCGGCCCGCGCCGCCGTTCAGGATATCGACACCGTGTCCGAAGCGCTCTCGCAAACCGGCGCAGGCCTCATGCGTATGTCCGGCTCCGGCGCCACCTGTTTTGGGCTTTACCGCTCGATTGAGGCGGCAGAGGCTGCGGCAACCGTTCTGGCAGACCGCCACCCCGGCTGGTATGTTCAGGCCACCACCACGATTGCAGGAGACGCCGCATGAGCCGGATCGACGAGAGCCGCCCGTTCCTTCCCGTCGGCATCGCAGTGCTGACCGTGTCCGACACCCGCACGCCAGACACCGACAAATCCGGCGATACGCTGGTGGCCCGTATTGAAGAGGCCGGCCACCGGCTGGTCGCGCGCGCCATCGTGCCCGACGACAAGGCAGCGATCTTCGAGCGCGTGCGCCAGTGGACGCTGATGGACGAGGTGGACGTGGTCATCACCACCGGGGGCACCGGTTTTACCGGCCGTGACGTGACGCCGGAAGCGCTGGAGCCGCTGTTTGAAAAACGCATGGATGGCTTTTCAGAGGTCTTTCACCGGATTTCCTACGACAAGATCGGCACCTCCACCATCCAGTCGCGCGCCACCGGCGGCGTGGCGAATGCCACCTTCATCTTCGTGCTGCCCGGCTCCCCCGGCGCCTGCAAGGATGCCTGGGACGGCATCTTGAAGGCGCAGCTGGATTATCGCCACATGCCCTGCAATTTCGTGGAAATCATGCCGCGTCTGGACGAACACCTGCGGCGCGGCGGCAAGGGCTAACCCTCAGCTGCGCGCGGCCCAGGCCGGCACCATCTCGCTGATCAGCCGGAAGGGTTTTTGGCCCCGGGCGAGATCCGACAGCCGCATGACCGAGCGCGCCTGCGCCAGTGCTTTGCTCTTCTCGACAATCAGCCCCTGCTCCAGAGGTTTTGCCGAACCAACCAGCCGCGACAACAGCGGACGGCGATGGTTGCGCGACGGCGAAAACCGCGCTGCCTGACGATTGAGCGCGATATGCTCGGCCACCTCGTCGATCCAGCCGATCTGCGGACGCGCGCCCGGCTCGATGAGAAACAGCCATTCGCCCCTTGTGGTGCGCAGCACATCCTCGATATTCCAACCCGTGTGAAAGCGGCAGCCGGCCG
This sequence comes from Neorhizobium sp. PAMB6630, assembly GCF_058242775.1. NCBI lineage: Bacteria > Pseudomonadati > Pseudomonadota > Alphaproteobacteria > Hyphomicrobiales > Rhizobiaceae > Neorhizobium > Neorhizobium sp. PAMB6630. The sequence goes on from NZ_CM177836.1 coordinate 3,017,006, forward strand.
CATCCGCCACCCGCGCCGAGGCATCCGTCGAGCCGTGATCGAGCACGGACACGTCGCTCACCAACCCCTCCACGGCACCCGCCACAAGCACAGACAAGGTCTGGGCCAGTTGGGTCTCCTGGTCATGGCATTCCATCAGCACGCTCAGCATGCCCAATGCTTACCGCATCGCAACAGGAATTGCCACAAAACTGACACAGCGATTTTGTTCTTGCAATGTTCTATTTTTGCCATTACCAATGAGGTCACGGTGATCACGAGATCGGCGCCGAGGAGTTTCCCCATGAACGAGCTGACCCAGCTGCGGCAGGACGCTTTTGCGCCTGCCCATACGGCAGATATTGCCGACGCCCTGGTGGAAACCTCGGGGCTGCGCATCGAGATCGACCGCAGGCGCGGACGCGGCTCCGGCTTGAACCCCAGCGGCCGTTTCGAGACCGAACGCCGCGAAGTGTTTGACGACGGCTGGCAGACGCTGGAGGAGCTTGCGCCCTTCAAGACCGAAGTGCAGGTGGAAAAGCCGCGCACCATCATCAGCCGCAACGATTCGCCCGACATTCCCTTCGACCGCTCGATCAATCCCTATCGCGGCTGCGAGCACGGCTGCATCTATTGTTTTGCCCGCCCGACGCACAGCTATATGGGGCTTTCGGCAGGTCTCGATTTCGAGGCAAAGCTTTTTGCCAAGCCCGACGCGCCAAAGCTGCTGGAACGCGAACTGAGCCGCCCCGACTACAGGTTGCGCACCATCGCCATCGGCACCAATACCGACCCTTACCAGCCCATCGAGCGGGAATGGCGGGTGATGCGCCAGATCCTCGAGGTTCTCGCCAAGGCCAATCATCCCGTCATGATCGTCACCAAGTCGGCACTGGTGACGCGCGACATCGATATTTTGTCCGACATGGCGTCAAAGGGACTGGCCAAGGTGGGCATCTCGGTGACCACGCTCGATGGCAAGCTCGCCCGCAGCATGGAGCCCCGCGCCTCGACGCCGGTAAAGCGGCTGGAAGCGATCACGAAGCTGACGGCGGCAGGCATTCCCACCAGCGTTCTCGTCGCCCCGGTTATTCCCGCACTCAACGACCACGAGATCGAGCGTATTCTCGATGCGGCAAAGGCTGCCGGCGCGAGCGAGGCAAGTTATGTGCTGCTGCGCCTGCCGCTGGAGGTGAGCCCGCTGTTTCGCGACTGGCTGCTGCGCAACTACCCGGATCGCTACCGCCATGTGATGTCGCTGGTGCGCTCCATGCGCGGCGGCAAGGATTATGATGCCGAGTTCGGCAAGCGCATGAAGGGGGCCGGCCCCTATGCCTGGCAGATCTCGCGACGTTTTGAACTGGCCACCAAGCGCCTCGGCCTTGGCCGTCGCGGCATCCAGCTGCGAGACGATCTTTTTGTTCCGCCGGCCGGCACAGGCATCCAGCTGTCGCTGCTGTAGTTCTGAGGGACGACGGTTGTTTGGGAAATGACCGGACGTATCCCTGACTCTCCTGCGCTTGGCGCCGGAGGCAGAGACTCTGACGAGCTAGCAAGATTGGACGGATAAGCCTGAACAAGGCCAGCGACCGAGAGCGATAGCGGACGCGACGTGAGTAAGAATGAGAATTCGGCACGGTCCGCCGCCTCGATCCGTGCTGAACGCCCCCGGCCCGCCCCTCCCCTTGGGCGGTTCAAGCGATGCCGCAATCAGCGCTTTGCCGGGGCTTGCAGGAGATCGGGTGCGCGTGCGAGTTTCCGCCGCATGTTACAGAGCACGCCACCCGATTCTCCGAGCCTTTTCGACCTTGTGCCACTCGTTCCGGATTTCAGCCTGGAGCTTGCGGCCCGAAAGGCCGGCCATTGGCCGGTTGCCGGCACCGACGAAGCCGGGCGCGGGCCGCTCGCGGGTCCAGTCGTTGCCGCCGCCGTCATTCTTGATCCGGAACGGATCCCGCACGGCCTGAACGATTCCAAACAGCTCACCCTCAAGCAGCGGGAACAGCTGTTCGAGGAAATCCTCGCCACGGCGCATGTCGCCATCGCCACCTCCGGCCCGCGCCATATCGACGAAAAGAATATCTTGCGCGCCAGCCTCGATGCCATGCGCCGCGCCATTGCCGGGTTGGCGGTTGCACCCGCCCTTGTTCTCGCCGACGGTCGCGACGTGCCGCCGGGCCTCTCCTGCCCCGGCAAGGCGGTCATCAAGGGCGATGCCCGCTCCGTCTCGATTGCAGCCGCCTCCATCATCGCAAAGGTCACCCGCGACCGCATGATGACCCGCGCCGGCCTCGTCTACCCCGCTTATGGCTTTGACGCCCATGCCGGTTACGGTACAGCCCGCCACCGCACCGCCATCGACGCATCCGGCCCCTGCCCGCTCCACCGCATGAGCTTTCGCCCGCTGCGCAGGGATTGAGATTTTGCCACCGATGCGAAAAGGATGATGTTGTGGATAAAACCTCAACGCCTGACGTCCGGGTCTCGATCTGGCCAAGTGTGGGACACGGCCGGGGCATCCGTTGGCTCACGCGCACATCAACGCCGGGCCAGCCGCCCCCTCATCCGGCGCTACGCGCCACCTTCTCCCCGAGGGGAGAAGCGAACCGCTGGCGTTGGTGCAAACCAAGGTCGGAGGACCTGAGGAGAATCAGTCTATGACTTTCCGGAAGGTCGGCGGCGGCCCTTCCCTTCTCCCCCAGGGGAGAAGGTGCCGGCAGGCGGATGAGGGGGCGGCTAGCACAACGCAAGCCGGAGCCTGTCCTACCAAAAATGCAACGGGGCCGGACAAAGCCCTGCCATTAAACATTTCAGATCCGGTGAAACCTTAGTTCAGGCGGGTCTTGATTTGGCCGACCGTCTCGGCAAACAGGGCCTGCTGAGACCGACGATGCATCCGTTGCCTGACTCGGACGTCAACGTGGTGCCCAGCCGCCCCCTCATCCGGCGCTACGCGCCACCTTCTCCCCAAGGGGAGAAGCGGACCGTTGGCATTGGATGCCAACCAAGGTCGGAGAACCCAGGAGAACCACTCTTTGGCTTTACGGAAGGACGGCTATGGCACATCCCTTCTCCCCAGCGGGGAGAAGGTGCCGGCAGGCGGATGAGGGGGCGGCTCGCACGAGGCAGGCTGGAGCCTGTTTCCGCCCGAAACGCAAAAAGGCCGGACAGAAGTCCGGCCTTTCCAAAATGCGCGAAAGATAAACCCTCAGTTGAGGCGGGTCTTAACCTGGCTGATCGTGTCGGCGAACAGCGCCTGCTGAGCGCCGGCATCGGCCTTGGCGGCGATGACTTTTTCGGCAGCGGCAATGGCGATGTCGACGGCTGCAGCGCGCACGGCGCTGATGGCGTCGGTTTCGGCCTGGCGGATCTTCTGTTCCGACAGAGCGTTGCGACGAGCGACGAATTCCTCGGTCTTCTGGCGGGCTTCTTCGCTCAGCATCGCTGCTTCACGTTCGGCGGATGCCAGAATGCCGGCGGCTTCCGCTTCGGCTTCCTTGCGCTTGCGCTGGTATTCAGCCAGCAGCGCCTGGGCTTCTTCGCGCAGGCGCTTGGCTTCGTCCAGCTCGTCGCGGATGTTGTCGGCGCGCTTGTCGAGCGCCTTTGCCATCATGCCCGGCACCTTCACATAGGCGAGAAGCACGAAGAACAGGATGAGGCCGACAAGGGCAAAGAATGTTGCGTCAAATGCCATGGTGATCAAGCCTCCACTTTGGCGCTGGCAACGGCGGCCCGGATGTCTTCAGCCGACGCCTTGGCTCCGATCAGCTGATCGACGATAGCACCGGCTGCCTCTTCGGCAATGGCACCCACTTCGGCAAAGGCCTGCGCCTTGATCGTTGCGATGCTGGCCTCGGCGGCGGCAATCTTTTCAGACAGTTCCGTCTCGATGGCGGCGCGGTCGGCGGCAGCCTTGGCGCGGGCAGCTTCGCGGGCGGTCTCGGCAATCGTGCCGGCCTTGGCGCGGGCGCTTGCCAGTTCCTTCTCGTAGGTCTCGACGGCGGCGTCTGCTTCCGCCTTCAGGCGCGAGGCCTCGTCGAGATCCTGGGCGATGCGGTCATGGCGGTGTTCGAGAATGCCGCCAACGCGGGGCACGACCACCTTCTGCATGATCCAGTAGAAAAAGCCGAAGGTGATGACCAGCCACAGCAGCTGCGACGAATAGGTGGTATGGTCGAAGGGCGGGAAAACGCCGGTCGCATGCGCATCGTGCGCAACACCGGTTTCGGTATGCACTTCGGCCGCCGGCGCGGTGCCGGTTGCTGCATTCGGATCGCCATTGGCCGGCGCGCCTTGCGCGAATGCCGGTGTCACGAACATCATCACCTCCAGGGGTATTCAAATACGAAGAATCACGGCGCGCCTTTTTTGAGACGGCCGTGATCCCAATTCCAGGCCGCTCTTAGACAGCGAACAGGAGGAGGAGAGCAACGAGCAGCGAGAAGATGCCCAGAGCTTCCGTAACGGCGAAGCCGAATACCAGACGGCCAAACTGGCTGTCGGCAGCAGAGGGGTTGCGCAGTGCGCCGGTGAGGTAATCACCGAAGATACGGCCGAGTGCCAGCGACGTACCAGCCATGCCGAGGCATGCGAGACCTGCGCCGATGAACTTTGCTGCTTCCGCGTCCATATGGATACTCCTTCGAAATGGTTGTTGCGGCATTTTGAGGACCCGGAGAGGCCGGGACCCGCGACTATATTCTCAGTGACCGCCGTGCACGGCGTCATTCAGGTACATGCAAGTCAGTACCGCGAAGACATATGCCTGCAGGAAGGCCACGAGAAATTCGAGACCGGTCATGGCGACCGTCATCAAGAGAGGCAGGATCGCGCCGCCGACGCCCAGTGCGCCCATGGCGCTCATGGAGGCGACGAAACCGGCAAATACCTTCAACGTGATATGGCCTGCGAGCATGTTGGCAAACAGACGAACCGAAAGGCTGATCGGGCGCGACAGGAACGAGATGATCTCGATGGACGAGACCAGCGGCAACAGCACCTTGGGCACGCCGGCTGGCGCGAACACGCTGAGGAAGTGCAGGCCGTGTTTGTAGAAACCGTAGATCAGAACCGTCAGGATGACGAAGAGCGCCAAGGCAAAGGTGACGATGATCTGGCTGGTGACGGTGAAGAAATAGGGGAACATGCCGAGCAGGTTTGCCGTCAGCACGAACATGAACAGCGAAAACACCATGGGGAAGAACTTCATGCCCTGACTGCCGGCGCCTTCGCGCAGCATGGAGGCGATGAATTCATAGGACATTTCCGCAACCGACTGCATGCGCGTCGGGATCAGACCGCGATTGGCGGTGGAGAAATACAGGAAGCCGGACGCAGCAGCGACGGTCGCAACCATGAACAGCGACGCATTGGTGAACGAGAAGTCCATGCCACCGATTTCGATCGGGACGATCTTGAAGACCTGGAACTGATGCGTCGGATCGTTGGCCACCGCTCTACCTTCTTTCTTCCTTACACCCGCCGCAATCGACGGATTACCTTAGTCTGCAGTCTCAACTGCCGTCCTTGTCGCTCTGATCCTTGAAGGGACCAGGCTGGGCAACCATGCCCAGCGCACGCAGAACGTTCAGTATTCCGGCACAAAAACCAAGGAGAAGAAGAATGATCATCCCCCACGGCGTCGTTCCGGCAAAACGGTCGAGAAGATAGCCAAGCATGGTACCGACCGCGATGGCAGCGATAAATTCCGAAGAGATCTTCAGCCCCAGAGCCATGCCTTTACGGCTTTCCTCGGAACTCTTTTCCTTCGCATTTTCCGCTGCATCGCCCTTTTGCCTGTCCGCAAGCTTGGCGGACAGATTTTTGCGGCGCTGCTCAAGACTATCGTCGCGGTCTTCCGTCACTTAATCCCCCCTTCAAGCTTCCGTTGCCCTGACCAGAGGTCAAAGCCTCTCTCGAAGCCCAGGAATAAGCGCCTTCCGGCCGTTTTGAAGTCGGCGCACCATAGTTTTGCGCGAACCCATAGTCAAGGCAGCACAGGGCGCTCATCCAGAACTAATTTAATGGGGAAATTCAATCGTTTAAGTCACAACCTGATGAAGTCGTGATCGGTTGTTGAGCAAATCACACATTTCAACTCCATCCGCCGCCATAGGTGCGGTAGAAGATGTGCAGGCCGATGCGACCAACCTTCTCCATGCTGCGGGCCCATTTGGGGCGCACATAAACGGCGTGATAATGGGTGGAGGAGCCCACTTCCGGCAGCCAGATCTTGCCCGCCGTGACCGCCAGAGCGACCTCGCGGGCCATTTTCCAGTGGTCTTCGGAGCGGATCCGGTCCTTGATGTCGTCGCAGGCGAAGGAAAACTGGCAACGGTTGCGCCAGTCCTCGTTCTGGTAAACGACGCCGCAGATGGTTTTCGGATAGGCCGGATTGCGCACGCGGTTCAGAATGACCTGGGCGACGGCCGCCTGCCCCTTCACCGATTCGCCACGGGCTTCAAAATAGATGCCTGATGACAGGCACTGCTGTTCGGCGGGCGAAAACACGGCGGCTGGAAGCGCGGTTGCGGCCCAGGCATGATCCTTCGGCCCGATTTCCGGCACGAAGCGCCCTTCCTCCGGTTTTTTGGTGAGAATCGCATCGAACGGCGACTGGCGCGAAAAATCGGGCTTCTGCGGCGCAAATGCGGTGGCCAGAATATCGGCATGGGAATTGGTCACAAGGCCGGCCACCATCGGCGAGAGCGCCGGTTCGCGCGGCGCCTCGTCCTTCTTGCGGAAATAGAAGGCGGCAAGCTTGATGTCGTCCTTCGGCTTTGGCGGCTTGGCAAAGGCCACAAGCTCACCCGGCTTGCCGGGCGGGGAAAGCAGCGAACTCTGCCGCTGCAAGACCGAGCCTGCGGTAAAATCCTTCGGCGGCTGCATCCGCTCCACCGCGATCACCCGGCCGGCCTTGGTGGCGCGGTTGACGCGTGCCTCGTCCGTGGATTGTTCGACATTCTTGGTGGCGCCCGCAAAAGCAATCTTGCGGCCATCGGCCATGGTCATGCCGGCACCGTTTGCCAGCCGCTCCTCGCCTTCGGGAAAAGCAAGTTCTGCCGCATGCAGCGAGCCTGCCGGCGAATCGGTCAGCACCATGCGCCATTGCGTGCCGCTGCGGTCAAAACCGGCGAGCAGGTCTGCCAGATCGCCCTTGGCCGGAAGCGACGGGAAGATCAGCCAGGCGGCAAGACCGAACAGTGCCGGTGATGTCCACCGGTCCATGCGCGTGGATGATCCACGCTTGATAGTTTTGCCACGCACAGCCGCAACTCCAACACGTCAACTGGTATGCGCGAAGGATCTGATATTAACCTAAATGGAGGGTTAACAGCCCGGATGTTCCAGGCTTTGCGGGCTTTTTTCCGGGTGAAGACGCAACCGGCCGGGCCAGCCACTGGGCGTCGTTAAGCATAAGTCGTTGCGAAGGGCTTTCCAGTCTGCTCCAGAATTGCCTTCGGTGCGGCGAAAATGGTGATTTCGAGAACCGGAGCGGAGCGTACTTAACGTACGTGAGCACCGGATAAGCAGAAATCGCCATTTGCAGCCCGCCGAGGGGAATTATGGGGCGGGCTGTCAGATGATGACGTGGGAGCCCAGCTCCACCACCCGGTTTGCCGGCAGGTGGAAATAGTCGGATGGATCGGTTGCGGCATTGGCGAGCGCAATGAACAGGCGGTCCTGCCAGATCGGCATGCCCGATTCGGCATCCGGCACCAGCTTGCGACGGCCGAGGTAGAAGGAGGTCGACATGATGTCGAACTTCAGGCCGCATTTGCGCAGGTAGGCAATGGCCTGGGAGACGTTCTGCGACTGCATGAAGCCGAAGCGCAGCTCGATCAGCGTAAAGCGTTCGGAAAATTTCTCCACATGGAAGCAGTGTTCCTGGGAGACGCGCGGCTTGTTGACCGTCTTGATGGTGAGGATGACGTTCTTTTCATGCAGTACGTGATTGTGCTTCAGATTGTGCATGAGCGCCGCCGGGGCTGATTCCGGATCGCTGGTGAGAAAGATCGCCGTTCCCGGCACGCTGACGGGTGCATGGGCGCTTTTGCCGTTGATCGATTTTTCAATCGAGGCGGCAAAGGCTGCCAGAGGCACATCGGAGCGACGGGTTTTTTCCGCCAGAATTGCCGTGCCGCGCTTCCACGTCCACATGATCACCGTGAAGGCCACCGCCATCATGACAGGCACATAACCGCCGTCATGGATCTTCAGAAGGTTTGCCCCGAGAAAGACCAGTTCCAGCGCCAGAAGCGGCGCCAGTGCCAAAGCTGCCACAATGCGCGGCCAGCGCCAGCGGGCACGGACGAATTCAAAGGCCATCATCGTGGTGACCACCATGGCGCCCGTGACCGAGATGCCATAGGCGGTGGCCAGCGCATCGGAACTTTCAAAGCCCAACACCAGCGCCAGAACACCGATCAAAAGCAGCATATTGACGCCGGGCAGAAAGATCTGGCCGGTATTGGTTTCCGAGGTGAAGAGAATTTCCATGCGCGGCAGGTAACCGAGATGGATCGCCTGGCGCACCAGCGAGAAGGCGCCGGTAATCACCGCCTGGCTGGCGATGATGGTGGCAGCCGTTGCAAGGATCACCACCGGCAGCAGTGCCCAGCTGGGGAACATCAGGTAGAACGGGTTTTCCATAGCTTCCGGATGTTTGAGCACCAGCGCGCCCTGGCCGAGATAATTCAGCGTCAGCGCCGGAAACACCACCACAAACCACGCCCACTGGATGGGCCGGCGGCCGAAATGGCCAAGATCGGCATAAAGCGCTTCAGCCCCGGTGACGGTCAGGAACACGGCACCGAGCACGACCACGCCGACAAAATGTTCGTCCAGCATGAAAGTGACCGCATAAAGCGGATTAAAGGCTTTGAGGATGCTGAGGTCATCGGAAATATGGGCAATGCCGCCGGCGCCCATGACGATGAACCAGACGAGCGTGATCGGCCCGAAAAAACGCGCCACAAGCCCGGTGCCCTGCGACTGGATGGCAAACAGCCCGATGAGAATGACGATGGAAATCGGCAGCACGGCTTCGCTGAGAGCCGGCGTCACCAGTTTCAGACCCTCGACGGCCGATAGAACCGACAGCGCCGGCGTGATCATCGCATCGCCGAGAAAAAGCGCCGCGCCGATGAGGCCGAGCATCATCAGCACCGCCTTGTTGCCGCCGGCCGTCTTCATCAGCATGGCCAGAAGCGACAGCGTGCCGCCTTCGCCGTGGTTATCGGCGCGCAACAAAAACAGCACGTATTTGATCGTGACGATAATCGTCAACGTCCAGATCATCAGCGAGATGATGCCAATGATTTCCCCTTGAGTAACGCCATCGGCAGACACCGGGCGCAGCGCCTCGCGAAAGGCATAAAGCGGGCTCGTGCCGATATCGCCATAAACGACGCCCACGGATCCCAGCGTCAGCGCGAGGAAATGTTTGAGGCTCTTGTTTTCGGAGATGTGGTCGTCAGCTGCGTGTGACATCCGGTTTCCTGGCGCTTAAAGCCAGCCCTTCCAGCGGAAAAAATAAAACGGAACGATGGCAGAGATCAACATGGCAACAAGCGCCATCGGATATCCAAACGTCCAGTCCAGTTCGGGCATTGCGCGAAAATTCATGCCGTAGACTGACGCCACCAGCGTTGGCGGCAGGAAGACCACGGAGGCGATCGAAAAGATCTTGATGATGGAATTCTGCTCGACATTGATGAGGCCGAGCGAGGCATCGAGCAGGAAGGAAATATTGCCGGCGATGAAGGCTGCATGTTCAGACAGCGTCGCGACATCCTTGGCCACCGTGCCGCAGAGAGAACCGACCTTGCCGTCATCATGAACGGCCGGCACGTTGAGGATGAAGGACAAAAGCCGCGACAACGAGCCGAGACTATCGCGCACCTTGCCGACGAGACGATGACATTCGGCAATTTCGGCCAGCTTGCGCTCGAGGAATTTTGGCGGCCGGCGCCCGTCACCGGCGCGAAAGATATCCCCGGACAGGCGATCGAGGCGGGCCACCACGGTCTCGATGATTTCGGCGGTGCGGTCGGCGATGGTTTCGACAAGATGCGCCAGAAGCAGCCGTCCGTCGCAGGCCTCGTCCGGTGCGCGCCCGAGCGCTGCAATGAACAGATTGAAGGATTTTGGCTCGGCATAACGCACCGTCACCAGCCGGTTGCCGGTGAGGATGAAGGCGACATCGGTCAGCTGCGGATCGCGCGTATCGGCCTTCAGCACGAGCGAAGCCGTCATGTAGACCGCATCCTTCTCGATGTAGAGGCGGCTGGACGGCTCGATGTCCTTCAGGTCGTCGCGGGTCGGCACGTCGATACCAAGCAGGTCTTCCACATGCCGGTCTTCCTCGCGCGAGGGCGCAACGAGATCGATCCAGACGATATCGGAAGGCAAGGCAGCCGCGGACATATCCGGGGCAAGCACCGTATGGGAGCCATTGGCACGATAGGCATTGATCAAGCAGCGTCTCCGCGCCGGCGCCCGATCGACCGACACAATTGAACGTAAAGGGCCAACATGCAGTTCCCCCGTCCCAAGCGAGACGGGCGTATAAGACCAGTCACTGATGAATGCAAGCGAAACGAATCGGAACGTGTCAGTCGAAGACGATCGCCGGTGCCGGGCGCGGCTTCATGCCCGTCAATTCCTGGACAACGCGAGTGGCGATATCGCGGTAGATTTTTGCCGAAGCGCCGTCAGGATCGGACACGACAACCGGTGTTCCCGCATCCGAGCGTTCGCGGATATCCATGGTGAGCGGCACTTCACCGAGGAAGGGCACGCCGATGCGGTTGGCTTCCGCCTGCGCGCCGCCATGGCCAAAGATATCGTAGCGCGCGCCGGTATCGGGGGCGAGGAAATAGCTCATGTTTTCGACGATGCCGAGCAGCGGCACCTCCACCTTGCGGAACATGGCAATGCCCTTGCGGGCATCGATGAGGGCGAGATCCTGCGGCGTGGAGACGATGACGGCACCGGCCAGCGGCACCTGCTGGGCAAGCGTCAATTGCGCATCGCCGGTGCCGGGGGGCATGTCGACGAAGAGCACGTCCAACTCTCCCCAGGCGACTTCGCGCAGCATCTGCAGGATGGCCGACTGCACCATGGGACCGCGCCAGATCATCGCAGCCTCTTCATCCACCAGAAAACCCATGGACATGGTTTTCAGGCCATAATTTTCCATCGGCACGATGATGCGGTTCTCGATCTGCTGCGGGCGTCCGGAAATCTTCAAAAGACGCGGCACGGAAGGGCCGTAGATATCGGCATCGAGCAGGCCGACCTTCAGGCCGTTTGCCATCATGGCGAGCGCCAGATTGACGGCCGTGGTGGATTTGCCGACGCCGCCCTTGCCGGAGGCCACCGCAATGATGGCACCGACGCCGGGGACGCCGGCTTTTTGCGGACGCTGCGGCTGCGCCGGGCCAGCGGCCTGCGGTGCGTGGGAATGGCCACCGTGCGAATGGGGCGCCGGCTGCGGCCTGGGTGGCGCGGCTGCGGGCGCGGCACCGGCCTTGCGGTCTGCCGTCAGCGTCACCAGCGCACCGCGGACGCCGTCGATGGCGGTCACGGTTTTTTCAGCGGCAATCCTTAGCGGTTCCAGTTCCTTGGCGCGCTCGGCCGGCACGGTGATGGAGAAATAGACCTTGCCATCGGCGATGAAGACATCCGACACCATGTTGCGCGACACGATATCGCCTTCCAGATCCGGTCCGCGCACGCGCGACAGCGCTGCAAGCACGATATCCTTGGTCACATCCGCCATGTCAAACTCCCTTGCCCCGTGCATCAACGCCAGCGCCCTTCCCGTGCAAGATCTTCGGGTCTTGCGGGATGTCTGGCGCGGCTCATCCGGTCGGACTTATAGGTGGTGCATCCGGGCGCGGGCAACAAGTATTAAAGCCGCCGCCTGAAGCCTGCCGCAGTCATGATCGACGCGCGAAGCTCAGACGACGGCTTTTGTTGAATGCGCCTCTTGGGACGCTTTTTTCAGTCCCCTCTGGACCTGCCGGAGAGGATGCAGGATGCATGCCAGTTGGAAAACCGGGCTATTCCGCCCCTAGGAGGCAAAAATATCCGCCTGGAAGCAGGTTTGGCGGACGGCCATGATTAAAAGATAAGCCGCGATGAACAGAAGGCCGCCTGAACTGCCTCTCAGGCGATCAATTTCATCCGCAATGCCTTGGCAACCGCCTGCGTACGGTTCACCGCATCGAGCTTCTTCGTGGCGCGATTGAGATAATGGTTAACCGTATGTTCCGACAAGGTCAGGATCTCGGCGATTTCGGCACTTGTCTTGCCGGCAGAGGTCCAGTTGAGGCAATCGATCTCGCGGTCGCTCAATTGCTCGGCCACCTTGATGTCGATATCGCGGATCTCAGCCAGGCGCTGATAGACATGCACCGACAGATAAAGAAGCTCCACCATCTGCTGCACGGTAAACATCACGCCGTCGCCGCAGAAGCCAACAGTGCCTCGCTTGCCGGCGGCATCATGCACGGGAAAAAATGCGCCGCCGCTCATGCCGAAGCGTTGAAACAATTCGCAGGAGACCATGTCGCCGCCCCGCGCCAGCGCGATCTCCGCCATCGTATAGGTCACCGGCAGCGTGGCACTGCGCAGGCGCTGCAGAATGGGGCTTGTCTGCAAAAGGCCCGCCTGATCGAAATTCGACATCAGCTCGGAGGGCCAGTTGGTGATGATCGTATTGCCGGAAAGCTCCAGCGTTGTCGTGGAGGGCAGTTCGCAGACGATGAACATGCGGCATCCGTAACTTTCGGTGATGCGGCGCATGAAGCGGAAAATATCGAATTGCGTTTGAAGGGACTTCAGTTCCGCCACGCGGGCGGCCACGGAATAGGTGGCATCGAAGCTTTCGGTCTTATCCATCTTGCATGACAATCTTGGTTAGAGCGTCCCCGACGCACCCACCGATTGCCCGATGTTCAGGCGTCAGGAAAGCTTCGAGGTGACATCGAGCCGGCAACCAACAGGCCGGTCTTGCGTAGATGCCATCATGGCCGCAATCATCATGCCGCAATCATGCCATGATTGGTTGTACTTGACAAACACTCAGTTCCGGATTTCGAGAGTTTTCGTAAAATTCGTCGATTTTTTCAGCGCCGCGGGCCAAGCCGACCGGCGATATCGGCGACAATGGCGCTGGCCGCCCTGCAGACCGGCTCGGCCCAGGCGTCTAATTGCTCTGACCCTGCCCGAAAAGCCGGCGCGGTGACCGAGACGCCGCCGAGAATTCCCGCCGCCGGCGCGTGAATGGCGGCAGCCACGCAACGAATGCCCGGCTGATGTTCCTCCAGATCGAAGGCAAAACCGCGGGCGCGGATATTTGCGATATCCTCCATAAGGTCTGCCGCACGGACAAGCGTTCCCGGTGTATAGGAATGGAAGACCATGCGCGCGCAACGCGCAGTGAGATCCGCATCATCAAGACAGGAGAGCGCGGCCTTGCCGACGCCGGTGCAATAGGCGGGCGCGGAATTGCCGACCTGCGAATGCATGCGCACCGCCTGCCGGCTTTCGATCTTGTCGAGATAGACGATCTCGCAGTCGCGCAGCACGCCGAGATGCACCGTCTCGCCGGTTATCTCATGCAGCCGCGTCAGATGCGGCTCGGCCACCAGGCGAAAGGAATTGCGCGCCCAGGCGCGGGAGGCAAATTGCAGCAGGCGCAGGCCCGGCGTGTAGACGCCATCCGGCGACAGGTCGATCAATCCCTCCAGCACCAGATGCCGCAATTGCCGGTGCAGGCTGCCGCGCGGCTGGCCGGTGAGCTTTAAAAGATCGGTAAAGCGCGGCGGGTTTTCCGCGCGTGCCACCAGATCCAGCAGTGCCACCGCCTTGCCGAGCGTACCCGTTTCGCCAGCGGCACTTTGCGCATCCACGTCCGCGGCGTCGGGGCCATGAGGATCTGACGATGATTGAGGCAATGGACAGTCCCCGCCCGTTGAGGAGGATCGGCCGCAAAGGCGGCTTGACACGTCCGCCGGTTTATTCTCTTTATTCCATTTAGTCAAACTCAGTTCCATATAATGGAACAACAGGAATATATCCTTGAGCCCTTCGCCCTCCTTCCGCTTTGCTGATCTTGAAGACCGTGGCGTGCTGATCACCGGCGGCGGTTCGGGCATTGGCGCCGCCTTCACCCGCGCCTTTGCCCGTCAGGGTGCCCGCGTCGCCTTCATCGACCGGGCGGATGAGCCGAGCGAAGCGCTGGTCAAGGAGCTTGACCGCGACAGCCGCCATCCGGTGACCTATCTCAACGCCGACCTGCGCGACATGAGCGCCGTTGAAGCAGCGGTTAAGGCGGCAGCCGATCGCTGTGGCGGGCTGGGTGTTCTCGTCAACAATGCCGGCTGGGACGACCGCCACGAGTTGTTGGACGTGACGGAAGAGTATTGGGACGACAACCAGGCGATCAACATCAAGCAGATGTTTTTTGCCGCCAAGGCCGCCGCTCCCCATCTGAAGGCCGATGGCAACGGCGCCATCGTCAACCTGTCGTCCATCGCCTTTATGCTCAACATGGGCAGCCTGCCGAGTTATGCGACGGCGAAAGCCGGCATTCTCGGGCTGACGAAAAGCCTTGCAGGACGGCTGGGGCCGGACAATATCCGCGTCAACGCCATCCTGCCCGGCATGGTGGTGACGGAGCGGCAGAAGGAATTGTGGCTGACAGACGAAAGCATCAGCGCGATGATCGATCGCCAGTGCCTGAAACGCAGCCTGATGGCGGAAGACATGGTGGGGCCATGCCTGTTTCTCGCCTCCACCGCATCCGCCGGCATGACGGCGCAATGGCTGACCGTAGATGGAGGAACTCTCTGATGGCTGAGGCCACCTATATCGCCGTGGACTGGGGCACCAGCAGTTTCAGGCTCTGGCTGATGGATGCCGGACATAATATTCTGGCCGAACGCCGCAGCGGCGAAGGCATGACGACGGCCGCCGAAACCGGCTTTGCCACGGTGCTCGACGCGCATCTGGCCGCCGTCTCCGCCCCCGAAAACGCACCCGTCATCATCTGCGGCATGGCCGGCGCCCGTCAAGGCTGGGTGGAGGCCGGTTATGCCGATGCCCCTGCCCCGCTCTCCTCGGTGCTGGAAGGCGCTGTCACCGTTCCCGGCCAGACCCGCGACATCCGCATCCTGCCGGGCATTGCCCAGCGCGCAGCGGACGCACCAGACGTGATGCGCGGCGAGGAAACCCAGTTGCTCGGGGCCCTCGGCACCGCATCTTCAGGCAAGCAGCTGGTCTGCATGCCCGGCACCCATTCGAAATGGGTGAACGTCGAAGACAGCCGCGTGACGAGCTTTGCCTCCTTCATGACCGGCGAAGTGTTTGATGTGTTGTCGAAACAGTCGATCCTGAAACATGCGGTGGCCGGTGCCGAAGGATTTGACGGGTCGCATCCGGCCTTTCTGGGCGCGATCAAACGGGCAGTCTCCGCCCCTGCCATGGTCACCAACCTCATCTTCACCGCCCGTTCCGGCCAGCTTCTGAACGGCCTTGATGCGACAAGTGCGGCCGCGCGCCTTTCCGGCACGCTGATCGGCACGGAAATCGCCGGCGGCCTGCTTGCAGCCGGCGGCTCCGTCGAGACGATCCAGCTGGTGGCATCCGGCCGCCTGCAGGGCCTTTACGAGGCCGCTTTCGAGGCACTTGGCCTTGGCTACCAAACGGTGGATGCCGATCTTGCCGTGCGTAACGGCCTTGGCGCCGCCGCCCAAACCCTTTTCTTCTCCGATGCAAGGATGCCCGCATGACCCGCGTTCCCTTTCCCCCGATGCAGCGGCCGCTGGTCGCAATCCTTCGCGGCCTGAAGCCGGAAGAAACACAAGCCGTTGTTGGCGGCCTGATCGAGGTGGGCTTTACCGCCATCGAGATCCCGCTGAATTCGCCTGATCCGTTCCGCTCCATCGAGATCGCGGCAAAACTTGCGCCGGCCGATTGCCTGATCGGCGCCGGCACGGTGCTGACCGTCGAGGATGTCGCCTCGCTTGATGCCGCCGGCGGACGGCTGATGGTGAGCCCCAATGTCGAACCGGCGGTGATTTCCCTTGCCGCCCAAAAGGGCATGGTGACGCTTCCCGGCTGCTTTACCGCAACCGAAGCGCTGGCCGCCGCGCGTGCCGGTGCCACGGGCCTCAAATTTTTCCCCGCAAGCGTGCTTGGTCCGTCGGGCATCAATGCCATTCGCACCGTGCTGCCGAAGGATCTCGTCATCGCGGCCGTTGGCGGCGTCTCGGATGCCAATTTCGCCGACTATATCAAGGGCGGTATCACCGCCTTCGGCCTCGGCTCCAGCCTCTACAAGCCGGGCATGACGCTTGCCGAGGTGGTGGGCAAGGCCATGATGACCATCGAGGCCTATGACCGGGCCATGGAGGCGCACGCATGACGCAGGTGGTCGATTTCAAAGGCACGGTTCTCTCCTCGCATGGCCTGGAACTCGGCGAAGGCCCGACCTATGATGCGGCCACCGACACGCTCTGGTGGTTCAACATTCTCGGACGCGAACTGCATGAATTGAACGTCACGAACGGAGCTGCCCGCGTGCATGCGCTGCCGTTTCGCGCCAGCGTTCTCGCCCGCATCGATGCCGGACGCCAGCTGCTGGCATCCGAAAAGGGCCTTTTCATCCGCGACGTCGCAACCGGCGAGTTGATACCCTACCGCGAGCTGGAACCGGCCCATATGGGCACCCGGTCCAATGATGGCAGGGTTCACCCCTGCGGCGCGCTGTGGATCGGCACCATGGGCCTGAAGGCCGAAGATGGCGCAGGCTCCATCTATCACGTGGCCAAGGGCGTCATCACAAGGATGTTTGCCGGTGTCAGCATCCCCAATTCCATCTGCTTTTCGCCGGATGGCGCGACCGGTTATTACACCGATACCCGCATCGGCAAGATCATGCGCGTGCCGCTCGATGCAGCAACGGGCCTTCCCGCCGGCAAAGCCGAGGTTTTTGTCGAAAGCGGCCCCGCCGGCGGACCGGATGGCTCCGTCTGCGACAGCGAGGGCAATGTCTGGAACGCCCGCTGGGGCGCATCGGCCGTGGATTGCTACCGCCCCGACGGCAGCCATGCGGCGCGTTATGCGCTACCGACAAGCCGCACCTCCTGCCCCGCCTTCTTCGGCAAGGAATTTGGCCGCATCGCCGTGACTACCGCCTATGAAGGCGCAAGCGAAGCCGAACGCGCCGCCGATAAGCAGGCCGGCTTCCTCTTCGATCTCGGCATCACCGTGAAGGGACGCGAGGAACCGGCCTACCTGCTCTAGCGGGCGCCGGCGAAGGCCGAACGAAAAAGAGCCCGCGAAGGCTGGCGCAAACAAAGATCAGGCGAAAACGTTCCCGCGTTTTCGCCTATTTTTTTGGCATATGCCTCCGGAACCATCCGCTACCCCATGCATTCTCTCCTCGAACCGGCGCAACGAGCCAACAGTTTGAAGCGCCAGAGACAAACAGATTACAAAGGTAGGTACGATATGAAGAAGACCCTTAGCACCATGGCAGCCGCTGCCGTACTGATGGCCTCCACAGCAGTCGCACCCGCGCTTGCTCAGACCGCCACCCCGGCTTCGCCGGCCGCTCCGGCCACCCAGTCCGGTACGACGACGACGGCACCTGCCGCCGGCACGACCGGTACGACGTCCGCCGCAGGCGCTGGCATGACCGGCGAATATCTGACCGAACAGGCTCAGAACCAGATCAGCGCCAATGACTACATCGGCAAGTCGATCTACAATGGCGAAGACAAGAGCATCGGCAGCGTGACCGACCTCATTCTCGAAGAAAACGGCGGCATTGTCGCAGCGGTGGTCGGCGTCGGTGGCTTCCTCGGCATGGGCCAGAAGGACGTCGCGGTCCCCATGGACAAGATCACGGTGACCCGTGAAGCCGACAGCAACGACATTCGTCTGACGACGACCGAAACGGCTGACGCGCTGAAGGCCGCACCGGAATTCAAGACGCTTGACGATCAGGATACGGCTGCAACATCCGGCACGATGGATGGAACCACCACGTCCTCGACCGGTGGCGCTGCAACGACCACGGCGCCTGCTGCAGGCGGTGCCACAACCCCGTCGACGACCACCCAGCCGTAATCTTTTACGGCGGGTCCCGGAACGAGGGACGCATTGCTTTTGAAGGCGAAACGGATCAGGGCGGCACGCAGGTGTCGCCCTTTTTCGTGCGTGATGTTCGCGTGTTGCAGCACAACAGGTCAGGCGGTTTCGCTGAGGGTGCCGGGGTCGCGAAAATGTTGCTGGAGATACCGCTGCGTGGCGACGGCATCGACGGGCCGTCCGTAATAATAACCCTGCCCCATGGCGCAGCCGAGCCCCTTCAGCTTTTCCGCATCCGCCCGCTCTTCGATGCCTTCGGCCACCACTTCAAGATCAAGCCCGTCGCACATGGCGATGATTGCCTTGACGATATGTTCGGAGGCCCGGTCCGTGGTGATGCGGGAGATGAAAGCGCGATCGATCTTCACCTTGTCGAAGGCAAAATCGCGCAGCCGCCCAAGGCTCGACTGGCCGGTGCCAAAGTCATCCAGCGAAATGCGCACCCCCGCCTGGCGAAGATCGGCAATGATCTGTTCGGCGGTATCGGCAGAGGTCATGACGGCCGTTTCAGTGATCTCCAGCTCCAGCCGGGCAGGATCGAGCCCGACGCGTGACAGTGTGTTGAGGATGGCACCCGCCGTGCCCGTATCCATTAGCTGCGCGGAAGACAGGTTGAACGACAGGAACAGCTCGCGCGGCCACGACAGTGCTGCCTCCGCCGCCTTGCGCAAAAGTGCATGCGAGAGGGCATCGATAAAGCCGCGTTCTTCGGCAAGCGGTACGAAAACGGCAGGCGATACGAAACCGAGATCCGCATCGTTCCAGCGGGCAAGCGCCTCGAAACCGACGACACAGGCATCGCGAATGCGCACGATCGGCTGGAAATGCACCTCCACGGCGTCTGCGATGATGGCATTGCGCAACGCCTGTTCCAGCTGCGTCGAGCGCTTCATCTCCTGGGCAATCTCGCGCGAATAAACGGTGATCTGGCCGCGGCCCCGACGCTTGGAGCGATAAAGCGCCGTTTCAGCGCTTTTCAGCAATTCCTCGAATTCGGCACCGGCAAAGGGATAAACGGCAAAGCCGAGCGAGGCCGAGAGGCGCACATTGCGATCGCCAAGATCATAGGGTGCCGACAGCACGTCCTTGATCATCTGCCCCAGCCGTTCGGCGCTGTGTTTTTCAAACACCAGCGGCAGCAGAACGGCAAACTCGTCGCCCTCGTGGCGGGTCACCGTCGCGCCGTCGGGAATGCAGGCCTTCAGGCGATAGGCCACCTGGCAGAGGATCTCGTCGCCGGCTTCAGAGCCGAACAGGTCGTTGATCGGCTTGAAGCCATCAAGGTTGACGATGCCGATGGTGAAGGGGGCGGGATCATCGGCGCGTTCGGCGGCAATCAGGCGCACCTTGTCGCGCAACCGGTAGCGATTGCCAAGCCCCGTCAGGGGATCACGGTATGCCATCGCCTGCAGTTCGTTCTGACTGACGTCTGGCAACGGATCGCCCGCCGACTTCATAAACCCGTGCCCCGTTGAGATTTCTGGCCTTGGCGCACAATGCTGGCGAAAGATTAATAAAACATGGCAGCACGACTGTGGGTATTGTAGCCCGCGCCTAACGCAACCCGTCGCGCCGTCGCTTCCCCGGGCTCTCGTCGCCGAGATAACGGCGAAACTTTTCCTCCAGCACGTCGGGGCTGAGCGGCTTCATCACCACGTCGTTCATGCCGGCGGCCCAGCAGGCATCGCGGTCTCCCTCGACAGCAGGCGACAGCACGCCGATGATCGGCACCGTGCCGGCCACCGTTTCCATTTCGCGGATCGCCGAGGCTGCCTCAAAGCCGTTGAGGCGCGGAAGCGTGATGTCCATGAGGACGATGCGCGGCTGGAGATCGCGAAACAGCCGCACCGCCTCCTCGCCATCGGCGGCAATCGCGTAACGATAGCCGAGCCCTTCCAGGATCTGGGAAAAGACGATCTGGTTGACGCCGTTATCCTCCGCCACCAGCACATCGACGGGCATGGCCGAGGAAATCTGCCACTGCTCATCCGCCACCGGCTGTGCCGGCGGGGGATTGCGGAAACGACGCAGCACGGACGGGATCAGTTCGCGCGCGACCTGAAACCCTTCCAGCACCAGCACGTCGATGCCGCAGGCTTGTGCTGCTTCCAGGCAGGCGAAATCCATGCCGGCATCCACCACCACCAGATCGACCACCACCTGCCTTTGGCGGGTGATATCGAGCACGGCGGCAAGCTCACGACCGTTGCGGGCAGCGGTGGCATCAAAACCGGCGCGCAGCAGGAGCGAGACGCCTTCCTCTTCCACCGCGCCGTTATCCGTCACAAGAAGAACGCGGCGCCCGGCCATGTCCACCGGTGGCGTGACCTCCGCCGCCTGCCCCTCCGATTTTGGCCGGCGCATGTCCGAGACGATAAAATCGACACCCTCGAGACCGGCGAAATTCCATTCCGGCTGCTCGCCATTCGCCAGCAACTCGGCCACATCCTCCATGACAGTCACGACGTAATACCGCCCCGGCTTGCCGACACGGAATTTGCGCATGAGATAACAGGACGGTGGTTCCTCCGGCAGAATGATCTGGATACCGATGGAAAACGGCACGCCGGTCTCCAGAACCTGGCGGTTGGCGGCGTCGATATGGGCTGCCGGATCCGCAGCATGCAGCTCATCGGCCCTGCGACCGAGAATTTCATCCGCCGGGCGGCAATAGAGCCGTTCTGCCGCCTTGTTGACGGCCACGCAGAGGAGATTGCGATCGCGCACCATCACCGGAAAGGGCAGAGAATCGAGGATCTCTTCCGTCAGTTGCACCCGCTCAAGGTCCGTGCGCCATTGGTCCTCGCGCCGGCGCAGTTCGGAGACATCGCGCAGGATGCAGGTGCCGTAACCGGATGGCAGGCGCCGCCGCGTGAGGCTCATCCAGCGGTCGGCATCCCGGCGCACCACGGTTTCCGAACGCTCGCGCCAGAGGGCGGCAATCTCGCCGGCGATCCAGTCCTCGCGGCTGATGCGGCGGCGCTCCCCGCTGCTGGTCACGTCGCCCTTCAGGCCGGCTTCCGGATCCGCGCTGTAGCCGCCCTTGTCGTAGATGCGGCCCAGCACATCGCGAAGCCGCGTGCCGGGCTGCGGTGCGGCCGACAGTGCCGGCAGGAAACCGACGACCTGCGGGCTTGCAAACACAATGGTGTCATCGCGATCATAGATCAGGAAGGCTCCCGACATCGCATCGGCGATCAGTTCCATCAGCGCGGTGGCGGCAAGCCCCTCCATCTTCACGGTCTCAATCATCGCAGAACCGTTCGCATGGTCCGGGCGGCTCCCGCCCGGGGGAGCCGGCTTTCGTCCGCTGCCGGTTGCATCGCTTCCTGTCCTGTCTTTGCACCCGCTTTGTCATACGGGTTCGCTCGTCTGCGCCCAACAGATACGCCGCTTCGACTGGCGCAAGGTCGTGCGGCGCGGTATCCTGTTGCAAACGATAGCCGATTTGGCGTTAAGTTGCGCTTAACGCTACGATCTGCGGGGGACAAAGCGACAGGCCGGCTTTTCCCGGACCGGAAAATCCTGGAAAATAATGCGATGTCCGTCAAACAGCTTCCCGAAACGCTCATCAACCAGATCGCCGCAGGCGAAGTGATCGAGCGTCCCGCCAGCGCCGCCAAGGAGCTGATCGAAAACGCCATCGATGCCGGCGCGACCCGTGTGGAAATCGCCACCGCCGGTGGTGGCAAAAGCCTGATCCGCATCACCGACAATGGCAGCGGCATGGACGCCGATGACTTGAGCCTTGCGGTGCGCCGCCACTGCACGTCAAAGATTTCCGAAACGCTCGACGATATCCGCACGCTCGGTTTTCGCGGCGAGGCGTTGCCGTCCATCGGCTCGGTCGCCAAACTCTCCATCACCAGCCGGCGTGCCGGTTCGGCCACGGGCGTCGAGATCGCGCTTGCCGGCGGCAAGCTGACGCCGGTGCGCCCGGCCGCCGCCAATATCGGCACCGTTGTGGAGGTGCGCGACATCTTTTTTGCGACCCCTGCCCGGCTCAAATTCCTGAAGACGGAAAAGGCAGAAGCCGGCGCCATCACCGAAGTGGTGAAGCGCATGGCAATCGCCTTTCCGCATGTGCGTTTCGTGCTCTCTGGCTCCGACCGCTCGACGCTGGAATTTCCAGCCTCGCCCGGCGATCCTTTGTCCCGCATGGCGCAGGTTCTGGGCGCGGAGTTCAAGGACAATGCCATCGAGATCGACGCTCAGCGCGAAGATGTCGGCCTCACCGGTTTTGCCGGCGTGCCGACCTTCAACCGGGGCAATTCGGCGCATCAATATGCCTTCGTCAACGGACGCCCGGTGCAGGACAAGCTGATCCTGTCCGCCATCCGCGGCGCCTATGCCGAAACCATTCCGTCCGGCCGTTATCCGGTGGCGGTGCTGTCGATCACGCTCGATCCGGCGCTTGTGGATGTCAATGTGCATCCGGCCAAGGCCGACGTGCGCTTTCGCGATCCGGGCCTCGTGCGTGGCCTGATCGTCGGAGCGCTGCGCCAGGCCTTGGCACGCGAGGGCGACCGGGCGGCAACGACCGGGACCGATGGCCTGATGCGCGCGTTTCGTCCAGGCTTTGGCGGCGCGCCCCCAACGGAGACCGCCACTTCGCAGGCAGGCGGTTCATCAGGCTATTTCACCGGCCACCGCAGCGGCAATGTCGGCTGGACGCAGGCTGCCTCGCCGTTTCGGCCGATGACGATTGCCGAGCGGGCATCTGCCGGGTTTTTTGGCGAGCGGGGACAGGCAGGTTTTGCGGCGATGATGACGCCGAGCGCCCGCGCCGATGCCATGGCCGACGCCACGCCGCCGGGCGCATTGCCCGGTGCGCCAGACCCCGCCACGCAGTTCCGGCTGGGGGCAGCGCGCGCGCAACTGCATGAAAATTACATTGTCGCCCAGACCGATACCGGCCTTGTCATCGTCGACCAGCATGCCGCCCATGAACGGCTGGTCTTCGAGGCGATGCGCAAGGCGCTGGAAAAGGACCGCCTGCCTTCGCAGGTTCTGCTGATCCCCGAAATCGTCGATCTGCCGGAAGAGGAATGCGACCGGCTGATTGCGCATGCGCCGCAGCTGGAAAAGCTCGGGCTGGCGCTGGAGCGGTTCGGTCCCGACGCCGTTGCCGTGCGCGAAACACCGGCCATGCTCGGTGCCGTCGATGCGGCAGGCCTGGTGCGCGATCTCGCCGATGAAATCGGCGAATGGAATACGTCGGATGGCCTCAAAAGCCGGCTGGAGCATGTGGCCGCCACCATGGCCTGCCATGGTTCGGTGCGCTCCGGCCGCAGGCTTCGCCCGGAAGAGATGAATGCGCTGCTGCGCGAGATGGAGGCGACCCCCGGCTCCGGCCAGTGCAACCATGGGCGCCCGACCTATATCGAGCTAAAACTCAACGACATCGAGCGCCTGTTCGGCCGCAGCTGATTTTTTAAACACGCCCAGCCCGCCGGGTCTGGCCAAGGGGCGGCGTGCGGGGGTAGATGAAACCAATGAATTTACGCAGGAGACGACCGATGAACCGTTTTGAAGGCGGCAGCCACCGCGAGGCAAAAATCCGCTATCTCGACGGCGATTTCCAGATCCTGTCGGCCGGCGCCTATGTGACCTGCGCCATGACCGGTGCGCAGATCCCGGTCGACGAGCTGCGCTACTGGAGCGTCGCCCGCCAGGAACCCTATGCCGATGCCGCATCGTCGCTCGAAGCCGACAAAAGGGCGGGCATATTGCCGAACCAGAGCCGCGGGTAGTTTTTTTGGGGGCCGGCTTGCGGCTCTATAGCCGCCGAGTATGCCGCTTAGCCCCCCTCTGCCCTGCCGGGCATCTCCCCCACAGGTGGGGAGATCAGATGGGGCAAACGCCCAACTTCCTCGATATCAACCAAGTTTCTCGGTAGCATTAAGGGCAGCACACCTCTGCAATGGTAGCCCCGACGGCAGCGCCACGCTAATCTCCCCACCTGTGGGGGAGATGCCCGGCAGGGCAGAGGGGGCAGACCGCGAATTGCGCGGTGTCTTTTGAGCGCACCCGCACAGACGTGACGTCAGCCCCGTCCGCTTTTTTCCCGCAACACCCGCTCCCGGCCATGAGCAATCGCCTCGTCGATCATCTGCCCCGGCACATGGGGATCGTCGAACACCATATCGACCTCCACCACCCGCAGCCGATCCAGCAGCGTTTTCGCCGCCCCCGGACGCCCGGCAAGGCGCACGGCATCTTTTGACGTGGTGACGATCAGCAGATTTTGCTCCTCCGCCTCGCGCATAAGATCCGCCGCTTCCGCATCCGAAAAAGCATGGTGGTCGGCAAAAGAGCGCTCGACGGCAATCTCCCCGCCAATAGACTTCACTGTGCGATAGAATTTCTGCGGATCGGCAATGCCGGCGAAGGCCAGCACGCGCTTGCTGGCAATCTCCGGATCAGGACGCGGCACAAGGCTTGCCATGCGAAGCGGTTTTCCGGCGCGCGCCGCCCGGCGCACCACCGCATCGGCGCCGGTGCCATTGCCGACCTTCATCAGCGTCGACATCTGGCGGATCTGTTCGGAAAGCGGCGCACGCAGCGGTCCTGACGGGAGGACATGGCCATTGCCCACGCCGCGCACGGAATCGATGACGACAAGGGCGAAATCGAGCACCAGGCGGGCGCTTTGAAAACCGTCATCCATGATGATGAGGTCGCAGCCTTCCGCCACGAGCCTTTGCGCCCCTTCAAACCGCTTGCGGGAAATCACCGTCAGTGCCTCGCGCGCCAGAAGCAGTGGCTCGTCACCCACGGCATCGGCACCGTGCAGCTTCGGATCCACCACCGTCGTCACGGAAAGCGTGCCACCATAACCGCGACTGAGAAAGCCGGGCGTGAGCCCTTTCGCCTTGGCCGCTCGGGCAAGGGCAATGGCTGTCGGTGTCTTGCCGGCGCCGCCGACGGTGAAATTGCCGACGCAAAGCACAGGCACGGGAACGCTCGGCCGCTGCGTGCGGGCCATGCGCCGGCCGGCAATGCGCCCATAAAGGACAGAGAGCGGCCACAGGCCACAGGCACGCCAGTTCGCCCGTGTCCACCAGAAGGAAGGCGCCTCAGAAACCATCTTTGTCCTCTTTGCCGCCGGCAGCTAGAGCAATTCCAGCAAAAGTGCGAAGCGGTTTTGCGTCCGGATTTGCGTGAAAACAAGCAGATAGAGCATTAAAGGCGACTCCATTTTCGCCGGAAATGCTCTATCCTGCCGGACGCTCGCACAAGATCAGGCCAGGCAACGCTCAGGCCGGCTCACCCTGCGGCAGCAGCGTTTCAAGCCCGGTAATATCGGCCAGCACATGGTCGGCAGCCGCTGCCAGCGTTTCCGGCGAGCCGGTGCCTGTGAGAACCGCGACTTTCAGCCCGGCACCGGCCGCCGCGCCCATGTGCAGGTCGTGATTGTTGTCGCCAATCATCGCCACCTCGAACGGTTCAAGGCCAACAGCCTTGCAGAAGCCAAGCACCATGCCCGGCTCCGGCTTGCAGCCATGGCCGCTGTCATAACCGCAGATGAAATCCAGATGATCGAGAAAGCCGAAACGTCGTGCCGTCTCGCGGATCGAGCGTTCGTTATCGCTGGAGGCGACGCCGAGGCGAAAGCCACGAGCGCGAAGGCGGCCGAAATAGGCGCTAAGATCGGTGACCGCGACGGAAAAATCCGAGGCGCGCACGAAAAGATCATCCAGCGCCACGGTGAGCGGCCCAACGGCAAGCGGTGAGCCGGCCTTCACGAAACCGGCAGCGATCTCTGCGGCGGTTCCGGCGGCAAACAGGCTGTCGGCCCTGGTCAATCCGGTCACCGGGTCCATGCCGCAGGCGATCAGCAACCGGTTTTCCAGATCCTCGCCACCGCCATCGGCGGCAAGTCTTGCCGCCTGCCGGTTTACCGGGCCCCAGCTTTCGTCATAACGCAACAGCGTGCCGTCCTTGTCGAACAGCAGGCCCTTGATGGTGGAAAGGGAGGGCGTATCCATCAGCCAGCGGTTCCGGCAGGGCGCAGCCGTGCGGTGACGGTCAGCGGGTTGAGATAGGGTTCCAGCGCCTTGATCGTGGTGGAGAGCGCACCGCGCATATCCTGCACCGCCTCATGGCCGCAATCGATCATCTTCTGACGGGCGGGGTCATTGGTCATCAGATAATGCACAGCTTTCGCCAGCATTTCGGTATCGCGCACCATGCGCGCCCCGCCACGCCGGATCACCTGCTGATAGGTCTCGCGAAAATTCTGCACATTGGGGCCGGTCAGCACCGCGCAGCCGAGCATGGCGGATTCAAGCGGGTTCTGGCCGCCTTCGGCCGTCAGCGAACGGCCGACAAAGGAAATGTCGGTGAGGCGCAGGTAAAGCCCCATTTCACCGATCGTATCGCCCAGAAAGACATCGGTTTCCGGCGTGATGCGGTCGTTGCGGCTGCGGCGGGCAACGACAAGCCCCTGCCCGGTCAACATCGCCTCGATCGCGTCGGCGCGTTCGGGATGGCGCGGCACGAGAACGGTCAGCTGCCCGTTGCGCGGCTTCAACGCCCGGTGAACGAAGGCGGCCGCCTCGTCCTCGCCCTCGAATGTGCAGATGGCAGCCCAGGTCTTGCGGGTGCCGATCTCGGCAACGTAACGTTCCAGCACGGCCTCATCGACCGGTGGCGGGTCGGTATCACCCTTCAGATTGCCGGAAATGACCACCGGCCAGGCACCGAGATCGCGAAAGCGTTCGGCATCGAGGTCGGAGCGGGCCACCACCAGCGCAAGCTTGCCGAACAACAGTTCGGCAATCGCCGAGCGGCTGCTCCAGCGCTCGAAGGAGCGATCGGAAATACGGGCATTGACCCGGATCTGCGGGATATTGCGCCGCGTCAGTTCCGCCATGGTCGTCGGCCAGATTTCCGATTCCGCCGTAATCGCCGCATCGGGACGCCAATAGGCGATGAAGCGTTTGATCGGAAACTTGACGTCCAGCGGTACATACTGGTGGATCACCTCGTCGCCGAGGCGTTTGTGACTAAGCTCGGCCGACGTCACCGTGCCGGTGGTCAGGAGAACATGGATGTCCCGGCGCCGCAGCTCGCGGATGAGCGGAATGACGGCAATGGTTTCGCCCACACTTGCCGCATGAACCCAGATCAACGGGCCGCGCGGACGCGCAATGCTGGCATAACCGAAACGTTCCAGACGGCGCTGGCGCTCTTCCTTGCCCTTGATGGCCCGGTAGGCAAGATAGGATGAAGCCAGGGGATATGCGCAGATACCGGCCATGCGGTATCCGAGCAAGGCCATGCGCGCCAAGCCGTTGCTCAATGCCATCGCCCCTTTATGCTTGCCATCCGCACCATCCCCGGTCGCAGCCCTTGTTTTTTGCACATTGGCCCATGCCTGACAAATGCGTCGAAAACACAGCTGTCGATTGCCTTAAGAGGCGGGCGGACCGCCGCATGGTCGATGGATCAGCCCTTGGAATCGGGGTCCAGCAGACGGTGCATGTGAACGATGAAATAGCGCATGTGCGCATTGTCAACGGTCATCTGCGCCTTGCTTTTCCAGGCTTCCAGGGCGCTTGCATAATCGGGATAGATACCGACGATGTCGAGGGCCGCCAGATCCTTGAAATCAAGGCCCTTGAGGCTTTCCAGCTCACCGCCGAAAACCAGGTGTAGGAGTTGTTTCTTGCCGCTCTGCTCGGTCATTTTCTACCTCGTCTTTTCGTCTCCCCGTCCCTTCCTCCTGCGGCATTCGAGGGCAAAGGTCAACCCGAGGCAAGGCCGGCGACCAAGCTTTCCAGAACATGTTCCGCCCCGCCGCAGAGCACACCCTGCGTAACAGCCTGCCGGTTGTAGATGAGGCGATGGCCATCAAGATCGACAAGCCGCCCGCCGGCCCGCTCCAGGATGATGTCGGCAGCCGCCAGATCCCATTCATGGCTGTTGCGCTTCACCACTGTGCCATCGATCCGCCCATCGGCGACCATGGCAAGCCGGTAGGCAAGCGAGGGCACGTGGCGGATGCGGTTGAGCGTCTGGCGAAAATCGGGCGCAAACTGGCCGAGCATGTCTTCGGCCACTGCGATCTGGCGAAGCGCGCCTGGATTTTCGGCAGACACGGAAATCGGCACGCCGTTCTTCAGCGCCGGCCCATTCACGCAGGCGCAAAATTCCTCCTGCAGCGCAGGCGCATACAGAACGCCCGCCACCGGCTTGCCGCGATGGACCACCGCAACACTGACGCACCAGGTCTTTTCGCCGTTGATGAAGGCGCGCGTGCCATCGATCGGATCGACCACGAACAGCGTGTCGCGCGACAAACGCTGCGCATCGTCATCCGTCTCTTCCGACAGCCATCCATAACCGGGGCGACTCCCAAGAAGCAGCGTCTGCAGCCGGTCATTGGAGGCAAAATCGGCAGCACTCACCGGCGAGCGCCCCTCGTTCTTCCACCAGACTTCCGGTGAACGGCCAAAATAGCCAAGCGCGATATCGCCCGCCTCGCGGGCTGCCTTACGGATCAGCGCCAGATCGTCGTCAAAGGTCTGCTCTGCGTCATGGTTCAAGATCAGCGCCCCGCCAGTGTCATGCCTTCAATCGCAATCGTCGGTGCGGCAACGCCATATTTGCGGTCGATGTCGCTGGCCGGCGTCAGCCGCATGAACATGTCCTTGAGATTGGAGGCGATGGTGACTTCGGAAACGGGAAAGGCCAGTTCGCCATTCTCGATCCAGAAGCCGGTGGCGCCACGGCTGTATTCGCCCGTCAGCATGTTGACGCCCTGCCCGATGAGTTCGGTGACGTAAAGCCCGGTGCCGATGCTGGCGATGAGGTCTTCCGGCGAGATATCGCCCGGCTCCAGCGCCAGATTGGTCGACCCCGGCGAGACAGAAGTGCCGCCGCGCACGCCGCGCCCGTTGGTGGAAAGGCCAAGTTCCCGGCCGGTCGAGGTGGACAGGAACCAGTGGTTCAGCACGCCGTCCTCGATCATCGAAAGCTTGGCACCCGATACGCCCTCGCCATCGAAGGGGCGCGAGGAGGAACCGCGCACGATCATCGGATCGTCGGTGATCGACAGCCCCGATTTCAGCACCTGCTGGCCCATCTTGTCGCGCAGGAAGCTGGTCTTGCGGGCAACCGATGCGCCGTTGATGGCGCCGGCGATATGGCCGACAAAGCCGCGTGCGATGCGCGGATCAAATATGACGGTGACATTGCTGCCCGTATCCACCTGGCGCGGGTTGACGCGCTTGACCGTGCGTTCACCGGCGCGTTTGCCGATCAGTTCGGGAGAGGCAAGGTCTGCGGCATAAAGGCGGCTGTCGAAATCATAGTCGCGCTCCATCTTTGTGCCTTCGCCGGCAATGACGCTGACGGAGCGGCTGAAGCGGCTGGCCATATAGCTGCCGGAAAAGCCGTGCGAGGTGACGAGCACCAGCCCGCCGGCACCAGCCGATGCGCCGGAACCGGACGAATTGCTGATGCCGGGCACGCCAAGGGCTGCCTCTTCCATGGCAAGGGCTGCCTGCGTCAGTTCCTCCGTCGACATCTCGGTCGGATCAAACAGCTCGAGATCGGGATAGGCGCGAGCCAGATCCGCCTCGTCGGCAAGGCAGGCGTAAGGGTCATCCGGCGAGACGCGCGCCATCGCAACGGCGCGTTCGGCAAGGGCTGCAAGATCAAAGCCCGGATTGGCCGAGACGCTGGCGACGCGCTTTCCGACAAACACCCTCAGCGAAAAATCGTCGCTTTCGGAGGCTTCCGTCCCCTCCACCTTGCCAAGGCGAACGCTGACGGAACGGGAGCGGGAGCGCACGATGACCGCATCGGCCTGATCGGCGCCTGCCTTGCGTGCAAGATCGACAAGCTCGCCTGCACGAGACAGCAGCGCGTTTTGGCCATTTTCAGAGGACATGGGAAACCCTTTCATTCCCGTTCCATGTATTGTGGACTAAAGGATGCATCAAGGGCGGCGGGGCGATTCTTGTTCCCAATGCCGAAACGACCCCGCGAGGTTTCATGGCAAGTGCAGATCCCCTGTTTACCGAAACGCTGCTGCTGCTGGGCGGCGCGGTGCTGGCCGCACCAATTTTCAAGAAGCTCGGGCTTGGCACGGTGCTCGGATATCTGGCGGCGGGCATCGTCATCGGACCCATCCTGCAGCTGATTGCAGATCCCGAAGAGGTGCTGCATGTCTCCGAACTCGGCGTCGTTTTCCTGCTCTTCATCATCGGGCTGGAGTTGAAACCCTCGCGCCTGTGGCAGATGCGCGGCGATATTTTTATCCTCGGCACCGCGCAGGTGTTGTTGAGCGGTCTGGCGCTGACGGGACTTGCCTGGGCAACCGGCATTGCCAGCTGGCAGGGTTCGGTGATTGCAGGCTTTGGCCTTGCCCTCTCCTCCACAGCCTTCGCCCTGCAGATCCTCAACGATGCCGGCGATACGAATTCCGCTTATGGGCGACGCGCCTTTTCGGTCCTGCTGTTCCAGGATCTGGCCATCGTGCCGCTTCTGGCGCTGGTCACGCTGCTGCGATCGGGACCGGGTGCTGAAGAAAGCTCGTTCCTCACCGATTTTGCCGTGGCCGCCGGCGCCGTCATCGGCATGGTTCTGGCCGGTCGTTACCTGCTGACACCGCTGTTTCAGGTGATTGCCCGCACCGGCGCGCGTGAGGTGATGTTGGCTGCAGCGCTTCTGGTGGTGCTGGGATCGGCTCTTCTCATGCAGCTTGCCGGGCTATCCATGGCCTTGGGCGCGTTTCTCGCCGGCATCATGCTGGCCGAATCCTCCTATCGCCATGAGCTTGAGGCTGATATCGAGCCATTTCGCGGGCTGCTGCTCGCCATGTTCTTCATGGCGGTCGGCCTGTCGCTCGATCTTGAGGCCATTCTCGCCAATCTGGCGCTGATCCTCATCGGCGTGCCGCTGTTCATGGCCGCAAAGGGGCTTATCCTTTATATCCTCTGCCGTATCGGCGGCTCCAGCCGCGAAGATGCCGCAAGCATTGCAGTGCTTCTGCCGCAGGGTGGCGAATTCGGTTTCGTGCTGTTTACAACGGCGGTTGCCGCCGGCCTTCTGTCGCCGGCCACCGCTTCGCTGCTGATTGCCAGCGTCACCCTGTCGATGGCGCTCACCCCCCTCGGTTCGGCCATTGCCAAGCGTTTCCTCGTGCGTGAACAGGGCCGCGAGGAAATGCCGGAGGATTTTGAGGGCGCGGGCTCCGACGTGCTGATGGTGGGCTTTTCGCGTTTTGGCCAGATCGCAGCGCAGATCCTGCTTGCCGGCGGTCGCGACGTCACCGTCATCGACGATTCGCCCGACCGTATCCGCCAGGCGGCGACCTTCGGTTTCCGCATCTATTTCGGTGACGGCACGCGGCGCGAGGTGCTGATGGCAGCCGGCATCGAGCGGGCCAAGATCGTTGCCGTCTGCACCCAGAAACGCGAGGTGACAGACCACATCGTTGACCTCATCCGCGCCGAGTTTCCGGAAGTGCGGCTGTTCGTGCGCTCCTATGACCGCATCCACACGATCTCGCTGCGCGCCCGCGAGGTGGAATACGAACTGCGCGAGACGCTGGAATCCGGGCTTCTGTTCGGGCAAAAGACGCTGGAGGCACTTGGCACATCGGAATCGGAAACGAGCGAGATCGGTGACGACATTCGCCGGCGCGACGAGGAGCGGTTGCAGATCCAGGCGGCGCAAGGCATTTCCGCCGGCGCCCATATGCTGCACACGCGCCCGGTTCGCCCGGAACCGCTGACCAAGCCGAAACGCGCCACCACCGTGACGGAAGAGCCGGAAAACGTTTAGGCCGGGACATGCCCGGCGCCAATCCCGAGCGAATCAGGTGCGGGCAACGGCGAGCAGGCCTTCCAGCCCGCGCTTCAGCTCGTCCTTGATCGGCGTGGATTCCTCGAGGATTTCGTGGGCTTTGAGAAAATCCATCACCCCGAAGCGGTTGACGGAGGGGCGCAGGAAAAGATGCGGCGGATGCAGCTTCATCTTCAAGGCAATGGCCGCCTGCATCATCAGCTGGCTTGCCCCGAACACGCTGTCGATCCTGTTCGGCGCATGGGTTCCGTCGCCCTCGGGGGCGCCCACCACATCGACGCCAATGACGATGTCTGCGTTTTCCATGACATGTTCATAAGGGATCGGATTGAACACGCCGCCATCGATCATCACCCGGCCATGGATCATGACCGGCATGAAGAGGCCGGGAATGGCAGCCGAGGCGGCAATCGCCGTGCGAAGGTCGCCCTCTTCCAGGATCACCTCCGACTGGCCGTAATAATCGGTGACGGCGATTTTCAACGGGATTTTCAGGCCTTCGAAATCCGCCGGGATTTCCGGCGGCAGAAATGCCTCAAGGATGCGCTCCAGATTGAAATGGCCCAGCCGAAAGCCGCCCACCACATCGCGCATGCTGGAAGGCCCGAGCGACCACAGGCGGTTCAACACGGCGGAACGGTTGCCGACGGTTTCGAGCGTATAATCGCGGATGGCAGCGCCTGACAGGCCGGCGGCCATGCCGGCGCCAAAAATGGCCCCGATGGAGGAGCCGGCAATCGCCACGGGCACGATGCCCATCTCGTCCAGCGCCTCGATGACGGCGATATGGGCAATGCCGCGCGCACCGCCGCCGCCAAAGGCCACCGCCACCCGTGGCATGCCGCCGTGAAGCGACAGGCCGTGTTCGGGAAGCGAGAGCTTCGTCGTCATGGGTCCGTCCTCAGACCGGCTTGTAACGGAAGAAATCGACGCGCGTATCGCCAAACACGCGCTGTTCCAGCGGCTGGAAGACCGGAGCGACGGAGGGCGACGCATCGGCGCGCTCCTCCAGCACCACGAGCGCACCGGGCAAAAGCCAGCCGCCTTCATGGGCAGAAACGAGCGCTGCTTCCCCGAGCCCGCGCCCATAAGGCGGATCGGCAAAGAGGAAATGACAGGGCTCCATCGTGCCGACGGTGCCAAGCTTGGTGGCATCCCGGCGCAGGATACGCGCCCGGCCGTGCAGGCCGAGGCTCTCGATATTTTCCCAGAGGAGACCCCTGCCCTCGACGCCGTTTTCCACAAACAGCGCGCTGCGACAGCCGCGCGACAGTGCTTCGAGCCCCACCGCGCCGGTGCCGGCAAACAGGTCGATCACCCGCGTGCCTTCAATTGCCTCGGGATAAACATGCCCGATGATGTTGAACAGGCTTTCACGCGTCCGGTCGATGGTCGGCCGGATCGCGTCTGTCTTGGGCGCGGCAAGATTGCGGCCACGAAATTCACCGCCAACGATGCGCAAGGTTTAGCCCCTCGGAGTTCTGGAGCGCGTGCCGCCGCCCTTCGGGCCGGAGCCCGGACCGCGACCGCCGGATGGCTTGCCACCGGAAGGCTTGCCGCCAAACGGTTTTGCACCACCGGGTTTTCCGCCGAAAGACTTGCCGCCGCCGGGTTTGCCGCCAAACGGTTTTGCACCGCCGGGTTTTCCGCCGAAGGGCTTGGCACCCGCCGGCTTGTCGCCGAAACTGCCACGTCCACCTTCAGAACGTTCACCGGCCGGACGCCCCGAATAGGGGCGCGCACCGGCAGGCTTTGCACCAAAGCCGCCGCGTCCACCCTCGGAACGTCCGCCCTCGGAGCGACCACCTTCGGAACGAGCTGGCCGGTCGCCACGGTCACCCGCGGGCTTGCCGGAATAAGGACGGCTGCCGGCCGGCTTTGCGCCGAAACCGCCCCGTCCGCCCTCAGAACGACCACCTTCCGAACGTCCACCCTCAGAACGGCCGCCTTCAAAACGGCCACCTTCAGAGCGGGGACCGGACGGGCGGAACGCCCGTTCGGCATTTTCACGCGGCGAACGGCCGGGGCCGGCACCTGCGCCATACGGCTTGGAACGGCCACCCTCTTCGCGCGGCTTGCGATCACCGGACGGACGATCTCCTGCGGGACGCGGGCCACGCGGACGATCGGAAAAACTGCGTTCGCCACCTTCACTGCGGGCGGGACGATCGCCACGGGGACGGTCACCACGGGCAGGACGATCACCGCGATCACCCCTGTCGCCACGATCACCGCGATCACTGCGACCTTCGCCACGGCCGCCGGCCCGATCTCCACGGCCGCCAGCAGGTGGTTCATCGGCGCGGATCCAGTCGCTGTCGCCCTCGACGCGGGTCACCTGCACGCGCAGGCTCGGATCATCCGTGCCCTTGGCAAACAGCCGCTCGGCCTCGGCGCGGGCGGACGATTTGCCCTTCACATCGGCGGTCGGACGCGCACCGGGCGCCATCCAGACATTTGCCGTGCGCGACGTACCCATCGGCGGACGCTTCTTCGGCTTGTCCTCGTCATAGGCGGGCGCGCGGTCGAACTTGCCGCCGAACTTTGCGCCACCCTTGTCGAATTTGCCAGCCGGTTTGCCTGATGGCTTTGAAAATGCAGGGCGTTTTCCCTCACCGGCACCCTCGGTCGAGCGCTCGCGGCGTTCGACGGCAAAGCCGCGTTCCTCGCGGTCGCCCTGCTTGCCGAAGGTTTTGCCAAACGGCTTCTCGCCCGGCTTGGCAGCGGTGGCATCTTCTTCGACGGGACCGTTATTGGTATAGATCGGCGCGTCGAAATTGGCCTTGGATTCTTCGATGAGGCGGGGGCCAAGCTGGTCGCGCAGCATGCGGCCACGCACTTCCACCACATGGCCTTCCGGCAGGTCACCCAGCTGGAAGGGACCGTAGGACAGGCGGATCAGGCGGTTCACATCGAGGCCGAGCGCGCCGAGCACATTCTTGATCTCGCGGTTCTTGCCTTCGCGCAAACCCATGGTGATCCACACATTGTGGCCTTGCGTGCGGTCGAGCGTCGCGTCGATGGCGCCATAAAGCACGCCGTCGACGGCAATGCCGTCCTTCAGCGTGTCGAGCTTTTCCTGGCTGATATCGCCATAGGCGCGCACGCGGTAACGGCGCAGCCAGCCGGTGGTCGGCAGTTCCAGCACGCGCGACAGGCCGCCGTCATTGGTCAGCAGCAGCAGGCCTTCGGTGTTGATATCGAGACGGCCGATCGACAGCACGCGCGGCAGGTCTTCCGGCAGGTTGTCGAACACGGTGGGCCGGCCTTCCGGATCGGAATTGGTCGTCACCAGGCCAGACGGCTTGTGGTAAAGCCACAGGCGCGTGCGCTCGATGCCGCGGATCGGCTGGCCATCCACCTCGATGCGGTCGGCAAGCGTGGCGTTGAGAACCGGCGTTTCCAGCTGCTTGCCGTTGACGCTGACGCGGCCTTCCATGATCATCCGCTCGACATCACGACGCGACGCAATGCCGGCGCGGGCGAGGATCTTGGAGATACGTTCCGGCTTTGCGGGGGCAGATCCTGCCCCTTCCGTTGCCGCAGGCGCTGCCTTGCGGGCCACGCGTGGCGCACCCTCCAACGCAGACTTGGCCGGCGCAGACTTGGCCTGCGCATTCTCGGCCGAGGCCTTCTTGGGGGCAGAAGTGGATTTCCGGTCGCGATCGAAGGACTTGGTCCCCTCGCGCTTCGGCTTGTCTTTGAAGCTCATTTGTTGTTTGCCTGAAGCGTGTGTCGGACAATGCTGTCCATGACATCAGTGTTTGACTGAAATTAATGTCTGTCGCGTTGCGAAAGACGGCTGACGCAACGCAGGTTGGACCGTTCCTAACAGTTCGCGTTGCCCTGGTTAAGAGGAAATCGCCGCATGAGCGGGACAAATCGCTTCATGGACGAAGCATTGATCGAGGCACAGCGGGCGGCAGAGCGAAACGAAGTGCCAATCGGCGCCGTTCTGGTGCTCGATGGCGACATCATTGCCCGTGCCGGAAACCGCACGCGCGAGATGCATGACGTGACCGCGCATGCCGAAATTCTGGCCATCCGCATGGCCTGCGAAGCCCTTGGCGAAGAGCGACTTGCGGGCGCCGATCTCTACGTGACGCTCGAGCCCTGCACCATGTGTGCGGCCGCCATCTCTTTCGCGCGCATCCGAAGGCTTTATTACGGCGCAAACGACGCCAAGGGCGGCGCGGTGGAAAGCGGCGTGCGCTTTTTCAACCAGCCCACCTGCCACCACCAGCCGGACGTCTATTCCGGCATTGGCGAAACGGCCGCCGCGGAAATTCTGGTGGAATTTTTCAAGGGCAAGCGTGGGGATTGAGGTGTGATGAACGTCTTGGCGGTTTTCTTGTGACAGATTGAGACCGTAAGGAGCAAGCGGCCCCCTCACCCTGCCTCCGCTTCGCTCGGCAGACCTCTCCCCGAGGGGAGAGGGGAACCGCAGGCGCTGCGGGCTATAGCACTGGTAGGAAGAAAGAGAGAATGAAACGGCAGCCACACATCCCTTCTCCCCTCGGGGAGAAGGTGCCGGCAGGCGGATGAGGGGGCCACAACTGCAACGGACAGCAGCTTATCCTCGACACGAAAAACGAAGTGGCCTCATCCGCAACAGCAGCGTCTCAATCAGAAACCAAGTCCCGACCGGCCCACCCAAAAAAAATCACCTTACTGGAACGGCTTCCACCAGGACGATGTCTTTGTGCCGGCTTCCTGGGCGGCCTTCTTGCGTTCGCGTTCCTTTTTCAGCTCCGGTTCGCCAAGATCGTTCAGCTGATCGGTATCGGCGATGCGGTATTCGGTCGGCGGGTCGGTCAAGGTGCGGCGGGTGCCGGTGATGCCGGGGTTTTCGGCGTTCTGGCGGGCCTTGCGGAAGGCTTCCCACTTCTGCGGTTCGGTCAGCGTACCGGCCGTGCCGTTGCCGGCGAGAAGCGGCGAACGGTAATTGGGGTTATCCTTGTTGGCGTCTGCCTCGTCGCGCAGGCGCGCACGGGTTTCTTCCGGCGATTCCACCCAGTTGGGGTTGTTTTCGCGGCTGGCAAGTGATGCCTGCGGGGCAGGAAGGCCGGTGGCGTTCTTGTTCACCACCAGTTGCGGACGCGGATTGTACCGGGTGTTCTTGTTTGCGGGTTCAGAACCCAGCGACACGGCCTGACCCAGGTCATCGACCAGCTGCTCGCCGGAGGTCTTGCTCGTCCCGTAGGTCGGGCCTGTCGTGCAGCCTGAAACAGCAAGAGCGGCCGCCACAACGGCAAGAAGCCCCGCGCGCGCGCGAATTGCACCTGCCCGTGCGCCAATGACATTGGTCATGTTCATCAAAACCCTTCCAGCCGCGCCCGTCCGAGACGCTTGCGAGATCCATCATCTCCCGTTGGCCGCAAATTCCGGCCAATTTCAGGCAGATTTACCGGATGACGCGCCAAAGCGCAATCATCCGGTATCAAGGCTTCAGTTTAGTGCGGCAAGTTCACGCAGAGCTTCCGCATCGCGCGCGGACACATCCGGATAAGCGGGATCGGACCCGACATCCCTGGTGATCTTCCACGAGCGGGCGCATTTGACGCCTTCTGCAAGTCTTGGCTCGACAGCAACCTTCGTGCCGTCTTCCAGACGAAATGCATCCGCCGGCCCCTCGCCTGCCACGACGGAAATATCCGAGGTGATGCAGATTTCAGCGAGATCCAGACCATCGAGCGCCGAGAGGAGATCGGCATCCGCGACATAAACGACCGGGGCCGCTTCCAGCGAGGAGCCGATACGCTTGTCCTTGCGTTCCAGCTCCAGCGCGCCGGTAACGGCACGGCGCACGTTACGCACGCGTTTCCACTTGTCGGCCAGCGCCTCGTTCTGCCACTCGGCCGGAATGCTCGGGAACTGCTCCAGATGCACCGAAACGGCGGAAGGATCGCGGCTCAGCCACGCCTCTTCCGTCGTAAACGGCATCATCGGGGCAAACCACAACACGAGGCAATCGAACAGCTTGCGGATGACATGCAGGGCGGCCCGGCGGCGCAGCGACGACGGCGCATCGCAATAAAGCGCATCCTTGCGGATATCGAAGTAGAAGGCCGACAGCTCCACATTGGCGAAATCGGTCAGCGCCCGGGTGATGCGCTTGAAATCGAAATCGTCATAGGCACGGCGCACAAGCTGGTCGAGTTCGGCCAGCCGGTGCAGCATCAGCTTTTCCAGCTCCGGCAGATCCGCATAGGCGATCTCTTCGCCTTTATCATGGGCAAGCGTGCCGAGCATCCAGCGGATGGTGTTGCGGATTTTTCGGTAGGCATCGATATTGGTCTGGATGATCGTCTTGCCGACGCGCAGGTCCTCGGCATAATCCGAACTCATCACCCAAAGACGCAGGATATCGGCGCCGGCATCGTTCATGATGGCCTGCGGGGCTGTCACGTTGCCCTTCGATTTCGACATCTTCTCGCCCTTCTCATCCATGATGAAACCATGGGTGACAACGGCGTTGTAAGGTGCGCGGCCGCGCGTGGCGCAGCTCTCCAGAAGCGAGGAATGGAACCAGCCGCGATGCTGGTCGGACCCTTCCAGATAGACATCGGCCGGCCATTTCAGGTCCGGACGGTCTTCCAGCGTAAAGGTGTGGGTGGAACCTGAATCGAACCAGACATCGAGAATGTCGGTGACCATCTGCCACTGTTCGCTATCATGGGCATTGCCGAGAAAACGTTCCTTGGCGCCTCTAGCAAACCAGGCGTCGGCCCCTTCCTTCTCGAAGGCTTCGAGAATGCGGGCGTTGACGTCCTCATCCTGCAGCACGTTTCCGGCCTTGTCGGCAAAAACGCAGATCGGCACGCCCCAGGCGCGCTGACGCGACAGAACCCAGTCCGGACGCCCCTCGATCATGGCGCGCAGACGGTTCTGGCCGGCGGCGGGCACGAAACGGGTATCATCGATGGCCGACAGCGCGCGCGACCGCAGCGTCGTGCCATCGGACAATTCCTTGTCCATGTAGACGAACCATTGCGGCGTGTTGCGGAAGATGACCGGCTTCTTGGAGCGCCAGGAATGCGGATATTCGTGCTTGATGCGGCCGCGGGCAAACAGGTTGTTGGCAGCGATCAGCGCCTCCATCACCCGCTTGTTAGCGTCGCCCTTCTTGCCGTTATCATCCAGCACGCGCGCGGCGCCGCCTTCGGCCGAGGGGCCAAAGCCATAAGCTTCATCGGTGTAGAAGCCGGCATCATCCACCGGGAACGGGATTTTTGTGTCAATGCCGCGTGCTTCCAGCGCGCGGACATTGCTCATCCACGCCTCAAAGTCTTCGCGACCGTGGCTCGGGGCCGTGTGGACAAAACCGGTGCCGGCATCATCGGTGACGTGATCGCCATCGAGGAGCGGGACGTCGAAGGTGTAGCCCATATCGGCGAGCGGGTGGGCGCAGGTGATGGATGCGAGTTCCGCACCGGTGACGTCGCGGATCAACTTGAACGTGACCTTGGCCTTGGCTGCAGAGTCCTCCGCAAGACGCTTGGCAAAGATCAGCTTTTCACCCGGCTGCGGGCCAAAGTCGTTGACGGCTTCGGTGACTTCGTAAAGCCCATACTCGATACGAGACGAATAGGAGATCGCGCGGTTGCCGGGGATCGTCCAGGGTGTGGTGGTCCAGATTACCACGGAGGCTCCCGCAAGCCCGCCAGAAACAGGCCCGCCAAGCATGGCCGCCCGATCATGGTACTCCGCTGGAACCGATGCTCCTAGCGGGACAACAATTGCATCAGGCATGAAACGGATGGGAAACTTCACCCAGATCGTGTCGCTCTCGACCTCGTGATATTCCACCTCGGCCTCAGCCAGCGCCGTGCGCTCCACCACCGACCACATGATCGGCTTGGAACCGCGATACAGCTGGCCGGACATGGCAAGCTTCAGCAGTTCGCCGGCGATGCGGCTTTCGGCGTGAAAATTCATCGTCGTGTAGGGGCGCTCGAAATCGCCCTCGATGCCGAGGCGGCGGAATTCTTCGGACTGGATGTCGATCCAGCCTTGTGCGAACTCGCGGCATTCGCGGCGGAATTCGTTGACCGGGACCTCGTTCTTGTCCTTGCCCTTTTCGCGGTATTTTTCCTCGATCTTCCATTCGATCGGAAGGCCATGGCAATCCCAGCCGGGCACGTAATTGGCATCAAACCCGCGCATCTGGAACGAGCGGGTGATGACGTCCTTCAACACCTTGTTCAGCGCATGGCCGATATGGATATTGCCGTTGGCATAAGGAGGGCCATCGTGCAGCACGAATTTTTCGCGCCCGGCGGCAGAGGCGCGGAGCTTCTTGTAAAGCTCCATGTCCTTCCACTTTTTCGCCATTTCCGGCTCCTTGGCGGGCAAGCCGGCGCGCATGGGAAACTCGGTCTCGGGCAGATAGAGGGTTTTGGAATAATCAAGTTTTTCAGCGGTATCGGTCATGGATCAACCATCGGAAAGGCGACCGGTCGCGGTCGCAGAATAAACAATGTGGATTGGCGACGGACGCGCAAGGAAAAACCCCAGCGCCAAAAACCCGGACCCTCCCTTCAGCTTTTCAAGCCGCCGGGAAAGCCGGGCCAATAATTCGAATGACACGGGCCGCCGAAAGATACGTCATGGTGGCGCATTCTTTAGGGGTTTTCGCCGCCAAAAGGAAGAGGGGATTGGAATTGCGCGGGATCGCTGTATTCTTGGCGGGCAAGGTTTGCGGAGTTCATGGCCATGGCAAAACGTACCTTCTCGGTAAAGGCACTTTGGGACGCCGATGCAAAGGTCTATTACTGCGAGAGCGACATCGACGGCCTGCATATCGAAACCGCCACCCTTGAGGCTTTTGAAGAGGTGATGTTCGATGCGGCGGCCGAACTGATCGTCGCAAATCACATATCACCCGAAGAGCTGGCAACGACACCGCTCAAGGATCTCATTCCCGCCATCCTGTTTGAAAGACCGCTTGAGCCCATGGCCGCCTGATGGTCTCAGGATATTACAGCATCGTGTGCGAGATCATCGCCCAACTGGGCTATGAATATCTGACCAACGCCAAAGGCTCGCACGAGAAATGGCGCTCCAGCAAGACCGGCAGGATCATCCTCGTGCCGCGCAACCTGATGAGCCGCCACACGGCCAACGCCATTCTGAAAGACGCGGGATCAACCCGAAAACTCTAAAAACCCTCAGAACGCGATCTTCCCATCCACGTCACTCAGCGGCGTAACACCTGACAGCAGCGCACGGGCCTCTTCTTCGTCCCGCTTCATCTGCACGACAAGCGCATCCAGCCCATCGAACTTCAGTTCCGGGCGCAGGTAACCGAAGAAGGATACCGAACAGATTTCGCCGTAGAGACTGCCGGAGAAATCGAAGACAAAAGTTTCCAGAAGCGGTGCGCCGTTTTCCGTCACCGTCGGGCGCCGGCCATAACTTGCGACGCCGTTGTAGAGCGTGCCGTCCGGCCTGCGGAAGCGCACGGCGTAGATGCCGGCTTTCAGCTCCACTTCAGGCGCAAGCGCCATGTTGGCGGTGGGGTAACCCAGCGTGCGGCCAAGCTGTTCACCGCCGACGATTTCCGATTGCACGGTGTAACGGTAGCCGAGCAGGCCGGCGGCTTCGCTGACCTCACCCTCTGCGATCAGATCGCGGATGCGGCTGGAGGAGATCACCTCGGTGTTTTCATCGCGAAAGGCATCGACCAGCGTCACGTCGAACCCGAAGCGGCGGCCGGCATCCATCAGATAGGCCGGGCCGCCCTCGCGGCCACGGCCGAAATGGAAATCGAAACCGGTGACGACGGCGCTCGCCTGCAACCAGCCGCCCAGAATGTTTTCGACAAAATCCTCGGCGGAGCGCTGCGAAAACTCCCGGTCGAACGGGTATTCGATGACCGAATGAAAGCCCATGGCTTCCAGAAGCTGTGCCTTCAGCGGGCCGGGCGTCAGCCGAAACACCGGCTGCTCCGGTTTGAAGACGGTGCGCGGATGCGGCTCGAAGGTCAGGACCAGCGCCGGCACGCCGCGCTCCTTGGCAAGCGCCAGCGCCCGTTCCAGCACACTGCGATGGCCGCGATGCACGCCATCGAAATTGCCGATGGCAACGACGCCGCCCTTCAGATCCGCCGGCAGCGCTTCCTTCTGTTCATTGCGGTGAAATACGGTCATCTCGTCCATCCGTCAGGCCAGCCGCGGCATCCACCATTTCGGTGTGGCCGCCTCGCGCTCCAGATAGGCGTTGAGGATCGCCTCGTCGGTTTCACCGTTGATGGTATATTCCGCCGCGTGAATGCCGCCGGAGATGTAGAGAAGGTCGAGCCCGTAGCTCAAGGCGCCCTTCACATCTGTGGGCATTCCGTCGCCGACCGCAATGATCTTCGACAGATCGATTTCGCCCTTCACATCGCGCGCGCTCGCAAGGGCTGCCTCGTAGATCGGCCGGTGCGGTTTGCCGCCGAAACGATTATGGCCGCCAAGCTGAGCGTAATAGGCGGCAACGGCGCCGGCGCAGGGGATGATGCGATGGCCGCGCTCCACGACAAGATCCGGATTGGCGCAGATCATCGGCACGTCGCGGGCGATAAAGCGCGACAGCATGTCGTGGTAATCTTCCGGCACCTCGCGCTCGTCATCGAAAAAGCCGGTGCAGACAATACAATCGGCGTCCGCCTCGCTGGTGACCGTGACGTCA
Source organism: Neorhizobium sp. PAMB6630 (assembly GCF_058242775.1). NCBI lineage: Bacteria > Pseudomonadati > Pseudomonadota > Alphaproteobacteria > Hyphomicrobiales > Rhizobiaceae > Neorhizobium > Neorhizobium sp. PAMB6630. The sequence goes on from NZ_CM177836.1 coordinate 3,059,648, forward strand.
AGACCCTCAAACAGCGGCATGTCACGCTCCGGACCGAGCAGGAAAACCTTCTTCGGGCCTTCGGCAATCAGCGCGCGGGTCACATCGCCCGAGGTCACGATCCGGTCATAAGCTTCATCCGGCACGCCGAGTACGCGCAGCTGGTCGATGACGCCGGGAGCCGGACGCGGCGAATTGGTGATGAGAACAACGGCAAGGCCTGCCTTGCGCGCCGCCGCCAGCGCTTCGCAGGCGGCAGGAAACGCCGTGATGCCATCGTGCAGCACACCCCAGACATCCGAAAGCACGAGATCGTAGCCAGCGGTGATCGCGCTGAGGTTCTTGATGCGGTCTGCCATGGTCACCCTGATGCGTTGCAAGAAACTGGCGCTGACATGGCAAAGCTCCGGCCCGATGGCAAGGAGTTTTAGGCGGGCCGCGCCATTCAGCCCTTGCCTTGAGCCCCGGTCGCCAACTCGGACAGAAGCCTCAGAAGCCGGAAAGGCGCCAGAAAAGGCCGAGCGTGGCGCAAAGGCCAAGCACCTTAACCATGCCGAGCCGGACCCTGAGCAGCAGGAAGGCCGAGAGCGCAAAAAGCGCGAGCGCTGCTGCATCGAGCGAGGCCGGCTGCGGCCACCAGACGCCGGGCGCCCCCGCACCCTGCCAGCTGGGGAGGAAGGCGATGCGGTCCACTTTCGCAAACAGCACATGCAGGCCGAACCAGATGGCAAGGTTGAGGATGACGCCGACCACGGCAGCGGTGATGGCGGAGAGCGCCGCGGATATGGCGATATTGCCGCGCAGGCGCTCGATATAAGGCGCGCCGGCAAAGATCCAGATGAAGCTTGGCACGAACGTGGCCCAGGCCGTCAACAGCGCACCGATGATGCCGGCCACCACGGGATCGAGCCCCGGCACGGTGCGAAAGCCGACGAGATAACCGACATAGGAGAGAACGAGCACCAGCGGCCCCGGCGTCGTCTCGGCCAGCGCAAGCCCATCCAGCATTTCGCCGGGCCTGAGCCAGCCGTAATTCTCAACCGCCACCTGCGCCACATAGGCCAGAACCGCATAGGCGCCACCGAAGGTCACAAGCGCCATCTTCGAGAAGAAGGTAAACATCACCGCCATGCTTTCGGCGCCGGCGATGAAGGAGAGGACGAGAAGCGGCAACTGCCAGACGCCGACCCAGAACAATAGCAGAGCGAGCGAGCGCACAAGCGGCGGGCGCGCGAGAACCGGCGCGGTGTCACGCGGTTCGGAGACCGTCAGCGCATCGGGTGCGCTGACACGGCGGGCGCGAAAATATCCGGCAAGGGCTGCGAGAAGAATGACCAGCGGAAACGGCAGGGCCAGCACGAAAAGCGCCAGAAATGCCAGCGCCGCCAGCACCCGCAGAAAAGCGGTCTTCAGTGTTTTCCTGGCAAGCCGGATCACCGCCTCCACCACGACAGACAGGACGGCGGCCTTCAGCCCAAAAAACAGGCCGGCAAGCCAGCCGGCATCCTGATAAAGCCCGTAGGCGGTGGAGAGCCCGATGATGACGAAAAGGCCGGGCAGCACGAAGAGCAGGCCGGCAATAATGCCGCCGCGCACGCCATGTAAAAGCCAGCCGGCATAGGTGGCCAGCTGCTGCGCCTCCGGCCCCGGCAGAAGCATGCAATAGTTAAGCGCGTGCAGAAAACGGTCTTCCGACAGCCAGCGGCGCTCGTCCACGATTGCCCGGTGCATCATGGCGATCTGGCCGGCCGGCCCGCCAAAGCCCAGACAGCCGATGCGGGCAAAAACCAGCGTCAATTCCTTCAGGGACGGTTTGGGTGTCGCACCGTCGGCGGAGATGCCTGCCGCGCCTGCCGGATCGGGCGTCGCGACGCTCACGACACCACTCCGCCGCAATGAACAGGCAAAGCGTGTGACGGCGCTGAGAAAGGCGCAGATTTTTTAGAGGCCCGTTCTTGACTCATCACAGCACCGGTCTTATCTCGGGGTCGTTAGCACTCCCAACAGGTGAGTGCTAGCAACAGGGACACGGGCCTCCTCAAAGCCCGTAAAGGTCATTTGATCGAGGGATTAGACAATGGCAAGCACCAATTTCCGCCCGCTTCACGACCGCGTCGTCGTTCGTCGCGTTGAATCCGAAGCCAAGACCAAGGGTGGCATCATCATTCCCGATACCGCCAAGGAAAAGCCGCAGGAAGGCGAAATCGTCGCCGTCGGCTCCGGCGCTCGCGATGACAGCGGCAAGATCGTTGCACTCGACGTCAAGGTTGGCGATCGCGTTCTGTTCGGCAAGTGGTCGGGCACGGAAGTAAAGCTCGACGGCGAAGACCTTCTGATCATGAAGGAAGCCGACATCATGGGCATCATCGGCTGATCTCAGTCCGATCTTTCCATCCGAATTATCAAATCAACCAAAGGGCGTGATGCCCGGGAGTTTTGAACATGGCAGCTAAAGAAATCAAGTTCGGCCGCACTGCGCGCGAAAAGATGCTGCGCGGCGTCGACATCCTCGCAGACGCAGTGAAGGTAACGCTCGGCCCGAAGGGTCGTAACGTCATCATCGACAAGTCCTTCGGCGCACCGCGCATCACCAAGGACGGCGTATCGGTCGCCAAGGAAATCGAGCTCGAAGACAAGTTCGAGAACATGGGCGCCCAGATGGTGCGCGAAGTGGCTTCCAAGACCAACGACATCGCTGGTGACGGCACCACGACGGCAACGGTTCTGGCCCAGGCGATTGTTCGCGAAGGCAACAAGGCTGTTGCTGCCGGCATGAACCCGATGGACCTGAAGCGCGGTATCGATCTGGCTGTTGCTGAAGTCGTGAAGGATCTCCAGGCCAAGGCCAAGAAGATCTCCACGTCTGAAGAAGTTGCCCAGGTTGGCACGATTTCGGCAAACGGCGACGCACAGGTTGGCCGTGACATTGCTGAAGCCATGCAGAAGGTCGGCAACGAAGGTGTTATCACCGTCGAAGAAGCCAAGACCGCCGAAACCGAACTCGAAGTCGTCGAAGGCATGCAGTTCGACCGCGGTTACCTGTCGCCTTACTTCGTCACCAACCCTGAAAAGATGGTTGCTGACCTGGAAGACGCCTACGTTCTCCTGCACGAGAAGAAGCTTTCGAACCTCCAGGCCATGCTGCCTGTTCTCGAAGCTGTCGTTCAGACCGGCAAGCCGCTCGTCATCATCGCTGAAGACGTTGAAGGCGAAGCTCTTGCAACGCTGGTCGTCAACAAGCTGCGTGGCGGCCTGAAGATTGCTGCTGTCAAGGCTCCGGGCTTCGGCGATCGCCGCAAGGCCATGCTGGAAGACATCGCGATCCTGACCGGTGGTACCGTGATTTCGGAAGACCTCGGCATCAAGCTCGAGTCTGTCACGCTTGACATGCTCGGCCGTGCGAAGAAGGTTTCCATCACCAAGGAAAACACCACCATCGTTGATGGCGCCGGTGCAAAGACCGACATCGAAGGCCGCGTTGCCCAGATCAAGGCGCAGATCGAAGAAACTTCTTCGGACTACGACCGCGAAAAGCTGCAGGAACGTCTTGCAAAGCTTGCTGGCGGCGTTGCCGTGATCCGCGTTGGCGGCTCGACGGAAATCGAAGTCAAGGAACGCAAGGACCGCATCGACGATGCGCTCAACGCAACGCGCGCTGCCGTTCAGGAAGGCATCGTCCCCGGCGGCGGCACTGCTCTGCTGCGTTCTTCCACGAAGATCACCGTCAAGGGTGCAAACGACGACCAGGAAGCCGGCATCAACATCGTTCGCCGCGCCCTGCAGTCGCTGGTTCGCCAGATTGCTGAAAACGCAGGCGACGAAGCCTCGATCGTTGTTGGCAAGATCCTCGAAGGCAACAGCGACAACTTCGGCTACAACGCCCAGACGTCTGAATATGGCGACATGATCGCCATGGGCATCGTCGACCCGGTCAAGGTTGTCCGCACGGCTCTGCAGAACGCAGCTTCGGTTGCTTCGCTGCTGATCACCACGGAAGCCATGATTGCCGAACTTCCCAAGAAGGAATCGGCTGGCGGCATGCCGGGCGGCATGGGCGGAATGGGCGGCATGGACATGATGTAAGACCCTTTGGGTCTTGCATGTGAGCCATCCGGTTCAGTTACGGAAGGGCGTCGGGAAACCGGCGCCCTTTTTGCGTTCAGATCATGCCTCAATAATAACCGCGGCCATTGGTCTGCTTGCGGTGAATATTGCGCGAGGCGCGATCCTGCTGGCGTTCCAGGCGACGCCTTTCCTTTGGCGTGATGTAGCCATCGCGGGCAGCACGCGCCTGATTGCGGTCGATGCGATGCTGCTGGCGTTCGAGATTGCGTAGCTCGCGCGGCGTCAGGTGGCCTCGTGCGGCGCCTTTATAAATCCGCTCCTGCTGCCGCTGCTCGCGGGTTTCGGTGCGATAAGTCTGAGCAAAACTGGTGCCCGTCCACAATAGGGTCAGCGCCACAGCACCGATTAGAATTTTCTTCATGGGATCTCCTTCCTGCACGCATCAAACGCTGTGCGTCCAAATGCGTTCTTCTCAACGGCCTCTCCCGCGAAAGGTTGCCTCACTGCCTCGAAAGGAACGGGCAACGGCCACATCTTGTCGTTCACCAATATCGAACAATTCGTCTTCGGTTGTTCATCTTTCGCGGCGCGACAATCTGGCGCATATATCCCGTCAGAAATTCATTGGCCCATGTGGCCCTGCCCCCGGAGATCCTCCCATGTCGACCCCCAACAATGCGATCCTGCTTCTCGCCCGCATCCTCCTCTCCTTCATCTTCATCCTGTCCGGTTTCGGCAAGCTGACCGATCCGGCAGGCACTGCCGGCATGATTGCCGGTGCCGGGCTGCCCGCCGCAACCGCGCTCTCCTATCTCGCCGGCCTGTTTGAACTGGTGACGGGCCTTGCCGTTCTCGCCGGCTTCCAGGTCAAAATCGTCGGCTGGGCGCTGGCGCTCTTCTGCATCTTCACCGGCGCCGTTTTCCATTCGGGCACCGTTGCCGTTCCCGGCTGGCCGGATGCCGCTCTCGGCTGGATCAACACGCTGAACGGCATCATGATGATGAAGAACTTTACGCTGGCTGGCGCCTATATCCTGCTCGCCACCGTCGGCGCCGGCGCCTACTCGGTTGACGCTCGCCGCGGCACCGCACCGGCACTCGCTGTTCGCTAATCTTCTGCCCCCAAGGCAAAAAAGAACCCGCTGGAGCGATCCGGCGGGTTTTTTTGCGTATGGCGAATTTTGAGGTATCTCGGTGAGGGCGGAGCGAGTGCCGCCCCCTCATCCGGCTGCCGCCACCTTCTCCCCGCTGGGGAGAAGGGAGATGGAACCGAAGCGCTGGCGAGAAAATCCCTTCTCCCCTCGGGGAGAAGGTGCCGGCAGGCGGATGAGGGGGCGGCTGGCACAAATGCCAACCAACGCCGACACCATCCGCACAGCATTCACAAAACCCCGCGCACCGCCTCGACAATCCGTGCAACCGTCGCATTGCCCTCATGCTCCGGCTTTTTCGCCCGCACGAGACAGGCTTCGGAGCGCAAAATCACGCCGTCCGACAGCACCTTGAGATGGTTGGCGACGAGTGTGGAACCGGTGGAGGTGATATCGACGATGATATCGGCCTGGCCGGCCGCCGGTGCGCCTTCCGTGGCGCCGAGACTTTCGACGATACGATAAAGCTGGATGCCGTGCTGGGCGGAAAAATGCTGCTGGGTGAGGCGCCAGTATTTGGTGGCAATGGCAAGGCGACGGCCGTGGCGGGCGCGAAAATCGGCCGCGACGTCTCCGAGATCCGCCATGTTTTCCACGTCGAGCCAGATGTCCGGCACCGCCACCACCACATCCGCATGGCCAAAGCCGAGGCGGGCGGAAATTTCCATGCGACGGTCGGCGTCGGACAGTTCCTCGCGGATCAGGTCCTCGCCGGTCACGCCGAAATCCACCGTGCCATTGCCGATTTCCCGGGAAATTTCGGAGGCCGAGAGGAAAGCGATTTCCACGTCCTCCATGCCCTCGATGCGCCCACGATAGGAGCGCTCATTGCCGATGGCAGAAATCACCATGCCGGCGCGGGCGAAGATGGCAGAAGCATCGTCCTTCATGCGGCCCTTGGAGGGAAGACCGATGGTAATGGTCATCGTGCGCCCCCCTTGGCCTTTTCGATGCGGTCCAGCCAGAGGGCAAAGCCGACGGCTGGGATATGGTCTTTTGCGCCGAGCAGCGTCAGCATGCGGTCATACCGCCCGCCGCCGGCCAGCACGTCATGATCGCCCCGCGCGGTGATCTCGAACACGAGGCCGGTATAATAATCGAGCGGACGCCCGAAGGCGGCGCGCCAGGTGATATCGGCAAGCGACGCCCCGGCATTGGCAAAAGCGGCCACGCGGGCATCGAAGCCGGCAATCGCCTGTTCCAGCGGCAGGCCGGCGGAGCGGGCGAAATCGGCAAGCACCCCCGGCGCATAACGCAGCGACACGTTGATCGACAAAAATTCCTTCAGCGCATCGAGTTTTGCTGTGTCGAGCGACGCACCGGCCAGCAGCCGCTTTTCCTTCAGCCGCCGCACGATTTCCGAGGGCGACCGGCTGGCATTGGTCAAATAGCCGGTGCGCTCCATCTCCGCCTCCACATGGGCGACTAGGGCTGCCTCATCGCCGGCTTCCAGCAGGGCTTCCACCTCAGGCGAAAGGCCGGCAACCGGCTGCGGGCGGGCAAGCCGTGCAATCATCGCTTCCAGCAGATCCGTCTGGCCAAAGGCGCGCACGAGGCGTTTTTGCCAGCCGGCGGGAAGGCCGAGCGCTGCGACGACAGCCTCGAACACCGCCTGATCACCGATGGTGACGGCAAGGCCCCGGCCGGGCAGGATTTTTGTGAGGCACGAAAGCGCATCCACCACCACGCGGGCATCGGCGCTTGCGGCATTGCGATCACCCAGATCCTCGATGCCGGCCTGATAGAACTCGCTTTCGCCTTCGCGGCGCTGGCGAAACACCTGGCCGAGATAGGCATAACGTTTTGGCGTGCCGGTGGCCGTTTCGATGTGGCGCAGGCAGACGGGAATGGTGAATTCCGGACGAAGGCAAAGGCTTGCCCCGCGCTCGTTTTCGGTCAGAAAGATGCGCCGGCGCAGGTCTTCCCCGGCCATGTCGAGAAACGGTGCGGCCGGCTGGATGACGGGCGTATCCACCCGCGTGGTATTGCGCGCGGCAAACTCTTCGAGGATTGCGGCGGCGAAATCGGGCATGTCGGTTAGCGGCATGGGGTGGCTCCTGTTGGAGGATTGCCCCTCATCAGGCTGCGTCCTGCGGACCCTTCTCCCCGTGCAGACAGGAAGACGGGAGTTGCCGCGCCCTCTCGACTGTAAATTGGTGTCGCGCAAGCTCGCCCCTCTCTGTCCTGCCGGACATCTCCCCCACACGGGGGGAGATCAGCTGGAAGGATCTGCGCCATCCACCATCGGGCGATTTCGGCTGGCGTTGTCTGCGCAAGAATGTCGAACCCGAGGCTGCCGGCTCCGGCTCCCCGTGCGGACGGGAAGACGGGAATTGCCGCGCCCTCTCGACTGTAAATTGGTGTCGCGCAAGCTCGCCCCCCTCTGTCCTGCCGGACATCTCCCCCACGCGGGGGGAGATCAGCTGGAGCCGATAGCATCGGGTCTGAAATTCTTGTGCAGACAAAGCCAGCTTTTGTCGCCAGATGCTGAATGGCGCGGATACCTCCGGCTGATCTCCCCCCGTGTGGGGGAGATGCCCGGCAGGGCAGAGGGGGGTAACGACCCGGCACAACGCCAACGCGTCGACATGCCGCAAAGCGAGACCCGGGCCGCGCACGAAAACCTGCGCCCTCCCCCGTGTGGGGAGGGTTGGGGAGGGGAAACGCAGACATCAGCCCGCCTTTGCCCGCAGACGATCTTGCGCCTGCTGCTCCAAAATGTCCTTCACCGTCTCGACCAGTTTTGCCTCCGGCACCATGACCTGGGCAACGCGGGCCTCGCGCCATTCGGTGTTGTCGGAAATCTCGCCGGAGAGGCGCTTGCCCTCGATGAGATCCTTGATCTGAACAACACCCTCAGCCCGCTCGTCACCGCCCTGAATGATGGCAATCGGCGAACCGCGACGGTCGGCATATTTCAGCTGGTTGCCGAACTTTTTCCAGTTGCCCTGGTACATTTCGGCTCGGATGCCGGCATTGCGCAGGTCCTGCGCAAATTTTTGGTAACGGCCCATGGCCTCCACATCGCCATCCATGACGGTGACGAGAACCGGCGCCAGAACCTCGTCCCGCCCCAGCTTGCCAAGGTTTTTGAGCGCCGTCATCAGGCGCGACACGCCGATGGAAAAGCCCGTGGCCGGCACCGGCTGGCCCATGAAGCGCGACACCAGACCATCATACCGCCCGCCGCCGCCGACCGACCCGAAGACGACCTTTTCGCCTTTTTCATTGGTGACATCGAAGGTGAGTTCGGCTTCGTAGACGGGGCCGGTGTAATATTCGAGACCGCGGACGACGGAGGGATCGATCTGAATTTGGTCTCGGTGATAACCCGCGGCCGCCGTCATTTTCGCAATAATGCGGAGTTCTTCAATACCTTCCAACAATAATGCGCCATGCCTTCCGAATCCCGATTGATACCGATCCACTATCGTTTCGTTGCTGACAGATGTATCAATCACAAATTCGAATTGGTCGCCTTTTCGGGCGGGGGTATGGAGTGTTGCTTTCCAAGCAAATAAAAGCATCACAGCATTTATTTGTTCCTGATCTAGGCCAGCACCCTTGGTGAAATCGCCGCTCTCATCTTTACGGCCTTCTCCGAGCAATTTCTCGACACCATCGGATCCGAACTTATCAAATTTATCAATCGCTCGCAGCACGTTCAGCCGCTTTGCCGCATCCTCCTCGCCGCCGAGGCCAATGGCTTCCATCACGCCATCCAGAACTTTGCGGTTGTTGACGCGGATGACGTAATCGCCGCGCTTGATGCCGAGCGCTTCCAGCGTATCGGCCATCATCATGCACATTTCGGCATCGGCAGAAACGCCGGGTGCGCCAACGGTATCGGCATCGAACTGCATGAACTGGCGGAAACGGCCGGGGCCCGGCTTTTCGTTGCGAAAAACATAGCCGGCGCGATAGGTGCGGTAGGGCAGCTGGATCTCGTTAAAGTTTTCCGCGACGTGGCGGGCAAGCGGCGCCGTCAGGTCGTAACGCAGGCTCATCCACTGGTCGTCGTCGTCGGTCAGCGAAAACACGCCTTCGTTCGGGCGGTCGCTGTCGGGCAGGAATTTGCCGAGCGCATCGGTGTATTCGAAGAGCGGCGTCTCGATCGGGTCAAAGCCGTAACGCTCGTAGACCTCGCGGATTTTGGCCACCATCTCGTTGGTGGCATGGATGTCGGTGGCGGTACGATCCCCGAAACCGCGCGGCAGGCGGGCTTTCAGTTTCTGCGGTTTTTGCTTTTTTTCGCTCATGATCGTCATCCTTGCCCCCGGCACAGGAAAAAAGGCCGGAAATGTGTGCGGTTTCTTAGAGGATGGCGCCCGGTGCGGCAAGGGCGAAGGCTGGCGAAGAGGAATGCCGGGTGGTATATTGCCGCTGAAGACAAGGGCAAGGCCATGAACAAGCGCGTCACACTGGAAATGCCGGAACCTATGCATCGCCTGGTGCTGAAACAGGCAGAACAGGCTGGCGCAGAGCTAGACACCTTCATTCTCGACCTCATCGAGGAAAAGCTGGAAGACGCCTATTTCTTCGAGCGTGCCAAGGAGGTGCTGGAGGCGCGCGCCCGCGGCGAAAGCAGAACCTACACTCTGGAAGAAGTGAAGAGCGAACTTGGCCTGGACGATTGAGATCGACGCCAAGGCCAAAAAGCAGCTTGCCAAGCTCGGCAAGCCCGCCGCACAACGGGTTATCACCTATCTGGAAAGCCGTATTGCACCGCTGGAGAACGCGCGTGACGCAGGCCTTGCCATGCAGGGCACCGAATTTGCCCATCTGTGGCGCACCAAGGTGGGCGATTCCCGCATCATCTGCGAGATCAAGGACCAAAAACTGATCGTGCTCGTCGTCGAGGTCGGCCATCGCCGCGAGATTTACCGGTGATCCTCGAAGCCCTCAATTATGCCGCAAGCTGGCCGCTGACGCCAAAGCCGTTTCGCGACCACATTGCCTCCTCCATCAGCCTTTTGGCCCGCGCCAACCGGTGCCGCAGTGCGTGGGCAGAGCATGAGGAAAACAGCAAGGCGCATGTACTCTGCGCCATCCACGGCCTGAAGCAGCGGCGGACCGCCGTCGTGCTCGGCTCCGGCCTGTTGCGCGATGTGCCGATCCTGGAACTGTCGCGCGCGTTCGATACGGTGGTGCTGGTCGATCTCGTGCATCTGGCAAGCGTTCGGGCTTTTTTTATCGCAAAACGGCTTTCCAATGTGCGGCTGATCTGGCGCGATCTCTCCGGTTATGACGAAGCGGTTGCGGGACAGGTGCCGGAACCGCTCGGCTTCCTGCGGCAGGTTCCGTATCTCGATCTCGTCGTCTCCGCCAACATCCTCTCGCAGATAAGCGTCGGCGCCCGCTGGCGGCTGAAAGCCGAGGGGCGCAGTTCTGAGGCCGTGCTGCCCGCCCTCATTCGCGCCCATCTCGATGGGCTTGCCATGGCTTCGGCCAAAACCTGCCTGATCACGGATGTCTCCTACCGGACGGAAGACAAGGCCGGAAAGATTCTGGAGGAGCACGATCTGATGGCCGGGGTGCCCGTGCCCGCCCATGATCGCAGCTGGGAGTGGCCGGTGGTGCCGTTCGAGGAGGCTGACGGGGCGTACCAAGCGGTGCATCGGGTGGTGGCGGGGTGATGGGCAGAAGGTGAGCCACAGCGCGTGCCGCCCCCTCATCCGCCTGCCGGCACCTTTGTAACTTCCCAATAGCCGCATTTGGGTGTGTAATGCCCAATGCGGTGGCGGATGGGAGACCGACAAACCTTTGGGACACCAAGCCCGTGGGAGAGCAAGGGTCTTCGTCCGCCGTTCCATCGAACCCGAACAGTCGCCAGGACCGCTTGCGCAGGCAAAGTCCGTTTAGGCAAGGATGGGAAAAGATGGATATCGTTGTTGGGATCGATGTTTCGAAGGATCGTCTGGATATCGCCGTGGCGCCATCCGGTGTGACGTTTGCGGTGGAAAATACGCATGCGGGCGTCGAAGATCTGGTCTCGCGACTGCAATCGATCAAAGCCAATGCCGTTGCCATGGAAGCAACCGGCGGGTTTGAGATGCTGGCGGTGGCGGCGCTGTCTTCGGCGGGCTTTGCCGTCCTCGTGGTCAATCCGGCGCAGGTGCGTTCTTATGCCAATGCGATCGGCCGTCGCGCCAAGACAGATCCGATCGATGCGGCAGTGATTGCCGCTTTCGTGATTGCGACCAAGCCAGAGCTGAGACCGCTCAAAGACTTGGAAACCCAGGCTTTGTCGGCACTTGTGGCCCGCAGGCGGCAGATCGTCCAGATGATCGTGGCTGAGGAAAACCGGGCGCGCATGGTTCTGGCGAAAGAGGCCCAGAAGAGCATTACGCGGTTGCTGAAAGCCCTCAAGCGCGAGTTGGAAAGTCTCGACGCCGATCTCGATGAACATATCCGCAGGTCGCCGCTGTGGCGGGTGCGCGAGCAGCTACTGACATCGGTGCCGGGGGTGGGGGCCGCCACCGCTCGCACGCTGCTCGCCGAGATGCCGGAACTGGGCAGTCTCGATCGACGTCAGATCGCATCGCTTGCGGGTCTGGCACCCTTTACCCGACAATCGGGCACGTGGAAAGGCAAGAGCTTCATTGGCGGCGGCAGGGGCAAAGTGCGGGCCGTGCTGTTCATGGCAGCCCTCGTCGCCAGCCGGCACAACCCCGTGCTCAAAGCCTTTCGTGACCGTCTCGTCGCAGCCGGCAAACCCAAGATCGTCGCCATCGTCGCAACAATGCGCAAACTCCTCACCATGCTCAACGCCATCATCCGGGACCAAAAACCATGGCAAAACGCTTGACTGCAAAGACAGTCGCTCTCCCCGTGGGGAGAAGGGAGAGGGGGTCACTGGCCTGCCCGAAATTCACGCAAGGACTCGCCCGCGTCCCATGCCCTTGGCTTGCACCAACGCCTGCGGTTCGCTTCTCCCCTCGGGGAGAAGGTGGCGCGGAGCGACGGATGAGGGGGCGGCTTGCGCCGGCGCCCACGATCATCAATTGGCGCTCCAGGGATTGGCGGCCTGACAAGGGTCATCAAATGCATTGTCCAGCCGCCATAAATCCTCTAAATTCATGCCATGCGTCACCTCGCCCAGCTTTTGATGGTTCTGTCGATTGTACTGCAAGGGATGATGCCTGCCATGGCAATGCAGGCCCCGATGCCGCATCATCAGAGTGCGCAGTCCCATCATCACGGCCATGGGGCGGATAAAAATGAGCTGGCAGGCGATGCGGCGGCGGACCATTGCCCCACCTGCAAACCCATGCATGCCATGACCTGCTGTTCCGCATCACTCTGCGGCACCTGCCTGTCGCCCATGCCGATGGTGACTCAAGGGCAGACAAAAATCCTGCCGCTGCGTTATCCCCTTGCCCGCGTGGCGCAGATGCTGGCCGACGCGCCCGATCCGTTGGTTCCCCCGCCTCGAGCCTGAGCGTTTGCGATGAACGGGCCGATCCGGCCTCTCTTCCATCCATATGTTTCAGACAAAGGGAAATCCCCATGCACACCAAACTGCTTTTGGCTGCCTTCACCGCAGCGCTCATTTCTGCCGCCCCGGTTCTCAAGCCTGTCGCGATGGCGCAGGACATGCCCGCCCATGCCGGGCATGGCGAGATGAAAGGCACCATGAAGGGCCAGATGCCAAAGACGGCGGACACGCCCTCCACCCGCGCCTTCATGGCCGCCAACCAGAAAATGCATGCCGACATGGCGGTTCAATACAGCGGCGATACCGATGTGGATTTCGTCCGCTCGATGATCCCGCACCACCAGGGCGCCATCGACATGGCCCGCGTGGAACTGGAACACGGCAAGGACCCAAAGATCCGTGCTTTGGCTGAAGCTGTGATCCAAGCGCAGGAGGCTGAAATCGCCGACATGAAGGCCTGGCTGAAAAGCCGCGGCCAGTAAGGTAGGCGCCATTGCCCGAAGTGCTGACAAACCTTCGTAGCCTTCACTTTGGCTGAGCGGGTGGCCGCAATGCCCTTCTCCCCGTCCTGACGGGGAGAAGGGCGCGGCAGCGGGATGAGGGGCAAATTCGCGCTCGGCATCTATCGTTTAGAGCCCCTCACCCCGGTCCTCTCCCCGCACGCGGGGAGAGGGAGAAGGCCTGTCGGCGCCATCGCTTTGCGGCAAGCGCCCATTAGCGTAGAGTGACCGAAAACCTGGGAGGTTGCCCATGACGATCCGTCCGCTCACCGTGATCGGTTTCGATGCCGATGACACGCTGTGGCAGAACGAGCAGTTCTATCGCCTCACCGAAACCCATTTTCGCGACCTGCTGACCGAGTTTGCCGAGGGCGAGCATATTTCCGAACGCCTTCTGGAAGCGGAAAAGCGCAACCTTGCCCATTACGGTTTCGGCATCAAGGGCTTTACCCTGTCGATGATCGAGACGGCACTGGAGGTAACCGACGGTAAGGTGTCCAGTCAGGCAATCGGCAAGATCCTGGCCATCGGCCGCGATTTGCTAAGCCATCCGGTGGAATGCCTGCCGCAGGCGCGCGCCGCACTGGAAGCCCTGCGCGGTCGCTATTTCCTCGTGCTGATTACCAAGGGCGACCTGTTTGACCAGGAACGCAAGCTTGCCCAGTCCGGCCTTGGCGATTTTTTCGATGCGGTGGAGATTGTCTCCGACAAGACCGCCACCACCTATCGCCGCATCTTTACAAAATATGGCGAAGGCCCCGAACGGGCGATGATGGTGGGCAATTCGCTGAAATCCGATGTGGTGCCGGCCATTGCCGCCGGCAGCTGGGGCGTGTTCGTGCCGCACGAACTGACCTGGGTTCTGGAACACGTGGAACGCCCGATGGAAGCCCCACGTTTTCGCGAAATCGAGACGCTGGGCGAGTTGCCCGACCTTGTGGCGCAAATCTGTAGCTGACCGGTTCAGGGCCGCGCAAAAGCCTGCCGCAGCGCTTCTACCTCGCTCTGGCGGTAGCAGCCGTCCAGATGGTCGTTGACCAGACCCATCGCCTGCATGAAGGCATAAACCGTGGTTGGCCCGACAAACGTCCAGCCGCGTTTTTTCAGGTCTTTTGACAGGCGCACGGAAACGGCGGTTGTCGGATTGGCGCGCAGCGTGTCGAGATCCATCACGGCCGGGCGCTCGGAAGCTGCGGGCTCATAGGACCAGAAGAATTTGGCAAGCGAGCCGAATTCATCGCGCAATTCCACCGCGCGGCGGGCATTTTTGATGGTGGAAACGATTTTTCCCCGGTGGCGGATGATGCCGGCATCTGCGACGCAACGCTCGATATCCGCCTCGCCGAACTGCGCCACCTTGTCGAAATCAAAGCCGGCAAAGGCTGCGCGGAAATTGTCGCGCTTGCGCAGGATGGTGAGCCAGGAGAGGCCCGACTGAAAGCCTTCGAGGCAGATCTTTTCAAACAGCCTGATATCGTCGGTCATGGGCAGGCCCCACTCGTCGTCGTGGTAACGCTCGTAATCGGCAAGGCCCTGATGCCAGCTGCAACGGCAGCGTCCATCCGCCCCTTCGATAATCCCCGGCTTTTGCATGGTGATGATGGCCCTCCAGACGCGCTGCATTGCTTGTTTAGCGGTGATAAACCATGTCTGCAAACCGCTGATTAACCGTGGCGCCAGAGTTTGTGCAAAAGTCTCAGGTTCCGGGGGGCCGCATTTACCTTTTGCTTTCCCCTTTCGCTCAGTTTCGGGGCAGTTGCGCGGTAAAACAGGCCGTGACGTCAAGACTTTGCAAAGGATGAGGGCGAATGAAGACGATATGGCTGGGCTGTGCCCTTCTGATTTCAGTGCTCCCGGCCATGGCTGCCGCAAACGACCGTTACGCCGAGCGCCCGCCTGTCATCGTCAGCCCCGATCTCACGGCACCGTGGATCATGCAGCTTGGCGGCCAGCCGCGCCGCGCACCGGCAGCCCGCGCCGCTCCGGCCGCCACATCGCCCGGCCTGCGCGTCATCTACCGGCAACCCCAATCCCTGGCCCAGCCCGCACCGCGCACGCAGTCCACCCAGATCCGGCCTCATGTCCCGCAGGTGGAAACCCGCCAGCCGGTGCGGACGGCGGTGGCCGGACGAGCCATCCCTGTCATCCGCGGCCGTATCGAGCCGCAATTTTTGCCGCAGATCGTCACCTTCGAAACGCAGCATGCGCCGGGCACCGTCATCATCGATACCACCAGCCGCTTTCTCTATCTCGTGCTGCAGGACGGCAAGGCGAAACGGTATGGCGTCGGCGTCGGCAAACCGGGCTTTGAATGGGCCGGCGCCCATACTGTGACGCGCAAAGCCGAATGGCCAAGCTGGCATCCGCCGAAAGACATGATCAGCCGCGAGGCCGAAAAAGGCCATTACCTGCCCGTCTCCATGCAGGGCGGGCCGGAAAATCCGCTCGGCGCCCGCGCGCTTTATCTCGGCTCAACGCTTTACCGCATCCACGGCACCAATGCGCCCTGGACCATCGGTTCCGCCGTCTCCTCCGGCTGCATCCGCATGCGCAACGAAGATGTCACTGATCTTTACGGGCGCGTGCCCGTCGGCACCAAGGTCATCGTGATCTGAGCCTGATGATGCCGCCATGCCACAGCCGCGTCATCACCCTGTCACGCATTGCCGGTTAGCTCGAGGACATCAGGGGATCGGGGTTCTCGCATGTCAAATCGCAATGCCATCAGCATCGCTGCTGTTTTCGTCGGCGGCTGTCTTTTGTCGAGTGTCGCCTTTGCCGGCGATATCGAAATTTCTGCCTATGGCGGTTACCAGACCGCGCCGCACAGCAAGGTGGAGGTCTCCGACCAGCCGGATTTCACCGCCGGCTGGGAAGGCAAATCCTTCGCATCGCCGCCCTATTGGGGCGTGCGCGGCACCTACTGGTTCGAAGGCGGTGCGCTCTCCAATCTCGGCATCTCCCTCGATTACACCCATGACAAGGTCTATGCCGACGACGAAACGCTGCAAAAGTCCGGCTGGTCGCATTTCGAGTTTACCGACGGCCTGAACCTGCTGACACTGAACGCGCTTTATCGTTTTCCGCTGGAAAGCATGCCCGCGCTCACGCCGTATGTCGGTGCCGGTGCCGGCATCAACGTGCCGCATGTGGAAGTTACCCGCGCTTCGGGCAAGACGTTCGAATACCAGTTCGGCGGCGCAACCCTGCAGGCGCAGGCGGGCATCAGTTACGCGATCACCAAGAACTGGTCGACCTTTTTGGAATACAAGGGCACCTATTCCTTCGTGGACGTCGATATCGACAGCAATGCAAAGCTGAAGACGGATGTGAAGACCAATGCCGTCAACCTCGGCATTGCCTACAAGTTCTGACAGTCTGCCCCATAATTCCCTCCGGCGGGCTGTAAATGGCAATTTCTGCTTGTCCGGTGCTCACGTACCAAACGTACGCTCCGCTCCGGTTCTCGAAATCACCATTTTCGCCTCACCGAAGGGAATTCTTGAACAGACTGTGAGCCTTTTCCACGCCGGAAAGTTTGGCGGGTTTCGGCCCGCCATAGGCCCAGTCGAGTAGTTCCACCGTGTGCAGGATCGGCATTTTGGCCGCCGTTGCGATCTGCGTGATGCAGCCGATATTGCCGGTGGCGATGAGATCGGCCCGCGTCGCCTCGATATTTTTCACCTTGCGCGTCTTCAGTTCGGCCGAAATCTCCGGCTGGAGAATGTTGTAGGTGCCGGCCGAACCGCAACAGAGATGGCCTTCCGCCGGATCCTTCACGGCAAAACCCGCCGCCTTCAGGAGAAGTTTGGGCTGCATCGTGATCTTCTGGCCGTGCTGCATCGAACAGGCGGAATGATAGGCGACGGTCAGGTTTTGCGGGGCAAGGCGCGGCAGGTCAAGCAGCGCCAGATATTCCGTCACGTCCTTTGCAAGCGCCGAGACACGCGCCGCCTTTTCCGCATAGGCCGGATCGAGCCGCAGCATGTGGCCGTAATCCTTGATCGTCGTGCCGCAGCCGGACGCGGTGATGAGGATCGCATCGAGCCCGCCCGCCTCGATCTCGCGCATCCAGGCATCGACATTGGCGCGGGCAAAATCGAGCGCTGCCGCCTCACGGCCCATGTGATGCACCAGAGCGCCGCAACAGCCCTCGCCTTGTGGGCGAACGATCTCCACGCCGAGCCGTGACAGAAGCCGTTCCGTTGCCGCGTTGATGCCGGGATCGAGCACCGGCTGGGCGCAACCGGCAAGGATGGCGACACGCCCCCGCACCGGCCTTTCCACCGGAACCGGCACTGCCTTCGCTGCGGGAGCCAGGCTTTGCGGCGCAAGCTCCAGCATGGCGGCCAGCGGTTTTAGCGCTGTGACGCGGGAAAGGACCGGTGCCAGGGGCCGAGCCAACCGAGCAAGCGACAGTGCCAGCCGGAACCGCTGGGGATGCGGCAGCACGGCCACAAGCACCCCGCGGATCAGCCGGTCCATCAGCGGCCTCTGGTAGGTGTTTTCGATATGCGCCCGCGCATGGTCGATCAGATGCATGTAATCGACGCCGGAGGGACAGGTGGTGGTACAGGCAAGGCAGGAGAGACAGCGATCGATGTGGGTCACCACCTCGCGGTCGGCCGGCCGGTCGTTTTCCAGCATGTCCTTGATGAGGTAGATGCGCCCACGCGGACTATCCAGCTCATTGCCGAGCGTCACATAGGTCGGACAGGTGGCGGTGCAGAACCCGCAATGCACGCAGCGCCGCAAGATCTTTTCAGACGCCGCCACATGCGGATCGGCAAGCTGTGCCTCGGTGAAATTGGTCTGCATCAGCCGTTACGCCCCATCTTCCCCGGGTTGAAAATTCCTGCCGGATCAAGCGTTTGCCGGACACGCGCCGAGAGTGCGGCAAGCGGTGCCGGTTGCGGTTCGAAGGCCGGTATTGAGGCCCGCAGGGCATCGCTGGCACGCATCAGCGTGGCGTGGCCGCCGCCGAAGCGGGGGATGAGGGCGCGCAGCAGGTCTGCTTCCGGCTCGGCCTCCATGCGCATCCACACAAGGCCGCCCTGCCAGTCGTAGAAGGCATCGATACCGGCGTGCTGGCGCAGCGCAAGAACGAGTGCGGCACCGGCGCCCGGCGCCACGGAAACCCGCCAGAGCGGTTTTTGGCTGTCGCCGGCATAGGGCAGCACGTCGCGGATCTGGTGCCAGAGATGCGCGCTCGCGTCCGCCTCGATGCGGGAAATCGGGCCGAAACGGCCCAGCGCTGCGGCAAGCTTTTCAGCCCGCACCGGAACGGAGGCGGAAAGGCCTTCGAGCCTCAGTACAGTTGCGGCACCGTCCGGCAGGCGTCCGTTCAGGAACCGGCCCTTCACGCTATCGGGCAGATGGGCCGCGCCGGACACTTCGACGGAAAGCCCCATGGAAAGCGCCATGGCGCGCGCAGCCTCTTCATCGAGGAGACCGGAGAGGATCAGCGTCTGCTCAGTCTGCGGGCGCGGGGCGACGCGAAACGTTACCTCGGTGAGGAAGCCGAGCGTGCCGAAGGAGCCGGCCAGCAGCTTGACGAGATCGAGCCCCGTGACATTTTTCATCACGCGGCCGCCGGCGCGGATCACCTCGCCTTGCCCGTTGATGAAACGGATGCCGAGAAGGCTGTCGCGCGCCGCACCGGACAGCAGCCGGCGCGGGCCGGATGCGTTGGTGGCAAACACCCCGCCGATCGTCGGCTCGCCTTCCGTGCCCATGACAGTGCGGTGATCGATGGGCTCAAAAGCCAGCATCTGGTTGTTTTCGAGCAGGATTTCCTCGATTTCGGCGACCGGCGTGCCCGCCCGCGCCGTCATGACCATTTCGGCCGGATCATAGGCGACGATGCCGGAAATGGCCGCCGAACGCAGCACGGAATCCGCCTCGACCCGATTGCCGAAACCCGAGCGCGTGTTGCCGCCTGAGATCATCAGCTTGCGGCCCGCTGCTGCCGCCGCACGGATCATGCCGGCCGCCTCTTCCTCGCAGACGGGAACGAGGATGGCGCTCATCGGCGCCATGTTGACCTCAGATGTCGTGTTGACCGTGATCGCACTCATGCGGAAAACGCTCTCGTTTCGGGCCGTCCGTCGAGCGGAAACACTTTTGACGGGTTCATCAGCCACTGCGCGTCGAAGGCGGAGCGTACTGCCATCTGCTGGTAGAGATCGGCCTTGGAAAACTGGTGGCGCATCAGGTCGCGTTTTTCGATGCCCACACCGTGTTCCCCCGTCAGACACCCGCCGGCATCGACGCAGAGTTTCAGGATCTCGTTGCCGGCCGCTTCCGCGCGTGCCGCCTCATCCGGATCGTTGGCGTTGAAGAGGATGAGCGGATGCATGTTGCCATCACCGGCGTGAAAGACATTGGCGACGCGAAGGCCAAAGCCCTCGACGATCTCTCCCGTGCGCTTCAGCACATAAGACAGCTGGCTGAGCGGCACGGTGCCATCCATGCAGATATAATCGGCAATGCGCCCGGTGGCGCCGAAGGCGGATTTGCGGCCCTTCCAGATGAGGGCCGCTTCCGTCGCCGACTGGCATTCGCGCACGGTTTTGACGCCGTGCCGGCGGGCGATCTCAACGATCAGCGCCAGCATCGCATCCATCTCGGCCTCGGAGCCTTCCACCTCGACGATCAGCAGCGCGCCGACATCCAGCGGATAACCGGCCTTGGCAAAAGCCTCGCAAATCTCGATGGCCGGCTTGTCCATGAATTCGATGGCAACGGGAATGATGCCGGAGCCGATGACATCAGTGACGCAGGCGCCCGCCTCTTCCGACGTCTCGAAGCCGAACAAAACGGGGCGTGCGCCTTCCGGCTTGGCGATGAGGCGAACGGTCGCTTCCGTCACGATGCCGAGCTGCCCCTCGGAGCCGCAGATGAGGCCGAGCAGATCGTAACCGCCGGCATCCAGATGTTTGCCGCCCAGCTCCACGATGGTGCCATCCACCAGAACCATGGTTACGCCGAGCAGGTTGTTGGTGGTCACGCCGTATTTCAGACAGTGCGCACCGCCGGAATTCATGCCGATATTGCCGCCGATGGTGCAGGCAAGCTGCGAACTGGGATCCGGGGCGTAGAAAAAACCTTCCGGCGATACGGCGTCCGAAATGGCTAGATTGGTAACGCCCGCCTGCACCTTTGCGGTGCGGTTGAACGTGTCGATCTCCAGAATGCGCGACAGGCGCGACAGCCCGATCACCACCGCATCCTCCTGCGGAATGGCGCCGCCGCAGAGCGAGGTGCCCGCGCCCCGCGGCACCACGGGAATGCCGTAGCGGTTGCAGTATTTCAACACGGCAGACACCTGCGCCGTGGTTTTCGGCAGGACCACGGCGAGCGGCAGGCGACGATAGGCGACGAAGGCATCCGTCTCGAACGGCACCAGTTCGCGCGCCTCATGCACCAGGCATTCGGGCGGCAGCATGTCGGCCAGGTCGGCGATGATGATCGAGCGGCGCGCCATCACGTTCGCGCGAGGTTCAAGAAAAGCAATTGCGTCCGACACGTCGTCTCCTCCACCTGTCCCGCACCTACTCGTCTCACGAATGGCCGGTCAGCATCAAGCGCTGAAAAAGTCGCAAGCGTCCCGGCTCAGAAAAATGCGCGACATATTCAAGCAGGCCCTTATATTTCAGGTTCACGCAACCCAGCTGGTGTAAGACTGTTTGGACAAGCTTGTACACCGAATCAAATTTTCGGTTAACGTCGCAAATGAACAGCTGTGCAATGCGCTATCGTGCTAGGAGCCATTCAGCATATCCGGAGTGAACAAAGACAGTGAACCTTCTCAAGGAACTCGCCTCGAACCTGTATCTGATGCTGCGGCGTCCACCGCGGCAGCAATATGCTGCGCTGTGTTACCGGTTTGATGCGATGGCGGGCCTGCAGGTTCTGTTGTTGACCAGCCGCGAAACGCGCCGCTGGGTCGTTCCGAAGGGCTGGCCGATGAAGGGCAAGAAGGCCCATGCGGTTGCCGAGCGGGAAGCCTATGAAGAAGCCGGCGTGCTGGGCAAAGCCGAGAAGGAGCCCTTCGGTTATTTCGCCTATATGAAAAAGCGCAAAAGCGGCGTGGAAGTGCCTGTCAGGGTGCAGGTTCATGCATTGCACGTTAGTGAGATGCTTCCCGATTTTCCCGAACGGGACAGCCGCACGCTGGAATGGACCTCGTGTGCAGAGGCTGCACTGCGGGTGAATGAGCCCGAACTGCGGGCGCTGTTCATGGCTTTTGCCAAGCGCATGGTGCCGGCACCTGTCGAAGGCAAGCTGCGCGCTTTCGGGCGCTGATTTTTTAAAGGCGACGGATTTCAGACGATCGCGTTTTGCGATCGGCGACCGGAATTAAACCGCATGCGTGGACTTTACCACTGCGGACGAGATTGTCGAAGATGCGTTCGCGTGACAGGCTGGCGCTGCCGCGCACCGGCCATGATCGACACACGAAAGATTTTGCGAAGGCGGCGCTTTTTCATTGAAGACAATACCCGAACCAGAACATGACGGCCGGCACAAAAACCGCGCCCTGCAGGCCAGGAAGGCGACCCTCGACAAGGATCTGGAAAAGATCGCCTCGGTGGAAGATGCCTCAAAGCATATCGGCCGCCGGCTGGCTGGTCCCGGTGCCGGTTTCCTGTTTCTCATCGCCGTCATGATCTTTACCGTCGCCTTCACGGCCGGACATCCGGAAACCATCGTTGCCATCACGGCGGCCGTGTTGGCGGGCTACATGGCGATGAATATCGGCGCCAATGATGTCGCCAACAATATCGGTGCTGCCGTCGGTTCCAAGGCACTCAGCCTCGGCTTTGGCCTTGCGCTTGCCGCCATCTGCGAGATTGCCGGCGCGCTGATTGCCGGAAACCAGGTGGCCGGCACCATTGCCAATGGCATTATTTATGCCGACCGCCTGGCAAATCCTGATCTTTACGTCTGGGCGATGATGGCCGCACTTTTGGCAGCCGCCATCTGGATCAACATCGCCACCTGGATCAGCGCGCCCGTTTCCACCACCCATGCCATTGTCGGGGGTGTGATGGGCGGCGGCATTGCGGCAGCCGGTGTCAGCGCCGTCAACTGGACGGTGCTTGCCGGCATCGCCACCAGCTGGGTGGTCTCTCCCCTCCTCGGGGCGGCGGTGGCCATCGCCATGCTCGCCTTCATCAAGACCTTCATCATCTATACGCCCGACAAGATTGCCGCCGCCCGCCGCTGGGTGCCGGTGCTGATCGGCGTGATGTTCGGCTCGTTTGCCGCCTACCTCCTGATGATATTGCCCTTGGGAACCCTGACGCTTCCCCTGCCGCAGGCCCTGCTGCTGGGCCTTGTAAGCGGCATCCTGGCAACGGTTCTCAGCCGACCGCTGGTCAGGCGCCAGTCGGAAGGGCTGGAAAACCGCAACCAGTCGCTGCGCAAGCTCTTCCAGATGCCGCTGATCTTCTCGGCCGCCCTCCTCTCCTTCGCCCATGGCGCAAACGACGTGGCAAATGCCATCGGGCCGTTGGCGGCCATCATCGGAACGTTGAACGATGGGCCGCTGGTCGGCGATGCCCCGATCCCGCTCTGGGAACTTCTGATCGGCGGTGTCGGCATCTCGATGGGGCTTCTTCTGTTCGGGCCGAAACTCATTCATCTCGTCGGCAAGGAAATCACCAAGCTCAATCCGATGCGCGCCTATTGCGTGGCGCTGTCTTCCGCCGTCACCGTTATCCTCGCCTCTTCGATTGGCGCACCTGTCAGTTCCACGCATATCGCCGTCGGCGCCGTCTTCGGCGTCGGCCTGTTTCGCGAATGGCATCACCGCTATTCCAAACAGCGCAAGGCCTATCTGAGCCAGATCGCACCGGGCGGACAGGATCTTGGCGAAAGGCCGATCGGCGAGGTCAACACGGCCGAAGTGCGCCGGCGTTATCTCGTGCGCCGTTCGCACCTGCTGACCATCGTCGGCGCCTGGACGATTACCGTTCCGGTCTCCGGCGCCCTTGCAGCCGTCATCGCGATGGTTATGTTCCGCCTGTTCGCCTGACAGGCTGTTGACCAAAAACAAGAATGGGGCATTCCGAATGCGCGCCAATTTCCGCATGCAGCGGCTTTTCATCGACCAGAAGCTGGCTCTCGGCCTTTCCCACGAGGCGGCAAGCGACCATTTCAACTACCTGATCAACGTGCTGCGCATGGCAGAGGGCGACGAGGTTCTGGTGTTCAACGGCGTTGACGGCGAATGGCGGGCACGCCTTCTGTTGCCCACCCGCAAAAAGCTGCTGATCGAGCCCATCGAACAGACACGGCCGCAATCACCACTGCCCGATCTGCATTATCTGTTTGCGCCGCTGAAAGTCGGCCGGCTGGATTATCTCGTGCAGAAGGCGGTGGAGATGGGCGCCGGCCTGTTGCAGCCGGTGATGACGCAGCATGTGCAGGGCAAGATCACCAGCCTGGAACGGCTTCAAGCCAATGTGGTGGAGGCGGCCGAACAATGCGGCGTGCTGGCGGTGCCGGCGGTGGCAGCCCCGATGAAGCTGAAGGATCTGCTGGACACCTGGCCTTCCGACCGGCGCATCATCTTTTGCGACGAGGGTGAGGAAAGCCAGAACCCGCTGCCTGTTCTCGGAGCAATCAAGGAGCGCAAGCTTGCGCTGCTGATCGGCCCGGAAGGCGGGTTTTCCGAAGAAGAGCGGGTGCTGCTGCGCAGCCTCGCCTTCGTCACCGCCATTCCGCTTGGACCGCGTATTCTGCGCGCCGATACCGCAGCCGTGGCCGCCCTTGCGCTCGTGCAGGCAACCATCGGGGATTGGGGATGAGGTTTTCGCCTCATTCTGCGTTCAGAGAAATTCACTTGCACCGCCGCTAGATCCGGTACAAGCAACTTTTCCGAAGGTCTCATTGCAGCGTTCGGGATAGCGTCCTGCTTCACGGCTCCTACTTCAAACAAGGTCGACTTCATGGCCCGCGATACCACCGATCACACCCCGCTGACCTCCGTTTCGGAACTTGCCGACTATATGGCCGGGGGCTGCAAGCCGGAAACCGACTTCCGCATCGGCACCGAACACGAAAAGTTCGCCTTCTTCCGCTCCGACAATTCGCCGGTTCCCTATTTCGGCGAGGCGAGCATTTCGGCGCTTCTGAAGGGCATGCAGCAAAAGCTCGGCTGGGAACCGATCATGGATGGCGACAACATCATCGGGCTTGGTGAGACCGGTGGCATGGGCGCGATCTCCATCGAGCCGGGCGGCCAGTTCGAACTGTCGGGCGCGCCGCTTGAAACGCTGCACGAGACCTGTCGCGAATCCAACCAGCATCTGGCTGTGCTGCGCGAGATTGCCGAGCCCATGGGCATCCGCTTCCTCGGCATTGGCGGCAGCCCGAAATGGACGCTGGCGGAAACGCCGGTCATGCCGAAATCCCGCTACAAGATCATGACCCGTTACATGCCGAAGGTGGGCAGCCACGGGCTGGACATGATGTACCGCACCTGCACCATCCAGGTGAACCTCGACTTCTCCTCCGAAGCCGACATGGCACGCAAGATGCAGTTGTCCCTGAAGCTGCAGCCGCTGTCCACGGCGCTGTTTGCCGCCTCGCCCTTTACCGAGGGCAAACCGAACGGGCTTCTGTCCTGGCGTGGCGAGATCTGGCGCGATACGGACAATGCCCGCGGCGGGCTGATGCCAAAGGCCTTCGAGCCCGGTTTCGGTTTTGCCACCTATGTGGAATGGGCGCTCGACGTGCCGATGTATTTCATCGTGCGCGACGGCAAATATCACGATTGCACGCATGTCACCTTCCGCCAGTTCATGGCCGGCGCGCTGAAGGGCGAAGTGGCCGACTGGCAGCCGACGCTTGGCGACTGGACGAACCATCTCGGCACGCTGTTTCCCGATGTGCGCCTGAAGCGATATCTGGAAATGCGCGGCGCAGACGGTGGCCCGTGGCGCCGCATCTGTGCGCTTCCGGCCTTCTGGGTCGGCCTTCTCTATGACGATGCCGCCATGACGGCCGCCGAAGAGATCACCCGTGACTGGACCTACCAGGATGTGCTGGCGCTGCGCGATGCCGTGCCGGTCGAGGGGCTTGCTGCAAAAATTGCCGGCCGCCCGCTGATGGAGGTTGCGCGCGACATTCTTTCCGTTTCCACACAAGGCCTCAAGGCCCGCAACCGGCTGAACGGTGAAGGTCAGGACGAATCGGTGTTTCTGCAGCCGCTGGAAGAGATTCTGGCCAAGAAGAAGGTGCTGGCGGAAGAACTGCTGTCGCTTTACCACGGTCGCTGGAACGGCTCCGTTGAGCCGGTTTTCGACGAATACCAGTATTAAGCCTCAAGCCTTCCCGCCAAGGGACAGTTTAAAGCTGAACAAACCGGTTCCGTCCCGGATTTTTCCAGTTATAGTAGCTGGATACAAGGGGAATCCAGGAAGGAGCCGGTTACCATGCTGCCGCTGTTCGACATGATGCTGAAGGCGCAGAACGGCGCCGCGATGGACACTCTGGCCAAGCAGTTCAATCTTGCCCAGGAGCAGGCGGCGCAGGCCATGGCCGCCCTCCTCCCGGCGTTTTCCTCCGGCCTCAAGCGCACCAGCAACAACCCATATGATTTCAGCGCGCTGATGAGCGGCATGTTTTCCGGCGCCTACGGCAAATATTTCGAGGACATCAACAAGGCTTTCACGCCGCAGGGCATGGCTGATGGCAATGCGGTTCTGGAACGCCTGTTCGGCTCCAAGGATGTGTCGCGCGCGATTGCGGCGCAGGCGGCACAACTGACCGGCATCGGCCAGGACGTTTTGAAGCAGATGATGCCGGCCATGGCCGACACGATCATGGGCGGGCTCTTCAAGCAGATGACCGGCCAGGTCTCGGCCAATCCCTTCTCGCCGGAAGCCATGGGCCAGGCGACGCAGCAATGGCTGCAGGCGATCGGCTTCCAGCCCAAACCCAAGCCGCAGCCGCAGGCCATTCCCTTCGACAACCCGATGTTCCAGGCCATGCGCAGCATGTGGGGGCTGGAAAAGCCTGCAGAGGCAGCCCAGCAGACCAACCCTTTCACCGACAATCCGTTCGCCAAGGCTTTTCAGGACATGATGAGCGGCAGTTTTTCCGCGCCCGAGGCTGCCCCACAGCCAGCCAAAGCCGCAGCGCCGAAGACTGAGGCGCCCGAGATGCCGACTGGCAAGCCGGAGATCGAGAAATTCCAGGCTGTTCTCTCCAGCATGTTCGATAGCGGCGTCGAAGTGCAGAAAGCCTATCAGAAGAATATGGAAGCCATCTTCGAGGGTTATGTACGCGCGCAGGCCGGTGAAGCGCCAAAGGCTTCCGTCTGATCACCGCCTGAACCAGAGGTCCTGCCCTGCAGAGGTTTGCAGGCCAATAAAAAAGCCCGGCGCGGATAAATCCGGCCGGGCAAGTATGCAGGGTCATTGGCGTTACCCTGCGGGGAAAACTGGTGGTCAGGCGCGCTTGTTCACGAACAGCGACCGGCGGCCGCGCTGGCGGGCATGCGGTGGCAGGAGCGCATAGGGATCCTCAAACAGGCCCGACTGGATCATCGCACGATCGACCTCAAGCCGTGTCAGGCCGATATCGAACAGCTGGTGATCTTCAAGCTCGCTCAGCGCATTCATGGCCTTGCGATTGCGAAGGGCACGAAGAACGGTTTTGCTCCATGCTGCCGTATAGGCGATCACATCGGCAAAAAGGCGCACATTGACCTTCCGGGTGGCGGAGAGGGTGCGGGTCATGGTCCGTTCAGTCGTGCTCATGGGAACTTCCTTTCGTCAGGCACGAAAATTCATTCCTCCAACAGTGTCAGGCCGCTGGATCGGGCCGCCGTTTCTGGAAGGAAGGCAGGGACGGCGCTTGGGAAGCGCCATCTGTTTGGCTTTGCCTTTGCGTTATGCGAAATCACCATTGATCAGTCCAACGAATGTTTCTAATGATTAGCATCAAACTCACTGATGGGTGCTCCAATGTCTGCTCCACTTGATACTGACCAGTTGCAAACCTTCGTCGCCATCGTCGACAGCGGCAGTTTCACCAAGGCCGCCGACCGCGTGTTCAAGACGCAAAGCGCCGTCTCCATGCAGATGCGACGGCTGGAGGAGCGGGTGGGCAAGCAGCTGTTTGCCAAGGACGGGCGCGGCAACCGGCTGACGCTCGAGGGCGAAAAGCTGTTGAACTATGCCCGCCGCATCATTCGGCTGAACAACGAGGCGATTGCAGCCTTCGACGACAACCGGCTGGAAGGCACGCTGCGCATCGGCACGCCCGACGATTACGCCGACCGCTACATGCCTGAGATCATCGGGCGTTTTGCAAAGACGCATCCGAATGTCGAGCTGTTCATTGTCTGCGAACCCTCGGTGGATCTGGCGGAAAAGATGGCGCGCGGCGAGCTGGATATCGCGCTCGTCACCCACAATCCCCGCGCCCGCCAGTCGGATGTGGTGCGCACGGAGCCGCTCTGCTGGGTGGCCTCGGCCAACCATCCACTGCGCGACGATGCGCCGGTGCCGCTCGCTGTCGGCCGGCGTGATTGCAACTGGCGCCAGCTTGCCTGTTCGGCGCTCGATGCCGACGGGCGCGAATACCAGATCCTGTTTACCAGCTGGTCGTCCATGGTGGTGGCATCAGCGGTTCTCGCCGGCATGGCCGTGTCGATCCTGCCGGAATCGGCCCTTCGCCCGGGCATGAAGGTGCTGAGCCAGTCGGACGGTTTTCCGCCGCTTCCCCCGGTGCAGATCGGCCTGATGAAGCGGCCGGGCCTGTCGCCCTCGCTGATGACGGCGATCACCGATCACATCACCGCCTGCCTCGACAACATCTCGCCAGCCGTTGCACCTGATGATCTCGACGGCGACATGAAAGCCTTTGGCCGCGCCGCCGCCCGCCTGCGCACCGCCCAGCTGATGCCGGGGTGGTGAGCAGGATTTGAGGGCCGTGCCGGCTGATGCGGGCACGGCCTCTGGCAGTAAGATTACGCCAGATATTTGCGGAAGAATGCCACGGTGCGGCTCCAGGCAAGGTCAGCTGCCGCCTTGTCATAACGGGCCGATGAGGTGTCGTTGTTGAAGGCGTGGTTCACGCCGTCATAGATGAAGATTTCAAACGTCTTGCCGCCGGCTTCCAGCGCCTTGCGATAGGCATCGATGCCGGCATTGATGCGCTCGTCGAGGCCGGCGTAATGCAGCATGATCGGCGCCTTGATTTTCGCAACGTCTGCGGCGGGCGGCTGCGCGCCGTAATAGGCGACGCCGGCGTTCAGCTCCGGTGATGCCACCGCCATGCGGTTCACCATGCCGCCGCCCCAGCAGAAACCGATGGCGCCGACCTTGCCGTTCGCCCCCTGGCGCTTTGCCAGAAACGCCCTTGTGGCCTCGCCATTGGCGACGGCAGCACTCATGTCCAAGGTGGAAAACATCTGGCGCGCCTGGTCCTCGTCAGCGGGCGTGCCGCCATTGGGTGACAGGAAATCCGGGGCGAGCGCCACGAAACCTTCAAGCGCCATACGGCGCGCCACATCGCGGATATGATCGTTCAGGCCACGGTTTTCGTGGATGACGATGACCGAACCAAGCGGGCTGGCCGGATTTTTGGGCGTAACGAGATAACCCTTCATCTCGCCGCCTGCTCCCGGATAGGTGATATCCGCACCGGTCAGCCGGGCATCGTCTGCCGGCACGACGGCTGCCTGCGCGCTGCTGGCGGCGAGCATCGGCGCAATTGCGGCAGCGGCGGCTCCGGAGCCTGCAAGCAGGCTCAGCTTTTCCATGAATTTTCGGCGATCGAGGCTGAGATGCGTGTATTCGTCATAGGCGTCGATCATCGCCTGCGTGATCTTCGGCTTGTCGGTCATTGCGTTTCCTCCATCAAATCCCCACGGCTTGGGACAAGATGGGCGAAAGCGCAGGTTTTGGAAGCGGCCCGGCCGCCACCCGCGCCACAACTTTGCGTGATGCTTCAGGAGCGGCGCGGGTTGCGTCGACGTGATGCCCCGGCGGACCGGGAAAGTTCAGCCCATGTGCCAGCCGTGGCTGACGGTGATCGACTGGCCGGAGAGCGCATTGGTCTTGAAGGCGGCGAGGAACAGCGCAACGTCGGCGACATCCTCCACCGTGGTAAACTCGCCGTCGACGGTTTCGCCCAGCATCACCCGCTTCACCACCTCATCCTCGGAAATGCCCAGCGTTTTCGCCTGTTCGGGGATCTGCTTGTCGACAAGCGGCGTGCGCACGAAACCGGGGCAGATGACATTGGCGCGGATGCCGAATTCGCCACCTTCCTTGGCGAGCACCCGGGCAAGGCCGAGAAGCCCGTGCTTTGCCGTGACATAGGCGGACTTGAGCGGCGAGGCCTCGTGCGAGTGGACGGAGCCCATGTAGATGACCGCGCCGCCGCCACTCGCCTTCATGTGCGGCACGCAGGCCTTGGTGGTGAGGAAGGCGCCATCGAGATGGATGGCGAGCATCTTCTTCCAGTCGGCAAACGGGAAATCCTCGATCCGGTGGACGATCTGAATGCCGGCATTGGAGACGAGGATATCGACGCGACCGAAGGTTTCCACGGTTTTTGCAACGCCCGCATTCACCGCCGCCTCGTCCGTGACATCCATGGCAATGCCGATTGCCCGGCCGGGGCCGATGGCGGTGAGTTCCTTGGCCTTTGCTTCCGCCGCATCGAGCCTGAGATCGGCGATGACGACATGGGCGCCCTGTTCGATATAACGCCTGGCGATTTCGGCGCCGATGCCGCTTGCCGATCCGGTGACGATGGCGATTTTTCCGTTGAGGGTCATGGTGCGGTCTCCTTGAAATCGGGCCGCCCCGTCGGTGTTTTTGTACCGGCTGAGGGTCCGTCGTTATTCGTCTCGCGGCCTGTCCCGGGCGAGATCGAAGATCTGGATGCCATCCTTCGGACGGCCCCGTTTTTTCCACTTGGGATGGTTCAGCGTGTGCATGGCATCGTCATAACCGGCCTTCCAGTTGGCTTCGACGCTGGCGCGCGAGAACTCCGCATCCATGGCGTGCGAATCATAGGCGGCGCTGCGGTGGATGAGATGGACCAGCGTCACATCGTATTCGATGCCGACGGAGCGCAGCAGTTTGACATCCTCGTCGTCGCGAAGCTCCGGCGGCAGTTTTTCGAGGAGGCGGCGGGCCGCACGGCGAAACATCTGCTTGCGGGCGAACTCGTCGGTGTTCATGCGCGTGCGGCTGGAATAGCGGATTTCCTTGACGCGCGCATCGACCTCCAGAAGGTCGCGCGGCATCTGGCCACGGGCGGGAAACAGATCGACCTGAAAGATGCACAAGTCCGCCTCGAAACCATCGGCCGCCAGCACATATTGCAGCGGCGTGTTGGAGACGAGACCGCCATCCCAATAAAACTCGCCGTCGATCTCCACCGGCGCAAAGCCCGGTGGAAGCGCGCCGGAGGCGGCGACATGGCGGGCCGAGAGCTTGATGTCTCGATTGTCAAAATAGGCGAAATTGCCGGTTTTGACATTGACCGCCCCAAGGCTGAGGCGCACCTCACCCTGGTTGATCCGGTCGAAATCGACAAGCCTGTCGAGCGTCTTCAACAGCGGTTCCGTATCGTAATGGCTGATCGTCACGTCGCGGTTGAACAGAAGCTGGTAGGGGGTCTGCAGGCGGGGCGAGAAAAAGCCGGGAATGCCGGTCATCGCGCCGGCAAGCACAGACCAGTCCTTGAGCAGCCGCTTGGCATCATGCTGAACCACCGGGCCGAAATCGAGGCCCGAAGACACCATCTCCCAGAACTGGCGCAGGTTTTCCACCTGCCGATCGTCAGGACTTCCGGCAATAATGGCGGAGTTGATGGCGCCGATGGAAATGCCGGCGAGCCAGTCCGGCTTGATACCCTCTCTGTGAAGCGCCTCGAAGGTGCCGGCCTGATAGGCGCCAAGCGCCCCGCCGCCCTGGAAGACAAGAATATTTTCGATGGACCGCATGCCCTGAACTCCCGATGCTCTCTGCTTGTTCGCAACTGCAGCATCTTCATCTTCACATGGGGCGCAGCTTTCAAATTGTCATCACCTGCAAGATTAAACTTCGTTCATGCGGGGAGATGCAAAAAGCCGCCCCGGCGCGGGACGGCTTTGTCATAGATGCGTCGGGAGTTGTCAGCCGGCGAGATCAAGCACGATGCGGCCGTCGATCTTGCCTTCTTCCATGCGGTGGAAGATGTCGTTGATGTTTTCGATTTTATCCCAGGAATAATGCGCGGCAACCTTGCCTTCGCCGGCAAATTGCAGGCTTTCCTCGAGATCCTGGCGCGTGCCGACGATGGAGCCGCGCACCGTGATGCGCTTCAAGACCGTCTCGAACACCGGCAGCGAGATGAAACCCGGCGGCAGGCCAACCAGCGCCATCGTGCCCTTGGAGCGCAGGAAGCCATAGGCCTGTTCCATCGCCTTTGGCGAAACAGCCGTCACCAGCGCGCCGTGGGCGCCGCCGGTTGCCTTCTGCACCTGTGCGATGGCATCAGCGTCGCGGCCATTGACCACCACGTCGGCGCCAAGCTTTTTGGCAAGCTCAAGCTTGTCGTCAAAAATGTCTGCGGCCACCACATGCATGCCCATGGCCTTGGCATATTGCACCGCCATGTGGCCAAGGCCGCCAATGCCTGAGATGACCACCCATTCGCCGGGGCGCACCTCGGTTTCCTTCAAGCCCTTGTAGACGGTGACGCCGGCGCAGAGGATGGGGGCAGCGGCGCCGAATTCGAGATTATCCGGCAGGCGGCCGACGAAATCCGGGTCGGCCAAGCCATACTGGGCAAAGGTGCCGTTGACAGAATAACCGGTGTTCTGCTGGCTGCCGCAAAGCGTTTCCCAGCCGGTGCGGCAGGGATTGCAGCAGCCGCAGGCGGTATGCAGCCAGGCCACGCCAACGCGGTCGCCTTCCTTGATGCGGGAGACACCCGCGCCAAGCTTTGCCACGTAGCCGGTGCCCTCGTGGCCGGGAATGAAGGGAGGATTGGGCTTGACCGGCCAGTCGCCGTTTGCGGCGTGCAGATCCGTGTGGCAGACGCCGGTTGCTTCGTATTTGACAAGAATCTGGCCGGGGCCGGGTTCCGGGATCGGCATCTCCTCGATGGTGAGCGGCTTGCCGAACGTGCGCACCACTGCGGCCTTCATCATTGCTGCCATGGATCTTCTCCTCGAACCGATGACGGCACCTGTTGGTGCCGCGCGACTGCCTTGCAAGCGGTCTTTCCGCCTGCACCGGCTCTAGAGGATCCGACCCTGTGACAGTTTGATCTGCCGCAAAAGCCGTCAGACTATCAGGTGAGCGCCAGCCACACGGCCAGCCAGACCCACATGCCGACAACGCTTGCCACGCCAACCATGAAAAGGTTGCGGCGCAGGAACACCCGGTTGCTGGTGACATGTACATAAGAATGGGCATAACGCGAGGCAACGAACAGCCAGGCGAGGATGACGGTGCCAATATTGTCGCCATCGACGGCAAACAAAGCCAGGCAACAGATGTGGAAGAACATCGGCAGCTCGAACTGGTTCTTCAGGTTGTTGTGGACGAAAAGACTGTCCTCCGGCTCCTGAAGGTTGGCGCGAAACTGCGAGACGGTCGCCCGTCCGGCCTTCACCGCCGCCACCCGCCGCTTCGACAGCAGCACGTAGAGAATGAGGACGAGGGCCGCATGCGCGACCATCGGCCAGATCATCGCTTCGTTGGAAATCATCACTCATTCCTCGGGGTTCGGCAGACACTGGCCATGTCATAGACGAAGGACACCCGCGAGGGAAAGCCTCGGGGATACGGAACCCCCGAAGGAAAACGATCAGTTCCTGCGGGTCAGCACCTCGGTGCCGGCACCGTCTTCGCCGGAAATGGTCCAGACGCCATCCAGCACGCCATTATCCTTCACCTCGTAGACGATGAGGCCGACAGCATCGCCGAGCACATAGCCAGCTGCAAAAGCATTGTCGTGCAGCATGCAGATGCCGGCCGACGTCGTGCCGCCCGTCGACCATTCGATGGAACAGGTGGTTTCGCTGGTGAGTGTGATGACGGCGGTGCCATCGTAAGGCGAGCCGTCGAGATTGGTGCCGGCAACGTCATAGGTGCCTTCTCGCACCGTCTGAGCGGCGGCTGCGGAACAAAGGCCGGCGGCCAGAAGCAGGCCTGCAAGAATGATTTTCATGACTTCCCCCCGATATCCGGAACGATCCCCGGATATCCCAGCATAAGAGGGAAACGGCGGCTGGCAATGGCTGCCAGCCGCGAAGTTTGTGCATGGTTGACGAGAAATCTCAGGCGCCGCCGGGGTAGTTCGGGCTTTCGCGGGTGATCGTCACGCCATGCGGATGGCTTTCGCGAAGGCCGGCGCCGGAGATGCGCACGAAGGTGGCCTTTTCCTGGAAATCGAGGATATCTTTGCCGCCGACATACCCCATGGCAGCCTTCAGGCCACCGGCGAGCTGGTGCAGCACGGCCGAGACCGGCCCCTTGTAGGGAACCTGGCCCTCAATGCCTTCAGGCACGAGCTTCAGCGTGTCGCGCACTTCCGCCTGGAAATAACGATCCGCAGAACCGCGGGCCATGGCGCCAACCGAGCCCATGCCGCGATAGGCCTTGAAGGAGCGGCCCTGGTAGAGATAGACCTCGCCCGGGCTTTCATCGGTGCCGGCGAGAAGAGAGCCGACCATGACGGCAGACGCGCCGGCCGCAATCGCCTTTGCCACGTCACCGGAAAACTTGATGCCGCCATCGGCGATCACGGGAATGTTGTGCTTGTTGGCTTCGGCAACGGCGGCCATGACGGCGGCCAGCTGCGGCACGCCGACACCGGCGACGATGCGCGTGGTGCAGATCGAGCCCGGGCCGATACCGACCTTGATGCAGTCCGCACCGGCATCGATGAGGGCGCGGGTGCCGTCACCGGTTGCCACATTGCCGGCGATGATGCGCACGGCGTTCGTCATCTTCTTCACCTCAGCCACCGCATCCAGCACCTTCTGGGAATGGCCGTGGGCGGTATCGACAACGATCACGTCCACACCGGCCTCGATCAGGCGCTCGGCGCGCTCGCGACCGTCCTCGCCGGTGGAGATGGCGGCGGCCACCCGAAGGCGTCCCTGCACATCCTTGGAGGCATGCGGGTTGAGCTGCGACTTCTCGATGTCCTTGACCGTGATCAGGCCGATGCAGCGGCCCTGATTGTCGACCACCAGCAGCTTTTCGATGCGGTGGCTGTGCAGGAGACGCTTGGCCTCCTGCTGCTCGACGCCATCCTTGACGGTGATGAGGTTTTCCCGCGTCATCAGCTCGTAGATCTTCTGGCTGGGATCGGAAGCGAAACGCACATCGCGGTTGGTGAGAATGCCGACGAGGCGGCCGGGGCGGCTGGTGCCTTCCACAACCGGGATGCCGGAAATGCCATGGGCGCTCATCAGCGCCTTGGCTTCGGCAAGCGTGGCTTCCGGGCCGATGGTGACGGGGTTAACCACCATGCCGCTTTCGAACTTCTTGACCTGGCGAACCTGCTCGGCCTGTTCGACGGGGGTGAGGTTGCGGTGGACAACGCCGATACCGCCGGCCTGCGCCATGGCAATCGCCAGACGGCCTTCAGTCACCGTATCCATGGCAGACGAGAGGATCGGCAGGTTCAGCTCGATGTCATGGGCAATGCGGGTGGCGATGTTCGTCTGGCCCGGCATGACCTCCGAATGTCCCGGCTGCAACAGCACGTCGTCGAAGGTAAGCGCGTCCGCGCCGGTTGCAGATTCTACAATGCGAGCCATGGCCAATTTCCTTTAATGAATGGAAGTTCGGTCCGGCGGGAGGTTAACCGGATGCGATCTTCAGGAATGGGAAGTTGGCGAGGGCTGGTAACACGGTTATGACGGGAAGGAAACAGAAAAAACCCGGAAGCCGAACTCCCGGGTTTTTCAAAGGCTGACAGGTGACGATCCGCTCAGATGTCGAACTGGTAGGACTTGGGCACGAAACGGTAGCCCGTCTCCTGCTTTTCCACGTAGCCGACAGCAGGAAACGGCATGTGGTAACCGAGGAAGGCGACGCGGTCGGTGGCGAGCATGTCGAACACCGTCTTGCGGCTTGCGGCGGCCGCCTTCTTGTCCATGTCGAACTTCACTTCCCAGTCCGGCCGCTGCAGCGACAGCACGAAATGGTTGGCCGTATCGGCCGTCAGCACCAGCCGACGCCCGCCCGATTCGACATTGTAGATCATGTGGCCGGGCGAATGGCCAAAGGCTTCCAGGCTGGTAATGCCGCTCACCACGGTTGAACTCTTGCCGATGAACGTCGCCTTGTCAGCCAGCGGCTTCACATTGGCAAGCACCGCCTTGTGGCCGCCTTCCGCTGCCGTGCCGACGCGCGCCGAACTGCTCCAAAAATCATATTCCACCTGGCCGATGATGTAGCGCGCGTTCGGAAAGGCCGGCTTGCCGCCTTCCATCAGGCCGCCGATGTGATCGCCGTGCAGATGCGTCAGCACCACCACGGTCACATCTTCGGGGCGGTAGCCGGCAGCCTCAAGGCCCTCCAGCAGACGGCCATTGCCGGCGGCTCGGCCGCTTTCACCAAAGCCGGTATCAAACAGCACCCGGTCGCTGCCGGTATTGATGAGCGTCGGTGAGAAGGAGTTGACGAAATTGTCCTTGGGCAGGAAATTTTGCTCCAGCAGTGCCGAAACCGTCTGCTCCTTCTGGTTGGTGCCAAAGGTTTCACCAGGTTTGCCGGAGGCGCGGGCGCCATCCTTCACCACCAGAACCTCAAACTCGCCGAGCTTGAAGCTGTGGGTATCTGCCGGCAGGACTTTTGTCATATGTCTATCCGTCGAGGTTTGTGTGCTGCTGGCTTGCGCCAGGGCGCGTCCGGACAGAACTGCCGGTGCGGCCAGAAAGCCCACCCCCGCCGTGCCCAAAAGCGCGCGCCGCCCCATTTTAAAGTTATGCATTGCCACCCTCCCATGCGCAGACCGAATGCGCGTGTGCCGTCGTGACCGGTCGCAGCAACAGATATGGCAAAGACATGCAAAGGAGAACGCCTGTCACGTAGTCGTGATAGCCATGCCAGACACCCTGAAACCCAGTAGCCGGACGCCCAAACGAGGCGTAGGAAGACGCCAGCCGAAGTTTCGCAAAGCATGCCTGCCATGAACCGGATTGTCCCCCTCATCCTTGCCGTCGCTCTTTTCATGGAGCAGATGGATTCCACCGTCATTGCCACCGCCCTTCCCGCGATTGCGACCGACCTTGGCGTCGGGCCGATCACGCTGAAGCTGGCGCTGACCTCCTACATGGTGGCGCTGGCCGTCTTCATTCCGATCAGCGGCTGGATGGCCGACAAGTTCGGCGCAAAAAGCATTTTTCGCGTCGCAATCCTCGTTTTCGTGGTGGGTTCCATCTGTTGCGCCGTTTCCTCGTCCGTCGTGGAATTCGTCATGGCGCGCTTCCTGCAAGGCATGGGCGGGGCGATGATGACGCCGGTCGGGCGGCTCGTTTTGCTGCGCACGACGCAGAAGAAGGATCTGGTCTCGGCCATGGCGCTTCTGACCATTCCAGCCCTTGTCGGCCCGCTGACGGGCCCGCCGGTCGGCGGTTTCATCACCACCTACTTCACCTGGCACTGGATCTTTCTCATCAATGTGCCGGTGGGTCTTGTCGGGGTGTGGCTGGCCACGATCTACCTGCCCGATATCGAACGGCGCGATGCACCGCCGATCGACCTCACCGGCTTCCTGCTGATTTCGCTGACCGCCGCCGGCACCGTGTTCGGGCTTTCGGTGGTCAGCCTGCCGGCGCTGCCGCCGATCGTCGGCATCGTCACTACACTGATCGGTCTTGTCTGCGGCGGGCTTTACCTTCGCCATGCCCGCACGCACCCTGCCCCGATCCTGAAGCTGACGCTGTTTCGCAACCAGGCGTTTCGCGCCGCCATTACCGGCGGCACGCTGTTTCGCATCGCAACCGGTGCCGTGCCCTTCCTGATGCCGCTGATGCTGCAGCTGGCCTTCGGCATGACGCCGTTCCAGTCGGGCCTCACCACCTTTGCCGGGGCACTTGGGGCGCTGACGGTGAAATTCGTTGCCAAGCGGCTGTTTGCCTCGACGGGCTTCAAGATGACGCTGATCGGGGCAAGCATTGCAGGTGCTGCAACGACGGCCGTGAACGGCTTCTTCACCGACCAGACACCGCAGGGCGTCATCATCCTTTTCCTGTTTGCCTCGGGCCTTGCGCGTTCGATGTTCTTTACCGGCACCAATGCGCTGAGCTACTCAGAAATCGAGGATGACGAGGCAAGCCAGGCCACATCCATCAGCTCCGTGCTGCAGCAGGTGAGCCTTGCGCTCGGCGTCGCCTTTGCCGCCTTCGTGCTGGAAGCCTCGTCCTATCTCTCCGGCTCACACCTGCAGCTGGCCGATTTCCACCTTGCCTTTTTCCTCGTCTCGGCGGTGTCGCTCGCGTCGCTGCTGCCGCTGCTGTCGCTCAAGGCCAATGCCGGCTCCGACGTTTCCGGCCACCGCCGTTATGCGGCGCGGCCGGTGGACGTGCCGGGGGAATAGACAAGAGGGCTGAAACTCAGCCCTCGTCATCCTCGTCGGCATACTGCGGACGATGGTCGCCGGCATCCTCCAGCGGATCGTTCTCACGGTGCATTTCGTCGCGGTAACTTCCCATGACGCTGCCTTCCTTGCGGCCCTTGAAACCCTTGGCAAGCAGGAACATTTCCACCGATTCCTGCCGCGATGAGGCCGGCTTGATGTGCATGACCTGGCGAAAATTCTGCTTCAGCATGTTGAGCAGATCCTTTTCCGTGCCGCCCTGAAAGGTCTTTGCCAGGAAATGCCCGCCTTCGCCGAGCACTTCCACGGCAAAATAGGCAGCAACCTCGCACAGATGCATGGTGCGCAGGTGGTCTGTCTTCTGGTGGCCGGTGGTCGGCGCCGCCATATCGGAAATGACCAGATCCGGCGTGCCGCCGACGGCGTCCATCAGCTGCGCCGGCGCATCCTCGTCCAGAAAGTCGAGCTGCAGGATTTTCACCCCCGGCAGCGGCGCCATTTCCAGAAAGTCGATCGCGGCCACGCGCACGTCGGTATCCGTGGAACCGGTCACCTTGGCGGCGATCTGCGACCAGCTGCCGGGTGCTGCACCCAGATCGATGATGCGCCGCGCACCCTTCAGGATCTCGTGTTTTTCGTCGATTTCCAGCAGCTTGAAGGCGGCGCGGGCGCGATAACCCTCGATCTTTGCCCGCTGCACATAGGGGTCGTTGATGTGGCGCTCGATCCAGCGGCGCGAGGACGCCTTGAGCTTGCCCTTTTTCACCTTCTGGCCGAGCTTTCGGCCGATGGGAGCCTTGGTCATCGATGGTTCTCCGTGGCACCACGTGCCGCATTATCGCCTGGGCGGCGGCCGCGAAAGCGCCGCCAGACGCCGTCATCCGCCATCATATCGGTCAAAAGTCCTTCGCGCAGACCACGATCGGCAACCCGCATGCGCTGGCTTGGCCAACGTCTGCGGATCGCCTCCAGAATGGCGCAGCCCGCCAGCACCAGATCGGCGCGATCCGGCCCAATGCAAGGGTTTGCCGCGCGGCCCTCGAAATCCCAGGACAAAAGCTTTTCCTGCATGGCGCTCACTTCCGCATCCGAAAGCCAGAGGCCATCCACCTTGCGCCGGTCGTAGCGCGGCAGATCGAGATGCACGCCGGCAAGCGTGGTGACCGTGCCGGACGTGCCGATAAGGTGAAAATCCTCGTCCGGACGTGTGCTTTCCTCGCCAAGTGCGGGGCATTCGAAACCGGCAAGCATGCCCTCCACCTCGTCGACCATGGCCGAAAACACGGCGGGCGTGACATTCTGCCCGCCATGGCGTTCCGAAAGCGTGACGACGCCGACCGGCAGCGAGGTCCAGTGGGTGATGTGGTTGGCAAGCCTCGAGGAGCGGTTGTCGCGAATGCGGATGACCGCGATTTCCGAGGAGCCGCCGCCGATATCGAACAGCACCACGGAACGCGCCTCGCGCCCGACCAGCGACGAGCAGCCGGAGACCGCCAGCCGCGCCTCGGTTTCCCGGTCGATGATCTCCAGCTCGAGCCCGGTCTCCTTGGTGACGCGGGCCAAAAATTCCTCGCCATTGGCGGCAGCCCGGCAGGCTTCCGTCGCAATCAGCCGCATCTTGCGGATCGGCCGGTTGGCCAATTTTAGCGCGCAGATGCGCAGCGCTTCCACAGCCCGGTCCATCGCCTCGGTGGAAAGGCGTCCCGTCGCGGCAAGCCCTTCTCCCAGCCGCACGATGCGCGAAAACGCATCGACGACACGAAACTGGCCCGGCCGCGTCGGCTGGGCAATCAGCAGGCGGCAATTGTTGGTGCCAAGATCGAGTGCGGCGTAAAGATCATCCGGCGCGCCACGATCGGACGCCGCCCGCTCTGATGTTGCCCGATCTGATGTTGGTCGATCTGACGCGCCACGGAAAACCGTCCCCGCCGCTTCGCCGGCAAATCCGGCACGGCCGCGTGCTTCCTGCGCGGACGTTGTAAAGCCCGGCTTTCCATGCCCCCCTTTGGCATGCCCGCTATGGGGGCCGTGGGCACCATGCGGATGTGCGCCAGAAGAATGAGAACGCGCCTGCGGACCAGAATGGGAACCGGCGGATGAACGACCGCCACCCCCGGCCTGCCCACTCAGATGCCCACCCGCATGGGGGCTGGCAGGAGTGCCGGGATGCCGACCGGATTGCCCGACAGCTGCCCGCGTGCCTTGCCCCGCCTGATGGCCGGCGCCACCGGAATGCCCAGCCTGATGGGGCGCATCGTTTGAACCATGCGCCGCCCCCTGACCTGAACCAGAGCCTGAACCAGAGCCCGAACCGTGGCCGGAATGTCCGTGAGATGCATGACCGGCGCGGCTGGCGCCCCCCTTGCCGGTGGATGCAAGCGGACGTCCCTGCAGGCTGCGCGCCTCGCTTTTGGCGCGACCACGCCGGCGACGACGGCCGGCGGACGTTTCACGTCCGTCACGGCCCTCAGCCCCATCCTCCGGGCGCCCTGATCCGCTCTGCGACGATAGACTGTCCTGGCGTGCGGACCCGTCCGGGCGTCCCGCCCCCTCGCCTTTGCCGACACGTTCGGCACCATTGTACGTCGCAGCGGCAGCGGCCGCATGGCTGCCACCTGATGTCTTTGGCGAAGGCGTACGGGGATGACCAGCAGCATCCGGCGTTCCGGACACGGCCTCTGCGCCGCCACCCGGAGCCTTGTCTTGTCCCTGGCCTTGTCCCTGGCCCTTTGCGCCACGCGAACGTCGGCGCTTGCGCTTGCGCGGCGGGCCGGTATCGTCTTTTATATCCGGGCGTCCGGCATCCGGGCGTGCGCCCTTGTCGATGCCATGCGCAACAGCCGCGGACGGCGGCTTGCCGCTCCGCTTGGCCTTTCGGCGACGGCCGGATTTTTCGTCCGGTCGTCCTGCTGCTGACGCCCCGCCTTCGGGCGGCTTTCCGCCGCTGTCGGGGTTCATCACTGATCTATCCATCATGCCGCGCAAGAGCCGTGGGCCCGCTGCGGCGTTAATCGTTTCGTTGACAAGAGGATAACAGCAGCAGACGATTTCGCCAATGGCTTTGTCACGGCCCAGGATCGCCGCAGTTTGCGCGCCCGCCAAAGCCGCAACACCAGCGCGGCCATCTTCCAGCCGATCCCTCATTTTCGCGCTGCGGAAAAAGTCGCCGATGGGCACTTGATCGACCCGAAAAATCTGTTACAAGGCGCGCACCGACGCGGTTCGGTGCTCAGGAAACCCACCTGAAACTGGCGAAAGCCCACACACCGCACAGTCCGAAACACATGGTGTTTCGACAGACTGGGGAATAGTTCAACGGTAGAACGACGGACTCTGACTCCGTTAATCTTGGTTCGAATCCAG
Source organism: Neorhizobium sp. PAMB6630 (assembly GCF_058242775.1). NCBI lineage: Bacteria > Pseudomonadati > Pseudomonadota > Alphaproteobacteria > Hyphomicrobiales > Rhizobiaceae > Neorhizobium > Neorhizobium sp. PAMB6630. The sequence continues at coordinate 3,100,729 of NZ_CM177836.1, forward strand.
GTTCCCCAGCCAATTCTCCCTAAAAGCCCTTAATTCTTTGATTTTCCAGTCGTGCCGGATATCGTTTTGGCATCATTGGCGACCTGATGCCCAGAACTGATGCCCAAAGGTGATGCCCACGACGCTTGAGCGCGGTGGAAAAGCCTTGGGCAAAAGACAGGGCATTCGTCATGGCCGTGCGCCACGAGGTCGAGAATCTGATCCGCCGCGGAAACATCTTCTACTGGCGGCCGCGCATCCCGGCCGCCTTCATCCACTGTCGGCCAGGCAGCCGACTTTCACTGAGCCTTCATTGTTCAGACCATAGAAGGGCTCAGATCATTGGCCGCAAACTCAACACGCGGCTGGCCGAATTGAAGATGCGTTCGAAGGACATGATGACGACCCGGCAGCAGCTACAATCTTTGTTCGAACACGAGCGGGACAAGGAACTCGAAAGGCTCGACGACATCAGCACGATGGCCAAACGCAATGGACGCGGTGGCGATGTCGTCGAGATGGAACTCGATCTCGAGGTCGGCTGGGCCTGTCAGCTTCTGGCGAAGTTCGGGACCCGCGTGGAGCTTTCCCTGGAGGACGGATGCGCTGGCCTCGCCTACCTCATGAAAAGGGGCGTACCGATCTCGCATGTCGATGCTATCCGGGCAAACTATCGGGGAGAGTTGACCACGGCACGCAGCGCCGGATTCGAAGACGGCATCCGAAGACTGATCTTTCATTTCGAAATCGACGACACGGCGACCAACCGCGAACGAGCGACGTCGAAGATGTTCGAAGGCCGCGCAGCAGCGCTTCTCGACATTGACGAGCGCCACGACCTCGTCGACAAGAGTCAGAGCGAATTCACAGGCGGCGGAAGAGCCGTTGCGCCTTATCCTGAGACCCAGGCGGCTGACACCGCAGCTTCAGGCCCCGCTCCTGCGGCTTCATTCCATGAGCGACCCTTGCCAACGGCTCTGATCGCCATTCCAGAAGAAACGGAAATCTCCCAGCTCGATCTAACCCCGCGCCCGGCGGTGGCGAAAAAGGCCGCCTCGAAAGCTTCTGAGGCCGGGCAACGGGTAGTTGCCGTTGCGGACTTCGAGCAAGAGTGCGAAAAGCTCATCGCCAACATGGGAGACGAATGGGAGCCAGCGACCGCGCGGGATGCAATGGCGCTGGTGCGGATGTTCAAATCGGTGCTCATGGAGCATGGCGTTCAACATTCCGGGCAAGTGGAGCAGTACCACATCGGCCTGTTGCGTCAGCACCTCAACCACATTCCAACAAATTGGGGACGCAGCAGTAAAATGCGTGTCATGTCGGCGCCTGACCTACGTGCTGAAGGCGAGAAACTGCGCAAAGCGGCTGAGCTGACGAGCACCGTTGCGAAAGTTGGTCTGGCCCCCACGACGATCCGAAAGCACTTCGGAAATCTGCAGCACTTCCTGAAACATCTCAAAGGTCACGGGTTCAAAATTGAGAGCTGGACCTTTGAAGGGCTGCGTCCGAAAAAGCCGAAGGTCGGCGAGATTCGCGGCAAACAGTACAAACCATCGCCGCAGGATATCGCCCCGATCTTCTCCTGCCCGCTCTATGCCGGCTCCCTCGGCCACCTGCGTGGACAAAGACGAGCGGCCGGACAACAGGTATTTCATGACTCGCTCTACTATTTGCCGATCCTGTTCACTTATCTTGGCCCTCGCCGCAGAGAATTTGCTGGGCTTCATGTAAATGACATTGCAAGAGACGGGGACGGCTATGTCATCATCCTTAGGTCCAACGGGATTCGCCGACTGAAGAACATCCAGTCACAACGCATGCTTCCCATGCCCGAAGAGATGGTTCGATTGGGCTTCATCGAATACGTCCAAGCGATCAAGAAGCTAGGATATGCGACCCTCTTCCCGGATCTCTTCTCGGACAAAACGGAAAACGACCCAGGCGACAGGTTCTACGACACCTTCGTTCCGATCATGCAGGCCGTCCTCGGCGAAAAAATGTGGGAGCGCGCCATTCATGCTTTCCGGCATGGCTTCGCAGATACTCTCAAGCAGGCCGGAGTCTCGCAAGACGTCATCGAGGACATTTCGGGGAGATTGGCTGAGGGCAATGAGACCAGCACTCGATACACCAATCCTGCTGGGCTGCCGTTGATGCGAAGCGCCCTGCAACACTATCCGATCATCTCATCGGTCATCGAACCCAAGCCATTGCAACTTCTCCCGTGGGTCGAAAAGAGACAACCACCGCCGTGGGCACGCGAAGGCAAGAAGTGAATGATCAAGGCGGAAATGATTTCCGCCTTGATCTGCCACATGATCAGGCGGCTTCCCAAACCTGATTGAGAATTCGTGCGGCCAGTGCCGCCTTGTCTTGAGGTAAGAAGCGGCCATAATGCTTGGCCACCATATCAGCCGTATCCTGGATCGCGTAACTTGCCTGCTCGTATGAGCCGGTCTGCTTCAGGATGTGGGTCGCGAGCACATCCCGCACGTTATGTGGACCATGAGGCAGCAGGCCTTTGATCGCCCCTCGCCCGGTATAGGGATTATAGATGCCGTAACGCTGGATGGTCAGTCTCCAGGCCTCGTAGAAGGTCGTCACGTCATATGCCGCATCGGTGCTTGTCGTCTTCACCGTCTTCACGAAGAAGGTTCCGGGATCGGCAACTCCCTTGAGAAGCGTAGCGCGATGACGGTCGACATAGTCATCGATGTAACGGTAGAGGTCGAGCAGATCCGGTAGAACCAGCCGGAACGGCTTGTCTCCAAAAAATGACGAATGGGCATTCTTGAAGGCGACTGCTGGAATCAGCACTTCCCAGCCACTGTCTCGCTCGCTCCAGCGAATTTCTCCGCGCTTCAGCTTTTCGAGGACACGTTCCGGACGCGGCATCTGTCCGCGTGGGCAGAGCATCAATTGCCGGAGATTTTTCTGGCGGAGCCCCAGATGCAATCCCAGCCGCAACATGAGGAACGATCGAACTGCCTCCGCGGCCGGGCGCGGATAACGCTCTTCGTCCGGCATGAGGCGAATGATCTCCTCAGTGATCTTGCGATATTCGCCAACCGGACTGTCGGCCTCGAGCACTGGCATGATCGGCTCGAACGGATCGCGATGGACGCGGGCGATGCGCTGGATTTCCTTTACGCGATGAGCGGCGTGCTTGTGGAAATCCTCACACGCACCATGCCAATCCTCACGGGCATAGTCGATCTCGTTTTGCGAGACGAGACCGGGAATCGGCTGAACCCGAGCGAGAAGTTCGGGATGCTGTCGAAGCCATCCAGTGCCTTCCTTGGTGATCGCCAGCGCTATCCGCAGCATATCGACTTCCCAGGCCGTGTAGAAACCGCGACGGCTTTCACGCCATTGCAGATACCAGTCCCATATGCCCGGGAAGATCAGGAGACCGAATGTCAGGTGGCGGACCGGCACGCCGTAACCCTTGATCTCGCCCGTCCTCGACGCCGCCAAGGCGCCGAACATGAGCCCCAAATGCTCGATCTTCTGAGAAGCCGTCTCCTCACCCCAGACGCCGTTGCGTTGGAAGCCGATCGACGTGAGGGCCGAGGTCTTGAAGCGGACGAGGTCTGCCATTTCCAGGGCCAATGCGGGCGGTGCATCCACGACGCCCGACAGGAGATCGGGATCCTCGATCCATGTCTCCTCATAGTTTGCCGGCACTGCGATCTTGCCGTCTCGCGGTGCACGTCCGCCATAGGACACGCCCGGGAAGCGGATGGCGTAGCGTTGTTTGGCTGCGGCCGCCTGGAATTTTCTGTAATCCGTTGAGCCGCTGATGATTACACGACGCACCCAATCCAGAATCTCCTGGCGCTTGGCAAATGGTAGAGCATTGTAGTCGTCCGGGAGATGCCAGGCGATCCTTCGACGTTCAGCCGGATCGAGTTCCGACAGATTGAAACCGGACGCTGACCGTGACTGATGCGGAAGTTTTGCCTTAAAGTATCCGTCCGGAAGGCGGTAGCGGCGCTCGATCCGCCCGAGCACTTCAAAGCTGTCGGTGCTGCGAGGCACGCGCCGTCCTTCGATCCAGCTCAGCAGTGTGTTTTTGTCCATAGCCTCGTCGGAGCGGACGACGGAACGATGGAGGACCCAATAGGTTTCGTCATGCCGCCGCATATGAAGCTGGAGCGCCTCAGCGAAACCGGAAGGATCGGACCATTCCCGGAACAAGGTTTCCGGAAACTCGATGATGTCCGCGGGCTTTCGTTTCGGGAAATCGTCCCGACGCGGCGTGATGTCCGCTCCAACAGTTCCCGCGCGAGCTTTCGGTCGATCGGCCAACACCACCTTCTTCTTGTCCGCGGCAGATTTCCGTGAACTGCGTGTAGCATCTCTCCCGGCGTCGCCATCCCTGCTCCATCGAATGATAGCATCAAAGGCCGGATCGATTGCACGGTGATGTACGGCGAGCATCGCCGCATCCACGCCAGTCAGCCGGGCAACCACATCCCAATCCGTGTGAACTCCGGTTCGCTGCGGACCGCATCGTCGCTCGATGAGACGCCGCATATAGGCGGTGAGAGCGTCGGTATCTTTCGTCGAGAAGATTGGCATCAGTCGCATCGCGCAATAGGCGTCGATCTTGCGCTGGAAGGCTTTCATTGCGGTAAGTTTCGTCATTTCACTTCATACTCGTTGTTACTGGACCCCTCAGTTCAGGGGGGCGGTCGAGCTAAGCGAAGCGCGTTAATGAAACGTTGGAGCCCACGGCACGCTCTGGAAATTCGATTCAGAATCGAACGGCGTTTTACGAAGTAATGGGGGGAGAACACCTGAAATGGACAAACGCCGTTAGGCGCTGAGCGGTACCAGCAACAAGGAAGACCGGAACCAAAGGTGGTCCGAAATGAATGACCGCTCAAGCATCCTGATCGACACCGTCGGGATAGAGGAGGTGAAGCTTCCGGCGGAACGGAAGGCCACCGGACCGGTACTTCGAGACGAGATCGTCGAAGACCCTATCGCATTCGCCCTCATCGAAGCCTTGATCGCTCAGCATAGACACGATCACGTCCTGGAATTTCCCGAGTTCAGCCTCCTGGCCTTTATCGACCGCCCTGCGGATGAGCCAGTAAAGGGCCACCCTCGCGAGATCATCCCGCTCAGGCCGACGGGCACTCCTGTTCGCATCACGAAGCGCCTTCTGCCGCTGCCTTGCCGCTTTTACATTCATCATTCGCCCTCCCATTCCTCGGCCTCCCCAATGGTCAGGGGACCGGCCGACCGGCGCAAGCGCCGTTTGGCAGAATCGAAAATATCGAACCGGGAATCGGCAGCTCAGAGATTTGAATCAAAAGAGCGCAATTTGTTTCACGTTGCGGGCACGTTGCCTTGCATCAATACAGGGTGAACCGCAGCAAACGGCGTTGCTGAATCATTCGGTTTGAGTTCTGAATCAAAAATCCCGAACTCGGAATCAAAAGAGCGCAATTTGTCTCAGGTCCTGAAGACGTGAGGTACGTTGCCGACAACCTGCCTCACGTCATCTCGGGTTACCGTGCATCATTGCGATGATGACCGAGGATCCAACCCTCCCATCTGCGCACCCCATCGATATCCGGAACGCCCTCGTCGCGCCGCCCGTCGACGACGTCGAGCATGCCGCACAGGCCGACGACTGCATCAAAACGATCCTCACCCGCCTTATCCGCGCCGAACCCATCTTCAATCATCGGCAGGAGAGCATGAGCGTCGAGATCCGGCCGTGTCTCAAGCCAAGGTATCATCATCCTCGCTATCCGCTGGCGATCTCCCTGCCGCCGCTTGCTCCAGCCGCTGCGGGGCATGCCGAGTTGTCTGTAGACATCACCGGGATAAGTCTCAGCTATTACGCATGACCTGGTATCGAGAAGATCGACAAGACGGCCGTCGAACGGCCAGAGGCCGATGTCATCCAGCCGGGGGACGATCATCTCTCTCCATCCGGTGATGGCGCCTTTTCCGACCTGATTGCCGCCGAGCGTCCAGAACAGCATGCAGGCGGCCTGCCTATCAGGGGCCGCGCGTTCGCAGAGACGTAAGAGCGCGTGCGGATCGGTCACGCCGAGAGCTTCGAAGAGATGCGCTCGCTGGGTGCCTCCCGGCCGCGCCGGATAGAAGGGGCGGTGGAGGGAGATGCGGCTACGGTGGTCAGCAACGCTATACCAGTCCGACCAGATACCTGATCCGAACGAGGCAAGGGCTTGACGAAACGAACCAAGCTCGGTGGTGCGCGCGTAGGCCATCGGAAGACCGATTGGGAAATCGAAACCGAGGAGCAGAGCGCCTTTCTCCACCGATCTGACCTTCATCCGGTCAATCAGGGTCGACGTGTCGCCCACCAGCTCTGGCGCATGCATCTGCCAGCGCACGCCGTCCCGGATGGCAACCGCCATCCAGCGCTTCTTGCGGTCCATACTCCAGTCGCAATGCGCGACAACAGCGACATTCATACCTTACTCCCAACTACGACGCTCACCGAAGGCTATCAGCTTCCTCCTGCACGATCACTGTGTTTGAGGAGCCGCTTCACGGCCACTCCATCGAGCGCCTGAGCATCGAACAGTGCCTTGACCAAGGCATCAAGTCTGTCCCGGTTTTCGGTGAGGGTCTCGACAGCACGTGCGAACGCCTTCTCCAACCGCGCATGAATACGCGCCGCCAAATCCGGATTGCCATCGAGCACAGCAGTCGGATCCTTATCGTCGCGGTATAGCAGCGGCTGGACGGCGCCGAAGCCGAGGCTACGTTCCATGGCAAGCGCGAGCTTCGTCGCCCGCGCCAGATCGCTGTCTTCGGAGCCACCCGATCCGGCAGACACCTTGCCAACCACGATCTGCTCGGCAGCCCTCCCCGCCATCAGCATGGCCAGCATGTCCTCCCGATAGCCAAGCGTGTCGCTGCCGGATGCGGTGAAGCCAAGGTGGCTGTAGCCGCCGCCACTCGGGGTATCGATGTTAAGGCCATGGATCGGCCCAAGCCTGAGAGCGTGATGAACGACCGCATGACCTGACTCGTGGATCGCGAACCGCCAGCGCAGATCGTAGGGGACCATCGGCCGGTCCATCCGGATGCCTTCCTCGATGTCTTCGTAACGGATCGACCGCTTCTCTCGGCGCGCTTTCAGCCGTGCCTGGCGAACGATCCGCTCGATGTCGGCGCCTGTCAAACCCATGGCGCGGGTGGCCAGCCGGTTCAGGACCGCCTGAACAGCGGCGTGAGGCATGCCGGGTTCAATGTGCGTGGATGTGGCGGTCATTATGCTGCTCCTTTCCGGACTTCGTCGGAACGAGGTTCGTCATCATCGTTGTTATCGGCCTGCCCGTCGAACACTGATGGTTCTTCGGTCAAGGCCCCGGCATCCTCTGAACATCTTTCATCGGCCTCAGTGCTCTTCGACCCAGCCTCGCCGACCAGCGCCGCAACGTCATCGCCCAGATGATAGGCGAAGATCTCCGCGAGCGTGGCGACATCGGGCAGAGGGATTTCGATATGCGTCTCCAATCGCCCGGAGCGCTTGATCGCGTCATCGATCTGTTCCGGCCTGTTCGTGGCGCCAACGATGACCAGCCCTTCACTCTTCACGGCGCCATCCAGCAATTCGAGCGCTTTGTTGACCATTGTATTCCAGTAGTCTGCGTATTCCTGCTCGGCTGGCTGCCTTTTGCCGATGCCGTCGATCTCGTCGATGAACAGGATGGATGGCGCGAGCGCGCGGGCCTCGGCAAAAGTCTTGGCCATCTTGTCGATGACATCATTGAGATGCCCGCCCTGTAGCCAGGTGGAAACGGACGTGGCGACCAAGGGAACCTGCAAGGAGTTGCACAGCGCCCGGGCGAAGGTTGTCTTGCCGGTCCCCGGCGCGCCGTAAAGCAGCAGCTTGGTGCTCATGTCCGACCAGGCAAGCGAGCCTTTACGGTAGTCGGCGAGATCCACTTTCAGATCCAGTGCCCAGGTCTTGGCCTTGCCGTAGCCGGACAGGGCCTCGACGGTTAGTGACCGGCGGCCGGGCGCATCGATGTCCTCAAGCGGCTTCGGCTGGATGACCTCGGCACCCGATGGCTTGTCGCGCTTCCAGCCGCCGCCGCTGTCCTTTCCGGACGAGGTCTTCTCTGACGATGCCGCATCCTTCTTCGACTTCGATGGCTTGCCGGCGTCGGTCGTAGCCGGATCGGCTTCACCATCATCGCCGTCCCGGGCCGCAATGCGATTGCGCTCGGTCAGTGACGCCAGCACTGCGATCACCTCATGGGCGCTCCGCCCCGGCCGGAAGGCGAGCACGACATCATCGATCGTCAGGTAGTGGGCGTCGTAGGCTTGTCGCCACTGCTCCAGCGCCCCGATGCCAGCAGAGCCATGCATCGCTTCGATCATTGTACTGACGAATGAGTAATCCAGCCAGCCGGTGGCGAGATCGATATCGGCGGCAATGGTGATCTCGGACGGAATGGACTCCGACTTCTCCGAGATGGCCACGACCGGATAATCCCGCGTCAGGGCATTTACCAACCGCCGCTGCAGCGCCGCTCCGCCGATGCGCCGGACATTGTCTCCGATGAACTGGATATAGGTCCGTCCCGCTCCTTCGGACGCTACAAAAGACCCGTCGTCATAGACATAGTCACCATCAATCCCATTCGGCGCACCCCCAGGGATGAAGCCGGGCACCTCGATCAGCCGCCGCATGGCCTGCTCGAAGCCTGCCATCGGCGCATGCAGTGAAACGACGGGCGCCGACATAGTGGCAGCGCGTACGATCTTGGCAAAGGGCACGGGGCCATTCTCGATCGCGCGGGCAAGCACGAGGGCGGCGACGATGTTGCTGACCAGTGGCGCTCTGCCCGCCCGGCCAACGAGGCCGACGGCGTAAGCGCGGCGAGCATGATCAGAGGCCGAGATACGTTCACCGGTTCCGGCCTGCGTCCCTCCAGACGGAAACGGCGAGACGAACGCATGAGGTCTGCCTTCGGTCACGACGATGTCGGATGGCTGTGGCGGCGGCAGAAGATAGCCGCCAAAATTCCGGCGCAGCCACGCCAGATCCTGATTGCGATCTCCGGACAGACGGGAGGTATTGAATGCCGGTGCGTAGCGCCGCATGACATGGCCGCCGATCTCGACGATCTTCACGTGCAGCAGACCATTGCGATGCGCGTTGCGCTGCGCCTCGCGACGGGCGATGCGCTCCAGGCGGCGAATGAGGAGACGGGACAGCTTATTCATCGACGCAGCCCTCCGTCGTCGCGGCAATGATTGCCGTTTTGGGATCGGGCGACTGGGTCTTCGTCGGCTTGCGCCGCTTCAAGCTGCCCGGCCCTGCCTGGCGGCGCTCCCGGATCATGCGGCGACCGGGACGGGACGCAGCGCGATCCGGTTTGACGGGATCCGGCGAAGACGATGCCACGAGATCGCGGTTGCGCCCTGCGAGCCAGTCGAGCAACAGGCGGCAGGCCGGATTACCGTGATCGGCATGCGCCCGTAGTCGGTCGGTGATCGCATCCGGCACGGTGCCGGTAAGACAATCGCCCTCCCGAACATGGCCGAGCGCCAATCCGATCAGCACAGCCGGATCGTCGGCAAGCGGACGGCCGAGACCGGATCCGGGATAGCGAAGGATCGTGCCATGCGAGCGATGGCAAGCCAGGCTTGGCGATGAAGTGGGCGAGATCGTCTCGCAACGGATGCGCGGCGGCACATCCGGATGGGTGTCGGAAGACATGACGGCTCCTTGGCCAGACCACATTCGATCCGGCACCAATGAGAGATGAGGGAATGGTGAGGAAGCCACGGCCCCTGGCCATGGCGGTCGACTTCCGATGCCTGACGACAAGCGTCAGGGCACGGCGTTCAAGCCATCAGGACACTTGGATCAGTGCGCCGCCGGACGACGGGCATAGCCGACGCGAAAGAAGATCGGCTTCGCCGCGTCATCCTCAATCTCTTTGAACGGCCCGAAGATTTCATCTCCGAGTTCATCATGAGCGAGATCGTCATCGCCCGAGCGGGCAGCCTGATCTTCCTCGAAGGTCTTGCCTGGACCGTTGAGATTGATGCGCGAGGGCATGGGGACTGAAGAATGGCCGACCACGTCGACCGCAACGGTCATGGCCGGCTCGTTCACACTGATTGCCCTGCGCGCCTCAACTTCGAGAAGCTGCTGCACACGACGACCAAAGCGCAGGCGCAATTCCGCCATGCAGGCGGCGACACCATCGATCTCCAGAAGGTCGTCAATCTCGGAGAGTGCCCAGACCCCGTTGGCATGATCGCTCGGGCGGCTGGCACCATCGACGATCGCCACTTCCACCGCATCGACCATCAGGCGCTTGTGATGTTTGTAAAGCCAGTCCGGCAGAACCATTGCCCCCGCCATCATCTTCATCTTCAACTCTTCGAGGCGGCTCGTATCGCCATACGACGCCAACGACCGCTTGAGGTCCAGGATGTAGGCCGTGTGCCGCGCCCGGTTCACGACGATCAGGTCCGGCGTGTACGATCCCTTGGCCGGTGCCTCGCAATCGAGCTTTACGCCATCCAGGCTGGTCCAGTCGTTTCCGGACAGGGCTTCCATCGCAGCCTTGACCAGCGGCAGCTTTAACGACTGCGTCAGGACCAGGACGTTCGGGTTGGCTTTCGCCAGGCGGTCGACCGCCTGCTCCAAAAGCTTGCCTTCCCGGAATGAGACCGCGCGGACAAGCGAGGCGATGTTGACGTAGTGGCCGAGGATCTCGTCCTCGGTCGGCTCGCCGTCCATGATGGCCGCAATGGCGCGATTGATCAGCAGATCGAGATCGGCCTCGACATCGGCGAAGCGAACGAGATGCGGATGACGGCGCAGCACGGCTGGCCCGTTGATTGAAGCCACAGCCTGAACTGCGTTGCGGCCAAAGCCAAACGGGCGCGGTCGGGATGCGGCAGCCGCGGCGGCTTCGCTGGTGTTGATGATAGAACGGAGAACTTCCCCATAGGGAACAGAAGCGGTATTCGTGCTCATAGCCCGATTCCTTCTTGTACAAGGTTGACGGTCAGGCCCTTGTCGATGTTGCAAGCATCGGCAGGGGCCGTCTTGTTCCGGCCATCCGGAACATCCCCAACCTGGCAGGACCCGAGGCCGGGCTCAAGGACCCGGATCACAAAAAGAGAACGAAGCCGGTACAAGGTTAACGCGGGGCTCACAGTCCCCGACCTGGATGGGATCGTAGATCGCTAACCGATTTCGTTTCCGCAGAATTCTGGCTGGATCCGGAAAATGAGAAAGGGCCGACAAGCGGCCCTCTCGAACTCAATGGCAAGACGGTACACCCGGCTTCCAACTTCAAGCCGTGGCGGATGGTGGCGAGGTCGGCTTTGCCTTGGCCAAGAATGCCGGACGCTGGACACGCTTCTCGGTCTTGGCCAGGGCTTCCGTCAAAGTCGGGATAGATTCCTGCCCCGTCTTCTCCGGCAGCGACAAGTCGACCGTGGCAACCATGCCAAATGCCGCCGCCATCGACGTCAGCGATTCTTCGATCGATGGCACACTGGCTACCTCCGACTTCGAACCCTTGGGAGCTTCTACCATCACTGTCTCGGCCACGGGAACCGCAAGGGCAGCGGCCTTCGCGTCCGGCATGGTCGGCCCGGCCTTCTCGGGCGCCGCCCAATCCAGCAGCGGCAACACCTCGGTTTCCAGCCAGATCCGAAGCTCGGCCTTGTCGGGCCAATAGGTCGCACTGCCCATTTTGTAGAGCAGCCGGCTGATCTTTTCCCAACCTGATTTCGTCGGCAACGCGGTGGACGACATCGTATGCTTGTCGTTTGGATGCGGCTGGACGAACTGTACCAGGCTTTCCAACTCGCGGTGTGCGAGGCGTGCAGTCAGGTGGGTTTTCTCAGCGAGATCCTTCTTGACGATGTTGTTTTTCGGCAAAGCCTCGACAACGTGGGCGCGGATCTCCTCGATGTGCCCCGCGAATGACTTCATGCCCTCGCGGACCTTGATGGCGATGATCGCCTTGAGCCCGTCGAGCCCACCGGCATCGTAAGGATCAACCTCCGGCTTCGGTTCGACGTCCTGCTTCGACCCGGCCATGATCGCCGCGACGTCCTGCACCCGCAGACGACTATTCAAACCAGCAAAGCCGATCGCCTGCTCGATCTGCTCCGGCGTTGCGGAACTCAGCTTGCCGAGCACAGTTGGTCCCACGGCCAGTTCGACCAGGATCTTCCTGTATGCTGCAAGATTGCGAAATACTGCGCGGTGCGTCCGGACGTGTCGCGCCGTACAGCCGCAGCACTCGATAGCCCATTTTTCCAGGGTGCCTTCCGGAAGCAGCGGGGCTACTTTCTCGAGTTCCTCGCCGTATTTGAAGGTCTCTTCCGTAGACCTGCGCGTCACGCTGATGAGGAACTGGGCGGTCTCCTCAAGCTGGGCCTTGATGTCCTCGGCCAAACCATGGGCTTCGTAGAAGGGGTGGGCAGCAGAGGCAAAAGCGGATGCTTTATTGATGTTCTTCACAGTCTATCTCCTTGATTGTTTATGGCAGTAAGTTTCCATGAACTTACCCAACTATTATCGCACAGGCCTCCGAGAAATAAACCAACTAAAGGTTTTGCAATAATTTGTTGCCAAGATTTATACGCAAAACAATACTATATTTACTTGAAGGTTGGGCACTTTGAGCCCCCGTCAGAGGAATCTTGCTTCTCGTTGAGGCAAGAAAAGCCTACAATTAATACGAGTGTGGCCTGAGGCGCTTTCCGGCCCGTGTGCACCCAAGCGCCCCCTTTCAACATCCTGTCCCGCCTGGTAGTCAGAACGGACTGGCCGCAACTTGTCTGCATGGAAAAGCGCGCTTATGGCAAAGGCAGTTCTGACGACAAAGATCGATCCGACCTATGACGATCTGCCCGAGCAGCGGTATCATTTCCCGCGGACCTATTTGCGTCAGATCGAGGCCGCGCGGGGAGACTGGATCGTCTATTACGAGCCACGGCGGCCCAGCGGTGATCTCATGAAGACGGGTGGCAAGCAGGCTTATTTCGCGACGGCCAGGATCTCCGACATCATCGAGGATCCCTCAAAGGCCGACCACTTCTATGCGCTGATCGAGGACTTTCTGCAGTTCGACCACGCCGTGCCGTTCAAGGAGGCTGATCACTATTATGAGCGTGGCCTGCGTAAGGAGGACGGCTCAACGAACAAGGGCGCCTTCGGGCGCGCCGTCCGCAACATCCCGGATGAAGAATACGACCTGATCTTCGCCGCCGGCTTCGCGCATGTGCTTGGTCGACGAGACCGCGAGCGACCGGCGCCCGATCCGGCCGAGGAGGCGCGTCTTGGGTTTGGTGACAATCCGCAGATGCCCTACGAGGTCGACAGCATAGACCGACGGATCGTCGCCCAGGTGCTACAGCGCCCCTTCCGGGACCGAGCGTTTTCTGTGGCGATCAAGGCGGCCTACCAGGACACCTGCGCCGTAACCGGCCTCAAGCTGTTCAATGGCGGCGGGCGCTCGGAAGTGCAAGCCGCCCATATTCGTCCGGTCGCAGATCGCGGGCCGGATAGCATTCGCAACGGCCTCGCCCTTTCCGGCACCATGCACTGGATGTTCGACCGCGGCCTGATTTCGGTCGATAACGACTACAGCCTGCTGATCGCTGACAGCGGTGTGCCCGACACCATCACAAGGCTCATCAATCCGGAGCGGCGCCTGCTTGTCCCAGCACGCGCGGACGAGCGGCCGCATTCGCAGTTCCTGGAGTATCATCGCGAGCAGGTGTTCAAAGGGTGAGACAGCGGAAATTATTTCCGGAGAACCGGAAGTCGCCCTTGCCTGGTATTCTGAGGACCTCTCATTTTACTCGAGGGAAAGGACCTGACTCATTTCTCCTCCAAGAGCCTTTCGAAGGTTCGGTCCGCCCCATTCGCTGCACTATGGGAACCGGCCCAAGATGCGCGTCCGGTGCCACGGAAAAACAAGCGCCATCGAGGTAGTCACGGTCATCTCTAGTGAACCCAGCATGGACCTGCCCGTTGTGAGCGGACAATTCCAGCCGCTGAAGCACCCCACCGATGCTTTCCATGAGTTCAGAGTCAATCTTGAGAAGCATTTCCTCTTCCGTCGCCTTTTTCTCGGCCACATCGTGACGCGCCAGCTCAAGCTCCCGGTCGAAGAGCGCGTCAGAATATGATCGCAGTGTTTTCGAGGAAACTCCTTCTCGATGCTTCCTGATCCGGTTTCTCCATTCATCCGCCCGCTGCGTGAAGCCCGCGTCCTGACCGATGGTCTCCAGGGTATTTTCGTCGGCAAGTATGAAGGATGACGTCGTTCCGGAGCGCTTGGAATAGGCTACTCGTCCGATCCACGGTTGATCGATATCGAACCCAAAGATCAGGAACCGAACCACGGGATCGGTGTCACCGCTGTGCTCCGCGAAATAGCTTTCGCAAAGCTTGGTCAGCAGGTTCAGGAGACCTTCACCCGTTGGCTGCGGCGAGTAACCATTTGGGGCAACGAGAGAGGCAAGCAATTTGCTGAAATGCGCGACCAACGTAAGGGCCTCGAAGCATGAACCAGAGAAGCCCAAGCCGATGGTTGTCTTGAAGTAGGGATTCGTCCATGCGCCAACCACGGGCGCAAGGCCATCTATCGAGTGGCACCGGACCGCAATCGCGAAAAGTTTTTCCGTCGTATCGGAGACTGTCTTGAAGGTGCCGTTTGTTTGACGGATGGAAGCCCGCGTGTCAGCGAGCGCCGTTAGCCGCGGAAGGCCGAAGCTCTTTTCCAACCTGACACATACAAGGGTCATCGCTACCCACTCGCTCTCGCGTTCAAGGCGTGCGTCGAGGTGGCGATGCGGGGACCGAAACGTGTTTCGAATTCATCCCAGAGCTCGTCGTAGAGCGCGTCCAGTTGGCCCACGAGTTGTTTTGTCGACACGTTAAACTCGCGCTGCACCCCCACGAGTCCTTCCCTGAAGGAACGGTTGACGTTGATGCGGCGTCCATTTCGGTCCCTCCCCATCATGCCTTGCCCCCTCTCGAACATCGCTGCGAGCTTGAACGTCTGATCATCAAGGGTGAAGGCGCGCTCCAAGCCCTGATGTATACGAGCGTTACGCTCGTTTCTCAGTTTCGACTGCTCGTCAAGCATCAGACCGAGATGATCTATGACAGCCGTAGGGACGCCTGCCTGCTTGAGCTTCTTCATTTTGCAATCCGGCGGCGGAAGGCCAGTCTCGAAAACGGCGTTCACAAGCTGCAACGAGCAATCCACGACCGATATAAACCGGGTCAGAAAGACGTCGGCGGCGGCCGTGAGCCACTCGTAGAGCGTGATCGGCAAGCTTTCGACCTTTGGAAACGGATCCGGCCATAGCATGTCCCCCACGAGGTTAAGCGATTCAACCCGGCGAACGAGCAGATGGACACATTCATTTATGTCGTAAGCGTATTTGCAGTCCGGATGCTTGGAGAGCTCAGCGTAACTCTTGAAATGATACGCGACGATGTTCAGGTCGTACACGCGACCAACGAAAGCATGGTTGTCCGACGGCAGGACATATCTCTTCAAGAACCTCGTGCTCGGCGTCTTCTTGGCATCCAAGTCGCTTTTGTCCACTTCGTCGTGCTTTTCCAGGTTTGTCACGATTTTAATTTTCCCAAGGATTATTCGCCATTCTCGATAAGGCCGTGTAGTCGCTGGACGAAATATGAATTGACGCGTTCAATGGCGTCCATGACGGGGAAGTTGAAGTGCGTGTCGAGGTCCTTCCCCGCGATAGCCAAGGGTGCTTGTATCGAGAGCAGGCCGTAATAGAAGACTATGTGCGCGTGGCTGGATGCGGGAGCCAAGCCGCGGACCCGGCCGTAGTCGGTCAGAAGCATGTCCGTTCGGACAAGATCTTCCTGGATCATGCGCCGCTTTCCGCCGTCGTATGACCCGTTGCCCCGCTTGACATTGTACGATCGTAGCGACTCGTCATCTTCATCATAGACAATGATGTCGACGCGTATGGACCTCTCCCGGTCCCCGTAGGGAAGGTCCGTCACAAGGAGAGGTTCGATGCGTTCGCTGACGCGCGCGCGGTTGAGCGACTCATGCGATAGCTTGAAGTCATCTTCCGTCCAGACGCGCAGACGCGCGCATTCCTTGAGACGCTCAAGAAGCGCCATCTCCAAAATGGCGCCATGCCGCTTGTAGGCGGAGCTTATGATCGAGGTCGCTCGGGAGTATTTGCGGCCGGCGATTGGGTCCTCTCGGAAGCTTGCGCTTCCGAGCTTTTCGATCGTATCGTCGACAAAGGGACGGAGGCGTTCAAGATAATCATCCGATTCGGATATCGCAGATGCAGCGGCTATGTGTGACGCCATGGTTGTTCCCTCGCTGTCGAATTATCTACTAGTATATGCAAGGATTTGTCACTACTTTTACAAGTAAAGCCTCAATAAATTAGAGATATCGAATACAATTGCTGGTGAGGACGAGACTGCATGGCTGGAAACGAATTCAATCTTGAACCAAGCCCACGGGTCTTGCCCATGTTGGGGGAGATCAATCTCGATCAGTGGCGTTGCATCGCGGAGTTGATCGACAACGCAGTCGATGGCTTTCTGAAGCAAAGTCGCGAGGACGCGCCGTTCGCGAATGCCCGGGTGGATGTAATTCTGCCTGCGGCGGACAAGGATGGCGCCACAGTACGTATCCAGGACAATGGAACGGGAATGACGGTCGAGGTCTTGGAGCAAGCCGTGCGGGCGGGTTGGTCTGGGAACAATCCGATCGACAGCCTTGGCTTGTTCGGCATGGGTTTCAATATCGCCACGGCTCGTCTTGGCTCGGTAACGGAAGTCTGGACGACGAGAAAGGGCGACCTTGAATGGCACGGCCTTACGATCGATTTCGATGAACTAAGGCGCCAGCGTCATTTTCGCACGCCAAAATTGACGCGTCCCAAGGCCGATCCGGAACAGCACGGCACTGAGGTCACAATCAAGAGGTTGAAGCCCGAGCAGCGCAAGTGGCTGGTCAAGAACGCGAACCAAACGGCCCTGAGAAAACGCCTCGCCCAGGCATACTCCGCCATGCTCCGCATGAACGGCGTCCCCATCAACTTCGAGCTCTACATCAATAACAAGCGCGTCGAGGCTCGTCGTCATTGCGTCTGGAACGAGGATCGGGTCGTGCCGGGCGTTGGAGGAGCCACGACGAGCGCGATGATCCCTATCAACCATACGCTGCCAACGCGGTTTTACTGCACGAATTGCCTGACCTGGGTTCCCGAGGCCACGGAATCCGAGCCCTGCCCATTATGCTCCGCCGAGGGCTCCGTCGTTAAGCGACAGCGGCGCATTAAGGGATGGCTTGGCATCCAGCGTTATCTGGATCAGTCGGAGTTCGGCATTGACTTCATCAGGAACGGCCGGAAGATCGAGATATCCAACAAGGACTTGTTCTCCTGGAACGACGGGGAGGAGAGCGAAGAGCGCGAATATCCGATCGATGATCCCCGAAACCGCGGTCGTATCGTTGGCGAGATTCATATCGACCACTGCCGTGTCAGCTATTCAAAGGACCGGTTCGACCGCGCGGATCCTACGTGGAACGAAATGGTGCAGCTCCTCCGGGGCGAGGGCCCCTTGCGACCAGAAAAAGCCAAGGAGCTGGCCTTTCCTCCGAACGAATCCCCGTTGTTCGCCTTGTTCAAGGCGTTCCGTCGCACAAGTCCCCATTCGAAGACGGCCGGCGCATACGCGCGTATACTTATAGCCAAGGACAACAATCTCGCCATGGAAATGGCGAGTTACTTCCATGACGGTCATCCGGAGTACCAGGATGACGCCAAATGGTGGGAGTTGGTGGAAGCCGCTGATCGCGAATTGCTATACGGCCAAGCAGGTCAGCCCGGAGCCACGGCTCAACCAGCCGGGCAGCCCACTACTTCGCCAGGAGGAAATGGGGGGCTGCCCCCCGGCATTATCGACAACCCGGCACCAGGCGGACAGCCCGCGCCACAAACGCCGCCTGCGGCCGCTCCTGCCCCCGCCGCGCCGGTACGTCGCGAAGTCGCGAGCCTGACGAGGAAGTACCATCATCAATCTTCGGGATTGATGTGGAACGTCGTGGCCTACGAAGTCGCTTCAAGCGACCCGGACTTGCCGGCTGGCGTTCCGTGGGCGATCGTGCTCGGGGACATCCCCACGAAGACGTACCATTACCTGTACAACCCGCTGCATCCGATTTTTCAATCGATCACGATGACGCCCCGCGACGGGATGTTGGCACATCTCGCCTACATGACGGCCGATCAAACGCGCAGCTCCAAGCACACCCCGGATATTGCATCCATACTGAGCGAATTCCGGTTCGCCTACGGGGATGAAAACGCCCTCGACTTCAAGGCCCTTCCAGCCGATGCCTCGGCCATCTTGGTGGATGTCGCGAGAGCATTGGTGAATGCCTGCCCGAAAGAAGAACGCGCGTCGCTCTTCAACGACCTGTCTGTGCAAGAGCAGACCACAGTGATGCGAGCTCTCGCGGGGAAGAAGATCAAGCCCGCCGAGGCCACCATCGACGGCAGCTTCCTGCAGTCCGCCCCCTCCGACATCATCAAGACATTGGTGATCCGGCGCCCTGAGCTCTGCTTCGACGGTAAGATCTGGGACGAGCCGTACGGCGATCTCGACTACGGAGACACGGAAATCACGGAAGACGCGAGAAGGAGCGTGCTGTCCAAGTACGTGAGCCTGGTGAGCGACGCCATATGGCTTTCGAAACAGGACCTGAGCGACTTGGGGTCTGCGTCCAAGGATGAGATCATTCGCGCGGTCATGTCCCTGCAACTCCTTAGACCCGATGTCGAGCCCATTTCATGATCCCCTTTCTCGACGATCGCCGCCTTCTTCGTGGCCCCTGGCAGGCATTTGAGAGGGATGTTGCGCGGATGCTCATCCACGCGGGCTTCGATGATGTGCGCGTGGTTGGCGGCAGCGGGGACAAGGGCGCCGATATCGTTGGGGTCAAGAACGGGGAAATCTGGGTTGTTCAGTGCAAGCACACGACCACGGCGCCCGCCACGAAGTACGCGGTGCAGGAGGTCGTTGACGCGGGCACTTTTTATGGCGCCAACCGGATGGTCGTCGCCACCTCCCGGGCGATCGGCGGAGGACTACAGGCTGAAATAGATCGTTTTCGCCGCATTGGGATCAACGTCGAGCTCCTCAACCCAGCGAACCTGGCACTGATGGCGGCGCGCGTCCCTGAATACGCGAAATCGCGGCGGGAACTCAGGCCCTATCAACAGGACGCGGCCGCTCGCTTCCGCGAAGGCCTCACCGATACCGGTCGTGCGCAGGCGGTCCTGGCCACCGGAATGGGCAAGACGGTGGTGATGGCCGAGGTGGTCAGCGACCTTTACCGGGACGGGCTAATTCGTGACAATCGCGTCCTGGTGTTAGCCGACAAGCGCGAACTGGTCCGTCAGCTTCAGTTCGGGTTCTGGTATCAGTTGCCCAAGTGGATCCCAACGCACCTGCTCTCCGGAGACGAGATGCCGTCCTTTTATGACGGCATAACATTCGCGACGGTGCAGAGTGTCATTGGGCGGGTCGACGAACTTCCCAGCTTCGGCCTGGTCCTCGTCGACGAGGCTCATCATATCGGCTCGACGACATTCAGGCGAGCAATAGAAGCGCTTGAGCCGCCGATGGTGGGGGGAGTCACGGCGACGCCGTGGCGCGGCGACGGGTTCGATATCGATGAAATCCTCGGTAAGCCGCTCATCAGGCTCGGCATTTCCGATGGCCTCAAGAACAGGTATCTCAGCGAGGTCGACTATCGCCTTCTGGCTGACAACATCGATTGGAAATTCGTGCAAGAAAGGTCCGTCCACAACTACTCGCTCAGCCAGCTCAATAAGAAGCTGATCATGCCGACTCGGGACGAGGAAGCGGCGCGACAGATCGCCGAGGTCTTCAAAGAAGAGAACCGCCGTGGGGGCATCGTATTCTCACCCACCGTCGATCACGCCGAGAGCTTCGCGGGCTCGCTGCGGAGCTTCAGCCTTAGAGCCGAGGCCATCTCCTCCAGGCAGGACGCGCGGGAGCGCGACAGGCTGATGGCGATGTTCAGGCGCGGCGACATAGATTTGCTGACCAGCGTGGACCTTTTCAATGAGGGAGTGGACGTGCCGGACGTCGACCTGATCGTGTTCATGCGCGCGACGCATAGCCGGCGGATTTTCGTGCAACAACTCGGGCGCGGTCTCCGAATGAGTCCTGGAAAGGACAAGGTCATAGTACTGGACTTCGTGACCGACCTTCGTCGCATAGCGGAAGTGGTCGAGCTTGAGAAGGCGTCCTCGGGACCGCTGGAACGTTTGCCAATTGGCCACCACTTGATCAACTTCAGGGATGCATCCGCTGGCAGCTTCATGTTCGAATGGCTGAAGGACCAAGCGGATCTCATGCTGCGCGAGGGAGACGCCCAGCTTGAACTCCCGAAGTTCGATTTCCCCGTCACGCCACAACCCGGAGGCGTCGCATGAGCGTTCCGGACGCGGTGAGGCGGGAGATCAAGGAAAGGCTTTGGTCCGAGGCCGACCGGCTGAATTGGCCCTCGCTCTCGGCCTTCGATAAGTCTCGTTATTACGGTATTTGGACCGAGACAGGGGATGTTGGGGGGCGACTGAGCCAGTACATGGACCCTCGACAGGTCCGCGTCTACATCAAGGACACGTTGCTGAAGCCATACACCCGGGAGGCGTCAGCTAGTCACGACCTGGCCTTTCGTGTCTTAGGCATTGAACCAGAAGCACGGCCCGTTGCCAGCTACATCAAGCCGCACGGACGGTTGCTCGATGACGATCGTCATGTCGCCTGGAGCAAGGCGAGCGAGTGGAAGGCGACACTAATGGCTCTTCATGAGCGAGCATTTCAACGAGGCATTCCCTACGGTGCGGTTCTCACGCACGCCGGGTCCAAGTTTTCATTAGAAGACGACCGACGCGTGGTGGAAGCGGCTGCCTCGAAGCTAGGCATTGAAAGGATCGTTTGGCTTGGCTGACACGAGGTCACACCTCATCTGCGGCTTGCTGGGCCTCAGCTTCTTCGGCGGCCTGCTGCTCTTCAATCACCTTGGGGAGCTTTTCCAGCGCCTTGCCGGATAGGTAGTCGGAGACCCGGCGTCGCAGGAACTCTTCGGTCAAGGGGCTTTCAGCCAGTTTCGCCACGAAAGCGCGGCCAGGATGCAGGACATCCCAAGGCGAGCGGTACTGCGTCGCGCGTCGCTTCCCGGGATCCCTGTTTCCGAAGCCGTCGATCGCTCTGTTCCAAAGCGGCTTAAAGTTCTCGATCAGTACGTTCTCGCCGAGCGGAATCCAGATATCATCCACGATCAGGAACCGAACGAGAAAATCCTCGATGCGCAAATTGCTCGCGTGCTCGATGGAGGTGGCGTGCTGAGCGAGTCGATCAGCCAGGGAACGGCCCTTGGATGCGTCCGAGCTCAGCCCGCCCTTGCGTCCTCCCTTTGGTATGGCCTTCCCGATATAAATCGGCCGCGAGAACACGTCGTTCAAGTTCCCCGTCCTGATCGGCGCGTAGGCGGGAAAATCTCCAACGTAATAAATTACGTATATGCCCGCGCCCTTCACGTCGCCGGCGGCGGACAGCGGTATCGGCGACCGTCCCAGCAGCTCGAACTCGATGCTCTTGGCGAGGTTCGCCTTGTCGAGGGGATTATAAGGGCTTTCGCTCACGCGGCTTTCCTGGGCAGATGACTCGCGACGCCTTCGCCCACGATGCGGGCTAGCTCGACGGGCACGGCGTTTCCAAGCTGCCGCATCGTCTCCGTCCATGACCCATGGAAAAGAAAGTCATCAGGAAAAGTTTGCAGGCGCGCGCTCTCGCGGACGGTGAAGTAGCGAACCGATCCGTTCGGGCGAAGAAGCATGTTCTCGCCACCGGGAACGCCGTGCACACCAGCCTTCAGCGTTTTCGCCGGTTCGTCGAGGGCACTGCCTGTATGGCCGTGGTATGAACGCGCGCCGGGTTGGAAACGATGGTTCAATAGCTTCTCGCTCGCGACCGGATCGAATTCTGGATCAGGCAAACCTAAAAGTGCGTCGCGGGTGGTACGCCAAGGTGCCAGGTTGGTGTCGTTTTCCGTTGTCACGTTTGCCCTGGCGTCGGGGCGATCTTTCCGGGCCACGCGATGTCGATCCCAATAATCCCCGTGGTCCTGATCCCAAATCAGGGCCTCGCGGGAATGAGTTCGCAGGGGAAAATGCCAGCTCACGCCTAGGTCCTCCCGGAACCCGACGAAGAACACGCGCTCACGCTTCTGCGGCACGCCATAATTCGCGGCGTTAAGAACCTGGGCGACCACCCTGTAGTTCAAGCCGCTCCTACTGCCGCTGGTGTGATGTTGTTCTAGGCGCGCGAGATGGTCGCCCCACTCCTCTTCGCGGCGAGCCTTGATGTCAGGATGTTCCAACTGCAGTTTTATGTATTCAAAATAGTTGCGAAAACTTGCCCGTGTCAGGCCTTTGACATTCTCGAAGATGAAGGCTTGCGGCCTGGTCTCACGCACAGCGCGAATAGCCTGCGGAAACATGTCCCGAGCGTCATCATAGGCGCCATGCTTGCCGCCCATCGAAAACGGCTGGCACGGCGGACCGCCCGAAACGAGACGGATCTTGCCCTCGTATGGTTTGAAATCGACCTGTCGGACATCGCCCTGGGTGACATTCCAATTGTCGACCGCTGCGATCCCGCGCTTTTTGTTCTCGCGGATGGTGTCGCAGCAATAAGAATTCCACTCGATCACGTTCACGGGCCGGAAGCCCGCGTGATGCAATCCAATGCCGAGCCCGCCGGCGCCCGCGAAGAGTTCAACCGATTTCATCATTGAAGAATGCCTGTAATTTACTTTCGAGCAAAGCCTGATCCTTTGTCTCGCATTCCCATATTACCAACACGTCCCACCCATCGGCCTCGAGCGCCTGTTCGTTCCTGCGGTCCCGCGACGCGTTACTTTCCAGCTTTGGAACCCAAAATTCCTTGTGGGATTTGGGCAGGCGGGCCAGTTTGCACGTCGAATCGGGATGACGATGCCAAAAGCATCCATGCACGAAAATCACCTTGCGTCGCACGGAAAATACGAGGTCGGGGGAGCCTGGCAATTCGCGACGGTGAAGCCGGTAGCGATAGCCCATCGAATGAACGAGGCGACGAACGGCCATTTCGGGCTTCGTGTCCTTCCCTCGGATGAGGGACATGCGCCTCGAGCGCGCGGATTTGCTAAGCGTGTCAACCATGCCATGCGACTTCAACGTTATCTTCGGCGAGAAAAAGTAACCGTGATCTGGACCACCGTCCCGCGAAATTGACTCTGTCGCCCGCAGATGCCGTCACGGGCGGGTCGATGGGTCCCTAGCCTCGGTCAAGGCTACCCGGACACGGTCGTCGGGATGGTTTTCCAATTCTTGGAATACCGTATTGAGGGCCTCGGTCGCTTCCAGCAGAACCTTGCGGGAGGGGATCTCTATCCCATGCACTAGATTGTTCCGCAAGCGACGGACACCCGAGATAGTATCCACTGCTGAGGCTGAAAGGTCTAGGGACCGCGCGCCAACTAGCGGATCAATGTACCCGCGCTTGGTGGTAAGAAGGTCCGCGCCAAGGACTCTAAACGTTCTTTCGAGCGTGATCCACGCCGAGAGGAAATCGCCGACCTTGTCGGCCCGCGACGCGGCTTGAAGCGATGGCTGTGGATAGATTTCCGGGGCCGTCAGGGTGGACTGCAATGGTCCGTAATATGAATACAACTCGGGGTGCATCCCAAGGATAATGTCCGCGATCTGGTCGGATAGCGCCGGGCCGTTAGCGGCCGCCGCAGCGTCCGGAAGAAGGGGGCGCAATCTGTCGGAGCTATTGAGGTCCGCCTTCCTGAGGAGCTCGTAGAGAATATCGACGCGGCCAACCGCGGGTTCCCGGCCGTCTGGCACGCTTCCCCGCATCCACTTGTGGAGGAAGGCGGCGAGTTCGTAGTGATTGTCGAATTTCGCGTCATGCGCTCCACTCAGTCGCCGCTCAACTGCCTTTTGAAGCCGTTCAAGCGCAATTTCACCGGCGATCACCATGCCGTTCAGCTCATCAAGGATGGAATGCTCCTCCTCGGAAGGCATGCCGCTTTCGGGCTTGTAGACGAGATCATGTTCGACCTCTGCCCAGGAGTGCATCAGGACGGAGCCGACTTGGATCTCGATCGCCGCAGCAGCGTAAGATTTCTCGCCGTCCTCAAGCGCCGTCTCGGGCATGAGTACCCGGTAGTGATCGGCGTGATATCCGTCAAACCGCTTGGAGTCCTTGCGAACTTTCGTTTTCTCGGGAAAGTTTTTCACCTTCAGGACGTCGAAATTTTCGCCAAGGATGGCTTTTACCTTGTCACGATCCGCTGGAAAATAGAGGGCGATGCGAACGCCGGCGAGATCCGGGATGTCGGTCCTGATCTCATCGTTGTTTCGATAATTTTTCTCTTTGTTCCGTTGCTGCAACTTGGACTGCAACTTATTGGGGCGCTTCGCCCGATGGCTGACGATGGCCCGCACGCCTTGGGTCGCCAGCAACTGTTCGCAACGTCGGCTGCAAAGGGATGCCGCCGATTGATAGTAGTCATACTCGCGCGCGTAAGCGTTTATGAAATCGGAAACAACTTTTGACAATCGACCATCCCCCTGCACCGACCCTAGCGAGCTAAGCTCAATAAATTCAAGAATAATATTCCAGAGTATTCGCGCGGTCATCGATCAGGTCGAGGTGGAACGACCCGCAGATCCGAATTTGCGGAAAGGACGCTTGAGCAGATGGAGATGGGCAGCGGAGCGACCCCGGCGACACTGCTCATTTGTTCGGAAGACACGCTCGGCAAGATTCGAACTATATGATGGCGGTGAGCAAATTGGAATGAAATTCGTCCGTATTTACGGAGCGTTGTACCTGAATGTCCGGCTTGCGCGGGCAGGCTGCGAGGTACTTTATGGCCGCCTCATCGCAAACTTGATATCCGAAAGCGGAAATAATTGCCGCTCTCCCGCCATGTTAAGGTCAGCCCAAAGCCAGGGCACAAAGATGGCATCCACGGTCGCTCGCGACAGGAAAATATAGGGAAAGCAAAGGGTATTTTTCTAAGCCATTGAAATAATGTGAGAATCCAGGCCTCCCAGGCAGGCCAGTTTTGGCCGCTTTTTTGCTCTAAATCGGCGACCCTTTCCAATTCGAAAAATCGACGTCTTCTCAACAAGTTGAGCGGTCTCGGCTGCGATCCTTCAAGCCATCAGTCAACCTCAAGCGACCCAAGAAAATTTGGCTGGGGACCCGCGATTAATGACTGCAACAGGGCCGACAGGGGACGTACTGCTGACAGGGCAATTGGCGCGAAAAGCGGACATCGAATTTCTTGCTACCGAGCTGTGTCGTTGGCCCTAGTGGGAGGATCTGTAGTTCTTGAATGTCGTTTCGAAGGATCCAACCAAGCGAGTTTCGAGCCGGCCGGCCAAAGGCGTCAGTCCTAGCTCGTAGTTCTTCCTATGCTTTGCAAACAGCTTGCTGACGTTAGGAGAGTCGCTGCTGCCGATGAAGAAGCGATCGCCGTGGTAGACGTCGTTCAGGAGTCCCAAGAAGGATCGCCCCAAATTAATGCCGATGGTGGAGCCCATATAGAACTTGCATTCTACCGCCATCACGACCTTCCCACTCCTGGGATGGACGTTCTTGTCCCGGCAGGTGTCCGCT
Organism: Neorhizobium sp. PAMB6630; assembly: GCF_058242775.1. NCBI lineage: Bacteria > Pseudomonadati > Pseudomonadota > Alphaproteobacteria > Hyphomicrobiales > Rhizobiaceae > Neorhizobium > Neorhizobium sp. PAMB6630. Next base: position 3,126,494 of record NZ_CM177836.1, read on the forward strand.
TCCGTCTTGTAGAGGACCGCAACGTCGCACTCGTGTGCCACTTGGGATCTTCCGGCCACGAAGACGCCAACATGGGCTTCGAGCAATGGCTTTCCAGGGAAGCTGATCTCGGCATGGCAATAGTTGTGTGCGTTAGAACCGATGTGGGAGGGCGAAGTACGAAACCAAAAACTCGTCGGCACACTTCCGTCACGAGCTTTGAAGGAAATGGTAGCGCCCTCCCTCCTGGCTGCTTGAAGGACTAGCGCCCAGACATAGGCTTCGTACAAATCGTATCCCGCGGATGCTGAGGTCAGATTAGCACTCGGCAGTCCCGCGAGGGCGGTTGCGATCTCGGCCATCAGGCCAGGGCGAAGCGGCATCGTCTATCTCCTTGAGTTAGGAACCTGTAGTTTCAAGTTCGTAACGTAACTCAGCAACAAGGTTCCGCAGCGCTTCTATACTCCGGTCGGCACCCTCGATGTCGTCAAAGACGATCGACCGCGTCGGATTAGAAGTCTGATCGTTGCCGAATTCCACAGACTGCCAGGTGTCTTTTTCTGATAAGACACTCAACGCCATCACAACTTTGACCGCCATTTTGGTCGGTGCGAGTGTTGCCAGCTCGAGACCATCAAGAAGGATCTTCAGCTTCTCCCTGCCGTTGTATTCGTGACGACCAATGAACTCAGCCTTTCCTGGAGAACTCACACCCCGATCACCAGCGACGGGATCCGATATTCTCTTCTCCTCCTTGACCTTGATGCTGACAGTGACTGGCTTGCCCAAAGCAATTTCCGTCTCGATTTCTGGCAGAAAATCATCACGGCTGGACGGCTGGGCCGCACTTCGTTGATCGCGCAGGATTTTCAACAGATCTTGGTAGGCGGTCTCAGCTTCATCTTCAGTCATGGAGGGTTCCCAAATGCTCAATCGGATGTGCCCGAGTCGAATTCACTTGTCTATGACAAGTGAAGATGGGCGGTAAAGCTCAAAGCGAAACGCATTTTGCCAGTGATCCTTTGCGAGGAAGCGATTGAAACGGCTTTCCTTTCGCTGGTGGAAAGCACAATTCAGGCCGGGTGGTCGGAAACGGCATCGTTGGCTTGCCGATGGCCGCCTGCTCAGCGCCGGAATCAGAACTGTCAGGTTGGCTGGAAGGGCTCGCAAGATTACGTTTCATGTTTTTAATTCCGCGCTCGTGGAATATCTGCTCAACTGCGGTGCTGTCGATGAGTGGCGTGTCGAGGATGCCGAGGCCAAGGCAGAGACTAGACGTCATGCCTCAGGTCGGGCAAGGTTCTTGCGGTTGGCGAACAGGAAGAAGCCCTCGCTCGAGATCGTCGGCGCTACCGACGAAGCCGCATCAAGGCGTCGGGGCTGGAAGGATTTCGACATCGACGGATTGCTCCGCTGAACCCGGATGTCCAGAACACACCGAAGTTTGACTTTCCGCCATGCCAGCTCGAACATCACATTGATCGCGTATCCCAGTTCTTTCTCCAGACGATCTCAAGCTCCACGTGTTGTCCGCTATTCTCGAACGTCGGCTCCGGAGTGCACAGGTGGCCTGACAGCGAGTAAACCTTTTCACCTATACTAAGCATCATCTATCGAAAGAGGCGGTCCACCGCGCGCGCGAGGACGTGCACGTCTTCGCGCGTGTCTCTGGCTGAGCATTGCTATGAGGCTACGGCTGCGGGAACGTCCGGTTCGGGGTAGGTTTGGCTAGGGTTCTATGACCGGAATGAAGGCTCGAAGCGGCCATCCGTGCGGCGACCGCGGGAACATGAGCTTCAGCCCGAAAGCGGAAATTATTTCCTCTTCCGGGCCATATTGACTGATGTCCAAAGCCAGGGCACAAAGGTGGCATCCACGGTCGCTCGCGATGGGAAAACCGAGGGAATTTCAAGGATTTTCCACTAAGCCTTTGAAATCATGTGAGAATTCAAAGTCCCCAGGCAAGCTATTTTGGACGTATTCCCTACTTTCAAAGGTCGTCATTCTCTTCCACAAAAAGTGGCGTCTTTACAGCCACTTGGCGCAATCTCGCGTGAAGTCGCACGTCGCGTTCTCCAGATCCCAAGGATGCTTCGATCTCTCTGAAGGACGGCTGGGGACCCTGTTCGAGTGCCTCCAACAAGCGTTGACTAGCGACAGCGTCGGGGCCGTTTGCAGTCAGTCCGGTTTGGCGCCCCGAAGTCTATGAAGAAGCTAATTCTCCCGTCTCAGGTATTCAAGCTTTGGTTCTTTAGATATGTGGTCGAAGATCTGTCGAATCGAACAATCTTTGCGCCGAGTTTCGCTGCTAAAAACTTGGCTGCAATGAAATCGGCCTGGACATGGTCGTGGGTCGTCAAGATGACTTGGTGCCCTCTGTCCTCGCAGAGACCGCGTATGAGGTCGGCGAAGGCACCGACTTTAATCACGTCAGCATGCTGCAGCGGGTCGTCCAAAAGCAGTGCCTGCCAACGCGACCAAGGGAACAGGACGGACGCGGTGATCATAGAAGAGATTTGTAGTGCGGCGAGTTGGCCCTCTGAGAAGAAATGACCAGCGAGCCAGCCATGAAGCGAGTGATGGCCGACGCGTGGCACTGCGTGCGATTCAAGTTCGTTGAACCGCAAATCAACTCGATCGGTAATCCACTCAAGTGTTTCTCCGAACGATCCAGCTAAGCTCGCGTAGACCGAGCCAAACAAGCTATTCCAGGGCCGGAGCGCGGACCCGTGGAGATGGCGATCGGTATTCCGCCGAACCTTGGCACGCTCCATTAAACGCGATCGCAGCCCTTCGAGCGCATGGACTTCGTCGCGACTGCGTTCAAGTTCTCGCTCAATTGCCATAACAAGATCGGCGGCGCTTGCTTGCTGGTCAGAGGGCAAGTAGGCGGAACGCAGCACCGCGAGTTCATCATCGCGCCGAGTGACCGGAGTATTAAGACCGAGTTCGGAGCGAATTGCGCCGATACGCTCAAGGAATGATCCGGCGCGAATCGACTGCTCCTGTAGGTCGGAGAGTACATCGGAAGTAACCGTTCCGGATGCAAGGAGCGACACGCGGGTGTCAATGTTCTGCAGGCGGTCACTTTCTTCGTGAGCATTCGCGGTGGCTGTGTTCAACGTCGCTAGAGCTCGAGCCGCCTCGAGTTTCGCTGTTTCGGCAAGTTCTTCCGCTATGCGAAAGTTGGTTTGCGCTTCATGAAGCCAGATACTGGCGCGCTCGGCCTGCGCTTCAAGAGAGCGTAACTCTGAGCGAAGGCCAGCATCGTCGCCGTCTCGCTCAATCACATCTATGATGCTGTCCATTTGAGTGATGTGGATCGATATTTCGGCGTCGATAGTAGCCTTCGCTACCAACAGGCGCCCCTGCCTGTTCTCAAGGTCTTCCAACACCGCGCGTGCATCCATACCATCATCGAGCGCAAGAGCCTCGCGAATGTCAAACAGCCGCATTTCGAGCTGATCTTGTAACTCGGGGGTCCACGATGCACCGAATACAAGTTCTTGTCGTTCTCGCTCGATCTTCTGACGTTCATGGAGCGCGATGCGCGCCTCGATGTCGTCAAGTCGCGATATCAATACCTGCAGTTGTCCAGAAGTAGCGCCCAGCTCCTGCGTGACCTCGTTGAGTTGATGAGCAATTTGTTGGGTGCCCGCCCCCGGAGTGATCGACATTTCTTGAGCACGACGAGCAAGCTCTCCAATTGCGTAATTGGCTGAGCACAACGGACACTCTGTATCGTGCTCGTGTAGATGTTCCGCGATGGCAGTTGCTAGGGCTGACATTGTGGATATACGCTCATGCTCCTGCGCGAGTTGTTGCTGTAGAGCTCCGCGGCGACCTACCAGCGACTCGCGACGTTCGCTTGATCGTGCGATCTCGTTCCGCAAGTTACTCCGCTGAGCCAACAGGCCATCCAGTACAGCGGTGTCCCCCATTGAGCGGATCATCTCGGCGAGCACCAATCCAGCACGGACACGAGCGCCGACCTGCTCAAGCTCGGCCAGATTGGCTAGGCCGCGCTCGATTGCACTGGATTGATATCCAATTTCACTTTGTTGGTCGTACAGCTTTGTGAGCCGTTGCGTCACTTCTTGGCGCAACGTGCGGCTCGCAATGGTAGCGGCAAGATTACTGCGGGCTGTACGCATTTCCGCGAGCTGTTGTTCTGCCTTGCGTCGTTCAGCGTCGGCAAGTGAACTGGCTTGGGCACGACGTTCTGACAACTGTGCGAGAGATTCGGAGGCTTGTCGGGCGGCCTCTTGCTCTGCCGCTAGGCGACGCAGACGCAAATTGGCATCGCGCTGCTCGGCCGTTAGGTGGCGCAGCTCCGCGAGCTGTTTTTCAACGCGCGCAAGGTAGCCAAGAAGAGCAGTTTCGATTTCGTTGACATCAAGTCCCGCGTCCAGATCAAGATGAGTCTGATCAGATACGGAATTGATAAGATCGCGCAATCGCTTGGCAACCCCACTCGCTGGGTCAGCGAGGGGTGACTGGCCGAGTCGCACAGCATGTTCGAATGCTATTTCGTGCTGGCGCACCCTATCCGATGCTTCCTTTTGGAGTTCCTTTAACGCGTTGCGGGTTTGCGAGCCCCACAGTCTCTGATCCAGCCCCTTGAACTTCTCAAGACCGGCTGGCGCAGCGAAAGCCTTTAGGACGGCGTCGTCGTTCTCATATCCCAAACGTGCTGTCGAGCGCTGTGACGAGAAGTGTGTCCAGCGCAATGCTGCATCAATGGAATGGAGCTCGTCCCAACGAGGTTCTGCACGCCGCAAAAGCTTTGTAATTTCGGCAGGTTCGTCACCGGAATGCAACTTGTAGTGCCGCGAACCATCTTGGTCAGCAAAAACCAGGGAAACTTCAGGATCCGCGGTCGACCCTAGCGACCTGTACACGTCGGGTGACCTGCGAACTTGCGACGTATGAAAGGCGGGTAGCCGTGAGGCACTGCCAGTGAGGGCCCACTCGATAGCGTCAAGAACGGTTGATTTGCCGCTACCATTTGGTCCCACTAAGATGGTGATTCCCGGTCCGTCTGCGAACTCAACGACCTGCTGACTGAGGCGACGGAAGTCCCGTATTTTGACACTGGTGAGCTGAATACTGTTACTCATTCGACTTCACCAATCGTCAGAGCATCCTCTAAAAACGCGCGTGCAGACTTGCCCAAAGCATTGGCCTTGAGCGCCAACTCGTCAAGTTCGATATCAAGATCGCTGATCAAACTATCAAATGCCCTAGCGTCTCCGGTCATCGTAGCCGCACCACGCCAAGGGCGGGCAAATGGTGACCTTCTCAAGAAAGCCTCGGCGCTTGAGGTGGCGTCGCCGTCGAGCAACCAGACAAGCTTCCGACATATTCGATCATCATCCTCAATATCTGCAGCAGCACGTGCCCAGTCGGCCTCGTTTGAACTGCCTTCTGGGCCGAATAAGATAAGGATTAAATCAACTGCCTTCTCGCCGAGTGTCTGTTGTGCAACCGTCGCGCAACGAACAAAGGGTAAGGCAGCAGTCCGCGACGGCTCGGTCAGCATTCCTGCAATGATTGGTTGATCACCCCATCTAGTAAATACGACATCACTAGCCCGTGGAACGCCATCACCTCCGTAGCGCTTTATCGCAAGGTCGAGCGGCAGGGTCTGGTCGAAAACAGGCCCGGCCTGAAAACGGTCGTACTGCTCGCACACCGCTCTGAGCAACCCTAGGCGTTCGCTGAGTTTCAGCCCGTCAACGTCGCGCATCTAGTTCACCTCCGGCAACGCATCGCGAAACGCTTTTTCGAACTCTGCCGTCGCCTCGCTCAGCCCTGTTGCTAATGCCTGCTTAAGAGATTGCGAACCGACAATGACAGGCGTTCTGCCGCCCGGCGGCGCCATCATTCGCGATGAACTCTGTTGGTCGATAAAGCTGCGGTCAGGCAGGCATTCTGCCTCTCGCGCTGGCAGTATCAGGCAGGAGGGCACGAACTGATCGCCCGGCCAACGTTTCTCCCATGTCCCGATCGATTTCGCCTCACCAGCGACGCTGCGAAAAAATCGCGTACCACAAAAGTGCGCTGCGTTGTCGTTAGTGCCGGGAGCACTTGCATGAAGCACATTGCCGTTTGGGCGTTTCGCGGGCACAGAGAAGCCGGGAAGTAATGCCTGCATCACAAGGTGAAAGATTATTGCCGGTAGGAGTTCATCATCAATGCAGCGAGGCCCGATGCGCACAGAACTCCAGCGATCAGGCTGACCGTACCCGTCAAGCATTCCGCCAAATAGGCTAAGCACCCAGCGGCGGTGGTCGGACGTCAGCGCGTCTATATCGCGGCGCCACAAATTCCATCCAATAAGAACTTTCGTACGAATGTCGGCGTGCAGAGGGATTGGGCATCGGGCCGGTTGATCGGCAAGCTCACCCATACGATCTTCGATCAGCGACAATAGCCCAGCGTCGAGTGAAGATTCCAACTTGGCCGCGAAAATATCTTCATCGTCGGCTTCCTCGACACGGTCCGGGGTCACGACGCCTGCGCGCTTGGTCGCCGCTCTGGTGCGGTCACCCGCCACGGCGGGGACGCAATTCATGAGATTGATCCAAGCGTCTGCGTGCTGTCCGGCCAAGCCAGCCTGAGGCTCGGCGTGGATGAGAAGGCGGCATAGGGCGAGATCGAGCTTAGACGCTTCGCCGGACGGCGGAAACGTAATCTCTATCTGAATTGGAGCCGTCGGCGCGCGCCATAAGCGACCTATCTCATCGAGATGGAGATCTGATTTCCATACGATCTGGTTCCCACCTCGTGACAATCGAATCCGAGTCGGCAACATGGCGAACATACGCGCATCAACGTTGGCGACCGTGGACGGGGAGAGCAGTGGAGTGCGTGGGCGTGTAGTGATAGCCCTGCGCTTGTCACGCAATGCTTTGACCTTGCCATCAATGGCGGGGTTATTAAATGTCCACGTCTCAGCAGATGTATCGCCGTGGCGAGTAACCACTATATCGAATTTCTTGCACTTCTCGACACCGTGCTCCAGGTAGGTAGAGCCGGCGGGGGAATCAAATTTGTGGGTCGCCGATAGGATTGTTTGGCACGTTGTTTCACGTGCTTTATCAAGTTCCATAGCTCTCATTACCGCCGTCGCTGCGAGGCGATTGAGCGGTGCCGTACCTTTATGAAAGAGCTTAGCCTCGCGTGTTAGTAGAGTGAATTCCACACCTCTAATCAGCGAGGCGCTGAAAACCCGAGCTAGGTGGTCGATTTCAAGTGCCGCATATGCCTGAGCGATATCATTGACGGTTGAAGGGACTTGCCAGATTTTCTCCTCCAGTTCCTCAATCTCCCGCATCATCTTTTCAACGTCTGGTGAGGATGAAATGTGCTCGCAGACGGCTTCATGACTGACTCCGGGTAGTGCGAACAAGACGAAGTCGATTAGGCCGCCGTCGCCTAGACCGCTTATCAAGATCGACCTTGGCGCCTCTCCTTGAAGAGCCGGGCCCTGCTGGGGATGGACCCGCCAGTAGGAACGAGGCTTTTCGATGCCTCGCGTTTCGGCCTCCAGCCCGAATCCAGCGGCAAGAATGACCAGATCAAACCATTCTTTTTTTGCGCCAGGACCTCCGCCTACCGTAACAGCAACCGACGCCCCCTCCTCGCGGACCTCGCTTACTTTAGATCCAGTTTTGACCGCAATACCATAACGATTGAATTGCTTGACGAGGTCTGCGGCAACGTTACCTGCGACACCCTTGCGCCAGCTTAGCAAGGGCAGCTCCGCACGAGGATTAACTGACGCTTCGTCAGGCCAGTCAATAAGATGTGGTGCGAGGAATTTGTCGAGAGCCCCGGACTGTAGTGGAAGCACCTGATCGAGACCTTCGAAGATCGTTACCGATAGCTCATCGCGTAGTCCGGCAACTTTGAGTGCGGCGGCGCAAGTGATGCCAGACGCGCCTGCTCCAACGATGGCGATACTTCCGATGTCCGCCATCCATTGTTGTGAGCGCAGCGCCTCGACTAGCTCGATTGCCCGCGCTTGTTGTGCGAAAACCGTGATGCGCAGGTCCGAGGGAAAGAGGAGATATATGCGTTTTTCAACGATGCATGCGTCTGCGAGCGACTCTATTGCCGACAAACTGATCCCCCTCTTTTCAATACCGTATAGATGGAACAAATGTCCGCCCCCGTCCACCGAATAGACGATAGAGTGTCGAGAGGTCTACTCAGCAAAGTTGAAAACGTTGAGCAGTTTTGAGTGATCAGATTGAGGGCTAACAGCCGAGGGACACCGCTGCCGCGGCGACGTCTGCTTTCAGGCACGCGTGATGCCGGCCTTTATGACCGATATAGTGAAGGCAAAAAGCTGTCATGCACGTAGCAATCGCCAGATGCGAGTTCCGCTCCGAAAGCGGAAATTATTGCCGGTAAACCCGCCTGGTTGACTGATGCCCAAAGCCAGGGCACAAAGGTGGCATCCACGGTCGCTCGCGATGGGAAAACAGAGGTAATTTCAAGGTAATTTTTCCAAGCCATTGAAATCATGTGAGAATCCAGGTTCTCCAGGCAGACCAATTAGGGTCTAATTTCCGCTGCAAGTCAGCGGCTGTTTCTCACAGAGAAAAGCGACGCCTTCTCAACAACTTGAGTAACTCTGGCTGGCATTCTTCAGGCCATCTGTCGTCCTCAAACGAGTCTCGCCAACATGGCTGGGGACCCTCAATTGAACGTGCGGCTAGGGGAAGGAGCCCATGACAGGCACTCTGTACTCGTGCAACCGGATCACCGAAGCCCAGTTAATTTATTTATTAAATTAACTGTTGACGAGGACTTTGTGATGTGGCTTTTTGCGACCGTCGGCATTGGGAAAACCGACGGAGGAGCAAAATCATGAAGTTTCCGAATAAGTCTCTCGAAATGTCGCGGCGCCACTTTCTCGCAACTACGGGCTCGGCCATTGCGGCCTCCGCCCTGTCAACACCGGCGATCGGACAGACCCGCGCCCTGACCATCATTTCCAACCGTGGAAATGCCGACCAGCGAAAGGCGCTAGAAACCATTGCGGCTGCTTTCGGCAAGGAAGCAGGCGTAGCCGTCTCGGTCAACAACATGGACCACGAAGCGCACAAGACTGCCATTCGCAACTATCTCGTCACCAGCCCGCCGGATATCTGCTTCTGGTTCTCGGGCAGTCGGATGCGGTCCTTCGTCACCCGCGACCTGTTTGAAGATATCTCCGACCTGGTGGCAGGCGAAAATTATGCCGATGTCATCGGCAACACGCTGGGCTCGGTTACCGTCGACGGCAAGCAGTATGGTCTTCCGACAGGCGGCATTCTTTGGGGCCTGTTCTACCGCCAGGACACGTTCGACCAGTTCGGCCTGACCGTGCCGAAGACATTCGATGACTTCTTCACCCTTGCAGAAAAGTCCCAGGCCGCCGGCATCGTCCCAATGAGCATCGGGACCAAGGATCAATGGCCTTGCGGCGGCTGGTTCGACCACATGAACCTGCGCATCAATGGCCTTGAGCACCACATGGACCTGATGGCCGGCAAGATCCAATACACCGACGCTTCTCTGAAGGAGATATTCGATCGCTGGGAAGCGCTGATCAAGGCCGACCTCTTCACGCCCAATCACACCTCCTTCGCCTGGGATCCGGCAGCAGCAGCCCTCGTGCAGAAGAAGGCTGCGATGATGGATCTCGGCAACTTCATCAAATACGCCTTCCCAGCGGAAGACCTGGCTCAGGTGCGGTTTGCGCCCTTCCCCGAAATCAAGTCCGGTGTTGAGCAGTATGAGGACTTCTCGGTGGACTCAATCCACATGCCGTCTGGCGCCAAGAACAAGGATGCGGCACGCGAGTTCCTCGCCTACTTCTACCGTCCAGAGAACCTGTCGGCTTATCTGATGCCCGAAGGGAACGTGCCCGCGCGCAGCGACTGCGCGATCGGTGACGACCCGATCCTGAAAATGTCGGTTGAAGCTCTGAAGAGCGTCAAGGGAACGGCGCAGTTCTACGATCGCGACAGCGATCCGGACCTCGCCCAGGCCGGGCTGAAGGGCTTGCAGGAGTTCATGGTTCGTCCGGAGCGGCGCGACACCATCCTTGCCCAGATCGAGCGCACCCGCGCCCGCATTCACGGCTGATCACTCTATCAGAGCGGGCGGACACTGGTTCGCCCGCCAAAACTCCCGGGATACTTCCATGACAATTTGGTGGCGGCGACACAGAAGCTGGCTGACGCCTGCGCTTCTCCTCGCACCAGGGCTCGTCCTGTTCCTGGTCATCATCGTGGCTTCGTCGATCGAAACCTTCTGGATCTCATTCTTCGAATGGGATGGCATCGGTCCGAAGACATGGATCGGGCTCGGCAACTATATCGAGCTTCTCGACGATCCGCAGTTCTACACATCGCTGAAGAACAATGTGATCTGGCTCCTGATGTTCTTGCTCGCCCCTCCAGCAGGGCTGGCGATCGCGCTTCTGGTCAATCAGAAGATCGCCGGAATGCGACTCGCCAAGTCCTTGTTTTTCATGCCGCTGGTTCTTGCGGCCGTGACAGTCGGCGTCATTTTCAACTGGTTTTACGACCCGACCTTCGGGCTGCTCGCCATCATTTACAGCGCATTCGGTGCGACGGCGCCTGCCCTTCTGTCAGACGAGCATCTCGTGACCTTCGCCGTCATTATTGCTGCTCTCTGGCCGCAGATCGCCTTCTGCCTCGTTCTTTTCCTCGCCGGCCTCAACAATCTGGATGAAGAACTGATCGGGGCCGGACGCGTCGACGGAGCGCGCGGCTGGAACATGCTGCGCCATGTGGTGCTTCCGCAACTGACCCAAGTCGCCTTTATTGCGGTCGCCATTACCCTCGTCGGCGCCTTGCGCTCCTTCGATCTCATCTCCGTCATGACGGCTGGCGGCCCCTTCGGATCCTCCACGGTCCTTGCCTATCAGATGTATGAACAGTCGATCTTCTCGTACCGGTTCGGTTACGGCGCGGCGATTGCAACCGTTCTCTTCATGATCATGGCGGTCTTCATCGCCTGGTACCTGCGTGGCCTGATCAAGGCTGAGAAAGGGACGTAAAGCCATGTATCCCCGCCCCATCCCCGAGACACAGGCCGCTGCACGCGCGCTTTACATGACAATGGTTTGCGCCATCCTCGTGCTTTGGCTGCTTCCCCTTTTCGCTATTATCCTCACGTCGTTTCGCTCGTTTGAAGATGTAATGGCCGGCAATTATTGGGGTTGGCCAACCGAGTTCAACCTCGTCGAAAACTATGTTGCCGTCTTCCAGCAGACGAAGATGCTGCAATACTTCGTCAACAGCCTGATCATCACGGTGCCCTCGGTCATCATGGTGCTGGTGTTTTCGACCATGACGGGCTTCGTCCTGTCGCGCTATCTATTCCCCGGATCCATGGTGATCTTCGTGCTCTTTGTCGGCGGCAATTTCCTGCCACAACAGATCATGATGATCCCGATCCGGGACTTGATGGTGTCGCTTGGGCTTTACGACACCTTCTTCGCTCTGATGGCGTTCCACATCGCCTTCCAGACGGGTTTTGCCACACTCTTCATGCGCAACTTCATCGCGGCCCTGCCGGCGGAACTCTTCCAGGCGGCCCGGGCGGAGGGCGCCTCGCCCTGGCAGATCCTCATCCACATCGTCGTGCCGCTGGTGCGCCCTGCCCTTGCCGCCCTCGCCATCCTCACCTTCACATTCATCTGGAACGACTACTTCTGGGCGATCGTGCTCACCCAGAGTGATGCGGTGAAGCCCGTAACCGCGGGTCTTGCCAATCTCAAGGGTGAATGGGTGTCGCAGTGGAACATCGTCTCAGCGGCCACGATCTTCGTCGCCATTCCACCGGTCCTGATGTTCTTCCTAATGCAGAAGCACTTCGTCTCGGGCCTGACCATGGGCGCCGTCAAGGGATGACCGACTGTGCCCGGCTTTTCATCGACACACTTGCAAGGGGCTGACCAATGAGCAGCGTCAAACTCGAAAACCTCCAGAAGCACTACGCACAGTTTCACGCTCTGAAGGATATCAATCTCACGATTGACAAGGGCGAGTTCATCGTCATGGTCGGCCCCTCCGGATGCGGAAAGTCGACGCTTCTCAAGACGATCGCTGGCCTCGAGACAGTCACATCTGGCACGCTCTCGATCGGCGGACGCGATGTCACCCATGAGGAGCCGGGAGAACGCGGTATCGCGATGGTCTTCCAGTCCTATGCGCTCTATCCGCATATGACGGTCGCCGAGAACATGGGCTTTGGCCTGAGAATGGCGAAGCGTCCGCAGGCGGAAATCGATGCGGCAGTCAAGCGCGCAGCGGAGATCCTCAGGATCACAGAGCAACTCGACAAACTTCCAAAGCAGCTCTCAGGCGGGCAGAGACAGCGTGTCGCTATTGGTCGTGCGATCACGCGCTCTCCAGAAGTCTTTCTCTTTGACGAGCCGCTCTCGAACCTTGACGCAGCACTTCGCACGCAAATGCGCGTGGAACTGTCGACGCTCCACGCACAACTCGGCTCGACCATGATCTATGTGACCCACGATCAGGTGGAGGCCATGACCATGGCGACCCGGATCGTCGTCTTGAACAAGGGCGAGATCGAGCAGGTCGGATCGCCACTGGAACTTTACACCAATCCGAAAAACCTCTTTGTCGCCGGCTTTCTCGGTGCGCCCCGTATGAATTTCTTTGAGGGCACTGTTGCGGACATCTCGGAGAATAAGGTCACCACGGCCATTGCAGGTCTCCCGCCCGTCAGCCTCGATAATGTTGACGCACAGGCTCTGTCCAAGGGGGACAGGATCACACTCGGCGTCCGACCGGAGAAACTGGTGACAGAAGGCGGGTCGAGCGTGACTTTTCCCGCCCGTGTCCGACTGGTCGAGCATCTCGGACGCGAAACCGTCTTCTATGCGGATGCCTCACCCCTCAAGACCTCGGGCTCCGACACGGGCACGGAGAACGTCACGGTCCAGATGCCGCAAATCGTATCGCTTTCGAGCGATGTAGCCGTCACGATCGGCTTCGAGATCGCCGATGTCTATCTGTTCGGCCCGGATGGACGGACCCTCACTGCACCCAAGCCGCTGCAAGCCATCTGAATACCAGGAGCATTCCCATGAAACGGACCCAACCCGCGCCACTCTCCGCCTGGCGGTCGATCAATCTCGACGACTTCCTGCTGGGCGTTCCGCACTACCCCGAGCATGTCGACGAAAGCTACTGGCAGCGCGACGCGGATCGCATGAAGGAAGCCGGCTTCAATGCGGTGCGCATGGGCGAGTTCGCCTGGCACATCTGGGAGCCCTTCGAGGGCAAGTTCGACTTTGACCTATTCGACCGGGCCATTGAGGTGCTCGGAAATGCCGGTATCAAGACCATCCTGTGCACACCGACGGCTACCCCGCCGCGCTGGCTGACCATGAACTATCCCGAAGTGCTTCGTGTGGATCGCAACGGCCGCCGGGCAAGCCATGGCTCTAGACAGCACTGCGACACCACAAGCCCGGTCCTGCGTCAGCATAGTCGCCGGATAACCTCGGCGATGGCGGAGCACTACAAAGATAGCCCGCATGTCATCGGCTGGCAGACGGACAATGAGCTGAACACGACGGTTTCGGAATCCTTCTCCGATTCTGCGGCACTCGCCTTTCGCAACTATCTACGGCACCGCTACGAGACAATCGCCGACCTGAACTTCGCCTGGGGTGGCCACTTCTGGGCCACGGCCTACGATAATTTCGACCAGGTCGTTCTGCCGTTCCCGATGGCACCGTCGTATCTCAGCCCCGGCCATGTGCAAGATTACCACCGCTTCCTCGCCTGGGCGACAGCCGCGTTTCAGCGCGACCAGGTCGAGATCCTGCGCGCGACCAATCCTGACTGGTTCATCTTCCACAATCTTGGCAACCTGCAGGACATCGATTTCCGGGCAGAGTTCGGGCAGGATCTCGATTTCATCGGCTTCGACATCTATCCGATGCTCTATGACGAGTTCCGGCGGACCAATGGCCATGCCGCGACACAAGCCCTGCAGCTCGATCTCTGCCGCAGCTACAGCGGCAACTTCCTGGTGCCCGAGCAGGCGTCAGGCCTCGGCAGCCAGCCCTCCTTTACCACAATGAACCCCGAGCCGGGCGAGATGCGGCGTATGGCCTTGTCCTCGGTGGCACGCGGGGCCGATGGCCTGATGTTCTTCCGCTGGCGTCCGGCTCATTTTGGCGCCGAGATCTACTGGATGGGCATCATCGATCACGATGACGTCCCGCGTCGACGCTACGAAGAGGCCAGACAGTTTGCCTCGGACATTCACAAGATCAAGGATCGCCTGCTCGGGACTTCCGTGCACATGGACGTCGGCATCGCCGGGGCCGATTTCGACAATCAGGAGGCACACAAGACCTATCCGATCGGCCTGCCCTCCCCTCAGGATGACGCAACACTCCTGCATGTTCACTGCTATCGGCGCGGCATTGCCTGCGGCTTTGTCCATCCAGAAGATGACCTGTCGCGGCTTAAGGTCTTCTACATTCCCCATTGGGTGATGTGGAAGCCGGAGTGGACCACGAAACTCGAAGCGTTCGTGGAGGCTGGCGGCACGCTGATCGTCGGGGCAATGACGGGAACGCGCGACATCAACAACCATATCATCCGTGAGCAGGCGCCTGGTGAAGCACTAGCGAAATTGTGCGGCGTCAAGGTTGTCGAATTCGGTCGTTTGACCGCGAAAAACGGAGACGGCCTGTTCCAGCGGGTGACGCCCCAAGCGGGACTATATGACAATCCGAACCGTCCAGCCCCGTCCTCGGCGGAACGCGTCTACACCATGGACCTTGATGGACGACGACTTGAGGTCGAGCATCTCTACGAGCAGATCGAGACCGAACAGGACGTTGAGATCCTCGCCCGCTGGTCAAACCGTTTCCTTCAGGGCCAGGCGGCTATCACGCGGCGCAAGGTGGGCAAGGGAGAGGTCATCTACCTCGCGACCTATCTCACTCCAGACCTGGTCGAAGCGCTGGAGGAACATGTGCTGGCTCCGCGCGCCGTCAGCCCTCTCGTTGACAAGCTTCCGACGGGTGTAGAGGTCACCTTGCGCAGTTCCGGTGACAGACAACTCCTCTTCGTACTCAACACGTTGGAGACGCCGACCACGGTTCGCGGCCTGCCGGCAGGTGGCGACCTGCTATCGGGACGGGCCGTATCGCAGGAAGAGGAACTGGAAGGCTATGGTTGCCTGGTGGTCCATCTCGACTGAAATCGACACATAATCTCCCAAGCAAACTGGCGGTGGAAACGGGATCCACCGCCTTTTTTCATTCTGACTCGGTCGGCCCACTACCACTAGCCTGGAAGTTGAACAGCGCCTGCGTTGCGAGAGCTGCCGCCCCAGAGCTCCAGAAATCATCCCTCTCATCCGGTACGATGGCGGGCGGCTCATCGTAGCATCGCGCCGCCAAACTCTCGCGCATCGGCCCAAAGAGCATATCGCCAAAGCTGACGGCTTCAGCGCCAACAATGACGACCTCCGGATCCATGATGTTGACCGCATCCGCCAAGTGGTAACCAATCGCCGTACCAGCCTCCTGTAAGATACGCCGGGCAACTGGATCTCCCTGAATGGCCGCCTCCTTCATCGCATATCGATCGACACCAGGTGCCAGCCCACGCTCAGATCGCCAGGCCTCGACAATCGCAGGTTCCGAGTAGAAGGCCTGCAGACAGCCTCGGCGGCCGCATTCGCAAAGAGGGCCGTTCGGATCATGCGTCACATGCCCCAGTTTTCCGGCCCGACCATGGGCGCCTCGGTGAATGAGGCCGTCATTGACTGTCGCACAGGCAATGCCAACGCCAAGAGCGAGTGCCGTGAAGACCTTGTGATGCCGTCCAAGCCCAAAGAGGTGCTGCGCCAAGGCAAAGGCAAGCGTATCGTCTTCCATCCAGACCGGTGCATTGATCCGCTGCTGCAACATTCTTCCGAAAGGCACGTTTTCCCAATGGAAGCGTCGGCTCTGAACACAGATCGCCTGCTCGATGTCGACGGTTGCCGGCATGGAGAAACCAATGCCAATCAGCTTGCCCTGCAAATCCGGAGCCGTGCGGCGCAGTCGGACGACGGCTTGCTCTGCAGCATCGAGCACATCCTCCGGCTTGGACGACTTGTACTCGACCGTCAGGCTGGACAGTACCGACGTCGACAAGTCGGTTAGAACGCAGCCCAGTGTACCGACATTCATCTTGATGCCGATCGCATAATGGCCGCCATAGTTCAGCACCAGGGGAATTGGCCGCCTTCCGCTTGCACCAGGCTGTGTCTCGCCTTCGCGCAGATAGCCTTCAGCAATCAGGTCTGCAACGACGAAGGTAACGGCCGCAGGACTTAATCCAGTGACGGTTGCGATATCAGCCCTACTGGCCGGACCTTCACGCCGAAGAAGGTTCAGTATGAGCCGCCGGTTCATGGCTCGGGTCATACGCTGATCAATCTTCACGAATTTGACACTCCAAACACTGCTGCGGTCTTGACGAGAGACACCCAACTACCAGATCGAGTTGGCGTTGTCGCCCGAATGCGGCGGTGATGCGCCTCGGCAGAGCGAGCTGATGACCGCGCAGGGATGGTGTCGTCACGCGTGCCATCATGCCATACGAATGCACCCAAAACATCTGTGCGGACGAGTGGCCAGCTTCACGATGTGGACGGTAAAAAGTCGTCAAGCAAGTCGCCCTCCGTCCACAAACGTGGTGCTAGTTGCGGAAATTATTTCCGTTTCAGACCCGTAGTGACTGATGTCCAAAGCGAGGGCACAAAGGTGGCATCCACGGTCGCTCGCGATAGGCAAAGAAAGAGGTTTCAAGATTTTTCTTCTAAGTTATTGAAATAGTGCAACAATCAAAGCTTTCTCGACAGGCCATCTCGGGCCGATTTCCGATCAAAATTTGCGACCATTTACCGCAGGAAAAAGTGGCGTCTTCTCAATGTCTTGGGCAATCTCGGCCGCAGTTCCTTATGCCATGAGCAGTGTTCGAAGCCGGCTAGGAACATTAGCTGGGGACACGCGAGCGACACTCACAAAAGCACAGCCGCGCCAGGCCGCTCCTGCCACGTTGACGACAGAAGCGAACGTCTTTGATGGACCGTGCGGCCCCAGTGACTGCGAGGCCGACGAACTCGTTTGCAGCGTATTCTAAGCCACAATTATACGCCGTCCTGACCGGACGCTCTCAAGTGCTGCATCTGACAATTTGAGAGCAAGGAGACCATCTTCGCCATTGGGCGAGATCGGCGCACCACTTTCAATCGCTGCAATGAAGGCAGCAATCTCGTTGGCATAGGCTTCGGTATATCTGGTCATAAAGAAGTCGTGGAGCGGCGGGCGGGTGTAGCCTTCGGCCGTCGCAACTTCGATCGAGATCGGCCGCTGGTTTTCCGCAGAGGCCGAGCCTTTCGAGCCATGGACTTCGATGCGCTGGTCATAACCGTAGGTGGCACGACGGGAGTTGGAGATCACCACCTGGCGACCCGTTACCGTTTCAAGGATGACCGTCACGCTGTCAAAGTCGCCAGCGGCCCCGATCTCAGGATCAACAAGGACAGCGGCGTGGGCAGAAACGAACGAGATCGCCTCGCCGTCCAATAGGTAACGGGCCATGTCGAAATCGTGAATCGTCATGTCGCGAAAGATCCCACCCGAGCGGGCGATGTAATCGAGCGGCGGCGGGCCGGGATCGCGGGACGTGATCGTAATCATTTCGACCTTGCCAATATGGCCATCGTCGATCGCCTTCTTGACTGCCATGAAGTGTGGATCGAAGCGCCGGTTGAAACCGACCATCAGCGTAGCATTCGTCTGCCTGACGATATCGATGCAGGATTTGACCCTAGCCAGATCAAGATCGACGGGCTTTTCGCAGAATATCGCTTTGCCCGCTCGGGCGAAACGCTCTATCAGGTCGGCGTGAGTGTCCGTCGGCGTGCAGATAATTACGGCGTGGACGTCGCGAGCAGCCTCGATCTCATCTATCGACCGAACCTCAGCGCCGTATTGGGCGGCAATCGACTGGGCGACTGCCGGAAAGGCATCAGCCACGGCGGCCAACCGTGCGTCCGGGTTATTACTGACGGCCTTAGCGTGGACGCGGCCAATCCGGCCCGCGCCAAGAAGGGCGAAATTCACTCTCATTATATTGTCTCCTCTGGGCTCGGTCAGCCGTTGATCATGGTGCGGAAGCGGGCAAGTTCGTCGGCTGGTAAACCCACATTGTGCCGATCTACCGGATAGGCACCGCTGTCCACGTCCTGGCGGAATTCGCGGAATGCAGCGACGCGCTCTTCCTGCAGGCGATCGAATTCAGCCGCGAAATTTCGGTACGTCTTGGCATGGCGAGGTACGTGACCACGGGTCTGGCCAAGTACATCATCGGCAAAGAGGTATTGCGCGTCGCAACCGGCACCAGCACCCATAGAGATCATGAAGAGCGATGTTTTGGCGCTGATCAGGGATGCGACCTCGGCTGGCACGACCTCTATCTCGGCGGCAAACGCACCCGCCTCCTCGAGAGCTTTCACAGCGTTCCAGATTGTCAGAGCACTATCGGCCGTCTTGCCAACAGCCTTGAAGCCGCCGGTCCATGTGGCCTTGGAAGGTATAAGGCCGACATGGCTGCACACGGGAATGCCTTCGTCGCGCAGCCTTCGGATAATGCCAAGGCTTGCAGCACAATAGACGGCATCGCCTCCGGCACGCATGGCCTGGAAGGCGGCCCGGAGATATTCTTCTGCCGTAACGTACTCGCCATATTCGAGACCGGGGACCGCAAACACGGTGGGCGCTGCTTCGCGAAAGGCGGGGCCAAGTAGCGCTGGCGGGACAGAGACCATCTCGATGCCTGCCCTCTCGGCGGCTTCGGCCTCTTCCAGCGTGACGACACGCAGCATGCTTAACTGCCGTTTGCCTTTGAGGGCAAGGATATCGGCGACGGTGGGACGTTTGGATTTCATTGAGTTGGCCTCTGGCGCCATGCGCCTACAGAAGGAATTTCAATTTGATGGAAGGATCGGCAAGTGCCGCTGGATCCGGGTGTGCCCGCTTGGCGATGAGCATCTCGGCGAGGCGGATATCGCGTGCCACGGCACCATCTGGTCCCAGACCACTTGCCGCGAGAAGCCTGCCTTCGACGTCGAGGTGAAAGACGATCTCTGCTTCGCCAGACAAAGGACGCATCACCGTCGAGGCGGTGCCATCTGAAAGCCCGGCCACCTGAAGCGTCAGGTCGTATTGATCCGACCAGAACCATGGCACTTTATCGAAGGCTTCTTCCTTGCCCAGCATGTTCGCAGCGGCGACATTCCCTTGCTCCTGAGCATTGCGCCAGGATTCAAGCCTGACGCGCCTCCCTCCATAGACAGAGACGGGAAAGGAGCAGCAATCCCCCGCCGCGAAGATGTCGGGCTCGCTTGTGCGCAGGCAATCATCAACAGCGATGCCGTTTTCAAGCAGCAGCCCCGCCTCGCCTGCAAGCGTCGTATTGGGCTGTGCGCCTATCCCGACAACGAGTGCATCGGCTTTGATGCAGCGAGTATCGGCGAGTGTGATGGTAACGGACGCATCGTCTTGGGCAATTGCTTCGATACCAACGCCACAGATGATGTTGACGCCCTCGAGTTGATGTCGCGCCTGAAGCGCCAGCGCCAGCCGTTCAGGAACACCGCGCATGAGCACTCGTGGCTGCACCTCGATGAGCGTAACATCCGTCCCAAGTTTGCGCCCCATCGCTGCGAGTTCCAGCCCGATGAAGCCACCGCCAAGAATGGCTAGATGGCGACCTTCTCGCATGAAGCGGCGGATGGCTGCGGCCTGCTCAACGGTTCTCAGCACGTGGACGCGTTCACCGTATTGAAGGCCGGGAACCTGACGAGGCGATGCACCTGTTGCCAGCAGCAGCCGTTCATAAGAAAGCGGATCTTCGCCATCCACCACAATCATGTGACCGACAGTGTCGATGGATTGGACACGCCGACCTCGAAGATGGGCAACGCCAGCCTCGGCGAAGCGAGCTTCGGCTGCAATCGCCCGGACACTCTCGGCCTCAGCACCTGCCTTGGATAGAGGAGGCCGTTCATATGGCAGATGAGGCTCGTCACCGATGAGGGTGACGGTGCCTGTATATCCCTTCTCTCGCAATGCGAAGGATGCGCGCACTCCCGCCTCGCCAGCACCGACGATGACCATGCCAGATGTGCTCATCTCAGCCGACCTGGATGAAAACGCGGCCGCCTTCGACCTTAACCGGATAGGTCTTCAGGTTGATGCAAACCGGAGCACCCTTGGCCTCGCCCGTCTTGTAGTTGAAGCGGCCGTTGTGCTTTGGACATTCGATAATGTCGTCCATGACAAGACCGTCTGCCAGATGCACGTTCTCATGGGTGCAGTGGCCAGCCGTCGCGTGGTAGCTATTCTCCGGGCTCCGATAAATGGCGAAGCTCTTGCCGTCATGATCGAAGCGGATAACATCCTCTTCGTCGATCTCGTCCTTTTCGCAGACGTCGATCCAGGTGCTCATCGGGTTCTCCTCCCCAAATTCATCGTTGTCTCGGCAACCGGCGTTACTCCGCCGCCGGTGCCATTGCTTCGCTGTGGAAGTCTTCGCGGTAGGGCTTTGCCGTCGCAGGCAGTTCGCGCTTGAGAAAGTAGTCCTCATTGCGGAGCTGGCGCAGAAAAGCCGGGATCATCTCGCGATAGCCGTGAAGGATCGACGGATTGGGCTCCGGCAGATCGTCCTTGATCATGGCGTGCAGTTTCGGAAGCGCATGATAGGGCACCATCGGGAACATGTGGTGCTCGACGTGATAGTTCATGTTCCAGTAGATGAACCGGCTGATCGGGTTCATGTAAACGGTGCGGCTGTTGAGGCGGTGATCGATGACGTTGTCCGCCAGACCGCCATGCTGCAGCAGGCCGGTCATCACATGGTGCCAGGCTCCATAAAGACGAGGCAGGCCGACCAGCATCAGCGGCAGGATTGAACCGAGGTAAAACGCCAGCAAGACCGTCGCGACATAGATCGCAAGCCATACCCGCGCCGCGAAGATTGCCTTGGGCTGCTCCGTCTCGGGAACAAAGGTCTTTTCCTCGGCGCTGATGACGCCAAAGGCGTTGCGGACCATGTCCACAATGGCATGCCACGCATCAAGCAGGCCAAAGAAGTTCAGAACGAGACGCAGCAGATCTGGCGGACGCATAACAGCGATTTCCGGATCACGACCGACAATGACCGTATCGGTGTGGTGGCGCGTGTGGCTCCAGCGCCAGGTGACAGGGTTGCGCATGATCATGAAGCAGGCGATCTGATAGACCACTGTGTTCATCCACATGGTCTTGAACGCCGTGCCGTGACTGCATTCATGCCAGCGGCTGTCAGATGCCGAGCCGTAAAGCACGCCATAGGCGAGAAAAAACGGGATCGCCCACAGACTGCCCCAGAAGTAGATGCCAAAGCCCGCAAAAACGATCATCGATCCTAGCCAAATGATCGTATCGCGAATGGCCGGACCATCCTCCCGCTTCATCAGCTCCTTCATCTGCTTGCGCGGAACATCGGTGTGATACCACTGCGCCGCCGACAGGCCGTTGGCCACGGCTGCCTGGGCATCCCGTCCCAATAGACTGTAATCTCTCTTGCTCACTACCCGCGCCACGATACCCTCCTGCCTGTCCGGGTCAGGCCGGACCAATCCTCTTGATGGATACCAGAAGGAATATCGTGGATTTCAATCTGCTCAATAGGGCCTTGATATATTCTATCATTTCACATCATATTTAACTTCATTGTTGATTGAATACTATCAAAAGGAGAAGCCATGGCCGCGCGTCCCACAATTACCGACCTCGCCAAGGCAGCCAATGTCAGCGTGGCAACTGTCGACCGCGTCCTGAATGGACGGCACAAAGTGCGGGAAGATACGGCAAGGCGCGTCTATGATGCAGCAAACGAAATTGGCTACCACGCTGTAGGGCTTCTCAGGCAGCGTGTTTTCGAGGGGCTGCCGCAATACAGACTGGGCTTTGTTCTGCA
The DNA here is from genome assembly GCF_058242775.1 of Neorhizobium sp. PAMB6630. Classification (NCBI taxonomy): domain Bacteria; kingdom Pseudomonadati; phylum Pseudomonadota; class Alphaproteobacteria; order Hyphomicrobiales; family Rhizobiaceae; genus Neorhizobium; species Neorhizobium sp. PAMB6630. The sequence goes on from NZ_CM177836.1 coordinate 3,148,570, forward strand.
GAAACCGGACCATCATTTTTATCAAGCGTTCGCGCGGGAAATTGAAACTGCGGTCCAGAACCATCCCGGCATTCGCGGCAATGCACAGATCGACTTCTGTACTACGCAGACACCGTCGGCTCTTTCCGACAAGTTGCGCGAGATCGGCGGACGGAATCAGGCTGTTGCCATGACAGCACCAGACTATCCCGCTTTGTCCGTCGTTGCGGAAGAGTTGAAAGCCAAGGGAGTGCCGGTCTTCTCAATGCTGTCGGATTTTGCGCCTGGCATACGGGAAGGTTATGTGGGCCTCAATAACCGCAAGGCCGGTCGTACAGCGGCCTGGATGATCGCGAAAACCGCGAAGAAGCCGGGAAAGGTGGCGGTTTTTGTAGGAAGTCACCGCTTTCATGGACATGAATTGCGAGAAATTGGCTTTCGCTCATATTTCCGAGAGCATGCTCCCGATTTCGAAGTTCTGGACACGCTCGTCAACCTTGAGACGGTGGAACTCACTCACGAGGCAACGGTTGATCTGCTGCTGCGGCACCCGGACCTGATTGGATTTTATGTGGCAGGCGGTGGCATGGAAGGTGCAATTTCCGCAATCCGGGAGGAAAAGCTCGGCGGCAAGCATATTGTAGTCGTTAACGAACTGACGCCGATTTCGCGAACGGCTCTTGCAGACGAGATCGTCACGCTGGCCATTGCAACGCCCCTTGCAAATCTGTGCCGGGAACTGGTCCGGTTGATGGTGGAAGCGGTTGATAGCGGTCCAGCAACAGCACCAGGTCAGACATTTCTTCCGTTGGAGATGCATGTGCCAGAAAACATCTGAAGAAAAGATAGAATTACATCATTTGAATGTATAAATTCTTTCACAAATGAAAGATAAGTCGCGCAATTCTGCTTTGACGAACGTCCTGAAACCTGATGATTTCGATTTAGCAAGCCGGGGAGGAACTGCCGGCTCGCCAGAGGTTTCGGGAGATTTTCATGACTGCGCCTACCTTCGCGCTCAACCACATGGTTGCGCCACAGATGCCGCTTGGCGCTTTTTTCAAGCTGGGCAAGATGCTCGGCATTCATCAATTCGAGATCCGCAACGATCTGTCCGGAAACGCCATCCTTGACGGTACGAAGCCTGAGGCAGTGCGCGAACTGGCAGCCGTCGAGGGCGTGGAGATCATTTCGATCAATGCGCTTCAGCGCTTCAATGAATGGACACCGGCGCGTGAAGACGAAGCGCGCAATCTGGCGGAATACGCTGCCGCTTGCGGTGCAAAGGCCCTTGTGCTGGTGCCCGTCAATGACGGTTCCGGCAAGCTGGAAGGTGAACGTCAGGGCAATCTTCGTCTGGCGCTCGAGGGGCTGCAGCCGATCCTCGAAAAGGCCGGGATTATTGGCCTAGTCGAACCGCTGGGTTTCCAGATCTGTTCGTTGCGCTCCAAGAAGGAAGCGATCGAAGCAATCCAGGCCATCAACGGGGAAGAGCGTTTCAAGCTGGTCCATGACACCTTCCACCATGTGCTGGCCGGTGAACCTGATCTCTTTGCTGCAATGACAGGTCTCGTCCATATCTCTGGCGTCGATGATGCCCAGGTCAGTGTTGATGACATGCGCGACCCGCACCGGGTGATGGTGACACATCACGACCGTCTGGACAATGCGGGGCAGATCAAGGCTCTTCTCGCTGCCGGCTACACAGGACCGTTCTCATTCGAGCCGTTCGCGGCATCCGTCCATAGTTCGAGCGATCCGCAAACACTGATCCGGGCCAGCATGAATGTGGTGCTCGCCGGAATCTGATGCCTCGGATGGGCCAGCATAATGCCGGCTCAGCTAATAAGATTGCCTTCTGGGAGGAGGCGACCGGCTAATTCAGGGTGTTCGCCGGGCACCCTTTTAGAGGAGGAAGAGATGAAGAAAATTTTGGCGGGCGCTATGTTCGGGCTTTTGATGACCTCAAGCGCCTATGCGGGCAATATCGGTGTTTCCATGGCAAACTCCGACACCTTCCTGACTGTGCTGCGCAAGGGTATTGAAAAATCTGCTGGCGATGCAAAGCAGCCGGTGCAGATCGAGATTGCGGACGACGACGTTCAGAAACAGCTTTCGCAGATCCAGAACTTCATCGCCTCCAAGGTTGATGCAATCATCGTCAACGCCGTCGATACAACGGCAACTGCACCGATGACCAAGCTTGCCAATGATGCGGGTATCCCGATTGTCTATGTCAACCGTATGCCGGCAGATGTCGAGAAGCTTGGTCCGAAAGGTGCGTTCGTGGCATCCGATGAGGTTCAGTCTGGCACCCTGCAAGCGATGGAAGTGTGTCGCATTCTCGGCGGCAAGGGCGACATCCTCGTCATGGTGGGCGATCTTGCAAACCAAGCTGCCGTTCAGCGCACCAAGGACATTCACGATGTGATCGCGACGCCGGACTGCATGGGCATAAAGATCCTCGACGAGCAAACAGCCGTCTGGGACCCGGTCAAGGCTCAGGACCTTATGACGAACTGGATTGCGGCCGGTCACAAGCCGGCAGCCGTGATCGCCAACAATGACAACATGGCAATTGGTGCCATCAATGCCATGAAGTCGGCAGGTTGGAACATGAAGGATGTGGTCGTGGCCGGCATTGACGCCACGCAGGAGGCGCTGGCTTACATGAAGGCAGGCGATCTGGATGTGACAGTCTTCCAGGATGCCTTCGGACAAGGCTCCGGGGCAGTCACCACAGCCGTCAAGCTTGCCAAGGGCGAAAAGGTGGATGCCAAGGTGTGGATCCCATTCCAGTTGGTAACGCCTGCAAACATGGACAAGTTCACCGCCAAGAACTGATGAACGATGGGCCGGTCCGCTGCTCTCAAAGCTGAGCGGCGGACCACTCCTGGGGAGGAGGACTACCATGTCGGCTGAACGCGTTATCAGTCCACAGACGATGGAGGCTGTTCGCAAGAGCGGTGCAGTGCCGGGCAGCGAATACCTTCTCGAAGTCGAAGATGTTCGCAAGGAATTTCCGGGCGTCGTCGCGCTCGACAACGTGCAACTGAAGCTTAAGCGAGGCACCGTACACGCCCTGATGGGCGAGAACGGCGCTGGCAAATCGACGCTAATGAAGATCCTTGCGGGCATTTATACGCCCGATAGCGGCTCCTTCAAATTGCGTGGAGTGGATATCCGTCTCAAGAATCCGCTCGATGCATTGCAAAACGGAATCGCGATGATCCATCAGGAACTGAACCTGATGGCACCGATGACAGTATCGGAAAACATCTGGATCGGACGCGAACCCCTTGGCCGTCTCGGGTTGGTCAACCACGCTGAAATGAACCGGCGTACTGAAGCGCTGTTCAAGCGCCTCGGCATCGACATTGACCCGGAGATTCGAGTCGGCGGGTTGAGCGTAGCCAGCCGGCAAATGGTCGAGATCGCCAAGGCCGTTTCGTTCGATTCCGACGTGCTCATCATGGACGAGCCCACATCCGCTCTCACCGAAAAGGAGGTCAATCACCTTTTCCGGATCATTCGTTCGCTGCGCGAGGATGGAAAGGGCATCATCTACATCACGCACAAGATGAACGAACTTTTCGAGATCGCCGACGAGTTTTCGGTTTTCCGCGACGGCAAATATATTGCCACCTGCAACTCCGCTGAAGTGACGCGCGACGACATTATCAGGATGATGGTGGGCCGTGAGATCACACAGATGTTCCCCAAGGAACCGGCCCAAATCGGCGATGTCGTTCTGTCGGCCAAGGGGCTGACACTGAACGGCGTCTTCCGCGACATCAGCTTCGACCTGCGTGCCGGAGAGATTCTAGGCTTTGCCGGGCTTGTCGGATCAGGCAGATCTAACGTGGCAGAAACGATTTTCGGCGTCACGCCTGCAAATGCAGGAACGATTGAGCTGTTCGGCAAGCCGTTGACCGTCTCCTCACCCTCTGTGGCGATGAGCCACGGCATGGCGTTTCTCACGGAAGACCGGAAGGAGACGGGCTGCTTCCTGATGCTCGACATCCAGGACAACGCCCAGATGGCGGTTCTCCAGCAGCGGTATGTGAACTTCGGCTTCGTCCAGCAGGAAAGGCTCAGAAAGGCGGCGTCCGACATGGCAAACCGCCTGCGGGTTCGCACACCCGACATGAACGAGCCGATCATCAACCTGTCGGGCGGCAATCAGCAGAAAGTGCTGATCTGTCGCTGGCTGATGACCGATCCCAAGATCCTCATCCTCGACGAACCAACGCGTGGCATCGATGTCGGTGCCAAGGCAGAAATCCATCGCCTGATCTCGCAGCTTGCAGGCCAGGGCGTCGCGATCATCATGATTTCCTCGGAAATGCCCGAGGTGCTCGGGATGAGCGACCGCATCGCAGTTTTGCATGAGGGCCGTTTGACCGGAATCCTCGACAGGGCAGACGCCGACCAAGTGAAGATCATGGAGCTGGCGTCGCGCTGACGACCGGCCGGGAGAAAATCATGTCAGATGCCATCAACGAACTTGGCGAGACGTCCAAGACCGGCCTCAAGAAGGTCAAGCGGCTGCCGCCGGAGTTTTCCATCCTGGCAGTCCTGATCGGGATCGCCCTCATATTTGAGGTCATCGGCTGGTATGTCATAGGCGAGAGCTTTCTCGCCAATAAACAGAGGTTGTCGATCATCGTCCTGCAAGTCGCGGTCACAGGCATCATTGCCGTCGGCGTCACCCAGGTCATCATCACAGGCGGGATTGATCTGTCGTCGGGTTCCATGGTTGGCTTCATCGCCATGGTCGTGGCAAGCTTTGCCCAGACATCACTCAACGCGCGCGCAGTATTTCTGCAACCGGAATATGCAGCCTTCGGCCTGAACTGGTTCATTGATTCCAGTCCGCTCTGGCCGCTTCTCGCCGGCATCCTCCTTGGCGCTCTACTTGGCTACATCAACGGTCTCATCATTGCCAAGACCGGCATTCCGCCCTTCATCGCAACGCTGGGCATGATGGTTTCGGCACGTGGTCTGGCCAAATGGTATACCGAGGGGCAGCCAATTGCGTTGCTGAACCCGAACTTCACCTGGCTTGGCCAGAGCTTCGACATCGGCGGCTTTCCCGTACCACGAACGGTGATCGTCTTCTTCATCGTTGCCATCATCTGTCACATCGCGCTTTCCTACACGCGCTACGGCAAGTTCACCTATGCAATTGGCGCCAATCCGCAGGCCGCGCGTGTATCAGGCATCGATATCGGCAAGCATCTCATCAAGGTCTATGCCGTGGCTGGCCTCCTGTCCGGTCTTGCCGGCGTCATGTTGGCGGCTCGTGCCCAATCCGGTCAGCCGAACATGGGCATTTCCTTTGAACTCGACGCGATCGCAGCGGCCGTGATTGGCGGCACCTCACTCACCGGCGGCATCGGGCGCATCACCGGAACGGTCATCGGCACCATCATCCTTGGCGTCGTCACCTCCGGTTTCACCTTCCTCAAAGTGGGTGCCTATTACCAAGAGATCGTCAAAGGCGCGATCATCATTACCGCCGTCGTCATTGACGTGCATCGCCAGAAAAAGAAATCACGCGCCTAAACCAACCTCCCAGGCGTAAGGAGGCGATGTCTGCCGGAACGGTCCGCATCGCCTCCCTCCCACTTTTCGACTTTACCCTTCCGCAGAGACAATCTGGAGCATGCAAAACCCATGAAGAGCTATGTGCTGACCGTATCATGCCAGTCCAAACGCGGCATCGTAGCTGCCATTTCGGGTTATCTTGCAGAACAGGGTTGCAACATCATCGATAGCTCGCAGTTCGACGATCTGCAGACAGACCGGTTCTTCATGCGCATCTCCTTCATCTCCGAGGAAGGCGCATCCGATGCCAAGCTTGAGAAAGGCTTTGTGAATATCGCCGAGGCTTTCGCCATGAGCTGGAATCTGCACGACGCTACAAAGCGCATGAAGGTGCTGTTGATGGTCTCGCGTTTTGGCCACTGCCTGAACGACCTGCTCTACCGCTGGAAAATCGGCGCATTGCCGATCGAAATCGTCGGCGTTGTCTCCAACCACTTCGACTACCAGAAGGTCGTGGTGAACCATGACATCCCGTTTCACCACATCAAGGTGACGAAAGAAAACAAGGCGCAAGCCGAAGCCCGGATCATGGATCTGGTCGAGCAGACCGGTACCGAACTGATCGTGCTTGCCCGCTACATGCAGGTTCTTTCCGATGACATGTGTAGCAAGATGTCGGGCAAGATCATCAACATTCACCACTCCTTCCTGCCGAGTTTCAAGGGGGCAAACCCCTACCGCCAGGCACTTGAGCGAGGCGTGAAACTGATCGGTGCCACAGCACATTACGTGACCGCAGACCTCGATGAAGGCCCCATTATCGAACAGGACGTTGCCCGCATCACCCATGCACAATCGGGGGAGGATTACGTCTCTATCGGTCGCGATGTGGAAAGCCAGGTGCTGGCACGCGCCATACACGCCCACATTCACCACCGCACCTTCATCAACGGCAATCGAACCGTCGTCTTTCCGGCGAGCCCCGGCTCTTATGCCTCTGAGCGCATGGGGTAAGGCATGGCGATCATTATCGATGGAAGGGCCGCCGCGGCTTCGGTGATCGAAGCAGTTACGTCTGCGGTAATCGCACTGGAGGCCTCCGGTCATCGCAAACCGGGACTTGCGGTCGTCATTGTCGGCGATGACCCGGCAAGCCATGCCTATGTCGGCGCAAAAAGCCGCATGGCAAAGCAGTGCGGGTTCAATTCGATCCAGCACACCCTGCCCGATAAAATACCGCAGCCTGAGTTGATGGCGCTCATCGCCTCGCTCAACGCCGATCCTGAGGTCGACGGTATTCTCGTACAATTGCCACTTCCAAATCATCTCGATAGCGAAATGGTGATCCAGTCGATCCTGCCGGAAAAGGACGTAGATGGCCTGCACGTCGTCAATGCCGGGAAGCTTGCGATCGGTGATCTTACGAGCGGCCTCATCTCCTGCACCCCGGCTGGCGCGATGTTTCTGGTGCGCCAGATCTGCGGCAACGATCTTTCGGGGCTTAACGCTCTGGTTATCGGGCGCTCCAACCTGTTTGGCAAGCCCATGGCGCAGCTTCTGCTCAATGCCAACGCTACCGTGACAATCGGTCATTCCCGGAGCCAAGATCTGCCCGAACTTGCTCGTCAGGCAGACATTCTGGTTGCGGCCGTCGGAAGGGCTGAGATGGTCAAAGCCGACTGGTTGAAACCCGGCGCCACCGTCATCGATGTTGGCATCAACCGCGTTGCCGCGCCGGAAAAGGGCGAGGGCAAATTCAAGCTTATAGGCGACGTCGCCTTTTCCGAATGTCAGCGGGTCGCCAAGGCAATCTCACCGGTTCCGGGCGGGGTCGGTCCCATGACGATTGCCATGCTGATGGCAAACACAGTGATTGCTGCCCATCGCAGGGCTGGTGTTTCCGCGCCAAGCTTTTGATAGCATACAGATAAAGATCTTGAACGCTGGGAGGGCGCGATGGGACTGGGAGTGGGCTTAATAGGTTCCGGCTATATGGGAAAGTGTCACGCGTTGGCCTGGACCTCGGTTGCAACTGTGTTCCCTGATCTTGAGCGGCACGGCTCGTAGCACTTGCTGACACGACGCCGGAACTTGCGCGACAGCAGGCGCAGGCGTTCGGTTTCGGAAGCAGCACCGGAGACTGGCGTGATCTGATCGCGACCCCGGAAATCGACGTGATTTCCGTTGCCGCTCCAAACCAGTTTCATGCGGAAATGGCAATTGCGGCACTGGAAGCCGGAAAGCATGTCTGGTGTGAAAAACCAATGGCCACATCGCTTGAAGATGCGACGCGTATGCGTGATGCGGCCAAACGATCCGGACGAACCGCGATCCTCGGCTACAATTACATTCAAAACCCGATGATCCGCTTTGCGAGCGCAGTGATTGCCGAAGGTAGAATTGGGACGGTAAACCATATCCGGCTGGAAATGGACGAGGACTTCATGGCAGACCCATCAGCTCCTTTCTACTGGAAGAGCGAAGCGGCATCAGGTTACGGTGCACTGGACGATTTCGCCGTTCACCCGCTCTCCTTGTTGTCCGTGCTCCATGGACGGATCAAATCTGTCGTTGCGGATATGACAAAACCCTATGCGGATCGCCCTGCCATGGGAGGCGGCAGCCGCAGCGTAGAAAATCACGATATCGCCCAGGCTCTCTTCCGCACCGAAGCAGGCGCTTCTGGCGTATTGATGGTCAACCGTTCGGCTTGGGGGCGCAAAGGACGGATTGCTTTGCAGGTCTTCGGCTCTCACGGCTCCATTCTCTTCGACCAAGAGCGCATGAACGAATTGCAGCTCTATTCCACCGATGGCCCCGAAGAACTTCAGGGATATCGCACCGTGCTTGCCGCTCCAGCGCATTCACCTTACCGCCAGTTCATTCCGGCACCAGGGCATGGACTGGGGTTCAATGAGCTGAAAGTGATCGAGTGCCACGAACTGCTTCAAGCGATTTCAGGCAATTGCGACGCTCATGTTCTCGATTTCGAACGCGGGCTAGAGATCGAGCGCGTAGTGCATTCGATGGCGAAGTCGGCGCGGACACGGACTTGGATGACTCTCTGATGGCGAGGGGATTTGCCTGTTCGCAACAGCCTTCGGGGATGGCCACAATTGGCGCATCCAAATAATGGTTCAAGCAGTACCGAGACCCGCAAGGCAATTTCTATCTAGCCTTGAAGCGGAAATTACTTCCGTCAGCCCCCCGGTTGACTGATGCCCAAAGCCAGGGCACAAAAGTGGCATCCACGGTCGCTCGCGATGGGAAAACAGAGGGAATTTCAGGGCTTTTCCGTTAAGCCATTGAAATAATTTGATAATCCAGGTCTCCCAGGCGAACCATTTCAAGTCCATTTTGCACTGCAAATCAGAAACTATCTCCCCCGCCAAAAAGTGGCGTCTTCCCAGGAACTTAGGCGACGTCTGCGAGAATAAGCGGGCTATCTCGCCACATTCAAAGGACGACGGAGAGATTGGCTGGGGACCCGCAGGCAATGACTGCAACGGGGCCGGTAGGAGAACCTCCGCTCTAAGTTCAGCGTCTGCAAAAGCAGTCATTGATGAAAGGATGACGAGGTCCGGAATAGGCCTTTGCAGATATGCAATCCGTGCGCAGCGTCTGCCTGCAGCTTGTGCGCGTCGTCCGCGAAGTCGCAGATGCTCGCATTGCTGCCCTTAACGGCATTAAAAGCATTTTGCGCTATCCCAAAGCCTATGAAATCGGGCTCTTCTTTTAAAGATTTAACGGTATATCTGCTTATGGTGATGCTAGCGCAATTGGGTGCCGCCGTCGCCAGCGCAAGCGATATGACCAGCATTCGAATGTCATGCTGGGCCGTCGGCACGCTTTCGGAAGACCTCGTCGCAGTGGCTCGCGATGAACCCAGATGGACCTGCTCTGGCGCAAACCACCAATTCTCCATCAATGCCGAACGGGTGCTCCTCCGGTTCGACATCGCGCCTAGCCAAAAACCTCCTCGGTATCTGCTTTCAAGGCGGAGCGCCCTTGAAGCGGTGCATCTGCTGGCCATCGACCAGGACGGCGCGGTTCGGCAGACGTCCTTTCCTGCCGCCGCCTTGCCCAGTTCCATGGCCGGCGGCTACTTCAAGGCAGACCTACCAGCCGTAACTCGAGCGACTCGGCAGATCGTCGCTGTCGTTGACCTGCCGAGCCACCGGATGACGTTGGAGAAAGCATATCTTTCACCTGTTGACGCAGGCGCGAGCGTTGACGATATGCGGTTCCTGCTGATCATAGGCGGACTTGCCGGCATGCTCGTTATGCCGCTCATCTTCAATGCGGCATTCTACCGAGCCCTGCGTGAGCCGTTCGTCCTCTGGCACTCGGTCCTCACCTTTTCGCTGCTGATGACGATTTTCGTTACATCTGGTTTGTCGGTGGTATTTTACGATCCTTCGGCTATGACGCTGAGTTGGATGACGACACTGATCTTCGGGATTACGATCGGCTCAGGCGCGATGTTCACCTACAGCTTCATCGAGCCGGGTAAGATGCATCCCCTCCTGCGGCGCATCCTGCCCTATTGTGCTGCGTGGGCGCTCTTTCTGAGCGTCTTTCATGCGAGCTTTCCCTTCGTTGCACGCCCGATCCAATCGCCAGCTTATACGGCTGCGTTTGCACCAGTTCTTGTTGTCTTCGTTTTCTCGATGATCGATTCATTGCGTCGGGGCAGCCGCGCCGCGTGGTTCCAGGCCATCGGATACACACCATTGGCCTTGGTCGGATTGATACGGCTGGTGACCGGCCTGGCTCCCTGGCTGTACAGCGCAGACGCCATGCCCCTGTTCTATTTTGGCTGCATGTTTGAGGTTCTCTTCACCACGCTTGGGGTGGCGGAGCGCTTCATGTCCATCAAGCGAGAGCGAGATGGCGCTCGCCACGAGGCCGATCTGCTTGAACGCCTGTCTGAAACCGATCCACTGACCGGGTTGCTCAACAGGCGGGCGATCGAGCGGCAGTTCGAGCGACTTCTCGAGGAGAGTTTTACCGCACTCGCAGTCATCGACCTCGATCATTTCAAGGCGATCAATGATGGATACGGGCATGGCATCGGCGATGAGGTGCTCAAGGCTGTCGCCGTTGCACTGAACGCAGACCCGAACGTACGCGCCTACCGCCTTGGTGGCGAGGAGTTCCTGCTTCTCCTGCGAGGTCACGACGTGGATGTACAGGCCGAGTTTCGCCGCCAATCAATCCCTGCGACCGTAGCAAATGCGGTTCCGGGTCTCGCAGGGCTCGTGACGGCAAGCATGGGCATCACACCGATCTCTGGCGATGAAGGCTTTACGACGTTGTATGAACGAGCCGACAAGCTTCTTTACGAAGCCAAGGGTGCGGGACGAAACACAACCCACAGCACAATCCCAGCGGCGCAGTCATAAAACTCCACCTCGATAGATCAGGCGACCGTAGCCAGACCTGCGGCAGCGCTGGCGGGCACCGGCTGATAGCCGCAAGAAGGTTTCAATGCAGCGGTATGCCGCAGTCTGGTGCTGGCGACAAGGAGACGGCCCCGAATCCGAAATCTTGTCTGGCCAGGTAAACGGCAGCCTCAAGGAAATTCAGCCGAAGGCTCAACGACCGACTCGAAGGCGCTTAGCGGAAATCATTTCTGCAAGGGGGCCGCATGCTGTCCTTCCGCTTTTTTGTCACAAGAAGGTGTCTGCCGTCGAACAGGCAACGGCCTCCTCCGAAGCCTTGGGCAGGTTGCGGAGGTCGACCCCATGACCCCTCGCACCTCCTCAAGGCGTATCGGACAAAAAAAGACAGCAGATGCACAAATATTGCGCAGAAAGAGCTTTGCGAGAGAAATTGTGCAATTTCGCCGTTCTGGCCCGTAATTAAGCTTCCAATCCGCAATTTTCGAGTCTAGATTAAGATAAATATTTGGCACCTGAGCCCCGTTTCGATCGCGTCCCCAACGCGCATCGGCCGGGGCTTTTTGTATTGGAACGTCGATGAAACGCTTCGTAGATATAGGCGTACTCCTTTCAAGCCGCGGCATGTATGCCGCGTTGTCCCGTGCGAGCCGCGACGGCGTGCTTCGTGGTGTGGAGGAGGTGAATGCCGACCCCAACATTGACGTTTCCTTCCAGGTCACCGAGCGCGACCCGGATGGACGGCTTGACCGATATGCGCCGCTGTGCCGTGAAATCCTGCGCGGTTCCCAGGCACGCCATATCTTCGGTTGCATCACTTCTGCCAGCCGCAAGGAGGTCATTCCGGAGCTTGAGCGGTTTGACGGGGTTCTGTGGTACCCCGTGCCCTACGAGGGCTTCGAGGCGTCCGAGCGCGTCGCCTACATGCACTCATGCCCGAACCAGCACCTGCTGCCGCTTCTGGACTGGGCGCTGCCCACGCTCGGCACCCGCGCCTACCTAGTCGGTTCCAACTACATTTGGGGATGGGAGATGGCGCAGATCGCCCGCGAGAAGATCGCAGCGGCGGGCGGACAGGTGCTAGGCGACCGGTACCTTCCAATTGGTGAAACGGAACTCGATCACATCATCAATGACATCAGGGCGTTGAAGCCGGATTTCATCCTGAACTCGCTCGTTGGCGACAGCTCGTATGCATTTTTGGCCCGGCTTGCCCAGGTGAAGCAGGAGGCTGAATTGGCCGATGGCTTGACCGTGCTCTCGTGTAATTTCACCGAATGCGAGATTGACGCGGCCGGCTATGCCGCCGAAGGGCTGGTTTCGGCAGGCCCCTGGTTCGAGCCCGACGGCGGCATCGGCGGATCGTTTCACGAGTTGGCGCGCCAGGCCGTGCATGAACTGGCTTTACTGCTTCAAGGCCGCCCAGGGGCAGAAGAGCTCCCTTTGGCGGAGCTATTGCACACTGCGATCCGTAGTGGCCGCCCGACAAGGCTCGATCCTGTGCATCTGCACGCGCGTCAGCCTACCATCATTGCGCGGCTTGAGAACGGTCGATTCCGAGAGATTAGGCGGCTGCATGCGATGCGCGCCGATCCCTACCTGACACATCGCTCGCAGCCCGCGCAGACGGGGTCCCGGCTGAAGGTGGTGTCATGACGCGCATTAGAACGGAAAATCTCGGCGGGGCAACAGCCTGGATCCTGCACAGGCCTCACCCCTCCGTTCACGGACTTGTCCGCCAGCTCGGCGTGATCGGGCTGGAAGTGCGCGAGGCCTGGCCGGAACTTCCGGCTGAGGCGATCGGGGCGGATTTCATCTTCTATGATGCCGACATGGGGCACGACGAGCAGTTCCCTTGGGCACCCGGTCAGTCACCGATGCCGATGATCGCGTTGATCGGCTCGGAAGCGCCGGGCCGCCTGAGGTGGGCAATGGAAATGGGCGCACACGCGCAGCTCCTCAAGCCGATGAGCGACAAGGGCGTCTACGCCGCTCTACTCGTCGCACGCAGCAATTTTGATCGCGCCAATGCATCCGAGGCGCTGATTGCCGACCTACAAAGCCGACTGTCGGCGCGCCAGACGATCGTGCGCGCAGTCATGATCTTCGTGATGAAGGGCAAGACCGAGGCCGAGGCCTATGACCTTTTGCGCCATACCGCGATGGCGTGGCGCGTGACAATCGAAACCGCCGCGGATCGGCTGGTAGCCAACCATGCGAATGAGAGGGGCACTGAAGATGGCAGACACATCGATTTCGCCTGACCCCCTGGTCGTTCCGGAGAACGGGCCGTCCGTGCTGCGTCAGATGGCTCGACGCAAGCTGGCACTTCTGGGGCTGCTGATCACCGTTATCTGCGTTGGCGGTGCTGTCTTCGCCAAGTGGCTTGCGCCGTTCAATCCTTACGAGCAGTTCTTTGACGGCTTGACAATCGAAGGCGCGCCACTTCCACCGAACGAGACATTCTGGTTCGGCACGGACCTTCTTGGTCGAGATCTGTTTTCGCGCATCCTGTACGGCGCACAGACCTCGCTGGTGATCGGCCTCGTTGCCAATGGAGCCGCTTTGCTGATCGGCACGCTCGTGGGCGTCACCGCGGGCTATTTCCGTGGGGTGATCGGCGCAGTGCTCATGCGTTTCACCGATCTGATGATGGCGTTTCCGGCACTCCTGCTTGCGATCTGCCTCGCAGCGATCTTTGCTCCGTCGCTGTGGATCGTTGCGATGGTCATTGCCTTTGTGAACTGGGTGCAGACGGCTCGGGTGATTTTCACACAAACCTCGTCACTCTCAGAACGTGATTATATCGCTGCGGCAAAGACACTCGGCGCCGGTCACGGCCGCATCCTCTTCAGGCACATCCTGCCCCATCTCATTCCGACACTGATCGTCTGGGGTACGCTCGGCATATCGACCACCGTGCTGCTGGAGGCGACCTTGTCCTTCCTCGGCATTGGCGTCCAGGCGCCGATCCCATCCTGGGGCAACATCATTTTCGAGAACCAGACCTACTTCCAGTCAGCACCATGGCTCGTCTTCATTCCCGGCGCTGCGATCCTGCTGCTTGCACTCGCCTTCAACCTCGTCGGCGATGCACTGCGCGACATTCTCGATCCGACACAACAGGGGCGTGACTGATGGCTGCCTATACCCTCAGACGCCTCGTTCAGTCGGCGCTTATCCTGCTCGGCGTCTCGTTCATCACCTTCGTGCTGCTCTACGTGCTGCCGGCAGACCCGGTGCGTCAGATTGCCGGTCGTTCCGCAACGGCTGCGACGGTTGAAAGCATCCGCCGGCAGCTTGGCCTCGACCAGCCGTTTCTCGTCCAATACGGCAACTATCTGTGGCACCTTGTTCAGGGTGATTTCGGGCGCTCGTATCTGCAGAAGACGGAAGTCGCCGAACTTTTGTTTTCGCGCCTGCCGGCAACCTTGCTCCTGCTGGTGGCGGCGATTGGCTGCGAGCTTCTGATCGGCCTGCCACTCGGCATCGTCGCGGCGCTCAACCGTGGAAAGGCGATCGACAACGGCCTGATGCTGACGAGCTTCCTGACAGTCTCTGCGCCACAGTTCGTTGTCGCCCTGCTGCTGCTATTTGTCTTCGCGGTGAAGCTTGGCTGGTTTCCGATTGGCGGCTACGGCACATTTGCTCACCTTGTGCTACCGGCAGTGACACTCGGCATTCTTGGCTCAGGCTGGTACTCGCGCATCATGCGGTCCTCGATGATCGACGTGCTGCGTGCCGATTTCATCCGCACCGCGCGCGCCAAGGGCCTTGGCCGCAGCAAGGTCATCCTTGGCCATGCATTGCCCAACGCGATCCTGCCGATCATCGCCATGATCGGGATCGACATCGGCCTTTTCATGTCCGGCATTGTGGTTGTCGAGAGCGTCTTTGGCTGGCCTGGCATCGGCCAATTGGCGTGGCAGGCGATCCAACGCGTCGACATCCCGATCATCATGGGCGTCACCCTCGTCTCAGCCTGCGGCATCGTCATCGGAAACCTGATTGCCGACCTGATTTCGCCACTCATCGATCCGCGCATCAAGCTGCGCTGAAACCGTCACCAACAGGAGTAAGGCCTATGAAGAAGCTTATCCTTTCAACTGCCCTCGCAGCGCTCATGGCCCTGCCGGCCTTTGCCCCGGCTGAGGCACAGGAGCCGAAGCACGGCGGCAACATGGTCGTTACCTACAAGGACGACGTCGCAACACTCGATCCGGCGATCGGCTATGACTGGCAGAACTGGTCGATGATCAAGTCGGTCTTCGACGGCCTGATGGACTACGAACCTGGCACGACCAACCTGCGTCCGGGCCTCGCCGAGAGCTATAAGATATCCGATGACGGCCTGACCTACACATTCAAGCTGCGCCCGGACGTCAAGTTCCACAATGGTCGCGCCATGGTCGCCGACGACGTCGTGTTCTCGATAAACCGTGTCATCAATCCGGCCACTCAGTCCCCTGGCCAGGGCTTCTTCTCGATGATCGACGGCTATGACGCAGCCGCAGAGGGCAAGGCTGCAACGGTCTCGGGCGTGACTGCCCCGGATGCAAGCACGGTGGTCTTCAAGCTGTCGCGCCCGGATGCAACATTCCTGCACATCATGGCGCTCAACTTCTCCTCCATCGTGCCGAAGGAAGCCGTCGAGGAAGCCGGTGCAGACTTCGGCAAAAAGCCGGTCGGGACAGGTGCATTCAAGCTGACCGAATGGACGCTTGGTCAGCGCCTCGTGTTCGAAAGGAACCCTGATTACTGGATCTCGGGTGTTCCTTACCTCGACAGCTTCACGGTTGAAGTCGGCCAGGAGCCAGTTGTCGCCCTGCTACGCGCCCAGAACGGTGAAGTCGACATTCCCGGCGACGGCATCCCGCCGGCCAAGTTCGTTGAAGTGATGAAGGACGAAGCGCAAAAGAGCCTCGTCGTCGAAGGCGGTCAGTTGCACACCGGCTACATCACCATGAACGTGACCAAGGCACCATTCGACAAGGTCGAAGTCCGCCGTGCCGTCAACATGGCGATCAACAAGGGCCGCATCGTTCAGGTGATCAACGGCCGTGCCGTGCCCGCAACGCAGCCGCTTCCGCCGTCGATGCCAGGTTATACAAAGGACTATGCCGGCTACAAGTTCGATCAAGAAGGCGCAAAGAAGCTCCTGGCGGACGCTGGATACGCAGACGGCTTTGAAACCGAATTGTTTGTCATGAACACCGATCCCAACCCGCGTATCGCCCAAGCGATCCAGCAGGATCTGAAGGCGATCGGGATCAAAGCATCGATCAAGTCGCTGGCACAGGCCAACGTGATCGAAGCTGGTGGTGCAGGTAACGCACCAATGATCTGGTCAGGCGGCATGGCGTGGATTGCCGACTTCCCGGATCCGGCCAACTTCTACGGTCCGATCCTCGGCTGTAGCGGTGCGGGAGAAGGTGGCTGGAACTGGTCGAAATACTGCAATGCGGATCTCGACAAGCTGGCCGCTGAAGCCGATTCCATCGTTGATCCGGCCAAGACCGACGAGCGTCTCGCAAAGTGGTCCGATATCTACATGAAGGTGATGGAAGACGCACCGTGGGCGCCGGTCTTCAACGAGCAGCGTTACACGATGAAATCTGCCCGCATGGGCGGCGACAACGCACTTTACGTGGATCCGGTGTCGATCCCGGTCAACTACGATTACGTCTTCATCAAGGAGTGATATCGCCATGTGCAAGCACTGCAACCACACGATTCACGCCCATCAGCATCATTTCGGTTGGGACAATCGCTTTGCCCCCACCCTGACGGCTGCACCGGGCGAGACGATCCTGTTCCAGTGCCTTGACAGTTCTGGGGGCCAGCTTGGCCCCCAGTCCACCGTCGAGGATGTGATGGCGCTGGATTTTGCCATGATCAATCCGGTCTCCGGTCCGATTTATGTTGATGGAGCAAAGCCGGGCGACGTACTCAAGGTGACGATCGAAAGCTTCACACCGCAGTTGCGCGATGGCGCTGGCTTCGGCTGGACGGCAAACATTCCAGGCTTCGGCTTGCTTGCCGATCAGTTCACCGCACCCGCGCTTAACATCTGGACGTTCGACGCGACGAGCATGGAGCCCGCCTTGTTCGGCAAGAACGGTCGCGTACCACTGAAGCCGTTTGCCGGCACCATCGGCAATGCCCTGGCCGAAAATGGCCACCATACGGTCGTGCCGCCGCGTCGCGTCGGCGGCAATCTCGATATCCGTGACCTGGCAGCCGGTACGACGCTCTATCTGCCAGTTGAAGTCGACGGCGCGCTGTTTTCTGTCGGCGACACCCACGCAGCCCAGGGCGATGGCGAGGTTTGCGGTACCGCGATCGAGAGCCCTTTCGATGTCGTTCTGACGCTCGACCTCATCAAGGACCAGCCGTTGAAGACCCCGCGCTTCACCACGCTTGGCCCTGTCACGCGGCACCTCGATTCCAAAGGTTATGAGGTTACGACGGGTATCGGTCCTGATCTGTGGACCGCCGCAAAGGATGCGGTCGCCGGCATGATCGATCTTCTTGCAACAACGCAGAAAATGGATCCTGTCGACGCCTATATGCTCGTTTCGACCTGTGGCGATCTCCGGATTTCAGAGATCGTCGACATGCCGAACGTCGTGGTCAGCTTCTACTTCCCGAGGGCCGTCTTCGAATGACCGCAGATATGCTTTCTCCCGTGGTTGATGCAACAGCCGACGTGGTCTTGTCGGTGCGCGACCTGCAAGTTTCTGCCCGTTCGGACCGGGGGCTCATACCTCTGGTCGATGGGCTCAGCTTCGATCTTCATCGGGGCGAGACGCTTGCGATCGCGGGAGAAAGCGGCTCGGGCAAGTCGATCACGTCGCTCGCCTGCATGGGGCTATTGCCCGCGCCCGCCGTGCGGGTGACGGGCGGCTCCATCCGCTTCGGCGAAACGGAACTGACGACCTTGCCCGAGAAGAAAATGCAGGCGATGCGCGGCGCGCGCATCGCCATGATCTTCCAGGAGCCGATGACCGCGCTCAATCCGGTCATGAGCATCGGTCGGCAGTTGATCGAGGCGATCCGCTCACACGAGCCGCTATCGGTTTCGCAGGCCCGAGCGCGAGCGCTCGAAGCGGTCAAGGCGGTACTCCTCTCCCAGCCCGAAAAGCGGCTCGAGCAATATCCGCATGAGCTTTCAGGCGGCATGCGCCAGCGCGTGATGATCGCCATGGCGATTGCGCTGCGCCCCGCCGTCCTCATCGCGGACGAACCGACGACGGCGCTGGACGTGACCGTACAGCGCGAGGTGCTCGATCTGCTGCGGGACCTGCAGAAGGAGCTCGGAACGGCAGTCATCCTGATTACCCATGACATGGGCGTCGTCGCCGAGATGGCCGACCGCGTCATCGTCATGCGCAAGGGCAAGATGATTGAGGCCGCGTCGACGGTCGATCTCTTCGATGCCCCACAAGAACAGTACACGCGCGACCTGCTTGCTGCCGTGCCGCGCATCGGCACCGGGGCATTGCGGCCGGAACCGGAAACCCGCGACGTGCTTGTGCGCTATGATGATGTCTCGGTGAACTTCCCGATCCGTCAGGGCCTTGGCCGCGTTGCTGCCGGCGTCCATGCGGTCGAGCATGTCTCGCTCGAGATCTTTCGAGGAGAGACGCTGTCGCTTGTCGGCGAGTCCGGCTGCGGCAAGTCGACAATGGCGAAGGCGCTGGTCGGGCTCGTGCCCCACACCGGCCGTATCGCGATCAACGGCCAGGCCATGCATGATCTCGACGCTGCGGGACGCAAGGCGATCCGCCGCGATCTCCAGATCGTCTTCCAGGACCCCATGGCGGCGCTCGATGCGCGGATGAGCGTCGGCGAGCTGATCCGCGAGCCGCTGGTGATCCACGGGATCGGAACGCCTGCCGAACAAAAGGCCCGCGTGCGCGAACTGCTGGAGCGCGTCGAGATGTCGCCGAGCCTCTACAATCGCTACCCACACCAGTTTTCCGGCGGCCAGCGCCAGCGCATCTGCATTGCCCGCGCCCTTGCGCTGAAGCCGAAACTGATCGTCTGCGACGAAAGCGTTGCGGCACTGGACGTGTCAATCCAGGCAAAGGTGCTGGAGCTGCTGCGCGACCTGCAGAAGGACAGCGGCGTCACCTACCTCTTCATCAGTCATGACATGGCGGTGGTTGAGAACATTTCCGATCGCGTGGCAGTGATGTATCTTGGCCAGATTGTCGAGATGGGAACGCGCGCGCAGCTATTCGGCAATCCTCGCCATCCCTATACAAGACGCCTGCTTGAAGCGGTCCCGGTCCCAGACCCTCGCCACGAACGAGCGCCCAGTCTGCGCCTGGCGGGCGATATCCCGAGCCCGGTGTGGAAAGTCGGCGAAGCCCCGGAACGCGCGCATCTCGTCGACATCGGCGACGGTCACCTCGTCGCGCAGTCAATTCTCAGTGAGACGTGATTCATAGGGAGGCATGTGCAGAGCTTCTCATATGTCAAACGCAACGATGCCAGAATCGGGGCCGGTGGGGTCCGCTTTCAAAATCGTAACCTTCTGCCCTGAATGGCAAGGATGAGGGCGCAAAGCTGCCGGGAGCCCTATGGCCGCCTCGTCGCAACTTGAGGTCGGAAAGCGGAAATTACTTCCGTCAGCCCCCCCCCGGTTGACTGATGCCCAAAGCCAGGGCACAAAGGTGGCATCCACGGTCGCTCGCGATGGGAAAACAAAGGTAATTTCAAGGCTTTTCTGCTAAGCCATTGAAATCATGTGAGAATCCAGGTTCCCCAGCCAATCTCTCTTTTCCACATAAATCAATGGGTTAAATTGCGGACTGTTGCACGTATCGGAACAGGTTTCCGCTCCTCATTAGGGCCCAGTCCGGTTCACCTGTTTGGATCTTGTTGGGGTGCTGGCAAGGTGCCCATAACTGTCCGATACGTATTCGAGGATTGACATGAGGCCGAGAGCGGCCTGGCCGGTTTCAGATGATCTGACATGGGAATCAGGTTGTTCCCCACCGATCATGGCAGCAGACTGCTTTCGACCTCGTTTAAGCCGTTCCGCATCCGCGCGCTCTGCCCCAGACATGGACATCAGGGGCGAAGAGCTGGGCAATATGGTATCCGTCACTTGATCGGCGCTGATTTCACCTTCCGTTCCAAGCCGCAGCATTTCGGTGTTAACCTACTCTGTACACATCAGCCCGGCGGCCATTCCGAGAAGCGCGAAAGCAAACACGGCCGTATCGGCGTCGAGCCTGTCGAGCAGGATGCCGAATACAGGTGCTCCAACTGTCTGCCCCACCGCCATCATCAGGAAACCGACCATGAGCCCTATCGCGGGCCTGTCGGGCAGGATCCTCAGCCCCCAGACGAGATAGACGCCGCTGAGAAGCACATAGGACGCGCCGAACAATGCCCCGCCGAACAGGACGCTGATCGACGACGAGAAGGACGCCCCCACCGTGACCATGCCGGCGGCCATGAGCGAAAGGAACGTCCAGTGAACGCGGCTGATGCCGTAGCGGGCGACAAGCGAGCCGGCCCAGGCACCGGCGATGCTGCTGAACCCAATCACGGTCCATAGAATGCCGATCTGCCTATCTTGCCAGCCAAGGTTCAGGGCAGCGAGCTGGCCACCGAACGACCATAAAGACGTGCTGGCCGCGCCCATCATGAACGCTGCTATGAGGAGGCGCACGAGCGCGCCTGACATCGACGGCAGCCCGACTTTGAAGCCCTCCGTTGCTTGTCCACCAGGGACAGCCAGGGGAGCTGCAACAGCAAGCACGAAGGCAGCCGCAGCAAAGCCGCCGAAGGCCAGCCGCCATTCCTGGGCTATCCACACCGCGATCGCGCCGGAAAGCCCGACACCAATGCTCGTGCCTGCGTTAACGATCGTGTTGGCGGCGTCCCGTCGATCTTCCTGAACGGACATAGCGATCGCGGCGGCCAGCGGCGGCGATGCGAGGCCGGTGCTGCACCCTGCCAGCAGCACCGCGCCGGCAAGCCAGATCGCATCGGGGGCAAGCGCAATGCCAGTCATGCCGATCGCTGCCACCAGCGCGGCTCCCACAGCGACGCGCCTCGGCCCATACCGCTCGGTGAGCGCGGCGGACGCGAGGATGGCGATGCAATATCCGGCGAACGACCCACCCGAAATCACACCGGCGAGCGTTTGACCTAGTTCGAGTTCCTTGCCGATGGTTGGAAGGAAGAGGCCGAAGGCGAAGCGGGCCAAACCGTAGCACACCGCTACCAGCGCAAAGCCAAAGGCACCAAGGGCGAGCGTAGGGTTCATCGTCGCGCTGCCGCGACGAGTACGGCGGCGGCCGAACGCGCCGCTTTCGCGGCCTCGGTTCCACGATAAACTGCCGAGACCACCGCGCCTTCAAACAGTACCAGCACCTGTTCGGTGACTACATGGTCGCTGCTGCCAAGATCGGTCGCGACGATCGCGGCGATCCGATCGCGGAACTCGCTCTTGTGGGCGGCGAAAATCTCAGCGATTTCCGCAATGTCACCGCCCGTCTCCGCCAAGGTGCGCAGTAACATGCAGCCGCGCGTGCTTTCGGAGCGCTGCCATTCCTCAAGCGCGGCAAAAAGATCGTCGACACTCGCAACGTCGATCGCATCCATGAACCGCGCGTTACGTCCGTTGAGCACAGCCGTCATCAGAGCAACCTTGCTACCGGCGTGCTTGTAAAGCGTCCGGCTGGATATCCCCGCCGCTTCGGTCAGCCTGTCCATGCCTGTGGCCGTGAAGCCGTGACGATCGAACAGGCTTTCGGCCGCAGCGATCAACTTTGTTCTTGTATCCATGGCAACCGGTGTAAACCGATCGTTTTACATTGGCAATGAGAATCCAAATTTAGTGCCCGCAACCCTTAAAGCGAGCGGGCCGATCACACCCGGATTTTTCAGGAATATTTCAGCCAGGCCTCAGGACTTTGTCCCCTGCACTTGCCAGAATAGCTGCGGATCGATCGCCATACTCACCAGGCAAACAGATATCGACTGCCGAAGGCTTCGATGGCCAGAAGTAGGAGCCGGTCAACGCCACCTGACCCTTCCGGCCTTCGCTTGCCGCATGTCGTGCCCCGTCCCAATCCTTGAAAAGTTTGCCCATGACCTCGCCTGCCACCATCCGTGATCCCGTGGAAGATCATATGCTGACGCCGGAAAATGCCGCACTCGTCATCATCGATTTCCAGCCGGTACAGGTCGCCTCTGTTGTCACGATGGAACGGCGCCAACTCGTCGCCAACGTGGTGGCGGTCGCCAGGACCGCAAAACTTTTTTGGCCTGCCGATCATTCTTTCGACCGTGAATGTGGAAACCGGCCGCAACCGACCCACCATTCATCAACTGACCGAAGCCCTGACCGATGTCATTCCCATCGATCGGATATCGATCAATGCCTGGGAGGATGTGGATTTTGCCAATGCCGTGCGAGCAACCGGTCGCTGCAAGCTGATCATGGTGGCGCTCTGGACCGAAGTCTGCCTGGTTTTTCCGGCTCTCGACGCGCTGAAAGAGAGGTTCGAGGTCTATCCGGTTGTAGATGCTGTTGCAGGAACCTCTCAATGCGCGCATTCTGCAGGTCTTGATCGGATCATGCAGGCGGGGGCCAAACCGATCACCTGGATACAACTCGCCTGTGAACTGCAACGGGATTGGGCGCGTCAAGCAGCGGTGCCGGGATTTGCCGACATCGTCTTTGCCTCGATCCACCCGTAAACGTCGACATGCCATGATGACATAGCTCGAGGGGGTTCACATGTCTGCAATCCTGGTCCTTACTCTCTTTCATGTGCTGATAAGTCTTGTTGCCGTTGTGGCAGGCCTTGGCCTCATCCGCCGGCTGATCGGAAACGGCAAGGATGGTGTCCTTGCGCAATGGTTTCTGGTGACGATGGCGGTGACGCTCGTGACCGGCTTCCTGTTTCCTTTCAACGGCATAACGCCGGCGATCAATGTCGGCATCCTCTGTACCGTCATCCTCCTGGTAACACTTTATGCGCGCTACCGGGGAAGATTGGCGGGGTTCTGGCGGCCAACCTATGTGGCGGGTGTCACGCTTCTGATGTTCTTCAACACGCTGGTCCTGATCATCCAGTCGTTTCAGAAGATCGGACCGTTGCATGCGCTGGCGCCACTCGGCAACGAGCCCGCGGTCATCGCCTGCCAGCTCATCCTTTTGCTCGCCTCGCTGGCCGCCGGCATTATGGCAGTGTTACGGTTTCGACCGTCCTTGTCGGTCGCTCGCGCATCCATACCCTCTGCCTGACAGGGTTTGCGCCCTCAGCGGCAAGCGGACGATGGCTCTCGCCCGCTTGCCGGCTGGCAAATTCAGGTCCGGGTGATCGATGTCCCGCCATCCACCAGAGATGCCGTGCCGGTGACGAAGCTTGCGTCATCGGACGCGAGATAGAGAACGGATCGTGCAATTTCCTCGGCCGTGGCAACACGCTTCAGCGCATGCAGGGCGGTAACGAAAGCCTGCTTTTCAGGTGTATCATTCATTTCGCGGTACATGTCCGTATCAACCGCGCCAGGCAGGATGGCATTAACCCGGATGTTCTTTGCACCAAACTCGGCAGCCAGCGCCTGCGTGAGGCCAATCAGGCCGGACTTGCTGGCGGAATAGGCTGCAACGCCGGGGAAAGAATAGCTGTAACCGACAAAGGTCGACGTAAAGATCATCGAGCCCGCGCCGTTCTTTTCCATCGCGGCTGCCTGATGTTTGGCCGCGAGGAATGACGCCGTCAGATTGATTGCCAGCGTATCGGCAAAACCCTGCTCTGACACACCTGTTGTCGGACCGGCTTCGCCCAGCGTGCCCGCATTGTTGAAGGCAATGTCGAGCTTGCCGTAACGCTCGATTGCGGTTGCCACCAGACGCTGGTGATACTCTTCAGCCCGCACATCTCCAGCGATCGCAATCGCCTGGCCGCCTGCGGCCTCGATTTCGGCAACCAGGCTATCGAGTTCCGCCTGTCGGCGGGCGCCAACGATAACCTTTGCGCCCTCTGCGGCAAAAAGCTTTGCCGTTGCCCTGCCAATGCCCGAACTTGCGCCGGTGACGATGGCAACCTTGTTGTTGAGCCGTGTCATATCCTCATCTCCATCTGTGAGCAGCAACCCGCCGCTCTCTTCGATGGACTGAAGATGGCACCTTGCCATTGTTCGGATTAGTCGGCAGATACTGGATCTGTAATCCGGAGATGCCGAACAATGTTGATGCGGACCGAAGGGATCGTCACCTTTGTGGCTGTGGTCGAAAGTGGCTCCATCAGCGAGGCGGCCAGACGGCTGAGGCTGTCCAAGTCCGTCGTCAGCGAACGGTTGGCCGAGCTGGAAAAGGCGCTCGGTGGGCTGCTGCTGCAAAGGACGACCCGAAAGCTCACCTTGACCGAGAGCGGGCAGGCCTTTCTCGAACGCGCCCGCCGCATTACCCTCGAAATGCAAGCAGCAGCCGAAGAGATGTCGGAGCGCCGCGGCGAGATTGTGGGGCCGTTGCGGATTGCAGCCCCCGTCACCTTTGGCCGCATGCATCTTGGCCCAGCCCTCTATCCCTTCCTGGCCCGGCATCCGAAACTGGAACTCACGCTGGATATCGATGATCGCAGGGTCGATCCTGCAGCCGATGGTTATGACGCGATCATTCGCCATGGCCCCATATCGGAATCGCGGTTGATTGCCTGGAAACTGGCGCCCAGCCGTCGGATGTTGACGGCCTCTGCTGACTACCTCTCGCGTTTCGGCACCCCTCGCACACTGCAGGATCTGGAACAGCACAAGGGCATTTTCTACACGAACCGTGGTGTCGCCGACTGGCGATTTCAGACCGACGCCGGCAACGTCATCGTCCGGGCCAAACTTGGGCTTGCGATCAACAACGGCGATATGATGCGCGATGCCGCCATTGCAGGCCTCGGCCTGGCGCTCTTACCCGCGTTCATCGCCGGCCCTGCCATTCGCGATGGTTTGCTTCAGGAAGTAGAGGTCGATCACAAGCCGGAACTGGAATTCATCTTCATGGCCCACCCGCAAGGGCGCCAGCCACAAGCCAAGCTGCGCGCCATAGCCGATCATTTGAAGATTGCATTCGGCAATCCGCCCTATTGGGATCCATGGTCCGTTTGATGTCTTTTTTCATGACGACATGGTGAAGATCAGAACCAGGTCATCAGATTTGCACTTTTTCGATGCTTCGCCCGCGTCGCGCTTTGGCTTCCTAAAGATGTTGAGCGGGGCCGCCCCCGGCCCCGCTTCAATCCGCAAGCAAAGCGGAAGTCATATCCCTCAAGGGCTCTGGCGCTTCTGGCTGCAGCTCATCGGGGCGACCGCCTTCGCGTCAAAGATTGCGCATATGAAGCTGCAAGAGTTCGTCATAGCAGGACGGGTTAGCGGCAAGCACCGGATGCCCATTCAGGAACTCGGCGCCCGCTCCTGGGAAATCCAGGTTCTTGCCTCCGGCTTCGCGGACCAGGCAGAAGCCCGCCATGCAGTCCCAGGCGCGCATGTGGGGCTCGTAATATCCAACCAAGCGGCCGGCGGCGACATAGGCAAGCATCAGCGCACCCGACCCGTTGCGGATGAAGTTGCCGCCCAGGTCCATCAGGCCCGCGATAATGGCGCCGACGCGCTGCGGGGTCACGTAGTTATTGCAGCCAATCCCCGTCATCGCATTCTGCAGATTGCGGGTGGGATCGAGTTGCAGCGGCTTTTCATTCAGCGTCGCCCCGAAATGGAGGGCCGAGGCGTAAAGCTCGTCCGAGCAGGGCACATGGATCACACCCACGACCGGTTGGCCATCCCTGACGATTGCAACGGACACACACCAGGTCGGCATGCCGTTGACGAAGGGGGCCGTGCCGTCGATCGGATCGACAACCCAGGTGAAGCCGGAGGTCCCTTCGTCATGGCCGAACTCCTCCCCCAGGAAGCCGTCGTTCGCGTAGATTTCGGCGACACGTTCCTTCAGGAAGGTTTCGACGTTGCGGTCGGCGACCGAAACAACGTCCTGCAAATCGCGCTTCGTCTCGATCACCAGCGTGTCGCGCCGATTGAAATAGTCGAGGGCCATCGCTCCCGCTTCGGCCGCCAGCGTCTTGGCCAGGGCAAAACGCGCGGCGAGTGCCGTATCATTCATTGTCATTTTCGTCTTCCTTGATCTTATTGTAAAATCATCAGCCATTGATCACGGCAATGCCACGGTTCTTGAACGCCAGTGTGACGTCGCTTGTGGCGGCATGGGCGTGGTCGACATCGTGGTCGATGACGAAGAGGGTGCCGACATCGGTTTCGACCTCATATTCGACATGACCGCCGAGATAGGCGGAATGAAGAACCCGCCCCTTCAAACCCTCCAGGCCGGCCGCACCAATCCTGATGGCACCGGGTCGAACCGCGAGCTTGGCCGGGCCTCGACCCGCCTTGGAGAGCAGGTGATGTTCGATATTGCTGACCCGTACGAGCACCTCCGCCCCATTGGATTGTACCACTTCACAGGTAAGCACATTCGCCTCCCCCATGAAATCGGCGATGAAGGGCGAGGCCGGCGCTTCGTAGAGTTCGCGCGGGGCACCGGATTGGGCGATTTCTCCATCCTTCATCACGATAATCCGGTCGGAGACGGCAAGCGCTTCGTCCTGATCGTGGGTGACGTAAACGGCGGTGAAACCGAGCCGCTGCTGGAGATCGCGGATTTCGGTGCGAACCCGACGCCTCAAGCGTGCATCGAGGTTGGAGAGCGGCTCGTCAAGCAGCAGGACCTGCGGCTCCAGCACCAGAGCGCGCGCCACGGCGACGCGCTGCTGCTGGCCACCGGAAAGCTCGGCAGGCAGGCGGTGGCCCATGCCGGCGAGACCGACCAGCTTCAGGCCGTCCTCGGCCTTTTCGCGCGCTTCCTTTTTGGCCAGACCGGACGACTGCAGACCATAGGCAACGTTTTCGAGCGAGGTCATGTGCGGAAAGAGCGCGTAGGACTGGAAGACCATCGAGACGTCACGCTCGTTGGCCGGCAGCATGGTCACATCCTTGCCGCCGATCAGGATCTTGCCGGAACTCGGATGTTCGAGCCCAGCCAGCATGCGCAGCGTCGTCGTCTTGCCGCAGCCGGAGGGGCCGAGCAGGGTCACCAGCGTGCCCGGCTCGATGGTAAGCGACAGATCATGGATGGCGGTGAAGGCGCCGAAGGTCTTGCGCACATTCTGGAAGGTGACGGACCCGGCTTTGACGGTGATCATGCGGTTTTCTCCTGACCGAGAGGAACGGGACGGGTATTGCCGAGACCGGCGATACGGTTTTCGCGGCGCAGCTTGCGTTCGCCGACAAGGAGCTGGAAGACGCCGATGACGGTGATCATCACGACGATCAGCATCGAGGAATAGGCGATCGCCACGCCGTATTCGCCGTTTTCGACGAGGCCGACGATATAGGAGGTCGCCATGTTGTGTTCGGCACTGACCAGGAAGATGACGGCGCTGATCGAGGTGATGGCCCGCACGAAGGAGTAGACGAGTGCGGCGGTGATGGCGGGCCGCAGGAGCGGCAGGATGATCTTGCGCACCGTGCGGAAGCTATTTGCGCGCAGGGTAAGCGAGGCTTCATCCAGGCTCTTGTCGAGCTGGCTCATCGCTGCGATCCCGCCGCGCACGCCAACCGGCATGTTGCGGAAAACGAAGCAGGCGATGAGGATCAGGGCTGATCCCGTCATTTCGAGCGGCGGCAGGTTGAACGCCATGATGTAGCTGACGCCGATGACCGTGCCCGGAATGGCAAAGCTCATCATCAGCGCGAACTCGAAGAGGTTCCGGCCGGCGAATTTCTGCCGGACGATGATGTAAGCCGTGAGAAGGCCGACGGCCGCGGTGAGCGGTGCGGAGACAAGCGAAATCTCCATGGTCGTCCAGAAGGAGTTCCAGGCGACACCCGTCCAGGCGATCGCGCCGTTCTGGATGCTGACGGAAAAGGCACGGGCGTAGTGGTCGAGCGTCAGCGTGTTGTCGAGGCCCCAGGTGGTGACGAAGCCACCAAAGAGGATCATGCCATAGACCACGACGGTGAAAACCATCCACGGGACGACGAGGGCGTGAACGCCGATCGAGATGCTGCGCGGCAGGGCGGCATGGGCGCCGCTGTCTCCCTTGCCGGTGACGGTCGCAAAATTCTTGCCCGACAGCCAGACGCGCTGGGCGAGAAAGGCCGAGAGCGTGAAGACGAGCAGGACAAGCGCGAGCACTGCCGCCCGTGAAGGATCGTTCTGCGAGCCGACCACGGCAAAGAAGATTTCGGTCGAGAGCACGCCGTTGCTGCCGCCGAGAACCAGCGGATTGCCGAAATCAGCCATGCTTTCGATGAAGCCGATCAGGAAGGCGTTGGCGAGACCCGGCTTCATCAGCGGCAGCGAGACACGCCAGAAAGTGCGCCAACGGTTCGCCCTCAGCGTCTGCGACGCCTCTTCCATGGAGGGGCTGACGCCCTCGACAACACCGATCAGCACGAGGAAGGAAATCGGC
This sequence comes from Neorhizobium sp. PAMB6630, assembly GCF_058242775.1. NCBI lineage: Bacteria > Pseudomonadati > Pseudomonadota > Alphaproteobacteria > Hyphomicrobiales > Rhizobiaceae > Neorhizobium > Neorhizobium sp. PAMB6630. Next base: position 3,177,014 of record NZ_CM177836.1, read on the forward strand.
GTGAAGGACAGAACCTGGGCGATCCAGATGCCGGTCAGGCCATAGAGCCAGCGGCCGGGCTCGATGCCGAACAGGCTGGACAGGCTCTCGGTGACCACGCCGGCGCGGCCGAAAAGCAGCACGAGCGCAAGGCCGATGACGAAAGGCGGCGTAATGATCGGCAGGATGGTGAGGACGCGCAGCCCCTTCTTGAAAGGGAAGCGGGTGCGGGTCGCCACCAGTGCAAAGGCAAGGCCGAGCAAGGTGGAGGCCGACGCCGTCATGATGGCGAGCGTAAAGGTGCGCCAGGCGACGCCGCAGCGCCCTTCACCCACGAGGCAATTGAAGCTCCATATGCCCGGATCCTGCATATTGCGGATAAAACCGTCCGGATTGAAGGAGCCATCAAAATCCTGGACGGCGGCGAGGAACATGCTGCCGATCGGATAAAAGACGAAGACAAAGACGAGGAAGACAAGAAGCGAAATCGAACCGACGACGAAGGCATCGCCCTTCATCACGCCGCGCTCGACGAGACCGAAGGCGAACATCAGGACGAAGACAATCGCCATCAAAACGGCACCGGCCCCCATGGAGGGCTGCCCATTGGACAGCACTCCAAAAAGGGTTTCGCTGATCCCCCAGGTCCAGCCGGAAAACCCGACCGCCAGGCCCTGCAGGCAGAGATAAACGAGGCCTGCGGCCCCGGATGCGGCAAACAGCGCGCCCCGGCGCATCGGGTCTGCGACGAAACGGGCCGCAAGCGCGATGCCGAAAAACAGCACGACCCCGAGAAGCCAGAGGCGGCCATGGCCCAAAAGTTGCAGCAGGCCGGGTGCTGTCTCCGGGGTGAAGGGAAAATCGCCAAGCCAGCGCAGCCTGAAGAAGCCGGATTCCAGCCTGTACCAGGGGAACAGGATGAAGGACGCGGCGCCAACGGCCAGCAACAGGTCCAGTCTGCGGTTGCCATGTCTCATGGTCGACCTCGTTCACGCATGTCGGAAAATGGAGAAGGTGCCGGCGGCATCAAGCCGCCGGCTGGACTGATGGACGATCAGTTGGCGACAGCGCCGACTTCGCGATCCCAGCGTTCCAGCAGCGCCTTGCGCTTGGCCGGGTCACCATAGGTCTTGAAGTCGTAATCGATGAGCTTGATGTCTTCAAACCGGGGCGCTTCTTTCGGAATCTCCGCGCTCTTGTTCGACGGAAGCTGGAAGGACTTGGCATCCTTCATGCGAGACTGCACTTCCGGCTTCAGTGACCAGTCGTACCAGGTCTTGGCGTTCTCCATGTTGCGTGCACCCTTGACGATCGACATGGAGCCGATTTCGTAGCCGGTGCCTTCGCATGGGGCGATCGACTTGACCGGGAAACCTTCCGCCGTCTGCGCGACAGCGTCATGCATGAAGACGATGCCGAGCCCGGTTTCGCCACGGGCAGCGGCCTTGACCGGCGCCGAACCCGACTTGGTGTATTGCGAGATGTTGCCGTTGAGCGCCTTCAGATATTCGAAGGCCTTGTCTTCGCCCATGATCTGCACGAGCGAGGCGAGCGCGGTGTAGGCGGTGCCCGACGAATTCGGATTGGCGATCTGGATCTCGCCCTTCAGCTCGGGTGCGAGCAGGTCGGCCCAGCAGACAGGCTCCTTGTAACCCTTCTGCTTGAAGATCGCGGTGTTGTAACCCCAGCCGAGTGCGCCGGCATAAACACCGACGGTCTTGTAACCGGAGCTTTCGGCCTGGCTCTTCGCCCAATCCTGCAGCTGGTCGAGCATCGGCGACTTGTATTCCGCCGTCAGCCCTTCGGATGCCGCCTGGAGATGGGGATCGCCGGTACCGGCCCACCAGAGGTCGGTCTTGGGGTTGCGGGCCTCGGCGCGGATCTTGGCATAGGCCTCGCCCGAGGACATGCGCACCATGTTCACCTTGATGTCATGGGCCTTTTCAAAATCGCCCTTCATTTGTTCGCAGATGACAACGTCGGCGGCGCAGATGAGGTTGAGTTCACCGGCAGCCAGGGCCGAACCGGCCGTCAGGCTCGTGCCGGCGAAAAGAAGAGTGGAAAGCAGTGTCAGTCGCATGGGGTTCCTCCTGTTGTTTGCGTCTGATGGAAGTCGAAGACAACGGACAAGCCTTCGGCGGCGGTGCCGCAAGGGCACCGGGTCGGGGATCGTCCGGTCGTTAAAAAATCAGTTGGTCGGATTGATCTCGGTGTCGAAGCGGCTCAGCAGCCGACTTCGCTGTTCGGGTGAACCGAAGGTGGCAAAATCATAGTCCACCATCTTGATCATCGAGATGTCGGGAGCCGCAGGCGGCAACACCGCCTTGGCATTGGATGGCACCTGATTCTGGCCGGCTGCGGCACCGGTCGCCTGCCCCTCCGGGCTCAGCGCAAAATCGACGAAGCGACGCGCCGCCTCCAGATGACGACTGCCCTTGACGATGCTGACCGCGCCGATTTCGTAGCCGGTGCCTTCGCAGGGCGCGACGATGACGAGAGGGGCGCCGGCCTCCTTCTGCGTCACGGCATCATGCATGAAGGATATGCCGATCATCGCCTCCCCCCTGCCCGCAGCCTTGACCGGCTCGGCACCGGCTTTCGTGTATTCGACAATGTTTCGGCCGAGGTCCTTCATGTAGGCGAAGGCATCATCCTCTCCGAGCAACTGCACCAGGGTCACCAGCGTGGTGAAGGCCGTACCAGAGGAATGCGGGTTTCCAGAGAGGATATGGCCGCGATAGATCGGCTTGGCGAGATCCTTCCAGCAGTTGGGCGCCGGCAGACTGGCAGACGCAAGAAGGTCTGCATTGTAGGCAAAGCCGAGCGCGCCGGCGTATAGACCGGCGGATGTGCCGCCAGACAAAGAGAAGAAATTCCGAGCCCAGGGCAGAAGGTCCGCTTCCTGCTGTGGGCGATAGGCTTCGAGAAGGCCCTCATAGGCGGCCTGCAGATGCGTGACACCAGTGCCGCCAAACCAGACATCGACGGTGGGCGCATCCTTCTCGGCCCGAACGAAGTCGAGTATCTCGCCGGTGCTCATCCGCGTCATGTTGACGGCAAGGCCGGTTCTGGCCTCGTAAGTCTTCTCCATGACGGTGCACCAGACCTCGTCGACACCGCAGAGAATGGTCAGCGTGTATGCGGCCCGGGAAATCGTAGCCGTGGCAAGGGTCGCAAGAACCCCCGCACAGATGGCGGTCAAAAACTTCACGTCGTCCTCCCTTGGAACCTCCCCGTTCCAATGAATGAAGCATGTCCATATCGGTCCGGGCTGGCAACCCGGAGAATGGTTACCGATCTTTCACCATGACCTCGTCACCCGTTGCAGAGATTGCAAATGTTACAATTGTGACGTCTGCCGATAACCACCAAATCTTTGGCGTTTTCGACCTGCGCGGTTATGATGCCGGTGGGAGGACTGCAACGTGTTGAACCAGAAGGTAAAAATTCTGATCGTCGAGGACGATCCGGATATGGCGGAGCTTATCTGTGACCTGGTGGAGGCAGAGGGCTGGATCCCGGTGACTGCCCCCTCAGCCGAGGCTGCGCAGGAGCGGTTGCAACAGGAAACGGTTCAGTTGGTTCTGGTCGACCACAATCTGCCTGGCCTCTCGGGCCGGGCCTTTGCCCAGCGCCTGAGGGCCCAGACCGATGTCGGCATCGTCATGGTGACGGCAGCAGGCAGCGCAACCGATCGGGTGCTGGGACTGGAGACGGCAGCGGATGACTATGTGGTAAAACCGTTCGAACCGAATGAGCTGACCGCACGGATCAAGGCGGTTCTCCGTCGCACCCATCCGCAATTGCGCCACGACAGGGAGAGCGACCGCGAACAGACGCCGGCAGCGCTCCGGCTCGGCGAATGGGCCATTGATCTCGCTCAACGCCGGGCCGTATGCCTCACCGATCCGACAAAGACGCTGACATCCGCCGAATTCGCCTTGCTGGAAATCCTCGCCGAGACGCCGAATACACCGGTCAGCCGCGCACAGATTCTCGACCGGATGGGGGCCGACTCCGATCGGTTCGTAGACCGCAACGTCGATGTTCTGGTACTGCGTCTCAGGCGTAAGATCGAGCGGAACCCCGACCTCCCACGCCATATCCAGACGCGGCGCGGCAAGGGTTATGTTTTGTACACCGACGACGCCGGATCATTGCCTTGATCAACCGCGCCTTCGTCTCCTCGATCGCCTTTCGGTTGCCATTCGCAATCGCCTTCATCTGCGTATCGGTTCTGCTCCTGTCCACCGTCGCCATTTATGGCCTTCAAAGGGCGCGCAATGAAATGTCCGCCTACAGCGTGAAGGCCTTCACGAGCCTCGCCAAGGCTTCACTTGTTTCGAGGCAAGTTTCCGACCTTGTTTCGAGCGCGCCATTCCTGATGAATGCCACGTCTCCCTACCGTGTCTCGAGCGAAAGCCGCGCCGTGGTCGCGCAGGTGGAGACGCTGCTTAAGACAATGACACCGGACCAGCCAGCTGTGACCATGCAAGGCGCTGATGCGCGCCGCATCATTGAACTCCTCGAAGATATAGAAGCACAGACGCTTGCACTTGCAGCCAATGCAGATGCCGCCCAGGAGCACAAAGCGGAAGCAGCCGTCGCGCTCGGAGAGATAGCCACTGCTCGCACCATTCAGGATCAGGATCTGCGGCAGCGTCTGAATGGCATCGCACAATCTGCATCGACATCGGATAGCCTCTTTCAGCTTGGCGAACTTCAACGACGCTTCGTAGCCGAGACAAACTTTCGAATGCTGGTACCAGGCCCCAATCTGCGGGTATTGCCTGAACAGCTCGAACCTTATCGAAGGATCTTCGAGGCACAGACACGTTACCTCCTTGAAATGTTTACCATCCGCGCATCCGTCTCACGCCTGCACACCGTCTCGCGTGACCTCTCTCATGCAACCGAAACCCAGAGTGCGTTTGTTGCCAGCGCGCTGAACCAGAACCTCGAAGCCACCTCGAGCGCGTTGCGCCAGTTGCTTGTCATGATCGTGCTCGCGTCCTTTGCGGTCGTCATCCTGGCAATTCTCTCCATCCGCTCGGTCATGCGCGTTTCACACGGAATAGGTGACCTCTCCCGCGGCATGAATGCGCTGGCGCGCGGAGAGGAGAATGTCGGGCCCCCCGTTTATGCAGGCACTGAAACCGAACTGATCCGCTTGCTCGACGCCTTTCGCGCTTTCAAGGAGAGCGTCGATCGCCTGTCGCGTCTCAGACGCACCGCAGAAGCTGCTGCTCGTACAATACGATCGACTTTTCGAACGATGAATGAGGGCATTGCCCTCTTCGATCCCGCCGGCCGACCGATCACCATGAACCGTCGCATCATTGAACTGATGCGGCAGACGGGATCGTCCCGAAAAATGTCACTGCGCCGGTTCGTTGCAACGGTCCCGGAGATCGATCCTCTGCTCATGCCGACCGAAAATGACAGCGGCTCGCTTGTCGAGCGTCAAGTGCTTCGGCACCGGTTTGTCGACGATCAGGTCGTAGAGATTTCTGCATCAAGGCAACCGGACGGAGGGCTGGTCCTGCTCGCCCGCGACGTCACGGCGATGGATCGCCAGGAGATGGAAGCGGCCCGTGCCCAGCGCCTGGATGTGGTGATGCGCATGACGCACCAGGTGAGCCACGAGGTCGGCAATATGATCGGCATCATCACCGGAAGCCTTGGCCTGCTGGAGCGCGAACCCGGCTTCACGGAACGGCAGAAGCGCCACCTGGGACGCATACGCAAGGCTGCCGAGCGCGGGCGAGCGCTCGCCTCAAGCATGTTGTCCGTCGGTAGCCAGCAGCAGATACGTCCAGCAGCGATCGAGGTTGCCACGATCCTTCAGGGGATGGCTGATGTTCTGGAAATGGCGATCGGCAGCCGCAATCGACTGGAACTCGACCTTGCAGCCAATCTGCCAACCGTCAACCTCGATGCTGCGCTGCTCGAGCAATCCATCCTGAACCTATGCCTCAACGCATCGGCCGCCATGCCGGATGGCGGCGCGATCCGCGTGGAAGCATTGGGAAACACCGAAACCGTCATCATAGCCGTCGTTGACGAAGGTGTCGGCATGTCGCCTGAAGTCCTCGACCAGGCGATGGAACCCTATTTCACGACACGTTCGAAAACCGGGGGGTCGGGCCTTGGGCTGGCGATGGTCTATGGCTTCGTGCGCCAGTCTGGCGGGGAAGTCAGGATCACCTCTCGGCTGGGGGAAGGAACGCGTGTGGAGCTTTGTTTTCCGAGTGTCGAACCCGGATATGACGCCATAGGCGGCTGAACATGAGCCGATCCGAGCGAGCCGTAGAAGGCCTGTCGCCCTCACCACGCAATTCAGCGTCCCATCAAACTTGACCACGAGGAGCAGAAAGAACGACCGCCCGCCCGCCCCGTTGACGTCAGCCTTTGATCTGCCCCAGAGAGTAATGAATACTTTAGGCAGAGAATGAAGGGCATACAACGCGAGCCTACAAAAACGGGCGCTGCCACACCAATTTTGTGGCGGACCAGTTTTGCCGGAGGCATTCTGACCTAGTCTGTTTAGCCATGTCTGGCACAATCAGCGCCACGAAATAAAATTTTTAAACATCCGCCGACCGATACTGACAATGACCACCAATATTTATCGTCTATCTACAAATAACTATAATATATCATCGAAATATATACGCTGAAATGCATCATTCATCCGCGATCTATTTATATTTGTTTCGCTTGATATTTAGTAAAATTTTATCGATGATATCTCCAGTGATTGCGCAATACCGAACACTTTGAATTCCATAGAAGCATATTTCGATTGAGCCCGCTGAACCTCAAGCCGACGAGTTCTTTATGCGATCATCGAAGCCATTTTCAGTTAAAGTTCTTGGTGCGTTCGATCTTGTCGATCGCAACGGGCATTCGATTCGGCCAGCAGGTCGCAAGGACTGTGCGCTCATTGCGATGCTTGCACTGACGCGAAATCATCGTCAGACCCGCACCTGGCTTCAGGACAAGCTGTGGGGCGATCGCGGACCGGCGCAGGCCGCTGCGAGCCTGCGGCAATCATTGACGAGCCTGCGCACCATATTCAACGCCGAAGCTGAAGTCTTGGTCGCAGACCGTACATGGATCTGGCTGGAACAAAGTTACATCGACTTCGACCATGTCGTGCCAGGTGCAAGAGGCGAAGTTTTGCGGGGCCTGGATCTGCGAGAAGAGGGCTTCAACGACTGGCTACGGCAAATCCGCAGCGAGGTTGAAGCGCGCGACACGCGATGGGGTTTGGTCGACGCGCCGGGCCTGCCAGACAGGCGCTGGCATCTTGACCTGCCCTCCCACCCCATGGCGGACGACGGACTTGCGGGAATATGTGAATCCCTGACCGAGAGTATCATTGAGGCTCTTTCCGTCTTAGGCCTCAACACAGTGATAGGAGTTCAAAGCGACGACGCCCGGTCGCCGCGCGCCACAGACATGGTGATGCGGATGCGCGCGCTTCGCCTGGGATCGGGAGGAACCTTGTCCATCTCCATCACGGACGGTTTTGGTTCGCTTAGATGGCAGATTCGTCGCGAGATAGAGCCAAACCGATGGTATGAGCTGCGCCGGATTCAATCCGAGATAGTTCAGATGCTCCAGGACTTCGCCATTCGGACAGAGGCGAAGAGCCTGCGCGGCGCGCAATGGAGCGCACACGCCAACTGCTGTCAGGCATTGATGGGCATGCTCGTGCCGGGATCAATGGCACCCCGGGAAATCATAAGGTGCAGCGAGGGGGCTTTGGCCGCTGAAGAGAATGGCCTTTATCACGCCCTCCTTGGCGTCGGGCACTTGATGCTGCTGAACGAGCGGAAAAGGCACGCCACACTTGACAGTCAGCAGGTGATGGAGAGCTTCCGGACGGCAATGCGGCTGGCGCCCGGCAATGGCCTTGCTTTTGCCCTGGCAGGCCACAGCTACGGCTTCTTGTTGCACGACCTGGAACGCAACCTGACCTTGACCCGAGAGGCGGTCCGACTGTTGCCCGGGAACGGTGCGTGCTGGACCTTCTATGCTGTTGCGTGCGTGTATTGTGGCAAATCGACGGAGGCCGTGAAAGCGGCCCGGAATGCGGTTTGGCTTTGCCGAGGCACGGTGGCGCAACCGTTTGCACTTGCCATTGAACAGTTTGCCTATTTGATGGCCGGTCAGCCGCGCAAGGCAATACAATCGGGTGAGGCATCCCTTGAGCATATTCTGTTTCGCCCAACGATCATGGATCTGATGACCGCATACGCACTGCTGGGCGAGACAGCAAAAGGGCGTGAGAAGCTCAACACTCTTATTGCACGAGAACCCGACCTGTCTTTGGACATGCTCCGCTCCGGTGACTACCCGATCGTCAATCAGGCTCATCGGGATTTGACCGTACATGCGGCGATGCAACTGGGCCTGAGATAACAAAGGAGTAGTCAAGTGAGGCTAGCACCCTACGGAGTGATGCATGACGACCTGAAATCCAAGACCAAGGCACCGGACACGCAGCCAGGGGGCTGGCCTGCGGGCAACACCGACTATCCGGCCATCATCAGCACATGGATTGCCGAAGTTGCAGACAAGATCTGGCCTCGCTGGGAAAATGATGCCTGGACAGGCGGCGCAATCAATTTTGCAGAGCGTGCAACGCACGACGAACTGGCTATCGCGGTTTCGCTCTACCATGGTGGCGGAGATCAACTTGGGATTCTCTGCGAGTTGGCGGGTTCCAACGCGCCTTTCGAAGGCCCGCAGCGTGATCACAACTGGCACTACCGGATCGAGGATGCCCGACTTGATCACCCGGACTACAACGATATCCAACTGCCAATCTGTTTCTCGTCTTCGCTCGAGTACCGGACCGGCAAGGACGGCACGGCAAATTATCCGCTCTATGGGGGACCAGTGATGGAGCCTGCTACTTTCAAGACAAAGTTCTTGGAGGAGGCTTCGGCAAAGCGGCCTGAGGTTCTCGGACTGAAGCAGCTTTTCCAACGCCCGCGTCCCAGAGCAGCAGCGACGGCATTGGGGGTGAAGGGTTTCCGGTGGGTTGCGGCCCACCGGAACGTGCATACCGGCCAACACCCGGCATTCCCGAGCGGCCATTGCATGCAGGGAATTCTGGGCGGCTGCACCGTATACGAACAACTGATAAAATCGGGCAAGAAGCCTACCCCGGAGGAACGCGAGCAATTGCAAAAATACATGGTCGATTGGGGAGACCGACGGGTCTTTGCAGGGGTGCATTACATGTCCGACAATATTGCATCCTGGACGCTGTTGCGGCGGGTAATCCCACATGTTTTCGAAAGTGAAGAGGTCGAAGAACTCGCGGTTCAGGCGATCACTCAGCACAGCCGGGTCTTCGCCGATATCATCAGGCATTTCGACAAGGCCAGCACGGCTCGCCAATTTCTTTTGGACGGATTCCCGGAGGCCAACATCGCGTCGTGACCCACGTCGATTGTCGAGTCACAAAGTAGCCGCCACCCAGTGTCCGACTTCGCACAAGCCTGCGGAAAGCTTCCATAATTGACTGAATTTTTGACGATGGTTTAACGATCAATTGATCCTGCGCTCACGGGCGAAGGACACAGTGCCGGCAGCAACACAGGAGGCTGCCGATGACCTCAGATACCTTCCGCATCGCAATGCTCAATACGCTGCGTGTCGGCCCCTACGACACGCCGCACCAGACCAACCCATCCGTGCACGAATGGCTCATTGCCGCCCGAAGCGGCCCGGGCGGTGTTTTTCTGGTCATCTCGGACACGGCGATCCCGGTCGATCCCAACGCGACGTCGGCGCCAGATGATCTGAGCGAACAGAACTCGATCGTGGCAATCCTCGCCGAGGACCGTGCCGACGCCCTGCAATTTCTGATGGTACGTCATTTGCCGGCCTCCGTTACCGTCCCCGGCCGTTTCTTTCCGGCAGACGGCATGGCCGAACTGCGCAAGGACGACACACGAATGCGCCTGACCGCCTTCGGCCGGCATGCGCACAGCCGTGGCTCCACTGATGGCCAGGCGGTGCTCCACGACATCCCGTATCCTGCGCCCAACGCCGAGGGCGCACTCAACTGGCATTTCGCGGCCGAGGAACGGCCGTGGGTCGGAGCCGGCTGATAAGGCGGGGTACACCAGAAATTTTCTCGTCCCCTTGCCCAACTGACCACCCACCCATGGAGAAACCAATGCTTGTTCTACCCGATATCGACGAGCCCTCGGGGCTGAATGCCTTTCCGGTCCTGTACTGGAACCATGCCGGTCTGCAGATGAACCGGATCACCCATTCGCTGGGTGGCCCTCAGGGCGGCCCGACGATGAGCTCCCGCGCTTTGGGACTTCTGCATCTTGCCATGCACGACGCCTTCTTCGGGGTGCTGAACGACCCCGCGAACCCGTCGATGTGGCTGGACGCCGCCAATCGCCCTCCTCTGCCCGCCGGCCTCGCGGCAGACCTTACGACCGCCAACGCGGCCCTGACCGGCGCGGCGATCATGATACTTGAGCGGCTCTACGGTGCTCCGGGCAATATTTCTGACGAGGCAAGCAGGGCGCTGCGCGCCGCATTGCGGGACCTTAAGAGCCCCTTCGGCGTGGCAATCAAAACGGAGTCCCTGGCGCATCGCTACGGCGTCGCCGTTGCCGAGAAGGTTCACGCAGCTCTTGCCGTCCTGCCGGACGAACCGGGAGCCGATCAAGGGAACTACAAGCCCGAGGGAGGCCGTTACCACTTCGATGACGAACCGCTGAACCCCGTCCGCCTCATGGACATCGACCCCAACAATCCGAGCAAGGGAAAAAAGGCGCAGCACGTCTATCACGGCCCTTTTTATGGCACGACCGTGGAACCCTTCGCGGTGACAGATCCGACGGGCCACCGGATCGCGGGCTGGCCGAAGCCGCCAAACCCTGAATACGACGCTGCCCTGAGGGAAGTGCACCGCGTCGGTGGCGCGGCATCGCTAAACACCACCGAGCGGACCGCAGACCAAACTGTCGCCGCCTATTACTGGGCATACGATGGTGCGAATCTGATCGGCACGCCGCCACGCCTCTACAATCAGATCCTGCGTCAGATCGCCTGGGCCAAAAGCAACCCGACGAACACTGAACTCGACAAGAGCAAGGAGTTTGTTCGGCTCTTCGCGCTTTGCAACGTCGCAATGGCCGATGCAGGTAAGTTCGCCTGGGCAGAGAAATACCGCCACAATCTGTGGCGCCCTTTGTCCGGCATCCGCCAGCACGATGCCAGCGCCCAAAAGGGTGGTGCTGGCAGCACCCAAGTCGCGGCACCTGCTGATCCCTTCTGGCTTGCCTTGGGGGCGCCCGAAACGAACGCCAACAGGCTCAGCTTCAAGCCGCCGTTTCCGGCTTACCCCTCAGGCCACGCGACGTTCGGCGCCGCCTGCTTCCAGATGGTGCGCCTTTACTTCGGCGTTGCGACTGTCAGCGCTCCAAATGCTCCCGACGACATCACCTTCAGTTTCGTGTCCGAAGAGATGAACGGGATCAGCCGAGATTTGCATCAGCCCCACGATCCGTCATCGCCGATCGAAGACCAGCCGGGTCTCGTGCGGACCTATGTTAAGCGCAAGTTCCCCTCGCTCTGGCATGCGATCTGGGAAAATGCCTTCAGCCGCATCTGGCTGGGCGTGCACTGGCGGTTCGACGCCTTCGACTACGCGGATGTCGCAAAAGGCCCGGATGCCGAAGGTGACGATGCTTACAAGAACCCGGCGGAGGTGAGCTATTCACATGTCTGGACCGCAAAGCGCGGGGACAATGATCAGCTTCCTGTCGGCGGCGTGCCGCTCGGTCTCGGCATCGCCAACGACATTTTCGCCGACGGGATGCGTCAGCAAGAGGGGGCGATGCCTGCTGCAAGGTCCGTGCCACTGCAGAGCAAGATCAGCAATACCACTTGTAAATGATACCACCATCGGCGCCCCGAATTCGTCGGGGTGCCCCTCCCACAACGGAGTGTACTCCCGTGATCGTCGCCCAAGGCATCTTCACCGATCGCAGGCTTCGAGGACAGGCGGGGAATCGAGGACGGCGAGGGACGGTATTTCCCACGCCCGGCCTTCGAGATGCAGGCCGCGGGTCCCTTCCACTCGGTCACCGGGCTAACCCTCATCCTCGGCGGCCGCCAGATCCATGGACATGCCGATGACCCAGAGTTGGAAGAGGCGCTGAACCGCGCCCGCAGCAACACTCAATAGGAGAAGCACCATGCTGTTTTCCGCTGCCGTCGATACGGCCATCGGCCTTATGATGGTCTACCTGACCCTTAGCCTGATCTGCACCAGCATCAACGAGGCCATCGCCGGCCTGTTGCGGCTGCGGGCTCGCAATCTTTACAACGAGGTGTCGCATGCGTTAGGCGACACGACGGTGAATAAAACCTTCTGGGAAAGCAGCCTGATCCGCAGCCTTTCGCGGGGCCAGGGGTTGCTGGACTTCAAGCCTCCGCCGACGCCTGTATCCGCGGTCACACGAATGCATGCGCCTAGCTACCTGGATCGCCGGGATTTTTCCCTCGCGCTGATCGAAGCGCTGCGACACATCGATGGATCGAAATCCGATGTCAAGCAACCGCTAGATTTGGCGATCCTTGCGAAAAAGATCGACGCGAACTCTCCTCTGCCGCGTCTTCTGACGGCCCTTGGGATCGACGCGACCTCCACGATAGAGGAGACCCAAAAGGCCCTCGGGGACTGGTTCGATCAGGTGATGGACCGAGCCTCAGGCGCCTACAAGCGGTGGATGTCGCTGCTCTCCTTTGCGGTCGCGCTGGCGTTAATTGTGACCATCAACGCCGACACCCTGCAGATCGCCCGCACCTTCTGGTACGACGAAGCCCTCAGGACGGCATTCGTTGAGGCGGCCGCGCAGCTGACCGCCGCGTCTGCCGACGGGTCCTCTGTTCTACCCGATCTCGCCAAGGGCAATGGACCGCTGCCTTCGCCCCTGGGTTGGTCAATGCCGGGATCCTTTGGCGGGGCCCAGACTGCACCCTTGCCCAAAGCCCTCGGTCTTCTGCTCACCGCCTTCGCGGTAACCCTTGGCGCGCCGTTCTGGTTCGATTTATTGTCGCGCTTCGTCGCCATTCGCAATAGCGGCCCGCCGCAGAATAAGAAGAGCCCGGATGAGTTAGAACGGCAATGATGGGTTGATCGCCGGTTGCACGCTCGGCCAAACCAAGCAGCGGAAATAATTGCCGCTTCAGCCCTCCGGTTAACCGATGCCCGAAACCGGGACGCAAAGGTGGCATCCATGGTCGCGCGCGATGGGGAAACAGAGGGGATTCCAGGGTCCGCCGCTGCCACAGGTTCCGTAGCGCAATCGCAGGTGACGCCTCCGGTCAAGACCTCTGAACTGCGCCTGTTTGCAGCCCTGCCAAAGAGAAGACCTCAGGCGGATGTTATCCCAGGGATGGAGTGCATTGCGGTTTTTGTTTTATATGTCTGCACCCTAGCCTCAGCAAAGCGAGTAGTGCAGATTTCATGACCGCAAGCATCCGAGACAATCTGCGCTACTGGCGAACTTCGCTCGCCGATGGCGCGCTGGGTGACGGAAAATTCACGCAGTCCGACCGGAAGCGGTTTATTGATATTCATGCGGGCGCGCTGAAGACCGGGGTGCTGCCAAAAGAGGTCCTGGATTTGGTGTTCCGAGACCAGATTTCGGCGAGGAGCGTTGGGGTTCGGTTCTGGCCTCTTGTTACCGCGCGAAAGTCGTCACACGGGGCGGCGCGAGCGGGCGGATTACCAGAAATCGTGGCGCCGGTGGTCACAGAGGCGACCGTCGATCGAGAGGGGAAGATCACACCGATACGAAACGCACTTGCCCGGGAGTTGCTTACGCCGCTTCCGTCTGGTGAGTTTGCCATCGGTTCTGTCGACGACCTGGATACATTCCTGACCGAGACGCCTCTGCCCGATATGTCAGGCACCGCCGCATGGGAGGACTATCTTGGCCATTGCCGCAAGATGGTGGATGCCGTTTCGCAAGGGTGGCCCCGTGGGGATGCAGATTATCAGCCGATCGGCTCCGGCTTTCTGGAATTGGCTGAGGATGCAAATGCGACAGTGCGGGCAAGCCTTGATCTTTATGACAAGCTTCTGGCCGAAACACCTGACACGCCGTTGCTGAAACAGATTGTGCAGCCGGAGGGGGCGGTCACGGACCGGGACCATCGGATTGAACAGGAGTTTGCCCGCAGGCTTGGCCATTCAAACCCGAACTTCCCGTTGACTGAACAACAAAGGCAGGTTCTGGCCTGGCTGGATGCCTCAGCGTCAGGAGAGGTGATCGCCGTAAATGGCCCGCCCGGGACCGGCAAAACCACCATGCTGTTGTCGGCCGTAGCGGGCCTCTGGGTAGGTGCAGCGCTTCGTGGTGAAGACCCGCCGGTGATTGTGGCAGCGTCATCCAACAATCAGGCTGTGACGAACATTATTGACGCCTTCGGCAAGGACTTCGATCAAGGAGCGGGTCCGTTTGCAGGGCGGTGGTTGCCTGATGTGGATAGCTTCGGGATGTTTCTTGCGTCACATTCCCGCCGTCTTGAGGCAGCCCGTCGCTACCAGACCGAAGAATTTCAGGTCGAGCGCGAGACGGTTGCCTATGTCCAGCGCGCGAAAGACCACTATCTTCAGGCGGCCAGGGTCGCATTTCCCGAACTTGCCAACCCCGATCTGGAGCGTGTGGTGGCGGCGCTGCAAGAGCGGATGGCGGGTGAAACAGACAAGCTGACGCAGATCGATCGCGCCAGCCACGCCTATCGCGCGGCCAGTGCCACTCTTGCAGCAAGCCTTGGCCCTGATCCTGATGCCGCTTTAGCTTCGCGCCGTGAAAAGGCAGCAGCACGAACGGCCGCGGTGGAGAAACTCCGCGCAGCAAAATCTGCCCTGGACCAGTATCTGGCGGCGGAATCCCCGCTGATCGGGTTGCTCGGTTTCCTGCCCTTCGTTGAAAGGAAACGCGCCTTGCGGGCTCGGCTCGCCATCGGTGAACTCATGCCGGAGTTGGAAACAGCCAAGCGGGTTTCAAACATCGAGGACAGGGTTCGAACCGATCTACAGGCTGCGAATGAGGCGCTGCAATCGGCTGAACAGGCGCTGGCTACAGCCAGAACGCTGCGCCTCAATTTCCAGGAGGCGGAGATCAACTGGGCCAAAGCGAGGGAACCCTTTGGCGGGGCCGATGACTTGGCAGAACTGGAGCGTCAGGCAGACCTCGATGTCCGGTTTTCCCTCTTCCTTTTGGCAACGCACTACTGGGAAGGTCACTGGCTTCTGGCAATGGAAGCTGACCTTGCCGGGATCGTCGCCTCCAAGGAGAAAAAAGGAAAGGCGACAGTCATTCCTCGTTGGCACCGTCGCATGATGTTGACCCCTTGTGCCGTGGCAACATTTGCCAGCCTGCCAGGCAAGATGACCTACAGCCGCCGTGACGGTGGCAAGTGGGCCACTGAGTATCTCTTTAATTTCATCGACCTATTGATCGTCGATGAAGCCGGTCAGGTTTTGCCAGAGGTCTCAGGTGCGTCTTTCTCATTGGCGAAGCGTGCCCTGGTGATTGGTGACACGCAACAGATCGAACCGATTTCATCGGTGCCCCGACCTGTGGACGTGAGCAATCTTCGACACAACGGCCTTCTCCCGAGCGAAGCCGGCATTGACACACTTGTCGACCGCGGGATCTGCTCGACCAATGGCAGTGCCATGCGCCTTGCACAGCACGCCTGCCGAGTGTCGCCGTATCCAGATCTCGAGAAGGGTCTCTACCTCTTCGAACATCGGCGCTGCTACGACGAAATCATCAGCTTCAACAATGCTCTGTGCTACAAGGGAAAGCTGCGACCGCTGCGCGGAAAGGCACCGGCAGACATAGGCCTTCCGGCGCTTGGATATCTGCACATAGACGGCCGTGCAGTTGCGTCAGGGAGCAGCCGCAGCAATCCACTCGAGGCGCAAACTATTGCGGCCTGGCTTGATGCAAACCGAGCTGAGCTAGAACTGCGCTACGGCAGGCGGTTGGAACAGATTGTTGCCATCATAACCCCTTTCGGCCGACAGGCTCGCGAAATCAGGGGGGCCTGTGCCAACCGCAAGATCGCCGTCGAAGGGCGCGAAGGCATGACCATCGGAACCGTCCATTCGCTGCAAGGTGCCGAACGACCCGTCGTGATCTTCTCGCCTGTCTATTCGAAACACGCAGACGGCGGGTTTATCGACGTTTCGCCCAGCATGCTGAACGTTACCGTCTCCCGGGCAAAGGACAGTTTTCTAGTGTTTGGTGACATGGACGTTATTGCGGCAGCGAAAGCCGGGTCACCAAGGGCAATCCTCGCAGACTTCTTGTTGGCATCAGAATTGAGCAGGCTTGAGTTTGCGGCCGAGCCGCGCATGGATCTGAACCAGGGGAACGCTCAGCTTCAAATGCTGCGGGATGCGGCTGGGCATGATGCTTTCCTTCTGGATGCGCTGTCCGGCGCTGGCCGCCGCTATACTATAGTCAGCCCGTGGGTGATCGCATCCACGATGGAACGTGTTGGACTGATGGCCGCATTCGAAGCCGCCATCCAGCGAGGCGCCGAGATCGATGTATTCACGGATCCGCTGCTCAACCTGGGCCCGGCGGCCGATGGCTTGACCCAGATGGAAGCGGTCGAGAAGGCCTTCTCAAAGGTCGGGGTACGGCTGCACAAGCTTCCGAAGCTGCACAGCAAGATCGTCGCGATTGACACGGACCTTCTTTGCATCGGGTCTTACAACTGGCTCAGTGCCGATCGAAATGGCCAGTATGCACGCCACGAAACATCGTTCGTCTACCGAGGGCAGCATCTGGAAGAGGAGATCAGTACCATCGTTGGCAGCCTTCGACGCAGAGAAAAATAATGGGTAGAAACTCGACTGCAGTGCGAGCGCCCTCGCTCAGCCTCTTATGCACAGAGCCCTGAAATTGGCGCAGCGCCAAAACCCGGATCACCGGCCGCTTCTGAACTTGGCATCACAGGCTAAAGCGATGCGCAACCTAAAGCACGTTCGCTTTGGCGCGCAAGACAGCCTTGAGCTTTAAAGTGGCCTTCTCGATGGCCGTCTCGATGGGTTGAAGTCGGGGCTGGAGGGTGGACGATAGAGCAAGACCGTCATGTCCTCGATCATCCGGCGGCGAAGAGGCCAAGCTCAGCCTGCATCGATCAGTTTGCCCGGGTTAAAGATCTGCATCGGGTCAAGCATCTCTCGGATCGACACCATCAAGTCGATCTCGACCTTCGTCTTTTGAAGACGGATGCGATCCTTGTATATGGTTCCCACCCCATGTTCGGCCGCGATGCTGCCTCCCATACTCCAGATGAGCGCGTCGATCTTTTCGACATAGAGCCTGCAGAGAGCGTCCAGCGCATCGGCAGGACGTTCCGGCGGGAAGATGGAAAAATGGATGTTCCCGTCTCCGACATGACCGACGGCATAGGGGATGGCTTCCGGTTCATGGGTCTTTGCGATTTCGGCTGACCGCTCCAGAAACTCCATCATGCGATTGATGGGAACTGAAACATCCCATTTGATCTGCTTTCGGCGGAAATATTGGGTGGGCATCAGCTGCTCGCGAATTTCCCAAAGATTTCGTTCCTGTGCTTCCGATTGCGCCATCACGGCGTCGGAAAAGATCTCCTCTTCGAGACCGCGTTCAAACAGCCGCTCCAGCGCATCCGTGACCGGTTCAGGGCCAGCCATCCTGATCAGAAGATACCAATCCGCCTTGACCTCGAGCGGGCGCCGCAGGGCGGGATATCGCTTGAGAGCCAGTTCAATACCGAGCCCGTTCATCAGCTCGAACGCAACGAGTTGCCCCTTGGCGATCGATTTCGCCAGATTGAAGCAGTGCATAAGCCTGGATGTGTCTGTCAGGACGGCGAACATGGAAGCCTGATGAACCGGGGCGGGATGCAGCTTGAAGACCAGTCTGGTGATGATGCCGAGGGTTCCCTCGGAGCCAATGAACAGATGCTTCAGGTCATAACCCGAGTTGTCCTTGACCAGCGAACGAAGGCCGTTCCATATGCGACCGTCGGCGAGAACCACCTCCATTCCCAGAACCTGTTCGCGGGTGGTCCCGTACTGCAACACGTTCAGTCCGCCGCCATTGGTCGCCACCGCGCCGCCGACCTGTGCTGTTCCGCGGGCGCCCCAATCTGGCGCGAACAGGCGTCCGGCAGCGCTTGCTGCGTCCTGAACTTGCTGAAGCGTTGCTCCTGCTTCCACGAGGATTGTTGAGCACTCTGGACTTGCCTCGGAAAAGTGGAGAGGCATTTTCAGATCAAGCGGCCAGTCTCTCGAACTGTGCGGGGCTTAGGTAGTTAAGCGCCGAGTGCCGACGGGTGGGATTGTAGAAGCCATCGATATAGCGGGCAATGGCATTTTCAGCCTGGTTTCGGGTTTGATAGATCGTCCTCCAGATCAGCTCTGATTTCAACGTCTTGAAGAACGTTTCGACCATGGCATTATCATAGCAATTTCCCTTTCCCGACATTGAGATCAAAATGCCTTTGCTGCGCAGGAGCGCCTGATAGTCGATAGAACAATATTGACTGCCACGATCGGAATGATGGACCAGGCCAGGCTTTGGACGCCGCATGACAATGGCCTTGCGAAGAGCGTTGAGTGCCAGTTCGCGGTGCAGCCGGTCACCAACAGCCCAGCCGACGACGCGGCGAGAGAACAGGTCGATGACGACGGAAAGATACAGCCAACCCTCGCGGGTCCATACGTAGGAAATATCAACACCCCATTTCTGATTGGGGCCGATTGCGGCGAAGTCCTGATCGATGATGTTGGGTGCAATCGGGAAAGCATGCTGGCTGTCGGTCGTGCGCTTGAACCGACGCTTCTGCCGGGCATGCAGGCCATTGTCTCGCATCAGCCGTGCTGTGCGCCTCCGACCAATGGCAAAGCCACTGTCCTGCAATTCCCGCGTCATGCGTGGGCTGCCATAGGTCTCGTGAGACAGCGCATAGGCCGAGCGCAGATGCGCGAGCATCACCATGTCCTCGCGCTGCCGACGACTTGCTGGCCGGTCTTTCCAAGCGAAATAGCCACTCTGGCTGACGCCCAAAACTTTGCAGAGGCGGTGTGCGGGGAATTCATCTTTCGCCTCGTCGATGAAACGGAACTTCATCGACTTCCCTCCTTGGCGAAAAAAGTCGCGGCACGCTTCAGTATCTCACGTTCCTGCCGAAGGATTTCGTTCTCCCTGCGCAACCGTTTCAACTCGGCCGCCATGTCCTCGGTGGCAGCGGATACCGCCGGCGCATCCATCGCCCGATCACGGCTACGACCGATCCAGCGCACCAGCGTCGATAGGCCGACGCCCAGGTCCTGTGCGATCTCACGCTGAGTCCGCCCGCTCGTCTGCGCCAGCCGCACCGCTTCGGTCTCAAATTCCTTCGTAAAATTCTTCTGCTTCGGCATTCCGGTTTCCTTTCAACTCAAGAAAACCTCTCCACTTTTCCGAGGCAAGTCCACTCTTCATCGAGGTGGATGATGCGGTTCATCCGCGACATCGAAAGGATGACGGCGTTCTGGTTGGGAAGAGGCACCGTCATGCGGCACACATTGGTATTGCCGCCCTGAGGAATGACGGCAATGCTGTACTTTGCGCAGATTTTCACCGCCTGGGAGACTTCGTGCGTCGACGCGGGGCGCAAAACAGCCAGGCACCGCTCCCCGCCTCCCGCGACAGGCGTTTCGAACGGCGCCGTATCAGCGCCGGTCATCATGCCTGTCGGGCCAAGGAGGCCTGCAAGTTCCTCAAGGGCACCCTCGTTCAATCCTCGTCCGATCTGACTGTGGCTCATGCGGAAACTCTCCGGTTCTGGCTGCTTCAGTCGTGCGCCCTAGACGGCGTCGGCAATGAAGGTACTGACCCCATCGACCTTTATCTCGGCGTCCTTCAGCCATTGCGACATCTGCGCCACCTTCTGGGTTTCCATGGCCGGGCGTTTTTCACCGTGATTATGGGCGGGCACCGGCCAGGCAAGATCGGGCACGCAAGCCTGACGCTGCGTGATTTTCTCCTTCGTCACATTGAGCACCATGAGATCTTCAGCAAGGGCCGCCGGCCCCTTCCAGGTGACCCGCAGGTCATCGATGATCGGAATACGCAAGCTTTCAGAGATCATCGTATGGTAAATCACGCCCAGGCGCGGCTGGCACAAGTCAAAGATTTTTCCGGCGGAACGCGGCGGGCAATGGACGCCATGGGCGATGTTCTGCGCGATCTGCAGGGGAAGATGGGTCTTCTGTGCATAGTCTGCGGCAGGCACGAATGCCTCATGAATGAGAACATCGACATTCTGGGCGTTGTCGACCATGAACTGGCTTGGCTTTCCGTCGCCGAGGAAGGCCATGGACAGGCCATTCCAGTCGAGACGATAGCTGACCGGACCATCAATGCAATGTATGGCAGGAAAGGCACGAATAGTGACGCCGTTTTCCTCGAAGATGACGTGACCGTTGATGGAATAATCGAACTCGGTGAAGTCCGTCTGCCAGCCAGTGCCAGCGCTCACAACGCCTCTGCGGCTTTCAATATCCCAGGCCATCATGTCGGTGAACGCCTTGCCGAAAGCAGCCGTGCCCAGGCGAGCCTCGCCAGCAGATGGCCCCCACACGCGCAGCGGCGTGAAGCGACCCCGAACCATGCCCATGCCATAGAGAGCGCCAATATCGCTGAAGTGATCGATATGGAGATGGGTCAGAAAGACCTTATCAAGCAGGGAATGCGGAATGCCGAGCGCATTCAAGTTCGCTGAGCTTCCCGTGCCGAGGTCAAAAATGAACTTGTCGCCGTTTCCCAGTTCGACGAGCCAGCCAGGGGATGCCTGACGGCGCCGACAAAAAGGCATGCCCGTGCCGAGTGCGGTGATACGCATTTCATCGGCAAGGATCTCTTCGCCAGGATAAAAGAAATTGACGTCACGAATTGCCATACGAATTTTCTCCTAAGACTGAATTTAAGAAGCATATCCCTGTGTCAGCGATACCCTTTGAAACCTTTGAGGGCGCTCTTCTTTGCCCATGAGGCGACCGGAGCCGAAGCCTGCCCATTCAGTATGCTGCAGACTTCGGCGCCCCCTTAATGACGTCATTGCGCCGACAGCAGCGAGCCGCGCGCCTCACAGCCACCTTCCGGCAAAGGCCCCGCCTTCGACGCGTGAGCCGGCGCCCCTTACCTGATCATTTCCTGTTTCAAGCGTGCACCTCGTCCAACGTCTGTCCGCGTGCAGAACGACCCGGGCTCCCGCGGCTCCAGTGTTGACGCAAACCAAAATCGATTTCAACACAAAAATATGCTTGCTCATTTTATGACGACACATATATCTTTCGTCAGGAGCGGAACAACAAAAAAGCGAGGCAAGCCCGGATGAGTGACGCCAGCAATTCTCCAACACCGAAGCCCAGCATCATGAAGATCGCCTCGTATGTGCCAGGACGCAGCGAAGCCAAACCGGGGGTGAAGGTTCATAAGCTTTCATCGAACGAGACGCCGCTCGAGCCGAGCCCCTCGGTTATTGAGGCCTGTCGCGAGGCGCTTGCAAACCTGCCCTTCTATCCCGACGGATCGGCTTCGAAGCTGCGCGAAATGATTGCTGAAACGCATGGCATCGAGCGCGACCGCATCGTCTGCGGCAATGGCTCGGACGAACTCATCGGGCTCCTCGCGCGCCTCTATCTCGACGCGGGCGACGAGGTTGTCTTGTCGCAATACGGGTTCCTGGTCTACCGGATACAGGCGCTTGCGAGCGGAGCCACCCCGGTCCTCGCACCGGATCGGTACTATTGCGCCGATGTGGATGCTCTGATCGCCAGGATCACCGACAGGACGAAGATTGTCTTCCTCGCCAACCCCGGCAACCCCACGGGCACCTATATCTCTCGCTCCGAGGTGGAACGCCTTCTGAACAGCCTGCCGAAACATGTTCTGCTCGTGATAGACGCCGCATACGCGGAATATGTTCAGCAGGACGACTACTCGCCCGGTGCGCACCTGGTTGAAAAGCACGACAATGTCGTGATGCTGCGGACGTTGTCGAAGATTTACGGCCTGGCGGGGCTTCGGGTCGGTTGGATGTACGCGCCAGCGCCGATCGTGGACGTCATCAACAGGATCCGCGGCCCCTTCAACCTCAACTCCTTGGCGATTGCGGCGGGTTGTGCGGCCCTGAAGGACCGCGAACATGTCCAGGCTGCCATTCGCCACAACAGCCAGTGGCTGTCCTTCGTGACAGCAACACTGCGTAAGATCGGTCTGACCTTTACGCCAAGCGTTTGCAACTTCGTGCTGATTCATTTCCCCAACGACGAACCGTCCAGGAGCGCGTCAGCAGCGGACGAATTTCTGACGGCGCGCGGCTATGTCTTGCGCCCTGTGCGCCCTTATGGACTGAACAACGCATTGCGCATGACTATTGGTACGGAGGAAGCCAATCGGGGCGCCATGCTCGCCTTGAGCGAATTCATGTCCAAGGCGCGGTAACGCCTGCCGATGGGCGGCACCTCGCGGTGCAGGCGGGCTGCTTTTGTCAGTCGATTGTCAGTCGGCCCCGCCGCGTTTGCCTGCCTTGCTGGGCGGCACCAAAGGCGATGCATCACCCGGTCTCAAACACGTCGAAAAGAAAACGAAGGGAACAGACGAGACTATTGCATGACAATTCATATGATGTCACAGTTTCTATATGGAAAGCGGCCTGTTGTTCACCAGTGCTGAAACGGTTGCGCGGGCGCCTTCCTGCATCCCGGATTGGAAATGCAGACTGCATAGCGCGTAAAAAACCTGATCCGTTGTGGCGGTCAACGAAATCAGGTCCGACGATCTCCGAAACGGGAACGAGTTTGCGGAACTTTGGAATCTGAATCACCCTGACGTGTCGACGACAAGCGATCCCACAAGATGACAATCGGGGCCCTGATGATCCCCCGAAGGCTCTGAGGAAATACAGTTCAGCAACGAGAAGAAGCCCCTTCGGAACGGGAAGATTCCGTCGAGTGGCCGTTGCCCAAGCTGCCAGCAGGCATGGAGAGACCGCAAGGGCCTCGATTGGCGCACCAGGCGCATCCTGCAATGGCAGTCTTGCAGATCAATCCGAGCAGCGATCAACGCTGCCGGGAATGACGATGTTCATGAACAACATAACAAGGGAACATAAAATGCTGGGAATGACCAAATTCATCAAGAAGTCGCGGATCTGCAATCTGATCGCGGCGGCAGGACTGCTGCTCGGCGCTCATTCGGCCATGGCCGAAGTGGCCTATCCGACAAAAGCCGTCAAAATTATCGTTCCTTTCCCGCCCGGCGGCACCACTGACGCCTTCGCACGTTTCGTGGGCGAGCAGTTGCAAGCTAAATGGGGCCAGGCCGTGATTGTCGAGAACAGACCCGGTGCCATGGGATCCGTCGGCACCGAAGCTCTGAAAAAGGCTCCGGCGGACGGCTATACGATCCTGCTCGGTGCCAGCTATCTGACCATCGCACCCAGCCTGTTTTCCACGCTCCCCTACGATGCACGCAAGGATCTTCTTCCGACCGGCGTCGGCGTCAGCTATCCCTTGGTTCTTTATGCGTCTGCCAGCATGGGAGTGAAAACCTATGCTGAAGCCTTGGCCAAGCTGAAAGCAGAGCCGGACGCTTACAATATCGCATCGGCCGGAAACGGCACGCTGGCTCATATCGCAGGTGAACTGTTTCAGCGTGATGCCGGCGTGAAAATGGTCCACATTCCCTATCAGGGAACGGCACCCGCCTTGCTTGACGTGATCGCCGGCCGCGCGCAGTTGATATTCGAGGCCGCTTCGGCAGGAAAAGGTTATCTCAAGACGGGGCAGTTGGTCCCACTGCTCCGCAGCTCGTCAGCGCCGATCACCGGTTTCGAAGCCATTCCCAGCGCCGCATCTGTTGGTCTCCCGGCTCTCGATATCGCACCTTGGAACGTGTTCTTCCTGCGCTCCGGCACCGATCCGGCCCTTGCTGCCAAGATCTCCGCGGATCTTTCGGCGGTCGTATCCTCACCCGCCACCACCACCCTGTTGAGTGAACAGTCAAACGAGGCCGTTCTATCGAACACGGTGGACTTCTCCGCCCGCATGGAGCGCGAGCTGAAGCAGATGAGCGATATCATCACGTCCGCAAACATCAAGGCGAACTGAGGGGGTCATCATGCAACGAGATTTCCTCAACCGGGACACTCTCACCGGTACCCTGTTTGTCGTGTTCGGAGTGCTTTGGCTTTGGCTGGGCCGGGATTATCCCTTGGGAAGTGCTTCGCGGCTGGGCCCCGGCGCGTTCCCGCTCATGCTGTCAGTGGCCCTGGTTGCCATCGGCGCCGCTGTCATACTGAAGGCAAGCCGGGCGAGCGGCAAAGTGCGCATATCGGAAGCAAGGGAAGTGTTCTTCATCCTTCTGGCGGTGGCACTGTTTTCCCTGGTGGAGACGCTCGGCCTTTTCTGCTCGGGGCTTCTGGTTGTCCTGATCAGTTCCTTTGCGCATCGCGACTGGAGTTTTGGTCGAAGGTTTGCCTACGGCCTCTGCCTGACGGCTTTCGTCGCCTTGATCTTTCACGGGCTGATCGGGCTCACGACGCCACTTTGGCCGACGCTCTGAGGACCCCATCCTATGGACATGTTTTCACATCTTGCGCTCGGTTTCGGCGAAGCTTTGACGGGTATCAACCTGCTCTATTGTCTCGTGGGAATTCTGCTGGGAACCTTGGTCGGGGTACTCCCCGGTCTTGGTCCCGTGCCAACCATGGCCATGCTTTTGCCCGTTACCTTCGGTCTGCCGCCAACAACGGGTTTGATCATGCTCGCCGGCATTTTTTACGGCAGTCAATACGGCGGCTCGACCTCCGCGATCCTGTTGAGGTTGCCGGGGGAAGTCTCCTCCATCGTCACGGCTTTGGACGGTTACAAGATGGCGAGGAGCGGTCGCGCCGGATCTGCACTGACAGTGTCGGCTCTGGGCTCATTCTTCGGCGGCTGCATGGCCACGTTCTTCTTGGCAGCGCTTGCCGTACCTCTATCGAGTTTGGCCCTCAAATTCGGACCGGCCGATTATGTATCCCTCATGGCCCTGGGCCTGGTCGGCGCCGTTGCCCTGTCATCCGACTCGACCTTGAAGGCCGTCGGTCTGGTTCTCGTCGGCATGCTGCTCGGCCTTATCGGGACAGACCTCACCTCGGGCCTCGTCAGGTACACATTCGACATTGGCTTTTTAAGCGATGGTATTGATTTTGTCGTCATTGCCATGGGGCTGTTCGGCATCGCGTCCGTCATATCCAGTCTGGCAGAGGTGGCATCAGCACCCACCGAAGTCCCGAAGATCGGCCGATTGAGGATGACACGGGAAGAGGTCAAAGCCTCGGTGCCGGCGATCCTGCGGGGCACCGTCATGGGCAGTGTTCTCGGGATTCTGCCGGGCGGCGGCGTCGTTTTGTCTTCTTTCATGTCCTATCTGGTCGAAAAGCGCCTTTCCTCGACACCGGAACGTTTCGGCGAAGGGGCAATCGAGGGCGTTGCGGGGCCTGAGTCCGCAAACAATGCAGCCAGCCAGACGACATTCGTACCCCTCCTCATTCTGGGCTTGCCAACCAATGCGGTCGCCGCACTGATGGGTGGGGCGATGATGGTCCATAACATCGTGCCCGGCCCCGAAGTGATTTCGAGCAACCCATCCTTGTTCTGGGGCCTGATCGCTTCCATGTGGATCGGCAATGCCATGCTGCTGTTTCTGAACCTCCCGCTGATCGGCCTTTGGGTGCGGCTGGTCTCCATGCCCTATAAATACATTTTCCCGGCGATCATCCTGTTTTGCTGCATCGGGGTTTATGCAACGAGTTACCAGCCAGGCAACGTTGTCTTGTTGATGCTGTTTGGGCTCTTCGGCTATGTTCTTTATCTGCTGAACTGTCAGCCTGCACCGCTGCTGATGGGAATGGTGCTCGCACCCCTTCTGGAGGAACAATTCAAGCGCGCCATGCTGATGTCGCGAGGAAGCCCCATGACATTTCTGGACAGCCCGATCTCTGCGTTTTTCATTGCACTCATTGTGATCGTTCTGCTGGTCTCGGCTCTTCCGCGCGTCACCAGCTGGCGAAGAACACACATCGTGGAATGAGATGTTCGTCTTGAGCGCAACCTCAAAAATTTACCGGGTGTGGGAAGGAATGGTATCCGCCTTCCGCGAAGTTGAACGATATGTCATACAATGACTGCAAATATTTGTCGGGATGAAGATCAATTGAACGAACCGGAGCGCGAAACGCTGGGCCCCGAGAAAGACCCAATTCTCGGCCACCAGATACCTGATGTCGCAAGCGTCATACACGTCGCGGTGGACCGCCTTCACCGCATCATGCGAAGCGAATTCGATGCCTTCCTGAAGGTAACCGGTGACCTGAAGCTCGCGGAATGGCGCGTCATGGCCGTTCTCCACGGCAATGGATCCATGGCTCAGAAGGACATCATTGCTGCAGTCGTCGTGGAACAGGCTCAGGTCAGCCGCGCACTTGCATCGCTGAACAAGGCCGGGCTGGTGCTCATCCGAAGGGGACGCAAAGACAAGCGCGTCTGGTTGTTCAGCCTGTCGGAGAAGGGAAAACAGCTCTACGAGACGATAAAGCCCCTGGCGCTCGCCCGCCGGGCCCGTCTCGACGGCGTCTTGGGCGAAGAGGGAAATGCGCAGTTTTTCAGGATGCTCCGCGCTTTGGCCGATGCGGCGTTGAGCGGCCAGAACCATACCGAAACCGACATCAGCACGTTGGAACTATAACGAGGAGACCGTGCGCGGACATGGACCTTTCAGGTCTTTGGAAGGCAGGCGATGATGCGATCGCTTTCGATCTTCATCCATTGGCTGCCGCAGATTTCTTGCCCTTCAATCGGTGGCGGCGATGATGTTGAGACATCACTTCAGATTGTAGGCGCCGGCGGCGAGACGAATTTGCATCCCAGCTTTTCAAAGCCCCCCCCCGCCAGCACATTCGTCGTAGCTCATAGCTGCGTTTCCACCTCCCGAAGATTTTCTCGATCCGCCCGCGGATGCGATGGATCGCGGAGCCGCTTCCGCGGCGCACGCACCGAGGTCCCGTTCTCGGAGTTTCCGAACCTTACCACCTGGCAGCAAGGGCTGCTTGAGACTTTGCCCGCCTGGGCAGAGACGAAGCGGGAGGTGGACGGCGCGTATCGACAGCGCACCGGCTGGCGCAGGGATGGAACTATGAGCGCGCGAGGGTCGGCGGGGGATTCCGAACTCTTCTGGGTCAGGAGTTCAATTCGTTCGAATTTCAGTACATTCTTGCTTTATGGATAGAATAATTGCTACCTAGCCCTCATCACAGAGATCGTGATCGGCTGAGTTTGACGACCCGACATCCTTAAGGTTTCGCGACGCCGAACGCCAATCCAACGCCGACGCCACCGCTCAATCTCGACACAGCACAACCGAGTGCCCAGCCCACATAGTCAGAGCTTTTCACATGCACAGAAAAACAACCGCCCTGGCAGGCAGGAGAACGCTCGGTCTGGAGCATAACGTTGCCATCGGCTTGCTGTCGGCGATCTTCTTTTTCATCGTCAGCACCGCAATATCCATCTACACGGTCCAGAACGTCAAGGACAGCAATGCGGGGGTGACGCAGACGCATGGTCTTGTCGTGGCGCTCGACCTTCTTCTGATCGACATCCAGGATGCGGAAACTGCCCTGCGCGGGTTCCTCCTGACAGCCGACGAAAGCTATCTCTTGCCGTATCATCGCGCCCTTCCTCAGGTTCAGGGCCGTATGGACATCATCAACTCGGCTGTCACGGCCGAAATGCGGGAACGCGGAAGTGTCGAGGAACTGCGGGGCTACCTCTCGTCCAAGCTCGAGGTGATGGCGCAGACCCTTGGGCTCTTTCAGAGACAAGGAGCAGCGCAAGCGCTGGCGCTGGTAAAATCGGATCGCGGCCGCAGCGACATGGACGGCATCCGCACTATCATATCGCAACTTCGCAATGAGGCTACCGAAGATCGAAGCCAGCGCCTCGGCGAAATGGACACCTCCTACATCATTGCCTGGGTGAGTGCGCTCGCCTCCGGTGTGCTGGGCATTGGCCTCACTCTGGTCATCTCAGCCCTGACGAGAAAAGTGTCACTGGCGAGAAGGCGCGATCAGTGGTTGCAGGACGCGCAACTGGGCCTCGCGTCGTCCGTCGCTGGCGAGCAATCGCTGGGCGAACTGGGTGAAAACGTCCTCGGTTTCCTCACGAACTATCTCGGCGCCGTGGCTGGAGCGATCTACGTCGAGCACGCCGGCCGCTATCAGCGCACTGCCGTCCACGGCGTGCCCTCGGACGTGACCCTTCCGGCAAGTTTCGGCCATAATGACAGCCTGTTCGGGCATGTGCTGAGAGATCACCGTCCGATCGCGGTCGGCGAGGTGCCAGATGGCTATATCAGCTTCGGCTCCGGTCTCGGACAGCAAAAGCCCCGTCATCTTGCTTTGGCACCGGCGATCGTCGAAGGCGACATCAGGGGCGTCTTCGAGCTTGGCTTCCTGTCGCCCGTCAGCGACGAGACCTTGCAGCTTCTGGAGAAAGTTTCCGAGATGATTGCCTTGGCCATCCGGTCCGCCGAGTTCAGGACACGCCTTCAGGCCCTTCTCGAAGAGACGCAGCGGCAATCGGAAGAACTGCAGGTGCAGAGCGAGGAGCTGCGCGTTTCCAACGAGGAACTGGAGGAACAGGGCCGGGCCTTGCGCGAACAGCAGGCGCGGCTTGAGCAGCAGCAGGCCGAACTCGAACAGACGAATGCGCAGCTAGAGGAGCAGGCGCAGGAACTGGAGCGCCAGAGGGACGACCTTGAAAAGTCGAAGGACGCCATCGCGGCCAAGGCGAAGGAAGTGGAGCTTGCCAGCCGCTACAAGTCGGACTTCCTGGCCAACATGTCGCATGAGCTGCGCACACCGCTCAACTCATCGCTGATCCTTGCCAAGCTGTTGGCCGACAATTCCGACGGCAACCTGACGGCGCAGCAGGTGCAGTTTGCCCAGACCATTCAGTCTTCCGGCAATGACCTCCTCAATCTGATCAACGACATCCTCGACCTGTCCAAGATCGAGGCGGGACATGTGGAAATCAATCCTGAAGCGGTGTCTATCGAGCGCACGGTCAATTCGTTACGCCACCTGTTTGAACCGCTCGCGGGCAACAGGGGCATCCAGTTCAACGTCTCCGTGGCCGCAGACACACCCGCCGTCATCGAGACGGATCCGCAGCGCCTGGAGCAGGTTTTGAAGAACCTGCTGGCGAACGCACTGAAGTTTACGGAAAACGGCAGCGTCTCGCTTGCGGTGCGCCGTCATGGCGACAATCAGCTTGCTTTCGCCATCAAGGATACGGGCATCGGCATTGCCGAAGAGCAGCAGAAGCGCATCTTCGAAGCATTTCATCAGGCCGACAGCACGATCAGTCGAAAATTCGGTGGCACCGGGCTCGGCCTGTCGATCTCCCGCGAACTGGTACGGCTGCTGGGAGGCCGCTTCCAGCTTGAAAGCAGCCTTGGACAGGGCAGCACGTTTACCGTCATCATTCCTGCGGCCTTCGATAAAACGCTTGTCCAGGCCCCAAACCAGACATTTGCCGGCGCGACTTCTGCCGTCGCAGAACCCGTTTTGCGGCCGGCGACCGAGGTCACCGCACCAAAGCCGATGGCAGCCGCGATCATCGAGGACGACCGTGCAGCAACGGAGGGTACGGCACGCAAGCTGCTGATCGTCGAGGACGATCAGTCATTCGCCCTCATCCTCAGGGATCTCGCCCGGGAATTAAAGTTCCAGGCGCTCGTTGCCGGGACCGCACAGGCGGCCCTTGAACTCTCCTATCAGTATCTGCCCGACGCCATCCTGCTGGATGTCGGCCTTCCCGATCAATCCGGCCTGTCCGTGCTTGACCGCCTGAAACGCGACGTGCGGACCCGCCATATTCCCATCCACATTCTTTCGGCCGAAGATTATTCCGATCGGGCGCTCTCGCTGGGTGCCGTTGGATATGCACTGAAGCCGGTTCAACGCGATCACCTGGTATCGGTGATCGAATCCCTTGGCGCAAAGGCCGAGCAGACGCTGCGGCGCGTCCTGATTGTCGAAGACAACACCGTTCAGCGGGATGCGCTGTCAAAACTTCTGTCATCGCATGACGTTGAAACGGTGGGTGCCGGCACGGCAGCCGAATGTGTTGCCCTGCTCGCAAAACAGACCTTCGATTGCATGGTTCTGGATCTGTCGCTGCCCGATGCATCCGGCTTTGCGCTGCTGGAGACGCTGAGCCAGGAGGGCATGCATTCCTTCCCGCCTGTGATCGTCTACACCGGTCGTGTCCTGTCTGCCGAGGAGGAGCAGAGGCTTCGCCGTTACTCGAAATCCATCATCATCAAGGGCGCAAAGTCGCCGGAGCGGCTGCTCGACGAAGTCACGCTTTTCCTGCACCAGGTGGTGTCCGAGCTGCCGGACGAGCAGCAGCAGATGATCCGCAAGGCGCGCAATCGCGACGAACTGCTGGAGGGGCGCCGCATTCTGATCGTCGAGGATGACGTGCGCAACGTCTACGCCCTCACCAACATTCTCGAGCCGCGCGGCGTACTGGTCGATATCGCCAGAAACGGCCAGGAAGCGCTGGAAAAGCTGGAGCAGTCGCTGACCAAGGCCGACACACGGATCGATCTCGTCCTGATGGATGTGATGATGCCGGTCATGGACGGCCTGACGGCCACCCGTCATATCCGCCGCAACTCGGCATGGCAGAAACTGCCGATCATCACCTTGACCGCAAAAGCCATGCCTGACGACCAGAAGCGCTGCATCGAGGCCGGCGCCAATGATTACATGGCCAAGCCGCTCGACGTCGAAAAGCTTTTGTCTCTCGTGCGCGTGTGGATGCCGCAATGACCGAGACATTCGAAAAGATCGAGGACATCGAGATCCGGCTGCTGCTGGAAGCGCTTTACCACCGTTATCATTATGACTTTCGCAGTTACGCCATGTCGTCGATCCGGCGGCGCCTGCGTCAGGCCCGCGAGCAGCTGGGGTTTGCGACGATTTCGGCCATGCAGGAGCGTGTCCTTCACCATCCGGACATGCTTGCCGACATGCTGCGCTACCTCACGATCCAGGTCAGCGAGATGTTTCGCGATCCCTCCTACTTCGCAGCCATCCGCGAAAAAGTCATTCCGCACTTGCGCACCTATCCTTCGCTGAAGATCTGGATCGCCGGATGCAGCTCCGGCGAAGAGCTGTATTCCTTCGTCATCCTGTTTCGGGAAGAGGGTCTGGAGGAGCGAACGCTGTTTTATGCAACGGATATCAACCCGGATGCGCTCGCCCACGCGGAAGCGGGGATTTATGACATTGATCGTGTCAGGCTGTTTACCGAGAACCATCGTCAATCCGGCGGCAAGGGGTCTTTGTCCGACTATTACACCACCGGTTACAATCGCTGCATCCTGGACAAGAGCCTGCGGCGCAACGTGGTGTTTTCGGATCATAGCCTCGTGACAGATCAGGTCTTCGGGGAGATGCAGTTTGTCTCCTGCCGCAATGTGATGATCTATTTCGACCGAACCCTGCAGGACAGGGCCGTCGGTCTGTTTCGCGATGCGCTGCCGCGCAACGGCTTTCTCGGCCTGGGGTCCAAGGAGACACTGCGCTTTTCTTCGCAGGCCGACGGCTTCCGGGAATTTGTCCGCGAGGAAAAGATCTACCAGAGGATCGGCTCATGAGGGACGATCCGGACGGTGCCGTGATCATCGGTGCATCAGCCGGGGCGCTTGAGGCCCTGTCTGCGATATTGCCTGCACTCCCTGCGACTTTTCCCTATCCGGTCTTTGTCGTTGTGCATTTGCCGCCCAGCAAACGCAGTGTGCTGGCCGCGATCTTTGACCTGAAATGCCAGCTTCGGGCGATTGAAGCGGAAGACAAGGAGCCCGTTGCAGCCGGGTCCATTTATTTTGCGCCGCCTGATTACCATCTGTTGCTCGAGGGGCGAACGCATGTCGCGTTATCCAGCGAGGAAGAAGTCCTGTTCTCGCGCCCTTCGATTGACGTGGCATTCGAAAGTGCGGCGGACGCCTGGGGCCGCCAATTGACGGCCATTGTCCTGACCGGCGCCAATCATGACGGTGCCCATGGCCTTTCGACCGTTGTGCGCGCCGGCGGCACGGCGATCGTGCAGGATCCCTCCAACGCCTATGCAAAGGCTATGCCCGAGGCTGCCATTCGCGCCTGCCCGGAGGCTCACATCATGACATTGTCCGCCATTTCAACCTATTTGCAGAACAAAGCCCGATGACAACCGCTGTTAAATTTCTCCTCGTCGACGACCTGCCGGAGAACCTGCTTTCCCTGGCGGCCTTGCTGCAGAGCGATGATCTCACGCTGCTGAAGGCAAGGTCCGGCGATGAAGCCCTCGAACTTCTCTTGCAGCATGACGTCGCGCTGGCCCTCATCGACGTGCAGATGCCGGGTCTCAACGGCTTCGAACTGGCCGAGCTGATGCGCGGCAACGAACGCACAAGGCGGGTGCCGATCATTTTTGTCACCGCCGGAACCCACAGCGCGGAGCGCCGCTTCCAGGGATATGAAGCGGGTGCCGTCGACTTCATCCAGAAGCCCATCGAACCCGACATCCTGCGCAGCAAGGCAGATATCTTTGCCGAACTTTATCGCCAGCGGGGACTGCTTGCAGAGCAGCGGGATCTGCTGGAGGAGCAGACACGTGCCCTGCAGCTTGCGGATAATCGAAAGAATGAGTTCATCAGCGTCCTGGTTCACGAGTTGCGCAACCCGCTGGCAGCTCTCAATGGCGGCTTGAAGCTTCTGTCGCGAAAGCCGGACGAAGCCAGATCCGACCAGATCCAGGGCCTGATGCACCAGCAGATGGATCACATCATCAGGCTCGTCGACGACCTGCTCGATGTTTCCCGGATAACGCAAGGCAAGATCAATCTGGTCAAGTCTGAATTCGACGTGAAAGAGGCCGTGGCCACGGCGCTGGAAATGACAAGGCTGGCCGTCGAGGAAAAGCAGCACGCCCTGATGTTCAGGGCGCCGGAACAGCCATGCCTGATCTACGCAGACAAGGTCCGCCTGACACAATGCGTCTCAAACCTTGTCAATAATGCCGCAAAGTATACGCCGCGCGGCGGCCAGATCGAGGTGGCGCTGGAATTGCATGAAAATGCCTGCCGCATCAGCGTCACCGACAATGGACTGGGCCTTACGCCTGAGAGTTCGATGGCGATCTTCAAGATGTTCGAACAGGTCGAAGAGCATCGGCGTCACGCGCATGGGGGTCTCGGGATCGGCCTTGCTCTGGTCAAGCAGCTGATGGAATTGCACGGCGGCGACGTGACCGTGTCGAGCGATGGTCCAGGCTTGGGCAGTACCTTTTCCCTCGATCTGCCGAGACACGCAGACGAAACCCAATGAGGCGAATGCGTGGTTGCAGGATCCGCTCCAGCGCCGTCGAATGGCAGGGGCCTCTGCGCCTGACTGTTCACCTGCCAGCAGAAATAAAAGGCGGTGCTGGCGAGACTGCAAACCTATCGTTGCGAGCGATTTGGCGATAACTTAAAACAGAACCGAGCGAATGCATGGCCGTTGCTATTGGCACGTCCAACGGAGACTGAGATGAGTTCTACTGTGGCGGAGACGGCGGCCAATCCTGTAGCGCCGAGTGATTACGATGCGGCCCCGGTTGGCCTGTGTGTCATCAGCAGCGATCTGCGATTTATCCGTGTCAATGAAACGATGGCTTCCTTTAACGGTTATGCCGCTGAAGAACACGTTGGGCGTGCAGTATCCGACGTCGTCCCTGAGTTCGAACCAGCGGCGCGCCGGATCATGAAGACGTTGATAAGCACCGGAGAACCTGTGGGGCCGTTTGAAGTTGCGGGTGAGGCTGCAGCCGACCCCGCAGAACAGCGGTTCTGGATGGAGACGTGGTCGCCGCTGACGGATGACCAGGGGCAGGTTGTTGCGGCAAGTGTCGCCGCCTTTGAAATCACGCAACGCAAACGGCTGGAACGTGAGATCGAGCAGGCATTGGCGGAGACAAAAAGGCGTCTCAAGCAGCAGACCGCGATTGCCGAAACGGGCCAGCTGGCATTCCGCGATGTTGGCTTTCAGACGATACTGGAAAGGGCTGTTGCAGCTGCCGCTGATGGCTTGGACGTTCCGCTGACGAAGATCCTTGCGTTCGAGGATTCGGCAGAGAAACTCAAGCTGGTTGCCGGGATAGGGTGGCAAGACGGCCTTGTGGGTGTCGCGACTGTTGGCACGGAGCGGGAATCCCAGGCGGGCTATACTCTCAAGTCCGGCGAACTGGTCGTTGTTGAGGATCTTGCAACGGAGACGCGGTTTTCGGGACCGGACCTGCTCAAGGCACATGGTGTTGTCAGTGGAATGAGCGTGACAATCGCCGGCGCTGATGGCCGGGCCTACGGCGTCTTCGGCATTCACGCCAGGCAACATCAAGCCTTCGACCAGGGCGACGCAAATTTCCTCCTGTCGCTCGCCGTCATCATATCCAACGCGGTCCGGCAGGAAAATGCAAAGGCGCAAAGTACGTTGTTGATCCGCGAAATGTCCCACCGCGCCGGCAATATGCTGCAACTCGTCAGTTCAATCGCAACCCAGACATTCCGTCACTCCAGCGATCCAGACAAGGCGCGCGCGGCTTTCAATCAAAGACTGTCGTCTCTCGCCCGCACAAACCATGCAATTTCGCAGCAAGGCTGGACCAACACGCGGTTCAAGAAAGTGGCCGAAGAAACCCTTTTGCCGTTCGCCGACAAAATTCGGATGGCAGGAAACGATGTTCTGCTGCCAGCGGAGCTTAGCTTCGACCTTGGCCTGGTGCTGAACGAATTGTGCGCCAATTCCATCAAATACGGCAGCTTGGCGCAAGAAGAGGGCGTTCTGACCCTGGAGTGGCGCACCATCACCTCTCCGGACGGCTCCCGATTTGTCGTGCAGTGGATTGACCCTGTTTCATCGGCGGATGTCTCTTCCGAGGCGCTGGCGGGCGGGTTCGGTTCAAAGCTCATCAAGCAGCTTGTGGAAAGAAAATGGCAGGGCGAGCTTTCTGTCTCACAAACCGATCAATACCACATGCGGATCAGCATCCCTTTGCCTCAGTCACACGCGGAGAGCACAGACGCATCAAACGCGCATTCCGGCTGATCGGAAGAGGGTTTTTCCGTCGCAAGGTCGGCGTCACGGTATTTGCGGCTGGGGCGGGTCCATTTTCCCGAACCTTCAAGCCGGATCTTGTCTGCGCCTTTCGCGCTCCCGCCGTCGCGGCTTCATCGTCCCAAATCCCCTGCCCGCAACCCCACACAAAAACGGCGCCCCTTGGGCGCCGTTCGTTGATGGGGCGTTTGATGATCGCTTAGCCGGCGCGCTTGGTGCGCCAGCTGTCGGCGTAGCTTTCGCGGGCCTGGGCGGCGTAAGGGGTGGGGGAAACGCGCACGCGGATATGGGCCTGCTTGTGCGGTTCGGCGGAGGTTTTTGCGGTGCCGCCATCGGGTTCGCCCCAGACCAGCGTCAGGATTTCGCCTTCCTTCACATCGGCATCGACAACGCCGAGCGAGAGCATGCTGCGCTCGTTGTAGGAATAACCGTTGAACATCGACATGCCCACCTTCTTGCCGTCGCGCAGGATGAGATCGGCGCTGGAGGAGGCATAGTTCGGCTGCGGGAAATCGATCCACTTATAGTGGTCTTCACCCGGACGGAAGGCCGACGCGATGACCTCGACCACGTCTTCGGCGTTCCACTCGAAGGTGACCTTCTTGCGGTTGTTGGCAGCCTTCATCTTTTCGAGCGCCGCCTTTCCGATAAAGTCTTCCTTTTTCCAGCCGATGTAGAAGTCGTAACCCAGCTCGAACGGGTTGACGTAATAATCCTCGATATTGTCGGAGACGAAGCTGCCGCCGATCGAGCCCATGGCCTCATAGCTGTCGGCGCCGAGCCAGTCGCGATAGGCGGCGAGCATACCGTCGCCTGTATAGATGCCCGGCAGCGGTGACGGGATCCATCCCGATTCCAGCGTGTTGGTGGAATAGGCGCGGCTGCCGCAGCGCACGAGATCGACGCCGGCATCCTTGGCCGCTTCCAGAATGC
Organism: Neorhizobium sp. PAMB6630; assembly: GCF_058242775.1. Taxonomy (NCBI): domain Bacteria; kingdom Pseudomonadati; phylum Pseudomonadota; class Alphaproteobacteria; order Hyphomicrobiales; family Rhizobiaceae; genus Neorhizobium; species Neorhizobium sp. PAMB6630. Next base: position 3,213,227 of record NZ_CM177836.1, read on the forward strand.
AGGAGAGGATGTAGCTCTTGTCCTCGTAAGGGCCCCAGATTTCCAGCCCCGGCGCGCCGGACATGCCGTGGCGCAGCGCCTGTACCTTCTTGGAGCCGACATTGATCCAGTCGACATGGAAGAACTTGATGTCGGGGATCGGCCCGCCATTCATCTTTTCAAAGATCTTCGGCGCGTCCGGCCCCTGGATCTGGTAACGATAATGGGTGCGCAGGACGCGTTCGCCCTCGGGGCGCGACGGCGAACGCGGATCGTGCTTGATGCGCACGTTCCACTGCCCATAAGCGGCGCAGAACATCAGCCAGTTGGAGGTCGGCGCGCGCCCGACGAGGATGAACTTGTCCTCGCGCTCGCGAAAGATGATGTGGTCGCCGATGACATGGCCGTTCGGCGTGACCGGCACGAAATGTTTGGCACGGTTGAGGCCGAAATTCGAAAACGCGTTGATGCCGTGATGGCTGAGGAATTTTTCCGCCTCCGGCCCTTCGACGATCAACTCGTCCATATGGTGCGACTGGTCAAACAGCACGGCGGAATTGCGCCAGGCGGCCTGCTCGCTGCGCCAGTTGGTAAACTCCGGCGTCACCACCGGGTATACATACATGCCCGTGCGGGAATTGCGCAAAAGCTCCACCGCATTGCGTGAACCTTCGAGAACGCTGCTCAAACTCGATGCCATATCCGGGTCTCCTCCCATGGTGACGATATCTATGTATACACAGAACGACGGGTGAGGAAATTTTGCAAGCCCAAAAATCGCCACGCGGCAAGATTTGGTTTTATGCGGAGGCATCGTTTCAAACGCGCCGAATGGCAGCGCCCGACCGTGCATTGAAGCCGCTGGCGGGGTATTTCATCTAAAAATGGCCCGGACGGCCGTTAACCGGCTCACAATCCGGATCAGCGCCGAATTCATGGCTACTTGGAAAAAGGCCTAGCTTTGCACCAGCGCCAGCACTTTCACCTTGTCGAACAGCTGCGGCTCTTCATGCAAAATGTATTCAAGATTGTTGCGGGCAGTGCGGGCATGTTCGCGCGCGATGGCTTCGGCGCGGCTTCCCTCGCGCTGCTCCACGGCGCGGATCAGCGCCCGGTGCTGCTCCTGCGCGGTGCGCAGCGAACGGCGGAAGGTTGCGATATTGGACCGATCCGGCAGAAAGGCAGAGGGCGAGGCAAAGGGTAACGCACTTGCCCGCTCCACCTCGCGGCGAATGACGTCACTCCCGGCGAGGCCGGCCATCTGTCGGTGAAAGATGGCGTTGAGATCGGCGTATACGTCGAAATTCACGTCATCAGGCATGTCGCCGAAACAGCCGTCCAGTTGCGCCAGCGTCTGCTTGATGTCGGCAAGCAGGGCCGGTTCCACGCCGCGTTCGGCAGCAAGGCGCGCTGCCATGCCCTCCATCACGCCGCGCACCTCGATGGAATCGACCACATCGGCCAGCCCGAAACGGCGCACGATAAAGCCGCCGCTCGGCAGCCGGTCCAGCAGACCTTCCTCGGCCAACCGTGACAGTGCCTCGCGGACCGGCGTGCGGGAAATTTCCAGAAGCTCGGCAAGCGGCACCTCGAACAGGCGCGTTCCACCAGCGATTTCGCCGCTGAGGATCCGCTCGCGAAGTTCGATCACCGCGCGCCTGCCATGTGTTGCCGCTTCTACCTGCTTCATCAACGATCAGCCCCCGCCCCATTCACAGGCCACGCCTGCATTCCTGTATCCATATCACGTGCAAAAAAGGAATGACAATCAACGGCTGAGGCCGTGGGGCCCTGCTGCACATCATGGCCTGTATACAGGGATGCAGGCGCTACAGCCTATTTCGTAAACACCACCGTCTTGTGCTTGTTGATCAGCACGCGATCCTCCAGATGGAAGGAGACGGCGCGGGCCAGCACGCGCCGCTCGATATCGCGGCCCTTTCGCACCAGGTCGTCAGGCGTATCGGCATGGCTGACGGGCTCCACATCCTGGCAGATGATCGGCCCTTCATCGAGATCGCCGGTGACATAATGGGCGGTGGCGCCGATCATCTTGACGCCGCGCGTGTGCGCCTGGTGATAGGGTTTTGCGCCCTTGAAGCCCGGCAGGAAACTGTGGTGAATATTGATACAGCGGCCGGACAGAAAGCCGGAAAACTCATCCGAGAGGATCTGCATGTAGCGCGCGAGAACCACCAGTTCAGCACCGGTCTCTTCCACCAGACGGCGGATGGCAGCCTCCTGCTGCGCCTTGTTTTCCTTCGTCACCGGCAGGTGGTGATAAGGAATAGTGCCGAGCAGCGTGAGGTTCAGCGCCTCGCGCGGATGGTTGCCGACAATGGCGACCGGATCGAGCGCCAGTTCGCCGATCCGCGTGCGATACAGAAGATCCCCCAGGCAATGGTCGAATTTGGAGACCATCAGCAGCACCTTGCGCTTCTCACCGGCCGGCCGCAGCGTGATATCGAGCCCGAAACCGGCAATTTCGGCCTGAAGGGCTGCGCGCACCGCATCGGGGGAGGCCTCCATGCGAAAGGCCACGCGCATGAAGAACATGCCGGTTTCGGCATCATCGAACTGGTGCGCCTCGGTGATATCACCACCATGCGCGGCAAGTTTTGCCGCAACGGCTGCCACGATGCCGCTGCGATTGTCACACCGCAGCGTCAGGATGTAATCGCTCATCAATTTTCCTCCGGAACGGCGGATGCCACCGCTCATCATGCAAAATTCAGCCCGTCAAGCGGCCTTCGCGTGGCGCTGTGCGCCATGGCATCACGCCTTTGACGCGGCCCCTGGCACGACTGGCGGGGTGCCGTGGGTGTGAAAGGTCTCTATGGTTTTCAGGCCCCAGGCCTGGCCCTTCTTGCGCTCGGTCTCCGTCCACGTCACGGTCGGCCAGTCCGGCCGCAGGATGAGGCGCGCCCCGGCATTGGCAAGCTCCACCCGGTTGCCGGCGGGCTCCCACACATAAAGAAAGAACGTGCCCTGGATGGCGTGTTTGTGTGGGCCCGTTTCGATATGCACGCCGTTTTCGAGAAAGATGTCGGCGGCGCGCAAGATGTCCTCGCGCTGATCCACCGCATAGGTGACATGGTGGAAACGGCCGGTGGCGCCGGTGTGATCCTCCGAATAGGCGATGTCATAGGTCTTGTTGTTGACGGTGAACCAGCAGCCGCCGAGCCGGCCATTGTCGAGCAGGATCTGTTCCGTCACCCGGCTGCCAAGCGCTTCCACCATGAAATCGCGGATCTTGCTGACATCCTTTGCCAGAAGGTTCAGGTGATCGAGCCGGCGCGGCGAAGCACCGCGCCCATGATAACGCTGGGCAATGTTCTTCAGCGCCGGCTTTTCGGCAGGCGGCGCCTCATAGACGCGCGTCTCCCAGTAAAGTTCAAAGATGTGGTCATCGGGATCGCGAAACCGGTAGGCGCGGCCATGGCCCTCATCACCGTCCACCCATCCGATGCCGCAGCCCATGGCCTCGATAACCGCGACCCGCCGATCGAGTGCTGCCTGCGAACTGGTGCGGTAGGCGACATGGCCGATGCCCGTCGTGTGGTGGCGGGTGAGCTTCAGCGTGTGAAACTCGTAATCGTCGAATGCCCTCAGATAGGCGGTGTCCTCATCGGAGAATGTCGCCGTCAGGCCATAAACCCGCGTGAAAAAGGCGAGGCTTTCCTCGAAACGGTCGGTATAAAGCTCGACATGACCGAGATGCGCGACATCAAAACAGGGTTCGCTCATGACCGGCGCCCTCTCCCGACCTGTCGCGACACCCCGCGCAAAAACAGCGCCTGTCCGAAAACTGCATTCATAACCGTCCCTCCCAAGACACTATGCATGCACCGCACCCTCACGTTAAAAAACGCGGGCGCGATTGCAAGGAAGGTGCCACGGCACCCTGCCCTTCAACGTCAAGACTGCCAGAAGCTGGCGAGGACCGCAAGTTATGAATACATGAATTTCCATGCAGCTGCGGAAATCGTCTTTCCTGACGTCCAAAAACGCCGAAACGCCGGATTTTATCGGCTTAAACTGAATCTTGATTTACGACCCGGTAATTTCATGTATACATTTATCTCCGGGAGTTATGGAGGATGAGGATGGATATGCGCATCAACCAGCAGGACCGGGCCACGGAGGAAAGTGCTGTCCGTTCGCCGCGCCTCCTCGACCAATGGTCAATCGAGGTCATGCCGCGCACGGCGGCAAAAATCGCCGATTTCAGGACGCTTCTGCCGGAGCGTACCCGCGTCTACATCGCCCATATCGAGGGCACGCCGGTGGAAGACATGGTGGCGACCGCCAAACGGCTTCACCGCGAGGGTTTTCCCGTGATGCCACATATCCCGGCACGCTCCATCGAAAGCCGGGCCGCCCTTGAGGATCTGCTCAACCGCTATCGCAGCGAGGCCGATGTGCGCCAGGCGCTGCTTCTGGCCGGCGGAAATTCAAGCCCGCGCGGCAGTTTTGAAAGCTCGCTCGACCTGATCGAGACCGGCCTGTTCGACGCCATGGGTTTTACCGACCTGCACGTGGCCGGCCACCCGGAGGGCAACCGCGACATCGACCGCGACGGCTCCACCACCGTCATAGACCGGGCGCTCGCAACCAAGCAGGATTACGCAAACCGTACCGATGCCCGCATGGCCATCACCACGCAATTTGCGTTCGATGCGGCTGGCGTGACGGCCTGGGCGGAACGCATTGCAGCGCTCGGGGTGACGCTGCCGATCCATGTGGGGATTGCCGGGCCGGCAAAAATCCAGACACTGATCAAATACGCCATCTCCTGCGGCGTCGGACCGTCGTTGAAAGTCCTGCAGAAGCGCGCGATGGACGTGACCCGCCTGCTCGTTCCCTATGAACCGACCGAACTGGTGGCAGCACTGGAACGATACAAGCGCGAAAATCCTGGAAGCCTGATCGAGCGCATCCACGTCTTCCCGCTCGGCGGCATCGAGCCGGCCGCAAACTGGTGTAAGCGCGAAAGCCGCAGCTGACACCACCCCCCTGAGGAAAACAGAGCAAGAAAAACGGCAGGCAAATGATCCGCCTGCCGTCGTCATTATAGCGATGTATAGTTCAGGCGCCGATCAGGACGCGGGCGTCAGCGTAACCGACGTGCCTGTTGCTGCGACATTGAGGCCGAGCTGTCCGGTCACGCTGACCGTCTGAAGATGGATCGAGCCCGAGGTGCCACCAACGAGAATATTGGCACCAACGCCTGCCACCACGGTCGCTTCCGCCGTAATGCCCTGGTAAAGGCCGGCAAGCGAACCCGGATGATAACCGGCGGTCGGCGCAAAGACAGCCCAGATCAGGCGGCTCTTGGTGGTGAAGCCGAGATCGACACCCATCTTGCGGATCGTGCCGGTATACTGCTCGACAGGTTCACCGCCCATTGTCGAGGTAAAGGCGCAGGTCGCAGCCTTGGCAGACCCGATGACGTAACCGACGCCGCCTTCGATGGCGCAATCGAGATACCCGATCCGCACACCGCCGCGCTGACCTTCGGAATATTCCGGCACACGATCCTGATAACGCACGGCATCAGCCGCCAGCGCAGCACCTGCACCCTGCAATACGGTAACGGCAGCCAAAGCCGCAGCAACACTCTTATTCATCCCTGTACTCCAATCATCTTGTTCTTGGCCTTCGGGCAGCTTTGCCACCCGACGACACATGACGCTTAAACGCATGTGTTCCACGATTGATCCCACCGCATGGCAAAAAGAGGGCCGCAAAGACACATCGAGAGACCCAACGGCCTGCGAGCAGACTTATCCAGCTATCACGGCAGCAGTGTCGAAGGACTGAAAGACTGACAGACGAACCCCATCAAGCACGCCGGAGGCTGACACCCGGAGCCGGTCCAGCGGCTTAGATCTGTCATGGATTTTCCACGGCGTATATTACGCTTTCATAATTCCTTCAGCCAAATCTCTTCTGAAAATCCCTGTACCGGATTCGCCACACATTTCGATTTGCTTTGGAATATGTTTTACGATCCATTAAATTAATAGGTGACACTGATTATGATCCGGAATATGAAGTATTGAATTCAGCTGTTTATTTGCTTTTCAATATTGAGTGGGGTGGTTTCAGTGGCGGCGACTGATATGCACAAGGAAGAACCTCTTGTGGCTTTTGACCACGTGGCTTCGCTTTGGTCTTATCCAGGTGATGTGTCTGAACAAGGCCGGTTTGAAAACAGGTCTGCGGTCAGCAAGGCCCTTCATCTGTGCCTGAAGAGGTGCCTTGATATTGCAGCTTCTCTGGCTGCGCTCATCGTGCTGGCGCCATTGCTGCTTCTGGTAGCGCTGATCATCCGCCTGGAAAGCAAGGGTCCGGTTCTTTTCAAGCAGACGCGCTGGGGCCAGGGTTGCAAGCCGATCCGGGTTTACAAGTTCCGCTCCATGTATACGGACCGCTGCGATCCGAGCGGCGTAAATCAGACGGTGAAGGACGATCCGCGCATCACCCGCATGGGCCGCATCATTCGCCGCACCAATATTGACGAGCTTCCGCAATTGCTGAACGTGCTGAAGGGCGAAATGTCTCTGGTCGGCCCTCGTTGCCATGCCATCGGCATGCTGGCGGCAGGCGTGCCTTACGAGGAACTCGTACGGCAATACCATCGCCGTCACCTTCTGAAACCCGGCATTACTGGTCTTGCGCAGATGCGCGGCCTACGCGGACCGACCGACCGTCCCTCCAAGGCACGTGCCCGGATTGCCTGCGACCTCTATTATGTCGAAAACTTTTCCATATGGCTCGACCTGAAAATCATTATCGGCACCATCCGTTCCGAGTTGTCCGGCGGACAGGGTTTCTGACGAGGCCTCTCGCCAGAGAGCCCTTGCATTGTGGCGCAACATCTTTCATCACGCACCAACAGGATTGCCCAGCAGTGCGGTCATAATTGCTCTTTGGCCGCAATTCTTGACGACACAGCGGAGCTGCTCGGCATGGAATATGTTTACGGTGTCGCCGCTCAGGACTTGCGGCGGCCGAGGCAATAAGCCAATTCTGCTGCCGCTCCAGGTCTGGCCGTGCGGCCAGTTCAGATCGACATATCATTGCCGGAGATCGACATGAGCCAGAAAATCATTCCCGTCATCATGGCTGGCGGAAAGGGAACGCGGTTGTGGCCCCTGTCGCGCTCAAGTGCGCCCAAGCAATTCATAAAGGTGACCGGCGACAAGACGCTTTTCCAGTTGACGCTGGAGCGGGTGGCAGACCGCGACATCTATGAAGCCCCTGTTGTCATCACCAATCAGGACTTTCGTTTTCTGGTGGCGGAGCAGGCACGTGAAGCGGGACTGGAACTGTCGGGCATCCTTCTGGAGCCGGTGGCGCGCAACACCGCGCCGGCCATCGCTGCGGCTTGCGCTTTCCTCGGCGAGCGGTTCGGCTCGGAGGCCGTCCTGCAGCTTCTCGCGTCCGATCACGAAATCGACGCAGGCGCGGACTATCTGGATGCCATCCGGCTTGCCCACCGGACAGCACTTTCGGGCAAGGTCGTGACGTTCGGCATCACGCCGACGGAGCCTGCAACCGGATATGGCTATATCGAAGCAGGCGAAACCCTGGAAACGGGCGCTCGTGCCGTCAAGCGTTTTGTCGAGAAGCCGGCGCTTGAACGCGCCGAGGAAATGCTTGCCGCGGGCGGGTTCTACTGGAATTCCGGCATCTTCATGTGCCGGGTTGATCTCCTGCTTGGGGAACTCCAGCAATTTGCCCCCAAGGTTGCCGAAGCTGCCCTCGCCGCCGTCGAAAACGCCCGTCGCGACTTGGATTTCATCCGCCTCGACCCCAAGAGTTTTTCGGCAAGCCCGGATATTTCCATCGATTATGCCGTCATGGAGAAGACCGCGAACGCAGCTGTCGTTCCCTCGAAGTTCGCATGGTCGGACCTGGGAAGCTGGGATGCCGTGTGGAAACTCGGCGAAAAGGATGCCGGCGGCAATGTCGTGCTGGGCAATGCAACTGTGATCAACACCGAAAATTCATTGATCATCTCGCGCTCCAGCCATCTTGCCGTACAGGGCCTGAAGGATGTTGCCGTTATTGCCAGTGAAGATGCGGTCTATATTGGCAGGCTGGAGGATAGCCAGGAGGTCGGCAAGCTGGTGAAGCAACTGGCATCGGCTGCCACGACATCCGCATTGACGGAAACGCATCCGACCTCCTATCGCCCCTGGGGTGGCTATACGTCGCTGCTCAACGGCGAACGTTTTCAGGTCAAGCGGTTATTCGTCCTGCCGGGCAAAAAGCTGTCGCTGCAGCGCCACCATCACCGCGCCGAACACTGGGTCTGCGTCAAGGGTGTCGCCGAAGTCACTGTCGGCAGCGAAGTGAAACTCCTGCGCGAGAACGAGTCTGTTTACATTCCGCAAGGCGAGTTGCATCGGCTTCACAACCCCGGCAAGATCCTGCTGGAAATGGTCGAAGTACAGAGTGGATCTTATCTCGGCGAGGATGATATCGTGCGCATAGAGGATGAGTTTGGGCGCGACAAGGTTTAAGCCCTCCGCAGGCTCACGAGGATTGCATCACAAGCACTTTCAATCGACCCTGAATTATCATTCCCGGCGTTGCGAGACGACCGAGACAATTCCGGGAAATCCGTCTTGATGAGGAATAGTATATGCGAATAGTCATGGTTGGTTCAGGCTATGTCGGCCTGGTATCGGGTGCGTGTTTTGCCGATTTCGGCCACGAGGTCGTCTGCGTCGACAAGGCCGAGGAAAAGATCACCGCGCTGAACAAGGGCGTGATGCCGATCTATGAGCCGGGCCTCGATCTGCTGGTGGGCAACAACGCCTCCTCTGGTCGCCTGTCGTTTACGACGGATCTCGGCCCGGCGGTCGAAGCGGCGGATGTGGTGTTCATCGCTGTGGGCACCCCTTCGAGACGCGGCGACGGTCATGCCGATCTGAGCTACGTCTATGCGGCGGCCGCGGAAATTGCCCAGTCGATCAAGGGCTTCACCGTCGTAGTCACCAAGTCAACCGTGCCTGTGGGCACGGGCGACGAGGTCGAGCGGATCATTCGCGAGACCAACCCTACCGCTGATTTTGCCGTCGTCTCCAACCCGGAATTCCTGCGGGAAGGTGCCGCCATCGACGACTTCAAGCGTCCCGACCGCATCGTCATCGGCCTGTCCGACGAGCGAGCCCGCAGCGTGATGACGGAAGTCTACCGGCCGCTTTACCTCAATCAGTCGCCGCTGGTCTTTACCGGCCGTCGCACGTCCGAACTGATCAAGTATGCGGCAAACGCGTTCCTTGCCATGAAGATCACCTTCATCAACGAAGTGGCCGATCTTTGCGAAAAGGTTGGCGCGGATGTGCAGGACGTGTCGCGCGGCATCGGCCTTGATGGGCGTATCGGTGCAAAATTCCTGCATGCGGGGCCGGGTTACGGCGGTTCCTGCTTCCCCAAGGACACGCTGGCACTGGTGAAGACGGCGCAGGATCATGACAGCCCCGTTCGTCTGATCGAAACGACGATTGCCATCAACGACAATCGCAAGCGTGCCATGGGACGCCGCGTGATCAATGCTCTCGGCGGCGACGTCCGCGGCAAGAAGATTGCGCTGCTCGGCCTGACGTTCAAGCCGAACACGGATGACATGCGCGACAGCCCCGCCATTGCCATTGCCCAGACATTGCAGGATTCCGGCGCTATCGTCTCCGGTTATGATCCGGAAGGTATTGAGAACGCTCGCCAGTTGCTCAACATCGACTTTGCCTCCGGCCCTTACCAGGCAGCCGAAGGTGCGTCTGCCCTGGTGCTGGTGACGGAATGGAACGAGTTCCGTGCGCTGGATCTGGCGCGACTGAAATCGACCATGGACACACCTGTTTTCGTCGACTTGCGCAATGTCTACCGCGCGCCCGAAGTGGAAGCCCACGGCTTCACCTACCACGGCGTCGGCAAGGCCGATTGATCTGGTCGCAGCGCCGTGGTCTTTCAAACACGGCGCTGCACCGGCCAAAACCACGATCACCGCCAGGGCACAAAAGAGCGCCCTGGCGACTCAAGCAATTGATTATTCGATCAGGCTCGTTTCGCCCTGAAACAGCTTTAGAACCGACAGCCGGCCCGTTGCATAGGCACAGGTGTCGATGCCGATACGGCTAATGCCGAATTCCGGCTCCATGACCGGCGTGTGACCGTGAACGACGATCAGCGGCTGCTCCGGTCCGCGTGAGATAAACGGTTCGCGGATCCACAAAAGATCTTCATCACTCTGCTCCTCAAGGGCCAGACCGGGCCTTATCCCCGCGTGAACGAACAGATGGTCCCCCAGCCGAAGCGTGGTGGGCATGTTGCGCAGGAAATCGACATGAAAAGCCGGAACGGATTCATCCAGAAGCCGCTTCAGTGCCACCATGTCGATCCTGTCGCGCTTCTGGATAAGTTCGATATCGATGCCATAGGACATCAATGTTTCGCGCCCGCCGAACTCCAGCCATGTCGGCACGGACCGAGGGTCCTCGATGAACTTCAGGAACATCTCGTCATGATTGCCGCACAGGGCCAGCCGGCGCAGGCCACGCGCGCTCGGTTTCGCCAGATGGGCGAGAACCGCAGACGAGTCCGGCCCACGGTCGACATAATCCCCCAGCAAAACGACAAGGCCCGGCAGGTTGCTGGCAGCCATATCGGCGGCGATCCGCGCCTCTGCATCCTGTAGTTCCTTCAGGCAACCGTGGACATCTCCGATAGCATAGACCGCGTAGCCTGGAGATCTGTGACCGAGATCGATCCGCGAACGAGAACTGATAGGCCTTGCAACGTCTCCACGCGCATTCAGCCAATCCACCATTTTACGAACGAAATTCAAACGTCACCTGCTATCCAATCCCAAGTCAGACTTTTCCTCGAAGTCCATCGCCACCTGTTTTAGCAGAACAGCGATCAACTTTGGCAGTTCTTATGCAGCCATCTCCCAACTTGGCGCTTCAGAAGCGATTGAAACCAGAGAAGCAAGCCAACGGCAACCATTTGCTCCACCGCAAACACGTCATTTTCATCGCCTGCTGCATATCATGGCCCTTGCCCGAGCCGCCCGGACTTTGACGAGAGCACGCCGGGTTTCTCGACATTACCACCTGCTCGAAACCGGAGGGCCGAAAGTGGCGGCGGCACATAGGCCCGAAGCCCGCCGCGCTGCGCCAGCAGATTGAAGCGGCTGGGATCGCTGAATTCGGGACGAAAGCTTAGTCTCTGGGTCCCCATGTAATAATAGAATGGCTGCCAGTCTCTTATTTTCGTGTCGAGAGCGGCGAAAATTTCCTCACTCAGCGCAAGGGATTGCAGCGCCTTCCTCAACATCTGCAAGCCCTCGCTGGCAATTTCGGTGCCGTCCGACCCTGACTTGCTGAACTTGGCGCGCCACGCAATGATATCTCCGTGTGCATCGCCACGGATCTGGAGGAATATCGACGGGGCTTCCGGCTCCTCAGACGCTTTCCAGAACATGACACATTGCCATATGCCATCATTTTCCGTGGTAAACTGCGGCGGTTCCTGAGCCGTAACAGCAAGGTCAAGGCATCGCTGATCCGGCAATTGAAACGGCACGATCATGTCATGCACCAATCCAGCCGGCGGGCGAAATGGCCATAATCTTGCTGACCTCACTCCCGTTTTGGGCAGATCCCGCTTCGGCGCATCGGCTGTTCTTGTCGAGTAATCGATCCCAAGACGATGCATCACAATTTTGAGATTTCGCCCATCATTGGCAAGGAGAACGACAGCAAGCGTGACGCCGATCACCAGGCTCAACCAGATGGCGAGGCCGCGGCGCTTGGGCGGCCGCGGCGGAAGAACCGAAGCTTCTTGGCTGCTGCCATCGGACATATCAAACAGACATTCAATCGGAAACACCACAGGTGTTCTTCAGGTGTATCAGCATTGATCGATGGTCAAGTCAAACCTTCATCATCTGCGAAAAACCCGACTATATCTATCAGATCAAGCGTGCCTGTCGTTCGACGCGAAGGACAGGCACTTTTCTGAAAGGCCTGAGCCTGTGCCGGATCCTGATCGAATTCGCGCTGTAACACCGGAGGCACGGCCAAAGGGGCATGGCCCTCTATGCCGCTCAACCGTTGTTGGTAAGGTCATTCCAGAACAGGGGATTTGTATCCGACTGGATTTTCAGCCAGCGGAGGTCTGTGTCGCGCCAGTTGCGAATGTCGTTGCTGCGGTTATCGAGCACAAGATCACCGCTATCGGTGCTGACAACCAGAACCGCATGCCCATTGTTGTTGGGTGTCACGGTCACGGCAACGCGCAGCTTGTTCGCTGGCCATCCGAGCTTCACCAGCCTGCTGCGTTTGGTGAGCACGTAATCCTCACAGTCACCTCTTTGGACATTGATGCTCCACTCATCGTGTCCAGCAACGTCATTTTCTGGCTTGATGTCCCGGTTGACCTGGAAGTTGACCCGCCTCAGCTCGCGCAGCAGCAAGGGCGTCAGCACCAAAGTATCGGCGCGATTGTCGTCCCGACATTCTTCACCATGCGCGACGCAGAAGCTGACAAATGCATAGGGAGCAAGCGTTGGCTTTGTCGCTGGAATGCGCAGGGATCCTTTGGGCGCAGGAGCGGCCAATCCGGCGGGGCCGACTGCCCAAGAGGAAGACACGTTTCCCGCAAAGATAACGGCAGCAAAGGCTGCCAGCATAAGCTTCTTCATCGCCAGACCTCGTTGCAAAGAGATGCAAACCTGCGTCTGCACCTCGTGCCTCCGTTCTAGGCGGGGAAAAATGATGGGCGCTTAAGTGGAAAGTTCAAATTTTAGACGTGACGCATTTTATGGTGCTGTACCGCTTGCGCCCGCCTCGCGGGATTTTGGCTGAAAAGTGGCTGAAAAGTAGCATTTTGTATTTTGATGCAGTGTTATTTATGCTAGCAGCAATATCGCGTTCACTTATATTCTGCACAGGCAGGCCAGTGGCAGGTTGAAGAGAGCATTGGCGATGCAGCAGAATCTTCCAAAGAAACGTGCGACGCCCTCGGCCGAGAGCACCGATTACAGCATCGTGGCCCGTTGGCTGCGAAACCTTTCCATCGGTTTGTTTCTATCGTCGCTCTGCACGGTTTATCTGTCGCATGGAGCTGTTTATCCGGAAGCCTTGACCATCAGCACCTTGCTGATGTCGCTTTGTCTCGTGATTGCCTATTTCACTCTTGGCATTGCCGCACCCACCCGTACGTTCTTTCTGATTGTTCTATCGATCTGGGCATCGGTGGTGGTCTGGACCATAATGCAGTCGATGCCGCTGCCGGCAGGGATCCCAGGCAATGCCGCATGGCGAGTTCTCCAGGAGGCGGGAATTGCGGCATCGCACTCCATATCGCCTGCGCCAGCCGACACACTTTGGGCCCTTGGCCCGATCAGCCTGCCAGCTATGGCGTTGTTGTGTGTCTTGCTGCTCTTTCGGCAGGAGGGGGAAATCGAACGTGCCATGACGGTTTTTTGTGCGGCGGGTGGCTTGATGGCGGCCTTCTCACTCATCCAGTTCGTTGCATTTCCCAAGTCATTGATGCTTGCCGAAAAGCAGTACTACCTGGGCTCTCTTACCGCTCCCTTCGTCAACCGCAATACGGCCGCCACCTTCTACGGCGTGACACTTGTCGCGATGATTTCCCGTTTCAGGGGCATAAAGGTCCGGCTGATACCCGGTAGCGACGTCTTTTATCGACGCGACGGGTGGACGCCGATCAATGCAGCCCTTTGGCTTCTGCTCGGGCTCATCACGCTTTCGGCTCTCGTGCTGACACAATCACGCGGGGGTGTCCTGGCCACCGCGCTGGCGCTTACATGCCAGATCGGTGCCAGCGCCTTCTTTCGATTCCAGATGCCTTCCGGTGGCACCCTCCCGACGGTTCGCGCACCAGCCTCCTGGCGGCGCGTCCTTCAAGCGGCGGCTCTTGCCGCCTTATCGGTTCTGGTCATCGGCTTTTTCGCCGGCCGAGTTCTGTTGAGAGCGCAAGTGCAGGGGCTGGAAGACGGGCGCCTTTGCGTCATGCCGGGCATACTGTCCGCGATCCGGGACCATGCCCTCGTTGGCATCGGCAGCGGCGCATTTCCGGCTGTCTTTCCGGCCTACCGGGATGCCGCCTGCGGTCTTGCCGGTTACTGGCCAATGGCCCACAATTTCTATCTGGACGGAATCTTGGCCTTAGGGCTGCCGTTTGTGTTGCTGGCGACAGTTTTCTTGGCGACCATAACCTTTTCATTCTGGACTGGAATCAACCGCCGCCGCAGCAAGCGGCTTATAGTTGTCGGGGCAGCATCCGCGACTATTCTTGTCTTGATACACTCAGCCACGGATTTTTCGATGCAGATACCGGGCTTTTCAGTATGGTGGGTTTTGTTTATAGGACTTTCGATCGCCGTGAGCTATGGTCGCAGAACGACGGTTAAAATGAAAAATTAACCAAATTTTGTTGTTTATTTGCTACATGCATATTCAAGTTACCTGTAAAATAGTGCGCCGCAATAAAAAATTCTGGCGCGACTGGAATATCCGATATTTAGTATAAACAACCTCTCAATGACGCGGTGGGAAATAATGGGGATGATGGTAAATCGTATTTTATCGATTGCAATGGCGGGTTTGCTTGCAAGCTGCACGTCGTTGCCCCGGTCAGGGCCGGACCAGCGTGTGGTTGGCACCAACGCTTCGGTAACGGTGGGCACTGGCGACCAGAAGGTCGGCATTGATTATGCTCTCGTGGATATCAACAAGGCGGTTCTCGATCACATCTCAACCGCCGCTGAAGGTAGTCTTCGCGGAGGTTTTGGGGCGTCTCGCGACGGCGTCCCTGATATTGTGCTTGGCGTTGGTGACGTCGTGCAGGTGTCTGTTTTTGAAGCCCAGGCTGGCGGCTTGTTCATTCCGGCCGATGCGGGAGCAAGGCCCGGCAATTACATCACCCTGCCAAGCCAGACCGTCGATCGTCAGGGAAACTTGACGGTTCCATACGCTGGCACCGTTCGTGCCGCCGGAAAGCCTGTCCATGACGTGCAGATCGAAATTGCCAGCCGATTGGCCAATCGCGCCATTGAGCCACAGGTCGTAATCTCCGTAAGCGAAAGCCGCTCGATGGAGGCTTCTGTCCTCGGCGACGTGAATTCGCCGAAGAAGATCACGCTCAGCCCTGCGGGCGAGCGTGTGCTGGATGTCATCTCGGAAGCCGGCGGCCTCAGCGCCCCAGCCGCTGAGACGTCCATCTCGCTTCAGCGCCGTGGCAGGCAGGCCGAAGTTGCCTATAATACACTGGCGCGTAATTCCGCCGAAAACATCTATGTTCAGCCCGGCGACACTATTCTCGTACGGCGCGAGAAAAGGACATTTCTCGCATTTGGTGTTACCGGCCAGAGTGGAAGCTTTGATTTCGAAGATTCAAACCTGATGCTGGGTGATGGGCTTGCCAAGGCAGGCGGATTGCTGGATGACAAGGCAGAACCGCAATCCGTTCTTCTGTATCGCACCGTCAACAAGAGTTTTCTGACTAAACTTGGTGTTGATACGGCCCGCTTCAAATCCGAAGAAGTTCCGGTGATCTTCCGGGCAAACCTCAGAGATCCCTCAGGTTTCTTCGCAGTGCAGAAATTTCCCATGCAGAATAAAGATGTGCTATACGTGTCCACGTCTGAC
Organism: Neorhizobium sp. PAMB6630; assembly: GCF_058242775.1. Lineage (NCBI taxonomy): Bacteria > Pseudomonadati > Pseudomonadota > Alphaproteobacteria > Hyphomicrobiales > Rhizobiaceae > Neorhizobium > Neorhizobium sp. PAMB6630. Next base: position 3,228,898 of record NZ_CM177836.1, read on the forward strand.
GCTGTCGAGTTGACCAAGTTCCTGACAATTTTGAACTCTGCTACGTCTTCAGTGTCCAATATCGTCGATACGCGTGACAACATTCGCAATTAACGAAAAAACCAATTGGCTCTAGCCAGAGGCAATTGAAGTTTTATAGTCAACCAGGCTGCTGATGGATGTATTCTTCAGTATCCGGATACGTTCGAAGAGGATCGCTCTCATGGGCACTATATTGAAGAAATCTCAGATCATCGTTTCCGGCCTGGCGATGTTGATTGCTGGAAATGCAACTGCACAGACTCCAGCACAGCAGCCGGCGCCGGCTCAGCAGCAGGCGCCGGCGCCACAACAGGCTCCGGTAGCGCCGGCTTCTGCCGAACAGCTGGCGGCGTTCCTGGCCAATCCGCAGAGCATTCTGACCCTGCCGGAGGAGGAACTGGCAGCGCTCGTTGCATCCCTCTTGCTTGCAGCGACGGCAGAGGCAAAATTGACCGAAACCCTGACTGCACTTCAGGCGGCGGCGCTTACCGCAAGCCCAGCGCAAGCAGCAGCGTTGGTAACGGGCACAAATTTGGCGACCGCAGCATTGGCCGCCAATCAAAATCAGGCCGCCGCAGCCCAGATTCAGGTTGCCGTTGCCTCCAGCACGCAGTTGGCATCGGCTGCTGCGCAGGTCAATGCGGCTACCGAGACGCAGACGGCTGAAACTCCAACAGCGGCCCCGGCTCCTGGCGCCATTGCGGGAGCGGACACTGCGGCCGCAGGTGGCCTCACTGGCACACTTGGTGGTGATGCGGGTGCTGGCGGTGATGCGGCCGGGGGGCAGACGGGCGGCGGCGGACAGACGGCGTCGACCACGACAACGACAAGCAGCGGATCCGGTACGTTTTCCGGTGCAGGCGGAGGAAGCTCGTCGGGCAGCAACAACAATGGTGGTGGCGGGACCTCCGTAAGCCCGACCACCAACGGATAATACGTCAACTTTCTTCATGATTAGGATTGCCCGGTGAACCAGCACCCTGTTTTCGTCACCAACCAAGATGCCGGTCAGGGTGATTCGTTTGCCAAGGAAATAAACATCGACCAACTGCTGGCGATTGCTCGGCGGCAGTGGGTTGTTGTTGCCGCAGCTGTCGTTCTCATGTTGGCTGTGGGTGTCGTGTATTTGCTGACTGCCGTCCCGCTCTACACGGCCTCGACAAGCGTTCTCATCGACCGCGGCAACAGCGAGGTTGTGCAGCAATTATCCACGATCGGTGGCGTGCTCGACGACGAGGCATCGGTGCTGAGCCAGGTCGAGCTGTTGAAATCCGACACCATCGGTTTGGCGACGGTTGATCGCCTGAAGCTTCAGGATAATGCGCAATTCATGTCTTCCGGCGGCTCGCTCGTGGGAACAGCGACATCGAGCGTAAAGGCACTTCTTGCTTCCATCGGGCTATCTTCCAAGTCCAGCGGCGAATTTATAGATCCTGCCGAAGCAAAGCGGCGGTCGGCTCTGTCGCGCCTTCAGGATAACCTTGCCATTCAGCGCGTCGGTCGCGCCTACGTTCTGGAAATCGCGGTTACGTCACCTTCACCGAGCTTGGCTGCGACTATCGCAAACGCAGTTGCGGAATCATACATCAACGACAAGCTCGATGCAAAATACGAAGCGACTAGGCGTGCCGGTGAGTGGCTTCAGGACCGAATAGAAGAGTTGCGGCAGCAATCGCTGGCATCAGATCTTGCCGTTCAGAAATTCAGGGCCGCCAATGGTCTGGTAACGGCTGGCAATGGCCTCGTGTCGGACCAGCAACTGACTGAACTGAACAGTGCCTTGATTGTTGCCCGCGCCGACACGGCTCGTGCGCAAGCCCGTTATGACCGCATCCAGGAAATCCTCGCCAGTGGACAGACGGACGCCATCGTGACGGACGCCCTGGACAGTTCCGTAATCAACACACTTCGCCAGAAGTATCTTGAAGCCTCCAAACTCGAGTCGGAGATTACAAGGAGACTGGGCCCGGACCACGTTCAGGCGGTTCGTCTGCGCCAGGAAATGTCCGAATATAATCGATTGATGTTTGATGAACTGAAGCGTATTGCGGAAAGCTATCAGAGCGAACTGGAAGTTGCACGCTCTCGCGAACGCAACATCACAGAAGGGGTCGTGAAGGCAACAAGTGTCAGCGTCACCGCAAGCGAAACGCAGGTCCAGTTGCGCGAATTGGAACGCTCTTCGGAAGCCTATAAGAACCTTTACCAGACCTTCCTGCAACGTTATCAGGAGGCTGTTCAGCAGCAATCTTTCCCGGTGACCGAGGCACGTATCATTTCGAAAGCAGTCGGACCAGCTGCTCCCAGCAGCCCGCGCAAGCCATTGGTCATCGCGATTTCAGTTCTCTTCGGCTTGATGATCGGCGCCGGCATTGGAGCATTCCGCGAATTTCGTGACCGCTTCTTCCGCACAGGGGACCAGATCAGAGATATTCTCGGGGTGGAATATCTTGGAGCCACGCCGGCAATCGTCAAGAAAACAGACACTTCGGTGACTGCGCCCGTTGACCGGGAGGTTCATTTCCGCAACAGCGTGTCAAACTTTGCGATGAATTATCCGCTCTCATCCTTTTCTGAGACCCTTCGCAGTTGCAAGATTGCCATTGATCTTAACATCGCCAAGGCGAGCAAGATCGTGGGCCTGGTCTCCACTCTCCCGGGTGAAGGCAAATCCACCATCGCTCTTAATCTGGCGCAGGTACTTGCAAAAAGCGGCAGAACCCTGTTGATCGACACGGACCTGCGCAATCCTGGCACCACACGTGCAATCGGCCAGCATGCACAGGCCGGTCTGATCCAGGTACTGACGGAAGGTTTGCCCTATACGTCCGTCCTCCTGCATGATGCAGCCTCGGGACTGGATGTTTTGCCTGTCGTGGTCAAGCGTCGGATTACCCATTCATCGGAACTGCTGGCATCTCCCCAGATGCACCAGCTGCTGAGCCGGGTGTCTGCGGAGTATGATTATGTCGTGCTTGACCTTCCTCCGCTCGCGCCTGTGGTGGATGCACGTTCCATTGCGGCACGGATAGACGGCTTTATCATGGTCGTCGAATGGGGTGTCGTGTCGCGCAAGGTCGTCCAGCAGACACTGGCTTCGGAACGTCAAATTGCCGAACGGACACTCGGCGTCGTTCTCAACAAGGTGGACGTCCAGAAGCTGAAGCTCTATCGCGAATACGGATCATCGGACTATTACAGCTCGCGTTACAGTTCCTATTATGTTGATCATGAAACGTGAGACTGTCATTGCCGCCGTATTGGCGGCGGTTCTGATAGCGGTCAATTTCTCGCAGATCCGGTTTCTGCCGATCGCGGCGGAATTTCGTGATCTCATGCAGCTGAGAAAGCTTGCCTATGCGGGGGAACCATTGTCGGCCCCCGCTGTCGATGACGCTTTAAGCAGGGCCGATGCCATTGTTGCCTCGTGCGATCACGATGGCATTATTGCTCTTGTCGACCTTCTAACTTGGCAGGCAGACAGGATTACCCCGCGCGAAAATCGCGAGGCTTGGCTCGAAAAGCTGAGGCGGATCGATGAAGTCTCGGTCAAGGGCCTGCAATGCCAGCCCACAAACGGTTTTCTGTGGGCACGCCTGGCCTTTGCCCGATGGTTTCTAGGGCGTCCTGCAACCGAGCAGGCCATGCTGCTCGGATACTCGCAGAGCTACGCGCCTTCAGAAATGGCCTCGCTGACCGCGCGCATGACCCAGTGGAAGCGTGTATCCGGTGCCGTACTGGATCTGGCGCACGACCATGTCGAGGCCGATATCCGCACCCTCCTCAATTATGCCCCAACGCGCACCGCGTTCGAACAGCTCTCGGATCTGCCCCCGCCGCTTGCTGACGTGCTCAAATCGCAATTGCCACTTCTTCCACCCGAACGCCTGGAAATGCTTTTGAAGATCTCCGGAGCAGAGAAGGTCTTTGCTCCCGAGTGACGCTTCGTCACCGGTGAATGCACAGAAATCCAGAGCTGGCTCGTTGGCCACGGCCTGATGGCTGCCGCACGATCATGGCTTCAGACCTGTCGCAACACCCGCCTGACGGAACCGAGCAACAAGCCGGACAACTGGCATTCGTCCGGCCCTTGCTTTCAAAACCAACTCAGCGGCCATTACGCTTGCGCGCTAACCAGCCTTACCAGAGGTCCACGTGGCGATTGACGTCCTTGTACAGAAGGTAACGGAAACGGCTGGGCCCGCTGGCATAACAGGCCTGTGGGCAAAACGCGCGCAACCACATGAAATCGCCAGCTTCGACTTCCACCCAATCGGTGTTCAGGCGGTAAACGGCCTTGCCTTCCAACACATAGAGACCGTGTTCCATCACATGGGTTTCCATGAAGGGAATGGTGCCACCCGGCTCAAACGTGACGATGTTGAGATGCATGTCGTAGCGAATGTCGGAGGGATCGATGAAGCGCGTCGTGCCCCAGGCGCCGTTGGTATCGGGCATGTGAGCGATCTCATGCTCGCTTTCGTGGGAGAAGATGGCCGGCGGCAGATCAAGTCCTTCAACAGCCTGGAATACCTTGCGCACCCAATGAAACTTGGCCGGTGCTGCCGAGGTGTTTTCGACCGTCCATTGCGCTCCGGCCGGAAGATAGGCGAAGGAGCCGGCGCGCAAGGCATTCGGCTTTCCGTCCAGCGTGATGGTCATTTGTCCCTCGACAACGAAGATGGCCGCCTGCGCTTTAGAATTCGGCTCCGGTTGCGCGCTTCCGCCGCCGGGCGCCACTTCCACGATATACTGTGCAAACGTCTCCGAAAAACCGGTCATTGGCCGCGCGATGATCCAGGCACGGCTGTCGGTCCAGTGCGGCAACAGGCTGGTAACGATATCCGTCATCACGGTGCGCGGAATGACGGCATAGGCCGTTGTAAACACCGCTTTGCTGGAGAGAAGCTCCGTCTGGCCCGGCAGGCCGCCCATGTTCGCGTAATATCGTCTGGTATCCATCAAACCGGTTCCCGTCATTTTGCCGTTTTCTGCGCGGCATCCGGAACTGTCATATCGCCAAGTGAGGACAAGGCCAAGATGAGACACGCAGTCTCGTATAGGCCGGACGGCGGTGGAGAACGAGCGCTCCCGTCATCTGTCCACCAGGAACAGCAGAGAGACGCGGCTATTGAAGCTCATGGGTCAGACCCTTCGGCCAACGCTTGCGCCGCCGTCATCCTGGCAAGTGTCGCCGGTGCGGAGGACGCCGGCAATTTGAGGCCGAAGCCGTGCCCGCAATGCGCAGCAAAAGCTCTATGCAGTTTCGCCGGCACTACCCCGGTCTTAGACCAAAGTCGTTCTGATCCGTATATGCGCGCTATGCTAAATATCATTCCATCGTGTGCTGCCGGAGCGATGTAGATGGCAGGACACGCAATACGGATCCGGCGAAAGTCGGCTCTGCGTCATGAGGGGGCGAACCGCGCAAGCGGAACGTTGAACCGCGGCCGGTGAGAGGACCGGATCGCGGCGCATACGGCACGGATGTGGCGTGTGCGGATCGATGGGATCAGCGAATTTGGCCGGCCGGGAGGCCGGAAACTGGAGGAGGCATTACATGGCAGCGACGGATATGAACGTCAGGGATCGTTCGCGTCCCATGACCGCTGACGAGAGGAAGGTCATCATGGCCTCCTCCGCGGGGACGATCTTCGAGTGGTACGACTTTTATCTTTACGGCTCACTTGCGGCGATCATCGGCGCGCAGTTCTTTACGTCGTTTCCGGAAGCGACGCGAAACGTCTTTGCCCTTCTGGCCTTTGCCGCGGGCTTTATCGTACGCCCGTTCGGCGCGCTGGTCTTCGGCGCGCTCGGCGATATCGTCGGGCGCAAATACACCTTCCTGATGACGATCCTGATCATGGGTCTGTCCACCTTCCTCGTCGGCCTTCTGCCTGGCTACTCAAGCTGGGGGGCGGCCGCGCCGATCATCCTGATTGCGCTGCGCATGCTGCAGGGGCTTGCCCTTGGCGGTGAATATGGCGGTGCTGCGGTCTATGTGGCCGAACATGCGCCTTCCAATCAGCGCGGTTATTTTACCGCCTTCATTCAGACGACGGCAACGCTTGGGCTGTTGCTCTCGCTGGTGGTGATCCTTGCCGTGCAGGGTTATGTCAATGCCAACTGGGGCGCGACGCCGGTTCTCGATGCGGCCGGTGCTGCGGTGATGAACCCGGACGGAACGGCAAAGATGATCAAGGCCTTTGATCTCTGGGGCTGGCGCGTTCCGTTCCTCGGCTCGATCTTCCTGCTACTCATCTCGCTTTACATCCGCATGCAGATGAACGAATCCCCTGCCTTCAAGAAGATGAAGGAAGAGGGTGCGGCCTCCAAGGCACCTCTGCGGGAAGCTTTCGGCACCTGGAAGAACGGCAAGATCGCGCTGATCGCCCTGTTCGGCCTCGTGGCTGGCCAGGCCGTGGTCTGGTATTCCGGACAGTTCTACGCGCTGTTCTTCCTGCAGAATGTTATCAAGGTCGATAGTTTCACTGCCAACGTTCTGGTGGCATGGTCGCTCATCCTCGGTACTGGCGGCTTCCTGGTCTTCGGTGCCCTGTCGGACCGTATCGGCCGCAAGCCGATCATTCTAGCCGGTTGCCTGATTGCAGCCCTCACCTACAAGTTCGTCTTCCCGCTGCTGACCGAAATGGCAAATCCTGCGCTGCATGCGGCACAGCAGAGCCAGGTCGTCGTCACCGCAGCGCCGAATGACTGCTCGTTCCAGTTCAACCCGACGGGTACGGCCAAGTTCACCTCGTCCTGCGATATCGCCAAGGCGACGCTCGCACGCAGCTCGGTGAACTATTCGACGGTCGAAGATCCGGCAGCCACGGTGGCGCAGATCAAGATCGGCGAAACCGTCATTCCCTCCTATGACAGCGCAACGCTTACCGGCGATGCCCTGAAGACTGCACCTGCCGGCTTTAACAAGGCTGTTACAACCGCACTTACCAGCGTTGGTTATCCGTTGTCGGCAGAAGCCAACACCACGGTTGCCCGGGCGCAGAACTTCTTCGACATCTTCACCGGTCAGAAGATCGCAGTCGTCCTGATCCTCACCTATCTGATCATCCTGGTAACGATGGTCTACGGACCGATTGCAGCCATGCTGGTCGAACTCTTCCCGACCCGCATCCGCTATTCCGGCCTGTCGCTGCCATACCATATCGGCAATGGCTGGTTCGGCGGCCTGATGCCGGCAACCGCCTTCGCCATTTCGGCGCAGTCAGGCAACGTCTACGGCGGCCTCTGGTATCCGATCATCATCGCCGGTGCGACCGTGGTCATCGGCGCGCTGCTGGTGCCTGGGAACACCCACAAGAAGGACATCTTCTCCGATTGAGCGGGATCTCCTGAACGCATTTTAAGAAAATCGAAGGGCCGGGCAGAAAATGCCCGGCCCTTCTGCATTGATCCTGCGAAACGGCATTTGCTGAAATGTGCAGCCTACTTGCGGCGCCTTTCCCACACGAACCAACCGCCAAGGAAAACCGCGAGGATGATGGCATTGGCGACGATGCCGCAGAGAATGGAAAAGAGCCGCGTACTGCCCTCGGGATCCACTGTCGCACCTGTTGTCAACGGCAGCAGAATGGCGATGAACACAACGCCCATGGCAAGAGGCGCCCGCATGCCCATCTCCCGGCGGGTCCTTATCGCCGTGAGGAGAAGAAAGAAAATCAGACCGATCCGAAACGGATCGATAATTTGCGAGACAAGAAACTCGATCATACTGGAACACCCCTCCTAACCCACTGACACCGTTGCATGAACGGCGCTCCTGAACAAGCGCGGGTGGCACGAAAAAGCCGGCGAGGCTTGCGCGTCGCCGGCTGAAGTTTCTCGTGCAGATTGTTGGGACTCAGGCCAGCGTATAGGCCGTCTTTACCACGGTGAAGAACTCGGCGGCATATTTGCCCTGCTCGCGCGAACCGAAGGACGAGGCCTTGCGGCCGCCGAACGGCACGTGGAAATCGACGCCTGCAGTCGGCAGGTTGACCATGACCATGCCGGCTTCCGAATTGCGCTTGAAGTGGGTGGCATGCTTCAGGCTGGTGGTGGCAATGCCGGCAGACAGGCCGAACGGCGTATCATTGGCAACAGACAGCGCCTCGTCGTAATCCTTGACGCGGATGACGGCGGCGACGGGGCCAAAGATTTCTTCGCGCGCGATGCGCATCTGGTTGGTGGCTTCGGTAAACAGCGCCGGCTGCAGATAAAAACCGGGGGTTTCGCGCTCCAGAACCTGCCCGCCAAAGGCAAGCTTGGCGCCTTCCTTCTGGCCGATCTCGATATAGTCGGTATCCTGCTTGAGCTGCTTTTCATCAACGACCGGGCCGATATGGGTGCCGGCTTTCAGCGCGTTGTCGATGGTGAGCGACTGAAGCTTTTCGGTGAGCGCTGCCACAAAGCGGTCGTGGATGCCTTCCGTCACGATGAGGCGCGAAGACGCCGTGCAGCGCTGGCCGGTGGAGAAGAAGCCGGAATTGGCAGCCGCTTCCACGGCGACCGTGAGATCGGCATCATCGAGCACGACCATCGGGTTCTTGCCGCCCATTTCCAGCTGGAACTTGCGATTATGCTCGACGGAGGCGATTGCGACGCGCTTGCCCGTGCCGGTGGAGCCGGTGAAGGTGATGCCGTTCACCTTGGGGCTGTCGAGGATCACCTGACCGACGACCGAACCGCGACCCATAACGAGGTTCAGCACGCCCTTCGGCAGGCCGGCACGGTGCAGGATATCGACGATGGCCCAGGAGCAGCCGGGCACGAGATCGGCCGGCTTGAACACAACAGTATTGCCATAGCAAAGCGCCGGCGCGATCTTCCAGGCGGGGATAGCGATCGGGAAATTCCAGGGCGTGATGATGCCGATGACACCAAGCGGCTCGCGGGTGATTTCGACACCGATATTAGGGCGCGCGGATGGTACCATCTCGCCGGTCAGGCGCAGCGCTTCGCCGGCGAAGAAATCAAAGATCTGCGCGGCGCGAATGGTTTCGCCGATGCCTTCGGCCAGCGTCTTTCCTTCTTCGCGCGCGAGAAGACGGCCAAGCTCGTCCTTGCGGGCAAGGATTTCATCGGCTGTTTTCTTGAGGATGGCGTGGCGCTCGAGAATGCCGGAGCGCGACCAGGCCGGGAACGCTGCCTGCGCTGCATCGATCGCAGCCTTGGCGTCTTCGGCGCTCGCCTGCGCGTAAAGACCGACGACGTCCTTGGTATCGGACGGATTGATGTTTTCGGATGCCTGGCTGCCGACCCATTCGCCGGCAATCAGGTTCTGGTGGATGGTCATGAAGCCTCCCTTCGGCGTTTTCGCCGTTACGTTTAAACAATGTTCGGCGGACATCGCCGCCGGATGATGAAACAATGGCCTGCCACCTGCCCCGCATGCAAGGCCCGCGTGCAAGGATTGTTCGGCACCATACGACGACAGCTGCCCTGCAATCACCAGACGCGCGCAGATCCAAGATAAGCATAAAGAGCCAATGCCCGCAGGCGTCAATATTATTTATCATACATCCGGCAAAAGATATATGACGACTGAGAAAATGAGCCCTGAAGCGCCAAGCGGCGGCTTCCCGCCCTTGATGTGGAGCGCAGGTTGTGGCCTCTGTAGAACGATGGCGGCCACAGCGACGGCAGAGCCATGGCGACAAAATGATTGCCGTAAAGCCTCGATAAACAAGGGGATAACGCGAAATTTTCAGCGGATATTTTGCGCTGCAAGAAATTTTATTTCGCGAAAACTGTTGCATTTCCGTGAAATTGGCATACATTGCGCTTCATCGAACTTGGTTGTGACTTTGTCCGAGAGCTAAGGCGCTCTGTCGATTTCCTTTCAAAACATCGATCCACCCGGCGGTTTTCGCGTCGGGATAACTTACGATTGACAAAGGAGATCGTCATGAACACTGGTACCGTAAAGTGGTTTAACAGCACCAAGGGCTTCGGCTTCATTCAGCCTGACAACGGCGGCGCGGACGTATTCGTCCACATCTCCGCTGTTGAGCGTTCCGGCCTGCGCGGCCTGGCCGATGGCCAGAAGATCCGTTACGACATCGTCCAGGACAAGCGTTCGGGCAAAAGCTCGGCCGACAACCTGCAGGCGGCTTAATATTGTCATTCGCCATAGCCGACCACGGATGTACTGGCGGTCAGTTGGCTGAGTGACTTGAGGAGGTCGGGTTAACGCCCGGCCTTTTTGTTTTACCTGAGCACGTCGGGAGATGCGCAATGAGCAGACCGACTTATTCCGTCGGAGACATGATTGTCTTGAAGGCGGCAGCAGGCTCCAGGCAGGAGCGGACAGATGCGTGCCGCATATCGGCTGTGATGCCCTCCGCCTATGGCCACGCTCAGTATCGTATCCGGTTCGAGAATGAGACATTCGACCGCCGGATCGTTGAGGGCGACATCGACCCAGAGCGGTCGAAGCGCTCTGCCACAGAAGAAAAAGCCGTCTCGCCCGCAAAGGGTAATTCGTGGCTCAATCCAGCCTCGATGAAGATCGGCAAGTGACCACACCAAAGATGCACACAGTGGCCTTTGCGGCCGTGCAAAAGGAGATGTTTTGCAGGTTCTGGTAAGAGACAACAATGTGGACCAGGCACTTCGCGTGCTGAAGAAGAAGTTGCAGCGCGAAGGCGTGTTTCGCGAAATGAAGGCGCGCAGCGCCTATGAAAAGCCGTCGGAAAAGCGCGCCCGCGAAAAGTCGGAAGCCATTCGCCGCCAGCGCAAGCTTGCGCGCAAGAAGATGCAGCGCGAAGGCCTGCTGCCGATGCCCAAGAAGGTTGCAGCCGTTCGCGGCCGTCGTTAAGTTTCGCTCCGCACCGTCCGTAACCCTTTTGCGAGAGGAGCCAAGATGACTGCAACGAAAGACGTTTTCTTCAAGCCCGGTAAGGTATCTGCCCGTGAAAAGGCAGAAACGACCGATCACACGGCCCGTGCGATCATCGATGCCGAATCGGTTGCACGCGACAAGAAAACCGAACGCTTGAAGCAGGCACGGCTCGCCAAGGAAGCGGAAGAGACTGTGCAGGACGCCCCGAAGCCTGTCAAAGCCCGCAAGACCGCTTCGAAGAAGTAGCGACTGCGTGCCAATGGCACCTTCTCCAAAAGGCCGCGCCTTCCAGGCAGCGGCCTTTTGGCGTTTGGGTGCAGATATCCTGATCATGTTGCCAATTCGGGTCGGCAGCGACGCGGCCTTCCTGCAAAGGACTGACCGTCAGCTCCCGCCAATCTTCGACAGGCGCGTTGCGGGCAAGTGCGCACGCAATGCTCCGCCGGCGGCCAAACTGTGCGGCGATCAGCCACCGCCCGATCCCGGAGCCGTGTTCTGCGGCAGATCCCCCGGCTTGATCACCGGCATTTGACCAACCGGAGGCGCCGGTTCGACCATGTCATGGTCTCCGACCGACGGCGCCTTCAGGACGCCGTTGCAATCGGCAAGATCTGGCGCACTGCCTTGTGGCGATCGGGCGGTCTTGCCCCCCTGTTGCCCCGGCGGGTTGGGAGCCTGCCCGGGTGGAAGCGTGCAAGTCTCGCGCGGTGGCGGGCTGCCGGCGTTCTGGGCAAGCGCCGGTTGGTTGGTCAGGATGGCGGCCGAAAGACCAAGGCCGATGAGGCTGGTGATGATTGAACGGTTCATGGGATTTCTCCTTCTGACCGGTCAACAATCTGGCCCGCGCACCGTTCCGCAAAAATCCGGTCACATCTCGTCTTCACGCCGTGCCATTCGGCCGTGACGGTTGCGGATCAAGCAGGTGGTGACCGCGAAGGCTCAGGGGTTCGGGCGAAAACTGTCCCGCAGCACCATCTGGGGAATGACGCGCTCGACATCCGGCGCCCCCTCCGGACAGGCGACGCGCCGCTCCAGCAGATCAACCGCGCGCTGCGCCATCACATCGGGATCCTGCCGGAACGTGGTCAGCCGGTAGTTCAGCCAGGACGCTTCCGGGACATCGTCAAACCCGATTACCGCCACCTCGTCCGGCACCCGCAGGCTTGCCTCCAGACGCAGCACGTCCATAAACCCGCAGGCGATGAGATCATTGGCACAGAAGACCGCATCCGGCATATCGTCGCCGTCGGCCATTAGCTGTCGTGCAGCGATGACACCGCTCTCATAATCGGAATCGCGACCGCGCGTCACGCGCACCGCAAAACCATGCGCTTCAACGGCGGCCACGAAGCCCGTTTCGCGCTCGAGAATGGCGGGCGTGCGGGAATTTGATCCGGCAAAGGCAAACCGCTGGCGCCCCGCCGCGATGAAGGCTGCGGCGGCCTCATGAGCGGCCTCGGAATTGCCGGCGCGGACATGGTCTGCCCCCAGTTCCGAACGCCCGATCATGACCACCGGCTGGCCGTTGCGGCGGGCCAGTTCGAAGAAACTTGCCGGAGGTGAGCCCGAAATGATGATGGTTGCCTCGGCGCGGTGGCCAATCAGGATTTTCTGCGCGGCAAGCAGGTCCTCTTCCGTTTCTCCGGTATTGATGAGGATCGGCACACTGCCCCTGCGGATCAAAAGCTTGGCCAGCGCTGCCGTCAGGTGGGCGCGAAAGCCGATCTCCGGCCGTGTTGCGACAAGGCCGATCAATCGGCTCTGGTTGTTCAGCACCCCGCGGGCGAGGTCGTTGACGTGGTAACCGAGTTCCTCGGCAGCCTGCAGCACCTTTTCACGGGTGGCTGGCGAGACGCTCGCGCCCGGCGTGAAGGTGCGAGATACAGCCGAGCGGGAAACCCCGGCCCGCAGCGCCACCTGTTCGGCACTGACGAACCGCATGCGATTGGACGCGCTCTTGTCGTTCTTCATTCCCACTTCACCGTCCAACGCGGGTAAGAGGACCGGCCTTGCGCAGGCCAAATCCGATCGCCCGGTATCGCCCTTTCCCTGCACGGGCGTGCAGGACCTTGAGGACATCTAGTGCCACTGCCTAACATCCGCATGACAGAAAATAAGGTTGATATGATCTGTGTCGCAAGATCAACCGCGCATGCCGCGCATCACCGCGAAGTCAAGGCGGCGGAGTCTTGCCGGGATGGGCACTATCGGGTGTGGTCAGCATTCCCTGCCGGTCGGCCGCACCATCGCCGGCTGATCAGATAAATTATCAGTTTTTAACCCGTCGGACGGAACCAAAATCCGGGATCTTGTGTTTGCCTCAAATCGATCCCAGCGAGGGAAGTCACGCCGATGTCGACAAATCCTGTGAACACCATTCCTCCCGCTCCGTCTTCCGGCAGCGATCGCGTTCGCGCCGAAATGATCGAGCTGATCCCGGCCCTGATGGCATTTGCGCGTCGACTGGACCGCAGCCCCAGCAATGTCGACGATCTCGTGCAGGAAACGCTGACGCGCGCACTTGCCAATATCGATAAGTTTCAGGAGGGAACGAGCCTCAAATCCTGGCTGTTCACCATTCTACGCAACACATTCTGCACCAAGTTCGGCCTGTCCAAGCGCGAAGTGATCGGGCTGGACGATTGCGCCTCTGCACGCCCGACGGTGAATGCCCCGCAGGAATGGACGGTGCGCGCCCATGAATTTCACCGCGCCCTTCTCGACCTTCCCAAACATTACCGCGATGCGGTGGATATTATTCTCATCCAGGGGCAAAGCTACGAAGCAGCGGCTGAACGGTGCGGCTGCCCTGTCGGCACGATCAAGAGCCGGGTCAATCGCGCCCGGGCGCAACTGGCAAACCAGCTGGGCTGAAAAGCAGGCCCCTTCCCTGTTTTTCAGGTCTTTCCTGCGCACCTGGTCGCTTATTGCGTGATCGCGTGCGGGCTGGGCTGTCCCGGCTCGTTATCCGTTTGCGTAAACGGCCGCGAACCCAAAATCACTATCGCGGCAAGCAAGATCACCGCTGCAATCACAATCCAGCTTTTCTTCATGACGTCACCTCAACGATCAGCAGACCGCGGCAAGTGACATGCCGCGCTTGGATGCAAGAGCCCGGCGCCGATATGTTTGCGGCACCGGGCTCTCGCGTCTGTCGGTTTTTACATCTGCTCGGATTGAGCACCGCTCTTCGGCTTGGCAGTGCCAAGGTTCGGCTTTTCGCCCAGCGGTTTCATCGGCATGGCCGAGAACTTGCCCTTGCCATCGATGGAGGCACCTTCCGACCAGCGGCCGGCAATCGGATCGACGCCATCGGCCTGGAAGCCGAGGAAGGCATAGGAAAAGTCCTGCTTTTCCTGTTCCTGCGGAAAACTGTTGGGGATCGGGAAGACACCCTCGTGGCCGCCAAGCTCCTCAAGCGCTGCCAGCCACTGGTTCTGGTGCATGGTGTCGCGGGCGATCAGGAAAGACAGCATGTCCTTCATGCCGGGATCATTCGTGAGGTTATAAAGACGCACGGCAAGTGTACGACCGGTGGATTCGGCAGCCACATTGGCCGTCATGTCTGCCGCGATATTGCCGCTTGCATAGATGTGAGACATGTCGAAGGGAACACCGTCGCTATCGACCGGCATGGCCGACATCCCCGCCGACAGGATGTTCTTCATGTTGATGCCGCCGAGCACCATGCTGGAGACCGGATCCTGCGCTACCGCTTCTTTTTCCGAAAGCGAAGCGCCTTCCAGATTAAGCGCAACCGCCGTGGCGAGCATTTCGATATGGCCAAGTTCTTCCGTTGCCGTGTTCATCAGCATGTCGCGGAACTTGGGATTGCCGCGGGCACCGCAGGCCTGGAAGAAATACTGCATGGCAACCCGGATTTCGCCTTCCACGCCGCCAATCGCCTGCTGAAGCGCGCGGGCAAACAGCGGATCGGCCTTTTCCACGCGCACAGGATACTGAAGTTTGCCGTCGGTATAAAACATGTCTCTCTCCTTCATGTTGGTTCGTCAGCCCAACAAGACGCGGTTAGAGATGTTCCACCTTTTTGATGCGCCGCATCGAGACGCCCGATGCGGCGCGTCGAAATCAGCCCGCCAGAACCCGCTGTTGCGGGGCAAAAAAGCGCGGAATAATGTCTGCCTCGAAACTTTTCAGCGCCGCTCCGATCGCCTGGTGCATATCGAGATAACGATAGGTGCCAAGGCGGCCGCCGAAGACCACGTCCTTCTCCTGCTCGGCAAGATTGCGATAGGCGAGATAGGTCAGCTTGTCCTGCATCGTATCGATGGGATAATACGGCTCGTCGGCGCGGGTGGCGGAGCGGGAATATTCGCGCACGATCACCGACTTCTCCGTCTGGTAGGCGCGTTCCGGGTTGAAGTGGCGGAATTCAAGGATGCGCGTGAACGGCACGTCCTCATCCGCGTAGTTCATCACGGCCGCACCCTGGAAATCGCCGGTCTTCACCACCTCTTCCTCAAAATCGATGGTGCGCCATTTCAGCTCACCGGCGCGGTAATCGAAATAACGATCGATCGGACCGGTATAAACCACGGGCTTACCCTCGGGTATCTCGCTCTTCACGGCAAAATAATCGGTGTTCAACCGGATATCGATCAGCGGATTGTCGAGCATGCGCTGGAAGATCGCTGTGTAGCCGTCAACGGGCAGGCCCTCATAGGGGTCGTTGAAATAGCGGTTGTCGAAATTGTAGCGCACCGGAAGCCGGGTGATGATCGATTCCGGCAGTTCGCGCGGATCGGTCTGCCACTGCTTGGCGGTATAACCGCGAATGAAGGCCTCGTAGAGCGGGCGGCCGATCAGCGAGATCGCCTTTTCCTCGAGGTTTTCTGGCGCGCGGTCACCGAGTTCTGCGGCCTGCTGTGCAATCAGCGCGCGGGCCCCAGCCGGATCCAGCTGCTTGCCGAAAAACTGGCAGATCGTGCCGAGATTGATCGGCATCGAATAAACCTGGTTCTTGTGCGAGGTGAACACCCGGTGGCGGTAATCGGTGAAGGTCGTGAAGCGGTGGAGATAATCCCACACGGTCTTGTTCGGGGTGTGAAACAGGTGGGCGCCGTATTTATGCACCTCGATGCCCGTCTCGCGGTCGTTTTCGCTATAGGCGTTGCCGCCGATATGGTGGCGGCGATCGATGATCAGCACCCGCTTGCCAAGCTCGTTGGCCGTGCGTTCGGCAATAGTGGCGCCAAAGAAACCGGCACCGACGATAATCAGGTCATAATCACGAAAGCTCACGGGCAATGCCCTCCCCGGGGACGGTGCTGTTAAAAGCGCGGGAGGACGATGCCCCGCAATCTGAACTGGATAGCCACCAAGGCTTTCGCGGCGCTTGCGAGAGTGTGCACAGCGCGCACTTTTCGTTTGCGCCGCAGCGTGGCGGGGGGCATGTTCGGGCACTATCAAGAGACACATCGAAGGCAAGTTATGGCAGCGGACGCAATCGTTCTGGGCGCGGGGATCATCGGGGTGTCCACGGCGCTTCATCTGGCAAGGCGCGGCAAATCCGTGGTGCTGGTGGACCGGCGTGGCCCTGGCGAGGAAACCTCGTTCGGCAATGCCGGCCTCATCCAGCGCGAAGGCGTGGTGCCCTACGCCTTTCCCCAGCAGATCGGCATGATCCTCAAGGTGGCGCTGAATAACCGTATCGACGTGCGTTATGATTTAGGTGCGCTTCCGGCGGTCGCAAAATTCCTCGGCCGTTACTGGTGGCATTCCAACACCGGCCGCCATCAGGTGATCGCCCGCTCCTATGCAACACTGATCGAACACTCGATTTCAGAACATGACGACCTGATCGAAGCCTCCGGCGCTGAAAACCTCATCCGCAAGGACGGCTGGACGCAGGCGTTTCGCACGCGCGCGAAGCAGGATGGCGAGGTTGCCGAGGCAGAGCGCCTGAAGCGCGAATACGGTCTCGACTTCAAGGTTCTGGATGCCGCAGAACTCGCCGCCAAGGAGCCGCATCTCAGCAGCGATTTCGTTGGCGGCCTCACCTGGGTCGATCCCTGGTCGGTGACCGATCCGCACGCGTTGACGCTGGCTTACGTCAAACTGTTCGAAAGCCTCGGCGGACGTTTCGTGAAGGGAGATGCGACAAGCCTTGCGCAGACCGCGACCGGCTGGACAGTGTTGACCGATGACGGCCCCGTCGAGGGCAAGGATGTGGTGATCGCGCTCGGCCCCTGGTCGGACACGGTGACGAAGCCGCTTGGCTATAAATTCCTTGTCGGCGTCAAGCGCGGTTACCACATGCATTATGGCCTCTCCGACAACAAGGTGCTGAACGGCTGGACCATGGATGCCGAGCGCGGTTATTTCCTGGCGCCGATGGACAAGGGTATCAGGCTGACGACGGGCGCCGAATTTGCGCTTCGCGACGCGCCGAAGACGCCGGTGCAACTGGGTCGCGCCGAAGCCGTTGCCCGCACCATCTTTCCGCTCGGCGAACGGTTGGACAAGGAGCCCTGGATGGGCGCCCGCCCCTGCACGCCGGACATGATGCCCATCATCGGCAAGGCACCGCGCCACAAGGGCCTGTGGTTTGCCTTCGGCCATGCCCATCACGGCCTGACGCTTGGCCCAGTGACCGGCCGGGTGATTGCCGAGCAGATTTGCGGCGAAAAGCCCTTCATCGATACCACGCCCTACCGGCCCGAGCGGTTTGTCATCTAAGGAGATTTCCGATGCCTGAGGCAGTGCGGGGAGTGACTGATAATCCCGGCCATACGGCCTCCTGGTATGCGGCAAGTGCCAACGACAAACGGGTGCGCCCGGCGCTTGACGGCGACAGGGAGACGGATGTCTGCGTGATCGGCGCAGGTTTTTCCGGTATCTCGGCAGCGCTCGAACTTTGCGAGCGCGGTTATTCGGTGATCGTGCTGGAGGCAGAACGCATCGGCTTTGGCGCCTCCGGGCGCAATGGCGGCCAGATCGTCAACGGCTACAGCCGCGACCTGCAGACGATTGCGGCGCGTTACGGCGCGCAAAAGGCCGTGAAGCTCGGCGAAATGTCGCTGGAGGGGGCGGCCATCATCCGAGAGCGGGTGCAAAAATACGCCATCGACTGCGATCTCGTCGACGGCGGCTTTTTTGCAGCCTTTACCGATAAGCAGATCCGCGAGATGGAGGCCCACAAGGCCGACTGGGAACGCCACGGCCACCCCGGCCTCGAGATGGTTTCGCGCCAGGACGTTGGCCATTATGTGAAGACCGACCGGTATGCCGGCGGCATGATCGATCGTCTCGGCGGCCACATTCATCCGCTGAACCTGGTGCTTGGCGAAGCCGCCGCCGTGGAAAAGCTCGGTGGACAGATTTTTGAAAACTCCCGCGTGACAGCACTGGAAGAAGGCACGCCCAACCGCGTTCGCACGGCTGGCGGCTCAGTGACGGCGCGTTATATGCTCGTCTGCGGCAATGCCTATCTTCCCCCGCAACTGCCGGAAATCAGCTCGCGCATGATGCCGGTCTCAAGCCAGGTGCTGACCACGGAACCGCTGGATGCGGATCTGGCCGAAACGTTGCTGCCGGCAAATTACTGTGTCGAGGATGCCAATTACATTCTCGACTACTACCGCCGCACCGCCGACAACCGCATTCTCTATGGCGGTGGCATCGGGTATGGCGGGCGAGACCCGAAGGATATCACCGCCGTCATCCGCCCCAATATGCTGAAGACCTTTCCGCAGCTTGCGGGAAAACGCATCGATTTTGCCTGGAGCGGAAATTTCGCGCTGACGCTGACGCGCATTCCCCATATCGGGCGGCTTTCACCCACCGTCTATTTCTCGCATGGCGATAGTGGCCATGGGGTGACGACGACGCATCTTCTGGGGAAAATTCTGGGCGAAGCGGTGGCCGGCCATGCGGAGCGCTTCGACATCTGGAGTTCGCTGCCGAACCTGCCCTTCCCCGGCGGCCGCAGATTTCGCGTGCCGCTGACGATGCTCGGCGCCTGGTGGTATGGGATGCGCGACCGGCTGGGGTGGTAGCCGGTCGCGCTTCAGACATGACGGTCGTCCGCCGCGGCGACCGCCAATTCCTTGGGAGGGATTTTCATGACCTGCATCGAATGCCTGCATCACGCCGGCCGATGCGCTGCATAAATAAGGGCAATGGGGTATGGGTGCGCGACCGGCCGGGAGATGACCGGTCGCGCGTCAGGCATGACGGTCGTCCGCCGCGGCGACCGTCAATTCCTGTATTCGGATAGTGTAGGATGCGTGATCGTCAGAAGGCTCAAACCGCTGCGGCCTGACCGTTCAAACCCTTCGCCTCAATTGTCGCCGTAGCGGCCGTCGAGAAACAGGTTGATCTGAGCGCGCGTCGAGAGTTTGAAGGCAGAAATGATCTGCTTTGCTTCTTCCGGCTGCGCCTTCAGCGCCAGACGAACGACACTCACCGTCAGGTGGCACATCATGAACGTTGTCCGGCGATATTGATCCCGCAGGTGTTTGGCGATGTACAGATCCGTCGCATCGGCAAACAGGTCCGCCAACCTGCGGGTTTCGGTGAGGTCCATATCCGCCAGCATCTTGTCCGCCTGGATCGCGTTGATCAGATCCTGGATCTGCGGATTGCCATGGACATAAAGATTGTAGAGATCGATCATCGCATCGGTGGCGCGGCAGAGATCCTGCGGCCCCCGCACGTCGCTCAACCCGAGCGTCATGAACTGCGAAACATTGGCAATATAGCGATCATAAAGCATCGCGATGATTGCCGACTTGTTGGGAAAATACTGATAAACGGAAGCGATCGGCCCGCCGGAAAGCGCTGCGATCTCCTTCATCGTGACGGCATCAATGCCCTTCTGGCCAATCAGATCCATGGCGACCTTCAGGATTTCATCGATCCGGTCCCGGCTGCGCTCCTGCTTCGGAATCCGGCGCAAAACCGGACGAACGCAACCCTGCTTGGCTTCTGGCATATCGAACCTCAAACCGTCCATGCGTATTCCCCCCTCATTGGGCGCTGCCCCATCCTGCTTAATCGGACCCGCAGGCGCCTCTGTTGTTGATGGATCGCCGGACCTTCTTCATCCGGTATATCCTTTTGTCCAAGCTTCTTTCCAGTCAAAAAATCAACCGGATCTCCCGAATACTTGACGTTTACGTCATCATTCCCGCACACCGAAATACAACCTGCAAGTCCGCAAGATATATCCGGCATTCACCAATGGTTGCCCGGCCATATTACACGCCGCGCATCACGCTCCAGCCACACCATGGTGCAAGGCGAGCGCCCGCGAGATGCCCAAGCAGACGAAACCCGCACCACCTAAATCCTGATCGAAAAGCACTTCTTTAGTAAAGACACCTTCCATCCAGATCCTTTAGTGCCCAAACGATCCCGATATCCAACTAAACTGCCGACCTTATGGCATAAGTCATATTTAAATCGGCATTCAGTCTGAAGCACCGCGCCTGTTAACTGAAGACATTATTTAAATACTTCAGCCGCTACATTAGATCAATGAAAATAAGGCGCAAAATTGCGCAATCACCATCCTCAATATCAGGGGTGATAATTTACAGTGATCTGAACCTGGACAGCATAAAGGGCATGAGAACCGAGAGAAACAGCAGCCGCAGGATGTGGTGTGTGCCAACATAGGCCGGGTCCGCATGCATGATCACAGCCATGGCAGCCATGGTTTCCAGCCCGCCCGGCGCAAAGGCGATCAGCGCTGCGCCAAGCGGCACATCGAGCAGATGCGAGATGCCGGCAGCGGTGATCGCAGAGATCAACCCAACGACAACGGTCACCGTCATGCCCGCCACAAAGGCATTCTTGAGATCGGCCAGGCTGACGCCGGAAAAGCGGGTGCCGATCATGCTGCCGAGCAGCACATAAACGGGGATCTGCAGCCATTGCGGGATGGTGCCGCTGACGAGGCCGGACAGATGGGCAAGGATCGATACCGCCATGCCACCAACCAGAAGTGCGGCCGGCACCCGAAGTTTCAGGAATATCAGCCCGCACAGGACGGCAAGCACCGTGATGACGGCAAGCGGCAGCAATCCCATGGCCTGCGGCAGGATGATGACGCCCTCACCCGAGGCGCCGGAAAGTTCCACGATCAACGGCACCAGCAGCGTCAAGGCGAGGACGCGCACGCTCTGGATGACGCCGATACTGGCGACATCTCCCTTCGTATCGGCCGCAAGGCTCATCACGTAACTGAGGTGACCGGGACAGGCCGCCAGCAGCGCCGTCATCCGGTCATAGTGAAAAGCTCGACGCAGCAGCGCCTGTGCCGACAAGAGCAGAATGACTGAGGTCACGAGCACCATGACGAAACTTGCCGGCCATGCGGCGGCAGCGGCCATCACCTCCGGCGTCACGCCGGCTCCCATCGACATGCCAACCACGACAAAACAGCCATTGCGCACGCCAACCGGCACCAGAAGCCGGCGACCAAAAAGGCTGCCCAACGTCACAAAGACGGCCGGACCGATGAGGAAAGGGGCCGGAAGCCCCAATGCGGCGGCAAGGAAAGCACCGAAGGCACCAAGCACAAGCGTCAAGGCAAAGGGAATGAAATCGTCAGAATGTATCATGCGGAAAATTATGCGGTTTCAACAGGAATGGCCGGTCGGCCAGATGAAATCCTTTTATCAAGAATGCGCCACGATGACAGAAAACCTTGTCGGCGTGCAAAAAAAAGCGCCCCACCGGAGCGCTTCATCGTTTGGTCTGCTGTCGCCCGAATCAGGCGGCAGGTGCCACCACCGCGCGGCTTGCCGGAATATCCAGGCCGAGCAGGAAGTTGATCTGCGGACGGGCCTTGACGAGATCGTCGATCGAATAACCGGCGAGCACGTCGAAAAAGGCGTTGAGCGCCTTGCGCAGCGCGGAATTCAACCCGCAGCTATCAACCAGCGGGCACTCGACCGCGCCATCCTCAAAACATTCCGCCATGGCAAAGCTGTCTTCGGTGACCTTGACCACATCAAACAGGCTGATCTTTTCGGCCGGGCGACCAAGGCGCACACCGCCATTGCGGCCACGCAAGGTTTCCACAAGGCCAGCCTTGGTCAGCGGCTGCAGGATCTTGAACAGGAAAAGCTCGGACACGCCATAGGCGCGGGCAATCTCGGGAATACGGCTCAACTGCCCTTCGTTGGCTGCACAATACATCAGCATGCGTACCGCATAATTGGTCTGTTTCGTCAAACGCATGCCATTCTCCCTCGGGTCCGTTGGCGGATATATAAGCCGTTTGCCACTTTTGAACAATTCCAAATTTGAAAATTTTACTCAGCCTATCCACTTTTCACAGCCCTGTGAATTGACCGGCCAAACAAAATCATGAATTCCAAACTCAACATAAGTGAGACATCATGTTCTGATAAGAGGGGGAGACGCCTGTGAAGAAGTTTCTGATTGCATCCGCGGCCATTCTGTCTGCCGTAACGGCTGGTTCGTCGGCCGCACGGGCCAATGGCGAAGTGAATATCTATTCGTACCGCCAGCCGGAATTGATCAAGCCGCTGCTGGATGCCTTCACCAAGGAAACCGGCATTGCGACCAATGTGCTGTTTCTCGACAAGGGGCTGGTCGAGCGCATCCGGGCCGAAGGCGCCAACTCGCCGGCCGACGTGATCCTCACCATCGACATTGCCCGCCTCAACGAGGCCAAGGATGGCGGCGTGGTGCAGCCGGTCAAGGGCAACGCCACCATCGACAAGGACATTCCGGCAGCCTTCCGCGATCCTGATGGTGAATGGTTCGGGCTCACCACCCGCGGCCGCGTTGTCTACGCCTCCAAGGAGCGCGTTGCCGAAAATGCCATTACCTATGAGGAACTGGCCGATCCGAAGTGGAAGGGCAAGATCTGCATCCGCGATGGCCAGCACGCCTATAATCTCGCGCTGTTTGCCTCCATGGTTGCCCATCACGGCGCCGATTATACGGAAAAGTGGCTGACGGGCTTCAAGAACAATCTGGCCCGCAAGCCTGATGGCAATGACCGCAGCCAGGCAAAATCCATCCTCGCCGGCGAATGCGATATCTCGCTCGGCAACACCTATTACGTTGGCCTGATGATGACCAATGACAAGGAGCCGGAACAGAAGGAGTGGGCGAGCGCCATCAAGATCCTGTTTCCCAATGCAGCCGACCGCGGCACGCATGTGAACATTTCCGGCATGGCAATGGCGAAGAACGCACCGAACAGGCAAAACGCCGTCAAGCTGATGGAGTTTTTAGCCTCCGGCGAAGCCCAGAAGATCTACGCCGAAGAGGTGTTCGAATATCCTGTTATGCCCGGCGCGGAACCGTCCGAGATCGTCAAATCCTTCGGCACGCTGAAGCCGGACAGCCTGCCGCTGACCGATATTGCCAAGAACCGCAAGACCGCGTCCGAACTCGTTGACAAGGTTGGCCTCAACGACGGGCCGTCGAACTGATCCACTTTTCGCCTCACATGCAAAGGGCGCCTTCGCAGGCGCCCTTTTTTGTTGTCGATGTGATGTTTACTTCATCGTCGGCATGACGAATTCGGCGCCGTCCTTGATGCCGGACGGCCAGCGCGAGGTGACCGTCTTGGTGCGCGTCCAGAACTTGATCGAATCCGTGCCGTGCTGGTTCAAATCGCCGAAGGACGAGGACTTCCAGCCACCGAAGGAGTGATAGGCGAGCGGAACCGGGATCGGCACGTTCACACCGACCATGCCGATATTGATACGCGACGCGAAATCGCGGGCAGCATCGCCGTCGCGGGTGTAGATCGCAACACCATTGCCGTATTCATGCTTCATCGGAAGCTCGAGGGCTTCTTCGTAGGTCTTGGCGCGGACGACCGAGAGGACGGGACCAAAGATTTCGGTCTTGTAGATGTCCATGTCAGGCGTGACATCATCAAACAGGCAGCCGCCGACGAAATAACCGTTCTCATAGCCCTGAAGCTTGAAATCGCGGCCGTCGACCACGAGCTTGGCGCCGGCTTCGACGCCACTGTCGATCAAGCCCCTGATGCGCGCCTGGGCTTCCTTGGTGATGACGGGGCCGAGATCAGCCTTGTCATCGGTGTAAGGACCGATGCGCAGGGATTCGACCATCGGGGTGAGCTTTTCGATCAGGCGATTCGCCGTCTCTTCGCCAACGGGAACGGCCACCGAAATCGCCATGCAGCGCTCGCCGGCAGAACCGTAACCTGCGCCCATCAGCGCTTGCGCGGCCTGATCGAGGTCGGCATCGGGCATGATGATCATGTGGTTCTTGGCGCCGCCAAAGCACTGGGCACGCTTGCCGTTCATGGCAGCCGTGCCATAGACATAACGGGCAATCGGCGTGGAGCCGACGAAGGACACGGCGGAAATATCCGGATGTGTCAGGATGCCATCGACGGCCGACTTGTCGCCGTTGACGACGTTGAGGATGCCGGCCGGAAGACCTGCCTCGATCATCAGTTCGGCAAGGCGGATCGGAACGGACGGATCACGCTCCGAAGGCTTCAGGATGAAGGCGTTGCCGCAGGCAATGGCCGGCGCAAACATCCACATCGGGATCATGCCCGGAAAGTTGAACGGCGTGATGCCAGCGCCGATGCCAACCGGCTGGCGGATGGAATACATGTCGATATTCGGGCCGGCGCCTTCGGTGAACTCGCTCTTCGACAGATGCGGAATGCCGATGACGAATTCGCAGACTTCCAGGCCACGGATGATGTCGCCCTTGGCGTCTTCGATGGTCTTGCCATGCTCGCGCGACAGGGTTTCAGCAAGGCTGTCCATGTTGTCGTTGAGGAGCGCGACGAACTTCATGAACACGCGGGCGCGGCGCTGCGGATTGGTGGCTGCCCACTTGACCTGCGCGGCCTTGGCGTTTTCCACGGCGGCATTCAGTTCCGCATCGCTTGCCAGCGACACTTCGCCCTGCACTTCGCCGGTTGCCGGGTTGTAGATCGGCTGGCTGCGACCGGACGTGCCGGGCACATGCTTGCCGCCAATGAAATGGCCTACCTGATACATGGATGATCCTCCTGGATTGTTATGGACCCAGTATGCGCTTTAATTTGCACAAGACAACGCGATGATTTACGCATCCGTTGTGCAAAATTTGATGTGCAGTGCTTTCCCTTACCGAGTTTCAGGAAGCGCCTGAAGGAAATCCAATGGACTGGGACAATGTGCGGATCTTTCTGGCCGTGGCGCGCGAGGGCCAGCTTCTGTCGGCATCCCGCCGGCTCGGCCTCAACCATGCAACGCTTGGCCGGCGCATCAATGCGCTGGAAGATGCGCTACGCACGCGGCTTTTGATCCGAAAGCCCAGCGGCTGCGAACTGACGGCAGATGGCCATGCCTTCCTCGCGTCCGCCGAACGTATCGAGGCGGAAATGCTGGCGGCGCAGGCGCGCACCGGCGAAGTGAATGCCCCCATCGAAGGCACCGTTCGCATCGGCGCACCCGATGGCTTTGGCGTTTCGTTTCTGGCGCCGCGGTTGGGCACGCTGATAAAACGCCACCCGAACCTGCGCATCCAGCTGGTGCCAGTGCCACGCTCGTTTTCGCTGTCGCAGCGCGAAGCCGATATTGCGATTACCGTGGAGCGGCCAAGCCAGGGGCGGCTCGTCTCCTCAAAGCTCACCGACTATACGCTCGGCCTTTACGCCTCTCGCGACTACCTCGCCCAGAACGGCGAACCCGCCACGCTCGAAGACCTGCGGCTTCACCCGCGCATCGGTTATGTCGATGACCTGATCTTTTCACCGCAGCTGAATTTCACCGGCGAAGTGATGCGCGACTGGGATGCAGGGTTCGAAATCTCAAGCGCAATCGGCCAGACGGAAGCGGTACGCACCGGCGCCGGCATCGGCATCCTGCATGATTATATCGCCCGCCCGGTGCCGGAACTTGCCCGTATCCTCCCCGAAATCTCCATCCGCCGCGCCTACTGGACCAGCACCCACGAAAGCCTGCGCGACCTCACCCGCATCCGCACCGTGATCGCATTCCTGCAGGAAGCGGTGGGCGAAGCGCGGCATGTGTTTGTGTGATTGGGAGGTTTCTGCGCCGTAAGGGGAAAAAATATCTCACTCTAACGGAACTGGCGAGCTTGTTCCGGCGCTCTGACGCTCCCGTGAGCGACCGCAATTTTTTCTTCTCGTGGAAGCAGAGCATCATCCTCCGGAGAAATGCACTTCACGGCTAGGCCGGCTTTCAGAGACCGTTTGACGGAACGCTTGGAGTAGACTTCGAAATCGCGACCCTTGGAGTTTATTAGAAAATCCACGCCCACGTCGGGATCAATTGGCTCGTTTATGGTCCACAAAACCTTCGCGTCTGGTAACGTGAAACATACGTCGTTGTTGATAGTGAGAAGAGCATCTACATTGCCGAGATGCCTGTCCATGGGTCTAGCCTTTAGCCAACTGGACAACGCCGCATGAACGCGGTGAATATTCTCGCCCTCGTTTGGTAGCCAAATGTCCACGTCGTAATCGCCATTAAATGTATGTCTAGCTTGGCCTCCGACGACCATGAGGTCTACTTCAGCTTCCAGAAGCTTTGACAGCATTTCGGTCTGATAACCGTTCAATTGATCCATGAATGGCATATTAGGGTAAGATGACCGGCATGGACAAGTAGCATTGAAGCCGCGCATCAGCGGTCGACCAGACAATAACCGAAACTAGAAGATGGGGTGAGCTTTACGTACTGATGCAAAAACGATCTTTTTTGCAATTTCAGCTGAAAAATTGGCAAAATCATGCGGCAAGATAAAGCCATGTAGGCGCATCATCAGAACAAAGGGAGGAAAAATCACTGTGGAAGAATGGTACGGTTGGGGGGTCTCGAACCTCCGACCTCAGGTGCCACAAACCTGCGCTCTAACCAACTGAGCTACAACCGCACGCCACGTTGCCAACCTTGGTCGGCCGTGTCTGGGGCGTGACATAGAAGCATTGCATTTTTTTTGCAAGCCCCGAGTTTCGCCCCGAAACGAAAAAGGCCGGGATGACCCGACCTTTTCCTTAAAAAATTCGAAGGGTAATCAGGCGGCCTTGAAGGTGGTCATCACCTTTTCGGCGGCTTCCTTGCCGGGCTTGGTCACGTCTTCAGCGATCTTGCGGGCCGCTTCCTGCATGGCCTTGGCCTGCTCAACGGTGACTTCGGCCTGCTTGCGCACGAAACCGGTCTGCAGTTCGATGAGTTCGGCAACCGACTTCACGCCCATCAGCGCTTCCAGATGCGACAGCGACATTTCGGCATTGGTGCGCATCGCTTCGATGGCCTTCAGGCCGAACTCGACGGAACCGGCCTGCGCCGTCTGCATTGTCGTTTCAACCGTCTTGGTGGCTTCCTCGGCGGCAACCTTCATCTTGGCAAAGGCTTCGCGCGACTGCGTGGTGCCCTTTTCGGCGAAATCACGCAGGCTTTCCGTCAACCGCGTCGGGTCGAAGGCGGCGAAGGAGAATACGTCATCAGTTTTGTAAGCCATGTCCAGCTTCCTTGTTCGATCCCGGCCCCCATGATGGGCAACCTCATGACCATAAATATAGCGAAAGTAATGTTGCGTTGCAATATGTTTGTGCAGTGCAACATGAACTTTTCCTGATTAACCGTGTTCTGCGTTTCCTCAGCCAGATTGTGGACCTGAAGGGGCTTCGAAGTTACTAACAATGTGTTAACGTAGCGCCGGCTTGATGAAGACGGCACCGAGTGCAAGGCCCGCCATGTCTGCTGTGCAATATCCCTTCATAGACATCGCCGCGCATCCCAGGGTGCGTGATCATTTTGCGGCGGGCAAGGCGGTCGTGCTGTTTTCGCATGACATGGCGGACGTGCTGTGGGCCAATGGCCGCGGCGCGCAGCTGTTTGGCACTGACATCATCTACGACCTCATCGACCAGGGGCCGCCACGGCTGGATTTAACCGTGCGCCAGGCGCAGGCAACAGCGCGCCAGCTGCACGCGCCGGGCGACCACCGCACCTTCATGATGCGCATGACTTCCGGCTTCGAGCGGCTGGCGGTGCAGGCGCTGTGCGAGCTGATCGAACTGGCGGATGGGCAAACGGGCGTACTTCTCGCCGTGCCGGCCGCCGCCCAGCCGCCGCTTGCCGCCGAATGCGCCCGCCAGATGCTGGAGGGTTTTGACGACCCCAACACCCATGTGGCCGTGCTGGATGGCGATGGCCATGTGATTTCCTCCTCGGCCGATTTCGGCTCGATCAACCTTACCCCTCACACCGCCCGCATGCTGGTGACGCTTGCCGCAAATGACGGCGACCGACTGGTGAAACGCCCGGTGCCGACAGGCGCCGGTTATCTTCCGGCCGCCATTGCAAAGCTTTCCGATGACCCGGTGCTCAACCTGCTGTTCATCGTGGAGGCCGATGCCGGCGAGCCAGAGATCGCCAGCGAGGAACGGCCGGCGGCAGAGGCACCCGACGAGGTGGCCCCTGCCCTTTCCGTCCCTATGGCCGATCCGCGCCATGAGCCGGGTCCGGATGCCGCTGAGCAGGCGATCTCGCCTGTCATGGAAGACGCCATCGCTGAAGAGGCTGAAGACCTGCCGGAAGCTGCCGTGGCCGAAACGCCAGCGCCTGAGATGAGCGATGAGGCAACGCAGACGGAAACCGAAGACACGGCTCCCGTACTGGACGTCTCGGATGCGCCGGGCTCGCTCAATTCCGAAAGCGCCGAAGACACCAACAGCGTGGTTGCGGATGACATCGCGACCGACGAATTGGCGCCTGAACCGCCGGTTTCCGGCTTCCAGTTCCCGCGCGAGGCGCGTGCCACGCGGTTTGTCTGGAAGATCGATGCGCAGGGGGTTTTTTGTGAAATCTCGCCGGAACTGGCTGCCACCGTCGGCCCGCATGCCGCCGAAGTGGTGGGGCTGGGTTTTGGTGATGTGGCCGCCCTGTTCAACCTCGATCCCGATGGCAAGATCGGCGAGCTTTTGCAGCGCCGCGACACCTGGTCCGGCAAGACGATCTATTGGCCGGTGGAAGGCACATCGCTCTGCGTGCCCATCGATCTCGCAGCCCTGCCGACCTATACCCGCACCCGGGAATTCGATGGTTTCCGCGGTTTCGGCATCGTGCGCATTTCCGATGTCGAGGAAGATCCGCTGGCGCTTGGTCTGACCTTTGTGCCCGGTGAGCCCGAGATGCCAAGCCTTGCCGAGGACGCAGGTGCTACCGTTGTCGAAGAGGCTGACGAACCGGACAGCGTGCCTGAAGTCGCTAGCGCCGAGGCAGACGCCGGCAGTGCGGCTGAAACTGCGTCCACCCCGACACAAGAACCGGAAGAGCCGGAGACCTTTTCGTCTGCGCAGCAGCCGAAGGAAGCAACTGACGCGGCAGAACATGTCGAGGATACCGCAGAAGCGCCGTCCGAGACACTCGAGCCCCCCGTTGAAACGCCGCCGTCTTCGCCGATGCCGCTGCTGTGGCCGGCGCATGAAAAGCCCGCCTTGCGGCTGGTTGAAAATTCGCCGCGTTATTCCGACAAGGTCATCCGCATCGAAGACCGCCGTCCGGGTCCCCGCGAAGGTCTGACGCCGGTCGAGCAGGCGGCGTTCCGCGAAATCGCCCGCCGTCTGGAAGTGTTTCGCCAGAACGAGGAAGCCCCGGAACAGCCTCTGCCGCTGGCCGCCGATGAAGACGCGGCTGCCCGCGTGGAAGACAACGGCACTGACGCGCCCACCTTCGAGGCTTTTGCGGACCACGCCGAAGAGACGGCACCTGCTACCGGTGAAGATGCAGACCCCGCCGAACACCCGGCCGAGACGGAAACCGCAGACGAGACCGACGGTTTGTCCGACGAGGCGCTTTATGCCGACATGACGGCCGATGCCGTGCCGGAAGAAGAGGCGCTGGACGTCGGAGCGACGGAAACCGGCCTGCTGGACAACCCAGCATCGCCGGAGGTTTTTCCCGAAGCGGAAGAAGCAGCGATCGACGGTGCGGACAATGCCGCCGAGGACGACGCGGTTGCTCCAGCGGAAGATACGGCTGACGAAACAGAAATTGCCGATATTGCGGCTGCGCCGGAGGCGGCATCCGCCAACGACATGACAGCTGCGGAGACGCTTGAGGACGACGACGCCTTGGTTGCCGAAGGCACGCCCGCCGCAGAAATGCCTGCCGAAGGCATGCCAGCCGAGGCGATGGCGGAGGAGGCCACGCCGACGGATATCCTGCCAGCCGACACCGCTGAGGCCGAAAACACGCCGGTCGAGGATGCCATCGATGCCGATGGCGAGGAACGGATTTCGCTGGCCGAGGCCTATGCGCAGGCCATGCCGCTTCGCCAGCGCCCGGAGCTTTCATCCGATGTCGTGGACCAGATGCCGGTCGCGCTTCTCGTTCACAGCGGCGAGCGGCTGATCCACGGCAATCCGGAATTTTTGCGCCTCACCGGTTATCAGACACTGGAGGCGCTTGCCGAAGTCGGCGGGCTCGACGCCCTGCTGCAGCGCCAGGATCTGGAAGACAAGACGTCTGAGGCCGGCGGCATGGTGGTGGTGCGCGCCGATGACAGCCTCGTGCCTGTTACCGCCCGCCTGCAATCGGTGCGCTGGGATGGCGCAACCGCGCTCATTCTTGCGCTGATGCCGGTCAATGAGGCTGCAGCAGTAGCCGATACTGCCCCCCTTGACGAAACAGCACCCGCGGACCCCGACGAACACGCCCACCAGGCGGAAAAACTGTCGCGCATGGCGGTCGAGGTGGACGAGTTACGTGCCATTCTCGACACCGCAACAGATGGCGTCGTGATCCTTGGCGGCGATGGCGATATCCGCTCGATGAACCGGGCGGCCAGCGCGCTCTTCAACTATGACAATGACGAAACGGCCGGAAAGCCCTTCGTCATGCTGTTTGCCCATGAAAGCCAGAAATCCGTGCTGGATTATCTGGCAGGCCTTGCCGGCCATGGCGTCGCAAGCCTGTTGAACGACGGGCGCGAAGTGATCGGCCGGGAAGCGTCCGGCGGTTTCCTGCCGCTGTTCATGACGATTGGCCACCTCACCTCGTCCAACGGTTATTGCGCCGTCATCCGCGACATCACCCAGTGGAAGCGCACGGAAGAAGAATTGCGCAGTGCCAAGCGCGCCGCAGAAACCGCCAACGCCCACAAGAGCGATTTCCTGGCGCATGTCAGCCACGAAATCCGCACGCCGCTCAACGCCATCATCGGTTTTGCCGACATGATGGCAACCGAGCGGCTAGGCCCGATCGGCCACCAGCGTTACGTCGAATATGCCAATGATATCGGCCGCTCGGGCCGGCATGTTCTCGATATCGTCAACGATCTCCTGGATATTTCCAAGATCGAAGCGGGTGAGATGGAGCTGGATTTCGCAGCCGTCGGCCTCAATGAGACGGTGGCGGAAGCGGTGTCGCTGGTGCAGCCGCAAGCCAACGGCCAGCGGGTGATCATCCGCACGGCGCTGTCGCATGCGGTGCCGCCCGTCGTTGCCGACCTGCGCTCGGTCAAGCAGATCGTGCTGAACATTCTGGCCAATGCCATCCGCTTCACGCCATCGGGCGGCCAGATCGTCGTCTCCACCGCCTATGAGGCGAACGGCAATGTCGTGCTGCGCATCCGCGATACCGGCATCGGCATGACGCGCTCGGAACTGGAGCTTGCCATGAAACCGTTCCGGCAGGTGGCCGGCGGCACCCGCAAGCGCGGCGATGGCACAGGCCTTGGCCTTCCGCTGACCAAGGCGATGGTGGATGCCAACCGCGCCGCCTTCTCCATCCATTCGGCGCCGAACGAAGGCACTCTTGTCGAGGTCACCTTCCCCTCGCCGCGCGTGCTTGCCACCTGAGGAAGCCCTGCCGGGACAACCGCTTTTTTGCCAATTCCATCGGCCCGAAAACCAATTCCGGTTTCCGAGCCGATGTTGTAGAGCGTCTGGGGACGGTCTGCGGGGACAGACAAAGGATAGGCATGGCGGGGGAACCCTCTTTCAGCGCGGAATTTGCCGACGCTCCCAAGCGGGCGGGCGGGCCAGTTCGCGGGCAGGATGCGCGGCTCCTGTCTGGCGCGGCGCTTCTGGTGGCGGCCATTGCGGTTCTGCCGGTGGCATCCGTAGTCTGGATTGCACTTTTTGGCGGCACGGAGAGCCTTTCGCATATCCTCACCAATGTTTTGCCCCGCGCCACGCTGCGCACGGTGCAACTCGTTGTGTTCACCGGGCTGCTGACCAGCCTGTTCGGCATTCTCACGGCCTGGTTGGTCACCGGTTTCAGTTTTCCGTTTCGCCGGCTGTTATCGGTGGCGCTGGTTCTGCCGCTCGCCATCCCCTCCTATATCGCCGCCTACATGTTTGCGGAATTCCTGGGTTTCACCGGGCCGCTGCAGACATTCTATCGCGGGTTTTTCGGTTATCGCACGGCGCGAGACTACTGGTTTCCGGATATCCGCTCGCTCGGGGGCGCGGTGCTGGTGATGTCATCGGTGCTTTATCCTTATGTCTATCTCGCCTGCCGCTCGACGTTTCTCATGCAGGGGCGCGCGGCAGCCGATGTGGCGCGCACGCTGGGCGCCGGCCCCTTGCGTACCATGCTGCGCATCCAGTTGCCCATGGCGCGTCCGGCGATCATGATCGGGCTGACGCTGGTCGCCATGGAAACGCTGAACGATATCGGCGCCGTGGAATATCTCGGCGTGACCACGCTGACCTTTTCGATCTACGACACGTGGCTGAACCGGGGAAGCCTTGGCGGGGCGGCCCAGCTGGCCGTGGTGCTGCTTCTGGTCGTTGCCGGCCTCATCGCGGTTGAACGGCTGGCGCGCCGGCGACAGCGTTTTGTGGCAAACCGCACGACCGCGAGCGTCAACGATCGGGTACGGCCGAAGCTTCGGGGGGCGGCAGCACTTGCCGCCGTCACCATCTGCGTCGCTCCGGTGGCTTTCGGTTTCCTGCTGCCGGTTGCGATGCTTGCCAGTTACGCCGTGCGCCGGCTGGAACTGCTGCACGATCCGCGTCTGTTGAAAGCCTTGTGGAATAGCGTTCTGGTGTCGGGCTCGGCAGCGATTGCCACCGTCCTCATCGGTTTTCTTCTCGCCTATAGCCTGCGCACGCGCCCCAATGCGGCAGGCGGCATTGCCGGGCGCCTGGCCTCGCTCGGGTATGGCATGCCGGGAACCGTGCTTGCCATCGGCGTTCTCGTGCCGCTTGCCGCCTTCGATAATGGGCTGGATGCCCTGATGCGCCAGTATTTCGGCGTGTCTACCGGGCTGTTATTGTCCGGCACCGGCTTTGCCATCTTTTATGCCTGCACCGTGCGTTTCCTCACCATGGCGGAGGGAACGGTGGATTCCGGTTTCCGGAAACTGTCGCTGCATCTCGACATGGCGGCGCGAACGCTCGGACGCAACCGCTTCCAGACGCTGGTCAGCGTACTCCTGCCCAATATGCGGCCCGCCCTGCTGACCGCCGCCCTCTTCGTTTTTGTCGAATCGATGAAGGAACTGTCGGCCACCATTTTGCTGCGGCCGTTCAACTTCAACACGCTGGCAACGCTGGTTTATGAGGATGCCTCGCGCGCGCAGATCGAAAATGCCTCGATTGCCTCGCTGATCATCGTGCTCGCCGGTCTGGTGCCGGTGCTGTTCGTCTCCCGCTCGATGGAACGATAGGGCGGCACAGGAAAGGCAGCCGAAGCTGCCCTTCCCCAGATCGGTCAAAGCAAAGGGTTACGACTGCAGTTCGGCAAGCCCGGCAAACAGTTGCAGCGCTTCCGGATTGGCAAGCGCCTCCATATTTTTCACCGGCCGGCCATGCACGACTTCGCGCACCGCAAGCTCAACGATCTTGCCGGATTTCGTGCGCGGGATATCCGAGACGGCAATGACCTTGGCCGGCACATGGCGCGGCGTGCAACCGGTGCGGATACGGGTCTTGATCGCCGCAACCAGCGCGTCGTTCAGCACGACGCCATTGGCGAGCCGCACGAACAGCACCACGCGCACGTCATCATCAAAATCCTGGCCGATGCACAGCGCCTCCAGCACTTCCGGCATCTGCTCCACCTGATTGTAGATCTCGGCGGTGCCGATGCGCACACCACCGGGGTTCAGCGTCGCATCGGAGCGCCCATGGATGATCAGCCCGCCATGGGGTGTCCACTCGGCAAAATCGCCGTGGCACCAGATATTGTCAAAACGTTCGAAATAGGCGGCCTTATATTTTTTCTGGCCGGGATCGTTCCAGAACATCACGGGCATGGACGGAAAGGCCTTGGTGCAGACGAGTTCACCCTTTTCGCCGCGCACCGGCTGGCCCTCGTCGCTCCACACATCGACCGCAAGCCCGAGACCGGGGCCCTGGATCTCGCCGCGCCACACCGGTTTCAACGGGTTGCCGAGCACGAAGCAGGAGACGATATCGGTGCCGCCGGAAATCGAGGCGAGATGCACATCCGCCTTGATGCCTTCGTAAACGAAGGAAAACCCTTCCGGCGACAGCGGCGAACCCGTGGACGTGATCAGTTGCAGCGACGACAGGTCATGGGTTTTGATCGGCTCGAGTTCGGCCTTCCTCACCGCATCGATGAATTTTGCCGACGTGCCGAACACCTTGAACTTTTCGGCCTGCGCATAATCGAACAGAACCTTGCCGTCAGGCGCAAACGGCGAGCCGTCGAAGAGGCAGAGCGTGGCGCCGGCGGCAAGGCCTGAAGCCAGCCAGTTCCACATCATCCAGCCGCAAGTGGTGAAATAAAACAGCCGGTCACCGGGCGTGATGCCACAATGCAGGACCAGTTCCTTCAGATGCTGTAACAGGCTGCCGCCCGCCGAATGCACGATACATTTGGGAACGCCCGTCGTGCCAGAGGAAAACAGGATATAGAGCGGGTGCGAAAACGGCATGCGCGTATAGGCAATGGGCTTTACCGCATAAGGCGCCATCAGGTCCTCAAATGTGCGGCCATCGCTGAGCGAGGCCGCAAGGGCCACCGCATCACCGGCATAGGGCACGATCACGACTGGCACGTTCAGCTCTGCCGCGACGTCGCGCACCTTGTCGGCCACGTCCTGGCGCTTGCCATTATACCAATAGCCATCGCAGGCGATGAACAGTTTTGGCTCGATCTGGCCAAACCGGTCGAGCACGCCTTGGCGGCCGAAATCCGGCGAGCAGGACGACCAGATCGCCCCGATGGAGGCGGCGGCCAGCATGGCCGCAATGGTTTCGGGAAGGTTCGGCATCATCGCCGCAATCCGGTCTCCCGGCCCAATACCCAGCGCGAGATAGGCCTGCTGCAGGCGCGAGACATGAGAGCTAAGCTCATCCCAGCTCCAGCGATAGGCCACCTTGTCCTCGCCGCGAAAGATCAGCGCGTGGTCGTTACCGGTGCGGGTCAAGAGGTTTTCGGCGAAGTTCAGCATGGCATCCGGAAAAAAGCGGGCCGCCATCATGTCGTCGCCATGGATGAGGCTTGTCGCGCCGCGCTCGCCCTTCACGCCGCAGAAATCCCAGACCGCCGTCCAGAAATCGCCGCGCTCGGCGATCGACCAGGCGTGCAGGTCATCCGTATCGGCAAAGGTGCGGCCATGGCGCTCCCCACACCAGGCCATGAAGCTTGAGAGCGGTGCAGCTGCTTTGCGCGCCTCGGACGGCGTCCACAGGGGCATTTCCATATCCATGTTGTTTACCTCCACCCAATGCGACAGCTATATCATGTTGCGTTGCACGATAAAGGGTCGCGATGGCTGCTTTACGGCCATTTGAAGCGCACTTGCCGCACCGGTTTGCATGGCGCGGGCATTTCCGCTAACGAAGCGGCACGTTGCCCGCGCCCGAAATGATTTCAGGCGCCGCACCCTTTCTGATGTCTGCAAGCACGATGGCGAAATTCGCATGAGAGCCTTCACGCCACGCACAAAAATTGCTCGAATCGCGCTTTACGCTGGCGGCGGCCTCCTGGCGCTGACCATGCTGTTTCGTGTCGCCGCCCCGATTCTGGTGTCCTCGTCACTCGTGCGCGAGAGCATGGAAGACGCAGTAGAAAAATGGCTCGGCCATGATGTGACCATCGAGGGCGCGCCGGAACTGGAATTCTGGCCGCAGCCGGTCGTGACGCTGACGGGCATCACCATCCGGCAAGAGAACCGGCCGGATGCGCCGGTGCTTGGCCGTATCGAGACACTTTCAGCCGGCTTCAGCGTGCTGCAGGCGCTGCGCGGCGAGCCGGTTTTCCAGGATTTCAAGCTTGTCAGCCCCGACATCACCATAACCTCCGATGCGAACGGCGCGCTGGAATGGGGCAGCGACGGCATTCTGGGCGCGGCCGTGCGAAACGCGATCTCTCCACAGAAGGCTTCCGCCGCTGACATGCCCCTGCCGGATGTCGGCGATACGGTGATGGGCGACGTGACGGTCTCAGCCGGCAAATTATCGATCCGGGACCGCAGCGGACAGACCCTGCTGATCGAGGACATCAACGGCACGATCGACTGGCCAAAACTGTCCGCTGCTGCCGACATGCGGATGCGCGCCACCATCCGCGGCCAGGCAATCGATCTTGAGCTTGCTTCGCCGCAACCGCTGCTGCTTCTGGGCGGACGCGGCACGGATATCGATGCCACGATCAAATCGCCGCTGTTTTCTGGGCGTTTTGCCGGACGCGCCGACCTTGCCAGTTATGCCTTCTTTTCCGGAGATCTCGAACTCTCGATCCCGAATGTCAGCGATGTCGTGACCTGGGCGAACCTGCCGGTGCATACCGCGGACGACCTGCGCAATCTTTCACTTTCGGCAAGGCTGGTGACCTTGAGCAATGTGCTGCGCTTCGACCGCCTGTCGATCGAGGCGAATGGCACGCATGGCACCGGCGTGATGGATCTGAGCATGCAAAGCGCCACATCCGCCCCGCGCGTGACAGGAACGCTTGCCTTCGACGCCGTCAACCTTGGCGCGCTGGTACAGGCAATTTCCAACGACCGGCACTCAGGCGGCAGAGCGGATGTCGCGGCCGATCCGCCGTTTGAACGACAGCTGGGTTTCGACGTGCGTTTTTCGGTGAAGACGGCAAAGCTCGGCAGCCTGACGCTTGCCAACAGTGCCGTCAGCATCATCTCGGACGCGCAGCGCGCAGAGATCGAAATCCTCGACAGCGACCTTCTGAACGGCAGCCTGACCGGCCAGATCCGCATGCGGCTGCAGCCAAAACCGTCGACACGGGTGGTGATGTCCGCCCGCAACGTCGATTTCGAAACGCTGGCGCGGGATCTTTCGCTGCCGGGGCCGGTGCTGGCGGCAACAGGGTCCGTCGATCTTGACCTGCAGCTTGAAAAACCGCTGGCCGAAGCACATCCGGCAGACGTGACCGGCACATTCCACCTCTCCACGGGCGCGGGCCGCATCACCGGGCTGGACCTTGCCGCCCTGCGACGGCTCGCAACCGGTTCCAGCTATTTTTCGCTGAGCCAGACGACAGGCGGCGCCACGAGCTTCGACAGTCTTGTGCTTTCCGCAGAGCTTTCCTCCGGGAGCGCCGAAATCCAGGAGGCGGTGCTGGCCGGCCAGCCTTATTCGCTGCGCCTGTCCGGTGTCGTGCCCTACGAGACGCAAAGCCTGTCGCTCGCCGCCACCATCTCGGATGCCACAGTGCCCGATCAGCCGCGCACTGTCTTCATCGGCGGGGCTTGGCCGAACCCGGTGATCTGGCCAGCACCGACAGCGCCGGCGCCCGCCATCGGCCCGTAAATTTTACGGCGAAGAGAAACATTCGACACAACTTTTGCGGAACAAAGCCCTGCATCGCCTGTTCGATCTCCAGTCAAGCCCTTGAAGGAGATCACAATGCGCGCGCTCAACATCATCACCCTTATTCTCATCATCGTCGGCGGCATCAACTGGCTGCTGGTCGGCATTGCCGATTTCGATCTTGTCGCAACCATCTTCGGCGGTCAGGATACGGCGCTGGCGACAATCGTCTATGTTCTGGTCGGTCTCTCGGCCCTCTGGCAGCTGGTGCCCCTCACCCGCTCGATGCAGGTTGGTGAAACGGCCGCCCAGGCAGACCTTCGCCGCCACTGATCTTCAACCGATCATCTGATCGGCAGGCGCCGGTATCCCTTGAGGATGCCGGCGTTTTGCTGTGCGGCAAGAGCGCCTTCAGGTGGCGCCGCGAATGGCGTCGTGTTCATCGCGGATGCGGCGCAGCTCGGACCGCTTGGTGGTAATGGACGTGGCGATGACGCCGAGCGTCACGAGCCCGATGAGGATGGTGCAGATGGCGTTGATTTCCGGCGTTACGCCGAGGCGCACCTGGCTGTAGATCTTGATTGGCAGCGTGGTGGCGCCGGGGCCGGTGGTAAAGCTTGCAATCACCAGATCATCCAGCGACAGCGTGAACGCCAGCATCCAGCCCGAGACGATGGCCGGCAGGATGAGCGGCAGCGTGATGGTGAAAAACGTGCGCACCGGCGGGCACCCCAGATCCTGCGCCGCCTCTTCAAGGCTGCGATCAAATGTCAGCAACCGCGACTGCACGACGATCGCCACATAACACATGGTAAAGGTGGTGTGGGCGATGGTGACGGTCCAGAAACCGCGGTCGACATTCATCGCGACAAACAGCAGCAGCATCGACAGCCCGGTAATGACTTCTGGCATCACCAGCGGCGCATAGACCATGCCGGTGAAGGCGACGCGGCCGGGGAACCGCGGAAAACGCACCAGCGTCAGCGCCGCAAGCGTTCCGAACACGGTACCGAGCGTGGCGCTGAGGATACCGACGCGCGCCGTGACCCAGGCGGCATCCATCAGCCCCTCGTTCGACCACATCACCTTGTACCAGTTCAGCGAAAATCCGCCCCAGACGGTGACGAGACGCGAGGCGTTGAAGGAATAGACGACGAGAATGATGATCGGAATATAGAGAAAGGCAAAGCAGAGGGTGAGGATGGTGGCATCAAAGCGCGCTGGTTTCATGGTTCAGCCCACCTTCTGCTGCTGGTTCTGGAAGACGACGATGGGCACCACGAGCGCCAGCAGAAGCAGCACCGCGACGGCGGAGGCGAGCGGCCAGTCGCGGTTGCCAAAAAATTCCGTCCACAGCGTCTTGCCGATCATCAGCGTTTCGGCTCCGCCCAGAAGATCGGGAATGACGAATTCGCCGGTGATCGGGATGAAGCAGATGAGCGCACCGGCAATGACGCCGGGCAGAGACAGCGGAAAGGTGATCTTCCAGAAGGCCTTCCATGGCGGGCAGCCAAGATCGCTTGCCGCTTCCAGCAGCGTACCGTCCATCTTCTCAAGCGCCGCATAAAGCGGCAGCACCATGAACGGCAGGTAGGAATAAACGATGCCGATGAAGACCGCATAATCGGTGCGGAAGATGTTGACCTGCTCGTCCGGCCCCAGCACGCCAATCGCCTGAAACAGAAGCGTCAGCAGCCCCTCCGGCTTCAGGATGCCGATCCAGGCGTAAACGCGGATGAGGAAGGATGTCCAGAACGGCAGGATCACCATCATCATCAGCGTCGGGCGGATGGTGGCGCGCGCGCGCGCCATGGCCAACGCCATGGGATAACCGATCAGCAACAAAAGCAGCGTGGAAATGAACGCGATGCGCAGCGATGACAGGTAGGCGTTGATATAAAGCGGGTCTTCCGTCAGGAACTGGTAATTCTCGAAATCCAGCTGCGCGAAGAAATCGCCGATGGCGCCGAAACCATCAAAGGTCGGCGCATAGGGGGGCATGGCAATGGCCGTATCCGACAGCGAAATCTTGAAGATGATGAAGAAGGGTGCGGCAAAGAACAGCACGAGCCACAGATAGGGCACGGCAACGACCAGCCAGCGCAGCGGGTTGGTTTGCGAGGATGCTCCGGTTTCGGCCATGTCGCTTCTCCCCTCCCGCTACCGCGTCAGAACCAGGCCCGCATCAAGCGGCCAGGTCAGCCACACTATGTCTCCGAAGGTGATCGGCCGGTCGACAAGGCGCGAGACATTGGCCTGCGCCGCGCGTAAAATGCGGCCATCGTCGAGCTTGACCAGAAACACCGAGAAATCGCCGAGATAACCGATGTCCCAGACCTCGCCATGGGCGGTGTTAAAGCCGGTCTTTTCCGGCTCATCCAGGGATATGCGGACCTTTTCCGGCCGCACAGCAAAGCCCACCTGATCGCCGTTGGTGACCTTGCAATCCTGCTCCACCGCAATGGCCAAGCCATCGCTTTCCAGCCGCACGACGGGCGGATGGCCATCGCGCAGGCAATCACCGGCATTGTCGGTGACAGTGCATTCCAGAATGTTGATATCCCCGATGAAATCGGCGACGTAACGGCTGTTCGGCGCCTCGTAGATTTCAGCCGGCGTCGCCACCTGCACGATGAGGCCCTTGTCCATGACGGCGATACGGTCGGACACCGTCATCGCCTCTTCCTGATCGTGGGTCACGATGAGGAAGGTCAGCCCCAGCGTGTGCTGGATATCCATCAGCTCGAACTGGGTTTCCTCACGCAGCTTGCGATCGAGCGCGCCGAGCGGTTCATCGAGCAGCAGCACTTTGGGGCGCTTGGCAAGCGAGCGGGCAAGGGCCACGCGCTGGCGCTGGCCGCCGGAAAGCTGCGCCGGCTTGCGTTTGGCAAAACTTTCAAGCTTGACGAGTTTCAGCATTTCCTCGACGCGGGCGGCAATATCGGCCTTTGGCAAGCCGTCTTGCTGCAGGCCGAAAGCGACGTTCTTTTCCACCGTCATATGGGGAAACAGCGCATAACTCTGGAACATCATGTTCGTCGGGCGCCGATAGGGCGGCACGCCGGAGAGATCCTTGCCCTGCAGGAGAATGCGGCCCTCCGTCGGCTCCTCGAAGCCTGCCAGCATGCGCATCAGCGTGGTCTTGCCGCAGCCGGATGGCCCCAGCAGCGAGAAAAATTCGCGCTCGTAAATATCGAGCGTCAGGTTATCGACGGCAACGAAATCGCCGTAGCGTTTGGTGATGTTTTCAAAGCGGATGAAGGGCACCGCCGCCGGATCGGTCCAGGGCGAGAATTTGCGTTTAACCGGTCCGAGAGATTTTGCCATGCCCGCCCCACCTCGTTCATCCAACCGTCTCTTTGAAACCCGGTGGCGCAACCGCCACCGGCAGGACTTGCAGAATCGACCTTTGCAGGATCGGCCGGGCGCTTACTGGCCGGTCTTGATCGCCGTCCATTCGCGGTTGATGACGCGCTGGGCCTTAGGGTCATAGGGCGAGATGGTGAACAGCTTGGCAAGCGTCGCCTCGTCAGGATAGACGGACGGGTTCTTCACCACCGCCTCGTCCATCAGCTTCTGTGCCGGAAGATTGCCATTGGCATATTGCACGTAGTTGGAGGCCTTGGCGATCACCTCAGGCTTCATCAGGTAGTTGATGAAGGCATGGGCTTCCTCGACATTCTTGGCATCCGCCGGGATGGCCAGGTTGTCGAACCACATATAGGTGCCTTCCTTCGGGATGACGTAGTTGATCTCGACGCCGTTCTTGGCCTCTTCCGCGCGGGTTTTCGCCTGCAGGATATCGCCGGACCAGCCGATGGTGATGCAGGTATCGCCATTGGCCAGTTCCTCGATATAGGCAGAGGAATTAAACGTCTTCACGCTGGGGCGGATCGCCTTGTAGACGGCGGCGCCAGCCTGCAGGTCGGCGGTTGCCTTGCTGTCGGGGTCCTTGCCGATATAGTTCATGGCAATGGCGAAGGTCTCATCCGAAGCGTCGAGAATGTTGATGCCGCAGCTCTTCAGCTTCGCGGCATTTTCCGGCTTGAACAGCACGTCGAAGCTGTCGATCGGCACATCGCCAAGCGCAGCTTTGACCTTGGCGACATTATAGCCGATGCCGGTCGTGCCCCACATGTAGTTGACGGCATACTGGTTGCCGGGATCGTATTTTGCCAAACGCTCCGACACGACCGGCCAGAGGTTTACAAGGTTCGGCAGCTTCGACTTGTCGAGCTTCTGGAACACGCCGGCCTGGATCTGGCGGGCAAGGAACGGGCCGGTCGGCACCACCACATCATAACCGGAACCGCCAGCGAGAAGCTTGGTTTCCACCAGCTCATTGCTGTCAAACACGTCGTAGACGACCTTGATGCCGGTTTCCTTGGTGAAATCGGTGAGGATGCTTTCGTCGATATAATCGGACCAATTGTAGACATGCACCACACGCTCCTGAGACAGGGCGGTTGTCGCAGCAAAGGCAACCGTAGCGAAAGCTGCAAGCGAAATCGTCGTCAAGCGCATGATGTTCTCCTGTTCCCCTCATCCCGGCTGAAGCACATCACCGCGCCCGCCCAGAGATGATTATCTGTTTTGTTGGGAGAGTAGAAAGGAAACCTTCAGCCCACAAGCGGAAATGTGTGGCATTGCACAAAAGAGCGCCATTCTTCCAAAAGATCATTGAAAATCAAAGGCGCTGAGGCCGGTCACCATCTCGTCCAGCCCGAGCGGCCGGGTGACCGGCGGCTCGGCGCGGGAGAGACAGCCCTGTCGCTCGCAGAGCCGACAGGCAGTGCCGGCGGCGACGCGTGCGGCCGGAAGGTCGGCTGCCGGTCCATAAACGGTTTCGCCGGCAAAGCTCATGTCACAGCCGACCAGCAAGGCCGTGCGGCGCAACCGTTCGCCAAACCCCGCCTTCGGCCCCTCGATGGTGCGGCAGACGGTGAGGAAGGCTCCACCATCCGGCATATCGACGCGCTCCGCCAGCACCTGCCCCGGCTGGGCAAAGGCGGCGTGAAGGCCAAGCTTCGGACAAAGGCCGCCGAAACGCGCTTTCGGAAACCCTTGCGCGCCGGCCCGGCGAAGGATGTTGCCGGCATGATCGGCCTCCATCAGGAAAAACGCCGGGGCTTTGTTTCCAGCCCTCTGCAGCGTGATCAGCCGCTGGGCCGCCTGCTCGAAGGAGACCTCGAAGCGGGAGGCGAGCACGTCGATATCGTAATGGCAACGTTCAGCGGCAGCGAGAAACGTGGAGAGCGGCATCATCAGCGCATGGGCGGCGTAGCGCGCCAGCTCGAACCGGGCAATGCGCAGTGCCTCGCCGCTCGACAGACCGAGATCCACAAGCTCCTGCGCAATCTCGTCCTTCAGCGCCAAAAGCGCCACCTCCTGCGCAATCTCGCGGGTGCGATCGGCAACCGACAGCCGCTCGGAGAGGAAAAGTCGCATGGAATGGCGGTCATAACGCCGGCGCAAGGTCGGCATCACATGCACCGGAAGCTGGCGCACCACGATGCCATGGCCGGAGCGCAGGAAGGATTTCAGCGCGCCCGCGAGATCATCGCCGGGGGTGAGCTGCGCAAGAAAGGTTTCGGCCGCCGCATCGATATGGGGAAAGACGAATGGGCGCGCTTCCAGCGTCTGACGTACCTCGTCCATCGGCAGATGGGCGCGGCCAAGCGAAGTCTCGTGCCCCTCGCGCGCCAGAAGATCGGCGAGATCCGACAGGCGCGACGCCTGCTCCTTGTAGGCGCGAAACAGCTTGATGACGCCGATGGCCGCATTCGGCGCGCCCTCCGCCATTTCGATCAGTTCCTGATCTCCGGGGATTTCGCCCGCCAGCAGCGGATCGGCAAACACCTCCCGCAACTGACCGGCCAGCCCGCCGCCCTCGCCCTGCAACTGGTCGAGATCGACCTTGTAGACGGAGGACAGCCGCAGCAGCAGCTGCACGGTCAGCGGTCGCTGGTTGCGCTCGATGAGGTTCAAATAGGAGG
The DNA here is from genome assembly GCF_058242775.1 of Neorhizobium sp. PAMB6630. Classification (NCBI taxonomy): domain Bacteria; kingdom Pseudomonadati; phylum Pseudomonadota; class Alphaproteobacteria; order Hyphomicrobiales; family Rhizobiaceae; genus Neorhizobium; species Neorhizobium sp. PAMB6630. The sequence continues at coordinate 3,272,468 of NZ_CM177836.1, forward strand.
GCGAGATGCCAAGCCCCTCGGCCATGGCCGTCTGGGTGAGGCCAAGGGTCAGCCGCACACGCCGCACGCGCGGCCCGGCAAAGATCTTGCGTTCGGCCATGTGACATCCTTTGACAGATTGCTCGCCCCGCCATTTGTGACAGGATTTACATCTTCACAAACTCGTCCGTCAAAAGCAAGACAACCTAACCTCTTTCATCGCACTGAATACGCTTATTTTCTGGCAGCTTTTTGCAGCGCACTGTAAATTCTGTCTCAGACATCGAGGCTACCAAACAACAGCTTCGAAAGACCACATGAGCAGGGAGAGAACATCATGACAGAATTTTACAATCTCGTTCCGTCCGCCCCCAAGGGCCGTTATGACGGCATCACGCGCCCTTACACGGCCGCCGATGTGAAGCGCCTGCGCGGTTCGGTGGAGCTGAAATATTCGCTGGCGGAAATGGTGGCGAACCGGCTCTGGCAGCTGCTCGACCAAGAAGATTTCGTCAATGCGCTCGGCGCCCTTTCCGGCAACCAGGCCATGCAGATGGTCCGCGCCGGGTTGAAGGCGATCTATTTGTCCGGCTGGCAGGTCGCGGCCGACGCCAACACGGCCTCGGCCATGTATCCCGACCAGTCGCTTTATCCGGCAAATGCCGCACCGGAACTGGCCAAGCGCATCAACAAGACGTTGCAGCGCGCCGACCAGATCGAGACGTCAGAGGGCAAGGGCCTTTCCGTCGACACCTGGTTTGCCCCGATCGTTGCCGATGCGGAGGCAGGTTTCGGCGGGCCGCTGAATTCCTTCGAGATCATGAAGGCCTTCATCGAAGCGGGTGCGGCCGGCGTGCATTACGAGGACCAGCTGGCGTCTGAAAAGAAATGCGGCCATCTCGGCGGCAAGGTTCTGATCCCGACGGCGGCCCATATCCGCAACCTGACGGCTGCCCGTCTCGCCGCCGACGTCATGGGCACGCCGACGCTGGTCATTGCCCGCACCGATGCGGAAGCCGCAAAGCTTCTGACGTCAGACATTGACGAGCGCGACCAGCCTTTTGTCGATTATGACAAGGGCCGCACGGTCGAGGGCTTTTATCAGGTGAAGAACGGCCTTGAGCCGTGCATCGCCCGTGCTGTTGCCTATGCGCCCTATTGCGATCTCATCTGGTGCGAAACGTCGAAGCCCGATCTGGAACAGGCGCGCAAATTTGCCGAAGGCGTCCACAAGGTGCATCCGGGCAAAAAGCTTGCCTACAATTGCTCGCCCTCGTTCAACTGGAAGAAGAACCTGGATGATGCGACGATCGCCAAATTCCAGCGTGAGCTTGGCGCCATGGGCTACAAGTTCCAGTTCATCACGCTTGCTGGTTTCCACCAACTGAACTTTGGCATGTTCGAACTGGCGCGTGGTTACAAGGCTCGCCAGATGGCCGCCTATTCGGAGCTGCAGGAAGCCGAATTTGCCGCCGAGATCAACGGCTACACGGCAACCAAACACCAGCGCGAAGTCGGCACCGGTTATTTCGATGCCGTGTCGGTGGCGATCTCCGGCGGCCTGTCATCGACGACGGCAATGAAGGAATCCACCGAACACGACCAGTTCCGCCCCGCGGCGGAATGAAGACCCGAGAAGGCCCTCTCTGCCCTGCCGGGCATCTCCCCCACAAGGGGGGAGATACGATGCGGCAAGCGTCCCGTTTCCGCATCAGAGGGTGCGTCCGGGTTAAGCCCTCCCCCTTGTGGGGAGGGTTGGGAGGGGCCTTCAGCCCAGCATCCACCGCCCAAGAACCCCTGAATCCAAGAGGAGAAATGCCATGAACGTCCAGACCCGCGTCAAGGAACGCGCCGAAGAACAATCGACCACCATGACGACAGACCAGCAGTCGGCCATCCGCATGCTCGCCAACGACCTGCACCGGCTGAACCATGCCGTGATGAAGGCGGTCGATGCCGGCGTCTCCGTCGAACTCGTCCGCTCCGCCCGCCACCACGGTGGCGAGGGCAACTGGGGCGACCTGCTGATCCCGGTGATCGTTGCCACGCCGAGGTGAGGATGCTCCTCCGGCAAACGTAGAAAGGGCGCCCCGAACGGCGCCCTTTTCCATGAGATCATCAATGTCGAGAACGGTAATTTAAGCCGCCCGGCGAGACCCCGCATGCCCCATCTCGATGCGGAACTGTTCTACCAGTTGCATCAGCACGTCGGCCTCGGAGGCAAGCCTTGCGCTGGCCTGGCTGGTGTCGGCCACCATGGCGCCGTTCTGCTGGGTCAGCTGGTCCATCTTGTTGACGGTGCCGTTGATTTCCTTCAGCGCCGAAGACTGGTCCTGGCTTGCGGTGGCAATTGATTCCACGTGGCGGCTGGCGCCGGAAATCTGTTCGCTGATGGCGGCGAGAACCTTGCCGGCCTGCTGGACCAGTTCGGAGCCGTTGCGCACCTCGTTGCTCGACTGGTTGATGAGGTCCTTGATTTCGCGGGCAGCACTGGCGGAACGTTGCGCAAGTTCCCGCACTTCCTGGGCCACCACCGCAAACCCTTTGCCCGCCTCGCCGGCACGCGCCGCCTCGATGCCGGCATTCAGCGCCAGAAGGTTGGTCTGGAAGGCGATATCGTCGATGACTTCGATGATCAACTCGATCTTCTGCGAGGCTTCCTCGATGCGACCCATGGCATCCACGGCGCTGGACACGACGGTGGAGGAACTGTCGGCGGTCTTGCGGGTGGTGGAAACGGCCTGGTTTGCCTCGCGGGCCCGTTCGGCCGAATTGGTTACCGTCACCGTGATTTCATCGACGGCGGCTGCGGTTTCTTCCAGCGAGGCAGCCTGCGATTCGGTGCGGCGCGCCAGATCGTCGGAGGAGGCGCTAAGCTCTGCCGTGCCCTTCTGGATCGACAGCGTGCTGTGGCGGATGCGGCCCATCGTATCGCGCAGATTGGTGATTGAGCGGTTGAAATCCACCCGCAACTGTTCGAGGCGACCGGAAAACGCGGTTTCGATGGTGCGCGAAAGATCGCCCTGCGAGAGATGCGCGAGCGCGGTGCCGAGTTCGGCCACGGCAAAATCGATATCCTGGTCGACGCGCTGCTTTTCCGCGTCGCTGCGACGGCGGTCTGCATCGGCTTCGGCGCGTTCGCGTGCGGCAGAATTTTCCACGGCCTGCTTTTCGCGCGCATTGCTGCGGAACACTTCAAGCGCCCGGGCGATATTGCCAAACTCGTTGCGGCGGTCGGCATAAGGCACCGCCACATCTTCCCCGGAGGAGATCTTCAACACGGTGCCGGTCAGCACCGTCAGCGGCCGCACGAGGCGACGGATCATCACGAAACCCAGAAGCCCGACGGCTGCAATGGCGATCAGGCCGGTGACGATCATCACCCAGGCAGTGGACGAAATCTGGGCAAAATAGACTTCTAGCGGAATGCCGATGAACAGCACGCCGCTGACGGCGCCGGCCGCATCCTTCACCGGGAAATAACCGGTGACGAAGCTGCGGCCGAAGAGGACCGCCGGGCCATAATAGGCCTCGCCCCGGGCGAGAAATGCCTGGGCCGGATGGTCGGCGGCAAGTTTGGTGCCGGTGGCCCGGTCGCCATTTTCCTTCTTCACATTGGTGGAGATGCGGACGAAATCGCTGCCCTGCTTCTGGAAGACGGTGGCAACGCCGTTGATCGACTGGGCCGTGCGGTCCACCAGAGAATGATCGGGCAATTGCAGGACGCCCTGCTGGCGCACGCCCGTGACGACCGCATTTGCCACCTGGATGTCGGAGCCTTCCACCGAGGCATCGTAAAGCGTTGCCATGGCCCGCATTGCCGCACGGGCGTCGGTCGCGGTCTGCTCCATGATGTCGGCGCGCATATAGGTGTAGGTCATTCCCCCAACCGCTGCGACGGCGACGACAACAAGCGAAAGACAGAGAAGAAGAATACGCGACGTAACGGACGCGGGCAAGATTTTGGACATGAGGCCCCCTTCATGAAACCGATCACTGCTCAGTAAAAGTCAGCTTACATCAGTAAAGTAAAAGAGACCTAAACTTGCGCATCATCAATTGAGGAGATCGTTTTGGGACAGGGGTCGGGCCAGCAAAAACGCTCTTTGCCCGCGCCTTGGTGCGCAGGCAGAGAAGGTGACGCTCTCGTGGATCAGCCGTGGAGATGAAACCGGGCAACAGCAATCAGGCAACCGGCGGTCAGAAACGGCATATCGCTCAAGGTCTGAGGATGGTTCAGAAAATGCCCGGAAGCGCCAGAAGCGCGGCGCTGGCGCAGACGGCCAACACGAACAGGGAAAGACGAAGGCTGGCCTTGGTACGGGCTTCAGCAATGGCAATGGCACGCGCGCGGTGTTTATGCATGGTACGATCCCCAGAACAACAGATTTTCTGCCGCGAAACGACAGACAGGCGCGACAATTCCTTCATCGGTCAGAACTGTGTGCGCATTGCGGCACCCGGTGCAAAAAACACGCACTGGATGCCACCGCAGACCTTTCTCGCATAAGAAGCCGAGAGGCTGAGCCATCGGGATACAGAAGCGAGGCCCTCAGAATGCGACACGTTACTTAAGAAGTACTGAATAGAGACAGTGCCATGTATGCCGGGCAGCTGTCGAGCCCGTTTATGGTAAAAAGCCTGCCGGCAGGTGCTGCCGACAGACTTTTCCTGCGCCATAATCAGGCAGCGCTGCGCTGCGCGTGACCACCCTGACCGTGCTGTTCGAGGCGGAACTCCTCAAGCAGCATCACCAACTGGTCCGCCTCTTCGGCAAGCTGACGGCTTGCGGCGCTGGTTTCTTCCACCATCGCGGCATTCTGCTGGGTCAGCTGGTCCATCTGGCCAACGGCACCGTTCACCTCGTGCAGCGCCGAGGACTGATCGCGCGAGGCCGTGGCAATATCCTCGACATGGGCACTGATGCTGGAAATCTGCGCGCCGATCGTGGCCAGTGCCTCGCCGGTCTGCTGGACAAGATGCGAACCGGTGGCAACCTCCTGCGTGGAGGCATTGATCAGGCCCTTGATCTCCTTGGCAGCGCCTGCGGACCGCTGGGCAAGCTCGCGCACTTCCTGCGCGACGACCGCAAAACCCTTGCCGGCATCGCCTGCACGGGCAGCCTCGACGCCTGCATTCAGCGCTAGAAGATTGGTCTGGAAGGCGATGCCATCGATGACCTCGGTGATCTGGGCTATCTTCTGCGAGGCACCCTCGATGCGCTGCATGGCCGAAATCGCATTGCCAACCACCGTCAGCGAGCTATCGGCGCTGCGGCGTGTCTCGGCAACGATGGTGTTTGCTTCACGCGCCTTGTCGGCAGCAGCGCGTACATTCATCGTCACTTCGCTGACGGCAGCGGCCGTCTGTTCGAGCGAGGCCGCCTGGGTTTCGGTACGCCGCGACAGGTCGTCCGTCGATTGCGACATCTGGCGGACATTGCCCTGGATGGCCACGACATTGCCCTTGATCAGCGACATCGTCTCCTGAAGGCGGGTCATCGAGCGGTTGAAATCGGTGCGCAGCTGTTCAAGGCGCCCGACGAAGGGCGTATCGATGGTGGCGGAGACATCGCCTTCCGCCAGACGCTCAAGGCCGGATGCAAGCGTTGCGACGGCAAACTGGATCTGCCGGTCTATGTCCTGCTTTTCCCGTTCGTTGCGCGCCCGCTCAGCCTCTGCTGCGGCGCGCTCCTCTTCGCTTTCCGCCTCGATGCGCACTTTTTCGCGCGCATTTTCCTTAAAGATGCCAAGTGCGCGCGCCATGTCGCCGATCTCGTCCCGGCGCGCTTCGCCGTCAATCGCCGTATCGAGGTCACCCGCGGCAAGGCGGCGCATGGTGGCGGCAATCTGCAGGATCGGACCCTTGAAGGTGAAGACCAGCCCGATGCCGGCAAAGATCGCCACGAGAATACCGAGCGCCATGGCACCGACGGAAATCTGGTTGGCTTTTTCGCGCTCGGTTCCGGCCGCATCGCGCTGGTGAGCGGCAAACTGCGTCAGGTTGTTCCAGATGGTGTTGATTTCCTGCTCGGCTGCGGAAAAGGCATTGAGCCGCTTCTTCGACAGGTCAAGAAGGGTGATGGACTTGTCCTCCAGCGTGATGATCAGCGGCAGGATCGAAGACGCGCGGTCGCGTGCTTCCTTCGGAAAGCTTCCATCGGCCTTCATCGTGCCGGCCGATACGTCCAGCGACATCAACGCGCCCTGCAACTCGGTCAGACCGTTGCTGTCAGGAGAAGACGCGTAGCGGATCGTCTTCAGCTCCAGAACCTTGACCGCATCGAGCACCTGGCGGGCGGACACGAGAAAATTTGTCGCTGCAGCAATCGGTGCATCGAGCTGGCCGAAAACTTCGGTTGCCTGGCGTGCCTTGGTCGTGGCCGCGCCCTGAAGGCGGATGGCAGCCGGCCGCATGAGGTTGACGGCACGATCCGTCGCCCCGATCGTTGCATCGTTGACCACGCCGATCTCCAACTGCCTTGCCATCTGCTGAACGCTGTCCTGAAGCTGATCGGCAAGCACCTTCTGATCCAGCGGCAGGGCGGGGCCGATATCCGCCACGGCTACCTTCAATGCCTCGACCTGGGCTTTTGCCACCGCCATCTTCTGGTCCGGCTGGGATTGGCCGTTAAAATCCGTCACCAGCTTCGACAGGATGCCGGCGCCGCGCGTCAACTTTTCGGCGTCGCGCAGCAGCGCCTTGGCCTTCACCTCGTCGATGGCAAGGTTGTCGCGGGTCACGGTCGCATAGTTGAGGATGTCGGCCTGATGTTTGACGATGGCACCGAGATCCTGGTCGATCCCCTGGCGCAGCGAGACCTCATCCTGGTAGAGCGACCACAGCTTGCCCACCTGGGCGCCGATGGCGCTTGTGCCTGCAATTGCGGTGCCGATGTCGGTGTTGTCGCTATCGATGCTGGAGGCATCGCGCACCGCCGTCAACAGTTCGGCCTGGCCGGCGATCTGCTGGTTCAGCGTCACCCGCGTTGCTTCGCTCGGATGCTGGAGGAAATCGCTCATGCCGGAATAGACCTGCTTGAAGCCGCTCAGCGATTGCAGCACCGTGTTGGACATGTCCATCCGGGTCTGCAAAAGGCGCGATGCGTAAAGACCCGACAGGCCCACCGCCGAAATACTGAGGACAAAGGGGACAATAAACGCGATGACCTTCGTCTGGATCTTGAAGCGTGCAAGCAGGCGATCGACGACCATGGAAAAAACCTCTGAAATATGCGCAGCGGAAAAGAGCATGCCCTTCAAGATGAGGGCCTGTTCTGTTTTGTCATCCGCCGCTAAACAATCTCTGAAGAATCGACCTAGAATGGTACGGTTGAATTTTCGACTATACTAAAACGAGAAAACAGGCCGTTATCTGTATCGATCCGGAACATGTCGCCGCAGCGCCAGAGTGCGTAACTCAGAGAGCGCCGAGCGCCTCGCCGCAGACATGGCCGGAGGCCCAGGCCCACTGGAAATTATAGCCGCCGAGCCAGCCGGTGACATCGACGCATTCCCCGATGAAATAAAGGCCGGGCACGGATTTCGCCTGCATGGTGCGGGAATCGAGCGCTGCCGTATCGATCCCGCCCAGCGTGACTTCCGCCGTGCGATACCCTTCCGACCCCGCCGGCTTTAATGCCCAGGCCTGCACGGCTGCGGCAACCGCAGACAGATGCCGGTCGGGCTGGTCTGCCATGGCGCCGGACAGACCCATTTCGTCTGCAAAGAACTGCGCAAGCCGTCGCGGCAGGATCTCGCCAAGTGCTGTCTGCAAAGCCTGACGGCCATTGGCCTTGCGCGCCGCTTTCAGCCGCTCCAGCACATCGATGTCAGGCTCCAGCTTCAGCACCACCTCTTCGCCCTCGCGCCAGTAGGAGGATATCTGCAGGATGGACGGGCCACTGAGGCCCCGATGGGTAAACAGCAGCGCCTCGCGAAACGACGTCTTGCCGTGGCTAACCTCTGCCTCCACCGCCACGCCTGACAGCGCCGACAGCTTTTGCAAAAGCTGCGGATCAAGCGTCAGCGGCACCAGTCCCGGCCGGGTCTCGGTCACGGCCAGGCCAAACTGTTCGGCCAGCCGATAGGCAAGGCCGGTCGCGCCCATTTTCGGGATGGATTTTCCGCCGGTTGCCACCACCAGCGCATCCGCCTCCACCGTGCCGCCGTCGAGCAGGATGCGAAAACCGCTCTCGGTCTTTTCCACCGCGTTGACGGCCTGCTGCAGTTCCAGTGTCACGCCGCCGGCGCGCATTTCCTCCAGCAGCAGGCGCACGATGTCGCGGGCGCTGTCATCGCAAAACAGCTGGCCGAGCGTCTTTTCATGCCAGGCGATGCGGTGTTTTTCGACAAGCGCCAGAAAATCCCGCGGCGTGTAGCGGGCAAGCGCGGACTTGGCAAAATGCCGGTTGGTGGAGATGTAATTGGCCGGCGATGCGTGGAGATTGGTGAAATTGCACCGCCCGCCGCCGGAAATGCGGATTTTCTCCCCCGGTGCCTTGGCATGGTCAAGCACCAGCACGGAGCGTCCAAGCCCGCCGGCGCGCAGGGCGCACATCATGCCGGCCGCCCCCGCCCCCAGCACCACCACATCATATTTGCGCTTCACCGGGCCTGTCCCTGTCATCGATCGTCTCCTCCTGTTTGCGATCCCAAAGGCAAAGTCAATTGGTTCGCCTTGCCATCCCCCCTCGCCAATTGCTGTGTTCCCGCTATGATAGGACCATCGTCAACGAGATACGGTGACCCATGCCGCCTAAAAAGAAGCCGTCTGCCCCAGCACCCGGAAGCGCGCGCAAGGCTGCCGCAGCCCACCCCAGCCTCACCTCGCTGCGCGGGGTGGAGAACTGGCGCGAGGCCGCCGCCTGGCTGAAGGCCCGTGGCATCGAGGACGTCGAATGCATCACGCCGGACCTTGCCGGCGTTCCCCGCGGCAAGATGATGCCGACCTCGAAATTCACCTCCAATACCTCGCTGGCGCTGCCATCGGCGCTCTACCGCCACACCATATCAGGCGAATATCCAGATGAGACGGCAAACTTCCGCTACGATTCGCGCGACAGCGACATCAAGCTGGTGCCGGATCTCTCCACGCTCTCCGTCGTGCCCTGGGAAAGCGATCCGACGGCGCAGGTGATCTGCGACATCGTCGGCACCGAAGGCGAGGCCGTGCCGTATACGCCGCGCAACGTGTTGAAGAACGTCATGCGGCTTTACGAGGAAAAGGGCTGGAAAGCCGTTGTTGCCCCGGAAATCGAGTTTTACCTCGTCGCCACCAATGACGACCCGGATTATCCGCTGCATCCGCCAAAGGGCCGTTCGGGCCGGGCGATTTCCGGCGGACAGGGTTATTCGATTGCCGGCATCAACGAATTCGACGAGTTGATCGACGACATCTACCATTTTTCCGAAAAGCAGGGTCTCGAGATCGATACGCTGATCCACGAGGAAGGCCCGGCGCAGCTGGAAATCAACCTGCGCCACGGCGATCCGGTGCAGCTGGCCGACCAGGTTTTTCTGTTCAAGCGCACAATTCGAGAGGCTGCCCTGAAGCACGGCATCTATGCCACCTTCATGGCAAAGCCCATGCAGGGCCAGCCGGGTTCTGCCATGCACATTCACCAGTCGGTGGTGGACATCAAGACCGGGCAGAACATCTTCTCCAACAAGGATGGTTCGCCCTCGCGCGCCTTCTTCAACTTCATCGGCGGCATGCAGAAATATGTGCCGAGTTCGCTCGTCATGCTGGCACCTTACGTCAATTCCTATCGCCGCCTGACGCCGGACATGGCCTGCCCGGTCAACAATGCCTGGGGTTACGACAACCGCACCACGGCGTTTCGCGTGCCGATTTCCGATGCGGCCGCCCGGCGCGTGGAAAACCGCCTGCCAAGCTCCGATGCCAACCCTTATCTGGCGCTCGCTGCCTCGCTCGGCTGCGGTTTCCTTGGCATGATGCGCGAGATCGAGCCGACGGAACCGACCTATGATACGGCAAACGAAGGCTCCATCGAGCTGCCGCGCGGGCTGCTCGAAGCCGTGGCCCTTCTGGAGGGCGAACCGGCCTTCGAAGAAGTGTTTGGCAAGGAGTTCATCGGCATCTATGCCGGCGTCAAACGCGGCGAGTTCGAAACCTTCATGCAGGTGATCAGTCCCTGGGAGCGTGAATTCCTGCTCTTGAACGTGTAAGGTGGCCGCATGAACGGTACCCAAAACAGCGGCCGGGAGAGATGGCAAAGCCCCATCGCGCCCGGCATCTCCTGGTATCAGGACAGCGTTGTCGAGCGCCCCACCTATCCGCCGCTCGACGGATCGACAAGCGTCGACGTCGCCATCATCGGCGGCGGTTTTACCGGGCTGCAGGCGGCCTATAACCTGGCCGAGCGCGGCGTCAACGTACTCCTCATCGAGGGCGGACGCTTCGGCGACGGCGCCTCCGGGCGCAATGGCGGCCAGCTTGGAACCGGCCAGCGCGCCTGGCCGGACGAGCTTGAGCCGGAACTGGGCTACGAACGCTCCCGCGCCCTGTTTGACATGGCTGAAAACGCCAAACGCTACCTTCTCGATTTTGCCGAAACCCACGGCATCGACGTGGACTTTCTGCCCGGCCAGATGAATGTCTCGCACAAGAAGGGTCATGAGGATGCCTATCGGCGCTCCGCCGATCTTCTGGCGACCCGCTACGATTATCCGCATGTGACATTCATGGACCGCGAGGAAACGGCAGCAAGGCTTGGCTCCTCGGCCTATCATTACGGCGTGCGCGATACCGGCACCGGCCATATCCACCCGCTGAAGCTGCTGGTGGGTTTGGCGCGGGCGGCAGCGCAAGCGGGCGCGCGGATCTGCGAGATGACGCGGGCGCTGAGCATCACGCAAAACGGCGGCAAGACGCTGATCGAGACGCCGTCAGGCCGCATCACCGCCGACCGTGTGCTGATTGCCACCAATGCCTATATCGGCAATCTGGAACGCGAGACGGCAGCCCATGTCATGCCGATCCGCTCCTTCATTGCCGCAACCGTTCCGCTCGATGCGTTTCCAAAGGTCATCCCCGGCAACGAGGCCGTGGCCGACAGCCGCTTCGTCGTGCGTTATTTCCGCAAGAGCAAGGACGGACGCCTGCTGTTTGGCGGCCGCGAGGCCTATACCGCCGACAGCCCGCGTGACATTTCCCGCCATATCCGCAAGCAGATCGCCGAGCTTTATCCGGATCTGAAGGACATCGACATCAGCCATGCCTGGGGCGGTTCCGTCGGCATTACGCTGACGCGAAAGCCGTTTGCGCGCGAGGTGATGCCGGGGGTCACGTCTGTCGCGGGATATTCCGGCCATGGCGTCATGCTGTCAAACTATGCGGGTAAGATGTATGCTGACGTGGTGGCCGGCAATTCCAGCGAACTGGATCTTTTGACCGACCTTCAGGTTCCGCCCTTTCCCGGTGGACAGCGATTGCGCGGCCCCCTGCTGTTTCTGGCGCTGACCTGGTTTGCGCTTCGGGACAGATTTTGAGGCCGTCACCGACAAAGGGCCGGCACAAGGATCAAATGGAATGCAGGCCGACAGGATAAAGTGGCAACCCTGCCCTTCACCCCATGACGGGGCGCCACGCAACCAAAGCTGAAACGGCTTCGCCCGCGACAAAATCACAGAAGCGGGCTGGCCTTTTTAAATCGATTAGATTATGAAATCCACAACCTCGAGACTTGGAAAGTGCAAGGCATGAGCAGCCAGATCATCCCCGTGGAACCCTTTGACTATGTCGTCTTCGGCGGCACCGGCGACCTTGCTGAGCGCAAGCTCCTTCCGGCCCTCTACCATCGCCAGATTGAAGGCCAGTTCACCGAACCGACCCGCATCATCGGCGCCTCGCGCAGTGCGCTGACGCATGAGGAATTTCGCACCTTTGCCAATGACGCGCTGAAGGAATTCCTGAAAGAGGGCGAATACGACGAAGCGGAAGTCGCAAAGTTCCTCGCCCGCCTGTTCTATGTGTCGGTGGATGCCAAGTCCGATGCCGGCTGGGATGTGCTGAAAAAGCTGCTGGATGACGGCAAGGAGCGCGTCCGCGCCTTTTATCTCGCCGTGGCGCCGGCCATTTTCGGGGCGATTTCCGAAAAGATCCGCGACCACAAGCTGATCACCAAATCGACACGCATCGTGGTGGAAAAGCCGATCGGGCGTGATCTCGCCTCCGCACTTGATCTCAACGACAATATCGGCAAGGCCTTCAAGGAAGAGCAGATCTTCCGTATCGATCATTACCTTGGCAAGGAAACCGTGCAGAACCTGATGGCGCTGCGCTTTGCCAATGCCCTCTACGAGCCGCTCTGGAACGCTCAGTATATCGACCATGTGCAGCTGACGGTGGCCGAATCCGTTGGCCTCGAAGGTCGTGCCGGTTATTACGATACCGCCGGCGCCCTGCGTGACATGGTGCAGAACCATATCCTGCAGCTGCTCTGCCTCGTTGCCATGGAAGTGCCGTCCTCGATGGATTCGGAAGCCGTGCGCGATGAAAAGCTGAAAGTGCTGCGCGCACTGAAGCCGGTGACCGCTGCCAATGTGGAGCAGATGACGGTGCGCGGCCAGTACCGCGCCGGCGCCTCTGCCGGTGGCCCCGTCAAGGGCTATCTTGAAGAGCTGGAAGGCGGCGTTTCCAACACGGAAACCTTCGTGGCGATCAAGGCCGAGATCAACAACTGGCGCTGGGCGGGTGTTCCCTTCTACATCCGCACCGGCAAGCGGCTGGCGAGCCGCATGTCGGAAATCGTCATCACCTTCAAGCCGATCCCGCACAACATTTTTGATCCCGCAGCCGGTCGCATTTCGGCAAACCAGCTGATCATCCGCCTGCAGCCGGATGAGGGCGTCAAGCAGTCGTTGATGATCAAGGACCCCGGTCCGGGCGGCATGCGCCTGCGCAATGTCTCGCTCGACATGAGTTTTGCCGCCGCCTTCAACGTTCGCAGCCCCGATGCCTACGAGCGCCTGCTGATGGACGTGATCCGCTCCAACCAGACGCTGTTCATGCGCCGCGACGAAGTGGAAGCGGCATGGAAATGGGTGGACCCGATCCTCAAGGCCTGGGAAGCCACCGGCCAGCTGGCGCAAGGATATACCGCCGGCACCTGGGGTCCGAGCCAGGCCATTGCGCTCATCGAGCGTGACGGCCGCACCTGGCACGAGGGTTGATGCCGATGAGCGCGCATCTTCACGCATTCGCCGATGCCGAAGCGCTTGCCGCGCAGCTGGCGCTCGACGTCTCGACAAAGCTTTCCGAGGCGATTGCCGCCCGTGGCTCCGCCTCCATCGCCGTCTCCGGCGGCTCCACGCCAAAGCGCTTCTTCGAGGCGCTTTCGGGCCGTGACATCGCCTGGGAACGGGTGACGGTGACGCTAGTGGACGAACGTTTCGTGCCCGCAGACAATCCGCGCTCCAACCATCTGCTGGTGGCAACCCACCTGCTGAAGGACAAGGCGGCGGGCGCAATCTTCCTGCCGCTTTACGCCGATGTGGCCTCTGCCCTCCAGGCAGCCGCGATTGCCACCGACCGCACGGCTGACATCGGCAATCCCTTCGACGTGGCGATCCTTGGCATGGGAACGGACGGGCACACCGCCTCGTTCTTTCCCGGTGGCAACCATCTGGAGCGTGCCATTGCGGCAGACACGCCGCGCGGCGTGATGACGATGGACGCCGACGGTGCTGGCGAAGAACGCCTGACCTTTACCTTCTCAAGCCTTTCCGATGCGCGCCTTCTGGTTCTGCATATCGAAGGTGACCAGAAGAAAGAGGTTCTGGCGCGCGCAGAAGGCGGCTCCGACGAGATGGAAATGCCGATCCGCGCCATGCTGAACCGGGCAGGATCCGACCTCGAGATCTACTGGGCGCCCTGAACAGGCCCCGCACACGCGCTGCAGCCTGCGGCGCAAGTTGCAACAGAAACCTGAAAACCGGCGGGCAGTCCCGGCCCGCTGGATCCATGTATGGAGATTGGCCATGGCTGCCCATTCGAGCATCGAAGCGATCACCGCCCGCATAGTCGAGCGATCAAAGCCGCACCGCGAGGCCTATCTCGGCCGCGTGCAGAAGGCGATTTCGAAGGGCGTCCACCGCTCCACCCTCTCCTGCGGCAACCTGGCCCATGGATTTGCCGTCTGTTCCCCCGCCGAGAAGGACGCGCTGGCCGGCGATGTCGTCCCCAATCTCGGCATCATCACCGCCTATAACGACATGCTCTCGGCCCACCAGCCCTACGAGATCTTTCCGCAGATCATCCGCGATGCCGCCCGCGAAGCCGGCGGCGTGGCGCAGGTGGCCGGCGGCGTGCCGGCCATGTGCGATGGCGTCACACAAGGACAGCCGGGCATGGAGCTGTCGCTGTTTTCGCGCGATGCGATTGCCATGGCAGCCGGCATCGGCCTCTCCCACAACATGTTCGATTCAGCCGTCTATCTCGGCATCTGCGACAAGATCGTTCCAGGCCTTGTCATTGCAGCGCTGACGTTCGGCCACCTGCCCGCCATCTTCATTCCGGCAGGCCCGATGACGACGGGACTTCCGAACGACGAAAAATCCCGCATTCGCCAGCTTTATGCAGAAGGCAAGGTTGGCCGCGCCGAACTGCTGGAGGCTGAATCCAAATCCTACCACGGCCCCGGCACCTGCACCTTCTACGGCACCGCCAATTCCAACCAGATGCTGATGGAAATCATGGGCTTCCATATGCCCGGCGCCTCCTTCGTCAATCCCGGCACGCCGCTTCGCGAAGCGCTGACCAAGGAAGCCGTGAAGCGCGCATTGGCCATCACAGCACTTGGCAACGAATTCACGCCCGCCGGCGAGATGATCGATGAACGCTCCATCGTCAACGGCGTTGTCGGCCTCCACGCCACCGGCGGCTCCACCAACCACACGCTGCACCTCGTTGCCATGGCGCGCGCGGCTGGCATTCACCTCACCTGGCAGGATATTTCCGAACTGTCTGATGTCGTGCCGCTGCTCGCCCGCGTTTATCCGAACGGCCTTGCCGACGTGAACCATTTTCACGCGGCCGGCGGCATGGGCTTTTTGATCAAGCAGCTCTTGAAGACCGGCCTTGTGCATGACGATGTGCGCACCGTCTTCGGCCAGGGCCTGGAAGCCTATACGGTTGAGGCAAAGCTCGACGAAAAGGGCGCTGTCATGCGCGAAAAAAGCCCTGATGTCAGCGGCGATCCAAAAGTGCTCTCCACCATCGATACGCCGTTCCAGTCGAATGGTGGGCTAAAAATGCTGCACGGCAATCTCGGCAAGGCGGTGATCAAGATTTCCGCCGTCAAGCCGGAGCGCCACGTGATCGAGGCCCCCGCCATCGTTTTCCACGGCCAGCAGGAGCTGCAGGACGCTTTCAAGCGCGGCGAGCTGAACAAGGATTTTGTCGCCGTCGTGCGTTTCCAGGGCCCGAAGGCGAATGGCATGCCGGAACTTCACCGCCTCACGCCGCCGCTCGGCGTGCTGCAGGACCGCGGCTTCAAGGTGGCGCTCGTGACCGACGGGCGCATGTCCGGCGCATCCGGCAAAGTGCCGGCCGCCATCCACGTGACCCCGGAAGCCTGCGACGGCGGCGCGATTGCAAAGATCCGCAATGGCGATATCGTGCGCCTCGATGCCGTCAACGGCACGCTGGAAATTCTGGCCGACGCCACCGAATTTGCCGCCCGCCCGCTGGCTGAAGCCGACCTCTCCGAAAACGAATTCGGCATGGGCCGCGAACTTTTTGCGCCTTTCCGCCGCCATGTGGGCCCGGCGGATTCAGGCGCCAGCGTGTTTTTTGGGTGAGGATGAGCGGATGAGCAAGCTTGCGTCTGAAGAGGTTGTTCATCCCGTCGAAAAGCAGCTTGAGGCTTACAACGCCCGCGATATCGACGCTTTCATGAGGTGGTGGGCGCCCGATTGCCAATATTATGCCTTCCCGAATCAACTCCTCGCCGACGGTGCAGAGGCAATCCGGGAACGCCATATCGAGCGTTTTAAGGAAACCAACCTCCACGGCCACCTCATCAACCGCATGGTGATGGGCAACCTGGTCATCGACCACGAAACCGTGACCCGCACATTTCAGGACGGCCCCGGCGAGGTGGACGTGATCTGCATTTATGAGGTGACCGATGGCCGGATCACCAAGGCCTGGTTCAGGATGGGGACGGTGAGGCTTGCGGGTGCGAGTTCGAAGTGAAGCAGCGGCGATTTAACCACAGATCCCCGTAGTTACGCTTCATTTTCGCGAAAATGGTATATCAACGGGGTTTGCTTCAGGTTGGTTTGGCCAACAAGCAGTATCTGCAATTATGGAGTGATGGCAGTTTCTTGAGGGGGCCTAGCTACCATGTTGGTGAATACTTCTGAAACCTCTGGGTCCAAATTCAGATGGCTTATTGAATGGACGCAGTACAGCCCGGCCCCCACCACAATTTGCGTATTTGGGTGACCAAAGAAGAGAGGAGACAGCTCTCGCAAATAGCGCGGCTCAGTGATGCCAAAATTCTTTTCTGGTTTATCGACGCATTTATAGAGCGCGTGCGCAACAAGATCTGCCACCTGAAGCATTGGCTCCTCGCTCTTCGATTTCGCGGATATTCTGTAAGTATCTATGTTTCTTAGCCATTTTGTAGATTCATGCTTGGGATTTCTTTGACACGCACGCAACAGGTTGCACATGCTGTCGTAATCTACGTTAGCCTTCTCGAAAACAATATCAAGGTTCTCTGGCGGGATCTTGCGCGCCTCCATGAACCAGCCGACGCGCTCCAAAAGGTACTGAACACATTTGTTGTAGTATTTTCCGCTATCCTCGGAAATGGCCTGTTTGTAGTCCTTCAACGTCAACTTTAGCGAAATTACGCCAAACAGTCGCATATGTTGCTTTCTGACCTGCCGAATGAAGTGCAGAATCTGATAATGATTCAGCTGCGAGCAGTGGAGCGAGCTTTTTCCTACCTCAGCACTGATGCTGCCCAACGCACCTGTAATTTGCCCCCAGGACTGATTTCTTATCAGGACGGCACCCAAAGTCATATATGGGGATGCCCCACGCGACGATTCCGAGCGTATTTTGCCAATGCCGGCCTCACCACTTTCATCGATGAATACCGTATATCGCTCTGACATATAACTCACCAAATATTTACAGCATCGATAGTCAATAAATCAGCGACACTAGCCAATTCTAAATAATTCTAGCGTTTTTGCTAGTCACCTCTATCGTTATAGGCCCCTCTAGAGCTTGCATGAAAGCCCAAAGCGCCACTATACCGTGCGGACCTATCCCCTCACCAGCTCCGCACATCCATCTTCTTGTCCCGATGTGCCGGATGGGTCGAAAAGATAAAGATCCGGTCGAGTTCCTTCTGCGTCAGCAGGCGCAGGAAACGCACGTCGATCGTGTTATTGGTGTTGGTGCGCATGAGGATGCAGCCCACTTTCATGATGCGGGCGTCGGGGATATCGAGCACGAATTCATTGGGCAGGTTATACTGCGTCAGCAGCGCCAGAACGGCGCCGCTCATCGAAACACGCACCATGTCGCAGCGGCGGGATGCCATGTGCATGACGTGTTTTTCGGTATATTCGATGCGCGCGGCGTTCATCGTGTCTTCCATGCGAAACCGCGTTTCGCGGTCGTACATGAAGGACTCCTCCCGTTTCAGATAGTTTTTCGGGTTAACGGTCATCGCGGCCTCGGACATGAACTTGCTGGACGCGATGACTTTAGAACCGGAAGCTTAATAGAGCGTATGAAGAATAGCTCCAGATTCCGTGGCCCTGTCAGATAAGACAGATCTGATATTCCTCACAATCTGTTCAAGACTTCTCTGCGGCGCGGCGAAAACGGTGATTTCGAGAACCGGAGCGGAGCGCACTGAACGTCCGTGAGCACTGGATAAACAAAAATCGCCATTTGCCGCCCGCAAGGGGGAATGATTGGCCAAAAATGTCAGCGTCGGTAGGTCTGGCCGTCCGCATCGAAGAGATGCATCTTGTCCTCAGTCGCGGTAAAGCGCAGCACAGAACCCTTCTCCGCCTTGAAGATGCCGGGGATCTTGGCGATGATCGGTTCTTCGTCGGAGAGCCCATCGATATAAAGCAGCGTGACTTCGCCGAGCGCTTCGACGATGGCGACCTTGCCCTCGAACAGATAATTGTCGCCCGTCGTCACCGTCAGGTCTTCCGGGCGGATGCCGAAGCTCGCGACCTTGCCCTTTTCCGAAGACGCCGTTGCCACCGGCACGGAAACGATGGTGCCGCCGCGAAGCTCGATGCCGGTGTTTTCGCCGGTGTCCCTGATGGTCGCCGGGATGATGTTCATGGCGGGAGAGCCGATGAATTTGGCGACGAACAGGTTTTTTGGCCGCTCGTAAAGTTCAAGAGGCGGGCCCACCTGCTCGATACGGCCGGCCGAGAGAACCACGATCCGGTCAGCCAGCGTCATCGCTTCCACCTGGTCGTGCGTCACATAAATCATCGTGGTATCGGGCATGCTCTCGTTGAGCTTGGCGATTTCGATGCGGGTGGCGACGCGCAGCGCCGCATCGAGGTTCGACAGCGGCTCGTCGAACAGGAACACTTTTGGATCGCGGCAGATGGCGCGGCCGATGGCGACACGCTGGCGCTGGCCGCCGGAGAGCGCTTTCGGCAGGCGCTCCAGATATTGAGTCAGTTGCAGGATATCGGCAGCAGCGCGCACACGCCGGTCGATCTCTTCCTTGCTTTCCTTGGCGATACGCATGCCAAACGCCATGTTGTCGTAGACGGTCATGTGCGGATAAAGCGCATAAGACTGGAAGACCATGGCGATGCCGCGCTTGGAGGGCGGCACTTCGTTGACCTTCTGGCCATCGATCAGCAAGTCACCGCCGCTGATTTCCTCAAGCCCCGCAATCATCCGCAACAGCGTGGATTTGCCACAGCCGGACGGGCCGACGAAGACGATGAATTCACCCTGGGCGATGGTGAGATCGATGCCGTGCAGCACCTTCACCTGCCCATAGGCCTTGCGAACATCCTTCAAAACCAGTCCGGCCATGTCTCTCTCCCCTTTTTTTGTCTTCAGGCGTGGCGTGCGAAAAACGCGCCCCAGGCCGGCAGGTTTATGGTGCGCGCATCAATCACGCTGTCAAAGCCGTGGCCTTCCAGCGCCATCCAGTCGCCATCCGGCAGGCTGGCTTCTGCCGGTTCCGCGCTCATGTTGAACAGGCAAAGCACCGTCTCGTTGCCGAACGTGCGCTCGTAAGCTAGCACATTGCCATCCACCGGCAGGAAGCGGATCTCGCCCTTTGCAAAGGCCGGATGCTGGCGACGGAAGGCCAGGAAACGGCGGTACTGCTCCATCACAGACGACTGATCGCCCTGCTGCACGTTGACGGCCCGGATCTGGTGTTCGACCGGAATGGGAAGCCACGGCTTTTCGGCGCTGGAGAAGCCGGCCTGCACGGCATGATCGTCCCACACCATCGGCGTGCGGCAGCCGTCACGGCCCTTGAATTCCGGCCAGAACTGGATGCCGTAGGGATCCTGCAGGTCGGCAAAGGCGATATCGGCTTCCGTGAGACCCAGTTCTTCGCCCTGATAGATGCAGACGGAACCACGCTGGGTCAGAAGAATGGCGGCCAGCAGCTTGGCATAGGCATCGCGGTCATGCACCTCGGCGCCCCAGCGGCTGACATGGCGCACCACGTCATGGTTGGAAAAGGCCCAGCAGGCCCAGCCCTCTGGGGCAGCGGCGGCAAAGGAATGCTGCACCTCGGCCACGCGCTCGGCGGTCAGCATATCCGGCGCCAGGAATTCGAAGGCGTAACACATCTGCATCTTGTCGCCGCCGGACGTATATTCGCCGACGATCTCCAGACCGCGCTGGCTGTCGCCGACTTCGCCAACGGCGGCAATGGCCGGAAATTCGTTCAACACGGCGCGGAAACGCTTCAGGAATTCGAGATTTTCCGGGCGGTTCTTGTCGTAGATGTGCTCCTGGAAATTGTAGGGGTTTACAGCGGGCGCGGTGGAGGCGTTGCGGCGTTCCGGCGCCAGCGCCGGGTTATCGCGCAAGTCCCGGTCGTGGAAATAGAAGTTGATCGTATCGAGGCGGAAACCATCGACGCCGCGCTTCAGCCAGAAGCGCACCACATCCAGCAGCGCATCCTGCACTTCGGGATTGTGCAGGTTCATATCCGGCTGGGAGGTGAGGAAGTTGTGCATGTAATATTGCATGCGTGTCGGATCCCAGGCCCAGGCGGACCCGCCGAAGATCGACAGCCAGTTGTTCGGTGGCGTGCCATCGGGCTTGGCGTCTGCCCATACATACCAGTCGGCCTTCGGGTTGAAGCGGCTGGAGCGGCTTTCGATGAACCAGGCATGCTGGTCGGAACTGTGGGAGATGACGAGGTCGATCATCACCTTGATCTTCAGACGATGCGCCTCGGCAATCAGCGCGTCGAATTCCGACAGCGTGCCGAACATCGGATCGACATCCGTATAGTTCGAGACGTCGTAACCAAAATCCTTCATCGGCGACGGGAAGAAGGGCGAGATCCAGATGGCATCGGCGCCGAGCGCTGCAATGTGCGGCAGGCGCGCGGTAATGCCCTTCAGGTCGCCGACGCCATCGCCGTTGGAATCCTGATAGGAGCGCGGGTAAATCTGGTAGATGACCGCGCCGCGCCACCAATCGGCATCCGGCGCTTCAATGGTCTGGGAAGAAGCAAGCATGGAAAGGAAACCTTGAAAATGAAAGTGCTCAACCGCCCTTGACGGAACCCGCCAGGAGGCCGCGCACCAGATAACGTTGTAGAGCGAAGAACACAAAAAGCGGCACGAGGATGGTAATGAACGCCGATGCCGTCAGAATTTCCCAATTGCCGCCGCGCGAGCCGAGCAGCGCATTGAGGCTGCCCGTCAGCACCAACTGGTCGCGTCCGGTGCCCAAAAACACGATGGCGATCAGAAGGTCGTTCCACACCCAGAGAAACTGGAAGATGGCAAACGAGGCAAGCGCCGGAAAAGACAGCGGCAGCACGATCTTGACGAAAATCTCGAAATCCGACGCGCCATCGACACGCGCGCTTTCGATGATTTCCTTCGGCAAGCCGGCGATGTAATTGCGCAGCAGGTAGATCGCAAGCGGCATGCCGAAGGCGGTATGGGCCAACCAGATGCCGGCATAGGTTTTGGACGAGGTGCCAAAGAAACTGCCGACCTCGTTATACAGCCGTAACAGCGGAATGAGCGACATCTGCAAGGGCACGACGATGAGGCCGACAACCAGCGCGATGATCAGCGTGCGGCCGGGAAAATGCATCCACGACAGCGCATAGGCGGCAAAGGCGGCAATGAGGATGGGGATGATGGTGGCGGGGATCGTCACCGTCAGCGAATTGATGAAGGCCTGCCCGATACCCTCGGCATTCACCACCGTGCGGTAATTGTCGAAGGTGAAGGCCGGCGGCGAGGCAACCGAGAGATAGATGCGCTTGCCACGCGAGCCCTCGAAGGGCGCGTTCTTGGTGTAGACGTAAGATCCGTCCGGCTTAACGGTCAGCGTCTCGCCTTCGCCAAGATCCGCCGGTTCGTCGGCCGGGAAGGCAGACGGCTCCTGTACGCGAACACCAAAGGCGCGCACCGTGCCGCCCTGCCCGTCTTCGAAAACCGAGCCTGATATGACGTAGTTGGCGCCCTCCTGGCGTGCTGTGGAGGGGTCTCCGAGGCGCCCGGCGCTGGTCTGCGTCGAACTGCTGAACGCTGTCCACCAGCCGGATGTGGTGATCTGGCCCTTGTCGCGCACGGAGGTGACGAGGATGCCGAGCGTCGGCACCAGCCAGAGAATGGCGATGAAGAGAACCGACAGGTGAACGATGAGGCGCGGCAGGCCGACGCGGCGGATGCGGGTGGCGATGTTTGCCATCTCAGTGACCTCCCTGCTCGCGGTTTGCCTGGCGGATGTTCCACACCATGATCGGCGTGACGGCGGCCATGATGATGAGGGCGATGACCGCACTTCGACCGCTATCGCCGCCACCGCGGAACATCCAGTCGAACATCAGGTTGGCCAGCACCATCGTGCTCCACTGGCCGTTGGTCATGGTCAGCACGATGTCGAACACCTTCAGGACGAGAATGGTGATGGTGGTCCAGACGACGGCAATCGTGCCCCAGATCTGCGGCACCATGATTTTCCAGAAGATCTGCCAGCCATTGGCCCCATCGATGACGGCAGCCTCGATGGTTTCCTCGGGAATGCCCCGCAGCGCCGCCGACAGGATGACCATGGCAAAACCCGTCTGGATCCAGATGAGGATGATCATCAGGAAGAAATTGTTCCAGAACGGCATGGCGATCCACACCTCAGGATCGCCGCCGAAAAAGGTGACGATAGCGTTTAGCAGCCCGATCTGCGTCTGCCCGGCACCGCGATATTCATAGATGAATTTCCAGATGACGGAGGCGCCGACAAACGAGATCGCCATCGGCATGAAAACGATGCTTTTGGCGATATTGCCCCACCAGATGCGGTCCGTCAGCACCGCGATGACGAGGCCAAAGAAGGTGCAGGCGGCAGGCACCACGGCAAGCCAAAGAATGTTGTTGAAGATCGACTGACGGAAACCGTCATCGAAAATGGCCCAGCGGTAATTGGCAAGGCCGACATAGTTCACGCCGGAGCGATCATAGAAGGAGAGGATGAATGTGGCGATGACGGGATAGACGAGGTAGATGCCGAGCAGCAGAAGTGCCGGGCCGAGAAACAGCCAGGGGCGAACGGTGGCGCGCCGATTGAGATTGCGCGAGGCCTGTGTCACGTCGCCGTCGCGCACCGGAAGCGCAAGGTTCAGCAGTTTGTCGGACAGCCAATAATAAAATGCGCAGGCAAACACGCCGACGATCATTACGCCGACAGCCGAGACGATCTGCGATGCCATGTTCCCTCCTCCACGGTCCTGCCCTGGACCCGGCTTGATGCCGCTTGATTGTTTTAAGGCAAGGCACGCCGCCGTTCTTTTGAAACGGCGGCGCCTTTGAGTGCAGGTTACTTCAGGCCGTCCCAGGCCTTCTGGATCTCGGTGCCCACCTGTTCGCCGGACTTGCCGCCGACGAAATCGACCATGCCGGTCCAGAACGCGCCGGCGCCGATCTTGCCGGGCATCAGGTCAGACCCGTCGAAACGGAAGGTGGTGGCGGTGGAGAGAATTTCGCCCTGCTTCTTCAGCGCATCATTGGCGTAGGTTTCGATGTTCACACCCTTGTAGGGCGTAAGGAAACCGGACTGCGCCATCCACACTTCATGGGCGATCGGCGTCTTCAGGAATTCGACGAAGGCCTGTGCGGCGGGCGAATCCTTGGTGATGGCGACCAGCGTGCCGGCACCCAGAACCGGCGTGCCAAGCTCTGGCTTCGACGCATAGGTCGGCATGTAGAAGAAGTCGGCATCCGTGCCGAGCTTGGTTCCCTCCGGGAAGAAGGTCGGGATGAACGAGGCCTGGTGGTGCAGGTAGCATTTCGGCGGAATGCCGAAGAGGCCCTTCGGGCTGTCGCGGAAGTCGGTCGAGGCCACAGCTGCGACGCCGCCCGAGACGTATTTCTCGTTCTTGGCAAACTTGCCGAATTCCTCGATGACGCTGACGACCTTGGGGTCGTTGAACTTCATCTCGTTCGAAACCCATTTGTCATAGGTCTCGCCGGTGTTCATGCGCAGCATCAGGTCTTCCACCCAGTCGGTGGCCGGCCAGCCGGTGGCACCACCGGAACCGAGCCCGATGCACCAGGGCGTGCCGCCATCCTTGACGATCTGATCAGACAGCTTGAACAGGTCCTCCATGGTTTTCGGAACCTTATAGCCGGCTTCCTCGAAATTTTCCGGCACATACCAGACGAGCGACTTCAGGTCGGCCTTATAGGGGAAGGCGAAGAAGGCATCCTTGCCATCCTTGCCCTTGTAGGTGCCAAGCTTAACCCAGCTGTCGCCGGCACCGTAATTGGTCTTGACCCAATCGGACGTGTCCGACTTCAGCGGCGCAAGGAAACCCTTGGAGGCGAGATCCTGCAGAAGGCCCGGCTGCGGTAGGATGGCAATGTTCGGCGCCGAACCGGCCTGCGTATCGATGACGATCTGCTGCTCGTAGTTTTCAGACGAGGAATACTGCGCGTTGGCACCGGTCGCCGCGTTGAAATAGGCCAGAACCGTCTTGAAGAGGATCTCGTCATCGCCGCGCCAAGGACCGAAGACGCTGAGCGACTGGCCCTTCAGGTCACCATGGGCTGCCTTGAAGTCATCATAGCTTTTCCAGTTGAACTTTGCATCCTGCCCCGGCGCGAACTTCAAATCGGCCGCCTGAACCGAAGTAAAAACCATGGAAAACACGGCAACACTTGCCAGCAATACTGATTTCACGTCGAATTCCTCCCTTAATGTTTAATTGATCTTCCCACCCAGATCTGCTTAAAGGCTTTCAAAGCGCTTTGAGTGGAAGAAAGCCATGGCGACCGCCCTCAAGTCAAGGGCTTTTTCCAATGCATGTTCCTTCTGCAAAGTGTGAATTCAGGTAGGGCGAAGGTCAGGAAAGTCCAATTTTGCGTTTCCGTCAAACAGATGCGCTGATACAGTCCGAAGCGCTTTGGGTGCGGCTTGCGGGAGAACAGCTGCATGGGACGGAGAATTTCAGGTCGTGAACCTCAAACAATTGTCTGAATTGCTCGGCCTGTCGCAGACGACGATCAGCCGTGCCCTCAACGGATACCCGGAGGTGAATGCCCAGACGCGGCTTCGCGTGCTGAAGGCCGTGCAGGAAACCGGTTACCGGCCAAACCGCGCCGCTCGCAGGCTGGCGACAGGCAAGGCCGGCTCTATCGGCCTCATCATGCCGATTGCGTCTGAACAATCGGCCGACATCCATTTTGCCGAATTCCAGCGCGGGCTGGCGGATGAATGTCTGGCCCATGAATTTCATTTCGTCATCATGCCCTCCCAGCCGGACGAGGAGGAACAGGCCATTCGCGGCCTGGTCTCAAGCGGCAGCGTCGATGCCTATTATCTCGCCTATATGCGCGAGCACGACAGCCGCATTGCCATGGCAAAATCGCTGCCGACGCCGTTCATCGTGCATGGCCGCTCTCTGGGCCTAACCGAGGATTATCCTTACGTCGACGTGGACAATGAACGGGCGTTTCGCGAGGCAACGGAATTCCTGCTCGACCTCGGCCATCGCCGTTTTGCGCTGATCAACGGCCCGGCCGATCTCGACTTTGCCATTCGCCGCCGCATGGGCATCGAACAGGCGCTTGCGGCACGTGGCCTGACGCTCGAGGACCACGCCGTCAGCAACACGCTGATGACCGATGCCAGCGGTTACCGCCAGATGGCGCGGATCCTGGACAGCGACGTGCGACCGACGGCCGTTTTGTGCGCCAGCACGGTTCTGGCGCTCGGCGCGGTGCGGGCGATCAGCCAGGCGGGAAAAGTTCTGGGGCGCGACATCTCGCTCATCGCCCATGATGACGACCTGATGCTGCTGAAGCCTGAAAACTTCATCGTGCCGCTGACAACGACCGGCTCGTCGCTGCGCGACGCCGGCCGCAGGATCGCAGAGCGGCTGATCGCAGCGGTTGCCGATCCCGACGCACCGGCACTGCTTGGCGAATTGTGGACGGCAGACCTTATCGTGCGGGCCTCGACAGGTCCGGCGCCGGCCTGACAGGCAGCTCCGGAATCCTCCAGGCGGTAGTCCACGTCAGAAAGTCGGGATGGGCCGGCCGAGCGAGCGATAGGCGGCAACCACGGTGTTGGCCATCAGCATGGCAATCGTCATCGGCCCGACGCCACCCGGCACCGGCGTGATGACACCGGCCACATCGAGGCACTCGTCAAAGGCGACATCGCCGACAAGGCGGGTCTTACCCTCGCCCTTTTCCGGCGCATCGACGCGGTTGATGCCGACATCGATGACGGTGGCACCGGGCTTCACCCAATCGGCCTTGACCATCAGCGGACGCCCGACGGCGGCCACCAGAATATCCGCCTGCCGGCAGACAGTCGCGAGATCTTTTGTGCGCGAATGGGCCATGGTCACGGTGGCATTGGCCGCCAGCAGCAAAAGCCCCATCGGCTTGCCGAAGAGGTTGGAGCGGCCGATGACGACGGCATTGAGGCCGGAGAGATCGGCGCCATGTTCATTGCGCACCAGGATCATGGCGCCCGCCGGCGTGCAGGAAACAAGGCCGCTTGCCAGGTCGCCGCTTGCCACCTTGCCGGCATTAACGACGTTCAGGCCATCGACATCCTTTTCCGGACGGATGGACTGGATGACCGGCTCGGAATTCAGATGGCCCGGCAGCGGCAATTGCACGAGAATGCCATGCACGGCCGGATCGGCGTTGAGCTTCTCGACGAGGTTTTCCAGCGTGTCCTGCGTGGTGTCTTCCGGCAGCGTGTACTGCATGGAATTGAACCCGCACTGCTTCGCCATGCGGCCCTTGGCCCCGACATAGGAATGGCTTGCCGGATTATCGCCGACGATAACAACGGCAAGGCCGGGCTTCACGCCGGCTTCCGCCTCAAGCTTTGCTGCCGCCTGCGTCACGATATCGGTGACGGTTGCCGCCGACTGCTTGCCATCGATGATTTTCGCCACGCGCATGTCTCCTCATGGGGTTCCGGGTGCCGGCCGCGGTCCTGTCGCGCCTGCCGGAGCATGCACAACAAAGCCTGGGCCGTGTCGCTTCCCAAACGCCCTATGCTGTCAAAACGGCGATTGCAAGGGGATTGCCGAGTTTGGCCATCAGGAGAAGATGACGTGTCGCCCGGGTTCAGCCGACAGGTCGGTGTGCGGCAGGCAGATCATCCATAATAGCTGGTGGGCTCCTGGCATGCCCGCTGGTGCGCGACACAGTGCGTAAACAGATCCTCGGTCGGAACGATGAGGCCATGATGGCGCAGATTGGCATCCTGCTCCACCCGGCTTTCGGCCGCACTGCCTTCGCCATCGACAAGAACAAGATCAGCGCCTGCCGGATCTGCCGCGGTGACGACCTCATGCCATGGTGCGTGGCTGCGGATAAAACGGTGCGCCGCCTCCAGGCGCTTGGCATCTGACCCGACAAGCAGGATACGGCGGCGCTCCATGTAGGTGAGGAGCGAAGAGACGACCTGAACCGGCTGGAACGTATCGACCGCATCGACCGGTCGGCGCGCGGCAACCGACAACATCAGCGCCAGGGTGCGATCTGTCGGCAGAAGAATGCGGGCCATCAGTTTTTCGCGTGCGGCAGGATCGACGATCGAGCGGCAAAACCCGGCAAATGTCAGGAAGCCAACAGTGCGATTGCCACCTTGCGCGCGGGCTGCCGCATCGAGCACCAGAAGCGTTTCGCCCCAGGACAAAACGGGAAACGGCAGACCCAGCAGATGAGGGGCCAGCGAATGGGACGCTGGTGGCACGTGCGTCTGTGCCGGACCACCGGTGAAGACGCCGTTGCGCCCTTCCCGTCTTTCCGACGGCTCGAACGGCAGGCTGGATACGCGGTCCAAGGCATGATTTTGACGTGGCATGAGAAGCACCTGACATTCGTTGCAAACTGTGAAGCAGCAATATCAGGAGGCTCTAAAACTGCATTTAAACGAAAAAATCGAATCCTAACGATGGGATTCGATTTTCGTTAAGACTTCGATGGGCACGCTTTGCGGCGCATCGCCGGCCCGTTTTAATGGCCGGTCTTCACCGCCTCGACCGGGGCCACGCCTTCGACGATCTTCATCGGCATCACCTGCTTGCCCTGCGGGCGCTCGGCATTGGCGCGGATATCGTCCTTGGAGAGGTAATCGATCTGCTCGATAAGCGGCTCGAGAACGTAATCTTCGCCGAACTTCTTGTTGAGATTGTCCTTGATGCTGGCCTTGAAGGTTTCAAGGTCAAAGGCCTTGGTATCGGAAAGATCCACCATCCGGTTGCCGACCAGCAGGGTGAAAAGCTCGTCGGTCATCATTTCGGTCAGCGGCAGGTGCAGGCCCTTCACCTTTTCCTTGTCCATGAGGAAAGAAATGCGGGTGATGAAATAACCCTGCACGGCGCCGTTGGCGAGGACAGGCACGTTGATCGCCTCGCCCTTCACCAGTTCGGACTTGTCTTTCAGCAATTGCGACTCATCCACCGGCGGGGGCGGCGCCGACATCTTCACGGAGAAATACACCGCACCCAAGGTGACGACGCAGACCCACAGACCGGTGATAATGAGCTTAACCATCAGGATTCGCTGTAATAGAATTGTTCTTGGGTATAGGTGCCGTCGCCATCGGCGTCGCGCACGGCGTTTTTGAGAAGGTCTGCCACGGTGCGCACGGCATTCAGATGCGCTTCCACCCGCCGCGCATTCAGCGCCAGCTTCACCTTCAACGCATGCATCTGCTCAATGTGGTTGACGGCCAGCTCCTGCGGGCTGGTGCTGCGGAACAGCATCGTCAACTCATAGAGGCAGCGGCTCTTGTGCGCGTTCGACACCTTGAGGTCGAACTGCGGATCCTTGCCGATCCGTTCATTCTCGTTGTCGACAATCATCTCCAGCCGGCCAAGAACCGTCTTGATACGATAATCGTTGGAGATAACTTCCATGTTTTCGGTTCCGCTATGCTGCATTGTCACGCCTCGCCCCGTTCGGCCGGTGCAAGGTCGAATACCTTACGTTCAAAATCGTTGATCATGGAGAGCGTCCGGCTGCGGTCATCCTCGTCGGTTTGCGCATTGACCTCGCCCTGGCTGCGGGCCTTCTGCAGCGCCTGGGAATAGACCTGCTCGGCAATGCCGACGCCACCGCTCTTGGAGATCTGGTCGGCGATCTGTTCCGACATCATGCTTTTCCAGAACTCGCCGGCCGAGCCCTTGCCATAGACCTGCTCGCTGTCACTCGGCATCATCGAGTTGACGAAGGTCTGCAGGATGGAGGCCTCGAACTTGCGATATTCCTGCGGCATCTCGGCCGCTTTCGCCTTTTTCTCGGCGCGTTCGATGCCGGCCTTGGTCTCGGAACCGTCGAGCAGATCGACGGCCACGGCAAATCCGGTGCCGGCAGAGGCAAGACTGGTGGCGGCAAAGGCCGCGCGGGTTGCTTTCAATTTTGCCTGGGCGGCCTGGACATCGCTGGGGTCAGCGGCGCGCAGCACATCGAGCACCAGGTCGCTGGGAGGAGAGATCGCCACGTGAGCTTCCTTTCGTCTGAGTGGCGAGACTATGCGGGGTGAAGCTTGCTGCAGGCTGGCGTGACCGCGATCGGACAAAAACAGAGGAGGAAGCCTGACGAAGCGGTGCCGAGCAAAGAACTCAACCTTTTGTTTTTGAAAAGTATTGATGAAAATCGGGAGCCGGCGCCCTGTTTGTCTGAAACGCAGCGCTTACGCCGAGAGCCGCTGCCGGGCGCTGCGAAAAGGTCGCTTCCCGCCTCGCGGCGGCAACGAATCGGACAGATTGTCAGAAAGGTTTGGCCTTGCCCGGAAGCAGGGTCATTTCCAGGAGATCATAGATGGCGTTGTCATCACGTTCGCGGTCTTCGCTGTCGCGCGCATCCTTCATGTGTTCTTCCAGCCGGTCGCCCTTGGTGCGCTCGCGGATGACACGGGCCTCCAGCACCTGCTGTACGCCGGCAAGCTGCTTGTCCTTGACCATCAGGCGGCCGAAACGTTCGGAATAATTGCGCGAGAACTGCATGTGCAGCGGCGTCATCGAGCCGATGGCATCGATGACCAGATCCATCTGCTGGCCCACTTCGACGCGCTGTACGGTGGTCGAGGCAAGCTCTCCCTCGGCCATCTTTTCCAGATGCCGCTGGACAGCAACGAGCCGTTTGAGCTTTTTGGATCTCGGTTGTCCGCTGCTTGCCATGGCCGCCTCAGAACGAGTTGAAGACCGCCGGAAATCCGTCGGCGAACTGCCGCATCATCGCGGCGATGGCAAGATACAGCATAAACACGCCCCCGGTGATCAGATAGGGCGTCGAGATGAAGTAGACCGGGATCTGCGGCGCAAGCTTGTTGACGAGGCCGATCGCCACGTTGAACAGCAGCCCGTAGATGAGGAAAGGGCTGACGAGGCGTAGCATGATGGAGGTGGAGGCGCGCAGCGTATCGGTGAGCGTGATCAGCATTTTCTGCGGCTCGACCAGCGCGCCGACCGGCGTTGCCTTGTAGGAATCGATCAGCGCGTGAAACACCATGTGATGGAAATCCATGATGAACAGCAGCATCAGCCCGGAAAAGGTGATGAGACTGGTGACCGAGGATTCCGAGGTATCCTCGATGATATCGTGGCCGCCGGGCGCCGTGAAACCGATCGACATGCCAAGGATTGCGCCGGCATATTGCAGGCCGAGCACGTAGAAACGGGCAATCATGCCATACATCACGCCGACAAGCGTTTCAGACGCGATGAGGCCGATATAGGTGCCCGGCGGCGCCGATGCGTTCGGATAGACACTGTCCCAGATCACCGGCAGGATCGCCATCGAGACCGCGATTGCCACCATCAACCGGATATTTGTCGGCAGTCGGGCGCTCGAAAAACCCGGCAGGGTCAGAATGCAGCCACCCATCCGGCAAAACGCCAGGAAGAGAGCAAGCATTATCCCCTGCGGGTCTGTTATCATGAAATCGAGCCCAATATCTTGATGTCGAGCCCCTTGGCGAGTTCCACATGCGACAGCACGGGAAGCGTCGAGAACAGGCGTTCGATGATCATGCGCACATAGGACCGTGTTTCGGGCGAGGTGACAAGCACGAAAGGCAGGCCGCGATCCATGAATTCACGGATAACCTTGCTCGCCTGCTCGCTGAACTCCTCGAGCGCACGCGGATCGATGTCGAATTCCACAACGTCGCCCTTGGGATCACGCTTCAGTGCCTGGTGGAACAACAGGTCCCACTTGCTGCCGAGACGCAGCACGCGCAGCACGCCATTGTCGGCGAGATCGCCGCAGAGCTGCTGGGCCATGCGCACCCGCACATGCTCGACGATCTGTTCGGTCTTTCTGACATGCGGCGCAAGTTCCGCCACCGCTTCCAGGATAAGGTGCAGGTTGCGGATCGAGACCCGCTCGGCCAGAAGCAGTTTCAGCACCGCCTGCAGGCCGGAATAAGACATGTGCGACGAGCAGATCTCGTCGGCCAGCTTCTTGTATTCCGGGTCCATCCGGTC
This sequence comes from Neorhizobium sp. PAMB6630, assembly GCF_058242775.1. NCBI lineage: Bacteria > Pseudomonadati > Pseudomonadota > Alphaproteobacteria > Hyphomicrobiales > Rhizobiaceae > Neorhizobium > Neorhizobium sp. PAMB6630. The sequence continues at coordinate 3,303,651 of NZ_CM177836.1, forward strand.
GATCAGCACCTTGACGTCCTTGTAAGACAAAAGCTGCGGCAGGTTGTTGCGGATGACTTCGGAGAGATGCGTCAGCACCACCGAGACATTGTCGATCGGGTGAAAGCCCTCGCGCTTCAGGTCGTCGGCAAAGGCTTCGAGAATGGAGACCGCCGGCATGCCGAAAGCGGGCTCGCGGATCTCGTCGCCGGGAATGCTCGGCTTGCGCCCGGAGCCGGTCACGACAAGCACGTCGCCGACGCGCAGCGAATTGGAGGCGATCGTCGTGCCGTGGATGCGGATCTGGTAGGATTTTTCCGGGATCGAGATATCGTCGGCAACCTTGATCTCGGGCACAACGAAGCCGTACTGCGTGGCAAACTTCTTGCGCATCTTGCCAACCCTGAAGGCCAGCTCCTGATGCGCGCCGAGAAGCCGCGTCGAGACCTGCTTGCCGAGCGCCAGCTCGATCTCGGCCGTCTTCAGCATCGACTTGACGGAATCCTTTTCGGCTTCCTTCGTCTGGATGACCTTCTTTTCCTCGGTATCGCGACGCGCCTTGGTTTCGGCTTCCAGGCGACGCGGCACGATCCAGGCGCCAAACGCCATGATGCCGCCGAGCGTGACGAAGGGAAGGAACGGCAGGCCGGGAACCAATGCGAGAATACCCATCAGCGAAGCTGCCAGCGACAGCGCGCGGGGATAACCACCGAGCTGGTCGATAACAGCCTTGTCGGCGGTGCCGGGCGTTCCACCGCGCGACACCAGAAGGCCGGCGGCGAGCGACACGACGAGCGCCGGGATCTGCGAGACGATACCATCGCCGACCGAAAGCCGGACGAAGACGTCAGCGGCTTCGCCGATTTCCATGCCGTGACGGAAATAACCGATGATGATGCCGCCGAAGACGTTGATGGCGGTGATGAGGAGGCCGGCGATGGCATCGCCGCGCACGAACTTGGAGGCGCCGTCCATGGCGCCGAAGAACATGCTTTCCTCTTCCAGCTCGCGGCGACGGTGCTGCGCCTGCTTTTCGTCGATGATGCCGGCCGAAAGGTCCGCATCGATCGACATCTGCTTGCCGGGAATGGCGTCGAGGGTGAACCGTGCGCCAACTTCGGCGATACGGGTCGCACCCTTGGTGATGACGATGAAATTCACCGTCACCAGGATCAGGAAGACGATCACCCCGATGAGGAAGTCACCTGACATGACCAGTTCTGCAAAGCCGGCAATCACGCCGCCGGCGGCGGTGTGTCCCTCGTGCCCGTGGCTGAGGATGACGCGCGTCGTCGCGATGTTGAGCGACAGGCGGATCATCGTGGAGATCAGGAGAATGGTCGGGAAGGACGAGAAATCGAGCGGCCGCTCGATCCAAAGCGCCACCATCAGGATCAGCACGGAAAAGGCGATGGAAAACGCCAGTCCCATGTCGATGAGGAAGGTCGGGATCGGCAGGAACAGGATGCACAGGATGGCGATGATGCCAAGGGCAAAACCGATATCCCGGCCGTTCGGGGCGACCTTGGGAATGGAGAGTGAGGGTGGTTGCGCCATGGATTTCCGTCTCTTCATGAGAAGGCGGCGCAACGGAGGTCACGCCAGTTCATGACAACCCTAGAGGTCGAAGCTTGCGCGAGGATGGCTGAACCTTGCGCAGGCATCGGTGTGAAGCGGCGTCAGAAACCCGACTGCACGCGCGAAAAGACAAGCTCTGCAAACAGGTAGATCTGGCTGCCGATGAAAGGCGCAGACAGCCCGACAGCGAGCAGGATGGCAACGATCTTCGGCACGAAGGTCAGCGTCATTTCCTGGATCTGGGTGAGAGCCTGGAGAAAGGCGATGCCGACGCCGACCACCATGGCCGCAAGGACCGCGGGGCCGGAGGCGACGAGGACCGTCCTCATCGCCGCCTGCATGATTTCAAGTGCATCGGCTTCATTCATTGAGCCACTCCTTCCCTGTTACATCCAGGGATGATTCGATCAGTTGCTTGTATCGGTCGATGTGTCCGACGTCGAGGATTCCGTGTCGGTGATCGGATCGTTCGACAGGATGACGCCAGCCTGCATCAGCACCTTGTCGCCGTTTTCGGTGACGGCGATGAGACCGTCGGAATAGACCTGCGCTTCCTTGATCTTGCCGGTGACGGTATCGTCGGCGCTCTTGACATATTTGCCGACGAGATCGCCGGCCCGCGTCAGCGCCTCGGCCTGCAGCATGCTCTTCAGATGCGTGTTCGTCTGGATGGTCTGCTCCACCTGCGAGAACGACGCCAGCTGCGAGATCTGCTCGGATGCATCCATCGGATCGGTCGGATCCTGGTTTTTCATCTGGGCAATGAGCAGCTTCAGGAAGCTGTCATAGTTCAGGCTGGCATTGTTCTTGTCAGTGGACGAGGCGCCGGCATTGGCCCAGGGGTTGGATGCCGCAGTGGCCGTCGTCGTGGTGACCGGGTCTACCGCCATGGTGCGATCTCCCGACGGATCTGTTCGACCGTTGCCGGCGTCATTTCCTGGTTGTTGAGAATGCGGTCCTCGATGGCATAGAGCCCGCGGATTGCCTTCAGCGCGTCGAAGGCGCGACCGCTCGCCACCATGGCATCGATGCGCTTCAATTCCGCCAGAACCTCGTCATCATGGAAGCAGGAGAGCAGCATGGTGATGGACTTGCGGAACATCGTCAGCGACTGGTCTTTCCCCTCGGGGTTGATCAGCATCATCTGCGCAATGAAATAAAGCTGACGCAGGGGCGTCGTGGCGTCTTCCAGCTGGAGGACGTGGTTTTCCAGAAGGAAGGTCACGTCGTTGAGGAATTCCAGCGCGACCTTGCGGTCCACCCGCAGGACGGCGCCGTTGATGAAGATTCTTTCGCCGGATTTCAGCGAGATGCGCAGCGTACTTTTCATTTAAGTCCATCCCTGATGATGGTTGTCACGTCGATGATGCCCTGGAAGTTGTCAGACTGACGACGCCTGATGCGTTCGCATTCCTTGAGGATCCAGAGGGCAATGGAGATGAGATTGGCTCGGAGTTCGAGATTCAGTTCGTTTTCCGGCTGGCGCAGGTCCTCGATGAACCTGATCCAGACGCGCCGGGTGTAGAAAAGTGCTTCGATCGTCTGACGTGCATTGGGCGGCGCATCGCGTGCCGCCTTGAGCAGATCGATGGATCGCTCGAGTGCCTGCCGCTCACGGGACTTGGCGTCAGCGACGTCGTCCTCCATGATCTCGGCATATGAAAACTGGTACATTCATGTATCCTTCATTTTCACCAACGTCCTTCGGTCATCAAAGGAAGTTCACAAGGCTCAGCTGTTGAATTCGCGAGGTCAGTGTGTAGGCCGCTTCGAGAAGCGCCTGCAGCGACGTGACCCGGGTGGATGCTTCGTAGGCATCGATGCCCTGAAGATCGTTCAGATGCGTTTCGATGATGGTTTTCTGCGCTTCGAGGGTCTCGTCCGCCTGCTTGACGCGCTGCGACGAAAGCCCGATCTCGGAGCGCTGGCTGTTGAGGCCGGAAATCGCCTTGCCGATCGCAGCCGTGGATTTCTCCACCACGACGCTGCGCACGTTTTCCGGAATTTCCTCCGTCAGGAACTTGCTGGCAACGACCGAGGCGAACATGAAGCTGCGAAAGCCGCTGCTGTTGGCATTGGTCGAAGTGGCCACCACTTCCGTTGCGCTGATGCGCGTCGTCATATTGGTGTCGCTGGCATCCGACACGAAGTTCGACCAGAAATCCTGGCCGCCAAGACCGGTATGCGGTGGGTCGCTCAGCGCCGTCGTGCCGTTGAACTTGCCCTCGAGATCGGTGAGGAAGCTCTGCATCTGCGAAGGCGTCATGGTCTCGGCGGACGCGATGCCGTTGCTCGTCAGGTAGAAATTCAATTCCGTATCGACCGCCGCATTGAAGGGCGAGCTGGCTTCGGAATAGGAGGTGAGCGGCTTCACATCGGTATTGGTGCCGGCAAACAGGTATTCACCGGTGACCGAGGTGTTGGCGATATCCGTGAACGTGTCCATGGCGCTGCCGATCACGGCGCGTGCATCGCCAAGCGTCGAGGTGCTGTCGGTCAGCGCCGCCAGCGAATCCAGCACTTTCTGGCTGACGTCGGAAAGCTTCGACAGCGCTTCCTCGGAGGAATCCAGGCGTTGCTCGGCAATCGAGTTGGTGGTGAGCTGCGCATCGATGCGCATGACATCGCGGCTGAGATCGATGCTGCGGGACGTGCTGCCCCCCAGCGCCACGCCCATGTCGGCATGCACACCGGTGGTGACTTCCTCATTGGCCTTGACGAGTTCGCTCTGCGCCTTGGCCATGGCCTGGCGCAGGCTGGTCTGGATGGAAACGGTCGAGCTGAAAGAGGTTTTCATGGTTTATCCCGCCACCGACAGAAGCGCCTGCATCATTTCATCAATGGTGCTGACGAGTTTGGTCGCAGCCTTATAGGACTGTTCGATATCGAGCAGCAGCGACAGCTCCTCATCCAGGCTGACCGCCGTTTCGCTGGAATAGGCCTGCAGCGCACGCGACTGCATGGCGCTTTTGCTTTCCTCGGCCGACGATGCGGTGCTGCGCAGGCTTTCGAGCCAGCCGGCAGAATCCGAGGCAAACGACATCACGTCGAGATTGCCGTCGATACCGGTCGAGGCATCGAAGGACTGGGGTGTCTGCATCGCCTGGGAATAACTGTCGAGAAGCGTCGAGAAGCCGGCCGAGCTTTGCGTGTTGACCACGTAGCTTGCACCATTGATGCCGCCATCGCGCAAAAGCTGCGGATTGGTCTTTACGGCGGCATTGATGGAAATGCTGCCGGCAAGGCCCGCGATCACGGTGCCGCTGGAGGGCACGCTGTCATCGACGCCATTGGTAAAGAGGCCGGCCTTCGGCGTGAGCGCGCCGGTCGGACCGGTTTCGGCAAAGGCGACGATCAGGCCGCGTGCCACCTCGTCGAGCTGGCTCTGGAATTTCGGCGCGATGTCGTCGCGGATCTGCAAGAGGGCCTGGAGCGAGCCGCTGGCATCCGTATCGGAACCGTTGCCGGCCTTCATGGCCACGCCATCCACATAGATGGCATTGCCGGTGGTGCCGGCCGTATAGGTGGCCGTCGGCTGGAAGGAGACCGTGCGCGGGATCTTCTCAAACAGCGTCGTGCCGTCGCTGGTATAGATGGCAACGTCGCCGCCGGGGCGCGAGACGGTGGAGATGCCGACGATTTCCGAAATCTGCTTCAGCAACGTATCGCGTGTGTCGAGCGCATTGCTGGCGTCGGAGTTCGACACGGTCGCCCGCATCACCTCGGTATTGGCGCTTTCGAACTGGCTGAGCAGGTTGTTCAGCGTGTCGACCTGGCTCTTGATCTCGGCATCCGCACGGGTGCGGATGGCCTGCACTTCGCTCGCGGCATTGTTCAGCGTATCGACGACATCCTGCGCGGAGGAAACGGCCGTCGAGGCAAGTGTTGCCTCGTTTGGTTTTGCCGCATAGGCATCGAGATTGGTCAGAAGCGTGCTCAGCCGCGTGCTCGGCGAGGTGTCATAGTCGTTATTGCCAAGCAGGCCGCGGATTTCTTCCAGCCCGTTGAGCAGCGTCGTCTGGCCACTGGCCAGCGACGTGCTTGCAATGGTCTGGCGAAAGAGCGTCGAATTCTGCACCCGCTCGGTGCCGGCCACGAGCGCACCATTGCCCGCGGTGACCAAAACCGCAGTGCGCCGGACATAGTTGGCGTTCTGGGCGTTGGAAATGTTCGTCGACGTGACCGAGGTTTGCGTCCCGGTGTTGTTGAAGATCGACTGTGCGGTGGACAATGCTGTGGAAAGCGACATTTGACTAACCTTTTCGAGACGTTACGCGATTACCTCTTGAGGTTGACCAGCGTTTCCAAAAGTTCGGAACCGGTCTGGAAGACCTTGGAGTTTGCGGTGTAATTCCGCTGGGCCTGGATCATCTCGGTGAGTTCTTCGCCGATATCGACGTTGGAATCTTCAAGCGCCCCCGAGAGGATCTCGCCGTAGCCGCTGCTGCCCGCATAGCCCATGACGACGACGCCGGAATCGTTGCTCTGCGAGTAGACGTTGCCGGCCAGCGGATTGAGGTTGTTGGGGCTCTGCACCATGGCCATGGCGATACGATAGGAGGGAATGGACTGACCGTTTTCATAAAGGATGGACACGATGCCATCCTTGCTGATCTCGATCTTGTCGACCGAGCTTGCGCCCTGCCCGTCGATATTGCCGGTGACCGAATAGTCCGCGCCCTTCTGCGATGTGCCTGAGATGTCGAGCGTCAGGCCACTCAGCGTGGCACCGCCGATCGACTGGGCCGTCGTGGTGATGCTGGTCGGGCTTTGCAGCGCGCCGGCGCCGTCGAAGGAAAGCTCATAGCCAGTGCCATTGCCATTCGACGATCCGATGATCGACGAGACACCCGTGCCAGCGCTGAGGCCGGACAGATCGACGGTCAACGCAGCAAGTGAACCGCTGGCCGTCGTCGTCATGGTGGACGAGCTGGTGAGGACGCCGGACGCATCGAAGGTCAGGGACGAGGTGCCGATCGAGGTCGTGCCGTCCAGCACTTCCAGATCCCAGCCGGTCGCCGTCTTGGTGTAGTTATAGTTCAGCGTGTGGGCAGCGCCCGTGCTGTCATAGGCCACCGACTTGCTGGAATAGGTGGCGCCGGTGGCAGCCGCGGCATAGAGGTTGCCGTTGACGGCAGCCGTGGTGGAGCCGGATGCGACCTGGCCGGTTACCGAGACGCCGTTATACTGCACGTCGAGCGTCCAGCTGTTTTCGGAGGCCTTGGTGTAGACGAGATCGAGGGTTCGCGAATTGCCCTGCGAATCGTAAGCCACGAGCGACGATTTTTTGGTGTAGCCGACCGCCTCGTTGCCCGGCAGGTTGCCGCTGACGGTACCGGCGCTGGAGGCCGTGGACTTCAGGCCGCCGGCGGCGACATTGATCTCGGTGAGGCCTTCGAAACCGTTGATGACGATCGTCGGATCTTCGGTCGAGGAATAGGGGTAGCCCATCAGCGTGAAGCCGGCCGCGTTCTGCAGCGAACCATCGTTCTGGATCTCGAAATTGCCGGAGCGCGTCAGATAGTCGACGCCGTCGCTGCCCTGCACGATGAAGAAGCCTTCGCCATTGATGGCAAGGTCGGTGGCGGACGTCGTGTAGGTAAACGAGCCCTGGTCGTTGATCGAATAGCGGATCGTGGTGTTGACGCCGCCCGAATTGTAGGCACCGTTCGAAGACGGCAAAATCATCGATGAAAACTGCGTCGACGACTTTTTGTAGCCGACCGTGCTCGAATTGGCGATGTTGTCTGAAACCGTCCCCAGCAGGTTCGCCTGGGCGTTCATTCCGGACACACCGGTCCGCATCGTTCCGTAAAGGCTCATATCAAAATCCCCGTATTGCCTATGGTGTGGACACTAGATGACGGGCCTTGCGTGAAGCTGTCTGTCTTCACATTTGCGGCGGGCGCTGCCGCAGCTCGAGACAGGAAACTTTTGTCTGGCTCTTCCATAAGCCAGACAAAATACAACCCCGGAAACCGACGTCGATTTCCGGGGTTGTATATGGATAATCACGAATGAATCGAGGCCGGCTCGCAGGCGAAACTGTGTCAGTTCCAGTCGATGCAGTAGCCGAGGAAGCGCTTGGAATCGACCGGGTCGAAACCGAGCTTCTTGCGCAGCTTCTTGCGCAGCTTGCTGATGTGGCTTTCCACGACGTTTTCTTCGACTTCCTCGTCGAAGATGCCATAGATCGCGTTGAAGATCTGGGTCTTGGAAACGCGACGGCCACGGTTGGCGACTAGGTATTCCAGGATGCGGCGCTCGCGGCGCGGCAGCGGGAAGATGTCGCCGTGGATTTCCGGATCGCGTCCGTCGGAAAACACCCGGATGGGGCCGACATCGGTGAAATTGGAAATTGCCTTGAGCCGGCGGCGGATCGCCGCGGCACGGGCCAGGATCTCCCGGGGATGAACCGGCTTGCGCACCACATCGTCGACGCCGCTGTCGAAGAGGGCAAGCGTTGCTTCCAGCGAATGCTGGTCGCTGACGGCAATGACCGGTGCGGTCGTCCGCTCGCGGATGGCCCGCGGCAGTTCGAGTGCGCGTCCGGTCTGGCCGATCAGGAAAGCTTCCACGGCGTCGATATCCGTGTCTGCCGCCGTGGCGACCCATTCTCCGAATTCCTTCGGATCAAACCCAGTCGAGGGAACTCCCTCGCGTCCAAAAAGTGAGGTGTAACCCTCTTTAACAAGCTCACGCTCATCAACCACTACGATCATTCGTCCGCCTCCGAATCAGTGTGGTGCCTCGATGGACTATGGGTACGAATCGTACGAATCTTGGACAACTACACGAAGTTAACTATGCAATTTAATAGTTGCTTAACCCTTGTGTCGCGATTTGGTCCACATTTAGTGCCTCTCGTTTGCAAAAAGCACAATTCACCGGTGGAAAAGTTAACGCAAAATAAAGTTGCTCTTGCCCTGCCTCGTTTTGGTCCAATCCGTGGCAGGAATCGGACAGCATGCATTTTTTCGCGAGAAACCAATCCAGGGTTGCGTTTTAACCGCAAAATTGCGAGGCGGTCTGCGTCCATTTTCCGTAGCCGGTGGCCACCAGATTGGCAATGACACGGCAGACATACCGCTTCTGGGCGGGGTCGTTATTGGGCCCGGCGTGGTATCGGGCCACCGCCATCGTCCACGTCTCGTGCCGGTCGTGGAGATTGCGCAGGAATTTCGCGGCATATTCCACGTTGGATTTCGGGTCGAACATCGCCCGCATGGAGGGGAAATTCTCTCCGTGGAAGTGGTGGTTGATCTGCATGCAGCCGATATCGATGAGCACCTTGCCCTCGCTGCGCGCCGCCTGGAAGGCCTGGAAGGCCGCCATGGGGCTGTCGGGAAACAGCGCCTTGCCCTCGATATTCAGCGCCCAGGGGTAAAGGCTGCCCTTGCGGCCGGTCTCGGTAAGACCGACCGAATAGAGGATGCCCTCGGGGATGCCGTATTTCGCCGCAGCCGCCTGTATTTCGGTTTCACAGGCGCCTGGAGAGACGGCAAGCGCCTCAGACGTAAAGAAGGTCAGGCCGAGCGCCGTAAGCGCCAGTATCCGTCTGAGGGTCATTCTCGATCATTCCCGAAGTGCTGCCCGGCTGGCCGGACTGAGTGGCCTGCTGGTCGCGGCCGGCGCTGCCATCCTTGCCGGCGCCGGAGCCCGCCGCCTGCTGGCCGAGATCCCCCTGTTGTGCCGAGGGATCGGCAGAGGCGGCCGGCGCGATGTTGACCGACACCTGGTCGACCGAAAAGCCTTGCGCGCGCAGCGCATCTAGGATGCCGCTTGTATCCTGCGTCAACTGCTTGTGGGCCGCCCGGTTCTCCACCGTCAGCTGGACGTTCAGCGTATCGCCGACAAGCTTCAGCGTGGCCGTGACGGTGCCAAGGTCGATCGGCGTCATCTGCAGCTTCAGGGTATTGACGACATTGCCGGTGCTGCTCTGCGAAGCCGCGTTGGACAGCGCCGAACCCGGCTGCATGGCGCTCGTCCATTCCGGATCGCCCGACATCGCAGCCGTCAGTGCCGCGCCATTGATCGACTGTCCGAAACCGAGAAAGCGGCGTGAATCAAGCACGGTAATCGTCTCGGCGCCTCCCGTCGAAGCCGCCTTCGTCTCGAAACTCGCCTTACCGTCCTTGGCCGTTCCGACGATCATATCCATGCTGGCACCCTTGCCCCGCGCCGAGGCGAAGCGGAATGTCCGCTCGTCGGACTGGGTGTCGGTTGCACCGTCGCCATTTGGCATGACCAGCGTCTCGCCATCGGCAGCAAGGGCCGACAGCGGGTTTGCCTTGTCTGTCGTTGCAGCCGTGCGCTCGCTTTTGCCATCCTCGCCCTGACGACCGCCCTTGGCGGACATACCCGCCTGGCGCGCGGCCGGCGCTTCCCCGGAGGCGCCGGATCCGGCAAGCAGGGTCAGCATCGAGGAAAGCTCATCGGTCAAGGCTGCAGCTTCGGCAGTTTTCTCCTCGCCTTCTGCCGGTTCACCGGCGTCCTCCCTGCTGGTCTTTGCCAAGTCCTTCAGGCTTTTTGTGCCCTGACCCGCCTTAGCCGAGACCAGGGTATCGCCGGAGGCATCTGCGAGCGCCTCGCCTGCATCGACAAGCGTCTTGTCGGCACCGATTGTCGTGCGCATTTTCTGCGCGGCGGTTTCGCCGGAACCGGTAGCCATGCGCGAACGGGCAAGCGTTGCGGCACTGAGATTGAGGCGTGATGTTTCTTCGCCGTTTTCCCCGCCTGCGGTTTCGCCCGGCGAAGGGCTTGTGGAATTTTCATCCTCGCCCTTGCGGCCCAGCGCCCGGCGGCCACCCTGATCGAGGCTGTCCAGCGCCGACCCAAACCCGCCTTCGCCGCCCTCTCCCCGGCCGCTCCCGGAAATTCTGGGCGCAGATGCAGGATCGACGGCCGGAGCCCTCGTTGAAACGTCAACAGCAACCATGAAATTAGTTCTCCCCCTTCAACAGGTCGTCGATGGCATCAAGCGTCGAACGGCCCCTGTCGACATAGGTCTGGAAAGCTGGATCGAGCTTTGGAGCGCTGCCACCCGGCCTCTTGGAGGGTGCAGCGGCTTGTCCGGCCTGTTCATTGCCGGAGACTGCGGAAACAGTCTCTCCGCTGATGTCATTTGCTACATTAGCGGCTGCGTCTTGTCCGAAGCTTTCGGCAACAGGCGGGCGCAGAACCTCCTCGGCCACCCGCTGGGCCGCTGCCCTCAGCGCCTGGTCTTCAGGGCTCAGCGTCGCCTCTGGAATATCGGCCAGCGCCTGGGCTGCGTCTTCAACCTTGCCGTTCGGCAGCTTGGCGACACCGCCAAAAAGACGGGCGACGGAGCGATCCCGGTCGGACATCGACGCGCCACGCGCTTTCGCCTCATCGGAGGCAAATTGCGCAAGCTCTGACTTACCTTCAATGGCTGCCTGGCGGGCTATGCGCAGGTAGATCTCACGGCTGCGATCGTCATCCATCCTCTCCAGCGCGCTCTTGACATCGTCTGCCGAGACCGCACCAAAATGCGACACGACCAGCCGCACGAACAGATCGGCAAACTGGCTGGCATAAGGCGAGTAAACAAAACGGCGCGCATACTGGCGCGAATAGGACAGCGCCTTTTCCACCATTCCCGTCTCGACGGTGATGGCAACGGAGCGACGCAGTGCCGCCTCCTCCAGGATGGTTCCCGGCGCGGTCAGGCGTGCCCAGTCGTAGAAGACCAGCGCATCCTTCGGGTTCTTCGTCACTGTGACATTGCCGGCAATCAGCGCCAGATAGGGGCCGATCCGCTGGCCGCGATATTCCGGCACCATCTTTGCCATGCCGCCGGCAATCATGGCGCCCTTGCCGGCGAGATATTTGCGCAGGGCATCGGCGACGCGCGTATCGAAATTGCCCGAGCGATCCTTGGCCACGAGAAATTCGAGCGTTGCCGGATTGCCGCCGCTCATCGCGTAGATGAGTGCTGCATCGACATTGCGCGGATCGTCGAACACGGCCGGATTGATGGTGCGCAGGTTGCGATCGATGGTCGACAGCATGAAGCGCTGCATTTCTGCGGCCGAATGGTCGCCCATGACAACCGTATCCTGCAGGAACTGCAGGGAGCGCAGCATCTGGTAGGGTTCAAGGCCATCGACCACCTGCTGCGCCGGCGCGACATGCGGCAAGCCGGCCACGACAACGGCGGCAGCCAGACGTTTCATCGATGTCCTGTATTTGCCCATCGTCAGCCCTTGCCGTCCTGAAGCAGGATCTCGATGCGCCGGTTCTGGTCGGCCATCGGATCGTCAAGCACCTGCGGGCGCCGGTCGGCAAAGCCGGAAATCTGCTTGACGCGCGTATCCTCAAGCCCGCCCTTCACCAGCATGAAATAGGCGCTGTGGGCACGGGCCGCCGACAGGCGCCAGTTATCGTTCTGGGTATCACGGAAGGGCCGCGCATCGGTATGGCCACGGATCACGACGTCGCCCGGCCGGCCCTTGAGCAGCCCGCCGATTTTCTCCATCGCCAGCACCATTTCCCGGCGCGGGACGGCAGAACCGACATTGAACATCGGCGTCTGGCTCTGATCGGACAGGGTAATGAGGACGCCGCCTTCAGCTGGTGTCACGATCAACCCTTCGGCAAGCTTTCCCGAGACGCCGGCAATCTGGTTCTCGATTGCCTGGCGCAATTCATCGGCTTCTTTTTGTGTGTTTGACGCGGTCGGCGCTTCAGTGCCGCCCGCATCGGGCTGAATGTCAGCCGGATTGGGCCGCGGCTGGGGAATGGCTATGGCGATCTGCGCCTCGGTCAGTTCCCCGGGCTTTCCGGGTTGGGTTTTTTGCACGGCCACCGGCTGGTCGTCAGGCGGCGGCATGTCGGCAACGGCAACGCTTGCAGCAGACGGCGGCAGCATCTCCGGCGTTACATCCTTGGCTTCCACGGCGGCAACCTGTTCGGCCGGCGCCTTCTGCTGGCCATCGGCGCGGGTCACCTCGACCTGCTTCGTCCAGAAATCGGGATCGAACGGATCGCGGAAGGCTTCGCCGCCATCGGCGCCGGTCGCGGGGCCGGAATCGCTGGCACCGCCCTCGCCCTTGGCGCTGACATTGGCCTGCTGGCCCACTTCCTGCGCGATTTCGGCAAGCACGGAATAGGGATTTTCAAAGAAGTCCGCTTCGGAATAATTGGCTTCGTCGCCGGAGCTGGAGGTCTGGTCCTCGCCGGTGGCAGCCGCCGAACCGACCTTGTCGGCATCGGCCTTCACCTTGGAGCGTTCCTTCTTTTCCTGTCCCTCGGATGTCTCGACGGGTTTTGACAGGCCCTTCTTGGCCGGCGTCTCATCCGACAGCTTAATCGGGTTGAAATAGCTGGCGACCGAAGCCTTGGTTTCCTCGTTGGAGGCGTTGACCAGCCACATCACCAGGAAGAAGGCCATCATTGCGGTCATGAAGTCGGCAAAGGCGATCTTCCACGCGCCGCCATGGTGACCGCCATGACCGCCGCCATGCTTCTTGATGATGATGATTTCATTCTTGCCGTGGTGATGGTTCTGTTCGCTCATCCCAGCACCTTCTTCAGGCTGGCCGCCCAGGCGGACATACGCGTCACGAGCACAGCCTCATCAATATCAACGGACAGATCTAGATCCGGCGCCTCGACATGACGAAGCTGCGGAGCCTCCTCGCCAAGGGACTGTTGCAGGAGATCGAAAAGAGAAAGCGGGCCATGCACGGTGACAATCGCTGCCGGGCTTGCGGCAAGCGCTGAGCGGATCATCTGCGCCAGTTCGCCGATCGCCTTTTGCGCCAGCGCTTCGGTCAGCACAGGCGCCAGCACCTGCGCGACCTGATCCGACAGGCAGCCGGCGAGCATTTCGACCGCTGAGCGGAAGCCGGTCTCGATGCGGGCGGCGGCCTGCTCCTCGAGCGAATGGCGAAGCGTTGCGATTTCCTCGGCATGGCGTGCAGCGGTTGCCGCGCGTTCTTCGTCCCAGAGCGCCTGGATTTCTGAGCGGCCCTGCGCCTCGCCCTCGGCATGGGCCGCGGCCCGTTCTGCGTCGAGGTCAACGGGTGGTTCGGACGGCATGCTATCGAAGGAAAAGGGGCTGTCCTGCTCCTCGTCGTCAAAGCTTGGCATCACCGGCATGGCAACCGGGGCCGCGCCGAAATCCTTGAGATAACGTGCAAGCGGCGCCGTCATGCGCGCGCTCCGGTGCGGCTGTGGAAGGATCGAAGTTTCGCCAAGGCGATCATGACACTGTCCCGATTAAAGTCCCGAAGCACGAAGCCCGTCATTAGACAAAGAGCGTGAATATAGTGGGAACGTGAATATACTGGAACTTTAGGCTGCCAAACTTGCGCGAGGATGAAGAATGCCGGGCAACGACGGAGATGTCGCGGCCCGGCACGGTTTTGGCGGTAACTTTTGCAAACAGGCTTACTGCTGGAACAGCTGGAGAATGTTCTGCGCGTTGGTATTGGCAATCGACAGCGCCTGGATGCCGAGCTGCTGCTGGGTCTGCAACGCCTTCAAACGCGTCGATTCCTCGTTCATGTCGGCATCAACGAGGCGCCCCACACCCTTGTCGATCACGTCCATCAGCGTCGAGACGAACTCGTCCTGCATGTCGATGCGGCTGGTGATGGCACCAAGCGTCGCGGCCGAATCGGTCAGCTCCTGCAGCATGGCCTCGACAGCCTTCAGCATGCCGGCGAGGTCATCGGAAGAGGTGGTGTTGTCGATGAAGATTTCGGAGCCCGTCCCCATCAGGGTGGAGTTGGCATCGAGCAGGTAATAATTGGCAACCGTGGTTCCGGCCGTGCCGTTGGGCTGCGTCACCGACCAGTCCTTGGTCAGGAGACCGCGGCCGGCGCTGTGGGTATCGATCATCACCGAACCGGCGGCATCATATTCGAGCGTCGTCAGCGAGACGGCACCGTCGGCCGAACGGTTGAAGGACGCGACGATGTTCTTGACCGCAGCGCCTGTCGTCGTGGTGTTGTAAAGCCAGTTTTCACCGGAGAAAGAGGCCGATTCCGCAATCGAGGCCAGCTGGTTCTTCAGCTCGGCCAGTTCCTTGTTGATCTTCGTCTTGTCGACGCCAGGCTCGGAAGCAGCGACGATCTTGCTCTTGATCTCGTCGACGACGGAAATTGCCGATTCAAGGCCTGTATAGGCCGTATCGGTCTTGGCAGCGCCAAGGCCCAAGGCGTCCTGCACGGTCGACAGCGCCTTGTTATCGGAGCGCATGGTGGTGGCGATGGACCAGTAGGCGGCGTTGTCGGCGGCCGTTTCGACGCGGTAGCCGGATGAAATACGGTTCTGCACCGTTTCCATGTCCTGGTTGATTGCGCGTAGGGTCTGAAGCGCAGCCATTGCGCCGGTGTTGGTAATGATACTGGTCATCGAGGATGTGCCCCTGGCTTTTGTAAAGGGACATACCGGAGGCTTGGCCGGCAACGCGCGATCAGCATCATGCTCGCTGGGAAAGGGGCTTCTGCCCACTGCCAGCTCGGCGTTCTTTAGCGATGGTGCAGGCGTGTAGAGTTAACGAGACGTTAACGCAACAGCCTTTCTCAACGACCATTAGACGTGCCGTAGCCTGCGCGAAGCTGGAGCGGGTGATCTGCAACGCAAAAAGGCCGCGCATTTTTCGCGCGGCCTTGATGAGGATCTGTCGACTATCCGGGAGGGTACCAGACCCTCCGTTCGTCTTACTGGAAGAGCTGCAGGATGTTCTGCGAGCTGGAGTTGGCGATCGAGAGCGCCTGGATACCCAGCTGCTGCTGCGTCTGCAGAGCCTTCAGGCGGGTCGATTCCTCGTTCATGTCAGCGTCGACGAGCTTGCCGATGCCCTTGTCGAAGCTATCCATCAGGTCGGCAACGAAGGTGTCCTGCATTTCGATGCGGCTGTTGAGGGCGCCGACGTCTGCAGCGGCATCCGTCATGTCCTGGAGAACCTTGTCGACAGCCTTCAGCGCTTCGGTCAGGTCGTCGGTGGTCACGTCGAGCGTCAGAACGGAGAAGCTCGTCGTTGCAGTCGAACCGGTGGCGTTCGTGTATTCGATGTTGGACGACAGGAGGCCCTTGCCGACTGAAGTGACGTAGGAACCGGACGAGTCGACTTCGACCAGCGAGGAGTTGCTGGTGTCGTATTCGAGCGTCGTCAGGCTGACATTGCCGGCATCGTCACGGTTGAACGAACCGACGATCGACTGCGTGCCGACGCCAGCGGATGCCGTGTGGTAGACCCAGTTTTCGCCGGAGAAGGAAGCCGACTTGGAGATCGACAGGAGCTGGTCCTGAAGCTGGTCGATTTCCTTCTGGATCTTTGCCTTGTCAACGCCTGGCTCGGAAGCAGCAGTGATCTTCGCCTTGATTTCGTCGACCACGTTGATCGAGGCTTCAAGTGCAGTGTAGGCGACATCGGTGGTGGCAGCGCCGAGGCCAAGGGCGTCCTGAACGGTCGACAGTGCCTTGTTGTCGGACCGCATCGTGGTGGCGATGGACCAGTAAGCGGCGTTGTCAGAAGCGTTCTCGATCCGGTAACCGGAGGAGATGCGGCTCTGCGTGGTTTCCATGTCGCTGTTGATCGAACGGAGGGTGGAGAGAGCTGCCAGGGCAGCCGTGTTGGTCAGAATGCTCGTCATTTGAAAGTGCCCCTATGTGCGGACGAAAAAATCAGGGACATTCCGGTTTCTCTCCGGCAAGGGGTGATACGCTTCATGCTCGTCTCAGCTTTTCCGTGAAAGCGAGGCGCACCGCTTGAGTGACTTCAGTTAACCTTAATGTGGTTAACGAAGCGTAAAGCGCAGGTGCAAGATCCGTTAACGCCTCAACATTGCTGAAAGAATTTCGCGCATCCCGAAAGGCGGCGGGGCCTCGCCCTGGCCCCAAACGCAGATCGCGCCCCTTGCGGGGCGCGATCCAGTGCGAACGGTATCGGTCAATCAAAAAGCGATTAACGGAAGAGCGACAGAACGTTCTGCGAGTCGCTGTTGGCGATCGAGAGCGCCTGGATGCCGAGCTGCTGCTGCGTCTGCAGAGCCTTGAGGCGGGTCGATTCTTCGTTCATGTCGGCGTCAACCAGCTTGCCAACGCCCTTGTCGATGGAGTCCATCAGGTCGGCAACGAAGGTATCCTGCATTTCGATGCGGCTGTTGAGGGCACCGACGTCTGCGGCTGCATCCGTCATGTCCTGGAGAACCTTGTCGACAGCCTTCAGGGCTTCCGTCAGGTCATCGCTGCTGACGTCGAGCGTCAGAACGGAGAAGCTCGTCGTTGCAGTCGAACCGGTGGCGTTCGTGTACTCGATGTTCGAGGACAGGAGGCCCTTGCCGACTGAAGTGACGTAGGAACCGGACGAGTCGACTTCGACCAGCGAGGAGTTGCTGGTGTCGTATTCCAGCGTCGTCAGGCTGACATTGCCGGCGTCGTCGCGGTTGAACGAACCAACGATAGCCTGCGTGCCGGTGCCGGCGGATGCCGTGTGGTAAACCCAGTTTTCGCCGGAGAACGAGGCCGACTTGGAGATCGAAACCAGCTGGTCCTGCAGCTGCTTGATTTCCTTCTGGATCTTTTCCTTGTCAACGCCCGGTTCGGAAGCGGCGGTGATCTTCGACTTGATTTCGTCGACCACGTTGATCGAGGCTTCAAGTGCAGTGTAGGCGACATCGGTGGTGGCAGCGCCAAGGCCGAGAGCATCCTGAACGGTGCCGAGAGCCTTGTTGTCGGAACGCATCGTGGTCGCAATCGACCAGTAAGCGGCGTTGTCAGCAGCGGTTTCGACCTTGTAGCCCGACGAAATGCGGTTCTGCGTGGTCTCCATGTCGTTGTTGATGGAGCGCATGGTCGCCAGTGCAGCGGTTGCACCGTTGTTCGTGAGAATGCTGGTCATGGTGAATCTAGTCCCTTGTTTGACGGAGTACTACTGGGGGACATACCGGGCTATAAATACCGGTGATGACGTCTGGCTTCATGCCCACTCGGTTCCGGATCTTCAGGAAAACCAAACCCGTCATGTGAGAATGACAGTCGCAGACAATCATTGCAGATGTCTTAAGTGGCTATGGACAATTGCAGCTATCCGGTCATTGATTCGTCAACCGTGCGGGGCCACCGGTTTCGGGCAAGCTTGGCTCTTTAGGAATGGTAAACCGAGCGTGGATTCTTCTCGTCCGCGATCAATGATCGGCAACCCAATCCGGAGCCTGGATGTTGAGCCCGCAGACCCTGTTTTCCGATGCTTCCAAGAGCTTTCACCGCGGCCATTTCACCGAGGCGCTGACCTCGCTGAACAAGCTGCTGGACCACTCCAAGGATGCCAAGACCTATACGCTTCTGGCCCGCACGCTGGTGGCGCTGGGGTTTCGCGAGGATGCCGCCCGCACCTATGTGCTGGCCGCCGAACTTGGGGGATCGCGCGCCGAGGACTATTATGCCGAGGCGATGAAGATCTATTTCGATCTGGGCCAGGACGACCTTGCGCTGAGCCTTGGCCGCCCGCTTCTGCAGCGCGCCCAAAAGGATCCGGATCTCGCCTTCATCATCACCTCGCTGTTCATGAAACGCGGTGAAAAGGACATGGTGCGGGTGTTTTTGCCGGCCCTGTCGATGAGCGAGAATTCCCAGCACAACAGCCTCGCCTTCCTGCTTTTGACCGGCACGCCGGAAAACGACCGCGACCGCGAATCCGTTGCCAACTTGTTGTCGCGCATGCCCAACAGCTTGATCCTGATCATGGCGCATTTGGTGGCGCAGCGCGAAATCAACAACTATGCCGAAATGGAGCGCCTGCAGCCGCGCCTGGAGCGTATCGCCAGCAACGATCGCCGGCTGCTTGGCGTGGAAACGCCATTCTATAACCTGCACTGGCTGACCGACGAGGCGATGAACAAGCTCGTCAGCTACAAGGCGGATGCCTTTCCGGCCAGCAACCCGCAGGAGCGGCTCACCATGCCGCACACATGGGGGCAGAAGATCCGCATCGGTTACCTGTCGTCGGACTTCTGGAGCCAGCACGCGACGATGAAGCTGTTCCGCGCCGTGCTCGAAGCGCATGATCCGGAGCGCTTCGAGTTGACGCTGTTCTGCTATACAGATCCCAAGCACCTGGAACACGAGACCGGGCGCGAAAACTGGGGCCGTATCGTCAACGTGCGTGACCTCAGCTACCCGGCAACGGCCGAGGTCATCCGGTCGCACAACATCGATATCCTCGTCGAGATGAAGGGGCACACCCGTGGCGGCCGGCCGGGCATCCTCAATTTCAAGGCGGCTCCCGTACAGGTCGCCTGGCTCGGTTTTCCCGGCACCACCGTCAACACCGATCTCGATTACATCATCGGCGACCATCATGTTCTGCCGGATAGCTCCAAGCCGCATTACTGGGAAAAGTTCTGCCGGATGCCGGAGACCTACCAGCCGAACGATCCCTATGAGCGCCCGCGCCGCGACCTTTTTACCCGCGCCGATGCCAAGCTGCCGCAAGACGCCTTCGTCTTCGGCTCGTTCAACGCCACGCGCAAGATCTCGCTTGCCAATATCAACCTCTGGATCAAACTCCTGAAGGCGACGCCGAAAAGCGTGCTGTGGATCATGTGCAAGTCGAACGACAGCCGCGACAACATCCTGCGCAAGCTGACCACAGCGGGCATCGAGACGAAACGTATCGTGTTCACCAAGGTCGTCTCCTATGAGGAGCATCTGGCACGCCTGTCGCTCGCCGATGTCGGTCTCGACACCTATCCCTATAACGGCCATACCACGACTTCCGAACAGCTTTGGGCGGGCCTTCCGGTTCTGACGATGAAGGGCCAGCATTTTGCCTCGCGCGTTTCGGAAAGCCTGCTGAACGCCATCGGCGTGCCGGACCTGATTGCCGAGGATGAGGCCGACTACCTGAAACAGGCCGTGGCGCTTTATGAAAACCCCGAGAAGGTGAAGGCACTTCGCGCGCGCCTTGAAGAGAACCGGCTGGTGAAGCCGCTCTTCGATGCCGAGCGTTTCTGCCGTCACCTGGAGACAGGCTACGAGATGATGGCGGAACGCGCCCGCCAGAAACTGGCGCCCGATCATATCGACATCCCGGCACTTGCCGCGCGCACGCAACCTTTCCTGATCGAGGGGAACTGACCTTTCGACCGGGCGGTCCTGCCACCGCCCTCCCCTCATCAAAAAGCTCTCCGGTCTATGCCGGGGAGCTTTTTGCGTTCGAGGCGCTGGAGAGAGATCTGGCCCCGCCCGACGCACAAAAAAGGGCACCGCCGGCTGGCGATGCCCTTTTTCGAATCGACGGGTATGCGGGACTTTCGTCCCGCAGCCTTTCAAGCCATCAGGCGAACTGGGCCATGTAGTGGCGCAGCTCGAACACGCCGTCGCCCACCGGCGCCTGGGCGGCAAAATCCGGCTGCATGACCAGCCAGGAGCGCGGGCCCTGGTGGCCGACCGGCGGCTGGCGCACCACATGCGGCTTCAGCGCATCGGGGATCATCTGCAGCGCCTCGTTGGTGATGATCGGATCGACCACGACAGGCCCGCCGCTATATCCCGACGCTTCCGTCAGGGCCGTAACGATGGCCGCCAGCGTGCAGATCTGGCCATAGGCCTCCTGGGTCGCCGGAGACGGATGATAGGCCGACATGCGGTGATACATGATGTAGGCTTCCGGCCAGTTGCGGAAGGCCATGTGCAGGCGCAACGCCACCGATTTGCGCACCAGCATGAACTGCACGAAACGCTCGTGGAAATGCAGCCGCTCGGCATTGGTGAGCCGCGTCGAGATTTTTGCGTGCGAAGCGAGATATTCGAGGCCACCGAGATAGGTATCCCACTGGAACATGCATTCCTTCTTGCCCTGCTGCACGTCGCCATCGGCAGCAACGCCGGTGACGCGGGCAAAGGGTGCCGGCAGGAACAGCACATCGGCCTTGCCAAGCGCACGCGTGGTATAAAGGAAGGCCCAGAAGATGAACGGCGCAAGGCTGGAGATCGTCTGGTCGAGAATTTCGCGCCGGATGATGAGGAATTCCGGGAAGACATGGTGCGTCAGCAGGAAGTCCAGCATCTGCTGATGCTCGTCCTTGCGAAACCGTGTCGGGCCGGGAATGTGATAAAAGGGCTGCATATCCGTGCCACCGGTCTTTTCGTTGACCAGCATCCACGGCGCCTGGATCATGCCGAGCGCCGGATCAGCCTCCAGCATGGCGAGATATTCGGCCACCTTTTCCGGGATCAGCAGGTCATCATCGCCAAGGAACAGCGCGTATTTTCCCCGCGCCCGCTGCATGGCGAAGGCATAATTGCTGAGGAAGCCGGAATTCTTCACACGCCGATGATGGGAGATTTCCGGGATGCCGGCAAGCTGTTCCAGATACTCGTTCGTGCCGTCGGTGGAGCGATCGTCGACGATGACCATCTCGAAGGCAATGCCCATCCGGCGAAACGCCTCCAGATGAAACTTCACATTGCGTTCCAGCATCGGCCGGCGGTTGTAGGTGGGAACACAGATCGACAACATGGGTATGGTGGAAAACATCGGGCTCTCCCTGGCGAGATCATGGGTCCTTCGCGCGTGAGGACCGCTTGGACTGTCGCAATACCGCCTCTTGCTTTCGCGAGGCTGTAGCAACGCCCGCGTTTGATCTTGCTGCACCTTCAGCGCGTCAGCCCTGCACAAGCTATCGCGCATAGGTTCCAAGCTTATCGTCACCCGAAGCATATTGTGCAGCGACGGTGGCATGGCGGTGTTTTTCGCGCCTGGGCTCAAGGTCACGGTTGGCCAGATGCCTGCGCTGACTTGGAGAGTAGTGTGAACAAGCTCGTTCTTGCACGGTATCTGGAACCGATCGACTGGATCGTCGACGTTCCCGAAGACTTCGAGATCTACATCTACAACAAGGGCGATGCGATCACCTCGCCGGCCGTGCTCAAGCGCGCCCGCAAGGTGGTGCAGCGGCCGAATGCCGGGCGAGAGTCGGAAACCTATCTCTTTCACATGATGACGGAGACCGAGGACAACGACGACTTCACCGTCTATTCGCAGGCCGACCCCTTCACTCATAGTCCGGATTTCATGCGGCTCCTGAGCGTCTGGCGCCAGTGGGATGACCTGCAGCCGCTGTCCTGGCAGTGGAAGTGCGACCATGAGGTTCCGCCATCCGGCATCCTGAAACTGTACGAAGAGCAGTTGGCCGGCCGTCTGCGCATCCGCCCGGAGCGGTTCTCGCTCTACACGTGGGCGCCGATCGAGTTTTTTGACATTGGCGCGCTGAACACCGGGCGCACCTATCGCCATGCCCATGGTCAATTGCCGGAAGGCACCAACATCGCGGCGCATTTCCTGACAATGGCGCAGTTGCCGGAGATTGCGGCAAAGGCCGAGGCCAGCTCGCTCGGGATCTTTTCCTATGGCGCGCTGTTTGCCGCACGCAACCACGTGATCAAGCAATTGCCGCAGGCGGCGGCAAAGCAGCTCTATCAGGCCTCCATGGCGCATCCCTGCTACGGCTACGTGCTGGAACGCATGTGGCTGCATTTCTTCGGCGCCGAATTCGAGCTTGCGCAATCGGCACCGATGAAACTCGACAAGGTCGAGGCCGAGGTCGCGGTTCAGCCGGCACCGAGGCCGGAGGCGCCCCGCCCGACCGGCTGGGATCACCCTCTGTTTGGGCCAAGCATCACGCCTTACCGGGAGGGTCGCATCGGATGAGGATCCCCTTCTGCGATCAGTCGGATGCCGCTGGAACAGTGGCGCCCGTGCAATGGACGTCCATCACGTTTATCGATGACGTGTTTCGCCATGCCTTCTGGCCCGCTAAGGAGTTTTTCTACGAACTTCTGGGCGCACCGCTTCAGGCCGTACTCGGCCAGCCGATGCCGATGAGTGTGCGGCGGCAGATGTGGCAGAACGGAACGCTGCGGCAGGAGGGTTCCGCCCTTCCCAAGGGACCGGAAACCGCCTGGCTGAATGAATACGCGACCTTAAGTCCGGACAGTCGCCGCACGCTTTCGACCTATGTCGATCCCCGTGCGCTGCATATCTGCTACGAGGCCTCGCCCGGCCTCCTCGACTTCCTGAAAGAGCGTGGTGTCACCTATATCGATATCCGCCTGTCGCCGATCCGCTTCCTGCCGGACGTGGTGCTGGCGATCACCAGCAACTCTTCAGACATCAGGGCGAAGCTGTCGCGCATCAGCCTGCCGCGCCACGAGATCGTTGCCGAAGCCACCAAACTTTCGGCGGCGTTCCGCCACCGCGATCGCTATGTGCCGCAGGCCAATATCCCTCGCCGCCCCGGCAGGCAGGTGGTCATCATCGGGCAGACCGCGTCGGATGCCAGCATCATCGTCGACGGCCGGTTTTTCCACTTCCGCGATGCGCTCAGTACGCTTCACCAGAAGCTGCAGGGCGCTCACGTCCTATACCTGCGCCACCCGAGCGCCTCGCCGGAGCATATCCGCAGCGAAACAGACCTGCTGCGCGGCATCTACCCGGCGCTCGAGGTCACCACGGCCAACAGCTACGACCTTTTGTGCTGCGACCAGTCGCTGGAGTTCCTGGGCATCTCCTCTGGCTTGATGCAGGAAGCGGCCTTCTTCGGTCGCGCCACCACGTCTCTTCTGCCTCCGGTCTGCCCGCTGGTGTTTTCCGACACGCCGGAGAGCGCGCAAGGTTATGCGCAGGTGACATTCGACACCTTCATGGACCCGCAGTTCTGGCGCTGCCTGCTCGGCGCTGCCGAACCGGACCACCGCGATACACTGCGCAACATGGTGCCCAACCAGCTGCGCGAACTGCACAATGTCTGGTGGGGTTATCCCGCCCACAAGATCAAGCCGAATGATTTCAACCGCACGCTCACCGGCGACATCCGGCCGGAGCTTGAACGCGTCTATGGCACGACGCGTTTCGTGCTGGACATCATCGCCGGCAACCAGCCGAGCATTGTCGGTGACGACATCACCAGCAGGCACTGGCGCTGGCCAAGCGGCGGCGTGGTGAAACTCGAGCCAGACGGCATCGTGACCCGCGACAACCGCAAGGCCGGCACATGGCGGCGACTGGCGCTTTCGGAACCGGCCTATTTCCTGCTGTGGGACGAAGGTTTCTGGGTCGATTTCGTCCGTTACGCTGGCAATGGCCGTCTGGTCTGCCGCAACAATATCGGCGGCCAGTTCGCCGTCGCCCAAGCCTAGCGCCTGTCCGGGAAAGGCGCAGGACCGGCTTTCCCGAAGGCGAACGTGAACAAGAGATCGAGAGCGCCAAGCGCCAGACCCGCAGCGCGGACACTTCAAGGAGACTGACATGCATCACCCGGACGGCGCCTCCCTCAAGGTGCAAGACCTCAACAACGATTCGCCAGCCGCCCAGACCGGCGAAATCGAGCGCTGCGATGCGGCAATCGATTTTCTGCGCGCCCAGATCGCCAACCTGACGGGACAGCTGGCGGACAACGAACGGCGTCGCCACGAGGCGGCAAGCCGGGTGGCGTCGACAGCTCCCGAGGCCGCTGCCGCAAGCCTTGACGATGCCGCCGCGCGCAAGATCAGCGGCGCCCTGCACGACAACGGACAGAAGGCATTTGTCCTGCAGACCGTGTTGTCGGAAGTCGCTCGCGGCTCATTCGTGCGTTACGCCGACCTGCTCTCGGACCTGCGCAAGGTGCCGGGTCTCGAATCCCTCATCGACCAGCACATCCTGCGCACCGGTTATGCCACCGGCCTCGACCGCTCGGCGGCCGTGCGCAACATCACGGCGAACGATTACCAGCGCCTTCACACGCAGGACGTTGCCTACCAGACCAACAACTGGATGGTGGAGCACCTGCCGTTCATCGTGGCCATGCGGCCGAAAAGCCTGGTGGAAGTCGGCTGCGGCAACGGGCGCTTCCTGCATGCTGTGGCTCCCTATGTCGAGACGCTGACGGGCCTCGACTGGGCGCGCTCGCCGCTTTTGACCACGCTTCCGAAAAACACCACTTTCCAGCAGGCCAATGCGCTGACCGATGCCATCCCGTCGGCAGACGTCTGCTGCTCAGCCGATGTTCTCGAACATTTCGAACCCGCAGCGCTGCCGGCCCTGATCCGCAAGCTGCACAATTCGGCAAAGCTGAGCTACCACGTCATCGCCTGTTATGACGATGGCCATAGCCATTGCTCCGTCTTCAACCCCGGCCAGTGGCTGGCGCTGTTCCGGACCATCGATCCGGCCTACCAGCTGACAATGATCAGCCCGCGCCGCCAGCGCCCCGACCAGCTGCTGTGCGCCATCACCAATTTTGCGCCGGCCGTCGGCCAAGCCGTGCAGCTTGGCCCGATCAGCGGCAACTGGGCCACCGCCAGCGGCAAGACCGTCTCCTTCGACAAGGACATGAGCGTAAAACTGTCGGGCGTTCCGGCGGCAACCTGGGTGCCCTCACAGGACCGTGAGACCGCCTCCGTGCGCTGGATCGAAAGCGGTGCGACGGATCTCGTTTCGCTGTCCAAGGACAAGCAGACGCTCACCATCGACAACCTGAATGGACAGCAGTTCCAGGTTAGCCGCGCATGACCATCACCGCCTTGCCTCCGTTGGAGCCAATTACCTCACAGGATCATCCATGAACATGCTGATTTCGGAAAACACAGCGTCCACAAGCGCGGACTGGGGCGATGCACCGGCGCTCACCAAAGCCGATCTGGAGGGCAGCTTCTGGCAGCTTTCCAGCCTCGATGCCGGCGCCCTGTCGCCCTTCCTGGTTCTGGCGCCGGAGGGCCGCATCGGCAACTTCTTCGAACCGTCGGTGGATTACTGGCACGTGTTCCAGGATCGCCTCTGCCTCGTCAACAACCGGGGCGAGCTGACGGTGATCTTCAATGCTGCGCAAATGCAGGACGGAAAGATCGTCGGCCTTGCCGGTCGCGGCACAATTGGCGCAACCGGCGGCGTCTTCATGCTGACGCGGACGCAACACCCGGCGCATCCGGTCCGCCCGACACCGGCAGGCGTCGAGCGCAAGGCAAACTTCCTCGTTCAGCTCGAGCGCCCGCTGCGCCCGAACCTTGTCGTCGTGCCGGCCAATTCCGAGACGCTGCACGGCAACTGGCTGGACAATCTTCCCGATGCCAAGCGCAGCTGGGATCTCTGCGTCGGCTATTACGGCACGGAACGCCCCTTCCTGCCGGCGCCGGCGGAATATCTCGCTCACCTGCCGCAGAAGCGCAAGTTCATGCTGCTGGCCGATCTGTTCTACGCGGGTAGCCCGCTTTGGGCCTATGATCGCATCTGGCTGCCGGATGACGACCTGATGGTGACGGGCGAAGAGATCAACCGGATGTTCCACCTGTCGCGCAAGCATGGCCTGGACCTGTGCCAGCCGGCGCTCACCGATGCACCGGGCAGCCATCCGAACCATCCGATCACCATCAAGCGTGCCGAAGGCGGCGTGCGCCACGAGCGTTTCGTCGAAATCATGTGCCCGCTGTTTTCGCGCCGGGCGCTTGAGATCTGCATCGGCAGCTTCAAGGATTCGGTCTCCGGCTACGGCCTCGATCATCTCTGGCCAAGCTTCCTCGGCCGCCCTGAAGAGCGCATGGCCATTCTCGATGATATCGGGGTTGCCCATACACGTCCGATCGGCGCCACCTACGACATCGGCTCGGCGATTGGCGAACAGAACGCAACCTTCCGCGGTTACGGCTTTCGCTACGAGCAGATCCCCGGCGTCCGCTGAACATTGTCCAGCCTGACACACATGAAAAACCCGGCGGTTGCAGCAACCGCCGGGTTTTTCATGCCGTCTGTTGAACGGGAATGTTTGGCGTCAGTTGAACGAGCGCACCAGGCTTCCGACCAGAAGGTTCCAGCCGTCGATCAGCACGAAGAACAGGATCTTGAAGGGAAGCGAGATGGAGGTCGGCGGCAGCATCATCATGCCCATGGCCATGGTGATGGCGGCAACGACCATGTCGATGACCAGGAAGGGCAGCACGATCAGGAAGCCGATTTCAAAACCGCGACGGATTTCAGACAGCATGAAGGCCGGGATCAGCACGCGGTAATCGATAAGCTCCGCCGTGCCGACCGACTGGCCGCGCTCGCGCGCGATGTCGACAAACAGCGACAGGTCCTTGTCGCGCGTATTGGCGCTCATGAAGGTGCGAAAGGGTTCGGCGATCCGCTGCACGGCTTCCGCCTCGTTGATCTGGTTCTGCAAAAGCGGCTGCACGCCGTCACTCCAGGCCCGGTCGAATGTGGGCGACATGACGTAGAAGGTCATGAACAGCGACATGGAGATGAGGACGAGGTTGGAAGGGGCGGTTGCGAGCCCCATGCCGGTGCGCAGGATCGAAAAGGCAATGATGAAGCGCGGAAAGCTCGTCACCATCACGAGGATGCCCGGCGCGATGGACAGCACCGTCAAAAGCCCGAAGGTGCGGATGATCCACGCGGCAGCCGACCCGTCGATTGGCAGGTTCAGGAGATCCGTCGGAGATTGCTGGGCCAGCGCAAGACCCGGTATCGCCACAAGGGCGATCAGCAGCGAGATCAGTCGAATCATTCGATCACGAAGGTCCTAAACATCACCTTCGATACTTTGCCTTGCGAACGCAGGTCAACACGTTCCTGAATGTCGTCCTTAAGATATTGAAAGCCGCGCGGCCCTTCGATCTGCTGAAGGGAGACAGTGCGCATGTAACCCAGGATATCCTGGTGAATGTCTTCCGCCATCGCCAGTTCCGGCGGGCCGTTGAAGGCAAGCGCCACTTCGAGCCTGATCCAGCTGTCGGAGGGGTAGGCAAGATTGGTGGTGATGGGCTCCAGCTGTACGACGCCGGCAGCCGCCGTTGCGATATGGGGAAGTCCTTCTTCCTTTTTCTCGCCGTGCGCGGCGGCAGGCGCCGAGGCAGCCGTTGCCGCTTCGACGGGCGCCTTTGGCGCGATCATGCCACCCAGGACCCAGCCGGCGCCGGCGCCGACCAACGTCACGATGGCGATGGCCACGATCGTTATCACCATCGACCCCTTCTTTTTTTCCGGAGCGCCGTCCGCTGCCTCTTCCATTACGTGGTCCTTTACGGTTTGCCGTCTGCTCAGAAGGGCGAGAACAGGTCGACGACCTGCTGGCCGACCGGTGGCTGCTGCACTTCCATCAGGCGGCCACGGCCGCCATAGGAAATGCGGGCCTCGGCAATCTTGTCATAGGAAATGACGTTCTTGGAATCGACATCCTGCGGGCGCACGATACCGGCGACGTTGAGGATGCGGATCTCGTGGTTGACGCGCACCTCCTGCGAGCCGGACAGCAGCAGATTGCCGTTTTCCAGCACGCCCGTCACCACCGCCGCCACAAGAAGCTTCAGATTTTCCGAGCGCTTGGTCGAGCCCTTGCCCTTCGATGAGGTGTCGGAATCGCTGCTCATGTCGCCATCGGTGGAGGGCGTGAGCCCGAGGATATTGGCGGCCACGCTCCACGTGAGGCTTGTGCCGTTGGTGCGGCTGCGGTCGGTCTCGTTGTCGAAATTGGCCTTGTCGTTGATCTGGATGTCAACGGTCAGGATGTCGCCGACGTTGAGCGCGCGCGCGTCCTTAAACAGCGCCGCCTGGCTGTCGCTCCACAGCGAATAACCGCTTGCCGTCTGGTGCGGCTGCTTGGGATAAAGCGACATCTGCGGCGTCTGGGCATAGTTCAGCCCGCTGCCGATCGGGCTCATGGCCGGGGCATTGCCGATTTCCTTGATCGTCTGGCTCTGGCAGCCGGTGAGCAGGAGAACGGCCAGCAGAGCGGGTGCGCGCTTGGTCATGAACGGTCCTTCGAAGTATTGGGGTCTGACGCGCTGGAGAGGATCGAGGAAATCATGCCGGCTTTTTTCGCATCCATTTCGCTGAGGATCAGGCCCGACTGGCGCGCCGGCAGTTTCATGATGATGGCGGCAGCAATGCCCGGCTCCATCGCCTCGAGCCTGGGAGCAGCGGCGTCGGCCTTCATCGTCTTGTAGATGTCGACCAGACCGACCTGGGCGCGGGCCAGGAAATCATTGCGGCGTTTCAGCCAGTCCTCGTATTCCGCCTTGCGGGTTTCGAGCACGACAATGCGTTCATCGACGCCCGATTGCAGCTTTTCCAGCTCCTGTTTCTGGAGGAGATAACGCTGGTCGCGGGCGCTGTCGGCAATGTTGGTGCAGAACTTTTCGATGTCCTGCCCTGTTGTCGTCGGAAACTGCGGGCCGTTCAGGGGGGCCGTTGCCTGCTGCGCATTCACCTGCGGCACGAGCAGCAACAGGGCGGCGGCGGCCAGGAGTTTTGGTGCGAACCGGCCTTTGGAGGCAGAAGCGCTCGAAACGGCTGCGGTCATCATGAACTTGCCCTTCGTCATTGGATCACCAGCTCCGCCTGAAGCGCGCCGGCCGACTTGATGCCCTGGAGAATGGCGATGATGCCATCAGGCTTCACGCCGATGCTGTTGAGACCGGCCACAAGGCTGCGCAGATCCGGCCCGTTGAGGATCGCAACATTGCTGCCGCTCTTCGACACGCTGATATCGGTCTGCGGCTGCACCGCTGTCACGCCATTGGAAAACGGCTCCGGCTGTACGATCTGCGGTGTCTCGTTGACCTGGACGGTGAGCGTTCCATAGCTGACCGCCACGCGCGACACCTTCACATCCGCGCCGATAACGATGGTGCCGGTGCGTTCGTTGACGACCACCTTGGCGGGCGTATCGGTATCCACCACAAGGTTCTCGATCTCGGCCATCAGGCGCGTCAGATCCGCCGTCTTCGGCTTCTGCACGATGACTTCCTGCGAATCGCGCGGCTCAGCAATCGGGCCGCCATACCGCTGGGCGGCAAAATTGTTGACGAGATCGGCAATACGCACCGCAGTCGAAAAATCCGGGTTGCGCAGCTGCAGCACGAGATTGACCGAATCCTTGAATTTCGACGGCAGCTCGCGCTCAATGATCGCGCCGTTCGGCACACGGCCGGCTGTGGTGATGCCTTCGGTGACGGAGGCCGCCTGCCCTTGCGCGGAAAAACCTGAGACGATGACAGAGCCTTGCGCGACCGCATAGATCTGGCCGTCAGCGCCGGTGAGCGAGGTCATGATCAGCGTGCCGCCGCGCAGCGATGTCGCATCGCCGAGCGAACTGACGGTGACGTCGAGCCGGCTGCCGGGGCTTGCAAAGGGCGGCAGGGTGGACGTCACCATGACGGCGGCCGTATTCTTGGCGCTCGACTGGCCGCCTTGCGTGGAAATGCCGAGGTTTTGCAGCATGGCGCGCATCGACTGCTCGGTGAACGGCGAGGAGCGCAGGCTGTCGCCGGAGCCTTGCAAGCCCACAATCAGGCCGTAGCCGATCAGCTGGTTGTCACGGCCGGCCTGCAGCGAGGCGATATCCTTGATGCGCGCGGCATCCGACAGCGCCGGATCCGCAAAGGTCAGGATGGAGAGGACGGAAAGGCCGGCGGCCACGAGAAGACGTTTCATCATTTCGCCATCACCTGCACGGAGCCGTCACCCATCACGGTACCGGAAACGGTTACGCCGGAATCGAGATTGCGCACGCGGATCACATCGCCGACCGAGGCGTTTTCGAGCGGGGTTCCGGAGGCGGAAATCATCATATTGCCGACCGCAAAGGTGAGGCGCACGGAGGCGCCGCGCTTCACCGCAAAGGGCGCGCGCAGCGTTGCCACCTGAATGGTGCGGCCGGGCAGCAGCGTGCGCGTGCTGATCATGCCGCTCACCTCGTCGATGGCCGTTGCATACCCGCCGGCGATATTGGGATTGGTCACTTCGACCTCCTTCAGCGCGGACGGCGAGATTTCCTGGCCCGGATAAATGATCTGCGTGGGCACGATGGCGACGCCCATGTCTGCATGGGCAAGGCTGGCAAACGCTCCTGCAGAAAGGTGCAGGGCCGCCACCAGGGCAAGGCGCTTCATGCTGCGTGTCCGGCGGAACATCATGTCTGCCACCCTCTTTGTTTCCGGTTACTTCAGGTTCTTCGAGACGATGGAGGCCATTTCGTCGGCGGTGGTGATCACCTTGGAGTTCATCTCATAGGCACGCTGTGCCGAGATAAGGTCGGTGATTTCCTTGACGGCATCGACGTTGGAGGCTTCCAGATATCCCTGCTTCAGGTAACCGAAGCCAGGATCTTCAGGGGCGGCCACAATGGCTTCGCCAGAGGCTGCCGTCTGCTGGAACAAGTTGTCGCCGAGCGGCTTCAGGCCGGCCTCGTTGACGAAGTTGGCAATCGTCAGCTGCCCGATCTCAGTGAAATCACTGTCGCTGCCGACACGCACGCTGACCTGGCCGGTGCGGCTGATCACGGTTTCGCTGACATTGGCCGGAAAGGTGATGTTGGGCACGACGGCATAACCGTCGATCGTCACCAGCTGGCCATCGGCATTGGTGTTGAAGGCACCGGCGCGGCTATAGAGCGTATTGCCATCCGGCGACTGGATCTGGAACCAGCCCCGGCCGACAACGGCGAGATCAAGATCGTTCTCGGTCTGCGTCAGCTGACCCTGCGTGTGGATGTTGCGCACGGCCGACGTCTGCACGCCAAGGCCGATATTGGCGCCCTCAGGCACGATCGCCTGGTTTGCCCGGTTCGGCACACCTGCGGCGCGCTCCGTCTGGTACAACAGGTCGGCAAACTCGGCGCGGGCGCGCTTGTAGCCGGTGGTGTTGATATTTGCGATATTGTTCGCAATGACTTCAAGATTGGTCTGCTGGGCATCCATGCCCGTTGCAGCGACAGAAAGCGCTCTCATGTCTTCGTCCTAACCGTTACATCTGCATCTTTGTGATTTCGAGATAGGCGTTGACGATCTTGTCGCGGAAGGCGATCGCCGTCTGGAGCGACTGCTCCGCCTGCATGACGGCATCCACCACTTCGCGGGTGTTTGCCGTGCCCTTGATGCCTTCGAAGGACATGGCTTCGGCCGACTTGAGGCTGTTGCTGGCGTCGGTTGCCATGTTGCCGAGCACGTTTGCAAAGCTCATGGCGGAATTTTCCGCCTGGGCGGCCGAACCGGCTATCGACGAGGAGGAGCTGGAGCTTTCGGTTGCCGATGTGCCAAGGCCACGGGTCAGGGAAAGCGAGCTGACATTCTGGATATTGTCGATCATTGCGAAGCCTTCAGGAGGTCGATGGTGGCGGCGACCAGTTCGCGCGTCTGCTTGATGGTCTGGAGATTGGCGTCATAGGTGCGATTGGCCTCGCGAAGGTCGGCCATCTCGATCAGCATGTTGACGTTCGGCATCTTGACCATGCCCTTGTCGTCGGCGGCCGGATTGCCCGGATCGTATTCCTCGACGAAATCCGACTGGTCCGTGCCAAGCTTCTTGACGTTGACCACCTGCGCACCGGACGCCTTGTCCAGCTCCGCGCCGAACGTGATCGTCTTGCGGCGATAGGGATCGGCACCGGGCGTGTCGCCGGTCGAGCGGGCGTTGGCGATGTTTTCCGACACGATGCGCAGGCGGGTGGCCTGCGCTTCGAGGCCGGAGCCGGCGATTTTCGAAGCGGCTGAAAGCGGGTCCATGATGGGTCTACCTCTTGACTGTCATCAGCATCATGCGATGGAAGGATTTGACGAGGTTCGTGCTCAGCTCATACTGACGCTTGATCTCGCCCGTCTTGGTCAGTTCTCCGGCAAGACCAACGGTGTTGCCCGATTCCTGAATACCGATTTCGTTGTTGAGCTTTTCCTCTTCCACATCCACGTTGATGCGGCTGCTGACGCCGGTGCCGGACAGGTGGCCCGGCTGCGTGCGGGCCATGCTCATGCCCGTGGAGTTGAGGACGGCGGAGAACGGCGTGACGTCCTTGGCCTTGTATTGTGGCGTGTTGGCATTGGCGATGTTGCCGGCAACAACCTCCTGGCGAATGGACAGCCATTCCGCTTGACGCGATGCCAGGTCGAACAGTTGAATGGGTTGCATGGGCTTCTCTCCATCTTGTAGGGGAAGCCTATGCCTTTAATCTTGCGTCAGACTTACGGGCCGGACGATGCGGCATCATCGTAGATCTCGCCGGTCGAGGTGATGATGACCCATTTGCCGTCGCGCTTCTCGATGATGGCGAGCCGGCTGTTATCGGGCAGGATCGAACCGACCCGCACCATATACATGCCGGAATTGTCCTGGATGAGCGCGCGCCCGTTGGCCACATGCATCAACCGGAAACTGTTGCCGCCGGGGAAAGGCTGTTCCGGCGCCACGGCGCTGTCGGTCTGGCGGCCACGGTCGGGCTTGGCAACCGTTGCCGTCGTCAGCGTATCCAGCGGTTCCAGCATCTTGTCGGGCGGCGTCGTCTTGTCGTCGTTGTCGACGAGGGCGAGCGGCGAAACGCTGAAGACAGGGCGCGGCGGACCTTCCGGCAGGTCGCGCGTCATCTCCATCGGCGTGACCCTGATGCCAAACTTGTCTTCGTTGAAGAACACGTACCAGGGGAAGGATGCAGATACGATGGCAATCAGGATGCCGGCTCCCGCCAGCATCCGGTCACTCGAAAGCCTGAAGCCGGCAAGGCGGCGGCGAGCCGGCGCGACGGGCGCGTCTTCGCGTGCGTTGATGCTCATCGGCGGTTATCCTCTTTGTCTTGTCGGTGTCTGCGCCGGAGCCGCGCCGGCGCGAAGCGCGGCGGCGAGATCCGCATAGGCATCGGTCACCGGCTGGTCACCCGGCGATTGCTTCAGGACGTCGTAGATGATCGGCACCTGCTTGATCGCCATGTCGAGATCCGGATCGCTGCCGGTTCGGTAACCGCCGATCAGGCGAAGGTCGCGGGTTTCCTCGAAACGGTGGATGAGCGCCTTCAGCCGCGACACCAGCTTTTCCTGGTCGCCGTTCCAGGCCTTGCGGGCGAGACGCGAGATGGAGGACAAAGGATTGATCGGCGGATAACGCCCCTCTTCCGCCAGGCTGCGTTCCAGAACGATATGACCGTCGAGAATGCCGCGCGCCGAATCGGCGATCGGGTCGTTGTGGTTGTCGCCATCGACGAGAATGGAGATGATCGCGGTGATCGTGCCCGCACCTTCCGCCCCGGGGCCGGATCGCTCCAGCAGGCGCGGCAGCTCGGTAAAGACGGAGGCCGGGTAACCGCGGGCAATCGGCGGCTCGCCGGAGGCAACCGCCACCTCGCGGATGGCATGGGCAAAACGCGTCACGCTGTCTGCGATGAACAGCACGTTCTCGCCCTTGTCGCGAAAATGTTCGGCAATGGTGATGCCGACAAGCGGCGCCATCTTGCGCAGCATCGGGCTTTCATCGCTGGTGGCAACGACGGCAATGGATTTCGCCATGTTGTCGCCGAGCGTATCCTCGATGAATTCACGCACTTCACGGCCACGTTCACCCACAAGCGCGATGACGACACGGTCAAAAGCATCGGCACGCGCCATCATCGACAGAAGCGTCGATTTACCGACGCCGGAGCCGGCAAAGATGCCGAGGCGCTGGCCAAGGCAGAGTGGCGAGAAGATATCGATGGCGCGAACGCCGGTGCGAAACCCGGTCTCGACGCGTTTGCGCGTCATGGAAGGTGGGGCGGTGTTGGAGATCGAGCGCTTGACCGGGCCGTTCTTCAGAGGCCCCTTGCCGTCGATGGGTTCGCCAAGCGCGCTGATCGTGCGGCCACACCAGCTCTCATCAGGCGCGACGCGAAAGGCGCCCTTGCGGATGACGACATCGCCGATGCCGATCGGTTCGCCGGGCTCGATGGGGCAAACAAATATGATGTCAGGCTCGACGCGAACGACTTCGCCGAGATGAATGCCGGTGGCACTGCGATGGGCGACGAATTCGCCAAGCCGCACATGCCGGGAAAGGCCGGCCACCGTATAATGGCCAGCTGCGATGGTGCGCACGCGCCCGCCCGGTGCCACGGCCACCGAAGGATCGGCAAAGCGGCGCACCAGCTCGGCCATATGGGACAGTTTTGCGCCGGCACCGGTTTCGGCCATTCTCGTTTCCATGCGTTATGTCCTAGAGGTCAGCGTGTGCCGCCCAGCGTCTTGATCGCTTCGCCGAACTGCTGTTCCGTGTCGCGCATCAGCGCCGAAATGCCTTCGAAGGCCCGGTTAACCTGGATCAGCTCGGTCATCTGGCCGATGGCATTGACGTTGGATTGTTCGAGATAACCCTGGGTCACGCCGACATCGAAGGCATCGACGACCGGCTGCGGCTGTTCGACCGGGATGACGCCGGCGTTTTCGTAACGCAGGTAACCCTTGGAAATATCGGCGCTGAACACGCCAAGTGTTGCGACCGGATTGCCGTCCTGGCTGATGCGGCCATCGGCGCCGACTTCCGGCGGTCCGCCTGCCCGGTTGAGCTGGATCGGCGCGCCGCCGGCATCGAGCACCGCATAACCCATGTTGGACACAAGCTCGCCGGTTTCCTTCATGGTAAACCGTCCGTCACGCGTCAAAACCTGGCCGGCGGGGGTATCGATGGCAAACCAGGCATCGCCCTTGATGGCGAAATCCAGCGCATTTCCCGTCTTTTCGAGCGCACCGCTGCGTGTCGACAGATAG
This sequence comes from Neorhizobium sp. PAMB6630, assembly GCF_058242775.1. NCBI lineage: Bacteria > Pseudomonadati > Pseudomonadota > Alphaproteobacteria > Hyphomicrobiales > Rhizobiaceae > Neorhizobium > Neorhizobium sp. PAMB6630. Next base: position 3,338,718 of record NZ_CM177836.1, read on the forward strand.
TCATTGCCCTGGGTGACGAAGGCGACCTTGGCGTTCAGCTCGTTTCGGGTCTTGCTCAAGACCTCGTCGAACTTGACTTCGGTCGCGCGAAAGCCGACCGTATTCATGTTGGCCATGTTGTCGGCAATGGTATTCAGCCGGCGCTCCAGCGCGATCTGCGACGAAATACCGACATATAATCCGGACTGCATATCATCTGCCTCCGTGTCTCAACTATAGGGAACGGGGGCAACGCCCATGATGGGCACCTCTCCGCACGGGTGGAGAGGGCGTTACCCCCTGATGCAGCCGACACTAGGAAGGCAGACTTGCGCGAGGCTGTTTCGCGCCGGCACAGGTTTCAGGCGCCGTTTACCCAGCCTCACGCAAGCCACGCACCGTATCCCGAAACCTGATACAACCACGGTACAGGCTCGCCATGACCATTATTATCGGATTCGTTATCACACTCGGCTGCGTCCTCGGCGGCTACATGGCCATGGGCGGCCATCTGGACGTCCTTGTTCAGCCGTTCGAGCTGGTGATTATCGGTGGCGCCGGTCTCGGTGGCTTCATCATGGCCAACCCGATGAAAACGGTGAAGGATGCCGGCAAGGCGCTGGGTGAGGCTTTCAAGCATGCCGTTCCCAAGGAACGCAACTATCTCGACGTTCTGGGTGTCCTCTATTCCCTGATGCGTGACCTTCGCACAAAGTCGCGCAACGAGATCGAAGCGCATATCGACAATCCGGACGAATCCTCGATCTTCCAGTCGGCCCCGACCGTGCTGAAGAATAAGGAACTCACCGCCTTCATCTGTGACTACGTGCGCCTGATCATCATCGGCAATGCCCGCAGCCACGAGATCGAGGCGCTGATGGACGAGGAACTCGACACCATCCTGCACGACAAGATGAAGTCCTACGATGCCATGGTGATCATGGGCGATTCCTTCCCGGCCATCGGCATCGTGGCCGCCGTTCTCGGCGTTATCAAGGCCATGGGCAAGATCAACGAAAGCCCGGAAGTTCTCGGCGGCCTCATCGGCGCCGCCCTCGTCGGCACCATGCTCGGCATCTTCCTCTCCTACTGCCTCGTCAGCCCGCTCTGCTCGCAGATCAAGATCGTGCGCAACAAGCAGCACCGCCTCTACATCGTCGTGAAGCAGACGCTGATCGCCTACATGAACGGCTCCGTGCCGCAGGTGGCGCTGGAATATGGCCGCAAGACCATTTCCGGCTACGAGCGTCCCTCCATCGACGCCGTCGAGCAGGAAATGATGAACCCCGGTGGCGGCGGCGAAAGCAAGGCGGCATAAAGACCATGAGCGACGACACGCAAAAATCCCCTGATCGCCTCGATCACGCGCTTCTGGCCAAGCTGACCAATGGCCTTGGCGACCGCCAGACAGTTGAAAAGATCTGCGGCGATTTCGGGCAGCTCTATTCGGTTTTCCTGCCCGACGTCTTCCACAGCGAGACGGGTATTTCGATCGAGGTCTCCTATGTCGGTTTCCAGTCCGGCCTGATGCCGGACCTCATTGCCGAGCTTGGCGATACCGTCTGCCTGACGGACGGATCCTTGCGCAACTGGTGCCCGAATTTCGTGCTCGCCTGCGGCAACAGCTTCATTATCGGCCTGATGGAACGCATGCTGGGCGCTGATCCCTCGATGGTTGAACAGCCGCCGGAGCGCCCGCTGTCGGATATCGAAATGGATCTCGGCACCATGGTGTTCGAGCGAACGGCCAATGTGCTGCGCTCCGGCGTCAATGCGCCCGGCGGCTTCGAGGCCATGCTGGAACGCCCGCACAATGCCGGTGACCGGCCGCCTGCCGATCCGGACATGCCGGTGGAATATGGCGCGACCATCCGCCTTGCGGTCGATATCGGCAAGGTCACCTCGGAAATCGCTCTCGTCATTCCCCAGCGCGCTCTTTTGAAGACGAAGGTGGAAGTGCCAAAGCCGAAAGGCCAGATCTCCAAGAACCGCAAGGAATGGCATGACAAGATCACCGAGCAGGTGCGCCGGTCCCCGGTGACGCTCGAAGCCCGCATCCGGCTGCAGAGCCTGACGCTGAAAACCATCTCCAAGCTGATGGTCGGCGATGTCATCGCCTTCGAGGACAAGACCGACGTTCAGGCTCAGGTCAGCGCCAATGGCAAGGACATGTACAATTGCGAATTCGGGCGGTCCGGCGAGCGCTACACGGTGCGCGTGAAGGACAATATCAGCACCGAGCAGGAGCTGCTGCGCCACCTCATGGGTTAAACAAGAGCACTGCTCATACCGCAATGCGAAGAATGGGCAGCTTCACGCAAGTTTCAACAGGAATAGTGTTTTCATGGCTACGAAGAAAACCCCAGCACCCGATGACGATATTTTTCCCGCTGCCGGCAATGAAGCCGAGCTGGACCAGGCGATTGATGACCTGCGCGGCGTGCTGAAAGCAGACGGCGATGCACCGGCCAGCGATTTCGGCGCGGAATTCGGTGCCGAGTTCGGCGCAGACACGGCAGCGCCGGCCGCAGACTTCGGTGGTTCCGATTTCGGCGGCGCGGATCTCGGTTCGGACTTCGGCGGCGGCGATTTCGGCGGTGCTGATCTTTCGGGCGCAAGCTTCGGCGGCAGCGATTTCGGCTCCGGTGCTGCGATATCCGAGCCCGGCAGCGGGCTCAATTCAAACCTCGACCTGATCATGGATATCCCGATCACGGTCGAAATCGTGCTCGGCACAAGCCGCATGCAAGTTTCAGGGCTTATGGGTCTTGAAGAGGGCGCCATCATAGCGCTCGACAAGCGGATCGGCGAGCCGGTCGAGATTACGGTAAACGGACGGCGGATCGCCAAGGGTGAGATCACTGTCCTCGAAAATGACGATACGCGCTTCGGCGTGAAGCTGACGGAAGTCCTGAGCACAAAGAAAGCCTGATCCTTAACGGGACAGTGAGGGAAGACCATGATGGACTTTGACGATTTCGGAGGCGCAGTCTCCACGAAACCGTTATCCCAAGCTGAAAAAGCCGCTGCCGTCCTTCTTGCGATGGGCAAGGGGGTGGCTGGGAAGCTGTTGAAATATTTTACCCAAAGCGAGCTGCAGACGATCATCGCCTCGGCGCAAAGCCTGCGTGAAATCCCGCCGGACGAACTGTTGCAGCTCGTCAACGAGTTCGAGGATCTGTTCACCGAAGGTGCCGGCCTGATGGACAATGCGCGCGCCATCGAAGGCATTCTCGAAGAGGGGTTGACGCCGGAAGAAGTTGATGGGCTGCTTGGCCGCCGCACCGCCTTCCAGGCATTCGAGACCTCCATCTGGGACCGCCTGCAGGATGCAGATCCGGAATTCGTCGGAAAATTCCTCCAGCGCGAACATCCGCAGACGATTGCCTATATCCTGTCCATGCTGCCCTCGTCCTTCGGTGCCAAGCTGCTCATCCAGCTGCCGGACAGCCGCCGCGCCGACATCATGAACCGCACGGTCAACATGAAGGACGTCAGCCCCAAGGCTGCCCAGATCATCGAGAACCGCGTGATGGAACTCATCCAGATGATCGAGGCCGAGCGCAATTCCAACGGCTCCAACAAGGTAGCCGAGCTGATGAACGAGCTGGAAAAGCCCCAGGTCGATACGTTGCTCAGTTCGCTGGAGACAATCAGCAAGGAATCGGTCAACAAGGTTCGTCCGAAGATCTTCCTGTTCGAAGACCTTCTGGCCATGCCGCAGCGCAGCCGCGTGCTGCTGCTCAACGACATCGCTGCCGATATCCTCACCATGGCGCTGCGTGGCGCACCGGGCGAGATCAAGGAAAGCGTCCTGTCGGCGATCAGCCCGCGTCAGCGCCGCATGATCGAGTCGGATCTTGGCGCCACCAACGTCGCGCTCAACCCGCGCGAAGTGGCCATTGCGCGGCGCGCCGTGGCCCAGGAAGCCATCCGTCTGGCCAATGCCGGCCAGATCCAGCTGAAGGAGCCGACGCCCGAGGGCGAAAAGGCAACCGAAGCCGCCTGATCGCCAGGCACAGCAGATACGCACGGCAACAGTGCCGTGCGACCGGAGCCATGATGGCCCCGCCCTTTGGAACCGACGACGGCTCTTGCCGTCCAACGCAAGGATGAAGCCTTGTCGGACGAAGATAAAGACAGCAAAACAGAAGACCCCACAGGCAAAAAACTGCGGGACGCCGCAGACAAAGGCAATGTGGCCCATTCGAAAGAGGCGACGCTTTTTGCGTCGTCTTTGGCGTTTTACTGTTACCTCTTGTTTTACCTGCCCGGCGCCACGGCAGAGCTTGGCGAAACGCTGAAGGACCTCCTCGACAAGCCCGACCAGTGGCGTCTTGAAAACGCGACGGATGTCGTGTCCCTGTCGGTGCATCTCGGCTGGGCCTCGGCTGCTTTCCTGTCACCGGCCATGCTGATGTTCTGCCTCTTTGGCCTGTGCTCCTCGGTCATGCAGAACATGCCGTCCTTCGTTCTGGAGCGGGTGCGCCCGCAGGCGTCGCGCGTTTCGCTTTCCAAGGGGTTTGCCCGCATCTTCAGCGTGCCCGGCCTCGTGGAATTCGGCAAATCGCTGTTCAAGGTCGCCGTGGTCGGCATCTGCATGTACCTGGCCATGCGCAGCGACTTCCTGCACTCCATCGACGCGATGTTTTCAGACCCGACGGTCATCCCGAGCATGCTCTACGCGTCCACCAAGAAGATGATGGTGATCATCCTTCTGGCGACTGCGACGCTTGCCGTCATCGACTTCTTCTGGACCAAACATCACTGGTTCAGCCAGCTGAAGATGACCAAGCAGGAGGTGAAGGACGAGAACAAGCAGGCGCAGGGTGACCCGATCGTCAAGGCCCGCCAGCGCTCGCTGATGCGCAGCCGCGCCCGCAACCGCATGATGAGCAACGTGCCCCGCGCCACGCTCGTCATCGCAAACCCCACCCATTACGCGGTAGCGCTGCGTTATGTGCGCGAGGAAAGCGACGCGCCGATCGTCATTGCCAAGGGCACGGATCTCGTCGCGCTGAAGATTCGAGAGATTGCCGAGGAAGCCGGCATTCCTGTTTTCGAGGATCCGCCTCTGGCGCGCTCCATGTTTGCGCAAGTCTCGGTGGATAGTATCATCCCCGCCGCCTTCTACAAGGCAGTGGCAGAACTGATCCACCGGGTCTACGCCACCCGGTCGCCCTAGAAACGGATGCACGAGACACAATGAAAAAATGCGACTACTCGTTGGAAAGAGAAAAAATCCTTGCGCAGGCGATCAACCCGGTGGCGACCGAATTACGGCTGCTGGATGCGGGCGACCTCATTTCGCTGCTGCGGCTGGAGCGTTACGGCAGCATAGCCGACCTGGTCTCATCGGCGGCTGAGCTTTATTTCCACCCGGGCACCGTGAACTTCGGCTCGGGCGGCGAATATCGGCTGGAATGGGATGGGCCGCCGCAGATCATGCTGGATCTTGAAATCAAGCCGCGCGGCGTCTCGGTTTATGCGCGCCTGATGCTGAGCGACCAGACGGCCGGCATCGAGATCGACCACATCACCTTCCAGGACCCCTCGCAGGACCCGCTGGAAAACACCGCCTTCCTGTCGCGCAGCCTGCACGAGGCCCGCTTTGCCAAGCCGCCTCTGGAAATGGCCGGCTGAAGAAGGGCCGATGGCCTGCCCGACATCTTCTGATCAGTGAATATAACCCAGGCGGATCGCTTTTGCGATCGCCTGGATGCGGTTCACCGAATCGAGCTTGATGGTGGCCGATCCGAGATAGGCGTTGACCGTGTGGACCGAGAGACCGAGCTTTTCGGCAATTTCTTCGCTGATCTGGCCATCGCCGGCCAATTGCAGGCAGGAAATCTCGCGTTCACTCAGCGTTTCGGATGGCACGGACTTGCGCTCGTCAAGCGCGAGAAGATCCATCATGATCTGGCAGCTGCGCACATGCTGGTCGATGACGGCATCGCTCGACAGGTCGATCGACGTGCCGCAGAAGATTGCATAGCCATTGCCGACGGCGCCCAGGCGCACGGGAAAGGCAATGCCGGCAAAGAGCATGCCGCAGTCTTCCAGCCGGCGGATCAGCGGTGCCTGGTCCACGGCAGAATCGGCGGAGCCCGGCCCTCCGTCAGGCCCCGGCCAGCTCATCGGCAGCAGCGAAACATCGATGTGGTGAATGAGGATGTCGCCATAGGCGGCAATCAGGGCGGCGGTGTTTTCGGTCGCCGCTGCCCCCCAATTGTCCAGTTCGCAGATCAGCTTGCGCTTGTTGGGCAGGCCTGTGCCGCTGACACGGAACACGGCAAAACTTGAGGCCCGCATGCTTTTCTGCATGGCGACGAGTTTGGGAAAAATATCCGAACGGCTGCTGGCTCGCTGAACACGAAGGTATTGCATTCCCGCTTCCGGCTCTCCCCCCGTTGTCCGCGAGTACCCCATTCAGCCTTTCCTATACAAGATTGTTGCGCACAGCATAGGCGATGGCCTCCGACCGGGTCTTGGTTGCCGTCTTGCGCATGACGCTGGTGATGTAATTGTTGATCGTGTTGCGCGAAATGCCCAGAATGACCGCGATCTCGTCGCTGGTTTTACCCTCGGCAATCCAGAACAGGCATTCCAGTTCGCGGTCGGTCAACTCGAAATCGCGCTCCACCCTGATATCGCGGGTCTCGCCAAGGCTCATCGCATACCCGGCCAACAGCCCGACTTCCCGCAACCGGTCCTGCGACAGGATGATGCCTTCGATGAACAGCAGCATGACCGAAAACCGCGTGCGCCCGGCACAGAAGGTGAGCGAGCAATACTGGCGGCTCACTTCTTCCGGCAGGCTGAGATCATCGGGCAGCAGCGAAAACTGCGGCGTCAGCAGCGCCAGACATTTTTCGATCTCCGTCGAGCGCGAATAACCCTTGGCCAGATCCGCGCCGAGCCGGCGCACCAGATCGAAAGGCCAGTTGGAAGCAACGATGAAATCCAGCCCCTGGTCCTGGATCAGGTCGTAGCGGGCCAAAAGATAATGTGAGGAGCCGACATAGTCGGAGAGGATGCGCATGGCCGACTGAATATTGCCCGACGCTCCAGCCAGGGACAGGCGACGCAGAACTTGCTCTCGCAACAACGCCTTGGGGGCAGCGGGCTCCAGAAAATGCCTCCCCTCCAGCGTTGGATCTGCGTTTCGCAACTCCATTTCGTTTCATCTCCCTTTCAGGGAAAACACTTCAAACGCCTGTCATTGCCCTTGGATCACGCCACGTCCGGAAAACAGGTTACAATCCCGCGATCCGATTGTCTTCAATGCGCTGCAGCGAATCATGGTCATTTTAGGAAGCTGCCACGGAATTGCCATAACCTCTTGTCGTTTTCCTAAAAAGCTTTTGCCCAACACGCGCAAAGCTGTCGGTCAACCTACGGTATAAACACACCATAAGCAAAAGGCCGGCAAAGCCGGCCTTCGTTATCACGGTATCGTGATCGCATTCGGAACTTACGCAGCGCGGTCGACCGCCCATTTGCGCAGGATCTTGGCAGCGCGCTCCTCGCTGATCTCCACCATGCGGGCAAGCCGCTTTTCCGGGCCTTCCTTGACGCGGCGGTTGAAGCCGCCGTTCGGATCGTCGCCGCCGCCGAACACATCGTCTGCGCTGTCGAATCCGAAGTCGGAGCCGAAGCCGTCCATAAGGGAGGGGCTTGCGCCGCCCGGCGAGAAATCAGGCAGCTCAAGACCTGCCGCCTCGGGCGCTGCTTCACCGGCAACCACAGTACCGGTCACACTGCGCACCACAGGGCGGACACCGAGCCAGACGACCACGAAGGCGACGGCGACGAAGGCGAGCGAGTTGATGATGCCGCCCATATTGCGCATCAGCATTTCCGAAATGCCGGGACCGGTGACGGCCTCGTCGAGCAGCTGCGTTTCGAGGAAGTCCATCGCCGTCACGGTGACCACGTCACCGCGCTCGACATTGACGCCAGCCGCCGTCGTGACAATCTTCTGCATCTCGGCCAGATAGGCATCGATCTTCTGCTGGTCTGCCGGTTCGCCGACCATCTTGGCAATGCGGCCTTTGTTGACGACCACGGCGATCGACAGTTTTTCCACGACATAGCTGTTGCGGGTGGTGGCGGTGGTCTTGGAATTGATCTCGTAATTGGTCTGCTCTTCCTTCTTGTCGGTCTCATCCGACGATTCCGGGCCTGCATTGCCACCGCCCTGCGGGGCCGCCTGGGGCACGTTCTGCTCCACGGTTGCGGCGCTGTCAGACTGGCGCTGCTGCGACTTCTGCGCCTCTTTCGTCACCTTGACCGAGCGTTCGACGCGCGATTCCGGATCAAACACGGTTTCCTGGATCTGCTGGCTGTCGGTGTTGAGGGCGGCTGTCGCGCTGGAGCGAAAATTGTCCATGCCAAGGAAAGGAGCGAGCGCCTTGTCGATATTGCTTTCGATTTCCTGCTGCACGCTCTGGACAACATTCATCGAACGGTTGAGCGCGTTGTTTCCATATTCGTCGCCGGAGGCAAGCAACTGGCCGGTGGAATCGAGAATGGTGACGTCATCGACTTCGAGCGCCGGGACGGCAGCGGCCACGAGATGACGGATGGAAGCGGCGGCCTTGCGGCCGGTTTCGCTGGACGCGCGGATCATCACCGATGCCGTCGGCTTTTGCCCGACGCGGCGGAAACTTCCAACGTCAGGCATGACGATATGGACGCGGGCGGCGGCAATGCCGCTGATCTGCTGGATGGACCGGCCGATTTCGCCTTCCAGTGCCCGCACGCGCGTCACTTCCTGCATGAAGGAGGTGAGACCGAGAGAGCCGACATTGTCGAACAGCTCGTAGCCGGCATTGGTGCTGTTGGGCAGGCCGCGCTCGGCCAACATCAACCGCGCCTTGCTGGTCATGCCGGCGGCAACCTGGATGCTCTTTCCGTCGGCGCCTGCCTGGAAATCGATGCCGGCCTCGGCCAGCGCCGTGCTGACCTGGTTGAGGTCAGCCGTTTCCAGTCCGACATACAAGGCCTCATAGGAAGGCTTGTTGACGTAAAGCGCCGCGGCAATGACGATCGCCATCGACACCATGCCGACACCGGCCATGGTCAATAGCTTGGTCTGCCCGAGCGAACCGAGATTTTTAAGGATTTGTGGAAATTGAGCTAACAGATTCATTCTGTTCCCGCACCGTCAAAAAGGAAAAAAGAGCCCTTTGCCCAACTGCAACCTAACGCGCGAAGCTTGTGCGAGCGTTTCGCGGTTGCGGGGTGACGGTGTTATTCCAACAGCTTGCGCCGTCAGAAGAAGTCGAAGTCTCCGGCAGCCTTGGTGAGCGGCTGCGAATGGCCGTGGCGCATGCCTTTGGTCAACGCCTTGTGCATGTCGGCCAGCTTGACGAGGCTGAGCGCCGTTGAAACATCCACTTCCCACTCATCGGGAATGGTGCTGGTAATGGTATCGATGAACTCGGCAAGCCCGCGCGCCTTCTGGACGGCAAGGTCTATGCCCTGCAGCACCTTCATGCTGTCGGGTGAATGCAGGATGGCTGCGCCACCCACTTCGAGAAGCTGCGGCTCGACGCGCTCGATGAGGTAGGCCACGTCGTAAAGCTCCGAAACGATCCGCATCAGGACCTCCGGCAGTTTCTCGTCAAGCGAAGCAGATGGCTGCGAATTGATATCGGTCATTGCTTCCTCGGTTAAAAGAACTCGATCGAACTTTCGACGGGCTTGGCGGGCTTGGCAGGACGCTGTTGCTCCATCGCCACCGTCTTTTGTGTTTCGGCACCGGTCAAAGGATAGGCACGCGCACGGCCGCTGGCCGGCCAGTATTCCAGCTTGCGGCCGAACTCTCCCCCGGTGGAAGAGCCGACCACGGTAATGCCTTCGTCGCGCAGGAACTGCAGCGCAAAGGCCGCGTTCTGTTCGCCGACATTGGAAAAGGTGGCAATGGTCTTTGCGCCGCCGAAGATCTTGGCTTCCAGTCGCTCGCGCCGCCCGCCGCGTTTGAGGATGCCGTTGATCAAAAGCTCCATCAGATGCACGCCGTAGCGGGACATGTCCCCGCCCGACATGCCACCCGGACCATTGCCGGGCAGCAGGAAGTGGTTCATTCCACCAACGCCTGCCACCGGATCCCGTAGGCACGCAGCCACGCAGGAGCCCAGGATCGTCGTAATGACGGCATTGGGTTCATCCGTTACCTTGTATTCGCCCTGGATGATGTTCATCCGTTTGGCTGCGGCCATTTCACTCATTTAAGCGCTCCGAACACCGCCTCGATGGCAGCTTTCATCTTTTCGATCGTAAACGGCTTGGCCAGCACATTGTTGGCGCCGAGCTGGGCGGCCTTCTGCACCAGCGCCCGGTCGCCCTGCGCGGTCAGAATGATGAAGGCCGCCTTCTTGGTCGCCGGGTTGGTGCGCACGGCCTGGAGCAGGCCAAGCCCGTCCATCTTCGGCATGTTGAAATCCGAGATCACCAGGTGATGTGGCTGCTCGGCCATGATCTTCATGCCCTGCTCGCCATCGCCTGCGGATGTGATCTGCTTGAAGCCGAGTTGTGTCAGGGCGTCGCTGAGCAGCAACCGGCTCGTCACCTGATCATCCACGATCAGAACTTTGATTTTTTCAGCGAGAGACATTTATTCGGTACCTTCTTTTCGGGCAGCGGTTAATTTCAAGATTTCGTCACCGATCGCGCCGAGCGGCATCTGCTGCTCGACCGCTCCTATTTCCTGTGCGACCCGTGGCATGCCGTAGACGACGCATGTCCTCTCGTTCTGGCCGATCGTGCGGGCGCCCGCGCCACGCATCTTCAGCAGTCCGGAGGCCCCGTCCCGGCCCATGCCGGTCAGGATCACGCCCACGGCGTTACGTCCGGCAAGGTCTGCCACCGAATCGAACAGGACATCCACCGAGGGACGGTGGCCATTGACGGGATCACGTTCGACGAGCCGGCAGCAGGGCGCGGAAGCGTTGGACACCTGCAGGTGGCGCTCCCCGCCCGGCGCGAGATAGATCTTGCCGATCTCGAGCCTTGCGCCATCGGTTGCCTCATGCACCACGGGAGCACAGATACGATTAAGCCGTTCTGCAAAACTTTTGGTAAACGCCGGCGGCATATGTTGCGTAATGACCGTCGGTGGGCAATTCTTCGGGAATTTTTGCAACACCGCGATCAGCGCCTCGACACCGCCCGTGGACGAACCGATAGCGACGATCTTGCGGCCGACGCGGTAATCCAGCGAAGGTGCCAGCATCGGCTGCGTCGACTGTACGGAGCGCCCACGCTTGGAGCGGGCCGCAGCCTTGACCTTTTCCGCCAGATCGCCAAACGGGCGCGCATCGCCCGGCACCGGTTTGCTGACGCAATCGAAGGCGCCGATTTCGAGCGCGGCAAGCGTTGCATTGGCCCCCTGGTGGGTCATGGTCGAGACCATGATGACGGGCATCGGCCGCAGCCGCATGATCTTTTCCAGAAACTCCAGCCCGTTCATATTGGGCATCTCGATGTCGAGCGTCACCACGTCGGGGTTGAGCTGCTTGATGGCAGCCCGCGCCTCATGTGCATCGCCGGCCTGGCCGATGACATTGACCTCGGGATCGGAGTTGAGGACAGCCGTGATCAACCCCCGCATGGTCGGCGAATCATCGACAACAAGAACGCGCGCCGGCATGCTCATGTGCTCCTCCCGGCGGTCTTGCCTGTGTAGCGGTAGGTGGTGATCCCGATATTGTCGAACAGGTTCTTGGCATCGCCCGTCACCCGCTCGGAATGGCCGATATAGAGATGGCCGCCGACCGGGAGCAGCGAGGAAAAACGCGACCAGATTTTTGTCTGGGTCGGCTCGTCGAAATAGATGACGACGTTTCGGCAGAAGATCACGTCGAAATTGCCCTTGAACGGCCACTGCGCCATGAGGTTCAGCTCGTTATAGGTCACGAGCTTCTTGACCTTGTCATCGATCTGGAACTTGCGGCGCCCGTCGATCTGCACCTCTTTGAAATACTGCTTGCGCATCGCCGGCGACACGGTTTCCAGCGCGTTTTCGTCATAGGCACCGGCACGGGCAAGCGCCAGGATCTTCGGGTCGATGTCGGTTGCGAGGATCCGGAAGTCGTAGTCCACGGCGTTGGGCAGAAGCGACATGACGGTGAGCGCGATCGAATAGGGCTCCTGGCCATCCGAGGAGGCCGCAGACCAGATGCGCACCCGTCCGCCGCTCTTGGCGCGCGCGATCAGCCCCGGCAGAACCTCGTCGCGCAGGTGTTCGAAATGGTGGTTTTCCCGGAAGAAGCGGGTGAAGTTCGTCGTCAGATGCGACAGCATCTCGCGACGGGGGGCGGCCCCTTCCGGCGACGAGACCAGCGCGCAATACTCGCGAAAGCCGCGAAGGCCCAGGTTGCGGATATGCTTGGACAGCCGCGAATACACCAGCGAAGCCTTCGTATCGTTGAGATAGATGCCGGCGTCGCTGTAGATCATAGCGGCAATTTCGGTGAGGTCGCGGCGGGTCAGCGGATATTCCCCGCTGGCCAGAACCTCGTCCGGCGATTGCTTGCTATCGAGAATGCCAAGGGCCTTCATGCGACTTCGCTTTCGGTTTCTGGGAAGAGCGCATCCAGATCGATCAGGCAGATCATCCGCTTGTCGATGGACAGGATGCCTCTGGCATACTGTTTCTCAAGCTCGGATGAGACTTCCGGCACGGGCTGGATGTTCTCGTCAGTCACGGTCAGGATGTCGGACACGGCTTCAACCAGCAGCCCGACAACCCGTTTTTTGACCTGCGCCACGATAAAGACATGGCGCTGGGTCGGTTCTGCTTTGCGCATGCCAAGGCGTGCGGAAAGGTCGATGATGGGCAGAACGGCGCCGCGAAGATTGATCACCCCCATGACGTAGGAGGGTGAGTGGGGAAGCGCCGTGGCTTTGGTCCAGCCGCGAATTTCCCGCACCGACATGATGTTGACGCAAAATTCCTGATCGCCGATGCGGAAAGCGATCAGCTCCCGGCTTCCTTGCGCAAGATTTTTCACGGCGTAAGTCATGCTTCAGAACCCGCCAGTTAACCCGTTGCCGCCAGAGACATGTCGGACTTCATGCCGCTGTCCTGGCGCAGCGACTGACCGCGCGAGGCGGCCACCACCGCGTCCACATCCAGGATGAGCGCGACACGCCCGTCGCCCAGAATGGTGGCGGCGGCAATGCCGGGAACATGGGTGTAATTGGCTTCGAGCGACTTGATGACGACCTGGCGCTGACCCTGGATGGCATCCACCATCAGCGCGCGCTGGCCACCACCTTCCGATTCCACCAGAAGTGCCACACCTTCGACCGGATTGGCCTGCGTGCCGCGGAAATTGAGGATACGGCCGACATCGACAAGCGGGCAGAAGGAATTGCGGATCGAGATCAGCCGCTGGTTGGCACCGAAGGAATGGATGGCCGAAGCTTCCGGCTGCAGCGTCTCAACGATGGCGGTCAACGGCACGACAAGCGTCTGGCCGGCAACCGTCACCACCATGCCGTCGAGAACGGCAAGCGTCAGCGGCAGGCTCATGGTGAAGGTTGAGCCATGGCCCGGTCGCGAGGAGATCGAAATACGACCGCCGAGTGCCTGGATTGACCGCTTGACCACATCCATGCCGACGCCACGGCCGGAAATGTCGGAAATCTTGTCGGCGGTGGAGAAGCCCGGCATGAAGATGAGGTTGTCGATTTCCTCGTCCGTCAGGTTGGAATCGGCAGCGATCAGGTCGTTGTCGATGGCCTTCTGGCGCACACGTTCGCGGTTGATGCCGGCGCCGTCGTCGGCCAGCTCGATGACGATGCGGCCCGAGCGATGTTTTGCGGTGAGCTTGACGGTGCCTTCCGGGTTCTTGCCGGACGCCTCGCGCTTTTCGGGGCTTTCGATGCCGTGGTCGACGGCATTACGGATCATGTGGGTCAGCGGCTCGGCCAGCTTGTCGATGACCGTCTTGTCCACTTCGGTGTTTTCACCTTCGGTAACGAGACGGATCGACTTGCCGACCATGTCGGCCACTTCGCGAACGATACGCGACATGCGCTGGAAGACCGGCTTCACCGGCTGCGCGCGGATGGCCATGACCGAGTCCTGGATCTCGCGGGTGAGCTGTTGCAGCTCTTCCAGGCCCATGTTGATGGCCGACGTGCCGGTCGTATCGTTTTCGATGACGCTCTGCGACAGCATGGCCTGGTTGATGACCAGCTCGCCAACGAGGTTGATCAGGCGGTCGACGCGGTCCAGATCGACGCGGATGGTCTGGCCGGCGCTGTTGGCAGCGTTTGCCGCATTGGCCGCGGCAGCAGCGGCGGCGGCCGACTGGCTTTCCTTCTTTTCGACGCGGGCAGCAGCCGCTGCAAGCTTCGTGACGTTGCTGGCAGTTTCAGCGGCGTGGACGGCATCGGCTGCGGCATGATCGTCGCCATTGTCCTGATCATCGTCGCCGGCATCATCGTCCAGCGCCGACAGATCGAAGGGCACCGGCACCATCGGCAGCTCTTCCGCAGAAACCTGGGCCACCTTGACGTCGAGATCGCAATCCCATTCGGCGAATTCGAACACCGAGCGGACATCCTGCTCGTTCTTGTCCGTCTTCACGGAAATGGTCCAGGAGAAATAAGCCTCTTCCGGATCGAGTTTTTCAAATTCCGGCAGGGTGGACGTATCGCAGTTGATGCTCATTTCACCGACGCGCGACAGGTCACGCAGCAGCAGGGCTGCTTCATTGCCCTTGGCATAAAGCTCGCGACGCGGCTTGAACTGCACCTCGAACGTGGTGGGCTCCATCAGCGTTTCTTCTTCGCCGCCGAACCCGTCGAAGGTAAACGGGATGGGCTGGAAGCCGCTGTCATCCGTGGGGGCGGCAGCCGGCGCCGGTGCGGCCTTGGCCGCGGCCGGTTTGGCGGCCGGTTTTGCCGGTTCGGCAGAGCTGCCACCGGACGGCATCTCGCCACGGGCGAGCGCCTCCAGTTCCTTGACGAGGCCACGGCTTCTGCCCTCGTCGACACTGCCACCGTCACGCGATGCCGTCACGAGGTCGGCGAGCACGTCGGCCGACTTCAGCATCACCTTCAGGACATCCTGGTTGGGTTCCAGTTTGTTGGAGCGCACGCAATCGAGCGTTGTCTCGAAAACGTGGGCGAACGAAACCAGGTCATCAAGTCCGAATGCGCCTGCGCCCCCCTTGATCGAGTGGACCGCACGGAAAACGGCATTTACCGTTTCCGGGTCACGGTCGCCATCATTCAGCTTGAGAAGACCAGATTCCAGTTCAGCGAGTTGCTCTTCGCACTCCTGGAAGAAGATCTCTTTGATTTCGTTCATATCCATCGGAGAAATTCCCGGTTGGTTCAGGCGGTTACACGCTCGATCGCATCAATCAGCTTGACCGGATCGAAAGGCTTGACGATCCAGCCGGTCGCCCCGGCCTGGCGGGCGCGGTTCTTCTTTTCCGCGTCGCTTTCGGTGGTCAGCACGAGGATCGGAACGGCGCGGTAACGTTCGTTGCGGCGCACGCCTTCGATAAAGCCGAAGCCATCGAGACGCGGCATGTTGATATCGGTGACGATGACATCGGGGTTGCAATCCTCGAGAACTTCGAGGCCTTCAACACCGTCTTCTGCCTGGATCGTTTCGAAGCCGGCATTGTTCAAGGTCACCAGAAGCATGTTCCGGATCGTCCTTGAATCATCCACTGTAAGTACTTTCTTCTTCACTGCCTGATCTCCTTCGCGAGCAGATTTTCTATATTGATGCCGATGAGCTGCATGGTCTTGCGGAACGCATCGGAAACTTTTTCGAAGACGAACGTCTTCTTGTCTTCCTCCCACGCGGCTGCGGCAGCCATCAGAACCTGCACGCACTGCACGCCCATCCGCTCGACGCCCGATGCATCAATCTGAACGTCGCTGCCGCGCATGTTGGTCAGTTGGCCATGCAGAACCGATGCCTCGTTGAGGTCCAGCACTGAAACCAGCTTCAGACTGCCCTTCACTGCCTTCTTGCCTGCCATTCCTTTGTTCCTCATCGTTGCCAGTCACACGCGCGTGGCTTCTGCCATCGCTTGGTAGTCAAGGTCCGGCCGGAGCCGGTTGGTCGTTACCGGCCAAAGCCGGCCATCTGCGCCGGCAGAAAAAGGGCGGAAGAGTGCATCATGTCGTCGCCCCTGCCTTCCTCTTTGCCGTCGGTTTCATTGCCCGCGTCCTGCGGTCTTTCCGACCAGACCCTCTGGCCGGTTCTCACCTCGCGCTCGATGCGGAATTCCCGCACCGTGCGGCCAAGCTCCAGAATGACGGTCTGCAGGGCGTCGGCGCCCTCGCCGGTCCGGGCTGCAAACTCAGCACCCGCGGCCACCCGCCCATCGAGCGCCAAAATTTCTCCGGCCACCCGCTGAAGGCCATCGGCCTGTTCGCCGGTTGCCTTGGCAATGCCGGCGATTGCCGCATTGATATTGGTGACCTGATGCACGATGCCGCCGATGGCATCCTGCGTGCGGGACACCATCTTCACGCCCGCATCGACCTGCGATTTCGTGCCGGTCACCAGCTGCTTGATTTCGCGCGCCGCGTCCGCCGAACGCTGGGCAAGTGCGCGCACTTCCTGGGCAACGACCGCAAATCCGCGCCCCGAATCCCCGGCGCGCGCCGCCTCGATGCCGGCATTCAGCGCCAGAAGATTGGTCTGAAAGGCGATCTCGTCGATGACACCGATGATCTGGCCAATCTTTTCGGCGGACTGCTCGATATCGGACATGGCGGAGATCGCCCGGCCAACGACCGCGCCGCTTTCTTCTGCCGAACGGCGCGTTTCCGCCACGGCCTTTTCGGCTGCGGCCGTCTCGCCGGCGCTCAACCGCACCTGTTCGGCAAGACCTGCCACGTCGCGTGCAGCCGTGCCCAGATCCTCACAGGTCTGGCGGGCGGCCGAGGCTGCCTGCTGGCCTTGCTCGGCAACCGATGCGGCAAGCGCTTCAGCCGTCCGAAGCTTTTCCGAAATGTTTGCGAAAGAGGCCGAGATGGCCTCCATGGCCTGGTCGAGCAGCGCCGACAGTTCGCCGTAGACGTCCGGCCGCTCGGCTGCCACCCGCACCGTCAGATCACGGTCTGCAAGGTGTGTGGCAAAGGGTCCGAACAGATTGTTGGCTTCCGCCTGATCCTTTTCGCGCTGCGCAACAAGCGCCCGCTGATGCTTGAGGCGCAGTTCGTTGATCCGCAGCGACACAGCGATCTCGACATCGACCATGACAAGGCGGATCACAGCCTTGATGGCATCGGAAGCATCGCGTTCGCGCTTGCGGCCGGCCGGCAGCAGCGATTTCGAGGTCAGCTCTCCAATGAGACAGCCGACGAGATTTTCCAGCATCACCGCGTGACCGGCAATATGCCAGCGCGGATCAAGGCCCATACGGCCCTCCGCATCGGACAGGACCTTCACCCGTTCAGCGTAGAGCGCGTCGAACCGTGCATCCGTCAGCACACTCCAGTGCGAGGATTGCAGGTCGTGCAAGCGGCCCAACTGCTGGTCGTTTTCAAAATGGCGCATGGCCTCCGGCGAGGATTGCAGGCGGTGGAAGAAGTCGCGCAATCCGTCCTTCAGGCAGGTTTCCAGCGTCGGACGAAACCGGCGCAGCAGGTCACAGGCATCTGCATCGAGGCCGGCGAATGAAAGCCGCTCGCGCAGGCCGCCGGCCTGTGCTTTTCGTGCTTGATCCGATGGCGTTTCGTGAGCCAAGGCCCGTCCCCATATGCGACCAGCCCCCTGAGTGGGACCGGCGTTAAACCCCTCGATCACGGCCGCAGGGGTTTCCCCTTGTCGGTCGCGCATGCCATTTCCGGTCGCGTGGACAGCGTATCCGGGTAAACACCCGTTCGCCGTGCCAGAGGCCGTCTGAACCCGCCCGGTTGACGATGACCGCAACGGCGCAAACCGGCGCAAGGACGCGCAACGGCTGCGGGAGCGGACAGGTCAAAGCCATGCGGCTTCCTGAAATTTTGTGGAGAGATACCGGGTTAAAACCGGTACGGCGTGGCGGCATCATGCCTGGAAGGGATCTACCGAAGTCATCCCATTGCGCCGTGTAGGACCATTTGTATGGTTAATTCCTTGCGCGAAAGTTAATGTCGGCCAACAAGCGTGAGGAATTCCTCATCTACGTGTTTTATTCGTCAACAGATGTCAAGCCGCAAGCCACGGGCAAGTCTAGCGGTAGACAATCAGTGCCACCTTGAACATGAAGTCTTATGAGGCGAGCAATGATTGTTCTACACTTGGGGGCCGCGTTGATTGCAGGCCTGATTTTCTTGAGCATGCTGATAACGGCGACAAGCGACCCTCACCGGTCAGCGACAGCCCTGCGCGTTCTCTGACAGCCGACAGGTCAACGACAGCCCGCTCGTCCAGGCTTGGCTCCAAAACGCCGAAGACGCCCTCTCCGTGCCAGATCGGAGCATTGCCGGTGGAAGGATCGCAGCTCACCGGAAGGGCACGAACGGCCAACGCGTGGCAAACCGATGCTGCATCGGACATTTCGACATTCCGGGGGTCCGCATCTTCCTGTCGACAGGCTTATCATTCTGTTTTCGCCGCCGCGTTCCGAAAGGAAAAAAGCAAGGAAACTACCGCCAGACAGAGATTTGCCACATCTTCCCTGCACAGGAAGGTGGCAAAGGCCCTATTTTTGTCCAAGTCGGAGCGAGAGGACTAGCGCGCCGTCGCATTGACGAATAACCGTCATGCACAACGGCTAGAAGCCTAGCCACCGCATCAGGTGCCCGATGACAAGTCCACATTCCCAGACCATTCAGACGGACAAGCCCCGTCACCCGATCATCATGCTGATCGCCCGTTTCCGCCTCTACCTCACCTCCGCAGCGATGCTGGCGGTCTGTTTCATGATGGCTGTCGCCGTCTACCGGCTGACCAATGAAGTGCGCTACGACGAAGTCGTGGCAGCCCTTCAGGATACCAGCTGGCAGGCGATCGGACTTGCCATGGTCTTTACGGCGCTGAGTTTTGCTGCGTTGATCTACTACGATCTCAATGCGCTCGACTATATCGGGCGCAAGCTGCCGGTGCTGCCGGTCGCGGTCACCGCCTTCAGCGCCTATGCCATCGGCAACACCGCAGGTTTTGGGGCGCTGAGCGGCGGCGCCATCCGCTTTCGCGCCTATACGCGCCTTGGCCTGTCGCCGGAAGACGTGGCCCGCGTCATCGCTTTCGTCACGTTCGCCTTCGGGCTTGGCCTTCTTGCCGTCAGCGCCATTGCAGCACTTGTCACCGCGCCCCGGCTTGCCGACATCACCGGTATCGATCCGCTTTATCTGCGAACCGGCGCCGTGGTGGTGCTCGTTGTGCTGGCAGCTCTCCTGTTTGCCGGGCGCAACGGCCGCAAGATCGAAGTGATGCGCATTCGCCTGCGCCTGCCCGACACGCTGACCTCCTCGCGTCAGTTCCTCATCACTGCCTTCGATCTGGCCGTCTCGGCGTCGGCGCTTTACGTGCTCCTGCCGGAAACGCATATCGGCTGGCCATCCTTCTTTGCGGTTTATGCGACAGCCGTCGGTCTTGGCGTCCTCAGCCACGTGCCGGCAGGCCTTGGCGTGTTCGAAGCCGTCATCCTCGGCGCGCTCGGCGGCACGGTCAGCCTCGATCAGCTTCTTGGCAGTATCGTGCTTTACCGCATGGTCTACCACGTGCTGCCGCTCACCATCGCCATCATCAGCATCGTGGTGTCGGAAGCGCGGGCGCTGGCCAAACATCCGCTGGCCGGCGATATCGGCAACGTGGCCGTGCGCATCTCGCCACCGCTTCTGTCGGCCTTTGCCCTGATGCTTGGCGCCATGCTGATCTTTTCCAGCGTGACACCCACGCCGGAAGGCGATCTTGATATCGTCTCAAGCTTTCTGCCGCTGTCGGTCGTCGAAAGCGCGCATTTTCTCTCAAGCCTTCTCGGCCTGGCGCTCGTGATTTCCTCGCGCGGCCTTGCCCAGCGGCTGGACGGTGCCTGGTGGGTGGCGCTCGTTTCGGCAAGCCTTGCCTTTGCCTTTGCCTTCATGCGGGCGCTCGCCCTTGGCGAAGCAACCTTCCTCGGCATTTTCGTCGTGGCCCTTCTTCTCAACGCCGGCCGCTTCCGCCGCCCGGCCTCGCTGTTTGGCCAGGTGCTGAGCCTTCCGTGGGTCATGGCGATGCTGGTGATCCTTGCCGGCGCGACCACCATTCTTCTCTTCGTCTACCGCGATGTGGAATACAGCCGCCAACTCTGGTGGCAGTTCGAATTTTCCGGCGAGGCGCCGCGCGGCCTGCGCGCCCTTCTCGGCGTCAGCATTCTCTCCTTTGCCATTGCCGCCTTCAGCCTGCTGCGCCCGGCCTTCCACCACCCCGATCCGCTGACACCGGAGGAGCTGGAAAAGGCCGTTGGCATTCTGGAGGGCCAGGACAATGCCGATGCCAATCTGGTGCGCATGGGCGACAAGCGGGTGATGTTTTCCGATAGCGGCCGCAGTTTCCTGATGTACGGCATCCAGGGCCGCTCGTGGATTTCGCTGGCCGACCCCGTGGGCGACCCGGAGGAACGCGCCGAGATGATCTGGCGTTTCGTCGAACGGGCCCGTGGTGCCGGTGGGCGCGCGGTCCTCTATCAGGTTTCGCCCGATCTCCTGTCATTCTGCGCCGATGCCGGGCTTCGCGCCTTCAAGCTTGGCGAGATGGCGCTGGTCGATCTGGAAAATTTCGACCTCAAGGGCGGCAAGCTTGCTGGCCTTCGCCAGGCGCTGAACAAGGGCCGGCGCGACGGCATGGAATTTTCCGTGCTGGAGACGCATGAGGTGCCCGCCGCCATGGCAGAGCTGAAGGCGGTGTCGGATGGCTGGCTTGCCCACCATGAAACCCGCGAAAAAGGCTTTTCGCTCGGCGCCTTCGAGGAAAACTATGTCGCCTCTCTGCCCGTGGCCGTGCTGCGCAAGGACGGACATATCGTGGCCTTTGCGACGGTGTTCGTCACCGCAAACCGCAGGGAAGGCAGCGTCGATATCATGCGCTTTTCCCCGGATGCCCCAAGAGGCGCGATGGACTTCCTGTTCGTCAGCCTGATGGAGCACCTGAAAAATGCCGGATATACCAGCTTCAATCTTGGCATGGCGCCGCTTTCGGGCATGTCGAAGCGGGAAATGGCGCCGGTCTGGGATCGCATCGGAGGCACCTTGTACGAACACGGCGAACGGTTTTACAATTTCAAAGGCCTGCGCGCCTTCAAATCCAAGTTCCACCCGCAATGGCAATCCCGTTACATGGCGGTGGCCGGCGGAACGGGTGTCGTGCTGGCCTTGATGGATGTGACGCTTCTGATCAGCGGCGGCATGCGCGGGGTGGTTGGCAAATGAGACAGCTTCTTTTCCCCCTGTCGCTTGCGGCCATGCTTGCAGCAAGCCTGCCAGCCGGCGCCCAGGCACAAGGTACCGCCACCGGCACGCCAAGCTTCGATACGGGCATGATCCCATCGCCGCACATCATCAAGCCTGAGGGCGATGTGAAGGCCAATATCTTCCTGCTTTCCGATGCCGATGGCTGGAACGCCTCGGAGGAAACGCAGGCAAAGGCCCTTGCCGCCAAGGGCGCGCTGGTGGTCGGCATCGACCTGCCATCCTATCTTGCGTCGCTTGGCAAGGATGAAGACGACTGCATCTACATGATTTCCGACGTGGAATCGCTTGCCCAGCAGGTGCAGCGCTCGTTTGGAAAGGGCGGCTACCGTTCGCCGATCATTGCCGGCATCGGTGCCGGCGGTGCTGTCGTTCTGGGCATGGTGGCCCAAAGCCCACCCGCCACCATCGGCCAGGCGATTGCCGTGGACCCCGAGGCCGGCATTGCGCTACCGAAAGTGCTCTGCACGCCCGCCGACAAACGCACCGAAGGCGACCGCACCATTTATGGCCTGACCGATGGCGCGCTGCCCTCCCCCGTCAGCATCTATCTCTCCAAGGCGGCAGACGCTGCCGGTCGCGCCCATGCCAAGGAATTGCAGGACGCCCATGACGACATCGACCTTGAAGGCACAGACGATGCGGCTGCCGACGCGCTGATGCAGGCCCTGTCCGACAGCATCGATGCGGCCAGTACCGACGACGAGCCGCTCGGCCTGCCGCTGACCATTCTCGACGCCAAGCCGAAACTCGACACGATGGCGATCATCTATTCGGGCGATGGCGGCTGGCGCGATATCGACAGCGATGTCGGGGCCGTGCTGCAGGAGGATGGCATTCCCGTGGTCGGCGTCGATGCGCTGCGTTATTTCTGGGCGGAAAAGACGCCGGAACAGACGGGCGCCGATCTCAGCCGCATCATCCGTGCCTATCGCAAGCAATGGAATGTCAGCCATGTGCTGCTGATCGGTTATTCCTTCGGCGCCGATATTTTACCCGCCACCTTCAACAAACTGCCGGAAAACGACCGCGCCAAGGTGACCCAGATGAGCCTGCTGGCGCTATCACACGCGGCAAATTTCGAAATTTCCGTCTCCGGCTGGCTGGGCGGACAGGGCACAGGGGCCGGTGGCGATCCGACCAAACAACTCGAAACCATCGACCCGAAGATTGTCCAGTGCATCTACGGCACCGAGGACGAGGACGATGCCTGCAAGAGCCTCGCCTCGCGCGGCGTCGAAACGCTCGGCATCGACGGCGGGCATCATTTTGATGAGGACTACGAGAAGCTGGCCAAGTACATTCTGGATGCCCTGAAAAAGAGGCTCGGTAAATAAGCCGCGTCTCGCTTCCTTGAAACCCATGCCCATGGCGGCCTTGCCGGGGTAGGCAATCATTGGCCAACAGCGCTCTGCCGGGCTGAAAAGCGCGGGAGATGGCGTGGCGCGACAATTTCCGCTTGCCATCCCGTTCAAAATATCCTGTAGCCAATCACGTGGACGTGACCGTTCGGGAGCCGGCAGAATATGGCCCTGGCGCGAGCGCTGGACAGCGCCATCAGGCAAAAAGGATAGGTTCATTATGGAAATACTGACTGCTGCGGGCCTTGCCGCACTTTTTCAGGTCATTGCAATCGATCTGGTGCTGGCCGGTGACAATGCCATCGTCATCGGGCTTGCAGCGGCTGGCCTTCCCGTACACCAGCGCCAGAAGGCCATTCTCGTCGGCATCATCGCCGCCACCGTGCTGCGCATCGGCTTTGCCACGATCACCGCCTATCTGCTCGGCATTGTCGGCCTGCAATTGATCGGCGGCCTTCTGCTCGGCTGGGTCTGCTGGAAAATGTGGACCGAACTGCGCGCCGCCGATCACGAAGCGCAGAACGCCATGAGCGATGCCGACGCGGAAATGACGAAGGTGGACAAGACCTTCCTGCAGGCCGCAATACAGATCGTCATCGCCGACGTCTCGATGTCGCTCGACAACGTGCTGGCCGTGGCCGGCGCCGCACAGGACCACACGACGGTGCTGATCATCGGCCTCGTCATCTCGATTGCGCTGATGGGCCTTGCCGCAAACCTCGTCGCCCGCCTGCTGCACCGTTTCCGCTGGATCGCCTATCTGGGCCTGGCCGTCATCGTCTACGTCACCTTCAACATGGTCTATCACGGCCTTGTCGAAGTGCTTCCCTACGTGCAGCAGTGGCTCGCCTGAGCCGCTTTATCCAGAGACCCACGCTCTTTTCCTTAAAGGGCGTGGCATCCGTTCTTGCGCCACAGGGCAGCAAGCAGGCTCGGCATCATGATGCCGACAGGCAGGCCGGGATGGATACGGCATGACACAGAAAAGCGTCGCGATCATCGGCGGCGGCCCGGCGGGGCTGATGGCGGCGGAAGTTCTCGCCGCCCGCGGCCATTGCGTCACCGTCTACGACGCGATGCCAAGTTTTGGGCGCAAGTTTCTGCTGGCCGGCAAATCCGGCCTCAACATCACCCATTCGGAAGAATTTTCAAGCTTTGCCACCCGCTTCGGGGCGGCCAATGCGCGTCTGGCGCGCTCCCTTGAAGCCTTCACGCCCGACGACGTCAGGGCCTGGGCGGCGGGACTTGGCACCGAAACCTTCGTCGGCTCCTCCGGCCGCGTTTTTCCAACCGTCATGAAGGCCTCGCCCCTCTTGCGCGCCTGGCTGAAGCGGCTTGCCGAATCGGGAGTAAAACTCAACCCACGCCACCGCTTCCTGCGCTTTGAAGGCAGAGACCCGGTCTTTTCGACGCCGGACGGAGAACGTGTCATCACCGCCGACGTCATGCTTCTGGCGCTTGGTGGCGCAAGCTGGCCGCGTCTCGGTTCGGATGCCGGCTGGGTCGGGATGCTGCGCGAAAAAGGCGTCGAGATCGCCGACTTCCGCCCCGCCAACTGCGGTTTCGACGTGGCCTGGAGCGAGATCTTTTCCAGCCGCTTTGCCGGAGAGCCGGTCAAATCCGTCACCATCACCTCGGATGCCGGCACGTTGCAGGGCGAATTCGTGGTGAGCCGGACGGGCGTCGAGGGCAGCCTCGTCTACGCCCATGCCAGCGCGCTGCGCGACCGTTTGGACCAGACAGGCGCTGCCCGCCTGACGCTGGACCTCACACCCGGTCGCAGCCTTGAAAAGCTGACCGCAGCCCTTGCCCGCCTGCCGGCCGGCACAAGCCTCTCCAACCGCCTTCGCAAGGCAGCCGGCCTTGACGGCGTAAAAGCCGCCCTGCTACGCGAATGCGCCAGCACAAAAGATCTCGGCGATCCGCAGACCTGCGCCCGCACCATAAAAGCCCTGCCCATCCCCCTCCGGCGCCCCCGCCCGATTGAAGAAGCCATCTCTTCCGCCGGCGGCATCACCTTTAAGGCGCTCACCGACACCTTCATGCTGTCAGCGCTCCCCGGCATCTTTGCCGCCGGAGAAATGCTCGACTGGGAAGCCCCCACAGGCGGCTACCTGCTCACCGCCTGCTTTGCGACCGGCCGCACGGCAGCCAACGGCATGGATGCCTGGCTGCGACGGTAAAGACGACATCGATTTGCAGGAAACATCGGCAGCTGGCTTCAGGCCGGAGACATGACCTCACCCGACCGCAAAGCTAAAACACCGACCAAAATTACATCGCCAAACGGGCTCCATCCAGACAGGACAATACCAACCTGTCCCATTGTGCGGAACACGGTGGTAACCAGATTTTTGAATAATGTTTTTCTACAACTTTTATAATGGATTAGATTTGCCTCTCCGTATTACAGTTGAACGTAATATATTCCTGTTGTGATCGGTACTTTCAAATTGCGTGAAAATTCTGGACTGAATGTCGATATGAATAGTCACGCGAATTACCTCGGTGTTCTCAGGCGTGTTTCGATCTCCCAAGGCGAATATCTGGTGCTAGACGACCCCAATGCGGTGATCACCACCGTGCTCGGCTCTTGTGTTGCGGCCTGCATTCGCGATCCTAAACTGGGCATTGGCGGGATGAACCATTTTGTTCTGCCGGAACCCAATACGCAAAGTGGCGCGCCGGTGGGCGGTGATCGGGCGCGCTATGGGCTTCATCTCATGAAGGCGCTGATTGATGCTTTGCTTGAGAGAGGTGCGCATGCTCGTCGATTGGAAGCCAAGGTTTTTGGCGGTGCCAGTCCGTGTAATTCCTATTACAACGTCGGTGAGCGAAACTCTAACTTTGCGATGGCTTTCCTTGCTGAGAGGGGAATTCCAGTCTCTGAAGCACGCTTTGGCGGGTGTTCTGGCTGTAAGCTTGACTTTCACCCCGTGTCAGGACGGGTGAAATATACGCCTTTGAATTCTGCAAAAGCAGAAAGCTCCAAGATCATCGAACTTAAAAGAGTTTTTCCATTTTAAGGGTGCGTTCTTAAGACCCTCGCCCAATCAGGATCGTGTCCCGCTGGCATCGTAACGTTAAAGGGCTGCGGCCAAAGCTGGCGCGCGCCGCTTCCTCTCATGCAGGCCCTTTAACGTTACGATGCCAGCGTCCAAGCGAAGCGGGGAAGCCCTCACGCCATCTCTGGGAGCGAGGATTCCATTCCTTGCGCGATCGGCGGCGCGGGAGACTTCGAGTGCGGGTGGGAAGCATTCAGTCGCCGCGCCACGATATCGTGGTTGAGCCACAGGACGGGACCGGAGGGTTCTGAAGATTCTCCAAAAATCAGCTGCCCCGTTGCCTTCACAACGAGACCGCTCAGGAGGTCGCTGATCATCACCTTGCTATTGCGATGCATCTGGGTGATCTCGTTGGACGTGCCGATGGTCAAATCGGCCTGTGCCTGGCTGTTTGCCATGGGCCATGCCGAAAAGTCATAGAACGGACGCATGACCTCGCTGGCCTGCATGTCTGTGATCTTCTGGAACACATCCTCCATGGTGAAGCCATCTGACAGAAGCTGCTGGCAGGCCTGCCACTGCTCGTCTGCCCATGGGCCACCATTTTCTTTCTTCAACGCAAGCAGCAGCGGTATCAGGGGCAGCTCGATACCCGTGAACACATCGGACGAATTGGTCCGGATTTCGGGGCAGTTATATACAGTTGCCTTGATCCCTGTCGCCCAGGCGTCCTCAGCAATGCCTTCGAGCCGCATTTTCGCATAACCCTGGGTGTAGTTGGTGTAGGTCTGCCAACGATAGCGACCGTCAATGAGGACCGCCGATCCGTGGTAACCATAGGCCGTATATCGCACCTGACCGCCCGAAGCTTCCACGCGCTCGCGGATCGCCGCGCTGAAATCGATGAGATGGCGAAAGGTATTTGCGGAGACGTCGTCAAAATTCTGCAGGATGAGTTTGCCCAAGTCACTGTCGATCAGGGTCTGCGACGACATGTGGCGGGTTCCGGTCCCCTTGTAGATTCGATTGGCGACGACCAGGAATACCTTCGCCTTCGGGATGCCCCCGGCCATTGTATGGGCGAAGAAGACATTGCGGCCAGCGGCGATCATTCCGTCAAGAACGGTCATGACTTCTGAAAGCGACTGCGTAAAACGCACCGTGGCGATGTCGCGGCATTGCTCGATATAGTCCCAGTCGAGCTTGTCGTGTTCCCAGCTCTCAAGCGTCATCTTTGCCAGGAGGTCGGTCGGAGTTGGGCCGCCTTCGGGCGCATCGAGATCGAAACCCGCCATAAGAGGTATGTTGATGATCCTGCCGCCCAGCTGGGCCTCCGCCGAGGAGAGTTCCTCGGCGTTGAGCGGCCGCAGCGCGTTTTTCTCGTCGCGCCGCCCGACAGTGATCCCCACAATCTCCATTCCTGCCCGCCTGGCTTCCTCGAGCAAGCCGGTGGCGTATCCGCGGCCGAACAATTCGCCGAAGAGTACGAACACATCGCCTTTACGGAACACTGTGTTTTCGGAGAGACGATTCAGTGCAACCGGATTTTCCATGCTGACAGCTCTTTGATTCGTGTGTCGTCGAGCAATGGCCCATACGAGCTTTCAAAGAGACATGACCGCACTGGCACAGAATGGGAACTCATTTTCCGTGACCATTCATTTTAAAGTGTGATGAAGGTCTCTGCTGTTCCTCCAATGCGGCGAAATCTCGAGGCAGTTGGAGACCGGCGCGCCGATACCGAAACACGGTCACTGGAAACGCTCGTCCCGCGGATGCTTGCGAGGTTATTGGCACTGTCCGAGGCTCAAGATTGGCGTGTTCTATTATTGTCGAAGCCACCTATTCGGCCGCGTTCCGGACCTGACAGCTCGAAAGCAGACCGACAGCTTCCAGGAACGAACGCGGGTGGCAAGAGCGACCCACTTGAAAGCACAAAGCGGAAACGATTTCTGCAACAGGGCGGGCATCAGCTTTTGCCCCGTCCATTCGAGCACGGCCTTTTCCGTCTGGACACCCATATGACACCCGCAGGCCGCAACCCCGCGTCATCGTCTCTGATGTGCGGCCTCGCACTGTGACCCGCAAGGCGTAGCGCCCTGCGCTCGCGACCTTCTGCGCCCTCGTGACCCGCATGAAGCCTGGTTACCATGATCGCGATCGGGAAGAGACGCGGCTACGTCATCAAGACACGGTCACGGGCTTCGACCTCAACATGCTGGCCGTTGCAGGATCAGCGCGCCGGCAGAGGCGTGGCGGCAGGCCCTTCATGATGAGTTCGGCATCAGCGACGGCCATCGAGCCCAAGGCATAGAAGGCATCCCGCGTGCCACCTGTCCTGTGCGCCGAGAGCAGAATGCCGGAGGCTTTACGGACGGGATCATCGGCAGCGACAGGTTCGTCCGGAAACACATCCGTTGCCACCTTGATGTGGCCGGAACCGGCAGCTTCGATCATCGCCGGGAAGTCGACGACGGCGGCGCGGCTCATCAGCAGGAAGGCCGCCCCCGGCTTCATCATGGCAAATTCGCGTCTCCCGATGAACCCCTGGTTCTCGCTGGTGACACTTGCAAAGACGAAGACCACCTGGCTTTCGCGCAAGAGGTCCTCCAGCGTCGAGGGCTGGCAATCCAGGCGTTCGACAATCTCATCGGGAAGCCAGGGATCGAACACGCGGACCTTGTTCTTGAACGGGCGAATGAGTTCGCGAAACTCACGGCCGAGGTCACCGAAGCCGATGATCCCGACGGGGGCCCCGGCAAAACGGAAGGTGTTTGCATTGCCTTCGAGGCCATACCGCTCGACGCCCTGGCGAAAGTCGCGATCCGCCGCAGTGATCCCACGGGCAAGGTCCAGCGCCATGGCCAGAGACGCCTCCGCCACCGGGGAAGCGAAGGCCGAGGCCGGCGTGATCACCCATATCCCGCGCTCGACGCAGGCCTGATAGTCGATGTTGGGCAGGAAATTCGATTCGACGTTGATGATGGCTTTTAGTCTCGGCGCCCTGTCCAGACGCACCCTCGGCATGTCCGTCTGGCCGAAAATGAGCACCGTCTCGGGAAGATACCGCTCGACCTCTTCTGCGGGCATGGGACGATCTTCCGACACGATCACCTCCCCCAGCGCCTCGAGCCGCGCCCTCACCGCCGGTTCCATGATCAGATCGAGTGTTCTGGGCAGTGGATCGACCAGAATGATGTTGCGGCTCATTGTTTCCTCCCTCGAGAATCGCAGCTTGGCAGAAGCTTGGCGCGAAAAGCGTATCGCCGGGCGGGCTTCAGCTTCCTGGGCAGTGACGGTCATAAAAGCCCTCGCCCGCCCGCCGGGACTGAAGCCGGCTTGCCGTCCGCACCTTCCAGGCCGCCACCATTTTCAGGGTCTCGACGAGGCTAACGGCATACGCGCTCGCCTCATCCTGAGGGAACGCCCCCGCAGTGACCAGAAAACCGCCCTTTTTGAAGGTCAGAAACGCCCAATCGTTAGGATGATAGCGCAGCCGAACCGGCTGCCCTTGTCCGGCCTCGTGGGTGGGGCGGAGCAAGGACAGCGCGGGCCGAACGCTGTGAGAGCAGATCAGGCGGCCTTCGTCAGGTCTCCATGGGGGTCCAGCACGTATTTGACCGCTGCCCCCTGGTCAAAGCTTTCATAGCCCTCAGCGGCATCATCAAGCGAGATGATCTTTGCGTTGACGATGTCGGCGATCGGCAGCCGGTCGTGAAGGATGGCTTGCATGAGCTGACGATTGTATTTCAGCACGGGCGTCTGGCCGGTGTGGAAGGACTGGGCCTTCGCCCAGCCGAGACCCAGTCGAAGAGACAGACTGCCAATTTTGGCGGCGTCATCGACCGCACCGGGATCTTCCGTAACATAGAGGCCCGGAATGCCGATCGAGCCCGCCGCACGGGTGATCTCCATCATCTGGTTCAGAACAATGGCCGGCTGCTCGCCACCCGAATGTCCGCGCGCTTCGAAACCGACCGCATCAATGGCGCTATCGACCTCATCGGTCCCGATGACCTCAGCGATCATGTCGCCCAGCCGGTCGCTTTTCGACAGATCGATCGGCTCAAAGCCGACCCTGGCGGCATGGGCAAGGCGATCCTTGTTGAAATCACCGATCATCACGACTGCCGCACCAAGAATGCGGGCTGACGCGGCGGCTGCGAGACCGACCGGACCGGCGCCTGCGACATAGACCGTCGATCCGACACCGACCCCCGCCTTCACCGCCCCGTGAAAACCCGTCGGCAGGATGTCGGACAACATTGTCAGATCGCGGATCTTCGAGAGCGCCCTGTCGCGATCCGGAAACTTCAGCAGGTTGAAATCGGCGTAGGGAACAGTGACGTAACGGGCTTGGCCGCCGATCCAGCCGCCCATGTCAACATACCCATAGGCCCCGCCCGCGCGTGACGGATTGACGGTCAGGCAGACGCCGGTATCCTGCGACTTGCAGCAGCGGCAGCGGCCACACGCGACGTTGAAGGGCACGGAGACGATGTCGCCAATGTCCAGCATTTCGACGTCGATGCCTTTTTCGATGACCTCACCGGTAATTTCATGGCCCAGAACAAGACCCGGCAAGGCTGTCGTGCGACCACGCACCATATGCTGGTCGGACCCGCAGATATTGGTGGAAATGACCTTCAGGATCACGCCATGCTCAATCCGACGACCGTTGGGTGCCTCAAGCTTGGGGTCGTCGATATCTCTCACCTCGACCTTGCCCGGCCGCAAATACACTACACCTCTGTTCCTGCTCATTCCCATTCCTCCTCTGGGTTTTGATGAGAAGCTGCAACTTCTCGCCTGGCGGCTCTTTGAACTCGGCAGTTCTGCCGTGTTCAAAATCTTTCCCTCCTCGGAAAGATCATGCCGAACAGACAATGCATCTTGGCCCCATCAGCAGATCATCAACATCACTGTTCGACTGCCGCGACAACGACATGCAGAGACGAAATGGCGACGAACGGCTATTTCCGAAGGGGCCGAACCGGTGCCTCGGCTGTCGCGACCACCTCTCCCATCAACTTTGTGGTCGAAACTCGCGGTTCGGGTTCCTCCATGCCAGCGCACATCAGCGTGACAGCGTCCCGGGACCTTCCGGCTGCCGCCATCGCACGCTCCAAACGATGTTGAAGGCCACGCGCAGGATGCCCCCGCAGGGCTACCAGGGATTGTCCTGGCACTGGACGCTCGACGGCATCGCTGATCCAGCGCATGGCAAGAACCGACAGTGTCGGCTTAAACCTCTACAGTCTCACGGACATCGTCCAGGAGAAAATGCACGATCACATAACGCGTCGTATAGGGTCGACCGCTATCGGATGTGCTCTCGACGCTGCCACCGTCTGAGGGATGCCAATTCTGATAGTGGGGGTTGTTGGTAACCAGCGTAATGGCTTTGCCCGAAAACCGTCCATCAAGCCGATAGCGAGCCTCGGCAAGAGGCCAGATTTTCTCGAAATCCTGCTGGCTGATGCGCGCTTTCAAAGCCTTCCTGGATATCGCCTTTCCGGTTGACCCATTCTCGTCAACCATCGGCGGAATCTGAAGGTGAACCTCTTCTGCCTCATCCAACAGAAATGCATATTCGTCTGGCCACATGCGTCTCACGTATCGCTCCTCCCAAAGCTATCCGTCCTTCAACGCAGCGATTGTAGCGCTTCTGCTGTAAGAGGCAATGCAGATACGAAACGAGCCATCAAACGCCCCGCAGTTCTCCAAACCATCAACGAACCGGGCCGGCATTTCGAGAAAACTGGAAATCAATAGCCTCGTGGCACGGGCTGTCTCATAGCGAGAGCTTGGCGGGCTGCAAACTTTGAATCCGCCACCGGCAGTGTGGTCGAGGCGTGCCCCGAATGCTCGCTGTCACTTCATCAAACCACGTCCGTGAACAAACCATCGACATATCGATCCCTTGGAATGCAAGGGCTTCAACGATTTCAATGGGATGGAATGGTGCTGCTAGAGAGATTTGAACTCTCGGCCTCTCCCTTACCAAGGGAGTGCTCTACCCCTGAGCTATAGCAGCATCTGCACCGTCAGTCGTGTCATCGGTGCGGTGAGCGGGCTATTGCCATAGCTTTGCGGGGAGTGCAAGCCGCAAATTCCACTTCGGCGACAAAAGCATTGGATTGCCTGTGGCTCTTTGGGTTTTTCAAGGTTTCGGTTATGGAGAGGCCATGACCGCATCAGACGAATCGGAAAGACAGGATCTGCCGGCACGCCAGCCGAGCGAGGCGGAGCGGCGCAAGGCGCGCGCGGCGTTGAAGCTGCGTGAGAACCTCGCGCGGCGCAAGCAGCAGGCGCGGGCGCGCCGGGCCGGCGAAGAGGACGTGACGGAAGGCCTTCCGGCGGCAGACGCGCATAAGACCGAGGATTGACCGGCGGCCAATCGCACGCCTGGCGTGTGCAATCGTTTCATTGAAGACCGCGCGGATTTCGTCTAAGGACGCAATCTTTCGCGCCACTATCAGGCTTTCGCGCCACACTCAGGAAGGGCGGGCTGAAACGCCCGTTGTCAGTCATATGGATCGCATCAGAATCACCGGCGGCAATGCGCTGCGTGGCATCATCCCCATCTCTGGCGCCAAAAATGCCGCCCTGCCCCTGATGATCGCGTCGCTTCTGACAAGTGATACGCTGACCCTGGAAAACGTGCCGCATCTCGCAGACGTCGAAAACCTGATGCGGATTCTGGGCAATCATGGCGTCGACATTGCCG
The DNA here is from genome assembly GCF_058242775.1 of Neorhizobium sp. PAMB6630. Classification (NCBI taxonomy): domain Bacteria; kingdom Pseudomonadati; phylum Pseudomonadota; class Alphaproteobacteria; order Hyphomicrobiales; family Rhizobiaceae; genus Neorhizobium; species Neorhizobium sp. PAMB6630. The sequence goes on from NZ_CM177836.1 coordinate 3,371,216, forward strand.
TCAACGGCCGCCGCGAGCGCCAGGAAAACGATTACTCGCGCACGATCCATTTCACCTGCCGAACCATTGCCGAAACCACCGCCCCTTATGAGTTGGTATCGAAGATGCGCGCCAGCTTCTGGGTCATCGGCCCGCTTCTGGCGCGCGAAGGCCGCGCTCGTGTGTCGCTGCCCGGCGGCTGCGCCATCGGCACGCGCCCGGTCGACCTGTTTCTCGAAGCACTCTCAGCCCTTGGTGCGGAAATCGAGATCGATGGGGGTTATGTCAACGCCACTGCCCCGAAGGGCGGCCTTGTCGGCGCGCGTTACCGCTTTTCAAAAGTGTCCGTCGGCGCAACCCATGTGATGCTGATGGCGGCAACGCTTGCCAATGGCACGACGGTGATCGAAAACGCCGCGCGCGAACCGGAAGTGGTGGATCTCGCCAATTGCCTTAACGCCATGGGCGCCAGAATTTCCGGCGCCGGCACAAAAACAATCACCATCGAGGGTGTCACCTCCCTCTCCGGCGCCCGCCACCGGGTTCTGCCGGACCGGATCGAGACGGGCACCTATGCCATGGCCGTTGCCATGACCGGCGGCGACGTGACGCTGGAAGGCACCGACGCCTCGCTTCTGGAAACGGCGCTTGATACGCTGCGCCAGACCGGCGCCGAAATCACGGTGACAGACACTGGCCTGCGCATCGTGCGCAATGGCGACCGCATCCTGCCGGTCGACGTGGTGACCGAACCTTTCCCGGGTTTTCCGACAGACCTGCAGGCGCAGTTCATGGCGCTGATGACGCGTTCCTCCGGTGTCTCCCACATCACGGAAACCATTTTCGAAAACCGCTTCATGCATGTGCAGGAACTCGCCCGCCTTGGGGCGCGCATCTCGCTGTCAGGCCAGATGGCCCGCGTGGAGGGTGTTTCGCGCCTTAAGGGTGCGCCTGTCATGGCAACGGATCTGCGCGCCTCGGTGTCGCTGGTGATTGCCGGCCTTGCCGCCGAAGGCGAGACCGTGGTCAACCGCGTCTACCATCTGGATCGCGGTTTCGAGCGGCTGGAAGAAAAGCTCACCCGCTGCGGCGCCATCGTAGAGCGCGTCAGCGAGTAACTGTCGCCTCTGCCTGTTGCTTATCGGCCCCTGCCATCCTATCTCCAGAACCTGACAGACAAGGCCGCAGCGCGTGCTGCGCGGCCGGGGAGATGGGATGGCAAAGATGACCGAGCTGAAGCTGCTGGCGCTGGATGACGAGGACCTGAAGATCGTGTCCGCCCATATGCAGGACAGCGTTTTCAAGGCAAGCGACATCGAGTGGAGCCAGAAGCGCGGACATTTTTCGCTGGTGGTGAACCGGTTCGTCTGGGAAGCGGCGGCCCGCGGCGCAAAGGGTTATGAGCGTCGCCGCGCCGCCGTCACGTTCAAGCGGGTCCTGGCCGTGCGCGCGCTCGGCGTTGACCGGCATCATGAAGATCAGGTCTATTCGCTTCTGGCCCTGCGTTTCGACCAGAAGGGCGACGGGCCGGACGGCACGATCGAGCTGACGCTGGCCGGTGGCGCTGCCATCAGCCTTGATGTGGAATGCATCGAAGCGCAGCTTGCCGATACCGGCGGCGCCTGGGGAACCGAAAACCTGCCGAAGCACGATTGACGCGGACGCAGTCTTTCGGAACAGATGCCAAAGCGGATGCGGGGACGAGACGCGGGCGGCAAGGTAAGAGTGAAGGACGGGCTGCGGGCTTTTCCGCTGCCTGTCTGCAGTGTGAGGGGTTAAGTGGACGTGGCAATCTGGCTTGAGCAGGCATCTGCCGATTTCGAAGCGCGGTTTTCCGCCTTCCTGACGACGAAGCGCGAAGTCTCGGAAGATGTGAATGCCGTTGTGCGTGCGATCATCGAGGATGTGCGGGCGCATGGCGACGCAGCGCTGATCGATTATTCCAGGCGTTTTGACCGGGTGGACCTTGCAGAGGTTGGCCTGCGGGTGACGGACGCCGAAATCGAGGCGGCGCATGCCAAGGTGGATCCCGAGGTGATCGCCGCGCTTCAGCTGGCTGCCGAACGCATCGAACGCCACCATGCCCGCCAGATGCCGAAGGACGACATCTATGAAGATGCCCAGGGCGTCGGCCTTGGCTCGCGCTGGACGGCCATCGAGGCGGTTGGCCTTTACGTGCCGGGCGGCACGGCAAGCTATCCCAGTTCGGTGCTGATGAATGCCGTGCCGGCCCGCGTTGCCGGTGTCGAGCGCGTGGTGATGGTCTGCCCGGCCTCCGGCGGCGAGATCAACCCGGCGGTACTGGTGGCCGCAAAAATTGCCGGCGTTTCGGAAATCTACCGCATCGGCGGCGCGCAGGCGGTGGCAGCGCTGGCCTATGGCACGGAAAGCATCGCCCCGGTCTACAAGATCGTCGGCCCCGGCAATGCCTATGTGGCCGCGGCCAAGCGCCATGTCTTCGGCACCGTCGGCATCGACATGATTGCTGGGCCGTCCGAAGTGCTTGTGATTGCCGATGGCGAAAACGATCCGGATTGGCTGGCCGCCGACCTCCTGGCCCAGGCCGAGCATGATGCCGGCGCCCAATCCATCCTCATCACCACCGATCCCTCGCTGGCCAAGGCCGTCGAAACGGCCGTCGAGCGCCAGCTGAAAACCCTGTCGCGCGCAGAGACGGCCGCTGCCAGCTGGCGGGATTTTGGCGCCATCATTCTGGTCAAGACCTTGGGCGACGCGCTGCCGCTGGCCAACCGCATTGCCGCCGAACATCTGGAACTGGCCGTCGCCGATCCGGATGCGCTTCTGCCCGGCATCCGCAATGCCGGCGCCATCTTCATCGGCCGCCATACGCCAGAAGTGATCGGCGATTATGTCGGCGGCTCCAACCACGTGCTGCCGACGGCGCGGTCTGCCCGTTTTTCCTCGGGCCTTTCGGTGCTGGATTTTGTCAAGCGCACCTCGATCCTGAGGCTCGGGCCTGATCAGTTGCGGGCACTCGGGCCGGCTGCCATCACCCTTGCCCATTCCGAAGGCCTCGATGCCCATGCCCGATCGGTCGCCATCCGGCTTAATCGAGAGGGATGAGCCATGGCCGAGCCCGATTTCCGGCTGTTCGACGTGGTGCTGGACGACAGCATCGGCCGGTCGACGCCGGATGTCGAGCATGAGCGGGCGGTTGCGATCTTCGACCTGATTGAGGAGAACCGCTTCGAGCCGGTCGGTCACGCGGGCGGCCCCTACCGTCTCAACATTTCGCTGGTGGAACAGAAGCTCGTCTTCACCATCACCACGAAAAGCGATGAGGCGGTGGCGACCCACATCCTGTCGCTCACCCCCTTTCGCCGGATCATCAAGGATTACTTCATGATCTGCGAAAGCTATTACGAGGCGATCCGCACCTCCACCCCCTCGCAGATCGAAGCCATCGACATGGGCCGGCGCGGCCTGCACAATGATGGATCGGACACCCTGCGGGACCGCCTGATGGGCAAGATTGACCTCGATTTCGACACCGCCCGCCGGCTGTTCACCCTTGTCTGCGTGCTCTACTGGCGGGGATGACATGGCTGAGCCCCCGGCCTTTGACACAAGGATTGCAAAGCCGGGCGCCGTTCTCTTCATGTGCGGCATGAACGCCATCCGCTCGCCTATGGCCGAGGTGATTGCAAAACGGCTGCTGCCACCCGATATCTATGTGCAATCGGCCGGTGTCAGGGCCGGCGAGCCGGATCCTTTCGTTGATGTGGTCCTGCGCGAAGTAGGCCTTTCTCTGCCGCGCCACCAGCCACGCCGGCTGGAGGAACTGGAAGACGATTTTTTCGATGTGATCGTGACGCTCTCTCCCGAAGCCCATCACCGGGCGCTGGAACAGACACGCGCACAATCGGTGGAAGTGGTCTACTGGCCGACATTCGACCCGACTGTGGAAACCGGAACGCGCGACCAGGTGCTGGACGCCTATCGCGGTGTGCGCGACGACCTGTCGCGCCGCATCGAGGAGCGCTTCGTGCGCCCCAACGTGCAGGGGCTACAAACCTTGTAAAGCAGGCGGTGTAAAACCGGCGGCCTGACACGTCCGAACAGCCAGAAGGCCTGCTGTTTCCATCCCGCAGCCGAAGTGCTAAAGCGGCGCCCAAGCAATGGCGAAACCTCACGCGGGCGCGCAACAACGGCTCACGACACCGCGCCGGAGATAAGCGCAGATGCTAGGTTCACAAACGGGCGGGGAACGTGTAGTTTCCGCGCAATTTTCAAGCTGCGGCCATTTTCCGGCCACATGCATCCCAAAAACAGGAAGACAAGCTCTAGATGGCTAAAGAAGAAGTCCTCGAATTCCCGGGCATCGTAACGGAACTGCTGCCCAATGCAACATTCCGCGTGAAGCTCGAAAACGAACACGAAATCATTGCCCACACCGCAGGGCGCATGCGCAAGAACCGTATCCGCGTTCTCGCCGGCGACAAGGTGCTTGTGGAAATGACCCCGTACGACCTGACCAAGGGCCGTATCACCTACCGCTTCAAATAAGCGTTTCGCCCGCACGGCGCGCCTTCGCAGGAAACCCCATGGTTCTGGACCAAAAGCTCATCCTGGCCTCCGGCTCGCCGCGACGCCTTGATCTTCTCAACCAGGTGGGGATCAAGCCGGCGCGCCTGATGCCGATGGATATCGACGAGACGCCGAAGAAATCCGAACATCCCCGGTCGCTCGCCCGCCGCCTGTCCACGGAAAAGGCGGAGGCCTCGCTTTTGGCGATCCGCGGCGATGTGGCCTGGAACCACAGCTATATTCTCTCTGCCGATACGGTTGTTGCCGTCGGGCGGCGCATCCTGCCGAAGACCGAATATATGGACGAGGCATCGTCTGCGCTCAACCTGCTCTCGGGCCGGGGGCACCATGTCTATACGGGCATCTGCCTCGTCACCCCCGGCGGCCAGTTCCGCCAGAAGGTGGTGGAAACGAAAGTGCGCTTCAAGCGGCTTTCGATGCGCGAGATCGAGGCCTATCTCGCTTCGGACCAGTGGCGTGGCAAGGCCGGCGCCTACGCCATCCAGGGCATCGCGGCAAGTTTTGTCCAGAAGCTTGTCGGCTCCTACACCAATGTCGTCGGGCTACCGCTCTACGAGACGACCCTGCTGCTGAACGGCGAAGGTTTCGACGTCGCAACGCATTGGGCAGAAGGCTAGAAAACAGACATGACATCCGAACCCATCCCCCAGGGCGCCAAGGTTGCGCCCTTGCGCAAGGCACGGCCGTGCCCGGAGTGCGGCAAGCAAAGCCACCGCGAGCACTACCCGTTCTGCTCGGATCGCTGCCGCACGCTTGACCTTTCGCGCTGGCTGAACGGCTCTTACGCCATCCCTGTCAGCGAGGACGAAACCAAGGCCGAGCCTTTCGACGACTGACCGGAAAACCTCTGGCCAGCCTCTTTTCAGCCCCTGGGCCGCCCCTTGGCCGCCGGCTTTTTGCGAGCCTTTACAAAGACTTCGCAAAGTTTTTCACACAGCCGTCAAAAAAGTTCGAAACCGCGCTTGCCATGCCCGAACAAGATGTTATAACCCCGCTCGCTCCCGGGGAAATGCCCCGGCGGTTTCGAGAGAAGCCGGCAGGCTTTGAGAAAAAGCCGAGATGCCCGGATAGCTCAGTTGGTAGAGCAGCGGATTGAAAATCCGCGTGTCGGTGGTTCAAATCCGCCTCCGGGCACCACTTCTTCTTCACACCCTAAGTGTTTCGTTTTGAACGATTTTCCGTAAGCCGCAGGCACGATGTTCACACATCTGTCGCACAAATCGGCGAGTGTCTGGTGTTATCCTCAGTCCCTCCGGCCGCCGTTTCGGCGCTCGATCATGCAAAGACATGCCATGTTTTCCCCCGACATTTCCCCTCGCCTTCCCGACAATGCTTCCGAACGCCTGATGCTGATGGCAGCCGCTGCCCTTGAAGCGGGTGATCTTGCCCGCCGCTCCCTAAAACGGCGTTATGCCGATGAAATGGTGGCGAAAGCTGCGCGCGATTACCAGACCGAGATCGACGTGGCCGTCGAGGAACTCATCGTCAAGCGCATGCGTGAACACTTTCCTGATCACGCCATTACCGGCGAAGAGGCGGTGGGCAATCATGAGGCCGGCGAAGGTGCGCCGCGCATCTATATTGACCCCATCGATGGCACAACCAATTACGCCTGGGGCATCCCGCATTTCGGCATGACGATTGCCATCGTCGAGGACGGCATCCTCACCTGTGGTGTGGTGCTGGACACGATGCAGAACGAGTTGTTCTGTGCCGAACGCGGAATGGGCGCTTATCTCAACGGCGAACGGCTGTCGTGCCGGCCTGTGGCCGTGCCCGAGGATGCGCTGATTGGCGCCGGCTTGCCGATCCCCGGCCAGGTGAAGAGCACGGATGAGGAGACCTATCACGCGGCGCTGAGGCGCCTGATGGCAGAGACTTCGGGCGTGCGCCGTCTGGGCTCTGCCTCGCTGTCGCTGGCCTATGTCGCCTGCGGCCGGCTGGACGGCTTTTTCGAGGACGGCCTCTCGCTGCACGATTACGGCGCGTCCAAGCTTCTGATCGAGGAGGCCGGCGGGCGTGTGACCGGCTTTACCGGAGCTCCCATCGGCGCCCATGGCGATATCCTGGCCTCCAACGGCGCGCTGCATGCGTGGCTGATGGAAGGCTTTGCCGGGTAAATTGCGCCGATCCTGCAAAACGTTCAGCGCCCGCGCATCTCTGGAAGAGGATGCGCGGGCGCTGTCATATCTCAAAAGTCATGACTGACGAGAAAGCGGGAAGCGGCCGGCCGCTCCCTATCACGGTACGATCAGGCCGTTTCCACCGCACGGTCTGCCCGGCACGCAACCGGCGCGGCGGCCAAACGGCCAGACGCGATCAGGCGGTTGTCGCGGTAGACGCCGTAGATGGTTGGCGACAGTCTGGCACGAGCACCTTTTTCAAAGCGCAGAGCCGGGCTGGTCATTGCCTTCACACGAGCCCCGCCTTCGCTTTCCAGATCCACCATGATGTGGCTGCCGAAATCGGTGGAGCGCAGAACGGTGGCACCCGCCTCGCCCTCTGCCTCCGCAAGGCCGAGATCTTCCGGGCGGATGGCAAGCACTGCCGGACCATCGGCCACATTGAGCGCGATGGAGAGATCGCCGTGGCGGAACCGGCCGCCTTCCACATTGGCGCGCAAAAAGTTCATGGAGCCGATGAAGCCTGCCACGAATTCCGTCTGCGGCTGGCGGTAGACGACATCAGGCGCATCCACCTGCTCGCACTGGCCGTTGCGCAGCACCACGATGCGGTCTGCCATGGCCAGCGCCTCGTCCTGCCCGTGAGTGACGAAGAGCGTGGTGATGCCAAGCCGCTGCTGGATCTCGCGCACTTCTTCGCGCAAGCGTTCACGCAGGTGCTGGTCAAGGCTTGCAAAAGGCTCGTCGAGCAGCAGGATTTTTGGCTCCAGCACCAGCGAACGGGCAAGCGCCACGCGCTGCTGCTGGCCGCCGGAGAGCTGGAACGTCTGGCGCGGGCCATAACCGGCAAGACCGACCAGTTCCAGCGCCTCCTCTACCTTGCGGCGGATTTCTGCCCGCGGCAGGCGGCGTAGCTTCAGCCCGAAGGCGATATTGTTGAACACATTCATGTGGCTCCACAGCGCGTGGCTCTGGAACATCATGCCGGTCGGGCGCCGCTCCGGCGGCAGCCGCGTCACGTCCTGTCCGTCAATGTAAAGCGTGCCTGAGGTCGGATGTTCGAAGCCGCCGATCATGCGCAGGATGGTGGATTTTCCAGAGCCCGACGGCCCGAGCAGGCAGACGAGTTCGCCGTCTTCCACATGCAGCGAAAAATCATCGACGGCGGCGGTTGCGCCAAAGCTCTTGCGCAGGTGTTCGATGGTCAGTTTGGCCATTGTCGTTTCACTTTCCGTCTCGAAGGCGCCCTCAGGCGCCAAAACCCTTGGCGAAACCGCCATTGCTGACCACCCGGCGGGCAAACATCAGGGCGATGAAGGAGGGCACCCAGAGGATGACCGACAACACCGCGCCATACTGCACGACGATCTGGTTGTTGATGTAGCTGATCATCAGCACCGGCATGGTGCGGATCTGCGGCGCGCCGATCAGCCAGGCGCCCTCGGTTTCGTAAAACGTGGCGACGAAGGTCAAAAGCACGGCGGCAAAGATGGTCGGGCCCGCCTGCGGAAGCGTGATCGACCAGAACACGCGAAGCGGACTTGCTCCCACATCACGCGCCGCCTCTTCCATGCGCCGATCCACCGCCTGGAAGGCCGCCACGGGGATCCAGATCATCAACATCAGCGTGCCGACAAGCTGGATCAGCACGACGCCCCAGAAGGTGGCGATGAGATCGAGCTTCAGGAAGATCGCGGCAATCGCCACCAGAAGGCCGAATTTCGGAAAGGCATGCGAGGCCAGAAACGACAGGAAAAAGATGTCGCGACCGGGAAATTTCATCCGCGCAAAGGCATAGGCCGCCGGCAGGCAGATGATCGCCGAGAGCAGCGTGACCGTCGCCGACAGCCGGATGCTGATCCAAAGCGCATCCCAGACATCGGCGCGCACCAGGGTCTGCTGCCAGTATCGCAGACCGAACTGCTGGGGAATGACAGAGGGGTAACGCCAGACCTCGGTAAAGGCCCAGGTGACAACGACCAGCAGCGGCACCGCAATGACGAGGGTGAGGACAATGGCAAAAAACAGCCCGGTCCAGTCGAAACGGCTGGACCGGATGGCAAAGCGAGCGGAACGACTGGTCATCGGCTGCGGCTCCCCTGGTTGCGGGCAATAGACCAGACATAAAACAGGCCGAAGAACAGGCAGATGCCGAAGGAGACGACGGCTTGCGTCTTGGCATTCAGCGGATCGGCGAGATCGTTGAAGGTGCGCATCATGAACGGACCCATCATTTCCGGCGAAGCGGGGCCGAGCACATAAGGCAGCGTGAACGAGGAAAAGATGCCAAGCACGGCAAACGAGATGGTGACCAGCATGGAATTGCCCATGCGCGGCAGGATGATGTGGACAAAAACGCGGATCGGCCCGGCACCGACATCGCGGGCGGCCTCCACGGCGCTGGTCGAGATGGCGCCGAGACCGGCCGTCAGCATCAGCACCGTCAGCGGAAGATTATCCCACACAAGTCCGATCACCGGACCCCAGGGGGTGAGGTAGGGGCTCGGCAGCTTTGGCAGGCCGGCGGCGTTCAAAAGCAGGTCGACCGTGCCGTTCGGCCCGATGGTGCGGATCAGCGCATAAGAGAGGATGATCGAGGGCACGAACATCGGAAAGATCGCCAGCCCCTGCACATAGGCTGCAAAACGGCTGGTGGAAAAGCGCAGGTAAAGCGCTACCGGCAGGCCGCACACCAGAAGCAGCACGGCGCAGACAGCCGTTGTCCAGAGCGTCAGCGACAGGTTGGCAAGGCTGTAGCCATCGGAAAAGAAGAACCGGTAGGACGCGGTGCTGACAATTGACCCCTCAGGCGTATCGACAAGCAGCGTAGAGACGATAGCGGCAAGGATCGGGTAGATGATCAGCCAGCCGACGAGCAGGACAGGAATGGCAACGAGGAGAAGGCCGAAAAGCCCCCTCCCCCGTGCCGGCGGCGTTCCGCCATGGGCGGAGATCTGTGCCGTATCCGCCATGATCAGCCGCGGACGAGGCCCGTTGCGACATTGCGGTACCAGCCATCATTGACCGCCGTGTTCCAGTCACCGCCCGGGAAGGTCGGGATGGAATTGGGCACGACGTCCTTGTATTTTTCGCGAAGGTCGGCGGAGATATTGTCCCAGGTGACGCCCGGGAAACCGCCGATTTCCGTGATGATGGCGGACTGCATTTCGCCGGACAGCAGGAAGTTTGCAAGCTTCAGGCCGGCATCCTTGTTGGCGCCGTTGGTAAAGATGGTCATGCGCGAAAAGTCGCCGCAGAGCGCCAGATCTGTCAGCTGCACGAGACCGGTGGTTTCCGGCAGCACGCCCTGCGAAATTGCCTGGAGAACCTGGTCGGACCAAACCGGCACCAGGGTGACGACACCCTGCGACAGAAGCTGGATGGACTGCGTGTTACCAGACGTATAGGCGCCCTTTTCATAGAGCGACGGCGCCAGATCCTTGAGCAGCGCCCAGGCCGGCGTCAGCGATTTTTCGGCGTAATCAGCGGAAAAGTTGGCAAGGGTGAATTTGGACGGATCGCGGCCGTTCACTTCATGAATGGCGCGGCGCACGAAATTGCCGCCGGAACCACCCTTGTCGGGACGGTTGTAGATGAACTGGCCGGGGTTCTTCTTGATCCAGGCAACCAGCTGTTCGAAGGTTTTCGGCGCATCCTTCGGGTCGAGCTTGGTCTTGTCGTAGGCGAGAAGAACCTGCGAGCCGCGGTAGGGCAGACGCTGCGGGATATCCAGGGCGCGCGGATTGATCTTGCCGAAATTCGGCACGTTTTCCGCCGAGAAGGTCACCCAGAGACCGGCATCGATGCCGCCGACGGGCAGGCGTGCGTCAAAGCTTTCAAACACATCCGCCTGCGGGTCCGACTTCGACTTCAGGGCTGCAAGCGCGCGGTCGGCGATGGCGCGAAGGCCATTGTCGTCGCCGGCATCGATCACCTTCAGCTTGAGGCCCGGATTGGCCTTCTCGAAGGCCGGACGCACGGTGTTGTTCCAGAAATCGATGATATTGTTGTCGGAACCGCTGAACACATTGATCGTCGTGTCTGCGGCAAAAGCGATGGAATTGAGCGCAGGCAGAGCGGCAACGGCCGAGCCGGCCGCCAGGAAATCGCGTCTTTTCATGGGTCTGTCTCCGAAATGGGCGGCACGGCCCCCGCTGGGCCGGCGTCAAAGTCACGGGCGACACTAAGAATTGCAGATGACAGCTGGATGATCGTTCCATGACAGTTCGTTGTCATTGCACAGCTGTGCGAGCTTTTTTCGACCGGGGACGGCGTAACGCCACCTCGGCGTGTGCCCAGAAATTGTCTGCGGTCCTAAGATTTAATTAGTAAACAAGAATTATCCTCAAGGAATCGAGTGGCATCGATGGCATGGCATCAGAATGGCGGCGACATGATAGCGCGGCCTTTAGAGATTTGATCCCGAAGAGCCTGGAACGAGACACGCGGCATATGTTCGCACATCTCCAGTTCGGCGCATGGTCTAGCCCTTATTCTGTCAGGCAATCGATCGACGCTCCGCAACCACAGCTGGGAGACCTATCTCAATGAACGTGCAACAGACGACCAGTGACGAACTTCTCGAGATCATTGCCTTCCGGTTGCATGCGCAGGAATTTTGCGTGCGCACGACCTCGATCCGGGAAATCCGTGGCTGGGCTCCGGTCACGCCGCTGCCGCACGCACCTTACGAAGTCATCGGCGTGATGAACCTGCGCGGCACCGTGATCCCGATCGTCGATCTCGCCGTCAAGCTCGGCATGCAGAACACCGAAGTGAATGAACGCAGCGCCATTGTTGTCACCGACATCAAGGGCATGACCGTGGGTATGCTGGTCGATCGCGTGTCCGACATCATGACCGTGCCGGCAAGCCGCCTGCAGCCGGTGCCGATGGCCGCCGGTTCCAGCGCCGCCTTTTCCGATGGCATTATCGCCCATGACAGCGGCATGATCTGCTTCCTTAACCTGGAACGCATGTTTGCCACTGATGACGCTGAAGACTGGGGCATGGTGGCGTAAGGCCTTTCAGGCCGGCATCCCCCCGATCCTCCTCACCGTCGATCATACCAAAGGCGCCGAATTTCTCCGGCGCCTTTGTCGTTGGCGAAAGCCAGCCTCAGAAACTTGCCGCAAGACGCCGGCGGATAACCTGCACGCCAGCTTTTCCGGGCGCGTCGAGCCCACGTTCCCAGGCAAGTGCTGTCCCAATGATGTGGTCGAGATCATCATGGACGGGTGTCCAGCCAAGGATTTCACGGGCAAGCGTGGAATCGGCAATAACAGCGCCCGCATCGCCGGGACGCCGCGGGCCGCAGTTGACCGCAAAATCGCAATCCTCCGCCCTCTTCACCGCAGACAGCACCTCCAGCACAGAATAACCCCGGCCATAACCGCAATTGGCCGTCAGCGACGTGCCGCCAGCGCGCAGATACGCAAGCGCCTTCAGGTGCGCGGCCACGAGATCGCTCACATGGATATAGTCGCGAATACCGGTTCCATCCGGCGTCGGGTAATCCGTTCCGTAGACATCGACGGAGGCACGCCGGCCAAGCGCTGCCTCGCAGGCGATCTTGATGAGGTGCGTGGCGCCCTCGGTGGAAAGGCCGGTGCGCCCCAGCGGATCGGCGCCCGCCACGTTGAAGTAGCGCAGCGCCACGTAGCGGAACGGGTGGGCGGCGGCGGCATCGCGCAGCATCATCTCCGCCATCAGCTTGGACTGGCCATAGGGATTTTTCGGCTGCGTCGGGGCACTTTCCTTGACCGGCGCATCATCTGGCTGGTCGCCGTAAACGGCTGCCGTCGAGGAGAACACAAAATGCTCTATGCCGGCGGCAATGGCGGCAGCGGCAAGCTGGCCGGTCTTTGACGTGTTGTTGTCATAATATTCCAGCGGATGCTTGACCGATTGCGGCACGACAATGGAGCCGGCAAAATGCAGGATCGCATCGATGCGGTTTTCGGAAAAGATCCGCTCCAGCATGCCACGATCACCGACATCGCCGAGATAAAACCGCGCTTTATCCGGCACCGCCCAGCGAAAGCCGGTGGAGAGACGGTCGAGAACGACCACTTCCTCCCCGGCATCCAAAAGGGCCAGCACCATATGGCTGCCGATATAACCTGCGCCGCCTGTCACGAGAACTGTCATGGTTCGATGCTCCTGCTTACACAACAGCGCGCATCGAACCATGACTGGGTTCAGTAAAACTTACCGAACATACGCCCGGGAAATCATTGTTTTCAATAGGGAAAACAGCGTGTTTTCGAAACTTCTAAAGTTTTAGCAATCGGCGGAAAGCCGTCACCTCAAAGCTTCAGGATGTAATCCGCCAGCCGGCCGGCGGCCTCTTCGACCTGTTTCGGATCCCGCAGGAAACAGGCACGCAGGAAGGCGCCGCCCCCCGGACCGAAGGCTGTTCCGGGCGCAAGGCCAACCAGCGTCTTGTCGACGATGTCGAAGGCGGCAGCGCGCGGATCGTCGATGCCATCGACCTTCAGGAACGCATAGAGCGCGCCATCCGGCTTCCGTGTCTGCACCCGGTTGGTGGCAATCAGCGTGTCGCAGAGGATATCACGCGAGGTGCGCGCGCGCTCGATATTGGAGCGCAGGAAATCGTCGCCCTGATCGAGCGCTGCAATCGCGCCGCGCTGCATGAAGGGGGTCAGCCCCGAACTGGAATACTGGATGAGGTTTTCCAGCACCTGGCCAATCGCCGGTGGTGCGACGATCCAGCCGACGCGCCAGCCGGTCATCGACCAGTTCTTGGAGAACGAATTGGCGTAGATGATGAGGTCGTCAGGCGTCTGCACGTCCATGAAGGAAGGCGCACGTGCGCCATTATAATAATAGAGCGCGTAGATCTCGTCGGCGATGATCCAAAGACCATGGCGGCGCGCCAGCGTAAGGATTGCCTTAAGGTCTTCTTCGGTCGCGGTCCAGCCGGTGGGGTTCGACGGCGTGTTGATGAACAGCGCGCGTGTGCGCGGGGTAATCGCCGCCTCAAGCTTTGCGATATCCAGCGACCAGCCGCCGCCGACGAAATCCACGGGAACGCTGACCGGTTTTGCGCCGGCAATACCGACGGCCGCCACGATATTGGGCCAGCTGGGGGTGAGGTAGATGATCTCGTCGCCCGGCGCCGTCAGCGCCTGCACACAGAGGTTGATCGCATGCATGCCGGAGCTTGTGGCAAAAAAATGCTCCATCGGCAGCGAGATGGAGAAATGCCGCTCATAATAGCGCGATAGCGCTTGGCGCAATTCCGGAAGGCCGCGCTGCCAGGTGTAGAAGGTTTCCCCGGCATCCAGCGCGTCTTTCGTCGCCTGATTGATGAAAGCCGGGCTCGGAAGATCGCCCTCGCCGGCCCAGAGCGGAATGAGGCCCTTGCGACCACGGGCATAGTTTACCAGTTCGACAATGCCGCTTTGGGGGGCGGCAAGAGCGCGCGCGCTCAAGGTTTCCATCTGTTTCATGCAAAACGTCTCCATCTTCTTCCCTCATAGCGCAGGCTCTTACCGAAATCCCATGAGTTTCGGTGAGAGCCTGATCGAATTTGGTGATGGATGACGCGTGCTTACCGCGGCGCCTTCAGGAGATCGCGGATTTCCGTCAGCAGCTGCACATCTGCCGGCGGCGGTGCAGGCGCTGCTTCCGGCGGCTTTTTCTCGTCATGGATGCGGATGCGGTTCACCGCCTTCACCATCATAAAGATGATCCAGGCGAGGATGAGGAAATTGAGCAGCACGGTGAGGAAGTTGCCATAGGCAAAGACGGCGCCCTGCTGCTTTGCCGCAGCCAGCGTATCGGCGGTGATCGCCGAATTGAGCGGAATGAAATAGTTGGAAAAATCGATGCCGCCGACGACGACGCTGACAATGGGCATCACCACGTCGTTCACCAGTGAGGTGACGATGCCGGTAAAGGCGCCGCCGATAATGATGCCGACCGCGAGATCGATGACATTGCCCTTGGCTATGAAGGAACGGAATTCGGAAATCATCGACATGGCTGTCCTCTCAGTGATGCTTGCAAAGATTAAGGCAATATATCGCGCATCCGCCGGCTGGAAAGATGCAAAGGTGCGCCTGCCATCGCGATAGCCCGCCTCTGACCCTTATTGTACTTTTTGCCAACAGCCAGCTTCATTTCCAAGCCGCATGCTTTGGCGTAGATTGCAGGCGCCGGTAAAACCTGCCGGCACACATGGAGGGGTGCGGAGGGTTCATGCTGCCTGGCTGGGTGATATTGCTGTCGGCCTGCGCCTACATTCTGCTGCTGTTTGCCGTGGCAAGTTACGGAGACCGCAGGAGCCGGCGGCTTGGCGTGCCGAAACGCGGCCGACCTGTCGTTTATGCCCTCAGCCTTGCCGTCTATTGCACCTCCTGGACCTATTTCGGTGGCGTCGGCCTTGCCTCGGAGCGCGGGCTGGAATTCACCGGCATCTATATCGGCCCCATCCTTGCATTTACGCTCGGAATGCCACTCATCCGGCGCATCGTGGAGCTGGCGAAAGCCGAAAAGCTCACCTCGGTTGCCGATTTCATTGCTGCCCGCTACGGCAAGAATTCCACCGTTGCCCTCATCGTCGCGATCATCTCGCTGGTCGGCGCCATTCCCTATATCGCACTGCAGCTGAAGGCGGTGTCGGATTCGGTTGCCACCATCGTTGATCCCGGCCAGTACGGCATCGGCAGCGGTAATCTCTATTTCCTCGATCTGGCGCTGATCGTCACCCTGCTGATGGCATGTTTTGCCGTCATGTTCGGCACGCGCCACACCGATGCGACCGAACATCAGGATGGGCTGATCCTGGCGGTCGCCATGGAATCGGTGGTCAAGCTGGTGGCCTTCTGCACCATCGGGCTTTCGGTGATCTTCCTGATTTTCGACGGCCCCGCCGATCTCTGGGCGAAGGCGGCCGACAACGCGCTGGTCAATGCGGCGCTGACCTACCAGACGCCGCTGCCGCGCTGGCTGATGCTGATCGGCCTTTCCGGCTTCGCCATCCTGATGCTGCCGCGCCAGTTCCATGTGACGGTGGTGGAAAACCGCACGGCCGCCGAGCTGAAAATGGCCAGCTGGCTTCTGCCGCTTTATCTCGTCGCCATCAATATCTTCGTGCTGCCGGTCGCCGTCGGCGGGCTGATCGAGTTTGGCGGCGCCGGCAATGCCGATCTTTACGTGCTGCAACTGCCACTTTCCAAGGAAATGGCGTTTGTCACGCTGATCACCTTCATCGGCGGTTTTTCGGCAGCCACCGCCATGGTCATCGTCGCCTCGGTGGCGCTGTCGATCATGATCTCCAATGACATTGTCATGCCGATCTTCCTGCGCCGCAAGCTGATGACCTCGGGCGGCCACCGGGCGGATTTTGCAAAACACCTGCTGCGCATCCGCCGCACCGCCATTTTCGGGGTGCTGATGCTGGGTTACGGTTATTATCGGACCGCCGATTCCGGCACCGGCCTCGCCTCGATCGGACTTCTGGCCTTCGCCGCCATTGCGCAGATGGCGCCAGCGCTGTTCGGTGGTCTCTTCTGGCGGCGGGCCAATGCACGCGGCGCCATCGTCGGCATGTGCCTGGGCTTCCTCGCCTGGGCCTATCTTCTGTTTGTGCCAAGCCTTGGCGGGCCGGATAATTCGGCGCTGGCAGCAACCGTGCTGGATTTCATCGTGCCCGGCACGACCCTGTTTTCAGGACCGGATGCCGATCCGCTGGTCAACGCCGTCCTGCTCAGCCTCATCCTAAACAGCGTCGCCTTCGTGATTGGCTCGCTGTCTCGCAATCCGCGCCCGATGGAGCGCATCCAGGCGGGCATTTTCGTCAAGCGTCACTTGCGCTCGCAATTTGCCACGCGCGGCTGGAAAACCCGCGTCAGCGTCGGCGATCTGAAGGCCGCCATCGCCCGCTATCTCGGCGAGGAACGCATGTTACGTTCCTTTGCCCATTACGAGCGCACCGCCGGCCGTCGCATTGCCGACAAGGAGGCCGCAGATATGGCCTTCATCCATTTTTCCGAGCAGCTGCTGGGCAGCGCCATCGGCTCCTCCTCTGCCCGCCTCGTACTGTCGCTCATCCTGCAGAAGGCAGAGGATACCAGCTCCGATACCGCCTGGCTGCTCGATCAGGCGAGCGAGGCGCTGCAATATAATCAGGACATGCTGCAGACGGCGCTCTCCCAGATGGACCAGGGCGTGGCGGTGTTCGACAGTTCCGACCGGCTGGCGATTTGGAACCGCCGCTTCCGCACGCTGCTCGATCTTCCCGAACAGGTGGGGCAGGTCGGTTATCCGCTGAGCGACATCGTCGGCATCCTCACCGACCGCGCCGACATCTCGGCCGAGCACGGGGCAACGGTGATGGGGCGCATCAAGGCGCTGGATACGCCGTTCTCGCTGGTGCTACGTGGCGGCGAACGCATCATTGAAGTGCGCTCCAACGCCATGCCGGATGATGGCATCGTCGCCACCTTTACCGACATGACCGACCGCGTGGCGGCAGCACAAGCACTGCGGCAGGCCAACGAAACGCTGGAACAGCGGGTGGAGGAACGCACCGCCGAACTGACACGCGTCAACCGGGAACTGGCGGAAGCGCGCGCCTCCGCCGAGGAGGCAAACCTTGGCAAGACGCGGTTTTTTGCCGCTGCAGGCCACGACATTTTGCAGCCGCTGAATGCGGCGCGCCTTTATTCCTCTTCGCTGGTCGAGCGGCTTGGTCAGTCGGAAAACAGTGCCATGGTGCGCAACATCGATTCGGCGCTTGAATCGGTGGAAAGCATTCTCGGCGCCGTCCTGGATATTTCGAGGCTCGATACGGGCGCGATGAAACCGCGCGTCACCTCCGTCTCGCTGGATGACCTGCTGCGGCGCATAGAGACTGACTTTGCGCCGATTGCCCGCGAAAAAAAGCTCAAGTTCCGCGTCATGCGGACATCCCTCAACGTTCGCACCGACCCCAACCTGCTGCGCCGGCTGGTGCAGAACCTTGTCTCCAACGCCATCAAATATACGATCAGCGGCAAGGTGCTGGTGGGTGCGCGCCGACGCGGGCGCGACGTGGTGATCGAAGTGGTGGATTCCGGCATCGGCATCCCCTCCTCCAAGTTCAAGACGGTGTTCAAGGAGTTTGCCCGGCTGGACGAGGGCGCGCGCACGGCAGCTGGCCTCGGTCTTGGTCTCTCGATCGTTGACCGCATTTCGCGCGTCCTCTCCCATCCGGTCGAGCTTGCCTCGACGCCGGGGCGCGGCACGATTTTTAGAGTCAAGGTTCCCCGTGATCTCGCCCGCCCGCGAAGCCTTGGCGTGAATGGCGGCGCCCAGCCGCTGCCGCAGCCGCTGTCGGGCCTGAAGGTGCTGTGCATCGACAACGAACCCAAAATCCTCGAGGGTATGGCGCTGCTGCTGTCCGGTTGGGGATGCACAGTCACGAGCGCCGGTTCGCTTGATGCCATCGACCACCTGCTGGAGAACCCAGGGGCAAGCCCGGACGTGGTGATTGCCGATTATCATCTGGATGACGGCACCGGGATCGAGGCAATCCTGAAGCTTCGAACGCTTATCGGCGGCGCTGTGCCCGGCCTGCTGCTGACTGCCGACCGCAGCCAGGATGTGCGGGCGGAGGCGGAAAAATACGGGCTCAGCCTGCAGCACAAACCGGTGAAGCCGGCAGCACTGCGCGCCTATGTCACCCAGGCGGCTGCCATTCGCCGGGCCGCTGCCGAATAGGTATCCGCCGCAGGCTTGCCCCTCGCCTTACCATTCATTTCTGGTTAATGCCGTATTTGTGACAATCGCTTCGTTACAAGAAGTGTTGCGCTGCGGGAACCGCCCCGCTTAAGCCGCGTTAAATGGCCAAACTTCCTGCCCGTAGAGGCATCACGGACCGACCGGCGCGAGCCTTCGGACGCTACGAGACGGAGACGCGACCGATGAAACGTTATGACCTCATTGACGGTATGCGGGGATATTTCCTCGTTTTCATGTTGATCAACCACCTGATCTTTGCAGGCGGCTACTGGCTGGTGAACATCAATCACAACCAGCTCGCCTTTGTGGAAGATGCGCAAGGTTTCGTTTTCCTGTCGGGCCTGCTGATTGGCATGGTCTATGTGCGCAAGATGGCGAAAAACGGCTATGCCGCGGGTCGCCAGGCGATCTATTCGCGCGCTTTCGAGCTGTATCGTTATGCCATGGGCATCGTGATCTGCGTGCTGGCAGCCCAGATGGTGCTGCCGGGCGCCTATTACATCTGGTACAACTGGCTGGGGTATACGACGTTTGATGATCCGTGGCGTCTGGCGGCCATTGCGAGTTTCGTCTTCCAGCCGACCTTCATGGATATCCTGCCGCAATACATCATCTACATGCTGTTTGCGCCGATCCTCGTGAAGCTCGTCATCGACGGCAAGTGGGCGCATGTCATGGCAGGCTCGCTGATCCTCTGGATGGCGGGACAGCTTGGCCTGCAGAAGATCGTTACTGATCCGATCAACAGCTTCTTCATGCGCCCCGACGATCAGGGTATTCGCGCTTCGTTCAACCTGCTCGGTTGGCAGATCGTGTTTTATTCCGGCCTGGTGCTGGGGGCGCTGACGTCGCTCAACCGCATCAACTGGGGTAAGATCTTTTCGCCTGAGAATACGTTCATTCCGACGATCTGCGTGCTCATCTGCGGTTTCTTCCTGCCGCTGCGCATCATGACCGCTCATGGCATGATGCCGGCTGAACTGGCGGGCAAGTTCGCCACGATGGAAATCCGCGCCGATTTTGGCCCGGTCTACCTCATCAACTTCGTTGCTGCCGCAACGCTTCTGACCTGGATGGTGATCGCCGGCCCGAAACACAAGGCGCAATGGGTGCAGCGCATCGCCAATGGCATCATCTGGGTTCTGTCGCTGAAATTCCTCCAGCTGCTCGGTCGCCATTCGCTTTATGTCTATGTCTGGCATGTCGGCATCGTCTACGCGGTTTATTATTTCGATGGCCGCACGCCGGAGCTTTCGGAAGTGACGAAAACGATGATCGCCTTCAGCTGCATCGGCCTTCTCGCCATCCCGGCCCTGTGGCGCGAACGCGACAAGTGGCTGACGCTGGACGTCGGCAGTGTTTCTCCCCAGACGGCCAAGGCGAATGCATCGAAGGTCGGGATTTCCCCAAAACCGGTCCTCGCCTCCAAAACGGCGCCAAAGACCGCCTGAGCAAAGAGGCCAGACACATGATCAAGCGGCGGCACCCGGCAACGGTGCCGCCGTTTTACGTTTGCGGGCAGTGGATAACCGGAGCGCGTTTGGCGGCGCCTATGACGATCAGGCCTGAACGTTCTGCGCGCGCATCTCGAAATGCACGACGAGCCCTGTCGGCTCATAGGACAGACGGCATTCGCCGCCGAGGCTTGCCGACATGCGGCGCACGAGGTCAGTGCCAAATCCCTGGCTTGTCGGCAGGGCAACCGGCGGACCGTTTTGTTCGCGCCAGACGAGATCGATCAGGTCGCCAGCCTGAGCAGGATCCTGCCCCTCTGCCGAACGGCGGTGCCAGGACACGACGATCTGCCCGACATCCTGCGACAACGCGCCGTATTTCAACGCATTGGTGCCAAGCTCGTGGATGATGAGGCTGAGCGAGATGATGGTGGCGCCGTTGAGGTTGAGTCTTGGCCCCTCGAATGCCAGCCTCTCACCTTCCGACAGGCCGAGCGGTTCCAGCGCGGCAAGGATCGCCTCGCGGATATCGGCACTGCCGCCATGCAGGGAGCCGCGCAGAAGCGTGATGGAATGGCCCATGGCCTGCACCCGCTGGCGCAGCTGGCTGCCCAGTTGCTGCGGGGTCGTGGCATGGCGCTGCGACAGGGCGATCAGGCCACTGGTGGTGGCCAGCAGGTTTTTGAGCCGGTGATCCACCTCTTCCGAGACAAGCTGCTGCAGCTGCAGGTTATAGGCGAGATCATCACGCACCCGCACCTGCGAACCGTAGGCGGCCAGCAGCAATTGCAGGAGGCCAAGATCGATGGCAATGACGAAGAAATAAAACGCCAGTGCCGTAATCGCCGGAACCGTCAGGGCAAAGGAGGCCACCGGCGGAATGAACCAGTACCAGGCGACGAGCCCGCAGATCATCGTGTTCATGAGGGCCGGATAGATGCCAAAGCAGAAACCGGTGAGGATCACGGCCGGGAAAAACGTCAGGTAAGGAAAACCGGGCGGCAGGTAATCATCCACGAGGAAACGTAAGGCAACGGCAATGACTGCGATAACCAGCGAGATCAGGTAGGCATAAACCTTCTCCCGCACAGTCGATTGCTGTGTGGTGGAGCGGAAGGCAGGCAGGCGCGACAGCAAGCTCACGACGCGATTATCCCGCGCAGCAAGCCGGCTGAAAGCCAAGGCCGCCCGCGAGGGTGCCTCGCCCTTGCTTCCCATGAACATCCATCCCCCTTGCGGCCTTGCGCTTTGGCAATTCCGACTGTGTGCCCCACGCCGTATGCGACTGTTTCTTATGTAGAAATGCGACAGATACCACTATCGCAGGCGCCACCAAAACCGCAACAGGAAAACGTGAGCCTTCACGATGCATTTCCGCCTCTTCTCATAAGTGTGGCAGGATCGCTGCCCTCCCACCGGGGGATGCGTGACGTATTCCCGCAACCGGGCTAGTCTCGCGCCATTCACACACGGTCGGAGACCATCATGTTACGCGGCATCGCGGCTCTTCTTCTTTTCCAGCTCCTTGGCGAAAGCCTTGTTTTCCTGACCAAACTGCCGGTTCCCGGACCTGTTGTCGGGCTGGTTCTGCTGTTTCTCGCCCTCCAGCTCGGCCGGCGCACGGGACGTGCGCCTTTTCCCCAGGTGGAAGGGGCAGCCGGTGCACTTCTGTCCAATCTCGGCCTGCTGTTCGTTCCGGCCGGTGTCGGCATCGTATCGCTCTGGGGTGTCCTGCAATCGCAGCTTGGCCCAATTGCGGTGGTTCTGATCGCCTCGGCCGCCTTCACCCTTGCCGTCACCGTCTGGACCTTCATCGCCGCCCGCCGGTTCTTCGATGGCAAATGGGGGTCCTGATGCGCAGTCCCGTCGATCTCTGGGTCTACCTTTCCACCTCGCCGCTGATCTGGCTGACACTGACCGTCTGCACCTGGATTGCAGCCTCCGAACTGTCGGTTCGCCTGAAGCGCAATCCGCTGGTGAACCCGGTTCTCACCTCGGTCATCTTCCTGTCGGCGGTGATGACGGTGTTTCACATCCCTTACGAAAAATTCTTTGCCGGCGCGCAGTTCGTACATTTCCTGCTCGGACCCGCAACGGTTGCCATTGCCGTTCCGCTTTACCTGCAATGGGATGAGGTGAAGCGCGTTCTGCCACCGATCGGGGTGGCGCTTGCCGTGGGGTCCGTTGCCGCCGTGCTTTCTGTCGTGGTGCTTGGAACGCTGGTTGGCCTGCCGCGCGAGATGATGATTTCCTTCCTGCCAAAATCGGCAACCGCCGGCGTTGCCATGGCGATCTCCTCGTCGCTCGGCGGCAATCCTTCGCTGACGGCCGTGCTGGTGATCCTCACCGGCATTATCGGCGCCCTCATCGTCACGCCGCTGATGAACCGCATGGGCATCCGCGATTATGCCGCGCGCGGCTTTGCCGTCGGCCTCACCTCCCACGGCATCGGCACCGCGCGCGCCTATGATGTCGATCCGACGGCCGGCCTGTTTGCCGGTATCGCCATGGCGCTGAACGCGCTGGCAACCTCGCTCATCGTCCCCATCGCCGCGCGGCTGCTGCTGGGGGCATGAACCGTCCGCCGGCGCACCGCAAATGTGTGCGCCGGCGGGCACCAAGCCTCTGTTTAAGGCGCACCGGAACTATCCGCAGAACAAGGTGTTCAGGGAGCCGGCTTCAGCGAGGAAATGATCGCCAACAATTCGTCACCGTGCTTCTCCTGCTCGCCTTTGGAGCCCCAATAAGTGATCAGCAGCAGCTTGCCGGGCTTGGGCGACAGAACCGAAAGGCCAACATTCACCGGCCCATCCGTGTCAGTGCCGGTCCAGTCGAAATTGGACATGCTCATGCCGTTGATCATTTCCTCCGACTGTTTCTGCGTCGACCCATCTATGGTGACACCGGCCTCCTTCAGGAAGGCCAGGGCATCATCGATCACCTTGTCGCTGGTCTTTTCATCGGCGATATCGATGGCCAGATAGATCGCGCTGTCATCCGATGTGGCCTGGATGCCGCTTTCGGTTTCTTCCGGACCCCAGCTTTTGGGGATCGAGATGCTGGCAATAGGAGCATCGCTTGGAAATACCAGGGTTTTCATGGCAGCGAAGGACGCAGATGGAAACAGCATGGCTGCGAAAGCGGCAGCGACAATGATTTTCTTCACGGAACGGGATCCTTGTGAGAAGAGAGGCTGAGTGGAAAGAAAGGCCGGCGTGTCGGCACAGTCTGAAGCGCACCGGTTACCCGCCGTACTACACGAAATTGCTCAGCCAGCCGTGAACAGGCTTGGTAACCGGAAGGACAATTTGGGGCGGCCAAGGAAACGTAGCCTGAAACGGCAAACAGGCCCCTTTCGGAGCCTGTCCACTAATCCAATAAAGTCCGATGCGGATCACGCCGCCTTCTGCGCTGCGCCATAGGGATCGAACCGCGTGTAGAACGTGTCTCCCTTGGCAGCCATATCGAGAAGCAGCGGCGTCGGCTTGAAATGCTCGCCGTACTGGCTAGCCAGCGTTTCGCAGAGCGTAACGAACGTCTTCACGCCCATGCCGTCAATGTAAGACAGCGTGCCGCCGGTATAGGGTGCAAAACCGAAACCGAGGATGGAGCCGACGTCGGCCTCACGCGGGTCCGTCACGATGCCTTCTTCCATGGTGCGGGCCGCTTCCAGCGCGATGGTGACGAGAAGGCGCTGCTTCAGCACGTTTACATCGACCTCCGCTGCCGGCTTCTGCGGATAGAGATCCTTGAGGCCCGGCCACAGAGACTTTTTCGCAGGCTTTGCCGGATAGTCGTAGAAACCACGTGTGTTCTTGCGGCCGCGACGATCGAGATCGTTCACGAGCTTATCGACCAGCGCCATATGCTCGGGCTTGACCGAGGCTTCACCGAGATCGGCAATCGAGGCCTTCATGATCTTCTGGGAGAGATCGACGGCCACTTCATCGTTGAGCGACAGCGGCCCGACCGGCATGCCCGCCATCTTGGCGGCATTTTCGATCATGGTGGCCGGCACGCCTTCGATCAGCATGTCATAGGCTTCGTTGATGTAGCGGAAAACGCAGCGGTTGACGTAGAAACCGCGGGTATCGTTGACAACGATGGGGGTCTTCTTGATCTGGGCGACGTAATCCAGCGCCACGGCCAGAGCCTCATCCCCGGTTTCCTCGCCCAGGATGACTTCCGTCAGCATCATCTTTTCGACCGGCGAGAAGAAATGCACGCCGATGAACTGTTTTGGACGTTTTGAATTCTTCGCAAGGCCGGTGATCGGAAGCGTCGAGGTGTTGGAGGCAAAGATCGCGCCCTCCGGCAGAACGGCCTCGACCTTTTCGATGACATCCTTCTTGACCTGACGGTCTTCGAAGACGGCTTCCACGACGAGCGAAACATCCGACAGGGTCGAATAATCGGCGGTGGGGGTGATGAGGGAGAGCAGCTTTTCGCCGTCCTCCTTGGTCATGCGCCCCTTGCCGATCTGGTCTGCGACCAGCTTTTCCGAATGGGCCTTGCCCTTGGCGGCGGCTTCTTCGTCGCGGTCGATCAGCGAGACGGCGATGCCGGCAGCTGCCGTGACATAGGCGATGGAAGCGCCCATGAAGCCAGCGCCGACGACGCCGATTTTCGAAAGCTTCTTTTTCTCGATGCCGGCGGGGCGGCGAGCGCCCTTGCCCAGTTCCTGCATGGAAATGAACAGCGAGCGGATCATAGAAAACGCTTCGGTGGTGCGCAGGATTTGCGTGAAATACCGCTGCTCGACCTTAAGCGCCGTATCGAAAGGCAGTTGCAGCCCTTCATAGACGCATTTGAGGATGGCAAGCGCGCCTGGATAATTGCCTGATGTTTCGCGGCGCAGGATCGCGGGAGCGGCTGGCCAGAGCTGGGCGGCAGCCGGCGTCCAGATACCGCCGCCGGGGACTTTAAAGCCCTTTTCATCCCAGGGGGCGACGGGCTTCAGGCCGTCCTTGATCATCTGCTTGGCGGCCGGCACGAGCTGATCGGGCTCGACCACCTGATGGACGAGGTTCATCGCCTTTGCGCGCTGGGGCGTCAAAGTCTGGCCGGTCGTCATCATCTGCAGGGCATCCTGCGTGTTGGCAAGGCGCGACACACGCTGCGTGCCGCCGGCGCCCGGAAAGATGCCGACCTTGACTTCCGGCAGCGCGAGCTTGACGGACTTGGCGTTCGAGACAACGCGGCCATGGCACGACAGCGACAGTTCCAGCGCGCCGCCCATGCACACGCCATTGATGGCGGCCACCCACGGCTTGCCGTTGGTTTCGATCTTGCGCCACAGCCAGGTCATGCGCCCGGCTTCCTCGAACAGCTTTTGCATCGCGGTTTCGGGGTTCTTCGCCTGCTCTTCCTGCAGAAGCGTGAACATGCCGCGGATCATGGTGAGATCGGCGCCGCCGGAAAAGGCGGACTTGCCCGAGGTGAAGACGACGCCCTTGACGGCCTCGTCCTTGACGGTCGCATCGACGATAGCGTCGATTTCCTGCATCACCTCGACGGTGAAGACGTTCATCGACTTGTCCGGCATGTCCCAGGTGACGAGGGCGATGCCGTCTGCGTCAGTCTCGACGGTGAAATTCTTGTAGGTCATGGGTTTCTCCTCCCCGCTCAAGCCGACAGATGGCTGCGCTGTGCATCCAGCGTTTTGGTCTTTTCGACCACGACATCGCCGGTGTGTTTCGTCTCGGACGGCTCAAACAACATGATCCAGCATTCCTCGGCCGCAACCGGATTGTGCTCGACGCCCTTCGGCACGACATGGAAATCGCCGGCTTTCAGATGGACATGCGGCCGATCGCGATATTCGATGGTGAGCGCGCCCTTCCAGATCAGGAACAGCTCGTCCTCGTCGCGGTGAGAATGCCAGGTGAGATGGTCCTTGACCTTGGCCACTTTCACGCTCTGGCCGTTAAGGTCGGCAATCACGCGTGGCGACCAGTGGTCGCTGACGTGGTCAAATTCGGCTTCGACCGAGCCTGTGTTGAAGCTCATGGTCAAACCCTTTCGATCACGGTGGCCGTGCCCATGCCCGCGCCGATGCAAAGGGTGACGAGCGCGGTATTGAGATCGCGGCGCTCCAGTTCGTCGAGCACGGTACCCAAAATCATCGCGCCGGTGGCGCCGAGCGGATGGCCCATGGCGATCGCTCCGCCATTGACGTTCATCTTGTCGTGGGAAATGTCGAAAGCCTGCATATAACGCAGCACGACGGCAGCAAACGCTTCGTTCAGCTCGAAGAGGTCGATATCGGAAATCGACATGCCGGTGCGCTTCAGAAGCTTTTCCGTCACATCGACCGGGCCGGTCAGCATCAGCGCCGGATCAGAGCCGATATTGGTGAAAGAGCGGATGCGGGCGCGCGGCTTCAGGCCCATGGACTGACCACCGGCTTTCGAACCGACGAGAACGGCGGCGGCACCATCGACGATACCGGAGGAATTGCCGGCGTGGTGGACATAGGTGATGCGCTCGACTTCCGGATGCGCCTGCAGGCCGACGGCTTCGAAGCCGCCCATTTCGCCCGGCATCTGGAAGGATGGGTTGAGCGCTGCCAGCGACTGCATGTTCGTTTCGGGCCGCATATGCTCGTCGCGGTCCAGGATGGTGAGGCCGTTCTGGTCTTTGACCGGAATGACCGATTTGGAGAAATAACCGTTCGACCAGGCATGCGCTGCGCGCTTCTGGCTTTCCACCGCATAGGCATCGACGTCATCGCGGGTAAAACCATACTTCGTGGCGATGAGATCGGCGGAAACGCCCTGCGGCATGAAATAGCCGGGGAAGTTCACGGACGGATCCATGTACCAGGAGCCGCCGGACATGCCCATGCCGACACGCGACATGCTTTCCACACCGCCGGCGATGACGATATCATCCGAACCGGCCATGACCTTGCCGGCGGCAAAATTCACAGCATCGAGACCCGACGCGCAGAAACGAGAAATCTGCATGCCCGGCGCCTTCACCGAATAACCGGCCTCGAAGGCGGCAGCCTTGGGGATGACGGCGCCGGCATCCATGACCGGATCGACGCAGCCCATGATGATGTCATCGACGGTTGCCGTGTCGAGCCCGTTGCGGTCGCGGATGGCTTCCAGCGTTTTCGCAGCGAGACGGACGGAGGGCACCTCGTGCAGGGATCCATCCTTCTTGCCACGGCCGCGCGGCGTGCGCACGTGGTCGTAGATATAGACTTCGGTCATTGTGTCTCTCCCTTGGGCGCGCGGGGCGCCTGAAATTCTCTATCTCTCCCTTCTCCCCAGCGGGGAGAAGTGCCGAGCGCATGCGAGGCGATGAGGGGGCCATTGGCGCCATCGCCCGCCGCCCCCCCTCATTCGGCCTTCGGCCACCTTCTCCCCGAGGGGAGAAGGGACCATCAAAACGCCTCGGCGGCCAGTTCCATCAGCGTGTCGCTGCCTGCCTCGATGCGGACCTTGCGAAGCGCCGTTTCCGGCATGATCTTGTCCATGTAGAAGCGCGCCGTGACAAGCTTCGTCTTCAGGAAATCATCCCGCTCGTCGCCGGCGGCAAGGAGGTCCTGCGCGGATTTCGCCATCTTCGCCCACATGTAACCGAGCATGACGAGGCCGAAGAGGTGCATGTAATCGGTGGAGCCGGCACCGGCATTGTCGGGCTTTGCCATGGCATTCTGCATGAACCACATGGTGGAAGCCTGCAGGTCGTTGAGGCCCTTCTTCAGCGCCTTGGTATAGGGCGCCATCGCCTCGTTTTCGCGGTTTTCCTCGCAGAAATCGCCGATTTCCTTGAAGGCGGCCATGACGGCGCGGCCACCGTTCAGCGCCAGCTTGCGGCCAACGAGATCGAGCGCCTGGATGCCGTTCGCGCCCTCATAGATCATGGCGATACGGGCATCGCGGACATACTGGCTCATGCCCCATTCTTCGATATAGCCATGGCCGCCATAGACCTGCTGGGCCATGACCGCGTGGTCAAACCCCTTGTCGGTCATCACGCCCTTGAGGATCGGGGTGGCAAGCCCGAGAAGATCGTCGGCGGCCTGGCGCTCTGTGGCCTCGGAGGAGCGGTGGGCGATGTCGGATTTCAGCGCCGTCCACAGCATGAAGGCACGGCCGGCCTCGTTGAAGGCTTTGATGGTCATCAGCGTGCGGCGGATATCGGGATGCACGATGATCGGATCGGCGGACTTTTCCGGCGCCTTGGGGCCGGAGAGAGAGCGACCCTGCAGGCGATCCCTGGCGTAGGCGACGGCGTTCTGGTAGGCGATTTCGGAGATGGCGAGACCCTGCAGGCCGACGCCGAGGCGCGCCTCGTTCATCATGACGAACATGGCGTTCAGGCCCTTGTTCTCCGCGCCGATCAGGTAGCCGGTGGCATCGTCATAGTTCATCACGCAGGTGGCATTGCCGTGAATGCCCATCTTGTGCTCGATGGCACCGCAGGCAACGCCGTTGCGCGCCCCGACCGATCCATCATCGTTGACCAGAAACTTCGGCACGATGAACAGCGAAATGCCCTTGGTGCCGACAGGTGCACCCTCGATGCGGGCGAGAACCAGATGGACGATATTATCCGTCATGTCGTGTTCGCCGGCGGAGATGAAGATCTTCTGGCCGGAGAGCTTATAGGAGCCATCGCCCTGCGGCACCGCCTTCGTGCGCAAGAGGCCAAGATCCGTGCCGCAATGGGGTTCGGTGAGGTTCATGGTGCCCGACCACGTGCCCTCGATCATCTTGGGCAGGTAGGTTTTCTTCTGTTCGTCGCTGCCGTGGACGAGGATCGCGGCAATCGCGCCCTGCGTCAGGCCCGGATACATCATCAGCGACATGTTGGCGGCGGACGTGTATTCGCCGACGGCGGCGTGCAGCGTGTAGGGAAGGCCCTGCCCGCCAAACTCCTCCGGCACGGCAAGGCCGATCCAGCCGCCTTCGCAATAGGCATCGTAAGCCTGTTTGAAACCTTTGGGCGTGGTCACCGAACCATCGTCGGCGCGCACGCAGCCTTCCTGATCGCCGGAGTAATTGAGCGGAAACAGCACCTCTTCGGACAGGCGCCCGGCTTCGGAGGTGATTGCCTCGATCATGTCAGGCGTTGCATCGGCGAAGCCCGGCAGGTTGTTGTAACGCTCGATGCCGAGCACGTCCTTCAGGATAAACAGCGTATCGGTGACCGGGGCCTTGTAGACGGGCATAACGCGAACTCCTCCAAATCGGCGGCCGGATCAACCGGCATTCATGACCGTATAAAATATTGACGTGCGCGTAAACGTCAATGGAATAAATTGTCGCTCTGCGTCGATGAAATTGCCGTCATTGACGCCGCAAATTGCGGCGTTTCCGGCACGCCGCGCAAACTTCGTTAAAACTTTGCTCCCTCTTAACACGGTATTAACTACGTTTCGCGAAATGATGGGGAACGCCGTGGCAGCAGTGCTTCGGTCATTGGGCAGGGACGGTGCCAGACGCGGAAAAGTTCAGCCATGGGATTTAGGTCCGTGGTGCAACCGGCTGAAAGAGGCGCCGTCAGGCATGCCTTGACCAGTGGCTGGACGGATCCATCCGATGCAACGCGACGTGCGCAGCAAAACGAGTAGAAGATGAACGGATCACGCCTTAACACCAACGCCCGCGGAGAACGCTCTTCTCTCGATGCGCTGAACCGTACCATCGAGGGACTGGAAGCCCGCATCGAAGGCCTGCTGAAGGCGTCGACCCCGCGCGAGATGCAAAAGGCGGCACCTCTGCCATCTGAGCCGACCCCGCGGATGCCTGTGAGCGAACCGCCTGCCCGCCCGCACTCCGATGCGCTGGCCGAAATACGCGAGCGCCAGCGTATGCTGGATGCCGCGCGCGAACGGCGCACCGCCGGCGCCGATTTTGCGCCCCGTATGCCCGCCCAGCCGGTCCGGGAAAGCGAAGGCCGTGACGAGGTGAGACCCGTCGAACCGCGCCGCACAGCGCCTGCTTCGGCCCTTGCCCGCGCCTTGGACACCCGCCCGAGCCCGCGCCCGGCCGCCGAAAGCAACAATACCGGCACCATTGCCCAGGCGCTGCATGATTTGCGGCGCGAACTGCGCCAGGATATTTCCGAAAACATTGCCCGCGAAATGCAGGCGCTGCGCGATGACGTGCAGTCCATGCGCGGTTTTGCCGATGGCCGCGATCTCGGCGCGGACCTGCGAGACGAACTGGCGCGGCTGGCCGATGGCATCGACATGCTGTCCAGCCGCACGCCATCTGCCGCCTCCGACCTGCGCGGCGAACTGGATGACCTTCGCGCGCTGATCGATGGCCTTGCCCGCCAGGACAGCCTGCACAGCATGGAAAACCGCTGGAGCGCCGTGGAAGAACGGCTGGAGGAATTTGACGCGAGCGGCATCCAGAAGGAGCTGATCGCGCTCGCCTACCGCATCGATGGCGTGAAGGCCGAGCTTGGCACCATGGCCGACAGCCCGGCGATCCGCACGCTCGAAGACAAGGTGCTGATGCTCGCCGCCGTGGTGGAAGACCTTGCCCAGCGCCCGCTGGAGAGCGAACATGTGTCCGGCCAGTTTTCCCATATCGACGACCGGCTGGACGAGTTGAGCCGCGCCGTTGCCGCCAACAACACCCGCCCGCGCAACGAAGCGGCCGAACACGAGGCGCTGCGGCGTCTGGAGGAGAGGCTGATCGGCCTTCACGACAAGATCGAAAGCCTTGCCCATGTGCAGGATGCCTACCGGCTGGAAGAGCGGCTGGAGGAACTGGCGGAATTTTTTGCCCGCGGGCCGCAGCAGAACATTGCCGGCTCGCTGGCCGATCTCACCGCACGGATCGAGGCACTGGCGAGCGAACACACAAGCGACGGCCTTGGCCGCCGGTTGGAGGATCTGACCCATCGGATCGACAACCTCGCCACCGCGCCGGCTGCCTCCGATGCCGGGCTCGGACGCCTGGAAATCCGGCTGGACGAGATCGCAGCCCGCCTGGAAGAGGCAAGTGCCGCGCCGCAGGGCGATAGCCTTTCGCTTCTCGGCCTTGAAAAACAGATCGCCCATCTTTCAAGCCTGATGAGCGAACCGCGGCGGGAGACAAGCCTTCCCGACGATTTTGACCAGCGCATGGCGGCCATCGAAGGTTATATGGCGACCAGCGACGAATATGTGCTGGAGGCCGCCCGACAGGCTGCCGAAACCGTGATCGAGGCCTATTCCCGCAACGGACGCGGCACCGGCAGCGATGCGACACCCGATACGGCAACGCTTCTGGCGCTGGCCGAAGACCTGCGCCATCTTGAAGAACTCGCGCGCGGCTCGGAAGAGCGCACGCAGCAGACATTTACGGGCCTGCACCGCACGCTGAACGAGATTGCCGAGCGGCTGGACCGTATGGAAGGCCGGATGGGCGAGCGCCAGACGGCGCTGTTTGGCGGAGCACCGCTTGCGCCCCCCCGCGCAGAAACCCAGACCGCCGTGCGCCCGCCGATGGCGCAACAAAAAACAGGTCCTGCCCCAACGACACCCGAAACGGGCGAGCCGCGCGGCATGCTGGCGCGTGCCAACGAGCAGTTGATGGCGCAAACGGCCGGCAGCCCTGCCGTGATGGAACCGGATGCCGACGAGAGCGACGCCGCAAACGGGCAAGACACTGCCCGTGGCGGCCTTTTGTCCGGCCTTTCCAGGCGCTTTCGTAGATCCGGGCGCGCATCGGCCCAGAAGAACAAACGCACGCGGGTAGACCCCACCCCTTCGCTCGATCCCGGCACAGCAGTTGCATCCTACGAGGCCGACGATAGCGGCGACAACGCCCTTCTGGAGCCCGGCTCCGGAACCCCTGATGTGCGCAAGATCCTTGAGCGCGTGCGCGCCACGCAAGCGGCTGCCGACGCTGCCCTGGCGGCTGAAGCCAGACAAAGCGAAAGCACGCCTGATGGCACCGATGGCGAGCGGATGGATTATATCGCCGCTGCCCGCCGGGCCGCAAAGGCTGCGGCGCTGGAAATGGGTCAGGCCCCGGCAGACACCGGTTCGAAGGGGAACGTAAAAGGGACCATCGCGCCTTCCGGCGTTCGCGCCACCTTTGCGCGCCACCGCCGCCCCATCCTGATGGCGGTTGGCGCCGTGCTTCTGGCGCTGATGGCCATGCCGCTGTTCAATACGCTGACACGCAGCGAAAAGGCGCCCGCCGCATCCATCACCACCGGCGAGGCGACCCGCCCGGCATCCGCGCAGAATGTCGCAACCTCTGCCCCTAAGATGCCGGCTGCCCCGGCTATCTCCCAAACTCATACCGCCGCGACACCCGTTGCCCCACAGGCTGCGGCCACGGCACCGGCGGCACCCGCAATGCAAGGTGCTGGCCTCCAGGCGCCGGCCGAAGCATCCGCGAATGCCACGACACCGGCCGAGGTTGCCGCAGTGCAGCCGGCACCGCAGGCGGACGTGGTGAGGCAGTCCCTGCCCGAAGAAGCCGCAGCCCCGATGGACAGCACCGGCGCTGCTGGGATCGTTATTCCCGCAGGCCTTGGCCCGCAGCCGCTGGCCGATGCCGCAGCAGAGGGCAATCCGCAGGCGCTGTTTGAAATCGGCGCGCGCTTTACCGAGGGACAAGGCGTGACAGCCGATCCGGCAGAGGCTGCCCGCTGGTATGGCCTTGCCGCCGAGCGCGGTTCTGCGCCGGCGCAATATCGCCTTGGCAGCCTTTACGAGAAGGGAACCGCGGTCACCAAGGACCTTACCCGCGCCGTCAGCCTCTACGAACAGGCGGCGAATGCCGGCAATGCCGGCGCCATGCACAATCTGGCCGTGCTCTACGCCTCCGGTGCCGCGGGGAACGCCGATTACCGGGCGGCCGTCGAATGGTTCGGCCGGGCAGCAGATCTTGGCATTACCGACAGCCAGTTCAACCTTGCGATCCTGTTTGCCCGCGGCAACGGCACGGAGCAGAACCTGGAAGAATCCTACAAGTGGTTTGCCATTGCCGCCAATGGCGGCGACCGCGATGCCGCCGCAAAGCGCGATGAAGTGGCCAATGCGCTGAAGCCGGCGCAGCTGGAAAGCGCCAAGGCACGGCTTGCCAATTGGAAACAGCAGACGCTGGACGGCAAGGCAAACGGCACCAACATTCCCGCCGACTGGTCAACCAAGACCGACACGTCCGCCAGCATCGACATGGGCAAGGCGATCCGCAACATTCAGGCGATCCTCAACCGCAACGGTTATGACGCCGGCCAGCCGGATGGTTTGATGGGCAAAAAGACAGTGACGGCCATTCGCGCCTTCCAGCGCAGCAACGGGCTTGCCGAAGACGGCAATATTTCCGAAGCGCTGGTGCGCAAGCTTCTGGAAAAGAACAAGGTGCAGGGGGCCTGAGATCTAGCCGGAACAGATCCGCCACAGCGGGCTGAAATCCTTGTTTTCCGCGGCTTTTCAATTGACTCGAAAAACGCGGCAGCGCATGACGGAAGCCTAGCACCGGTGCGTGACAGCGTCCGGTTAGACCGTCGATTTCATGCGCCGCACGGGTGGTCCCTCGCGAAGCCGCCCGCGACGGCGGAGCCATTTCTGCTTAAGGAACGCCCGTGACTGTGTATCTGCCCATCGCAGAGCTGTCGGTGAACATCTTCATCATTCTCGGCATGGGCGCAGCCGTCGGTTTTCTGTCCGGCATGTTCGGCGTCGGCGGCGGGTTTCTGATCACGCCGCTTCTGATCTTCTACAACATCCCGCCCGTCGTTGCCGTGGCAACCGGTGCAAACCAGGTCGTCGCCTCCTCCGTCTCCGGTGCCATCAGCCATTTCCGCCGCGGCACGCTGGATGTGAAACTGGGCAGCGTACTGCTGATCGGGGGTCTGGCGGGTGCCACCGTCGGTGTGTGGATCTTTTCCTGGCTGCGACGGCTCGGCCAGCTCGACCTCATCATCTCCCTGCTCTACGTCGTGTTCCTCGGCACGATCGGCAGCCTGATGCTGGCGGAAAGCCTGCGCGCCATGCGCCGGGCCGCCCGCAATGAGGCGCTGCCGCTCAAACGTCCGGGCCATCACAACTGGGTCCATCGGCTGCCGCTCAAGATGCGCTTCAAGAAATCGAAGCTTTATCTCTCGGCCATTCCCGTTGTGGCGCTGGGCTTCGGCATCGGCATCCTCACCTCCGTCATGGGCGTCGGCGGCGGTTTCATCATGGTGCCGGCGATGATCTATCTCCTGCGCATCCCGACAAATGTCGTTGTGGGCACATCGCTGTTCCAGATCATTTTCGTCACCGCCTACACCACCATCGTGCAGGCCGCGACGAACTATTCCGTCGATATCGTGCTCGCTACGATCCTGATGGTGGCGGGCGTCATCGGCGCGCAGTACGGCGTGCGTGTCGGCCAGAAGCTGCGCGGCGAACAGCTGCGCGCGCTTCTCGGCCTGCTGGTGCTGGCCGTTGGCCTGCGGCTGGCGATCGATCTCGTGGTGACGCCGGCCGATATCTATTCCATCGCCGTCGGAGGCTTTGGCAACCGATGATCCGCGCGCTCCTGCTGCTGCTTCCCTTCCTTCTGCTTGCCGAGACGGCAAAGGCCCAGGTGCCGCTTGGCCAGGGGCCATCAGCCGTGCGCGAGGGGCTGGAAATCGGCACCTCCACAAGCGAAATCGCCATCACCTCGGATTTTCGCGGCGCAGATCTCACCGTGTTCGGGGCGCTCAACAATGCCGACGAACTGTTTCTCGCTATCGGCCAATATGATGTGGTGGTGACGCTGGAAGGCCCGGTGGATTATGCAACCGTGCGGCGCAAGCAGCGGGTGTTCGGCATCTGGATGAACACCGATTCCATGACCTTCGAGCAGGTGCCGGAATCCTATTCCATCGCCAGCACGCGCCAGCTTGAGGATATCCAGAACGCGCCCTCGCTCAACCGCCTCGGCGTCGGCATCGATCACCTGACACTCTCGCCCACCGGCTTTGTGGGCAATGGCACCGAGATTACCGAGTTTCGCGAGGCCTACCGTCGCCTGAAGCTCTCAAACGGCCTTTACCAGCGCGATACGAGCGGCGTGCGTTTCGTCAGCCCCAGCCTGTTTCGCGCCACACTGCGCCTGCCGGCCAACGTGCCCGATGGCGTGCATGTGGTGCATGCCTATCTGTTCAAGAGCGGCGAGTTGATCCAGCAGCGCGACCTGCCCCTGCGGGTGGTGAAGACCGGTCTCGAGCAGACCATTACCGATGCGGCACACCAGCAGCCGCTGGTCTATGGCCTGTTCAGCGTCTTTGTGGCGCTCATCACCGGCTGGGGCGCCAGCATCATGTTCCGCAAGGATTGAGTGCGGAAACGCCGGGTGTCTGGCACCCGGCGTTTTGTTGTCGAGATAAAGACGCCAGCTTACATCGCCGGCAGCACGGCGATGTCGCGCACGGAGCGGTTTGCGCCGGTGATTTCGCCGGACTTGGTCGCCTTGCCGGTTTTAAGATCGACGGTGTGTACGACATTATCCGCCACAAGCCATGCGGTATTGGTCCCGTCAGCCGTGGTCTGGATGTCGAAGGCATAGGTGGACGGTGTGGCGGCAAGGCCAAGCTTGCCGACGGCCTTCAGCGTGCCATCGTTCGGCTTGGTCTGCTGGATCAGCCCGCCGATAGTGGCATCGATATTGTACATGGCCGTCTTTTCCGGCTTGCCATGCGAATTGGTATAGGCGGCGGCAACGATGGCGGGCGTCTCGCCCTTGTGCATGTCGCCCTCCTCGAAGGCGAGGCTGCCATCGACGGTGACGGCACCGGTATCGGGATGGACACGGTGGTTGGTCGTGCCGGTCATGAAGCGCAGGCGGTCGGCAGCCGGGTTGAAATCGACGATGACAGGCGTTTCACCGATGGCAACCGGCTTGTCCATGCGCGCAAGTTCCGTCGTGCGGCCGGTTTCAAGATCGATGGTGACGATGACGCCTTCCGGGGTGACACCAACGAGCGTGCCGTTGGAGGGGCGCAGATCGATGCCGACAAGGCGCTGGACGCCCTCGATTTCGAGCGTTTCGGTCACCTTGGGCGTCTGCGTATCAAACATCACCAGCGTCTTGTCACCGACGAGCCCGACGGCTGGAGCTGCAAATGGGACGCCGGCAGAAGCGGCAAGCACGGTGGATGCGACAAGCAGGGTCTTGGTCAGTTTCATCATCGGTCTCCCGTTGTTAAATGGACGGTAGAGCGCGCCCCGGCGGGGTTTTCCTGAACGCACTCTCCACCCCCTAGACACACGGGCCTCGGCTTCTGGATGCAGCGGCCAAAAATATTTTTCGCTTTTTTGTTGGCGCCTGCATCCCGGGAGGGCTTTCATGCGTATTGGGAGGAGACAGCGAAAGAGGGAGGACCTGTCCTTGGCGGCAGCGGAAATGGCAACGGACGGGCTGGACCGGGAGCTTTTTGCCTGTGCGCGCGGTGATACGCTTGCGCTGAAGCGGATTTTCGACCGCGAGGCCGGGCGCCTGACTGCCATTGCCGAGCGGATCGTCCGGCGACGGGACCTCGCCGAAGAGGTGGTGCAGGAGGCCTTCATCAACATCTGGACCAAGGCTCACCAGTATAGCCCCGACCGCGGTTCTGCGCGCGGCTGGATCCACGCCATCGTGCGCAACCGCGCGCTCAACCTGCTCCGCGACGGCAGCCGCGAGGATCTGGTGGATGCCGAGCGGCTGGATGCGATGCGCGAGGCCGACCAGATGGACCATGTGCTTTCCGCCTTTGCAACGCTTGACCGCGACAGCCGGCTGCGCGCCTGCCTCGACACGCTGGAGGAGACCCGCCGCCGGGGCATTCTGATGGCCTATGTCGGCGGCTACAGCCATGGCGAGATTGCCGGGCGTCTGCGCCTGCCGCTCGGCACCGCGAAAAGCTGGATCCGCCGCGGTCTTGCCGCCCTTCGGGAGTGCATGGCATGACCTTTGAAGATGTCCACGCCATCGCCGACGATTACGTGCTGGGGCTGCTGGAACGGTCCGATGAACTGGCCGTGGAGGCCGAGATGGTCCGCAACGGTGACCTCGCACGCGCCGTGGCCGCAGCCCGCGACCGTTTTCTGCCGCTCGACATGACGGCCACGCCGTTGCCCGTCAGCAGCACGCTCTGGCAGCGGATCGAAAGCCGCCTGCAGGAGACGCCAGCAGGCCCCGAGATGGCCGGCGAAAGGCAAAGCTGGACTGATCCTGACGCTACCCCGCAAGCATCCCCTCCTGCGGCAAACGACAATGCCGCCACCCGCGCCGCGGGCCGCTGGCGCCGTGCAGCCTTTGGCGGGCTGGCCGCCAGCCTCCTCATGGCGGCGGGCCTTGCCTTCACCCTCACCCGCACCGTGGAGCCTCTGGTGGTGGCTGTACTCGTTAATGAGGCCGGCGCCGTTCAGGCGGTGGTCGAGGATTTCGGGTCCGACCGCGCCGTGGTGCGCCTGCTCGAGGATCTCAAGGTTCCCGCCGACCGCACGATGCAGGTCTGGACGCTGCCCTCGCGCGAGATGGGGCCGGTCTCGCTCGGCCTGATCGATCAGGCGCGCTCCACACGCCTTGCGCCGCCATCCCTGCCGCGCCCGCAGGATGCGCAGCTGTATGAGATCACGCTGGAACCTGCAGGCGGCTCCCCGACCGGGCGACCGACAGGGCCGATCCTTGCCAAGGGTTTTGCCCAGCTGCCACGCTGAGTCCGCACGAAAGCCGCTTCGCAACCGGCGCGTTCGTCGCATGTGTTACCATAAAGAGATGGCCATAGAGGAAGGGAGCGGACGGGCGTATTTCGGCCACAAATTTGTCGCGGCACGTTCATGTAACCTTATTACAGCGAACGCCGGGAGGACGCCGGATGGCGCCTCCCCTGCGCGACGCGGCCCGCCGCCAATCTTTTTCCCGGAGCCTCCATGGTCTGGAAATCTGCTCTTCGCCTTGCCCTTAGCTTTCCGCTTGTCCTCCCCCTCGCCCTGCCCGTTGCCGCCGCCGGCGCGCAAGGGGCGGCGCTGACGCCGGACAAGTATATCGCCATCATGCGCCACGGCGTGCGCCCGCAAACCAGCAGCAAGGAATTGTTGCACTATTCCGCGAAAGCCTGGCCGGTCTGGGACGTGGCGGATGGCATGCTGACGGCGCATGGCGCAAAGGCTGCCGAAAAGCTGGCGGGCTGGGAAATGTCCATGTTGCGCGACAAGGGGCTTGTGGCGCAGAGCGGCTGCCCGGCACCGGGCGAGGTCTTCGGCTGGGCAAACGGCTCGGTCCAGCGCACCATCGATACGGGCAATGTGATCCTCTCCACCATGTTCCCCGGCTGCGGCCTTGCCGTCGGTTTCAACAAGACCGGTGACGTGGACGTGCTTTATGCGGCTTCCGATGCAGCGCTCGGCGCGATCAATCCCGAACAGGCAAAGACCGCCATTCTGGACGCGGCCGGCGGCAGTTTCGATGCAATGAAGGCCAAGGCCGCACCGCTGATGAAGGAGCTTGATGGCATTCTCGGCTGCGAAACGAGTGCCTGCTCGATGGCGGAACGCCCCTGGACGATCGACATGAAGGAGGCCAAGGGCGACAAGCCCGCCAGCGTCTCCGTCAAGGGACCTCTCGCCGAAGCCGGCACGCTAGTTCAGGTGTTCCTGCTGCAATATGCCAACGGCTTTCCGGCAGATCAGGTGGCCTTCGGTAAGGCTTCGACCGCCGAAGACATCATCCACCTGTCAGAACTTCGCCAGTGGAAATACGACGTGGGCAACCGAGTGCCTTATCTGGCGCGCCGCGATGCCTCCAATTTTTTAAACCAGATCCTGCTCGCAACGGCAGCCGGCACGAAAGAAGCAACCGGCACCGAGGGCCCGCCGGACGCAAAATTCCTGCTGTTCATGGGAAGCGACACGCAACAGGCGGAAGTGGCGACCCTGCTTGGCCTGCACTGGCACATCCCCCCTTACGTGGACGATGAAACACCGCCAACGGGTGCGCTGACCTTCGAGCGGCTGCACGATGCGACGGGCAAAGCCTATGTGCGCCTTGGTTTCGTAGCGCCAACGCTCGACCAGATCCGCGATGCTTCGACGCTTGACGCAAAAACGCCGCCGCTTCAGGCCGCGGTCACGCTTCCCGGCTGCGAGAGCGAGATGGTGGACGGCGCCTGCCCGCTGGATAGTTTTTTGAAGATCGCGCGTGCCACGCTCGACATGAGCGCGGTTGCAACTCAGGTCTACCAGTAGGGTTCAGCCGATCAGGCTGTCAAAGCGGACCGAATAAATCCGGTCCCGGCCGAGAAGATGGGCAATGAGGGCGGCACGGTCGAACAGGCCGTGCATGGCCTTGTGCTTGAGGTCGAGCCCGCCTGTCAGCACCCCGAAGGCGGGCATGACGAGACGGGTGCCATCCGTGGCAAAACAGGGCCGGCGCACATATTTGCCGCGCCGACCGACCGTTGCGGAGGGATGCAGGTGGCCGGCGATCTCGCCCTTGCCGGCCACAAGGCTCGGTTCGTGGCGGAAGACGAGACCACCATAGACGAGTTCGTCGGCACACTGGCCCGGCAGGTCGAATGTGCCATCCGGATCATGGTTGCCGTTGATCCAGATCCAGTCGCGCCCGCGCGCGAGAGCATTAATCGTGTCGCGAAATGCCTGCGGCATCAACTGAGAGCCGCGCCGGTCATGAAAA
Source organism: Neorhizobium sp. PAMB6630 (assembly GCF_058242775.1). Taxonomy (NCBI): domain Bacteria; kingdom Pseudomonadati; phylum Pseudomonadota; class Alphaproteobacteria; order Hyphomicrobiales; family Rhizobiaceae; genus Neorhizobium; species Neorhizobium sp. PAMB6630. Next base: position 3,410,711 of record NZ_CM177836.1, read on the forward strand.
TTGTCGCCGAGCGAAATCACGGTTTTCGGATCGTAACGGGCAATGACGGCCGACAGGATGTTGAGCGTCGCCAGCGTATCATAAGGCGGCAACATCATGCCGCGCCGGGCAAAGGCGGCGCCTTTTTCCAGATGCAGATCGGAGACGACGAGCACGCCATGATCCGGCAGGTAAAGCCCGCCAAGGGGATCGCAGACGGCGACGACGCCATTGACGAGGATCTCGGCACCGGCTGCAAGGGTGGTGATGTCTGCGGCGGCAACCGCCAGTCTCTGGTTCATCATCGTCATTTTCTGTGGCGAGCCCGTTCCCGCCTTCCCCGTCGTCGTTCCTAGCCCATGGCCTCGGCAATCAGGTCTTCCGCAGCCTCTGCCAGCACCGCATCCTGCGCTTCGCCGGCGACCGGCTCGCGGCCGATTTCCAGCATGACTGGAACCGCAAGCGGCGAGACCCGATCGAGCGGGCGATGCACGACATGGCCCTTGATTCGCAAAAGCATAACGCCAAGCCGGCCAATATCCAAAAGCCCTGATGCCGCATCCCGCCGTGTGGCCTCCAGAAGCACATGATCCGGCTCGTGGCTGCGCAGCACGTCATAGATGAGATCGGTGGAGACCGTGACCTGCCGGCCGGTCTTTTCCTTGCCGGGATGGCGCCGTTCGATGAGGCCGGAAATCACCGCGCAGTTGCGAAACGTGCGCTTCAGCAGAAAACTTTCATCCAGCCAGGCCTCCAGATCGTCGCCCAGCATGTCCTCGTCAAACAGGTCGGCAAGGCTCAAACGCCCCCGCGCGATCATCTCGCCGATGTCGTTGAGGCCCCAGATGGCGAGCGAATAATCGGTGGCGACGAAGCCGAGCGGGCGGGCGCCGGCGCGTTCCAGCCGGCGCGTCAACAGCATGCCGAGCGTCTGGTGGGCCAGCCGGCCTTCGAAACAGTAGGCGATCAAAAAGAAGCGCTGGCCGCGGGGAAAGGTTTCCACCAGCAGTTCGTCGCGCGCCGGCAGCATGGATTTTTCACGCTGCAAGGCCAGCCAGTCGCGCACCTGATCCGGCAGCACATGCCAGCGGGCGGGATCGGCGAGCATGGCCCGCACCTGGTCTGCGAGATAGGTGGAGAGCGGAAACCGGCCGCCGGCGTAAGCGGGGATCTTTGGATCGAGCGAAAAGGCGTTGGAGACGAGGCATTCGTTTTCACGGATCCCCTCAAACCGCAGCACCTTGCCGGAAAACAGGAACGTATCGCCCTGCACCAGCTGCTCGAGGAAATATTCCTCCACCTTGCCAAGCGACATGCCGCCGCGGCCAATGGTGCCCTTGGCATTGTGCTTGACGAGACGGACATTCAGCTCGGCAGCCTCCACGATGGTGCCGAGGTTCATGCGGTATTGCTGGGCGATCTGCGGATTGGAGACGCGAAAGCGGCCCTCCTTCGTCCTGCGGATTTTCGCGTAGCGCTCATAAGCGCGCAGCGCATAACCGCCGGTCGCGACGAAATCGACGATGCGCTCGAACATCTCCCAGGAGAGGTCGGCATAGGGCGAGGCGCTGGTGATCTCGCCAAATAGCTCCAGCGGATCAAAAGGTTCGGCGCAGGCCATGCCGAGCACGTGCTGGGCGAGCACATCGAGCGCCCCTTCGCCGACCGGGGGCGTATCCTGCGCGCCGAGATAATTGGCATCGAGTGCTGCCTGGCACTCCATCACCTCGAAACGGTTGGCGGGCACAAGGATCGCCTTCGACGGCTCGTCCATGCGGTGATTGGAGCGGCCGATGCGCTGGGCAAGCCGCGAGGCGCCCTTGGGGGCGCCGACATGCACGACCAGATCGACATCGCCCCAGTCGAGGCCCATGTCGAGCGTCGAGGTGGCGACGACGGCGCGCAGGCGGTTGGCGCTCATGGCGGCCTCCACCTTGCGCCGCTGCCCGGCATCGAGCGAACCGTGATGGAGGGCGATCGGAAGGTTGTCCTCGTTGATCGTCCAGAGTTCCTGAAAGATCAGCTCGGCCTGAAAGCGCGTGTTGACGAAAATCAACGTCGTCTTGTGGCGGCGGATTTCCTCGTAGACCTCGGGGATGGCATAGGTCGCGACATGGCCGGACCAGGGGATGCGCTTGTCGCTTGAGAGGATCTTGATATCGGGTGCTGCACCGCCCGTGACATGCACGAGGCCGGCCGGCGGCGCTGGCGCATCGTCTGACCCGCTGTTCTGCGGCACCAGCCAGCGCTGCAGGTCCATGGGATCGGCAACGGTTGCCGACAGGCCGATGGTGGTGAGGCCGGGTGCGAGACGACGCAGGCGCGCAAGGCCAAGCGACAGAAGATGACCGCGCTTGGAGGTGACGAGCGAATGCAACTCGTCCAGCACGACATATTTCAAATCCTTGAAGAAACGTCCGGCATCCTTGTTGGCGATCAGCAGCGCCACCTGCTCGGGCGTCGTCAGGAGAATATCCGGCGGGTTCAATTTTTGGCGCTGGCGCTTGGATTGTGGCGTATCGCCGGTGCGGTTTTCCACCGACACCGGCAGCCGCATCTCCTCGACCGGTTTCATCAGGTTGCGCTCGATATCGACGGCGAGCGCCTTCAAGGGCGAGATGTAGAGCGTGTGGACGCCGGTGAAGGCCTCACCCGGCGGCAGTTTTCCGCGCCGGGTGAGATCGGTGAGCGAGGGCAGGAAGCCGGCAAGCGTCTTGCCCGCCCCGGTCGGCGCAATCAGCAGCATGTTCTCGCCGGAGCTTGCGCGCGCGAGAAGCTCCATCTGATGGGCGCGCGGGCTCCAGCCCTTTTGCGCGAACCAGTCCGTGAACGGGCGCGGCAGAAGATCGACGGTCTGGCTCAAGGGTTCGGCAGGGCTGTTATCCACGAGGCCTAAGGTAATGGGTCGCGGGCGAAAGAGAAGAGGTGTCCCAGCCTATCCCGCAATTCCCTATGGCGGGCTGCAAAAGGCGATGTCTGCTTGTCCGGTGCTCACGTACTTCTAAGTACGCTCCGCTCCGGTTCTCGAAATCACCATTTTCGCCGCGCCCGAGAGAATTCCGGAACAGGCTGTCACCGCACGATATAGCGGTCCGTGCGGTGGTTGATGGCAAGAGTGAGATTCAATGTCAGCGCCGCAAGGATGGACAAAAGGATGACCATCGGCGTGGCGACGAAAAAGGAGAGCGCCAGCACGACGCCATCGAGCCCCAGTTGCACGAAGCCGGCGCGCCAGCCGAAGCGGTCCTGCAGGTAGAGCGCGAGGATGCCGAAGCCGCCAAGGCTTGCGCGGTGGCGAAAGAGCGCGAGCATGCCGGTGCCGATCAAAAGCCCGCCAAAGAGGGCGGCCACGAGCGGATGGATGTCCTCGATGTGGATCAGGCCGGGCAACACTTCTGTCAGCACCGAGGTCAAAGCCACGGCGGAAAAGGTTTTGAGCGTGAAGGCAAGGCCAAGACGCCGGTAGGCGATCCAGTAGAATGGCAGGTTGATGAGGAAAAACACCACCCCGAAACTCAGCCCGCTGGAATAACGCAGGAGAAAACCAAGGCCTGCCGTGCCGCCGATGAGCAGATGCGCGGAGGAGAGCAGCGTGACGCCGAGCGCTGCCAGCATCGAACCGGCGGCAATGCCCTGGATATCCTCGATGAGCGAATGGCGATCGGGGCTGGAGGCCCAGAGGCCGATCGGGGTCTTTTCGCTGCCTGTCTTTGCCATCAGCGCACCACGATATAACGATCGGAGCGATGGTTGACCGCCAGAAACAGGTTGAGGATGACGGCACCGAGAATGGACCACATCACCACCTGCGGCTCCAGCACCAGAAAGGCTGCCGCCATGACGCCCGTATCGAAGGCGAGCTGGATGAGGCCGGCCTGAATGCCGAAACGCTCCTGGATATAGATGGCGAGAATACCGACGCCGCCAAGGCTTGCCCGGTGCCGGTAGAGCGCCAGAAGCCCGTAGCCGAGCAGAAGCCCACCCATCAGCGCGCCCCAGAACGGGTGAAGGTAATCGATGACGAGGAAGCGGCCTTCCACTTCCGTAATCACCGAGACAAGGCCGATGGCCAGAAAGGTTTTTGCCGAAAAGGCAAGGCCGAGGCGGCGGAAGGAGAGATAATAGAACGGCAGATTGACGATGAAAAACAGCAGGCCGAAGGAGATGTGGAAGGCATAATGGATGAGGAAGGCCACACCCGCCGTGCCGCCGGTCAGGAGCCCGACGCGGTTCAGCAGGTAAAAGCCGAGGCCGGAGACCAGCGCGCCGGTCAACAGACCCTGGCTATCCTCCAGCAGCGTATGCTGGGAGGGATCTGCGCTGTAAAAGCCCAGCGTTTTCTTCTGCGAAAGAACCGTTGCCTTCTTTTCCGACAAGACTGCTTTTCCCCTTTTTGATGAGGGCAATTGTGCACCGCAAAACCCGCCCCTTCAAGATGGTGCGGAGGGTCCCTGTCAAAAGGAAAGAAAGCGTTGGCTCAGGCGCAAAGCCGGGCAAGAAACAGAATGCCGAACACGGTTTTTCCGGCATCCATGCGAATGTCGGTCTTCATCAGGTCGAGAACCTCGAACCCCGTCTCGGCAAGACTGTCCCGCACATAGGCCTCATGATGGGCGTAGCGCAGCGATGGCTGCAGGCAAAAGCCCGGTTCGGCATCGCCGCCATCTTCGATGGTTTCAGCATCTTCGACGGAAAAGGCAAACAGCCCGTTCGGCTTCAGGAGGTCACGGGCAAGCGAAAACGGCGTGTCGAGGCTGCCGAGATACATCATGACATCGGCGGCCGAGACCAGATCGGCGCGGTGCTTCGGCAGGTCGGGGGAGAACAGGCCGGAACCTTCTGCTGGCTCAGACAGATCCGCCTGACCAAGATGCCGGTAGATGCCCTTCTCCCCGGCTTTCGAGAGCATGTTCGCCGACAGGTCAAACCCTTCCAGACGGCCGCTTGCCGATGCCACTTCCAGCCCGAAAAGACCGGTGCCGCAGCCAAGATCGACGGTCAGCGCAAAGGGCGCATGCGGGCCAACGAGGCGGAAGAGCTTTTGCGGCACGCTGTAGTTCAGTTTTTCGATGAGCGATGCTTCGAACCGGTCGGCATAATCGTCAAACAGGCCTTCGACATAGGCCGATGGCGGGCTTTCCGGCGTGGGGACGGCCCCCAGCAACGCAAGTTTCAACGGCGCGCCGAAAATGCCGGGTTCGTCGAGGTCGGCGGCGCGGCGATAGGCATTAACCGCCTCGGACGTCAAACCCGCCTTTTCGAAGAATTCCCCCAGCTGAAACCAGCCGGCGGCCCAGACGGGGGCAAGCTCCAGCGCCTGCGCCATCAGGTCGGCGGCAGCACCGGCATCGCCAGAGTCCAGCAACATGCGGGCATAATCAGCGCGGCGATCGGCGATCACGTCGCCGGACGAGAATTGGATGGGGGTCATTGGCTTCGATGCGCAAGAGGATGCGCGCTTCTGGCCGAAGCCACAAAAAAATACAAGTTCTATCGCAGGACGAGACCCGGCTGCTTGCGGCAGCCGGGCTGCGGACCTATCTCTCTCACCACGCAACCACAGAGGAAAAAACGGCATGGCCGACCAGATGAGCAGGGTTCTCGGAGACAGTCCGGGCCGCACCATCGTCAAACTGATCGTCGTGTCGCTGATCGTCGGCTTTGTCATGGCCGTGTTCGACGTGCGCCCGTGGGATGTCTTTTACGGCATCCGCGATTTCGTTGTCGATCTCTGGCATCGCGGTTTCAGTGCGCTGGGCGCCGTCGGTGATTACCTGATCCTTGGCGCCACCATCGTCATCCCCGCCTTCATCATTCTTCGTCTTTTAAGCTACAGGCGCTAATGACCCGTTCTATCGATCTTCTGGCCCGACGTGGGTTTCTGCTTGTCTCAGGCGGCGCGCTTCTGACGCTTGCCGGCTGTACGCTGACCCGCCCCACCATCTCGATTGCCGGCGCCACCGACGAGACGCGTGCGGCGCTGCCGCTCGTCAATGCGCTGCGCCAGAAACACGGCCTGTCCTCCCTCTCCGCCAGCGGGCCGACGGGGCAGGCTGCGGCCGAACAGGCGGTGCGCATGGCAAAGGCCGGCGAGATGAAGCACCTGATCGGCTTTGGTGACGATTTCGGCGATCGCATGAAACGCAACGGCGTGCCGCTTCCGGCGGCCGAAAACATCGCCAGCGGCCAGTCCAACGTCACCGATGCGGTGCAGGCCTGGATCGATTCCCCCAAACATCTTGTCAACATGCTCGGCAATTACCGCGCGGTCGGCGTGGCCGTTGCCCGCGCGCCCGCGACATCGCGCACCTATTGGGCCATGGTGCTATCGGCCTGACGCGGCTTGGTTCCAGGATTTTCGCAAGGACAGGAAGACGTAAACGCAACCTTACCGCGTCATCTCGGGGGAGGTGGCGGAGGCGTGCCGATTCTGATGTCACGTGGTTTAGAAACGCGTTGCCTCGGCCACGGGATCGATCCACATCAGCAACCGGACCAGCAGCACGGCCAGAAGAAGGTCAACGATCACGGTGATCGGCCGGCTATTCTTCAAGATCATCAGGCACCTTGCGACAAACAGCGGAAGCGCCAGGCGCAACCGAAGATACACGAGAGATGCAACAATAACCCTAGCGTGCCACTTTACAAGGGGTAAGCGTTCCACTTTTCCAGATGGCGTGACTTCTCCTCGGAAATCGAGCTTGCGCCTATGCGTTGCATCTGCGCAGACAGTCCGCGCACGATCTCGGCGGCAAGACCGGGACCGCGATAGACCATGCAGGAATAGACCTGCACCAGATCCGCCCCGGCGCGGATCTTTTCGAGCGCCGTCTCTGCCGAGGACACGCCGCCAACGCCGATGATCGGCAGGTCGGGGCCGATGCGTTTGCGCATGCGGGCGAGCACCGCCGTGGAGCGGGCAAACAACGGTTTTCCGGAAAGCCCTCCCGCCTCGCCGGCCTGGCGGGCATCCTTCAATCCATCACGGGCAAGCGTGGTATTGGACACGATCAGCCCATCGAGCGCATGGGAGAGAACCTCGGCGGCGATATCGTCCATGCCCTCTTCGGTGAGATCCGGCGCGATCTTCAGGAAAACGGGAACCCGGCGCCCGGTGCGCACTGCCTCCTCGTCGCGCGCCAGAAGCACTGCCGACAGGAGCGCCGAAAGACTGTCGCGCGCCTGCAGGTCGCGCAGGCCCGGCGTGTTCGGCGAGGAGATGTTGACGGTGAAATAGGAGGCGAGCGCGGCAAAGCGGTGAATGCCGGCGACATAATCGGCGATGCGATCGACGCTATCCTTGTTGGCGCCGATATTGACGCCGACGATGCCGCGTGTCTTCAGGGCCGATAGCCGTGCATGGGCGGCCGCATGGCCTTCATTGTTGAAACCCAGCCGGTTGATGACGCCTTCATCCTCGACAAGGCGAAAGATGCGTGGGCGCGGATTACCCTCCTGCGCCTTTGGCGTCAGCGTGCCGACCTCGGTGAAGCCAAAACCGAGCCGCAGGATCGCCTCCGGCACTTCGGCATTTTTGTCGTAACCGGCTGCAAGCCCCACCGGATTTTGAAATTGCAGCCCGGCAACCGTCACCTTCAGGCGCTCGTCCGGCACGATCCGGCACGATGGCACAAGACCGGACTTCAGCGCGGCAATGGAAACGCCATGCGCGGTTTCCGGATCGAGTGTGAACAGCGCGTTGCGGGCAAGGTTAAAAAGCGACATCAGACAATCTCCGGAAACTGGTGTGTACCATCGGCAAGAAGCGGCAGCGGCGTCTCAAAAAGCACGGCCGAGAGCGGCAGATGGGCGTAAAGATGCGGAAACAGCGCGCCGCCGCGCGAGGTTTCATAAACGAGGTCTGCGCCGAGACGCGCGCCATCCACCGCCACCAGCAGCAGGTCCGACTGGCCGGCAAAATGGCGGGCTGCGGTCTCCTGAAGCTGGGATGCGGTGGAGAAATGAATGAAGCCATCGGCGAGATCGACGGCTGCCCCCTTAAAAACGCCCGTTTCCCGTGCCGCCTGCCATAAAACATCCGGCACGATCTTATATATGATACCGCTCATCCTCGGCCTCTCTGCCAGTGGAGACGAGGCAGGCTTTGCCGCAAACCGCGACCATTGTCCATGCCAGCAAAGAGAGGGCGACGAGATCACGCCCGAGACGGGCCGGAAAAAAGGCCGGAACGCGGGCCAGGGAAATGGGAGCATGACATGCGGATAGGATTATTTACCTTGGCAACCCTCATCACGCTTGGCGCGGGTCCGGCACTCGCACAGGACGCCCAGGCATCGCCGGCGGATACGGCGCGCTACCGGCTGGAAAAGACCGAGACCGGCTTCATCCGGCTTGACCAGCGAACGGGGGCCATCACATTCTGCCGCGAGACGGCGTCTGAATTGACCTGCCGCATGGCCGCCGACGAACGGGCCGCCTATGATCAGGAACTCGACATGCTCGCCAAACGGGTAACCGCCCTGGAAGCAAGATTGGATCGCCTCGCCTCGTCCGGCCCCGCTGCAAGCGAGGCGGAAATCGAACATTCGCTCTCGATCATGGAGCGCTTCATGCGACGTTTCATGGGCCTGGTCGAAGAATTCCGCCACGACGGCGTACCCCAGCCAGACCGCGGCTGATGCCGGCGCCATCCCGGCTCACGATGGTCCGGGCGCCGTGGCAGCAGCGCGTAAATGTACCCGCTGAAACTTAGGCTTGTTTCACCATGGCATGCAGTTTAAGAATGAGACGGGACGGATGCAGACTATGCTCTTGGGAGGGGGCGTGGACATGCAACAGCTTAAAATCATCATTGCAGACGATCATCCACTGTTTCGCGGCGCTTTGCGCCAGGCGTTGCACGACATCGCCGACGGCTCCTCGATCACCGGTGCCCCGTCGATCATTGAGGCCGGCACGTTCGAGGCGGCGCGGGAGGCAACACAGGCCCATCCGGACGCCGACCTTCTGCTTCTCGATCTTTCCATGCCCGGTGTCAGCGGCTTTTCCGGCCTGATGTCACTGCGCAGCGACATGTGCAGCCTGCCGATCATCATCGTCTCGGCCAGCGACGACACCGCAACCATCCGGCGCGCGCTGGAGCTTGGCGCCTCCGGCTTCATCTCGAAATCCTCCGGTCTCGACGACATCCGCACCGCCATCCGCACCGTGCTGGACGGCGGCATCTGGGCCCCGGACGAGATGGCTGGACGCTGCGACCAGGACCCTGCCCTAGTCGAACTGGTGGAACGGCTGAGAACGCTGACACCGCAGCAGAACCGCGTTCTGTCCATGCTGGCCGAGGGGCTGTTGAACAAGCAGATCGCCTATGAGCTTGGCGTGTCCGAAGCCACGATCAAGGCCCATGTGTCCGCCATTCTGCTGAAGCTTAATGTCGACAGCCGCACGCAGGCGGTGATCAAGCTTGGCAAGGTCAACATGGCCATGGTGGCCTAAGAGGCTTCCGCTTCCTTCCTTCAAGCGGACGGTGGCGGCGCGACCAGGGCGCCGTGAGGATTTTATTCCTTTTCTTCTTTACTCGGGCACAGGCATTCATTAGAGATACGCAGACAGGCGGCGTGAGTTTCACGCGGCTTCGACTGTTGTTTTGGATGCAGGCGTCGTTTCATTGCGCGAGCGGATCAGGTCCGGTGACTGCGCCGGCAGGTTTGACCTTGCGACGCTTGCCGCAGGAGGCGCCTGTTGAAGGCGCGGAGCAAGAACGGTGATGTTGTCGCACGATACGATCTGGAAGGCGATCGATACGCTGGCCGAGCGTCACCGGATGACCGCATCCGGACTTGCCCGCCGCGCCGGCCTTGATCCGACCTCGTTTAACAAATCCAAGCGCCTTGGCCCCGATGGGCGGCTGCGCTGGCCCTCGACGGAATCGATTGCCAAGGTGCTTGAGGCAACTGGAGCTTCGATCGACCAGTTTTTAAGCTATCTGCCGGCGGAGATGGAGCATGGAAGCCTGCCGGAAGGCGCCTTTCCACCCCAGCGCGGCGCCATTCCGCTTCTCGGTTTTGCCCAGGCCGGCGCCGGCGGCTTTTTCGACGATGGCGGTTTTCCAGCCGGCCAGGGCTGGGACGTGGTGGATTTTCCAACCGACCCGACACACAAGGCCGGCGTTTACGCGCTGGAGGTTCAGGGCGATTCCATGCTGCCGCTTTACCGCGATGGCGACCGGCTGATCGTCGAGCCCGGCGCGCAGATCCGCCGCGGCGACCGCATCGTGCTGAAAACCCGCGAGGGTGAAGTGATGGCCAAGGTGCTGCTGCGCCAGAGCGCGCGCACCATTGAAATCAGTTCGCTGAACCCTGCCCATCCCAACCGCGTCTTCGACATGGCCGAGGTGGAGTGGATTGCCCGCATCATCTGGGCAAGCCAATAACGGACGCCGGTCCGCATCAGGTCAATAAAACCCGTTGGGGAAATAGCGCAGGTAAATCTCCTGCAGCCGTCCCTTGCGGGAAAGCTCAGCCAGCGCATAATCGAAAGCGGCCACCACCTGCGGCGTGTTGGGGCGCGCCATCAGCATCAGCCCTTCGCCGAGAAAGCGTTCCGAGAGATAGGCGCCGCCAAACAGCGTGCAGCAGTTTTGCGAGGCCGGACTTCCCACCCAGAAGGGAAGCCGCAGCGCATCGGAAAACACCGCATCGAGTTTTGCCGTCTTCAGCGCCTCCAGCATGGCCTCCTGGCTGTCGAAGGAAACGGCGCGGATTTTCGGGAAAAAGGCCTTCAACATTTTCTGATGGACCGTGCCCTCGACCACGCCGACCGAATGGTCACCCAGCGCTGCGGCATCCTCTCCGATGAGCGCCACCGACCGGTTTTTCGCAAAACGCGCAGGTATGGTGATGTAGGGACGTGAGAAGGCAAATTTTTCCCGCAAGGACGGCGTCACGGCGATGCCGGCTGCCACCGCCTCCCCGTCTCCCGCCAGCAGCGCCGCCTCCAGATCGTCAAACGGCATGGCCTGGATCTGGCATTTCGCCTCAATGGCGAGTTCCGCACAAATTTCCCGGATGAGATCGACATGAAACCCGGAGAGCTTTCCCGTCTGGTCGACAAAACTGAAGGGCGGGAAGTCCACCGTCATCAGCACCCGCAGACGCGGCAGGGTTGAGAGATCCGGTTTCGCCAGCCGCTCGTTCGCATCAAACAGCACCGGCATGTCCGACGTCTGCGCCGATGCCCAAACGGGGACAAATACCGACAATAACATCAAAATCCGGAGAAACAGGCTCTTCTTTCCGAGAGACCCCTGAGTTTTGAGAGGTGAAACCATGGCGTGTGTGTCTATGATCCAAGTGGGGAAAAGTCGGCGAAGAACTCAGTCAACGGTGTATCAGCTTGACGGACATGGGGGAATATCCGCCCACGATGGCGGATCTACGGAATGTTGTCCTCACACATGGACAATGGCCGGCAATCTTTCGGGCGAAAACCGAGGTGGACATTCTGTCGGCGCTCGGTTTTGCGACATCGACCATTGCGCGGCTGGCCGAGAGGGCCAAGCACAACGGCACGACCGTCGAAAATGAGATGCTGTACGATGGCACGGTGGAGGAAAACACCTATTACCGCACGATTGCGGACTACTTCCACCTGGCTTTTCTCGACACCATCGATCCGGCCCACCTTGTCGACATGGCGAGCATGGATACGCAGCTGGTCTTTCCCTACCAGGTACGACTGACCTATCCTAATCGCATGCCGCAGATCGCCATGGTGCCACGAGCGGAAAAACTGTCGGAGTTTGCAAGCCTTCTGACACGCCTGCCGGAACTTGCCAGCACTCTGGTGGTCACCACGCCGAGCGCGCTGCGCCGTGCCGTCTGGGCGGCAGGCTCGGCCCGGCGGGTGCGCAAGGCAGCCAGCGAGCTTTTCGAACTGCAACCGGATCATTCAGCGCGGATCGTGGCGACGGGCCGCCAGGGACTGGTTGTCGGCACGTCCGTTACAGCCACCGTCTGCGCCTGCATCATGCAGCCACAACACCTGCTGCCACTCGTGCATGCCACCGTGTCGCTGGCCTATCTTGCTTCGCTTTCGCTGCGCTTCGTTGCCCTGTTTCAACAGAAATACCGCAAACGACCGCCAAAACCCGCAGCCGTTCCCACAGGCCCGCCGCCGGACTATACGGTGATGGTGGCAATCTACCGCGAGGCCGGCATGGTGGGTCAGCTGGTTTCCAGCCTGGAGCGGCTGGAATGGCCGCGGTCGCGTCTTGATATCAAACTGGTCTGCGAGGAAGACGACACAGACACCCTGGCAGCGCTTGCCGCCCTCCACCTGCCGGTTTATTTCGAGGTGGTCACCGTTCCCCCCTATCATCCGCGCACGAAACCGAAGGCTCTCGCCTATGCGCTTCCGGCAGCCAGAGGCGAGTTTCTGGCCATCTTCGACGCGGAAGACAGGCCCCATCCGCATCAGCTCATCGAGGCCTATGAACGCTTCCGCGCCAGCGGGCCGGAGCTTGCCTGCCTGCAGGCGCCGCTGATCATTGCCAATGTCGATGAAAGTTATGTCAGCACGTTGTTTGCGGTGGAATATGCAGCGCTTTTTCGCGGCCTCCTGCCCATGTTGTCCCGTTACCGCATGCCGCTGCCGCTCGGCGGCACGTCCAATCATTTCCGCACCGCCGTGCTGCGCAAGGTCGGCGGCTGGGACCCGTTCAACGTGACGGAGGATGCCGATCTCGGTCTGCGGCTCTACCGGCTCGGCTACCGGTCCGAAACGCTGCGCTGCCAGACCTTGGAGGATGCGCCGGTTTCACTGCCGATCTGGACCGGCCAGCGCATCCGCTGGTTCAAGGGCTGGCTACAGACCTGGCTGGTGCTGACCCGCAACCCGATCCTGACGGGCCGGCAGATGGGGCTCAAAGCCACGGTCGTCTTTCACCTGATGATCGGCGGCATGCTGCTGTCTGCCCTCCTGCACCCGCTGATCCTGCTGTTCATGGTGAATGCCGGGCTGACGCTGATCCACACGCCTCTGTCAGACATCCCCGGCACCGATCTTGTCCTGATGCTGCTCGACACATCAAACGTGCTCGGCAGCTACATCACCTTCCTCGGCCTTGGCGTGGGCTCCATGATCGGCCTTGAAAAGCTGAAGGTCGGCCATCGCTGGCTCGCTGTTCCGCTGCACTGGATGATGACCTCCTATGCCGCCTGGCGGGCGCTGAACGAGTTGCGCACCAACCCCTTCTTCTGGAAAAAGACGCCCCATCGGCCAACCCGAAAGCGGTGAGCCGGCTGAAAACTCAACGGTGGCGCCACGCCTTGCGCTTGGCATTAAGCTTGCTCAGCCACGAGCGCTGGCGCGGTTCGTTGCGGCGCACGAAGATCGCGGCATAACCATACCGCGTCCGGCGTCGCGCTGCCTCCATGTCCTGCCCGAGAATGAAATTGAGGAAGGCGGCAAGTTCTTCGCGGCGACGTGCCGGATCATTGCCATCGGCAAACACCGGTTCGTTCAGCATGGCGACCATCCGATCCGGATCTTCCGCCAGCGCCATGACATGGGCGATGCAGCTGTCATCGTCTTCGAAATCATGCCGGTTGATGAAGGCGCGCGGATTGAAATCGAGAGCCACCTTCGGATTGCCCCAGTAGATGGGAATGCAGCGGGCGGCAAAGGCGTGAAACAGTTTTTCGGTGGTGTAACCGGGGGTGCTCGAATTTTCAAAGGCGATGGAAAAATTGAACCCGCTCATCACCGACACCTTGGCGCTGACCGGATCGAGCCCCTTCACGTGATCGAAGCGATCATCATTGCGCAGGTGTCGCCCGAGCGAGGTGACCGGACGCTGCGCTGACAGGCGATGAAAAAATCCGTCTCGCACCGGATCGGCCCGGCCATTGGAATAGATGAAGGTGCAGAAGCCGCGGTCGCTGAGCAGGCTCGCATCCACCGGCGCCCGCTGGTGCGCCGCCTCGGCGCGCTCCGGATCGCAGAAATAGAGCGGATAACGCAGATGCCGGTCTTCAAGCACCAGATGATCGAAACCGATGGCATAATCGCAAATATTGAAGTCCGGACGCACATTCTCGCCGGTAAAGAACACCCGCAAGCAATCATAGGTGCGATGAACGGTTCCGAAGCAGGAATAAAACAGAATATCCGGATTTTTCTCATCGAGAACGACACGGATGTCAGGCGAGATCACATCCATCAGGAACAGGCTCTGCGGATTGAACTCAGGCCAGAAGTCGGTGTACCAGATTTTGACTGTCTTCATGACCATTCCCGTTGCGACCCTCCATCCGGGATATCGCTCGCGCGCGGTGATAATGCCTTTCTACGCCAGATGACAAGGGCCTCGTAACGGTCTTGCAAGACGCTTGCTGCCCGCAGAACGGAAATGGTATGGCCGCTGTGGCGCGGCAGGCAATGGTTGCTGCCGATTCTGGTGGTTGTGCTGCAGGATATACGGAGGTTTGCGTGCTGATCGGTTTCAATGGCGGAGAGCTTTGCGAGCGGGGCACATCGGTTGCGCTCTTCGACTACGCCGAGGGAAACGAGACCATTCTCGGCAACAGGAGCCTGATCTTCTACGACCGGGACGCCAAGGCCAATGTTGCCGAAGCCATCCGGAAATTCGAGGCCCGCTTCGAGGTCATCGCCTATTCCTCCGTTTCAGACCTGCATGAACGGCTTCGGTCGCACCGGGTGGATGCGTTCTACACGATCAAGAGCGGCGCCCGCGACGCAGTCGATTTTCCAGACATTCCAACCATGGTGCATGCCGTTTTCCCGACAAAACCATCAGAAATCCACGGCCATGCCTATGCCTATGTGTCGCCGTGGCTTGCGCGGTTGTGCCGGCGGCAAAAGGGCGCCGCCGTTCCCCATATCGTTCACCCGGCACGGACAGCCGGTGATCTGCGCGCGATGCTGGGCATACCCTCAGAAGCTACCGTGTTTGGCTGTTACGGGGGACGGCAGAGCTTTGACATCGATTTCGTCAAAGCCAAGGTCATCCCGCATGTTCTCGCCAAATCGAAGAATACGTTTTTCATCTTCATGAACATCGAGCCGTTCCTGTCGGACCCGCGCGTGCACTTTCTGCCCGGCACGACGGATGCGGATACCAAGGCGCGGTTCATCCAGACGGCGGACGCCATGCTGCATGCGCGCAAACGCGGCGAAACCTTTGGTCTGGCTTGCGCCGAATTCCACGCCGCAGGGCGCAAGATCATTACCTACGGCCGCAGCCGCGAGCGCGCCCATATCGAGCACGCAGGCACGGACACCCTTGTCTATAAAAACCGCTTCGATCTTGCCCGCATCCTGCTGACCTTCGACCGGTCGCTGCGGGCAGAGCCTGCGCACTTCCTGCAACGCCACACGCCGGCAGCCGTGATGGAGGATTTCAAGGCGCATCTGCTGGACCCTGCCCTTTTGCGGCAGGAGGCTCCACGCCCGACAGGCATCGCGGCCAAGATCGCCGACAAGATTTTCTACCTGAGACGAAAACGCTTTTTGCCGCAGACTTGAGCGGCGGAAACGCAACTGGATCGGGAGGAAAGGCTGGAGCGGGTGAAGGGAATCGAACCCTCGTATTCAGCTTGGGAAGCTGCTGCTCTACCATTGAGCTACACCCGCTTGAGCGCCAAAGCTCTAACATCAAGCGGCTTTGCCGTTCAAGTGGAAATCGGGGCTGGCGTGTCGGCTGTCAGCCGCGAAAGTGTTTGGACAGCTTCAGGCCTTGCGCCTGATAGTTGGAGCCGAGGCCGGAGCCGTAGAGGCCGTGCGGGCGGGCCAGCATGTGTTCGTAGACGAGGCGGCCGACGATCTGGCCGTGTTCGAGGATGAAGGGCACCTCGTGGCTGCGCACTTCCAGAACCGCCCGGCTGCCGGAGCCGCCGGCCGGTGCATGGCCAAAACCCGGATCGAAAAAGCCGGCGTAATGCACGCGAAATTCACCCACCAGCGGGTCGTAGGGCGTCATTTCGGCGGCATAAAGCGGCGGCACGTGGACGGCCTCGCGCGAGACGAGGATGTAGAATTCATCGGGATCGAGGATCAGGTCGTCGCGGCCGCGGCTGTAAAGCGGCTCCCAGAAATCGAGCACATCATGGGCGCCCTTCTGGTCCACATCGATGACGGAGGTGTGGTGCTTGCCGCGATAACCAATGAGCCCGTCCGGACCGGTACCCTTGAGGTCGATGGAGAGCGCGATGCCGCCGCCCGAAACGTTCGGGGTTTCACTCGCCACCAGCGTTTCCGCCTCGTGCAATGTCAGAACTTCCGGTTCAGTCAGAAGCGCATGGCCGGTGCGGAACCGGATCTGCGACAGGCGCGAGCCGCGCCGCACGATGACGGGGAAGGTGCGCGGCGAGATTTCGAGGTAGAGCGGGCCTGTGTAGCCGGCGGGAATTTTGTCGAATTCCTGGGCGCGATCGACCATCACGCGGGTAAAGATATCAAGCCGGCCGGTCGAGCTTTTCGGATTGGAGGAGGCCGAGAGGTCAGCTGGGAGATCAAGGCTTTCCATCAGCGGCACGATGTAGACGCAGCCGGTTTCCAGCACGGCTCCGTTTTCGAGATCGATCTCGTGCAGCGTCAGGCGCTGCAGCTTGTCGGCCACCGTGTGGTTGGGGCCGGGCATGAAGCTTGCGCGCACGCGCAGCGCCTTTGCGCCGAGACGCAGGTCGAGACTTGCCGGCTGGATCTGGTCAGCATCCAGCGGCGCCTGGCTTTTCAGCCGGCCCGCCTCGAAAAGGGCGCCGATGGCGCTATCCGCCAGAATGCCTGATGTGCGTGTCATAAACCCTATCCTTCAATCGCAGGACAAAAGCAAAACCGGGGAATTGACGCAAGCGCCAGACGGGCGTAAGGCAGGTTTATCCCGTGGTGATTTGGCCGGTCGGCTTGCAGCCACGTTAAACAAGTGGCTAAAAAGACCGGGTGCGAAACCGGTCTGCATATGCGACCGGTTTTTTTGTTACGAGATGGTGACACGCATGAGCAAGACCTGGCGCCCCGCAACCCAACTGGTTCACGAAGGCACGCTGCGCTCGCAGTATGGCGAAACCTCCGAAGCGATCTATCTGACGCAAGGGTTCGTCTATGAAAATTCCGCCGCCGCCGAAGCCCGCTTCAAGGGCGAGACGGACGGCTTCATCTACGCCCGTTACGGCAGCCCCACCAATGACATGTTCGAAAAGCGCATGATTGCGCTGGAAGGCGCTGAAGATGCGCGCGCCACCGCATCCGGCATGGCAGCGGTCGCCGCCGCCATCCTCTGCCAGGTGAAGGCCGGCGACCATATCGTTGCCGCCCGCGCCCTGTTCGGCTCCTGCCGTTATGTGGTGGAAACGCTTGCCCCGAAATACGGCGTCGAATGCACGCTGATCGACGGGCGGGATCTCGCCAACTGGGAAGCGGCGATCCGCCCCAATACCAAGGTGATGTTCCTCGAAAGCCCGACGAACCCGACGCTGGAAGTGGTCGATATCGCCGGCGTGGCAAAACTTGCCAACCAGATCGGTGCCAAGGTCGTTGTCGACAACGTATTTGCGACCCCCCTCTTCCAGAAGCCGCTGGAACTCGGCGCGCATGTCGTCGTTTATTCCGCGACCAAGCATATCGACGGCCAGGGCCGGTGCCTCGGTGGCGTCATCCTCTCCGACAAGCAGTGGATCGACGAAAACCTGCACGATTATTTCCGCCATACGGGCCCGGCCATGTCGCCGTTCAATGCCTGGACCCTGCTGAAGGGGCTTGAAACCCTGCCGCTTCGCGTGCGCCAGCAGACGGAAAGTGCGGCCCGTATCGCCGATTTCCTCGCCGGCGAGCAGAAGGTGGCCAAGGTCATCTATCCCGGCCGCAAGGACCATCCGCAGGCCGATATCATCGCCAAGCAGATGACCGGCGGCTCGACGCTGATCTGCATCGAGCTGAAGGGCGGCAAGGATGCAGCCTTTGCCCTGCAGGATGCGCTGGAGATCATCAAGATTTCCAACAATCTCGGCGATGCAAAAAGCCTGATCACCCATCCGGCGACCACGACGCACAAGAACCTGACGGACGAGGCCCGCGCCGAACTGGGCATTTCCGGCGGAACCTTGCGCCTCTCCTGCGGCATTGAAGACACCGATGACCTGGTGGACGATCTGACGCGGGCTCTTGCCACCGTATCGGCGTAAAAATCACCGGGACGTTTCGGTCAGGCGCAGTGGAACAGGGTTAATCGCCAGTTCGTGACTGTAAGGATGGGTGCATTTCTTGACCTTGCGCCCATCCTGTACGATATCCCTCATTGTATAGAGTAAAGGTATCGCGCATGTACCGGGCCCGGACGAAGGATATCGAAGTCGAGGTGGAACCTTATTATCTGGAGGAGCAATCCGATCCGGATGACAGCCGCTATGTCTGGGGTTATCGCATCGTCATCTCCAACCATTCCACCCTCACCGTGCGCCTCATCCATCGCTACTGGAACATCACCGACCAGAACGGGCTGGTGGACGAGGTCGAGGGCCCTGGCGTGGTCGGCGAACAGCCGCGCCTGAAGCCGGGCGACACTTACGAATATTCCTCCGGCTGCCCGCTCGACACGCCCTCCGGCGTGATGTTCGGCCACTACCAGATGGAAACCGACGAGGGCGAGATTTTCAACGTCGACATACCCGCGTTTTCGCTGGATAGCCCGGGGCTGATGCGGGTGTTGAACTGAGGCCATGCGGCCTCGTTTGGTTATAGGTGGCGACCAAACCGCTATTTGTCGTTTTGATGAGACAGGCACAGATTTCTTCGGTCCAGTGGTCTTTGGGAGGAGAACTGATGCGACAGATGATACCGCTGCTTTGCAGCGCCGCGATGATTTTAGCCACCGGCGGTGGCGCAAATGCCCAGAACGCCAGCAGCTTCAGAGACCAACCACCCGGCACCCCTTGGGCACCTGCTGCGGTTTCCCCTCAAATGGGATGCGAAGCGCTGAGCCGGGCAAGTTTCGGCGAGATTACCCAGCTGATTGCGCGGCACGTCGCAGAAAGCGGTGACGTGCCCGGGCATTGCCATGTGACCGGCTTCATCCGGCCCCATATCGCCTTTGAGGTGACGCTTCCGGACAATTGGAACAAGCGGCTCTACATGTTCGGCAATGGCGGATATGCCGGCGAAGATCTGGCCGCCCCCTCGCGCGTGGCCACCCGCAACGCGGCTTTGGCGCGTGGCTTCATGACAGTCCAGCAGAATACCGGCCATGATGCCCGCACCTACCAACTCGGCGATTTTGCCGATGGCAATATGGATCTGCTGATCGATTACGCCTCACGGGCCGTCCATGTGACTGTGGCCGCAGCCAAGGAGATGGCAAGCCGCTTTTATGACAAGACGGCCGCCTATTCCTATTGGGATGGTTGCTCGACCGGAGGACGCCAGGGATTGATCGCAGCGCAGCGTTATCCGGCCGATTTCGACGGCATTATCGCGGGCGCACCGGTTCTGAACTTCACCGACACGCAGGTGTGGGGCGTCTGGAACGCCCGCGCCCTTCAAAAAGCACCCATTTCCCCGGCACAGCTGCCGGTTCTAGCCAAAGCGGTGATGAACCAGTGCGACGGGCTGGATGGCGCATCCGACGGGCTGATCACCGATCCCCGTCAATGCAAGTTCGACCCGCGCAAAGACCTGCCGATCTGCGCGGCAGGAGAAGGTGGCGACCAGTGCTTCACCGAAGCGCAGGCACAGGCATTGCAAACCATTGCCGATGGCGTTCAGATCGGCGGCAAGACGGTGTTTCCAGGCGTTCCCTGGGGTGTCGAGGGACTGGACCCAAAAGGGGAAAGCGGCTGGAACCTGTGGATCGTGTCGCAAGACGGCCCCAGCCGGCAATTGGCCTATGGCGAAACCTTCCTCAGGAACATGGCAATGCTGCCAGCGTCCGGCAAGGACATCGACTGGAAGACCTTCGACTTCGACGCGAAGTATCCGCAGATCAAGGCCATTCGACAGATCCTTGATGCCACCGATCCGGACCTTTCGGCCTTTGCGACGCGTGGTGGACGCATGATCACCTATTTCGGATGGGCAGACCCTGCCCTCAACCCGATGATGGGGGTGAATTATTATGAGGCCGTGCGCAAGACGATGGGCGAGGAGAAGACCGAAGACTTCTATCGGCTTTTCATGGTCCCTGGCATGAACCATTGCCGGATGGGCTACGGAACGGATACCTTCGACGCGCTGACACCGCTGATGAACTGGGTGGAGCGCGGCACGCCGCCGAAACAGATCCTGGCAAGCCAGATGGACGGGTCGAAAATCGTCCGGGAGCGGCCTCTATGCCCTTATCCGCAAGCCGCGAAATACAATGGCAGCGGCGACCTCAACCAGGCGGAAAGCTTTGAATGCGCAAGCCCCTGAACAAGGCCGCCTTGATCACTCCCGTTCACGGCATCATCGTGAACGGGAACGGCACATCACCGTCCGATCAGGCCGGCGTGAGTTCTGATGGATCGTAGCGATAGGTGGTCGAGCAGAACTCGCAGGTGACGGAAACCTCGCCCTCTTCGACGCTTGCGGTGATTTCCTCGGCGGTAAAGCCGGAGAGCACGCCCTTGATCTTGTCGCGCGAACAGCTGCAGCGATCGAGAACCGCCTGCGGTTCGAAGATGCGCACGCCGCGTTCGTGGAAGAGACGGAACAGCAGCCGCTCGATACCGACCAGCGGATCGGTCAACTCGTCGGTGTCCACGGTCTGCACCAGCATGCTGGCTTCGGCCCAGGCATCGTCGGAGGCAAGGTGGTCGATGTCGCGCTCGTCGCCATCGCCGCCGTGCAGGTCCTGCTGGCGCATGCGCTCGGGCGCCTGCGGCAGAAACTGCGCCAGAACGCCGCCGGCCCGCCAGTTGTGGCGGGGTTTGCCCGCCTCATCACGGTCGATCAGTTCGGCCACGCCGAGGCGCACCTTGGTCGGGATCTGTTCCGACTGGCGGAAATAGACCCCGGCGATCTCCTCGAGCGACGAACCGTCCAGCGGCACGATGCCCTGATAGGGATGCATGCCCTGGCCCTGGTCGATGGTGAACGCGAGAAATCCCTCTCCCAGCAGTTCTGGCGGCGAAATGCGCCCAGCCTTCACCGCAGCCTCCAGCGCTTCCTCGTCAAAACGGGCATAGGCGCGCAGGCTTTCAGGGCTCGAAAAATCGGCAACCAGCAGATCGACGGGACCATCCCCCTTCGTCTGCACGGTAAAACGGCCGTCGAATTTCAACGATGTGCCGATCAGCGCCGTGAGGACGATGGCTTCCGCCAGCAGCCGGGCAACCGGTGCCGGATAATCGTGACGGCCGAGAATGGTGTTCAGAAGCGGCCCGAGCTGTACGGCGCGGCCGCGCACATCCAGTCCCTCGACCTGGAACGGGATAACGCGGTCATCGCCCGCCAGATTAAGTTCGCTCACGTCCACTACAGCTTCTGCCATGACTTACTCCTTCGCGCCGGAGCACCCATTTCGCACATAAGGCGGCCGAGCGGAACCGCTGACCGGGCAAAGAGGCCGACGATGTATCTTGAAACGCCCGAACCGGCAGGGGTGCGGGCGCGATTGGAAAGCCGACAGATGGGGTGGCCCGACCGTCAAATCAAGCCGCTCGCCCAAAAGCGTCAGACGGCGCCAAAACACCAGGCCAGGATCGACTTCTGCGCATGCAGGCGGTTTTCCGCCTCGTCGAACACGACGGACTGCGGACCGTCGATCACCTCGTCAGTCACCTCTTCGCCGCGATGGGCCGGCAGGCAGTGCATGAACAGTGCATCGGCATTGGCGCGCTGCATCAGCTGGCTGTTGACCTGGTATGGCTGGAAGACATTGTGGCCGCGCGCCTTGTGTTCCTGGTTCATCGAGATCCAGGTATCGGTCACCACCATGTCGGCGCCATCGACGGCGCGCTCTGCATCATGAAACAGCTTGACGTCGCCGCCATTGTTGCGCGCCCAGTTGAGATATTTGTCGGAGGGTTCAGAACCCAGCGGCACAGCCATGTTCATCTGATAGCCGAAACGGGCAGCGCCTTCCACGAAGGAATGCAGCACGTTGTTGCCATCGCCTGTCCAGGCGAAGGTCTTGCCCGCCACCGGCCCGCGATGTTCCTCGAAGGTCAGAAGGTCGGCCATGATCTGACAGGGATGCGTTTCGTCGGTGAGACCGTTGATGACGGGCACCGTCGCATGCTCTGCAAGCTCCAGCAGGCGCGTGTGGTCAGTGGTGCGGATCATGATGGCATCGACATAACGCGACAAAACCTTGGCGGTATCGCCAATGGTTTCGGCACGCCCGAGCTGCATTTCCGTGCCCGACAAAAACAGCGTTTCGCCGCCCAGCTGGCGCATGCCGACATCAAACGAGACACGCGTGCGGGTGGAGGGTTTTTCAAAAATCATCGCCAGCATCTTGCCGGCCAGCGGCTTGTCCGCCGTGCCGGCCTTGGTGGCCTGCTTGCGGGTGCGGGCGTCATCGAGAATGGTGCGCAGCTCCCCGGACGAAACGGCCGAGAGATCGAGAAAATGCTTAGGTGATGCCATGGTCCAATCCATCGGGGCGCCGTCCGGCGGCCCTTGCGTTACGAAAGAGCCCGTCAGGCCGTTTTCTTCAACTGTTCGCGGCTGAGCTTTTCGGCCGCACGCTCGATGCGCGCAATGCCCTCACGGGCCTCTTCCGCCGTGACCACCAGCGG
Source organism: Neorhizobium sp. PAMB6630 (assembly GCF_058242775.1). Classification (NCBI taxonomy): domain Bacteria; kingdom Pseudomonadati; phylum Pseudomonadota; class Alphaproteobacteria; order Hyphomicrobiales; family Rhizobiaceae; genus Neorhizobium; species Neorhizobium sp. PAMB6630. The sequence continues at coordinate 3,433,384 of NZ_CM177836.1, forward strand.
CGGCAGCAGACGAATGACGTTATCGCCGGCGGGAACGCCCAACAGATGTTCCTCGCGCATGGCCAGCGCCAGTTCGCCAGCGGGCACGCGCGCCTTGACGCCCAGCATCAGGCCTTCGCCGCGGATTTCCTCGATCACGTCGGGGAAACGGTCCTTGAGCGAGGCAAGGCCCTGGCGGAAAACCAGCGCCACATCGCGCACATTGTCGAGGAAACCATCGGCCAGCACCACGTCGAGCACGGCATTGCCGACAGCCATGGCGAGCGGATTGCCGCCATAGGTCGTGCCGTGAACGCCGGGCTTCATGCCTGAGGCGGCCTCGGCAGTGGCAAGGCAGGCGCCGAAGGGAAAACCGCCGCCGATGCCCTTGGCCACGGCCATGATATCGGGGGTAATGCCGGTTGCCTCATAGGCAAAAAATTTGCCGGTACGACCAACGCCGGACTGCACCTCGTCAAACATCAAAAGGATGCCGTTGTCGTCGCAGATCTGGCGCAGTTCACGCAGGAATTCCTTCGACACCACACGGATGCCGCCCTCGCCCTGGATTGGCTCGATCAGCAGCGCTGCGGTGTTTTCGGTGATGGCCGCCTTCAGCGCGTCCATGTCGTCAAACGGCACCTGGTCGAAACCGGGCGCCTTGGGCCCAAAACCTTCCATGTATTTTTCCTGGCCGCCGGCAGCAATCGTCGCGATCGTGCGGCCATGGAAGGCGCCTTCGAAGGTGATGATGTGGAATTTTTCCGGGTGGCCCTTGGAATAATGGTAACGACGCGCCGTCTTGATGGCGCATTCCAGCGCTTCCGCACCGGAATTGGTGAAGAACACCTTGTCGGCAAAGGTCGCCTCGGTCAGGCGGCGGGCAAGCCGTTCCTGCTCGGGAATTTCATAGAGGTTGGACAGGTGCCAGACCTTGTCGGCCTGGTCCTTCAGCGCCGCGACCAGATGCGGATTGGAATGGCCGCAGGAGGTCACGGCAACGCCTGCGCCGAAATCGAGATATCGCTCGCCCGTTTCCGTCACGAGCCAGACGCCCTCGCCGCGCACGAAACGCAGCGGAGCCCGTGCAAAGGTGTCGAAAAGTGCGGCTTCAGCCATGGCGACATCACTCCTTGGGCAACGATAATCCCTTGTGGCGGCACGGCCGCCGGAATTCAAACCAGAAACTAAAAATGCCGCCTTAAGCGGCGGCTGGCGCACTATCGGCATTTCAGGATCAACTGTCAACAAATCGCTTGAATTTCAGGGGATTTCCGCTGCGTGAGGCTGGCTTGCGCGAAGCTTTTGCGCTGTGACAAAAAAGACTCGCCTTAAAAGCAAGTTGGGGAAAACCCTGAAATCGATTCGCCGCGATTCCGCCGACTCTTGTCAGCGAGTCCCGGGGTCGATAGGTTAAAGATCAATTACTAGACTGCATGCGGCGGAACTAGTCACCAAGCACATATATATGGTATGTCCGGCAGGAAATCTTCCCGCCGGCAGGTGAGCGATTCTGTCCGCACAGCCCCTACGGCGGAGAGATGGCATGAACTGGACGGACGAGCGCGTCGAGAGACTAAAGCGGCTTTGGGCCGAAGGCCTGAGCGCAAGCCAGATCGCAACACAGCTGGGCGGCGTCAGCCGCAACGCCGTGATCGGCAAGGTACACCGTCTCAACCTGCCAGGCCGCGTCAAGGCCGGCGGCACGCAGGCAACGGCGCGCACCGCGCCCAAGCGCACCACCTCTGCTCCGCGCGCCCCGAACTTTGCGGCCCGCACCACAACCAATCCTGCCCGTACCACACCCCATGCGGTTGGTGTTGCCGTGGTAGCGCCGGAAGTCGAGGCCGTACAGCCGACGGAATTCCGCGCCCCGAGCAATGTCGTGGTACCGATGTCGCGTAAGCTTTCGCTGACGGACCTGACGGAACGCACCTGCAAGTGGCCGATGGGCGATCCCCTGAAGGACGACTTCCACTTCTGCGGTTCGGATTCTGCCGATACCTCGCCCTACTGCAAATATCACGCTCGCCTCGCCTACCAGCCGGTCAACGAGCGTCGTAAGGCTGCCAACATCTCGGCTGCTGCCCGCGCCTGATATCTTTTCGAGCGTTTGCCGCTCAGCACTCTGAAAACGGGCCTCGCGCCCGTTTTTTTGTGCCTGGAGACACCCTGAAAAAGCCGACAAAAGAACGCCCGGAGCCAAGAGCCGCCGGGCGTCAAAACCGTGTTTCATCAGACGTGACGAACGCGCTTCAGGCTTCCATCGAATATCCGGCGCCGCGCACGGTGCGGATCACATCCTGCATGTTGGAGAAGTTGAGTGCCTTGCGCAGGCGCCCGACATGCACGTCGACGGTGCGTTCATCCACGTAGATATCATGGCCCCAGACGCCATCGAGCAGCTGCGAGCGTGAATAGACGCGGCCCGGCGAGGCCATCAGAAATTCCAGGAGGCGGAATTCCGTCGGCCCAAGCCGCACTTCGCGGCTTTTACGGTGAACGCGGTGCGTCTCGCGGTCCAGCTCTATATCACCGCAGCGCAGCACGCTGGAGAGAACCTCGGGCCGAGCACGTCGCAGCATGGCCTTCACCCGCGCCATCAGTTCCGGCGTCGAGAACGGCTTGACGACGTAATCGTCGGCACCGGTGGCAAGGCCCCGCACCCGTTCGCTTTCCTCACCGCGTGCCGTCAGCATGATGATCGGCAGCCGTTCGGTTTCCGGACGCATGCGTAAGCGCCGGCAAAGCTCGATGCCCGATACGCCCGGCAGCATCCAGTCGAGGATCAACAGATCCGGCAACCGTTCCTGGAGGCGGATCTCCGCCTCGTCTCCGCGCAGGATCGTCTCGACCTCGTAGCCTTCGGCCTCGAGATTATAGCGCAGGAGGACGCTGAGAGCTTCCTCGTCCTCCACAACCGCAATTTTGGGCAGCATGGTTCAGGCACTCCGTCAGTATGGCCTTACTCGGCCACAGCACCAAGCGTGTTGGACGTATCGTCCTTGGGGCGCTCGCCTTCAGGCTGGGCACCTGTTGCGATGTAATAGATGGTTTCGGCGATGTTGGTGGCGTGGTCGCCGATGCGCTCGATGTTCTTGGCGCAGAACAGAAGATGCGTGCACGACGTGATGTTGCGCGGATCTTCCATCATGTAGGTCAACAGCTCGCGAAACAGCGAGGTGTACATCGCGTCGATTTCCTCGTCGCGCTGGCGAATGGCTTCGGCCTTCTGCACGGAACGGCTGGAAAACACGTCCAGCACTTCCTTCAGCTGAACCAGCGCAAGCTCCGACAGGTGTTCCAGGCCGCGAGCAAGCTTGCGCGGCACGCCGGTGCCCTGCACTGCGATGACGCGCTTGGCAGTGTTCTTGCCAAGGTCGCCGACGCGCTCCAGATCGGCAGCGATACGCAGCGTTCCGATGATTTCGCGCAGGTCAGCCGCCATCGGCTGGCGCTTGGCGATGGTGATGATCGCCTTTTCCTGGATCTCGCGTTCAGCGTGATCCAGGATCACATCGTCGGAGATGACCTTCTGGGCAAGCGCGCCATCGGAATTGACCAGCGCCCGCACGGCATCGCCGCACATCTGCTCGGCAAGGCCGCCCATTTCGGAAATCCGGCGGTTCAGATATTTCAGGTCTTCGTCATAGGCCGAAAGGATGTGCGAAGGCATATTTGGCGTCCTCGGATAGGGGTGTCAGCGCAAGGGCATGGGTGTAACGGCAATCAGCCGAAGCGGCCCATGATGTAATCCTGCGTACGCTGATCATCCGGGTTGGTGAACATCTTGTCCGTGTCGTTCTCCTCGACCAGCTGGCCGAGATGGAACATGGCGGTGCGCTGCGACACGCGGGCCGCCTGCTGCATCGAGTGGGTGACGATGACGATGGTGTAATTGCTGCGAAGTTCGTGGATCAGCTCTTCCACCTTGGCCGTCGCAATCGGATCGAGCGCCGAGCAGGGCTCGTCCATCAGGATGACCTCAGGCGAAACGGCAATGGCGCGGGCAATGCAGAGGCGCTGCTGCTGGCCACCGGAAAGGCCGGTGCCAGATTCCTGCAGGCGGTCCTTTGCTTCGTTCCAGAGGCCCGCACGCTGCAGGCTTGCCTCGACGATCTGGTCCATGTCCGCCTTGTTGCGGGCAAGGCCGTGAATGCGCGGACCGTAGGCGATGTTTTCGTAGATCGACTTCGGGAACGGGTTCGGCTTCTGGAACACCATGCCGACGCGGGCGCGCAGTTCCACCACGTCGATCGACGGATCGTAGATATCGTCGGCATCGAGCGTGATACGCCCGGTGACACGGCAGCTTTCGATCGTATCGTTCATGCGGTTGAGGCAACGCAGGAAGGTGGACTTGCCGCAGCCCGAAGGGCCGATCAGCGCCGTCACCGTGTTCTCGCGGACATTGAGGTTTACGTCGAAGAGGGCCCGCTTCTCGCCGTAATAGACAGAAACGTCCTTGCCCACCATCTTGTAGGAAACGTCATTCATTTTCTGATCCAGAGCCTTTTCAACTGCTGCTTCCGACATCATGTTCATGGTCCGGGTCCTTCTACCAACGCCGTTCGAAGCGACGACGCAAGAGGATTGCGCCAACATTCATTGCGATCAGGAACAGGAGCAGGATGATGATTGCTCCCGAGGTGCGCTCCACGAAGGCGCGTTCCGCCTCGTTAGCCCACATGTAGATCTGCACCGGCAAGGCCGTCGACGGATCGAGCGGCGTGGTCGGGTAGTTGGCGACAAAGGCGACCATACCGATCAGGAGAAGCGGCGCGGTTTCACCGAGCGCGTGGGCCAGACCGATGATGGTGCCCGTCAGGATGCCCGGCATCGCAAGCGGCAGAACGTGATGGAAGATCGTCTGCATCTTGGAGGCGCCAAGCCCGAGCGCTGCTGCCCGAATGGACGGGGGCACAGCCTTCAGCGCCGCACGCGTGGCGATGATGATCGTCGGCAGCGTCATCAGGGTCAGCACCAGGCCGCCGATCAGCGAGGCCGAACGCGGCAGGCCCATGAAGTTGATGAACACCGCAAGACCGAGAAGGCCGTAAACAATCGAGGGAACGGCTGCCAGGTTGTTGATGTTGACCTCGATGAGGTCCGTGAAGCGGTTCTTCGGGGCGAACTCTTCAAGATAGATGGACGCGGCAACGCCGATAGGCAGAGCCAGAACCAGTACGATCAGCATCATGTAGAACGAACCGATCAGCGCCACACCGACACCGGCTGCTTCCGGACGGCTGGAGGCGCCGTTCACAAAGATGCCCGTGTTGAAATGCTTGGCAAGCGTGCCGGCCTCGGCCATCTGCTTCATCCAGCCAACCTGCTGGTCGGAGATCTTGCGGTTGCTCTCGGTCACGTCGAGATCGATCTGCCCCTTGAAGGCGGAGTCGAGATCGCCGGCTGCCAGAAGACGCACGCTCTGCGTCGTCCCGATGATCGAGGGATTGGCAACCACGAGGTCACGCAGCTGGGCACGCACGCTGTCTGACAGCATCTGGCCCACTTCGCGCATCTTGGTGCGGTCGTTTTCGGCAACGCCGAGCACTTTGGCGAGCGCATTGCGGGCCAGCACCGGATAGTTCGCCGTGAGGAGTTTCTGCGGATTGGTTGCCCGCTCATTGTTGGGATCGATCACCTGCTCGGAAAACTCGATTGGCACCGTGATCATCGTCTGCTGGAACGCCGTATAGCCCTTGGAGACGACCGAGGTCAGCAGCATGAACAGGAAGATGAGGCCGAAGAGAATGGCGGCGATGCCATAGGCGCGGAAACGACGTTCGGCGGCGTAACGACGCTTGATGCCGATGTCGCGGCGCACGCGGGGGCGTGCGGCGGCCGGAGTGGCCGAAGGCGTGACAACCTGGCTCATTCGTACTGCTCCCGGTATTTGCGCACGATATAGAGCGCGTAGATGTTCAGGCAAAGCGTGATGGCAAACAGCGTGATACCAAGCGCAAAGGCAACAAGCGTCTGCGGCGAGGTGAACTCCAGATCGCCCGTCAACTGGTTGACGATCTTCACCGTTACCGTTGTCATCGGCTCAAAGGGATTAAGCTGCATGCGGGCGGCAACACCGGCGGCAAGCACTACGATCATTGTCTCGCCGATGGCGCGCGAAGCAGTCATCAGGAGGGCGCCGACGATGCCCGGAAGAGCGGCCGGCAGGATGACGCGCTTGACCGTTTCGGACCGTGTGGCACCAAGACCGAGCGAACCATCACGCATGGCACGCGGCACAGCGGTGATGATGTCATCCGACAGCGAGGACACATAGGGGATCAGCATGATGCCCATGACGAAGCCGGCGGTCAGCACGCTCTGCGCCTGGATAAAGCTGGTATAGTTTCCAGTCGTCAGGCCTGCGATCTGCGCGGAGATATCGCGCAGGAAAGGTCCAACCGTCGTCAGCGCGAAAAAGCCGTAGACGATGGTGGGAATGCCGGCGAGCACTTCGAGAAGCGGCTTGACGATGGCGCGCAGCCGCGGCGAGGCATATTCGGCCATGTAGATGGCCGAGAACAGGCCGACCGGCACGGCAAACAGCATGGCGACGAAGCCGATATAAAGCGTACCGAGCAAGAGCGGGATGAGGCCGAACTGGCCTTCCGAACCGCCAGAACCGGCCGCCGCAAAACGCGGATCCCACACCGTTCCGAAGAAGAATTCCCAGGCCGGCACGGCATGGAAGAACTGCGTCGCTTCCGTCAGCATCGAGGCAACGATGCCGACAGTGGTGAGGATGGCAATGGAGGAGGCAACGATAAGGCTGCCCAGAATGACATGTTCGACGCGGTTGCGCGCCCGGAAACGCGGCTTGATCATCCGATAGGACACGAAGCCGCCGATAAGCGCGATGATCGTGACGATGAAGGCGGTTGCCCAGCCATTCAGCGCGCGCAGGCGGTTCAGGTCGACTGCGGCCTTGACCATATAGGCTTGCGGCTCGCCGGCGATGGCCACGCCGCGGCTTCCCATCAGCGCGCGAAGTTCGTCCGGATTGCGCTCAGCCTGCGCCGTTTCTTCGGCAGACAGCGCATTGAGACCGCGTGCAATGCCCTCGATCATGCCGAAGTTGAGGCTCTGCGTCGCAGCCGATTCCGCCAGCGCATCCGCCGGAAAATCGTTGCGCACGACGTTATTGATGACCGCCGGCGAGACGATCAGCCAGACGGCAAGGACGAGGAGCGCCGGAAGGCCCGCCCAGACGGCGACGAACGAGCCGTAATAGCCCGGTCTTGAATGCATGTTCGACGACCGGCCACCGGAGAGTGCAAGCGCACGCCGCGTGCCGGCAAGATAGCCCAGAATGGCTATCACCGCCGTCGTCAGAAGGAGCATTGATGTACTCATTAAATCCCCCAGCCACCGCCTGTTCGGCAGCATGTGCCATGCGCCGTTCGGCTTCATTCATTGAAGCAGACTAAATTTTGGTAAAAACAGGTGTTAGCAAACAGTCAGGTTTTCATCCGGCCAATGCCGGACGGCGCCATAAGGCACTTGCCGGCGGAAGCATCTTCCGCCGGCAAGCTTGGAAATTACATGGTCTTGCCAGCAGCAAAGGCCTTGCGAACAGCTTCGCGCTCTGCGTCCGGAGCAGCAACCAGGCCGTATTCGGCCAGCGGCGAGTCAGGGCCGACCATGGCGTCGGAGATGAAGAACTCGACGTATTCCTTGAGGCCCGGGATAACGCCCAGGTGTGCCTTCTTGACGTAGAAGAACAGCGGACGCGAGACCGGATACTTGCCGGAAGAGATGGTTTCCGTCGACGGAACAACGTCCTTGACGGTTGCAACCTTCAGCTTGTCCATGTTGTTTTCGTAGAAGGCCAGGCCAAACACGCCAAGGCCGGTCTTGTTGGCCGAGATGCGAGCGAGCGTTTCGGTGTAGTCGCCGTCGATATCAACAGCAGCACCGTCCTTGCGGATGGCGACGCACTTGGCAGCAGCCTGCTTGGCATCGGTGATGGCAGCCTTGATGACTTCAGCAGCGCCGGATTCCTTGCAGCCTTCCGTCATGATCTTCTCTTCGAAGACTTCGCGGGTGCCGTGCTTGGAGCCGGGGATATAGGCAGCGATCGGGCCCTTCGGCAGCGTTGCGTTAACGTCCGACCAGTTCTTGTAGGGGTTGGCAACGAGCTTGCCGTCGACGACAACTTCAGCGGCCAGCGCCTTGTAGAGGTCCTTCGGCTCGATCTTCATGTCGCCATTGCTGGAAGCCGAAGCGAAGACGATGCCGTCATAACCGATGCGAACTTCCTGAACGTCGGTGACGCCGGCAGCCTTGCAGGCTTCCAGTTCGGACTTGTTGATCGGGCGCGAGGCATTGGCGATGTCGATGGTGGCTTCGCCGACGCCCTTGCAGAATTCCTTGAGGCCGGCGCCGGAGCCGCCCGATTCAACGACCGGGGTCTTGAAGTTCGGGAAGGTCTCGCCGAAAGTTTCAGCAACGATCTTGGCATAAGGCAGAACGGTGGACGAGCCGGCAACCTGGATCTGGTCGCGTGCGGCAGCGGCGCCTGCAAATGCGACAGATGCCACCAGGGCAGCTGCGGAAAGCTTCAGGATGTTCATTGTGATCTCCCGTCATGGGCTTGTGTGAATTCTGGCTGCAACCGGCTTTTTAAGCGTGCCGGCCATCAAGCAGCCATGTCTTAGCCGCCCGAGCCTCACCTTTTATGTCATTTCGGTGAAACATTTGTGACACGTCAAGCCTTTGAAAACGCGTCGTTATTTTTCAGCTTAACGCGTCTGAACCGTTCTTTGTGTCAAAATCTTACGGTAAAGTCCGTTCCCTTGCCCAGCTCGGATTTAACGATCAGGCGCGCGCGGTGCCGCGTGAGGATATGTTTGACGATGGCAAGCCCGAGACCCGTGCCCTTTTTCGACCGGCTGTCGGCCACGCTGACGCGGTAAAACCTTTCCGTCAGACGCGGCACATGCTCGGCAGGAATGCCCGCTCCCCGGTCGATGACGCTGAATTCCACCGGCTGTTGTGGCTCGCGGCGCAGGTGAACATCGACGATCTTGCCCTCCTGGCCATATTTGCAGGCGTTCTCGATGAGGTTTTCGATGACCTGCACCAGTTCGTCGCGGTCACCGGTGACCTCCACCTTGCCATCAGGCAGGTGCATGCGGATCTCGACGCCCAGTTCGTGGGCAAGCGGAACCAGGGAATCGCGCACGCTGCCGACGAGCGGCACCAGATCCACCATCTGATTGGGCGCGATATGCGCCTTGGATTCCAGACGCGACAGCGACAGCAGGTCGTCCACCAGACGGCTCATGCGGGTTGCCTGATCGAGCATGATGGCGAGAAACCGCTCATGGGCGGCGAGATCGGATTTCGCGGGCCCCTGCAGCGTCTCGATGAAGCCGCGCAGCGACGCAAGCGGCGTGCGCAACTCGTGGCTGGCATTGGCCACAAAATCGGAGCGCATGCGGTCAATGCTGCGAAGCTCGGAAATATCCCGGAAGGACAGCGCGAAATAGCGCTTGGCGAAACCGCTCCCCCCATCCTCGATGGGCGCCACCCGCAGGATATAGACCCGCTCGGAAGGATGGCGTTCGGAATGTTCGATCTGGTTCGGCTCGCCGGTGGCAATCGTTTCGCGCACCATGTCCAGGATTCCCGGCGTGCGAAGCCGCGCCGACAGATGGGCACCGGGCGTCATGGCACCAAAAGCCTTCGTCGCGGCCGGGTTCTGGAAGAGGACGTTGGCATCGGCACCCAGCACGATCACCGGCATGTCGAGCGCGCCATAGGCATCGGCGACATCTTCCAGGGGATCGCGCCGCAGGGGCGCAGGGGCCGGCGCCGGCATGGACGGTTCCTCGGCGATCGGAAGCGAAGGGCCAAGCAGCAGCGACAGCACGATCAACAGCCAACCGGCCGCGACGAAGACCGGATTGATCTCGGCACCGAGCGCCAGGGCGGCCAGCAGGCTTGCCGCCGTCACGACCAGCCAGCCGCGACGCAACTGTTCGACACGCCCTGCCCTTACCCCATGCGTCATGCATGCCTCTCCCCGCCAAATTCCCGGTGCAACACCAGCCTGACGGATGGTGATAGCCTTCTCGCATGACAGATATACATCGCCACGTCCCTGCGTTTGACAAAATTGGAACCTGTTTTGTTTTCTCAACAGGCAAAGCGGATTTTCTGCTGCAAAGCCTTACATAGAAGACAGACGCAAAGGACGAGGAGACACAGATGGACGAGCAGGATGGCCTGGGCAAAATCGGCAGCCGCATTGCCGAGATTGAAATCGACGGAAAGAACCGCCGCTTCGACATCGATGATCCGCATCTGCCAAAGTGGATTTCCGAAAATGCGCTCGGCTCCGACAATTACCCCTATGACAAGAAATTGGACGACGACCGCTACCACGAGGAACTGGAAACCTTGCAGATCGAGCTGGTCAAAGCGCAGATCTGGCTGCAGAAGACCGGAAAGCGGGTGATGGCGCTGTTCGAGGGCCGCGATGCCGCCGGCAAGGGCGGCTCCATCTTTGCCATCCATGCCTGCCTTAATCCGCGCTCGGCCCGCGTGGTGGCGCTGACCAAACCGACCGAGACGGAAGCGGGGCAATGGTATTTCCAGCGCTACGTGACGCATTTCCCGACCAAGGGCGAACTCGTGCTGTTTGACCGCTCCTGGTACAACCGGGCCGTCGTGGAGCCGGTCATGGGCTTTTGCACACCCGCACAACACAAGCATTTCCTGAAGGTCACACCGGCCTTCGAGCAGTTGATCGTCGACGAAGGCATTTTCTTCTTTAAGTTCTGGCTGAACATCGGGCGCGAAATGCAGATGAAACGCTTTCACGACCGGCGCCATGATCCACGCAAGATCTGGAAACTGTCACCGATGGATATCGCGGCCCTGTCGAAATGGGACGATTACAGCGAAAAACGCGACCTGATGCTGGACAAGACCCACACTGAGGATGCGCCCTGGATCATCATCCGCGCCAACGACAAGCGCCGCGCCCGGCTGAACATCATCCGGCAAATCCTGACCACTCTCGATTACGACGGCCGCAACGACGAGGCGATCGGCGATGTCGATTACAAGATCCTCGGTTTCGGCCGCAAGGCCTTCGACTGAGAGCCTGAAACGACACGAAGTTTGGCCCGGCCTTATTGGCCGGGCAGAACCCGTACCGAATACAGGAAGATCGGCGAACGGCCGCCGAGAATGTCGCTGTTGATGTAGATGCGACCCGGCTGGGTAGGGGCAAGTGTGCGATCGAAGGTGACGCGAAACAGCGTATCGGCGCGCTCCTGCGAGGCCGCAACCCGGTGGCGCGAGCAATTGCCAAGGCTTGCGAAGCCGCAACGCACCGCCACCTGCACCGACCTATCCGCTGCCGATTGCAGGGTCAGCGCGATGGTCGAGGTCTTGCCGGACAGTTCACGCAGAATATCGACGGGGACTTCGATGGCAACGTCGCCGCTCTCATCGGCGGAAGCCGACGTGATACGCAGAGCCGGACCATCCGCCATGGCAACGGTTTCCACGGTGGCCGACGCGCCGGCCGAGACCGCCGCCTTGCGATCGGGACCATACACTTCCAGCCAATCTGCGGAAAAACCGTGCTGCGGGTCGAAGCCGGCGGGGGTGCCGGCAGGCGTTCCGGAAAAGTCTTCCTCGCTCACGGTCGCCGGTGGATTGGGAACGCTCGTATCGCGCTGGGCTGCCGTCAGAAACAGGCCGGACGTCCAGGCCCACCAGCCGCCCATCACGATAAAGGTCAGCATGATCAGCCAGATGAACAGGCGCGAGATCAAACCGCGCCGGCGGCGCTTGCGCTTTTCGCCGGGAATACCGGGCGCGGCATCGCCGTTAGACAGACCGGATGCGGCATCCATATTGCCCTTCCGGCCGCGCGCCGGCTTCACCTTGGCCTGCCGGCCTTTACGCTCGGGCACGGGCGGTGGCGCAAGCCGATCATCACGGCGTTCGGCGCGCATGCCCCCGAGGTCGGCAAATCCGCTCTCTGACGAAGGTGCCGGCTCTGCTGCATGGCTCTCCGGTGCGCGCATGGCATCGTCCAGGCTCGGCTCGGATATCCGCGCATCCGCAGGGGTGTCGCTTGCCGACCGATCCTGCGGTGCCACAGGCGGCGCCATGACAGGATCGACGCGGCGGGGCCGCGAAGCGGGAGGCGCATCGGGCGAGACCGCGGAAATCTCCGGCGGGAACGATGGCTGGACAGGCGCACGAGACGCAGAGGCTGGGGACGCGGGCGATTGGGGAGTGGGCGCGGGCGAAACCGGCGGCTCCTGCGCGCGCACATGCGGCGCCGACTGTGAAAGATCAGTCGCGCGCGCCCGCTCCTCGCCTTCGATTTCGCGGATTTTCAGTTCCAGACGCTGCCGTTCAGCCGCGATGACATCAGGATCGGTCACCGCCTGGCGCGTGAGGCCCGCTTCCAGGGCTTGCCGGGCCGTCTGATAAATACGGGCGCGAATGGTGGCGTCGCCGCGCTCGGAGCGCGACAGCGCGTTCCTGATTGCCGTTTCCAATCCACTCACTGCGTCGCCTTCACTTTTGCTGTCCGTCCTGCAGTCCGCCCGGTCGTGCCGTGGGCTTAATCCATGCCCGGCAAACCGATGAGCGCCTGTGCTTTCGGTAAACGCTCAGAGGCAGAACTGCAAGTCCGGCGCTCTCGCCTTCCTTTGGCGCCAGAGAAGGCACTTCCAAGGCAGTTTGGCAAAAGAGATGCACAGGATGTGAAAATCCCCGCTTGAAATCTCTGCGCAATGCCTGTATCAGCCCCGTCACACCGCAAGCCCCACCGGGTTTTGCCGGCGCCGCTTTAGCTCAGGTGGTAGAGCACATCATTCGTAATGATGGGGTCGCAGGTTCGAGTCCTGCAAGCGGCACCATTTTTCTCTCCCTGCATGACACACTTGTTTTCGATCTGTTGAGGCTCGGCTATTGCCTGCCTCCTCGCTGCAGCCGCTCGTTTTTTTCGGAAACAATTGCAGCGTCACGCGGTTGGAAATCCTGAAGGCTGGCAAAAACTGTCGGCCGAAGGAGGAAACATCATGATGAAAAAACTTTTGACCGTCGCCATCCTGTCTGTCGGCCTTGCAGGCTCAGCCTTTGCACAATCCGGCTCCGGTTCGGGCGGCTCCGGTTCGGGCGGCTCCGGTTCTGGCGGCGCGGGTTCGGGCAGCACGGGTGGCGCGGGCGCCTCGTCCGGGACTGACGCAGGCAGCGGTTCTGGCGGCACGTCCGGTTCCACATCCGGCCAGACCGGTGGCAGCACGGATACCAACAATACGGCATCAGGTGCTGGCGGCACGGCCGGCCAGAACTGCAGCCCGGACACGTCCACGCCCAATGCAAAGACGCAAGGTACGTCTGCCCAGACGGCACCCGTGCAGAATTGCTGATCAAGGCCGGCAGTGCCGATCGAGAACTGGCCCGGGAGCACGCTCCCGGGCCTTGTTTTGTTCTGACGACAGCCCATAAAAAAACGGCCCCGCGCTGAAATCCAGAGCGGGGCCGTTGTGTTATCGGTCATTCAGGGCACGATCTGCACCTTACATCCAGTAGGGCGGAACACCGTAATAGTCGTAGATCGTGCGGTCGTTCTCGCGATAGAAGCGATCATCGTCGCGATCCTGATAGCGCGGTGCGCCTATGATCTGGTCCTTGGTCAGGTCGATGCGATAGCCGTCAAGCTGCTCATCATACCGAAGCTTTTCCCAGGGGAGCGGGAAATAATCGTCGCCGATCCCGAGGAAGCCGCCAAAACTCAAAACGGCATAAGCAACCTTGCCGCCGCGCTTTTCAAGAAGCAGGCGCTCGACCGAGCCGATCCGCTTGCCATCCGCCCCATAAACGCTTGTCCCTTCGACCTTGTCGCTGGCAATCAGCGCATAACTGTCCTTGACGTAAGGATCCTGGCCGGCTCTCGGTTCCTGATGCAACATGGTTTGCCTCCTTGGTTGTTTCCTCTGAAAGACCAACGCCGGGCTGTATCGAATGTTCCGCTCCACACGCGGTTTGCTATCGATACGTCCTGGCAAATGTCCTCCAGATGCACAGCCGAAGCCCCCTGCGGCCTCAGACCCGTTTCTCTTTATCAGGCTCCACGGGATCAATTGACGTTTACGTCAAAGTTATTTAGCTTTCCGTCAAAGCCGGTGTAGGATGACCGGAAAAAGCATCAAGCGGTCACGCGGCTGGAGTGGAGGCCACGCGGGACTTGCCATTCGAGGAGGAACACACCGCCATGTCAGCCGTCACCCCCGCCGCGTTGGAGCCGAAAAAAATCTGGCTCGCATCCTATCCGCCAACTGTGCCAGCCGAACTTCCGCCACTTGCCCATCGCTCGCTGGGCCAGCTGTTTGAGGAAAGCTGCACGCGTTATGCGGATCGCACCGCCTTTTCCAGCATGGGCAAGGCGATGACGTTTCGGACGCTCGAAGAGGAAAGCCGCAAGATCGGCATCTGGCTGCAGGGCCTTGGCCTCGTCAAGGGCGACCGCGTGGCGGTGATGATGCCGAACGTGCTGCAGAACCCGGTCGTCGTCTATGGCATTCTCAGGGCCGGCCTCTTGGTGGTCAACGTCAACCCGCTCTATACCCCGCGCGAGCTGGAGCATCAGCTGAACGATTCGGGCGCCCGCGCCATTTTTGTGCTCGAAAACTTTGCCCATACCGTGCAGCAGGTCGTGGCGAAAACCGATGTCAAACATGTGGTGGTGACGGCGCTTGGCGATATGCTCGGCCTCAAGGGCCATGTCGTCAATCTGGTCGTGCGGCGCGTCAAGAAGCTGGTGCCTGCCTGGTCCATGCCGATGGCAAAAAGTTTCCGGCAGGTTCTTTCAGCGGGTGCCCGAGGCACGCTGCGCCCCATCGAGGTGGCGCTGGATGACCTGGCTTTCCTGCAATATACCGGCGGCACGACGGGCGTTTCCAAGGGCGCGATGCTGACGCACCGCAACCTTCTCTCCAATAAGGACCAGATGGGATACTGGCTGGAAAGCGCCTTCCTGAAACGCCAGCGGCCGGACGTTCTGGTGTTTCTCTGCGCGCTGCCGCTTTACCATATCTTCGCGCTGACGGTGAATTCGCTGATGGGGATCGCCACCGGCAGTCACAATGTGCTGATCGCCAATCCGCGTGACCTGCCGGCGCTGGTGAAGGAAATCCAAAAACACAAGATCCATATCTTTCCCGGGCTCAACACGCTGTTCAACGCGCTTTTGAACAATGCCGAGTTCCAGAAGCTCGATCATTCCGCGCTGACCCTGGTGTTCGGTGGCGGCATGGCCGTGCAGCGGCCGGTGGCCGAGCGCTGGTTCCAGATGACCGGCTGCCCGATTACCGAGGGTTATGGGCTTTCCGAAACAGCGCCTGTTGCCACGGCAAACCGCGTCGATACGACGGAGTTTACCGGAACGATCGGCCTGCCCGTCTCCTCCACCGAAGTCAGCATCCGCGACGAGGATGGCCATTCTCTGACCCATGGCGAAGTCGGCGAGATCTGCATTCGCGGTCCGCAGGTCATGGCCGGTTACTGGAACCGACCGGATGAAACCGCAAAGGCGATGACGCCGGATGGCTATTTCCGCTCCGGCGACATGGGCTTCATGGACCAGCGTGGATATGTGAAAATCGTCGACCGCAAGAAGGACATGATCCTTGTCTCCGGCTTCAATGTCTACCCCAACGAGGTGGAAGAGGTGGCCGCCATGCATCCGGGCGTTCTTGAATGCGCCGCCATCGGCATACCCGATGGCAATTCGGGCGAAGCGGTAAAGCTTTTCGTGGTGAAGAAAGATCCGTCACTCACGGAAGCGGCGCTCAAGGCGCATTGCGCCGAAAACCTCACCAATTACAAACGGCCGAGATCCATCGAGTTTCGCACCGAACTGCCAAAATCGCCTGTGGGCAAGATCCTGCGGCGCGAGCTGCGGCCGAAGTGACGCATTTTAAGAACCGTCACGAAAGAGCGCGTGCGGGATGGACGGCGAAGCAGCCGGCGTTTATGAGTAAGGCATGAACGCGGGCTATCCGGCCCGTCAGCCTCTGATTGACGGAACAGGATTTGACCAGGCTCCTCAACCTCACAGTCCGCACGCCTGTTTCGCCCCGCCTTAAGGGGGGCTCGCGGGCGATTGTCCTCCTTGCGCTTCTGTCGCTGGTATCCGGCTGTGCCAGCCGCGCCGAGGGTGTTCTCGTCCCCACCACGCTTGAGGCGCGCGGCACATCCAAGGTGGATGTGCTGGTTGCCACCACCCGCAAGGCATCCGATAATCCCGGCATCCTGTTTTCCGGCGAACGCGGCAAGGAACCCCAAGCCACGGAAATCGAAGTGTCGATCCCGCCGGAAAAAATGCGCAAGGTTGGCCAGGTGCAGTGGCCAAAGCGCCTGCCGGCCGATCCGGCTAAGGAATTTGCAACGCTTGCCGTCAACGAGCTGACGATTCCGCAATCACGCCAATGGCTGAAGGCCCATATGCCGAAAAGCCGGCGTGTGCTGGTCTTCGTCCACGGCTTCAACAACCGTTACGAGGATGCCGTCTACCGTTTTGCTCAGATCGTGCATGACAGCGGCGCCGATGTGGCGCCCGTTCTTTTCACCTGGCCGTCGCGTGGCAGCATCTTTGCCTATAATTACGACAAGGAAAGCACCAATTATTCGCGCGATGCACTGGAAACCATGCTGCGGCGGGTGTCCGAGGATCCAGGCGTTGGCGAAATCACTGTCATGGCCCATTCCATGGGTTCGTGGCTGACCATGGAGGCGCTGCGCCAGATGGCGATCCGCGACGGGCGGGTGTCACCAAAAATCCAGAATGTCATACTGGCCTCTCCTGATCTCGATGTCGACGTGTTCGGCCGCCAGCTGGACGAGATGGGCAAGAAACGGCCCAACATCACGCTGTTCGTGTCGCAGGACGACCGGGCCTTGCAACTGTCGCGGCGCATTTCCGGCAATGTCGACCGCCTCGGCCAGATCGACCCGCGCCAGGAACCCTATCGCTCGCAACTCGAAAAGGCCGGCATCACAGTGCTGGACCTCACAGCCCTCCAGGGCGGCGACCAGTTGAACCACGGAAAATTTGCCGAAAGTCCCTATGTGGTCAAACTTCTCGGCAACCGGCTGATCGCCGGCCAGACCGTCACCGATTCCTCCATCGGCCTTGGCGAAAGCATCGGGGCGCTTGCCGTCGGCACCGCGCAGACGGTGGGTGGCGCGGCAAGCGTTGCCGTCAGCGCCCCCATTGCCGTTTTTGATGCCCGCACGCGGCGCACCTATGTGGAACAGGTGGACCGTCTGGGCCAGACGATCGGCGGCACGGTGCAGACGGCTGTTGGTCAATAACAGCGATCTGCCGACATCCACCCCTCGCCAGCCTTGATTTGATCGGGAAACCGAATAGGTTCCGTCATCTATCATTGATGACCCAAGAGGAATGCCATGCAGGCGATCGTTGAACAGCTGAAGTCCACTGCCGCCGCCACGGAGGCGACGGATCTGCGTGCCGCATTTGCCGCCGACCCCTCCCGTTTCGACCGGTTCAGCGCACGCTTCGATGACCTGTTGATGGATTATTCGAAATGCGCCGTGAACGACAAGGTAATGGCGCTGCTCGAAACCCTGTTTGCCGAAGGCGGCGTGGCGGAAAAGCGCGCGGCCATGTTTGCCGGCGAAGCGATCAATTTTACTGAAAACCGTGCCGTGCTGCACACCGCGCTGCGCAACCGCTCCAATACGCCGGTGCTGGTGGACGGCAAGGACGTGATGCCGGATGTGAACGCCGTGCTTGCCGCCATGGCCGCGTTCGCCGACGGCATCCGCTCCGGCGCGACGAAGGGTGCCACCGGCAAGGCCATCACCGATGTGGTCAATATCGGCATCGGCGGCTCGGATCTCGGTCCGGTCATGGCAACGCTGGCGCTTGCCCCGTTCCATGACGGCCCGCGCGCGCATTTTGTCTCGAACGTCGACGGCGCCCACATCGCCGACACGCTGAAGCTGCTGGACGCCGAGACGACGCTGTTCATCGTCGCCTCCAAAACCTTCACCACCATCGAGACGATGACGAATGCGGCGTCCGCCCGCGCCTTCATCGCCGATCAGCTAGGCGAAGAAGCCGTAAAACACCACTTCTGCGCCGTCTCCACCGCGCTCGACAAGGTCGCCGCTTTCGGCATCGAGAGTGACCGTATCTTTGGTTTCTGGGACTGGGTTGGTGGACGTTATTCCATCTGGTCTGCCATCGGCCTGCCGCTGATGCTCGCCGTCGGCCCGGAGAATTTCGGAAAATTCCTCGATGGCGCCCATGCCATGGATACGCATTTCCGCGAGGCGCCGGTGCGCGAAAACCTGCCGGCCCTTCTCGGCCTCATCGGCTATTACCATCGCAATGTGCTGGATTACCCCTCGCGCGCCATCCTGCCCTATGACCAGCGCCTGACGCGTTTCCCGGCCTATCTCCAGCAGCTCGACATGGAATCGAACGGCAAGGGCGTCACCATCGACGGCACCCCGGTCGAGGGCAATTCCGGCCCGGTCGTCTGGGGCGAGCCCGGCACCAACGGCCAGCACGCTTTCTACCAGCTGATCCACCAGGGCACGACTGTCATCCCGGCCGAGTTCATGATCGCCAAGACCGGCTTCGAACCAAACCTTCGCCACCAGCACGAGCTGCTGATCGCCAATTGCCTGGCCCAGTCGGCCGCCCTGATGAAGGGCCGCACGCTGGACGAGGCCAAGGCCCAGCTTGTTAAAGCCGGCATGGATTCCGCCAAGATCGATCATATCGCGCCGCACCGCGTCTTTACCGGCAACCGGCCCTCGATCACCTTCGTCTATGACCAGCTGACGCCGTTTGCGCTCGGCCGCCTGATTGCGCTTTACGAGCACCGCGTCTTCGTCGAGGGCGTGCTGTTCAAGATCAACTCGTTCGACCAATGGGGCGTCGAGCTTGGCAAGGAACTGGCAACCGGCCTCCTGCCTGTCATCCAGGGCAAGGCCGCGGGCGAGGGACAGGACGGCTCGACCACCGGTCTGGTCAAGGCGCTGGTCGGCTGAGATTTTTAAGCGGGGCCAGCCCTGCTCCCGAAATGAAAAAGGGGTGGCAACGCGACGTTGCCACCCCTTTTTAGGTCAGAGCCATTTTGCGTCCGAGCCCGAGGCTCGAACGGTTTTAAAAACTTCAGAGCCCGATTTCGTGGGCATAGGGCGGGTTGGCGCCAGCGCGCGACACGGTGATGGCCGCGGCCTTGGCGCCCAGTGCCAGCGCATCCTTCACAGCCTGTTCGGAAAGGCTTGCGACCTTTTCCTTCGACAGCAGGTTCTGCCGCTTCAGCGAGGCGAGAATACCGGCATCAAACGTATCGCCGGCACCGACGGTATCGACCACCGTCACCCGCTCGGCGGGCACCACAACCTTGAAGCCGGCGGTATAGCCGATGGCGCCTTCAGCACCGCGGGTGATGACGACAAGCTTTGCCCCCTGCCCCAGCCAGTATTTGGCCAGTGTATCGTGATCGCCTTCCATGCCGAACCACTCAAGATCCTCATCGGAAAACTTGATGATGTCGGACATGGCGGCCATGCGGGCAACGCGGCCGTGATGTTTTTCGCGGTCCTTGATGAAGCCGGGGCGGATGTTGGGGTCAAACGAGATGACGCGCGTCTTGAATTCCCGCGCCATCAGCGTTTCGTAGGTTTCGCCGCAGGGTTCCGGAATGAGGCTGATCGCGCCGAAATGCATGGCCTCGATCTCGTCCCCAAGCTCCGGCAGGTCCTCGCGCGACAGCATCCGTCCGGCCGTGCCCTCATCGTAGAAGGCATAGGTGGCCTGGCCGTTCACCAGCTTGACGAAGGCAATTGTCGTCGGACGCGACGAGATGGCGCAGAAGTTTGCATCCACATGGCTCTTCTTCAGCGTCTCGCGCAGGATATCGCCCATCATGTCGTCGGACAGGCCGGTAAAGAAGCCTGTCGGCTGGCCGAGCCGGCCCAGAGCGATGGCGGTGTTGAAAATCGCGCCGCCTGCGTAAGGCGCAAAGCCGTTTTCGCCAAGCGTTGTTTCACGCGGCAACATGTCGATGAGAGCCTCACCGCAGCACAAGATCATTTGAATTCTCCTCGAAGGCGGACCGGGTCTTCAATCGATTAAATCAGGTTTGCGAAAAAGGCCAGCCTCAGGCCTCGGGCAATTCGCTGACGCCACCATTGCGGGCCGACCAGGCCAGCGGCGCATCAAGGAAGCTTTCGACTTCCGACAGCGTCTCTGCATCGAACAGCTTTTGCGCCCGCGCCGCCGCCAGAACCTCGCGCCAGGTGGCGATGTGGTGCAGCGTGACGCGACCATTGGCGAAACGCGCCTCGGCCTGCGGGAAAAATCCATAATAAAACAGCGCGATGGCATGATCGACAACACCGCCGGCTGCCCGCACCGCATCGATGAACTGGAACATGCTGCCGCCGACCGTCGTCAGGTCCTCGATCACGAGCACGCGGGCGCCTTCCGGCATATGACCCTCGATCTGGGCGGCGCGGCCATGGCCTTTCGGCTTCTTGCGCACGTAGATCATCGGCAGAGCCAGCCTGTCGGCGAGAAGGGCGGCAAAGGGAATACCTGCCGTCTCGCCACCGGCAATGCAATCGAACCGTTCAAAGCCCGCGTCGCGGGTCACGGTGGCGGCGGCAAAATCCATGATGGCGGAGCGGATGCGCGGATAAGACAGAAGCTTGCGGCAATCGATATAAACTGGGCTCGCCATGCCGGAGGCCAGCTTGTAGGGCTCCTGCGGGCGAAAATGCACCGCGCCGATTTCCCAGAGCATTTTCGCCATCAATTCGGCCATCACGCCGCGCTCGGGATACATCAAATGAACCATGCTCATCTCCACCGGTTTGCGTTGCGCGCAAATAGCAGCAACAGCGCCGACTGACCAGCGGGCGACACGGTTTATCCGGCGGCAGCGCGACAGAAAGATGCTTTTGCACCGGTAAGACGGCACCGGAAAAACCAGCGTCACGCGGTGGTCCGGGTCCCTTCATGGTCACGCTCGACGACCCGGTGCACGCGGTTGCGGCCATTGCGCTTGGCTTCGTAAAGGGCGGCGTCGGCGGCGTTCAGGATGCCGTCGAAATCCCGCCCTTCGGTGAAGCCATAGGCAATGCCGGCACTGACGGTGACGCGGAAGCGGGCATCTCCGGCGCTCAATTCGCGCTCGGCAAAATTGCGCCGGATGCGCTCGGCAAGCCATTCGGCATAACCGGGGGCGGCGCTGCGAAGAACCGCGGCAAATTCCTCGCCGCCAAGCCTGGCCGCCGTGCTGAGGCCCACGGCATCCTTCAGGTCTTCCGCAAGGCAGCGGATCACCTCGTCCCCCACCGCATGACCATACTGGTCGTTGACCGCCTTGAACCGGTCGATGTCGAAGACGATCACCGCCATCTCGTCGGTAAACAGGTCGCGCTGATGCAATTCAAACAGCGCGCGGCGGTTATAGAGCCCCGTCAGCGCATCGGTGATTGCCTCGCGACGGTGGCGGGCGGTGATGCGCGCCTGATGCACCATCAGCGACATGGCACCGATACCGGTCATGCCGGCAATGCTGACGCCCGTATTGATCGCTTCGGAAAAATTGTCCGGCGCCTGCCCCATGACCCACTGGCCGTTTGCCGTAATCACCACGGCACACAGAACGAAGGACAGGCCCGTCAACGCATAGAGGACCGCCATGCCCACAAGCGCACCCGGCGCCTCCTGGCGTCCGCGCAGATATTCGAGGGCGGTGCCAAACAGCATGACCGCACAGGAGAGATTGAGCAGGACGAAACCGATGCCGTCATAACCGATAGCAATCGGCGACAGGGTGAGGACAAGCGAAAAGACGCTTGCAAAGACGGCACGCCGCACCGGTGATTGGTCCGTGCGGAACTGGAACGCTGCCGCATAGATAATGGCAAACCCCACCAGCATGGTGCCGAAGCTGATACCAAGAACAAAGTTTGACGGGTATTCGGTATAGTAACTGTAGCAGAATATCGCGACGACCAGCCAGGCCAGCCCCACCACCCAGGTCAACAGAAAACCATCGCCGCGCCGGCCAAACCATGTGGCAAACAAGGTGACCAGCAGGCAAAGCGTGGATACGCCCAACGAAATCAGTAACGTTCGGTAATCAAGCATCATGCCCGCCGGATTTCTAAGGCGAAGGTGTCTTAAAAGAAATTGACGCCGGTGGAGATTGTTCCGGCGGTAACTGCACTCAAAATACTAAAGCATGTATGTCGAAAGTGTTAAACGGTTTATGACCGGAAAATATAACCGGGCAACCAGCTGTCTCTGGCCTCGGGGACATGTCCTTATACAAGCTGCAGCCCCAGTGTGGGGCGGCAGCCAGATCTTGGATCCAGATCCTGGATAGTGTCGCGGGACGGCCGAAACCTGGCCGCAAAGCTAGACGACCTGCCAGTGCAGCGGGAACATCGGGTCGAACACCGTCACCGGTCCTGCCTCCGTATCGCGCTTTGCCGGATAGTCCACCGGTGCATCCTGCTTTTCCAGCACCATGATCTCCTCGTTGGCGGCAAGGCCGTACCAGGCGGGGCCGTTCAGCGAAGCGAAGGCCTCCAGCTTGTCGAGGGCGTTTTCCTCTTCGAAGACATGGGCAAGGCAGCTCATGGTGTTGATCGAGGTATAGATGCCAGCGCAGCCGCAGGCGCATTCCTTCAAGGGATCGACATGCGGGGCCGAATCCGTGCCGAGGAAAAAGCGGGCATCGCCCGAGGTTGCCGCCTTGCGCAGTGCCTGGCGATGATGTTCGCGCTTGGCAACCGGCAGGCAATAATAATGCGGGCGAATGCCGCCGACGAGCAGCGCATTGCGGTTGATGATCAGGTGATGGGTGGTGATCGAACCGGCCAGATTGCGGTCGGCGCCGAGAATGTAATCCACGCCATCCTTCGTTGTCACATGTTCCATGGTGATGCGCAGGTCCGGCAGGCGGCGGCGGATCACATCCAGCTTCTCATCGATGAACACCGCCTCGCGGTCGAAGATATCCACCTCCGGCGTCGTCACCTCGCCATGCACGCAGAGCGGCATGCCGATCTTGGCCATGCGCTCCAGTGTCGGCATCGCCTTGTCGAGGTCGCGAACGCCGCCGTGGGAATTTGTGGTGGCACCGGCCGGATAAAGCTTGACGGCGGTGATGAGGCCGCTCTTCAGCCCCTCCTCCACATCATCAGGGTCTGTGTGTTCGGTCAGATAAAGCGTCATCAGCGGCTGAAAGCGATCACCAGTCGGCAGCACGTCCAGAATGCGTTGGCGGTAAGCCTTGGCATCCGCGGTGGTCACGACGGGCGGCACCAGGTTCGGCATGATGATCGCCCGGGCGAAATGCCGGCTTGTGTCTCCAATCACGGCCGCCATCACCGCGCCGTCGCGCAGGTGCAGGTGCCAGTCATCGGGGCGGCGAATGCGAATGCTGTTCATGGCGTGCTGTTCCGTGTGATCCGTCTTATCCCCGCCATAGCACCCGTTGGCAAAGGCCGACAACTGATCGGGCCTTGGTTTTTTTCATTGCTGACGCCGAAACGAAGGCCAGTGCTGATCATCAAGCCGTGATCGGCACAGATCGACGGAACCGGCTGTCAAGTCCTGCGTTCATTAATCAAATATAAAGTTTTGAACCGGAGAGAAGAATGAACGCCCGTTCTTCACAGATCAGGAATTTCGCAAGTGTGTGTGCCGGAACCGTCGTGGTTCTGGGAGCACTGACTGTCGCTCCGAATGCCCGCGAGCCCGCACAGGTGGTTCTTGCCGCAGCCATGCAAGACCAGTGCGACCGCATGGCCGGAAGCCCCTACGACCAGAACCGCAACATGGCCTACGCTCCGGTTGGAATCGAAGAAATCGATACGCAGGCCGTGACTGCCTGCCGGATCGCCTTCGAATCCACCCATAATCCACGCTTCGCCTACCAGCTCGGTCGCGCGCTGAACAAGACACAGGAAGCCGACCAGGCCATGACTGCCTATGAGACGGCCGTCAATGCGGACTATTCCGCCGCAAAGGTGAACTTCGGCATGCTGCTCGGCCGCCTCGGCGACACCACGCGCGAGTTCATGATGTATAGCGAGGCAGCGGCGGCCGGCAATGTGCTGGCCTCTTACAATCTCGGCGTTGCCTATCGTGACGGTCTCGGCACCGACAAGAACGGCACAGAAGCCCTCAACTGGTTCGAGAAGGCCGCTGCCGGCGGTGATGACACCGCAGCGTTCAACATCGGCGCGATGTATGACGAGGGCGATCTCGTGCCGGAAGACAACCAGCTGGCAATTGCCTGGTACGATATCGCTGCCAAGCGCGGCAATGCCGATGCCATGATCAATCTCGGCCTGATGTATCAGGCAGGCGAAGGCATTGCCGCCAATCCGCAGGCTGCCGCGGAAATGTATGCAGAGGCTGCCGCCACCGGCGATACGTTCGGTGCGCTGAAGCTGAAGGAAATGCAGGATGCGGGCGTCGTGCCGGCTCCGGCACCTAATGTTGCCTCCAATGACGCAGCGCCCAATAACGGGCTCGACATGCTGGTGCTGCAGGAAGGCGACGTGGAAATCCCCTCGTCGCTGCTGTCGATCTGAGGCTCAGCCGGGAATATCGCCGGCTGACGGCCCCCAGACATCGGTCATGGCAAAGCCTGATGCCAATGGATCGAATGGATCAAGCGCCACCGTCTGCTGACCGAAGGTAAATCCGCGCCCGCTGATGGTGGGGATGACTGCCGGTCGTCCGGCAATTTCAGTCACGCCCGACAAACCGACACGGAATTCCGAACCGATGATAGAGCGCGACGTGAAAACGTCTCCCTCCTTCACCTTGCCGCGCGCGTAAAGCGTGGCGAGATTGGCCGAATTGCCGGTTCCGCAGGGCGAGCGGTCGGCGCGTCCCGGCCACATCGTGGTGCAGGTGCGCACGGCTCCGTCAGGGTCGATATCGCGGAACATCACATAGGCGACGCCGGAGACGGCGGGGATTTCCGGGTGTACGACCGGGAATTTCTCATTTACCGCAGCCTTCAACTCCATGCCGGCGGCAACCAGCGCTGCGGCATTGTGTTTTTCGATGGTAAGGCCGATCTGGCCCACATCCACCAGCGCATAAAACACGCCGCCATAGGCGAGATCGAGGCTGATTGCTCCCCATTTCGTCTCAAGCGACACATCCAGCGCGTGGACGAAGGACGGCACCATGGTGAGTTCGACGCGCTCGCAGCGACCATCGCGGCAAGTGGCGCGCGCCCGCACCAGACCAGCCGCCGTTTCCAGAACAACGATGGTTTCCGGCTCGTGCATCTCCACCATGCCGCTTTCGAGAAGCGCCGTCGTCACGCAGATGGAGTTGGAGCCGGAACTGGCATGGGCCTGATCCGGCTGAAGAATAATGAAGGCCGCATCGGCTGAGGGGTCGCTGGGCGGCACCAGCAGGTTGACGGAGCCGATGGGGTTTCCGCGTGGCTCGAGACACAGGAAGCGGCGCAGCTCCTGCCCCTTCGGATCGCTGTTCAGCCAGGCCAGCTTGTCAGCCGTGGTCACACCGGGAATTTTCGGCACGCCGCCGATGGCCACCTTGCCGATTTCGCCTTCGGCATGGACATCCAGCAACTGCATCGTCCGTTTCCATCGCATGGTGCTTGTCCTTCCTGCCTGACTGCTGCCGGCCTTCGTTTCGAAGCACGGCGGCGCGACCATAGGACCAGCCGGCCCGGCCCGGCAAGGCGGCGGATTTGCTTTTTCGCGCCCGATACCGCATCACCACACGAAGACCCATGCCATGGACATGCCCAATGCTTGCTCTTTTCGAAAAGGCCGCCCTTGAGGCCGGCCGCGTCATTCTGGATATTTACGCGCGCGGCTGTGCGGTGGATACCAAGGCCGATGCGACCCCGGTGACAGAAGCCGATATCCGCGCCGAAGAGATCATCCTGTCGATCCTTGCCCCGGCGCTTCCCGATCTTCCGATCATTGCCGAGGAACAGGTGGCCGCCGGCATCGTGCCGGATATTTCAGGCGGCCGTTTCCTGCTGATCGATCCCTTGGATGGCACGCGCGAATTCATCAGCCGTAATGGCGAGTTCACCGTCAACATCGCGCTGATCGACAACGGCGTGCCGGTGGCAGGCATTGTTCATGCGCCAGTGCTCGGCACAGCGTATCTGGGCGGGCCGGATGGCGCTGTCAAACTGACGCTCGACGCAGACCAGCAGGTTATCTCACGCCATGCCATCAGCGCGCGTGCGGCCGCCACGCCGCCGATTGCCATGGCCAGCCGGTCGCATCAGGATCCGGAAACCGCCGCCTGTCTTCAGCAGATGAATGTGTCGGAGTGTCGCCACATCGGCTCGTCGCTGAAATTCGGCCTGCTCGCCGAAGGGCTTGCCGACGTCTATCCACGTTTTGGCCGCACCATGGAATGGGATACGGCTGCCGGCGATGCCGTGCTGCGGGCCGCCGGCGGCATCACACTTCTCACCGATGGAACGCCGCTCCTCTATGGCAAGCGCCGACGCCCCGACATGGCAGATTTCGCCAATCCGGCCTTTATTGCCTGGGGCAAACGCTGATCGTCAGACGGCCACCGAATGGCGCGCCTTGCCGGCGCCGAAATAGCGGTCGAAGCGGGCAGCGATCGTGCGCACGAAAAGCCGCCCTTGTGGCAGAACCTCGAAACGGTCGCCATCGAAACGGATGAAGCCGTCCGTGTCATCCGCCTGGATGCGTTCGGCATCTGCCCGCACACTTTCGGCGGCGGCACCGTAACGCGCCCTGAGAGCAGAGACGGAAAACTCGTAAGCGCACATCAAGCCTTGGATGGCATCGCCGACCGCCCGGTCGATCGGGGAGAGCGCAAAGCCCTTGGCAATCGGCAGGCGACCCTCGCGCACGGTGCGGATATAGTCGCCCGTCGCCACGATATTTTGCACATAACCGCCTTCGACCCGCCCGATGGACGAGGCGCCAAAGCCGATCAGGCTCGGCGCGCGGTCGGTCGTATACCCTTGGAAATTGCGCTTCACCTCACCCCGGTCCAGCGCCTGCGCCAAGCTGTCGCCCGGTCGCGCAAAATGATCGATGCCGATGGCCAGATAACCGGCGGCACTCAACTGCTCGCCGATCAGCTGCAACATCTCCAGCCGCCCCTCGACACCGGCAAGCGCTGCCTCGTCGATCAGCGTCTGGTGTTTCTTCATCCATGGCACATGCGCATAACCAAAAATGGCAAAGCGGTCCGGCTGCATGGAGAGCGAGAGCGTTAGCGTTTCCTTCAGGCTTTCCTTCGTCTGATGCGGCAGGCCGTAGACAACATCGAGATTAACGCCGCCAATGCCGAGTTCCCTCAGAAGGCTGACGACACGCTCCGTCTGGTGAAAGCTCTGCGGCCGGTTGATCGCTGCCTGCACGGCCGGATCGAAATCCTGCACGCCCACACTTGCCCGCGTCATGCCGAAATCCCGCCATGCAGCAAGTTTGACTGCATCCACGTAGCCCGGATCGATCTCGACGCTGATTTCTGCCGTCGGGTCGATGTCGAAATGTGCCTCCAGCACCTGGCGAAGCCGTGTCAGATCCGAGGACGACAGGATGGTGGGAGAACCGCCGCCGAAATGGATCGTCCCGACACTGCGCCGTTTCGGCAGGTGGGAGGCGACCAGCGCGATTTCCGCCACCAGCGCATCCACATAGGCGCCCACCGGATCATACCGCTTCACCTGTTTGGTATGACAGCCGCAATACCAGCACAGCCGGTCGCAGAAGGGCACGTGCAGGTAAAGCGACAGCGGCGCATCGCCATCCTCTTTGCCAAGCCAGCGGGCATAGGCCTCGGACCCGACGCCCGGATGGAAATGCGGGGCGGTCGGATAGCTCGTGTAGCGCGGCACGGGGGCGGAATATCGGGCAAGAAGATCTGGCTGCATGGTCCCTTCCTTTTCTGTCCTCGGAATACAAAAGGAAAAACAGCGCTGCCTTGATCAAGATCAAGCCGGATGGTGCAGGTGCGCTGGAAGGGCTATATCTTGGCGGCCATGGACATAACCCGCCGCGACATCCACACCCTCGACACACCCGTGCTCTGCAAAAGCTGCGACGTGCGCCACAAGGGCATGTGCGGCGCGCTTGCCCCGGAAGAACTGCTGCAGCTTTCGCGCCAGACCCGCCAGATCGAACAGCCCGCCGGCACGGAACTGGTGGGCGAAAGCACCGATGTCGACGCCTATGACAATGTGATGAGCGGCGTGGTCAAACTGTCGAAAACGCTGGAGGATGGCCGCCAGCAGATCATCGGCCTGCAGTTTGCCCCGGATCTCGTCGGCCGCCTTTATGCCAGCGAAAGCCCGATGACGGCGGAGGCCGCCTCCGACATTACCATCTGCCGCGTTCCGAAGTTGACGCTGGAGAGGCTGGTCGAGCGCAATCCGGTCTTGCGCAAACGACTGATGGACCAGGCCTTGCGCGAACTGGACGAGGCGCGTGACTGGATGGTGACGCTGGGGCGCAAGACGGCGGCGGAAAAGGTGGCAAGCCTTCTGCTTCTGATCGCAACCCATCTCGACCCGGATACACGGGGAGAGACCCGCGTTTTCGACCTGCCGATGTCGCGCCTCGATATTGCCGATTACCTCGGGCTCACCATCGAAACCGTGTCGCGGCAGTTTTCGCGGCTGAAATCGGACGGCATCATCACCATCACGGCCAATCGTCATATCGAGATCGTCAATCTCGCCCGGCTGAAAAAGCGCTGCGGCTGACGCGCTGTTTTCTGCTGCCGGAAACGATGCCCGTTTCAGCGCCAGCATCTGACAAAGATCAAAAAACAGCCACGCGCCTGCCTATTGGCCGGGCACGCCGCCGCATTTTT
Organism: Neorhizobium sp. PAMB6630; assembly: GCF_058242775.1. Taxonomy (NCBI): domain Bacteria; kingdom Pseudomonadati; phylum Pseudomonadota; class Alphaproteobacteria; order Hyphomicrobiales; family Rhizobiaceae; genus Neorhizobium; species Neorhizobium sp. PAMB6630. Next base: position 3,462,287 of record NZ_CM177836.1, read on the forward strand.
ATTGATCGGACGGTAAATTTTTGACCATTTGATAAATTTTTCCGAGATAAATTTTCTAAGCCATTGAATAAATAGAACATATTCATTCTGGCACGCGGATTGCTTTTCTGTTGTCATATCGAGGCCGGTCGTGCCTCGCGACAGAGGGAGCATGAACATGGAAATCGGTGTCTTCATTCCAATCGGCAATAACGGCTGGCTGCTGTCGGAAAACGCGCCGCAATACAAGCCGAGCTTCGAGCTGAACAAGGCGATCACGCTGAAGGCCGAAGAATACGGCTTCGACTTCGCGCTCTCGATGATCAAGTTGCGCGGTTTTGGCGGCAAGACGGAATTCTGGGACTATAATCTCGAAAGCTTCACGCTGATGGCAGGCCTTGCCGCCGTCACCTCCAAAATCAAGCTGTTCGGCACCGCCGCCACGCTCATCATGCCGCCGGCGATCGTGGCGCGTATGGCAACCACGATCGATTCCATCTCCGGCGGCCGTTTCGGCATCAACCTCGTCACCGGCTGGCAGCGCCCGGAATACAGCCAGATGGGCCTCTGGCCCGGCGACGACTATTTTTCCGACCGCTACGAATATTTGTCGGAATACGCGACCGTTCTGAAGGACCTTCTGACATCAGGCCAGTCGGACCTCAAGGGCAAGCATTTCCAGATGGACGATTGCCGCATGAAGCCGATCCCGGAAGGCGATGTGAAGCTGATCTGCGCCGGCTCGTCCAATGCCGGCATGGATTTTTCGGCGAAATATGCCGATTACAGCTTTTGCTTCGGTGTTGGCGTCAACACGCCAAAAGCTTTTGCGCCCACCAATGATCGCCTGCTGGCGGCGACCGCCAAGACCGGCCGCGAAGTGCGTTCCTTCGTGCTGACCATGGTTCTGGCTGAGGAAACCACGGAAGAAGCCTTTGCCAAGTGGGAACATTACAAGGCCGGCGCCGATGAGGAAGCCATCAAATGGCTGGGCCTGCAGAGTGCGGCCGACACCAAGTCCGGCTCCGACACCAATGTGCGCCACATGGCAAACCCCGTTTCTGCCGTCAACATCAACATGGGCACGCTGATCGGTTCCTATGCGGAAGTGGCCGCCATGCTGGACGAGATGAGCGAAGTGCCCGGCACCGGCGGCGTGATGTTGACGTTTGACGACTTTCTCGAAGGCATCGAAAAGTTTGGCAAATATGTCCAGCCGCTGATGAAGAGCCGCGCCCATGTGACCGAAATGCTGGAGGCCGCCGAATGAGCGACACCGTTGTTGCAGGTTACCAGCCGCGCCCGGAGCGGACGAAAAGCGTCACGCTTCCCGCCCGCCCCGAGCCGATCACGCTGAAACCCTCGGAAACCGCCGTTGTCGTCGTTGACATGCAGAACGCCTATTCCACCGAAGGCGGTTACGTGGATCTCGCCGGTTTCGACATTGCCGGCGCGAAAGGCACTATCGCAAACATCAAGAAGACGGTCGATGCGGCCCGCGAAGCAGGCGTGCTCGTCGTTTATTTCCAGAACGGCTGGGACAAGGATTATGTCGAGGCCGGTGGCCCGGGCTCGCCCAACTGGCACAAGTCGAATGCGTTGAAAACCATGCGCGCCCGGCCAGAACTGCAGGGCCAGCTTCTTGCCAAGGGCACCTGGGACTATGCCATCGTCGATGAGCTTCAGCCGCAGCCGGGCGACATTCTGGTGCCGAAGACGCGTTATTCCGGCTTCTTCAACACCAATATGGACAGCGTGCTCAGAGCCCGCGGCATCCGCAATCTCGTCTTTGTCGGCATCGCCACCAATGTCTGCGTGGAAAGCTCGCTGCGCGACGCCTTCCACCTCGAATACTTTGGCGTGATGCTGGAGGATGCGACGCATCACCTCGGCCCCGAGTTCATCCAGCAGGCGACAGTCTACAATGTCGAAAAATTCTTCGGCTGGGTCTCGACCGTCAATGATTTCTGTGGCGCGATCGGTCAGGCCGCCCCTGCCGATGCCGCCGAATAATCCCTTTTACCTCAAGGAGTTCACGCATGCCGAAAACCATCGTCGTTCCCGAAGGCACATCCAAGCCGCTCGCCCCCTATTCACCCGGCACGCTGGCCGATGGCATCCTCTACGTCTCGGGAACACTGCCCTTCGACAAGAACAATGACGTCGTCCATGTCGGCGATGCCGCCGCCCAGACCCGCCATGTGCTGGAGACGATCAAATCCGTCATCGAAACCGCCGGCGGCACCATGCAGGATGTCACCATGAACCACATCTTCGTCACCGACTGGGCCAATTACCAGGCGGTGAACAAGGTGTATGCGGAATATTTTCCAAGCAACGAACCGGCCCGCTACTGCGTGCAATGCGGCCTGGTAAAGCCGGATGCGCTGGTGGAAATCGCAACGGTAGCGCATATCGGCAAGAAGTGAGCGGGCGTTAAGCCGCCCCTCGTCCGCCTGCCGGCACAGTCTCCCCGCAAACGGGAGGGCCAGCGCATTTGAAACAAGACCCTCTCTGCCCTGCCGGGCTGACCGGGGTCGAGCCACGGGTCTCGCCCCGTCCTTCGCCCCCCCCCCCACAAGGGGGGAGATAACGCGCAGCAAGCGCCCGGTTCCTGCACCAGGCGGTGCGGGCGGGTTAAGCCCTCCCCCTTGTGGGGAGGGTTTGGGAGGGGACTTGTCTCCTAGGCGATTGCCCTGCCGTAGGCGGACAGAGGGACAGAATGCAACCACTCCACACCCGAGGCTCTCCCCTCTCCCCGCAGGGAGAGGGCCAGGGTGAGGGGCAAGCCAGAGCAAAATAGACATGCATTACGACATCCACGGCAACACCGCTCCCGATGCCCCGACCATCCTGCTCTCCTCCGGGCTTGGCGGCTCCGGCGCCTATTGGGCGCCGCAGATCGGGGCGCTGGGCGAACATTTTCGCCTCGTGACCTATGACCACCGCGGCTGCGGCCGCACCGGCGGCGAGGTGCCCGAGGAGGGCGGCATTTCCGCCATGGCCGACGACGTGCTGGAGATTGTCGAGGCGCTGAAGCTGACAAAATTCCACGTCATCGGCCACGCGCTGGGCGGCCTGATCGGCCTCGATATTGCGCTCCGCCGCCCCGAACTGATCGAAAAACTCGTACTGATCAATGCCTGGAGCAAGGCAGACCCGCATTCTGGGCGCTGCTTCGATATCCGCCTGGAACTGTTGGAAAAATCCGGCGTGGAAGCTTTTGTGAAGGCGCAGCCGCTGTTTCTTTATCCCGCCTGGTGGATGAGCGCGAACGCGGCCCGTCTTGCCGAAGATGACAAACACGGCGTCACCCATTTCCAGGGCAGAACGAATGTTACCAGACGGATCGCGGCACTGCGCGCCTTCGATGTCGATGCGCGGCTTGGCGAAATCACCGCACCGACTCTGGTGATGGCGACGCGCGACGACCTTCTGGTGCCCTGTACGCGTTCGGAGCGGCTGGCCGAAGGCCTGCCGAACGCCACCCTGTCACTTAGCGACAGCGGCGCCCACGCCATGAACATCGTTTTCCCGGATGCGTTCAACCGCACAGTCGTCGATTTCCTGAAGACAGACCATGCGGGCTCGACCACCTAGCCCCCATACAAGAATTTGTTGCCGGGTGGATGAACCCCTGCCCGAAAAACATCGTAGACTGCCACGCACACGCCCTCTGGAGATCCGCATGCCCCCTGCTCAAGCGCCGACCCTTGCCGCCCCCGAAGAGACTGCAGGTGAGGACCGTCGTCTCGCCTTCCGCAACGCCATGGCTCGCCTTGCCGCAGCCGTCACCATCGTGACGACCGATGGCCCCGGCGGCCGCGCAGGCTTTGCCGCAACCGCCGTCTGCAGCGTCTCCGATAATCCGCCGACGCTGATCGTCTGCCTCAACCGCGGCTCGTCAGCCTATCCGGCCGTCTCGGCCAACCAGGTCGTCTGCGTCAACGTGCTGTCAGCCGATCACATCGAACTCAGCCGCCTCTTCGGCGGAAAGACGCCCGTCGACGAACGTTTTGCCGCCGCCACCTGGTCCCCCAGCGACACCGGCTGCCCTCGCCTCGAAGACGCGCTCGCCTCCTTCGACTGCCGCATCCGCACCATCGCCGACGGCAGCACCCACGACGTGCTGTTCTGCGAGGTGCAGGCCATCCATTCCCAGACAGAAGGCCAGGCGCTTGTCTATTTCGACCGGGGATACAAAATCGTCTGAACCGGACTGAACGGTCAATCGCAAGGGCAGTGAAGCAGGCGCTTCGCTGCCCTTTTTTTATGCGGACATCGGCAGCAGGTCTGTTGGAAAGTACCGGCGCCAAAACGCAAAATCCGGTACAGTCTAAAAGACTGAACCGGATCGCTGAACGATAAATTGTTCTTGAAAAAGAGTGGCGCACCCGAAGAGATTCGAACTCCTGACCCCCAGATTCGTAGTCTGGTGCTCTATCCAGCTGAGCTACGGGTGCTTGCCTCACCGACTGTCCGTCGGCGTTGGCGATCCTCTAAAGCGTCCTTGGGGGGATTGCAAGCGATTTTGCCGAGGCTGCTGTCATTTTGTTGAAACAACTTTTCAAGTATTTGAAAAACATGGATAAATTTCATGCACGAACGCGGTAGGCGTCAAGAGCCACTGGGCGGTCGGGAATTTCGATGCGGAAAAGCGTGCCGGGGCCGGGCTTTTCCACGAGTGCAATCGTGCCGCCATGGGCAAGCACCAGTTCGCGGGCAATGGCAAGGCCAAGGCCGGTGCCGCCGGAACGGGCGGAGCCGCGGAAGGCCGCAAAGAGGTTTTCGCGCGCCTTGCGCGGCATGCCGGGGCCGTTGTCATCAACGGTGATGCTGACGACGCTGCCGACGCGCTGGGCGGTCAGCGACACCCGGTGCGGCTGGCCATCCTCGGGGGGCGGTGCATGCATCAGCGCCTGTACGGCATTGCGGCAGAGATTGTGGATGACGCGAAACAGCTGCTCGCTGTCGGCATCCACTTCCAGCGTCTCATCGATCTGGTCGATGAACTCGATGCCGGCTTCCGGATCGAGCGCCAGGATCTCGCGCACGTCCTGGCAGAGCCCTGCCAAGCGCAGCAGCCGACGCCGTGGGGCGGCTTCCGAAGCCTGCCCATAGGCCAGCACTTCATTGGTATAACCCACCGCCCGGTCGATGGTGCGCAGCAGCTTTGGCGCAAAGCTGCGCACCATCGGATCCTCGACATCCACCAGCCGGTCCGACATCAGCTGTGCCGAGGCCAGGATGTTGCGCATGTCGTGGTTGATCTTGGAGACGGCAAGGCCAAGGTCTGCGAGGTTCTTCTGCTGCTTCAGCGTGCGCTGCAATTGGCGCTGCATGGCCGCCAGATGGTGGCCGGCCACCTGCAATTCTCCCTTGGCGCGCCCGGGCACGAACACCCGCTCGGGATCTTCCGGATGCTCGGAAAACACCTGCATGCCATGCGTGAGGCGCCTTATCGGGCCGATCATCATGCGGTTGATCGCGAGATAGATCAGAAACGCCGTCACCAGCGAAATCAGCAGCGAGATGACGAACATCAGCCGCGAGAAGCCGATCATCGCCTTGCGCAACGTGTCGTCGTTCATGACAAGTTCGATGATCATGTCGGTATCGTTGATCGGACCGTAGACGCGCATGGCGCGCCCGCCACCGAAGATCAGCGTGTCGAGCGCGTTGGCCATGGCATGGAATGGCGTCTCATGGGCCAGATCCACCTGCACATCCACCTGCGGGGGAACATCGATGGCCGCGAGCAGCCGCGAAGTGCCGTCCTTGCGCAGCGCCAGAACTTTCGTGCCGGTCGCCAGCAGCGTATCGTCCTGCACTTCGCGCGGCAGCTCGGCCGGCTGCAACCCGTCGATGACAATGCCGGCGGCAGCGGCCGTATCCAGCCGGTCGCGCAGCCAGGTGGTGCGCATCACGGAAATCGAGGGGACAAAAATCAGCACTTCGGCGAACATGACGAAAATGACGGTCAGCCAGAGAAGACGTCCCGACAGGCCGCGAAAGCGCCGGGGCATCCGCTGAAGGGGTATGTCCGCACCCTCTGCCGGGGGCGATCCCAGTGGGGCGGAGCCCTCCGCCTCGTTCGTCATGCGGATCTCCGTTCGTTCAAGCGGCTTTGCGACGCGCTCCCGCGCCGCTCGTCATGTGCCTTATCATAAAGATGCCCGAGGGCTTTTTCCAGCCCTCGGGCATTGGGGGCGGTTCAGGCCGTTGCACCGGGTGTCGAAAACCGGTGTCGCATCAGAACTCCTCCCAGTTTTCCCCGCGTGGCGCAGCTGCCGCTGCTGCCGGTGCCGCACCGATGGCGCGGGCAAGATTGCCCATCATCCGGCGCGCAGGCGATGCCTTGGGGGCGGCACGCTCGTCGGCCGCACGGATGGCTGCTGTACGGGCTGGCGCCGCGCGTACGGGAGCCGCCTCGGAAGCGCGGCGCGGTGCCTGCCCGCCGTCGCCGATGTTGAAATGCGACAGCAGCGAAAACAGGCCATCGGCTTGCTGAGACAGCCTGTGGGTTGCCGCAGAGGTTTCCTCCACCATGGCAGCGTTTCTCTGAGTCACCTGGTCCATCTGGTTGACGGCGGTGTTGACCTCGTGCAGGCCGGTTGCCTGCTCGCGGGCCGCCGTTGCGATTGAATGGATGTGATCGTTGATGCCGAGAACCCGGCTTTCGATCTCATGCAGCGATTCGCCCGTCTTCTGGACAAGCTTGACGCCACCGGCCACTTCCTCGCCAGACTTGGTGATCAGCGCCTTGATGTCCTTGGCCGCATTGGCCGAGCGCTGGGCAAGCTCGCGCACTTCCTGGGCAACAACGGCAAAACCCTTGCCGGCCTCACCGGCGCGGGCCGCTTCCACACCGGCATTCAGCGCCAGAAGGTTGGTCTGGAAGGCGATCTCGTCGATGACGTTGATGATCTGCGAAATCTCGCGCGAGGCCTGTTCGATGCGGCCCATGGCGGCCACCGCATCGCGCACCACAATGGCGGATTGCGCAGCACTTTCCTTGGCTTCGCCCACCATGCTGCTGGCTTCCTGGGCCCGTTCCGTGGAGGATTTGACGACCGCTGTGATCTCGTCGAGTGCTGCAGACGTTTCCTCAAGCGCTGCGGCCTGCTGTTCGGTGCGCTTCGACAGATCGTCAGCTGCGGTGCGTAGTTCGCCGGCATTGCCGTTGATGAGGCTTGCCGCACCGCGGATTTCGCCCATCGTGTTGCGCAGATTGAGGATGGCTTCGTTGACATTGCGTTGCAGATCCGCAAATGCGCCGTGGAAGCTGCCATGCATGGTGTCGGTGAGATCGCCGGCGGCAAGCCGCTTGAGGATGTCGCCAGTCTGGGTCAGGCCGCCATCGACGGTCGCCAGCAGCTGATCGACATTGTTGGCAAACCGGTCCAGTCCGGCATTGCCGAACTGCTTGTTGATGCGGGCCGTGAAATCGCCCTCGGCCGCTGCGGCAACCACGGCTGCCATGCGCGCCTGCAGATCGTCGGAGCGGGCGCGCGACACGCCATCCTCGGCGTTCATGCGCTGCACCTCGACGCCGTTCTGCTTGAACACTTCGACGGTCGAGGCCATTTCGCCGATCTCGTCCTTCTGCCCGACACCCGGAACGGCGGTGGCATAATCTCCGGAGGCAATACGCTTCATCGCATCCGTCAACGCAAGGATGGGGGTGATCAGCGCGCGGCGGCTGATGAAAGCGGCAAGCCCGGTGCCGAGTGCCACGCCCGTCAGTGTCACGATGCTGATCAAAAGGAACAGGGTATCGCCAAACTGGTTGATGCCGGCGCTCACCTTGTCCAGTTCCGCGCGGTCCTGGCCGACGATGGCGTCGATTTCCTGCTGAAAGGCCTTGCGGTTGTTGCGGTTGGCTTCGTTATTGCCTTGCTTGTTGGCAACCTCCGGCCCTTCCGTCTTGCCAAGCCGCACCGTCTCGGAGCGGAATGCCTTGAACTCTTCGGCTTTCTTTGCCATCGCTTCAAAGGCTGGCCGCTGCTCGGCCGATACCATCGGGCGCCATTTTTCGAGCAATGCGTCCATCTGGGTCAGGCTCTTCGTCAGGCCTTCGCCGAATTTGACCGTGTCTTCCGCCGTCTTGGCAGCATAGATCCCGCGCGCCTCCATCACCACGGCCGTCACCAGCCGGTTGAGGTTCTCGCCCTGATAGGCGCGGTCGGCGGCGGAATGGAAGGCATCGATACGCCGGCCATATTCCGAGATCGCAAACAGCGAAATGCCGCCCACGACCAAGGCGACCAGCGCCATCAACCCGACGAGCAGGTTAATCTTGCCTTTGATTTTCATGTCAAACCCTCGTGTACCAACACCAGATCTGCAAGGCTCCCCGCCCTTCTGGTATTCCAACATTCGCACAGGCGAATTAATGAATGCTTGAATTCGAGACCGTAAAATGACAGGCCCGGTGCGCAGGCAATGCGCGGGAAAAGCCCGGCGCCAATTGACTTTTGCGATGGCTTGCTCTTATAAGCCGCCCACGTCCGGCTTTCGCAGGCGCGCGTGAGCGTGTTCCTGTGCCGATACGTTATCCATCAACGCTCTTGTCCCTCAAGGGACAAACCCAAGAAGGGCCGCACACCGCGGTATTAAAAAATGAAGCGTACCTACCAACCGTCCAAGCTTGTTCGCAAGCGTCGTCACGGCTTTCGCGCCCGCATGGCAACCAAGGGCGGCCGCAAGGTTCTGTCCGCCCGTCGCGCACGTGGCCGTCAGAGCCTGTCGGCTTAAGGCCGGCATGCCCGGCGACTGTGCCGGAAATGACGATTGAAGACCAGAAGACGAAAACTGTCGGGCGGCTGAAAAGCCGGCCGCAGTTTCTTGCTGTCCGGGATGGCGAAAAACGCCGCGGGCGTCTCTTCCTCATGGAAGTGCTCGACCGCAAGGAACCGGAAGGCGGGCCCCGTGTCGGTTTCACGGTGACCAAAAAGCAGGGCAATGCCGTCGAACGCAATCGCATGCGACGCCGGCTGCGCGAAGCGGTCCGGTTGTCCGGCGGCTTTGCAATGAAAGACGGTCATGACTATGTCATTGTCGCCCGACGCGAGATGTTGAATGCATCCTTCGCAGATATCACGGCGGCGCTTTCCGAACGCCTGGGAAGCAGACCGAAACACAAGCGGTCCGAGGAGACCCGTTCCAGGAAAGCATGATGGAAAAGAACCGCAATTACTTCATCGCGATCGCGCTCTCGGTGCTGATCGTTCTTGCCTGGCAGTTCCTCTATATGAACCCGAGGATGCAAGCGCAGCAGCGCGCCGAAGAGGCGCGACGCGCGCAGGTTGAACAGCAGCAGGCTGCCAATCCGCAGGCAAACCCCACCGTTGGCGGCACGGCCACCGGCACGCTTCCCGGCTCCACCCAGGCGCCCGTCGGCGCGACCCGCGAGCAGGCGCTTGCCCGTTCGCCGCGCGTGGCCATCGATACGCCCGCTCTTGCAGGCTCGATCAACCTTACCGGCGCCCGCTTCGATGACCTGAAGCTGCGCGAATACACCGAGACGGTTGATCCGGAGAGCCCGACCATCACGCTGCTCTCGCCGGCCGATACCAAGGACGGCTACTTCAACGAAATCGGCTATATCGCAGGCGACGCCTCCGGCACGGTGCCCGGCCCGAACACGGTCTGGACGCTGACCTCCGGCGACAAGCTGACGGTTGCGACCCCGGTGACGCTCTCCTTCACCAACGACAAGGGCGTGGTGTTCAACCGCACCATTTCCGTTGACGACCATTACATGCTGACGATCACCGACAAGATCGAAAACAAGACCGGGGCTGCCGTCAGCCTTGCAAGCTATGGCCGCGTGACGCGCTACAACAAGCCGGCAACACCCTCCGTCTACGTCATTCACGAAGGCTTCATCGGCGTTCTCGGTGCCGGCAATGGCGTGTCCGAACACAGCTACAGCAGCATCGAAAAGGAAGCCTCGGTCAATCCGAAGGCAGCCGGCGGCTGGCTTGGCATCACCGACAAATACTGGGCCTCGACCATCGTGCCGCCGCAGCAAGTGCCGTATGAAGCACGCTTCACGCACTTTACCGATGGCCAGCCACGTTACCAGGCCGACTACAAGACCGATGCGGTCACCATTCAGCCCGGCCAGTCGACGGAACTGAAGAACCTGATATTTGCCGGCGCCAAGGAAGTGCCGCTGGTCGATGGGTACGAGCAGAGCTACTCGATCCCGCGCTTCGACCTGCTGATCGACTGGGGATGGTTCTACTTCATCACCAAGCCGATGTTCAAACTGATGGACTTCTTCTTCCGCTATTTTGGCAATTTCGGCGTGGCAATTCTTTGCACCACGATTGTCGTGAAGGCGCTGTTCTTCCCGCTCGCCAGCAAGCAATATGCCTCGATGGCCGCCATGAAGCGCGTCCAGCCGAAGATGGCCGAGCTGAAGGAAAAGCACGGCGACGACCGCATGGCGCTGCAGCAGTCGATGATGCAGCTCTACAAGGAAGAAAAGATTAACCCGATTGCCGGCTGCTGGCCGGTGGTTCTGCAGATCCCGATCTTCTTCTCGCTCTACAAGGTCATCTACGTCACCATCGAGATGCGCCACGCGCCGTTCTTCGGCTGGATCCAGGACCTTTCGGCTCCGGACCCGACATCGCTGTTCAACCTCTTCGGCCTGTTGCCCTACGCCGTGCCGCACGCGCTGATGATCGGCGTCTGGCCGATCATCATGGGAATCACCATGTTCCTGCAGATGCGCATGAACCCGACGCCGCCGGACCCGACCCAGGCGATGATCTTCACCTGGATGCCGCTGGTGTTCACCTTCATGCTGTCGTCCTTCCCCGCCGGCCTTGTCATCTACTGGGCCTGGAACAACACGCTCTCGATCACCCAGCAGGCGCTGATCATGAAGCGTCACGGCGCCAAGGTCGAACTCGTCGACAACATCAGGGACCTGTTCAAGCGAAAACCGGCCGAAACAAAATAGCCGAAACCTTTCAAGACCCCGGCATTCCCGGGGTCTTGTCGTTTCGGGGCAGACGCCCTGACAGATGGGCCAATGCTTGACATTATCGGCCAAAAGCACGAAGCCGGACCCTCAAAACAGACAAATGGCGATAAACGACATGGCGACAGATCAGAAATTCGAGGAAAGGCCGCTTTTCGGCCACCCGTGGGTTTTCATCCGGGGCGTTCCGGCGATGAAATTCCTGCCGCCGGAAGGTCCGCTGGAAGTGGCCTTTGCCGGCCGCTCCAATGTCGGCAAATCCTCGCTGATCAATGCGCTTGTCGGCCAAAAGGGGCTGGCGCGCACGTCCAACACGCCGGGGCGCACGCAGGAACTCAATTATTTCGTGCCCGACGGTTATTCCGGCGCCGGCAATGACCTGCCGCCGATGGCGCTGGTCGACATGCCCGGCTACGGTTATGCCAAGGCGCCGAAGGAAAACGTCGATGCCTGGACAAAGCTGGTCTTCGATTACCTGCGCGGTCGCGCGACGCTGAAGCGCGTTTATGTGCTGATCGACAGCCGCCACGGCATCAAGAAGAATGACGATGAAGTGCTCGACCTTCTCGACAAGGCCGCCGTTTCCTACCAGATCGTGCTGACCAAGACCGACAAGATCAAGCCGCCGGGTGTCATTAAGCTGCTGGCCGAAACACGCGAAAAGATCCGCAAGCACCCGGCAGCATTTCCGGAGGTGCTGTCCACGTCGTCTGAAAAATTCGAGGGTCTGGATGAACTGCGCCAGGCCATCGGGCTGACGGTTGGAAAACCGGTCTGACGGGTTTCAGGGGACGACAAGGAACACCGCCAGACCGGCAGCGGCGCCGCGACCGTCAATGAGACGGGGACTTCGGGCGCCGTTTACCAGGGCCCTCACCTTGCGGTGAAGGCCAATCTTTTCGTTACATCTTCGGCAGAAGTACGTGATCGACCACATGGATCACGCCGTTCGACTGCTTGACGTCGGCAATCGTCACATGGGCGACACCGCCGGCCTCGTCGGTGAGCGTGATCTTGCCCTTCGATTCCTTGGCCTTCAGCACGCAGCCGCCGACCGTCTTCACGTCATGTTCGCCGCCATCGTCCTTGATCATCTTTTCGATGGTCTTCGACATGGCATCGGCGGCCACCACATGGCAGGTGAGGATCTTGGTGAGCTGCGCCTTGTTTTCCGGCTTCAGCAGCGTATCGACCGTGCCCTTCGGCAGCTTTGCAAAGGCCTCGTTGGTCGGCGCAAACACCGTGAACGGCCCCTTGCCTTCCAGCGTCTCCACAAGGCCCGCGGCCTTCACGGCAGCCACCAGCGTCGTGTGGTCCTTCGAATTGACGGCATTTTCAACGATATTCTTGTTTTCATACATCGCGGCACCACCAACCTTGGGATTGGCGGCCTGGGTGGCGACGGCACTGGCGGACAGAAGGGCTAGGATTGCGACACTGCGCATTGCGGTCTTCAACATGGGGTGATCCTCTTCCTGTACCTTGAGACGGCAGGGTGTTCACCCTTGGCCGCCGCTCCCAGTCATCGGGAACAAAGCCAAGGACGAGAGGAAAGAAGAAAGAGTTTCAGGCGCGATGGAAAAAGATGACCTGCGCGGCGGACCATGCGTCCGGATTTCGCAAAACCGCCCGGCAAGACTTCCGTCCGGCCAGGCGGGCAAGGCCATCAGTGCATTTGCGCCCTGCCCTTCGCCAGCACCGGGCCGGTCGGCGCGCCGCTTGGCGAACCGCCATAAGGCTCAAGGCTGACGGCAAGTGTGACACCGTCCTTCAGCTTCGGCCGAAGCGTTTCCGGGATCGACAGTTCCCCCTCCCCCGATTGCGGCAGAATTCCGAGAGACACGGCCGGATCAGCACCATCGATCACCCAAAGCTCCAGTGAATGCTGATCTTCGGCGGCAGTGGCGACCGGCGTCAGCCGCAGGCGCCCGTTTGCGGCATCATAACGGGCCGCAAGGCTGACCGCATTGTTCTCACCGGAAAGCTCGGCAAGCGGACGAAGCGGCTGTGGCGTCACCGCCACCGGCTGGCGTGCGTTAAAGAACATCGTGCCGGCAAACAGGAAAAGCGAGGCGAGCGCCACAAATCGCCAGAGCGCCAGCGATCCCCAGAGTGTTGCAAGCATGCCGCCCTGCTCCTGCCTGCGGCGGGCCGACAGAACCCGACGCTCCACCATCGGCAGGATGAAATCGGGCGGCGCAATTGCCTCGTATTCCTCGTTGAGCGGCGACAAGTTCTCCTCCCAGCGGGCAACAATGGCGGCAAAGGCACGGTCGCGGCGAATGCGTGCCTCAACGCGTGCGCGGTTTTCCGCAGACAGCACGCCCAGCACGTATTCTCCGGCAAGAACCTCATCGCGGGCGCGGTCGCCTTCGCTCTGGTCGGGATTGTTCATCGCTCCATGCACTCTCTCAACGACAATAGGCTTCGCCTGAGCCAGGTGCGCATGGTGTTCAGCGGAACCTCATGGCGCTTGGCCAATTCCTGGTAACTCAGGCCCTCGACATAAGCACTTTTCACGGCCTCGGCGCGATGAGGATCCAACTCTTGCATGCACCTGTCAATGCGCCTTCCTTCACCTTTCAGCACCGCGGAGGTTTCCGGGTCCGGGGCCCCATCGGGAAACTGCCGCTCCTCGTCATCAAGGCTGTCTGAGGGCGGACGGCGGGCGCGCAGCACATCGATGGCGTGATTGCGCGCGATGGCACACAGCCAGGGCATCGGCCCAACATTGGAGCCGGCAAATCGTGGGGCATTGCGCCAGATTTTCACATAAACCTCCTGCAGCGCATCCTGCGCATCTTCGCGATCCCTAAGGATACGAAGGCAGACGCCAAAAAGTTTTGGCGAGGTCTGATGATAAACCGCCCGGAAAGCGGTTCTATCCTGCAGCGCAATGCGCGCCACCAGGTGAGAAAGCTCTTCATCCTTGCTCTTCACGTGGTCGGTCTCCCCGTGCCGAAGCCTGTCTTTTTTGAATTCATCGTGACAAGTACGCGGATTTGTTGGCGCCGGATTATTTCCTCTGTCAAAAACATGCGTTACAAGGCCGCACTGAGTTTCCCAGAGGTAATTCGATGTCCCCTTCCGAAAGTGAAATGCAGGCGCAGTTGCTCGCGCAGGCGCTGCCCTTCATGCAGCGTTACGAGAACAAGACCATCGTCGTGAAATATGGCGGCCACGCCATGGGCGACGCGGCGCTTGGCAAGGCCTTTGCCGAGGATATCGCACTCCTGAAACAGTCGGGCGTCAACCCGATCGTCGTCCATGGCGGCGGCCCGCAGATTGGCGCGATGCTGTCGAAGATGGGCATCGAATCGAAATTCGAAGGGGGCCTGCGCGTCACCGACGCCAAGACGGTCGAGATCGTCGAAATGGTGCTGGCCGGTTCCATCAACAAGGAAATCGTTGCCCTCATCAACCAGACCGGCGAATGGGCAATCGGCCTTTGCGGCAAGGACGGCAACATGGTGTTTGCCGAAAAGGCCCGCAAGACCGTCATCGATCCGGATTCCAACATCGAGCGCGTGCTGGATCTCGGCTTCGTCGGCGAAGTGGTGGAAGTCGATCGCACGCTGCTCGACCTCCTGGCGAAATCGGAAATGATCCCGGTCATCGCGCCCGTTGCCCCCGGCCGCGACGGCGCGACCTATAACATCAATGCCGATACCTTTGCCGGTGCTATCGCCGGTGCGCTGCGCGCCGACCGCCTGCTGTTCCTGACGGATGTGCCGGGCGTGCTCGACAAGGACAAAAACCTGATCAAGGAACTGTCGGTTGCCCAGGCGCATGCGCTGATCAAGGACGGCACGATTTCCGGCGGCATGATCCCCAAGGTCGAGACCTGCATCGACGCGATCCGCGCCGGCGTGCAGGGCGTCGTTATTTTGAACGGCAAGACCTCGCATTCGGTGCTGCTCGAAATCTTCACCGAAGGTGGTGCCGGAACGCTGATCGTTCCCTGACCTCAGACGTCAGAGAAACAGAAGACCGAGGATGCCTGCAACGATCAGCAGGCATCCCAGAACCTCCAGCCGGTTGATCTTCTCTTGGAAGAGAAACACCGAGGCCATGAAGGTAAAGACCAGCTCGATCTGGCCAAGGGCGCGCACATAGGCCACCTGCTGCAGGGTCATCGCCGTGAACCATCCGGCAGAGCCCACCACACCCGCAAGCCCCACCAGCGCAGACGTTCTCCACGAGCGGATGACCTTGCCGATTTCGCTTCGGTCGGTCGCCAGCATCCAGATGAGCATGAACAGCGTCTGGAAGCCGGTGACGAAGGCCAGCGTGAAGCCCGCCTGCATCACCGCGTTCGGGCCATCAAGCGACAGCGACGCCGAGCGATAGGCAACCGCTGAAATCCCGAAGACCCCGCCGGAGGCAATACCGATCAGCGCCGTGCGGGTGGCAAGCGAGCGGAACAGGCCGGCAAAGGTGAGCGGCGAGCGCGCCACCGAAATCGTCATCACGCCGACAATGCCGATGAAGATCGCGACAACCGTGCCAAGGCTCAAGCGTTCGCCGAGAATGACAAGGCCGAACAGCGCCGCCTGCATTGGCTCGGTCTTAGAATAGGCCGTGCCAACGGTGAAATTGCGCAGCGAAAACAGGTAGACCAGCATGATCGTCGCATAGATCTGCGCAAGCCCGCCGATGATGGCCCAGACGGCAAAACCAAGCGTTGGCTGCGGCAGGCGAAAGCCGCCAATGAAATGCAGTCCGACGACATAGAGTACGGCCACCGGAAACCCGTAACCGAAGCGCACGAAACTTGCGCCCCGCGTGCCGAGCGAACCCTGCAGGTGTTTCTGCAAGGCCGAGCGCAGGTTCTGCAGGAAGGCGGCGGCAATGGTGATGGGGATCCAGAGTTCCATGATAACGGCGCTAGCACGCAGCTTCACCCTCGCCAAGGCCGGCAAAGGCTGCGGCGGTACGCCGTGCACTGCCGGCTTTCCTTTCGCCGCTGACAGGTGCATAAAGCCGCCATGCCACAGCTCAACGCCACGCCCGACCCCGCCGATTTCGCCCATGTCCGCGACTGGGTCTTTGATCTCGACAACACGCTTTATCCGCACCACGTCAATCTGTTTGCGCAGATCGACCGCAACATGACGGCCTTCGTGGCCGAACTGCTGCAGATGGAGCCGGAGGAGGCTCGGCGGCTCCAGAAACAGTATTATCACGAGCACGGAACGACGCTGAAGGGTCTGATGACGCACCACGGCATCGATCCGAATGCGTTTCTGGAACGGGCGCACGCCATCGATTATTCGGCGCTGCTGCCGCATCCGGAACTGGGCGAAGCGATCAAGGCGCTGCCGGGGCGCAAGTTCATCTTCACCAATGGCACCGTTTCGCATGCGGAAGCGGCCGCCCGCGCGCTTGGCATCCTTGACCATTTCGACGACATATTCGACATCGTGGCGGCCGAATATGTGCCAAAGCCCGCCGGCGCCACCTATGACAAGTTCGCCAGCCTCAACCGTGTCGACACACGCCATGCGGCAATGTTCGAGGACCTGCCGCGCAATCTTGAAGCCCCCCGTGCGCTTGGCATGAAGACCGTGCTGATGGTGCCGCGCAATGTCGGCGATTTCATCATCGAGCGCTGGGAACAGGCCTCCGACGAGGACCCGAATGTCGATTACATGACCGACGATCTGGTGTCCTTCCTGGGCGCGATCCTCAACCGCTGACGCGGTAACATTACCAAAGCTTCATAGAGATTACCGATGTTTAAGTGGTGAAGGCCACCGCGCGTCCCTACCTTGGTGTCACGACAACAGGGAAAAGGAAGCACATCCATGACGGTCAAGAAATTCGCCCTCGCAGCCCTTGGCGCGACATTCATCGTCGGGGCGCTGGCGCCGGCAAGCTTTGCTGCTCCCGGCGGTCGCCCCGAACATGGCCCCGGCCGTCCCGGCCCGCAGCGCGCCATGATGCAGGACATGATGTTCATCCGCCTGCTGAAGGATGCCGACACCAACAAGGACGGCAAGATCACCAAGGAAGAAGTCACCGCCTGGGGTGATGGCCTGTTTACCGCAGCCGACGCCAACAAGGATGGCGTGCTGACGCCGGGCGAAATGCGCAAGTTCCACGAGGCGCGCATGGAAGAGTGGCGTGAAAAGCGCCGCGCCGAGCGTGCCGCCAATCCCAAGGGCCCCGGCGCCGAGCCTGACGAAATGGCCGATGACGAAGGTGGCCCGCCGCCGCCGGAAGCCGGTGGCCCCCGCGGTCCGGATGCCATGAAACATCACGGCGATATGGCCGCCAATGATGACGGCCCCCGTGGCGAAGGTCCTCGTGGCGAAGGTCCCCGTGGCCCGCATGGAAAACATCACGGCATGCGCGAAGGCATGGGCCCGCGCGGCATGATGCCGGGCATGGCTCTGGTGCGCATGGCCGATACGGATGAAAACGGCCAGATCAGCAAGGCGGAAGCCACCGCTGCCATGGACAAGATGTTTACCCGCATGGACCGCAACAAGGACGGCGTGATCACCATCGATGACCTGCCGGATCGCCCGTTCTGATCACCGCGCATACGATCTGAATGAAATGGCAAGCCCGCTCCTCACGCCTGAGGGGCGGGCTTTTCCATGTCGTAGAAATCGGCCATCACCTGAAACGCCTCGTCGGCGGTTTCCACGAAGTTCAGAAGCTCCATGTCTTCAGGCGCAATGGTGCCGAAATCGGCAAGCGCCTGGAAATCGATGATCTTGTGCCAGAACTTTTCCCCGAACAGGATGAGCGGAATGCGCGCCATGCGCCGCGTCTGGATCAGCGTGACCGCCTCAAACAGCTCGTCCAGCGTGCCGAAACCACCCGGAAACACCGCAATTGCCCGCGCCCGCATGAGAAAATGCATCTTGCGGATGGCGAAATAATGGAAGTTGAAGCTGAGCGCCGGCGTCACATAGGGGTTCGGCGCCTGCTCATGCGGCAGAAGGATGTTGAGGCCGATGGTGGGCGCGCCGGCTTCCGCAGCGCCGCGATTGCCAGCCTCCATCACACCCGGCCCGCCGCCGGTCACAACGACATATTCCTGGTGGTCATGGCGTGCCGATTCAGCGGCACAGAGACCGGCAAACTTGCGCGCCTCCTCGTAATAGACGGAAGCCTCGGTGAGGTTCTTGCGCTGCACCTCGTTGCGGGCAGCCCAGGGCTCGGTGCCGGGGGCGGGAATGCGTGCGCCGCCAAACAGCACGACGGTGGACTTGATGCCCATTTCGGTCAGCGCCATTTCCGGCTTCAGCAGTTCCAGTTGCAGGCGCACGGGGCGCAACTCGTCGCGGCAGAGAAAATCCTCGTCCACATAGGCCAGCCGATAGGATGGCGATTCCGACTGGGGGGTTTTTGGGATGGCGCGGGCACGCAGCTTGTCGACGGAACTGTCCTTCAGCGGATCGAACACACCGCCCTTGCGTCTCGTCGTGTCATTCTTTCCTGCGGCCATCTGTCGTGTCCTTCGCAATTGTCGTGTCTCTGCTCTTTTGTAATCCGCAATGGATTGAGGAAGTGTGCGGTTCCCCATTCACATGCGGCGCATTGCCTCGCATCGCTGTGCGGCCTACCCACCGGCACACCAAACCACATTGACGCTCGGGTGGCGGTCGCTTAGAGCAAAAGGCAGGAATTTGCCAGCCGGCAGCACGCCTGCCCTCATCACGATCCGTGTGACATCCAAGGACCCCCTCTATGACCAGCCCCGAGCCCAAGGACTTCTCCGCCCTCGCAGCGACCATTGAACAGGCCTTCGACAACCGCGACAGCGTCAACCTTGGCACCAAAGGCGAGATCCGCGATGCTGTCGAGGAGGCGCTGAACCTGCTCGACGCTGGCACGCTGCGGGTTGCCGCGCGCGGTGAAGACGGCCAGTGGACCGTTCACCAGTGGCTGAAGAAGGCGGTTCTCCTCTCCTTCCGCCTGAATGACATGGAAGTGGTGAAGGGCGGCCCCGGCGCCTCCACCTGGTGGGACAAGGTGCCCTCAAAGTTCGAAGGCTGGGGCGAAAACCAGTTCCGCGCCGCCGGTTTTCGCGCCGTGCCGAATGCGGTCGTGCGCCGCTCGGCTTATGTCTCCAAGGGCGTCGTGCTGATGCCGTCCTTCGTCAACCTCGGTGCCTATGTCGGTGAAAACACCATGGTCGACACCTGGGCGACCGTCGGCTCCTGCGCCCAGATCGGTTCGAACGTTCACCTCTCCGGTGGCGTCGGCATCGGCGGCGTGCTGGAACCGCTGCAGGCCGGCCCGACCATCATCGAGGACAATTGTTTCATCGGCGCCCGATCCGAAGTCGTCGAAGGCTGCATCATCCGCGAGGGCTCCGTGCTCGGCATGGGCGTCTATATCGGCAAGTCGACCAAGATCGTCGACCGCGCCACCGGCGAAGTCATGTATGGCGAAGTGCCGCCTTATTCGGTCGTCGTTGCCGGCTCCATGCCATCGGCCAATGCCACCATGGGCAACGGCCTTCCCGCGCCGCACCTTTATTGCGCCGTCATCGTCAAGCGCGTCGATGAAAAGACCCGCTCCAAGACCGGCATCAACGAGCTGCTGCGCGACTGACCCTGAAGGCTTTTCCGATGTCTGCGACCGATCCCGTCGAAAACTTGGCGACCCTCATCCGCTGCCCTTCCGTGACACCTGCGGAAGGCGGCGCGCTGTCAGCACTGGACGCCATGCTGTCGCCGCTCGGTTTTGCCGTCGAGCGGGTGACGGCAACGGAGGCGGGAACGCCTGACATCGAGAACCTTTACGCGCGCCTTGGAACATCAGGCCCGCACCTGATGTTTGCCGGCCATACCGACGTGGTGCCTGTTGGCGACGCGGCCGCCTGGAGCCATCCGCCCTTTGCTGCCGAAATCGCAGGCGGCGAAATGTTCGGCCGTGGGGCCGTAGACATGAAGGGCGGCATTGCCTGCTTCATCGCAGCCGTTGCCCGCCATGTCGAAAAACATGGAGCCCCTCAAGGCTCGATCTCCTTCCTCATCACCGGCGATGAGGAAGGCCCGGCCATCAATGGCACGGTGAAACTTCTGGAATGGGCCGCTGAAAAAGGCGAGCGCTGGGATGCCTGCCTGGTGGGCGAACCGACCAATCCCGACAAGCTCGGCGACATGATCAAGATCGGCCGTCGCGGCTCTGTCTCCGGCTTCGTCACCGTGCATGGCGTGCAGGGCCATGTCGCCTATCCGCATCTCGCCGACAATCCGCTGCGCACCGCAACGACCATGATGCAGGCGCTGATGAGCCCGCACCTCGACGAAGGCACCGAAAACTTCCCGCCGTCGAACCTCGAGGTCACCGGCATCGACACCGGCAATACGGCCACCAACGTCATTCCGGCAAAAGCAAAATTTGCCTTCAACGTGCGTTTCAACGATCTCTGGAGCGCCGAAAGCCTGCAGGCGGAACTGATCCGTCGGCTGGATGCGGCCGCCACAGACGAAAACCTTCGGCCCGGCCGCGCGCCGATGCGCTACGACATCACCTGGTCCGAGCGCCCGAGCCACGTGTTTTTGACGCGCAATGATGCACTCGTCTCCTCGCTCTCAGGCGCTGTCGAAAGCGTCACTGGCAGCACGCCAAAACTGTCGACGACAGGCGGCACCTCGGATGCCCGCTTCATCAAGGACTATTGCCCGGTCGTGGAGTTCGGCCTCGTCGGCCAGACCATGCATATGGTGGATGAGCGCGTGGCGGTGGCGGATCTCGAAACGCTGACTGAGATCTACGGCGTCTTCATCGAGCGCTGGTTCGCGCATGCAGCTGCTTGACCAGCCACAACGCCATCTCGCCGGCCTTCTCCTGCTGGTGCGGGGCGATGCGCGTGGCCTGTCGCTGTTCGATATCTCCGATGACGGACTTGCGCGCTCCTTCAGCGCCTATCTCTGGACGCTTCCGGCGATCGCACTTTATGGCCTTGCCCGCCGGCTGGTGGAACTGGGTATGGCGCCAGAAATCAGCGGCACCTTGTCCTTTTTCTTCAAATTTGCGCTCAACGAAGCAGCCGGCATTGTGTTGCCGATCTTGGCTCTGGTGCTGGCCTCACCGCTTCTCGGCTACCGGGTTCTGCTGCGCACGCTGATCGTGACGTGGAACTGGTCGGCGCTCGTTTATCTACCGCTCGTCCACCTTGTCGCCGCACCCTTCTTTCTCTTAAACCTGCAAAGCTGGAGCCTCGGCGGCCTGACGTTTGTCACCTTTGCCCTGATCGGCGCTGGTGTTGCTCTGTTTGCGCTGCAATGGCGCATTCTGGCAACCGTGGTTGGCGGCAATAGCCAGATCCGGTTGCTGATCCTGCTGATCCTTTTGCTGTCGCCTCTGGCCATGCTGCCGCTTCGCACCCATCTGTCATCCTGACACCGCTTGCCTCCCCGTCTCAACCGATACGAGATCCCCTTGCCTCCCTTTTCCGAAATCAAGCTTTACCTTCTCGGTCTCTGGCTTCTGGTCAAAGGCAACCGCGCGGGTTTTCAGTATCTCGACCTGACGGACCGGGGCATGATGCGCTCGTTCTGGGCCATCGTCTGGTGCCTGCCGGCCATCGGCCTCTCCTGGTTCTGGTGGCGGCTCGCCTATCAGCAGGGCCTGCCGCCCAGCCAGTCCATCGGCGGCATCTTTTTTGTGCGCATGGCCATGCTGGAGATGGCCAACTGGCTGGTGCCGCTGGTTCTCGCCGGCGTGCTGGCGCTTCTGCTCGGTATCGGCAGGTATTTTCCGGCGATCGTTTTCGTCACCAACTGGCTGTCGGTGCCGTTTTCCTATCTCTACGGGCTGCTCAGCCTGCTGCTGATCGCCGTTCCCGGCCTCACGGGCCTGATCGCACTGGTCTGGCTCGGTGCTATCATGGCGCTCATTATTTCCCTGAGCCGCATCTTTCGCATGCTGCTGGGTGAACAGCGGCTGATGATTGCGACACTGACCATGGTGCTGATCGTGCCGTCACTCCTCATCTCCGATGTTCTCGAGCGGTTTCTCGACGTCTACCCGGGCTGAGCCGGCACCGTCTGGATAATCCACCTGCATGAAATAAAGCCCGTCGGGCGGCGCAACCGGCCCGCAGGCGGAGCGAATGCGGGCTTCAAGGGCGGCGCGCACATCGGCTGGCGTCATCTTGCCCTGGCCCGCCATTTTCAGCGTGCCGGCAAAGGAGCGGATCTGGTTGTGCAGGAAACTCTGCGCCGACGCGCGGATTTCGATGAGATCGCCGGATCGTGTCACATCCAGCCGGTCGAGCGTGCGCACCGGGCTGAACGCCTGGCAATGGACGGAGCGGAAGGTGGTAAAGTCATGACGGCCGACCAGCGTCTGCGCTGCCTCGTGCATCACCTCGTGATCGAGATCCTTCGACACCCACCAGGCCCGTTTCGCCTCGACGGCCAGCGGCGCAGGGCGGCAAATGATTCGGTAGAGATAATGCCGGCGCGACGCCGAAAACCGCGCATCAAATCCGTCTTCCACGCGCTCGGCGTCGATCACCGAAACCTTTTCGCCCGCCGTCATCAAATGGGCGTTCAGCGCATTGCGCAGCTTGTGGGGTTCCCAATCGCGCGTAAGATCCGTGTGGACCACCTGCCCCAGCGCATGCACGCCGGAATCGGTGCGGCCAGCGCCACGCACGATGACCGTCTCCCGCGTCAGCGATAGCACCGCCTTTTCCAGCGCCGCCTGCACCGAATGGCCGTTTTCCTGCCGCTGCCAGCCGACATAGGGCGTGCCATCATATTCGACGGTCATCTTGAAGCGGGGCATCAGCTGATCCTTGCACCGGCGGCCAAGGGCGTGCCGCGTAGAAAATCGACGGCTGCAAGCGGCTTGCCGCCCGCCTTCTGCAGCCGTGTCAGGCTCACGGCACCCTCCCCGCAGGCGACCGTCAGCGCGTCATCCAGCAGCGTGCCGGCAATACCGTCCCCTTCTGCCATCTCGCTTGCCAGCACCTTCACCCGCTCCATCCGGCCATGAATGTCCACCTCGAACCACGCGCCCGGAAAGGGCGACAGGCCGCGGATGTGGTTATGGACCTCGCCGGCGCTCTTCGAAAAGTCGATCCGCGTCTCGCCCTTGTCAATCTTTGCGGCATAGAGCACGCCATCCTCCCGCTGCGGCACCAGCGGCAGGTCACCGGCCTCAAGCTTGGCCATCGCCTCGACCATCGCCTCGGCGCCCACCTGCATCAACGCATCGTGCAATTCGCCTGCCGTGGTGTTTTCGCCAATCTCCACCTCGCGCGTCAGGGCGACGGGGCCGGTATCCAGCCCCTTTTCCATCTGCATCACCATCATGCCGGTTTTTTCGTCGCCGGCCATGATCGCCCGCTGGATGGGGGCAGCACCGCGCCAGCGCGGCAGAAGCGATGCGTGGCCGTTGTAGCAGCCAAGCCGCGTGCCCTGAAGCACGGCCACCGGCAACAGCAGCCCGTAGGCGACGACCACGGCCACATCCGCACCAAAACCCGCGAAGCGAGCGCGCTCCTCCTCATCCTTGAAGTTGAGCGGCGTCAGCACCGGCACCCCCAGCCCTTCGGCCGCCTGATGCACCGGCGATTTCTGCAGATCGAGCCCGCGCCGGCCGCCCGGCCGCGGCGGCTGCGTGTAAACAGCGACGATCTCGTGCCCGGCCTTTGCCAGCGCCTGCAGCGTTGCCACGGAAAATTCGGGCGTACCCATGAAGATGATGCGGAGTGCCATGTCACCGGTCCTATTCGTCAGGCGTCTTCAAACGGGTTCACGAGGCGAAGATCAAGCCCTTCGAAGTCTTTTGTGTTGCGCGTGGCAAGGGTTGCTCCATGCGTGAGGCAGATGGCGGCGATCATGGCGTCCTTCGTTTCGATCGGCCGACCGCTTCGATGGCGCCGGGCGCTGATATCGCCGTAGCAGTGTGCGGCGGCGGCTGAAAAAAGCAGCATTCTCGGCTCGAACTCCTCTTCCAGCAGCCGGTAGGTTTGCTCCAGCTGCAGCTTTCGGGCTCCATCCGGCAACAGGCCGAGGCCATAACGGGTTTCGGCAAGGGTAATGGTGGTGAGGAACACCTCCGACATCAGGAAACCGTCCAGCCAGCTGATCAGCATTTCGCTGTGCTTGCGGCCCTTCAACTCCGAAAAGACGTTTGTATCGAGAACGATCATTCGTCAAACCGCGGCGGTTCACGCGCCGGCGCATGACGCGAAGCGTCGAGCAACGCCAGTTCCTCCTGCGTCCAGTGGGCGTCATTTCCCACCAGCGTGCGGATGCGCTGCCCGGCAGACGAAGGAGATCCCTCCTCAAGCGTCCGCAACGAGCGGCGCAGGTGAAGCGCTGCCTCTTCGGAAAGGCTTCGTCCGCTGCGCCGGGCCTGCCTCTGCAGTTCCTGCTTCAACGTGTCGTCCAGATTGCGGATCAGCAGATCACCCATGCCGGCACCTCCATGATATCAGCGATATCATGGACGAACGTGCCACACTTTTCAAATCACGCTTTTTAAGGAGAACGCTTCAAGAGCCCGTCAAACGGCCTTGCCCTTGGCAGCCTTGGTGAACTTCTTGATCACCATCTCGCGCTTCAGCCGGGAAATATGGTCGATGAACAGCACGCCGTTCAGGTGGTCGATCTCGTGCTGCAGGCAGGTGGCGAGCAGACCGTCGGCTTCAAGCAGATGTTCCTTGCCGTCACGTCCGACATGGCTGACGATAACCGCGGCCGGGCGCTCCACTTCCGCATAATAATCGGGGATAGACAGGCAGCCTTCCTCGTAGACCGACACATCATCCGAGGATTTGACGATCTCCGGGTTGATGATGACGAGCGGAGTCTTCTCTTCGCCCTCGCGCGAAAGATCGATCACCAGAATGCGGCGGGCCACGCCGATCTGGATGCCGGCAAGGCCGATGCCTGGGGCTTCGTACATGGTCTCCAGCATGTCGTCGGCGAGCTTCAGCACCGCGGCGTCCACACGCTCGATGGGCTGCGAAACCTGACGCAGGAGAGGGTCGGGAAGGATGATGAGGGGCTTGATCGTCATGAAATCCCCATAACCCATCTTTTAGGCCGATGAAACAGGCCAAACCACCGGAATCCGCAGGGAAATGCAGGATGTTCATGTTTTGATCTTCCGGAAAGCGTGGTTCTCCGCTAGTCTCGCGCCATGCAGAACCAGAATTTCGCGCTTTTTGATCAGATCCTCCTCGCGCTTCAGGGAACGGGCGGCCTTGTCGTTGTCGCAGGTCTTGTCCTTTCGCTCCTGCTGGTGCTCGTTTTGCGCCGCACGTCCCGGCGCGGCGAAGAGCAGGCGGAGGAGCGGTTTGCCGATCTGATGCGCGCGCAAATGGAGATGCAGGGGCGCGTCTCCGCCATGGCCGAGGCGCTGGCGAGCCGGCAGGCGGAGTTGAACCGCGGCATCAATCAGCGGCTTGACGGCATGACGCACCGGCTGGGCTCGACGATTGCCGAACAGACGAAATCCACCCATGACAATCTGCGCAAGCTGCAGGAACGGCTGGCGGTGATCGATGCGGCGCAGAACAATATCCAGACGCTGGCCAAGGACGTGGTTGGCCTTCAGGCAATCTTGTCCAACAAGCAGACGCGCGGCGCCTTCGGCCAGGGCCGTATGGAGGCGATCGTTGCCGATGCCCTGCCGCCCGGCGCTTTCTCCTTCCAGCCGACGCTTTCCAATGGCATGCGCCCGGATTGCACCATTGCCATGCCGAACGGCGCAGCGCCGCTCGTCATCGATGCAAAATTTCCGCTGGAAGCCTGGCATGCCTTTCGCGATGCCGCCCTGCCGGAGGCACGCAAGCAGGCGGCTGCCCAGTTTCGTCGCGATCTCGAAACCCATATCCGCGATATCTCGGAAAAATATCTGATCGCCGGCGAAACGCAGGATACCGCGTTCCTCTTCGTGCCCTCCGAATCGATCTTTGCCGAGATCCACGAGCATTTCGAAGCCGTGGTGCAGAAGGCGCAGCGCGCCCGCCTCGTCATCGTCTCGCCATCGTTGCTGATGCTCTCCATCCAGGTCATCCAGGCGGTGCTGAAAGACCAGCGCATGCGCGAACAGGCGCATCTCATCCAGGGCGAAGTGGCGCTTCTGATGGAAGATCTTCTGCGGCTGGATGAGCGAACGCGAAAGCTGCAAGGACATTTTTTCGCCGCCCAGAAGGATGTCGAACAGATCCTCACCTCTTCCGACAAGCTGACGCGGCGCGGTGTGCGGATCAGTTCGCTCGATCTGGAACCGCCGCCCGGCGCGCTGCCATCCAAAGAAACACCAACAAAAGAGCGCGGCGTCGAAAGCCGCACCGGTCTGTTGAAGCTGAGGGTGGTTGACGAGGATTGATCTCGTCGGGCAGTGTCCGGCGCACATCTTTTGCGCAACACAAAACAGCAGGCCGCCTTTCATGATCACCGTCTTCGGCTCCGTCAACATGGACCTCATCGCCACCACGGCGCGTCTTCCCGCGCCAGGGGAAACGGTTGCCGGCACCAGCTTTGCAACCGCGGCGGGCGGCAAGGGCGCCAATCAGGCACTGGCCGCTGCGCGCGCTGGAAGTGCCGTGCGGATGGTGGCAGCTGTGGGTCAGGACGAGTTTGCAACTCCCGCTCTTGCCCTCCTGAAGGAGGCCGGCACCGACCTCTCCACCGTGCAACACGTGGCAGGCCCAACCGGCACGGCGCTCATTCTCGTCGGCGGCGATGGGGAAAACATGATTGCCGTTGTGCCCGGCGCCAATGGCACGCTCCAAGCTGAGGATGGCACGGCCGCCGTTGCCGGCATGGGCGAAAATGACATCCTGATGCTGCAGATGGAAATTCCGGCCGACGCGGTGGAAAAAGCCATGATGGACGCAAAAGAGCGCGCCATCCGCACCCTCTTCAACACCGCGCCACTGACGCCTGACGCCATCCGGCTGGCGCGCCTTGCCACCATCGTCGTTGCCAACGAAACCGAGTTCGAACTGCTGATCGGGAAAAGCGATCTCGATGACGAAAGCCGGCTCACAGAGATGCGCGCGCTGCATGGGAAGACGGCGCAGACGCTGGTGGTGACACTGGGCGGCGATGGCGTGGTAGCCCTGCATAAGGGCGAGGTGCTGCGGGCCAAGGGCCTCGTCATCGAGCCGGTCGATACGGTGGGCGCCGGCGATACATTCTGCGGTTATCTCGCCGCCAGCCTCGACCAGGGACTTGGTTTCGAGGCGGCTCTTCGGCGTGCCGCCGTTGCCGGTTCGCTCGCCTGCCTGAAACCCGGCGCGCAGCCGGCTATTCCCCTTTTCGGCGAGGTGGATGCCAAGGTCTGAAGAAGACATCGCCGCGCCGCCCACAAGGGCCGGCGCGGCTTGCGCTTGCCCTCGGCACTTCCCATATTGGGCTCTGAAAAACGCATGCCTTTGCGGGTGCGAAAAAGTCGCTTGATCTCAAGGACTGGACAATGAGCCGAATGACGCCGTTCACCAGCCCGCTTCTGCTGGGCTTCGATACCACGGAAAAGACCCTGGAACGCCTTGCCAAGGCGAATGACGGTTATCCTCCCTATAACATCGAGCGCATGGCGCCCGACGGGGCCGGAGAACCGGAGCGGCTGCGCATCACGCTGGCGGTCGCAGGCTTTTCGCAAGACGATCTGGATGTCAGCGTCGAGGAAAACCAGTTGCTGATTCGCGGGCGTCAAAGCGAAACGGGCGAGCGCGACTATCTCTATCGCGGCATTGCCGCGCGACAGTTCCAACGCATGTTCGTGCTCGCCGATGGCATGCAGGTTTCGGGCGCACGCCTCACCAATGGTCTGCTCAGTGTCGATCTCATTCGTCCCGAGCCGGAACGCATGGTGCGAAAAATTAACATTTCCGTCTCAAAGTAGCGTCGTGGCAGAAATGCCAGACATTTCGAGACGGAGGCTCAAATGCTCCTCAAACACGCAACCGCCCGCCTGACGGAATCCGAGCTTGCCCATCTTGGCTCCGGTGAAGTCGGCTATATCCGCAAGATCCGCTCCGAAGACGTTTCCCGTTGTTTTCCCGAGGCGCCGCAGATCGATCCGACGCTGGATCTCTGGGCCCTGTTTGGTGCCGATGGCACGCCGATCCTGCTCACCGACAACCGCTCCAGCACCTTCTTCAAGGCTGCCGAAGACGATTTGAAGACCGTCAGTCTGCACTGACGGTTCTTTTGCGCCGATTGCGGGCGCAAACGCAGGCGGCGCACTGACAAAGGGCGACCAGCGTGCGAAAAGACAAAAAATAGATCAGATACGGTGGAATGTCAGATAGGCGGATGATCGGCCTTCTCGGCGGGCCTTTGCCTCATAACGCGTGCTCGGCCAGTTGGCATAAGGCGTCAGCCAGTCCGCAGGTTCCTCGGCTGTCCATTCAAACCCGCCATGGGCGGCGCAATGGCCAAGCGTCCAGTTGACATAGGTGTCGATGTCGGAGGCAAAGCAGAACACGCCGCCGGGCTTCAGCACGCGGTGGAAGCGGGCGAGATTGACGGCGGATACGAAGCGCCGCTTCCAGTGTTTTTTCTTCGGCCATGGATCGGGATAAAGCAGGTCGATATGATCGATCGAGGCTTCCGGCAGCCAGTCCAGCAGCGCCGTTGCATCATCCTCATAGACCCGGATATTTTTCAGGCCCAGTTCTTCGACGCGCGCCAGAAGCTTTGCCATGGAATTGACGAAGGGCTCGACGCCGATAAACCC
This sequence comes from Neorhizobium sp. PAMB6630, assembly GCF_058242775.1. Classification (NCBI taxonomy): domain Bacteria; kingdom Pseudomonadati; phylum Pseudomonadota; class Alphaproteobacteria; order Hyphomicrobiales; family Rhizobiaceae; genus Neorhizobium; species Neorhizobium sp. PAMB6630. The sequence goes on from NZ_CM177836.1 coordinate 3,490,947, forward strand.
GATATCGGGGTTTTCCACGGCGCGATGGACGAGATGCTCCCCTCCGCCAAAACCGATTTCAAGACGGATGGATTTGACCGGCAGGGGAAACAGCGCGGAGATGAGATCCGGCGCGGGCTGCGCCAGATCCACTTTCAGTTCCGGCAGGAGCGAGGCCATCATGTCGGCCTGGCGTTCCCGCAATGGTTTTCCCTTGCGCCGCCCGAAAAAGGCCTCGGTGGCTCGCGAACGGCGCTCGGATTCCATCAGTCTGACGTCCTTAGTTCTTCAAGGCTTCCTTCAGCGGCTTGACGAGATCGAGCTTCTCCCAGGAGAAGGACCCGTCGCGACCGGCCTTGCGGCCGAAGTGACCGTAGGAAGAGGTCTTGGCATAGATTGGCTTGTTGAGATCGAGATGACGGCGGATGCCGGAGGGTGACAGGTCCATCACCTTGCGGATTGCCGCCTCGACCTGATCTTCGGTTACCTTGCCGGTGCCATGCAGGTCAACATAGATCGACAGCGGCTGTGCAATGCCGATGGCATAGGAGATCTGGATCGTGCATTTTTCGGCCAAACCGGCGGCTACGACGTTCTTGGCGAGATAACGCGCCGCATAGGCGGCCGAACGGTCGACCTTGGTCGTGTCCTTGCCGGAAAACGCACCGCCGCCATGGGGGGCTGCCCCACCATAGGTATCCACGATGATCTTGCGGCCGGTGAGGCCCGCATCGCCATCCGGGCCGCCAATGACGAACTTGCCGGTCGGGTTGATGTACCAGGCGCAATCCTCGGCAATCTTCAGGTCGCCCAGCGCTTCGCGGATGTAAGGCTCCACAACCTCACGAACCTTCTTGCTGTCCCAGCTTTCATCGAGATGCTGGGTGGACAGAACGATGGAGGCGGCCTCGTAGGGCTTGCCATCGACATAACGCACCGTCACCTGGCTCTTGGCGTCGGGGCCAAGCTTGCCGACATCGCCCTCGCCCGTCTTGCGGGCAGTGGACAAGAGCTGGAGAATGCGGTGCGAATAATAGATCGGCGCCGGCATCAGGTCCGGCGTCTCGTTGCAGGCGTAACCGAACATGATGCCCTGGTCGCCGGCGCCTTCATTGCCCTGCTGGTCGGCGGCGTTATCGACGCCCTGCGCGATATGGGCAGACTGCGAGTGCAGGAGCACATCGATCTTGGCGGTCTTCCAGTGGAAGCCGTCCTGCTCATAGCCGATATCCTTGATGGCGCGGCGTGCCGCCGTCTTGAACTTGGCGGGGTTGATCACCTCGTTGCCGTTCTTGTCGGTCTTCATGAGGCTCGGCGGCAGACGAACTTCGCCGGCAATCACCACGCGATTGGTGGTGGCAAGCGTTTCGCAGGCGATGCGAACCGTCCAGGGATCGACACCGGTCTTGGCGGCTTCGCGATAGACCAGATCGACGATTTCATCGGAAATGCGATCGCATACCTTGTCGGGATGACCTTCGGCAACGGATTCGCTGGTGAACAGATAATTGGCGCGCATGCTGGGATTCCCCTCAAGAACAAACCGCTGAATGTCGTAGTCAGTTCGCCATTCAAAAACAAGGACAGAACCACATAAATATATCTTTATACGACAACGAAAGGTTTATGCCGGCGGCCTTCCTCGTGATTTTCATAAAAAAAGCGGCCAATGCGGCCGCTTTTCGGGGGATATGCGGTTTCAACCGTTATTCGACGTCCGCCTCGGCGGCGAGCGCCTTGACCAGATCAACCAGCTTGCGGCGTACCTTGGGGTCGGAAATCTTCACGAAAGCGCGGTTGAGCTGCAGCCCTTCGGAGGAGGACAGGAAGTCAACGACGTAATTGGAGCTGGATGCCTCGGCCATGCCGGATGGGCCGGTCGCATGGTCGCCGGGAGCATCTTCGAAGAAAAACGATACCGGAACATTCAGAATGCTGGAAATGTTCTGCAGCCGGCTGGCGCCGACGCGGTTGGTGCCCTTCTCGTACTTCTGGATCTGCTGGAACGTGATGCCGAGGCTTTCGCCGAGCTTTTCCTGGCTCATGCCCAACATGGTGCGGCGAAGCCGGATGCGGCTCCCGACGTGGATGTCGATCGGGTTCGGCTTCTTTTTGTTTTCAATCATCGTGAATGTCCTAGGTTGCTCTTCAGTCCCCATAACTCGCATTACGTGCAAACATATGCTTTCGCTCATACAATCGCTGCCCAGGCGATACACGGAAACATACGATTCAACGAAAGGCCGCAGCACTATGCAATTTTAGGGGTTTCTGGTCAATTGAGGCCATTTTTTAAACCCATGCGCGAAACTACCGCAATCAGCGCCATAACTGCGATCAACAACCAGAAGTGCGTTTCTCGCGTATAGTTGTTCCAGGTCGGGACGATAACGCTACTCAAAGTGGAGTCGATCACACCCTTTTGATCGAAGTCAAGTGCATTTTCGACGACGCCTTTCGCATTTATGATTGCGGAAATGCCGGTATTTGCTCCGCGAATCAGTGGCAGTCCTGATTCGACCGCCCGTAACCTCGCCTGCAGGAAGTGCTGGTAGGGGCCCGGCGTATTGCCGAACCAGGCATCGTTGGTGATGTTCAAAAGGGCGGATGCACGGCTGACGTCTGCGCCGATTTCTGCGGGGAAGATCGCCTCATAGCAGATCAGCGGATAAAAGGACCGGCCACTCGGCAGCGTGATCAACGACCGGCTGGCACCGGCGGTAAAGCCCCCCGGCATTTCCACAATATTGCCCACGCCGAGCAGGTCCCAAAAGCTCTGGAACGGCAGGTACTCGCCGAATGGCGTCAGGTGCACCTTGTCTGAGGCAGCGATGATCTGCCCCTGGCTGTCGATGGCGTAGATGGAATTGTAATAGCGCGTCGTATCGCCAGGCGAGGCTTCTTCAGCCCGCACCACCCCTGTTATCAGCACCTGCCCATCTTGCAGCGTCTCGGCAATGCGGGTGAGCGCACCGGGGTTCTCTGTCAGGATGAACGGCACGGAGGTTTCCGGCCAGACGATGATATCCGGCCGCCTTGCGCCATCTTTCGGCGGCAGTGCCGAGAGTGCCAGGTGCTCCTCGAACACCGCCCGACGGTCGGCATTGTCCATCTTGCGCGCCTGATCGATCACCGGCTGGACGATGCGCACCGAAACGGGCGGCTCGCCCGATGGTGTCGCGGCAACGAAGTTCATGCGGTAGGCGCCGTAGCCGAAATGGGCGGCGATCAGCACCGCGGCAATGCCAAGCCCGCCTGCCGCCCCCTTGCGCGTGCCAAACAGGGCGGGCGCCCCCACCACGAAGACAGCGAGCAGCGTCACGCCAAAGATCCCGATCGCCTGTGCCGACTGCATCATGATCGGCACCGGCATGACACCGTAACCGATCGCGTTCCACGGAAAGCCGGTGAACAGGAAGCTGCGCAACCATTCGGCCAGCGCAAAGCCGACCGCAAGCGCTGCCAACCGCCCGAACCCGTCCGACCAGAGAAGGCTGGCGATCAGCGTTGCAAGCCCGTAAAATACGGCGAGCACGGCCGGCAGACCGAAAATGGCGAGCGGCAGCGCCCAGGCAAATTCATCCGCATCGACCAGCAGCGCGTTGCCGAGCCACCAGAGGCCAGCGACGAAATAGCCAAATCCGAACAGCCAGCCGAGGGAAAACGCGGCGCGAAACCGGCCGAGACGCCCGGCCTCCGGAGCAGTTGCCGTGCCATCCATCAGCCAGACAAGCAGCGTGAAGGATACAAACAGCGAGGCGACAAACGAAACGGGGGGCATGGAAAGGGCTGCAATCGCGCCGGCGGCCACGGCAAGCCCCGCGCGACGCCAACCCCACAGAAGCATGACCTTGCCGGCGAGACGCTCCATGGACATCCTTTCCGATCTCTCGGGCAGCAAGGGAAACCGCATGCCGGCGCCCGAAGCTACATTTCATCCCGCGTAAAATGCGTTTTACTCATGAACACGCCTACAGCATCGGCCCGCAAACCGGAATCGATTTCCGGAAGACGCAAGCGTCAATAGTCAATGCGAACCTTCCGCATGGGATTGGTGCCAAAACCGCACGGCCGATCCGCAAAATTCCGGCCGCCGGCGCAGGCCGTTTGGCGTGATGCACCCCAGTCGCTGCCGGAAATCAGATCTCACGCCGTCCGTCTTCATCCTGCTGCGGGTCCGGCGCCTGCGATGTCTGGGCCATCTCCATCGGCACTTCGGTGGATGCGGGCGCAGCCTCATGTGCGGGACCGTCGCCCTTCAACTGGCGCCGGCGCGTGACCACATGGCGCTTGCGCATGATGCGCACCCGCTTGATGCGGCGCGGATCGGCGTCTAGAATCTGGAACTCGAAGCCCGGCACGGCCTGCACCAGTTCGCCGCGCACGGGAATGCGCCCGAGCGCCGAAAAGATCAGGCCGCCCAGCGTATCCACGTCTTCCAACTGGTCGCGCACGTCGAAATCCGGGCCGATGGCTTCGGCAATGTCTTCCAGTTCGACGCGGGCATCGGCAATGAACACGTCCTCGCTGGTGCGCGAGAACATGGCCTCGTCATCGTCATGTTCGTCCTCGACATCGCCGATGACCATTTCCACGATGTCCTCGTGGCTGACGAGACCGTCCGTACCGCCATATTCATCGATGACGAGCGCCATCTGCGTGCGCGCCGCCTGCATGCTCTGCAACAGGTCGGAGGCGAGCATCGAGGGCGGAACGAAGAGGATCTGGCGGATGAGGCCGGCTTCAGACACCGTCTTCATCAGGTCGACGCGACCGAGATCGAAGGCGGGGCGCGGCGTGCGCACGGTCTTTTCCTTCAGCACGGCACCGGAGGCTGCATCCATCTGCACCGCCTTTTGCGGTGCGCTGCGGCGCTTGTTGCGCGCCTGCTTGGCCAGATAGGACAGAAGGTCGCGAATGTGGACAAAGCCGCGCGGATCATCCAGCGTGTCGCAATAGATGGGCATGCGCGAGCGGCCGGTTTCCTCGAAATGGATCATCAGGTCACCGAGCGTCATGGTCATGTCGACGGCTTCGATATCGGCACGGGGTACCATGATATCCTCGACGCGCACCTCGCGGAAACGCAGGATATTGTGCAGCATCGCCCGCTCTTCCGGCGAAAAGGCGCTGCTGACGGAGGTGTCGGTCATCAGGGCGTCGGCGAGATCCTCGCGAAGGCGCTCCCCTTGCGAAGGCCGGAGCAGTCGGATCGCCCGCGCCCAGAAAGTGCTGTGCGAGCGGCCGTGGTGTTCGCGTCGTAACGGACTGCCACCCTCTTCGGAGGAGGACTGCTCGGATTCGGTGCCGCCGCGCGCGGCCTGAGTCGAAATCTCGTTCATGGTTCCAGTGTTATACCAGCGGATCCTGTCCCGCATAGGGATCAGATAGGCCAAGGGTGGCCAAAATACGAGTCTCCAGCGCTTCCATTTTTTCCGCCTCGTCCACGTCCATGTGGTCGTAGCCGAAAAGATGCAGGAAACCGTGGACCATCAGATGCGTCAGATGATCGTCGAAAGACTTTTCCAGATCAACCGCCTCGCGCTCCAAAGTCTCGCGCGCGATGACGATATCGCCGAGCATCGGCCCCGGCATCTTGCCCGGCGTCACCGGGAAGGCAGGGAAGGACAAGACATTGGTGGGCTTGTCCTGGTCACGCCACTCGGCATTGATCTCGCGGATCGCCGCATCATCGGTAAAAACCAGCGACAGTTCTGCCGGATGCGGCTGGAACGGCTGCTTTTCATGAACCGCCAGATAATCGGCGGCCGCATGGATCACCCGTTCGGCCATGGTGGCCAGCGCGTCCTCGTCGGGCCAGCGTTCGTCTTCGACGCTGATCTGTATGTCTAGCTCTGGCATGGGATTAAAGGCCGCCTTAGCGGCTCTCGTGCTCGCTTTCCTCATGAACCGCATATTGCGCGTCATAGGCCTGAACGATGCGGCCAACCAGCGGATGGCGCACGATGTCGGTATCCTTGAAGCGCACGACGGAAATGCCCTCGACGGCGCTCAGCAGCTGAAGCGCTTCCACCAGACCGGATTTTACCCCGCGCGGCAGATCCACCTGGCTCGGGTCACCGGTCACAATCATGCGGGCATTTTCGCCCAGACGCGTCAGAAACATCTTCATCTGCATGGATGTGGTGTTCTGCGCCTCGTCGAGGATGACGGCGGCATTGGCAAGCGTGCGCCCGCGCATGAAGGCGAGCGGTGCGATTTCGATGACGCCGGCGGTGATCGCCCGCTCCACCTTGTCGCCGGGGATCATGTCATAGAGCGCGTCATAAAGCGGGCGCAGATACGGATCGACTTTTTCCTTCATGTCGCCGGGCAAAAAGCCGAGGCGTTCGCCAGCTTCAACGGCCGGGCGCGACAGGATGATCTTGTCGACGGCACCGCGTTCCAACAGCTGGGCGGCATGGGCAACGGCCAGATACGTCTTGCCAGTACCGGCAGGGCCGACGCCAAACACCAGTTCGGAGCGTTCCAGCGCTCGCATATAGGCATCCTGCGTCGGGGTGCGGGCCGCCACCGTCTTCTTGCGGGTGGAGATCTGCGCCATCGACAGCTTGGCCTTGCGCTCGAGCGTCGGCAGGATCAACTGGTCGTCTGCGGCAACTGCCATGCGGATTGCACCTTCCACGTCCGAGGTTTCGACAGAGGCGCCCTTCTGCAGGCGTTCATAAAGGAAATCGAGCGCGCGCCGCGCCTGATTGGTGGCGGAAAGCTCGCCGGAAATGCTGACCGAATTGCCGCGCGCCCGCGCGTCGATGTTCAGACGCGCCTCGAGGAGCTTCAGGTTCTGGTCAAATTGTCCGAAAAGTTCGCTGGCCAGCCTGTTGTTCTCGAACGTCAAGACGAAGTGATTGGCATCGATCGCGGCGGTGCGGGTGTTGCGCGAGGGTGAAGAAACCAATTCCTGTCTGTTCAAGTAGCAAGGCTCCTATATCTGGCTTTGAACCATTTAACGCTCGATCCTCTCGGCAAACAAGCTGTTTGGTCCCGTGCCTGTGATTCGTACCTGGATAATGTCACCGATTTGCGATGTTTTTGCATCAACATTCACAGACTGCAGCCAAGGCGAGCGACCGATCAGCTGGTCGGGCATCCGGCCCGGCTTTTCAAGCAGCAGATCGATGGTCTTGCCGACGCAGGTTTCAGCGAACGCATGCTGCTGCTTCAGGAGAAGCGCCTGCAGCCGTTCCAGCCGCTCAGCCTTGACAGCATCATCGACCTGAGAACCGAGATCGGCGCCCGGAGTTCCCGGTCGCGTCGAATATTTGAACGAGAAGGCCTGCGCGTATTCGACGGTTTCCACAAGGCGCAGCGTATCCTCGAAATCCGCATCCGTTTCGCCGGGAAAGCCGACGATGAAATCACCTGACAGCGCAATATCGGGGCGGGCCGTGCGGATACGCTCGATGAGGCGCAGATAATCGGCCGCCGTATGGCGCCGGTTCATCGCCTTCAGGATGCGGTCGGAACCCGCCTGCACCGGCAGATGCAGATAGGGCATCAGCGTGCGCAGGTTGCGATGCGCCTCGATCAGCCGGTCATCCATGTCGCGCGGATGGCTCGTTGTATAACGAAGCCGCGCAAGCCCCGGAATTTCGGCCAGTCGATAGAGAAGATCGCCAAGGCTCCAGGCATCGCCGGAGGGACCGGCACCATGCCAGGCATTGACGTTCTGGCCAAGCAGTGTCACCTCGCGCACGCCCGCATCGACCAGACGTTTTGCCTCGTCGAGGATCTGGGAGAGCGGGCGCGACACTTCCGAGCCGCGCGTATAGGGCACAACGCAGAACGTGCAGAACTTGTCGCAACCTTCCTGCACCGTCAAAAAGGCGGTCACGCCGCGCGAGCGGATGGCGGAGCGTTCGGCGGCTGGCAGGTGCTCGAACTTGTCTTCGACGGCATAATCGGTCTCAATCACGCGCTCGCCGGCGCGGGCGCGTTTCAGCGCCTGCGGCAGCCGGTGATAGGTCTGCGGGCCGATCACCACATCGACGGCTGGCGCACGACGCAGGATTTCCTCGCCTTCCGCCTGCGCGACGCAGCCGGCAACGCCGATCATCATCTCGCGGCCGTTGGCGTTGCGCTCTTTTTTCATGTCGCGCAGCCGGCCAAGCGCCGAATAGACCTTGTCGGCGGCCTTTTCGCGAATGTGGCAGGTGTTCAAAAGAACGAGATCGGCATCCTCCACCGTCTCGGTGGTCACATAACCTTCGCTTGCCAGCGCATCGCCCATGCGCATGGAATCATAAACGTTCATCTGACACCCGTAGGTCTTGATGAACACTTTTCGCGAATTGCCCACAGGGCTTGCCTGCGGGATGGCGATGTCGCCGCCGGAGGGCGTGGCGGCTGGAAGGGTGGCTGTAAGGTCGGTCATGGCCGCCTCTTTACTGCAAGACGGCCTGAATTAGAAGGGCTTCGTGCTTAACGGCTGCGCGGATAAAGCCTGTCACGCAGCATGGCGCGCAACCGGTCCACCACGGTAGCACCCGCCACCTTGCGACTGGTCTCGGCGCGAAACTCCACCACCTCGCCGAAATCCACGTCCACTTCCATGGCTTCCGCCTTCAAGACGCCCATCAGATGCGGCACAAGCTCGACATCGCCGGGCCATGCGGCAATCGGGCGGTGGTAGCGGCCCATCGGCATGCCATAAATGCCGGTATAGGCAATCGACACCGGCTGCACATAAACGACACCATCGGGTGCGGATGAGACGGCCGCAGAGGCTGCGCCGAACAGCGAGGATTTAACCTCCATCAGCCGGTTGCCATCCGATGTCGTGCCTTCGGGAAACAGCACGATGATTTCAGATGCGGCAAGGCGAGCGGCAATCTCGTTCACCTGCTCGCCGGCCTTTCGCTTCTGCTCGCGCACCACGAAAACGGATTTCTGCAGCTTGGCGAGCCAGCCGAACACTGGCCAATCCGCCACCTCGGCCTTGGCGACAAAGACGACATCGGCAATCGCGCCGAGCACGAGAATGTCCTTCCAGGAGGCATGGTTGGCGGCCAGCATCAGCGGTCGGCGGCTTTCAATACGCCCATGCTGGCGAATGCGGATGCCGAGCAGATAACAGGCAGCCCGGTGCCAGAAGCGCGGCAGGCGGCGGCGCAACGTCCAGTCGAATTTCAGGGACAGAAGCTGCACCGGCAAAAGCACAAGCGTCAGCACCGAGAGGAGCAGGAAGACCAGCCCGATCCGTAGCCAGTTGATCACGGATCGTCCTTGTCGAGCGGGATGCCGTACAGCTCCAGCCGGTGGCCGACGAGACGGAAGCCGTGCTCGCGGGCAATGCGCTCCTGCAGCGCCTCGATCTCGGCGGAGCGGAATTCCACCACTTCGCCGGTCTTCACATCGATCATGTGGTCGTGATGTTCTTCCGGCACGGTTTCATAACGCGAGCGGCCATCGCGAAAATCGTGCTTCTCGATGATGCCGGCATCCTCGAACAGTTTGACCGTGCGATAGACCGTGGAAATCGAAATGCGCGAATCAACCTTGGTGGCGCGGCGGTAGAGTTCCTCCACGTCAGGATGGTCGTCACTGTCCTGCAGGATGCGCGCAATCACGCGGCGCTGATCGGTCATGCGCATGCCACGCTCGGCGCACAGCTCCTCCAGGGATTTGGAAAGGTCTGTCATGTCGTCAGGGCCTTGCGTCGCAGAATTGGATCTTTACCGGACTAGCGAAGATCGCGCCGCATGACAAGCGCTGCGGTCCGCGTGCCGTCCGTGCCGGTGTAGTAAGCCGGGCGTCGCGCCACCTCTAAAAAGCCCAGACGCTGGTAAAGCCCGACGGCTGCGACATTGTTTTCCGCGACCTCCAGAAACATGGTTTCGGCGCCGCGAACCTCCGCTTCCCGCAGTGCTGCCTGCATCAGGCGCCAACCAAGGCCGGTGCGGCCCAGTTTTTCACCGACGGCAATCGTCAAAATTTCCGCCTCGCCCGCCACCTCGCGCGACAGCACGAAACCGCCAAGCGGACGGCTGAAAAAAGCGTTGGATTGCAGTGCGGAGAAACCGAACACGCCGTCCTGAGCCAGCAGTGCCAACATTTCTTCCTCGCTCCACTGGCGCGAAAAACGCTGGCCATGCAGTTCGGAGGCAGGGCGGCAATCGCTGTCCTGCATCGGCACGATATCGAAAAAGGGCTTCCAGGTCAGGTAATCGTCAAACATCGAGAATCGTCAGGCGCGGGAAAGAGCAAATCCGTCCTGCGGTTTAGCATCCGGTCCGCGAAGGTAAAGCGGTTTCGGCCGCGCCGCATCGGCTTCAGCTTCCGCACCGATGCGGGCGACCATGGCAATGTCGAAGCGATCCGGCTCACCGGCAGCAACCTCGCCCGCCAGAAGCGCTGCGGCAGTGCCGGTAACGGCTGCACCATGGATTTGCGCGAGATGGCGTAGATCCTCAAGCGAAATGGCGGCAGCCTCAGTCAGGGCAACACCGTCAGCTCCAAAAACCTGCGCATAGATCTCGTCGCGCTTGGCATCCATCGCGGCGATGACCGGACGGGTGGCATCCTGCGCCAGAGAGGCCCGCGCCATCACGGAAAGCGTTGTCACGCCAACCGCATCGGCCGACAGGGAAAGCGCAAAACCACGGGCGGCGGCCACGCCGACGCGAATGCCGGTAAACGAACCCGGCCCGATGGTGACGGCAATACGGGTGATATCCGACAGCGTAACGTCTGCCGTTTCCAGCACGTCATCAATGATCGCCATCAGCCGTTCCGCATGGCCCTTGCCGATGCGTTCCGTCACGGATGCCAGGATCTTTTCCTGCGAAGCGTCATAGACCGCGGCGGAACAATCCACCCCGGCCGTATCGATGGCGAGTAGCATCATGAAGGATCAGAGCGCCTCGACCGACTGCACTTCCGGCACGAAATGCTTGAGCAGGTTCTGCACGCCATGCTTCAGCGTTGCCGTCGAAGACGGGCAGCCGGAGCACGCACCCTTCATGTTGAGATAAACCGTGCCATCGCGGAACCCCTTGAAGGTGATATCGCCGCCATCCTGGGCCACGGCCGGGCGCACACGGGTTTCCAAAAGTTCCTTGATGGTGGCAACAATCGTTTCGTCGCCGTCCTCGAAGAACTCACCTTCCTCGTCGGTTGCTTCCGCCATGCTGGCAGAACCGCCCATGACCGGCTGGCCGGACATGAAATGTTCCATGATGGAGCCGAGAATGGCCGGCTTCAGGTGCTGCCATTCCTGGGATTCCTTCGTCACCGTGACGAAATCATAGCCGAAATAGACGGCCGTGACGCCATTGATGGTAAACAGGCGGGCGGCCAGAGGCGAGGCCTCGGCTTCATCGGCATTACGAAAATCCGCCGTGCCCTTTTCCATCACCACCTTGCCGGGCAGAAACTTCAAGGTTGCCGGGTTCGGCGTGGATTCGGTCTGGATGAACATCTGGGGATCTCCTTGGCAGCCGTGGCAGCGCCAGTTTAGAACTCTTCAAAAGAAGATAATCGGGTTCATGTTTTTATTCAAGTGCGTATTTGGCACGCTGCAATCAAGACCCCGTCAGCAGAGCGCATCGATCTCGTCATTGGTCAGCGTATCCGGGAGAACTGTGACCGGGATTGGAAAGGCCGCGCCGCGCGCCGCAAGCGAGGTCACCAGCGGCCCCGGCCCTTCCTTGGAAGAGGAGCCTGCGGCCAGCACCAGAATGGCAATATCGCGGTCTTCTTCGATCACCGCGTTGATCTCGTCAGAGGCGCTTCCCTCGCGGATCACCACTTCCGGATCGATGCCGATGGTTTCGCGCACGCGCTGGGCAGCCTTTGCCATCACGGCTTCGGCTTCCTCGCGCGCTTCAGCGCGCATGATCTGTTCGACGCCCAGCCATTGCTGGAAATCACCCTCGGGAATGACGAACAGCAGGATCAGCCCGCCGTTGGAATTCTTGGCGCGACGCCCGGCATAATGCACGGCGCGTTCGCATTCCGGCGTGCCGTCGATGACCGCCAGAAATTTGCGGCGATGCCCCTCGAGCCGTGAAAGACGCTTTGAAACCATGGACGCTCCCCCTCATCTCGACCGGATGTATCGCGTTTGAGAACTTATACCAATCGGTGAAAATGAAAACCCGCCGTCCCATGAGGGGCGGCGGGTCATCCAATCACGCGCCAAAAGCGATCAGCGCAGGAAGCCGACGATGTCGAACACCTCGTTCATCACCTTTTCGGCGCGCGCACCGGCGCGTTCGCCACCATCGCGCAGGATGGCGTCGATATGGCTGGTATCGTCCATCAGGCGGCGCATTTCGCCGGTGATCGGCGACAGAACATGCACGGCAAGATCAGCAAGCGCCGGCTTGAACACCGAAAACTGCTGACCGCCGAATTCGGAAATCACCTGTTCCTTGGTCTTGTCCGACAGCGCCGCATAAATGCCCACCAGGTTTTCCGCTTCCGGACGACCTTTCAGGCCTTCCAGCTCAGACGGCAGGCCTTCCGGATCGGTCTTGGCCTTGCGGATCTTCTTCAGGATCTCGTCGGCATCGTCCATCAGGTTGATGCGCGACAGGTCCGACGGATCGGACTTCGACATCTTCTTGGTGCCATCGCGCAGGCTCATGACGCGCGGCGCAGGGCCATCAATCAGCGGCTCGACCAACGGGAAATAGCCGTGGATCGGCTCTTCGCCCACCACCATGTCGACACCCGTGCCGGTGGCGCGGATTTTCTCCTGAAAGTCGATGTTGAATTTTTGCGCGATATCGCGGGCCAGTTCCAGATGCTGCTTCTGGTCGTCACCAACAGGCACATGGGTGGCGCGGTAGACCAGAATGTCAGCCGCCATCAGGCTCGGATAGGCAAGCAGACCGAGCGAGGCGTTTTCGCGGTCCTTGCCGGCCTTGTCCTTGAACTGCGTCATACGGTTCATCCAGCCGATGCGGGCAACGCAATTGAAGATCCAGGCCAGTTCCGCATGCTGCGGCACGGCCGACTGGTTGAAGACGATATGTTTCTTCGGGTCGATACCCGAAGCGATGAAGGCGGCCGCAATCGAGCGGATCTGGCCGCGCAGGTCCTCATGCACAAGCTGGGCGGTGATCGCGTGCAGATCGACGACGCAATAGATGCAATCATTGTTTTCCTGCAGCGCGACGAACTTGCGGATCGCGCCGAGATAATTGCCGAGATGGAGATTGCCGGTCGGCTGGACGCCGGAGAAAACAAGCGGCTGGAAAGTATTCATATCGTCCTCATTCAGGCTGGTGGAGGGCCACAGGCTTTCGGGAAAACGCGTCATCGGAAAGGGTGAAGATCTTTCCGCCCGCGCCCCTGAGGGCCATGGTGCTAACGGCGCGCTTGAAGCACGGCTTGGGCCTTGCGATCAAGTGGCTGCATCGGTGTTGTGCTGGATCAGGTCCCAAAGATTGCCGTAGAGATCGGAAAACACCGCAACCGTGCCGTAAGGCTCATACCGCGGCTCTTCGATGAACCGCACACCCTTCGACATGAAGGCTGAATGGTCACGGGCAAAATCATCCGTTGAGAGGAAGAAGCTTACGCGGCCAGCTGTCTGGTTTCCAATCGCTGCCTGTTCGACCTCGCCATCGGCGCGGGCCAAAAGCAGCGAGGCACCCTCGCCGCCCTTCGGCTTGATGACCACCCAGCGCTTGCCCTCTTCCGGCAGGGGCGTGTCGAACACGGGTTCGAAGCCGAGTACCCCACAATAAAAATCTTTCGCGCGGTCATAGTCATCGACAACAAGGGTCACGAGAAACAGACTCGGCATATGTCCTCTCCTTCAAAACAGTTACGCCCGGCAGAACCGGGCGTATCATGACTTCGCTTAATGCGTGAAGGCGGCGGCAATCAGCGCCTTGGTATAATCCTCGGCGGGACTGTCGAAAATCTCTTCCGTCGGCCCCTCCTCCACGATGCGGCCGTTCTTCATCACAACCACATGGTCGGACATGGCGCGCACCACCGACAGATCGTGGCTGATGAAGACATAGGAGAGATCGTGCTTCGACTGCAGGTCGCGCAGGAGATCAATCACCTGGCGCTGCACCGAACGGTCAAGCGCCGACGTCGGTTCGTCGAGGATGACCACCTTGGGCTTGAGGATCATCGACCGGGCAATGGCGATGCGCTGGCGCTGCCCGCCGGAAAACTCGTGCGGATAACGGTTGCGCGCAGCCGGATCAAGCCCGACCTCGTTCAGCGCCTCGATGGCCCGCTTGTCCCGGTCGGCCTTGGACAGCGCCGGCTCGTGGACATAAAGCCCTTCGGTGATGATCTCTCCCACCGTCTGGCGCGGCGACAGCGAGCCGTAAGGGTCCTGGAACACCAGCTGCAGCTGGCGCCGGTAGGGCCGCATCTGTTTGCGATCAAGGCTCGAGACATCGGTCGTCTCGAAACGATAACGCCCGTCCGATTCGAGCAGCCGCAGGAGCGCGCGGCCGAGCGTCGATTTTCCCGAACCCGATTCGCCGACGATGCCGATGGTCTGCCCCTGCCGCAGCCGCACCGTCACATTGTCCACGGCGCGAAACGTCTGGCTGCCCTTGAACAGGAAACCGCCGCCGATATCGAAATCAACAACGACATTGCGGCCTTCCAGAATGACGGGAGCCTCTGCTGGCGGCGCGGGCTTCACGCCGGCGGGCTCGGAGGCAAGCAGCATCTTGGTATAGTCATGCTGGGCATTGCCAAAAATCTCTTCGCGTGTGCCCTGTTCGACAATCTCGCCGCGCCGCATCACCACGACGCGGTCGGCGACATGCTTCACCACGCCGAGATCATGGGTGATCAGCACGATGGCCATGCCGAAGCGCTTCTGCAGGTCGGCGAGAAGTTCGAGGATCTGCGCCTGGATGGTCACATCGAGCGCCGTCGTCGGCTCGTCGGCGATCAGCAGGTCCGGCTCGTTCGCCAAAGCCATCGCGATCATTACGCGCTGACGCTGACCGCCGGACATTTCATGCGGATAGCTGTCGATGCGCCGCTCGGGGTCAGGGATGCCGACGAGTTTCAACAGTTCCAGCACGCGGGCACGGGCCTCACGCTTGCCCATGCCGCGATGGTGGATGAGCGGTTCGGCAATCTGCTTCCCAATCGTGTAGAGCGGATCGAGCGAGGTCATCGGCTCCTGGAAGATCATGGTGATCTTGGAGCCGCGCACGCTATTGAGCGTCGAAAGGCTTGCGCCGACCAGTTCCGTCTCGCCATACCGCGCCGAGCCGGAAACGCGGCCATTGGCGGCGAGAAGGCCCATGATCGCCATCATGGTCTGGCTCTTGCCTGAACCGGATTCGCCGACGATGGCGAGCGTTTCGCCCTTCTTCACCGAAAAGCCGGTGCCCTTCACCGCATTCACATCTCCGTCAGGCGTGGTGAAATCTACCTTCAGGTTGGCAACTGTCAGCACGGTGTCGTTGGTCTTAGTGGTATCCATGCTCAACGGTCCTTCGGATCGAGCGCGTCGCGCAGGCCGTCGCCGACGAAATTCAGCGAAAACAGCGTGATGACGAAGAAGATCGACGGGAAGATCAGAAGCCAGGGCGCGTTCTGCATGTTCTTGGCCCCTTCCGAGATCAGCGTTCCCCAGCTGGCGAGCGGCGCCTGAACACCAAGACCGAGGAAGGACAGGAAACTTTCCGTCAGGATCACCTGCGGCACCACCACGGTCACAAACACGATGACCGGCCCGATGGTGTTGGGGATAATGTGGCGGCGGATGATCTGCCAGTCGGACAGACCCAGCGCCTGCGCCGCGCCGACGAATTCGCGGCGTTTCAGCGACAGTGTCTGGCCGCGCACGATACGGGCCATTTCCAGCCATTGCACCGCACCAATGACGGCAAAGATCAAGATGACCGAGCGGCCGAAGAACACCACCAGCACCACGACGAGAAACACGAAGGGCAGCGAATAGAGGATTTCCACAAAGCGCATCATCACATTGTCGATGCGCCCACCGAGATAACCCGACGTTGCGCCGTAGACGACGCCGATGCCGAGTGAGACGAGCGAGGCGGCAAGTCCGACGGCAATGGAAATCTGCCCACCGAGCATGACACGCACCATCAGGTCACGGCCGTTGCTGTCGGTGCCGAAGAAGAAATATTTCTGGTCCACCGTGCCTGAGAGCACCATGGAGAGCTGGTCGGGGGCGGTTTCCTTGACCTCCGTCGACTTGAACTCGTTCACCCGGTCGAAATATCGCACCGAGCGCGGATCGATGGGGCTTGAGGAGGTGACTTTGGCGGTAAACACACCCTTTTCGATCTCGAAGCTTTCGAGCGTCAGGCGGGCGCGCCTTGCCGCCGACGAGGCGACATCTTCCAGCGTCTTCGGGTCCGGCCGGGGCGAAAGGCTCGGCGGGATCGTGACGTAGGAGGCAAACACCTGGTCATAGGCATGCGGCACGAAGAGCGGGCCGGCAAAGGAAAAAAGGCCGATCAGCAGCAGCACGAGGCAGGAGACCATGGCCGCCGTGTTGCGACGAAAGCGCATCCAGGCGAGTTGGCCAAGGCTTCGCCCTTTCATTTCGGGAGCTGTCGCGGAAATAGTGGTCATGTCAGTCATGGCGAACCCTCGGGTCGAGCAGGCCATAGGCGATATCGACCAGGAGATTAAAGAGGATCACAAAGATCGCGACGAGGATGACGGTGCCCATCACCAGCGGATAATCGCGGTTCAGCGCCCCCAGCACGAAATAGCGACCGACGCCCGGGATAGTGAAAATGCTTTCCACCACGGCCGAACCGGTGAGCAGCGCTGCCGCACATGGCGCCAGATAGGAGACGACCGGCAACATCGCCCCGCGCAGCGCATGGGTGACGACGACAACCCGCGACGGCAGGCCATAGGCGCGGGCCGTGCGGATATGATCGGTATGCAGCGCCTCGATCATCGCGCCACGGGTAAGGCGCGCAAAAACCGCCAACTGCGGCAGCGCCAGCGCGATCATCGGCAGAATGAGATATTGCGCCGAGCCATCACCCCATCCACCGGCCGGCAGCCAGGAGAGAAGGACGGCAAACACCAGCGTCAGAACCGGGCCAACGACGAAATTGGGCACCGTCACGCCAACGGTTGCAAACGCCATCAGGCCGAAATCGAGCACGCTGTTCTGGCGAAGGGCAGCAATCGTGCCGAGCAACACGCCGCCGACCAGCGCGATCAGAATGGCCATGGAACCCAGCTGCATCGAATAGGGCAACGCCTTGCCGATCAACTCGGCAACGGTATTGTCCTTGTAGATGAAGCTCGGGCCGAAATCGCCGGTCAGGGCATTGCCGATATAGGTGAGATATTGCCGCCAGATCGGCTGGTCCAGATGGTAGGTCGCCATCAGGTTGGCCATGGTCTGGGGCGGCAGCGGACGTTCCAGGTTAAACGGACCGCCGGGCGCAAAGCGCATCAGGAAAAACGAGATCGTCACGACGACAAACACCGTGGGAATGGCGCTCATCAGCCGGCGAAAGACAAAGCTGATCATGGGTCAAAAGCATGACGCGCGACGACCCTTCCAGGTTGCCGCGCGTCATTCTCCCTCAAGAGTTATTCGGAGACGCTCAAATACTTGGACAGATGCTCGTTGACGGCATTGTCGGTCCAGCCGGAAATGCGCGACGATACCAGCCACAGGTCGGCTGAGTTCATGAACGGTGCAATCGGCTGGTCACGGCTGAGGATGGCTTCCGCCTTCTTCAGGATTTCCATGCGCTTTGCCACATCCCGCTCCTCGTTCGACTGCTGCATCAGCGCATCGAACTCGTCGTTCTTGTACTTGGCGTAGTTGAAGGTGACGTTGGAGCCGACATTCAGGGTCAGGAAGTTTTCCGGATCGGCATAATCGGCCGTCCAGCCGGCGCGCGCCACGTTGAACTTGCCGCCTTCCTGCAGGTAGGCGTAGTGCGAGGCCACATCGAGGTTGACCAGCGAGACATTGGCGCCAAACGTGTTCTTCCACATGTCGGCAACAGCCGTTGCAACGCGCTCGTGGTTGGCGTTGGTGTTGTAGCGGATCTCGATGTTGAGCGGCTTTTCGCCCTCACCGTATCCCGCTTCCTTCATCAGTTCGACGGCCTTGTCCTCGCGGTCGATCTGCGAGAGCGACGCCCAATCCGGCACGGCACCCTCGCCATAACCTTCCATGCCCGGCGGTACGAGGTGATAGGCCGGCAACTGCGCGCCGGAATAGATCTCGTTTGCCAGGAAGTCGCGGTCCACGGCCATGGAGAGCGCATTGCGCACCCGCACGTCGCTATAGGGCGCCTCGCGGGTGTCGAATGTGTAATAATAGGTGGCAAGCGTCGGGCTGACATGCACCTGATCGCCATAGCTTTCGCGCAGGCGCTTGATTTGGTCGGCGGAGAAATTATAGACGAGGTCCATCTCCTTGGCCTCGAAACGGCGCACGGATGCGGCATCGTCATCGATCGGGTAGAAGATCACCTTGTCCAGCTTGACGTTGGCGGCATCCCAATACTGGCCGTTCTTCACCACCGTCAGCGTATCGTTCGGCACGTGGCTCTCAAGCTTGAAGGCGCCGTTGGACACCATGTTGCCCGGCTTGACGAACTGATCGCCGAACTTTTCGAAATTGGCCTTGTTGATCGGCAGCGCGGTCTGGTGCGCCAGAAGCTGCAGGAAGAACGGCGTCGGGCGCTCGAGCGTGATTTCAACGGTCTTTGCATCCACGGCCTTTACGCCGAGCTGCTCCACGGGCACTTCGCCCTTGTTGACCTTCTGCGCATTCTTGATCGGGTAGAGAATATTGGCATAACCGGCTGCCGTCTTCGGGTCTTCGACGCGGCGCATGGAGAACACGAAATCCTCTGCCGTCACGTCAGAGCCGTCAGACCATTTGGCATTGTCGCGCAGCTTGAACGTATAGACAGTGCCATCGTCGGACATGGTCCAGCTTTCAGCGGCACCCGGCACGATCTCGCCCTTGGCATCATAAATCGTCAGGCCTTCGAACAGGTCCTTGACCACGAAGCTTTCGATATTGATGGAGATATGGGCGTAATCGAGCGTCTGCGGCTCGCCGCTGTTGCCGCGATGAAGAACCGCCTCGGCCAGCGCATTGCTTGCGCCGAACAGAAGCGATCCGACGAGAATTGTGGTCGCCAACCTGGATTTCATGAATGCCATTTTTCTTTTCCTTCCCCCCAATTTCCTGGGTACAGGGCACCGTACAAATGCGAATCTTGATCGCAAAACAAGTGGAGCGTCAGCACATTCGACAATATGCAGGCATTTTTGCGACATTAATGCGTCATCCACAACCTACGATCTGCCACATGATGCGTCATCAGACGCTGACGTTTTCAAAGCGGCATCGATGAGCCGAAAAAAGCGATGGTCTGCGAAATGGTTAACGGAAATTAGGATCAAAGGCAGCAATATCTAGAATTTGAGCATTTTTGTCCTTACTGACGTCACTTTATGAAACGAAATGCTCCGCCAGTTGAAATTCAGCTCATCCTCATGGGCATCGAACTGACGGAGACATCATGCGCACATTGTTCTGCGTCGCGCTGGCCAGCATCATGACCATTTCGTCCGCCATGGCTGCGGACACCGAAACTGTGAAAAAGCGCCGCGCCAACCTGTTCAAGCACGACTATAGCGCCGCCTATACGGTGCAGCGGGTGAGCGTCAAAACCGAATGTTTTCCGGAAAAGCTGGAAGCCATCCTTGCCCATATCGCGGTGGAGACGGGACACAAACCGGTGGTTACCTCCGGCCACCGGCCGCGGTCCGGCAAGTCTCAGCACAGCCATTGTCTGGCCGCCGATATCCGCGTGCCGGGTGTGTCCGACCGCACTGTCATAGCAGCTGCGGCGACGGCACCGGGCATCGGCGGCATCGGTCGTTATTGCAACGGCATCATCCATGTCGATGTGGGGCCGAAGCGCCGCTGGGTCTATTGCTGAAGCAAGCCGCTCATCAGCCGGGCTGCTTCGGCTTGCGCTTGAGGTTGCGGCGGATCATGCCGAGATCGGCACCACCGACGGCAAAGGCCGCGGCAAAGTAGACAAGCATTGCCACGCCGATCAGCGAAAACAGGGCAAGAACCTTCTCGATCAGCCGGGTTCCCGGTGCAAGCCAGGGGGCAGCATGGTCCAGCGCGTAGCTTAGGGCCGCGCACATGATGCCGGTTGCCACGAGCAGCATCAGGGTACGTCGTGCAAGCCCCCACTCCCAGACGAGATGGCCGCGCCGCAACAGCATGGTGAACAGCAGCGCCGTGTTGATCCAGCCAGCGGCGGCTTCTGCCGTTGCAATGCCGCGTTCGGCAATCAGCGGGAACAGCGTGATGGCAAGGCCTGAATTGACGACCACCGACAGCATGGTGAAGCGCATCGGCGTCTTGGTGTCCTCGCGGGCATAAAAGCCCGGCTGCAAGGCCTTTATCAGCACGAAGCCCGGCAGGCCGAGCCCGTAGATGGCAAGGATGGAGGCAACCACCGTGGTGTTTTCGGCGGAAAACGCGCCGCGCTCATAGAGAACGCGGATAATCGCATCCGACAGCATCCAGAGCCCACCGGCGGCCGGCAGCGTCAGGAACAGCACAAATTCCAGCGACCGGTTCTGGATATTGCCGGCCTCCTTCATGTGGCCGGATTTGAGCGCCCGCGACAGTTCCGGCAAAAGCACCACGCCAACGGCCACGCCAACGACGCCGAGCGGCAGCTGGTAGATGCGGTCGGCATATTGAAGCGCTGCAATCGCGCCTTCCTTGCTCGACGCAATCGCCTGACCGATGATCTGGTTGATCTGCGTCACGCCGCCGGTCACCGCCGCCGGCACGGCCAGCACCAGCAAACGCTTCACATTCGGGGTGATGCGCGGCATGCGAAAGCCAATGCTGATGCCGGCATGGCGCACGCCGATATAGACCACGGCCAGCTGCAAGAGCCCGGCAACCAGCACGCTCCAGGACAGATACCATGCCGTCGACAGCGGATCGGCACCGCTCCACAGCGCATAAAACAGCGCGCCGATCATCACCACGTTCAAAAAGACGGGCGCGATGGCCGCGGCAAAAAAGTGATGCAGCGAGTTCAGCATGCCGCTCATCATCGCCGTCAGCGACATGCACATCAGATACGGAAACATTACCGCGGCAAGGCGAATGGTGATCGACATCTTGTCCGCATCGTCGGCAAAGCCGGGCGCGATCACGAAGCGCACCAGAAGCGGCATGGAAAGCTCCATGACGATGGTGATCAGCAGGAGAACGGAAAAGAGAACGCCAAAAACTTCCTCGGAAAAGCGCTTGGCGCCATCGATGCCGTTCGCCTCGATTTCCTTGGAAAACAAAGGCACGAAGGCGGCGTTGAAGGCGCCTTCGGCAAACAGCCGGCGAAAGAGGTTCGGGAACCGGAAGGCGGCGTAGAATACGTCGGCCATCGGCCCGGTGCCGAGCGCTGCCGCCATCAGCGTTTCGCGGGCGAACCCGAACACGCGGCTGCCGAGCGTGGCGCCGCCAACGGTTGCAAACTTCTTGACGAGGCTCATGCTTGTGTCCGTGACTTGGCCAGTGCGGTGTTGGACACGGCGGCCGGATCCGGCGCGATGATGCCCGATGGCATGCCGCGCCGCAACTCGTCCTCCTGCTCGGAAATAACAGTCTTGAGCCGCGTGACGATGGTGCCCTGACGGTTCTCGTTGGTGACCTTCTGCCCGACGAGATCGGTCACATAGAAGGTATCGATGACCTTTTCACCAAACGTGGTAATCCGTGCCGAGTGAATGTCGAGCGACAGGTCCGCCAGGACAACCGTCATGTCTGCCAGGAGACCGGTGCGGTCGAGCCCTTCCACCTCGATGACGGTGAACTTGTTAGACAGCGTGTTCGAGATGGTGACGGAGGGGTGGACGGTAAACGTCTTGTTGCGCTTCTTGGAGCGGGCGCGGGTGGCGATCACCTCCGGCAGGCGTTTCTTGCCCGACAGCACGTCCTCGATCATACGGCCGATCGTGGCGGCGCGGCGCAACTCGTCCTCATCGTTCTGGAACTCGCGGCTGATGAGAATGGTATCAAGCGCGCGCCCGTCGGTGGTCGTATAGATCTGCGCATCGGCAATATTGGCACCGGCCGCAGCGCAGGCGCCGGCAATGATCGACAACAGGCGCGGATGGTCCGGCGCCAGCACCGTGATTTCGGTAATGGCGCGAAAACTGTCGGTGCGCACCATGGTGGCAAGCGCATGGCCGGCCTTGTCCGTCTCGCGGATAAAGCCGACATGGCGCACCTGATCTTCCAGCGGAACCGACAGAAGGTAAGGCTGGTAATGCAGCTTCGAATAGGTCTTGCGGTCCTTCTGGCTCCAGTCGGACAGTGCCTTGGCCAGCGCCTCCTCGGACGCTTTGGCCCGCTCCTTGCGCGATACTTCCGAAAAGCCACCCGACAGCAGCAGTTCGGTCTCGTAATAGAGCGTGCGCAAAAGCTGGCCTTTCCAGCCGTTCCACACGCCGGGGCCGACAGCCCGGATATCGCAGATCGTCAGGATCAGCAGCATCTTCAGCCGGTCGAGCGACTGCACCTTGTCGGCAAAGTCGGTGATCGTCTTGCGGTCGTGCAGGTCACGCGTCTGCGCCACCATCGACATCAGCAGGTGCTGGTCGATCAGCCAGGCGACGAGTTCCGTCTGCTTCGGTTTCAGCCCGAAGCGCGGGCAGAGCTTGCGCGCCACGCGGGCACCGGCAATCGAGTGATCCTCCTGGCGGCCCTTGGCGACATCGTGCAGCAGAACGGCGACATAAAGCGCCTGCCGCTCCTCGATATGCGGCATCAGCTTGTTGGCGAGCGGATGTTCGTCGGCAAAACGGCCCTTGTCGATGTTGGAGAGGCCCTCGACGGCGCGGATCAGGTGCTCGTCCACCGTATAGTGGTGGTACATGCTGAACTGCATCATCGCGACGATCTTGCCGAATTCCGGAATGAAACGGCCGAGCACACCGGCCTCGTTCATGCGCCTGAGCGTCAGCGCAGGCTCCAGCCGCGAGGTGAGGATGGAGAGAAACAGCCGGTTTGCCTCGGTATTTTCACGCAACTCGTCATTGATGAGATGCAGGCCGCGGGTGATCGCTTTCAGCGCATCCGGATGGTATTCCAGCCCATGTAGGTCAGCCACATGGAACAGCCTGATAATGCTGACCGGATCACGCTTGAAAACATCGGGAGCGGCGAGCGCAATGCGGCCCTGATCCTCGACGAATTCTGCACTGCCGGGGATCTTGCGGGTGCGCTTGCGAAAACGCGAGATAACGCCGGTAATGCCGGGCGCCGGCTTTGCCTGTTCTTCCTCAAGCGCTGCGCAGAGAATGCGGGTGAGATCACCGACATCCTTGGTGACGAGGAAATAGTGCTTCATGAAGCGTTCGACGGCCGAGAGGTTCGGCCGGTTGTGATACCCCAGGCTTTCGGCAATCTCGCGCTGGATATCGAACGAAAGACGCTCTTCAGCCTTGCCGGTCAGGAAATGCATCTGGCAGCGTACCGCCCAGAGAAAATCCTCGGCCTTCTGGAACAGCCGCCACTCCTGGCGCGACAAAACGCCGAGCTTCACCAGTTCGGCGGGATCGCGCACCCGGTAATGATATTTGGTGATCCAGAACAGCGTCTGGATATCGCGCAGGCCGCCCTTGCCTTCTTTGACGTTCGGCTCGACCAGATACCGGGTATCGCCGGCCTTCTGGTGGCGCTGGTCGCGTTCGGCAAGCTTTGCGACGATAAAATCAGGCCCGCTGTGGCTGACGATCTCGGCTGCAAAGCGTTCCTGCAACTCGTCGGCAAGCGCCTCTTTTCCGCAGAGCAACCGCATTTCGAGGATCGTCGTGCGGATCGTCATGTCCTGTTTGGAAAGCGCAATGCACTCTTCCACCGTGCGGGTGGCATGACCCACCTTGAAGCCGAGATCCCACAGCACATAGAGCAGGAACTCCACGGCCTTGCGCACTTCTTCCGAATTTTTGACCGGAAGCAGGAACAGAAGGTCGATATCCGATCCCGGCGCCAGCGTGCCACGCCCATAACCGCCGACGGCGGTCACGGCCATGCGCGAACCCGATTTCGGATAGACGTGCCGCGAAATCAGCGCGTGGACGATGGAAATCAGCTGGTCCTGAACCCAGGAGATACGCTCGGCGCAATTGAGCCCGCTGCCATCCTCGGAGAGTTTCAGCCTTGCCTTATCGCGCGCTTCGCTGTTGGCGCGGCGCAGGAGAGGCAGAAGCGCTGCCCGGATTTCCAGCATGTTGCCGTCACCGGCGTTGGCAACAGCCTCGCATTCGTCACGCAGGCCACTCACATCCAGAAGTTCTGAAAAATCAATCTCGTGTCTTGCCATCTTGCCCTGCCGGTGCCGCTCCCGCAAAGCGCTATAGCTTTTCCGGGCCGGTTTCACAATGAAATCGGCGGCAAACCAAGCGCAACGGCACAATGAACGGCAGATCTTGCCAAGGCGTTTCGCAACTGAGGCTTTTGCCTCCCAGCGGATGCCGGGAGACTATTTTTCGCCGAGCTGCCGCTTCAGCGCATAAAGCGCATCCAGCGCCTCGCGCGGCGTCATATCATCGGGGTTGATCGCCTTCAACGCGTCTTCCACCTTGGAGGGTCCGCGCCGTTCCTGCTCCTTGCGCACCGCCACCTGGAAAAGCGGCAGATCATCGATCAGCTGGCTTGCCGGGTTCTTGCGGTCGGCATCCTCAAGCTTGTTCAAGACGTCGCGGGCGCGCGAAACGACCGCCTCCGGCAGGCCGGCAAGTTTGGCCACCTGAATACCGTAGGAGCGGTCCGCCGCCCCCGGCCCCACCTCGTGCAGGAAGATGACGTCGCCATCCCATTCCTTCACCCGCATCGTGGCATTGGAGAGCCGCCCGAGCTTTTCCGACAGCGCCGTCAGCTCGTGGAAATGCGTGGCAAACAGGCCCCGGCAGCGGTTGGCCTCATGCAGGTGTTCAACGGCTGCCCAGGCAATCGACAGGCCGTCAAAGGTCGCAGTGCCCCGCCCGATTTCATCGAGGATAACAAGCGAGCGATCTGTCGCCTGGTTGAGGATGGCCGCGGTTTCCACCATTTCCACCATGAAGGTGGATCGCCCACGCGCCAGATCGTCAGACGCGCCGACGCGGGAAAACAACCGGTCGACGACGCCGATCTGCGCCGATGCTGCCGGCACGAAGGAGCCCATCTGCGCCAAAATGGCAATCAGCGCGTTCTGGCGCAGGAAGGTCGATTTACCGCCCATGTTCGGGCCGGTCAGCAGCCAGAGCGCACCAAACCCGCCATCGCTTTTCGGCGAGAGATCACAATCATTGGCGATGAAGGCGCTGGACGACTGGCGCCGCAGCGCCTGCTCCACCACCGGATGGCGCCCGCCCTCGATGTTGAACTGGCGCGAGCCATCCACCTGCGGGCGGCAATAATTCCATTCGTCGGCGAGCAGCGAAAGCCCTGCGGCGACATCGATGACGGCAAGCGCGCGGGCGCCGGCCTTGATTGCCTCGGCACTGGCCAGCACCGCCTTCGTCATCGTCTCGAAGGCAGCAAGCTCGATGGTCAGCGCCTGGTTTGCGGCATTTGCGATGCGGCTTTCGAGATCGGCAAGTTCCGTCGTGGTAAAGCGCATGGCGTTCGCCATGCTCTGGCGGTGGATGAAGCGGGCTTTTGCCTCCGGCGTATCGATCATCGGCCCGGCATTGCCGGCGGTCACCTCGATGAAATAACCGAGCACGTTGTTATGCTTGATCTTCAGCGACTTGATGCCGGTTTCCTCGGCATATTGCAGCTGCAGGCCGGCTATCACCCGGCGCGACTGGTCGCGCAGCGCCCGCACCTCGTCCAGGTCCTCGTCTGCTCCATCACAGACGAAACCGCCATCGCGCTTCAAAAGCGGCAGGTCGTCGGCCAGCGTCTCACCCAGCTGCTGTTCGAGCGCAAACGGCAGCGCCTGCAGGTCCGTCAGCGCCGCCGACAGTTCCTGCGGCAACAGCGCGCCGGAAAGGCGCTCGGCCACCTGGCGGGCAGCCGACAACCCCTGGCGGATGCCACCGAGATCGCGCGGGCCGCCGCGATCAAGAGCCAGCCGCGACAGCGCGCGCGGCATGTCAGGCACATGCTTGAGTGCGGCCCGCAGGTCGGAACACAAAGACGGCTCATCGATGAGGAAGGCGACGCTATCCAGCCGGCCGTTGATGATGGCGGGATCGGTCAGTGGCGACATCAGCCGCTCGGCCAGCAGCCGCGCGCCGCTACCGGTCACGGTGCGATCGATGGCTTTCAGCAGCGAACCGTCGCGATCGCCCGACAGCGTGCGCGTCAGCTCCAGATTGCCGCGCGTTGCCGGATCGATGAACAGCGTCGAAGCGCCGTTTTCGCGCTCGGGCGTGCTGAGCGGCGGGCGTTCCGCGATCTGGGTTTTTTCCACATAGGCGACGGCCGCAGCGGCGGCAGCGAGTTCACTGCGCGAAAACGTACCGAACCCATCCAGCGTGCCGACGCCGAAATAGCGGGTTATGCGCCCCTCGGCAGTGGCGCTATCAAACAGCACGCCCGGCTGCGGCACGGCCACGCGGCCGAGAATATCGAAGGTGACCTTCAGGTCAGGATCATGGAAGACGGTATCCGGCACGATCAGTTCGCGCGGCTCGATGCGCAGGATATCGGCGAGCAGTCGCAGCGGTGTCGTCTCCGCGACGCGAAAAACGCCGGTGGAAATATCGATCCAGGCGAGCGCCATCTGCGTGTCTGTGCCACCGCGAATGCGGGCCAGCGCCATCAGATAGTTGGATTCCGATGGCGAAAGCAGCTTTTCCTCGGTCAGCGTGCCCGGCGTCACCAACCGCACCACATCGCGCTTGACGACAGATTTGGAGCCACGCTTGCGCGCTTCCGCCGGATCCTCCACCTGCTCGCAGACGGCAACGCGATACCCGAGCGAAATCAGCTTTTGCAGATAGTCGTCGGCCGCATGGATCGGCACGCCGCACATCTGGATATCCTGGCCCATGTGCTGGCCGCGCCGGGTGAGCGTGATGCCGAGTGCGCGCGAGGCTTCCACGGCATCTTCGAAGAACAGCTCGTAGAAATCGCCCATGCGATAGAACAGCAGCGAGTCCGGGTTGTTCGCCTTGATCTCGATAAACTGCTCCATCATCGGCGTCGCGGAAGCCCGGCTTTCCGCGGTGATGAGTTCGGCTGTATTCCAGACGTCTGATGTAAGGCGTTCCAAGGCGTTTCCGGCCGTTTTCTGTTGCGTGGCGTGACCTGCGACTCTATCGGTTATGCCCCTGACAATACAACAGAGCACGCCCGAAACTTGGGCGATGCCCACAACATGCTGGAGGAGACATGTCTGCCAAGGAGACCCACCCGGCCTCGGGTGCGAACCGCAAGCGCGCTTCGGTAACGGAGCAGGAAGCGCTCGATTTTCACAGCAGCGGCCGCCCCGGCAAGCTGGAGATCACACCCACCAAGCCGATGGCAACCCAGCGCGACCTGTCGCTGGCCTATTCGCCCGGCGTTGCCGTGCCGGTAAAGGCCATCGCCGCCAATCCCGATTGCGCCTACGACTATACCACGCGTGGCAATATGGTGGCCGTCATCTCCAACGGCACCGCCATCCTCGGCCTTGGCAATCTCGGCGCGCTCGCCTCCAAGCCCGTCATGGAAGGCAAGTCCGTCCTCTTCAAGCGTTTTGCCGATGTCGATTCCATCGACCTTGAGGTCGATACGGAAAATGTCGACGAATTCGTCAACTGCGTGCGCTATCTCGGCCCCTCCTTCGGCGGCATCAACCTTGAGGATATCAAGGCGCCGGAATGTTTCATCATCGAGAGCCGGTTGCGCGAGCTGATGGACATCCCGGTGTTCCATGACGACCAGCATGGCACGGCCATCATTGCCGCCGCCGGCCTCATCAACGCGCTGGAACTGACCGGCCGCGACCTGAAGACCACGCGGCTCGTCTGCAACGGCGCCGGTGCTGCCGCCATCGCCTGCATCGAACTGATCAAGGCCATGGGCTTTGCGCCTGATAACATCATCCTCTGCGACACCAAGGGCGTCATCTACCAGGGTCGCACCGAGGGCATGAACCAGTGGAAGAGCGCGCATGCGGTGAAAACCGACCGGCGCACGCTGGAAGAGGCGATGAACGGCGCAGACGTGGTGCTCGGTCTGTCGCAGAAGGGCGCCTTCAGCGAAGAGATGATCCGCTCCATGGCGGATAAGCCGATCATCTTTGCCATGGCCAATCCCGATCCGGAAATCACGCCGGAGGAAGTCTCGCGCATCCGCGACGATGCGATCATGGCGACCGGGCGCTCGGATTATCCGAACCAGGTGAACAACGTTCTCTGCTTCCCCTACATGTTCCGCGGCGCGCTCGATGTGCGTGCCCGCCAGATCAATGACGCCATGAAGATTGCCGCCGCCAATGCGCTGGCCGACCTGGCTCGCCAGGACGTGCCGGATGATGTGGCCGCCGCCTATCAGGGGGTTCGCCCGCGTTTCGGGCCGCAATACATCATCCCGGTGCCGTTCGATCCGCGCCTCATCTCGGCCATTCCGGTGGCCGTTGCCAAGGCTGCCATCGAAAGCGGCGTGGCGCGCAAGGTGATCGAGGATCTCGACGCCTACGGCCGCGATCTCTCGGCAAGGCGCGATCCGATTGCCGCGACCACGCAAGGCATCTACCAGCAGGTGCGCCGCAGCCCCAAGCGGGTGGTCTTTGCCGAGGCGGAAGAAGAGCAGGTCATGCGTGCTGCCGTCTCCTTCATTGCACAAGGGCTTGGCACCGCCATCCTGCTCGGCCGTGACGACGTGATCCGTTCGACGGCAGAACGGGCCGGCATCGAACTGGATCGCCCGGGCATCGAGATCGTCAACGCACGCCTCTCCACCCGTGTGGAAGCCTATATCGACTATCTCTATGCAAGGCTGCAGCGCGAGGGTTACCTGCTGCGCGACGTGCAGCGCCTCATCCACAACGACCGCAACCACTTTGCCGCCTGCATGGTGGCGCTCGGTGATGCGGATGCGATGGTGACGGGCACGACGCGCAATTATGCAACGGCGCTGTCTGACGTCCGCCGCTGCATCGATGCAAAGCCCGGGCACAAGGTCATCGGCGTGTCGCTCGTCGTCTCACGCGGCCGCACCGTCTTCGTGACGGATACTGCCGTGCATGACATGCCCTCCGCCGAGGATCTCGCCGATATCGCCGTGGAAGCCGCCCGCATGGCGCGCCGCATGGGATATGAGCCGCGCGTCGCGCTGCTTGCCTATTCCACATTCGGCCAGCCGCGTGGCGAGCGCTCGGAACGGGTGCGCGAGGCCGTCAAAATCCTCGACCAGCGCCGTCTCGATTTCGAATATGACGGCGAAATGGGGGCCGATATTGCGCTCAATGCTACCCGCATGGAGCAATATCCGTTCACGCGTCTCTCCGGCACCGCCAACGTGCTCGTCATGCCCGCTATCCATTCGGCGGCCATTTCCACGCGCATGCTGGAAGAGCTTGGCGGCTCGACGCTGATCGGCCCGCTTCTGGTCGGCCTCGACAAGTCGGTGCAGATCACCTCGATGGGCGCCAAGGATAGCGACATCGTCAACATGGCCGCCATTGCCGCCTATAACGCCGGCTCCTGAACTCCCGTCACACCAAATAAAAAGCCGGCGGACTGAAAAGTCCGCCGGCTTTTAATCGGAACAGGCGGCCAGGGCTCAGCTGGCAAAACGCCCGGCATCGGCCCCGTAATAATTGATATAGCGGCCTGAAATCGCCTCGATCGGCAGGATCACCAGCACATCGGTGGTGTTGAACGCCTGATCGACGACGGCGCCGTGGCCGACCATGGCACCCAGCCGCAGATAACCCTTGACCAGCGGCGGCATCGACATCAGCGCCCGCTTGGGATTGATCGCTTCGGCCGGCATCAGGTCCATTTCGCAAAACAGATCGGACTTGGCAGAAGCTGCCCAGTCGCCCTTGGCGCAGACCGTCTGATGCAGGAAGGACAGCGCCAGCGCATGTTCCTCCGGCCGCACGCCCGGAAACGAGGCGCAACCGAACATGGCATGAATATTGTGCTTCAGCGCATAGGCCCAGTTGCCCTGCCACAGCAGTTCCACCGTGCGTTTGGTGCGATAGTTGGGCAGCACGCAGGAACGGCCAAGCTCCATGAAGCGCTTGTCGGGATGGCGCGCCAGAAGCGGATCGATATCGAATTCGCAGGCCGAATAGAAACCGCCATGGTTGACCGCCACGTCCTGGCGCAGGAGACGGTAGGTGCCGACGATCTGGTCTTCCGGATCGCCATAAAGCGCCGTATCGACCACCAGAAGATGGTCGCAGATATCATCGAAGCTATCGATGTCGCGACCACGGCGCATGGCCTCGGGCGGCAGCTGGGCATGCATTTCCTCGACGAACACCCGGTAGCGCAGCGCCTGGGCTGCATCCACTTCGCGGGGGTTGCGGGCAAGCCGGGTTTCCAGGCTGCCGATCCGGCCCAGAACATCGGTGCGGGCCTGCGGGCGCGACGGGCTCTGCTCGGCACCAAACGCGATGTCGCGATCAAGCAATTCGATAGTCATGACGTTTCGTCCGTCTCTGATGATTGTCTTCATAGAACATCAAAGTGCAACAACAACGTGACAAACCGAATTCCGGCAAAAGAAAGGCTGAAACGCATATTATGACAGCCGTCAGGCGGAGGCCGCCATGACCAGTTCCACCTCGCGCAGAAGGACCTGCGGATCGATGGGCTTTTGCAGGACCCGGCGCGCGCCTTGCGCCAGCATCTTGTCCTGGAGAACGGCATCCATTTCGCCGCTGAGCACAAGAACCGGGGCGATCATCCGGCGAGCGCCATTGTGGCCATTGGCCAGCAGCGGCAGCACTTGCGCCAGGTCACCACCGGGCATGTGAATATCGGAGATGATGAGGTCTGGATGCCTCTCGCCCAGGGCCGCCTCCTGCAGTGCGGCAAGATCAGACACATGATGAACGACACATCCGGCCTTCTGGAGGATCGAGCCGACCATCATGGCGCTCACCGGATCGTCCTCGGCAAGCAACACGGAAAGCTGCCGGCGCGTCAGGATCGGGGCCTGTGGACGCGCCTGTGTGCGCATGTCGGAGGGCGAACGGCCTTCGCCGCCGCCAAGCCTGCCGCGCAGCACGTCGACCAGCGACTGTTCGCGCAGCGGCCGGATCAACCAGGCGTCATAACTGTCCCAGGGCTGGGCTGCACGCTCCTCGGGGCTGACCAGAAGGATGCGGCGCATGCCGTGCGCTTGCGTCAGCAACGCAACGGAGCCCTCCGTGCGATGATCGACGATCATATCGGTAAAGGCCATGCCCTGCCGGGCCAGCTGGCCAATGGTCTGCTCCGCTTCGGCGGGCGTGCGCGCATGGCGACAACGGCCGCCCAGTGTTTCGATGGTGGCGATGGTGGCCGCCGCCGCCGGCCCCGTCGGCGCAATCAGAAGCACGCGCGACGAGCGCAGCAGCAACATGCGGTCATTGCCTTCATTGCCCGCCTTGACGAAGACCGCCGGGAAGCGGATGGTGAAGGTGGTGCCCTTGCCCTTTTCGCTGTCGACAGACAGTGATCCGCCGAATTCGTTGAGGATGCGGGTGGCAATCGAAAGGCCAAGGCCGGTGCCGCCGCTGCGGTCCATCGCCTCTCCGGCCTGTTCGAATTCGGCAAAGATGTGCCGCTGCGCTTCCGCCGTCATGCCCGGTCCCGTATCGGCAACGGTAATCACCACATGGCCGCCATCCATGCCGACACGGGTCAGCACACCCCCCTCATGGGTGAACTTGACGGCATTGCCGATGACGTTGAACAGCACCTGTCGCAGGCGTGCCGGATCAAAATCCATCAGCGTCGGCACATCAAAGGCAACAGTCGAGCCGATCTCGATCGATTTTTCATGGGCGCGCGGGGCAAGCATTTCCACGACGCTTTCCAGCAGCTGGCGCAGGTTTTCCGCACGGCTGTTCAGGCGGAAACGGCCGGCCTGCAGGGTGGCGAAGTCGAGAAGATCATCGACAAGCTGCGCCATCGCAAGGCCCGCCTGGTGGACGCCGCCGATATAGTTCTTCTGCTCAAGCGTCAGGCTGGTCTGTTCCAGCAGATGGCTCATGCCGAGAATGCCGGTCAGCGGCGTGCGCAGTTCATGCACAACGGTTGCCATCTGCCGGGTTTTCGAGGCGCTTTCCTCCTCGGCATGCAGGCGCGCTTCTTCGCGCTGATGGGCAACATCGCGCTCGGCTGTCACATCCCGCCCGATGCCATAAACGAGAACGGCGCGCGAGGCCGGATCCTGCAGGACAACATCCTGCCAGGAAAAGATGCGCATGCCCTCGACTGTGGGGACCTCGATATCCTTCGGCTGCAGCAGCGGTTCCGGCGCAAGCGCGATCCCCAGTTCGTCCGGCAGGCGGCCTTCCGGGGCGCCACAACCGGTCAGCAGACGGAACGTCAGGTTGGATCCCTTGACCACCCCGTTTTCAGCGCGCACCAGAGCGGGGTTGGAAAACAGATCCTGACTGGCAAGAAAGGCAAGCGGCGCAATGGCGGCATGAACCTCCGGCACGGTTACCGATCCGTGTTCAAGATAAATCCCGCCATCTGTCAGGAATCGGCTCATCGCGTTCGTTCACTCCGCAGGACCTGCTTCACGACCCCTCCTGCCCATCTGGTCGTCGCAAGAAAGCGATTCGAGGCCAGCAGTGACGATCGGTGAATACGCGCATGACGCATAATTAGCACAAGTTCCTTCTCAAAGCTTATCACTTCAAGCGTAAAGATTATGCGCGCTTGCGTCTAGATCCTAGCAGTTCATCAAGAATGACGCATCCGGCACCTATTGTTATAAAGCTGTCTGCCAGATTGAATACAGCAAAAGACCATGTTTGGGTATGAAAGAGAATATAATCTACAACATGCCCATAAAACAGGCGGTCAAGAATATTACCGATTGCTCCCGAAATGATCAGCGCAAAACCGAGATGCGCAAACATCCGGTCTTTTGGCGTGCGGTGCCAGAGCCACAGC
The DNA here is from genome assembly GCF_058242775.1 of Neorhizobium sp. PAMB6630. Classification (NCBI taxonomy): domain Bacteria; kingdom Pseudomonadati; phylum Pseudomonadota; class Alphaproteobacteria; order Hyphomicrobiales; family Rhizobiaceae; genus Neorhizobium; species Neorhizobium sp. PAMB6630. The sequence goes on from NZ_CM177836.1 coordinate 3,524,007, forward strand.
ACAAAGACGACGATGACGAGGCGCATCGACACAATGAACCAGCCCTCCATGTCCGATAGCATGGAAAAGGCAACGCCGAGATTATAGGTGCGGTAAAGCGCCAGCACCGGCAGAAGCGGAACAGCCTCCTGCAATGGCAGGAAGGCTTCCACCGCCACCTTGATCAACTGGTCGAGGAGGACGGCAACGACAATGAAGATGGCAATCGGCACGGGCCGCGACAGAAGTGTCCGGGTTGTAACAGGCTCTGTCATCGGGCCTCCAGGCTGAGCAGGTGCCGGCGCGCCTCAAACAGCATGACGGCGGTGGCAACGGCAAGGTTGAGCGAATCGGCAAGCCCTTGCTGGGGAATGCGCGCCAGCCGGTCGGCCGCCTTCGCCAGATCATCCGGCAGGCCGGATTGTTCATTGCCCATCAGAAGGATGGTCGGTTTCGGCTTATAATCGATCGTGCGGTAATCGACGGCGCCAGCCAGATGCGTGGCCACCACCTGCGCACCGGATTTTCTGGCAAAGCCGATGAACTCACCGACAGAAGCCCGGTAGAGCGGCATGGCAAAGATCGAGCCCATCGTGGCCCGCACCGTCTCCAGCGAAAACGGATCGGTGCATTCGCCAACGAGGATGACGCCAGATGCGCCGGCGGCATCCGCCGTGCGGATGATCGTGCCGAGATTGCCGGGATCGCGCACCCGGTCAAGCGCCACGAAGGTTTGCCCCAGTTCCGGCCGCAGATCGGACAGACGTTTCCACTGCTGCTCGAAAATGCCGACGACCATCTGCGGATTGTCGCGCCGCGTCACCGAAGACAGCACCTTTTCGCTGACCTCCAGCACAAGCCCGCCGCGCGCCACCGTCTTTGCCGCCACCTGCTCAACCAGCGGCTTGCCCTTGGCGGCCTTGGCATAAACCAGCGTGCGGATTTCAAAGCCCAGTTCCAGCGCGTCAATGACGAGCTTTAAACCTTCCGCCATGAAGGTGCCGGTTTCCTCGCGGTCCTTCTTGTTGGAGAGCGCCTTGATGTCCTTGATGATGGGATTGGCAAGGCTGGTAACTTCCTTCACCTGCCCTACCCGGCCGGTACCGGGCCGGCGGTCGTCGTTTGTCATGTGCGCACCCAGCGGCTGAAGAGAGAGGTGGAAAGCGTGCGCCCGGGCGTGTGGCCGTCAAGGCCTGCCTCGCGGATCACAAGCTCACCGGATTCGACGGCGCCGCCCGCGCCGCGCATGGTCTCGCGCATCAGCTCGTGGATCGAATAAAAGCTGGCACGGATCGAATAGGCCGTCAGAACCAGGCCGATGGCGTTCGGCGACAGGATCTCGCGGCACACATCGAGCATCAGCGGCAATTGTTCGAAGAGATGAAACACTTCGCCGTTCGGGCCGCGACCGAATTTCGGCGGATCGGCGAGAATGATGTCATAGCGGTTGCCGCGACGTTCCTCGCGCAGGATGAACTTCATGGCATCCTCGCAGATCCAGCGGATCGGCGCCTTGTCGAGCCGCGACAAAGCCTGGTTTTCGCGCGCCCAGCCGATGGCCTTCTTGGAGGCATCCACATGGGTGACTTCGGCGCCAGCTGAAGCTGCCACCAGCGAGGCGACGCCCGTATAACCAAAGAGGTTCAAAACCTTGATCGGCCGGCCGGCCTTTTCGGCCTGTTCCTTGACGAAGGCCCAGTGGACGAGCTGCTCAGGAAACACGCCGACATGGCGAAAGGCGGTGAAACGGCCGAGAAAATCGACGCCAAGCAGCGCCATCGGCCAGGTTTCGCCAAGCGCTTCCCTTGGAAACCGCCAGCGGCCCATGCCGTCCTCGTCGGTGTCGCCGGTAAAGATCGCATCGGCGTTTTCCCAGACATGGGGGCCAAGCGTCGGCTGCCACAGCGCCTGCGCTTCCGGTCGCACGATGCGGTAAGGCCCGTATTGCTCCAGCTTCAGTCCGGCACCGCTGTCGATCAGGTGGAAATCGCCGGCAGCCTCAGACGAAAGAATGACAGGCACGCGTTCGGCCGGCAGATCGCCGCTGCGCTTGAGAAGCGGGCGCACCTCCACGGGCGGCAGCGCCGCCGGTTCAGGCCGTGCGGGATTGCTCTGCGGCTTTGCCGGCGATTTTGCCGATGTCTTTGCCGGCGCACGGCTTTCTGCCCGCACGCGGTTTTGCGGGTCGCCGGCATTTTTGGATAGGGATCTCGGCTCGCGCCGTTCAAATTTCTTCTTCAACGCGTCTCGTCCGCTGATGTCTGGTCTGTCGGCAGCAAATAGCATTGGCCAGCCCCTTGGCAAAGCGCTTTCCGGTCTGCGATACAGGAAGGTGAACGGTCGTTAGAGGAGCACGGCCGGCACGATCGGCAATTTGGAGCGCGCCCAAGTGCGCCCACAGGGACGCACGGCGCTTTGGGAGGAGAGCCATGGACATTGTTGGAGAAGAACGCATTGCCGCGCCGCGCCCGGTGGTCTGGGCAGCGCTGAACGATCCGGAAATTTTGAAACAGTGTATTCCGGGCTGTCAGACGCTGGAACAGGCCTCGCCGACGGAACTTGCGGCCACCGTCAAGATCAAGATCGGCCCTGTCTCGGCCAGTTTCAGCGGCGAAGTCACCCTCACCGATATCAAAGCGCCCGAGAGTTATCGCATTTCCGGTGAAGGCAAGGGCGGCATTGCAGGCTTTGCCAAGGGATTTGCCGATGTGGTGCTGCGCGAAGACGGCGATGACACGATCCTCACCTACAAGGCGGAGGCGCAGGTGGGCGGAAAGCTGGCCCAGCTTGGCTCACGCCTGATCGGCTCCACGTCGCAAAAGCTGGCGCAGCAGTTTTTTGCCAATTTTAATGCAGCAGTGGGAGAACGCGTCAGCGACCTCTAAAAACCTTCTCGACTGCCGCTTCAGCCCTTCGCGGGCGGAAGCGTCAGCGCCGGAGATGCCGAGTTTCTCGCCGGTGTGGTGGCATTGCTCGCGGGCAAGCCCTGGTGGCGTTTCAGCGCCTCGCGCGCTTCAATGCGGGCCTGGCGACGGTATTTGCCCTGGGCGATCCAGGTGGCGACAGAGCCCAGCAGCATGCCGAAGATCACCGCCAGAAACAGGAAAACGAAGAACGGGCCGCTCAGCGCAAGCACGGTATCCTGAGGTTCAAACGGGTTCAGCGCCAGCGTCACCACCTGCCGGTTGGCCACGCACAGCACGATCAGCACGATCGCAAGCGGCACGAAAACCACCAGACTGACGATTTTCTTGACCCGGTTCATCGATAGCTCCTGGCGAATTTGAACGGCGAAGCACCGCCGGTTGCGGTGCTTTCAAGGGTAACGAGGATAGCGCCCGAACCGGCGCTTTCAAGGCAGGCTCAACGCCGGAGCGCTGCAAAGACGCAATCAATCGGCGTCTTCGTCTTCCTCGTCGGCCAGATCCGGGTTCAGCCGCTCGCGCAACTCCTTGCCGGTCTTAAAGAAGGGCACCCATTTTTCCTCGACGAACACCGTTTCACCGGTGCGCGGGTTACGCCCGGAGCGCGATGGGCGGTTTTTCACGGAAAATGCGCCGAAGCCACGCAATTCGACCCGATTGCCCCCCGCCAGCGCATCGGTGATCTCGTCCAGAACCGCATTCACGATGTTCTCGACGTCGCGGTGATAGAGGTGCGGATTTCGTGCCGCGACGATCTGCACCAGTTCTGACTTGATCACGATTTCCCCCTGAAAGGATTAGACTTTCACTGCCGCCCAACCTGCCAAACCGAGACCAGACCGTCAAGGAACAAGTTTCCAGCACCCCATCCGCGCATGGCATTGGAAAGGCTGCTTACGTCAAGACCCATCAGTCCGGCAATGCCTGCTGCAGAGGCAAGCGACAGGAAGGAGGATTGTTCAGCCTTCTTCCACTCGACGATCGGCAGTTTGTCGTCCACGCCGCGCGAGGCCAGATACTTGCGGATCTCCGGCGTTCCGCCCAGCTGGTCGACCAGTTTCACCTTCAGCGCCTGGCGGCCGGTAAAGATGGTGCCGTCGGCAAGTTTCAGCACCTCGTCGCGCGTCATGCCGCGCCGGTCGGCCACCAGATCAACGAACCAGTCAAAACTGTCCATCACCATGGCGCGGATCATCGCCTTGGCGTCGTCGCTGGCCGGATGGAAGGGCGAAGGCTCGGCCTTCAGCGGCGCCGACTTGATCTCGTCGAGCGACACGCCAAGCTTTTCCAAGAGCGGCTGCACCTGCGGATACTGGAAGATGACGCCGATCGAGCCGGTGATCGAGCTTTCGCCAGCGACGATATTGTCGCCGGCAGAGGCGATCATGTAACCGGCGGAGGCGGCAAGGGTGCGAATGTCGGACACAACAGGCTTTTCGGCCGCCACCGCGCGCAGCGCCTTGAAAATACGCTCGCCGCCATAGGTCGTGCCGCCCGGCGACGAAATGGAAACAACGAGCGCCTTGGCCTGGCTGTTCTTGGCGATTGCCTCCAGCCGCTCGACCAGTTCGTCGTCATCGGTGATCATGCCGGAAATTTCAACGCGGGCCACGTGCGGCGCCATGGTCCCGCCGCCGCCTGCGGCGTACCGGTAGACGGAAAAACCGATGGCAACGAGGAGCAGCGCTGCTGCCACGCGCCAGAAGGTAAGCTTGCGTCGCAGCATCCGCCGATCGGCAATGGCCAGTTGGTCCATGGATTCCTCGCTTGTTTTACTCTGTCGGGCCGGCTGTTCTCAAAAAAGGCTGCCCGGGTCGAGCCCGACCACGTGCCTTGCGTCATAACACGGCAGGTCGGTCGCATAAATCCTTGTTGCGCAGAGCACGCCAACCGTGTCCTTCGCGCCGCACACAGGCAAGAATGGCGACCGGGCAGGCCTGCATTACACGAAATTGTGTCGGCCTTTATTGTTTCTTGATGGATAAAAGCCATATTGGAGTTGGAGGAAGCCCATCCTGTTCCGCCTCCGCCTGGCGCAGACATTCTGCACTGGGAGGCCCCTAAAGGTTTCAATGCTGCAGAAAACAACAACACAGCACGGATCGACGCTCATGGACGCGCGCACCAATGCCTATATGGCGGCGATGGCGCATTCCAGACGCGTGCGCAGACTGCGCGTGCTGCTGCCGGTGGCAGCGACGATCATTTCGGCAATCTTCATCGCCGTCTCCGTCGTGCGCACCTACCTGCCCGAAAATCTCACCATCCAGAGCGCCACCATTGAAGATGGCAAGATCGTCATGGAAAGTCCGGCCATTGCCGGGCGCAACGAAAAGGGCATCAGCTATTCGCTGACGGCCACGCGCGCCCTGCAGGATCTGACCGACCAGAACATGATCACGCTCGAAAACGTCAAGGCAGCCATGCCGATGAATGAAGACGTGATCGCCCGTGTGACGGCGCAGGGCGGCATCTTCGATCGGTCCAAGGACCGGCTCAACATGACGAAGCCCTTCCAGGTGAACCTCAGCAACGGCATTACCGCCGATTTCCAGACCGCCTTCCTCGATGTGCCGCAAAGCACGATGGAAACGACCGACCCCGTGAAGATCACCACGGACAAGGCCTCCATTGTTGCACAGACGATGAAGATGTCGGATAAGGGACGTACCATCACCTTCGCGGGTCAGGTCCAGGTCAATCTGGCAGGCGCCGCTCTCACCAACCAAGGCAACCAGAGCCCGGCCCCATGACCCTTTGCCGCCCCTTCGCACACCCCTTCGCCGCCCGGCTCATCACCGGCCTGGCGCTCGCCTGTCTTGCCACAACGGCATCGGCGCAGACGACGACGACGAAAAAGATGGACGGCATGAAGCTGTCCAAGGATCAGCCGATCCAGATCCAGAGCGACCAGCTCGAGATCAAGGATGAGGAAAAGAAGGCCTATTTCACCGGCAATGTGCAGGTGGTCCAGGGCGCCACCACCATGCATTCCGGCACGATGGTTGTGCTGTACAAGGGTGAAGGCAGCACTGTGTCTTCCGGCCAGACCGATATCGACAAGATCTTCATCGACAACAAGGTTCTGCTCACGTCGGGCACGCAGCAGGCAACCGCCGATAGCGGCGTCTTCGACATGGCCTCGCAGACCTTCGTTCTCACCGGCAAGCAGGTCGTGCTGTCGGATGGTCCCAATGTTTTCAAGGGCTGCAAGCTGACCGTGCTGATGAACACCGGTGAAGCCAAGCTCGACAGCTGCGGCGGCCGTGTCGAGATCATGCTCGACCCGAAGTCCCGCCCGCAGCAGCAGCCGAAGCCTTAGAGAAACCGAACATCACGATGTCCCTGTTTTCAAGGCGCCCCAAGGCGGGCGCGACCGAAGCTTTCGACCCGCGTGACAAGGCGCGGTACGAAGGCACGTTGATTGCGCACAGCCTGTCGAAGACCTATGACACGCGCCGTGTGGTGAACGGCGTGTCGATGATCGTACGCCGCGGCGAGGCCGTGGGTCTGCTGGGTCCGAACGGTGCCGGCAAGACCACCTGTTTCTACATGATCACCGGCCTCGTTGGTGTCGATGAGGGCATGATTGCCATCAACGGCAATGACGTCACGCATATGCCGATGTACCGGCGGGCTCGCCTTGGCGTCGGTTACCTGCCGCAGGAAGCCTCGATCTTCCGAGGCCTCACCGTCGAGGAAAACATCCGCGCCGTACTGGAAGTGCATGAGCGCGACCGCCAGAAGCGCGAGCGCAAGCTCGACGAGCTGCTGGAAGAATTCCACATCGAGCGTCTGCGCAAGTCGCCGGCCGTCGCCCTTTCGGGGGGCGAACGCCGCCGCCTGGAAATTGCCCGCGCGCTTGCCACCGACCCCGCCTTCATGCTGCTCGACGAACCCTTTGCGGGCGTCGATCCGATTTCCGTTTCCGATATCCAGAATCTCGTCCGTCACTTGACGGCGCGCGGTATTGGCGTTCTGATAACGGACCATAATGTGCGCGAGACGCTGGGACTGATCGATCGCGCCTACATCATCCATGCCGGTGAAGTGCTCACGCATGGTCGCGCCGAAGATATCGTCAACAATGCCGATGTCCGTCGTCTCTATCTGGGCGACAAATTCAGTCTCTGACACAAACCTGACAAGAAATTTACTTTCGCGTCACCTCTGTGCTTGACCAAATCTATTAAAAAAGCAATTTTTGGGCCAAGTGCTCTGCGTGATCCTGCGTGTCGGTGACAAAGGGTGCGAAAGGGGGATTTGTACGGGAGTTCAGCGTCCGCCATGGCATTATCCGCCAGCCTTTTCCTGCGTCAGAGCCAATCGCTCATCATGACGCCACAGCTGATGCAGTCCATCCAGCTGCTGCAGATGACCCATATCGAGCTTAATCACTTCATCGCGCAGGAAGTGGAAAAGAACCCTCTGCTGGAAATTGCGCCAAATGAGAGCGAAACAGGCAGTGATTATGCCGATTCTGCCGAAACTTATGGCGACGGCGCCGCATCCGTGGGCGACGGGCACGGCGAGGCATCCGATGGCGGCAGCGATGCCGACTGGTTCGACAACGGATCTGCCCGCCACGAACAGCTGAGCGAACGGCTGGACGCCAATTTCGAAAACGTCTTTCAGGACGATGTCGCCCCGCGTGGCGCCGATGCGCCCGAACTGATCAGCCAGTGGAAATCCATGCCCGGCGCAGATGCCGGCGAAAGCTACGATCTTGACGATTTCGTCGCCGGTGTCGTGACGCTGAAGGACCACCTGACGCAGCAGGCCCCGTTCCTGCTGTCAAAGCCCTCCGACATGCTGATTGTCCAGCACCTCATCGACCAGCTCGACGAAAACGGCTATTTCCACGGCGATATCAACGACATGGCCGTGCGGCTCGGCACCTCTGAAAGTTCCATCGAATCTGTGCTGACCGCTGCCCAGACCCTTGATCCACCGGGCGTGTTTGCCCGCTCGCTCAGCGAATGCCTGGCCATCCAGCTGCGCCAGAACGACCGGTTCGACCCGGCCATGCAGGCGCTGATCGCCCATCTCGACCTGCTTGCCAAACGCGATTTTGCCAGCCTGCGCAAGATCTGCGGCGTCGATGACGAAGACCTGATGGACATGCTGGCCGAAATCCGCGGCCTCAATCCGCGGCCCGGCGCCAGTTTCCAGACGGGGATTTCCGAGGCGATCATGCCCGATATCGTCGTGCGCGCCGGTTCCGACGGCGCCTGGCTGGTGGAGCTGAACCCGGACACGCTGCCGAAGGTGCTGGTCAACCTGGCCTATTTCCAGACGGTCTCGAAAAAGGCGACGCGTCAGGGCGAGGACCAGAATTTCCTCTCCGAATGCATGCAAACGGCCAACTGGCTGACCCGCAGCCTCGATCAGCGCGCCAGGACGATCATGAAGGTGGCAACCGAGATCGTGCGCCAGCAGGATGCTTTCCTGCTCCACGGCGTCGACCATCTGCGCCCGCTCAACCTGAAGACTGTCGCCGACGCCATCAAGATGCACGAATCGACCGTCAGCCGCGTCACCTCGAACAAATACATGCTGACGCCGCGCGGCCTGTTCGAGCTGAAATATTTCTTCACGGTGTCGATCAACTCGGCCGAAGGCGGCGACAGCCACTCGGCGGAAGCCGTGCGCCACCGCATCCGTCTCCTCATTGAAAAGGAGAGCCCGGATGCCGTCTTGTCCGACGATGATATCGTCATCAGCCTCAAGAACGGTGGCGTGGAGCTTGCCCGGCGCACGGTCGCCAAGTACCGGGAAGCCATGAACATTCCCTCCTCCGTGCAGCGACGGCGCGAAAAACGTGCCCGCGCAAAGCTTGCCGCCTGCTGATCACGGCTCTTCACGATTTGACCGCCCGATAAGGCAGGTGCGTGCGCGCCATACGCCGGCGTTGCCCCTGCTGGCCATCTCCCGCTGCCGGACACGCCGAGCCAAAGCGTTGACTTTCAGGGCGTGCGCCGCTAGAAGCGCGCCGCACCGGCAATTCAGGTCAGGGTCGCCCCGAAGGTAACGCTTGATAAAGGGCAATCGAGATTGAAATCGGCTTAGCCATGCGAGAGACGCTTGGATGAGTGGACCGCTTGACGTAGACTGGCAACGCAAGTCACGACAAGAAGGAAAGAATTCCATGAGTGTGCGTGTATCCGGAAAGCATATGGAAATCGGCGAGACGTTCAGAAAACGGATCGAGGACCATATCGGGGAGGCGGTTACAAAGTATTTTGACGGAGGCTATTCGGGGCAGGTGATCGTTGAGAAATCCGGCTCCCGTTTTGCAACGGACTGCAAGCTGCACCTCGATACCGGGGTCGTGCTGCATGCCGCAGGCGAGGCCAACGATCCGCAGATAAGCTTCGACGCAGCGGCCGTGCGCATTGAAAAGCGCATCCGCCGCTACAAGCGCAAGCTGCGCGATCACCATGCTGGCGAAAGCCAGAACGGTTACGCGGAAATCTCCTACACGGTGATGGACAGCGTGCCGGATGAGGCAGACGAAGTGCCTGAGGATTTTGCGCCAACCATCGTGGCGGAAAGCTCCAAGCCTCTGAGGACCATGACCGTCGCAAGCGCTGTCATGGCGCTCGACATGACTGACGAACCGGTGCTGTTTTTCCAGAACCCGGGCAAGCAGTTGAACATTGTTTACCGCCGCAACGACGGCAATATTGGTTGGATCGACGCCGCCAGTATCAAGGGATAGCCTGACGGGAGTGCCTTCGGGCACTCCCAATCCCCCTCGGGGGCAGAAGGATGAAAAGAATGGCGTTGGCAGACCTGTTGCAACAAGATGCGATCCTCCCGGCCCTGAAGGTGAATTCCAAGAAGCAATTGCTGCAGGAACTGGCGCTCAGGGCCTCCAAGCTGACCGGCGTGCCGGAGCGGGAAATCTTCGACGTCATCTTGCAGCGCGAGCGGCTGGGCTCTACCGGCGTTGGACACGGCATTGCCATTCCGCACGGCAAGCTCGGTACGATCGGCTCCATAAAGGGCCTGTTTGCCCGTCTGGAAACGCCTGTCGATTTCGAGGCACTGGACGATGAACCGGTCGATCTGGTGTTCCTGTTGCTCGCCCCTGAAGGTGCTGGCGCCGATCACCTGAAGGCGCTGTCCCGCATCGCCCGCGTGTTGCGTGACCAGGAACTGGTCGCCAAATTGCGCGCCACCGATTCGGCCTCCGCGATCTACGCCTTCCTCAACGAAGAACAGGCCTCGAACGCCGCCTGATTTTTGTCGCCCTGCCTGCGGCCGCTGGCCGCACCGTGCGAACCCCAAGCCTTCACCCACACAAAAAAGGCCCGCCTCCTTATCGGAAACGGGCCTCTTGTTCGTGCGAGATGATGGCGATCAGTTGGTTTCGCCAGCAGCTGCCGCTGCGTCACCGGTTTCCACCGCCTTCGGGCCGCCCTTGGAGACGCCCACCATCGCCGGGCGCAGCACGCGCTCACCGATGACGTAACCGGCCTGCACCACCTGCATCACGGTGTTGTTGGCAACGGTCGTGTTGGGGATCTCGAACATCGCCTGATGGAAGTTCGGATCGAATTTCTGGCCTTCCGGCTCGATTTTTTTCACGCCGTGGCGCTCCAGCGCCGAGAGCATGGCGCGCTCGGTCATGTCGACGCCTTCGATCAGCGCCTTCAGGCCCGCATCGCCGGTTTCCTTCGTCTCATCAGGAATGGAATCGAGCGCCCGGCGCAGATTGTCGGACACGGCCAGCATGTCGCGGGCAAAGGCCGTCACGGCATAGGACTTGGCGTCCTTGATCTCGCGGTCGGTGCGTCGGCGCAGGTTGTCCATCTCGGCGGCCAGCCGCAGGAAGCGGTCGCGCAGCTCGGCATTCTCAGCCTTCAGGGTTTCGATCGGATCGGGCGCCTGCGCTTCGGTGTTCTCCGTCGCGCTCTCGTCCAGCGCCGCAGCCACGGCTTCGGCCGTGTTCTCGTTCGCTGTTGCGTCAGGTCCGTTTTTGGTCGTCTCGTCGGTCATGACGTTCTCCGGTAGAGGGTTGGGATTTGTGCCCGATATCGAGGTTTGCGCCTCAAAAATCAAGACGCAAGGCCGATTAAGCGCAAGGAGAGCGACATGGGCGTGAAGGCGGTCAGAGCGGCTTGCGCGTCAACCGGGCCAGAAGCTGGGCGGTATAGTCCACCATGGGGACAATACGGGAATAATTCAGCCGCGTCGGGCCGATGACGCCGACGGCCCCGACGATACGGTCTTCCTCGTCGCGGTAGGGGGCGACGATCAGCGACGAGCCCGACAGCGAAAAAAGCTTGTTCTCAGAGCCGATGAAGATGCGCACGCCCGGCCCGCTCTCGGCCAGTTCGAGGATTTCGATCAGGCTGTCCTTCTTTTCGAGATCATCGAACAGAAGCCGCAACCGGTCGAGGTCTTCGGCACCACCAAGGCCTTCGAGCAGGTTTGCCCGGCCGCGCACGATGAGGCGGGTGGGTTTGCCCTCCTCGTTGTCTCCCGACCAGATGGCAAGCCCGCGCTGGACAAGATCCTGCGACAGGGCATCCAGCTCCGTCAGCACTTCGTCCTTCAGGCTTTTGAGCTGGGTGCGCAGTTCCGGCAGCGTCTGCCCGGCCAGATGCGCGTTCAGGAAATTGGCCGCTTCCGTCAGCTGCGAGGAGGTCACGCCGGCTGGAAGCTCGATGATGCGGTTTTCCACCTGGTTATGCTCGCCAACCAGGATCGCAAGCGCCTTCGTTGGCTCAAGCCGGATGAACTCGACATGTTTCAGCACGGAATCGCTTTTGGCGGTAATCACGATACCGGCCCCGCGCGACACGCCAGAGAGCATGCGGGTTGCCTCGGTCATCAGGCTTTCCATCGGCTGGGCCCGGTCGACGGCGCGGATCTGCCGCTCGATATCGGCCTGTTCCTCGATGGAGAGATCGCCCACCTGCATGAAGGCATCGACGAAGAAACGAAGCCCCGTCTGTGTCGGCAGCCGGCCGGCACTGACATGCGGCGCATAGATAAGGCCAAGCTCTTCCAGATCGCTCATGACATTGCGCACGGAGGCGGGAGACAGCGACATCGGCAACAGCCGCGACAGGCTGCGCGAGCCAAGCGGTTCGCCGGTATCGAGATAACTTTCCACGATGCGGCGGAAGATCTCGCGCGAGCGGTCGTCCAGCAAGGCTGTGCTGCCTTGCCCTGAACCTGGTGTATGAACGCCCATCTGCCGCATGTCTTCCGATCAATGACTTTTCCATGACAAATATAATGTCTCTCTAGCCTTTGGCAAAACGGAATCCGCTTAGGTTGCCGCAAACAACCCTTTCGATACCGGGTTTTTCTTTGCAAAAGCGCGGGCAGCGCCTTAAGACGCCTGCACAGACCCTTCAGGAGAACCCCATGCGACCCTCAGGCAGAAAAACCGACCAGATGCGCAAAGTCAGTTTCGAGCGCAACGTTTCGAAACACGCGGAAGGCTCCTGCCTGGTGAAGTTCGGCGATACGCATGTTCTGTGCACCGCAAGCCTTGAAGAAAAGACGCCACCATGGCTGCGCAATTCCGGCAAGGGCTGGGTCACAGCCGAATACGGCATGCTGCCGCGCGCCACCGGCGACCGCATGAAGCGCGAAGCCGCAACCGGCAAGCAGGGCGGCCGCACGCAGGAAATCCAGCGCCTGATCGGCCGTTCGCTTCGCGCGGTGATCGATCTGGAGGCGCTCGGCGAAAAGCAGATCACGGTGGATTGCGACGTCATCCAGGCCGATGGCGGCACCCGCACCGCTGCCATCACCGGCGGCTTCATTGCGCTGCATGATTGCCTGAAGTGGATGGAAACGCGCCAGATGATCAAGCTCGATCGCGTGCTGAAGGATCATGTGGCCGCCATTTCCTGCGGCATCTTTGCCGGACAGCCGGTGATCGATCTCGATTACCTCGAAGACTCGGCTGCTGAAACCGACGCCAATTTCGTCATGACCGGCGCCGGCGGCATTGTCGAAGTGCAGGGCACGGCCGAAGGCAAGCCGTTTTCCCGCGAGGAACTGCTGAAGCTTCTCGATCTCGCCGCCGCCGGCACTGCCGAACTGGTGGCCCTGCAGAAACAGGCGATCGGCTGAACCGGAGGGCGCTGCAATGATCGAGGGCATTCTGGAAACGGCACTTTACGTGGATGATCTCGACGCGGCCGAGGCCTTTTATGGCGGCGTGCTGGGGCTTGAAAAGATCACCCGCGCCGAGAACAGGCATGTGTTTTATCGCTGCGGCCCCGGCGTTCTCCTGGTGTTCAACCGGGCAGAAACGGTAAAGCCGCCGCCGGAAGGTGCCCTACCGGTTCCCCCGCATGGCACGACCGGTGCGGGACACGCCTGTTTTCGCGTCGAGGAACGGGCGCTCGATCATGTGGTTGAAAACCTGATTGCATCAGGTATCGCCATCGAATCCGATTTTCACTGGCCGGGCGGCGCCCGCTCAATCTATTTCCGCGACCCCGCCGGCAACAGCCTGGAATGCGCAAGCCCTTCGCTCTGGAACATTCAATAGGACATCTGCGATGCGCAAGCTCGAGACCCGCACCATCGTCGTTGCCAGCCACAATGCCGGCAAGATCCGCGAAATCGCCGACCTGATCGGCCCCTTCGGCTTTTCGGCAAAATCCGCCGCGGAGTTGAACTTCGCCGAGCCGGACGAGACCGGCACGACATTCGAGGAAAACGCTGCGATCAAGGCGCTCGCTTCGGCCAAGGCCTCCGGCCTGCCTGCCCTCTCCGACGATAGCGGTCTCGTCATCGATGCACTGGATGGCGCCCCCGGCGTCTACACCGCCAACTGGGCAGAAACCGCCGATGGCACCCGCGATTTCCAGATGGCCATGCAGAAGGTGGAAACTGCGCTGGCAGACAAGGGCGCTGTCGCCCCCGAGCAGCGCACCGCCCGTTTCGTCAGCGTGCTCTGCCTTGCCTGGCCGGATGGCCACACGGAAATGTTCCGCGGCGAGGTGGAAGGCACGATCGCCTGGCCGCCCCGCGGCACGGCCGGTTTCGGCTACGATCCCCTCTTTCAACCGGAGGGGTTCGACACCACATTCGGTGAAATGAGCGCAGACGAAAAACATGGCTGGAAGCCGGGCGACGAACACGCCCTCTCCCACCGCGCCCGCGCCTTCAAGATCTTTGTCGAAACCTGCCTGGAAGGCTGACACACCCGTGCTGACCGACGCCCCTCTGCTGCCCGATACCGGCGAACCGGGCTTTGGTCTTTACGTCCACTGGCCGTTCTGCGCGGCAAAGTGTCCGTATTGCGATTTCAACAGCCATGTCCGCCACCAGCCGGTGGACCAGCCGCGTTTTGCAGCCGCCTTCCTCAAGGAAATGGACACGATGCGGGCGCTGTCTGGCCCGAAAACCGTGACGAGCATTTTTATGGGCGGCGGCACGCCCTCGCTGATGGACCCGAGGACGGTCGAAACCATTCTGGACGGCATCGCCGCGCGCTGGCATGTGCCCGCCGGCATCGAAGTCACCATGGAAGCAAACCCCTCGAGCGTCGAGGCGGATCGTTTTCGCGGCTATCGGGCAGCCGGCGTCAACCGCGTTTCGCTTGGCGTACAGGCCCTGAACGACCGCGACCTCAAATTTCTGGGCCGCTTGCATGATGTGGCCGACGCGTTGAAAGCCATCCGCCTGGCACGCGAAATCTTTCCGCGCATGAGTTTCGACCTCATCTACGCCCGCCCCGGCCAGACGGTGGAGGAGTGGGAGCGCGAGCTGAATGAGGCGGTGTCTTATGCCGTCGATCACCTGTCGCTCTACCAGCTGACCATCGAGGAAGGCACGCCGTTTTACGGGCTGCACAAGGCCGGCAAGCTGGTGGTGCCCGATGGCGACCAGTCGGCCGAGCTTTACGAGGCCACGCAACAGATCACCGAAGGGTTCGGCATGCCGGCCTATGAAGTGTCGAACCACGCAAAACCCGGCGCCGAAAGCCGCCACAACCTCACCTACTGGCGTTACGGCGATTATGCCGGCATCGGTCCCGGTGCCCACGGACGGCTGACGACGAGCGGCTCAAAGCTTGCAACGGCCACCGAACGCAAGCCGGAAGCCTGGCTGGACCGGGTGGAAGCCGAAGGCCACGGCATGGTGGACGAGGAAATGCTCGACTACCAGGCGCAGTCGGACGAGCTTCTGCTGATGGGCCTTCGCCTGCGCGAGGGCATCGATCTCGTGCGCTGGCGCGCGCTGTCCGGCCGCGACCTTGATCCCGCACGGGAAGAGTTTTTACTGGGACACGGGTTTCTTGAACGGCTCGGCAATTCGCGCATCCGCTGCACGCCCTCGGGCATGCTGATCCTCGATTCCGTCGTCGCCGATCTCGCCAGCTGACGAGGAGGAGGCTGGCTGCCGATCAGGCAGCCCGCTGCCGTTTCCCGACAAGACGGCGCCAGAGCCTGCCGTCAATGGCCGCAAGGCCGATCCCGATCAGAACGAGACCGACGAGATGGCGCAGCGCCAGCTGCTCGCCAAGCACCAGCGCGCTCAAGAGAATAGCGCTCGGCGGAATGAGGATGGTCACCAGCATCAAATTGGTGGCACCGGCGGTGGCAAGAATGCGGAAGAACAGCAGATAGGCAACAGCCGTGGAGAGCAGCGCAAGACCGAAAAGCGCTGCCCATGTTTCCATCCCGGCGGACGGCAGGGTCCAGGGCTTTTCGAAAAAGAGCGCCAAGGGCAGGAGCAGGATGGCAGACGTCGTCACCTGCCCTGCCGCCGGCATGATCGGCGCCAGCCCCATGCGCTTGAAGCGACGGCCAAAGAGACCCGCAAAAGCATAGGAGACAGCGGCCGCCAGCACCGCAAGTTCGCCGCCAAGATCGCCGCCGACATGGCCGAGCACGGAAGGCCCGATCATGGCGACGACCCCGGTTATGCCGATCACCACACCGGCGATGCGGTTGGCCGTCAACTTTTCATCCGCCGTCAGCCAATGGGCAATCAGAACGCCAAACAGCGGTGTCGTGGCGTTCAGGATCGCGGCAAGACCGCTTGCGATCTGCGTCTGGCCCCAGACGATCAGCGTGAACGGAATGGCGTTGTTCAAAAGTCCCATGCCGAAAAAGGAAAGCCACACGGTGCGCCCGCGCGGCACGGCAAGTCCGGAGAGTTTCACCACCAGCCAGAGCGCGACGGCGGCCAGCATCACGCGCGCCGTAACGATCGTCAGTGGCGGCCAGGCCTTCACCAGAATGCCGTTGAACAGGAAGGATCCGCCCCAGAGCAGCGACAGGGCGCCCAGCATCAGCCATTCCAGCCCGTTCATCTGTCTCTGCATGGTGTTTTCCTGTCCCTGTTGATGGCGGCCTGCCAAGATCTATAGGCCAGCCAGGGCACGGCGCCACCCGTTTTCCACCGGCTCACCCTTTGAGGGTGCGCCTTGGCGACAATAATCTGCAGCAAAAGGAATGCGGACGCCCCTGCCTTACGGCGCGCGGCGCGCCGTCACATGCAGCCAGCGGGTCGGTATGCGGTCATATCCCGAACCGTCGGTGGCCTCGATAGTGATCGATGACCAGCCTTCGCCATAGGCTTTGCGCAATCCGTCCTCATCCAGGTAATTGTAATAACGGCCCAGCGCATCAAAGCCTTCCGCCTCGCCGGCCTTATAGCTGGCGTAAAAGAGGCCTTCCGGCCGCACTGCCCGGCAAACGGCCTGGAGCACGCCCGGCAAATCTGCGCGCGGCACATGCAGCAGGCAGGCATTGGCCCAGACCGCATCATAGGCGTTGATCGCCGCAATCTCGGAAAACGGCAGGATGGAGACCGGGATGCCGAGCCGTCGCGCAGCTTCCTCCGCCATTTCGGGCGTGCCGTCTGTCGGGGTGACGGCAAAGCCTTGCGAAAGAAGAATGGCACTGTCGCGGCCGCTGCCGCAGCCAAGCTCCAGCACCAGAGCGCCGGCAGACAGTGCCGCCATGAAGGCGGTCAACTGCTGCGACGGCGCACTGTCGCCCGTGTCGGCGGCATAACGCGCCGAATGCTCGGCATAAAAGGTGCGGGTGGCCCCCGGGTCTTCACGCATCGTCCACCCCTTACCAGATCAGGCGTTGTTTTCGTTGATCAGGCGCTTCAGAAGCTCAACCTCGTGGGAAAGCTTCGTATCGCCGGTGATCAGGTCCTCGATCTTACGCACGGCGTGCAGAACCGTGGTGTGATCGCGCCCGCCAAAGCGACGGCCGATTTCCGGGAAGGAACGCGGCGTCAGCGTCTTGGCCAGATACATGGCGATCTGGCGCGGCTTGACGATGACGCGGGTGCGCCGATTGGACACCAGTTCCTGGCGCGACACGTTGTAATGACGCGCCACGATGCGCTGGATGTCCTCGATGCGCACGCGCTTGGCTTCACCTGCCCCCACGAGATGGGCGAGCAGTTCGTCGACACGCTCGAGTGACAGTTCCGGCTCGAAGGAGCGGCGGAAGATCAGCTGGTTGAAGGCGCCTTCCAGATCGCGGCCGCTATTGGCCACATTGCGCGCAACGTGGGCAAGGATGGCATCGGGAATATCGAGCGCCGGATCATCGCTGCGGGCGATTTCCAGGCGACGCTTCAGCATTTCGAAGCGCATCTCGTAATCGGGGATCTCCATCTCGATGGCAACGCCGCCCTGAAGGCGCGACCGCACCCGCGGATCAAGCGATTCCAGCTCCCACGGCGCGCGGTCTGCGGCAACCACGACCTGCTTTGCGCTGTCGAGCAACATGTTGAGAAGATGGCAGAATTCGTTCTGGATCATCTTGCCCTGCAGGAACTGCATGTCGTCGATGATCAAGAGGTCGATATTGCGCAGCGTTTCTTTCAGCGTCAGCGCGTCATTGTCGCGGATGGCGGTGGCAAAGCGCCACATGAAATATTCCGCCGTCAGATAGACCACGCGCGGCATGCGCGGCGAACCGACGGCCGCATTGGCGATGGCCTGCAGAAGATGCGTCTTGCCAAGGCCGACGCCCGAATGGATGAACAGCGGGTTGAAGCGCACGGCGCTCGCACCGGCTTCGGCAATGGTCTTTGCGGCAGCAAGCGCCACCCGGTTTGCCGGGCCTTCGACATAGGTATCGAACGTATAACGGCCATCGAGCGGCGAGCCGAAAAACGGGCCGGCAGCCGATGTCGGACGGGATGTCGCCTGGGAAGACTGCTGCGGGCCAGGAAAGGCGGCAATCTGGCCGATCTCGCGCGGGGCGCTCATGCGGCGGGGGGCTGGCGCCGGGGCGGTCTCGCTTGCAGGCACCATGCGCTGCTCTTCGGTGACCGGACGGGCCGCACGGCTTGCCGTGCGCACCAGGATTTCAACCTTCAGGATTTCACTGTCTTCCGCCTGGAAGATGGTGGTGATCAGATCGAGGTAACGGTTGTTGATCCACGATTTCAGAAAGGTCGTCGGCACCGTCAGGCGCACGACACTCTTGGAAACCGAATGGAGCTTCAGACGACCAAACCAGCTTGCGTATACTTCAGGGCCAACCTGCGCCTTCAGACGTGCGCTGAACCGCTCGAAGAGCGCATCTGGCTTCATTTCGGATTTTTCCCCCGCCGTCTTGGCGCAAACTGAATCGAAAGCCTCAGACACCTGGTTCCCACTCTCCAGCGTCCGGGCTGTAACCGTATTCATCTGCATTCTGTGCCGCCTTCTCATGTTTCATCCGTCGGTCGGCGCATGCCGACCGTCAGGTCATTTTTTTCTATTATCGTCGTTGAAGCCGGTTCTCCTCGTCAGAACCCGCTGCAGCCGCCTTTGTTCATTTTCCCGCAGAACTGCAGGACCGACGTTCCGCAAAAACGGATCGCCGGGTCGGCGCTCCCCTTGCGCCATCGTCAGGTTCGACACCCTCGCAAGGTCGAACCTGAAGCACTCCTTCTTCCTCATGTCCGTGCAACGCCAATGCACGGGCACAAAGAGACTGGCCCGGAATCTTGTCAGATTACCGGCACACAACCTCAAGTTACGTGAAAGAACGGGAAGTCTCCTTAACCCGTCGCAAGAGCCGAAAGACGACGAACCGGTGATCCGGCCCCATCAGATGCTTTCTGGAGAGTTCTCCGCGCCTCTTGCTGGAGTGTATTAAGGCAGGATCGGGGGGGGAGATCAACGATGAATTTTACGCAAAATTAATGGCGCGGCGTTGACTCTGGAGGCCCGATTTGACTCGGAATGGGCCATTCCAAAAGAATCTCAATCGAATCAAAGAGATTCAAAAATGTCACAGTCGAGAAGGGTGCGTGAACGGCCCAAATAAAATTTCGCTTGACTCGCAAGCCGGATGAACGGGTCCGTCACAAACGCCGAGGCCAATGAGGCTCCTCCCGCAAGCCATTGAAAATAAATAGTAATTTCTGTCACGACAATGTCATTGGCCTGCCGGAGGGCCAGACAACAAGTTCTTGCGGGTAAGAATCACAAAAAGCCCGGTCAGGGACCGGGCTCGATTTGTGACAGTCGTTTTGGACGAAATTAAGCCGTCAGGGACTTAACGCGCTGGGCCAGACGCGACACTTTGCGCGATGCCGTGTTGCGATGCATGACACCCTTGGTGGCTGCGCGCTGGATCTCCGGCTGAGCGGCCTTCAGGGCCTCAGCAGCGATCGCGATATCGCCCGTTGCGATTGCTTCTTCGACCTTGCGGATGAAGCCGCGAACGCGCGAACGGCGTGCCTTGTTGACTGCAGTGCGGCGTGCGATCTTGCGGGTCGCCTTTTTCGCCGAAGTTGTATTGGCCATTTCTGCCTCTCTTCGAATTCGAACAAAAACTCCGCCGTCGCCGCGCCTGGTCCTGCGACCTGTCTTCCAGCAATTCGGGAGCAATGGAGGAAGCCGTCAATGGCTTTCCCAACTGTGGGCGGCGATATAACTGGAATATGAAGGCCCGTCAACGCGCAATTTGCGCAGGAGACATGAACCTTTGCCCGTAAGCTGCTGATCGCCGATTCATTTCTGGCAAAGGGCACAGAAGAACGACGACCGCCCGGACTGCACGATGCGCGAGATGGTGCCGCAGCACCCGTCACGCCGGCAGGCCTCACCCTCCCGATCATAGACCGAAAAACTGTGCTGGAAATAACCGAGCGAACCATCCGTCTGGATATGATCGCGCAACGAGGAGCCGCCAGCCGCAATCGCATCGGCAATCACGGCGCGGATGGAATCCGTCAGCAAAATCAGCGATGCCGATGGCTTGCCCGCCTTCGTGACCAGCGTTTCGGCCTTGCGCTGAGGTGAAAGCCCCGCCCGCCACAGTGCCTCGCAGACATAGATGTTGCCAAGCCCTGCAATCACCGTCTGGTCGAGCAGAACCGCCTTCAGCGGGGCTGCGCGTCCTTCAAAACGAGCAGCAAGAGAGGCGGCCTCCAGCGTATTGCCGGTGGGCTCCGGTCCAAGCCCGGCAAAGGCCGGATAAAGATCAAGATCGGCCCGCGGCCACAGGTGCATGAAGCCGAATCGGCGCGGGTCGTTATAGATGACGCGGACGCCGAGGCCATCACGCTCGAGATGGAAAAGCACGTGGTCGTGTTTCTCGTCTTTGGAGCGGGCATGGTGAAACTGTCCCGGCATCTCCTCAAGGCGTCCCTCCTCGATGCGAAAAGAGCCGGACATGCCCAGATGCGCGATGATCGTCATGCCGTCATCGAGATCCATCAGCAGGTATTTGGCCCGCCGGCCAAGGCCTGCAATACGCCGGCCCGCCACCCGCTCGGCAAACGCCTCCGGAAAGGGAAAGCGCAGATCGGCGCGGCGCGTCTCCAGCCGACCGATCACGGCACCCTCCATGCTGGGGGCAAGGCCGCGTCTGACGGTTTCCACCTCTGGCAATTCAGGCATGGGCTCCCTAACTTCCTGTTTCCAACAGTGTGCTGCGTGCTCTATAGACCAGCGCCACAGTGTCGCAAGCACGCCAAGAGATAGTATCGCCCCGCCGACTTCGCTATGGTCGGCGAAAATCGACAGGATGGAGCATTCCCATGGCCGAAAGCCGAACCTCTGCCAATGGCGGCATGGAAACGTCCTATGGCTTCCGCGACGTAGGCGAAGGCGAAAAGCAGGCCCTCGTCAACGATGTCTTCCACAAGGTGGCAAAACGCTACGACATCATGAACGATGTGATGTCGGCGGGCCTGCACCGGGTGTGGAAGGATGCGCTGATCGCCGCCCTCAACCCGCGCAAGGATCCGGCCTACAGCGTGCTGGATGTAGCCGGCGGCACCGGCGACATTGCGTTCCGCATCGTGGAGGCCTCGGGCCGACAGGCGCAGGCCACCGTGCTCGATATCAACGGATCGATGCTGGCCGTCGGCGCTGAACGGGCCGCAAAGCGCAAGCTCTCCGACAATCTCACCTTCGTGGAAGCCAATGCCGAGGAACTGCCCTTCGAGGCCGGCACGTTCGACGCCTATACGATCGCCTTCGGCATCCGCAACGTGCCGCGCATCGATGTGGCGCTGTCGGAAGCTTTTCGCGTGCTGAAACGCGGCGGGCGGCTGCTGGTACTGGAATTTTCCGAGGTGGACATGCCGCTTCTCGACCGGATCTATGACGAGTGGTCGTTCAAGGCCATTCCGCGTTTCGGCAAGATGATCACCGGCGATGCCGAACCCTACCAGTATCTGGTCGAATCCATCCGCAAGTTCCCCAACCAGGAAGATTTTGCCAAGATGATCCGTACTGCCGGTTTTTCGCGCGTCACCTACACCAATTACACCGGCGGCATCGCGGCCCTTCATTCCGGCTGGAAGCTTTGAACCTGATGGCAAATACCGGTCAGAGAGCTGAGGGCACGGAATGAGCACGCTTGGCGCCTATTTTCGCCTGACCCGCGTCGGCTGGGTTCTGGTGCGCGAAGGCGTGGTGGCAGCGCTTCCGACGGAAGGCCTGCCGCCCATCGTCGGGCTTGCCAAATCCGTCGCGCAGCTTTTCACCCGCCCGACCTCGATCCAGGAAAGCCGCAGCGTGCGGCTGACGCGCGCCGTCGACCGCCTGGGCCCGTCCTACGTCAAGATCGGCCAGTTTCTGGCGACACGGCCCGATGTGGTCGGCGTCGATTGGGCGCTCGACCTCTCCATGCTGCAGGACCGCATGGCGTTTTTCCCGACGGAAAAGGCCAAGGCTGCCATCGAGACCTCGCTTGGTCGTACCATGGACGATCTTTACGTCCGCTTCGATGAGCCTCTGGCCGCCGCCTCCATCGCGCAGGTTCACCAGGCCCGCGTGCGTTATCCCGACGGCGAGCGCAATGTGGCGGTCAAAGTGGTGCGCCCCGGCGTTCGCCAGCGTTTTGCCCATGATATCGAAAGCATGTACCTCATCGCGCGCATGCAGGAGCGCCTGATGGCGTCGTCGCGGCGCCTGCGCCCGGTTGAGGTAACGCGCACGCTGGAGCAGACCACCAAGCTTGAAATGGATCTGCGCCTTGAGGCGGCGGCTCTCTCGGAAATTGGCGAAAACACCAAGGACGACCCCGGCTTTCGCGTGCCAAAGGTCGACTGGGAACGCACCGGACGCGACGTCATCACCATGGAGTGGATCGACGGCGTCAAAATGTCTGACATCGAGGGCCTGTGCGCTGCCGGCCACGATCTCGAAAAACTTGCCGAAACCCTCATCCAGTCGTTCCTGCGCCACACGCTGCGCGACGGCTTTTTCCATGCCGACATGCATCCGGGTAATCTCTTCGTCGATCCGGACGGCATGATCGTTGCCGTCGACATGGGCATTGTCGGACGGCTTGGCAAAAAGGAACGCCGGTTCCTTGCCGAAATCCTCTATGGCTTCATCACGCGTGATTACCTGCGTGTCGCAGAAGTGCATTTCGAGGCGGGTTACGTGCCCTCCCATCACGACGTCGCAAGTTTTGCCCAGGCCATCCGCGCCATCGGCGAACCGATCCATGGCCAGCCGGCCGAAACCATTTCCATGGCCCGCCTGCTCGCCTTGCTGTTTGAAGTGACCGATCTCTTCGAGATGCAGACCCGGCCGGAACTCATCATGCTGCAGAAAACCATGGTGGTGGTCGAAGGCGTGTCGCGCATGCTCGATCCGCGTTTCAACATGTGGAAGGCGGCAGAACCCGTCGTCGGCAGCTGGATCCGCGATAATCTCGGGCCCAAACGCATCGCGACCGATCTGCGCGACGGGCTGAAGGCCGCGATGAAACTGGCCGAAGCGGCGCCTGAAATCGCCGCAAAAACGGAAAAATTCCACCAGCAGCTGCTGCACATGACCGAACACGGTGTGCGTTTCGACGACGCCACGGCGGAAGCCATCGGCAAATCGGAAGCCAAACACAACCGCGGCGGCCGCGCGGCGCTCTGGGTGATTGCCGCAACGCTCGTTTATATCGCTATTCAGCTGAGCTGAGTTGGCACCAAGTCTGTCAGAACATCCGCCATCTGGGAACGGCTTTCCAGCCGCTGTTTGCGGCCTTCGAATGCCTCATACAGTTCCAGATGCACCTGGTAGCAGCTGGACCCTCCCCTGGTGCGATAGGTGGCTACCCAGTCCAGAAGCTCCTGGAATGTCTCCGGCGAACCGCCGCCCTGAAGGCCCCTGTCTTGAATATTGGCAAGGCATTCGGTCTCCGGCAGATCCGCCCAGATGAGCAGCGTTGTACGCGGCAGGATTACGCGGGCAAGCCATCCATAGACCCCTTCCATCAGCCAGCGATCGCCTGCGGACAAGGTCGTTGCGTCTGCAATCACCTCCCCATGATCGCGGGCGATCCCGTAATGCCCCGGCTGCCAGCGAATATCATCCAGATGCGTGACCGGAAGGCAAAGCTGCCTGCCCATCGCCCGCGACAGCCATGTCTTGCCTGCACCGCCATTGCCGATGATCAGGATACGCTCCGCATCCTCCGTCAATGTGGTCATGTCTCTGTCTCCGGCATATCGTCATTTACCGTAACGTGCAGAATGCTGAACCTCTAAACCACGAGGGCCTTCATTTTGCCCGCTTCTTCATGGTTTGTTAAGAAAACATTCCTCGGAGAAAATCATCCATGGCGCTTGGCGCTTCGCACCGGCTGCATGACGGGGTTGCCGCCGTCGAAACCATGACGCGATTTGCGCTGGCCGTTCTGGCGCTCGCCTCCGGCGTCTATACCTATCTCGGCGTGCGCAGCATTCTCGACGGTTCGCCGACGGCGGTGTTCTTCGCCGCCATCATCTATTCCGGCTCCGTCTCTGTCGCCATCTATGCCTTCTGGTCCTATATGGCGCGGTTTTTCCCGCATGTGACGGGTCCGGCCGCGCGCGGCGCCATGCTTGGCGTCATGGCGCTCGGCTGTGCCATGATCATTGCCATGTCGAGCTGGCTCAACGCGGCAGCGCTTGCCGGTTCCGCAGCCCTTGAACAGCATCTGGCCGAAACCGTCGAAGGTTATACGGGCGATCTCGACCGCGCGCACCAGAATGCGCTCGCCGCCCAGAGCCTGCTGCCCGATATCCAGCGCGCCACGGAGCGTTTTGCCCAGTTGGCGGACGCCGAGCGCCAGTCCGGCGCGCTCACCGGCACGACAGGGGCCGGCAGCGTCGTGCAGCTGCTGTCGCAGATGTCGGCGCAATTGAAGGAGCTTGGAACCGGCATCGTCGCCTCGCGCGAGCAGGTGGCAAACCTCTTCGAACAAGGCCAGAAGCGGCTGGAAACCATGCGCACGCTGGTCTCCGCCCCCGGTGCTGTCGCCCCGCGCGCCGACCAGTTTTCGTCCGAAGTGGTGGCGCTGACGGGCGTCATCACTTCGCTCAACCAGACCTCGATTGCCCCCTCCATCCGCCGCGCCGCCGACGACCTGTCGCTCGGCTTCATCGCGCCTGTTGCCGATGGCCAGGCAGCCGATCTCGCCAGCCGCCAGGACCAGGTGATGGAAACCATCCGCGCCTCCGTCACGGCGCAGTCAAAAGTCCTGTCTCAGGCCGCCGACGAAATTCTGGCCCGCCCGCCGGTGGCCGAGCGGCGTTTCGTGCCGCTGTCCTCGGCCGAGGCCGTGCTGCGTTACGCGTCCGATTTCATTCCCGCCTGGGCGGGCGCCATCTCCATCGATCTTCTGCCGGCCGTCCTCGTCTTCATTCTGGCAACCGTGCATGGCGCGATCCGTCGGCAGGAGGAAAAGCTGCCCTTCTCGCACCGCATCACGGCGGCCGAGCTTCTGGAGGCACTTCAGGTGCAAAGGGCGCTTGCAGCCCATGGTATCGACGTGGAGGAAGCTGTTGCGAGCGCCGACCGGCGCGACGCGGCACGCTTCAAGGCAAGGGACGATGTGCCGCCGGCCGAGACGAGCGACAGTCCTGCGCCTGACGTGGCGTCCGCAGACAGCACCCTGACGGCGGATGACAACGTCACCAGCCTCGAGCGCAGCAAGCTGCCGCGCAAAGGCCCGCCCGCATGAGGCCGGGACAGGCCTTTTCCGGCGCATGGCGCGCCCTTGCCCGCGCCGATGACGGTGTGCTGATGCGTGGTGCCTTCTACGGCCTGCTGGCAACTGCCGCCATCTTCCTTTTCGTCGATATCCGCGAGTTTGCCAAGGAAACAGCCGCAGCGGGGGAGGAATACGGCCCCGGCTACGATCCGACGACCGATCAACCGGTGCTGCCGCCGGCGCTGACCGACGGCAAGCCTCAGGATGCCCCTGTGGAGCCGCAGACCGATGCGGCGACGCTGCGCCAGCCGATCCGCTTCGAACTGACCGGAGGCGGCGTCCTGAAGGCGGAAGGCGCCATCGATCCGGGAGCTGCCGGGCGTTTCAAGGCAGAGATCGAGGCGCGCGGCGAATATGTGAAGGTCGTGTTGCTGGATTCGCCGGGCGGCGCTGTGGACGATGCACTCGCCATATCCGTGCTCATCCGCGAGAAGAAGCTGACGACGCGCGTCGCAACAGGCGCGCTCTGCGCCTCCTCCTGTCCGCTGGTCATGGCCGGTGGCACGGTGCGCGAGGCGGAAAAGGACGCCGTGATCGGCGTCCATCAGGTGTTTAATGGCGGCACCACGCGACCAACCGCCGAAGAGGCCATGGCCGGCGCGCAGGCAACCACGGCCCGCGTTGCCCGCCATCTGGATGCGATGGGCATCGGCGCGGGCCTCTGGTTCCACGCACTGGAAACCCCGCCGGACCGGCTCTATTACCTCTCGCCGGCGGAGTTGAAGGAGTTCAAGCTGGTAACGGAGCCCCCGCCGGCCGTGGCGCGCAAGAAATGATCGTCAGCTTTTGACCGCGCGATCGGAGAAGATGATCCGGTTGCTGAACGGGTCTGTCACCATCATGTCGAGCCCCCATTGCATCTGCTCCAGGCTTGGACGCGTGAAACGGCACCCCTTTTCCGTCAGCTCGCGGTGGAAGGCGCCCACGCCCGAGACGGGCACATAAACCTTGGCACCGGGCGAGGCATCGCCGGCATGTTCGCTGAGGTGCAGGATGAGCGCGCCACGCGACACCTGCATATAGACCGGGAAACCGGGACCGTGGCGATACTCCCAATCCAGCCGGAAGCCGAGAAAGTCGCGGTAGAATTCCAGCGCCATGTCGACGGCAAAGATCCGGATCACCGGAATGCCCGGCTGAAGCAGCACCGGCTCCGGTTTTGCCTCGCCCGCCTCGGCGATCCTGGCGGCCAGAATGTTCCAGTCATCATAGCCGAACTGGCTGGCCACCAGTTCCAGCGCCCTTGAATGGCTGATGGAAATTTTTTGTTCTTCAAGCCCTGCCCGAAGGGCTTTGGCCATGGCCTTTGCATCGCGAAAATCGCGCATGTCGTCATCTCCTTTGACGAACGGCACTATCAGGGCCCGCATTGCTGATCCGTTCGTCGCTGAAAATGAACGCATGTTCGATGCGCGGGGCGACACAGTTTCAAGACGCGTTCACCGGGCGCTTTTTTAAAGCGCTGCGGGCGGCAGGCCGCGTCCGGGCCTTCCGTTCTTCTAGCGCGACATCGGGGCTGTTGCAACGCGCTTGCGCTGCAACCTTCTGAAGCGGCAGGGGCGAAACAGCGCTTGCAGTTTCCTGTCTTTTCGGTTCAACTGCGCGGCATCGCCAAAGAATTTGAGGCTTCAACAAAGAAGCCCGGGAACAGCTGAAACCAACCGGAGCCCGTGAAGATCATGCGCCTTGCCCGCTACGTCCTGCCCTTGGCCCTTGCCGCCTCTGCCGCCCTCCTGTCTGCCACTGCATCCATGGCAGAGACGCTCAACATGGCCAACTGGCTGCCGCCCACGCATCCGCTCGTAACCGATGTCATGAAGCCCTATGCGGATGCCGTGAAGAAGGCGACCGAAGGACGCGTGACGGTCAACATCATGCAGGCCCCGCTCGGGCCGCCGGCCGCCCATTTCGATTTCGCCGTCAATGGTGTCGCCGACATCACCTATGGCGTTCAGGGCTATAATCCGGGCCGCTTCAAGACCACGAACATCGCCGAAATCCCCTTCCTCGGCGATACCGCAGAATCCATTTCCGTTGGCTACTGGCGCGTCTTCGACAAGACGCTGCGCAAGGCCGGCGAATATGACAAGGTCCATGTGCTTGGCGTCTTCACCCACGGCCCCGGCCAGATTTTTCTGAAAGGCCGTGACGTCTCCGGGCCTGAGCCGCTGAAGGGCGCCAAGATGCGCGTCGGCGGCGGCATCGTGGCCGATCTCGTCAAGGCGCTCGGCGGCGTGCCGGTCGAGGGCCCCTCCTCCAAGACCTATGAGATCATGTCGAGCGGCGTGGCCGACGGCATTACCTTTCCGTTTGAATCGGTTGCCTTCTTCAAGCTGATCCCGATGCTGGATACCGCGCTTGTGGTGCCCGGCGGCCTTTACAACACCTCCTTCTACGTGGCGATGAACAAGGCCAAGTGGGACGCGCTCTCGGATGCCGACAAGAAGGCGATCGACAGCGTGTCGGGTGAAGCGCTGGCGCGTCTGGCCGGCAAGGCCTGGGATGCCGCCGATACCGCCGGCAAGACTGCCATGGATGGTAAGATCAAGTTCGTTCCCGCAACGCCCGAGCAGGTGAAGGCGATCGAGACGAGCCTGAAGCCCATCGTTGATGCCAAGCTTGCAGAGACCGCCTCCACCGGCATCGATGCGGCAGCCGCCGTGTCCGCCATGAGGGAAGAGATCGCCAAGGCGGCCAAGGGCCAATGAGCGACAAGGCACAGCCTGCGGTCATAGCCGGCAAGGGGCTGACGCGAACGCATCTAGCGCTTTCGGTGATCTGCGGGCTGATGCTGCTGGCGATGATGTTCGTGACGCTGATCGATGTCGTCGGGCGTTACCTGTTCAACAGCCCCTTGCAGGGGGCAACCGAACTGACGGCGCTGCTGCTGGTCTCGACCATCTTCATCGGCCTGCCGGCCGTTTGCCTGGACGAGGAAAACGTCACCGTCGACCTCGTCACCGACCACCTGCCCGCCTTCATCCACCCGGCGCGCCGGTTCGTCGTGCGGCTGCTGTCGGCGGTGGTGCTGATGCTGGCCGCCTGGCGCATTTTTGCCTACGGGCAGGCGCTCTCCTCCTATGGCGAAACCACCGTCAGCCTGCATCTGCCGGTGGCGCCCTTTGCCTATCTCTGTGCGGCCGCGACAGCTGTTGCGGCGCTCATCACGCTGCGGCACGCCGTTTCCCGTTCCTGACCTGAAAGAAACGCCATGAGCTGGCCGATCGGATGCCTTCTCTTCCTGGTGCTGATGTTTGCCGGCGTGCCCATTGCCTTTGCCATGGCGCTCGTCGGCTTTGTCGGAACCCTGTCGATTATCGGCATGGCACCGGCACTGTCCCTGCTCGGCCAGACCTTTTTCGACAATGGCCGCGAATATTCGCTCTCGGTCCTGCCGCTCTTTCTGATGATGGGCAATTTCGTCGTGCAGTCGGGCGTGGCGGATGATCTCTACAAGGCTGCCCATGCCTGGCTGCGGCACCGCAAGGGCGGCCTTGCCATCGCCACCATTCTCGCCTGCGGTGGTTTTTCCTCGGTCTGCGGCTCCTCGCTTGCCACGGCCGCCACCATGGCCAAGATCGCGCTGCCCTCCATGCGCCGCTACAATTACCCCGACGCCCTGTCCACCGCCTCGATTGCGGCCGGCGGCACGCTCGGCATTCTCATCCCACCCTCGGTGATCTTCGTTTTCTACGGCATCATTGCCCAGCAGGATATCGGCAAGCTGTTTCTCGCCGGCATCATTCCCGGCATCATCGGCATGGTCGGTTATACGATAGCCGTGATGATTTCGGTGCGCGCCCGTGGCCTTGATCTGCCGACCGAGGAAAAGCTGCCGCTGCGCGACCGTCTTCTGGCCACGCGCGGCGTCTCCGGCGCTCTCCTGCTCTTTGCCTTCGTCATGGGCGGCATCTATCTCGGCGTCTTTACCGCAACCGAATCCGCCGGCATGGGCGCAGCCGGCGCCATGGCGCTCACCGTCCTCAAGGGCCGCTTCCGCCTCAAGGAAACCTTTCGCACGCTTTATGACACGGCCAAGAACACCGCCATGATGTTCTTCATCCTGTTCGGTGCGCTGACCTTCACCAATTACGTCAACCTGTCGGGCATGACGGGAGACCTGCAGGCAGCCCTTTCCGGCTTTCAGAACCCCTGGGCGATCATCTTCATCATCCTTGCCATCTATCTCGTGCTCGGCTGCCTCCTGGAAAGCCTGTCGATGATCACGCTGACCGTGCCGATCTTCTATCCGGTGGTGGCGGCTGCCGGTTTCGATCTCATCTGGTTCGGTGTCTTCGTGGTGGTGGTGACGGAAATCAGCTACATCACGCCGCCGGTCGGCATGAATGCCTTCGTGCTGCGCTCGGTGGTGAAGGACGTGCAGCTCTCGACGATCTTCCGGGGCCTCGTGCCCTTCGTCGCCATGGATTTCGTGCGCATCCTGCTCCTGATCTTCATCCCCGCCATGGCCCTCTTCATCCCGTCGCAGATGTGAACGCGGCGGACGCGATTGCATGTTTGCCGTCAACCGCTTAGGGTCCGGGGCAAAGAGATGGGTGCCACCTCTGGCGTCAGAACCGGCCGCCCCCTCACCCCGCCTCCGCTTTGCTCGGCGGACCTCTCCCCGAGGGGAGAGGCGAACCGCAGGCCTTGCGGCAGCATCCCTTCTCCCCTCGGGGAGAAGGTGCCGGCAGGCGGATGAGGGGGCCAACGGGGGCGCCACGGTATGACCAGCCCTCACACACCCGGGAGAGGCCCATGGAGCTTCAAGACAAACGCATCCTGCTGATCATTTCCGGCGGGATTGCCGCCTATAAGAGCCTCGACCTGATCCGCCGGCTGCGCGAACGCGGGGCAGCCGTGCGCCCTGTCATGACCCGCGCGGCGCAGGAATTCATCACGCCGCTTGCCGTTGGCGCGCTCTCTGCCTCCCATGTCTATACCGATCTTTTTTCCCGCGAGGATGAGCAGGACGTTGGCCATATCCGGCTGGCACGCGACTGTGACCTCGTTCTCGTGGCGCCGGCAACCGCCAGCCGCATGGCGAAGATGGCCCATGGCCTTGCCGATGATCTGGCCGGCGCCGTGCTTCTGGCCACAGACCGTCCGGTGCTGATGGCGCCCGCCATGAACCCGAAAATGTGGGACGCACCCGCCACCCGCCGCAACCTTCAGACCCTGCAGAGCGACGGCATCCACCTCGTTGGCCCAAAGAGCGGCGAAATGGCCGAACGCGGCGAGGCCGGCACCGGGCGTATGGCCGAGCCGCTGGAGATTGTCGCCGCTGTCGTGGCACTTCTGACGCCCGGCGAAAAGCCGCTCGCCGGCAAGACGGCCATCGTCACCTCCGGGCCGACGCATGAACCCATTGACCCCGTGCGCTACATCGCCAACCGCTCCTCCGGCAAGCAGGGCCATGCGATTGCCGCTGCCCTTGCAAAACTTGGCGCCGAGGTCACGCTCGTCTCCGGCCCGGTGACGATCCCCGATCCGGCAGGCGTCAGGACCGTGCATGTGGAAACGGCTGGGGAGATGCTGACCTCGGTCCTCTCGGCGCTTCCCGCCGACATTGCCGTGATGGTGGCAGCCGTTGCCGATTGGCGTGTGGCGTCCTCCTCCGGCCAGAAGATCAAGAAACAGCCAGGCGAAGCGCCGCCGCCGCTGCAGCTTGCGGAAAACCCGGACATCCTCAAAACCGTCGGCCACCATGAAAACCGCCCGCGCTTCGTTGTCGGTTTTGCCGCTGAAACGCAGAATGTCGAGGAAAACGGCCGCCGCAAGCTTGCCGCCAAGGGCGCCGACCTCATCGTTGCCAATGATGTCTCGCCGCAGACCGGCGTCATGGGTGGCGAGCGCAACCGCGTCATGCTGATTGCCGATGCAGGCATCGAGACCTGGCCGGACCTCGACAAGACCGAGGTGGCGCAAAGGCTGGCGGCAACGATTGCAGAGCGGCTGAACGCTCTCTGAGCCCGCTTAGAACCCGCCGAATGCCAGCCCCGCCAGCGCGCCAAACCCCAGCACCGCCAGCGGGTGCGCGCGGGTGAAGGCCGAAAGGCCGGCGGTGACGCCGGTAATGGCCGCCAGCAGCCACGAATGCACCGAGGCCACGGTAATGACGGCGGCACTGGCCGCCACCAGCCCTGCCGTGACCGGCACCAGCCCTGCCTGCACGACGGCCCGCCACGGCCGGTCGCGAAAGCGGTCCCACAGCGTCACGGCAAAGCAGGCAATCAGCGAAGACGGCAGGAATTTTGCCACCGAACTGACGAGCAGGCCGGAAAAGCCCGCCACATGCCAGCCGATCAGCGGCACGATCATCATGTTCGGGCCGGGTGCCGCCTGCGCCAGCGCAAAGAGCGCGCTGAATTCATCGGCCGTGACCCAATGCTGCACCTCCACCACGCGCCTTTGCATTTCCGGCAGCACGGAATTGCCGCCGCCAAAGGCAATCAGCGACAGTTCGGTAAAGATGACGGCAAGCGCAATCAGGGTCGCACTCATCGCGAAAGCCTCCACGACAGGAGAATGGAAATGGGCGCCATCACCAGCATGGTGGCAAGCAGCGGCAGGCGCAGCACGGCGATGGCAAAAAAGAGCGCCGCCACGATGGCAAGGGCCGCCGGCTTCTTGAGAAGCGGCTTCATCACCTTCCAGGCAAGCGCCACCAGCAGCCCGGCAGCGGCCGCCGCAAGCCCGGCAAACAGATGTTCCACATGCGGATCCTGCCGATAGCGGTCGTAGATCGCGCCAAGACAGATAACGATGGCCGTGGGTGCCGCAATGATGCCGAAGATGGAGGCAAGCGCACCGCGCCAGCCCTGAAATTTCATGCCCACCGCCACCGACATGTTGATGATATTGCCACCCGGCAGGAACTGGCAAAGGCCGAGCAGATCGGTAAATTCCGCAGCCGTCAGCCAGCGCCGGTCATCCACCATCATCCGCCGCGCCATCGGCAGCACCCCGCCAAACCCCATCAGTCCGAGCCCGAGAAACCCCGTGAACAGCGCGCCGACGCCCGGCCTCTGCGTCCTGTCTTCGTCTGTGTCGATCATCGTCATGCGCATGCCTCTGCCTGATGAGAGCCCAAGAGGTATCGCGCGTCTGGCACGATGTCCAATATATGGATATGATGTTTGCCATATGCTGGAGATATGATGATGCTGGAGATCCGCCATCTGCGTTATGCCATTGCGGTGGCCGAGGAAGGCCATATGACGCGGGCGGCCGAACGGCTTGGGCTCCAGCAGCCGCCACTCAGCCAGCAGATCAAGGCGCTGGAGGCTCTGGTGGGGTCTCCTCTTTTTCGCCGCCTGCCGCGCGGCATGGAGATGACCGATGCCGGCCGCGCTTTCGTGGATCGGGCCCGCCAGGTGCTGGCCGATCTCGATGCCACCGTCGATGCGGCCCGGCGCGCCGCACGCGGCGAAACCGGAGCGCTCGCAGTTGGCTTTACCAGTTCGGCAGCCTTCCATCCGCTCGTCTCCTCCGTCTTTCGCGGGCTGCGGCAGGCCCTGCCGGACCTTGCGCTGCGGCTGGAGGAAGGTGCGACAGATGAGCTGACCGGCGATCTTCTGGCCGGCCGGCTGGATGCGGCCTTCATCCGCTCGGCAAGCGACACCCAGTCATCGCTGGTGATAAACCATGTCGATACGGAGGAAATGCTGCTCGCCATTCCCGACGTCCATCCGCTGGCGCATCCTTCGCAGAAGAAGCGGCGGATCGAGCTTGCCGATCTCTGCGAAGATGTGTTCATCCTCTACCGGCGCCCAAGTGGCCAGGGGCTCTACGATCGCATCATCGCCGCCTGCCAGAGGGCAGGGTTCAGCCCGCGCGTTGCCCAGGAAGCGCCGAAAATGGTGTCCACCTTAAGCCTTGTGGCCGCAGGCCTTGGCGCCTCGATCATTCCGGAATCCATGGCACGGCTGGAAACATCAGGCGTTGTCTATCGGCGGTTCACGCAAAGCTCGGGCCTTGTCGCGCCGCTGTATCTGGCCTTGCGGCGGGATGGACAGGCGGGCGCCCTTGCCCGTTTTGTCGAGGAAGTCAGCCGGAACGTCAAAAACCCCGGCAGCACCCGCCAGGGTCCCGCATCAGGATAGGCCGTCAGGCCGCTTCCAGCACGGTGTGCGGCTCAAAGGCAACGCGCGAAAAACCCATCTGCGACACGATGACCGCGCTGCCGTCGGGAATTTCCTCCCAGGCGTCCACATCGTCGTTCAGCGGTTCGGAGACAAGACAGTGGCCGGCAGTGCCGCCCATAGGTGCGGCATAGAGCGTCGGCGGACGGTGATCGGTGGCATAACGC
Organism: Neorhizobium sp. PAMB6630; assembly: GCF_058242775.1. Lineage (NCBI taxonomy): Bacteria > Pseudomonadati > Pseudomonadota > Alphaproteobacteria > Hyphomicrobiales > Rhizobiaceae > Neorhizobium > Neorhizobium sp. PAMB6630. The sequence continues at coordinate 3,557,663 of NZ_CM177836.1, forward strand.
ACCGCATAAAGGCTTGCGCCATCGGAGAAGGCCGCCGTGAAGCGCACCAGCGGACTGACCTCATGGGCGCGCGACAGATCTTCGACCGTTGCAATGGCGCGCGCCATGGCGCCGAGCGGGTCCTCTGCCATGCCCATTTCGAGCGCCAGCAGGAACAGCAGTTCCGAATCCGTCGTGCCGGAGCGCGCCTCGAACAGCTCGTCCGACAAAAGCGCCTCCATGCGCCGGCGGATGCGGTCGAAACCGGCGATCTGGCCATTGTGCATGAACGACCAGTTGCGGTGGACGAAGGGGTGGCAATTGTCGCGCCGCGTTCCGCCATGGGTTGCGGCGCGCACATGCGCCAGAAACAGCGGCGAGCGGATCTGACGCGACAGGCTGCGCAAATTGCAATCCGACCAGGCCGGCAGGATATCGCGGTAACGGCCTGGTTCCGGGTGATCGCCATACCAGGCAATGCCGAACCCATCGCCATTCGTCGCTGTCTTGGCGCGGCTGGCGCAATGGCTCTGCTCGATGAGCGAGTGGGCGGGCGAGGAGACAAGCTCCTCCAGATATAAGGGATTGCCGCGATAGGCAGCCCAACGGCACATGATCTCGTCCTGTTGCCAAACGTGCCACCGGAACGGCGGCTCTCACTGTTAAAAAGATCGACCTAAAAACTTAAGCGAGGGTTACCATGGATACGCCCTCTTTCAAGGGCGTTCAGCCAGCATGATGTCGAATTCATGACAGCCCCCTTGCAAAGGGCGGGCGCCGGAGGCGGTGCTGCGACCCTTGCCTTTCGGAACGTGCCGCCTAGATACGTTCCCATGTTACCGACCGAAACATCACGTGAAGACGAGGCTGCCGCTTCGCAACCGGATGGACAGGCACTCGGCGTGCTTCGAACCGAGCCTCATGCCTGGGCGGTTTTCCTCGATATCGACGGCACACTGATCGATCTGGCGGATACGCCGGAGGGGATCGTCGTACCGCCGGATCTTGGCGCCCATCTTGAGGCTCTGTCGAAACGGCTGGGCGGCGCGCTGGCGCTGGTCACCGGCCGCGCACTCACCTATGCCGACCGTCTTTTCACCCCCCTGACACTGCCTATTGCCGGCCTGCACGGCGCCGAACGGCGCCGCGTCGATGGCACCATTGACGCTGTCGAGGACAATCCCGCCTTCAACACCCTCAAACGCTCGCTGGAACGCGTCACCGCCGATTGGCCGGGCGTCATCATCGAGGACAAGGGGGCAGCGGTTGCCGGCCATTACCGGCAGGCGCCGGACAGGCAGGAGGCCCTCCTCTCCGTCATGACATCGGCGCTGGAAGAAGCCGGGCCGGACTATGCCCTGCAGCGCGGCAAGATGGTGATCGAGATCCGGCCCGCCCGCGCCAGCAAGGGGGCGGCCGTGCGCGCCTTCCTTTCCGAACCCGCCTTTGCCGGACGAAAGCCCATCACCATCGGGGACGACCTCACCGACGAGGCAATGTTCAAAGTGGCAAACGAACTGGGTGGCCTTTCCATCCGCATCGGTGAGGCCGGTGAAACCGCAGCCCTTCACAGCCTTCCCTCAGCCGAAGCCTTGCGACAGATCCTGAAGCAACTGGCATCCGCCTGACAAAACCAGCGTCCAAAGCCTGAACAGGAGTATTTACCTTGAGCCGTCTCGTCGTCATTTCCAACCGCGTTCCGATGCCGGAAAAAAACGGCAATGCGCCCGCCGGCGGCCTTGCCGTGGCGCTGCAGGCCGCACTGGAAGAGCGGGGCGGCGTATGGATGGGCTGGTCCGGCAAATCCAGTGGCGGGCGCGAACCGGCGCCGCTGAAGCTGACCGAGCGCGGCAACATCACCTATGCGCTGACCGACCTCACCCAGACCGATGTGGATGAATATTACCACGGCTTTGCCAACCGCGTTCTGTGGCCGATCTGCCATTACCGGCTGGATCTCGCCGAATATGCCCGCAAGGAAATGGCCGGTTATTTCCGCGTCAACCGCTTTTTTGCCCACCGTGTTGCGCCGCTGATCCAGCCCGACGATGTGCTGTGGGTGCATGATTACCACCTGATCCCGCTGGCTGCCGAACTGCGCCAGATGGGCTTTAAAAACAAGATCGGCTTTTTCCTGCACATCCCCTGGCCGCCGGCCGATGTGCTGTTTGCCATGCCGGTGCATGAGGAAATCATGCGCGGCCTCTCCCATTACGATCTCGTCGGCTTCCAGACCGACCACGATCTGGAAAACTTCCGCGGCTGTCTCGTGCGAGAAGGGTTCGGCAATGCCATTGGCGATGGGCTGTTCACCTCCAACGGGCGCACGTTCAAGGGCGATTTTTATTCGATCGGCATCGAAACGGCAGCCTTTGCCGAATATGCCCGCAAGGCCGCCAACAGCGTGATGGTGCGCAAGGCCCGCCAGAGCATGGAAAACCGAGATCTGATCATCGGTGTGGACCGGCTGGATTATTCGAAGGGCATCACGCAGCGCATCGATGCGTTCGAATCCTTCGTGCTGCGCAATCCCGCCCATCAGGGCAAGGTCACCTATCTGCAGATCACGCCGAAATCCCGCTCGGAAGTGCCGGAATACGAGCAGATGCAGCGCACGGTGGCGGAACAGGCCGGCCGGGTGAACGGTGCGCTCGGTGCCGTCGACTGGGTGCCGATCCGCTATATCAACCGCTCGATCGGCCGGCCGGTTCTGGCCGGTCTTTACCGGCTGGCCAAGGTTGGCCTCGTCACGCCGCTGCGCGACGGCATGAACCTCGTCGCCAAGGAATTTGTCGCAGCCCAAGACCCCGAAGATCCGGGCGTTCTCGTTCTCTCGCGCTTTGCCGGCGCCGCCCGCGAGCTGAAGGGCGGCCTTCTGGTCAACCCTTACGACATCGAAGGCACCGGCAATGCCATCGCGCGTGCCCTTAACATGGGGCTGGAGGAGCGTCAGCAGCGCTGGCGCGGCATGATGGATCATCTGCTCGAAAACGACGTGAAACGCTGGTGCGACACGTTTCTCGAGGACCTCGTCAGCGATCAGCCTGCAGAAGCTGCGGAAAATCCAGAAACGAGCCAGGCGCAGAGTTGATCGGTTTCCGGTGTCGCCTCCTCCGGCGGCAAAATCCAGTATCCCCGCTCCGGCACCTTAAGCACCGGCCCCGTCTGAATGAGGTGGCCCGCTTCCAGCAGGCCATCGACGAGGCCAAGCCAGCCGAGCGCCAGCCCTTCCCCCGCAAGGGCCGCCTGCACCACCAGCGCATAGGTGTTGAAGCACAGTTCTCCCCGACCGGGAGCAAGGGCGTGGCTGGTGCCGAGATCGTGCAGATAGGCCGGCCAATCATACCAGGGGGAAGGCCCTTGCGTATCGAGATGCAGGAGCGTGGCGCGCCCGATCTCATCCGGGCTCCGAAGCGGCCCGTTCTCTTTCAGGAAGCCCGGCGCGCAGACAGGCACCACGCGCTCCGGCAACAGCAACGTGCCGGTGCGCCCCAGTTCCTCGCGCGTGCCGAACACCACCGCCACCTCGCTTTCGGCCGGCCTTGCCCGCTCCTCCCGGTGCGTTGCGACAAGCTGGATATCGACGTCAGGATAAAGCGCGCGGTAGGCATGCATGCGCGGCATCAGCCAGAGCGCGGAAAAGGCATAATCCGTGGAAAGCCTGAGCGCTGGCCGCAGCGGCCGGCGCCGGAACCCCTGCACCACGCCATCCACATCCTCCACGGCGCGCCGCACCACCTCGAACAGCCGCCGCCCCTCCGGCGTCAGCACCACGCCGCGATGGCGCCGCTCCAGCAGGGCGACCTGCAACTGCTCCTCGATGCGGCGGATCTGGTAACTCACCGCCGGCTGGCTGAGCCCCAGCCGTGCGGCGGCGGCCGTGAAATTACCAGCGCGGCCAACCTCGAAGAAAATCCGCATCCAGCCAAGGTCGAGCGGGCGCACTGGCATAAACAATCCTTTTGGCAACCATCGAAAAACGCCCTCTTCACAAGCGAACGGGGCTTCGTGATCAATAAACTGCTCGAATAGAAGGGGAACCGCAATGAAAACCGTTTCGCGCATCCACCGGCTGATCGCCGGCCTGACGATTTCCGCATGTGTAGCCGGTGGCGCCATCGCCGCCGACGACGCCGCCTGCAAGACCATCCGCCTGTCCGATCCCGGCTGGACGGACATCACCGCCACCAATGCCGTCGCCTCCGTCGTTCTCGATGGCCTCGGTTACACGCCCGACGTGAAGACGCTCTCGGTGCCGATCGGCTACCAGTCGATGAAGAACGGTGAGATCGACGTCTTCCTCGGTAACTGGATGCCGGCTCAAAAAGCCTTCATCGAAGATCTGGCGAAGGCCAAGGCCATCGAGCAGATGGGCACCAATCTTGAGGGCGCGAAATTCACGCTCGCTGTACCAAGTTATGTCGCGGAAAAAGGCGTCAAGGATTTCGCCGACCTGCAGAAACAGGCCGATGGGTTTGGCAAGAAGATTTATGGCATCGAACCCGGCGCACCGGCCAATGCCAACATCCAGAAGATGATCGACGCCAATGATTTTGGCCTCAAGGGCTGGGAACTGGTGGAATCGGGTGAGCAGGCCATGTTGGCGCAGGTGGAACGCGCCGGCCGCGACAAGGGCAATATCGTTTTCCTTGCCTGGGCGCCGCACCCGATGAACACGAAGTTCAACCTGACCTATCTCTCCGGCGGCGACGCTTATTTCGGCGCAAACTATGGCGGCGCGGAGGTTCACACGCTGGCACGCACCGGCTGGCCGGCAAAGTGCCCGAATGCCGCAATGCTGTTTAAAAACATGCGCTTCGAGATCGACATGGAGAACGAGCTGATGGGCGCGATCCTTGGCGGCGAGGAGCCGAAGGCTGCAGCAAAAACCTGGCTGAAGGCGAACCCGAAAACCATCGAACCCTGGCTTGCCGGCGTCTCGACGCTGGATGGCAAGCCCGGCCTTGCAGCCGTCAACAAAAGCCTCGGCCTCTGATCCCAAAACCTTAAGCAGCAGGATATCCGCATGACCCGGCCGAACATTCTCATTTTGATGGTGGACCAGCTGAATGGCACGCTGTTTCCGGACGGGCCAGCGGATTTCCTGCATGCGCCGCACCTGAAAGCCTTGGCGAAGCGTTCCGTCCGCTTCGCCAACACCTATACGGCAAGCCCGCTTTGTGCGCCGGCGCGGGCAAGCTTCATGTCCGGCCAGTTGCCCAGCCGCACCCGCGTTTATGACAACGCTGCCGAATTTGCCTCCGACATCCCGACCTATGCCCACCACCTACGCGCCAGCGGCTATTACACGGCACTATCCGGAAAAATGCATTTCGTCGGCCCCGACCAGTTGCACGGTTTTGAAGAACGTCTGACGACCGACATCTACCCCGCCGATTTCGGCTGGACGCCTGACTATACCAAGCCCGGCGAGCGCATCGACTGGTGGTATCACAATCTCGGCTCCGTCACCGGCGCAGGCGTCGCCGAAATCACCAACCAGATGGAATACGATGACGAGGTGGCGTTTAACGCCACCGCCAAGCTCTACGATCTGTCCCGCCGCGCCGACGAGCGCCCGTGGTGCCTGACCGTCAGCTTCACCCATCCGCACGATCCTTACGTGGCGCGGAAAAAATACTGGGATCTCTACCAAAACTGCGAAGCGCTTGATCCGCCGGGCGATATCCCCGCTTTCGAGAGCCTCGATCCACACTCAAAACGCCTGCTGGAAGCCTGTGATTTCCGCGCTTTCGACATCACCAAAGATCAGGTGCGCCGGGCCCGCCAGGGTTATTTCGCCAATATTTCTTATGTCGATGACAAGATCGGCGAGCTTCTGGACGTGCTGGACCGCACACGGATGGCCGAAGACACCGTGATCCTCTTCGTCTCCGACCATGGCGACATGCTGGGCGAAAAGGGTCTGTGGTTCAAGATGTGTTTCTTCGAGGGTTCGGCACGCGTGCCCCTGATGATCGCAGCACCCGGCTGGCAACCGGCACTGGTTAAACAACCGGTCTCGACACTCGACGTCACGCCGACGCTCGCGGGCCTTGCCGGCATCGACATGGCCTCCCTTGCCCGCTGGACCGATGGCGAGGACCTGTCGGCGCTGGCAGGCGGCCAAGGTTCACGCAATCCCGTGCCGATGGAATATGCCGCTGAAGGCTCGATTGCGCCGCTGGTGGCGCTACGCGACGGCCGATTCAAGCTGATGCTTTGCGAGGCCGATCCGCCGCTGCTGTTTGATCTGGAAGCCGATCCGCACGAGCGCGAAAACCTTGCCGGCAATCAGGACCATGCCGCAACGATGATCCGCATGACCGGCGCCATGCTTGCCCGCTGGGATCTTACCCGCTTTGATGAGGCCGTGCGCGAAAGCCAGGCGCGCCGCTGGGTGGTCTATCCGGCTCTGCGCAACGGCGCCTATTTTCCCTGGGATTGCCAGCCGCTGCAAAAGGCATCCGAGCGCTACATGCGCAACCACATGGATCTGAACGTGCTGGAAGAGAACAAGCGCTTTCCGCGCGGGGAGTGATCCCGCGCGGCACGGTGGAGAGAAATCACGCCGCCTTGGCGACGTGATATTCCTTGATGGCAACCATCTTGATTGCCGGATAACGCTCCGATTCATAGCGCAGAGAAAACTGGTCCTGCGCCAGAAACACCGGATCGCCATCGAGATCGCGGGCGATATCGCCGCGCTTGACGGTCAGGAACTTTTCCATTTCCGCCGGCTGGTCCGACGAAATCCAGCGGCAGACGGAAAAGCGCGACATTTCAAACGAGACCGGCAGCGTATATTCGCCTTGAAGCCGTTCCTTCAGCACGTCGAGCTGCAGCGCGCCGACGACGCCGACAATGGCCGGCGAGCCGTCTTCCGGCGAAAACAGCTGCACGACGCCCTCTTCGGCCATCTGCTGCAGCGCTTCCTTCAGCTTCTTTGCCTTCATCGCATCCTCCAGCCGCACGCGGCGCAGGATTTCCGGCGAAAAGTTCGGCACGCCCTGGAAAACCAGCGATTCGCCTTCCGTCAGCGTATCGCCGATGCGCAGCGTGCCGTGGTTCGGAATGCCCACCACATCGCCGGCGTAAGCGGTATCGGCCAACTGGCGCTGCGAGGCAAAGAAGAACTGCGGCGCCGTCAGCCCCATCAATTTGCCCGTGCGGGCAAGCTTTGCCTTCATGCCGCGCTCGAGCTTGCCCGAGCAGATGCGCGCAAAGGCGATGCGGTCGCGGTGGTTGGGGTCCATGTTGGCCTGGATCTTGAAGACGAAGGCCGTCATCTTGTCTTCGGACGCATGCACCTTGCGGATATCCGCCACCTGGTCACGCGGCGGCGGCGCAAACTCGCCCAGTGCGTTGATAAGATCGCGTACGCCAAAATTCCTGAGCGCCGAACCGAAGAAGACCGGCGTCAGATGCCCTTCCAGAAACGCCTGCCGGTCGAACGGGCGGCAGGCCTCGCGGGCAAGCTCCAGCTCGTCGATGAAGGCATCGCGCTCGTTTTCCGGCAGATGCTCGGCCACACTCTGCGCGCCGTTGACCGGCAGGCCCTCGACCTGCGTATCGGAACCGCGATAGGTGTTTTGCGCCAGATTGTAGGAGCCGCAGAAATTCTTCGAGCGGCCGACAGGCCAGGTTATCGGCGCGGTATCAAGCGCCAGTTTTTCCTCGACCTCATCGAGGATCTCGAACGTGTCGCGCGCTTCGCGGTCCATCTTGTTGACGAAGGTGATGATCGGAATGTCGCGCATCCGGCACACTTCAAACAGTTTTAGCGTGCGCGGTTCTATGCCTTTGGCGCCGTCGATCACCATCACGGCGGCATCCACCGCCGTCAGCGTGCGATAGGTATCGTCGGCAAAATCTTCGTGGCCGGGCGTATCGAGAATGTTGAAGACGTTTCCGCCGAACTCGAAGGTCATGACTGACGTCACGACCGAGATGCCGCGCTCGCGCTCGATCTTCATCCAGTCGGAGCGCGTCTGGATACGGTCCTTCTTCGCCTTGACTTCACCGGCGAGCTGAATTGCACCGCCGAACAGCAGCAGCTTTTCGGTGAGCGTCGTTTTGCCGGCGTCCGGGTGTGCGATGATCGCGAAGGTGCGGCGGCGGGAAACCGCCTCTGCAATGCTTTCGGCCATTGGTCAAAAATCCTTTGAGTTGCCGCGTATCTAGCGATTTAAGGCCGAGTATGCAATTGACCTCGACAACAGGAATGGCGCGAGGCGCCGCAGATGGAGAGCCCCCCATGTCCGACACGTCCGCCACGTCCGACACGAGCCTTGCCCCGCACGCGGATCTCGGGTCCGACATTGCCGGCCCGACCCTCAACCTGGTGCGCCTTGCCCATGGCGAGGGCCTGGATCTCCCCTCCTATGAAACGGCAGGCGCTGCCGGCATGGATATCCGCGCCGCCGTCACAGAACCCATGACCCTTGCGCCGGGCGCCCGCGCACTCGTGCCAACCGGCTTCATCTTCGAAATCCCGCACGGCTTCGAGGTGCAGGTGCGCCCGCGCTCCGGCCTTGCCTTCAAGCACGGCATCACCTGCCTCAACACGCCCGGCACCATTGACAGCGATTACCGCGGCGAAGTGAAGGTGCTGCTGATCAACCTCGGAGAGGCCGATTTTGTCATCGAACGCGGCATGCGCGTGGCCCAGTTGGTCGTTGCCCCGGTCGTTCAGGCACGCATCGCCGAGGCTGACACGACAAGCCGGACCGCCCGCGGCGCAGGCGGTTTCGGCTCGACGGGCGTCTAAGGTTGTCTGGCGCAATCGACACATCAGGGCTTTCGCTACGCTCCGATTATTTTGGCGACCCCCGCGCCTGGCACGCCCTAAGCGACCTCCTCCTGGATATCTTCGGCATCGACGTGACGCCTCTGGAACTGCTCGGCGGTCCCGATCCGACCTGCATGCCCACAGGTTATTTCGATGATGACGGCTGCTGCATCGCCAATCTCAGCGCCTTTTCGATGCCACTGATGATCGACGGCGAAATCGTCCGCGCCGCCGGCTGGCAATCCGGCGCCGTGCGCCCCGCATGGCGTGATCGCGGCCTCTTTCGGCAGCTCATGGACATCACCTTCGAACGTTGCCGCACCGCCGGCTACGACGCCATGGTGCTGACCACCCAACACCCCGGCCTCTATGAGCCCTATGGCTTCAAAACCCTGCCGCAGGCGGATTTTTCCGGTCCCGCTCCGGCTATCGCGGAAAAGGTGCCACTCGCGCGCCGCCTCGACATCCGCAACCCGGCAGACCTTGAGCTGATCCGCAGCCGGCTTGTGCAGCGCGCACCGGTTTCCAGCCACTTCTCGGTTGTCGACCAGTCCCACATGTTCCTGCTGAACGCCTGGCTCTCAAACGCTTCGCTGCACTGGCTGGAGCCGTGCCACTGCATCACGGCAAGCAGGCCATCGGCCAGCGGAGGCCTGGCGCTGATCGACGTGGTCGGCAACACCATCCCGCCGCTTGCATCGATTCTGGCCGCCATTGCGCCTGCAGCCAGGCAGGTCGCGGTGCATTTCCCGCCGGACCGGCTGGATTGGCAGGGACAGGCAGTGCCTGACGACAGCGGCATGGCGCTGATGATGTGAAGCCGTGACGGGAGGCGTCCGGGTGCGCCGGTGCAGCTCTCGCCCATGGCAGATTTCTGACCGGCTTCATCTTTGCCCCGACGCTTTTGCGGTGCTCCGGCCATGTCTTCCGGCATGGCGCGACATGGCTTGACCTGCCCGGCACCCTCGACGGCAACCAGTGCGGAAAGGGAAGATGCCGCCGGATCAATCCCGGCGAGGCCGGTTTGATCGTCTTTTCGGCTCCAGGCAGTGCGGCACCGGAACGGCTGATAACCCCTCGATGGAGCCAAGCCTATTTCGCGGTGCTCTTGTCTGCCCAGGACGGTGGTGCGCCGACAGCGCTTGCTACGAACCCACCCACGCCCGGGGCGCGCCCGAAGGCATCGCAGGCGGCATATTTGGGGGCGCCGCCCATCTGCGACGTCAACCGCTGGCCCGACGGCAGGTTAAAACTCACGCCGGACGGCTCTTTTCCCTTGACCATCATGCTGGAAAACGTGTTCGCAAATGTAGCGGCCAGGCCGTAGGCGTCACCGATTTCCGAGACCCGCGGACTATTGGTGATGGAATTGGCACCGCGCGACCAGACGATGGCGGCACGCTGCACGCCTGACGCATCGAGAGCCTCGCCTTCGACAGCCAGCCCGCCAAGGCCGATCGGCAGGCGCGGAACGCCGACCGGCAGAACCGCAGAAGTGCCAAGTGTGGCAACCTTGGATATGCCCGCGGCAACCTTGCCGGTCGGGACGATGTCGGTAATCGTTGCGCGCACGGTAAGATCCGCCCCCTGACCGGGCGCGACAACCCGGTACTTGTCGCTGAGCCCGATGCACAATGCCCGATCAAGCGCATTCGAAACCAGTTTTTCCTGAGCGGGATCGTTCACCCTGGCAGCGGCGGCCGGAGAAACCGTGGCGGGCAGGATGGCAACCGATGTTGCCGAAAGAAGCGCCGGCCCATCGGCAAAGCTGCGAGATTTGGCTATGCGCCCCTCCACCGGGCCAAGGCGGCTGTAGGACGATAACGAGCCCGCCTCTGTCAACGGCACAGAACTACATCCGGCAATGGCGAAGCTGAGAACGGCAAGGGATAAAGCAGCCGGCGAGTAAGGGGGAAGCGCAAGTGGAAGCTTGGAGCGGCACGCGATTGCAGCGGAAACGGAGGCCATTAAAATTTACCTTGTTGACGGCGTTTGAAGACAAGTTTGCGCATCGGAAACCAGCATGAGGTCCCGGCAGCCGCCTGCAAGGCCTCGCCCTTCCGGAGGTGACCGATGCAAGTACTAATTAGTACCGCAATTTACTCGCTTCTACGCATCAACATTTGGCTTTTTTCGGGGCGGCATACGTGGGAAGTGCCGTGGCAGATGCGGCGTCATCCTTGACAGATACCCGCCGGTCGGTGATCAGGCATAAACGGGTGGGAGGCCTTTCATGACACTGACGACCCTGCTGACTTATGCCGCTGCGCTCTTCGTCGCCGCTGCCATTCCCGGCCCGGGCATGACGGCAATCGTTGCCCGCGCGCTGGGATCTGGCTTTCGCCCGACCTTCTTCATGGGACTCGGCCTCATTCTCGGCGATCTGGTCTATCTGACGGCGGTCATCCTTGGCCTTGCCATCGTTGCGCAGAATTTTACGACCCCGTTTCTGATCCTCAAATATGCCGGCGCGGTCTACCTGATCTATATCGCCTGGAAACTCTGGACTGCCGGCCTTCTGGCGCAGGATATTGTCGCCAAGGCGGCGCCCGGCCTTGGCCTTTCCTTCCTGTCCGGTCTGCTGGTGACGCTCGGAAACCCGAAAACCATGCTGTTCTATGTGGCGCTGGTGCCCACACTCATCCCCCTCACGCAGATTGGCGCGACCGACTACGCAGCCCTTGTCGCCCTCACCTTCGTCGTGCTGATGGCGGTTCTCATTCCCTATATCCTGCTTGCCTCCAAGGCCCGCATCCTCCTGAAGAAACCAACAGCGCTGATGCTTCTCAACCGTTCCGCCGCAAGCATCCTGGCTGGCACTGCCGCCTATATCGCCGCCCGCTGATCATAAAAATCCGCCCATCCCCTCGCCGGCATCCTCTCCGATGTGGCGTGCCGTTGTCGCCTCAGGCCGCTGCCGTCAGCCGTTCGCCGGCAATCCGGTAGGAAATGGCTTCGGCGAGATGAATGCGTCCCACCCGCTCCTGACCGTCGAGATCGGCAAGCGTGCGGGCAACCTTCAGCACCCGGTGATAACCGCGGGCTGAAAATTTGAGTTTTTCGGCCGCATCCCGCAAAAGCTGCAAGCCCCCGGCATCCGGTTCGGCAAACTGTTCGATCAGCGCCGTCGAGCAGCGGGCATTGGTGCCGATCAACGGAAGGCCGGCTTCTGCGAAGCGGTCGCGCTGGCGGTTGCGGGCCGCAGCAACACGCGCCGCAACTGTCGCGCTGCTTTCGGCAGGGCGCGGACGGATGAGATCGGCAGCCGAGACCGAGGGCACGTCGATGCGGATATCGATGCGGTCCATCAGCGGCCCGGAGATACGGTTCTGGTAATCGCTGACGCAGCGCGGCCCGCGGGCGCAGGTGTGACCCGGCTCGCCCGCCATGCCGCAGCGGCACGGGTTCATGGCCGCCACCAACTGGATGGCGGCGGGATAGGTGACGCGGTGGTTGGCGCGTGCGATCACGCATTCGCCGGTTTCCAGCGGCTGGCGCAGCGCGTCCAGCACCTGCGGCGAAAATTCCGGAAATTCGTCGAGAAAAAGTACGCCGTGATGCGACAGCGAGGCCTCGCCCGGCTTTGCCCGGAGCCCGCCGCCGACAAGCGCTGCCATGGTGGCCGAATGATGCGGTGTGCGAAACGGTCGGCGGTCGGAGAGCTTGCCGCCGGAAAGCTGGCCGGCGATCGAATGGATCATCGACACTTCGAGCAGTTCCACAGCCGAAAGCGGCGGCAGGATGGAGGGAAGCCGCGCTGCCAGCATCGATTTTCCCGAACCGGGCGGGCCAACCATCAAGAGGTTGTGGCCGCCGGCGGCTGCCACTTCCAGCGCCCGCTTGGCACTTTCCTGGCCCTTGATGTCGGCGAGATCCGGCAGGTTGGCGGGTGCGGCCCGCACCGCCGGCTGCGGTCGCGACAAAACCTGCGTGCCACGAAAATGGTTGGCGAGCGCAATCAGGCTGCGCGGCGCCAGAATATCAATGCCGCTGCCAGCCCAGGCCGCTTCCGCGCCGCTGTCGAAGGGGCAGATCAGGCCCTTGTCCTGCGCATTGGCGCCAATGGCTGCCGGCAGCGCGCCGGCAACGGCGGCAAGAGTTCCATCCAGGTTCAGCTCACCCAGCACGACGTAACCGGAGAGAGCCTCGGCCGGAATGGCGCCGAGCACCGCCATCAACCCCAGAGCGATCGGCAGATCGAAATGCGAACCTTCCTTCGGAAGATCCGCCGGCGCCAGATTGATGGTGATCTTCTTTGGCGGAAGTGCAAGGCCGGACGCGTGAAGCGCTGCCTGCACCCGCTCCCGGCTTTCGGCCACCGCCTTGTCCGGCAGGCCGACGATATGCATTCCCAGCTTGCCGGGGCCGACCATGACCTGCACATCCACAGGCACGCCCTCTATGCCCTGGAACGCCACCGTGCTGACGCGCGCCACCATGCCCCTGCCCCTTGTGCGCCCGTGTTCCACTCACTGAAGTTGTTGTGGCGCCTAAATACAATCAAACACAATCACGGGACTAAAACAAGAACATTCGCGGAACAATTTTATCCGGCTACTGTATTAGATTTTTCTGTATTTCAGGAATGGGAACAAAGGAGAACAGGCGCGTGGTCAGGCGCGCTTTTCTTCGATAGCGTCCCACAACAGAGCTGCAACATCGGCACCGCCGAATTTCTTCACCTCGCGGATGCCCGTCGGCGAGGTCACGTTGATCTCCGTCATGAAGTCGCCGATGACGTCGATGCCGACAAAGAGGAAGCCGCGTTCGCGAAGGGCCGGCCCGATGCGGGCGCAGATTTCCTCTTCGCGCGCGGTGAGTTCGGTCGCTTCCGCGCGCCCGCCGACATGCATATTGGAGCGCGCGTCATGCTCGGCCGGCACCCGGTTGATGGCGCCGACGGGCTTGCCGTCAACAAGCAGAATGCGCTTGTCGCCCTTGCGCACGGCCGGCAAATAACCTTGCGCAATAAAGGGTTCGCCGCGATACATCTGCGAAAACATTTCGAGCAGCGAGGTGAAATTGCGGTCGTCGCGGGTGGAATGAAACACGCCGGCGCCGCCATTGCCATAAAGCGGTTTCAGGATGATATCGCCGATCTCGTCGCGGAAGCGCGTGATTTCGCCGACATCGCGCGAGATCAGCGTCGGCGGCATCAGGTCGGCAAATTCGGTGACAAAAATCTTTTCCGGCGAATTGCGCACCCAGGCCGGATCGTTCACCACCAGCGTCTTCGGATGCAGCCGCTCCAGCAGATGGGTGGAGGTAATATAACCCATGTCGAAAGGCGGATCCTGGCGCAGATGGATGACGTCCATCGTCGAGAGATCGACGCGTTCGCGTTCGCCGAGCGTAAAATGGTTGCCCTTTTCATCGCGCAGGCTCATCGGCTCGATCGCCGCGAAAATGCGGCCGTCGCGCATGGTCAGCCGGTCGGGCGTATAGTGGTAAAGCTCATAACCGCGCGCCTGCGCTTCCAGCGCGATGGCGAAGGTGGAATCACCCGCGATGTTGATGCTGGACACATGGTCCATCTGGAACGCGACTTTGCGGATCTTGGCCATACCCTGCCCCTTGTCAAATTGCCTGCCTGATGTAGGACGGCGAACCTTCAATGGCAACGGGCTTGCGGTTTTCAAAACGCATCCGGGAAATGACGGGGGATCCGCCACGGCCTGACGGCAATGATGTCATACCGTTGCGACAGAGTGTGCCCATCGCTGCGGCGAGAGAGCCACAGGTCGCTTGCCGCCCTGATGCGCTGCTGCGAGAACCCGCCGACGGCATCAACGGCCGCCGTCTCAAGCCGTCTCGCCTTCACTTCGACAAAGGCGACAAGGTCGCCCTTGCGCGCCACGATGTCGATTTCGCCAACAGGCGTGCGCACCCGAAGGCCCAAGATGCGGTAGCCCTTGGCCAGCAGGAAGGCGGCGGCAACGTATTCCGACAGGCGCCCGCGGCGCTCGGCTTTTCGGCGCCGTCGGTTGCCAGCCTTAGCCGCCATCGCCGTCCTTCAGCTCGATGAGGCGCTGGTAGAGATCCTTGCGCGACAGGCCGGTGAGGCGGGCGGCTTCGGCTGCCGCCTTGGTCGCGGGCATGGAGAGCGCCAGTTCGCGCAGCATCACGTCCACATCGACAGCCGCTGGAATATCGTCAAAGGCGGGCGGGCCGATGACGAGCACGATCTCGCCTTTGACCGTGCGCTCTTCGTCATAATAGGCGGAGAGGTCGCCCAGCGTTCCGCGGCGAAACTCCTCGAATGTCTTGGTCAGTTCCCGGCACACGCAGGCCGCCCGCGTCGGCCCCAGCACGTCGGCGGCAATGGCCAGCGTATCGCCGATGCGGTGGGGGGATTCAAAGAAGATCAGCGTTGCCGGAATTTTGGACAATTCCGCCAGCCGGTCGCGCCGGCCCTTGTCCTTCACCGGCAGGAAACCGGCAAACAGGAAGGCATCAGAGGGAAGGCCGGAGCCAACGAGGGCGGCCAGCGGCGCTGAAGGCCCGGGGATCGGCACGACCCGGTGGCCGGCCTCGATGGCAAGCTGGCCGAGCCGGTAGCCGGGGTCCGACACCAGCGGCGTGCCGGCATCCGAGACAAGCGCCACGGATTTGCCCGCCGCAAGCGCCGCGATAAGGCGCGGGCCGGCCTCATTGGCATTGTGCTCGTGATAGGCATAAGGGCGGTTGACGATGCCGAACCGGTCGAGCAGCACGCGGGTGACCCGCGTATCCTCGCAGGCGAGAACATCGGCACCTGCGAGCGTCTCCAGCGCCCGCAGCGTGATGTCGCCGAGATTGCCGATGGGGGTCGCCACCAGATAGAGCGCCGGCTCCAGCGGGCGCGCCGGCACCGCCACATTGGCCACCCGATAGGTGCGGCCCGAGGTGTTTTCGTCTTCAGTCACGGTCTCATCAGGCCTTTCATTCATAGGAAGCCTTTATGCGGGAGCAGCCTCCATTCAGCAAGCGCGGGTGGCGAGGTGCGGAAAGCTGTGAGCCGAGCCGCTGCCAGCAGGAAATAAAGCCGGCCAGACCCGCCCACCCCTTGCCTTTTCGTGAGAAACTCTGCCATTTTGCCCGTCCACATCGTCCGACCAGACTGCGGACAGAAATAACATGCAAGGTCCCTCGCGGACCGGCACGGTCGAAAGCGGTAGCGTCCATGCGTATAACTCTTGAGCGGTCCAACCTCCTGAAGTCGCTGAACCACGTCCACAGGGTCGTGGAGCGGCGCAACACGATCCCGATCCTGTCGAACGTGCTGCTGAAGGCTTCCGGCAACGATCTGGCGCTGAAGGCGACGGACCTTGATCTGGAGATCACCGAGGAAGTGCCTGCCATGGTCGAACAGGCGGGCGCCACCACGGTGCCGGCGCATCTTCTCTATGAAATCGTGCGCAAACTGCCTGACGGTGCCGAAGTCCGGCTTGCCACCAATCCGGATGGCGCCGGCATGACGGTACAATCCGGCCGGTCGAAATTTTCGCTGCAATGCCTGCCGGAATCGGATTTTCCGGATCTGACCGCCGGCACATTCAGCCACGGCTTCAAGATCAAGGCGACCGATCTGAAGATGCTGATCGACCGCACGCAGTTTGCCATCTCCACCGAAGAAACCCGCTATTACCTCAACGGCATCTTCTTCCACACGATTGAAGCCGGCGGCGAACTGAAGCTGCGCGCGGTCGCAACCGATGGCCACCGCCTTGCCCGTGCCGATATCATCGCGCCCTCGGGCTCGGAAGGCATGCCGGGCATCATCATTCCGCGCAAGACTGTCGGCGAACTGCAGAAGCTCGTGGACAATCCGGAGACGATCGTCACCGTCGAGGTGTCGGACGCAAAAATCCGCCTCACCATCGGCCAGGTGGTGATGACCTCCAAGCTGATCGACGGCACCTTCCCGGATTACCAGCGCGTCATCCCCACCGGCAATGACAAGGAAATGCGCGTCGATTGCCAGAGCTTTACCCGCGCGGTTGATCGCGTTTCGACCATTTCGTCGGAACGTGGCCGCGCCGTGAAACTGGCGCTCAGCGAAGGCCAGCTGCTGCTCACCGTCAACAACCCGGATTCGGGCAGTGCGACGGAAGAAGTCGCCGTCGGTTACGACAACGACGCCATGGAAATCGGCTTCAACGCCAAGTACCTGCTCGATATCACCGCCCAACTTTCAGGCGAGGATGCCATCTTCATGCTGGCCGATGCGGGGTCCCCGACATTGGTCCGGGATACCGCCGGTGATGACGCACTTTATGTTTTGATGCCCATGCGGGTATGATTTTCAAAGGGATCGGTTCGCCGGTCCCTTTTTTTGCCGCATTTTAGATGCGACATTTTTTAGAGATTTTGCGTCATCACGACGCGTTTACGTCAGGCTTTGAGTGCCGGGAGATCATGCATGGAGTTGCGTTTGAAAGAGCGGCTTGGCCGCAAATTCGATGAGGAAATCCGCTTCTTCAAGGGATGGATGGATGGGCCGAAAAGCGTCGGCGCCATTTTGCCCACTTCCGGCGTCACCGCCCGGCGCATGGCAAGCGTCATCACGCCGCAATCGGGCCTTCCGGTCCTCGAACTGGGTCCCGGCACCGGCATCATCACCAAGGCCATCCTGCAAAAGGGCATCACGCCGGAAAATCTCGTCTCGATCGAATTTTCGACGGATTTCTACCAGCACCTGGCCAAGACTTTCCCGCGTGTCAATTTCATCAACGGCGATGCCTTCGATCTGGAAAAGACGCTTGGGAACTTCCGCGACCGGCAGTTCGATTCCGTCATTTCCGCCATCCCGATGCTGAGCTTTCCGATGGAGCGGCGCATCGCGCTTCTGGAAGACCTGCTTAACCGCATGCCGCGCGGCCGCCCGGTCATGCAGATCACCTACGGCCCGGTCTCGCCCATCGTCGCACGTCCTGATCGTTACCAGATCAAGCATTATGATTTTGTCGTGCGCAATATTCCGCCGGCGCAGCTTTGGACCTATACACGGCCCTGACAGTTGCACGGGGGGCCCATATGTTTGCCGTCTACATCACCCACCCGCAGGTAAAAATCTCCGCCGACGTGCCGGTGCCGCAATGGGGCCTTTCCGATCTCGGGGTTGAACGGACCCGAAAGGCTGCACAGCAGCCCTGGGTCAAACAACTCGCCCGCATCATCTGCAGCGGCGAGACGAAAGCGATCGAGACGGCTGATATTCTTGGCGAGGCGGCATCGATCACACCCGAGATCGATGAGACCATGCACGAAAACGACCGCTCGGCGACCGGTTTTCTGCCGCCGCCGGCCTTCGAAGCGGCCGCAGACTGGTTTTTTGCCCATCCGACGGAAAGTTTCAAAGGCTGGGAGCGGGCGGTGGATGCGCAGGCGCGCATCGTCTCCGCCGTCTCCCGCGTGCTTGCCGACCACGATCTGGCGCGGCCCATCGCCTTTATCGGCCATGGCGGCGTCGGCACGCTTCTGAAATGCCATCTGGCGGGCAAGCCGATTGCCCGAGACGGCGACCAGCCGGGTGGCGGCGGCAATCTTTTTGCCTTCCGTCCGGCCCGCTCCCTTGTCGATTGCCGCCTCACATGCGACTGGACGCCGATGGAATTCTGGCAAGGAGACAAGTGATGACCCCACGCGACCGCCTGATCGTCGGGCTCGACGTTCCAACCGTTACCGAGGCGGAAAGCCTTGTCACAACGCTCGGCTCGGACGTCTCCTTTTACAAGATCGGCTATCAGCTGGCCTTTGTCGGAGGGCTGGACCTGGCGCGAGATCTGGTGGCCGATGGCAAACAGGTGTTTCTCGACATGAAGCTGCTCGACATCGACAATACGGTGGCCAAGGGCGTCGAAAACATCATGAAGATGGGCGTCACCATGCTGACGCTGCATGCCTATCCCAAGGCCATGCGCGCGGCAGTCGAGGCCGCCAAGGGCTCGAACCTCTGCTTGCTCGGCGTCACCGCGCTCACCTCCATGGACGATGCCGATTTGCGCGAGGCCGGCTACGAATACGATCCGCATACGCTGGTGCTGACGCGGGCCGAACAGGCGCGCGCGGCCGGCATGGGCGGTATCGTCTGCTCGGCCGAGGAATCAGCCGCCGTGCGAAAAATCATCGGGCCGGATATGGCGCTCGTTACCCCCGGCATCCGCCCAAAAGGTGCCGACGCCGGCGACCAGAAGCGCGTCGTTACCCCGTTTGATGCACTGAAGGCAGGCTCCAGCCATCTCGTCGTCGGCCGCCCGATCGTGAAGGCAGACGATCCGCTGACGGCTGCCCGCGCCATCCTTGCCGAGATGGCAACGGCACTTTAAGCCTCTAGTCGCAGAAGAAACCACGAAAAGGGAGACGGCAAAATGGCCAAGGGATACTGGATCGCCCGCATCGATATCAACGAGCCGGAGCGCTACAAGGATTATGTCGCGGCCGCAAAGCCGGCGTTTGAAAAATACGGCGCGGTGTTTCTCGCCCGCGGCGGCGAAGCCACCGAGCTGGAAGGCACGGCGCGCGCCCGCAACGTCGTCATCGAGTTTCCCTCCGCGCAGGCCGCCATCGATTGCTTTCATTCGCCCGAATACCAGATCGCCGCAAAGATCCGCCAGGAAGTGGCAGATGGCGAACTGGTGGTCGTTGAAGGCGTCTGATGCCTCCCGGCGCCGGCCTTGCGGCCGGCGTCCCGCATTGCCTGCGGCTTTTTAGTCTCCCCGCGTCCGAGTGCCTTACAGGACACTTCACCTTGCCGGACGGATCGGCTAGAGACAGAGGAAGAATCTCTCTCCCAAGGCTTCCGGAGCACTGCCATGACCATGTCCAATCTTCCGCCGCTTGTCACCGTGTTCGGAGGCTCCGGTTTTGTTGGCCGGCATGTGGTGCGTGCCTTGGCCAAGCGTGGTTATCGCATCCGGGTTGCCGTGCGCCGTCCCGATCTTGCCGGTTTCCTGCGCCCGGCCGGTTATGCCGGCCAGATCCAGCTGGTACAGGCCAACCTGCGTTACCGCGCCTCCGTCGATCAGGCCGTTGCCGGTTCCACCCATGTGATCAACTGCGTCGGCATCCTGTTTGAAAGTGGCAAGAACTCCTTCGATGCCGTGCAGGAATTCGGCGCCAAGGCCGTGGCGGAAGCGGCCCGGGCCGCCGGCGCAACGCTCACCCATGTCTCAGCCATCGGCGCTGATGCGAAATCTGCCTCCTCCTATGGCCGCTCGAAGGGCCGCGCCGAGGATGCCATCCTGTCGATCCTGCCGAGCGCCGTCATCCTGCGCCCCTCGATCGTGTTTGGCCGCGAGGACGGTTTCTTCAACAAGTTCGCCGACATGGCGCGCTCCATGCCGTTCCTGCCGCTGATCGGTGGCGGCCACACGAAGTTCCAGCCGGTTTTTGTGGAAGACGTGGCGGAAGCCGTGGCGCTCTCCGTCGATGGCAAGGCCAAGCCTGGCACGATCTATGAGATTGGCGGCGCAGAAGTGCTGACCTTCAAGCAGTGTCTCGAGGAAGTGCTGCGCGTCACCTATCGCAAGCGCCCGTTCGTGTCCCTGCCCTTCGGCATCGCCTCCTTCATCGGCAGCATCGCCTCCAAAATCCCCCTCATCACGCCGCCGCTCACCAGCGACCAGGTCACGCTCCTGAAGAACGACAATGTCGTTTCGAGCGCTGCCGAGCAGGAAGGCCGCACACTGAAGGGCCTCGGCATTGCGCCGACACTTCTGTCCAGCATCCTGCCGAGCTATCTCGTGCAGTATCGCGTTCAGGGACAGTTTACCGGCAGCGGCAAGGCCGCCTGAGGCGCTTACCGGCCTAAAGTGATCCGGGATGCTACAGAAACAGGCAGGCCGACGGTCTGCCTGTTTTCACATCGTCTAATGTGACACAAAAGTCGCAGCCGCCGACAGGCTTCCATTAACCGGCGGTTCATCAAAATGGCCTATTGATGTCTTGAGGCTCGGCCCGTAAACCGCAGCCTCTCGCAACGACGAACCGTATGGCCGTGACACAGATTTCATCCTCCGAAAGGCATTCTTCCATGGGCAAGTCCATCGCACTGTTTTTCGCGTGTGCGGCACTCGTCATTGTTGCCGGCTCCTTCCTGGCGCCGGGCACGGTTGCAGCAAACAAGGGCTCTTGCGCCCCTGCCTACGGCGTCGATCCGTGCAGCACTACGGGTTCGATCCATCGCTGATCATCCGGCTGTAAGGCGCCCGCCCGTCTCCCAAGGGGCATGAGGCGCACAGTTTGCGAACACAGCCGATCCTATTGAAAAAGCCGGGCCGCTTCTGCGACCCGGCTTTTGTTTTGGCACCGCGGCGTGTGTCTTTCAGGCGATCATGCCGAAGGAGGCAAGACCGAGCAGGAAAACGCCCAGAATGATGCGATAGACGGCAAACACGGTGAAGCGGTTGGTCTGGATATAGGAGAGCAGCCATTTGACCGCCACGAAGGCAACCACCGTCGAGGTGACGAAGGCAACACCGAGCGAGGTCCAGTCTTCACCCGCCAGGCCCTGGTCCTTCAGCGTTTTCAAAAGCTGATAGGCGCTGGCCGCATACATGGTGGGAATGCCGACGAGGAAGGCAAACTCGGTGGCGGCGGCGCGATTGCCGGTGCCGGCCAGCATGGCGACGAAGATCGTCGCCCCCGACCGCGACGTGCCCGGAAAGATCCCCGCCACCACCTGCGCAATGCCGACCAGAATGGCCGCAAGCCAGGTGATGCGCGTGCTCTGCGGACGCTTTGCAGCCGCCCATTCGGCAAAGATCATCCAGAAACCGCCGATGATCAGCGCCCAGGCAATCGGGCTTGCATCCTCCGGCAGTTCGAAGCCAAGCTTCTTGACGAGAAGGCCCAGCACGGCGGTGATCAGGAAGGCGACGATGAGCTTTAGCGCATAATCGCGATTTTCCGGCTCACGCCAGCCGAGAAGGAGGCTCATAAGCCGGCGCCAGTAGATGATGGTGACGGCAAGGATCGCGCCGGCCTGGATCACGATGTTGAACGTGTCGGACCGGCTGCCCAGCCACTGCTCGGCAATAATGAGGTGGCCGGTGCTGGAAATCGGTAAAAATTCGGTGATCCCCTCGACCACCCCAAGAATGAACGCGCTAAGTATGCTCTGGTCCGCCATTCTTAATCCTTTATTGAGTAGATGACGACAGTTTGATGGAGTTGGGTCGGCATTGCTTGTGCTGGGCTTATCAAACCCATATAGCTGGCATACGTCAGGCCAGCGAAAGATGCGAGCCATCCTCCCTGTCGAATCAGCATAAAGTTCATGTGTCCATGCCCACCCTCTATCATCACCCGATGTCTTCAGCGTCGCGTTTCGTCCGTCTGATTTTGGCGGAATACGGCTTTCAGACGGATCTGGTCGAAGAGCAGCCCTGGGAGAAGCGGCGCGAGTTTTTGGCGCTCAATCCGGCAGCGACGCTTCCCGTCTATGTCGATGACAGCATGCGGGTTCTTTGCGGCCCCAATGTTCTCCTGGAATTCCTCGACGAGACCCATGGTGTCTTGAAGCGCGACCGCAGGCTTCTGGCGGAAGATCCCTTCCAGCGCGCCGAAATCCGCCGCCTCACCGAATGGTTCCTCTTGAAGATGGAGCAGGACGTGACGCGGCCTTTGACGCGTGAGCGCGTCTACAAGCTGCAGATGACGCAGGCCCAGGGCGGCGGCGCGCCGGATTCGAAAGTGCTGCGCACCGCGCGCGCCAATATTCGCCAGCACATGAAATATCTCGCCTGGCTTGCGGGCTCGCGCACCTGGCTTGCCGGCGGGCGGCTGAGTTATGCCGATCTTGCCGCGGCCGCCTCGATCTCCGTGCTCGATTATCTCGGCGAAATCGATTGGCAGGAGACACCGGTTGCCAAGGAATGGTATCAGAGGCTGAAATCGCGGCCTTCGTTCCGCCCCATGCTGGCGGAACGCATCCGCGGCATCACGCCGGTATCTCATTATGCGGATCTCGACTTCTGAGGCGAATAAGCCCGCCGACACCGACAAGCAGGCCCTGCGACGCCGCAAGCTGACGGACTTCCTGCGCAAGGAAGCTGAGGCGCAAGGGTTCGATCTCTGTCGCATCACACTTCCCGATGCCATTCCGCAGGCCCCGGCCCGTCTCGCCACCTTCATCGAGGCCGGCCGACACGGCACGATGGCGTGGATGGAGGACACCTATGCCCGCCGTGCCGATCCGCGCACGTTGTGGAGCGAGGTGCGCTCCATCGTCATGTTCGGCCTCAACTATGGCCCGGACGAAGACCCGCGTGGCCTTCAGGACAAGCCGGACCGCGCCGCCATTTCCGTCTATGCCCGCAACCGCGATTACCATGACGTCATCAAGGGCCGGCTGAAGGAAATCGCCACCCGCTTTGCCGCCCGCGCCGGCGAAGATGTGAAAGTCTTCGTCGATACCGCCCCGGTGATGGAAAAACCACTGGCAGAGGCCGCCGGTCTCGGTTGGCAGGGCAAGCACACCAATCTCGTCTCGCGCAGCCACGGCTCCTGGCTGTTTCTCGGCAGCCTGTTTACGACGGCCGAGCTAGAGATCGACTTGGGCGAGCGCGACCATTGCGGTTCCTGCCGCGCCTGTCTCGACGCCTGCCCGACCAACGCCTTTCCAGCCCCCTACCAGATCGATGCGCGCCGCTGCATTTCCTATCTCACCATTGAGCACAAGGGTCCGATTGATGCAGAATTTCGCCCACTCATCGGCAACCGCATCTATGGCTGCGACGATTGTCTGGCCGCCTGTCCATGGAACAAGTTTGCCGCCAGCGCGTCTGAAATGAAGTTTTCCGCACGCGAGGACCTGAAGGAGCCGCGGATCGATTTTCTGCTAGGCCTTGACGATGGCGTCTTCCGCGCCTTCTTCTCGGGGTCCCCGGTCAAGCGCATCGGGCGTGACCGTTTTGTGCGAAATGTGCTGATCGCGGCCGGCAATTCGGGAGATCCGGCCCTGATCGAACCGTGTCTGGCCCTTCTGTCGGATGCAGCGCCGGTGGTGCGCGCCATGGCAGTCTGGACGCTGTCGCGCCTGATGCCGGCAAAGGCCTTTCGAGACCTTGCCACAATGCGCGGACAGGACGAAGACCCTGAAGTGGAAGCGGAATGGCAGATGGCAGGAGCATGACGATGCAGATGATGATCTTTGGCGCCGGTTATTCCGGCCAGGCGATTGCCGCAGAAGCCCGCGCGGCAGGCGCCACCGTCTCCGGCACCACCCGTAGCGCGGACCGGCTGGAGGTTTTGGCCGCCCAAGGCATGTCGCCCTTCCTGTTTGACGGGGAACACCTGTCGGAAGCCCTTCTCGCGGAAATGCAAAAAACAACACATCTGGTACAATCGATCGCGCCGGGAAAAGCCGGCGATCCGCTGCTGATGCTGACCGGCGGCGATCTCAAACAGTTTTTTCCGAACCTCGTCTGGGCCGCCTATCTCTCCACCGTCGGCGTCTACGGCGACTACGGCGGCCAATGGGTGACGGAAGAGACGCCCTGCCGGCCCGTTTCGGTGCGCTCGGTGGAGCGGGTGGCGGCGGAAGAGGCCTGGATGGAAGCGGCAGGCAAAGCCGGCACGCCGATGGCCGTGCTGCGCCTCTCCGGCATTTACGGTCCCGGCCGCAACGGTTTCGTCAATCTTTCGCAGGGCACGGCGCGCCGGCTGGTAAAACCCGGACAGGTGTTCAACCGCATCCGCGTCGAGGATATCGCGTCAGCCACGCTGTTTCTCGCCGACAAAAATCTCGGCGGCATCTTCAACATCACCGATGACGAACCCGCCCCGCCGCAGGATGTCGTCAGCGAAGCCGCCCGCCTGATGGGCATTGCCCCGCCGCCCGAACAGGCCTTCGAGACGGCAGAACTCAGCCCCATGGCACGGTCCTTCTACGGCGAGAACAAACGCGTCTCCAATGCGAAGATCTGCAATCTGGGGTTTCAGTTCAGATATCCGGAATATCGTATTTCTCTTATGGACCTCTGGGTGTCCGACCGCTGGAAGCCCTGATTTCCGGGGCCTCGAGTCTCGTTTTGGAACACGCGCTTTCGGATGAAAATTCCATCCTTATAGCTCTTTCTGGTCATTCTTTCTTAATCTAATGGGCAAGTCGCCATAAAATCTGTCCAAATATGGCGTTTCGGGCAGGCGGACGATAAAAAAATTTCGGCCGTTTTCGTGAGGCCGGGAATGGCCCGAATCCACCCGGTACAGTTTTCCAGTTTGTTACTGATTCGCTTAAATTTTTTCCAACTTAACGGGTCAAACTCGTTAGCCGGCTTTCCATCACAAATGTTACAGTTATTAACATTGCGTGATGACAAACCCCACGTTTTCGCCTTTTTTGGCCGTCCCTAAGCCTCCCACACGCCAATTGCTGGCGCAGGTCTCAGGGGATAACCAAATTTGACGCTCGTAAAACGCACGACTTTCGCAACAGTTGCCATCGCCACCTTAAGCCTTCTCGGTCCCATCAACGCCCATGCAGCACCCGGTTGTGGTCACGCCTCCTGGTATGCACTGAATTCCAAGACAGCCTCCGGTGAACGCATGAACCCGTCCACCCTGACGGCCGCCCACAAGTCGCTCGGTTTCGGCACCAAGGTGAAGGTCACCAACAAGCGAAACGGCAAGACCGTTGTGGTGCGCATCAACGACCGTGGACCGTTCATCAAGGGCCGCGTCATCGATCTCTCCAAGGCCGCCGCCCAGAACATCGGCATGGTTGCCGCCGGCACCGCCCAGGTCTGTTACGAAGTGCTCGGCTGATTGGCAGCCTCTGCCGGCCTTGCCCCCGTCACGCCCTGCCCTTGCTCTTGCCATGGATCGCGATTAAACGCGCTGATACACCGTAGGAGAGCAAAAGATGCGTTTGGGCGGACGAATGGCGGCAGCCATCGAGGTTTTGGCCGATATCGAGACGCGCAAGCGTCCTGTCGCCGATGCCCTCAAGGACTGGGGCCTTGCCCATCGTTTCGCCGGCTCCGGCGATCGCGCTGCCATCGGCAACATTGTCTATGACGCGCTGCGCATGCGCCTGTCGCATGCCTATCTCATGCAGGATGATGGCGAAGCCGCCCTCGTCTACGCGGTTCTACTGCGCCAATGGGGTTTCACCCCGGACACACTTGCCGCCGAACTCACCGATGATAAGTTTGCGCCCGAAGCACCGGATCTGACAGCCTTTATGGCCCGCGATCTTTCCGAAGCACCGCTTCATGTACAGGGCGACATTCCCGAATGGCTGGTTCCCTCCTTCGAAACCGCCTTCGGTGCGGGCTGGCTTGTCGAAGCCAAGGCCATGGCCGAACGCCCCTCGCTGGATCTTCGCGCCAACACGCTGAAATCCAACCGTGACAAGGTGGTGAAGGCGCTCGACCGGTCCGGCGCAAAACCCACCCGTATTGCCCGCAACGGCATCCGTATCGACAGCGGCACCGGCGCCTCGCGCCTTCCCAATGTCACGGCGGAACTGTCCTTCCAGAAGGGCTGGTTCGAGGTGCAGGACGAGGGATCGCAGATCGTTGCCGATCTCGTCCAGCCCGCCGATGGCCAGCAGGTGCTGGATTATTGCGCCGGCGGCGGCGGAAAGACACTGGCGCTTTCGGCAACCCTTCACAACAAGGGCCAGGTTCACGCCTATGACGCCGACCGCAAACGTCTCGCGCCGATCATCGAGCGCCTGCGCCGCGCCGGCACCCGCAATGTGCAGGTGCATGATGACATCGCCCAGTTGAAGGCCTTCGAAGGTCGTCTCGACGTGGTGCTGGTCGATGCCCCCTGCACCGGCACCGGCACCTGGCGCCGCAGGCCCGATACGAAATGGAAGCTGACGCAGAAAAATATCGACGAGCGGCTGGACCAGCAGCGTGATGCGCTGACCTCCGCCTCCGCCTATGTCAAACCGGGCGGCGCGCTGATCTATGTCACCTGTTCTGTTCTGCCGGAAGAAAACGCCCGTCAGGTCGAACGGTTCTGCACGGAAAACCCTGAATTCCAGCCGGTGGCAAGCCTGCCGGCTTACGAAAAGCTGTTCGGGGCAGATGTTGCAAAACCCTATTCCACCGATGGCGCGGGCCTGACGCTGACGCCGGCCAGCACGGGCACCGACGGCTTCTTCTTCTGCCGGTTGCAGCGCAACGTATAGCCTCAGTTGAGGCCGGGCTTGCGCTTGATCAAAACACGCGCAGAGCCCGGCCACCACTTCAAACCGTTCTAATCTAGATTGTTTGACACTGGTTTTTGTTTGCGCCATGACACGGGGATCGCGATCCGCTGACGCAGGAGAAACCATGATCCGTAGAACGCTATTGAACGTGAGCCTTGGAGCGCTGGCCGCCTCCGCCGCTTTCATCGTGACACCGGCAAGCGCTGCCGAACCGGCAGCGGTTCTCACCCATTACGCCGATCTCGCGCATGCCAAATATGAGGATTCGCTGACGACGGCGAAGGCCCTCGACAGCGCCATCGACGCGCTCATCGCAAAACCTTCCGAGGCAACGCTGACGGCGGCGCGCAAGGCCTGGATTGCTGCCCGCGTTCCCTACCAGCAGTCGGAAGTCTATCGCTTCGGCAACCCCATCGTCGATGACTGGGAAGGCAAGGTCAACGCCTGGCCGCTGGACGAAGGCCTGATCGATTACGTCGATACCTCCTACGGCACCGAAAGCGATGCGAACGCCTTCTACACCGCCAACATCATCGCCAATCCCAAGCTGAAGGTGAACGGCGAAGAGATCGATGCCTCCAAGATCACGCCGGAGCTGATCCGCAGCCTGCATGAGGCGGGCGAGGTGGAAGCCAATGTGACTACCGGCTATCACGCCATCGAATTCCTGCTCTGGGGTCAGGATCTGCACGGCACCGGCCCGGGTGCCGGCGAGCGGCCCTATACCGATTACGACAAGGCCAATTGCACACACGACAATTGCGACCGCCGCGCCGATTACCTGAAATCCGCCTCCACCGCGCTGGTCGAAGACCTTCAGGAAATGGTCACCGCCTGGGCGCCGGATGGCGAAGCTGCAAAGGCCGTTGAGGCCGATCCGAAGGCTGGCATCACCGCCATCCTCACCGGCATGGGCTCGCTGTCTTACGGCGAACTTGCTGGCGAGCGCATGAAGCTCGGCCTTCTCCTGCACGATCCGGAAGAGGAGCATGATTGCTTCTCCGACAACACGTTCAACTCGCATCTCAACGACGCCATCGGCATCGCGTCCGCCTATAACGGCACCTATACGCGCATCGATGGAACGAAGATGACGGGGCCGTCGCTGTCTGACATCGTCAAGGCCAAGGATCCGGCGCTCGACAAGGAAATGACCGCCAAGCTCGACAAGACGCTGGATGCCATGCACGCCATGGCCAAGCGCGGCGAGACAGTGGAAGCCTATGACCAGATGATCGGCGAAGGCAATAAAGAAGGCAATGCCGTGGTGCAGGCCGCCATCGACGGGCTGATCGACCAGACCAAGACCGTCGAGCGTATCGTCACCGCGCTTGATCTCGGCACCGTCAAGCTCGAAGGCTCCGACAGCCTCGACAATCCCAACGCCGTCTTCAAATAACCAGATCGGAGCGGGCCGGATATTGTGCGCAATGTCCGGCCCGAACCCCAGATGACCCTGCGCCCCGCAGCCCTCACCCTTGCAGCAGCCCTTTTTGGCGCAGCAGCCTTTTCCGGCACAGCCTGGCTTGGCCCCGCGGCCATGGCTGGCGATGGGCACCGCACAGATCTCTCGGCAAAAGACCGTCTTCGCGTCGAGGCCGTCACGGCCGCCGCTACCGACTTTTCAAAACCCGACCCCTTCGAGGCCATGGCCGGCGGTGCCGCCACGTCGACGGCGCCTGTCGATGCAAACGCCTTTTCGGACTTTTCAGCCAATCTGGATTTTGCCGCGCGCGAAGAATTTTCGCTCGGCAATGCGCTGTTTTCCAAACTCTGGGTCGCCGCCCCCTCCTCCACGCAGGCCTCCGATGGGCTGGGGCCGCTCTACAATGCCCGCGCCTGTCTGAGCTGTCATGTGCGTGATGGCCGTGGCCATCCGCCGGAAGGTGCCACGGACACGACGTCCATGCTGCTGCGGCTGGCACGCCCCGCCCGCACGCCCGCCGAACAGGCGATGATCGACCGCCACGATGTGCTCAATTTCCCCGATCCGGTCTATGGCGAACAGCTGCAGGATCTGGCCGTGCCCGGCCTTGCCGCCGAAGGCGAAATCAACATCCGCTACGAAGACCTGGCCGTCACACTCGGTGACGGCACCGTTGTGATGCTGCGCAAGCCGCATTACACCGTGGCAGACCTCGCCTACGGCCCGCTGGATACGAACACCACGCTTTCCCCCCGCATCGCCCCGCCGATGCCCGGCATGGGCCTGATCGAGGCCATCGCCGAGGCTGATATTCTTGGCCGCGCCGATCCCGATGACCGCGACCATGACGGCATTTCCGGCAAGGCGGCGCTGGTGAAGGATCACCGGACCGGCCGCCTCACGCTTGGCCGCTTCGGCTGGAAGGCGCAGAATGCCACGGTGCGCGATCAGGTGGCCGCCGCCTTTTCCGGTGACATGGGGATTTCCACGCCCGATAGGCTCGATGCCTATGGCGACTGCACAAAAGCTGAAACCGCCTGCCATGCCCTTGCAAACGGCGTCCAGCCGCGCCTAGGCGACAGCGAGGCGCCCGATCCGGTGATGGATCTCGTCACCTTCTATTCGAAAAACCTCGCCGTCCCCATGCGCCGGGATGTCGATGCGCCGGATGTTCTGGCCGGCAAGGCGCTGTTTTACGCCTCGGGCTGCGCCGCCTGCCACACGCCAAAATATGTGACGCGGCGCGATACCGAGGACAAGGCGCTCGCCTTCCAGCTGATCTGGCCCTATTCCGATTTCCTGCTGCATGACATGGGCGATGGCCTCGCCGATGGCCAAGCCGTCGGCGTTGCGAGCGGTCGGGAATGGCGCACCCCGCCGCTCTGGGGCATCGGCCTCACAAAAACCGTGAACGGCCATAGTTTTTTCCTGCATGACGGACGCGCCCGCAACCTCACCGAAGCCATTCTGTGGCATGGTGGAGAAGCGGAACGGGCGCGTACCGCATTTTCTGCCCTTGCCCGGCACGACCGGGACCTGCTTTTGAAATTTCTGGAGACACTCTGATGTCGAGATGGTTGTCCGCTCTCGCTCTCACCCTCATTTCGGCCACCACGGCCCTTGCGCAGGAGGCCGACACGGCCCCGCCCAAGACCTTGAGCGAGGAAGCGACGAAACACGTGATGGTGAAGGTGGTGGATGATTTCATCCGCCCCGGCTATCGCCAGTTTTCCGGCCAGAGTGCCGTGCTGACCAATGCCATGGCAGATCTTTGCGCGACCCCCTCCGACAAAACCTATGCGGCGGCGCAAACGGCCTTTGCCGATGCCGCCACAAGCTGGGCGCAGATCGAGATCGTGCGCGTCGGCCCGGTGCTCGATGCCTACCGCTTCGAGCGCATCCTGTTTTACCCGGATCGCAAGGGCACTGGCCTTCGCCAGGTGCAGGCGGTGCTGGCCGGAGCCGATGAAGGGGCAACCACGCCGGCCGGCCTTGCGCAGAAAAGCGTTGCCGTGCAGGGGCTCGGCGCGCTGGAATTTGTGCTTTACGGCACCGGCAAGGATGTGCTCCTCAGCGAGAAGAACAGCTTCCGCTGCCGTTACGGCCTCTCCATCGCCGGCAATGTCCAGCGCATCGCCACCGAACTGACGCAAGCCTGGGACGAGCCTGACGGCATCCAGCAGGACTGGAAAAACCCCGGCAAGGACAGCGCCGTCTTCCGCGACGGCCATGAGGGCGTTACCGAAGCGCTTGGCATCCTCGTTCACTCGGCAGAGGCTGCGCGCGACCAGCGCATCGAAACCTTCTACAAGGGCGAAGCCAACAACACCTTTCCGCGCCAGGCGCTGTTCTGGCGCTCCAAACTCACCTTCCCCATGCTGTCGGGCAATCTTGAAGGCATCCACCGGCTCCTCGATGTCTCCGGATTCCGCGACCTCCTCGCCCCCGACCAGCAGTCGGTCGTCACCTCCATCGATTTTGTGCTGAAATCGCTGACGAGGGTGACAAACGACGTGAACCCCGATGTGGAAGTGGCCGTGGCAGACGAAAAGGAACGCCAGAAGCTGGATTTCCTGCTGATGAACAGCCGCGACCTCATCTTGCGCCTGAATGACGGGCTCGGCGGCGGTCTGGGCCTTGGCGCCGGCTTCTCCTTCTCGGATGGCGACTGACATGGTGCGCACCGGCGACATCGATCGGCGCCAGTTCATGCGCGCCGCCGGCATCGGCTTTCTGGCAGCCCTTTCGCCTGAGAGACTTTGTGCGCTGGAGCGGGCGGAGGCCGTGTTTGCCGCCGGTTTCCGCAGCCCTGACGGGGCCTATGGCATCGCCACCACCACTGCCGATGGAAAGATCATCGACCGCATCGCGCTTCCGGCGCGCGCCCACGGCCTTGCCTATTGCCGCGTCACCGGCCGCGGCGTCGCCTTCGCCCGCCGCCCCGGCACGTTTGCCATGATCTTTGATCCTGCAGGACATGAACAGCCGGTGCTGATCCACGCGCCGGAGGGACGCCATTATTACGGCCACGGATACTTTTCGCCGGACGGACGCCTTCTCTACGCCAGCGAAAATGACTTTGACGGCAATCGCGGCATGATCGGCCTTTACGATGCCACCAACGGCTTTGCCCGCATCGGCGAATTTGAGGCCGCCGGCATCGGCACCCATGACATGACCGTCTCCGATGACGGGCGCCACCTGATCGTCGCCAATGGCGGCATTGAGACCCACCCGGATTTCGGCCGCACAAAGCTCAATCTCGACCGCATGCAGCCGTCGCTCGCCATTCTGGAGGCCGCCACCGGGCATGTGGTGGAGCGCCATGCGCTACCGCCTGCCCTCAGCCAGCTCTCCACCCGGCATCTCGACGTGGATGAGGGTGGCCGCATCTGGTTTGCCTGCCAGTATGAGGGCGCCCGCAGCGACCTGCCGCCGCTTGCCGGCTCGTTTGCGCTCGGGCAAGACCTGCGTTTCGTCTCGCTGCCGGACGAAACCACGCAGCGGCTGGGAAATTACGTCGGCGCCATCGCCGTCAACCGCAAGGAGCGGCTGGTCGGCCTCACCTCGCCCAAACTCGGCGCCGCCGTCATTCTGGATGCGCGCACCGGCAAGGTTCTGGCCGAGCAGGCAGTGCCCGATGCGGCAGGCGTGGCAAGCGCTCCGGACGGACTTGCCGTCTCCTCCTACAGGGGCACGCTGGCCGGCACCCGCTCGGCCCTTGCCTGGGACCAGCATCTGGTGCATCTCGCCTGAAGCGCTCCCTCTGCCCCCTGTGGTTATCGGCAACAACCGCCCTAGTTAGGACGCCATGAAGAAACTTCTCGTCCATCTCCTGTTCATTCTCGTCGTTGTCGGCCTTGGCGCCCTGATCGGGGTCTCCAACATCCCCGGCCAATGGTACCAGTCGCTGGAAAAGCCGCCGTTCAACCCGCCGAACTGGATTTTCGGCCCGGTCTGGACCGCCCTTTACGTGCTGATCGGCATTGCCGGCGCCCGCGGCTGGCTGGAAGCCCCCGCCTCCAGCCGCACGCAGCTGTGGTTTGGCCAGATGGCGCTCAACTTCCTCTGGACACCCGCCTTCTTCGGCATGGAAAGCACCAGCCTCGGCCTCGTCGTCATCATTCCGCTTCTCGTCTCCATCCTCGTCTTCATCCGCATCAGCTGGCGGCCGGACCGCCTGAGCGCGATCCTCTTCCTGCCCTATGCCGCCTGGGTCGGTTTTGCGACGCTGCTCAACCTGTCGCTTTTCCTGTTGAATTAGCCATGGATGGCCCAATCGGCTTTAAGCCCCATCTCAATTTCAAGGCCGCGCCTGCAGAAGCAGCGAACGGATGCCGAAGCCGTAACCCATGATCAGCATGCGGATCATCAGGTCCGGATCATTCGTGGGCCGCCCAATCTCGCTATCGAAAGGGCGCACGTGAGACCACGGCCGAAAGGCGGCTTCCGCTTTGCGCCAAAAGGAGACATTCGCAATAAGCCGTCGGCTCCACGGGACCGTTCGATATTCATTAATTTGGAAGGTCGTCGCATAGATAGTCGTGTGTGCAGGCGAAGCAGGCACGATATGGGCGGCTTCGGATCGTCCCAGATTGTGGTCATTACGTTCCACTGGAACGGCCCGGATATCTCAACAGGGTGCTGAACGAGCTGATCCTGTCTTTACGCCCGGCGAGCCTTGACAAGAATCGGCCAAACGAACATTTTTGCAAGTAAGGTTGATGCTGCCGGCCGCTCACGCCCATCCGGGATGGTGAAAGCATCTGAATGACGATCAATTTCCTTGCGAGAGGTCGATCCGTCAGCAACGTGAGCACTGGCCTTTGGGATTGACCCATTACAGGGAAACTCAATGCACACCTACCGAGACGCCAAACGTATGGCGAAAGTTCTCGAATCTTCTCTACGCGAGAAGAATGTCGATATCTCTCACGGCGAAAGCCTGAATATCATCGCAAAGCAATTTGGCCTGGATGATTGGAATACCCTCTCAGCCAGGATCAAGCGGACCGAAGCCTCCGATGCACGCCGCACGCAAGCGCTTCAGTCCTGGGATTTCGTGGGCGAGCATCCAACCGAATTCGATTATGGAGTTGATGAAAACGCACTCGGTTCCGGCCGGAGGGCGGCGCTGATCCGCTACACACGGTTCCCATTCACACGATATCGCGATACGGCACGGGTGTTCGGAACGCTCGCGCAAACCATCGCGGCAACACCTTACCATGGAAAACGGCTTGAAATTCGCGCAGACTTGGCGACCGAGCGGGTTTCGCACGGCGCAACCCTATGGGCGCGGGTCGATAAATCGCCTGGACACACCCTCGCATTCGACAATCTGAAGCATCACTCTGACGGATGGCTCTTTGGTGACAATGGTTGGACCACCCGCAGGATCGTCGTGGATGTGCCGCCGGAAGGCATATCGCTTTTCTTTGGTTTCTTCTTGAAGGGAACCGGCACTGTCTGGGCGGCAAATTTTGCGCTTACAGTTGTGGACAACACCGTTCCGCTAACCTGCGTGCCGAAAGACCGGGGACCACGCGAAATGGGTTGGATTACGCCTCAAAACCTCGACTTTTCGAAAGTCGTCGATTTGATCTCTTGAAGAGCAGGGAGCGGGAAGCTTTCCCGCTTCCCTTGTCGCAAATATGCTGACATTCGCGACAGATCGACCGTCCCTGAATATTAAGGGAGAATTTCTGTCGCGAAACTCGGGTGCAAAAATCAGAGTTTCGCGACCGACTTATGCGACGGCCAATGTCCGCTTCACGCCGACTGCGCACAATGATCTTGCATCGTCCCGCCCAAGGAAATAGCCCGAAGCCAGCGTGACCTCGCCCCGCCGAAGAGAGAAGCACCACCTCCGGCTTGCGGCATCTCCTCTGCCATGCCACTTTCGCAGCCGCGAAAGGATGGCAGGCATGGACGACATAGATCCCGGCGATTTCCGCGAGCGCGTTCGGCGCAGCTTTGGACGGCAGCAGGCGATGGTCACCATCGGCGCGCAACTAACGCGCGTCGAGCAGGCCATGGTCGAGATCGAAATGCCGTTTGATGCAAAGCTGACCCAGCAGCACGGCTTTCTGCATGCCGGCGTCATTGCCGCCGGGCTGGATGCTGCCTGCGGTTATGCCGCCTATACGGTGATCGAGCCGGAAGCCTCCATTCTCACCATCGAATTCAAGGTCAACCTGATGTCGCCGGGGCGCGGTGAACGGTTCCTCTTTCGCGGCGAAATTACAAAACCCGGCTCCACCATCATCGTGGCCGACGGCCGCGCCTATGCACTCAGCGACGGCCCGGCCAAACTGATCGCCTCCATGAGCGGCAGCATGATGGTGATCCGCGGCAGGCAGGATATTTCCGGATGAGTTTTGAGCTTTTAACCGTCGCCGACCGATCCATCCTCTTCGTGATGGCTGTGGATGCCGAATATGGCCCGCATCTGAAGGTGCGCATCCGCCCGCTGATGACGGGCGTCGGACCGGTAGAGGCGGCCATTGCCGTCACCCGCACGCTCACCCGGCTGGAAGCGGAAGGCCGCCTGCCGCATCTTATCGTCTGCCTCGGCTCGGCCGGATCGCGAGAACTGGAACAGACCGCCGTCTACCAGGCCGCCTCGGTCGGCTACCGGGATATGGATGCCTCGCCGCTCGGATTTGAAAAGGGCCGCACGCCCTTCCTCGATCTGCCGGCCGCAGTGCCCCTCCCCCATGCCATCCCCGGCATTCCCGCAGCCCGCCTTTCCACCGGCGGCCATATCGTCTCAGGCTCTGCCTATGATGCGATCGAGGCCGAGATGGTGGACATGGAAACCTTTGCCGTGCTGCGCGCCGCGCAAGGTTTTGGTGTGCCGCTGATCGGCCTTCGCGGCATTTCCGATGGCAAGGAAGAACTTCGCCATGTGGGAGATTGGACCGAGTATCTGCATGTGATCGACGAAAAACTGGCAGACGCCATCGATCGTCTCGCACAGGCCCTGATTTCCGGCGATTTGGCGCTCTGACCCGGTTGCGAAAAGCGGAAGTTTTCATTAAAGGCTCGCCATGACCCAGATAGCGCATCCCGACAGCATCCTCATCATCGATTTCGGCAGCCAGGTGACGCAGCTGATCGCCCGTCGCATCCGCGAGGCCGGCGTCTATTGCGAAATCCACCCCTTCCAGAACGCGCGCGACGCCTTCCTGAAGCTTTCGCCGAAGGGCGTCATCTTCTCCGGCGGCCCGGCCTCTGTGACGGCCGAAGGCAGCCCGCGCGCACCGCAGGAAGTGTTTGAGACGGGCGTGCCGATCCTTGGCATCTGTTATGGCCAGCAGACGCTGTGCACCCAGCTCGGCGGCACCGTCGAGGGCGGTCATGCCGCAGAATTCGGCCGTGCCGATGTGGAGATCAAGAAGGACAGCCCGCTGTTTGACGGTTTCTGGACCGCCGGCGGCCGTTATCCGGTCTGGATGAGCCATGGCGACCGCGTGACCGAACTGCCTGATGGTTTCGAGGTTATCGCAACGTCCGAAAACGCCCCCTTCGCCATCGCTGCCGATGAGAAGCGCCGTTATTACACCACCATGTTCCACCCGGAAGTGGTGCATACGCCTGACGGCGCAAAGCTTCTCTCCAATTTCGTCCACAAAATCGTCGGCCTGAAATCCGACTGGACCATGGCCGCCTACCGCGCCGAGATGATCCGCAAGATCCGCGACCAGGTCGGCACCGGCCGCGTGCTCTGCGGGCTCTCCGGCGGTGTTGATTCCTCCGTGGCCGCCATCCTCATTCATGAGGCGATCGGCGACCAGCTCACCTGCGTCTATGTCGATCACGGCATGATGCGCATGGGCGAGAGCGAGCAGGTGGTCGGCATGTTCCGCGACCACTACAACATCCCGCTCGTCCATGTGGACGCTTCCGACCTCTTCCTAAACGAGCTTGCCGGCGTCACCGACCCGGAAGTGAAGCGCAAGACGATCGGCCGCCTCTTCATCGAGGTGTTTGAATCCGAAGCCGCCAAGATCGCCGATGACGGCAAGGGCGCGCCAAAGTTCCTCGCCCAGGGCACGCTTTATCCCGACGTTATCGAAAGCGTCTCCTTCTCCGGTGGCCCGTCCGTTACCATCAAGAGCCACCACAATGTCGGCGGCCTGCCCGAGCGCATGAACATGGCTCTTGTCGAGCCGCTTCGCGAACTCTTCAAGGATGAAGTGCGCGCACTTGGCCGCGAGCTTGGCCTGCCGGAAAGCTTCATCGGCCGTCACCCATTCCCGGGCCCCGGCCTTGCCATCCGCTGCCCCGGCGCCGTCACCCGCGAAAAGCTCGATATCCTGCGCAAGGCCGATGCCATCTATCTCGACGAGATCCGCAAGGCCGGCCTCTATGACACCATCTGGCAGGCCTTTGCCGTGTTGCTTCCGGTCCAGACCGTCGGCGTCATGGGCGATTACCGCACTTACGACTTCGTCTGCGCCCTTCGCGCCGTCACCTCCGTCGATGGCATGACCGCGGACTTCTATCCCTACGACATGAATTTCCTCGGCCGCACCGCCACCCGCATCATCAACGAAGTCCGCGGCATCAACCGGGTCGTTTATGACGTGACGTCGAAGCCGCCGGGCACAATCGAGTGGGAATGATCCCACCTCGTCCACAGGCGCATTCGTCTCGATAAATTCACGCCCTGCTGATGGGCGGAAACAGCGGCTAACAGACGTTAGCCGCTGTCTTGCTCTTGAAGGCGCACGGCGTGCGATGATCCGGCTGCAACGGCAAGACATTGTTATCGTATGCAGCCGCGCGCCGACAGTTGATGCGGCCCCACCGCGCCTACTGTGTCTCCATTCCCAGCACGCGCAGTTCAAGCGAACGCGCCTGCATCGAACGGGCGCATCGCAGCGCCTTTGCGAAAAACCTTTCGGCATCTGCCGGCCGGCCGCGAGACGCCCGCAGCAGCCCGGCAAGCCGTAATATCTCCGGATGGCACCAGCGTTCCTGGCGCAGGCACCGGCTGGCGAGGGCCTGCTCAAGGCCATGCTCGGCTTTGTCCGTCTCGCCTGCCTGAAGCAGCGCTTGCGCCAGGATGCAGCGATAGAAGGCAACGCGCGTCAGCCAGCCGCCGCCGGCAAGCTCGTTTATGCCGTCCTGCATCATGGCAAGGCCTGCGCCATCGCCGCGGGCGGCTGCGATGGCGCCGGCGAAAAACTGGCTTGTTCCCGGCCACACGCTGATGTTTTCCTGGGTGCTGATCTCAGAAAGCTGGCGCTGCAACCGGGATGCCGTCTCGAGGTTGCCAGTGAGATAGGCGATCGGCAGGGCGGCCAGCGAGATCGCGTTGCCCTGCGAAATCAGATGGCCGAGCCTGTTTGCCCGGGAAACCGCCGCCATTGCCATGCCGGAGGCACGGTCCGGCTCGCCGGTCAGCCAGAGCAGAAATGACCGTGACATTCCGATGGCAACGCCAAGGTCCATCTGGAACCGCGACAGGCCCGGACGATCCTCAAGCCCCTCCCAGGCCACGGCCAGCGCCTCGAGCCGGCGCGACGCTGACGACAGGCGGCCTGCATAGACCTCGATATGAGCAAGCAGCCGCTCCGCATCGGGCGCTGCTGACCAGTCCAGACCGGACACGGTCCCAAAACGTTCGAGCCCCTGCAGCGCCTCTCGCGGCCGGCCCGTATAGGCACGGTGAACCGCCTGACCCCAGACGGCCCGCATCTGATAGTCCACGCTCCCCGCCTCGGCGGCATGCCGGATGCTTTCAGACCATGCCGCACCGGTTTCGGGCCTCAGCCGCAGTGCCAGGGTCAGCGCCCATGCCCGGGCAATCGTCAGCTTCACCGTTGCAAGTGCTGTTTGCGGGGAGGGATCGCGGCGCGCATTCAGCGCCAGATCCACGGCCGTCAGCATTTCCTTGAAGGCCGACAGTTCCTGCCACAAGGGCAATGCGCTCACCACGAGATCGACACCGATCTGCGCATCACCGTCGGGGCCGAATGCCCAACCGATCGCGGCCCTCACATCGTCGATCCGGCCCCGATATTTGCGCAACCATGGTTGAGAGCTGTCGGTGGACCAGGCCTGCTCCGCATGGCAAAGCCACTCCCGCATCCGGCCAGCAAAACGCCGCTTCGCCCTTTGCCTTTCGGGGGCTGCGGCCAACCGCTGTCTTGCATAGGAACGGGTGCTTTCCACCAGGCGATAGTGGAGGATGCCCTCCTCGGGCTCGACGGAGACCATCGACTTTGCCACCAGTTGCGCCAGCGCGTCGCGCCCGGCCAGCGGATCGAGATAACCGGCGGAAAACAGCGCATCGGCATCGTCGGCGGCAAACCGGCCGGCAAAGACCGACAAAAGACGCAGGAGAACAGCTTCGCTTTCCGGAAGCAGGCGGTAACTCCAGTCCAGCGCGGCCTCCAGGGTCTGGTGGCGAAGCGGCGCCTGTCGGGGCCCGCGCCCCAGCGTGTGGAGCCCCTGCTGAAGCGCCGTGTCGAGAGCAGACGGCGTGAAGATCGCCGCATTGCCGGCCGCAAGCTCGATGGCAAGCGCCAGGCCCTCCACCCGCGTACAGATCGACACGATGCTCTCGACATTGTCGTCGGTCAGCTGGAATGCACCGGCGCTCTTTGCTCTCGCGACAAAAAGCTGCACGGCTGGAAAGGTGTGGGCTTCGGTGGCGCGCAGGCGCCGTTGATCTTGCGGATAGGCAAGCCCGGCCAGAAAATGGACATGCTCGTGCCGGGTCCGCAGCGGCGCACGGCTGGTTGCGATGATGGCGGCCGACGGGATGGCAGCCGCGATCCGGTCAATGGCGGCGGCGGCCATGGCGCTGACATGCTCGCAATTGTCCACGATGAGCAGCGTCCGGGTTTGTCGCAGCACCGCGATCACGCCGCCCAAAGGGTCTTCCAGGCCGAGCGACACGCCGACCGCCGTGGCAAGCGCCGGCACGACGAAGCGGGGATCGTCGATTGTCGACAGATCCACAAAGGCGATGCCGCCGGGAAACTCGCCGCGCATCCGCTCCGCAATCGCGATGGCAAGCGATGTCTTGCCCACGCCGCCAGGCCCTGCAATGGTCACGTAGCCGGGGTAGACCAGCTTTTGCGCAATGATGCCGGCGACTTCTTCGCGGCCATAAAGCTGAGGCACATCAGGCGGTCCGGCGGGCTGCGGCCGATTGTTTCCAGGCGCGTCCCGCCCGTCGTCGCCTTCCACCCTTGCAATGAACTTGTATCCCCGCCCGGCAATGGTTGCGATATAGGCTGTATCGCGGCCCCGGTCGGCCAGTTGTCGGCGCAGTGCCGCAACATTCACCTTCAGATTGTCGTGATGGACGAAGCAGTCGGGCCAGGCATGCGCCACCAGTTCAGCCTTGCTGACAACGTCGCCGGCCCGGCTCACCAGCAAGGTCAGCAGATCAAAGGCCCGGCCGCCAAGATGGACAGGCTCGTCATGGTGGAGGAGAAGCTGACGTTCCGGCAACAGGTGAAAGGGGCCGAACCGGTAGCTGGAACGCAGTGGTGCCGGCCCGGAGCCAGCATCCTTTCCCCCGCCGTCGCGCGTCTCTTGCATCACATATCCCCGCATGCGCCAGCGTTCGTCCAGTGTATCGCCTGCACCGGCAGCTGACAGACAAAAACTGATCGGTGTCACCAACTATCGGTAGCAGGAAGTGCGCTCATCGTCATGCCCGGCCAGCAACGACCGATGTCTTGCCGCAGGCCGGAAAAACCCGGTCTTCCTCAACGTAAGCGCCACTCCCTCCCCCTCTTCTTTTTACCTCAATTAACTCGTGGTGCGAAGAACCCGATGCTACCTCAGGTAAGGAAGGGCGTCCATCAGGGACCGCTCGCAATGCCTGGCGAGGGGACAGATATGAAACACATCATGATGATGGCAGCGACGGCCCTGCTGATCGCGACACCTGCAGCAGCCGAGACCCGCTGCGAGACAGCGACCGCAAAAACGAATGCGGCCATGGTCCCCGTCACGCACTACAACACGCGTATGATCGACGGTGTGAAGATCTTCTATCGCGAGGCCGGGCCTGCCGATGCCCCTGTGCTTCTGCTCCTGCATGGCTTTCCGACATCGTCGCACATGTTCCGCAACCTCATCCCCTTGCTTGCCGATCGCTACCACGTGATCGCGCCGGATTTTCCCGGTTTCGGGCACAGCGATGCGCCGGATCATACCCGCTTCGACTACACTTTCGCACACCTGGCTGATGTGGTGGAGAAGCTGACGGTATCGCTGGGCGTCGATCGTTACAGCATGTATGTCATGGATTACGGTGCCCCGGTTGGATACCGGCTGGCGATCAAACATCCGGAGCGGGTGCAGACGCTGGTCGTGCAGAACGGCAACGCCTATGTGGAAGGCCTCGACAACGCCTTCTGGGCGCCGGTCAAGGTCTATTGGGCGGACCCGTCACAGGCGCGTCGGGAGACGCTGAACGGTCTGGTGACCCCTGAGATTACATATTTCCAGTACACCGATGGCGTCGGTGACCTCTCGCGCATCAGCCCGGACAACTGGACGATCGACCAGACCCTGCTCGACCGTCCCGGCAATCGCGACATCCAGCTCGACCTCTTCCGTGACTATGGCGCCAATGTGCCGCTTTATCCGCAATTCCAGGCCTTCTTCCGCGATAAAAAGCCGCCGACGCTGATCGTCTGGGGCAAGAACGACAAGATCTTTCCGGAGGCCGGCGCGCATCCCTATATGCGCGACCTGCCCGACGCGGAAATGCACATCCTCGACACCGGCCATTTCGCCCTTGAGGAAAAGCTCGATGTGATGGCGCCGCTGATCCGGGATTTCCTCGGTCGCAAGCTCTGCAAGTGATGAAAAGCTGAGGTTCAGCGAGAACGGCACCTTTGGAAGGACAGGAAACATGGTCGGCAATGATATTGCGTCCGCAGTCATTCCCAACGAAACGGGCACATCCATCGTGCTGGTCCATGGGGCCTTTGTCGATGCCTCGGGTTGGCAGCCTGTCTTTGAGTTGCTGACCCGGCGCGGACATGAGGTGCTGGTGGTCCAGAACCAGACCCTGACGCTTGAAGGTGACGTCGAGGCAACGCAGCGGGCCATCACGGCTGCACGGCATCCTGTCGTTCTGGTTGGCCACAGCTATGGCGGGGCGGTCATCACCGAGGCTGGACATTCGCAGAAGATCAAGGCTCTCGCCTATATCGCAGCCTTCGTGCCGGATAGCGGGGAATCGGTTGCAGCCCTCAACGACGCGCCAACGGAGGCCCTGGAGGCAAAGGCGCCGGTCATGCCGCCGCAGGACGGTTTTCTGCTGGTCGAGCCGGCGGGTTTTCCGCGCGCATTCGCAGCCGATGTCGATCCGGAAAAGGCCCGCTTCATGGCGGCCGCGCAAGTGCCCTGGGGTCTGCAAGCCGCCACGACTCCGATCAGCCGGGCGGCCTGGAGGGAGAAACCGAGCTTCTATCTCTTGGCCACCGCCGACCGGATGGTGCCCCCCAGCGCCCAGCGGCGCATGGCGCAGAGAGCCG
Source organism: Neorhizobium sp. PAMB6630 (assembly GCF_058242775.1). Taxonomy (NCBI): domain Bacteria; kingdom Pseudomonadati; phylum Pseudomonadota; class Alphaproteobacteria; order Hyphomicrobiales; family Rhizobiaceae; genus Neorhizobium; species Neorhizobium sp. PAMB6630. The sequence continues at coordinate 3,599,527 of NZ_CM177836.1, forward strand.
GGGCGACCATATTCGAGATCGACAGCAGCCACGCGGTGATGCTGTCCCACCCGCTCGAAACCGCCAATTTCATCGCGACGGCAGCAGATATTCCAGCCTGAGGGGAGCCCCTGCCCTTGCGTGTCTGGCTGGCAACGTGATCCGATGGCGGCCACCCGGTGATCGCGCGGTTGGAGCCCGGCTTCCGCGCGCTAGGGATTTCAACTATCGTTTTTCCGCATGGCCGGCTTCCGACGGTGCAACATAGGAGGAGCACGCGATGACATATGGTTTCATGAGCATTGCTCTCACGCCCAGCGTGCGCGCCGCCCAGGCGGAGATGGGAGCCGAAGATCTCTGGGTCGATTTCAGGGGCGACCGCGCCTTTGACCGGTTCACCGCAAATGAAAAAGCCTTCATCGCGGAGCGTGACAGCTTCTATATGGCCTCGGTCTCGGAAAAGGGCTGGCCCTATGTCCAGCATCGCGGCGGGCCACCCGGTTTCCTGAAGGTGCTCGATGACCAGACGCTTGCCTTCCTCGACTATCGCGGCAACCGGCAATATATCAGCACAGGCAATTTCAAGGCGGACGACCGCGCCTGCCTCATCCTCGTCGACTATGGGCGGCGCGCGCGCCTGAAGATCTTCGTGCATGTCGAAACGCTGTCTCTCGAAGCCAATGGCGAACTGAAGGCTGAGCTGACCGACGCCCATTATCGCGCAGTGCCCGAGCGGATATTCCGGCTGCGGCTTGAAGCCTTCGACTGGAACTGTCCCCAGCACATCGCGCCGCGCTTTAGCGCCCGGGAGATTTCCACGGCCACACACCCCTTGCATGAGCGCATCGCCACGCTGGAAGAGGAAAACGCCGCATTGCGCCGCAAGCTCGACGCTCTGACGAACGGCGCAGTTTGAGCAGCAAGAGACCACACGGCCGGAAAACTCCGGACTATTCTGTGGGCAATTCATCCCACGCGCATGAACCAGCACAAGGGCATGGACGGAACCATCCGGTGTGATACGCTCGCCAACACTGAAAAGTTGCACATCGGATGAAACCGACCTTGTGAAGCGGATGGACATGGCAGCACACATGCTTGCAAAACTGCATGAAATGAGGCCGTTTCTGAAAAGCGTGGCGGCCATGCGGCCTCGATCGCTGTTTCAGTGGATCGCAAAGGCGACGGCGCCATTGCCGCAGGTTTCCGCCTTCACCAATGCGTTTGGCTCGTTTACCGGCCTTCGCAACGACTATCTGTTCCAGTCGATCATGGCGAAGGGGATCAACGAAACTCACTTCGAGGATCTGGCCCGCCGCCTGCTGCAGCGCGACTGGAACGTCATCGATCTCGGTGCCAATCTTGGAAGCCACTCCGTCCTGATGTCGAGGCTCGTTCCGCAGGGACGGGTGTTTTCGTTCGAGCCGCAATCGCTGACGTTTTCACTGCTGCAGAACAACCTGCTTCTGAACGAATGCCACAATGTCCGCTCGTTCCGCTTCGCGATCTCAGACCGCGATCTGGACGTCCTTGCGATGGAACCCTTCAGTTACACGGGCGAGAAAATCAACAATGGCGCGCTGAGGGTGAGTGCCGGGCGTTCCACGGGCGACCTTACGATCAGCAAGTGCCTGGACGATCTCCACCTGCCGCCGGTCGGCTTCATCAAGATGGATATCCAGGGATCGGAACTGAAAGCGCTGAAGGGCGCTGCCAAGACGATTGCCCGCGACCGGCCCCTGATGTTCATCGAGATCGAGGAGCAACACCTGCAATCGCTCGGGACCAGTTCGAAGGACCTCATCGAGCATCTGCTCGGTCTCGATTACATCCTTTTCCGCATCATGACGGATTATCCCTGCGATCACATCTGCGTGCCACGAGAAAACGCCGCTGCATTTTCCGCCGCGCTGGGCAAGGATTACCCCTATCCGCTGCAGCGCATCGAAGGACGGCACGTCAAGCTTCTCTTCAATCGCCCCAGAGACCAGAACTACCAGAGCATCGACGTGATCGGCTGACACAAAAGGACCGCCGGATGCTGATCCATCCGGCGGCCTTGCCGTGTTCGGGCCTGAACCCTGCCCTCTCCCGGACGGTCAGAAATTGGCCGAGACCGTAAACAGGAAACGCGGATTGGACACGTCGATATTGTCGTTCATATCAGGATCCACCGGCCAGGCAACGGAGAGGTCGCCGTTGAGGTGGCCACCGATATCGAAATCATAACCCACGCCGAAATCCGCGTAGAAACTGCTCGGTTCGCCGCGCAGGTAATCGTCAAACACCGCGCCGACATCGAAAAAGGCCCGCACACCGGAATTGAACGGCATGCCAAGCGCCTGGCCCACCGCCTCGTTGATCGGCACGGAGCCGTAACGCACCTGGTTTGCGAGATAAAAACCGGTATCGCCCGATAGCGACGACAGTTCATAGGCCGGCAGCGAAGTTGAGCCGCCGAGATACCAAAGCTCGCCGGACACATCCAGCTGCAGGTCGGTCGTTCCCGGTTTTCACCGGGTTTCAACCCTGCCGTGACACGGAAGTTACGGTTGGAATTGACCGACGACAGGCGACGCTCCAGAAGCTGGATGTTCGGGATGGACCCCGGCAGCACCTCGAAACGATCAATCACGATGGACGATTTGACGCGCTGGTTTCCGGAGATGATAACGTTGCCGATCGTGCCCTCGACAAGCTCGATGCGCGCCACGCCACCGGCGATATGCTGCGACGTTCAACTGTCAGAAGATGGCGCCGTCGAGACATCGGCGGTATCAGTTGAAATATGGTCACCGCGAAAAGCGCTTCGGCCACCATTATCCCTCTCTCAGGCACTTGCACGAAAGCCACACCGGTTGCGGTGTTGGCGATCATTGCCTCTGCCGGGCTGCGAAACGAAGCGGTGTGGTGCAGCCACTCAGGCTTCCTGGGACAGTCGGGAGGCCGAGGCCAGCATCTCCCGCAGCCACTTGTGCGCCGGGGAATATTCGCAGCGTCCATCCCACAACTGATAAAAATGCGCCCGCGGGTAGGGCACGGGACAGGGGAGCATGGCAAGCGGCAGTGTGCGGACAAAGTGCCTTGCAAAATCGCGCGTTACGGTTGCCACAAGATCGGTGCCGATCAGCAGGTGCGGCACAACCAGATGGTCGGATGCCACCACCTTGCGTTCCCGCGCGATCTGCAGCGATGCACCGCGCACCTCCAGCGCCTCTGCACCATCCTCGGCGCATTCATGCACCACCACATGGCGGGCATCGGCATAGTCGGCAAAGGTCGGTGCCGTGCGTGTAAAGGCATGGCCACGATCAACAAGGCAGACGAACTCCTCTTCGAACAGCATGGACCGGTGCAGATAGGCCGGGGGATCGCTCCAGCGACCGATCGCCACATCGGCCACGCCGGAGGCAAGCAGGCCTGCGGCATCATTGCCGCTGCGAGCCGGGCGCATGACCAGCCGCACCGCCGGCGCAAGCCTTGTCACCTCACCGACAAAAGCCGTCAGCAGGGCCGGCGACAAAGTCGCACAGAGCGCCAGCGTGAAGGTCTGGCGCAGGCTTTCAAGGTCCACGGCGCCGGGATGGGCGATCAGCGCATTCAGGTCGGCCAGCGCCCGTGCGGCGCCATGCTGCAGCATCAGCGCCCGCTCCGTGGGCACCATTCGTCCATCACTACGGATCAGCAGCGGATCACCGAAAATCTCTCGCAACTGCTTCAAGACGAGGCTTGTCGCCGGCTGTGACAGCTGCAGCTTGGCCGCCGCATTCGTCACATTCATCTCTTCCATCAAAGTACAGAAGACCCGCAAATTGAATGCAGTTAGCGGATTATCCAATACGCGCAACCCAGCCCCTCCAGTTCCGGCACCCGATCAACCTCCGCTGGATGACCGATAACCGCCATTGCGCTCCCCCAAGCATCGCCGGCAACCACCAAGCTCTTGAATATCAAGGCACAAATTAATTTTCACCACACCGCTCCTCAGTAATACGTCAACATAGGAAATAAAGTCGAGTTGTATTTTGCAAAAAACGGCGATTTAAAAAGCAGTACCTCTGTTTTTTATGATATAATTGGCAACAAATATGGGAAAAATCATACTATAAAATTATTGTTCACCGTATTTTTTGTCGATATCCCCGCCGAAACGAAAAAAGCCGGCATGACTGCCGGCTGTGGTATTTCAAATATAGAATTTTAAGCCTTGCGAAGATTCAGAGCGGCTCGTAGGCAAACATCGCAAAATCGGCCGGCATTGCGCGTCCGGTGATGTCGAAAGCGAACATGCCGGTAAAGGCACCGGTAAACGAACCATGTTCGCCGCGTCCGCCCTCGTCGGAAATCACGCCCGCATCGAGCACCGGGCCGAAGGGCTGCCAGTTGCCACTGGGCGACGAGCGCTGGAAGAACTGCAGGTCGTTGTCTTTCACCTCCAAAGCGAGATGAACCGGCCCCTCCGCCACCGCCTCGCCGCTGCCGACGGGAAAAATCATCCGCGAATGCGGGTAATCGCCGGGGCAGGAGAACAGGGTGATCACCCGGCCGAGTTGCTCATGCAGGGTAACGGCAACCGCATGGAACTTGTGCCGGTTGTAATAATGCGTCAGTCCCGCGGCCTGTTGGTAGGTGTCGGGTGAAAACTCCACCACCGTCTCGGCGCGAAACGCATGGTGTTCCTGACGGCGTGCCACAAGCGCCTGCTCGAACCACGAACCGATACTTTCACGACCCAAAAGCCGCAGGAAGCCGGGGCGTTCGGCAAGGCTGAAGATCCGCTCCGGCTCGGGCGTGCGCAACCACTGGAAATCTGCGGGCAGATCAGGTCCGTCAAAGGCATTTTCGACACGCGACACCTTTGCAACCGTCTCGGCTCCCGCTGGCGCCTCCACCTCGACGGCCGGCGCCACGCCGCCATGCGCAAGATACAGCCAGTCGTCGCGCCAGACGCATTTTTGCAGCGCCGTTTCGCGCCCCAGCGTGCAGCGGCGTTTTGGCGCAAGCGGGCGTCCGCAGAGATGCGTGTGATAGGCCTCGCCATCAGGCGTTTCCACATATTGCCCGTGGCCAGCGCGCTGAAGCGCCGCCTCCGGATGATCCTTGGAGGTGATCAGATGCGTATCCGGATGCATCTCATACGGGCCGTCGATGGTTCTCGAACGCGCCATGGTGACGGCATGATCGTAACCGGTGCCGCCTTCGGCTGTCGTCAGGTAATACCAGCCATTGCGCTTGAAGAGATGCGGTCCCTCCACCAGCCCCAGCGCACTGCCGGCAAAGATGTTCTTGACCGGCCCGATGAGCTTGCCCGTCGCTGCTTCCCATTCCTGCAGCAAAATACCGTCGAAAGCCGGCGTCTTCGGCGCGCCGCCATAACTTTCCGTGCGGTGGTTCCACTGCATGTTGAGGAACCATTTTTTCCCGTCATCGTCATGAAACAGCGACGGATCAAAGCCGGAGGAGTTGACGTAAACCGGATCGGACCATTCGCCTTCGATGTTTTCGGCCGTCACGATGTAGTTGTGCGCGTCCTTGAAATTGCCGTCCAGCCGCTTCACGTCCGTATAAACGAGGTAAAACAAGCCGTCGGCGTAGGAGAGGCACGGCGCCCAGATGCCGCAGCTGTCGGGGTTGCCGCGCATGTCGAGCTGGCTCTTGCGCTCCAGCGGTCGGCGCACCAGCGTCCAGTTGGCGAGATCGCGCGAGTGGTGGATCTGCACGCCCGGAAACCATTCGAAGGTGGAGGTGGCGATATAATAATCCCCGCCGACGCGGCAGATCGACGGATCGGGGTTGAAGCCCGGCAGAATGGGATTGCGGATCATGGTCGCTTTGTCTCCTGCACATCATCACTTGTGTTACGGCCGGCCGCGCCCCGTCCCGAAGGCGCGGCCGGCGTCCGCTGTCAGCGCAGCAGCGCCAGGGCTTCATCGATGCCCAGTGCTGCCGGCTGCGTGCAGGTCGTGGTCATGTCGATGAACCGCCCTTCCTCGCCGGATTTCAAAATACCCGTCATCACGTCGATACCGTGCAGCGTGCGTTCCAGCGAGCAACGCGGATCGCGCCCGTCAATCAGCGCCATCGCCATATCGGCAAGGCCGGCGGTGCGGTAATTGGCGCGCGGGCCATTGGGGCTTTCCTGGTTCGCCTTGCCGAACGGATGATCCCAGGCCTCCAGCGGCTGGATATCCTTGTTGCGGCCGGAGGCTTCCACCGTGCCGCCGAAAAAGTTCGGGTCGGGCACGTAAAGCGAACCTTCGGTGCCATAAAGCTCCATATTGGCATGGCGGTGCGACCAGACATCCCAGCTGGCCGAGAGCGTGATCGTCGCGCCGCTCTCAAACTCCAGCAGCGCATGAATATTGGTCGGCGTCTCCACCGGGATCTGCTGACCGGCAAGCGGCTGGCTGGAAATCGTGCGCGTCGGGTTTGCCATGGAGGTGAGCGCGCCAACGCGTTTCACCGGCCCGATGAGGTTGATGAGGTTGGCGATATAATACGGCCCGAGATCGAGGATCGGCCCGCCGCCGGCGAGAAAAAAGAAGCCGGGGTTCGGGTGCCACATTTCCATGCCGGGGCTCATCACATGGCAGGTGCCGGACGTGATGCGGCCAACGCCACCCGCGTCGATATATTGACGCGCCTGCTGGTGCGAACCGCCGAGAAACGTATCCGGCGCGCAGCCGATGGAGAGGTTTTTCGCCTTTGCGAGCGCCCGCAACTCCTCGCCCTCTTCGAGCGACAGGACCAGCGGCTTTTCCGAATAGACGTGCTTGCCCGCCTCAAGGATCGCCTTCGACACGGCAAAATGCGTGGCGGGAATGGTGAGGTTGACGATCACATCCAGCTCATCGTTTGCCAGAAGTTCGTCGATCGACTGCGCCACGACGCCATACTCCTCGGCGCGCAGTTCTGCCGCGCTGCGGTTGATGTCGGCGCAGGCGAGGATTTTCAGGCCCTTGAACAGCGGGGCCAGCGAAAAATAGGTGGTGGAAATATTGCCGCATCCAATGATGCCGACACCGAGTTCCTTGGCCATGGGGCGCTCCGGATGAAGGATGTGTTTAGGAAACGTCTGCGGACGGGATCTTAAAAATGTCCTGCCGGCAGATTTCGACGGGATGGGTTCGGACCTGATGGCCCGAACCTTTGAAAAATAGCGTCAGTAGCTGTCGAAGGCGGCAATCGAGCGCGTGATCAGCCGGTCGAGATCGTTCGGATTGTCATGCTCGACAACATAATACTCGACGGGCGTGGTCTTCAGCGCCGCCATCAGATCCTTCCAGGCCACCGTGCCGTGGCCGACATCGGCCCAGCCGTCCTCATCGGCGTTTTCGCCGGCGGGTGCGATGTCCTTCACATGGACGGCGCTGATGCGCTTTCCGTAACTTTCGATCCAGGCGAAGGGATCGGCGCCACCGCGCACCACCCAGGCAATATCGGCCTCCCAGGAAAGCTCCGGCCCGCCGGCAAAGATCTGCTCCTGCGGCGTCGAGCCGTCGGAGAGCGCCTTGAACTCGAAATCATGGTTGTGCCAGCCGAACACGTAACCCGCATCGCGAAACCGCTTTCCTGCCTCCTGCAGGCGCTGGCCGAAGGCGAACCAGCCGCTGGCGTCGGTGGGTCGCAGATCCGGCAGCAGATAGGGGCAATAGATCGCCTTGATGCCGAGCGTATCGGCGACTTTCAGCGCCCGCTGCGGTTCCTTTTCCAGCATGTCGAGGCCAAAATGGCCGGTGGGCATGGTGAGGCCCGCCGTATCAAGATCGGCGCGCAGCGCCTTCAGCGCCGCATCGTCCATCGTGGCATAGATGCCGCCATAACCTTCCACATGCGCGTAACCGGCGGCAGAAAGCTTGGACAGCGTTTCCACGAGCGGGGGAAAGTTGCGGGCGCTGTAGAGTTGGAAACCGAGCTTGGTCATGTCATCCTCCCGGGCCGACCGGCCCTTTTCTTGACGTGTGGTTCAGCCTGCAACCGAAGACGAGTGCAGGTCATAGATGCGAAATTGTGGAGCCTCCGAAAGCGCCTCGGAAGCGGTGGGCGAAAAGGTGATCCGCCGGCTTTCGCCCGCCGCCAGATCAAACGCGTTGTCGGAAAAACGGCCGGGCGTTTCGGTCTCGATCATCACGAAAAGCGCCAGACCATCCGACTGCACCAGAAGATCAAAACCGCCCTCCGGCGCCGGCGAAACGCTCATCGTCAGCTGTGATGGCTGAAGATCGAGCCCCTTGTAGGTGCCGGGCACGAAATGCCCCTCGCCGCCCATGCCGTTCGATGCGGAAAAATGCCAGGCGAGCAGGCAGTCGGGTGGGATGTCTGCCGCTGACACGGTAATCGCCGTCACCGCCGCATCCGGCCCCACCACCGCATCCACCGACAGAAGGTCGCGCCGTTCGCCAGACAGCGTCAACAACGACAGGGCAAGGCTCACCGTCACATCCGACAAGGTGTCGTTGACCAGCGACATCCGGATCTCCGACCCATCCTCGGACGGGATCGCCGCCACCGCCACCGGCTGAAAGAACCGCCGCGCCAGATAATGAAGCACCTTCCAGCTGCCGCCGTAATCGAGGCTTGCCCAGGAGGCCACCGGCCAGGTGTCGTTCAGCTGCCAATAAAGCGTGCCCATGCAATGGGGTTTCAGCGAGCGCCAGTAATCGACAGCCGTCTGGATGGCGAGTGCCTGCTGCACCTGGGAGACATAGACGAAATTGGCAAAACCTTCCGGAAAACGAAAATAGCGGAACATTGTCGCCGCGATCCGCTCATTGCCGCCGACATTTTTCTGGTGCCACTCCATGACAGGCGAGGCGATGTTCATGTCGGTGTCGGCAGCATAGGTCTTGATGACAGGCAGCGACGTATAGGACTGGAAACCGAATTCCGAGCAGAAGCGCGGGCGAACCTTGCGGTAGTCCGCAAACGGCTTGTTCTCGTGCCAGACGGACCAGTAATGCATGTCGCCGGAACCATCGGCATGCCAGGCGTCGCCATAATCGAGATAACCGGACGCGGGGCTCGACGGCCACCAGATCGCCTCGGGTGCTGCCTTTTCCAGCCCCTGTTCGATCACCCGGTTCAGCCGGTCGTAGGAAACGAGGTAACGGTCGCGGTTCTCGATGGACTGTTTGAACCAGGTGAGCGCGCCGACCAGTTCATTATCGCCGCACCAGAGCACGATGGAGGGATGCGAGGAGAGACGGCGGACCTGATAATCCACCTCGGCTGCAACATTCTGCAGAAAATCCGGCGTCGAGGGATAGAGATTGCAGGAAAACTGAAAGTCCTGCCAGACCATCAGCCCGAGCGTGTCGCAGAGATCGTAAAACCAGTCGGCCTCATAAAACCCGCCGCCCCAGACGCGGATCATGTTCATGTTGGCATCGACAGCCGATTGCAGGAGATCGCGCGTCTTCTTCTCAGATGTCAGCGAAAACAGCGCATCGGCGGGGATCCAGTTTGCCCCGCGGCAGAAGATTTCACGGCCGTTAATGGCAAAGGCAAACCGGCTGCCCGCCTCGTCCTTGTCCTTGTCGGTCAGAAGTTCTACCGTGCGAAGGCCGATCTGGCGGGTGGCGGTCTCGTCTGGCAACTCGACCGTCAGTGTATACAGCGCCTGTTCGCCGCTGCCGGAGGGCCACCACAGCCGCGGTTCATCAATGTGGAAGATATAGGAGACCGTCGTCTCGCCGGGCTTTACCCCGCAATCAAGTTTGACACGCTCCTCGCCCAATTCCAGCACAAGGGCAACATAACCTTGAGCTTCGGCGTGAAGTGTCACCGTCACGGTCACGTCGACACCGGTTTCACCATGCACCTGATGGGTCACCACATGCTCAATGCGCGCCGTTTCCAGCTTCTTCAGCGCAATCGTGCCATAGAGCCCGAGGGGCGCCAGCGCGATATTCCAGTCCCAGCCGAAATGGCATTGCGGCTTGCGCAGCATGTTACCGTTGGGGATCGGTGAATTGGCGGTGGAATAGGGGATGTAAAAGGGCTGGTGTGCCTGCCGCTCGGCCCCTTCGCGGATGCTGGAGGAAAACACGATACGAATACGGTTGTCGCCTGTTTTCAGCGCCTGCGTTACATCCGGTCGGTAACGGCGAAAGGCGTTATCGGCCTGAAGCACCACCTGCCCGTTGATCTCGACTGATGCCACCGTATCGAGATCGGTCACATCGAGATACCAGTCGCCGCTTGTATCCGTAAGCTGGAAATCCTGCTCGATCTGCCAGTCGGTTTGCGCCACCCAACCGAGATCCTGCTCGTTGCGCCCGACATAGGGATCGGCAATCAGTCCGGCATTTTTGAGCGCCGTATGCACGTCGCCGGGAACCGGCATCAGAGCGGTGGTTTCCTGATCCAGCGAGGACAGGCGCCAGGTGCCTGAGAGATCGATCATGGTCATGGCGATTTTCCTTCTGCTGCGCTTTGGGGCGCGGCGGACGCGAGGAGAAAAGCCCCCTCTGGCCTGCCGGCCATCTCCCCCACAAGGGGGGAGACAGATCCCCGAAAGCGCCCCGTTTCCTCCGGCTCATGCCGGCAAAAGGTCATGGAAAGGATTGCGCGGCGGCCCCATCGGTTCTCCCCCCTTGTGGGGGAGAGGACCGGCAGGCCAGAGAGGGCCTTCTGTCTGCACGGCACGACCATCAGATGCGGTCTTCCGTCTCGGCGTCGAACAGCGAGGCCATGCTCATGTCGAAGGCCATGCGCACCTTGGAGCCCGGCGCGTAACGGCGGGCGCCGCCGATGCGCACGGACATCAGGTGCCCGGCATGTTTCAGCCAGAGAAGATTGTCGGCGCCCATCGGCTCTTCGATATCGACGACCGCCTCATGCGCCTCGCCGCCCATGACATCGCTGTCAATGGCGATATGTTCCGGGCGCGCGCCGAGCACCACCTTGCGCCCCGCCTTCAACGGCTCCGATGTCTGGTAGCCGGCGAGCGAAAAATTGACGCCATGCGTGGAAAACACCGGCTGGCCGTTCACCTCGTTGATCTCCCCGTGCAAAAAATTCATCGAGGGCGAGCCGATAAAGCCGGCGACAAACAGGTTTCTCGGGCGGTTATAGATGACGATCGGATCGTCCAGCTGCTGGATGACGCCGCTTTTCATGATGGCGATGCGGTCGGCCAGCGTCAGCGCCTCGATCTGGTCATGCGTCACGTAGATCATGGTGTTCTTCAGCTGCTGGTGCAGCCGCTTGATTTCCACGCGCAGTTCCGAGCGAAGCTTGGCATCGAGGTTGGAGAGCGGCTCGTCGAACAGAAAAACATCGACATCGCGCACCAGAGCCCGGCCGATCGCCACGCGCTGGCGCTGGCCGCCCGAGAGTTCAGCGGGCTTGCGCTTCAAAAGCGGCCCGATCTGCAAAATTTCGGAGGCACGCGCGACACGTTTGTCGATATCGGCTTTTGGCATCTTGGCCACCTGCAGGCCGAAGGAGAGGTTTTTCTCCACCGTCATCTGCGGATAAAGCGCATAGGACTGGAACACCATGCCGATGCCGCGATCCTTGGGTTCTTCCCAGGTCACGTTGCGGTCCTTGATGTAGATCTGCCCTTCCGTCGGCTCAAGCAGGCCGGCAATGCAGTTCAAAAGCGTGGACTTGCCGCAGCCGGACGAGCCGAGCAGCACGAGAAACTCCCCGTCGTGGATATCGAGGTTCAGATCCTTCAGCACGGTCACAGCACCGAAGGAGAGCGAGAGATCGCGAATGGAAACGCTGGTGGCCATGGAGTTCAGCCCTTTACTGCGCCGGCGGCGATACCGCGGACGAACAATCTGCCGGAGACGAAATAGACGATCAGCGGCACCGCGCCGGTCAGAAGCGTGGCGGCCATGTTGACGTTGTATTCCTTCACCCCCTGCACGGAGTTGACGATATTGTTGAGCTGCACGGTCATCGGATAGCTGTCTGGCCGGGTGAACACGACGCCGAACAGAAAGTCGTTCCAGATGCCGGTCACCTGCAGGATCATCGCAACAACGAAGATCGGCAGCGACATGGGCAGCATGATGCGCAGGAAGATCTGCCAGAAACCGGCGCCATCAATGCGCGCTGCCTTGAACAGTTCTTCCGGCAGCGAGGTGAAATAGTTGCGAAACAGCAGCGTCAGGATCGGCATGCCGAAGATGGTGTGGACGATGACGAGGCCGGTCAGCGTGCCGTAGATGCCGAGTTCCCGCAGAAGAATGACGATCGGGTAGATCATCACCTGATAGGGAATGAAGGCGCCGACGATGAGGATCGAGAAGAACACGTCCGATCCCTTAAAGCGCCAGTTGGCGAGCGCATAACCGCTGACGGAGGCAACCGCGATGGAGACCACGACGGAGGGCACGAGGATGCGCACAGAATTCCAGAAACCGCGCGAAAGACCATCGCAGTTCAATCCGGTGCAGGCGCTCGCCCAGGCTTTTGCCCAGGGCTCGAAGGTGATTTCCAGCGGCGGCGAGAAGATGTTGCCCATGCGGATTTCAGGCATGCCCTTCAGCGACGTCACGACCATCACATAGAGCGGCACGAGGTAATAGAGTGCTGCGACGCCCAAGAGGCCGTAAAGGATGATGTTACGCTGCGAGATGACCTTGCGCGGCTTGCGGCCGCTCGGGCCGGAACCGACCCGGTCAGACACGGCATCGATGCCGGCGGCGGTGGTGTTGAGGGTGGAAATATTAGCCACGCTTCTTTCCTCCGAATTCCAGATAGGCCCAGGGGACGACAATGATGGCGACGGTGAGCAGCATCATGGTGGAGGCGGCAAAGCCCTGGCCGAGATTCTGCGCCTGAAACATGTAGTCGTAGACGTATTTTGCCGGCACTTCCGACGCGATGCCGGGACCGCCGCTCGTCTGCGCCACCACGAGATCGTAGACCTTGACGATGCCGCTTGCGATGATGACGAGCGTGGTGATGAACACAGGCCGCATCATGGGGATGACGATGAAGAGATAGGTGCGCCACATCGGAATGCCGTCGACGCGCGAGGCCTTCCAGATATCCTCGTCGATGCCGCGAAGCCCCGCCAGCATCAAGCACATGACGAGCCCGGTCCCCTGCCAGAGACCGGCGATCAGCACGCCATAGATGACGATGCTCGCATCATAGAGCGGATCGAAGGTGAAATCCGCCCAGCCAAGGCTGCGCACGATGGATTGCACGCCATATTCCGGATTGAGGATCCACTGCCACACAAGCCCGGTGACGATGAAGGACAGCGCAAAGGGATAAAGAAAGATCGTGCGAAAGGTGTTTTCGAAACGGATCTTCTGGTCCATCAGGGCTGCCAGAAGAAAGCCGATGGCGAGGCTGAAAATCAGCGATAGAATGCCGTAGATGGCCAGATTCTGGATGGAAATCACCCAGCGCGGCGCATCCCACAGGCGGTAATACTGGTCGAGCCCGACAAAACTGAAGCGCGGCAGAAGCTTGGAATTGGTGAAGGAATACAGCACCGTCCACAGCGTACCGCCGAGAAACACGCAGACCGCGACAAGGATCATCGGGATCGAGGCGATCTTGGAATTCAGGTTTCGAAAAAGCTGGTTGGGCCGGCGGGCCACAGGCCTTGCAGGGGCCAGGCTTGCATGGTTCTGGCTTGCATGGGTCGGGCCGGGCGCCTCAGCGCGGGTGCTCATGGGGCATCCTCCTTCTCAATGGCTGCCGTCAGCGGCAAGGCGGTCGTCATCCGGTCAAGGCTTCGCCGTTGCGATGGCCCGTCCATGACGGGCACAGCCGTTGGTCAAACACGTCGATGTCACATACGTCGATGATTGTGATTGGCACCTGCGGGTGAAGCCGCACACAGTGCGAGGCCATTTGCGCAAGCGGGCCGTGCCGGCACCCCCTTAAGGAGGGCCGGCACGAACGGGATCAATCGGCGGCGGCAATGATCTCGGCAAACCGCTTCTGCGCGGCATCCGGGGTCATCGAGGACTTGGCGAAGAATTCCGAGAACAGATCCTCGAGCTGCTTCTGGCTGTCGGCCGACATCATCTGGTTGGTGGAGCGCACCACATTGCCCTTGGCAAGGATTTCCAGACCCTTTTTCATGCAGTCATTGGCGGCTGCAAGGTCGATATCGCCACGGATCGGCAGCGAACCCTTTTTCAGGTTGAATGCCACCTGCACGGCAGGGCTGACGATGGTGGAGGCCAGCACTTCCTGCGCCTTGGACTTGGCTTCGTCCTTCAGAAGCGGGAAGTAGAAGGCATCGCCATCGGTGGAGATGACTTCGTTGACACCGAGACCCGGCAGGCAGGTGTAATCGACGCCAGCCGTCTGGTTGGCGAGCGCGAATTCGCCCTGCGCCCAGTCACCCATGATCTGGCCGCCGGCCTTGGCGGTGATGACCATGTTGGTGGCCTGGTTCCAGTCCTGAACATTGCTGCCCTTGGACATGCGGCGCGCATCGTCGGCGGCCTTGAACACCTTGGCGATCTCGGGGCCAGCCGCCACCTTGGCGTCCTTGTCGGCAAACACCTTCTGGAACACGTCCTTGCCACTGATGGCGATCATCAGAACGTTGAAGGCGCCGGTCGACTGCCAGGGCTGGCCGCCGATGGCGAGCGGAATGATGCCCGCCTTTTCGAGAGCCGGAGAGGCTGCGACGAATTCGTCCCAGTTTTTCGGCACCGCGACGCCGGCCTTCTTGAAGGCGGCGTTGGAAAGCCACAGCCACTGCCAAGAGTGGATATTGACCGGCGCGCAATAGATCTTGCCATCAATCGTGCAGCTGTCGAGCAGGCTCGACGGCTTGATGATGTCCTTCCACTTTTCCTTTTCGGCAACCGCCGTCAGGTCACGCATCAGGCCGGATTGCGCCAGTTCCTCGGCCTGTCGGCCATGGTTGAACTGGGTGGCACCCATCGGGTCACCGCCGGTGATGCGCGAGATCATGATCGGGCGGGCGGTGCCGCCGGATCCGGCAATCGCGCCGTCGACCCATTTGTTGCCGGTGGCGTCAAACGCCTTGGCCAGTTCCTTCACCGCCGCGGCCTCCCCTCCCGAGGTCCACCAATGGGTGACTTCCAGATCCGCAGCCCCTGCATAGGTCGCGGGTAACATCGCGCTTGCCACGAGAATGGCCTTTAATGCACGCATATTCATGAGTCTCCTCCCTCACTGAAACGTTGCCGTAAAAAAACCTATGACAATATCAGAACGCTTGCAACCGGCATGAGCGGGATTTTTTCATCTATTCCGATGAAACAACCAATGAGTGCACCTTAGATGGTATTGAGCAGGTGCGAAAAAGACTAATAAAGGCCGGTTATTGGAAATATTTTCCGATCTTATCGGAAAAATGCGTTTCCTTCTTTTCGCATCTGCAAAATAAATGCCGCGCCTGCGTTGTACAACCGTCGCGCAATCCGACAGCGTCCGGTGGTAAAAAAGGCCTCGACATTTTTCCTGTAACGTTACAGTTTCAGTCTCCGGAAAATCTCCGGCCAGAAGGAGGCATTCGTTTCCAGGGACTACGAAGACCGCTATAGTCGCGCGCCTGAACCGGATGGATGTGCATGAACGATAGTATTGTTTCCAAGAATGCCGAGCGGAGTACTGCCGGTGGCGGGCGCCCGACGCTGAAGACGATCGCCTATATGACCGGGCTCGGCATCACCACGGTTTCGCGGGCGCTGAAGGATGCACCCGATATCGGCGCCGACACGAAGGAGCGCGTGCGCCTTGTGGCCGCCCAGCTCGGTTACCAGCCGAACCGCGCCGGCGTGCGCTTGAGGACCGGCAAGACCAATGTCATCGCGCTGGTATTGAGTATCGAGGAGGAGCTGATGGGCTTCACCAGCCAGATGATGTTCGGCATCTCCGAGGTTCTGGCCGGCACGCAATACCATCTAGTGCTGACCCCGCATGCCCACCAGAAGGATCCGATGGCGCCGGTGCGCTACATTCTCGACACCGGTTCGGCCGATGGCGTGATCATTTCGCGCACTGCCCCGGATGACTCGCGCGTTGCCCTGATGACGGAGCGCAATTTTCCCTTCGCCACCCATGGCCGCACCGATATGGGCATCTGCCATCCGTTTCATGATTTCGACAATGAAAGCTTTGCCTTTCAGGCAGTGGAAAAGCTCGCCTCCAAGGGCCGGCGCCGCATCGCGCTTCTGGCACCGCCGGCCAAGCTCTCTTATTACCTGCACACCCGCATCGGTTTCGAGCGCGGCCTTGCGCAGTTCGGCGCGACGGAAGTGGCCATGGGTCGCCTCACCAGCGAGGCACCTCTGGACGGCATCCGCACCCATATGCAGGCGCTGATGAGTTCGGCAGAGCCGCCGGACGGCATTGTGACAATCAGCGGCAGTTCGGCAATTGCGCTCGTGGCAGGCCTGGAAGCTGCCGGCGCGCGGCTTGGAGACACTGTCGACATGGTGTCAAAACAGTCGGCGGAATTTTTGAACTGGATCCGCCCGGAAATTTACACGATCAACGAGGATGTACGCCAGGCTGGCCGGGAACTGGCCAAGGCCGTCATCGCCCGCATCGACGGCGTGGCGCCGGAGCTTCTGCAAAGCGTCAGCCGGCCGGTCTGGTCGGCCATGGCGCCGAAGGGCTGACCCCGCATCCGGGGCATACCCGTCAGATTTTATGCGCGGATCGCAAGCCGCATCCCACCCCAGTGGCGGCCGTTGACGGTGATCGGTGCGGAAATATCCTTCATCAGCACGAACTGCCCGCCGCCCATATCGCGCCGGTAGGTCTGCAGCAGGAAAGGCGCCGTGCTGCGCCCGGCCGCAAGCCCCACCCGGTCGTTGAAGATACGGCGGTTGCGGCTGTTTGCCGTGTTCCATGTGGCATCGCCGGCGCGCTGTGGCTGCGAGAATTTTGCATTGTGCGTCGGAAGATAGCCGTTCTCGTCCACGGCGGCGCAAAACGCGATGCGCTCATCGCTGCCGGCCACCCTTTCCTGCAAGGTGAAAAGCACCTGATCGGTAAAATCGCTAAAGCGGGTGCGGTATTGCACCGGATCTGTCCCGGCAATTGGTCGGTAATCTCGGTCAAACAGCGCGGCCATGTCGATACGGCGCAGGCGCACGGCCTCCTCGAAGAGCGCGCTGACATCGGTGGCCACCGCCATCACGCGCTGGATATAAGGCGTATCCGGCGTTTCAATCCCGGTGCTGGCGCTTGCCTGGATCATCCGTTCGCTGATGGTGACGACATCGCCCACACGTGCCGATGTCTTCTGCAGATCCTCGTTGGAGGCAAGGACTGCGCTTGCGGTCGTGGCAATCGTTGCGGCAAACTCGCCGCACTGGCGGTCAACCGCTTCCGTGGTGCCGGACAGTGCCGAGGCGCCATCGAGAATGCGGGCCATCACATCTTCCACCTGATGGAAGGAGCCCTGCACCCCCTCGGCGGTGGATTTGACGCCTTCTGCCGATACGCGCGCGCCTTCGCCGGCCGCAATCAGCTTTTCGATGCGGCTGCCGAGATGGGTGAGGGTCTGCTGGATGGAGGCGGTGGTTTGCGAGGTCTGCAGAGAAAGGGTGCGCACTTCGGCGGCCACCACGGCAAAACCCTTGCCTGCTTCGCCCGCCCGCGCCGCCTCGATGGCGGCATTGAGCGCCAGAAGGTTGGTCTGGCGGGCAATCGTGCCGATTTCATCGGCCAGCTTGCCAACGGCGTTTAATGCTGCGGAAAAGGAGCGGATCTCGTTGCCGATGTCCTGGGAGACCGTGACCATATGGTCGATGGCGGCAATCGAGCCTTCCAGCTGCACCGCCTGTTCGCCAAGCACCACGCGGGCACCGGTGGCAAGCTTGTCGGTTTCGCCAACGGCTGCCGCAATCGTGCGGTTGCCATCGGCAATCGATTGGGCAGCGCCGGTAATGCGCGTGAGAAGCGTGGCCTGCTGCGCCGAGCGCGCTGCCGTATCCTGGATGGTGCCTGCGATATCGACGAGATGCAGACCAAGGGCCGATGCCTGCTCGGAAAGACGCGTCACGGCAAGGCGTAACGTCTCTTCGCCACTTTGCGCAGGCTGCCTGAATTCCAGATCGTGAACCGCGCTCAAATCATCACCCCCATCGAAGACGACAGAATGAACGGATGCGGTTAACGCTGACTTAAATACGCGACTTCAGATATAAGGCGCGAACAGGAAAAACCCTGCTCGCGCACCCATTCGCGGGATCATGCCGGCAAGGCGCCAGCATGAGGGCATCAGGACATGCGGTCGAACGCCTTCGGGTCAATGCCGAGCGTTACCAGATCGCGGGACTGAGGCTTGCGACCCCCTTCAACGGCGGCGGAAGCGGCTGCGGCTGCACCGAAAACAGCGATGGCACGACCAATGAAGCCACCGCGCATGCTGCTCAAATTCGTAGACATGTTCATCTCCTTTGTGATGACCCCAATATGGGAGCACCTGCCGCTCGCTGCAACGCACAAGAGAGGATGGGAGCCATGCAGCAACCGCATGCCGGATGAACAAGGCTTTACCATTTGGCATTTTTGTAGACATTTGCACACCGAACGCAGCTGTCCAACCCGGAGAAAAAGATGATCACCCTTTACGGCATCAAGGCCTGTGACACGATGAAAAAGGCCCGCGCCTGGCTGGACACAAAAGGCGTCGCCTATCAGTTCCACGACTACAAGACGCAAGGGATCGATCGCGGGCATCTGGAGGAATGGACGGAAAAGCTCGGTTTCGACACCGTGCTCAACCGCGCCGGCACGACGTTTCGCAAGCTCGATGAGGCTGACAAGGCCGATCTCACCCGTGAAAAGGCCATCGACCTCATGCTGGCCCAGCCCTCGATGATCAAGCGGCCGGTGCTGGAGGGCGAAGGCGTCTTGACGGTCGGCTTCAAGCCTGAAACCTATGCAGCGCTCTTTTCAAAACCCTGATCCCGCCTTCAGAAAACCAGCGATCCTGCCATGTCCAAAACCACCCGCGCCACGCAGGCCCTTGCCAAAGCCGGCGTCTCTTTCACCGTCCACACCTATGAGTATGATCCGAACGCCGAGCGCATCGGCCTTCAGGCGGCAGAGGCGATCGGCGAGGCGCCGCATCGTGTCCTGAAGACGCTGATGGCGGAAGTGGATGGCAGAGCGGTGTGCGTCGTGGTGCCCTCGGATCGCGAAGTGTCCATGAAGAAGCTCGCCGCAGCCTTTGGCGGCAAATCGGCGGCGATGATGAAACCAGCCAATGCCGAAAAGGCGACCGGCTATGTCGTCGGCGGCATCAGCCCGTTTGGCCAGAAAAAGACGGTGCCAACCGCCATCGAAGCCGCCGCCATGGAAGAACCGCTCGTCTACATGAACGGCGGTCAGCGCGGGCTTCAGGTGCGCCTTTCGCCTTCGGATGCGAAAGCGGTTCTGAACGCTCTTGTCGCCTCCGTCGTTGCCGAGGGATGAGCGACGCACCATCTCCGGCCTCTATTCTATTCCGTAAAACCCTGAGAACAGGCAGATCATGACCCAGAATTTCGATATCAACAGCGCCATAGACCCGGTCAAGCTGGAGAAGCTGGCGGAGGTCGCCGTCAAGGTCGGGCTGCAATTGCAGAAGAACCAGGATCTCATCATCACGGCCCCGATTGCCGCCCTGCCGCTGGTGCGTTTCATCACCAAACAGGCGTATATGGCCGGCGCCGGCCTCGTCACCACCTTTTATTCCGACGAGGAAACCACCCTTGCGCGTTATGCGTATGCGCCGGATGCCAGTTTCGACAAGGCCTCGGGCTGGCTCTACGAGGGCATGGCGAAAGCCTATGACGGGGGTGCGGCGCGCCTTGCGATTTCCGGCGACAACCCGATGATGCTGGCATCGCAGGATCCGGACAAGGTGTCGCGCGCCAACAAGGCCAATTCCATCGCCTACAAGCCGGCGCTCGAAAAGATCTCGAATTTCGACATCAACTGGCACATCTGCTCCTATCCGAACCCGGCCTGGGCACGCCAGGTCTTTCCGGATCTTCCCGAACAGGAGGCCGTGCGGGCGCTGGCCGAAGCGATCTTTTCCGCCTCGCGCATCAACACGCCGGACCCGATTGCCGCCTGGGGCGAACACAATGCAAACCTGAAGAAGCGCTCGAGCTTCCTCAATGGCGAGCGCTTTTCCGCCCTCCACTTCACCGGCCCCGGCACAGACCTGACGGTTGGCCTTGCCGACGGCCATGAATGGCACGGCGGCGCCTCCAAGGCGAAAAACGGCGTGACCTGCAACCCCAATATACCCACGGAAGAAGTGTTCACCACGCCCCATGCGCTGAAGGTGGAAGGTCATGTCTCCTCGACAAAACCGCTCTCCCACCAGGGCACGCTGATCGACAATATCCAGGTGCGGTTCGAAGCCGGCCGCATCGTCGAGGCTAAGGCGTCGAAGGGTGAGGACGTGCTGAACAAGGTTCTCGATACCGACGAAGGTGCGCGTCGCCTGGGTGAAGTGGCGCTGGTGCCGCATTCCTCGCCGATCTCGGCCTCCGGCGTGCTCTTCTACAACACGCTGTTTGACGAAAATGCCTCCTGCCACATCGCCCTTGGCCAGTGTTATTCGAAATGTTTCCTCGACGGCGCCTCGCTGACACCCGACCAGATCAAGGCGCAGGGCGGCAATTCCTCGCTCATCCACATCGACTGGATGATCGGCTCCGACCAGGTGGATATCGACGGCCTTCGCGCCGACGGCACAAAGGTGCCGGTCATGCGCAAGGGCGAATGGGCGTAAGCCGTTTCTAACGTATAACGTCAGGTCGCCGGGCTCTTGCGCCCGGCGGCCGCAGCGATTCTCTGGCTTGCCCAGACGCTCAAGAGCACCACGATAACACCCACCATCTGCACCACATCGAGCGCCTGCCCCAAAAGGCTCCAGCCGAGAAGCACGGCAACCAGCGGGCTCAGAAAACCCAGCGCCGAGGCCGCCTGCGGGCCAATACGGCCAAGGCCGCGGAACCAGAGAATATAGGTGAAGGCCGCCCCGATCAGGCCGAGATAGAGAAAGCCGGCGTAATTTTGCGCGGTCAGCACCGGAAGCCCCGGTTCCAGCAGAAACGCTGCCGGCGCCAGCATCAGGCCGCCCGCCGTCAACTGCCAGGCGGTAAAGGTGAGCGGCGAAACATCCGGCTTCCAGTGGCGGCTGAGCACCGTTCCAAAAGCCATGGAGAGCGCCCCGCCAAGCCCTGCGGCAACGCCCAGCGGATCAAGCGCTGCCCCCGGCCGCAGCACCAGAAGCGCCACGCCGCAAAGACCCGCGATGCCGGCAACGATCGCCAGTGGCCGCACCGGCGTTCCCATCACCTGCCGCGACAGACCGATGACGATCAGCGGCTGCACCGCGCCCACGGTTGCCGCAACGCCACCCGGCAATCGGTAAGCCGATACGAACAGAAAAGCCCAGAACAGCGAGAAATTCAGCGCGCCGAGCACAAGACTTTTCCACCACCACGCGCCTGTTGGAAGTTGGCGAACCAGCAGCAACAGCAAAAGCCCGGCCGGCAGTGCCCGCAGCATGGCAACCGTCAGCGGCACCCCCGGCGGCAGAAGCTGCGTCGTCACGATATAGGTCGATCCCCAGATCGCTGGGGCAAGGGCGGTGAGGCCGACATCGCGCAAGCGGGACATGGCAAATCTCCATTTATCTTGACGTCAAGATAGATCCGTAAATCTTGACGTCAAGATAAATTCCGCCATAGTTGCCGAATGGATCACGTCGACAGAATTTTAGCCCAATGGCAGCGCGAGCGGCCGGACCTCGACACCGCCCCGATGGGCCTGCTCGGCCGTCTCGGGCGGCTTCACGGCCATCTCATCCGCGAAACCGAAGCGATGCTCGCCGCCCACGGCCTGTCACGCGCAAGTTTTGACGTCATGGCAACGCTGCGCCGCTCCGGAAAACCCTACCGCCTCTCCCCCGGCGATCTCCTCGCCGCCACCATGGTCACGTCAGGCACCATGACCAACCGCATCGACCAGCTGGAAAAGCAGCATCTGGTAGAACGCATCGCCAACCCGCAGGATGGCCGCAGCGTGCTGATCGGCCTCACCGACAAGGGCCTTTCGCTGATCGAGAATGTCGTCACGGCCCATGTTGAAAACCAGCACCGGCTGACGGCGGCGCTGGATGAGGCGGAATTTCGCGCGTTGGATGCGCTTCTGGCGAAATATCTGGCGGCGTTCGAAGGGTAAGGGGACAAGGCCCCCGCAAACACATGCGAAGCCGAAGCGTCCACCTTGCCTTCAAAGATCCAGATCGACCCAGACCGCCGCATGGTCGGACGCGGCAAATGCCTTGTTGGTCAGCATCGGCAGCACATCCCACTTCTTCGGGCGCGTGCCCGGCCACATGCCAATCCGCTCGACGCCACCCTTCAACACCTTGTCGAACAGGGCGGGCGAAAGCAGCAGATAATCGATCTTGTTCGATGCACTGCTGCTGCCGAAGGTGCCGGGAAACCCGCCATTGTCGAAGGCCGGATGCTCGAAGGCATCGGTGAGCAACCCGTCTTTCGTGAGGGCCTCGAGGGTGCGGCTGTCGGGCGTGTCGTTGAGATCGCCAATCACTGCGATATGCGTGTCGCCCGCATCGATGAGGTCCTTGACGATCTTCCATACGGTCTGCGCCTGCAGCACCCGGCGCGCCTCTGACTGGCGCGGATCGCCATAACCCTTGCTCTTGAAATGGTTGACGAGGACATGCAGCACGGCGCCGGATGCCGTTTCGATGCGGAAGTCCGGGCAGTCGCGGGAAAAGATCAGTTGGCCGTTCGCCTCGTCGTCCACGTGGCTGCGCATCGAGGTGATGGGAAAGGCGGCGCGCGTCATGATGCCGACATCGATGCCGCGCGTGTCGTTGCCGTCGATCAGCATGACATGGTCGAAGGGCACGCCGCCGACATGGGTGATGATCTGCCGGTTGAACTGCAGGAGCACCGGGCGGCTTTCCGCCTCCACCACACCCAGCACATCCGCTTTCAGCGCATCGATTACCCGGGCAGTATTGAGCATCGCTTCGTGGTCGACGGGGGCTTCCTTCAGTTCGAGCGATCCGACCCAGTCCGCCCTGCCGGAAGCGATGATTTCGAGGCCGCCGGTGCGCGGACGCTTCAAAAGCTCTCCCCGGTTGCGCCGCAGGATCGTGTAAGGGCCTTCGTCGGATTTTTCGAGACCCAATTCGATCAGCAGTTCAGCCAGCTTGTCCTTGGCCGCGGCATCATAATCCTGGCGGCCCAGAATTTCGTTCGCCTCGGCAAAGTCCTCCAGCACATCGCGGCCTTCGGACCAGTTGTCGAGTGTCATGACCTTGGCGCGGTCGAACAGGTTTTCCACGTTGTAGGAAGCAAGGCGCATGGCAGGATCCTCCATCGATGATGGCAGAGCATGCGCCCGGTTTGTGACAGGCATTCGAAACCAAAGGCTGCATCGCCCTCAAAAACACGCCATCAGAACAGGCTGCCCTGCTCCGTTCCATCAGGTGCGGGCTTCTGTGCCTTCTTTTTTGGCGCAGGCGAAGCGGCTTGTGGCGGGGCAGGCGGAACGGCAGCGGCCAGCTCCCCCCTATCGCCTGCGGTTGCCGACACCGCGCCATCAGCAAACTGGATGGCGAGCGCCTGACCGCTTGCCACCTCGGCAGCGCGCGTCAAAAGCCTGCCGTCAGCATCCTGGATGACGGCATAACCGCGCTTCAGTACATTCTTGTAGGAGAGCGATTGCAGCACGCGGTCCTGCGCCATGACGGCGGCCTTGCGCCGTCCCATGGCATTTTGAAGTGCGCTGTCGGCATGGCGCATCAGCGAGGCAAGCTGCAAGCGCTCGCGGCCGATATGGGTGAGGAAGCGACCCGGAAGCCCTGACAGCGACACCTGCGCCCGCTCGATGCGGCCGCGCTCGCGCAACACCTGCCGCTCCACGCAGCGGTCGGTGCGCAACACCTGCTCCACCAGATGACGCCGACGCTCGGCAAGCCGCGTCGTCAGGAGATCGAGCCTCAGGCCGGCGCTGGCCCTTTCCAGGCTGCGGCGCTTGGCAATGGCGGTCTTTTCAAGACCACGCCCGAGCCCGGTTGCCGCCTCGTCGAACCGCCGGCGCGGCAATGCCAGCAGTTGGTCGAGCGAGGGCAGCGCCCGCACCAGCGCGCGAAGCCCCTGGCGGCGGTTGTCCATCTGGCGCGACGTCGAGCCCTGCAGCCGCGCACCGAGATTGGCAAGCTGCGCCTGCAGCTCGGCCTTGACGGGCACCGCCATTTCGGCCGCCCCCGTCGGTGTTGGCGCCCGCACGTCGGCGGCATAATCGATGAGCGTCCAGTCGGTCTCGTGGCCGACGGCGGAAATCAGCGGAATCTCGCTGGCAGCGGCAGCCCGCACCACCGCCTCGTCGTTAAAGCTCCACAAATCCTCAAGACTGCCGCCGCCGCGCGCGACGATCAGCACATCCGGCCGCCGGATCGGGCCTTGCGGAGAGAGCGTATTAAAGCCGCGAATGGCGTTTGCCACCTCGTCGCCCGAGCCCTCCCCTTGCACCTTCACCGGCCAGACGATGACATGCACCGGAAACCGGTCGGCGATGCGGTGGAGGATATCGCGAATGACCGCGCCTGTCGGCGAGGTCACCACGCCGATCACCTGCGGCAGGAAAGGCAAAAGCTGCTTGGCCGCCGGATCGAACAGGCCTTCGGCTGAAAGCTTGCGCTTGCGCTCCTCGATCAGCGCCATCAGCGCACCGGCACCGGCCGGTTCCAGGTTTTCGATGACGATCTGGTATTTGGAAGACCCCGGAAAGGTCGTGATCTTGCCGGTGGCAATCACCTCCATGCCCTCTTCCGGCCGGAAGCGCAGCTTTGAAAACGATCCCTTCCAGATGACGGCATCGATGCGCGCCTTGTCATCCTTCAGCGAGAAATAGGCATGGCCGGAGGAATGCGGCCCGCGATAACCGGAAATTTCGCCCCGCACCCGCACATGATCAAACGCGGTTTCCACCGTCCGCTTGATCGAGCCCGAAAGCTCCGAGACAGTTTGCTCTGCGAGATTGGTCTGGGGGTCGGAGGAGGACAGCCTGTTCATATCGGGGTTTTAGCGCAGTTCTGGCGCAAATTCACCTGTCTGGCGGGCAAAATCAGCCATTCTCCCCCGATGCTACAAGAAACCAATGACGACAATTCGAACTATCCGCTTTAAGGCCCGTTAAAGCTGCGAACGATCTTTTAGGGCCTACCGGACATCGAACCGGACTCTTTTAGCGTTTTCCCGTCTAATCGTGGACGCAACGCACAGGGACAGAAAAGGAGACCGAGCGTGCTCTTACTGACGGCTACCTGCATCGGCTTTGCCACCGGCGCTTTGCGCTCTGCCTTTTCGCTCGCCATCGTTGCGACACTGATCGTGGTGGCGTTTGCCATTGCCTGGCTGGTTTCGCCCGCGCCCGTGTCCTTCCTCAACCTGCTGATTGCCATCGGCGGTTACAATCTCGGCATCGTCGGCCTGATGGGCGCCGTCTTCGTCACCGAAACCCGCAGCCAGACCGCCTAATATCGAAACGGTCAGCGGGGGCGAACGACGAACAGCTGCAACCCCCGCATGTTCGGCGCCACCGGTCGCAGATAATCCGGCAGATCACCCCGCAGAAGATGGGCATAGAGACCATCCGGCTTCATCCGGATCAGCTCTTGCGTCTGCGGGTCCGACGGGCAAAATGCGATGATGGCAACATCGGCGCCATAAAGAAAAGCCTTCGCCTCCTCAGGTGCCGCAAGCCCGATATGCAGTTCCGTCAGCATGCCCGCCTGGTTGCGATGGTAAGGTGCCGAGAGCACCCGGTGATGCGTGTAGCGCAGGATTTCCGCGCCGCTGTCCGAGGGTGCTGCGACCGTGCGCGTTGGCAGGCGGGCCAGAAGCGCCATGTCGTCCTTGCCCTGGCACCCGTTCACCTCCTGCATTAGGGTAACGCTGCGCGTCAGCGTGCCCATGCTGAACGCTGCCTCCAGTCCGCGCGCGCCGACAATGCCGACGAAGAACCACACGACCGGCACCGAGACCAGAACGGTGATGATATAGGCAAAGCCGGCATTCATGTTTTCCGGCTCACCATGCGAGAGACGACGCAGATCGTTGATCAGCAGCGATAGCGGCAGGATCGCCAGCGCATTGGAAAACAGGGCGCCGCGCACCTGAATGAGCGCAATGGCAAGGGCTGCTGCCACCAGTACGCCAAGCAGCAGGTGATGGCCTGCCCGCGCGCCATCTTCATGCCTGAAATCAAAAAACCGGAACAGGCAGACCGCCACGGCAAACAGGCCGACCGCATAAAATCCACCCGCCGTTTCCGGCGCGATGCGGATCTGTGACAACACCGGCTGCGCCTCGCTCACCTTCTTCAGCCAGAGTTGCGATAACATCGGATCAAGGCTTGCAAGGGGGCTTCCGAGGCAATCGGGCGCAATGACCACGGCGGCCAAAAGAACGACTGCGGCCAGCAAACCGAGGAGGACAAAACGGTTCCGCATCCCCGCCTGGCCTCCAGCCGTCACCACCAGAAACAGCCCTGCCCCGCCGATCACCGACAGCGCGTAAAAGCCGAGCGAAAGGTTGTCGCAGGTCACGACGCCATAGGCAGAGGGCGGCACGGTGGCCAGGAAGAAGGCGCTGACCGACAGCGCCAGCGACAGCCCGAACAGCTGCGCCGGTCGCCGGAAGCGATGGCCCTCCACGGCCCATTGTACGGCGATCGAGGCTGATGCCACCGCCACCAGCGGCACGGTCTCGGCACCGATGGCAATGGCAAGCGCTGCCATCACCCCCGCCCCCGCGTGCCCCCAGCCGGAGCCTTTCCGGCCAACCAGCAAGGCTGCCAGAAACATCATGACGACCAACTGCACATTGTGGTGGTCGATGGCGCCGGGATGGAATTTGATGGATGTGAACACTGAAAGCGCTGCAAGCCCGAAGGCGATATGCATGGTGGCAACGCCGCCAAGCCGCCGTCCGCCAAGTCCCGCCGCGGCCATGAACAGCACGGCAAGCGACAGCGGCCAGATCGCAAGCGCCAGCGCCTCGGCCCTCTCCTGCCCTTCGCCCAGAAGCAGAAACAGCCGGATCAGGCCGGCAATCGGCAGGTCCACCAGCCGTGACCAGTGCATCAGCGTGCCGCCGGCAAGCCCCAGCCGGTATTGCGTCAGATCGAACCAGCCTTGCCCGGCGAGAAAATCGCGCACCTCGACGAGGCGCATCACGTCGTCATTGTCAGGCCCGACGTAATCGCCGCCGCCCTTGATATGCAGCGCAAGAATGGCCGCGACAGTGACGATCGCATAGGCGCACAGCGAGGGAAAGAAGCGCGACCAGGCACTGACCGCCGCTATGCCTGAGGCGGGCTTCCGAGCGGCCCTCTTCGTGCTCAAACTCATGTTTCTTATCCCGCCTGAGCCGCCCGGGCGGGCCAATCCCGGACTTTGTGCCCCTCATGTCCGGCATAGAGCCGGGGAATCATCGCGCCGAAACCTAGCCTTAACCTTCTCAAGAAATAGTAAAGCCAGGGAGCGAGTGCCGTCTCCCGGATTGATGTGTACCTGAGTAGAAATCCATGGACAGCTTTGCCACCGGCCAACGCAGGCCCGCCTCCGGCTATCGAAGAATCGCCGTGCTTCTTCCCTGTTATAACGAAGCGCCGTCCATCTCAGCCGTGGTGCGCGGGTTTCGCGCCTGCCTGCCTGAGGCGCGCATCTATGTCTATGACAACAATTCCACCGATGGCACTGCCCTTGCCGCGATGCTCGCCGGCGCAGACGTGCGCCGCGAACGCCGCCAGGGCAAGGGCCATGTGGTGCGCCGCATGTTTGCCGATATCGATGCCGATATCTACCTCATGGCCGATGGCGACGGCACTTATGGGCCCGACGATGCGGAGGATCTCATCCGCACCCTCATTACGGAGCGCGCCGACATGGTCGTCGGCACCCGCCGTGGCCTTGCCGACACAGCCGGTCGCCACGGCCACGCGCTCGGCAACCGCCTGTTCAACCATCTCTACCGGCATCTGTTCGGGCCGGATTTTACCGACATCTTTTCCGGATACCGTGCCTTTTCCCGCCGCTTCGTCAAAAGTTTTCCCGCCGTCTCCGACGGGTTCGAGGTGGAAACGGAAATGTCGGTGCATGCCTTTCGCCTGAAGATGCCGGTGACTGAACTGGCGCTGGATTACGGGCAACGCATGGAAGGCTCGCATTCGAAGCTTTCGACGCTGGGCGATGGCGCCCGCATCCTTTTAATGTTTGCCATGCTGATGAAGGAAACCCGGCCCTTCGCGTTCTTCTGCGGCATTGCAGCGCTCCTGATGGCCGGCGGCCTTCTGGTCGCCGCGCCGGTTCTGGCCGAATATCTCGCCACCGGCCTTGTGCCGCGCCTGCCCACCTGGGTGCTGGCGCTGGCGCTGATCGGCCTCTCCTCCATGGCGCTGACGGCCGGCGTGGTGCTCGATAGCGTGGCGCGCGGACGCAACGAACTGCTGCGCCTGCATTACCTCAACCAGCCGGACCACAGCCACCTTGAAAGGGAGATGGCGGATCTCACCGATCCGCAGCCCGCTGCTCCGCCGTCTGCCCACCTCAGAAAGAACCGTGTCGCGTGAAGACGATCGTCGGGTTTCTGGTCGCCGGCGGTTTTGGTTTTGCCATCGATGCAGGGTTGACGCATGTGCTGATCACGGATGCCGGCTTCAGCCCCTTTGCGGCGCGCATGCCGGCCATTGCGGCGGCGTTGTCCTTCACCTGGGTGTTCAACCGTACCTTCACCTTTGGCCGCTCGCCGCATTCTCTCGCCCGCGAAGGTTTTCGCTACTGGGCCGTTGGCGCCACGTCTGCGGTTCTCAACTACGGGATCTATTCGGCGCTCATCCACCGCCTGCCGATGATCCAGCCCGTGGCGGCGGTTGTGCTGTCCTCCGCCGCCGCCACGCTCTATTCTTTCTTCGGTTATTCCCGCTTCGTCTTTCGCCACCGCAACGGCCCGGCGAAAGACGAATGATCTTTTAAAGTCTGTTCAAGAATTCTCCTTGGCGCGGCGAAAATGGTGATTTCGAGAACCGGAGCGGAGCGTACGTTTGGTACGTGAGCACCGGAAGCGCAGAAATTGCCATTTGCAGCCCGCCAGGGAGAATTATGGGACAGACTTTTGGTGATCAGACGGTTTCCCAGCCGTCCTTGTCGCTTGCCCGGTAAATGGCATCGATGAAGCGCTGGTTGGCGGCAGAACTTTCCAGCGAAACGACCTCGGCATCCCCGCCCATCGCCTTTTTCGCAAAGGCTTCCGCCTGTCTGCGGTACTGGCGGCTGTCGGGAAAGCGGAAGATTTCCGAGCGGCCATGCTTCTGGTCGCTGAGTTCCACCTCCTCGGCCCCCCAGCGGTCGGCATTGAACGGCGATTTCACCTCGATGAAGCCGTCGGTGCCGTGAAACACCATCAACTGGCGCGCCGCAAGCTGGGTGGAGATGTAGAAGGTCAGGTCGAAATCGCCGAAATCGGCCTTCACGGTCGAATAGATATCCGTGCCGAATTCCTTGTCGCGCTCCGTCGTCGCCTGCACCCGGATCGGCTCGCGGCCCGTCGAGAAGCGCGTCGCAATCGTCGGATAGACGCCGATGTCAGGCAGGCCGCCGCCGCCAAGTTCTGGAATGTTGCGCATGTTGCCGGGGTCGCGGTTGAAATAGGTGAACGATCCCTGCACGTGGCGCAGCGTGCCGATGACGCCGGAGGCCAAGAGTTCGCGCACCTTCAGCCACACCGGTGCATAGGTCACCATAAAGGCTTCGGCGATCAGCACGCCATGGCGGTCACGCGCCGCGATCAGCTGGTCGATCTCGTCTGCCTTCAGCGAAATCGGCTTTTCGCAGAGCACATGTTTGCCGGCAGCGGCCGCCTTCAGCGACCATTCCACATGCTGGCTGGTCGGCAACGGAATATAGACCGCATCGATCACGTCGGACGCCAGCATCTCCTCATAGGAGCCAAAGGCATGCGGCACCGAAAACCGGTCGGCCATCGCCTGGGCGCGGGAAAGATCGCGGCTGGCAATGGCGCTCACCACGCAGTTTTCCGCATCCTGAATGGCCGGCACCACGGCATCGCGACCGATCTTGGCGGTGGAAAGAATACCAAAACGCAACATGAGTTCCTCCTGATCATTGTGCGGCGGCACCCTAGCGCATGTCACCCGCGTCTGGGCAGCCAATTTGTCGGACTTTTTGCACACGCAGCGTTTTCAGCCTGCGTGCACGCGCCTTTCCGGCGGCCGCCGTCGCCGCAGCACCCTATCCAGACTTCGCAGAAAATGGCCGAAAATGTCCGCACTTCGTCCGAAGGCTTGCTTTTGCCTTTTGAGCAAGCGGCTATTGTCATGTTATCCTTGCAATCTGGAGAACAGAAAATGTCCGATACGGCCCTTCTCGTCATCGATGTACAGCAGTCATTCCCGCATCGCCCCTATTGGGATGCGACGGACGTGCCCCGTTACCTCAAATGCCAGCAGGCGCTGATCGACGGTGCGACAGCGGCCGGCCTTCCGGTCATCCAGATCTTCCATGTCGAAGATACCGGCGCCTTCTCCATGGAAAGCGGCAACATACGCACACTCGACGGCATCACCCTCCAGCGGACCCGCACGTTCAGGAAAAACCGCCATTCCGCCATGGTCGGCACCGGGCTGGATGTCTGGCTGACGGAAAACGGCATCCGCAACCTCATCGTGTCCGGCATCCGCACCGAACAATGCTGTGAAACCACCACGCGCCATGCCTCCGATCTCGGTTTTACCGTCACCTATGTGGCGGAGGCGACGCTGACCTTCCCGATGACCGATGCCGATGGCGTAACCCATTCGCCCGAAGACATCAGGCGCCACACGGCCATGGTGCTGAAGGATCGCTTTGCCCGCATCGCAAGCGTCGAGGAAGCCCTCTCCGCTGCCGGGGCCCGCTCATGAGCCTTGCCGGCACCGCCACGCCGCAGATTGTTCCGGTGGTGATCGTGGTGCCGCCGCAGGCGCTGCTTCTCGATATCGCAGGGCCCATGGAGGTCCTGCGTTATGCCAACCAGCATCAGGATGCGCTGCGGTTCGACTGCCGCTACGTCTCGGCCAACCCGCGCCAGACAACCTCGATCGGCCTCATGCTCGATGGTCTGGAACCGCTGCCGCAGACGCTGGCACAAGGCACGCTTCTGGTGATCTCGGGCGCAACCGAAGGGGAGGAAAAGCAGGCGATGGCGGCGGAACGCGCAAGACTTGCGCGCTGGATGCGGGATGCCGTGCGCCCCGATACCCGCATTGCCAGCATCTGTTCCGGCGCTCTTCTGGTGGCGGAGGCGGGCCTGCTGGAAGGCCGCCACTGCACCACCCATGCCGATTGCATTGCAGAACTTCGCCTGAAGGCACCGACCGCGCAGGTGCTGGAAAACCGTCTCTATGTCGAGGATGGCCGCTGCTTTTCCAGCGCCGGCATTGCAACCGGCATCGATCTGATGCTGCATATCGTGGCGAAGATGACATCAGCGCCGGTGGCACTGGCGGCCGCCCGCAAGATGGTGATCTATCTCCGGCGAAACGGAAGCGATCCGCAGATCTCGCCCTTTCTGTCGGGCCGCAACCATATCCACCCGGCCATCCATCAGGTGCAGGACGCGATCATGGCCGATCCCGCCGCCGACTGGCCGGTGGCCCGCCTGACGGCTCTCGCGCATGTGAGCGAGCGGCACCTGTCGCGCCTGTTTCGCGAGCATGCCGGGCTGTCGCTGATCGATTACGTCAACCGGATGCGGGTGGCGCTGGCGCGCGATCTCATTTCCCAGACGCGGCTGGATCTCGAAAATGTTGCGCTCCGCTGCGGATTTTCCTCGGCAAGGCACCTGCGCCGTGTCTGGCGCCAGCACTATGCGCAACCGCCGAGCCTCCACCGCACAACCGGCTGATCGATCCATCACGGAAATTGAATGGCGCAAGGCTTTCCCGCACCCTAGGTTAACCCCATATCGAGGTCACCCATTCCTTTACCCCACGAGGTCTCCCATGCATTTGCGCCCGCTCGGCCGAACCGGCCTTTCCATCGCTCCTGTCGTTTTCGGCGGCAATGTCTTTGGCTGGACGGCGGACGAAAAGACCTCGTTCGACCTGCTCGATGCCTTCTTCGAGGCCGGCTACAACACGATCGACACGGCAGACGTCTATTCCGCCTGGGTCGATAGCCATGTCGGCGGCGAAAGCGAGACGATCATCGGCAAATGGCTGAAGCGCGGCAGCGTCTCGCGTGACAAGGCGGTCATCGTCACCAAGGTCGGTTTCGACAACAAGGGCAACAAGACCGGCCTGTCCAAAGGCTGGATCGCAGAGGCGGTCGAGGCCTCACTGAAGCGTCTCGACACCGACTATATCGACCTTTACCTCGCCCACAAGCCGGACACGGAAACGCCTGTCGAGGAAACGCTGGAAGCCTTTTCCAAGCTGAAGGACGCCGGAAAGATCCGCGCCATCGGCTGCTCCAACTATGATGCGGGCGAGCTGAAGGCCTCTCTCGATGCTGCCGAAAAATCCGGCCTGCCGCGGTTCGATGTGCTGCAGCCGGAATACAATGTCTACACCCGCCAGAAATTCGAAGGCCCGATTGCCGATCTCTGCATTGCCGAAGAGATCGGCGTCATCAGCTATTATGCGCTGGCCGCCGGCTTCCTCACCGGCAAATATCGCAAGGTGGAAGATGCCGCCGGCAAGGCGCGCGGCGGCCGCGTTGGCGATTATCTTAATCCGCGCGGGGAGCGCGTTCTTTCGGCGCTCGACCAGGTGGCGCGCGAAACCGGCACCAGCATGGCAACCGTTGCCATCGCCTGGGTTGCCGCCCGCCCCGGCATCACTGCCCCGATCGCCTCGGCCACCAGCCTCGACCAGTTGCAGGCGATGACCGCTGCCGGCAAACTCGAACTTTCCGATGCACAGATGACCCTTCTCAACGAGGCTGGTCTCAACGAGGCCGGTGCATGAACACCGAGGTTCTGGTCCGCGACGTCACCCCGGATGACGAAGCCGCGTGGAAAAAACTCTGGGCGGATTATCTTGCCTTCTACAAGGTAACGCTTGGCCCTGACGTGACCGATTACACCTGGGCCCGCATTCTTGATCCCGCCTCGCGTGTTGCCATGCGCGTGGCGGAGGTGGAGGGGCAGCTTGCCGGTTTCGCCATCCACCACTTTCACGATTCCACCTGGGTGAAGACGCCGGATTGTTATCTGGAAGACCTGTTTCTCGATGAAACCTTTCGCGGCAAGGGCATCGGCCGCGCGCTGATGGAGGATCTGGTGGCGATCTGTGCAAAAAACGGCTGGGCGCGCCTCTACTGGCACACCGACGAGGGCAATGTCACGGCGCGCAAACTCTATGACAGCTTCGTCGCCTCCGATGGACACGTGCGTTACCGGATCAAGCTCTGAGCCTGACCATCACGCCCGAAAGCGGAAGAAATCGATGAAGGCGCGCAGCGAAGGGCGCATCTGCCGGCGCGAGGGATAATAGATGTAGAACCCGTCGAAGGGCGGGCACCACGCTTCAAGCACCCGCACCAGCCGTCCCTCGGCAATATCGGTCTCGACGGCCGGATCAAACAGGAAGGCAAGCCCTACGCCGTCGCAGGCGGCGCGGCGCATCAACCGCTGGTCCGGCAGGATCAGCGGACCGTCCACATTGACCACCACCGGCTTGCCGTGCTTTTCCAGCTCCCAGCGATAGACGCGGCCGCTCGCAAACCGGCGCCGGATGCAGCGGTGGTCAACGAGATCGCGCGGATGCTGCGGCACCGGATGGTGTTCGAAATAACCCGGCGATCCGACAATGACGCCCTGCCAGGGGCCGCTGGCGCGCACGGCAATCATGTCTGCCTGCAGATGCTCCCCGAGCCGCAGGCCTGCATCGCATTCCTGCTGGACGATGTCCTCGAAACGGTCGTCGGTGCGGATCTCCAGGTCGATATCGGGATAAAGCGCCAGAAACGCGCCGATCCGCGGCGCCACGATCTCGTCAGCCGCCAGCATCGGCATGGTGATCTTCAGCGGCCCGGCCGGCCGTTCGCTGCGCTCGGACAGCGCCCGCATCGCCGCATCGATATCCGACAGCGCCGGCGACAGGGCTGCGATCAACAACCGCCCTTCCTGGGTTGGCGCAACAGACCGTGTCGTGCGCTGCAACAGCCGCACGCCAAGGCTTTCTTCCAGCGC
The DNA here is from genome assembly GCF_058242775.1 of Neorhizobium sp. PAMB6630. NCBI lineage: Bacteria > Pseudomonadati > Pseudomonadota > Alphaproteobacteria > Hyphomicrobiales > Rhizobiaceae > Neorhizobium > Neorhizobium sp. PAMB6630. Next base: position 3,633,720 of record NZ_CM177836.1, read on the forward strand.
CGAGACCGCATGACTGACGGCCGAGGGCGCAATGCCAAGATCGGCCGCCGCCCTGCGAAAACTCTGGGCTTCGGCAACGGCTGCGAAAACGGCCATTTGAGACAACTGGATACGGTTCATTGTTCTATTCTATAGAACAGCCCGCGCCCAATTGCAGCGGTTTTCACCGATGCCCGAACGCCCTAGATTGTTTTGGACGACGGCGCCTTCGCCGCGCCGCGCCTATCTCGATGACCCCTTGAGGAGAACCCCATGCACACCCGCACACTTGGAACGCTCAATGTTTCCGCCCTTGGCCTTGGCTGCATGGGCATGACCCATGCCTATAGCCCAGCGACCGATGAAACCGGCGCGCTCGCCACACTTGCCCGCGCCGTCGAACTGGGCGTCACGCTGTTTGATACGGCCGAAGTCTACGGCCCCTATACGAATGAAATCCTCGTCGGCAAGGGGCTGAAACCCTACCGCGACCAGGTGCAGATCGCCACCAAGTTCGGCTTCACCATCGGTGACGACGCCAAGGCCGCCCGCCCCTCCGGCACCGATAGCCGGCCGGAAAATGTCCGCGCAGTCGCCGAAGCCTCCCTGAAACGCCTCGGCGTCGAGGTGATCGATCTGTTTTACCAGCACCGCGTCGATCCGGATGTGGCGATCGAGGAAACCGTCGGCGCCATGGCCGATCTCGTCAAGGCCGGCAAGGTGCGCACGCTTGGCCTTTCGGAAGCCAGCGCCGAGACGCTGCGCCGCGCCCATGCCACGCACCCGATTGCCGCCATCCAGAGCGAATATTCGCTGTGGACGCGCGATCCCGAGGAAAACGGCGTGCTGGCCACCTGCCGCGAGCTTGGCATCGGTTTCGTGCCCTTCTCGCCGCTCGGCCGCGGCGCACTGACCGGCGCGCTCAAAAACCTCGACGGCCTCTCCGACACGGATTTCCGCCGCGGCCTGCCGCGTTTTCAGGCGGAAAATTTTGATGCCAATCTGGCGCTCGTCTCGGCACTGGAACAGATGGCGGCGGACAAGAACACCACGGCGGGCCAGCTGGCGCTCGCCTGGGTGCTGGCGCAGGGCGATTTCATCGTGCCCATCCCCGGCACCACGAAGATCGCCAATCTCGAAAAAAACGTCGCCGCGGCCGATATCAAGCTCTCGGCCGAAGAAGTTACGCAACTCGGCGCACTCCTCTCGCCGGACAAGGTGAAAGGTGCCCGTTATCCGGATTCCATGGCAAAGATGGCCAACCGGTAGGGTTCGGCAAGGCAATAGGCAGTAGAAACGCTGCGACACACCCCTTCTCCCCGCGCGCGGCAGGACAATCGCATATGGGAGAGATCCCCTCCCAAACCCTCCCCACAAGGGGGAGGGCTTAACCCGGCCGCGCGCTTTTGCGCAGGAACGGGACGCCTGCCGCGTGGTTTCTCCCCCCTTGTGGGGGAGATGCCCGGCAGGGCAGAGAGGGCCTCTCTCTTACAAATCCCCGCCCCAAAAACATTTCCCGCGTCACCGCCCCGTTTCTGCGCTATGACACCCGCAAAGACCTGCGCTCGCGCCACGGAAAGCTTAAAAAACCATGCCCGCTTCTTTCTCGCCCCAAAACCTCCGGATGGCCCGCCTTTGACGGGTTTTTTCGAAACCGCAGCGCTTCAGCGGCTGGGCTGGACGGATTTCTTTGCCGATCAGGTCACGCCTGATGAGACCACCCTTCTGGTGCGGCGCATATCGTCGGTCCACCGGGCGCGGCTTGATGCCATCGATGCCAGCGGCCCTGTCGCCCTCGAACTTGCGCCCAACGCCAATACTGCCGATTATGCCGTGGGAGACTGGGTTCTCGCAGATCCGCTGACCGGCCTTCTCACGCGCCGCCTTCAGCGCCACACAACTTTGCAGCGGCGCACCGAAGGTGCCATCGGCCAGCAGCTGGCGGCCGCCAATGTCGATACGCTGTTTATCGTCACCTCCTGTAATGCCGATTTTAACCCCTCGCGGCTGGAACGGTATCTCATCATGGCAAACGAGGCCGGCACGCGCCCGGTCATCGTTCTGACCAAAGCCGACATGGTGGAGGATGCCGAAACCTACGCGACACAGGCAGCATCCCTCCAGCGCGATCTTCCCGTCGTTGTCGTTAATGCCCGCGCGGCCGATGCCATCGATCCTCTAAAACCCTGGTGCGGACCGGGCCAGACGGTGGCGCTTGTCGGCTCGTCCGGCGTCGGCAAATCGACGCTCGTCAACACGCTGGCCGGCCCCTCTGCCGAGAGCCCGCAAAAAACCGGCGAGATCCGCGAGCACGACGCAAAAGGCCGCCACACCACCACGGCCCGTTCCCTGCATGAAATCGCCGGCGGCGGCTGGGTCATCGATACGCCCGGCATTCGCACGCTTTATGTCAGCGACGTCACCGGCGGCATCGATACGCTGTTTGCCGAAATCATCGAACTAGCGCCCGATTGCCGGTTTCGCGATTGCACCCACGCGCATGAACCCGGCTGCGCCGTGCAGGCCGCCGTCAAGGCCGGCACGCTGTCATCCGAGCGGCTGGAGCGCTGGCGCACGCTCACCACCGAAAACCGCGACCGCACCCCCGTCTACAGCGGACCGAAGGGCAACAAGACGCTGCGCAAGAACAAATATTGAGCTTTTGCGCCGCAATCCCCATATAGAGGCCTTAACGGCTCAAAAGGCCATTTTTCGCGCGCGACTTGCAGCTTGGCTGGACGCGCCCAAAAAACTCCCTCGACACACATCCCGAGGCACGCACCCCGAGGCAAACCGGCACCCCGCCGGCGCCCTCACCATTGGAGACAGATCATGTCAGACCCGAAAGCCGCAGACGCGCAAAAAGCCTATGAACCCGTTGCCTTTGCCAAGAAGCACCGCATTTCCGTGGAAGATGCCAAGGCGATCCTCGAAAAGCACGGCAGCGACCGCAAGAACGCCGACAAGGAAGGCCGCCGCGTCAGCCTCTGACCGCAGGCACCAACCGCAATGCCCCCTTCTCCCCCACGGGGAGAAGGTGCCGGCAGGCGGATGAGGGGGCCGCACCCTCCAAGGCTTGCCCCATCTCAGACAAGAGGACCCAAATCCATCTTTCCCTGAGTATCGATATCGATACAATGCTCGTGATTTCCTGCACTCCGGAACGGCTGAAACATGGAAGGCAGAACGATGACCGCGGAAATAGATCAAAACGTCTGGGATGCCCTGGCCGACACGGAGCAGGAAGCCGCGAACCTCAAGGCACGCTCCGCGCTGCTTTATGAAATACGCAAAGCGGTGAAGCGCTGGGACATTTCTCAGGAAGAGGCCGCAAAACGCCTTGGCCTGACACGCCCGCGCACCAATGATCTCCTGCGCGGCAAACTCGTCAAATTCTCCCTCGACGCCCTCGTCAACATCGCCGCTGCAGCCCATCTGGACATCGAGATCCGCGTCAGGGACGCAGCTTAGGGGTAACGGACGTTGTGAGACGCAAACCGCGCAACTCCCTTCTCCCCCCGGGGAGAAGGTGCCGGTAGGCGGATGAGGGGGCGGCAGACACCGCCGCTGGCCCATCTCACACAAGACGACCCAAATCCATCTTTCCCTGAATATCGATATCGATACAGTGCCCATGATTCCGGCGCTTCACCGCACGAGGAAATTATGCTGCAGGATATCCAGTATAAACCGCAAATCGAAGTTCCTGTCGTCAAAAGTTGACTTGGGGCCGGAACGGAACTGTCAGGTTCCAGCCGCCGATCCAGTGAAGCAGACATTCCATAACTTGGTGGGAGACGTTCTCTTATTGAAACCGTGTGTTCAGCGCCACCACCTCTTTTGGGCTGGAAACTAGAATGTTGTTGGAGCCGTCCCGACGATAAAGATCGTCCCCTAAGTAAGTAAGCTCCCTCTGCGGAGGAACAGAGATCACCAATACCCCAAGATCGAAGTAGCTATTGTAGTCTATGTGGGCGAGCACCGCTCCTTTTGTATGCTCAGAAATCTTAGAGTTCTTAATGTGGTTGACCACAATTTGAACGTATTCTTCCATTGACTTGCCGAGTCTCTTAGCCTCTCTGCATATTCCTACAACTGTTCTCTTCCCGATCGTTTTCCCAACAACTCCGTCAATCTCTACAACTCGCTTGATATCCGCATCTTTGTCCGCCACACCTATCAAAATCTTCCCAACGGACTTCGGGCCATTGTTAGCGATTGCGCAGACAGTCCTCAAAATCTTGTCCAGCATCGCAGCAGGGTCTTTTGCTCCAGCATCCAGCGGGAGTAGTCCCTGCTTTAATTCGAAATTTGCAAGCTCTATCTCTGATCGTCGAATGTCCCCATCGATGTCAATTATCTTGTGGTTACTGAAAATCACTTTGCCCAAATCGGGATCATTGACGAAAAATTTCGAAATAATACCTTTAACTACATCAATGTTGGTCCGCCGCTCAGACTTGCTTGAGCCCTTTTGGCCTACTGGTATTCTTTTGTTGATGCCCTTCAGCGAGGCCTTCAGGCCCGCATAATCGGAAATCCTCTTTCCTTGGCCAACACCGCACTCGAAGATCGCCAAAAAAATGACTGTGAAGACAGATGGGAAAGCGTTGGTTGTCTTTGGCTCAAACAATAGATCCCGCAGCTTGGTTGCGCCGCCCTCCGCGCAGATCTTCTCGACTTATCCGAGAACGAACTTGAATTCTTCCGAGACCTTCTCGATTCCGTACAGGTCTACAGCAGTTTCAAGCCGAGTGTATTCCGTGCTTGAAAAATCGTATATTGCATCGAGCGCTGCCTTAGAACGATCAATCAAATCCTGTCCGATCATACAGGCAACAGTGTCTGCAATACATTGCTCATCCTCACTGTCTCGAAGATCAGTTGACCTGAGAACGCCCTGGGTGACCCAAAACACCTCGTCAGCCCGAACTTCATACCCATGCTTTGTCTTAGGAAGGTCAATACTTATGGACGGCATTTCGTAGAGAAATAGTCGGTCAGACGAAGTATCGCCTCGCACGCTGCAAGCCAAACTCCGCACAATCTCAGCAAACTTGCTCTGAACACCAGCTTGGCGGCGCTCTTGGTCGCTCAGGCGATGACCGTATGTATTAATTCTATCAAATACTTCATCAACCTCCTTATTTGTTGCTTTTCTTAGTATAGACAGCGAAATTTGGTAATTCAGTATTACTGAACAGGCAGAATTTTCAATCACTACTCCTGCAGATTGATCAGAAAATACAGACTTGTCTGAAAAGTCTTTTGCGGTGGGGAAGTAATTTAAATCGAAGTATCGTCCATCCTGAAGAGGGTATGCGGTCTCTATGAATGAAAGAATTGCATGCATTCTTTGAAGGCCGTCAATTATTTCAAAATTTTCTATTGGCCCCTCAATCTCAGATAGTAATATGGCGGGGATTGGATATTTCGATTGTATGGAATCAAGAAGTTTTTGCTTTTCTTCCAGCGTCCACACAAGCTTCCGTTGATACCGCCGATTAACAATCAGCTTATTCTCACGGAACCATGTGTAGAGCGTTTGAACAGGCACCGCCTGAGCATGAAGTTCAGCCATAGGTAGCCTCCATTTCCGAATTACGCGTCCGTCATTTTGAAGAGTTTGGTGTCAATAGCAAGCTAGCAAGGGCAGACGTCGGTAGTTTCGCCCTTCTGATATGCCGGGAACTGATGTTATCATCTTAAGCTGTAGTGCCACTCCATCAACCCCTGAGTTGCCCTTGTATGGGCGGGCTAGATTGCTGATTTGTCCGCACACCGGACTTTGGCGCCGATTGCAGTGAACGTCCGCTACCCGCTTTGTCTCCATTGCTGCAGATGATGTCGCCGAACAGCAGCTTTCGGCCGCCGCGTGGATTGATCTTAAAGACCGAGATGCAGGCGCGAAGACGCCGCAGCCCCCGGGGGGGGCCTGTGCGTACTTCCAAGCAAGCACAACAAGACTTCCATAACCGACATGGAAAGCACGAAGCAATTCGCAACCCCTTTGTTTCAGAACGCAAGACTCATCTGCATCACTGCCCCCCAGCCTCTGCCCCCTAAATGGAACCAATCCCCCTCGGACCAGTTGCCTGAGAGACACCTCAAAGCGCGCTCGGCACGGTTTACCCGTCTGCCAGATCGCATCATATCGCAGGAGACAACATGCTGAAGTTCATCGGTGGCACCGTCGGAGTGATTTTTCTTATTGGCCTGATCGTGGTCGTCCTGCTGCTGAAGCTGATTTTTTGACAGGCAGCATATCGTTCGTTTCACACGTCACGAAGCCATGATCGGCTGACGAAAGCCTGTCGGCACCGCGAGCCCAAAAATAAATCCCTCCCCCGTCATCCTCACCCCCCACACCCTCACCTACAATGCCCTCGTCTCGCAGCGGATACACCAGAAGGCGTTCTGGCGATGCGGGGCCAGCGCGGGGCGTGAGGGGGTGACGCAAAACCTCATGCACCGGGTTCGCGGAAATTGGTCTCCCTCCGGCGACACGGGGGAAATGGCGGGCCCCGGACAGGCTTTGCCGTTTCATTCCCAGCAAGCGCGCCGGGCGTGTCTGTGCGGCACACAGGGGGCGGGAGGTTTTTGGGTTTCATCGTCCGCTGTCTGCTCCCGGCTTATGGGAGTGCGGCGATGGCAAAAACCCCAAGAATCTCCCGTCAGGCAGAGAGACCCCAAGCGCGAGCAAAAACCGCTGAACGGGGCGCTGAAAGGTGTCACTTATAATAAAATCATACGAGGCAGCTTTCAGCGCCCGGTCTGCACTTTTTAGAAAACACGGGTTTTCCGCCGCGTGGCAGCAGAAGCATGGCATTTTTTTGCGCATCATCGATCCGCGTGCCCGTTCTTTGACAGAGCTTCGAACGAAAGGCCGCGCCGCAGCGAGCATGAAAACGCCCCTCTCTTCTTTCGAACAGAGGGGTGCGATAGGCTTAAACGCCATCCGGGGATGGCAATGTCACCTGAGACAAAACCTCAGGCGCGCAAAACGCCGCCGGTCGATTTTTCAACGTTGGCGACGATCTTTTTCGTCAGCGCGTCAAAATCCTCGTCCGTCAGCGTCTTGTCGACGGGCTGGATCAGCACCTCGATGGCAATCGATTTCTTGTTTTCGCCAAGCGATGGGCCTTCGAACACGTCGAACACGGAAACGCCTGTTACCAGCTTGCGGTCTGCGGTGGTGGCTGCCTTGATGAGGGCGCCGGCGTCCACCGTGCGGTCCACCACAAAGGCGAAATCGCGCTTGACCATCTGGAACGGCGACAGTTCGAGTGCCGGTTTTGTGCGGGTCGGCTTCTTCTTCGGCTCGGGCATGGCATCGAGATAGACCTCGAAACCGCAGAGCGCGCCGGAGACATCAAGCGCCGACAGCGTGTTCGGGTGGAACTCGCCAAAATGGCCAAGCACCACTTTCGGGCCCATCTTGATCGTGCCGGAACGGCCGGGGTGATACCAGGCGGGGCCGCCCTGCTCCACCTGCACATTGCCCATCGGCAGCCCGCAGGCCTCGATCACGGCGAGCGCATCGGCCTTGGCGTCATAGACATCCACAGGTTTTCCGCCGCCCTTTGCCGCGTTCGACCAGGATTTGCCAGCGCCGGCAAGCGAGGCCGTGCCGCGACGGATGCCGCCCGCCACGCGCCGCTGGGCCTCGGGCGTGTCGCCCTCATAGGTGCCGGACACTTCGAAGATCGCCACATCGCCAAAACCCTTGTCGGCATTGCGCTGGGCAGCCGTCAGAAGGCCCGGCAGAAGCGAGGGGCGCATGTCCGACATGTCGGCGGCAATCGGGTTTGCCAGTTTCAGCTGCGGCTTGCCGCCGCCAAACAGCTTTGCCTGATCTTCCGGAATGAACGACCAGGTGACGGCTTCCAGCATGCCGCGCGAGGCAAGTGCGCGCTTTGCCGTGCGGGTGCGGATCTGCAGCGTCGTCAGGATGCGGCCATTGACGGCGCCCTGGTTTTCCAGCGGCTCGGGGCGGATCTGGTCCACGCCGTGGATGCGCATGACCTCTTCCACGAGGTCTGCCTTGCCATCCACATCCGGGCGCCAGGAGGGCACGGCAACGGTTGCCCGCGCCGCATCGCCCGACACGATCTCGAAGCCAAGGGCAGTGAGGATTTTTTGGCTCTCCTCGACGGAAACATTCAGCCCCGTCAGGCGCTTCACCTCGGAAAAGGGGAAGTCGACCAGGCGGGCGTCATAACCCTTGTAGCCGGCAACCTTGGCCTTGGCCGCAGTACCGCCGCAGAGATCCAGCACCAGCTGCGTCGTGCGCTCCAGCCCCGGCATCATGTAATTGGGGTCAACACCGCGCTCGAACCGGTAACGGGCATCGGTGATGATGCCAAGCGCGCGGCCGGATTTGGCGATGTTGATCGGGTCCCACAGCGCCGATTCGATCAGCACGTCGGTCGTGTTCTCATCGCAGCCGGAATGCTCGCCGCCCATGATGCCGCCGATGGATTCGACGCCGTTATCATCGGCAATCACCACATTGGCGGGAGAAAGCGTGTAGGTGCGTGTATCGAGCGCCAGAATTTCCTCGCCCTCGGCTGCCCGGCGCACTGTGAGGTTGCCGGCAACCTTTGCCGCATCGAACACATGCATCGGCCGTCCCTGGTCGAAGGTCATGTAATTGGTGATATCAACCAGCGCATTGATCGGGCGAAGGCCGATGGCCTTCAGCCGTGTCTGCATCCAGGCCGGGCTCGGGCCGTTCTTGACGCCGCGCACGAGGCGCAGCGCAAAACCGGGGCACAGCTTTTCGTCGTCGAGATCGATCTTGACCTCGACGGGCGTTTCGCCGGAGACGGCAAAATCCGGCGCCTTCGGCTGTTTCAGCGTGCCAAGGCCAGACGCCGCCAGATCCCGCGCAATGCCAAAAATGCTCGTGCAATCGGGGCGGTTGGGCGTGAGGTTGATCTCGATCATCGGATCGTCAAGCCCGGCATACGTGGCAAACGGCGTTCCGACGGGCGCATCCTCTGGCAGGTCGATGATGCCGTCATGGGCCTCGGACATGTTCAGCTCCTTTTCGGAGCACATCATGCCGTGGCTTTCGACACCGCGAATATTGCCGATGGCAAGCGTCACATCGAGACCCGGTACATAGGTGCCGGGACGCGCCAGCGCCCCGACGAGACCGGCCCGCGCATTCGGCGCACCACAGACAACCTGCACCGGCTTTTCACCGCCGGCATCCACCATCAACACCTTCAGCCGGTCGGCGGATGGATGTTTTTCAGCCGAGAGAACCTTGGCGATCACAAACGGCTTATACGCCGCCTTGTCATCGACATCCTCAACCTCAAGGCCAATGGCCGTCAGCCGTTCGCAGATCTCATCGAGGGTCGCATCCGTTTCCAGATGATCCTTCAGCCAGGAGAGTGTGAATTTCATCGATCTATCTCCTCGTTTAAGCGCTCAAACCGCCGAACAGCGTCGGCATGTCGAGCGGGCGGAAACCGTAATGGCTCATCCAGCGCACGTCGGCGTTGAAGAAGTCGCGCAGGTCGGGCATGCCGTATTTCAGCATAGCGATGCGGTCGAGCCCCATGCCCCAGGCAAAACCCTGGTATTCGTCGGGATCGAGGCCTCCGGCGCGCAGCACGTTCGGATGCACCATGCCGCAGCCCAGAATTTCCATCCAGTCGGTGCCTTCGCCGAACTTGACGATCGGGCCGGACGAGCGGTCGCACTGGATGTCCACCTCAAAGCTCGGCTCGGTGAAGGGGAAGAAGGACGGGCGGAAGCGCATGGTGACATTGTCCACCTCGAAGAAGGCCTTGCAGAATTCTTCGAGCACCCAGCGGATGTTGCCGACATGGCTCTTCTTGTCGATGACGAGGCCTTCGACCTGGTGGAACATTGGCGAATGGGTGGCGTCGCTGTCCTGGCGGTAGGTCTTGCCGGGAATGACGATGCGGATCGGCGGCTTCTGGGTTTCCATGGTGCGCACCTGCACCGGCGAAGTATGGGTGCGCAGAACCTTGCGCTCGCCGTTCTCGTCCGGTTGGAAAAAGAAGGTGTCGTGCATTTCGCGGGCCGGATGGCCTTCCGGGAAATTCAGCGCCGTGAAATTGTAATAGTCGGTCTCGATATCTGGGCCTTCCGCGATGGAAAATCCCATGTCGGCGAAGATGGCGGTGATCTCATCGACGATCTGGCTGATCGGATGGATACGGCCGCGCTCGGCCGGCGAGGAGCGCACGGGCAGCGTCACGTCAAGCGTTTCGGCGGCAAGCCTTGCATTGATCGCGGCCTCACGCAGAACGGTCTTGCGGGCGGCAAGAGCTTCCGTCACCTCGGTCTTCAGCGCATTGATCGCGGCACCGCGGCTCTGGCGTTCCTCCGGCGTCATCGAACCGAGTGTCTTCAGCAACTCGGAAACGGAGCCCTTCTTGCCAAGGGCTGCCACACGCACCGCCTCGATGGCCGGCTCGTCGGCGGCAGCGGCGATTTCGGCAAGAAGCGAGGTCTTCAGGTTTTCCAGATCGGACATGATGGTTTCCGTGTGAAGATCGGGTGGGTTTGGCCAAGCCTGCCGGAAGCGCGACGGCGAATAAAACATGAAAAACCCGCGCCAGCCCAGACCAGCGCGGGTTTCCCAAATCAGTGAAGCAATAAGCTTGGGAAGCGCTGGTTACTTGACCGCGCTTTCAAACTCGTTGGTGGTGCCGGCATCCTTGAGGTACTCGAGAGCCTTCTTGGAGGCTTCGACCAGCGCGCCGAAAGCGGCCGGCTCATGGATGGCCATGTCGGAGAGAACCTTGCGGTCCACTTCGATGCCAGCCTTGTTCAGGCCGTCGATGAAGCGGCCGTAGGTCAGGCCGAATTCGCGAACGGCAGCGTTGATACGCTGGATCCAGAGAGCGCGGAAATTGCGCTTCTTGACCTTGCGGTCGCGGGTGGCAAACTGGCGCGAACGGTCCACAGCCGCTTTTGCGGCGCGGATGGTGTTCTTGCGGCGGCCGTAGAAGCCCTTGGCTGCCTTGAGGGTCTTGGTGTGCTTGGCGCGGGAAGTTACGCCACGTTTTACGCGTGCCATGTCATGATCTCCTTAACTGATCCAAAAAGCGAAAGGGTCTCAGAGACCGTTCGGCAGGTAGTTCTTGATGACCTTCTTGCCATCCGGTTCGGCCAGAACCATCGTACCGCGAGCGTTACGAATGAACTTGTTGGACCGCTTGATCATGCCGTGGCGCTTGCCGGCGGCAGCCGCAACGACCTTGCCGGTCGCCGTGATCTTGAACCGCTTCTTGGCAGCCGATTTCGTCTTCATCTTGGGCATTTTGCTACTCCATATCTTGTATCGAAACCCGCTGACGAAAGGCGGACTTCAAGCTATTCGAGAACGGCCACGGCATGCCCTGCCGGACCGTTCGGACGCGCGCTTATACCGACAGGCGGTTGAAAGCGCAATGGGGGAACACGGGGTTTTAAGGGGCACGGCAAACGGGGGGCTTGTGCGCCCCCACGAGCGGCTCTCAAAAAAGTGCCGGCCTCAGCGAGGGGCCAGCACCATCATCATCTGGCGGCCTTCGAGCTTGGGCTCGGCTTCCACCTTGGCAATCGTTGCCGTGTCTTCCTTGACCTGAAGCAGAAGCTTCATGCCCAGTTCCTGGTGGGCCATTTCACGACCGCGGAAGCGCAGCGTGACGCGAACCTTGTCGCCATCTTCGAAGAAACGCAGGATCGCCTTCATCTTCACCTCATAATCATGGGTGTCGATGTTCGGGCGCATCTTAATTTCTTTGATTTCGACGATCTTCTGCTTCTTGCGCGCTTCGGCCGCCTTCTTCTGGTTGGCGTATTTCAGCTTGCCAAGATCGAGGATCTTGCACACCGGCGGATCATTGTTAGGCGAAATCTCGACCAGGTCGAGACCGGCCTCTTCCGCCATCTTGAGCGCCTGATCTGTCGGCACGGGGCCGAGGTTTTCGCCCTCTGCGTTGATCAGCTGAACGCGAGGTACGCGGATTTCCCGGTTGGAGCGCGGCCCGTCCTTGACTGGAGCGTCGGCTTTGAAAGGTCTGCGAATGGTCGTATTCTCCTCGAATTATTTCGAAATGCAGCGGCGTGCATCGGCGCCAGGCACGATTGCGGGTCAATGTCGTCAACGCTGCGGCGAAGTCAATAGCATAGTCTGCACAGGAAATCACCTGCTGTCGGCGTTTCGCGAATCTGTTTTATAGGCGCATCAATAGTATCGAGGAGAACGCCATGACAAACGACCTGCAGCCGGCCGAACTTTCGCACATCAAGGTAGGTCAGCCGCATGACGTGCGCTCGATTGCCATGCTTCACCGCAAGGCAGATCAGGGAACCGATGGCCCCATGCTCGTCTGGCTCGGCGGCTATCGCTCCGACATGACCGGCACCAAGGCGCTGGAGATGGACCGGCAGGCCGCGGAACTTGGCCTTGCGGCACTGCGGCTCGATTATTCCGGCCATGGCCAGTCCGGCGGCGAATTTCGCGAGGGCACGATCAGCCGCTGGCTGGAGGAAAGCCTTGCCGCGATTGCTGCCTTTCCGGCCCGCCAGGTCATCCTCGTCGGCTCCTCCATGGGGGGATGGATTGCCCTGCGGGCCGTTCAGGAACTGAAGCGCCGCATTGACGGGCCGAAGGTCAGCGGCATGGTTCTCATCGCCCCGGCACCGGATTTTACCAGCGCGCTGATCGAACCGGCGCTTGGCGATGCGGAACGTCGTTCCCTGGAGGAACGCGGCTATTTCGAGGAACACTCCGAATACAGCCCCGAGCCGAACATTTTTACCCGTGCGCTGATCGAGGACGGGCGGCAAAACCGGGTGCTGACCGGCATTATCGAAACCGGTTGCCCGGTTCACATCCTGCAGGGCATGCAGGATGCCGATGTGCCATACAAACATGCGCTGACGCTGATCGAGCACCTGCCGGCAGACGACGTAGTGCTGACGCTGGTGCGCGACGGCGACCATCGCCTGTCACGGCCACAGGATATCGAGCGGATGCGCGCGGCCATCGCTGCCCTTGTCTGAGAAGGCGTTCAGGGAATGAGACCGGCGGCAGTTGAAACTACCGCGCGGCCACTCGTCCATAAGCTGCGACTGAAAAGCCGCAATCTTAACCATAAATGCAGAGCGCCGCTGTTAAGACTCTGTTCATAATTGACACTCCCGCCTCTCGGGCCTTAACCTTTTGTTAGGATTTAGAGGGACGGATCCATGATAAATGCCCTGAAGGCGCGGCACTTTGCGTTGCTGCTCATTGCGATGTTTGCGCCGGCGACTGCTGCGGTTCCGGCCCCGCAACCGACCTCGCATATGGTGACGGGCAACATCACCTCCCAACCCATCGGCCATTACGAATTCTGCCAGTTGCACAAGGATGAGTGCAACATTCGCTTTGCCTCCTCGCCCGCCCCAAAGGTGACCGAATACGGCTGGCAGGCCATTCACGAGATCAACAGCTCGGTCAATTCCCGCATCACCGCCCGCACGGACATGGAAGTCTATGGCCGCGAGGAAGTCTGGGCCTATCCCGTCGATGCCGGCGACTGCGAAGATTACGTGCTGCAAAAGCGCAAGGAACTGTCCGAGCGCGGCTTTTCGCTGGCCGACCTGCTGATCACCGTGGTGCGCAAGCCCGATGGCGAAGGCCATGCAGTGCTGACGGTGCGGACCTCGGAAGGCGATTTCATTCTGGATAACCTCAACGACGACGTAAAACTCTGGACCCAGACGCCCTACACCTACCTGAAGCGTCAGGCCTCGTTCAACACGGGCCGCTGGGTGACCATCGAGGATGGCCGCGAAATCGTGGTCGGCGCCGTCCGCTGATTGTTCGAGCCTGATACGACATGGCCGGCATGATGCCGGCCATTTTCGTTTGCGGGGTTTGTGTTTTGGACGGGCAGCAGTCTTGGGGCTGGGCTGCGCCCGATCCTTCGCTTTCGCTGAGACCCGTCGCACTGGGTTGCACCCCCGGCCCTTCGCTTTGGCTCAGGGCGTTCGTCGCTGCAATCGATCCACTGGACCGATTGCTTGGCCTTCGGCCAACCGCTTTTCACCCCTGTCCAATCAGGATGCCGGCGGCAAGCACGAGGGAGCCGCCGAAGACGACCTGGAAGACGGCGCGCATAAAGGGTGTTTCCATGAAGCGGTTCTGGATGAAAGCGATCGCCCACAGTTCAACGAAGACCACGACGGCCGCAACGATCGTGGCGGTCCAGAAATGCGGAATGAGGTAGGGCAACGCGTGGCCGAGGCCGCCGACGGCGGTCATGATGCCAGAGGCAAGTCCGCGCTTCAGCGGCGATCCGCGACCCGACAGCTTGCCATCGTCATGGGCCGCTTCCGTAAAGCCCATGGAAATGCCGGCGCCAACGGAGGCCGACAGGCCGATGAGGAAGGTCGACCAGGTATCGCCGGTGGCAAAGGCTGCCGCAAAGATCGGTGCAAGTGTCGACACGGATCCGTCCATCAGGCCGGCAAGCCCCGGCTGCACATAGGTGAGGATGAACTGTCGGCGTTCGCCCGCCGTTTCCGCCTCGCGCACCGCTTCCGGCGTGTGCTTGTCGCCGAGCATATGGGCGATTTCGCCGTGCCCCTGCTCGGCGAGCGCCAGATCCCCCAAAAGCTGGCGGGTGGAGGCGTCGCTGACCCGCTTCATCGCTTCCGTATAGAAGCGAAACGCCTGCGCTTCCATCAGTTCGGCCTGGGCGCGAATGGTGTCCAGCGACAGGTTTGTCATCAACCAGTCGGGCCGGCGCTGATAGAAGCCACGCACATGCTCGCGTCGGATCAGCGGAATGTCCTCGCCGAAACGCCGGCGGAACTGGCCAATCAGCATATTACGGTGCGACTGTTCCACTTCCGCCATATCGCGAAACACCTTGGCCGAATCCGGCGCACGCTCGGCAAGCGACGCCGCATAGGACTGGTAGATCCGCGCATCCTCTTCTTCGGAGGAAATGGCAAGCGCCAGGATTTCGGCCTCGCTCAACGTCTCGAAGGCACGGCGTCCGCTGGCGCGAAACATCTCGAACATAGTGGTGATCCTTTTTAGAATTATTCTAATCTAATTCGATGGCGGGTAAAATTCAACCCCGCAGGAGCCTTAAAATCACGGTTCGCAGACAGCCCCACCGCGCGAAACGAACCGTCCGAACAGGGTTGTCACTGCGCAATCTTTTGCCATTTTTCCTTGCAGGAACTGCAACAAAATGGTTTAGGGGCGTCGAAAGCATGCCCGCATTGTCATGAAATCAAAGGCCGAATGCCATGAACCGCAGATCCTTCTTTCGCCAGGCCGGCGTTGCCGGTGTCGGCGCCGCAGCCCTTGCCGCCCCCGCCATCGCGCAGGAAAGCCCCGAGATCACCTGGCGCCTGACCTCTTCCTTCCCGAAGAGCCTCGACGTGCTGTTCAATTCTTCGACGGAGATTGCAAAAAGCGTCTCGGAAGCGACGGACGGAAAATTCCAGATCCAGACCTTTGCGGCCGGCGAAATCGTGCCGCCGCTGCAGGCTGCCGATGCGGTGGCCGCCGGCACTGTGGAAATGGCTCATACCTGCGCCTATTATTACGTCGGCAAGGATCCGACCTTTGCGCTCGGCACAGCCATTCCCTTCGGCCTCAATGCGCGCCTTTCCAATTCCTGGTTCTCGGTCGGCGGCGGCACGGCACTGCTCAACGAGTTTTTGGCCGGCCATAACCTCTATGCGCTTCCCGCCGGCAATACCGGCGCGCAGATGGGCGGCTGGTTCCGCAAGGAAATCAAGACCGTTGACGACCTGAAGGGCCTGAAGATGCGCATTGCAGGCCTTGCCGGCCAGGTGATGAGCAAGGTTGGCGTGACCCCGCAGCAGATCGCCGGCGGCGATGTCTACGCAGCGCTTGAAAAGGGCACGATCGACGCGACCGAATTCGTCGGCCCCTATGACGACCACAAGCTCGGCTTCTACAAGGTTGCGAAGTATTATTATTACCCCGCCTGGTGGGAAGGTGGCCCGACGGTTCACGCCTTCTTCAACCTCGAAAAATTCAACGCCCTGCCGAAGCGTTACCAGCGCGTGCTGACGGATGCCTGCGCGCGCGCAAATGCCCTGATGCTGGAAAGCTATGATGCGCTGAACGCCAAGGCGCTGCGCCAGCTGGTGGCGGAAGGTGCCGTGCTGAAGCCGTTCAGCCAGGACATTCTCGACGTCTGCTACAAGGCAGCGCAGGAAACCTATGCCGAAATCTCTGCCAAAAACCCGGCCTTCAAGAAGATCTATGACAGCCAGCAGGCGTTCAAGAAGGACGGTTACCTCTGGCTGCAGGTGGCCGATTACAGCTTCGACACGTTCATGATGATCCAGCAGCGCAACGGCAATCTCTGAAAAAATTGAAGCACTTCAACAGCAGGCGGCGGCTTTCGAAAGGGGGCCGCCGTTTCCGTTTATGCCTGCAGCAGGCACGGCCGGGGCAGTCTTTTTAACATTTGATATTGCGCCATGTGCCTCCTTGCCTATGCTGGAGGCTTGAAACGGAGAGAACCATGCCTCATCCGGACGTGCGGTTTTACCCGAACATTCTGGTTCCCAGCGATTTTGCGGTGATCGACACGGTCATTCGCTCCGTGCTGTTTTCCTGCGCCAGCAAAACGAGCCGGACGGAGACAGAAAAGGTCGCGCGCATCGTGCTGCGCCTTTACCGCATGGGGTTGACCGATCCGGACAAACTTTCGGTGCTTGCCGCACGGCTCGCGGAAAAAGCCAAGGTTGCCGGAAGTGCCGCCGACCGCTTTTCAAGCAGCAGGACACCAGGCAGCAGTGAGGCCCCACTCTGCGCAGGGCCTCGGCCGTAAAAGATCGTCTTCAATTGTCGAAAGCGGCCGGAGGCAATCAGTTATTGCCGTTGTTTGGCCGCGCCTTGGAGCCCACCCTGTCATTGTCGCTGGTGGTCTTGCCGTCCGGCTCCTGGCCATAATAGGTGCCGCCGAGATGTCCGCCGGAACTGGTATTTTCCACCTGCGCCTTGGCACGTTCCTGCTGGGCCTTGATATCGGTCTTGGTCATGTTCGCCTCCATTGTTTTCGGGAGTTGAACAAGCCTAACCATGACAGGCCGACGAGGTTCCGCAATTTTCCGCAGACGGCTGCTGGTTAGGCGTGCCCGATCCGCTTGTAAAACAGCGTGGTGCCGCAGAAACCGCCTTGCGGCCAGAGCGCATAATCCGGGATGACACCGACGCGCTGCCAGCCGAAGCGCGGATAGATCGCCTCCGCGTCGCTGCCGGTTGCGGTGTCCAGCACAAGCAGGGAACGCCCACGCCGGGCGGCTTCCTCTTCCACCGCCTCCATCAACAGGCGCGACAACCCGAGACCCCGCGCATCGCGATGCACGAGCAGCTTCATCAGATCGCCGCGATGGGGCTGGTTGGGTTTTGAGGCGAGCCCCACTTGCACCGTGGCCACCACACGGCCCTCCACCTCGCCGATGGCAAGGATCGTCTGTCCCAAGCGCACGGCGTCCATGACGCCGCGCCAGTACTCGCGCCCATCCTGCGGCTGGAACGGCAGCATGAAGCCGAGAGAGGCGCCGCCATTGATGCAATCGGACAGAACCTCGCAAAGGTCATCAAGCGCGTGCTCTGCGGTTTCGGCATCAACAATACGGATCGTGGTCATAGAAGAAATCTCTTTTTTGTGAAGGTTTTAGCGGTTGGAATTTGGGCCGCGATCGAGAATGACAGCGTAGCGGGCGGGTTCATCCGACGGGTTGAAGAAGGCAAAGGCGTCGCCGATATCCATGAACAGGCAATCGCCCGACTGAAGCCGATGCGTTTCGTTTTCCAGCTCCATGTCGAGCACGCCGGCAAACAGCCAGACATGCTGCGTCATGAACCGGCTTTCCGGGCGCGGCGGAAAACTGACGCGGGCACCGGGCGGAAACTCCACCTCGACAATATCGACCCGTGACGGCGTTCCGGGCGGCGAGACCGAACGGCGCAGATAACCGGTTGTCGGATCGCGCCAGAGCCGTTGCGACGTTCGGCGGGAAAGCGGCGAGCGATCCGGCGCATCGGGCGCAAAAAAGGCCGACAGCGACAGGCCCAGCGCCTCGCAAAGCCGCGCCAGCAGCGCAGCTGTCGGGCTCGCCTCCCCCCGCTCGATCCGTGAAATCATCGCGCGGCTGACGCCGGCAGCACTGGCAAGCTGGTCCAGCGTGAAGTTTTGTCCAAGCCGCAACGATTTCAGCCGCTCGCCGATGGCACCCTCGAATTCCTGATCCATTTTTTCCATGGGGCAATCCTGCATTTCTCTTATAGTGGAGTCAATAGCCCTTATAGTGGATATTTACTCTTGCCGGTGAAGGGCGGATGGCCGACGTTTTCGCGATAGCCAGCACCCCGCTCCTCTCGCTAGACTAGGGCCAAGCTCCCGGATTTGCGCGCGCTGCCGTGCGGTCTCGTCGCGCGCCTGCTCATGGAGTTTTTATGCACGACAAGCCCGCCTCCGGCACAACATCCCCGCTGTCGATTGCCAGCATTGTCCTATCGATGACGACGGCGGCCGTCGGAAGCGGGCTGATGTTCGCCTATAGCCCCTTCATGCTGGCCCGTTCGGAAGCAGCCAGCTGGGCGCCGGGGGCTGCCGTCACCGCCGTTGCCTTCGGCGGACTTGTCGGCTGCGTCGTCACCGGCCCGCTGATCCGCCGCGTCGGTCACGCGCGGCTCTTTGCCTGCTCGATGGCCTTTGTCATCATCGCTGCCGTCATCATCGCGTCGGGCCTGTCGGTAGGCTGGTGGATTCTTGCGCGCGGGCTTTACGGCGCCGCTGCCAACTGCAATTTCATCATCGCCCAGAGCTGGCTGAACCATGCCGCTTCCAATGCCTGGCGCGGGCGGGCGATGTCCTTTTTCTATATGGCGTATGTGCTGGGGCTTGGCTGCGGGGCCTGGCTGTTTGGCCAGATTTCCACCATCGGCAACCTGACGCCGCTGCTGACGGTGCTGTTTACGGCCCTTGCCATCCTGCCGATCGGGCTGACCCGCCTGCCCAACCCGCCGGCGCCGGCACGGGTTAATGTCGATCTTCGCATGGCCTGGCGCATTTCGCCGGTAGGCCTCATCGGCGTGCTCGCTTCCGGGGGCCTCTCCATGGTGGTGCAGGGTTTTGTTCCAATCTATGCGGCGGTCAACAATGTGTCGCAGACGCAGGTGGCGCTTTTGATGTTCGTGATGCAGACCGGGCTTCTCTTCGTGCAATATCCGCTTGGCATTCTCTCAGACCTCATCGACCGGCGCCGTGTGCTTCTGATCACCTGCGTCCTCATCGTCTGCGCTGCGATTGCCGCCCTCTTTGCGTCCTTTACCCAGATGCTGGTGCTGATGATCGTGTTTCTGGTGTTCGGCGGCGCCATCGAGACGATCTATTCCATTGCCAACGCCCATTCTAACGACCGCGCCGACCCGGAGGATTACGTGCCGCTGTCGAGCACGCTGCTGGTTGCCTGGTCGGCAGCGGCAACCGTCGTACCGCTCGCCGTCACGGCGCTGACGCCGGCGCTTGGCCAAAAGACCTTCATTCTGGCGGCCATGCTGGTGGCGGCAGCCTATGGTGTGTTTGTGCTCTGGCGCCTCAACGAGCGCGATCCGGTGCCCTCGACTGAGCGCGAGAATTTCGAACTGCGCAGCGCGCAGGTGCCGAATGCCGCCACGATGACCGATCCGGATGCCGGTGTCAGCGGGCCCTGAGCACCGGCGGCAGCTGACGCGCCCGGTGCATTTTCCCCTCGATACCCCGAAAATCTGCCGCTCAGCCGGTGTTTTCGCGGGCCATGGCCTATTTTCCCGCTAGGCGATGAAACGGGCCGCTGCTATATGCGCGACCATGAGCACCGATCGCACGCCCTTAAGCCATATCCGCAATTTCTCCATCGTCGCGCATATCGACCATGGCAAATCCACGCTGGCCGACCGCCTGATCCAATCGACCGGCGGTCTTGCCGAGCGCGACATGTCGGAACAGGTTCTCGATTCGATGGATATCGAGCGCGAGCGCGGCATCACCATCAAGGCCCAGACGGTGCGTCTGCACTACAAGGCCAACAATGGCGAGACCTATGTGCTGAACCTCATCGACACGCCCGGCCATGTCGACTTTGCCTATGAAGTCTCGCGGTCGCTGTCGGCCTGCGAAGGTTCGCTTCTGGTGGTCGATGCCTCCCAGGGCGTGGAAGCCCAGACGCTGGCCAACGTCTATCAGGCGATCGACAACAATCACGAGATCGTCACGGTCCTGAACAAGGTGGACCTGCCGGCCGCAGAACCCGAGCGCATCAAGGAACAGATCGAGGAAGTCATCGGCATCGATGCGTCTGAGGCCGTTCTCATCTCGGCAAAGACCGGCCTTGGCATTCCCGATGTTCTCGAAGCCATCGTCCACAAGCTGCCGGCGCCGAAGAGCGAAGTCGGCGAAAAGGGCCCCCTGAAGGCGCTGCTGGTCGACAGCTGGTACGATACCTATCTTGGCGTCATGGTTCTGGTGCGCGTGCTCGATGGCGTGCTGACCAAGGGCCAGGTGATCCGCATGATGGGCACCGACGCCAAATATAACGTGGAACGCGTCGGCGTTCTGACGCCGAAAATGCTGGCCGTTGACAGCCTCGGGCCGGGCGAAATCGGTTTCTTCACCGGTTCGATCAAGGAAGTGGCCGATACCCGCGTCGGCGACACCATCACCGAAGACAAACGCCCGACCGCCAACATGCTGCCGGGCTTCAAGCCGGCGCAGCCGGTGGTGTTCTGCGGCCTCTTCCCGGTTGATGCTGCCGATTTCGAAGACCTGCGCTCGGCCATGGGCAAGCTGCGCCTGAACGACGCCTCTTTCTCGTTTGAAATGGAATCGTCTGCCGCACTCGGCTTCGGTTTCCGCTGCGGCTTCCTTGGCCTCCTGCATCTGGAAATCATCCAGGAGCGTCTCGAGCGCGAATTCGATCTCGATCTTATCGCAACCGCCCCTTCGGTCGTCTACAAGCTGTTCATGACTGACGGCAGCGAGCGCGAGCTGCACAACCCCGCCGATATGCCGGACGTGGTGCGTATCTCGGAAATCCATGAACCTTGGATCAAGGCCACTATCCTGACGCCGGACGATTATCTCGGCGGCATTTTGAAGCTTTGCCAGGATCGCCGCGGTATCCAGACCGAACTCACGTATGTGGGCAAGCGCGCCATGCTGACCTATCAGCTGCCGCTCAACGAAGTGGTGTTCGATTTCTACGACCGCCTGAAGTCGATCTCCAAGGGCTATGCCTCCTTCGACTACCATCTCGACGCTTATCGCGAGGGCAACCTCGTCAAGATGTCGATCATGGTGAATGGCGAGCCCGTCGACGCGCTCTCCATGCTGGTCCACCGCACGGCTGCCGAAAAGCGCGGCCGCGACATGTGCGAAAAGCTGAAGGACCTCATCCCGCGCCACATGTTCAAGATCCCGATCCAGGCTGCCATCGGCGGCAATGTGATCGCGCGCGAAACCATCTCGGCCATGCGCAAGGACGTGACGGCCAAGTGCTACGGCGGCGATGCCAGCCGCAAGCGCAAGCTGCTCGACAAGCAGAAGGCCGGCAAGAAGCGCATGCGCCAGTTCGGCAAGGTGGAAATTCCGCAGGAAGCGTTTATTGCCGCGCTGAAGATGAGCGACGAATAGGCTTCTCAAGCCAAAATATCTGCCGCATAATCCAGCCTCTCACAGGGAGGCTGGAGCAGCCGTGGCACAGACATCGCGAAAGCCGAATGGCATCCCCAATGGTATCGAGGTGGACGAGCGGCTTCTTCTGGAAGCGCGCGACCTGAAGCTTGACGTGTCGCAGGCCGCAGCCGACGGCATCGCGCGCGCCGTGAAGGCGGAAAAAGAGCGCCTGTGGAAGATCGAGAACGCCGACGCGATCAAGGCGGAAAACGACTACATCGAGAAACACGGTTTGCCGCTTGCCAAATATCGGCTTTGGTAGTGTGGCGCGGTTTTCAGTCTACCGCTCAACAGAAGAGGCAATACTGCTTCTCGACCTCCAGGCCGATGTTCTTGACACGCTCCGCACGCGTGTCGTTGCGCCGCTATACCCCACGGAATTAATGTCTTGGTCGATCGGTCGGATGAATCCCCGATTTGAGATCGAGGGGATCCGCTACGCGATGGCAACGCAACGCATTGCCGCCATCAACATTGCCCTTTTCGGCCCGTTCGTCGCCGATCTCTCTGCGCGGGCCGATGACATCACGGCAGCAACCGATTTCCTGTTCCAGGGGTTTTGACGCCCATACGGCAAAAACCCCGCAGGCTGACCTGCGGGGCTTGAAAGGTGCGAGGGACGGCAGCGTCCCCTCTGACCCGGATGGCACGTGTTAACGGGCAGGCGTCATGCCTTCGAAGGCGGGTGCGTCCTGCAGCTGTTCGCGTGTCACGTTGAGCACGATGCGCTGCGGCAAACCATCGTCGCCGATCTGGGCGGCGTCGTTGTTGGCCGTTTGCGTGGTGTCGGTGTTATTCGACGTTGCAGTGCCAGGTGCTGCCGTCTGGTTGCTGGCAGCACCCATGCCGGTTCCGGCCGGATCCGTCGTGGTGCGTGCGGTGCCCGCAGCTGGCGGCGTGGCGCCGGGCGTTGTCGCGGCGCCGGGCTGGGTAGCCGCCGTGGTTTCATTGGAGACGGCGTTCGACTCGGCAGCGGCCGCATTTGCCTCGTCCTGTGACATGCCGGGGCCGAGCTGCAATGCGCTCATATCCACGGCGACATCCTTTTCACCGATGCCGAGGAAGCCGCCGACGCCGATGATGACGGCATTGACGCTGCCGTTCTGGCTGACGAGCACATCGTTGATATCGCCGATGCTTTCGCCTTCGGCGCCATAGACGGCCTTGCCTTCCAGATCACTGAAGCGCCAGGCGCCCTGCCCTGGAACCGTGACGAACGGGCCAGCGGTGGTGGATTCGGTCATGCGGTCCGTGGTGGCCACGCCACCACGGGCGTTATTCTGGTTGGCTGACTGCGCGGGTGTCACAGGTGCCGTCGTGGTCTGCGCCATTGCGGCAAACGGCAGGACGGTCGAAAGAGCCAATGCGGCGATAAGCTTGCGTGTCATGAGTTTCCTCCATGTTTCATTTGCACTGGTTGGCTAACCCCTGCACCCCAGCGTTGTTCCGACATTTTTTGACTAAAGCGCTGGATCAGCTTTGGTCAGGCAGCGAACGGCGGCATCAATATCCGCCGTGTCTGGAGCCTCGAATTCCAGAAAAAATCCGCTATCGCGAACTTTGCGCGTTGGCGTTATGTCTTGATGCATCCAGCCGTGCGGCGCACAGCAGATGAGCCCGTCGTCTGGCGCGGGGCAGCTGAGGTAAGAGAGCAAAGGGGCAGGTATGACGCATGAAACGATCGGCATTATCGGGCTCGGCCGCATGGGCAGCGCCCTGGCCGGGCGGCTGGCGGCCGAGGGCTTTTCCGTGACCGGCTGGAGCCGGAGTGGCATCGATCCGGCCCGGGCAAAGGCGCTCGGCATTGCCCGCGCAGAGGATCTGCGGCAACTTGCGGCCTCCTCAACCATCATGATCCTCTCCCTGATGGATGATGCTGCCGTGTCCTCCATCCTCTGCGCACTTGTCGACACCGGAGAACTTGCCGGGCGGCTGATCGTCGAGACGAGCACCGTCAGCCCCCAGACACTGAGCCGCCATGCGGGCGCCCTTGAGGCAGCCGGCGCGCGCGCCATCGATGCACCGATCTCCGGCGGGCCGGAGCAGGTCCTTCAAGGCCACATCGGGCTTTATATCGGGGGGACGGACGAGGATTTTCGTCGGTTTCAACCGGTGGCCGAGGCATTGTCGGACCGGATCCATCATATCGGGCCGCTCGGCCAGGGTGCTGCGGCAAAACTCGTCAACAACATGATGCTGCTCGGCCTCTGGCAGACGCTGAAGGAGGCGCTGCTGCTCGGCCAGGCTGCGGGCCTCAGTCGCGAGACCATGCTGCGCTTTCTGGAAAGCAGTCCGACCGCAAGCCCGGCGCTCAAATCCCGCCTGCCGGTGATCCGCGGGGACAGCGATGCGGTCGGCTTTTCGCTGTCTGGCGTGGTGAAGGATGCCCGCGTTGTCGCAGGTCTTGCCGAGCAGCTGAATGTTTCCCTGCCGGCCATTCGGGCAGCACTGGAAAGTTTCGAGGAGGCGCAACGCGCAGGCCATGGTGAGGCGGACCTCGCCACCATGGTGCGTGCGGCGACGGATCTTAAAAAGGAGTGAGACGATGAGCGAAAAAGCCCGGATTACCATTCACTACTGCACCCAGTGCAACTGGCTGCTGCGCTCCGCCTGGATGGCGCAGGAACTGCTGCACACGTTTGGTGACAGCCTTGGCGAGGTGGCGCTGATCCCCGGAACCGGTGGCATTTTCGAAATCCGCATCAACGACGCACTCCTCTGGGAGCGGGTGCGCGATGGCGGTTTTCCAGGCCCAAAGGACCTCAAGCAGCGGGTGCGCGACGTCATCGCGCCCGATCGCGATCTTGGGCACCTTGACCGTTCTTCCAAGGAAAACAAGGGAGATAGCAGCGGAAGCGTTTAATCCCAAGGCTTGCGCGCTTCTGCTAATACACAAGGCCTCGAGAAAAATCGCAGCTGACACAGAAACTTCAAAAAGGCCGTTGACAGGCACCCCCCGGACCAGTACATCGCTCCTCGTCGCCCAGATGGCGGAATTGGTAGACGCGCCAGCTTCAGGTGCTGGTACTCGAAAGGGTGTGGAGGTTCGAGTCCTCTTCTGGGCACCAAATTCCAGTTTCAGACTGTGTTGCACAGTCCGGAAACACATAAAAAAGCTCGGTTCGCCGGGCTTTTTTTGTGCCCGGCGTTTCGAGCAGCAACTCGCCCCGACCCGGCGTTTGAAGGCAGACCTTTCGGCCGAACTGGTGTAAGGGAGGCGGCATTCGGGCTTCAAAAAGAGATCGCCGTGCGGCGCCCGCCTTTCGGCACTGCTTGCCGGAAAGACCATAACGCGCGCGCGGCAGGCAGCCCGCCATGTTGATCAATTGTCGTTCAATCGTTGCTCAGGAGACCACCCGTGCCGAAACCCGTCTTCATCGCCCTCGTCATCCTGCTTGTGCTGTCCATCGTGTTAAGCTTTGTCGGCGTGCTTTCGGTGTGGGGACCGTTTGCGCATCCGCAGGCGTGACAGGCCGTTTTGCCTGCCCGTTCAATCGCGCGGCAGGTCGTAAGGGTTGAGGCCGGGCACCCAGGGGCGGTTGGGCATCTGGGTTCCGGAATAGGTAAAGCCACCCTGCTCGCAGCGGTAAACCTGAACCGGCAGGCTGTCTGACCCAAGGATGCTGTCGCTGCGCCAGCGGCGGAATTCGACGCCGGTGGTGCAGTCGGGGCTGTCGGCAGCCTCCTTGCGCACGCGTGCCTCTTCCGGCACGACGCCCGGCAGGTCCTTGAAGGCGGGGGCGGGATTGGTCCAGTTTGGTTGCGGCCTTGCATCGGATGCCTGCGCGGACACGGCCGGCATCAGGCCAAACGCCACAAGCCCGAAGGACATGAGCCCGACCGACATGAGCCCATGCGCGACAAAGACACCCGAGAGCCTCACGTGTGATTTTCCAGCCATGTCCCTGCTCCGATCCTCGTCATGCCCCTTCATGTAGTTCGCCCGAGGCGTGATCGCCATCGGCGGATAATACATTTACGTGATCGCTCAGTCCTCAGACCCGCAGGCTTCAGGCACGCGGTCGGCGAAAACCGGTCGGCTGCTGGTAGAGCCAACCGATCCGCTCGATGGCGGCATCCAGATTTTCACGCGCAACCGTCATCGTGTGGCCGTTGGCATGCAGCATGGTCTTTTCATCTTCCATGATGCCGACATGGCCCTTCCAGAAAACGAGATCGCCACGCACAAGCTCCTCGCGGGCAATCGGCGTGCCGAACCCCGCCTGCATGTCGCTATCGCGCAGGATTTTCCGGCCCGCCATCATCATGGCAAGTTGTACAAGGCCCGAACAATCGATGCCGAAGCCGGACCGGCCGCCCCAGAGATAGGGCGTCTCCAGAAAGCTCTGGGCAATCGTGACGTAATCTTGCGAGAGAACAGCATCTTCGGGAATGCAGTGGCGGGCAATGACAGCACCGCCGGTCGAGAGAAGGAAATAGCGCGTACCGCGCGTTTCCGCCTCGCCCGTCGCCGCGATGCGGCTTCCCATGGACAGCGCATGAAGCGGCACCTTACGCAGTTCCGCTTCCGGATAAACGAAAGTGCGCGGCACGGCGATGCGGTGCGTCGGCACGGTTGCTGAGGTCAGCTGCGCCTCTGGCAGATAACCGACATAACCATCCTCCAGCGCCTGCACCCAGGCAAAACCCTCCCGCGCCTCGAAGACTTTGACCGGCTCGCCGAACAGCAATTGCGTATCAATGCCGCGCGAAAAATCCGGGGCAGGCCGAAGATCGGCAACCGGCACGGCGATGGAGGCCGTTTCGCCGCGCACGAAGGCGGTGGCATCCACCGTGCCGCGCAGGGTCTCGTCGGCAAGGTCGGGCCGGAAGGCATTGAGGCGGCGGTCGAGCGCCGGGGTTGCGGTATCGGTCATGGCGGCCCCTCCTCAGGGCGTCGGTCGGCGGGCCTCGTTGCGCACGAGGTCGCCCAGTCTTTCGAGATAAAGCGCGCCGGCAACCGTGCGCTTGATGATGACATTGCGCCGGTCGCGCTCGTCGCGCGCCCGGTCCACCAGTTGCAGGGTGCCCATCGTATCCAGCGCGCGGGTGATCACCGGCTTGGTGACGCCCAGCACAGCCGCAAGCCCGCGCACCGTATGAGGCGGCGGCACGAGATAGATGTGCAGGAGGATGGCCAGCTGGCGCAGGCTGAGGTCAGGCCCTTTCTGGCGCACCTGCTCCAGCGTCACGCGGTGGAAAAGGCCGAGCGCTTCGGTGGCGGAGAGGTCAGCTGGCATTCAAACTCCCCGGAATGGGCTTTTGGCCTATCCTCAACCGAACGCTGGTCAGCCGCAAGCCCTCCGACACGCTCAAACCTTCAGCACAGCGATGCAATATGGCGGTAGAGCGCGCGGATCGCCTGCGCCTCGCCGCCAACAGGCGCATGCGGCTTTTCGCCGGGCACCCAGGCAAAGATGTCGAAATGCACCCAGCTCTGCGTGTTTTCCACGAAGCGCTTTAAGAAGAGCGCCGCGGTGATGGCACCCGCCATGCCGCCGGCCGGCGCATTGGTGAGATCCGCCACCTTGGCGCGCACATCCTTTTCATAGCCCTTGTAGAGCGGCAGGCGCCAGATCGGGTCATCCTCGGCAAGGCTTGCGGAGGAAAGGCTTGCCGCAAGCGCCTCGTCATCGGTGAAGAAGGGCGGCAGTTCCGGGCCGAGCGCGACGCGGGCAGCCCCGGTCAACGTTGCCATGTCCACCATCAGGTCCGGTGCTTCCTCATCGGCATAGGCCAGCGCATCGGCAAGGATGAGGCGACCCTCGGCATCGGTATTGTCGATCTGGACGGTCAGGCCCTTGCGGCTGCGATAGATATCGCCTGGACGGAAAGCATTGGCGGAAATCGAGTTTTCGACCGCCGGCACCAGCACGCGCAGATCGATATCGAGGCCGGCATCCATGATCATCAGCGCGAGGCCGAGAACATTGGCCGCGCCGCCCATATCCTTTTTCATCAGCAGCATCGAAGCCGACGGCTTGATGTCGAGACCGCCCGTATCGAAGCAGACGCCCTTGCCGACGAGCGTCACCTTGCGGGCGCCCTTGCGGCCCCAGCGCATCTCGAGAAGCCGCGGCGCCTCAGCACTGGCGCGCCCGACGGTGTGGATGAGCGGAAAATTCCGGGTGAGCAGATCCTCGCCGGCGATGGACGAGGCGTCCGCGCCGTAATGATTGGCGAGTGCGAAAAACACCCGCTCCAGCGTTTCCGGGCCGAAGTCGTTGGTCGGCGTGTTGACGAGATCGCGGGCCAGGAAGACGGCGGCAAGCTCGCGCTCCATCCGGTCTGCATTGAGCCCCTCCGGCAGGGCGAGAAACGCTTCCACGGGCTTTGCCGTGCGATAGGTGTCAAAGCTGTAACCGCCAAGGCCGAAGCCAAGTGCCAGGCGTTCAGGGGCAAGACTTGAGGTTTTGATCGTCCAGGTGCCGGCGGGCAGCAGGCGGGCAAGCTTGCCAGTGAGGAAGGGCTGGTCGGCAGGCGCCTTGCCGAGGCCGAACAGCGCGCCGGCAAGTGTTCCCGCCGGTCCCGGCAGCAGAAGCAGGCTGCCGGCATCGGCCACAAAACCTGCCGCCGTGGCAAAGGCCTTCACCTCTGCCGGAAGGTTAGCTGCCTGAAACTCGTCCGGCGTCAGCGCGTGAACGGTCAGCGCATCCGCATCATGCGGGCGAAACGGGGACGGTCTTTCGATGAACTGGTAGGGAACACGCTGTGCGGGGGCCATGGCTTAATGCTTTCAGAATCGGGCACTTAACGGGTTGTTAGGGTTAACAGACTATTGCTTGAGACAAGAGAGCGCCACCCATGATCTGCATGTCCCGCGTCAGAAAAATGGCCGGCAAGGATAGCTTGCGAGAGACCACGATGACGGCACACCCTTTTTTGCTCCAACCGCACCGGCGCCTGCGTCTGGCCGCCTGCTGCGCGCTCCTGTCGTTTGCCCTTGCCTCCTGCGCCACCGAACGACACGACCGGATGACGACGGGCTCGATCCCCTCTGCCGGCTCTGCCCCTTCCCTGTCCAAGCCGCTCGACACGATGACCGGGCCTGAACTTGCCATGGCGGAACGCAGCATGGGAGCGGCCTATGAGCGCAACCCAAGGGAACGCGCCACCGGGCTCGCCTATGCCAATATCCTGCGCATGAACGGCAAGAACACGCAGGCGCTGGCGGTGATGCAGCAGGTGGTGATCGCATACCCATCCGACCGCGCGGTGCTTGCCGCCTATGGCAAGGCGCAGGCCGGCGCAGGCCAGCTGGAACAGGCGCTTGCCACCATTACCCGTGCCCAGACACCGGACCGGCCCGACTGGCGGCTCTATTCGGCCGAAGGTGCCGTTCTCGACCAGCTTGGCCGTTCCGAGGAAGCACGGCGCAAATATCGCATGGCGCTGGAGAACCAGCCAAACGAACCGAGCGTGCTGTCAAACCTTGGCATGTCCTATGTGCTGTCGGGCGACCTTCGCACCGCCGAAACCTATCTGCGCACGGCAAGCCAGCAACCGATGGCCGACAGCCGCGTGCGCCAGAACCTCGCGCTCGTCATCGGCCTGCAGGGGCGGTTTGCCGAAGCCGAGCAGATTGCAAACCGCGAGCTTTCACTGGCGCAGGCACAGGCCAACGTGACCTATCTGCGCGACATGCTGGCCCAGCAGAACGCCTGGGCAAAACTTGCTGACAAGGACGGCAAGCCGAAACAGGCGATCCGCTAAAAATCCCGGCGGCGGCTTCGGGAAGTTCAGCAAAACTGCGATGCGGTTTTTCGCGTTTTAAATGCCGTAAAACAAAGAGATACAGCATCGAAGGCGACTCTGCTTTCGCCGGCAATGCTCTAGAAGCGGTCGGCGATCTGGATGCCGGCCGGGCCCAGAATGACGGCGATCAGCACCGGCAGAAAAAACAGGATCATTGGCACGGTCAGTTTCGGCGGCAGGGCGGCAGCCTTCTTTTCCGCCTCATTCATGCGCTCGTCGCGGCTTTCCTGCGCCAGAACCCGCAGAGCCTGGGCGATCGGCGTGCCATAACGATCGGCCTGGACAAGTGCTGAGGTCACGGCTTTCACCGTATCGAGCTGCGTGCGGGCGGCAAGATTGTCCAGCGCCATCCGCCGCTCCGGCAGGAAGGACAGTTCCGCCGTCGTCAGCACCATTTCCTCGGCAAGCGCCGGCGATTGCGACGCGATCTCATCGGCCACCCGGCGCATGGCCGCCTCCAGCGAAATCCCCGCCTCGACGCAGATCAGCATCAGATCGAGCGCATCCGGCCAGGCCCGCCGGATGGAGGCCTGCCGTTTGCCGACGCGGTTGCTGATGTAGATATTGGGCGCGTAAAAACCGATATAGGCGGCCACCACAGCTGCCAGCAACCGAATGCCGATTGGATGCCCGGCCAGATTGTTAAGCCCGAAAATCCAGATCAGTGCCAGCGCCAGACACACAAAGGGCAACACGAAACGGCAGACAAGAAAGATATTGAGGGCGTTTTGCGAGCGAAGCCCCGCCGCCTTCAGCCGGTTGACGGTATTGTCATCCACCAGGGCCTTGCGCAGATTGAAACGCTCGACGATCTGGCGCACCGACTTGTTGTTCTGGGCACGAAGCGTTGCCTTGGAATGTTCAGCCGTCATGCGCGCCCGTTCGCGCGCCCGCATCTGCTCGCGTTCGGTGGACACCGCCTTCATGCGCTTCTTCAGGTCATCGCCTTCGAAAAACGGCAAAACGACCGTGTAGAGCGTGGCAAACACGGCAATGGCAACCAGAATGGCCACCAGCGTGGCCGGATCGGCAAGCGCGTTGATCAACTGCGTCGGCATGGCCCTTGCCCCCTCAAATGTCGAATTTGATCATGGTGCGCATGACAAAAATGCCGAGCGACATCCAGACGGCGGAGAAGATCAGGATCATGTGGCCGCGCGGATCGGAAAACAGCACATCCAGATACCGCGGCGAGGTCAGGTAGACGAGCACGGCCACAATGAAGGGAAGCGACCCGATGATGGCGCCCGAGGCCTTTGCCTCCATCGACAGCGCCTGCACCTTGGCTTTCATCTTGCGCCGCTCGCGCAGCACCTTGGCAAGGTTGCCGAGCGCCTCCGACAGGTTGCCGCCCGCCTGCCCCTGGATGGCGATGACGATGGAAAAGAAGTTGACCTCCGGCAGCGGCATGGTGAGGACCATGCGCGCGCAGGCTTCGGACACGCTGAGGCCCACCTGCTGGCTTTCCACCACCCGGCGAAATTCGCCCTTGACCGGCTCCTGCCCGTCGCTTGCAATCAGCCGCATGGCGTCATGCAGCGGCAGGCCGGAGCGGATGGAGCGCGTGATCACATCAAGCGCATTGGGAAACTCTTCCAGAAACCGGTTCTGACGCCGACTGATCAGCGATGCGAGGACCCAGCGCGGCAGGCCGGCGCCTGCTGCAAAACCCGCGCCGATGGCCGCCAGCAGCGGCAGGCCGGACAGGAGAAAAAGCAGCCCGACCAGCACGCCAAGCCCGAGACTGAGCATATGGAAACGACGCGGCGACAGCGACAGGCCGGCGCGCGACAGCTTTGCCTTGATGGTGCGGTCTCCAACCTTCCTTGATTGTTCCAGCTGTTTCTTTTCCAGTTCCTTCAGCTGGTCCTGCACGGATTTGCGCCGCTTGGACATTTCCTGCACGCGATCCCTGGCCGCTTTCACTTGGCCCCGATCCGCCTCGGTGGCGGCCAGCCGTGTCACCCGGCTCGCAATCGTCCGGTCGGCCTCGAAACCCGGAAATAGAAGCACGTAGCCGAAGGCCACGACGGCAATGGCAACCAGAGCCGCAAGTGCCAGGACCGTCACATCCACTCCGAACATCGCTTCAATCCTAGTTGCTCAGTTTTTCCACCTGGTCGAGGGCAGCCGCCAGGCGCCGTTCCTCGTTGTAATAACGCGCCCGGTCCCAGAAATGCGGCTTGACGATGCCCGTGGAGACATGGCGGCCGATCAGACGGCCGGCCGCATCCTCGCCCTCGATCTCGTAGCGCATCAGGTCCTGGGTAATGATCACGTCGCCTTCCATGCCGACCACCTCGGTCACATGGGTGATGCGGCGCGATCCATCGCGCAGGCGCGCTGCCTGAATGATCACATCGACGGAACCGGACATGATTTCCCGCACCGTTTTTGCCGGCAGCGAAAAACCGCCCATGGCAATCATCGATTCCATGCGGCTCAGGCACTCGCGCGGCGTGTTGGCGTGGATTGTGCCCATGGAGCCGTCATGGCCGGTGTTCATCGCCTGCAGGAGGTCAAAGACTTCCGGCCCACGCACTTCGCCGACGATGATGCGTTCCGGGCGCATGCGCAGGCAGTTCTTGACGAGATCGCGCATGGTGATCTCGCCCTCGCCCTCGATATTGGGCGGACGGGTTTCAAGGCGCACGACATGCGGCTGCTGCAATTGCAGCTCGGCCGTATCCTCGCAGGTGATGACGCGCTCATCGAGATCGATATAACGGGTGAGGCAGTTCAGAAGCGTCGTCTTGCCCGAGCCCGTGCCGCCGGAAATGACGACATTGCAGCGTACGCGGCCAATGATCTGCAGGAGGATTGCCCCTTCCGGGCTGATCGCACCGAACTTCACCAGCTGCTCGAGCGTCAGCTTGTCCTTCTTGAACTTGCGGATGGTGAGCGCCGGGCCATCAAGCGCCAGCGGCGGGGCAATGACGTTGACGCGCGACCCGTCCGGCAGGCGCGCATCGCAGATCGGGCTCGATTCGTCGACGCGCCGCCCGACCTGGCTGACGATGCGCTGGCAGATGGAGAGAAGCTGGGCATTGTCGCGGAATCGGACTTCCGATTCGATCGTCTTGCCGGCGACTTCAATAAACGTCTGGCCGGCGCCGTTCACCATGATGTCGGCAATGTCGTCACGCGCCAGAAGCGGCTCCAGCGGGCCGTAACCAAGCACGTCGTTGCAGATATCCTCGAGCAGTTCCTCCTGCTCGGAGATCGACATGACAACGTTCTTGATCGTGATGATATCGTTGACGATATCGCGGATTTCCTCGCGCGCGCTTTCGTTGTCGAGACGGGAAAGCTGGGAAAGGTCGATCGTGTCGATCAGGGCGGAAAATATCTGGCCCTTGGTGTCGTAATAGCTTTGCGTGCGGGCCGGGCGGCGGCGGGCACCACCGACGGCCGGTGGCGTTGGCACCGGCGCCTGCTGGCGCGGCTGGCCGGCCCGCGGGCCGGTATCCATCAGCACATCCGGTGCCGAACGCGGTTCCGCAGACAGGGCCGGCGTGGACACGGACGACGGCAATACCGCCGTTTCGAGCCTTGCAGACTGATCGTTGCCGCGTTTTCCAAACATCGTTTGTGTTTCCAGTCTCTTCAGGCAGACATGATCATGCGCGCGACAGGAGGCCGAGCATCCGGCTGAGCCCGCCCTTCTTCTGTTTCTTGATCGAGACGCGGCCGGTCAGGATATGCGCCAGCTGCGAAAAGGTTTCCGCCGTCGGGCATCGCGCATCGATCTCGCAGATCATCCGGCCGCTGTTGGAGGCATTGCCGAACAGCTGCGCCTCGAAGGGAATGATCGCGGTCGGCTCGATTTCCAGCGGCTCGAAGAAATCCGCAACGGGAATTTCCGGGCGCCGCGGCATGCCCACCTGGTTCAGAACCAGATGCGGCGCCCGGTCGTTGGGGCGCAGCTTCTTCAGGGCATCGATGAGGTTCTTGGCATTGCGCAGGTTGGGAAGATCCGGCACCGCTGTGATCACCACCTCATCCACATCCGACAGCACCGTGCGCGTCCAGTCGGACCAGGCGTGCGGCACATCGAGGACGGCAACCGGCGCGCTGCGCTGAAGCACGTCGATGACCGGCTGGAAGGCGCGGGCCTCGAAATCATAGGCGCGGTCAAGCAGCGAGGGGGCGGCCAGAAGCGACAGATGCTGCGAACATTTGGTCAGCAACCGGTCGAGAAACACCTCGTCCAGCCGCTCGGGCGCATAGACCGCCTCGGCAATGCCCTGGGCGGGGTCCTGATCGAAATCGATATTGGCGGTGCCATAGGCGAGATCAAGATCGGCAAGGATCGTTTCGGTCGAAAACAACGAGGAAATGCCGAAGGCACAATTGTGCGCGATGGTGGAGGAGCCGACGCCGCCCTTTGCCCCGATAAAGGCGATGGAGCGGCCGAGCGGTTCGGCATCGGGATCGATGAAGATGGTGGCGATGGCCGACATGAGGTCGGCCATCCGGACCGGACCGACCAGATATTCGGAAATGCCGTTGCGGATCAGTTCGCGGTAGAGGGTGATATCGTTGTGGCGGCCGATGAGGATAACGCGCGTCGTCGGATCGCAGACGGCGGCAAGCGGTGCCAGTTCGCCAAGCAGAGTATCCGGCGCCGCATCGGTTTCGAGAATGATCAGATTGGGCGTCGGGGCTGCGGCAAACATGTTGGCGGCCGCCGACGTGCTGCCGCTCGTGACGCGCAGGTTGACCTTGGCCATGCGCCGGTCCTGCCCCAGCCGCTCTATAACCGTGTGAAGGGCCTCGCTGTCGCAGAATGCATGCACGGAAATGCGCGGCAGCGGTCTCAGCGCATCCATGTCACCCGGCCGCAGCGGTTCCTCGTCGCCCGGCGGGCGATCGGCTGTGCGGATATCGTAATCGATGGCGCTCATCTTTCTGGTGTCCTGCAATGCCGCATTAGTCTGAAGACGGATCGCCGCCGGACCGGTAAAGCCCGATGACGGTGGAGCGGCGTGCCGCATCGATCGGGGTTACCCCGCGCGGTGCAATAAGATCCGACGGGTTGGCGATCTGGGCGGCGAGATTGTTCTGGCTGGCACAGCCGAAATTATACCAGTTGCGATTGCCGGCCGTATCGTTGGACAAATCCTCCGGCCATTCACCGCAAGGGGCGGTCACCGCACGGGTGGCGACGAAGGAAAGCCGGATCGGGGCTGCATCGCCCTCCGCCTGCGCGGCATAACCGGTCAGCACGATCCGCTGGCTGCGAATGCCGGAGGCGGCAAGCGTGGCGCGGATATCCTGTCCGAGACGGGCTGCTGCGGCCGCGTTAGGCGAACCATGCGGCATCTGGATCTGCATCTGGCCGGCCGAGGAGGCGGCAAAGGTCTGGGCAAAACCCTTGATCGTATCCTTCATGCCGATGGTGAGTCGCGTATCGTTTGGCCCGACGGGAATGTCGAGCGCGTTCTGCGCCTCGGTCAATACGATCGGGTGACGCTCGCGGTAATCCATCGGGATGGAGCCGGTGGTCATCTCCTTGTTGGCGCAGCCCGCTGTGAGGGCAACTGGCAGGGCAAGCGTTGCAAGGCAGGCGGCGCGAAATGCGATGCGGTTCATGTGCTTGCGCCTCTCATTTGTAGATGAAGCCGACGGCGCCGTGATAACGACCGGCGACGGCCTGATCCTTGCGCCCGTAGAGCTTGTTGACCCGGTTGAGGAAAAACATCGCGCCGTCCGCCTCCGGGTTAAAATTGTCGTCGGGCCGAGCCAGCTGGTTGCGCGCCACCGGCCGCACCAGATAGGGCGTGGCGATGATGACCAGTTCGGTTTCGTTGCGGATGAAATCCTTGCTGCGAAACAGCGTACCGAACACCGGCACCTTGGAAATGCCGGGAAGCCCGGACATGGCTTGCCGCACATTGTCCTGCACGAGGCCGGCAATGACGATCGAGCCGCCGGACGGAAGTTCGACGCTGGTGGACGCCTCACGCTTGCGCAACGAAAGATATGTCGAGCCGGGAATGGCGTTCGACGTGCCGTTGCCCGTGGCGATGGAGCCCTCGTAGGTCGGCTCCGAGACATTGGTCTCGATCTTAAGGCTGATGCGGCCGGCAGACAGCACGACCGGGCGGAAATTCAGCTCGACGCCGTAATCGACGGTTTCCACCGTGCGGCTGACGGTCGCCTTGCTGTCATCGTCTACATCGACCTCCTGCTGGCCCGCGAGGCGATACTGGCCGCCGACATAAAATTTGGCCTGTTCGCCGGAAATCGCCGTAAGGCTGGGTTCGGCCAGCGTGCGCATGACGCCGGCCTGTTCCATGGCATTGACATAACTTGCGATGCTGGTGGTGCCGATCGATCCCACCACGCCGCCGATGCCGCCGGCATCGATAGCATTGCCAAGATTGGCCGGATTGGCAAAGGAAATGCCGCCGCTGGCGCGCCCGCTGGTGGAGACCGAGCCATTAAAGCCGAGCTGTTTCAGCACCTGACGGCTGACTTCGGCGACCGTGACCTTCAGCGTCACCTGGTCCTCGCCCTCGATGGTGAGAAGGTTGACGATCTGCGACACCTGGCGGTCCTCGGCAAAGATCGCCACATCACCGTTTTCGGCCGAACTGCTGGCCGTCTGGTTGCGTGTCGTCGCCTCGCCGCCCTGCAAGAAGGCGCGGGCGAGCTTTTCTGCCTGCGCCGCATCCTGCGGTGTGCGCACCGTGCCTGTCAGCACGATGTTATCGGAGATGATTTCGACCTTGATATCGGATTCCGGCAGGAAACGACGCAGGTTCTGCTGGAGACCGGTGATATCACGCTCGATCTCCAGATCGAGACTGACGATCTCCTCACCGCCCGGCCCGAAGATAAAAATATTCGTCTGTCCCACAGACTTGCCAAACAGGTAGATGCGCCGCGACGTGCGGGTGACGGCGTCCGCCATGGTGGGGTCGGCGACGAGAATATCATGCGCGTCGCTCGGCAGGTCCACCACCAGCGCCTTGTTGAGCCCAAGATTGAGGCGCTTGCGCACCCCTCTTCCCGCTTCGGTGATGCGGATGACGCTCTGTTCGGCAGCAACGGCCGATACGGGAGCGCCGGAGAGGACTGCGACCGGAAGATCGGTGACAGCAAGGCTTGCTGCAAGCACGGAAACGGCAAGGCAACGGACGCGTCTGGTTTCAGGCTTCATGGCGATGTTTCCTGCCCCCGTCATCGCTGCACCGAAGCCGTTGCACCGGCCCTGACGATGGTGCCGGACTTGATCACCTGCACCTCGGCTTTGCCATCGCTTCCGGCGAGAAGGTAATCGGCGACTTTCGTATCGGTCTCCTGCGCATCGGCGACAGAGCGCAGAGCCAGCGTCAACCGCTCGGCCATCTGCTGGGCAACGGTGATGACGCGGGCCTGGTCCGGCGTCAGTTCCAGCGTTGCGGTCGTTCCGATCACCGAGCGGGTGCCATCATCCTTTTCCTCGACATTCTGGTCGATGGCGAGGATGCGGATATTGTTGAGCACGGTCTCCGTCAGATAACGGCCCTCGTCATTGCGCCTGACCATGATGACGTCGACGCGGTCGTTCGGCAGCACGAAGCCACCGGCACCGGTGGCAACGGATATTTCGGTGGCAACGGCCCGTTTGCCCGAGGGCAGCAGCGACGACATGATGCGGTTGGAGGAATCGGCAACCTTTTCGGCGCGCACGGGTTCACTGGCAAACATCGGCAGGCGCACCACAAGCCCCACCAGCTCCTGAATGGCCTGCGGGCGCGCCGCATCCGTGATGAAGCCTTCCGCAATGCCGCCCTGGGGCCAGGCCATCCAGCGAATCGAATTTTCCGTGAGCCTGCTGCCGACCGCAAGGTTTTCGGCCGAGACCAGAACATTGATCGTCGGCTCCCGGCGGATGACATCCGCCACCTGCTGCGAAACGCCCTTGTCGCCCGCCAGCCGCATGGCGAGCACACCGGCAAGGCCGGCCGCAACGATAGCGACAATGAGGATGACGAGACGGGCGGGTTTCATGACATGACCTTGTACGGGCAGAATTAACCCCCGCAGGATGGTCGTCATTGGTGGAAATATAGTTAATGCAGCCCTTAGGGGAATGGTTAATAACCGCTAACCATTGGCCGGCACTCTTAACCTTTCGTTAGGATGTCCGGCATTTCGCCCTCACAGCACGGCCCGCACGAGGGTTGCCATCGGTGTGCTGCCGAAGGTGAGAAAACCGCCGATGGCAATGGCGATGCCATAGGGGATCTTGCGCGCCGTCACCAGCGAGGCGGGCAGCCGAAGGCCGAGGGACTGGAGACGATGCGCCTGCGAACGGATGAGTAGGATGACCAGCGTCAGCGCGCCGCCGACAAAGGCGACGGTCACAAGGTATTCGAAAAGCGATATGGTAAAACCGTACCAGAGCGCGACTGCCGTCAACAGCTTGGCATCGCCGCCGCCCATGGCATTGAGCGCAAAAAGCGCAAAACAGGCGCAAAAGACAGCCATGGCGGCAAGGCACGACCAGCCGATGGCAGAAAGCCCGAGCCCGGCAAGGCCGGCAACGGGGAAGAACAGCAGCACCAGCATCAGCGGGATTGCGTTCGGGATCTTCATGGTCAGGAGATCGCTGACCGCCGCAAGAGCGAGGCCGAAAGGCAGGATGCCAAGGACAAGGCTTGCGATCATAGACCTATCCCATTGTTCAGGCTTGCGCATGGGCTGTCATGGCGGGCGGAAAAACACAAAAAAGCCGCCACGCGGCGGCTCCCCATCCTGCGGAAACGCGTGGACCGTCAGTGGGCGGCGTTTGCGGTGGACATCTTGGTTGAGATACCGTTGAACGTGTTGCTGAGGTTGTTGCCGAGCGTGCTGGCGCCAGCAATCAGGGCCACGGAAATCAGCGCTGCGATCAGGCCGTATTCAATCGCTGTCGCACCCGATTCATCCTTCAGGAAACGTGCGAAAATCTTGGACATCATTCTCTCCTAGTCAGGGTCTTATGCAGCAAGCAAGGCCGACAACTGTTGTCCGCTGTTCGGTGACCGACAAATTACGAGGAGTGCATTTCCATGAGCTTAAGATTTCTGGTTAGCAAAACTCTAACGGTGAAAGTGGGGCGTGCATGGTGAAGGACGACTGAAGCATTTTTTGACGGCAACCCGACTGCATCGGCGCCAATGAGGCATTCCTGATACACCTTGCCGAGCAACGCATCCCGCCATCTGCTTGTCGGCAAAGCGCGACCGGTAAACGAAAACTTGCGCCAAGCCCCTGTCCCAGAATGAAAAAGCCGAGCGATAACCACGCCTTCACGCTTCATTCACCATTAACGCCCATGCTTTTGATGGACGTTATCCCCCACTGAAGGCTGCTTTTTCATGTCGCGCATGCCCCGCTTCCTCCTGGCTTGCCTGTCGTTGCTCTCCACGACCGGCTTTGTCCCTGCCGCGCATGCGCAGGGCGCAGATGGGCTCTTGCGCGTCTACATGAACCAGGCGCGGGTGCTGAAGCTCGACCGGCCGGTTGCCAAGGTGATCATCGGCAATGCCGAGGTGGCGGATGCGACGGTTGCGGACCCGACGACGATCGTGTTGACCGGTCGCTCCTTCGGCACAACCAATCTCGTTTTGCTGGATGCGGCCGGCGATGCCATTGCCGACGAACGCATTCTGGTCTCGATCGACGAAGGCAATACAGTGCGGGTCTATCGCCAGACGGAGCGCACCGTGCTCTCCTGCACGCCGGCCTGCGAACAGAACGCCAAGACGGCCAGCAACTGATCCCCGAATGAACTCGGGACATAACATCTGATCCTGTGTCGGATTGCTGCAAATCGCGGTCTCCGGGAAACGGAATCTCAAGACAATGTCCCTAGCCTTTGTGAGGCGGCATCGGTGCAAGGCAGCGTTCGCTTTGCCATGCCGCACAACAGAGGCAGCACGCAGCATGGTACGTCACACGTGACGCTCCGCCTTCAGGATGACACGGGACCGGGAGAGGACGGATGGGCCAGACTGACGATCATCTCCCAGCCCGACCAGGCCCGTCCCGGCGGGTGTTGCGGCGTTTGAACGATCGCAGGCCAGGCTTCTGGCGCGCTGAGG
Organism: Neorhizobium sp. PAMB6630; assembly: GCF_058242775.1. NCBI lineage: Bacteria > Pseudomonadati > Pseudomonadota > Alphaproteobacteria > Hyphomicrobiales > Rhizobiaceae > Neorhizobium > Neorhizobium sp. PAMB6630. The sequence goes on from NZ_CM177836.1 coordinate 3,673,270, forward strand.
ATGGGGCGGCGGCCATCGAGTTTGCCATTCTCGCCATTCCCTATTTCCTGATCGTCTTTGCCATCATCGAGACGTTTGTGGCCTTCACCGCCGAACAGCTGGTGTCCAATGCGGTGGAGAACGTCTCGCGGGACTTGCGCACCGGGCGTATCACCTATGGCCTCAACCGCACGACAGACAAGGATGAAACCGCCTTTCGCACGCGCTTCTGCGACGAGGTTTCCATTCTCATCCATTGCTCGCCGGCCGAGATTGCAACGCCGAGCCAGCTTTATCTCGATGTGCGCAGCTTTTCCTCCTTTGCCGCAATTCCGAAAACGATCCCGCGCGTCTCGGCCGATACCTATGCCGATCTCGATACCACGTCCTTTGCCTATCGGCCCGGCGGGGCGAAATCGATCAACATGGTGCGCGCCTACTATCGCTGGCAGGTGATCACCGACCTGGTGCGGCCCTATATCACCACGATCCGCCCGAGCGACGGCTCGCTGCCGCGCGACTTCCTTATCATCGCAACGTCCGCTTTCCAGAACGAGGATTACCCGTGATGGAAGGCAGGCAGCGTCGCGGCATCCTCCTTGCGCTCAACCGGCTGATCAAATGCCGGCGCGGCGTCGGCAGCGTGGAATTTGCCATTCTGGCGCCGATCCTGATCTCGCTCTACATCTGCTGTTTCGAACTGACGATGGGGCTTTCCACCGCCAAGCGCGTGACCCGCTCGGCCGCGACCGTCGCAGATCTCGTGACCCAGCAAACCTCTGTCAACAAGACCTTCCTTGCCACCATGCTGGATGTGACGCAGGCGATTTTCGTGCCCTATGATGCACGCGGCATCAGCCTGAAGATTACCGGCATCACCATGGACCAGTCAGCGGCCCCGAAGGTTTTATGGTCGTGGCAACAGGATGGTAGCCGGCCCTATGCGGCCGGTACCGTGGTGAACGATGTGCCTGATGACCTGAAGAGCGCCAACAGCTTTCTGGTTCGTGCCGAGCTTTCCGTGCCGCACACGCTGCTGATGTTTTTGCCCGGGCTGCTTTCAGCAGAGACACGCAGCATCACCATCAGCCGGACCTATTTCTACCGGCAGCGTGTCGGCGACAACATTACATGCTCTGATTGCTGACGGCAGGCTTTGCCAACCGCACCGGTCCTCTGTATGAGAAGGTTTTGACACTGGCCCGGCTGACACCGCGTGCCGGACGCCCTTTGAGACCAGGTGAACGATGGCCCGTGCCTTTCTTTTTGTCCTCGATTCCTTCGGCATCGGTGGCGCGCCCGACGCAGAACATTACAACGACCTTGGCGCCAACACGCTGGGGCATATCGCCGAATTCTGCGCAGCCGGCGCTGCCGATCGCGCCGGGCTGCGCAAGGGGCCGCTCAGGCTGCCCAACATGTCGGCGCTTGGCCTTGTGCATGTGGCAAAACTTGCCAGCGGCGAGCTGCCGGCGGGAATGGCCGTGCCGGAGCGGGTGTTTGGCCTGCATGGCGCTGCCAGCGAAGTTTCGCGTGGCAAGGACACGCCATCGGGCCACTGGGAAATCGCTGGTACGCCGGTAATGTTCGACTGGGGGTATTTTCCCGCAGAAGGTGATGCCTTTTCGCCGGAGTTGGTGGAAGCCATCTGTCGTGAGGCCGACCTTCCCGGCATTCTGGGCAATTGCCACGCCTCGGGAACCGACATCATCGCGGCCCACGGCGAGGAGCATATCCGCACCGGCAAGCCGATCTTCTACACCTCGACCGATTCCGTGTTCCAGATCGCCGCGCACGAGACCCATTTCGGCCTGGAGCGGCTGATCGCGCTCTGTGAGATCGTGCGCCGGCTGATCGACCCTTTGAACATCGGCCGCGTCATTGCCCGACCCTTCCTTGGCGAAACAGCAGAAACCTTCGAGCGCACCGGCAACCGGCGCGATTTTTCCGTGTTGCCACCGGAGCCGACATTGCTCGACCGGTTGGTGGAGGCCGGCCGCACGGTGCATGCGGTGGGCAAGATCGGCGATATCTTTGCCCATCAGGGTGTGTCGCGGGTGATCAAGGCGAACGGCAACAAGGCGCTGATGGATGCCACGCTTGCCGCCATCGAGGACGCGCAGGATGGCGATCTCGTCTTCACCAATTTCGTCGATTTCGACATGCTCTATGGCCACCGCCGCGATGTTCCCGGTTATGCGGCGGCACTGGAAGCGTTTGACAAGCGGCTGGTGGATGTTCACCGCCGCATGCAGCCGGGCGACCTGATGATCCTGACGGCCGACCACGGCTGCGACCCGACCTGGCGCGGCACCGACCACACCCGCGAACGCGTGCCGATCCTGACCTACGGCCCCGGCATCGGCGCCGGCGCCATCGGCATCCGCGACACGTTCGCCGACATCGGCGAGACGGTGGCGGCCCATCTCGGCATCGCGCCCGGCCCCCATGGACGGAGTTTCCTGTGACGGATCATCTGCTGAAAGCTGAAATCCACTGCCACATCGAAGGGGCGGCCCCGCCCCGTCTGGCCTTGCTTCAGGCGGAAAAATACGGCGTCGACCCACATGGCTTCATGAACGGCGACACCTATGCCTGGACGGATTTTGCCGAATTCATCCTGGCCTATGACAAGGTGGCGGCGCTGTTTCGCACGGAAGAGGACTATGCACTCCTCACCGAAAGTTATCTGACCGAGCTTGCCGCCATCAACACGATCTACAGCGAGATCATCGTTTCGCCAGATCATGGCGACCGCATCGGCCTCGGTGCCGACGCCTATCTCGCCGGCATTACCGACGGTATTCTGGCGGCCAAGCAAAAGACCGGCATCGAAGCCCGCATCATCGTGACCGGCGAGCGGCATTTTGGCCCTGATCGGGTGATTGCCGCCGCCGACTATGCCGCACGCAGCAAAAACCCGCTGGTGACAGGCTTTAACATGGCCGGCGAAGAACGCATGGGGCGGGTCGCCGATTATGCCCGCGCCTTCGATATTGCCCGCGATGCAGGCCTTGGCCTCACCATCCACGCCGGCGAAGTCTGCGGCGCCTTTTCCGTGACCGACGCGCTCGATCTCGTCAAACCCTCACGCATCGGCCATGGCGTGCGCGCCATCGAGGACGACGCGCTGATTGCGCGACTGGTAGAGACGGGAGTGGTGCTGGAAGTCTGCCCCGGCTCGAATGTCGCCCTGTCGGTTTATCCCGACTTCGAAAACCATCCGCTGCGCAGGCTGTTTGATGCCGGCGTTCGCGTGTGCATCAATTCCGACGACCCGCCATTCTTCCGCACCTCGCTGAAACGCGAATACGAGATGGCCCACGGCGTAATGGGCTTCAGCGAGGCCGAGATCAACAAAATGACGCGCACGGCGCTTGAATGTGCCTTCGTGGATGAGGAAACAAGGGCGAAACTTCTCATGCGTTTCGATGCCGCTGGGGATGATGCGCCAAACAAGCCTTGAGCGCTTGCGGTCTTTCCGGTTTCCGTGGAAGAAAGAATGAAACGATCAAGAAGAAGAGCGAAGGCAGGTTCTCATGGACGGCGTTACAGTCATCAATCATCCGCTGGTGCAGCACAAGCTCACCATCATGCGTCGCAAGGAAACCTCGACCTCGAGTTTTCGCCGCCTGCTGCGCGAAATCTCGACGCTGCTTTGTTATGAGGTGACGCGCGATCTCGAGCTGACGATGGAAACCATCGAGACGCCGCTGACGGAAATGCAGTCGCCGATCCTCGAAGGCAAGAAGCTGGTCTTCGCCTCCATCCTGCGCGCCGGCAACGGCCTTCTGGAAGGCATGCTGGAACTGGTGCCGGCCGCCCGCGTCGCCCATGTCGGCGTCTACCGCGACCACGAGACGCTGCAGGCGGTCGAATATTATTTCAAGGCGCCGGACGCCCTGTCGGAACGCCTCGTCATCGTCGTCGACCCGATGCTGGCAACCGGCAATTCCTCGATTGCCGCCATTGAAAAGCTGAAGGAACGCGGCGCAAAAAACCTGCGCTTCCTCTGCCTGCTGGCAGCCCCCGAGGGCATCAAGAACTTTCAGGCCGCGCATCCCGACGTGCCGATCTTCACCGCCTCCATCGACAGCCATCTCAACGAGAAGGGTTATATCATGCCCGGCCTCGGCGATGCCGGCGACCGCATGTACGGCACCAAGTAAGCTTTTTTCGATTTTTGCGAAGTTTTGGAAGCCCGGGGCCAGCGTCCCGGGCTTTTTCGTTCTGAAGCCTCAGCCGATCTTCTTCAGCACCACCGGACGCGCGGTCGGGCGTTCATCGCCGATGGTGTAAAGTGAGCTGACGGCAGCAACGGCGCGGGCGGCAGAGGGTTCATCTGCGGCATGAACGAAGCCAATCGGATCGCCCGCCTCCACCGCAGTGCCGAGCGACAGGAGACCGGAAAAACCGACGCGGTGATCAAGCACATCCGATGGCGTCTTTCGTCCGCCGCCAAGTTCCACCACGGCAAGGCCGAGACCGCGCGTATCGCAGGTTTCCAGATAGCCGGAGCGGCCCGCTGGAACCGGAACGATGACGGGTGCCTTGACCAGATAGTTTTCCGAGCGTTCAACGAAATCGGCGGGGCCGCCCAGCCCATGCACCATGCGGCCAAACACCTCCAGCGCGCGGCCGGAGGACAGCGCCTCTCGCGCGGCCAGAGAACCTTCGTCAGCGGTGGAGACGACACCGGCCTGCAGCAGCATCTCGGCGGCAAAGGCAAGCGTGACCGCTTCCAGCCGCGTGCCGGCCTTTTGCCCTTTCAGGAATTCGAGGCAGTTGACGATCTCGACAGCATTGCCAGCGGCATCGGCCAGCGGCTCATTCATGTCGGTCAGCAGCGCCGAGGTCTTGACACCGGCGCCGTTTGCCACCTCGACCATGGCGCGCGCCAGAATTTCTGCATCCTCCACCTTCTGCATGAAGGCGCCGTTGCCGAATTTCACGTCCAGCACCAGCGTCTGAAGGCCGGCGGCGAGTTTTTTGGAGAGAATGGAGGCGGTGATCAGCGGAATGGAATCCACCGTCGCCGTCACGTCGCGCACGCCGTAAAGCCGCTTGTCGGCCGGTGCGAGATCGCCAGTCTGGCCAACGATGGCGCAGCCGACAGTTTCGATGACACGGCGAAGCAGGCCTTCATCCGCCATGACGCGATAGCCGGGAATGGCTTCCAGCTTGTCGAGCGTGCCGCCGGTATGGCCAAGGCCACGGCCGGAAATCATCGGCACGGCAAGGCCGCAGGCAGCAACGATGGGGGCAAGCATCAGCGAGACATTGTCGCCAACGCCGCCGGTCGAATGCTTGTCGGCAACAGGCTTTTCGATGCCGCCCCAGGAGAGCACATCGCCGCTGTCGCGCATGGCAAGCGTCAGCGCTACGGTTTCATCCCGCGTCATGCCGCGAAAGAAGGTGGCCATGGCAAAGGCGGCGACCTGCCCCTCGGAAATCGTCTCGGCCGTCAAAGCCTCGATGAAGGCGCGGATCTCGCCTCCGCTCAGCACCTCGCCGTCGCGCTTGCGCCGGATGACTTCCTGCGGGATCACGGCGATCAGTATCCGGTCGCTGCGCGTGCCGAGGGAGCGCCGGCGATGACGCCTAAAATATCGTCCAGCAGGCTCGATGCACCGAAGCGAAAGGTGGAGGGCATCAGCCAGTTGGCGCCCATGATGGTTTCGGCCAGCCGCAGATAAAGGTCGGCATCCGAAACGGTGGAAATGCCGCCGGCGGGCTTGAAGCCCACCTTCTTGCGGCTGTCGCGGATGGCCTGCAGCATGATGTCGGCGGCCTCCAGCGTCGCGTTGACGGCAACCTTGCCGGTGGAGGTCTTGATGAAATCGGCGCCGGCTGAAATGGCAAGCTCGGAGGCAAGGCGGATCTTGCCGCTGTCGCGGATCTCGCCGGTTTCAAGGATCACCTTCAGGCAGGCATGCGGGCAGGCTGCACGCACGGCCGTAACCATTTCTGTCACGCAGGCTTGGTTTCCGCTGAGAAACGCCCTGTAGGGAATGACGAGATCGATTTCGTCGGCGCCGTCGGCAATCGCCTGTTCGGTTTCGGCAACGACCTCTGCGACCGGCAGATCACCGGAGGGGAAGTTGACCACCGTTGCGATGCGCACGGAATGGCCGGCACCCAGAATGCCACGCGCTTCAGCCACGAAACGCGGCCAGATGCAGATGGCGGCGGCATGGCCGTTCGGCGTCTGCGCGCGCTGGCACAGATGCTCGATGGCGGCGGAATCGCAGTCGTCGCGCAGGTTGGTCAAGTCGAGCAGAGACAGGGCGAAGGTCGCGATTTCGCGCGGGCTCAACAGTTCCATGGCTTTCCCTCCCGGCTGTGTCGGAATGTGCATAGTTAACCTTCAATCGATTAGACGCAAGCCGAGACAGCAGCATGACACCACGCCGCCGACCAAGCCTCTCATTTCATTGGATGTTCAGCCGAGGCTTTCCTGGGCAAACAGGTCGCGCAGGATGGCTGCGAGCCTCAGCCCGCCCTTCGGCGCCATTTCCTTGGTTTCCCCATGGCTAAGCTCCGAGCCTGTCATGCCCGCCCCGTAATTGGTGATGACGGAGCAGGCGGCAACCTTCAAGCCGGCATAGCGCGCAAGGATCACCTCGGGCACGGTGGACATGCCGACGGCATCAGCACCCAGAATGCGCGCCATGCGCACTTCCGCCGGCGTCTCGAAGCTTGGGCCCGAAAACCACATGTAGACGCCTTCGTAAAGCGGCGTCGTGGTGCGGATGGCGGCATTGCGGATGGCAAGCGACAACTCGGCGTCATAGGCGGTGGTCATGCCGACAAAACGGCGATCGCCGCTTTCGCCGATCAGCGGGTTCATGCCGGAATAGTTGATGTGGTCGGTCAACTGCATCACCGAGCCCGGCGGCATGTCGTCCCGCAGCGAGCCGGCCGAATTGGTGAGGATCAGCGATTGCACGCCGATGCCCTGCAGCACCTCGATGGGAAAACGCATGGCGGCGGCATCGCCGTGTTCGTAATAATGGGCGCGGCCAGACAGCATGATAACCGGGTGACGGCCAAGCTTGCCGGCAACCAGTTCGCCCGCATGGCCGGTGACACCGCTTGCCGGAAAACCCGGCAGGTCCGCATAGGAAACGCGCACCGGATTGGCCACTTCGCCCACCAGCGAGCCGAGACCAGAGCCGAGAACGATGGCATGACGCGGCATCAGCCCGTCGAGGCGATCCACCAGATGATCGATGACGGACTTCATCCGAGTATATCAGTCTTGAACGAGAAGGGCAGAAGCTCCTCCATCGTCATGGTCTTCTGAACGCCCATGTCGTCGCAGAGGTAGATGCGGGTTTCAGGCCCGGCAAATTCGGCGATCTTCTGCCGGCAGCCGCCGCAGGGCGGGCAGCAGGCGAGCTTTTCGGCGATGACGGCCATCTCGACGATCTTTTTGGCTCCGCCCATCACCATAGCGCCGATGGCCGTGGGTTCCGCGCACCAGCCCTGCGGAAAGGACAGGTTTTCGATGTTGGCGCCAAGATAGATTTTTCCGTCATCGGCGCGGATGGCCGCACCGACGGGGAACTTCGAATAAGGCGCATAGGCGCGTGCCATGGCATCGCGGGCTGCTTCGAACAGGTCGTGCGACATGGGTTTAACGCTCCTTGGTATAGGGCACGCCACCGGCCTTCGGCGGGTGGGCGATGCCGATAAAGCCGGCCAGCAGAATGCAGGTCAGCACATAGGGCATGGCCTGGAAGATCTGCACCGGCACTTCACCGATGCCGGGCACGGCCTTGCCCTGCATGAAATTGGCGAAGGCATCGAGGAAACCGAACAGAAGGCAGGCGAACATGACAGGCACCGGCTTCCATTTGGCAAAGATGAGGGCGGCGAGCGCGATATAGCCCTTGCCGGCCGACATGTCCTTGATGAAGGCGGCCGACTGGGCAATCGACAGATAGGCACCGGCAAAACCGCAGAGGAAACCGGCAACGATCACCGCGCGGTAGCGCAGCCATGTCACGGAAATGCCGGCCGTATCGACAGCACCCGGGTTTTCGCCAACGGCGCGCAGGCGAAGCCCGAAGCGCGTGCGAAACAGCACCCACCAGGACAGCGGCACGGCGGCAAAGGCGAGATAGGTGAGGATATTGTTGCCGGAGATCACATTGACATAAAGCGGACCAAGCACCGGCACGTCGCGCATGAGATCAACACCCGGCAGCGTGATCGGCGAAAAGCGGGCTTCGCCGGCAAGCTGCGGCGTGCGGCCGCCCTGGCTGAACCAGGCCTGGCCGAGCACGATGGTAAGGCCGGCGGCGACGAAATTCAGCGCCACGCCCGAGACGATCTGGTTGCCGCGATTGGTGATCGAGGCAAAACCGTGGATCAGCGAAAAGACGATGGAGACCGCGATGCCGCCTAAAAGGCCAAGCCACGGATTGCCGGTGAGATAGGCAACGCAGGCCGAGGCAAAGGCGGCCGCCAGCATCTTGCCTTCCAGCCCGATGTCGAAAATCCCGGCGCGCTCGGAGAACAGACCGGCAAGGGCGGTAAACAGCAGCGGGATCGACAGGCGGATGGTCGAGCCCAGAATGCTGACGAGGATATCGAAATAATCCATGATCGTCTCCTCAAGCCCGCTTCAGGCGCTGGTACAGGTGAACCATGGCAGGCCGGAACATATATTCCAGCGCGCCGGCAAACAGGATCACCAGCCCCTGGATCACCACGATCATCTCGCGCGTGATGTTGGGCATCTCGAAGGAAAGATCGGCGCCGCCCTGATAGAGAATACCGAACAAAAGAGCCGCGAGAATGATGCCAACCGGATGGCTGCGCCCCATCAGCGACACCGCGATACCGACAAAGCCGGCCCCGCCGACAAATTCCACCTGCAGGCGCGCAGAGGAGCCCATGACCGGGTTCAGCGCCATCATGCCGGCAAGGCCGCCTGATATCAGCATGGCGATGATGACCGTGCGCGAATAGGGAATGCCGGCATAAACGGCAGCGGACGGGCTGATGCCGAGCGTGCGCATTTCATAACCCAGCTTGGAGCGCCAGATCAGCAGCCAGACGAGGAAACACATCACGAGCGCGATGAGGAAGGACACGTTGAACGGCGCCGGGCCAAGCTTCAGCCCGAACCAGGCCATCAGCCAATCGAGCTTCGGCAGCTGCCCGCCGGGCAGGAAGGTGCGCGTTTCCGGCGCCATCTTGCCGGGCACGATGAACACGTTCACCAGCAGGTAGACCATCAGCGCTGCGCCGATGAAATTGAACATGATCGTGGTGATGACGACATGGCTGCCGCGTTTTGCCTGCAACCAGGCCGGAATGAAAGCCCAGGCCGCGCCAAAAATGGCAGCGCCGATCACCGCAAACGGCATCGTGACATACCACGGCACGTAATGGTCGAGCGACAGGGCAACGAGGGCTGCACCCAGGCCCCCGATATAGGCCTGACCTTCCGCGCCGATGTTGAACAGGCCGGCATGGAAGGCAACCGCGACCGACAAGCCGGTGAAGATGAAGCTTGTCGTATAAAACAGCGTAAAGCCGATCGCATCGCCGCGACCAAGCGCGCCTTCGATCAGAAGTTTCAGCGCCGCGACGGGATCTTCCCCGATCGACCAGACCACGAGGCCCGAAATCAGGAAAGCCATCAGAAGGTTCAGAAGCGGCATCAACCCGTAGGTGATCCAGTTGGGCAGGGGTACGGAAGCGGTACTCATGAATGGTGCGTCCTCATGCGGCGATGCCTGCCATCATCAGGCCGAGCGTCTGTTCGCCAGCCTCTGCGGTCTTTTCGCCGACAACCTTGCCGGCAAACATCACGAGGATACGGTCGGACAGCGAGCGGATCTCGTCGAGTTCGACGGAGACGAGCAGGATCGCCTTGCCGGCATCGCGCATTTCCACGATCCGGCGGTGAATGAATTCAATGGCGCCGATATCAACGCCGCGTGTCGGCTGGCCGATGATGAGCGCTTTCGGATCGCGTTCGATCTCGCGGGCCACCACGATCTTCTGCTGGTTGCCGCCGGAGAAATTCGCGGTTTTCAGCCGTGGGTTCGGCGGGCGGATATCGTATTTCTCGATCTTTTCGGCAGCTTCCGCGCGGATCGCCTTCAGGTCCAGCAGTGCACCGCGGCCATAACGCGGGTCGCGGTGATAACCAAGGACAGCGTTTTCATATTCCTCAAACTTCAGCACGAGGCCCATGTGGTGGCGGTCTTCGGGGATATGGGCAAGGCCCAGCGCGCGAAGCCGGGCCGGATCGGCCCCGGCAATCGGCTTGCCATCAAGCAGGATTTCGCCGGACGCGGGCTTGCGAATGCCGGCCAGCGCCTCCAGAAGCTCCGACTGGCCATTGCCGGCAACGCCTGCAATGCCGACGATCTCGCCCTCACGCACCTCAAACGAGACGTCATCGACCATGGTGACGCCACGACTGTCCTTGACCGTCAGGTTCTTCACCGACATCAGCACCTTGCCGGGTTTTGCCTCGCCTTTTTCGACGCGCAGGAGAACGCGGCGGCCAACCATCAGCTCGGCCAGTTCCTCCACGGTCGTCTCCGCCGTCTTGCGGGTCGCCACCATCTCGCCGCGCCGCATGACGGAGACCTCATCGGTGATCGCCATGATCTCGCGCAGCTTGTGGGTGATGAGGATCACCGTTTTGCCCTGGTCACGCAGGACCTTCAGCACCTTGAACAGGTGGTCGGCTTCGGCCGGCGTCAACACGCCCGTGGGCTCGTCGAGAATGAGAATATCGGCGCTGCGATAAAGCGCTTTCAGGATTTCCACCCGCTGCTGCTTGCCCACCGGCAGGTCTTCGATAATGGCATCGGGATCGACATCCAGGCCGTAATCGGTTTCCAGGCGCTTCAATTCCTTGCGCGCACCGGAAACGCCCTTGGCGAGCAACTGCCCGCCTTCGGCGCCGAGCATGATGTTTTCAAGCACGGTGAAGTTCTCCACCAGCATGAAATGCTGATGCACCATGCCGATGCCGGCGGAAATCGCCGCCTGGCTGTCGCGGATGGTGAGCGGCTTGCCATCGATGCGGATCTCGCCGCGATCGGCCTGGTAAAAGCCGTAGAGAATGGACATGAGGGTTGATTTTCCGGCACCGTTTTCCCCGATGATGCCGTGGATCGTTCCCTTTTCCACCTTCAGATTGATATTTTTGTTGGCATGAACGGTACCGAAACTCTTGTCGATACCCACCAGTTCGATGGCAGGATGCTGGCTCACACGCCTTCGCCTTTCCTTATTCCGGAAGCCGGACATGAAGAGGGCGTATGACGGATGCGCCATACGCCCTTCTGTCGCTCAATTACATCGGGCAGGTGTTGTCCGACATGTAATCGTGAACCTTGACGGTGCCGGAAATGATGTCGGCCTTGGCCTTTTCGACGGCAGCCTTCATTTCAGGGGTCACCAGCTTGGCATTGTTGTCGTCGAGCGCATAGGCCACGCCGTCTTCCTTGACGCCATTCGACTGGATGCCGGCGGTGAACTTGTCAGCGGCCGTGTCCTTGTAGGCGTTGTAGACGGCCAGATCGACGCGCTTGACCATCGAGGTCAGCACCGAGCCCGGATGCAGGTGGTTCTGGTTGCTGTCAACGCCGATCGACAGTTTCTTGTTGTCGGCTGCCGTCTGCAGCACGCCGAGGCCCGTGGCACCGGCTGCCGCATACACAACGTCAGCACCCTGATCGATCTGGTTCTTCGTCAGCTCGCCGCCGCGAACCGGGTCATTCCAGGCAGCGCCGGTGGTGCCGGTCATGTTCTGGAGAACGCTGATCTTGGCATTGGCAGCCTTGGCGCCCTGGGCGTAACCACAGGCAAACTTGCGGATCAGCGGAATATCCATGCCGCCGATAAAGCCGACCTTGCCGGACTTGGATGCCATGCCGGCCATGACGCCGACGAGATAGGAGCCCTCTTCTTCCTTGAAGACGACCGAGCGGACGTTTGGCAGCTTGACGACGGAATCGACGATGACAAACTTGGTGTCAGGGAATTCTGCTGCAACCTTTTCCATGGCCGAGGTCCAGGCGAAGGACACGGCAACCACCGGATTGAAACCCTTGGAGGCGAAGTTGCGGATCGCCTGCTCGCCCTGCGTATCGCTGGTCGGCTCGAAATCGCGGAAGTCCGTGCCGGTTTCCTTCTTGTACTGTTCGGCGCCGTGGAAAGCCGCTTCGTTGAAGGATTTGTCGAACTTGCCGCCGGTGCCGTAAACCAGGGCCGGCTTGATATCCGCGGCGAGCGCCGTGGTGGAAAGCGCCGCCATGGCGATCAGAGTCAAAAGGGTTTTCTTCATCGTGCAGCCCTGTTTTTGATATTCATGATGGGTCCCCCCGCACGCCCCTTGAAGGGCATGTCTGCGGTTGCCAGTGTCGTTTCATTATGCCTGGCTGGCCCTTATCCTTGCATGGCTTGCAGCGAAATTCACCAGAAATTTTTCATTTGGTCAAAAACGAAAAAACTGCCGAAGACTTATACAACAACGCCGCGGATCTGCTCAGATCCGCGGCGTTTCGCCGTCTAAATGGTCACTTCAGCGTTCGATGGGGCAACTGACGCCCGTGCCGCGCAGGCCGCAATAGCCGCCGGGATTCTTGGCCAGATACTGCTGATGATAATCCTCGGCGTAGAAAAACTCCTCCGCCGGGGCAATTTCGGTGGTGATCGCCGCCTTGTGCCCTGCCGCCGTCAGTGCCGCCTGGAAGGCATCCCGCGCCGATTTTGCCGTGGCCAGCTGTTCGGGCGTCGTCGTATAGATCGCCGAGCGGTAGGTCGTGCCGATATCATTGCCCTGGCGCATGCCCTGCGTCGGATCATGTTCCTCGAAGAAGGTCTTCAGCAGCGCCTCGAAGCTGACGACGGCCGGATCATACACCACCTTGACCATTTCGGCATGGCCGGTCAGGCCCGTCGTCGTTTCATGATAGGTCGGGTTCGGGGTCAGCCCACCCTGATAACCGACGGCCGTGACCCAGACGCCAGGCATCTTCCAGAACAGCCGTTCGGCACCCCAGAAGCAACCCATGCCGAGATAGGCGACATGCAGGTGATCGGGATATGGACCCTTCAGCGGCCGCCCGTTAACGAAATGATGGTCTGCGGTGGCGAGTGGCTGGTCACGCCCCGGCAGCGCCGCATCGGGCGCTGGCATGACCGTCTTCTTGTTGAACATATCAATCAGAAACATGCGTGCCTCCTCGAGCCCGGCCGGTTGAAGAGCATCAGGTCCGCCTCATGCGGACAAGGCTCCAAGCGTCGCCCGCCGATAACCGATCATCCACAACAGCAGCGACAGCACGAGAAAAACCGCAAAGGCCGGCTGCTGGATGATGACGGCAAGGCCGCTCTGCCAAGCTTCGGCATGAATATAGTGCGTGACCCAGGCTTCCACCAGAGCAAGCGACCCCGGATCGACCGCAACCCAATCCGCCTCCAGGCTGGTGAGCACCACCGACGAGGAGGAGACCGACAGAACGGCATCGATTGTCCCGGCCGCAATGGCGGCGACAAGTGCTAGGAAACTCAGAAAGCGGAAGAAGAAAGCCATGTGCGACCCGTTGTTTGGCAGAAGCCGGCTCCTGGTGTCACAACTTAAGGCTTGCGCTGCGGCTTTGCAATCAGGCGGAGAGCGGCAGTAGGCAGTAGGCAGTAGGCAGTAGGCAGTGAAAAATGCGCTCCGGCATGCTGCGCGACGCAATCTTTTTTCTCAGCCTCTGCGCACGCCTTTCGGCGACAGGTCACAAATCTTTCAGATTCCGGTTGCCTCCCTGAAATTCATCGGTATATATCCGCCCCGACCGCTGCTTCGCCAGATTGTGCGACGCAGCCCTTGGATAAAGGACAGGTGGCCGAGTGGTTGAAGGCGCACGCCTGGAAAGTGTGTATACGTGAGAGCGTATCGCGGGTTCGAATCCCGCTCTGTCCGCCATCCGCCTTTTCCCGATTGTCATTTTCAGTCTCGGCCCGTAGGCCATCCGCTTGCGGGCGGGCGATACAGCGCAAATTTTTGCGCCGTATCCTGATGCCTTGTGACATAGGCGGGCCTCAGCTGCCCAGCGTGCGCTCCAGAACCGATAGCCAGTTGCGGTGAGCCACAGACGCAATCGCGTCGGCATCAAAGCCGCGCGCTTCAAGGGCGGCAATCAGGCGCGGCAGGCCGCTCGCGTCCTTCAACTCCTCAGGCACGGTCGTTCCGTCGAAATCCGAGCCAAGGCCGATATGCTCGATGCCGATGCGATCGGCGATGTAGACGACATGATCGACGATACGCTCGATCGGGGTCTGCGGGTTCTTCACGCCGTCCTCGCGCAGAAACAGCACGCCGAAATTGATGCCGACGAGGCCACCGGTGTCGCGGATGGCGTCGAGCTGGCGGTCGGTGAGGTTGCGGCTGTGCGGGCAAAGCGTGTGCGCGTTGGAATGCGAGGCAACAAGCGGCGCATCGGACAGTGCTGCAATATCCCAAAAACCCTTCTCGTTCATGTGCGACAGGTCGATCAGGATTTTCAAGCCATTGCAGGCGCGGATCAGGTCCTTGCCGGCCTCCGTGAGGCCCGGCCCGATATCGGGGGAAGCCGGAAAACGGAACGGCACGCCATGCGCAAAAATGTTCGGGCGGCTCCAGACAGGTCCAAGGCTGCGCAGGCCCGCCTGATGGAGCACGTAGAGCGCATCCAGATCCGCCCTGACAGCCTCTATGCCTTCGATGTGCAGGACGGCGGCAAAGGCACCCGCGTCCATCGACCGGCGGATATCGCCGGCGGAACGGCAGACGTTCACGGCGCCCTTCGAGCGCGCCTCGAGATCAAACAGCAGCCGCGCCATCGCCATCGTATCGTTCAGCGCATCCTTCTGGGCGGGCGCGACGAAATCGCCGTTTTCATCCGGGCGCATGGTGGGCGAGGAGACGTAGATGGCGCAGAGGCCGCCGGCAAGCCCGCCCGCCCGGGCCCGCGGCAGGTCGATATGGCCACCGTCCTCGCCTGCCAGGAACCCACCGACCGCATCCGCCTGGCCGGGACGATACATTCGCGCCAGCACGTCGTTGTGGCCGTCAAACACGGGGATGGAAGAAACTGGCATCATGATGATCTTTCGAAGTTGAACTAAAGACAGAGGTAGGCACGGCCGGCGCGTGGAGCAATCCTTAACTGCACGATGCGCCGGCGGCAGGCCGGTTATCCGTAAATTGCCTGACGCAAAAGCGGCGAAGGCTGACATTGCGCCAAGCCTTGGCGGTCCTGGCACTTTCCACCCTGCAAAGCCGGGCAATCTTCGCGTGCCGGATCGGATTTGCCCATTATTTCAGCGCAGGGCCTTGCATTCGGAGACGAAAGGCAATTGGCTAGGTGAACGGTAACAATTGTGCGCTATGGGCCTGGACACCGGAGAAGTGTCATATGCAAAATGAACAATGATGTGTTTCAGATAAAGTTCTGGGGGACGCGGGGCAGCATCCCCGTCTCAGGCAAGGAGTTTGACAAGTACGGCGGCAATACTCCGTGCATCGAACTACGCTGTGGGATGCACAGACTGATCTTCGATGCCGGATCCGGCATTCGCGAGGCCGGCCTGGAAATGCTCGGTGACGGCACCGACCATGTCGATCTGTTCTTTTCGCATTGCCATTACGATCACATCATCGGGCTGCCCTTCTTCAAGCCGATCTACAATCCCGCCATCGTCGTCAATATCTGGTCCGGCCACATGGCGGGCCGGATGACGACAGCCGAAATGATCCGGCAATTCGTCAGTCCGCCCTATTTTCCGGTCGATCTCGACATCTGCAAGGCACGGCTGAATTTCTTCGATTTCCACGCCGGCGATATCCTGACCCCGCGTCCGGGTATTTCGATCCGCACCTTCTCGCTCAACCATCCGGGCGGCTGCATCGGTTACCGTATCGAATGGGCTGGCCGGTCGCTGGCGCTGGTTTTTGACATCGAACACCAGCCAGGCGTTCTTGACGAGACGGCGCTGGAACTGATGGCGGGCGCCGATATTGCCGTCTACGACAGCGCCTTTACCGAATCCGAAATGGACCGTTACCGCGGCTTTGGCCACTCCACCTGGGAACAGGGCGTGAAGCTTGCAAAGGCTGCCGGCATCGGAAAGCTCATACTGTTTCATCACGCGCCCTCGCGCACGGATGGCGAAATGGCGCTGATCGAGCGACTGGCACAGGAAGAATTCCCCGCCTGCTTTGCCGCCCGCGACGGCATGGTGCTCGACATCTGATCCAGACCTGCTTCAGTAAGGCGGAACGGCAAATGCCGGGTCGAGCGAAAAACCCCTGCGCGCAAAAAGATCTGCAGTGATCACGGCGATTTACAGATTGGCCTAAAGCTGCGATTCATCCTCATTGAAGAGCTGATCAAAGCATTGGACCCCATGGCTTCGGACGTGAAAGAACGCCTGTTTTCGCAGCGCCGGATCCGCATGGCGCGCCTTGCCTCGGGGCTGGTGATCTTCCTGTTCATGATCATGCATCTGAGCAATCACACGGTTGGCCTGATCTCGGTCAACGCCGCCGACGATGCCCGGCGCATCTTTCTCTTTGTCTGGCGCAATCCCCTGGGAACGCTGCTGCTCTACGGCTCATTTCTCGTTCATATCGCGCTGGTGCTGCACGCCATCTATCGGCGGCGCAGTTTTGTCATGCCGAAATCGGAAGCAGCACAGATCATCTTCGGCCTGATGATCCCGCTTCTGATCATCGACCACATCATCGGCACGCGCATCGCGTCCAGCCTGTTTCACCTGCGCGACAGCTATGAAACGCTGGTCCATATCATGTGGACGAAATCGCCCTTCGACGGATTGCGCCAGTCGATCGCCATCGTCGTAGTCTGGGTGCATGGCTGCATCGGCATCCATTTTTGGCTGCGTTATCGCCCCTGGTATCAGAACGCCACACCGTTTCTCATGACACTCGCCATCCTGCTGCCGACACTCTCCTTGCTCGGCTTTGCCCAGATGGGGCGCAATATCGCCAGCCCGGCCTTTATGCTGAGCGGTTATCCCGGCGGTTATTATGATCCGACAGTCTTGTCCACGTCGGCGCAGGAGACGCTGAACGCCATCAAGATCGCGCTTTATGCCGGCTTCGGGCTTTCGCTTGCCGCAGCGCTTGGGCTTCGCGGCGTGCGCTGGCTGCGCGAGCGCGCCCATCTCGTCACCATCCGGTATCCGAACGGCCAGACCATCAGCGTGCCGCGCGGCTTTACCGTGCTGGAAGCAAGCCGTATGGCCGGAAAACCGCATTATTCGGCCTGTGGCGGCAAGGGCCGCTGTTCCACCTGTCGCGTGCAGGTGATCGAGGGGGAGGAGACGCTTCCGCCGGCAGAAGCGCTGGAGCAGCGCACGCTGATCCGCATCAAGGCCGGCCCCGGCGTCAGGCTTGCCTGCCAGTTGCGCCCGAAAACCGATGTCACGCTGGCGCCGATCCTGATGGCGCTTCCGGAGACGGACGAGGTGGGCAACAATTACGAGGCCATGCCCGGACGGGAGCAGGAAATCTGCGTCCTTTTCTGCGACATCCGCAATTTTACAGCCCGCACCGAAACACGGCTGCCGTTCGACATCGTCTTCCTGCTGAACCGCTATTTTGCCGTGGTCGGCCGTGCCGTCGAAGAGGCGGGCGGGCGCATGGACAAATTTATCGGCGATGGCGCGATGGCCCTCTTTGGCGTGAGCGGGGATCCGGAACTTGCCGGACGCCAGGCGCTCGAGGCGGCAACGAAGATCATGGTGGGCATCGAGGAGCTGAACCGCAAGCTTGCCGACGAACTGAGCACACCGCTCAGGATCGCCATCGGCATCCACACAGGACCGGCCGTGGTCGGCACGCTCGGCTACGGCACCGTGCGCAACCTGACAGCCATCGGCGATACCGTGAATGTCGCAAGCCGGCTCGAAAGCGTTGCCAAGGAATTCGACGCACCGCTGGTCATCTCCGAGCCGCTGGCACGGCTCGCAGGCCTTGACCTGTCGCGGCACACCGCCCGCGAAGTGCCGATCCGCGGCCGCACGCTTCCCTTGCGCGTGTTTGTGCTCGACGAGCGTGTGGGCGACGATCTGAAAAAAGCCCCGGTCCCTGCCCTGGCCCCGACCCCGACCGACATGCGCGACTGACGCAAAAAGCCTTGATGCGCCGGCCTTCGGCCCATGCTACCTTGATGGCATGAACGCCATGACGGACGCTTTTTATCAGTCTCTGCCGATCTTCACCCGGTTCGAAGGGGTGGCGGATGCGCGCAACTATCGACCCCTGCCGCAAGACTGGGTGCTGGCGGTGGCTGATATCGTCGGCTCCACCAAGGCCATTGCCGACGGGCGCTACAAGCAGGTCAACATGGCCGGTGCCAGCGTGATCTCCGCCGTCCTCAATGCGCTGGGCCATGAGGATCATCCGTTCAGCTTTGGCGGCGATGGCGCGATGATCGCACTTCCCGGACGCCATGCCGATGTGGCCCGGGCAGCCCTTGCCTCCGTTCGGACCTGGGTCGCACGTGAGCTTGGCCTTAACATGCGGGTGGCGCTGGTTCCGGTCGGCGATATTCGCGCACAGGGCCTTGATGTGGGCGTCTCCCGTTTTGCCGCAAGCCCGCTCGTTTCCTATGCGATGTTCACCGGCGGCGGCGCAAGCTGGGCCGAACGGCAGATGAAGGCAGGCCGCTACGCCATTGAGGAGCACACCGAGGCGCCACCGGATCTCGACGGCCTTTCCTGCCGCTGGAGCCCGATCCAGGCCCATAACGGCGAAATCGTCTCGATCATCGCGCAGCCGACATCACCGGCGACCATGGTGGAATTCGAGGCTTTGGTATCGGCCATCGTCTCGGTGACGGCCGAGCAGAACCGCAATGGCCACCCTGTTCCCGAAGAGGGACCGCAGCTTGCCTTTTCCTCGGGCGGGATCAGGGCCGAGGCCTCCACCGTTGCACCCGGGCAGCGCCTGTCGAGGACCTTGCGTATTGCCGGCCTGGTGGGGCTCACAACCCTCCTCCACCGGCTGAACATTCCGTTCGGCCGGTTCAATGCGCGCCAGTATACGCGCGACGTTGCCGCCAATTCCGATTTTCGCAAGTTCGATGACGGGTTGAAAATGACGGTGGACGTGGACGAACCGCATCGCCTGCGCATCGAAAAACTCCTGGCCGAAGCCGAGGAAAAGGGCGTCTGCCGCTACGGCATTCACCGGCAGGACAGCGCTCTGATGACCTGCTTCGTGCTGAGCCCGATGACGCGCAATCACATGCATTTCGTCGATGGTGCCGGTGGCGGTTATGCGCTTGCCGCAAGCCGGCTTTCCGCAAAGGCGACCGATACGGCACCGGCATATGCAAGCCCGCCTTTGCTCTGACGCTTTTGCAGCGCAAAACAAAATCCGCAGGCACCCTTGCAAGAACGCCTTTCCGCACCGATTTCTAAAGCTGTATCTTTTCACCCGAGGATGGCATCAAAAGCGCGCGCGCCTAGAAGCATGACGGGAAAATCCCGATCACGGCCTGCGCGATCGGCTTTCACAGACGGCATCCCCGCCCCCCGGGGCCCTTGCGCTCGTGCATCGCCCGACAGCGGGCCTGTCACGGGAGAGCGGCAATGCCCCATACGAGCACGAACCGGCGCCTTTCGGCCGCCATCCACACGAGAGGCCTTTCATGACAACCGCAACGGGACAGGTGTCCTCCATTCTCATGGAGAAGGTCGCGGACTGGCTGACGCAGGCAGCCCTTTCCGGCAGCACGCTCGAAGATATCGTGCGGGGGCTCTGCGACCGGATGGCGGCGGCAGGCCTGCCGATTGCCCGCGTCCACCTGTCCTTTGCCATGCTGCACCCGCTTTATGACGCGCTGGGTTTTACCTGGCGCCCGGCAAGCGGGCTGACCGTGGAAGGTTATCGCCACGATGTCGGCAATCCCGATGTGTTTATGCGCAGTCCCTATTACCAGCTTCTCGCCCGGAACCTCGACCACATGCGCCGACGCATTCCCCGCGAAGGCCCGGTGGAGTTTCCGGTCTTCGAGGACCTGCAGAAGGAGAAGATCACCGATTACATCGCTTTCATGCAGCCGTTCGGCGATCACACCGTGCAGGGCATGATGGGCTCCTGGTCGACCGATGCGACCCACGGCTTTACCGACGACATGATCGCCGCCCTGCTGCGCATCCAGAATTATCTGGCGGTGGCGGCCAAGATGGCCGTGCTCGACAAGCTTGCCAACAACATGCTGACAACCTATCTCGGCGGCGATGCGGGAAAACGTGTGCTGAACGGACAGGTCCGTCGCGGCGACGGCGAAACGATCCGCGCCGCGCTTGTGGTCGGCGACATGCGCCAGTCCACCATCCTTGCCGAAAAGGAAGGTCGACAGGCCTATATCGACACGCTGAATGAATTCTTCGACGCAATCGCTGCCCCGTTCAACCGCAATGGCGGGCAGATCCTGAGTTTTCTCGGCGATGGCTTTCTGGCTGTCTACCCCTGCGACCGTCACCGTGATCCCTCGCGCGAGGCCTGCCAGTCCGCGATGGCTGCCGTTCGCCATGCGCAGGCGCGGCTGTCCGGCCTCAATGCGCGCCGCGCGGCAAAAAGCCTGCCGACCATCGGTTACGGCATCGGGCTGCATGTCGGCAACGTGATGTTCGGCAATGTCGGCCTGCAGGAGCGGTTGACGTTTTCCGCCTTCGGCTCGGCCGTCAACGAAGTGGTGCGCCTGCAATCGCTGACCAAAAAATACGGCTGTAATGTCGTGGCAAGCCAGGCCTTTGCCGGCTACGACGGTGGCGAATGGGACAGGCTTGGCGAGGAAAAGCTGCGCGGCGTGCGCCAGCGGGTCACGCTTCTGCAGCCGAAAACGCGCCCCGACGAGACCCTGGTGGAAGAAACGCTTGCCGATATCGAACGCAAGGCCCTTTCGGAGGCCGAACGTCTGATCCTCCTCCACCGCGACGCAACCGAAATTGCCGTCAAGCGGCGCACGGCGCCGTTTCTCGACAAGTTGTTGCAGTAGAAACAAAAAACTCTAACATTCGCTAGGAAGAGTATTGGTGGCACCGGTCATTGCAGCTACCGTCCGAAGCGGCGGTTCATGAGCCGTTGGTAAAGGAGCGGGCGGTTTGACGCGCACCGGCTGCCAAAAGAGGCCGAGCAGCGGCAGGTTTCGCGGGGGATGATGGAAAAAAGTCTGGCGCGGTACATCTGGTCCAACACCTATAAGCAGCAGGTGTGGATCCTCCTGGTGGTTGCGGCCTCGATGGTCCCTTACTTTCTCGCTTTCGACCTGCCCAAGCGCATCGTCAACGGCCCGATCCAGGGCCAGGGTTTTGAAGAACCGGATACCACGCAACGGTTCATGGCGATTGCCTTCGACCTGCCATGGCTCGGCCATGTCGAACTTTTCGAAGGTTTTCCGCTCGGCCGCGTCGGAACGCTGATGGCGCTCAGCACCGTTTTCCTCGGGCTGGTGGTGCTGAACGGCCTGTTTAAATTCTACATCAACACCTACAAGGGCCGGCTTGGCGAGCGCATGCTGCGGCGTATCCGTTTCAGCCTCGTCGACCGGGTGCTGCGCTTTCCGCCCATCCATTTCAAGCGGGTGAAATCGGCCGAAATCGCCACGATGATCAAGGACGAGGTGGAGCCGCTCGGCGGTTTCACCGGCGACGCCTTTGTGCAGCCAGCACTTCTGGGCGGCCAGGCGCTGACAGCGCTCGGCTTTATCATCCTGCAGAATTTCTGGCTGGGCATGATTGCCGCGTCCATCGTTGCCCTGCAGGCGCTGATCATCCCGCGCATGCGCAAGCGGCTACTGGAGCTTGGCCGCCAGCGACAGCTGACCGCACGACAGCTGTCGGGCCGCGTCAGCGAGATCGTCGATGGCATTCACACCATCCGCGGCCACGATGCCTCCAATCTCGAGCGCGCCGACATCGCAGACCGCCTCGCGACGATCTTCTTCATCCGTTACGACCTTTACCAGTGGAAGTTTCTGGTAAAGTTCATCAACAACTTCCTCGCCCAGGTGACGCCCTTCCTGTTTTACGCGATCGGCGGATATCTGGCGCTTCAGGGCCGCCTCGACATCGGCCAGCTGATTGCCGTCATCAGCGCCTACAAGGATCTGCCGGGACCGCTGAAGGAACTGATCGACTGGGATCAGGCGCGCCAGGACGTGCAGGTGAAATATGCCCAGGTGGTCGAGCAGTTCGACGTGGACACGCTGGTTGGCCCGCATATCCAGACGCTGGTGACGACGCCTGTCGAAAAGCTGTCCGATGCGCTGGTGGTGAGCAATCTCGTGCTGACCGATGACAGCGGCGCACCCTTGCTCAACCGTCTTTCGCTGGAGATCGCACCGGACGCGACGGTGGCAATCGTCGGGCGCAGCAATAGCGGGGCCGAAGCACTTGCCGAAGCCTTCGGGCGCATTCTCTGGCCCACCTCTGGGCACATCACCATCGGTGGCACCGACATTCTCGAACTGCCCGAAAGCGTCACCGGGCGGCGCATTTCCTTCGTCTCCTCGGAAACCTATTTTTTCCACGCCACGTTGCGCGACAACCTGCTCTACGGGCTGAAGCATGCCCCGTTGAAAACGATCGAATACGGCGGCCAGAGCCAGCGCAAATACAAGCGCAATCTCATGGAAGCGCAGCGATCCGGCAATCCGGCGCTCGACCTCAACAGCGACTGGATCGACTACAGGTCTGCCGGCGCAAGCGGTCCCGACGATCTGCTGAAGGTCATCCGCCCCGTTCTCGATGCGGTGATGATCTCACAGGACATTTTCGACCTTGCCCTGCGCTCGCAGGTGGATGTCACCGCCCATCACGCGCTGACCGACCGCATCGTCGAGATCCGTCAGGCCATGCGCCGCCGGCTGCAGGACGCCGATCTCGAGGAGATCGTCGCACCGTTCGAGGCGCATGCCTACAATCTGCAGGCAACCGTCGGCGAAAACCTGCTGTTCGGCACCATGCGGCAGGGCATGACGGGCCAGGCGCTGGCCGCCCACCGCTATTTCCGCAAGGTCATGGGAGAGAGCGGCGTCTCGGCGCAACTTTACGCCATGGGTCTGGCGATTGCTGAAAACGCGGTCGAGCTTTTCCGCGACCTGCCGCCGGACCACCCGTTCTTCCGGCAGCTGACCTTCATGAGCGCCGATGACATCCCGGCCTATGAAGCTCTGCTGCAGAAACTGCAGAACACGCCCTTCGAAGAGGCCTCCGCGACAGACCGCACGAGCATCATTCGCCTGAGCTTCTCCTATGTCGAGCCGCGCCATCGTTTCGGCCTGCTGACGCAGGAACTGATGGCGCAGATCGTCAAGGCGCGCGAGGCATTTTATGCCGATATTCCGGCCGACCTTGCCGAGCGTATCGAGCGTCACGACGCCGAACAGTTCACCGCCTCGGTCTCGCTGATGGACAATGTGCTGTTCGGCCGGCTGTCGTTCCAGGAAGTCGATACGACCGAGCGCATCCGCCAGACGATCCGGGACCTGTTCGAGGAACTGGGCCTTGCCGATCACGTCCTGTCCATCGGGCTCGATTTCGATGTCGGCTCGCAAGGCCGGCGGCTGAACACGGTACAGCGGCAAAAGCTCAACCTTGCACGCGCGCTGCTCAAGCGCTCGGACTATTTCATCTTCAACCGGCCGCTTTCGGCGCTGGACCAGAGGGCGCAGGACAGGATCGTCACCAACATCCTCAAGGACCTGCATGAAGAAGGCCACCGCCCTTCCATCGTCTGGGTGCTGCCGAATGCGCAAATCAGTGAACTTTTTGACCGCATTCTGGTTTTTGAGAATGGAAATCTGGCTGAAAGCGGATCTTTTGAAGAACTTTCAGGCAAAAATGGGATGTTCAATCAACTGCTCTCATAATATCGTATGGGTGTGAGACGGAAGGTGAAACACCGATGCTACTCAAGGACGAGGTTGACATGTTGCGGCGCGTGCCGCTGTTCTCCCAGATCGCGCCGGCAAAGCTGAAGCTTCTGGCGTTCGCCTCCGAGCGCATGACCTGTCGCGAAGGGCAGAACCTGTTTCGCCAGGGTGACATCGGCGATGCGGCCTATGTGATCCTGTCCGGTACCGCCGACGTGCTGGTGCAATCCGAGGCGGGAGAGATCCGTGTTGCCGAAGTCGACAAGAATTCGATTGTCGGCGAGATCGCCATCCTCTGCGATACGGCGCGAACGGCAACGGTGCGTGCCTCCTCGCGGCTTGAAGTGCTGAAGATCAGCAAGGAAAACTTTCTGGAGCTGATGAGCGATTTTCCCGACATGGCGGTGGAAATCATGCGCGTTCTGGCAAACCGTCTCAACCACACGACGAACGAACTGACCGAAGCCCGCAGCCATCAGCAGCGCGTGCCGACCTGATTTCGAGACAGCGGGCGGCACCCGGAATGGCCTGAGGAATGGCCTGGCGGATGCCGTTTAATCCCGTGACGGTTCGGCGGAAATATAACGGCGCGCCACAAGCCAGCAGCCCACCGCCCAGCTTGCGCCGGCGCACCAGCCGCCGAGCACATCGGTCGGATAATGCACGCCGAGATAAATGCGGCTGAGGCCGATGATCAGCGTCAGGAACAGCGCTGCACCCATCATGAACAGGCGCGTTGTCCGCGTCGGCTGGGTGCGCGAAAGCAGTGCGCCAAGCGTGAGATAGGTCACCGCCGACAGCATGGCGTGGCCGCTGGGAAAGCTGAGGTCCTGCACATCCACCAGATGCGGCACGATTTCCGGCCGCGGCCTTGCGATGAGGATCTTCAGGACTGTGCTCGTCGCCCAGCCGCCCACGACCGAAAACAGCATGAAGGCGGCAATCTTCCTGCGGCGTGCGAGGACGAGATAGAGCGTTGCCAGGGCCGTCATGATGGAAAGTACGGTTATGCCGCCAAGGCTGGTGATATCGTCCATGGCATGTGACAGCCAGTAAGGGCCGATGGGGGTGGACAGGTCCCCTGTCTGGCGCAGCGAAAGCAGGACCGCCTCATCCAGCGCATGCGTGTCTCCCTCCAGCACTTCGCCTGTCAATTGCGCGAAGAGAAACAGACCGCCGGCGAAGATGGCAAAAAACAGAAGCGTCACCATTTCCATTGCCTTCACCCGGTCGATGACGTGGCTTGCAATCCGGCGCGGCTGCATGGCGGCCCTTTCAAGACGAGGAAATATTCAGGTGCGACAGGAAACCCGGGTCAAGCCTAGCTTGATGTCAGGGGCTTGCCCGGCGGCATTCAGACCGGGATGGCGCGGCGCGCCTCAGCAAGGCTTGGCGGATTGACCCTGCGGTAACGCGCTTCGATGAAGCCATAAATGCCGAAGCACAGCAAGCCAAGCCCCATGGCAAGATAGAGCGTCGCCCCGAATGGCAACTGTCTGATCCAGGCCAGCGCATCGGCCATGCTGCCGGCTTCATCCGGATTTACCGCATAGGCAGCATAAAGAAAGAAGCAGCCGATGATGAGGAAGACGATGCCCTTGGCGACGAGACCCGCCACGCAGAACAGATCGAGTGAGCCGTGGTGCCTCGCATCGAAGGACAGGTAACGGTGATAGCGCCGACCGACGCCCTTGATGATCAGGGCAGTTCCCGCCCCCAGGATACACAGCGCCACGCAACCGACCAGATAAGGGCCGAAAGGCTGTTGCATCAGCCAGGCAGTCCAGCTTTTCGATCCGCCGCCGCCAGACCCCTCTGCCATCTGCAGCGCATGGCTTGCAGCATAAAAGGCAAGACCGGTGTAGGTTGCAGCGCTGACCAGCATGCCGGCACGCACCACATAACCCTTCAACGTTTGAGGATGACCATCGGCATTGGCGACCGCCTGGCAGATGCGCCAGGCAACAAACCCCATCAGCGCCACTGAGACTATGCCGAGCCAGACGCGGCCGAGCGGCTGGCCAAGCACCAGTTGCAGTGCCGACTTGGAATCCGGACGGCCACCGCCGAGGCTGCCGAGCAGGACAAGGCCCGCAACCAGCACGTAAACAAGGCCGCGCGCCACGTAACCTGCCCGCGCAAGCCATTCGAGTTTACGTATCGTATCCATGAAAAGTCCTCGTGGTGATCTGTCAGACAAAAGAGACGGTCAGCGACGAGGAAACCGCAGGAGCAGGCAAAAGGTTCAATCTCTTTGCGACCGTTCTGCTCAAAAAGTGCAAGGAACCGGCAAAGCTTACAAAAAAGCCCGCCGGAGATCCGACGGGCCTTGTGTTCAAATGCGCACGGGATCAGTGCGGGCGGGTCGCCGGATCACCGTCACGATAGGTGCGGGTCTCCTCGACGATGCGCTCGCGGGCAGTGTCATGAAGATCTGCCGCGACCTCCGCAGCCTTGCGTGACACGTCGGCGGCCACATGTTCGGCCCGGTCCATCGTTTCCGAAGCGCGGGTTGCGACCTGCTCCTTCAGATTGTCCGAGAGGTCGCCGACCATTTCGTCTTCCCGGTCGGTGCGCGGCAAGGCAGCACCGATGGCGGCGCCCACGGCAAAGGCAAGCGCGCCGCCGATCAGCGGCTGATCCTTGAACTGGCGCAGGATCGTCTCGTTGATCTGGGCCGACTGTTCCTTCAGCGACGCTCCCATATCCATGGAACTGCGACCGGCCGAGCGGCCGGCTTCAGACACGGTGCGTGCCATCTTGCTGGCGCCATGGCCGAGACTTGCCCAGGTATCGGACAGCCAGCCGGACGCTTCATCGAACATCTTGCCGGTTTCATCGCGCACATCCTGTACGCGGCGACCTGTGCTGTCGGCAAAGCCACGATAGGTCTTGCCGGTCTGGTCGACAAAATGGCCGGCGCGCCGTCCCGATGCATCGGTCAGCGCCTTGAAGCGACTTCCGGTGTCATCAGCGAAATGGCTGTAGCGGCCGGATGCATGGTCTTCCACCGGCCCGACACGGCGAAGCTGTCCAGACACGGTTGCAAGCGGGTAATCCTGCTCGTCATCCTCAAGCCGGGCATTTGCATCCGTGGCCGGCTTGTTCTGGCTTGCCATCAACCAGGCAAGACTGACGCCCATCAGCGCCATCGGCACCGGATTGGTTTTGACGGAGCCGGCGAGATTGGAGAAAAATTCCCCGCCGCCGCTTGACTTTGCATAGGCGAGCGCCTCATCCACCAGCTGACCCGGCGACATGCGGTTCTGGATTTCATCCAGCTTCGCGCCGATCCGCACGCGATCCTTTTCGATTTCGCGCTCGATATCTTCCGGGCGCGCATTATCGGTAGCATAAGCCATCACGTTCTCTCCTTGAGGACCTGCGCATCACGGCGAAGCGAGTTGGTGGTGCGATCGAGATTGAGGTTATTGCCGCGAAGCGCCGAAAGGCCCTTGGAAATCATGCCCCAGGCAATAAGGGCAACGATGACGCCCACCACGACCGAGGAAATGGCATCGGCATTGTGTTCGGCAAAGCCGCGCGCAACGAGGAAGGCGGTGAGGCCGTTGACGACAGCTGCCAGCAGAACGCCGACGGCTGCGATGGCAAACACCAGGCCGGCGGCAAGCGTTTCGACGCCGGTCAGTGCATGCGAAACCTTTTCCGAGGCTTCGGCCTTGGCAAGATTGATTTCCTTGCGAAACAGGCCGGAGATATCACCGACCAGGCCGGTGACCAGTTCGGAAAGCGGGCGGTTTTCAGGTGTATTAGACATTGGAGCCTCCCGTGACTGGTGATGTGCTGGCCCTGGTGGGAGACGCGGCCGGCTGGACGGCAGCAGGCGCCGGGCGCCCACCCTCTCCACGCCCCGCGCGTGACGTCATCGCGGACTGGCGGCTGGCCGAGGCGCCAATGAAACGGCTGGCAGCAAGGCCCGCAATGGCGGCAATGCCGAGGAAGGCGAGCGGCTGGCGGCGGCCGAAATCTTCCGCCATGCCGGCAAGTTCGCCAAGGTCACGGCCCTTGATGTCTTCGGCAAAGCGCTGGACGCTTTCGCCCATCTGGCGTGTCATGCGGCCAAGCTCGGGCTGTTCGCCTTCAAGCTCGGAGCCGACCTTTTCGATGGCGGTTGCAACGCCAGCCACGCGGTCTGCCGCATAGGTTTTCTGCTCGTCGGCTGCTTTGTTTGCTGCAGCTGACGCCTTGGACATGCCGTCTTCAGCGACATGGCGAACGGAGGCAAGATCGTCCTTGGCCATCTGGCGTAGGTCGCTGCCCGAGGCGGCTCGCGTGCCTGCCGTGTCGTCCTGCGGGCCATCGCCTGGGCGATTGTCTGAGCCGGCCTCGCTGCTGGGGCGGCTGTCGGCCTCATAGAGGCTTGCGCCAGGCTCTGTCGAAGATGCGGCTGCCGGTCGGGCCGATTGTTCTCGAATGGATGAATAGGTGGAGCCGGTCTTGCCGCTCCCGATATCGTTTTCTGCCATGGAACTCTCCCTTCAATGACGGGTGATCGGCTTTTGCGAAGAGTTCGCTGCGATCAGGGAGACAACCGGAGGCACGCGGGATTGTTCCCGCCTGATCACACAACCAGACGGAACTTACGGCGTAAAAAGCTGAAAAGCGGCCGGAAAAAGGGTGCTAGCCGATGAATTTCCGGGTGACCCACAAGCCCACGGCAGCAGAGGTGCCGGTCAGCAGCGTGCCCCAGGCAAGATCCACCAGCGTCATGGTCACGGGCCAGTTCTTCAGGGTCGCAAGGTTGGTCATGTCATAGGTGCCGTAGGCGATGAGGCCAAGGATGGCACCGGACAGAAGCGCCTGCGCCCAGGTGCCACCCTGCAGATGTGGATGCACAGCGAAATAAACGATGCCGGCGATATAGACGAGATAGAAGGCGCCGGCCGCGGCAAAATCCGGCCGCTCGCGCATCATGTCGCCCAGTTGGCTGCGGTAGAAGCCGGTTGCAACCTTGCCAAGCCAGAGGAAATCAAGACCGAAGAACACCACGGCCGTCGACAGGTAAGCCACCACATAGACGACCATCGATCTTCTCCGTTTCTATCCTCAAATCTTGAGGATGGGCTGGATCATCCGCACAATCCAGCTGCTGAATTTCAGCGGCGCTTCGGTAACGGCAAGGCAGATGCAGTCCTCACCTTCGGTCGCCGTCGGTGTATGCAACAGGCTGCCATCGGCTTCTTCCAGATCGCCGCGGGCAAACACCTCGTCGCCATCGCGGAAGCTGCCGGCAAGAACCAGCGTCAGCTCGCGCCCCTCATGGGTATGTTCCGGCACCGGTTTTCCGGCGGGAATTTTAAGGAGGCGCACCTGCGTTGCCCGATCCGCCGTCGGAATGCGGATCTGATAGGCGCCACGCCCGAGAGCCTGCCACTTCAGCGTCTCGACATCGCCGCCGAGATAGGACCGCAGCGGTTCCGGGATGACGCTTGCCACACCTTTGCCGATAGAGGCTGCCGGTTTGGCTTTCGCGGACGAAGGCGCGGTCATGGTGGCCGGTGCCTCGCCGGTGATACGGGCACGAAGCGTATCCCAATCGGATGTCGTGACAGGGTGATCGCTCACCACCTTATCTAACAGCGCGCCGGCGGCACCTTCCATGGCCTCCAGCGTGCGACGACAGGAGGGGCAAAGCGCCAGATGTGTGGCAACGGCAATGCTCCACCCCTCAGACAGATTGCCGGAGGCATAATCGAGCAGCAGTTCATCGCTGATATGATGCTTGACGTTCATCGCCGGCCCTCCAGCGTGGTGCGTAACTTGTCGAAAGCCAGCCGGATGCGTGATTTCACGGTACCCAAGGGAATTCCCATGTCTTCTGCTATGGTTGAATGAGAGGCTTCATCGAAGAAGGCGCGCCTGAGAACATCGAGCTGTTCGGGCGGCAATGTCTCCATTGCCTGACGCAGGAGTTCGGCATCCTGGCGCCCTTCCAGTTCCACATCGGCGAGCGGTGCGTTGTCGGCCACGAAAACCGGATCGTTTTCATCAAACACCGGCCGCTTGCGGCGAAAGGCATCGATGCGCTGGTTGCGCGCGATCGTGAAGATCCAGGAGGACACATTGCCCCGGCTCGGATCGAATTGAACAGCCTTGTTCCACACGGCCGTCATGGTTTCCTGCATCAACTCTTCGGCCAGCTGCATGTCACGCGTCTTCATGGCCATGAAGGACCGCACGCGCGGCCCATAATAGCGAAAGATCGTCTCGAACGCGGTAACGCTGCGCTCTGCGCCGACGGCTGCAAGCAGGTTGCAAAGCTCTTCCTGAGAAAGATCCGGTTCCGGTAGGTTCCTGTCAGTCCGTTTCATCTTAAGGCCATGCTTCACGCGGGAAAGCGGGAAGACACCCGCTTTTTTCTCGTTGTGGCACGTCCTTGCCGATATGGAAATACTGAAGCTCATGCGGCCAATTACGCCACCCTCTTGCGGCCGGATCACCGACAAAAAGAAATTTCAGACGAAACCATTTGCCCCCAGCCTTCGTAGAGGCCAATCGTAGGCTAACAAGAAACATGGGGAATTGTTTCAGTGAAAACAGAACATCGTCGCATTGCCGTCGTCGGCTCCGGTATCAGCGGTCTTTCCGCAGCCTGGCTGGCCTCCCGGGAAAATGACGTGGTGCTCTATGAAGCAGCAGACCGGCTCGGCGGCCATTCCAACACCGTTCTGGTTCAGACGCCCGATGGGGAACTTCCCGTCGATACCGGCTTCATCGTTTTTAATGACAAGAATTATCCCAATCTCGTGGCGCTCTTTGATCATCTCGGCGTGGCAACGGATGCCTCCGACATGTCCTTTGCCGCCTCCATCGAGGATGGTGCGTTTGAATATTCCGGCACCGGCTTGAAGGGCATTCTCGGCCAGCGCCGCAATGCCGCGCGCCCGCGCTTCTGGCGCATGTTGTCAGATGTGCTGCGTTTCTATCGCGAAGCCGAAAGCCTGATGGGACGCCCCGACCTGCAGGCGATGACGCTGGGCGACTATCTCGACCGCGAGAACTATTCAAAAACCTTCATCGACGACCACCTTCTGCCGATGGGCGCTGCCATCTGGTCGATGACGACGACGGATATGCGCGCCTATCCGCTGCAGGCCTTCATCCGCTTTTTCGTGCATCACGGCCTGATCCTCCTGTCGGGTCGGCCGCTCTGGCGCACCGTGTCAGGCGGAAGCCGCCAGTATGTGCGCCGCATTGCCGAGGATTTCAAAGGCGAGATCCGCCTCAACTGCGGCGTTGCCCGCATCGAAAGACTTGCCGCCGGTGGCGTGACGATCACCGACAGCAAAGGTGACGTGGACCGTTTCGATACCGTGATCGTTGCAACCCACGCCAATGATGCGCTGGGCATGCTTGGTGATGCCGACGAGATGGAGACGCGGATCCTCGGTGGATTCCGCTATACCGACAATGTCGCCGTGCTGCATTCCGACGTGCGGCTGATGCCGAAGCGAAAGGCCGTCTGGTCGAGCTGGAACTACATCGGTGGCAAGCGCGAAAACGACAGCGCCCCGCTTTGCGTCACCTACTGGATGAACCGGCTGCAGAACCTGCCGGAGCGTCATCCGCTGTTCGTGACGCTGAATGCGTGCCGCGACATCCGCGAGGAGAGCGTGATCGGCACCTATCACTACACCCATCCGCTGTTCGACCTCGCCTCCATGGCAGCGCAGCGCGAAGTCTGGGCCCTGCAGGGGCGGCGTGACACGTTTTTCTGCGGCGCCCATTTCGGCAGCGGCTTTCATGAGGATGGCCTGCAGGCCGGCCTTGCAGCGGCAGAAGCGGCAACGGGCCTCAAGCGGCCGTGGCAGGTGAAGGACCAGTCCGGTCGCATCTTTGCCGATCCCCTGCTGGCGGCGGCAGAATGACGGAGGAATCCGCCCTCTATTTCGGCACGGTGGTGCATGCCCGCCACCGTCCAAAGAAGCATAATCTCACCTACAGTGTGTTTTCCATCCTCATCGATCTTGACGAACTGGAGGCGCTGGACCGCCGGCTGAAGCTGTTCGGTTATAACCGCGCCGCCATCTACAGTTTTCACGACAAGGACCACGGCAACGGCGAGCGTGGCGGATTGCGAAAATGGGTGGAAGGTCATCTGGCTGAGGCCGGCATCGATAACCGCGACGTCACCATCCGCGTTCTCTGTTATCCGCGCATCCTGGGTTATGTCTTCAATCCGCTCACCGTTTATTTCTGCACGGATGCAAACGGAAATCTGCTGGCCTTGCTTTATGAGGTCTGCAATACATTCCATGAACGGCATACGTATATCATACCCGCGAAAGCAGCCCATCCGGACCGTGTGCGCCACACCTGCGCCAAGGCCATGTATGTCTCTCCTTTCGTTCCCATGGATTGCCTCTACGACTTCGACATCACCCCGCCGGGAGAGCGCGTGAAAATCGCGATCAGCGAGCGGGACGCCGAAGGTGACCTTCTTTTCGCAAGCTTTGCCGGCCGCAGGAGCGCGCTCAGCGACCGCACGCTGGGGCGAGCACTGTTTTCATACCCGCTGATGACCATGAAGATCATGGCGGGCATCCATTACGAGGCGGTGCGCCTCTTCCTGAAGGGTGTGCCGCTCCATCGGCATCGTCCTGCAGCAAGCCGCATCGCAAGCTCGGTGGAACCGGTCGTTGTGAGTGGAGGAACTGAAACATGAGCCATGCCGGAGAGCGGGAAACCAGCCTCACTGCTGACCGCGCGCCGTTTTGGCAGCGCATCCTCGTACGCATGCTCTCGGGCACGCGACACGGGCGCCTGACCGTCGTGTTCCCCGGAGGGCGCGAGCACCATTTCGGTGACGGGGCGAACGGCCCCTGCGCCACCATCCGCATCCACCGGTCGCGCATTCTGCGCCGGGTGATGACGGGCGGCGGGCTGGGCTTTGCCCGCGCCTATATGGATGGCGACTGGGAGACGCCTGATCTCGGCCAGGTGCTGGATCTGGCGCTGGCCAACGAACATGGCTGGGAGAAGCTTGACCGGCCGATGGCGCTGATGGCGCGGATCGCGCATCTGCGCCACCGCCTGCGGCGCAATTCCAAGGCCGGCAGCCGGCGCAACATCGCCTTCCATTACGATCTCGGCAACACATTCTACGAGGTCTGGCTGGACCGCTCGATGACCTATTCCTCGGCCATCTATGCAACGCCGGAGATGAGCCTGGAGGCTGCACAGCACGAAAAATACGCCCGCATCATCCGCGAACTCGGCATTACCCATAACGATCACGTGCTGGAAATCGGCTGCGGCTGGGGCGGCTTCATGGAGCAGGCCATTCGCGAGACGGGCTGCCGTGTGACGGGCCTGACGCTTTCACGCGAGCAGGCGGCGTTTGCGACGGAACGGCTGGCGGAAGCCGGCCTTTCCGCAAACGGCGAAATCCGCCTGCAGGATTACCGAGATTGCACCGGCCAGTTTTCGAAGATCGTTTCCATCGAGATGTTCGAAGCGGTTGGCGAGGAACACTGGCCGATCTATTTCGAGCAGGTGCGCGACCTGCTGGTGCCCGGCGGCGAGGCGATGATCCAGGTGATCACCATCGATGAAAGCCGCTTCGAGCAATACCGCCGCCACGCCGATTTCATCCAGACCTATGTGTTTCCTGGCGGCATGCTGCCGACGATCAGCGGTTTTGGCGCCATCGCATCAAAGGCCCGCCTGACGGTGAAGGATTGCTTCCGCTTCGGCCGTGATTACGAGCGCACGCTGCTCGCCTGGGACCGCACCTTCAATGCCATGTGGCCGAAGATCGCGCCGCTTGGTTTCGACGAGCGGTTCTTCCGCACCTGGCACTATTACCTCAATTATTGCGCTGCAGGGTTTCGCAGCGGCCGCATCGATGTGGCGCAGTTCCGGCTGGAAAACCCGGCGCGCTGAGGGTTTTGCCCGATAACGGACGGTTCGGGGCGCGGGGCCCCGAGCCTTTTGGCCCTGTTACTTGCGCAGCATCCTGCGGGTGATCTTGAACAGAAGCGCCTTTGGCAGGGCCGCAAGCAGCTTGATCGACAGTGCCATCTTCCACGGAAAGATGATTTCGTAGCGGTTCGTCTTCAGCCCGTCGACAATCGCATCGGCGGCCTCTTCGGCGGAAATCAGGAACGGCATCGGAAAATCGTTCTTTTCCGTCAGCGGCGTATCGACGAAGCCGGGATTGATGATGCGAAGCCGCACCCCTTCCCGCTCCAGCTCCGGGCGAAGCGCCTGGCAGAGATTGTTGAGCGCCGCCTTGCTTGCCCCGTAAAAACCACCGCCCGGAAGCCCGACCAGCCCGGCAACGGACGCCACAACGGCAATCTCGCCTTGTCTGCGTGCGATCATGTCAGGGATCACCGCTTCCAGCGTATGGCCGGTGCCGATGACATTGAGGTTGAAGGTCTCAGCAAGATTGCCGCTATCGAAATGGCGCACGCTGTCGCGCTTGTAGGTGCCCGCGGAAAAGATCGCGAGATCGATTGGCCCAAGCGCTGCGCGCACCGCATCCGCCACAGCGTTTGCGGCCACGCGGTCGGTGATATCGAGCGGAAACGCAAAGATCCGCCCCGGATGGAGGGCGGCGAGTTCGTCCAGCTTGTCGGCACTTCTGGCGCTTGCGGCAACCCGCCAGCCATCACGGGCCAGACGTTGCGCCACCGCCCGCCCGATGCCGGAACTGGCGCCGGTGATCCAGGCGAGCCTGCCCTGGTCGATCGTCTCGGTCCTGTCGAAATCGCTCATCACAACCTCCGTTTATCTCTCACTACGTGCCGCCGACCATTTGGTTCTGTGGCGCCTGATCGTCTACGAGATTGTAGCCGGCTTGCCCGGACCGGCGCGACGTGGCAAATCCTTGAGCCATCACGAACGCCCTAAAAATTTCCCAGCAGTCGGAAAAGAGATACCATGCCCCAGAAGATCATTATCGATACGGACCCCGGCCAGGACGATGCGCTGGCCATTCTTCTGGCGCTCGCAAGCCCGGAACTGGAGGTGCTGGGGATCACGGCTGCGGCCGGTAATGTGCCGGTAGCGCTCACGTCCAAGAATATCCGCAAGGTCTGCGAACTTGCCGGCCGTCGCGATATCCGCGTCTTTGCCGGCTGCGAAGGCCCCATGCAGGGCAGCCTGTTCACCGCCGAATATGTGCATGGCGCAACCGGCATGGACGGCGCCGATCTGCCCGAACCCACCATGCCGCTCGAAGCGCAACACGGCGTCGACTTCATCATCGAAACGCTGATGGCGCACGAACCGGGCACCATCACTGTCTGCACGCTTGGTCCGATGACCAACCTTGCCACCGCTCTTTCGCGGGAGCCTGCACTCGCAACCCGCATTAAAAGCGTGGTGCTGATGGGCGGCGGCCTGTTCGAGGGCGGCAATGTGACACCGGCTGCCGAGTTCAACATCTTTGTCGATCCGGAAGCGGCCCGCATCGTGCTGTCGTCAGGCGCGCCCATCGTGATGATGCCGCTCGACGTAACCCATCAGGTGCTGACCACGGCCAAGCGTGTCGCCGCCATCAAGGCACTCGGCACGCCGCTTGCCGATGCCGTCACCGGCTGGCTGGAATTCTTCGAGCGCTTCGACGAGGCGAAATACGGCACCGATGGTGGCCCGCTGCACGACCCGAACGTGATCGCCTACCTGCTGAAGCCGGAACTTTATTCCGGCCGCCTCTGCAATGTGGAGATCGAGACCACATCGGAACTCACCAAGGGCATGACGGTGGCCGACTGGTGGGGTGTCACGCAGCGCCCGAAAAACGCATTTTTTGTGCGCGACGTGGATGCTGACGGTTTTTACGCGTTGCTGACGGAGCGCCTGGCCCGGCTGCCGGCCAAGGCGTAAACTTCAGGCGACGAGGGCGTAAGGCGCAATGAGGCTATCGGCAGGGATATGCCATTCCTGCCGGATGCGGTTGATCATGTCGAGCGTCAGCGCCCTCTTGCGGCGGAGCACCTCGGACGCGCGCGACCGCGACCCCAGAAGTTCGGCGAGATCGGACTGCGTGCGCCCTGTCGTCTGCATGTAGAAGCTGAGGACATCAATGGGATCGGCCGATGGCATGTCCACCGTCCGGTTCTCGTAAGCCTCGATGAGGTCTGAAAGAATGTCGAACCGGTCAGCCTCCGGCGAGTTCGGCTGCGGCGGATGGTCAAAATAGGGTTCCACCTCGGCAAGAGCCCATTCAAGATCTGCCGCGGTTCTGATCGGCCTCACGTCCTTCATGAGATGGTCTCCACGTTGATCCGGTCATAATCCGCATGGCTGCCGACGAACTTGATCAGCACGCGCTGGTAGGGATAGGCCACATGCACGACAAGCCGGTATGTGGTGCCGGCGATGTCGAAGATGATGCGATTGTCGCCCACGAAATCCACCGCCGCGCCAAACAGGGCTTTCACATCCGACGGCGTTTCCCAGCCGGCCGCATTGACCAGCCGATACCATTCAGACAGAGGCTTTCGCGCCTGGGGATGCTTATCCCAAAAATCTCTCAGCCGGGATTTCGCGATGATCTGCATGAGAGAGCATATTCCCAAAATGGGAACAATTCAAGAGGAAGCGGCAACGCCGCTTCCTCCCATTTCTGATCAATGGCTCTTCTTCAGCGCCGCATAGGCAACCGCCATGCGGGCGGCGAGTGCTGCGTTGTTTTTGACCAGCGCGATATTGGCCTTCAGGCTTTCGCCCTTGGACAATTCGTTGATGCGACCGAGCAGGAAGGGCGTCAGGTCCTTGCGGCCGATGCCGCGTTCTTCGGCCTCGCGCACGGCGTCGGCAATCGTGCCGTCGATGAAATCGGGCGAGAGGGCAGCCGTTTCAGGGATCGGGTTGGCGATCAAGAGGCCCGTGCCGGTGCCGAGACGGTGGTGGAGATGCATCGCCTCAGCAATCTCTTCTGCCGTATCGAGGCGGTGGTCGGCCTTGTAGCCGCTTTCGCGGGTGAAGAAGGCCGGAAACGCATCCGTGCCATAGGCAATAACCGGCACGCGCTGGGTTTCCAGATATTCGAGCGTTTTTGCGATATCGAGGATGGACTTAACGCCGGCGCAAACGACGGCGGTCTTCGTGCGGCCAAGTTCGGTGAGGTCAGCGGAAATATCAAACGTCTGCTCGGCGCCGCGATGGACGCCACCGACGCCGCCGGTCGCAAAGATGTCGATGCCGGCGAGATCGGCAAGCAGCATGGTCGCGGACACCGTGGTGCCGGCAGAGGCTTTGCGCACCATGGCAACGGCAAGATCCCGGCCGGAGGCTTTGACAACGCCTTGCGCCTTTGCCAGCGCTTCCAGTTCGGCGTGCTCGAGGCCGGCGCGCAATTGCCCATCGATGACGGCGATGGTGGCGGGCACGGCGCCGTTTTCACGCACCACGGCTTCCACGGCAAGCGCGGTCTCGAGGTTTGCCGGATACGGCATGCCGTGGGTGATGATGGTGGATTCGAGCGCCACGACCGGGCCACCGGCGCGGATGGCTTCGGCAACCTCGCGGCTGAGTTTCGGCTGAAGAAGGGTCATGAGATTATCCTTTGTGCTCGGCAAGCCGGTGCATGTTCGCCTCAAGGAAGCGCGGTGAAAGGTCTGGGTGAACGCTTGCGGCGCTTTCGGTGGTGAGCGCGCCCAAGAGAGCGCCGATGCGGGCGGCGGCAAAACTGTCCTCACCGGCCATCAGGCCATGCAGGGTGCCGGCAATCATTGCATCGCCGGCCCCGGTCATGTCGCGCGGATTTGCCGGCACGGCGGTTGCAGTGCGAACCCCATCGGGGCCTGCAACCGCAATGCCGCGCGCGCCCATGGTAACGACCGCCTCGCCGGCACCGGCCTGCCGCAGCAGACGGGCTGCCTCGGCCGCATCCTGCAGATCTTCTGCGCCATGGCGAGACAGGCATGCATTCGCCTCATCGATATTCATGAACAACAGGTCGATGCCCGACAGGTCCTGCGGCAGGCGCATGACCTTGTGGGTGGAGACCGCATCGATTGCCAGCCGAAACCGGGCGCTGCGGCGGCGCTGAATGAGGTGGTGCAGCGTCTCTGCCGGCAGGTTGCAATCGGCAAAGACAAGGCTTGCGGAGGCCAGATGCGACCAGGCGCGATCGATATGGCCGGGCTGGAAGAGATCGAAAATCCCCATATCAGCCAAACCCACGACCAGATCGCCGGCCGGATCGAGAATGGCAGCATATTCGGCCGTCGGTTTTTCGTCCGTGACCACCACCTGGCTGACATCAATGCCGCGGTCGCGCAGATGCGCGAGAAGCGCGGCTCCCGTCTCGTCATTGCCGATGATGGACATGAAGCTGGTGGGCGTTTCGAGGAGCGACAGGTTTTCCGCCACATTGCGCGCGACACCGCCAAAGCTGCGCATGCCATCAACGGGATTAGAGGTTTCCAGAACAATGGCCTGGCGCGCCCGATATTTGCGATCAAACACGGAGCCCCCGACCAGCACCGCCCGGCGCGGCTCCGGAAGCATATAGCCGCGCCCGAGCAGATAACCCTTCTGAACCAGTTGCGCGATATGCGCGGCCACCGTGGAACGGGCAA
This sequence comes from Neorhizobium sp. PAMB6630, assembly GCF_058242775.1. Classification (NCBI taxonomy): domain Bacteria; kingdom Pseudomonadati; phylum Pseudomonadota; class Alphaproteobacteria; order Hyphomicrobiales; family Rhizobiaceae; genus Neorhizobium; species Neorhizobium sp. PAMB6630. Next base: position 3,711,728 of record NZ_CM177836.1, read on the forward strand.
GCCCAAGGGCGTCTGCAATTTCCTGCTGGCCGACAAAGGGATTGTCCTTGATGAGGGCAAGCACGGCGGCTTCCTGCACTCCCAGTTCGTCCATGTCGCTTTCCCCTGCTGGCTTTCCTCCTCATTTAAAACATTTGACTACACTGTCAACAGTTGTCTTAGTTTGAATAGGTTGGGTGCGGTCCAGCGCCATGGAATCTCACGGCATGTGACAAACCTTTTCCGGAGGTGAACGCTAAAAGCGGAACGTTTTCAAGGCTCGTGAATTGACGCCCCAGCAACATCACAGGAAGAGGAAACAACCATGCGCAAGTTCATTCTCGCCTCCGCCACGCTTCTGGCGGCAGGCCTTGCCACCGCCGCCTCCGCTCAGGACGGCACGACGACGGGTGCCGCCGGCGGTGCCATCACCGGCGCCATTGTCGGTGGCCCGATAGGCGCTGCCGTGGGTGGCATTGCGGGCGCTGCCCTTGGCACCGCCATCGATCCGCCGCCGGCCGAAGTCGTGACCTATGTGCGCCAGCAGCCGGCCCCGGCGCCTGTTGTGGTCGAGCGCCAGATCGTTGTGGGGGAACCCATTCCGGAAACGGTCGTGCTGACGCCGGTTCCCGAGCATCGCCAGTATTCCTACGCTGTCGTCAACGAGCAGCGCGTCATCGTCGATCCGAAGACGCACACCGTCGTCCAGATCATCGACTGATCCGAGCAAGATGTTATCGGCAAAAGCAGGCTCGCTGCAAGGCGGGCCTGTTTTTCATGGTGATCGAGAGATCACGCCAGAAGGCCGAAAAGGCCTCAGACGAGGACCGCCTGCTCGACGCGATCTTCCTGACCGAAAAAGCGCAGGTAACGCTGCACTTCTTCCGGTTCGCCGGTGGCTTTCTGCGGATTGTCAGACAGTTTGACGGCCGGGCGGCCATTCGCTTCGCTGATCTTGCACACCACGGAAATCGGCTTCAAGCCATCGATTTCGCTTGGCGCGCAGCCGGCGAAATCATTGGTGAGGTTAGTTCCCCAACCGAAGCTCATGCGCACGCGGCCTTCGAAATGCCGATGGGTGTCAATGATGGCATCGACATCGAGGCCATCGGAAAAGATCAGCAGTTTCTGCTTGGGATCGCGCCCCATTTTCTCCCACCAGGCAATGATCTTTTCGCCACCTTCGATGGGCGGCGCGCTGTCGGGGCGAAAACCGGTCCAATCTGCCACCCATTCCGGCGCATCGCGCAGGAAGGATGCAGTTCCAAAGGCATCGGGCAGCACGATCAAAAGGTTGCCGCCGTAAAGCCGGTTCCAGTCTTTAAGCACCTGATAGGGAGCGGCACGCAGTTCCGCGTCGGTATTGGCAAGAGCGGCCAGCACCATCGGCAGTTCGTGCGCATTGGTGCCGACGGCTTCCAGATCGGAATCCATTGCCAGAAGCACATTGCTGGTGCCGGTAAAACCGGAGCCGACGCCTTCCTTCAGCGCCTCTACGCACCAGCGCTGCCACAAAAAGCTGTGGCGACGGCGGGTGCCGAAATCGGAGATGCGAAGACCCGGCAGCGTCTGCAGGCGCTCCACCTTTTCCCACATCTTGGCCTTGGCGCGGGCATAAAGCACATCGAGCGTGAAGGGCCCAAGCGAGCGCATGGCCGCGCGCGAGCGAAGCTCGTTGATGATGGCAAGGGCTGGAATTTCCCAGAGCGTCGTATCCATCCAGCGGCCGTGGAAGGTCAGCTCATACTGGCCGTCGCGCTTGGAAAGCTCGTATTCCGGCAGCCGGTAATTGGCAAGCCAGGCCAGAAACTCCGGCTCGAAGATCTGCGCCTTGCCGTAAAAGCTGTTGCCGGCAAGCCAGATCATTTCCTTCTTGGAAAGCTTAACTTCACGGGCATGATCGAGCTGCTCGCGCAGTTCCATCTCGTCGATTTCATCGGCAAGACGCACCCGTTTGGTGCGATTGATGACGGAAAAGGTCACATCCGTGGTCGGATAGAGTTTCCAGATCATCTGCAACATCAACAGCTTGTAAAAATCCGTATCGATGAGGCTGCGGATGATGGGGTCGAGCTTCCACGTATGGTTATAGACACGCTTGGCGATATCGGTCTTCGTTGTCATGGCTGCCTCTGCCCAGCGCTCCTCCCGGGGAGCGGGCCCTGCATTGCGTCGAAGGGTGAAGGCATCCGTTGAAAACCTCCGGCGACGTTATCGAAAAAACGCAAGGCAAAGTCCACTGCCTAATGCGCAAACGCCGCCGCAGGGACGGAGAAAAGGCAGGCAGGGCAATGCAAGCTTCCAGAGCTTGCGCAGCGGGGCCAGAGGCAGGAGGCATCGGGTGCCGCAGCTTTCGCCGCGGCAACCGGTTGAAGCCTTACGGCGTGGAAGGAGGCTGCGTTGCGGGATTGGCCGGCGTCGTATCCCCAGCCGGCGGCGTTGCCGTCTGCTCGGCCGGCGGTTCGGTCGATTGGCCCCACCATTCCGATCCGCCCCAGGCGAGCATGGCCAGCACGAGGCCCGCGATCAGAACCATCAGAACCGGGCGGCCGGTGCTTCCCTGGCGCGCCTCTGTCGGGCTCATCGGTTGTTCAACGGGAGACTGCTCCACCGGGCGCGTTGCACTTCGGGTAAAATTCGGGTCCTGCAGATGCGCCGGCGGAGCGTCGGTCAGCGGATCGGAGCGAGTATCGTTGGGATCGATGCGGTTGTTCATGCGCGTAGTCCTTTTCAGGTTCCGCAGGGTGAAAGCACCCGGTGGTTGTTGTGAAAAGGCAACGAGTCGCCGGCAGCTTTGTTCCAAGCTCTGGCTGTAACGCCTGAGAACCCGGCGTTATTGCTGGAGGTGTGCTGCTTCCACCGCCTTCAGATTGAAGGCCGCCGCCAGGAGCGCACGAGTGTATTCGTTCTGAGGCGCCTCAAAAATCTGCCGCGATGGTCCCTCCTCCATCACCTTGCCGGCGCGCATGACGATGACGTGGTTGGCAAGCGCCTTGACCACCTTCAGGTCGTGGCTGATGAAGAGATAGGCGAGATCATGTTTCTTCTGCAGGTCACGCAACAGATCCACCACCTGCGCCTGCACCGTCATGTCGAGCGCAGACGTCGGCTCGTCCAGCATGACGAAGCGCGGCTTCAGCACCATGGCGCGAGCGATGGCGATGCGCTGCCGCTGGCCACCGGAAAATTCATGCGGGTAACGCCAGCGGGTGGCCGGATCGAGCCCCACCTCTTCCAGCGACCAGGCCACCTGCCGGTCCCGCTCATCCGCCGTCATTTTCGGCTGGTGAACCGTCAGCCCCTCGGCGATGATATCTCCCACCGACATCCGCGGCGACAGTGACCCGTAGGGATCCTGAAACACCACCTGCAGCTTGTCGCGCAGCGGTCGCATCTCGCTGAAGGAATAGGCGCCGATATCGCTGCCGACGAAGCTGATCTTGCCGCTGGACGAGATGAGGCGGGCAAGCGCCAGCCCGAGTGTCGTCTTGCCGGAGCCGGATTCGCCGACAATGCCGACGGTTTCGCCGGCCCGCAGCGTCACATCGATGCCATCGACGGCCTTCACATGATCCACCACGCGGCGCAGGAAACCCGCCTTGATGGGAAACCACACCTTTACATCTCGCCCTTCCATCACGACGGGGCGGGAGGGATCGGCAAGTGGCGGTTCGCCGCGCGGCTCGGATGCCAGAAGATGGCGCGTATAGGCATGCTGCGGGCGCTCGAACACCTCTTCAACCGTGCCGCGCTCAACGATTTCGCCCTTCGTCATCACGCAGACCCGATCTGCAAAGCGCCGGACGATGCCGAGGTCATGGGTGATGAACAGGATGGACATGCCATATTCCACCTGCAGCCGTTTCAGAAGCTCCAGGATCTGCGCCTGTACCGTCACGTCGAGCGCTGTGGTCGGCTCGTCAGCGATCAAAAGCTTTGGCCGGTTGGCAAGCGCCATGGCAATCATCACGCGCTGGCGCTGGCCGCCGGAGAGTTCGTGCGGATAAGCTTTCAGCCGTTTTTCCGGCTCGCGGATACCCACCTGGTTCAACAGCTCCAGCACCTGCGTTCGCGCCGCCGCCCCGGTCAGCGCCTGGTGCAGTTCGAGGATTTCCGACACCTGCTTTTCGATCGTGTGCAGCGGGTTGAGCGAGGTCATCGGCTCTTGGAAAATCATGGTGATATCGTTGCCGCGCACCGCCCGCAACTCCTGCTCGGACGCCTTCAGGAGATCGCGCCCCTCGAACAGGATTTCGCCTGAGGGATGGCTGGCCGATGGATAGGGCAGAAGCTGCAGCACCGAGCTTGCCGTGACCGACTTGCCGGACCCGGATTCCCCCACCAGCGCCATCACCTCGCCCGGCGCGATATCGAACGAGACCCGATCGACCGCCAGCGACTGCGCGCCCCCCTGATGGAAGGCGACCGACAGGTCACGCACGGAAAGAAGCGGCTTTGTCATGCGGATATGCTTTCTAGAAGGGCGGACAGAGAGGGTTCGTCGGGGCGCAGGATGGTGAGCGGCGAATAGGGCAGACGCCCGAGCAAGGGATGAAAAATCTGTTCGACCGCGTGGAGGCCTTTGTCGGCACTGACGAAACAGCTCACTCCAGCGATGAGAGCGGTCGCCAACTGGATACCATCCGGCAGTTTCAGGCCCGGCCGCGTGGCTCGCAGCAAGGACGCGAGATCAAGAACGTCATGCGATACGGGGAGAATGTCGAGCCACGAGAGACCGCCAAACCAGGATCGATAGGCAGTGATCAGCTGTATCTGTCCATCACGGTATGGCTTGACCAGAAGCTCCGACAGGGTGAGCGCGCTGGTCATCAAAAGCGGCGCGGGCCTTGACGCCGCCGCCGTGACGATCTGTTCCAGCACACGTCTTGCAGCACCTTCACCTTCGTTCAGAAGGATCAGCGCATTGGTATCGAGATAGAGACGGTGATCCACCGTCATCGGTCATCCCATTCGTCACGCAGGTCGCGGACGCGTTGCACGGCATCTTCAGCCGAGACACGCTCCGGATTGTCGCGCCTGTAGTCGTTGATGAGGCGCATGGATTCCTCGAAACTCATCAAGGGCTGTGCGATCCCAACGTCTTCCACCTCCAACACCACGCGCACGGTAGCCCCCGCCTGAAGCCCCTCGCGCAGGTCTTCCGGCAGGTTTTCCACGGGATAATGCTCACGCACGATCTTGTTCATGGCGTCCCTCTTCCAAGGCTTGTCCGGCGATCATGCCACAAAGCACGGGCAAAGACGATGCGCCTCACCGGAAGGTCTTTCGCGGGTCAAACGCATCGCGCACGGCCTCGCCGATGAAGATCAGCAGCGACAGCATGATCGACATGGTGAAGAAGGCGGTGAGCCCGAGCCAGGGTGCCTGGAGGTTGTTCTTGCCCTGCGCGATCATTTCCCCAAGTGAGGGCGAGCCCGGCGGCATACCGAAGCCTAAGAAATCGAGCGAGGTGAGCGTTGCAATCGAGCCGGACAGGATGAACGGCATGAAGGTGAGCGTTGCCACCATGGCGTTCGGCAAAAGGTGGCGGAACATGATTGTCCAGTCGCCGACGCCAAGCGCGCGCGCGGCGCGCACATATTCGAAATTGCGGGCCCGCAGGAATTCGGCGCGCACCACACCGACAAAACCCACCCATTGGAACAGCAGCATGATGCCGAGCAGCACGAAGAAGCCGGGCGGCAGGATGGCGGCGATGATCAGCAGGATGTAGAGCACCGGCATCGAGGACCAGATCTCGATGAAGCGCTGCAGGAGAAGATCCGTCCAGCCGCCGAAAAAGCCCTGAATGGCGCCGGCTGTAACCCCGATCAGCGCCGAGCAGACCGTCAGCGCCAGCCCGAACAGAACCGAAATGCGAAACCCGTAGATCAGCCGCGCCGTCACATCACGCGCCTGGTCATCGGTGCCGAGCCAGTTGAGATTGCCGAGCGTGCAGTTGGGATCGTAGGGGCCTTGCGGATAGCCGCTGCATCGTTCTTCCGCCCCCATCAGCCAGAAGGGTGCGGTCGGCGCCGAATGCGGAATTTCGGAATTCACCGTCTGGTAGGAATAACGGATCGGTGGCCAGATCATCCAGCCATTGGCGTTGATCTCCTCCTGAATATAGGCGGAGCGATAATCGGTGGTGGCGAGAAACCCGCCGAATTTTTCTTCCGGATAATTGACGACCACCGGAAACAGCATCTCGCCTTTGTAGGAGACGAGGATCGGCCGGTCATTGGCGACAAATTCGGCTGAGAGCGACAGGCCGAACAGCACCATGAAGATCCAGAACGACCAATAACCGCGGCGGTTGGCGCGAAAATTCTGCAGGCGCCGCCGGTTGGTGGGCGTCAAAAAGGCCTTGCGCGGCGGCTTGTCCGTGGCAGGCGCCAGCGATGATGTGGTGGCGGGAGCGTTCATCACACTTCCCTCTTTTCAAAGTCGATGCGCGGATCGATCCAGGTGTAGATGAGATCGGACACCAGCCCGACGACAAGGCCGAGCAGCGAGAAGATGTAGAGCGTGCCGAAGACGATCGGATAATCGCGGTTGACGATGGCGAGATAACCGAGACGGCCGAGACCATCGAGCGAAAAAATGTTCTCGATCAGCAGCGAACCGGTGAAGAAGGCCGAGATGAAAGAGGCGGGAAAACCGGCAATCACGATCAGCATGGCATTGCGGAACACGTGGCCGTAAAGCACCCGCCGCTCCGGCAGGCCTTTTGCGCGGGCCGTCACCACATATTGTTTCTTGATTTCGTCGATGAAGGAATTTTTGGTCAGCAGCGTTGTCGTTGCAAAGGCCGATAGCGACAGCGCGATGAGCGGCAGCGTCAGGTGCCAGAAATAGTCGATGATCTTCTGCCACCAGGACAGGTCGGCAAAATTATCCGACACGAGGCCGCGCAGCGGAAACCAGTCGAAGAAGGAACCGCCTGCAAACACCACGATCAGCAGGATGCCGAAGAGAAAGCTCGGCACCGCATAACCGACGATGATGATGCCGGAGGTCCAGACGTCGAAGGCGGACCCGTCCTTGACCGCCTTGCGAATACCAAGCGGGATCGACACCACATAGGAGGCAAGCAGAATCCAGACGCCAAGCGAGATAGACACTGGCAGTTTGTCGATGATGAGATCGATGACAGGCGTATTGCGAAAGAAGCTCTCGCCGAAGTCGAAGCGGATGTAGTTCCACATCATGTCGAGGAAACGGGTCAGCGGCGGCTTGTCGAAGCCGAACTGCTTTTCGAGCTTGGCAATCAGATCCGGATCGAGCCCCTGGGCGCCGCGATAACGCGACTCCTCGCCGCCGCCGCTTTGCGTGAAATCGCCACCGCCCGATAGCCGGTCACCGGAATCGGTGCCCTGGATCTGGGCAATCACCTGTTCCACGGGGCCGCCGGGCGCAAACTGTACGACCAGAAAGGAAATGCCCATGATCCCGACAATGGTCGGGATCATCAGGAGAAGACGGCGCAGGATATAGGCGCCCATCAGGCGTTTCCGCTTCGGCCGGCAAGGCGGCCTCTGGTGTCGATCAGCATCAAGGCGTGTGCATCCTTTGCATCTTCGAGATCATGAGAATCAGTGCATAAAAGCGCATTTGGACCCGGCGTATGCCCCGGCGCAAGGTTTTTACGGGGAAGCCTTGGACCACCAGATCGTCGGGAAGCCGATGCCGTATTCCGGCAGCTTGTCCGGATGCGTGATCCGGTTCCAGTAGGCGATCTTCGCCTCACCGGAATAAAACAGCGGCATGACGAAATGGTTGGCAAGCAGCACCCGGTCCAGCGCATGAACCGCTGCCACCTGTTCCGCGCGATTGGGCGCGGTATTGATCATGCGGATCAGCTCGTCAACCGCCGGATCGGCGATGCCGGCATAATTGCGCGAGCCCGGCTGGTTGGCAGAGGTGGAGCCCCAGTAATTGGCCTGCTCGTTGCCGGGGTTCATGGTCTGCGCCCAGACCGCCCAGATCACGTCGTAATCGAAGCTTCTGACACGGTTGACATATTGCGAGGAATCGACAGTGCGGATGCTCGCTTCCACACCGATCTTCTTGAGGCTTGCCACATAAGGCAGCACCGAGCGCTCCTGCGAGGCGCTGCTGAGCAGGATCTCGAAGGCCATCGGCTGGCCGGTCTTTGCGTTCACCATCCGGTTGCCCTTCAGCTCCCAGCCGGCATCCTTGAAGAGGCTGATCGCCTTGCGGAAATTGTCGCGCACTTTTTGCGGATCGCCGCCGACAGGGTTGGTGAAGGGCGTGGTGAAGACGGAAGCCGGCACCTTGTCCTTCAGACCGTTCAGGATTTCCAGCTCGCGCCCCTCGGGCAGGCCGGAGGAGGCAAGCTCGGTGCCCCAGAAATAGCTGTCGACGCGCTTTAGCCCACCATAGGCAAGGTTCTTGTTGAGGTCCTCGAAATCGAATGCATAGTTCAGCGCCTCGCGCACCCGGGCATCCTTAAACTGGTCGCGGCGCATATTGGGCACCATGGCCTGCATGATGCCGGTGGCGCGGAAGGGATTGGACAGCGCCTCGCGGATGACCCGACCGTCCTTGACGGCGGCAAAATCATACCGGATCGCCCAGCGGCTGGAGCTGTTTTCCTGCTGGTAATCGATGGTGCCGGCTCGAAAGGCCTCGAACTCCACGTCGCGGTCGGCAAAATAGGTATAGCTGATTGCCTTGAAATTGTTCTGGCCGACATTGATCGGCAGGTCCTTGGCCCAATAATCGTCGCGCCGTTCGTAGCGAATGGTCGAGCCCGGCTGCACGGCGGCGATCTTGTAAGGGCCAGACCCCATCAGCGGCTCAAGCGTGGTGCGGGAAATGTCGCGCGGCTTGCCGGCGCCATCCTTGCCCTCCCACCAATGTTTTGGCAGAACCGGGAAATCACCGACGATGGAGGGCAATTCCTTGTTGTTCTTCTCGTCGAAGCGGAAGGTCACCTCGCGCTCGCCGGTCTTTTCGGCGGCCACCACATGCCGGTAGTAGCTGCCGAACAGCGTGCTGTTTTCCTTGGCAGAATTGAAGCTGAAGATCACGTCGTCAGGCGTCACCGGCTGACCATCCGCCCATTTCGCCTCAGGCCGCAGCCGGAAGGTGACGGAGGACATGTCGTCGGGAAAAGACAGCGCTTCGGCAAGCAGGCCGTAACTCACCGATACCTCGTCTTCCGACTGCTTCATCAGCGTATCGAAGACGATGCCGACGCCGACAGCCGGATTGCCCCGATCGACCAGCGGGTTGAGACTGTCGAACGTGCCTTCTTCGGAGAGCCGCAGTTCGCCGGTCTTGGGCGCATCCGCGTTGACATAAGGCAGTTGTTTGAAATCCGCCGGAAGCTTGGGCGCCTCCAGAACGGAGACGGCATGGCGCCAGACCGGTTCCTGCGCAAGCGCCAGCCCCGGCTGGCCGGCCAGGACCGTTGAGGCAAGGATGAAAATACCGGCTTTCAGGCGTGCCAACGTCATGCGGTGATCCCTTTGTCGTTTGTTCTTGTTTGACAATGATAGGCAAAACCCGGCCAAAATACAGCCTGCCCTGCTCACAAGCTTTTTTATCGCCGCGCCATGCTTGCGCCCTCATCGTGATGCGACGGATTAACGGCTGGCGCAAATCAGTCTAGACTTACGCCAAAGCCCCCATCTCCCAGGTGTTTGAACATTGATGCTGACTGCCGATTTTGCCCGCTGGCGGGCCGCTCTTATGACAGGCCTTGCAACGCTTGGCCTCATCACCTCCGGGATCGATACAGCCGCGCTGGCCGATCAGCCGGCAAAGCAGGCGTTTGGCTCCGTGGCGTTGCCAAGTGCTGGCCCTCCTTATCCGATCGGCTCCTATGCCAAGGGCTGTATTTCCGGCGCCGTTCCGCTTGCCGATGACGGGCCGCACTGGCAGGCAATGCGCCTGTCGCGCAACCGCCACTGGGGCATGCCCCAGACGATCTCGATGCTGGAGCGCCTGTCGAACGATGCCGCCCGTATCGGCTGGGGCAACGGCATCCTCGTCGGCGACATGTCGCAGCCACGCGGCGGGCCGATGGCATCAGGCCATGCCTCCCATCAGGTCGGGCTTGATGTCGATGTCTGGTTCACGCCCATGCCCGCCAGACGGCTGACGCCGCAACAGCGCGAAACCATTCCCTTCACCTCCATGCTGGACAAAACCCGGTTCCTCACCGTCAACGAACGCCGCTTCACACCGACGGCGGCCCGCCTCGTCATGATCGCGGCAAGTTATCCGCAGGTGGAACGCATCTTCGTCAATCCGGCCATCAAGAGGAAGCTCTGCGAAGCCTGGACGGGCGACCGCTCGGCGCTGGGCAAGGTGCGCCCGATGTACGGCCATGACGAGCATTTCCACATCCGGCTTGCCTGCCCGCCAGGCATCGCCAGTTGCAAACCGCAGGCGCCCGTGGCCGACGGCGACGGTTGCGACAAGTCGCTCGCCTGGTGGTTTACCCAGGAACCCTGGGCAAAACCGAAGCCCGATCCGAACCGCAAGCCGCCCCCGCCGCCGCGCCCGGTCATGGTGTCTGACCTGCCAAGAGCCTGTGCTGCACTTCTGGGGGCACCGGCGTCTTCGGCTGCTGCCGCCTACCGGGCTGCGCCGGCGGACGCTATTCCCTTCGATGCGCCTGCCGAGCCCTCTGAGATGGACGGGGTGCCTGATGATATGCAGACCGTTCCCATGCCGCGCCCCCGCCCCTGACGGCGGGATGAGATGCGCCTTTGCAACGATATAAACGGTTTAATCCCTTCCCTTCCGGCCCGTCTTCGGTATAGAAATCGCGGCCCGCTAAGCAAAATCCGAGGAACATGTGCGTGCCGGACAAACCCTGTATTGCCCTGATCGCACATGATCAGAAAAAGGATGAGATGGCGCAGTTTGCCAAGCGCCATGAAGCGGCGCTGTCGAACTTTCGCATCGTCGCCACCGGCACAACCGGCGGACGCGTGCTGGAGGCGGCGCCCAGCCTTGACGTGACGCGGCTGAAAAGCGGTCCGCTCGGCGGCGACCAGCAGATCGGAGCCTTGATTGCGACCGGCGAGGTTTCCATGCTCATCTTCTTCACCGACCCGCTGACGCCGCTGCCGCATGACGTGGACGTAAAAGCGCTGACACGCCTTGCCACGGTCTATGACATTCCGATGGCGCTCAACCGGGCGACCGCCGAAAAGCTGATCGATTTCCAGTAAGACCCGCCCACCCGGATGACGGAGCCCTTTGATGGCAAGACCTCAGGACAGTGACAAGCCCGCCTTCCCGATCCTGATCGGCGATATCGGCGGCACCAATGCGCGCTTCTGGATCCTGACGGATGTGTTTGCCGAACCGCAGCAGTTTCCCAATATCCATACCGCCGATTACGCAACGATCGATGCGGCGATCCAGGCCGAAGTGCTCGACAAGACGGCGCAACAGCCGAAATCGGCTATTCTTGCCATCGCCGGCCCCATCGAAGGTGATGAAATTCCGCTGACCAATTGCGACTGGGTGGTGCGCCCGAAGCAGCTGATCGACGAGCTGGGCTTTTCCGATGTGCTTGTCATCAACGATTTCGAGGCGCAGGCGCTGGCCGTCGCATCGCTTTCGGAAGAATACCGTGATCCGATTGGTCCGGCTTCTTCGGCCCCGGTTGCCTCTCGCGTGGTGCTGGGCCCTGGCACCGGGCTTGGCGTTGCCGGCCTCATCCATGCGCAGGAAACGTGGTTTCCGGTGCCCGGCGAAGGTGGCCATGTGGATATCGGCCCGCGCAGCGACCGCGATTACCAGGTGTTTCCGCATATCGAGCGCATCGAGGGGCGTGTTGCGGGCGAGCAGATCCTGTGCGGTCGCGGCCTCGTCAATCTTTACCGCGCCGTGTGCGCAGCCGATGGCGTCGAGCCCGTGCTGTCCATTCCAGCCGACGTGACGGCGCATGGCCTTTCCGGCAGCAATGTGCAGGCCGCCGAAACGCTGGTGCTGTTCGTGACCTATCTCGGACGGCTGGCTGGCGACATGGCGCTGGTGATGATGGCAAAGGGCGGCGTCTATCTGGCCGGTGGCATTTCCCAAAAGATCCTGCCGGCCCTGAAGCGACCGGAATTTCGGGCCGCCTTTGAAGACAAGGCGCCCCATAAGGCGATGATGAAACATATCCCGACCTTCGTCGTCACCCACCCGCAGGCAGCCCTTGCCGGCCTTGCCTCCTTTGCCCGCACGCCCCAGCATTTCGGTATTGCCACCGATGGGCGCCGCTGGCGCCGCTGAAACGCCAGCGCCGCCCCAAGGCTGGAATGCAACAGACGGCGGGAATCTTGCCCAGCCGCTAGCCAACCATGCGCCGAGTGGTTAAGACCGCGAATGGTTTTGACCGCGACGGGGCATGAAGGCCGCGTCTCTCTAAATGGGAACGTCTTGTTGGAAGCAGTTGATACAGCCACGGAACGCAAGCCCCACGTCGATTCCGGCACCGTAACGAGCGTGCTGAAGCGCATCATCTCGGAAAATGGTCGTGAACATGTGCGCGGTTATGTGTTTGCGATCTTGTGCCTCGTCGTCGTTGCGCTTTCCACGGCCTTTACCGCCTGGATCATGGAATCCGTGGTCAACGAGGCCTTTGCCAACAAGCGTGCCGATCTCGTCTGGCTCATCTGCGGCGCCATTTTCCTTGCCTTCGTGCTGCGCGGCCTTGCGACCTACGGGCAGGCGGTGACGCTGTCGAAGATCGGCAACAACATCGTCGCCGAATATCAGAAGCGCCTTTTCACGCATCTGATGAAACTGTCTGTGGGCTTCTACAGCGAATCACGCTCGGCGCATCTGGCCGCCCAGATCAGCCAGAACGTCAACGGCATCCGCGACGTCCTGAACCTGACGGTCACCTCGACCGCCCGCGACCTGCTGACGCTGGTGGCGCTGATCGGCGTCATGGTCAGCAAGGATCCGCTTCTGTCGCTGATCGTGTTCGGCGTGGCACCGCCGCTGCTTTATGCTTTGCGGTATGTGTCGAAGCGCCTGCGCAGCGCCACCCGCGAATCGGTGGAACTGAACAGCCATGTGGTCGGCGCCATGCAGGAAACCATCCAGGGTATTTCCATCGTCAAGGCGTTTACGATGGAAGAACAGCTGAGCACCAAGGTCAACGGCATCATCGGTTCTGCCGAAAACCGGGCAAACCGCATCGCAAGGCTTTCCGAGCGCACGTCGCCGCTCACCGAAACCTTTGCCGGCCTCTCCATTTCCAGCGTTCTGGCCTATGCGGCCTTCCGTTCGATCTATGACGGCGTGCCGCCGGGCGCCTTCTTCGCCTTCGTGGCTGCCCTGCTGATGGCCTATGATCCGGCCCGGCGTCTTGCCAAGCTGCAGGTGCAGATGGAACGCGCTGTCGTCAATGCCCGGATGATCTACGACATTCTCGACCTGCAACCGCAGCAGCGCGAGCGGCCGGACGCCAAGGATCTCGTCGTCACCGAAGCAAAGATCGAGCTGCGGGGCGTCAGCTTCCGTTATGGCAATGGCGAAAAGATCCTGAAGAACGTCGATATCGTCGCCGAAGGCGGCAAGACCACGGCACTTGTCGGCCCATCGGGCGCCGGCAAATCGACGATCATTTCGCTCATTCCGCGTTTCTACGATCCGGCCGAAGGTGCCATCCTCATCGACGGGCAGGACATTTCGCATGTGACGAAGTCGTCGCTGCGCCATCACCTCGCCTATGTCTCGCAGCAGCCTTATCTGTTTGAGGGCACCATCCGCGACAACATCCGCTATGGCCGCCCGGAAGCGACGGATACGGATGTGGAACAGGCCGCTCGCCTTGCCTATGCGCATGACTTCATCATGGCGCAGCCGGAAGGTTATGATACGCCCGTCGGCGAAAACGGCGTGACGCTGTCCGGCGGCCAGCGCCAGCGGCTGTCCATTGCCCGCGCGCTGGTGCGCAACGCGCCGATCCTGTTGCTCGACGAGGCAACGTCTGCGCTCGACAACGAATCGGAAGCCGCCGTTCAGAAGGCGCTCGATACTGCCATGAACGGCCGCACCGTCGTCGTCGTCGCCCATCGCCTCTCCACCGTCGTCAAGGCTGACAAGATCGTCGTGATGGCGGAGGGACGGGTGGTCGAAGAGGGGGATCATGAAAGCCTTGCGCGACGTCCGGACGGGCTTTACGCTCGCCTCAACAATCTCCACACGCCCATCTGACGGGTACACAGACGATAACGGAGCCGAATTTCCGCATGAGCGAGCATGACATGAAACTGGTGGTCGTGGGCGCTGCCGGGCGTATGGGCCAGACCATCATCCGCGTCATCCAGGAAACGCCGGGCGTGAAACTGCATGCCGCCATTGGACGCGAGGGCTCGCCTTTTATCGGCAAGGATGCAGGGGAGATCGCCGGCACCGGATATCTCGGCGTTCCCGTAACGTCTGATCCGCTGGAAGCGCTGCTTCATGCAGAAGGCGTGATTGATTTCACGACGCCGACGTTAAGTGTGGAACTCGCAGGCCTTGCAGCGCAGGCCCGTATCGTCCACGTCATCGGCACGACTGGCTGCTCCGAAGCCGACGAGGAAAAATTTGCCGCCGCCGCCCGTCATGCGCGCGTCGTCAAATCCGGCAATATGAGCCTTGGCGTTAATCTACTAGGGGTTCTGGTTGAACAGGCGGCAAAGGCCCTGCCGGCCGCCGGCTGGGATATCGAAGTGCTTGAAATGCACCACAAGCATAAGGTGGATGCGCCCTCCGGCACAGCTCTTCTTCTGGGGCAAGCGGCGGCTAGGGGGCGCGATATCGATCTGAAGACACAGTCGGTCCGGGTTCGTGATGGCCATACCGGCGCACGCGAAGCCGGCACGATCGGTTTTGCGACGCTGCGCGGCGGTTCGGTGATCGGCGAACATTCGGTCATTCTTGCCGGCGAAGGTGAGCTGGTAACGCTCTCCCATTCGGCGCTCGACCGTTCGATCTTTGCCCGCGGCGCCGTGGCCGCAGCGGTCTGGGCGCGGACTGAAAAGCCAGGTTTCTATTCCATGCTCGACGTGCTCGGGCTCTCACACTGATCTCTCACCCGTTTTTCGGAGGAATACATGAGCGGAACTCTCGTCCTTGTTCGCCACGGTCAGAGCGACTGGAACCTCAAGAACCTGTTCACCGGCTGGAAAGACCCAGAGCTGACCGAGCTTGGCGTGGAAGAAGCCACGACCGGTGGCAAGGCGCTCGCCGATACCGGCATCAAGTTCGATATCGCCTTCACCTCGGTTCTGAAGCGTGCGCAGGAAACCTGCCGCATCGTTCTCGACAAGGTCGGCCAGCCGGATCTCGAAACCATTCGCGACCAGGCGCTCAACGAGCGCGATTACGGTGACCTCTCCGGTCTCAACAAGGATGATGCCCGCGCCAAATGGGGTGAGGAACAGGTGCATATCTGGCGCCGTTCCTACGATATCCCTCCGCCGGGCGGCGAAAGCCTGCGCGATACGGGCGCCCGCGTCTGGCCTTATTATCTGACCGAAATCCTGCCGCGCGTTCTCCGTGGCGAAACGGTTCTGGTGGCAGCCCACGGCAATTCGCTGCGCTCGCTGGTGATGGTGCTCGACCGCCTTTCCAAGGAGGAGATCCTGAAGCTCAACCTCGCGACCGGTGTTCCCATGGTCTACAAGCTGAACGCGGATTCAACCGTCGCATCCAAGGTGGTGCTGGGCGATATGTCCGGCGCCCACTAAGCGCCCGAATTCTTTGAGGCTGATCGAAGCGCTGCCGGCATCCGGTGGCGCTTTTTTTTCGAATGATGCGTGCGTTCTTAACGGCTGTACCAGTAGGCGCTCAGCAGTCCGCTTGCGGTAAACACCGAGAGGAAGGTGGCGATCAGAATGCTCGTTTCCATTGTCCTATCTCCTGTTCTGCCCGGTTAACGCGCGAAAACCGCAATAGGTTGCGAAAGGGCTTAAACTGGCCGCGGCTGTTTGACGATTGACATGCTTGCGTCACAGCTTTCCGCTAGCAGCAGGCACTTGATCCGCTAGACTTGCCCGAGCAACAGAAGTGATTCCCCTCCGTGCGTTACGCCGTCTATTTTGCCCCGCCCCAAGATGATCCGCTGACCCGTGCTGCCGTCGCCTGGCTGGGCCGCGATGCCTTTGCCGGCCCCCTGATGACGCCCCCCGCCGATGCCGGCATGGCGCTCTCCGAGTGGGAGGTGCTGACGGCAGATCCGCGCCGTTACGGGTTTCATGCGACGCTGAAAGCGCCCTTTACGCTTGCAGACGGGTTGTCGCTGCCGGCGCTGGAGGCGAGCTTTGACCGGTTCTGCCTGATAACGGCCCCGGTTGTCATACCCCGGCTAACGCTTGCGCAGCTCGGACCCTTCTTCGCTCTGGTGCCAGATGGCGATTCGCAAGGCGTGGATGGGCTGTGCGCCTCCGTGGTCGAAGCCTTTGAGCCGTTTCGCGCAGCACTCTCGCCGGACGATGTTGCCCGTCGCAAGCCGGAGCGCCTCACGGAGCGCCAGCGCGCCTATCTCGACACGTGGGGATATCCTTACGTCTTTGACGAATTCCGCTTTCACATGACGCTGACCGGGCCCGTCGCGGCCGACGATCAGCCGCGCATGCGCGACCGTCTGACGGAACGCTTTTCAGCCTTTATCAACCGCCCCCTGCCTGTTGCCCATCTCGGCCTTTCCGTCGAGTTGCAGCGTGGTGCGCCTTTCATGATCGCGCAGCACGCCGCCTTGCGCGGTGCCGCAGAAACCGGAGAGACCATCGCATGAGCCACGAACTGATCCTGACCAATGCCCGCGTGGTGCTTGAAGACCGGATGTTTGACGGCACCGTTCAGGTCAAGAACGGGGTGATTGCCGATATCAGCGAAGGTCGCACGTCAACGGGCGAGGATTTCGACGGCGATTACCTGATCCCCGGCCTCGTTGAACTGCACACCGACCATCTGGAAACGCATTATTCGCCGCGCCCCGGCGTGCGCTGGGATACGACATCCGCCATCCAGTCACACGACGCGCAGATCGCCACATCAGGCATCACCACCGTGTTCGATTGCCTGCGGCTGGGCTCCGACGAGGACAGCGGTTTTGAGCGCGGCGATATGCGCGCGCTCGCCGATGCCATCGAGGCTGCGGAAAATGCCGGGCGTTTGCGCGCCGAGCACCTGATCCACCTGCGCTGCGAGGTGCCCTGCGCCGACGTGCTGGAGCAGTTTTCCGACTTCGAAGGTGACCCGCGCGTGCGCCTTGCCTCGCTGATGGACCATGCGCCGGGCCAGCGGCAGTTCCAGTCGCTCGAGCAATATATCTTCTTCTACAAAAAGAAGCGCGGCATGAGTGACGAGGCCTTCGAAGCCTTCATCGAAAAGCGCATGGCAGCGTCCGCGCAATATTCCGCAGCCCACCGCGATGCGCTGGCAGAACGGTGCGCCGCCCTTGGCATCACCGTTGCAAGCCATGACGATGCAACGCTTGCACATGTGGCAGAAGCTGAAGGACACGGCGTGCGGCTTGCGGAATTTCCGACCAGCAGAGAGGCGGCAAAAGCCTCGCATGCGGCCGGCATGAGTGTGCTGATGGGAGCGCCGAACGTGGTGCGCGGCCAGTCGCATTCCGGCAATATCGCCGCGCGCGATCTGGCAGAACTTGGCGTGCTCGACGTTCTCTCCTCCGATTACGTGCCGTTCAGCCTGTTGCATGCCCCCTTTATCCTCGCCGATACGATCGAGACGCTGGACCTGCCGCAGGCCATCGCCATGGTCAGCGCCACCCCGGCAAGAACGGTCAACCTTACTGATCGCGGTCGCATTGCGCCCGGCCTGCGGGCAGACCTTGTGCGGGTGCATCGCAGCCATGGCGTGCCGATCACCCGCGCCGTCTGGCGCAGCGGTCGGCGGGTTGCCTGATGGAACAGCGATCAGACGACGAAGCGGCGCGCGGTCGCGGCACGATGGCCGTGGTCGTCGGCCCAAGCGGTGCCGGCAAGGATACGCTGATCGGCTTTGCCGCCTCGCATTTCCACGCCGAGCCGCGCATCCGGTTCGTGCGTCGCTGCATCACCCGCGATGCGGCAGCCGGCGGCGAAGACCATGAGGGCATGACTCCCGAGGCTTTCGAGGCCCTGGAGCAGGCCGGTGGCTTTGCCGTGTCCTGGAGCGCGCACGGCCTGAACTACGGCATTCCGCACCGCACGAAGGATGAAATTGCGGCGGGCCTGCTGCTGGTGGCCAATGGCTCGCGCTCGGCACTGCCGCTGTTCAAGGCGGCCTATAACAATCTCCTGGTGATCAACATCACCGCGCGCGCGGAAATCCTTGCAGAACGGTTGATGGCGCGCGGGCGTGAAACCCGCGACGACATCCTGGCGCGCCTGCAGCGGGCACAGCTTTCGGTGACCGGCGACTACCGTGTCGCCACCATCGACAACAGCGATAGTGTCGACAAAGCCGGCGCGGAACTGGTGAAAATTCTCTACGAAAACCTGATAGCCCCTCGAATCGACTAGTGGCAGCGTCTCCGAACTCGCGTTAAGGTGTGCAAGATCAATTGATGCGCCCACTGGTGTATACGCGAAAGGGAACGACATGACCTATCTGAGAGCTGTCGACGGCCCCTCCCACGACCCTGTTGCGGCGCTGGAAGCACGCATGGTGGTGCTTGAGATCGTGACCATGTCGGCGCTTGCGATGGCGCTCGATACGTCCGATCGGACGCAGGCAACCGGCATTGCCGGACTGATTCTGGAAACGGTGGACCAACGGTGTGGCGAACTGCGCCTGTCGCAGGAGTGCCGCAGCGCGGCAGCAAGTTATGCCCAGACCCTGCTTGGTACGGCGCTGATGTCGCTTTATCCGTCCCACGCGCATTAAGCAGGAACGGTTGTGAAGCCATCAAACGATGGCTTCACGCCAACTCAGTGCGCCTCGTCCCAGTTCAGCGCCGCGCGGGCATCCACCTTCAGCGGCACGCGCATGTCGAGCGCCGGAAGCGCTGCGTGCTCCATGGTGCGCACGATGAGCGGCATGGCATGATCGATCGCGTCATCTTCCACCTCGAAGATGAGTTCGTCATGCACCTGCAGCAGCATGCGCACTTTCTCGCCAAGGCCGGCCTTCTGCAGCACGGGCTCGACCTGGATCATCGCCCGGCGGATCACATCGGCGGCCGATCCCTGGATCGGCGCGTTGATGGCCGCACGCTCGTTGAAGGCACGCACCGACGGGTTGGAGGACTTGATCTCGGGATAATGCGCCCGGCGGCCAAAGATGGTTTCGACATAACCATGCTCGCGGGCAAAGGCCTTTGTCTCGTCCATGTAATCGCGGATGCCGGGGAAACGCTCGAAATACTTCTTGATGTATTCGCCCGCTTCCGATCGCTCGATGGAAAGCTGGTTGGCAAGACCGAAGGCGGAAATGCCATAGATAATGCCGAAATTGATCGCCTTTGCCCGGCGACGCACTTCCGACGGCATGCCCTCCACCGGCACGCCGAACATTTCAGATGCCGTCATGGCGTGGATGTCGATACCATCGGCAAAGGCCTGGCGAAGCTGCGGGATATCGGCGACGTGGGCGAGCACGCGCAGTTCGATCTGGCTGTAATCGGCGGAGAGCAGCTTGTGACCGGGCGTCGAGATGAAGGCGGTGCGGATCTTGCGGCCTTCGGCGGTGCGCACCGGAATGTTCTGCAGGTTCGGTTCCGACGAAGACAGCCGGCCCGTAGACGTGGCTGCCATCGAATACCCGGTATGGACCCGCTTCGTCTGCGGATGCACATAACCCGGCAGCGCGTCCGTATAGGTGGACTTGAGCTTGGTGAGTTGGCGCCAGTCGACGATTCTGCGCGGCAGATCAAGCCCTTGCGCTGCCAGATCTTCCAGCACCTGCGCCGAGGTGGACCATTGGCCGGTCTTGGTCTTGGCGCCACCCGGCAGGCTCATCTTGCCGAACAGGATATCGCCGAGCTGCTTGGGCGAGCCGATGTTGAAACGCTCACCGGCCAGTTCATAAATTTCGTCCTCGAAGGCGGCGGCCTTCTGCGCAAGCTCGCCCGAGAGCCGCGACAGGATCTGGCGGTCGATGGTGATGCCGCGCTCTTCCATATGCGCAAGCACCGGCACCAGCGGCCGCTCCAACCGCTCGTAAACGCGCGTCAGGCCATCGGCGGCAAGGCGAGGCTTCAGCACCAACCAGAGCCGCAGCGTCACATCGGCATCTTCTGCCGCATAGGCGGTTGCCTTGTCGATCTCCACCCGGTCGAAGGTGACGGAGGATTTGCCCGAGCCTGCGACGTCCTTGTAAGGTATGGGCGTGTGGCCAAGCCAGCGCTCGGACAGGCTGTCCATGCCGTGATTGCCCTGGCCGGCTTCCAGCACATAGGAAATCAGCATTGTATCGTCGAAGCCTGCAAGCGTGATGCCGTGCCGCTTCATGACGAGGTAATCGTATTTCAGGTTCTGCGCGACCTTCAGCACCGAGGGGTCTTCGAGCAGGTCCTTCAGAAGCGTCAGCGCCTCGCCCATGGGGATCTGGCCATCGACGAGCTTCAAGCCCTCGCTGAACAGGTCTTCGCCGCCGCTTCGATGCGCAAGTGGCACATAAGCGGCGCGGATGGTGGCGGCGGCAGGCGAGGCACGATTGTCCTGCACGGCAAGCGAGACACCGACGAGTTCGGCCTGCATCGGATCCAGCGAGGTGGTTTCCGTATCGAAGGCAACCACGCCGGTTTCGCGGGCGCTAGCGATCCAGGCCTTTAGCGTTTCCACGTCACGGATCGCAACATAGCTGGAATGATCGATCTTTGCGGCCGAAAATGCCTCGTGCCGGGAGGCAGCGATCTCGGCTGCTCGCGAATTGCCCTTTGCCGTGTCACTTGAGGCAGGCTGCGAGGCCGATGTCGCAGCGCTTCCATTGGCAAGAAGGTCCTGCGAATGTTCGGCGCCCGGATCGAGATCCGGCCCATGGGCCGCCGGTCCCCATTCCACCTGAATTTCGGAGGGTTCGATGGCGCTGGCGTCGCAATCGCAGGCATCTGCCACGCGCCGCGTCAGCGTGCCGAATTCCATCGCCTTCAGGAAACCGACGAGCCTTGGCCCGTCCTGCTTTTCCAGAACCAGCGCATCGAGCGGCATATCGAGCGGCACATCGGTGCGCAGTTCCACCAGCCGGCGCGACAGGCGGGCAAGCTCGGCATTGGCGACGATGTTTTCGCGCCGCTTGACCTGCTTGATTTCGGAGGCACGCGCCAGAAGCGTTTCCAGATCGCCGAATTCTTCCAGAAGCTGGGCAGCCGTCTTCGGGCCGATGCCGGGAATTCCCGGCACATTATCGACGGAATCGCCGACCAGCGCCTGCAGGTCGATCATTTTTTCCGGCGCCACGCCCCATTTCTCGATGACATCGGGAATGCCGATCTGCTTGTCCTTCATGCTGTCGTACATGTGGACATTCGGCGTCACCAGCTGCATCAGGTCCTTGTCGGAGGAGATGATGGTAACATCAGCGCCGATGGCTTCGGCGGCCCGCGCATAGGTGGCGATGATATCGTCGGCCTCGAAACCATCCGTTTCGATGCAGGGCAGGTTGAAGGCGCGTGTCGCCTGGCGGATCAGCCCGAACTGCGGCACCAGCTCTTCCGGCGGCGCCGAGCGGTTGGCCTTGTAATCCGGATACAGTTCCTTGCGGAAGGTCTTTGACGAATAGTCGAAGATCACGGCAAAATGCGTCGGCGTCACACCGACATTGGTGTCACGCGCATTGGTCAGCAGCTTCCACAACATGTTGCAGAAACCGGAGACGGCACCGACCGGCAGGCCGTCGGTCTTGCGCGTCAGCGGCGGCAAAGCGTGAAAGGCCCGGAAGATGAAACCGGAGCCGTCGACAAGGAAAAGATGATCGCCTTTTTTCATGGCCGATGGATAGCGCGATGTGGCGCAAAGGTCCATTGCGGGCAGGCCGTGGCCTCTATAAAAGTAGCCATCCACTTGCCGGAACACAGCCTCATGACATCACGCGATATCGTTTCCGCCTACGCGGCTCCCGCGGGCCTTGCCGTCCTTGTCGGCCTGCTGTGCCGTCTGGAGGGAGACCCGCCGGCCATGACGTTCCACAAGATCCTGATCGCGCTCGTCTTCCCCATCGCCTGGCGCGGCCTGCGCAGCTTTTTCCCGCCCGACACGGATGGATCCCGCAGCTGGCCGGCAGAGGTGGAGTTCCAGATCCTCTCGGCTTGCGTCACGGCCGCCTTCTTCGTTCTCGTGGCGACACCGGAGATGGCGCATGACGTCACGCGCCAGATCCTGATGTTCCTGCTGTTCATCGGTCTTGCGGCACCGCTGCAGTTTTTTTTCGCCTGGCGCAGACGCCGTTCCTGAACACGAAATCCTCACCGGAACGTGACTGCAAGCGGCCAGCCACCTGCCTTGAAAAGGCGCAGGTGCGGCGCCATTTCAAGGTCACCGGCACTGATCACGCCGCAACCTGACAGCCGGCTTGTCCCCTGCCGCGTCAGGTCGGGCAAAGGCCTTATCCCCCTCTCCGGGCCTTTGTCCCTTTATCTGACCGCCACGGCTGCCCCTCCCGGCCGTGGCGGTTTTACTTTGCTGATCTCTGCCGTTGCTGTTGCAAGACAATCCATCGAAGGATATCGTGCTATTGATCATGCCGTTGCACTCATTCGGCATCCTGTTCATTCGCACAGACTGTCGTTATCGATAGAGCGCAGAGGGTCCTCATCCGATATGAGCTTCGAGCGCACGAATTCCGCTCTCTACCTTTCCAGCCAGCTGGCCAAGGGTCTCGGGCGCGCCCTGCACAGGCGTGCCTCGGCACTGGGTTTTTCCCCTGGCCAGTTCCCGGTTCTGCTGGTTCTCTGGCACGAGGACGGGTTGACCCAGCGCCAGTTGCTCGATCGCATGGAGGTGGAGCAGGCAACGCTTGCCAATACGCTGGCGCGCATGGAACGCGACGGCCTTATCCTGCGCGCTCCGCATCCGTGCGACCGGCGCGCCCAGATCGTGACGCTGACGCCGCGCGGACGTGAACTGGAAACACTGGCAACAGAAGCGGCAGCCCTTGCCGAAAACGAGATCTTTGCCGGTTTTCGCAACTTCGAACGCGAGCTGCTGATGGAATACATGCGCATGGCGCTTGCCAATGCCCGCAGCCTGCAGCGCGACTGATCCGCCCACTCTGCCCTTGCGCCTCCAGAAGCCGGCGCTCTCCACATTCCTTTGGCCCAGCCGGTTCCCTCCCGCGTCGTTAGGGTCTAACGTGGCCGTCTTCCATCCGATGACCCCGCAAGGCTCTCCCCCATGACAGAACTTTCCCCCATCCTCGCCAAGGCCGACAGCAATCTTTCCTCAAGCCTCGAGCGGCTGTTTGACCTGGTGCGTATCCCCTCGATTTCCACCGATCCCGCCTACAAGCCCGATTGCCGCAAGGCGGCAGAATGGCTGGTCGGCGCGCTGACGGAGCTTGGATTTGACGCTTCGTTGCGCGACACGCCCGGCCATCCGATGGTTGTTGCCCACCATGCCGCCGACAGTTCCGACGCCCCGCATGTGCTGTTTTACGGCCACTATGACGTACAGCCTGTCGATCCGCTCGACCTCTGGGAAAGCGATCCCTTCGACCCCAAGGTGAAGGAACTGGCCAATGGCCGCAAGGTTCTGACCGGGCGCGGTACCTCCGATGACAAGGGCCAGCTTCTCACCTTCGTCGAGGCTTGCCGCGCCTATAAGGAAACCGTGGGCTCGCTTCCGGCGAAGATCACCATCCTCTTCGAGGGCGAGGAGGAATCCGGATCGCCGTCGCTGAAACCCTTCCTTGAGGCCAATGCTGCCGAACTGAAGGCCGAATATGCACTGGTCTGCGACACCAGCATGTGGGACGGCGAAACGCCGGCGATTGCCGCCACGCTGCGCGGTCTCGTCGGCGAGGAACTGACGATAACGGCTGCCGACCGCGACCTGCATTCCGGCCTCTTCGGCGGAGCCGCCGCCAACCCCATCCACATCCTGGCAAGCGTGCTGGCCGGCCTTCGCGACGAAACGGGCCGCGTGACGCTTGCTGGCTTTTATGACGGGGTGGAAGAAACGCCTGAGAACATCAAGGCAAGCTGGCAGACACTGGGCCGCGACGCCAAAAGCTTCCTCGGTGAAGTGGGGCTTTCAGAACCATCAGGCGAAAAGGGCCGCTCGGTTCTGGAACTC
Organism: Neorhizobium sp. PAMB6630; assembly: GCF_058242775.1. NCBI lineage: Bacteria > Pseudomonadati > Pseudomonadota > Alphaproteobacteria > Hyphomicrobiales > Rhizobiaceae > Neorhizobium > Neorhizobium sp. PAMB6630. The sequence continues at coordinate 3,735,919 of NZ_CM177836.1, forward strand.
ACCTGGGCGCGCCCGACCTGCGAGGTCAACGGCATCTGGGGCGGCTATACCGGCGAAGGCTTCAAGACCGTTATCGCCGCCAAGGCCTCGGCAAAGGTGTCGTTCCGCCTTGTCGGCGAGCAGGACCCGCAAAAGATCCGCGACAGTTTTCGCGCCTATGTGCGCCAAAACATCCCGGCCGATTGCAGCGTGGAATTCCATGAGCATGGCGGCTCGCCGGCCATTCAGCTGTCCTATGATTCGCCGGTTCTGACCAAGGCAAAGACGGCGCTGTCGGATGAATGGCCAAAGCCGGCTGTCGTCGTCGGCATGGGTGGCTCAATCCCAATCGTCGGGGATTTCCAGACCTATCTCGGCATGGATTCGCTGCTCGTCGGCTACGGCCTGATCGACGACCGGATCCATTCGCCCAACGAGAAGTATGACCTCATCTCGTTCCACAAGGGCATCCGCTCCTGGATCCGCATTCTCGCGGCCCTCTGATCGACCTATGCCTTGCGCCCTGCCCGCTTGGGCGGGTCGCAAGGTGTTGCGGCGAAAAAACTCCAGAAAGCAAAAAGGCCGGGACAAGCCCGACCTTTCATTCCCGTCTCAATCCCTGCCAGTACATCCGTGGTCAAACACGAAACGGGTTTGGCATTTCGATAGCGTCGGCTCTTCGCCGCCGCCTGTGCCTTCATCATCTGTCACGAAGGTTAATATCCAGTTAAGATATTCACACTTCCTGATAAACGGCGCGATCATCATCGACCGCAGGCACAATCGTCATGCCGCTTGATGCTGAAATGGGAATGGCGCCCCGCGATTGCAAGGGCGCCATTCAATGTGTGTCTGATTTTAACGTCAGAAGCCTTTAAAGATCAGGCTGCGCGCAGGTTGTCTGCGGACATACGGCCCGAACGCTTGTCGGAAACCAGGTCGTAGGAAACCTTCTGGCCGTCGTTGAGGCTGGAAAGACCAGCGCGCTCAACAGCAGAGATGTGTACGAACACGTCCTGTGCGCCGTCATCCGGCTGGATGAAACCAAAACCCTTGGTGGCGTTGAACCATTTTACAGTACCGGTAGCCATTACGATTCCTTTCGTTCGCAACGTTGACTCTGTTCCTCGCCGCGGGCGGCGGGGAACGCGGATTTCGTATTTGAAGAAAGGTCGTCGTCAGCGCTTTTGGCGCTGTAGTGCCACTTGTCAAACAAATATCGATGCGCTGAGGTACCCCCGGAAGGGGTCTCCTGTCAAGGCTGAGATGACAGTGCCACTCAATGCAACCTGGCGGACAAGCCGAGCGATTGCAAAAGAAGCTTTTTCAAAACAATGATTTGGGAGCTTAAAATGAAAGAAGCCCGGCGCGGGAGGAGGTGCACCGGGCTTCTGAAACTGACCAGCAACCGGGAGGAGGAGGTGTTGCCAGTCCCATCGTTCGGCGCTGGGAGGAGGAGTGCGCCGTGCGATGATTTAAATATACATTCGGCTCGCTCAAAAAACAGTCAGTTTTTCGCAGCGCAGCAATGCAAGAATTGCATATCTCTCAGACGTCTTGCTCTGACGCGAGCGCTTGGCTAGGCTGACGACATGAGCCTTTCATCCGTCAAAACCTTTTTCGCCACCCACGCCCCGGATATTTCCGTGATCGAGACCGCGGCAAGTTCGGCCACGGTGACCTTGGCTGCCGAAGCTCATGGCGTCGATCCCGACCAGATCGCCAAGACCATCTGCCTGCGCGCCGGTGACCGGGTCATCCTTGTTGTCGCATCGGGGACAAGCCGGCTCGACAATCGAAAATTCCGCGACCGGTTTGCGGCAAAACCGCGTATGCTCGGCGCCGAAGAGGTGGTGGAACAGACCAGCCACCCCATCGGCGGCGTTTGTCCCTTCGGTCTGCCCCATCCGCTTGCCATCTATCTGGACGTGTCGTTGAAACGGTATGCGCAGGTGGTGCCGGCGGCCGGCGCGATCAATGCAGCTGTCCGGATTTCGCCCGACCGCATGGCAGAGCTTGTTTCTGGCGAATGGGTGGACGTCTGTCAGGCCCCGGCGACTGAGACAGAAAACGCGACAGCCTGAGGCTTCCGTCGGCCAAAAAAATACCCTGCAAGCTGCCGTTACGCCTTGAACAGCGAACGGCGCTTGCGGGCATGCCTTGAGCCTGCGGCGGACGATCGAGGCCCGCCCAGCCGCCAGCTGTCAGGAATAATAGCGACGATACCAGGCCTGCTTCTGCTCGAAGGAGGTCGAGGCGACGAGATAACCGATGGCAAAGCCGATGCCGCCGACAAGGGTCATCAGCGTCGTGGCGGTTGCCGGATGCTGGCGAATGGCGCCTGCGACCGAGCTTGCCTCATCCTGCACATAGGCGGCGGCGGTTCCGGCGCTGCGGGCAACATTGTCATAGGCCTCGCCGCTGTATTCCGTCAGCTTTTCGCGGATGCTGGCGATTTCGGCGCGCAGGGCCGAAATCTCTGAGCGCACGGCAGCACTTGCGTCGTCGCCGGCTCTCTGCTGGTTGAAGCCCATGCCTGTCTCGGAATTTTCCATGCGGATCTCCTTGCTGGCGGCCCGTCAGTCAGGCCGATGATGTTCAGGAGCCGGGTCAACTTGCGAGGGGCCGATAGGTTCCAGCCGTTTTCGCGCAGCGGGAAACAAACGCCGGGACGGATGGAAACTGGGGGTGGTGACGGATTTTCAGCGGTTCCGGTAGTCGATGCGCCCGGTCAACGCATCTGGTCGGCGCGCGCGGTCAACGTGACTGGGCGAGCGCCTCGGCCAGCGAAGCCAGTGCTTCCTTCTCGCTCATCCCCTTTTGCAGGGAATTGACGAGGATCAGGGCCAGCGCCTCGCCGTCCGGGCTTGCCTTGCTGATCTGATGCTGCGCACACGCCGCATCGAACACCTGCTGAAGCAAGCTCAGCTGGTCCGGATGGACTGGACGTCTAACAACCGGTGCGCGCATCAAAACCTCCTGTTATGGCAGCCTGCCTGCCGCCGCGCCTCTATTTCGTATCGATTCCTTGAGTGTGGCCACCAATGACGCAGGTAAACGCCCCTCAGACGGTTGCCTCCCAGAAATCCGGCTCCTCACATCGCCGGAACTCCAAAGGTCCTGCCGGTCAACTCTCCATTATACACGCCGGCGAATGTCCGTTTTGACAAGTTGTATGTCACTCTTCCAAAATGGCAACTCTCATTATTGGTAGGTAACTTAGTATATCTTCATCTTGGCATCTTTTGGACCATATGGCACTGCACCGCGTATTGTTTATCTGCACAACATGGCGGGGATGCGGCCTTGCGAAAGAGGCGGGCGCAGCCCCTTAACCTCCCCTTAAATCGCCGCATTTAAGGTGCAGCGAACGTCTGGATACCGGCTACCCTTGCCGGGGCAGCCGCCATGATCCACTCTCCGCCTTCAAAGGAGACCGAGTTGCCCTGACGTGAAGGGCCGGGATCGTACGCAAAGAGACGGGGAGCACAGCCGCAGTTCATGGCATCGTGGAAAAAATCGCGCCACCGCGTCGATCCTTCGTTTGACGAAGACGAGGTCGAGGATGACGTGCACATCGATGCCGACGACCGGATCATAGGCCATGGAACGCGCAAGACCGCGCGGAAATCCGCCCGCGCCGCAGCAGCAAAGCCGGAACGAGGCAATGGCAGCGGGCGCCGGGAGCCACAGGGCCGCGGCTTTTTCGGCACCATTCGCGCCTTCATCTACTGGTGCATCGTCATCGGCATCTGGGGTGCGATCGGGGTCGGCGGGCTGGTGGTTTATTATGCAGCCCAGATGCCGAGTGCCGGCTCGTGGTCCATTCCAGACCGTCCGCCCAACGTCAAGATCACAGCACTCGATGGCACGCTGATTGCCAACCGCGGTGTGACCGGCGGCGAGGCGCTGGCGCTTGAGGAAATGTCGCCCTTCATTCCGCAAGCGGTGATGGCGATCGAGGACCGGCGCTTTTATTCGCATTTCGGCGTCGACCCGCTGGGGCTTGCGCGCGCCTTCGTCAACAACATGACCGGCCAGAGCATCCAGGGCGGCTCTACGCTGACCCAGCAGCTGGCCAAGAACCTGTTCCTCTCGCCCGACCGCACGTTTGAGCGCAAGATCCAGGAAGTGATGCTGGCCTTCTGGCTGGAGCACAAGTTCACCAAGGACCAGATCCTTGCGATGTATCTCAACCGCATGTTTTTCGGCTCCAATGCCTATGGCGTGGAAGCGGCCTCGCGGCGATATTTCAACAAGTCGGCGCGCGATGTGAACCTGGGAGAGGCAGCGCTTCTGGCCGGCCTCCTCAAGGCGCCGACGCGGCTTTCGCCGGCGCGGGACCCGCAGGCCGCCGAGGCGCGGGCGCAAGTGGTGCTCGGCGCCATGCGCGAAGAGGGTTATATCACCGAGGAAGAAGCAAAAACGGCCATGTCGCAGCCGCCGACCAAGGCCCGCAGCTACTGGTCCGGTGCCGAGCATTATGCCGCCGATACCGTGATGGACGAGGTAAAATCGCTGATCGGCGAGGTGAAGACCGATATCACGGTGGAAACCACACTCGATATGCGTCTGGAAAAGGATGCCGAAAAGGCGCTGGACGACATCCTGACGAGCGAGGGTGGCAAGCTTAACGCCTCGCAGGCAGCACTGGTTTCGGTGGATGCGACCGGGGCCGTTCGGGCGCTGGTCGGCGGGCGGGATTACGCCGCAAGCCAGTTCAACCGCGCTGTGCGGGCCAAGCGCCAGCCGGGTTCGGCCTTCAAGCCCTTCGTTTATGCCGCAGCGCTGGAAGCAGGCTTCACCCCCGATACGGTAATGACCGACGGGCCGGTCAAGATCGGCAACTGGACGCCGGAAAACTACGACCAGAAATATCGCGGCAATGTGACGCTCGCAACGGCGCTTGCCAATTCGCTGAACACGATTGCTGCCCAGCTCGTCATGCAGGTGGGGCCGGACAAGGTGATCAGCATGGCGCATCGGCTGGGCATCGAATCGGAACTTCAGCCGAATGCCTCGATTGCGCTTGGCACGTCGGAAGTCTCGCTGATGGAGCTGACGTCTGCCTATGCGCCCTTCATGAACGGCGGCTTCAAGGCAACGCCGCACACGGTGACCCGCATTCTCGATCCCGATGGAAAAGTGCTTTATGAAGCCGATTTTTCCAATCCGCCCAAGGTGTTGAACGACGGCGTGGTGGCCACCATGAATGGCATGCTGAACCGCGTGATGGTGGAAGGCACCGGCAAGGCGGCCCGTCTGTCCAACTGGGAAGCCGCCGGAAAATCCGGAACGACGCAATCGTTTCGCGACGCCCTGTTCGTCGGTTATACCAGCACGCTCACGACAGGTGTCTGGTTCGGCAATGACGATGGCTCCTCGATGAAGAAGGTGACCGGCGGCGGGCTTCCCGCAAAAGCCTGGAAAAGCTACATGACGGCAGCACTGAAAGGCTACCGCCCCACCCCGCTTTATGGCGTCGGCATACAGCCGGCCCTGCCCCAGGCGCCGGATTCCGGTTCGATGTCGATCGGCGACATTATTTCGGGCGTTCTTCCCGGCCATCGCAGTGAAGAGGCCTACCCGCCGGCACCGACGGCACCGGCCGCGCAAAACCGCCCCTTGCCACCATCAAATCGCCGCGACGGGCAAGGTCAGGCTGGCCCCTCCGACCAGCCGGTGCGCGACTACCGCGAATACCGCGGCCCCTATGATCAACCGGTACCGCCGGGAGATGTGGGCGAAGGGATGGTGCCACCTGCAGACGTCGGCGGCGGTCGCTACGAGCCAGCGCCGCGCCAGACGACGCTTTTCGACCTCATCATGGGGCAGTGACCCGTGTTTGCTCCCGGCGCAAAAGGCTTGCTTTTTGCTGATCGGCACGCTCTTTCCCGCCTTGCAGTCAGAAAAACCGGTCCTTATATACGCCGCATGACAGCAGCCCACTGCTGAAAAATTATCCCAGTCGAGGAACTGTCTGCGGAATGCCTTTGAGGGGGTTCCGACAGTTCGCTTAAAGGAGAGAGAAAAAATGGCAAAAGTAATTGGCATCGACCTTGGCACAACCAATTCCTGCGTGGCCGTCATGGACGGCAAGGACGCAAAGGTGATCGAGAACGCCGAAGGCGCGCGCACGACGCCTTCCATGGTTGCTTTCTCGGACGATGGCGAACGTCTGGTCGGCCAGCCGGCCAAGCGCCAGGCTGTGACCAACCCGACCAACACGCTGTTTGCAGTCAAGCGCCTCATCGGCCGCCGCTACGAAGATCCGACCGTCGAAAAGGACAAGGGCCTGGTTCCCTTCGAAATTTCGCGCGGCGACAATGGTGATGCCTGGGTCACGGCAAACGGCAAGGGTTATTCCCCCTCGCAGATCTCTGCGATGATCCTTCAGAAGATGAAGGAAACGGCGGAAGCCTATCTCGGCGAAAAGGTCGAAAAGGCCGTCATTACCGTTCCCGCCTACTTCAACGACGCCCAGCGCCAGGCCACCAAGGATGCCGGCCGCATTGCAGGCCTTGAAGTGCTGCGCATCATCAACGAGCCGACGGCGGCTGCCCTTGCCTATGGCCTCGACAAGACCGAAGGCAAGACCATTGCCGTCTACGACCTGGGTGGCGGCACCTTCGACATCTCCGTTCTGGAAATCGGCGACGGCGTCTTCGAAGTGAAGTCCACGAACGGCGACACCTTCCTCGGCGGCGAAGATTTTGACATGCGCCTCGTCGAATATCTGGCGGGCGAGTTCAAGAAGGATCAGGGCATCGACCTGAAGGGCGACAAGCTTGCCCTGCAGCGCCTGAAGGAAGCTGCCGAAAAGGCAAAGATCGAGCTGTCCTCGTCGCAGCAGACCGAAATTAACCTGCCCTTCATCACGGCAGATGCGTCCGGCCCGAAGCACCTGACGATGAAGCTGACGCGCGCCAAGTTCGAAAGCCTGGTCGACGATCTCGTCCAGCGCACGATCGCACCGTGCAAGGCAGCGCTGAAGGATGCGGGCGTAACGCCGGCTGAAATCGATGAAGTCGTGCTCGTCGGCGGTATGAGCCGCATGCCGAAGGTTCAGGAAGTCGTCAAGCAGCTGTTCGGCAAGGAACCCCACAAGGGTGTCAACCCGGATGAAGTGGTCGCACTCGGTGCCGCCATCCAGGCCGGCGTTCTCCAGGGCGACGTCAAGGACGTGCTGCTGCTCGACGTGACCCCGCTGTCGCTCGGCATCGAAACGCTCGGTGGCGTATTCACCCGTCTGATCGACCGCAACACGACGATCCCGACGAAGAAGAGCCAGACCTTCTCGACCGCTGACGACAATCAGCAGGCCGTGACCATCCGCGTCTCCCAGGGTGAGCGCGAAATGGCCGCAGACAACAAGCTGCTCGGCCAGTTCGACCTCGTTGGCCTTCCGCCGGCACCGCGCGGCATGCCGCAGATCGAAGTCACCTTCGACATCGACGCCAACGGCATCGTGCAGGTTTCGGCCAAGGACAAGGGCACCGGCAAGGAACAGCAGATCCGCATCCAGGCCTCCGGTGGTCTTTCCGACGCCGACATCGAGAAGATGGTGAAGGACGCCGAAGCCAACGCCGAGACCGACAAGAAGCGTCGTGCCGTGGTGGAAGCCAAGAACCAGGCCGAAAGCCTCGTTCATTCGACTGAGAAGTCGCTGCATGAATACGGTGACAAGGTTTCCGAGGCGGACCGCAAGGCCATCGAGGATGCCATCGCTGCCCTGAAGGCTTCGACCGAAGTGTCCGAGCCGGATGCAGAAGACATCACTGCCAAGACGCAGACGCTGATGGAAACCTCTATGAAGCTCGGCCAGGCGATCTACGAAGCCCAGCAGCAGGCGGAAGCCGGTGCTGAAGGTGGCAAAAACGAAGACGGCGTCGTTGATGCCGACTACGAGGAAATCAAGGACGACAAGAAGTCGGCCTGAGGTTCGCCCTGTAACCCTGTAATCGCGTAGATATCCGGCTGCCCCAGTGCAGCCGGACCCCTTTCGGGAGCCGTTACCTCCATGGCAAAAGCTGACTTTTACGAAACGCTGGGTGTCGGCCGCACCGCTGACGAGAAGGAGCTGAAAAGCGCCTTCCGCAAGCTTGCGATGAAATATCATCCCGACAAGAACCCCGGCGACGCTGAATCCGAGAAGAAGTTCAAGGAACTCAACGAAGCCTACGAGACCCTGAAGGACCCGCAGAAGCGGGCAGCCTACGACCGGTTCGGCCATGCGGCCTTCGAACAGGGCGGCATGGGTGGCGGTGGTGGCGGCGGCTTTGCCGGCGGTGGCGGTTTCTCCGACATCTTCGAAGACATTTTTGGCGAAATGATGGGTGGCGGACGTGCGCGCCGTTCCTCCGGTGGACGCGAACGCGGCGCCGACCTTCGCTACAACATGGAAATTTCGCTTGAAGAGGCCTATTCCGGCAAGACCGCGCAGATCCGCGTGCCGACAGCCGTGACCTGCGACGTCTGCTCCGGTTCCGGCGCCAAGCCCGGCACGCAGCCAAAAACCTGCGGCACCTGCCAGGGTTCCGGCCGCGTGCGCGCAAGCCAGGGCTTCTTCTCGGTCGAGCGCACCTGTCCGACCTGCCACGGGCGTGGCCAGATCATTCCGGACCCTTGCGTCAAGTGCAACGGCCAGGGCCGCATCACAGAAGAACGGGCGCTTTCGGTCAACATCCCCTCGGGCATCGAGGACGGCACACGCATTCGCCTGCAGGGCGAAGGCGAAGCGGGCGCACGCGGTGGCCCGGCGGGCGATCTCTACATCTTCCTGTCGGTCAAGCCGCATGAGTTTTTCCAACGCGACGGAGCAGACCTTTATTGCGCCGTGCCGATTTCCATGACCACGGCAGCGCTTGGCGGCACGTTCGACGTCACCACGCTCGACGGCACGAAATCGCGCGTCTCGGTGCCGGAAGGCACCCAGCCGGGCAAGCAGTTCCGCCTGAAGGGCAAGGGCATGCCGGTTCTGCGCTCGTCGCAGACGGGGGATCTCTATATCCAGATCCAGATCGAAACCCCGCAAAAGCTGACAAAACGCCAGCGCGAACTGCTGCAGGAATTCGAGGAAATCTCGTCCAAGGAAAACAACCCGGAATCATCAGGCTTCTTCGCCCGCATGAAGGAATTTTTTGAGGGGTGAGCTGCGGTCGGCGCAGCCGACAAATCGCTCCAGTGGAGCGATTTGAGCAGCGAACGCCCTGAGCCTAAAGCGAAGGGCCGGGACACGCCAGCGCCGATCCGCAGCCCCTCCTCAACCCATCAATCCAAACGCCGCCGCGTCACACCGGCGGCGTTTCGTCGTCGGCGTCACTCCGCCTCAAAAGTCGCCGTCCTTCAAAAACACGGCTTCCTCCAGCGGCGTTTTTCTCAATAATGCGGCGGCTTGGTAATCGCTGGCGCATCCAGCGAGCTTTCCTCGAGCGACAGGAATCGCTCCGTCAACCGGTCCAGCTTGGCGCGGGTCTGCTCCAGCACCTTCCATTGATCGGCCAGCTGCTCGGATAGCTCGTCGATGGTCTTCGTCTGATAGGCGACGATTTCCTCGAGCTTGAAGAGCCGCTCGTTTTCGGGTGGGACGTTTTCAGTCGGGATGATATCGGACATGGTGCCTCCTCTACTGCAGGTGCGGTGGAATGGAAAGCGTCGTTCCGGTCTTCAAGAGGCTGTCAGACCTGCCTCTTGGCCTTGTAGGGCATCAGCATGACAGCCGATGCAGTGACGGCGCCGCTGAAGGTAAAGCCATCGGCACCGACAGAATGAAAATCACCATAAGCGGCGTCTGCGAGCGGGCAACCCGCGTGCCGAGCCCACCAAGATCGAACCAGAGCAGGCAGAGCGCAACGCCAAGCCCCACCAGGAAGCCGAAAGACGCATTGATGGCGAGGAACCGCAGCATGCTGACATGGTCTGCCCGCGCCTCCTCAGCCGACATCGGTGATTGGCTGCTCTCGGGTTGATGAATGCGCTCGCTGCTCATGGCCCGCTCTCCCCACGGACTGGTGAATTTCAGCCAATCCTAACATGATTTGCCGCAATCGGTTCCATATTTTCGTGCGGTGAGGCGCATGCGGAAAGTGACCTGTTTAAGACGGCGGAGCTGCAAAAATCCGGCGCAAGCTTGCCTTCGTCAGGCTGAAGGATTAGCTCCTAGTCACGATCAATGCAAAACATCATGGCGCAGAAAACCTCCCTTTCGACACTGAAGCTTTCCGACTTCCGCAATTATGCGGCGGCCTCGCTGTCGTTCGACGCGCGCCACGTGGTGCTGACGGGCGATAACGGTTCGGGCAAGACCAACCTTCTGGAAGCCATCTCCTTCCTGTCACCCGGCCGGGGCCTTCGCCGTGCTGTACTGTCGGAGGTGACGCGGGTCGGCGCAAGCGGCGGTTTTTCCGTGTTTGCCGATGTGGATGGACGCGAGGGCGAAGTTGCCATCGGCACCGGCATCGATGGCGGCGAGGAGGCTGTCAGCCGGCGTCTGCGGCTGAACGGCACGCCGGTCAAATCCGTCGAGGAACTGACCGACCATCTGAACGTACTGTGGCTGACACCGTCGATGGACGGGCTGTTTACCGGTGGCTCCTCAGATCGAAGGCGTTTTCTCGATCGTCTTGTGCTCTCGCTCGATCCCGCCCATGGCAGACGGGCTGCCGATTACGAGCGCGCCATGCGCAGCCGCAACAGGCTCTTGTCGGAAGGGCGCTTCGATCCGGCGTGGCTGACCGGCATCGAGGTGCAGATGGCCGAGCTTGGCATGGCGATGGCGGCCGCGCGCTCGGAAATGCTGGATCTTTTGTCCGCCCTCATTGCCCGCGCCGCCTCGCCTTTTCCAACGCCGAGCCTCACGCTCTGCGGTTTCAACGATGAGGCTGCGGGGCGTCCGTTTGCCGAGCTGGAAGAGGAATACCTCGCGACCCTTCGCGATGGCCGCTACCGTGATGCGGCCGCGGGGCGCACGCTCATTGGCCCGCACCGCGCCGATCTTCTGGTGCGCCACCGCGAAAAGGATATGGATGCCGGGCGTTGCTCCACCGGGGAGCAGAAGGCGCTGCTGGTTGGCCTCGTGCTGGCCCATGCGCGGCTGACGGCCGACATGACCGGCCATGCGCCGGTGCTGCTGCTGGACGAAATTGCCGCCCATCTGGACGAGGGTCGCCGCGCCGCCCTCTTTGACCTCGTCGATGATCTTGGTGGCCAATCCTTCATGACCGGCACCGACCGCGCGATGTTTTCAGCCCTTGGCGCACGGGCACAATTTTTGACCGTCGCGCAAGGGGCCGTCCATGCCTGATGTCGCAAACGCCTTGGCCATGTTAGGTTGCCCCCCATGGATGCACTGACCCCTGATGAAATCGAACGTTACAAACGCCATATCCTGCTGCCGGAAGTGGGTGGCGAGGGCCAGCGCAAGCTGAAGGCGGCCCGCGTGCTGGTGATCGGTGCCGGCGGCCTTGGCGCACCGGTGCTGCATTATCTGGCGGCTGCCGGTGTCGGCACGCTCGGCATTGTCGATGATGACCGGGTGTCGCTCTCCAACCTGCAAAGGCAGGTCATCCACGACAGCGGCACGCTCGGCGACATGAAGACGCAAAGTGCGGCCGACGCCATTGCGCGGCTCAACCCGCATGTGCGCACAATCCGCTTCGAAGAGCGGTTTGGGCCGGAATTTGCAGCCATGCATCTGGCGCGGTTTCATCTTGTCATCGATGGGTCCGACAATTTCGACACCCGTTATGCGGCAGCCGACGCCACGCAGGCTGCGAAAATTCCACTCGTCACCGGCGCCGTCGGCCGTTTTGATGGCACGCTGACGGTGCTGAAACCCTATGAGACCGATGCGGAGGGCCGGCAGAACCCCGGTTATCGCGACCTCTTCCCGGAAGCACCACCCGAAGGCCTGGTGCCCGCCTGCGCCGAAGCCGGCGTCATCGGCGCACTCACCGGCGTCATCGGCACGCTGATGGCGATGGAAGCGATCAAGCTGATTGCCGGCATCGGCGAACCGCTGGTCGGCCGCCTACTGATCTACGATGCCCTTGCCGCCAGTTTCAACACCATCCGTTACAAACGCCGCACAAAGACCTGAAGCCAATGATTACAATCGATCCCATCCGCCCGGACTTTGCCGATTGGCAGGGCCTGCTCGCGCTTATCATGGGCTCTTTCGCCTATATGGATGGTGTCATCGATCCGCCCTCGTCTGCCCATCGGTTGACGCCGGAGACGCTGGCGCAAAAGGCCCGTGACGAAATTGCCTTTGTCGCACACGACGGCGAGACGCTTGTCGGCTGCATGTTCCTGAAGCCGGAGCCGCCCGCTTGCCTTTATGTCGGAAAACTTGCCATCTCGCCGCAAGCGCAGGGGCGCGGCATCGGGAGAAAGCTGCTTCAGGTGGCGCAGGCGGAGGCTGCCCGCCTTAACCTTCCGGCGCTCCGGCTCGAGACCCGCATCGAACTGGTCGGCAATCACGCGACTTTTTCAGCCTGGGGTTTTGAAAAGACCGCTGAAAAAGCCCATCCCGGCTTTCAGCGGCCTACCTTCATCGAGATGCGCAAGAGGCTTGTCCCCGCGGCCTGATCAGCCTTACCGGCTGAAGACCACGCGGGTTTTGGCGACCGGAAACAGGTATTTCGTCACCCAGGCGGTATTCACCACCCGCCCGTCGGCTTCAAGCACCATCGTATCATGGAAGCGCACCGTATTCGGTTTGGCCGCAGTGCCGAGATTGACGAGATAGGTGAAGCGGGCGGTTTTTCCGTCGATCACCACGTCGGTCGTTCCGATCACATCCTCGCGGGTGCCGGTATAACGGCCCTCGGCCGTCTTGGTGAAACGCCAGGTCTTGGTGTCTTTTTCGCCGTCGGAAAACACGAAATCTTCCCGCAGCACCAGCGTCTTGCCGTTCCAGCGCCCGGTGAGATCGACGTTAAAGTCGCGCTTCACCCCGTTGATGGCGCTGAACGAGCCCGTCGCGGTTGTCTTGCCTGCAAAATATCGTTCGAACACCAGGTCGGTTGCCTGTGCCGTCCCCGTCAGTGTCAGCATCGAAAGCCCCATCGTGAGCGAGAGCAAAGCCTTTTTCATGACTGCCTCCTTTCATCTCTGATGAGGGTTTACGGCGCGTGTTCCCGGCTGGATCGATGGAGCCCCCAAGAAATACGGTCAAGTTTTCGCGAGGCCCGCAGATCAAACGCTAACTGTGGCGATTTTTACCGTGGGGACGCAGAATGGATATTCAGAGACGGCTTGGCAGAACGCGGTTTGGCGGGCGATGACCGTCGAAGAAGGTGCGGATATTGATGATCACCTTGTCGCCCATGTCGATGCGACCTTCGATCGTTGCCGAGCCCATATGCGGCAGAAGCACCGCCTTGCCTTCATGCGCAAGCTTCAAGAGCTTCGGATTGACCAGCGGCTCGTTGGAGAACACGTCGAGGCCGGCACCCGCAATCTTTCCCTCGCGCAGCAGCTGGATCAGCGCTGCCTCGTCGATAATGTCGCCGCGCGCTGTGTTGACGATGATGCTCGACGGCTGCATCAGCGCCAGCCGCCGGGCCGACAGCAAATGGAAGGTGGCAGGCGTCGAGGGGCAGTTGACTGAGACGATATCAACGCGGGCCAGCATCTGGTCGAGACTGTCCCAGTAGGTCGCCTCCAGCTCCTCCTCGGTTGTCGGGTTGACGCGCGAGCGGTTGTGATAATGGATCGACAGGCCAAAGGCCTTGGCGCGGCGGGCAACGGCCGTGCCGATCCGCCCCATGCCGACAATGCCGATGCGCTTGCCGCCGATGCGCCGGCCAAGCATCCAGGTGGGCGACCAGCCGGGCCAGCTTCCCGGCGATTCGGTCAGAACCCGCGAGCCCTCGATCAACCGGCGCAGCACCGCAAAGATCAGCACCATGGTCATGTCGGCGGTGTCTTCCGTCAGCACGTTCGGCGTGTTGGTGACGGTGATGCCTTTTTTCGCCGCCGCATCCACATCGATATGATCGACGCCGTTGGAAAAGCTGGCGATCAGCTTCAGCTGCGGCCCGGCCGCCTCGATCATCGCCGAATCGATACGATCCGTCACGGTGGGCACCAGCACGTCCGCTGTTTTCATCGCCTGCATCAGCTGTTCGGGCGTGCGCACGATGTCATCGATGTTCAACTGCGCATCGAACAATTCGCGCATGCGCGTCTCTACCGCATCCGGCAGCTTGCGGGTGATGTAAACCTTGGGCTTTTTCCTGGCGGTCATGGGCGTCCTGCAAGAAGCTCGTTCAGAAGTCGTTAACCAAGATAGGCGACATTCGACGGATCAGGCGTTTTCTACCAGACCCACCGGCGAAGACAAATAAAACCTCACTGAGGACCGGCAGCCGATTCGCCCGACCGCCTTGGGTCTGCCAGCGCCTGAAGACCACACAGAGAAGAAACATGAACCGCTCCATCCGTATCGCCTGTTTTGCAGTCCTGTCCATGGTGGCCGCGGCCGGCTCTCCTCCGTGGACGGCACCGGCCTTTGCCCAGGGTGCCTCGAAAGGCGCAAGCGGCCTTCCCCTGCCCCGTTTCGTCAGCCTGAAGTCGCGCCGCGTCAACATCCGCATCGGCCCCAGCACCGATTACGCGGTGTCCTGGATGTACATGAAAGAGGGGCTGCCGATGGAAATCATCCAGGAATACGAAAACTGGCGCCGCGTGCGCGATGCCGATGGCACGGAAGGCTGGGTCAATCAGGCGCTGCTGTCGGGCGAACGCAGCGCGATCGCCGCGCCCTGGATGCGCAGCAAGGGCCAGGATGTGTTCGTCAACATGCGCCGCGAGCCGCAAAGCTCCGCCCAGGTTCTGGCAAAGCTCGAACCCGGCGTCATCATGCGCCTGAAACAGTGTAACGGCACCTGGTGCCAGGCCATTGCCGGTTCCATGGAAGGCTGGGTCTCGCAGGCCGAGATCTGGGGCGCCTATCCTGAAGAGGCCTTCAAGTAGACCCCACGCGGTCTAAAGAAGGCCAGCCTCTTGCCCGGCTTCCTTCAGCGACACCATCGGCCGTGGCCCGAAATGCTGGATGACGATACCGGCGGCAAGGCACCCCAACTTGCCACACACATCGAGCGGGCGGCCCGCCGTGTAACCGGCAAGGAATCCGGCGGCAAAGAGGTCGCCAGCGCCGGTCGTATCCAGCACCTTGTCAATCTTCAGCGCCTCGATCTTGAAGCGCTCGGTGCCGCGCACGACGATGGCACCCTCTTCGCTCAGCGTCACGCAGGCAAGTTTGCAATCGGCGGCGATGTTTTTCAGCGCCAGTTCCAGATCATCGGTCTCGTAGAGCGACAGCGCCTCATGCCGGTTGGCAAAAACGATATCGACGGTGCCGGAGCGCATCAGGTCAAGAAATTCGTCGCGGTAACGGCCGACGCAGAACGGGTCGGACAGCGTCATCGACACTTCCCGGCCGTTTTCGTGGGCAATGCGGGCGCATTCGCGGATGGCTTCCTTGGCCCGCGGCGGGTCCCAGAGATAACCCTCGAAATACGTCACCTTCGACTGGGCCACCACTTCCGGCTCGACATGTTCGGGACCGAGATCGACGCAGGCGCCGAGAAAAGTGTTCATCGAACGCTCGCCATCGGGCGTCACAAAAATCATCGAGCGGGCGGTCGGCGGAAACGTGCCGTCGGGCTTCGTCTCGTAATGCACGCCCTGGGCACGAATATCATGGGCAAAGATCTTGCCCAGTTCGTCTTCCGCCACCTTGCCGAAATAGGCCGCGCGCGCACCGAAACTGGCCACGCCTGCCGCCGTGTTGCCGGCGCTGCCGCCGGAGGCTTCATGGGCCGGGCCCATCAGCGAATAGAGAAGTTCCGCCCGTTCCGCATCGATGAGGTTCATCGCGGCCTTGATGATGCCGTTCTCCTCGAGAAACTGGTCATCGCACCGCGAAATGATATCCACGATGGCATTGCCGATGGTCAGAACGTCGAACTTGCTCATGAAGCCTTCAATCTCCGCGGTTGGCGTCAGTCTCCTCATATAGCTTTCAGAGTTGAAGAAAAGGAAAAAACCGCCTGAGAACGTGGCGAGCGCCGTCATCCTCCCGTCACGAAACCCCGCTATATCCGTAGTCATCGAATTGCTTCCCGGACCACGGATGAACTGGCAGGGAGCGATATCGAGACCCGGTTTCGGGTGACAAGCGGGCTTGATGCCCGCTTTCTTTTTTTGGGCGATGCGGCAGACGCGAGGGTTTGTCCCACGGGTGCGAATGGGCTAAACGAGGTATCTCCTCTTTGAAAGCCCTCCCCCCGTGTCAGCTGTCTTCATCAATGTCGCGCCCGTTTTCCTGTTGATCCTCATCGGTTTTCTGGTGGCACGCATCGGTCTGATGCGCGAAGAAACCGGCGATGCGCTGGCCGAATTCGTCTTCAAGATCGCGCTGCCGACGCTCATTTTCCGCACGCTGGCGGAGGCGCATTTCGAGGGTGCTTCGCCATTTCGCCTGTGGATCGCCTATTTCGGCGGTGTCGCCGTCACCTGGACGGTCGGGCACCTGGTGGCAAAACACCTGTTCAAGCGTGACGAAAAGATCGGCGTGATCGCCGGCATGTCGTCGGCCTTTGCCAACAATGTCTTCATCGGCCTGCCGCTCGTCGGCCGTTCTGTCGGTGATGACGGGCTTGTCGCCATCTCGATCCTGCTTGCCATCCATCTGCCGCTGATGATGGTGGCGGGAACGATCCTGATGGAACATGCCAGTGCCAAGGTGGATGGCGGCGGGCGGCGCAGCATCGCCACGGTCGTGAAACAGGTGGGCGCCAATCTGGTACGCAATCCGCTGGTGATTGCGCTGACGCTGGGCATTGCCTTTAATCTCTCCGGCCTCGGTGCTTTGCCGGTCGTGCTGAAGAGCGTGGTGGATCAGATTGCCGCCGTCACGGCCGCCTCGGCGCTGATCTCGCTTGGCATGACGCTGAAGAAATACCCGGTGCGCGGCAACCTCTCGCTTGCCGCCATGATGGCAGTTCTGAAGCTGTTGCTGCTGCCGGCGGCTGTCTTTGGCTTTGCCCATCTGCTCGGCCTGTCAAAACCCTGGACGGCGGCGATGGTGCTCACCTCGTCGGTGCCGACAGGCATCAATGCCTGGATCATCGCCACCCGTTTCCGCTCCGGCCAGAGCCTTGCCGCCTCGGTGATCAGCATCACCACCATCTTTGGCGTTGTCTCCGTCAGCTTCTGGGCCTGGCTGCTCAGCTGAACCCCTGACGCGAAAAGGCCCGGACAAGCCGGGCCTTCAGTGGAAATTCGTTCGAAACGATCAGTTGGTCGCCGGCGGTGCGGCGGCCGGATCCGGCAGGGGTGCCGGGCTGTCGGACAGCGAACGCAGATAAGCGATGACGTTTGCCCGTTCCTGATCGTTCTTCAGGCCGGCAAAGCCCATGGCCGTGCCCTTGATGTAAGCCTTAGGGGCTGCCAGGAAGTGGTTGAGATGTTCATAATCCCACTTTTCCGCGCCACCCTTGGAAAAGTCCTTGATGGCTGCCGAATAGCTGAAGGCTTCATGTGCTGCGATAGGCCGATTGACGACGCTCCAGAGGCCGGGTCCGACCTTGTTGGGGCTGCTCGGTTCGGCCGAATGACAGCTCGCACATTTCTTGAACGAGGTTGCACCGGCGGCCGGATCGGCACTGGCCAGAAGCTGTGCGATCGGCACGGCAGCAGGCGCTGCGGCCGCTGCGCCGCCTTCTGCCGGCGCGTCTTCGGCAACTATGGCAAATCCCGGCTTCTCGGGCGCTTCCGCATGGAAGAGGCCTTCGGAGGCGATCGAGACCGACATCATCACGAAAACAGTGCTGAGCAAGGCCCCCGCGGCCATGTTCGTATAGGAATTCATCCGAGAAAAGCTCCTTCCCGCCCGCCGGCCCACCCGCCGGAATCACAGGCGTCCCACCTTGAAATCCATTGAAAGCTATGTCTTTTGCAGGATCGGTGCAACCTGAATCACATTGCCGCCCCTGAGACCTTTTGCCATCCCATCGGCAATGCCAGAAGAGAAACCAATGCACAATACGGCTTTTGACAAGACGCTCGTTCTCATTCCGGCCCGAATGGCCTCCACACGCCTGCCGGGAAAGCCGCTTGCCGACATCAACGGCGCCCCGATGATCGTACAGGTGGCGCGCCGCGCACGGGAAGCCAATGTCGGCCGCGTCATGGTGGCCGTCGACGATCAGGACGTTTTTAATGCGGTGCAGGCAGCCGGATTTGAGGTTGTGATGACCCGCGCCGACCATCAGTCCGGATCAGACCGCATCCACGAAGCCATGGTTGCCGCAGACCCCGATGGAAAGGTCGAATATATCGTCAATATCCAGGGCGATCTTCCCACCATCGAGGCGTCAGCTGTCCATGCCTCGCTGCGCCCGATGGAAGATCCGGCCGTGGATATCGCGACGTTGACTGTCGAAATCGACAACGAGGAAGACAAGGTTCTGCCGCACATCGTGAAAGTGGTGGGTTCGCCTCTCTCCGCAAACCGGCTGCGCGCGCTCTATTTCACCCGGGCCACAGCGCCTTACGGCGAAGGCCCGCTTTACCACCACATCGGTCTCTACACCTACCGGCGCGCAGCGCTCGAACGTTTCGTCTCGCTCGGTCCGTCCGTGCTGGAACAGCGCGAGAAGCTGGAGCAGTTGCGCGCGCTGGAAGCCGGCATGCGCATCGATGTGGAGATCGTTGACTCGGTGCCGCTCGGCGTCGATACTCCCGCCGACCTTGCAAAGGCGCGCGCGATCCTCGCCAGCCGCTCCCTCTGACCGGACATCCAAACATGGTTTCGACGACCAATCGCATCGCCTTCCAGGGCGATTTCGGCGCCAACTCCGACATGGCCTGCCGGGACATGTTCCCGACCATGGAACCGCTGCCCTGCCCCACATTCGAGGATGCCTTTACGGCGCTCGAAAGCGGCGAGGCGGATCTGGCGATGATCCCGATCGAGAACACGCTGGCCGGACGCGTGGCCGATATCCACCACCTGCTGCCGGAATCGCGCCTGCACATCATCGGTGAATATTTCATGCCGATCCGCTTCCAGCTGATGGTGCTGCCGGGGGTGAAGCATGACGAGATCCGCACGGTCCACAGCCACATCCATGCGCTTGGCCAGTGCCGCAAGATCATCCGCGGGAACGGCTGGAAGGCCGTGGTCGCCGGCGATACCGCCGGCGCTGCAAAGCTTGTCGCCGAACGCGGCGACCGCTCGATGGCAGCGCTTGCGCCGCGTCTGGCCGCCGGCCTCTACGGGCTTGAAATCCTGCAGGAAAATGTCGAGGATTCCGAGCACAACGTCACCCGCTTTGTCGTTCTCTCGCGCGATGAAAAATGGGTGAAGCGCAACAGCCCGGACGAACTCATCGTCACCACCTTCGTCTTCAACGTGCGCAACATTCCAGCCGCCCTCTACAAGGCGATGGGCGGCTTTGCGACGAACGGCATCAACATGACGAAGCTCGAAAGCTACCAGATCGGCGGCAAGTTCGTGGCAACGCAGTTTTATGCCGACATCGAGGGACATCCGGAGGATGCGCCGGTGCGCCGCGCCTTGGAGGAATTGCGCTTCTTTTCCGAAAAGGTCCGCATTCTCGGCAGCTACCTCGGCCATCCCATGCGCCGGTCGCTGAACGGCGGCTGATTTCGTCCCCCCTCCCGGCGGGATCATCGGTCCCGCCTTCTTCTCACGCGTCAGCCGTCGCGCCAGCATCGTCTTGGACTGCGGCAAAGGAGATCGCATGCTGCTTGGAATCCTCGCCGGCCTGCTGACGGGCGCGCTCTGGGGCCTCACCTTCGTTGCCGCGCGCCTTGTGCATCCCTTTTCCATCTGGGACATCACGATTGGCCGCTATTTCGTCTTCGGCATCACCTGCCTTGTCACCATGCTGCATCCGCGCTTTCGTTTGCAGGGCGTGGGGGGGAAGCGCGCGCTGATCGGCATGGCGCTCGGCGTCATCGGGTATGTCGGTTATTTTCTGCTGGCCTCGCAGGCCGTGCTTCTGGCCGGTCCCGTCATTCCGCCGTTGATTATCGGCGTGACGCCGGTGGTTCTTCCGGCAATTGCCAACCTGATGGAGCGCACCATCGCCTGGCGCCGGCTTGCAGCCCCTCTGGTGATGATTGCCGCCGGCATTCTGGTGGTCAATCTCGAGCTGGTGGCAAAGCTTGATGTTGCCGGACAGCGCATGATGCTGGCAGGTGCCGGATGCGCGGTGGCAGCCCTCCTCGTCTGGGTGATGTACGGCATCGTCAATTCCCGCCTGATGCGGGCGGAAAACCCACCGAGCGCCATGGACTGGACGACCCTTCACGGTCTTGGCGCACTGATCGGCTCAATTATCCTTCTGCCCATGGCGTCTGATGCCTATCAGACCGTCTCTTCCGATGTACTGATGCGCTTCATCGTCTGGTCCGTGGTACTGGGCATGGCCGCCTCCTGGCTTGCCACCTGGTGCTGGAGCTTTGCCTCCAACCGGCTGCCGCTGGCGCTGACGGCGCAGCTGATCGTGGCGGAAACCGTGTTCGGCCTGATCTTCGGACTTTCCATGGACCTGCGCTGGCCAACACCGTCGGAAGGCTTTGGCTGCCTCCTGCAGGTCATCGGCGTCTCGCTTGCCGTGCGCGAATTCACCCGCCGCGCAAAACCCGCCTGATCAGCGGCTCCATTCCACCCAGTCACGCAGCAGGCGGTTGGCAATGGCACCGCGCAGCGGTGCAGACGGCCCCTCGCCTGCAGGATCGGCCGCAAGCATGGCGACAACCTCGGCACGCGAAAACCAGCGGCAATCCTCCAGTTCCTGGGTGTCGATGCGGATATCTTCGCTCAGCGCCTCGGCATAACAGCCGATCATCAGCGAATGCGGCATCGGCCAGGGTTGTGATGCATGGTAGCGTACCCGGCCCGTAACAATGCCCGATTCCTCGCGCGTTTCGCGGCGCACGGCATCCTCGATGGTTTCGGCCGGCTCAACGAAACCGGCAAGCGCCGAATACATGCCCGGCGTAAAGTGATGGCCGCGGCCGAGCAGCACGCGATCGCGCGCTTCATCCACCGTCAGCATGATGACGACGGGATCGGTGCGCGGAAACATCATATGCGCGCAGGCCGGACAGATTCGCTTGTAGCCGGCAAGGCGACTTTCGGTCCTGGTGCCGCATTTGCCGCAGAAACGGTTGGCGTCATTCCAGTGAAGAAGGCTGACGGCCTGCGCCACCTCGCCCAGTGTCTCCTCCGCGACCAGACCATCACGCAAGGCAGAACGGGGATCGGTCAGCCGGAATGACAGCGAAAGCTCCTCGGCCGGGCGCTGAACCGGAACGGCAAGGCGCGGCGAACCATCCTGGCGCATCCCCAGCAGAATGGCGCCAGCCAGATCCGGCAAAAGAGGCTCCAGCTCCGCACGGTCAAACAGCGGATCAAGCGTGCCCTCGATCTCCTTCAGCAGGAGCCGGTTGCCGGTAAATGCAAGGATGGTCGCGCCGCCAAGCGCCAGCGCCTGATCAAGACTGTCTTCCGTGCGGTGTTCGGCATCGCGGTCCAGCCGGTTGCCGGTAAATGCCGTCAGCCGGCTTGGCTCGCCGTGCGGCGCATCGGTATCGAAAAGGGAATGGGTCATGGGGTCAGATCTTGGAGGGTCAGAGGGCTTGGTCGAGGGCGGCGAGGAAGGTGCGCTTCTTGTCTTCATCGTAAGGTACGGCAGAACCATGGCCCCAGATCGGCCCCGGCCAGTTGGCATCGCCTTCGTTGCGCGCCACCACATGCACGTGAAGCTGCGACACGACATTACCGAGCGCCCCGACATTGATTTTTTTCGCGCCGGTGACCCGCTTCAGCGCCTCCGCCACCAGATTGGTCTCGAAGGTCAACATGGTCTGGTCGAGCGGCGTAAGCTCGAAGATTTCACTCATTCCAGGCCGCTGCGGCACCAGCATCAGCCAGGGCCAGCGGCTGTCGTTCAAGATGCGCAGCTGGCAGAGGCCCAGCACCGTCACCAGATCAGAATCGCGCGCCAGCCGGGCATCCAGTTCGAATGGGCTCAAGGTTTCCTCCTGCTTTTTCCTCTTGCTAGCAGTTTTTTGGAAGGTTGGCTTGCATTTGGTTCCGTTATTGCCGATATGTCGCCTCGGGAGGTTGGTGGTGGACGAGCCACTCGCCAACCGGGTCAGGTCCGGAAGGAAGCAGCCCTAACGAGCCAGGCACGGGTCGCCGTGCCAGCCTCCCACCTCATTCCCTATATGGCCAGCGTCCGGTCGGTCCGCATTCCGGCAGAGGCCGGGGCGGCCTTGAAGAAGGCTGGCGGAACCTCATGAGCGACATAGAGCCGCCGGAACACAGGCCGACAGTTTCGGGCACCACCGCACCGGCCAATGCCGGCTACCGGGTCCTGGCGCGAAAATACCGCCCGAAGGATTTCTCCGACCTGATGGTCGGTCAGGAACCGATGGTGCGCACCCTCACCAACGCGTTTGAGACCGGCCGCATTGCCCAAGCCTATATGCTGACCGGCGTGCGCGGTGTGGGGAAAACCACGACCGCCCGCATTCTGGCGCGCGCGCTGAATTACAAGACGCCTGAAATCGACAAGCCCACAATCGACCTTCGTATTCCCGGCGAACACTGCCAGGCGATCATGGAAGGCCGCCATGTCGACGTGATCGAGATGGACGCCGCCTCCCATACCGGCATCGACGACATCAGAGAGATTATCGAGCAGGTGCGCTATCGCCCGGTTTCGGCGCGCTACAAGGTCTACATTATCGACGAAGTGCACATGCTCTCGACGCAGGCCTTCAACGGGTTGTTGAAGACGTTGGAAGAGCCGCCGGAACATGTGAAATTCATCTTCGCCACCACCGAAATCCGCAAGGTTCCGATCACGGTCCTGTCGCGCTGCCAGCGGTTTGACCTGCGCCGCATCAGTGCCGCCGATCTGGTCGGGCTGTTTTCCACCATTCTCGGCAAGGAAGGTGTGCCCTTCGAGCCGGAGGCTCTGGCCATGGTGGCGCGTGCGGCCGAAGGTTCTGCGCGTGACGGCCTGTCTTTGCTCGACCAGGCGATTGCCCATGGCGGCGGCAGCGTTCAGGTGGACACCGTGCGCGGCATGCTGGGCCTTGCCGACCGCGCCCGGATCGTCGACCTCTTCGAACATGTGGTCAAAGGCGATGTGACGGCAGCACTTTCGGAATTTACCGCACAGTATGAAGCGGGTGCGAGCCCGGTTGTGGTGCTGACGGATCTCGCCGATTTCACCCATCTCGTCACCCGCGTCAAATATATCCCCGATGCCGCCGACGACCCGTCTTTGAGCGAGGTCGAGCGGGTGCGCGGCGCAGAATTTGCCGGCACGGTTGCCGTCAGCACGCTGTCGCGCATCTGGCAGATGCTGCTGAAGGGCATTCCCGAAGCGGAAAATTCGTCCAGGCCCGCCGGTGCGGCCGAAATGGTGCTGATCCGCCTGACCCATGCCGCGCATCTGCCGTCTCCGGAAGATGCCGCGCGCCGAATGGCCGACCTTCTTTCCAACGGCGGCAGCGATGCCGGCGCCTCCGCTTCGCCAGCGGGCAATGGCAATGGCGGCGCCCGTGCGATGGCACAACCGCAGATCAACGCGATGGCGCGCGGGTCCGATAGCGCTCCGGCAGCGCGCATGCCCTCCGGCGGTGCCACCGCCATGCTGGCCGCCGTTCCCGCCTCTTCCCAGCCGATGGCCATGGGGCAGACGGAGGCACGGCCGGCAAGCAATCCGGCCCCGCAGCAGAAACAGCAGCCTGAGCCGAAGGTGCCGATCACCTCGCTGTCCGACATTGCCGATCTCTGCACCAGGAACCGCGACCCGAAGCTGAAGGCGCTGTTGCGCGGTTTCGTGCGGCTGGTGAAGGTGGAGCCCGGGCGGCTCGAAATCAACCTGCCGACCGACGCGCCGAAAAGCATTGTCGGTGACCTGCAAAAACGTCTGGAAGAGTGGACCGAAATCCGCTGGATGGTGATCCTCAGCCGCGAGGTGGGATCGCAGACCCTGTCGGAAGTGGAAACGGAAGCCCGCGAGGCACGCCTCACCGATGCGCGATCCGACCCGGATGTCGCGGCCATTCTTTCGCAGTTTCCCGGCGCCCGCATTACCGACGTGCGCATCCGGATGGCCGAGTTGATCGACGATGCCGACGAGGCACCGCCGCCGGCCACCATCGAAAGTGCCGAGGGCGACATCCTGCCCGGCGACGACATGGAATTCTAACGACAAACGACAAGGAGCGACCCGATGCGCGACATCATGGGCATGATGGGCAAGGTCAAGGAAATGCAGGCCAAGATGGAAAAGGTGCAGGAGGAAATCGCTGCCCTTGAAATCGAAGGCAAGGCCGGCGGCGGGCTCGTCACCGTGATCCTCAACGGCAAGGGCGAAATGCGCGGCCTGAAGATCGATCCGGCGCTCTTCAAGGAAGACGAGGTGGAAATCCTCGAAGACCTGATTGTTGCCGCCCACAAGGACGCCAAGGACAAGGGCGAAGCCCAGGCCCAGGAAAAGATGGCAGCCCTCACCGCCGGCCTGCCTTTGCCGCCCGGCATGAAGCTGCCGTTCTAAGCAAGCGCGAGACCTTAGCGGCAACGCTGCGGAACAAGCGTTTGCTATCCAGGACGTTGCACGGGGCAAATGGGTCGCCCCAATGTCCCTTCGCCTCGTCAAAACCAAGGGCTATCGCTATGAGACAAGGCCTCTCCCAAACCCTCCCCACAAGGGGGATGGCTTAACCCGGCCGCCCCCTCTGATGCAGGAACAGGGCGCTTGTCACGTCGGTTCTCCCCCCTTGTGGGGGAGATGCCCGGCAGGGCAGAGAGGGTTTTATTTCAAATGCGGTAGCCGTACCGTCATAACGGGGAGAGCGACTGTCTTTGCAGTCAAGCGTTTTGCCATGGTTTTTGGTCCCGGATGATGGCGTTGAGCATGGTGAGGAGTTTGCGCATTGTTGCGACGATGGCGACGATCTTGGGTTTGCCGGCTGCGACGAGACGGTCACGAAAGGCTTTGAGCACGGGGTTGTGCCGGCTGGCGACGAGGGCTGCCATGAACAGCACGGCCCGCACTTTGCCCCTGCCGCCGCCAATGAAGCTCTTGCCTTTCCACGTGCCCGATTGTCGGGTAAAGGGTGCCAGACCCGCAAGCGATGCGATCTGACGTCGATCGAGACTGCCCAGTTCCGGCATCTCGGCGAGCAGCGTGCGAGCGGTGGCGGCCCCCACCCCCGGCACCGATGTCAGTAGCTGCTCGCGCACCCGCCACAGCGGCGACCTGCGGATATGTTCATCGAGATCGGCGTCGAGACTTTCCAACTCGCGCTTGAGGGCTTTCAGCAACCGCGTAATGCTCTTCTGGGCCTCTTTCGCCAGAACCATGCGCGCCCGGTTTTCCTCAGCCACGATCATCTGGACGATCTGCCGCCTGCGGGCCACAAGTGCCGACAAAGCCTGGGTTTCCAAGTCTTTGAGCGGTCTCAGCTCTGGCTTGGTCGCAATCACGAAAGCGGCAATCACTGCCGCATCGATCGGATCTGTCTTGGCGCGACGGCCGATCGCATTGGCATAAGAACGCACCTGCGCCGGATTGACCACGAGGACGGCAAAGCCCGCCGAAGACAGCGCCGCCACCGCCAGCATCTCAAACCCGCCGGTTGCTTCCATGGCAACGGCATTGGCTTTGATCGATTGCAGTCGCGAGACCAGATCTTCGACGCCCGCATGCGTATTTTCCACCGCAAACGTCACACCGGATGGCGCCACGGCGATATCCAGACGATCCTTCGAAACATCGATCCCAACAACGATATCCATCTTTTCCCATCCTTGCCTAAACGGACTTTGCCTGCGCAAGCGGTCCTGGCGACTGTTCGGGTTCGATGGAACGGCGGACGAAGACCCTTGCTCTCCCACGGGCTTGGTGTCCCAAAGGTTTGTCGGTCTCCCATCCGCCACCGCATTGGGCATTACACACCCAAATGCGGCTATTGGGAAGTTACAAAGGTGCCGGCAGGCGGATGAGGGGCAGACAGCCCCCGCGTCAACCGACCACCCGCTCCAGATCCGCGCGCAGCTTCGTATGGATCGGCGCTGAGAGATACCGCGCCCGGTCTTCCGGCGTCAGCCTTTTGCCAAAAGTGCGCATCATCTCCGGGACCGGTACTTTTTCTCCGGAAAATGCTTCGAACCTCACCGGCTCCTCGGGGCTTATGGTTCCCGACACAAGAACACGACAATAAATGCCCGGCCTGCCCGCTGCCATATAGCGCTTGGCAAATTTTGCATCGCCCATGCGGGCCGAAAACGTGTTGCAGGGGATGCGGGCAGACGTCGCCTCCAGCACCACGCCGCCCGAGAGGTAGAACCGGTCGCCGGCGCAGACATCCCGGTTGTCGAGGCCTTCGATGACGAGGTTTTCGCCGAACAGGCCGGGTGCCACAGGATGGTCGAGCGCCTCGGCCCACCACTCCAGCGTCAGGCTGCCCTCCACATAGACCGCCTGATCCGGCCCGCCGTGGTATTTGCGGTTGCAGATCGCATCGCCGACGAGGCCGCTTTCATCAACCAGCACCGCGCCTGCAACGGCGTGCTTGTTGATGCCGGTCTTATAACTTTTTCCCGGCAGTTTTTCCGCCTGGCCAAGACAGATGGCGCTGACTTTCATGGGGCAAGCCTCACTGTGCGATTCCGTTTTCCAGACATATGGTCTAAAAGCGGCGCATGGCAAAACGTGTAACCGGTCCGGAAATCGAAAAACTCATCCAGTTGCTGGCAAAGGTTCCGGGGCTTGGCCCCCGCTCCGCGCGCCGCGCAGCGCTGCACCTCATCAAGAAGCGCGAACAGCTGATGGGGCCGCTCTCGACTGCGATGGGCGAGGCCTATGACAAGGTCAAAGTCTGCTCGCGCTGCGGCAATGTCGATACGGTCGACCCTTGCACGGTCTGCACCGACGAGCGGCGCGACCAGGCCGTCATCATCGTGGTGGAGGATGTATCCGACCTCTGGGCGCTGGAGCGGGCGGGTGCCATGAACACCGCCTATCATGTGCTCGGCGGCACGCTCTCGCCGCTCGATGGCGTCGGACCTGACGATTTGAACATCAAGGGCCTGATCGACCGGGTGAGCGAAGGCGGCATCCGCGAGATCATTCTCGCCGTCAATGCCACCGTCGAGGGGCAGGCAACGGCGCATTACATCACCGACCGGCTCGGCGATCTCGAGGTGCGCATCACCCGGCTTGCCCACGGCGTTCCCGTGGGTGGCGAGCTTGATTATCTCGACGAGGGCACGCTGACGGCCGCACTTCGCGCCCGCACCGTGATCTGAGGAGGATGACGCTCATGGCCAGAACAACCGCGACCAGACGGCACCTCTGCCGCGCCCTTGCACTTATTGCCCTGTCGCTCCTGCCGCTGCCAGCGCTTGCCGCCCCCTCGAAGGCTCAGGTGGAAGCGCAGTTCCGCGCCTGGCTGGCGAAGGATATCGCACCGGAGGCGCGAAAAGCCGGCGTTTCGGGCCGCACCGCCGACAGTGCGCTGAAGGGCATCAGACTATACTGGGACCTGCCGGATCTGGTGCCGCCCGGCACCACGCCGCCAAAAGAGCGCGACCAGAGCCAGGCGGAATTTTCCTCTCCCGGCGCCTATTTTTCCGAGCAGCGCCTGCAGGGCCTTGCGGCTGCCGGCCGGTCTCTCGCCGCCACCCATGCGGCAACACTGCGCAAGGTGGAACAGACCTATGGCGTGCCGGGGTCCATCGTGCTAGCCGTCTGGGGCCGCGAATCCGGTTATGGGCGGGCAAAACTGCCCTATCCGGCACTGGATGTGCTGGCCACAAAAGCCTTCATGTCCACCCGCAAGGACATGTTTCGCACCGAGCTGATCGACGCCCTGCGCATCATCGAGCATGGCGATATCACCGCGGACAAGATGATGGGCTCCTGGGCGGGCGCCCTTGGCCAGCCGCAGTTCATGCCATCGAGCTATGCTCGTTACGCGGTGGATTTCGATGGTGATGGACGCGCCGATATCTGGAATTCGGTGCCGGATACGCTGGGTTCGATTGCCCATTATCTCGCGCTGAAAGGCTGGCAACGCGGTCGCGACTGGGGTTTTGAAGTCTCCATTCCGCAAAACGTCTCCTGCGCGCAGGAGGGGCCGGATCTGGCAAAGCCGATTTCCGCCTGGGCCGGCATGGGCATCACCCGCATCTCGGCCAAGCCCTTTCCGGCAGCGGAGCTAAGGGTGGACGGCATGATGCTGGTGCCCGCCGGCCGCCACGGCCCGGAATTCGTTGTCACACCGAATTTCTACGTGCTGAAGGAATATAATAATTCCGACCTCTATGCCCTCTTCATCGGCAATCTCGCCGACCGCATCGCCCATGGCGCCGGCGCCTTCGAAGGCAGTTGGGGGCCGGTTGGAAAGATGCTGCGCTCGGATGTTCTTGCCATGCAGAAAACCCTGCAGGCCAAGGGTTATGATGTCGGCAATGCCGATGGTCTCGCCGGCTTCAAGACCCGCCGGGCGCTGGGCGACTGGCAGGCGAAGAACGGACTTTCTCCCACCTGCTTTCCCGACGAGAGCCTGAAGGCAAAGCTGCGCTGAGCAAACCTCCAGGGCTCATAGTCTGTTCAAGAATTCCCTCCGGCGCGGCGAAAATGGTGATGTCGAGAACCGGAGCGGAGCGCACGTTTGGTCCGTGAGCACCGGATAAGCAGAAATTGCCATTTGCAGCCCGTCATAGGGAATCATGGGACAGACTGTCAGAGGGACAGCTTGAACCCTTCGTGCGTCGGCTCAAATCCGAGCGACCGGTAAAAGCGGATGGCATCGTCGCGTCGTTTATCCGAGGTGAGCTGCACCAGTTTGCAGCCCCGCGCGCGGCATGTGTCGATGGCCCAGGCAAGCATCTGACGGCCGATGCCGCTGCCCCGCGCATCTGCTGCCACGCGCACACTTTCGATCTGGCCGCGCCACAGGCCAAGGCGCGACAGGCCCGGAATGAAGCTCACCTGAAGACAGCCAAGCACCTGGCCCTCTGGCGAAACGGCAACCGCGAGAAGCTGGTTGTCATCTGCCTCGATGGCCTCGAAGGCTGCAACATAACGCCGGTCGACCGGATCCGACACCACTTCGCGGGCAAGCCCAAGTGCATCATCGGCCAGCATGGCAACGATGGCGGACAGGTCCTCGCGGGTGGCCGTGCGGATCTTCAGCAATGCGTCTCTCCCAATTGCGGTCAGTGATGAAGGTCGAGCGCCGACTTGTGGAACACGTCGTCGCGCGCATCGTGCGGGGGAATGGCCTGGCGCTCGATCATGCGGTGGACGCGCGGCCCGTCCGGCCCGGCATGAAGCGCCCGGATGCGGGCCCAGACCTCCGCATCGGCCTGCGTGCGGCGCTGGTTGTGGCGCACGTAATCGGCCCAGGTGGCGGTATGGTAGGTTTCGGTCCAGACGTCAGGATTTTCCAGATCCCGGAGCAGCCCCCATTGGCGGGCGCCATCGCGGATGCGGATACGCCGGCGCTCCGACATCAGCGTCAGGAACTCGGCCACGTTTTCCTCGCGGATCGTGTAATCGACGAGAAGCACGATGGGTCCGCTGCGCGGCTGCAGATCGAGCCGCAGAGAGGGTTCGCGAAACGTGTTGACGGGATCGAGGTTCAGCGTTTCCAGCGAGGGCAACCACAGTTTCCAGCCGATGGCGGCGCCAAACACCATGGAAAGGCTTGCCAGCATCAGGGCTGTAGAAACACCATGCTCTTCGGCAAGCGAGCCCCAGAGCCAACTGCCGACCGCGATGCCGCCAAAAGCTGCCGTCTGATAAAAGGACAGCGCACGCCCCACCACCCAGCGCGGGGTGGACAGCTGCACCGTGGTGTTAAATAGCGAGAGCGCCAGCACCCAGCAGGCGCCGGGGATCAGAAGCACGAGACAGGTGAGCCAGGTCGCGGTGGAAAGAGCGGCCACCACGGCGCTCACCGCAAAGCCGGTAAACGAGATGCGCACGATCATCTCGCTCGAAAACATCTCACGCAGCCGCGCATTGAGCGTGGCACCACCAACAGCGCCGACGCCGAAGGCGCCTAGCATGAAGCCATAGGTCAGCGGGCCGCCGGAAACGAGATCGCGCGCCACCAGCGGCAGGAGCGCCAGGATGGCACTGGCGGAAAGCCCGAACAGAGTGGAGCGGAACAGCACATTGAGCAGTTTTGGCGACATCGCCACGTAACCGAAACCGGCCGAGAGCGCCCGGCCCAGCGTTTCGCGCGGCAGCCGGCTTTCCGGCTCCTCCTGTTTCCAGCGCGAAAGCGCGTAGATCAGCGCAAAATAGCTGGCAGCATTGACGGCAAAGGCCGCCGCCGCGCCGAAGGCTGCAACAATGGCGCCGCCGATGGCAGGTCCCACGCTGCGGGTAATGTTGAAACCGACACTGTTCAGCGTCACGGCCGCCGGCAGCACCGGGCGCGGCACGAGATCCCCGACAGAGGCCTGCCAGGAGGGATTGTTGAGCGCCGTGCCGCAGCCGATGAGGAAGGTGAAACCAAGCAGCGCCCAGGGCGTCAGCCAGCCGAAAAAGGCAAACACTGTGAGCAGCAGCGAGACCGTGAGCATAAAACCTTGCGCCGTCAGCATGATACGGCGGCGGTTGTAATTGTCGGCAAGCGCGCCTGCCACCAGCGAAAACAGCATGATCGGCAGCGCTGTCGAGGACTGGACAAGCGCCACCATGTTTTCCGACGAGGAAATCGCCGTCATCATCCAGGCGGCCCCGACAGCCTGGATCAGCCCGCCGAAATTGGAGGCGATGCTGGCAATCCAGATGGTGCGGAATGTCTGGTAACCGAAAGGCGCCAGGGGTGAGACCCGCTCGGGCACGGTGAACCTCTTCATGCTCTTGATGCTGCCGGCTAAACTAGTCGGGCGGGCGCCAACGGCAAGCGCAAAAGCGAAGCGGTCCATCCTCTTGTCGCGATCCCCTAGGATATCCCGCAGACCTTGCCAGACCCTCGCGCCGGCTTGACCGGCACAGGCGCAGGACGCATCTTTGCCCTCCAGCCCCCGCCTCTGCCGCAACGCTTGCAATTGCGGCTTTGAAAGCGTATATGGCTCTCATATTCTTGATCGTCAGATGAAGGGTGGGGCCGCAAGGACCCGCTCTTTTTTGTTAGGCGGTCAGGCTCGCAGCATCATCGCCGGGACGGCGACAGCGCCGAAAGACCAAATGCAGGACAACGCCAAGGAACCGCGTCTCATCGTCGAGACAGGCCTCGACCTCCGGGTCGCTGAAATCATCGAGCCGACGCTCGAGGCAATGGATTTCCGTCTCGTCAGGGTTCGTCTGATGAACCAGAACGGCCTGACTTTGCAGATCATGTGTGAACGCGATGACGGAACCATGAATGTCGAGGGCTGCGAAGCCGTTTCGATGGCGGTTTCTCCGGTTCTCGATGTGGAAGATCCGATCGATAAGGCGTATCATCTGGAAGTGTCATCGCCCGGCATCGACCGCCCGATGGTGCGCAAATCCGATTTCGTCCGCTGGACCGGGCATCTTCTGAAGTGCGAAACCTCCGTTATGCTCGATGGCCGCAAGCGTTTTCGCGGCAAGATCGTCGAAACGGACGACAACGGTTTCACCCTTGAACGGGACCAGGCGGCTTATGGCGAAGAACCGCGTGTGACGGTTCCTTATTCGGCGCTGGCTGAAGCCAAGCTGATCCTGACCGACGACCTGATCCGCGATGCGTTGAAGGCGGACAAGCTGGCCAAGGCCGAAGCCGCCAATCAGAACGACGAAGACCTGACCGAAGAAGATCAGGACTAACCGATAAACGTTCTTGCTTCCGCAAGGGCGAACCAATTCGATCTACGGAGACCGACGACAATGGCAGTGAGTGCGAACCGGCTAGAACTTCTGCAGATCGCAGATGCAGTGGCGCGCGAAAAGGTCATCGACCGCGAGATCGTGCTGGCCGCAATGGCCGACGCGATCCAGAAGGCCGCCCGCTCGCGTTACGGCACCGAAAGCAACATCCGCGCCGACATCAATTCCAAGACCGGCGAAATCCGCCTTCAGCGTCTCCTGGAAGTGGTCGATCACGCGGAAGACTATACCACGCAGATTCCGCTGGCGCTGGCCCGCGACCGCAATGTCGACGCCAAGATCGGCGATTTCATTGCCGATCCGCTGCCGCCGATGGACTTTGGCCGCATCGCTGCCCAGTCGGCCAAGCAGGTCATCGTGCAGAAGGTGCGCGAAGCCGAGCGTGACCGCCAGTTCGATGAGTTCAAGGACCGCGTCGGCGAAATCATCAACGGCACTGTCAAGCGCGTCGAATATGGCAACGTGATTGTCGATCTCGGCCGTGGCGAAGGCATCATCCGTCGTGATGAAATGATCCCGCGCGAAAACATGCGTTACGGCGACCGTGTTCGCGCTTACGTCTACGACGTGCGCCGCGAACAGCGCGGCCCGCAGATCTTCCTGTCGCGCACCCATCCGCAGTTCATGGTGAAGCTGTTCACCATGGAAGTGCCTGAAATCTACGACGGCATCATCCAGATCAAGTCGGTGGCCCGTGACCCGGGCTCGCGTGCCAAGATCGCCGTTATCTCGAACGATAGCTCGATCGATCCGGTCGGCGCCTGCGTCGGTATGCGCGGTTCGCGCGTTCAGGCCGTTGTCGGCGAGCTTCAGGGCGAAAAGATCGACATCATTCCCTGGTCGGCGGATCCGGCTTCCTTCATCGTCAACGCCCTGCAGCCGGCTGAAGTCGCCAAGGTCGTTCTGGATGAAGATGCCGAGCGCATCGAAGTGGTGGTGCCGGACGAACAGCTGTCGCTGGCCATCGGCCGCCGCGGCCAGAACGTACGTCTGGCCTCGCAGCTGACCGGTTGGGATATCGACATCATGACGGAGGCCGAGGAATCGGAGCGCCGTCAGAAGGAATTCAACGAACGCACCAACCTCTTCATGGATGCGCTCGACGTGGACGAAATGGTCGGCCAGGTTCTGGCATCGGAAGGTTTCGCGCAGGTCGAGGAACTGGCCTATGTCGAACTGGACGAAATCGCCTCGATCGACGGTTTCGACGAAGATACCGCCAGCGAAATCCAGATGCGCGCCAAGGAATACCTCGAGCGCCTGGAAGCCGAAATGGACGCCAAGCGCGTTGAACTCGGCGTTCTCGATGAGTTGAAGCAGATCGATGGCCTGACCGGCAAGATGCTGGTGGCGCTTGGCGAAGACGGCATCAAGTCGGTGGAAGACTTTGCCGGCTGTGCCGCCGACGATCTCATCGGCTGGTCGGAACGCAAGGACGGCGAAACGAAGAAGTTCGAAGGCCTGTTCTCCAAGTTCGACGTATCGCGTGTCGAGGCCGAAAACATGATCGTGCAGGCCCGTCTGATGGCCGGCTGGATCACCGAGGAAGACCTCGCAAAACAGCAGGCCGAAGCTGAAACCGAAGAAGCCGACATGGCTGACGAGGAGGCGGACGCCGCAGTTCAGGAATGATTGCGGCAGCTGTTGCCGGTGACGGGAGCGCAGACGATGCGGAATTGGTTGTGAACGACCGGACCTGCATCGTGACGCGTGAAGCCGTTTCGCCGGAAGAGCTGATCCGCTTCGTCGCGGCACCGGATGGAACCGTTGTGCCGGACCTGAAGCGGCAATTGCCGGGTCGGGGATGCTGGGTCAAGGTGGATCGCGCGCTGGTGGAAACCGCCATCAAGCGCAAGATCTTTGCCCGCGCCCTGAAGGCGGACGTGAAGGCGGCCCCGGATCTTGGCGATCTGGTCGACAAACTGCTGGTGGCAGACCTGACGGGTATGATGGGCATGGCGCGCAAGGCGGGCCAGTTCATCTCAGGCGCCACCAAGGTGGATGCCGCGGTCCGCTCGGGCCAGACGCTGGGCGTCTTCCATGCATCGGACGCGGCAGCGGACGGTGTGCGAAAAATCGACCAGGCCCGCAAGGCCTGGCGGCTGGGGACAGAGAGCGAGGAGGAGATACCCTCCTTCATGCTCTTTACTGCGGCCGAAATGGACGAACTGATGGGCCAGAGTGCTTTTATCCATGCTGCGGCGCTTGCCGGACAGGCGGGTGAGGGTGTAGTGAAACGCGCAACCATGCTCGATACGTACCGCAATGGCGGTCACTCCAGAGCAAATGGCGGCGCTGGCCGGTCAGAGACATGACGTGGTCACCGGCATTCGCCGGCAGCCGCACTGGAAAAGTGTATTGAACGACAGGATCTGATGGTTTCCATCTCTGTTCCTGTCGGAAGGAACAGGAACGGATGACCGACAACAAAGACGACAAGACGCTCAGCGTTACGGCTAAGAAGACCCTCACCCTGAAGCCTTCGGGGATGAGCCAGGGTACCGTGCGCCAGGAAATGGGTCGCGGTCGCACCAAGGCGGTCGTGGTGGAAACGCGCAAGCGCCGCCCACTGCGTCCGGAAGACGAAAAGCCAATCACCCCCATCACGACGCCTGCGCCGGCAGCCCCTGCTGCACCGCGCGCAGAACAGCCGGCACCCCAGCCCGTGGCCGCAGCACCTGCGTCACCGCCGGTTGCACAGGCCCCGGCACCCGTCGCAGCGCCGCCGGTTGCAGCAGCACCTGCTCCGCGTCCGGCTGCCCCGCAGCCGCAGCGTCCGGCGCAGAATGCAGGCTACGGCGCCGGCCAGAACAACCAGCAGCGCCCGAACCAGCAGGGCAACCGCCCGCAGCATTCGCAGCAGCGCCCGTCCTCGCAGCAGCAGCCGCGCCCGTCGCAGCCGCAGCGCCAGCCTGATCGTCCGCGCGGTGGCACCGTACTGCACGACCTCTCGGCCAGTGAGATGGATGCCCGCCGCCGCGCGCTTGCCGAAGCGCAGGCCCGCGACATCATCGAGGCAAAGCAGCGTGTCGAGGACGAGGCCCGTCGCAAGATCGAGGACGAGCGCCGTGCCGCCGAACAGGCAATCGAAAACGAACGTCTGGCCGCGGAAGCCAAGCTTCGCGCCGAAGAGGCTGCAAAGGCTGGCGTGAGTGCGCCTGCTCCGGTCGAAGCTCCGGCTGAACGTGCAGCCACAGCCGCGCCAGCAGCCCCCGCCGGTGCCCGCGCACCCGACGGCCGTCCGCAGGCGCCCCGGGCGCCGGTTGCAGCTCCGGGTCTCCCGGGCGCTGTGCGTGGCCGCAAGAGCGGTGAAGAAGACGATGATCGCGGCCCGCCGCGTGGTGCGCCGAACCGTGGCAAGATCACGGCACCGGTTCCGGCAAAGGTGCCTGCCCGTCCGAAGGTCGAAGAAGACCGTCGCCGCGGCAAGCTGACCGTCACCACCGTCAGCACGGACGATGATGGCAACGCCCGTGGCCGTTCGATGGCCGCGACCCGTCGCCGCCAGGAAAAGTTCCGCCGCAGCCAGATGCAGGAAACCCGCGAAAAGGTTATGCGCGAGGTCATCCTGCCGGAAACCATCACCATTCAGGAACTGTCGCAGCGCATGTCCGAACGCGCCGTCGACGTCATCAAGTACCTGATGAAGGAAGGCCAGATGATGAAGCCGGGCGACGTCATCGACGCCGATCTGGCTGAACTGATCGCGACCGAATTCGGCCATACCGTCAAGCGCGTGTCGGAATCCGACGTTGAAGAAGGTATCTTCAACGTGAAGGATGATGAAGTCGAGCTGGTGTCGCGTCCGCCTGTGGTCACCATCATGGGTCACGTCGACCACGGCAAGACATCGCTGCTCGACGCCATCCGCAAGACCTCCGTCGTCTCGGGCGAAGCCGGTGGCATTACCCAGCATATCGGTGCCTATCAGGTTGAGCAGAACGGCCAGAAGATCACCTTCATCGACACCCCCGGCCACGCCGCCTTTACCGCGATGCGTGCCCGTGGCGCCCAGGCAACCGACATTGCCATTCTGGTGGTTGCGGCCGATGACAGCGTGATGCCGCAGACGATTGAATCGATCAACCACGCCAAGGCGGCCGGTGTGCCGATCATCGTGGCGATCAACAAGATCGACAAGCATGAGGCAAACCCGGACAAGGTTCGCCAGCAGCTGCTGCAGCACGAAGTTTTCGTGGAATCGCTCGGCGGTGAAGTGCTCGACGTCGAAGTTTCGGCGAAGAACAAGCTGAACCTCGACAAGCTGCTCGAAGCCGTCCTGCTGCAGGCGGAAATCCTTGACCTCAAGGCCGACCCGACGCGGACTGCAGAAGGCACCGTCATCGAAGCGCAGCTCGACCGTGGTCGTGGTGCGGTGGCAACCGTGCTCGTCCAGAAGGGTACACTGAAGCCCGGCCAGATCATCGTGGCCGGCGACCAGTGGGGCCGTGTGCGTGCGCTGGTCAACGACCAGGGCATTCACGTCAAGGAAGCCGGACCTGCCATGCCGGTCGAAATTCTCGGCCTGTCCGGTACGCCGGCGGCCGGCGACAAGTTCGCCGTGGTTGAGAACGAGGCCCGCGCGCGCGAAATCTCCGAATATCGCCAGCGTCTGGCCCGCGACAAGGCCGCTGCCCGCCAGTCCGGCCAGCGCGGTTCGCTCGAACAGATGATGAGCAAGCTGCAGAACACCGGGTTCAAGGAGTTCCCGCTGGTCATCAAGGGCGACGTGCAGGGTTCGATCGAAGCCATTATCGGCGCGCTCGACAAGCTCGGCACCGACGAAGTTCGCGCCCGCATCGTGCATTCGGGTGCCGGCGCCATCACGGAATCGGATATCGCACTGGCTGAGTCCTCGGACGCTGCCATCATCGGCTTCAACGTTCGTGCCAATGCACAGGCACGCACGGCAGCCGAGCGCGGTGGCATCGAGATCCGCTACTACAACATCATCTACGATCTGGTGGATGACGTGAAGGCAGCGATGTCGGGCCTCTTGTCTCCGGAACGTCGCGAGACCTTCCTCGGCAATGCCGAAATCCTGGAGGTGTTCAACATCACCAAGACCGGCAAGGTCGCGGGTTGCCGCGTCGTCGAAGGCAAGGTCGAGCGTGGTGCGGGCGTTCGCCTGCTGCGCGACAACGTCGTCATCCACGAAGGCAAGCTCAAGACCCTCAAGCGCTTCAAGGACGAAGTGTCCGAAGTGCCGATGGGCCAGGAATGCGGCATGGCCTTCGAAAACTACGAAGACATCCGCGCCGGCGACACGATCGAGTGCTTCCGCGTGGAACATATCACGCGCACGCTCTGATCGCCGTCAGCCGTCAGACATGATCAACGCCGGGCCCTCAAGCCCGGCGTTTTTTTTGCGCCATGCTTGCGAATTTCTCCCCCTGGAAACGGACTTCGGCAAAAGTTGACCACATCAATCGGCTTTCACGGCACAATATAGTTGCCAAACATACTCAAGTTTATTATCGGGTAGGCAACTGGCGTGGCCGCGCAGGACGACTGTGTGCGGCACCGCTTTCGGCGCCCGCCTTCTGCAGCAACAACCAGACCGGCCGGGGGCCCTTGCCTGCGTAAGATCATCCGGAGTTTGCCTGATGCCGATCCCGTCCCTCCCGTCGACCGCTTTTTCCAGCCGCGTAAAGACCGGTGCAACCGGCGGCTTTGCCGCTGCGGCGATCGCGGTCTCGCTTTTGGCCACCCAAGCTATGAGCCAGACGCCGGCACCGGCGCAGCAGACCCCCGCCGTGGAAACGCCGACCGTGGAACCATCTGCCACGCAGCCGCGCCTGGCCCAGCCGGCAACGCCTGCTGCTCCGGGCGGAGAGGGCGCAGGCACGCAGACCACGCAACCGAACGTCCCCGCCCAGGCCCAGGCTCCCCAACCTGCAACGCCTGCACCAGCCGCCCCGGCTGCCGAACCGTCTGCGCAAGCACCCCAGGCGCCACAAGCGCCCCAGGCGCCGGCCGCCGATGCTGCAGCGCCCGATACGGCGCCGCAGGCTCCAGACGCTGCACCGGGTGAGGAGCCGGGTGGCATGCTGACCTCGCTTGTCGATCCGCAGGCACGCGGCGACATTCCCCATAATCTGTCGCCCATGGGCATGTTCCTGGCGGCTGACTGGGTGGTGAAGGGCGTGATGATCGGTCTTGCGATTGCCTCGCTGATCACCTGGACCGTCTGGCTTGCCAAATCGCTGGAACTGATCGCGGCCCGGCGGCGCGCCAAGGGCGTCATCAAGGCCATCGGCCGGGCAAGGACCTTGTCGGATGCCTTGTCTGCCACCGAACGGCGCGGCGGACCTGCCGCCCTGATGCTGCGCGAGGCCGCAACCGAACTGACGCTCTCGGAAGGTGCGCTGGACCA
Source organism: Neorhizobium sp. PAMB6630 (assembly GCF_058242775.1). NCBI lineage: Bacteria > Pseudomonadati > Pseudomonadota > Alphaproteobacteria > Hyphomicrobiales > Rhizobiaceae > Neorhizobium > Neorhizobium sp. PAMB6630. The sequence continues at coordinate 3,774,217 of NZ_CM177836.1, forward strand.
CGCGGAAAACAGCGGTGTGAAGGAGCGCGTCTCCTCGACGCTCGGCCGCATCGAGGCAGGCGCCGGCCGCCGCATGATGCGCGGCACCGGCGCACTCGCCACCATCGGCTCCGTTGGCCCATTCGTTGGCCTGTTCGGCACCGTCTGGGGCATCATGAATTCGTTCATCGGCATTTCGCAATCGCAGACCACCAACCTTGCGGTCGTGGCACCCGGCATTGCCGAGGCGCTGCTCGCCACCGCCATCGGCCTTGTCGCCGCCATTCCGGCGGTGGTGATCTACAATATCTTTGCCCGCTCGATCACCGGTTATCGCCAGCTTCTGGCCGATGCAGCAGCCGGCGTGGAACGACTGGTGAGCCGCGACCTCGATTTCCGCAAGGTGCCGCCGGGCGCGCGCAAATCCTCCGTCGCACTTGTTGCAGGAGAATGAGCCATGGCCGGAGGCATTCGCGAAAATAGCGGCGACGATCTGCCGGAAAACCATGAAATCAACGTCACGCCGTTCATCGACGTGATGCTGGTTCTGCTGATCATCTTCATGGTGGCCGCACCGCTTGCAACCGTTGACGTGAAGGTGGACCTGCCGGCATCGACCGCGAAACCTGCGCCGCGTACCGACGAGCCGCTTTATCTCACCGTCAAGCAGGATTTGACCCTCAGCCTCGGCAATGATGCGGTCAGCCGCGAACAGCTACCGGCCATGCTTGCACAAGTGACCGGCGGCAATACGGATGCGCGAATTTTCCTGCGGGCCGACAAGTCGGTCGATTACGGGCAGTTCATGGAGGTGATGAACCTCTTGCGCGACGCCGGCTACCTGAAGATCGCCCTTGTTGGGCTTGAGACGCTGCCTGCGGCGCCACAGGCGACATCGGCACCGGCACCGGCGCCGGCGGAAGAGGGAGCAACCCCATGAGCCAGATGCTTCCCCGCAGCCGATGGAGCAAACTTGGCGAGGCAGCTCTCTGGTCCAGCGCCTGTACGGTGGTTCTGGCAGCACACCTGGCGGCTGCCGCCGTGATGCTGCGCGAGGATGAGGTCGCTTCGGCTGACGCTGCGCAACCCGCTGCGATCATGATCGAGCTTGCGCCCGAACCGGTGGCTGCGGAAACCGAGGAAACGCTGGTTTCCGAGGAAACGCAGGATTCGCAGGAGGTGAAGAGCGAAACGACGGAGCCAGTGAAGGAACCGCCGCCAGAGCCAGTCGTCGAACCGGCACCCGAACCTCCGCCACAGCCGCCAGAAGAGGTTGCCGAAACGAAGGAACCGCCGCCGCCAGAGCCTGTGATCGAAGAACCCAAGCCCGAAGAGCCGGTGGAGGAAACCACGCAGGCTATGCCCGAAAAACCGCCGGAACCCATTGAGGAGCCGGTGGACGAAACGGCCGAGCAGCAGCTTGCCCTCTTGCAGAATGTGGAAGTACCGCTTCCCGTGGTGCGCCCGCCAGAGGTTGAGGAGCCGAAGGAGGAGGCCGTACAGGAAAAGCTGAAGCCGGTGGAAAAAAAGGTTGTTCGGGCTGAAAAGCCGAAACCGCAGCCGCAGGCTGCAAAGGCTACCCAGCAGGCCAAGGCCGACGTGCAGCAATCCAACCGCACGGCAGCGGCCGCTACCTCCACCAGCCTTGGTGGCAATTCGGTCGCGCCGGCGCGCTGGCAGGCAAAGCTTTACGCACATCTTAGCCGCAAGAGGGGCGGACGTTGCCCGGCGTCTGGGGGCGGCAGCACCGCCTATGTCACCTTCCTCATCGATGATGGCGGCAATCTTTCCGCCGTATCGCTGGCAAGATCGTCCGGTTATTCCGATTTCGACAGCTACATGGTCGATTTTGTCCGCCGTGCCTCACCCGTTCCGCCGCCGCCGGCTGGCGTCAGCAACAAAGTCACGGTTCCGCTCGCCTCTAAAAACTGCTAGTTCAGGCCTTCAGGGGTTTGCGCTGCTCGCAAGAAGGCGCGGCCCGCCCGCCTCAGGACATAAGCAGCATGCACCATACCCTTGCCGACCTTGAACGGCAGATCACCGCGGTTTTCGAGACAAGCGGCGTTCTGCCTGCGTCCTCACGCTCGGTTGCCCGGGCACTTATCGCAGCTGAAGCCGCCGGCCAGTCCGGCCATGGCCTTCGCCGCGTGCCAGCCTATGTGAAGCAGGTGAGAGCCGGCAAAGTGGATGGCAGCGCGCAGGCAACCGCCGCGCACCCGCGCCCCGGCGTTCTATCCGTCGATGCCCGCCACGGCTTTGCCTATCCGGCGCTTGATCTCGCGGTGGCCGAGCTTGCGCCGCTTGCCCGGCGCCAAGGCATAGCGTCTGCTGCCATCTTCCGCTCGCATCATGCCGGCGTGATGGCGCTGACCGTGGAGCGTTTTGCCGATGAGGGGCTGGTGGCCATGATGTTTGCCAATGCCCCGGCCGCCATGGCGCCCTGGGGCGGCCGAAAGCCATTTTTCGGCACCAATCCCATCGCCTTTGCCGTGCCCGTTGGAGAGCCGGCGGACGGCATCGATCCTATTGTCATTGATCTGGCACTTTCCAAGGTGGCGCGCGGCAAGGTGATGGAGGCCCAGCAAAAGGGCGTCGCCATTCCCGACGATTGGGCTCTTGACCCTGAGGGTCGCCCGACGACCGATCCCGACATTGCCATGCAGGGCACGATGGCGCCGGCCGGTGGTGCCAAGGGTGCCGCCCTTGCCATGATGGTGGAAGTTCTCTCCGCCGGCATCACAGGGGCGCATTTCTCGCACGAGGCGTCTTCGCTGTTCGACGACAAGGGACCGCCACCGGAACTTGGCCATTTCATCATCGCCATCGACCCGCAGGCAACGGCAGGTGCCGGCTTTGGCGCGCGCATGGCAGCACTTGCCACGCTCATGGCCAGCGAAGACGGCGTGCGCCTGCCCGGTCGCCGCGGCCGCTCGCTGCGGCGTGCAGCGCTCGAGACGGGCATTTCCATCGATGACAGCGTGATGCAGGCGATCGCAGCACTTTAAGCGCGATCCGTCAGCGTGTGTAAACGCCAGATGCCGCCGCGACACGATCTGCGGCGGCTTTGCCGATGTCGCACCTCAAAGGATAGACGCCGTCAGGATGATGTGGGGGATGGCCTTAAACGGAAAAAGCCTGCCGCGGGAGGAGGTGCGGCAGGCTTTTAAACTTGATCGGCAATTGGGAGGAGGAGGAGATTGCCGATCTCAACGAAGCAGCACTGGGAGGAGGAGTGCGCCGCTTCGATGGTTGACATATAGGCCGATCCTTCGATTCGAACAAGGCCACCGCTGCAACGCAGCAATGCACCTGGCGCACAGCTACCTTCCCACTTGATGTCCGAAGGGGCAGATAAAGAGCATATTCAGAAACCATGGCTTGGTTTATAGCGGGAAGACGGAAACGCAAAGAGGCAAGCCATGAGCAAGATCCGGACGCACGAAGGCGATATTTCCGCAGAGGATGTAGCGCGTTACACCGACGCCATCGCCATCGACACGGAAACGCTGGGGCTTGTTCCACGCCGTGACCGGCTTTGCGTCGTGCAGCTATCGCCGGGCGACGGCACCGCCGACGTGATCCGCATTGCCGCGGGCCAGACGCAGGCGCCGAACCTTATGGCGATGTTGGCCGATGCGGGCCGCGAAAAAATCTTCCATTACGGCCGCTTCGACATTGCCGTGCTCTACCAGACCTTTGGCGTGACGACCGCCTCGGTGTTCTGCACCAAGATCGCCTCTCGCCTGACGCGCACCTATACCGACCGACACGGATTGAAGGACAACCTGAAGGAAATGCTTGACGTCGACGTGTCGAAGGCACAGCAGCAGACCGACTGGGCAGCCGAAACGCTCAGCCAAGCACAGCTCGACTATGCCGCCTCCGACGTGCTCTATCTGCATGCCCTGCGTGAAAAGCTGATGGCCCGGCTGGTGCGCGACAAGCGGCTGGAGCTTGCACAGGCCTGCTTCGACTTCCTGCCGACCCGGGCCAAGCTTGATCTTCTCGGCTGGGAGGAAACGGACATTTTTGCTCACAGCTGAGGCGTGCATACGTTTGGCGTGGCGGAGGGGTGAGACGCCAGCCTCACGCGTCCGTCTATTCATAAAATCTTAAGAAACTTATAGTCTAATTCTACCTTAATCGGCTTTAGATGACGCCATGAGGCGCCGCGGTTGCGGCCCGTTCGGTCGCAATAGACGCCCCGCCAGCCGGTCTGCCCTTCAACCGACACAAGCGTGGAGCAGACCCATGTTGACGCCTGTCGCCGCATCATCAGACACGTCCTTCAGCGCCTATGGCCAGCCCGGCATCGTTTTGTCCGCCCAGCGGGGCGATGTGCTTTTGTCCTCAACAAGCGTGGATCCGCGCATGCTGCGGGAACCCTCGGTCAGCAGCGGCAGCCGGCTCGATTTGTTGTCTTTGTCTGGCCAGCTGCAACTGGCGCAGGGGCTTTCGGTGGTCGAAACCATCGGCGCGCTCCTCTCCGTCAGCCGTAACCAGGGCGAACCGCTCACCGATTATGCCGATCGGATAGCAGAGGTGATTGCCAAGCTTTCACCGACGGAACGCCTCTCGCTGCAGCGCGCGCTGAACCAGCTGATGCAGGGGTTCACGCTGCGGCTTCTGACCGAAATCCTGAAAAACCCCGTCGGTCCCGATGCAACCCGGCTGGCGCTGAAGCTGGAGGCCGCCGCTTATCTGGAGCGAGACCCGGTGACGCGCCAGGTGGTGACCTCCTATCGGCAGAATGCCGGGGCCGAGGCGCAACCGCCAGCCGGTGGTCGGCCGCTCCCGAGCGGCGCAATCGCCGGCTCAGCCGCCCGGCAGACCGCGTCGGCCGGCGGAAGCGCCACGGAAGCCTATCCAACAGATACCCGCGATGACGCAAAGCAACCCGTGCTCCGGCAGAATTCCGACGAGACTGAACGCGAAGGCGAGGCGGGAACGGGCGGTCGCCCGGGCGCCCCTCTCACGCTTCTGAACAGTCGGACAAGCGCACAGCCGGGTATTCCCGCGGCTCCCGCCCTGGCCAACACTCTTGCTGCTGGCGCCGATCTGCTCGGGCAGGCGGCAACCCTCTCCCTCACCGATCCCGAAGAGACAGGCCTGCCGCAGGCGGTTGCCACGGCGCCCGAAACGAAAGCTCAGGCAGAACTCCGGCCGGACGCGGCATTGGATGACGTGACCTATGACGGCCCCGCCCTTGCGCGGCTGGTGCAGGCCGGTGGCGAGCCGCCGATTGCGTCCGCAGCGACACGGGCGGCAAGCGCCAGCCAACAACCAGTACTGCCGGCCTCTGCATCCATGCCGGCAGCCGTGCTGATGACCCTTCCAGAACCGGAATCGGTCCCCGTCGCCTGGATCTCCGGGCTTTACGCCGATGAAGGCGGCGCCTCCTGGCTGCTGGCCAATGCCGCACCTCAGGCCATGGCGGATGCGGCCGATCCCCTTGCCGCCCATGGCTTTGATGGCATGGCAGCGGGCGGGGACGAAGGTTTGCCCAATAGCCTTGGCGCCGGCACCGGAACCGCTTCGACACCGCTCCCGGCCACGGCTGCGCAAAACCCCAGCGCACAGGCGTCGGCTGCCACGTTGAACCCGGCACAGCAGGCCGCCGCCCTGCAGGCGCTCGCAGCGCAGGGATCGCTGGTCCGTGAGGGTGTGCTGCCCGCCTACGTTCCTTATCCCGCACCGGGCGGCATCGAAGAAAAGCCGAAACCGCTTGTTCCCGCCGTGGAGCCTGATGACGAACACCGCGAGCGCGGGCGACGCTCCGGACGCGATCCCGGCACCGGCGAGGATGGGCAGGATGAACAGAGACCGGCCGAATCAGAAACGACCATGGCAGGCGATGGCGGCGTGATGCAGGAACCGGTGCTTTTCGATGAGCGCGCGGCAGAACAGCACATCGCTCATCTGGCGACGGCACCCGCTACCGGCGACGATGCGCAGGCCTATTACCAGCGCATGGCAGGCTGGTAAAACGCCGGCGCCACCGCCCGCCCCTCGCCCGAAAACACGTCAAAAATCAGCCGTGAAAAAACCCGCCGGACTTTGCATCCGGCGGGTTTCTTTGTTCAGTCAGCGTCTAACCGATAACGATTAGTCGTTGGTGCGGTTCTTCAGGGCTGCACCCAGGATGTCGCCGAGCGAAGCGCCAGAGTCGGACGAACCGAACTGAGCCACGGCTTCCTTCTCTTCTGCGATCTCGAGAGCCTTGATCGACAGCATGACCTTGCGGTCCTTCTTGGAGAAGTTGACGACGCGGGCGTCGAACACCTGGCCAACCGAGAAACGCTCCGGACGCTGATCGTCACGATCGCGTGCGAGGTCGCCACGGCGGATGAAGGACGTGATGTCTTCGTGAGCAACCAGCTTCACTTCAACACCACCGTCGTTAACGGCGATGACTTCGCACGAAACGACAGCGTTCTTGCGCAGTTCACCGGACGTTGCAGCTTCGCCAACCGCATCGCGGCCGAGCTGCTTGATGCCGAGCGAGATGCGCTCCTTGTCGACGTCCACATCCAGAACGACAGCCTTGACGACGTCGCCCTTGTTGAACTCTTCGATGACCTGTTCGCCCGGACGGTTCCAGTCGAGATCCGACAGGTGAACCATGCCGTCGACATCGCCGTCGAGACCGATGAAGAGACCGAATTCGGTCTTGTTCTTCACTTCGCCTTCGACTTCAGTGCCGGCCGGGTGGCTGAAGGCAAATGCCTGCCACGGGTTTTCGAGCGTCTGCTTCAGGCCAAGCGAAATACGGCGCTTGGACGGATCGACTTCGAGAACGACCACGTCAACGTCCTGCGTCGTGGACAGGATCTTGCCGGGATGAACGTTCTTCTTCGTCCAGGACATTTCGGAGATGTGGATCAGGCCTTCGATGCCCGGCTCCAGCTCAACGAATGCACCGTAGTCGGTGATGTTCGTGACGGTACCGGAGATCTTCTTGCCGACCGGGTACTTGGCCGAGATGCCATCCCACGGATCCGACTCGAGCTGCTTCATGCCGAGCGAGATGCGGTGGGTTTCCTGGTTGATGCGGATGATCTGAACCTTGACCGACTGGCCGATGTTCAGGATTTCCGACGGATGGTTCACACGGCGCCATGCCATGTCGGTGACGTGCAGCAGGCCGTCGATGCCGCCGAGGTCAACGAACGCACCGTAATCGGTGATGTTCTTGACGACGCCGTCAACAACCTGGCCTTCTTCGAGGTTCTGCACGATTTCCGAACGCTGTTCGGCACGCGATTCTTCCAGAACCGTACGACGCGAAACCACGATGTTGCCGCGACGCTTGTCCATCTTCAAGATTTCGAAGGGCTGCGGGTTGTGCATCAGCGGGGTGACGTCGCGGATCGGGCGGATGTCCACCTGGCTGCGCGGCAGGAAGGCAACGGCACCATCCAGATCGACGGTGAAACCACCCTTGACCTGGTTGAAGATGACGCCTTCGACGCGTTCGCCGGCTTCGAACTTGGCTTCGAGCTTGATCCAGCTTTCTTCGCGGCGAGCCTTTTCGCGCGACAGAACAGCTTCGCCCAGCGCGTTTTCGATGCGCTCGACATAAACTTCGACTTCGTCGCCGACCTTCAGCGTGCCGTCTTTGCCCTTGGCGCCGAATTCCTTCAGGGGAACGCGGCCTTCAACCTTGAGGCCGACGTCGATGACGGCGACGTCCTTTTCGATCCCGGTGACGATACCCTTGGCTACATAGCCTTCAGCAAGGTCGTTCGTGACGAAGGATTCTTCGAGGAGGGCTGCGAAATCCTCCCGCGTGGGGTTTGCTACTGACATGAAATCTCCTGGTCGTGTCCCTTGTTCGGACACGGATGGCGCCGGGGGGTTTGTGTTAAACATACCCAAAGAACAAATCCGCCCGTCTTCGTTGAGAGGGCAATCCGGCGCGGGGATCCGAGCTTTGGGTCAGGCACTGCAATTGCGCGCGCCGGAAACCCGGCAGGTCGTCAATCTTTTTTCAACGCGGCGTCGATGATGACCGATGCTGCCTCAAACGCGGCCTCTATACTCATTTCCGAGGTATCAAGCAAGTGCGCATCGGCGGCCGGTTTCAAGGGGCTGTCGGCGCGGCCCATGTCGCGCTCGTCCCGCAGCGTCACATCGGCAAAGATGGTGTCGAAATCCGCCTGCTTGCCGGAGGCGACGATCTCATCGTAACGGCGGCGCGCACGCACTTCGGGCGCTGCAGTCACATAAAGCTTTACCGGCGCCTGCGGGCAGACCACCGTGCCGATATCGCGCCCGTCGATTACCGTTCCCGGTTCGCGCTGCGCAAAGGCGCGCTGCGCTTCGACCAGCGCACGCCGCACCGCCGGCATGACCGCAATTTTCGACGCCGCCTCGCCGATGGCATGGGCCGAGAGGACCGAGCGATCGAGACCGGCCAGATCCACCTTCAGCGCCATGGCTTCCGCCACCGCCTCGTCATCGAGCGGAAGCCCCGCATCGAGAAGCACCTTTGCGGTGGCCCGGTAGGTGAGGCCGGTATCGAGATGGTGGAAACCATAGGTTTGCGCAATACGGCGCGACAGCGTTCCCTTGCCGGCGGCTGCCGGTCCGTCGATGGCAATGGTAAAGGTCATCAAAAACTCCGGGGCGGATCTTTTTCCTGCTGCGCCTCGCTTAGCGGAAAACACGGAAGCGTGCACGCCTTCTATACCGTCGGCGATCCCGCTTAAGGGATGACGCAAAGCCTGCCTTTGAGGCGCCTCCGGCATAAAGAAGAATGGCGGGCATCAATGGTTTTCCCGCAAATCCGGGCATTTGGCAGGCAAAGTTTGCCTTTGACATGCTCGGGGACAAGCATTAAGGGGACCGGCTAGCATTTTAGCGCCGCCTTTGCGGCAACGCCGAATTGATCGGCCATTCTCACGGGGCATCGACAGTGGCAAAAGCGGAACTTGGTACCAAGCGCACCGACCCGGATACGGGCAAAAAATTCTACGACCTCAACCGCGACCCGGTTGTGTCGCCTTATTCCGGCAAGTCCTGGCCGCTCTCCTTCTTTGAAGAGACGACGGCCCAGATGAAGATGGAACAGGCTGAAGAAGAAGAAGTCGCCGAAGTCGATACGGAAAACACCGATGTCGAACTCGTATCGCTCGAAGAGGGTGACGAAGCGGCAGCCGGCGACGACATTCCCGATATCGGCGACGACGACGTGGAAATCGACGGCGACGACGACGACACCTTCCTCGAAGCCGATGAAGATGACGATGACGACGACGTCTCCGGCATTATCGGTGTCGGCGGCGACGACGACGAGGTCTAAGACCTTGATTTTTGGGCCCGGACGAAAAAAACGTCCGGGCTTTTCATTTTTAGGCTTGCGCTCCGAAACCACCGGAAGTAATAAGCCGCCACCCCAACGAAAGCAGCGCTTTCAAGGGGTTCCCGGAACCGGTTAATGCCCGGTACCCTGATGGGGCTATAGCTCAGCTGGGAGAGCGCTTGCATGGCATGCAAGAGGTCAGCGGTTCGATCCCGCTTAGCTCCACCAAATTTCCCCAGTATTAAAATTTCGAAATGAAATCATTGGGATAGGCGAACTTTTCGCCGCGGTCTCAGACCAAATCAGACCAATCATTCAGACCAATTTTCGGCCCAAGCTAATGTTTGCTCGTCTCCTTGCTGCATTCCTGCCTTGCGGTAATCTGGAGAGATCGAGCGTTCAGCTCAAATCATGTGAGACCTCATGAGCTTCATTGACGAAGATGATGACATCCCGTGGGCCGATCCAGCCATTCAGACGGAGTACGAGGCGGCTCTCGGCTCATTTCTCGTCAGTTTCAATCGGCTGGAAAATCTGGTTGGGGATCTATTACAGGAAAGTTTTGCTCATCTAGGTAGGCCGGACCTGTATTCGGCGGGAGAACGGTTAGAGGTAAAGCTTCGCCTATTTGAGACGGTTCTTCTCGCAATACCGCGTATGCACAAGCCGAACTTCAAGGCGGCACGCGACATCAGCGGCGAACGTAATACGCTGGCACATGGTCATTTCGATCAGAACCCCTACTCAGGCAACTATCAGATAGTCACTCAACGCGGGAAGCCGGTGGATATGCCGGTGGCCAAAATACGAAAACTCGCCCTCCAGACGAACAGTGTCATCGACGATTTCCGCTCCTGCCAAGCGTACCTATTTTTCTCGATCTTGCCCAAGTTCGAGGAACCCGACTGAGGACACCGGGGGACTACCCCTCAGATGACGAGAGGTAGTGTGGGTAATTCAAAAGGGTGGTTGGGCCACACCATTACCCCGCGTCAGGGGCGGGGAATAGACGCCACCATAGCGGTGTAAGCGTCCCGTTCGGCTTGTTTCCGTGCCTCTGCTGCTGCCCGTGCTGCGGCCCGTTCGTCGGCCTTCTGCCGGTCATTAGCGGTGCCGTGAATAATGAACAATTCGGCCTCGGAAGGCTGGCGTTCGGTTGTGGTCATGTTGGTTCCTTTGGTTGATTTCAGGGGAGTAGGATGAAGTTGCGTTCTCTGGCCGTCAGAAGCCTACCGTCCAGCCTTGCCCGCTGTTCGGCCTGTTGAAGCTCCAGCATCCGGGCTTTGCGTCCGCCGTTCACAAGCCGCTGGACGAAAACATTGGCGGCGTCCCTGACCGGCTGCGCGGTGCCGTTATTCAGGGCTTCCCAGTGCTGAATGATCTGGAAACGCAGCTTGGCGTCATAGGCCGATGCGATGAACAGGAGGTAGGTTCCGGGGAGGCAATAGAGAGTGCGGCGCTGGCCTTGTGCGTCCCGATACCCCGCCTCAAATTTGAGTTGGGGTTCCCCGATCTTCGCAAGCTCCCGCTGGATGTCACGGAGAACGTTCGAATGCCGCTTCCCTGTCATCGCTGCGATTTCAAGGGAGGTCATAAAGGGCACCCCTTGGCACACTTCCGGGACACTATCGGGTGAGACCGACGCAGATTTGCGTTCGTCTTGTTCCGCGCCAGCAACGGAGGGACCGCTAATCGCGGCCCCTTTCGTGGTGACAAGCGCCCTCATAGGCGGACGATCCCGGCCCGCACTGCGGCCCCGAAGCCCATTTCGGGATAGCCGGGAACAGTCACAGTCCATTCCCCGTTCGGGGTCCGTCTAAGTGCCTTGCGCTCGGCAGGGGACATCCCCTCCAGATGCTCGGCAAACCGCTCCGGGTTCGTCTGCGGGAGCATGGCAAGGCGGTCAACCGCGATCCTGCCAAGGTCTCGGAGGCTGTCGGGGGCGTTGCCGATGGTGGCCCGTCTGGCGTCCCGCAACTCGTCGTCAGACAGGAAGTCCATGAGGAGCGGTACGTTCGCGTGAACATCGGCAAGGACGTTGTTTGCCTGTGCGACATAACCCGCCGTGATCTTCACGACATGACCAAGGTCTGCGCCTTCCGGTAGCTCATCAGCCTCCGGGAGATAGCCGCTTTCAATGACGTTCTCTAGGGCAGCATCGACCGCCGCAGCGCCTACCGTGGCGTCAAGCTCCTGTAGCGTCTCGGATGCTTCCTTTGCCGCCTGTGCGGCCTCTGAAAGCTCCTCCGGCTCCTTCTGGTCCTGTTCCTGGGCCTTGTCCTCTACGCCCGTTTCAGCCTTGGCCTGTGGCTGGACGGGCAGATTAAAAGAACCGGATGCCGCCTGTTCGCGGGTGATGAGACCGGCTGCTAGAGCGGCGTCGATGGTGGTTTCCGTGCCGCCGATCATGATGTGACCGGGACGCAATGCTGATTTGACAGCGACGGAGCCTTCAAACTTCTTCTGGACGACCTGCTTTCCATCGACGGTATCGATTTGAGTACCGCCGCCGTTGACGTAGACGCCGACGACCTGCTTGCCGTCCTGTCGCGGATTGATCCGCTCGTATTCCCTCTTGAGGGCGTCCAGTTCTTCCGGGGATGTGTCATTGCTATAGGTGACGTGGGTCATGATATGTTTCCTTTTGTGGCCCTGTAGGGCGGGTTACTTGGGGTTATTGAGGGAGAGGAGGCCGTGTTTCTCACGCCACCAATCCGGTGCTAGGTGAGGTTGGGCGAAGCCGTTGGGACCGTGCATCGATCTCATGCCGGGTTGGCGACCGGAGAGACGATCCTCCATCTTGCGGTCCCTGTCGGGGTCATCGTCCCTGATCCATTCATCGTTCGGGATATGAAGCTTGCGGGGGTGGTCGGTCTTCACTGTCACCACTCCTCCAGCCCGTCCAAGCCGTGACGATCTGCGGGAGGTTCTACCGGTGCCGCTGGCGTGATGCTCATGGTGGCAACAGGTGGCCCGTTCGTGTGGACGTGGGTTGCCGCTGCGGCACATCGGGTGCAAATACCCTTCCACCCCGGCCCGGAGGCGCAACGGGTCTTGCACTTCCGGCAAATCCCTATGCCGATGCCGACAAGGCTTTCCGCGTAGGCTTGGTGTTTCCTGTCGGCTTGATTGTGGCCGGTGCCGGTGGCGAAGATGGTGGTGAAGGGGCGATTATCGGGGCCGAACTCGATCATGCTGCCCTCCGTCGCCTGACATAGACGATATTCTCCGGGGTCAGGTCGGTAGGATCGCCGTCCACATAGCGGATGACACCGCCTGTCTGTGCTCCGACGATAAGACGGGCAACCATCGCCATCTTTGCGCCTTCCGCCGTCCTGAGTACGGTGCGGACATACTTCTTCCCGTCCACGCCATGGCCGAACCAAGCACCTGTGCCGCCCATGCGAAGGATGCGTTGATAATCGCTGTCGAGAACCTTGGCGTATGCCGAATTTGTCCTGTCGAGGGGGACCTTTCGGATCGTCCGTCCGTGGCGGTCGGTGTAGAGGAGGGACTGTGAGCGGTATTGCTGCCGCTGATTTGTGGTCATGCTTCTGCGCTCCGTTGCAGGTGAAAACGAAAAAGACCCCGCTCCAGCGGATAACTCCGGGAGACGAAAGGTCGGCTGATGTGGGGGATGGGTGGGCCGATGTGGTGCGCCGGGTCGCTTCTGCCGAACAGATAGGGAGACACGGACGACCGGATATTCAAAGGACTGGAAAAAGAGCACCCTGCCCGGAGTTGAAGCCGAACAGGGTGTGGAAATCGTAATCACCAGCCCCGGCGTTCATGACCCTGAAACGCCACGAAAGCCCCTCCCGATCAAGGACAAGAGGAGCTTGCGTCGTGTTTCGATGCGAGATGATGACGGTGAGGAGGATGAGGACGAGAGAGCTTAACTAGGGTGTAATTGCTCTTCTGCTTCCCTGTATTGGGATGATCGATCATGAATGATGAGGGAGGAACAAGGAGGAGCTATCCCCGTAGGTGTCTCGATAAGTCACCACTATGGGTTCCCATGAGTGCCGGACCTGCCCCCTACCCCCACTGATGTCCACCATGTCCCATGTCCAACATCAATAATTGATCCGGGGAGTGGTCGTCCTTAACTAGGGTGTAATTGGTCTACCCCGGCTTCCTTGATCTTCGACATGGCCCACGCGACCACCTGCCGGACTTCCTGACTGTCCGCATCAGCGCCCCATGCCATCGCCCGAACGGCGCACATAAGGAACTCTGCGGCTTCTGTAAGGGCTGCTATCGGTGCGGGTGAGACGGTCGAATTGGCTGCGATCTTCATTCTACTTTCCCTCTTGTGGTGCCGCCCGTCGCGGCTGACATCGGAGGGTGTAGCAAAGGAAAATCGGCTTGTACGATTGGTCCCATTACAGGGAGCATTTCCCACATTCTTGATCCTAGCGCCTGAAAAACGTCTCATAGACACCCCAAACGCCCGCCAGGAACATCGGGAGAATGAACACCCAAGGGAAGAACTCTGCCATCTTCACGCCTCCTGCTTCCGCTCATCCAGCCGCTTTGCCAATCGTGAGAGTGTAGACCGGGAGCATCCCGTGGCGGACACAATGCTGTTCCAGCTTTGCCCACTCTTGAGCATGGACAAGATCGCGGCGTTCCTCTTCACGTCCTCCTGACGTCCCCTGTAGACGCCTTCCGTCTTAGCCTTCGCGATCCCCTGCGCTTGGCGTCTGCGGCGGTCCTCGTAGTCCTTGCGGGCGATTGCGGCCAACATGTCGAGCATCATGCCGTTGATGGCGTCCAGCATCCGGGCAGAGAACTCATCGCCTCCGGGCTGCGCAAGTTGGTGTGACGTGGGCAAGTCGAGGGCAACCACCCGGACGCGCTTGGAAGCAATCTCTGCCTTGAGCCGTTCCCAGTCTTCCGCATTCAATCGGCTCAACCTATCCACCTGCTCCACCAACAGGATGTCACCCGGTCGGCAATCGTCCAGAAGGCGGAACAGTTCGGGACGCTTTAGACTGGCACCACTCTCGTTCTCCACATAGCTTGCAGCGATCCTCAATCCCTTCTCGGAGGCAAAGTGTTCTAGGTCAGCCCGTGCGCGGCTAGCGTCTTGCTCTGCCGTCGATGCTCTCAAGTACGCTCGTACAAACATGTTGAACCTCCGTCAGTTCGATTAGGCTGGTTCGCTGATAATCGGTTCGATATGGGTTGTCAATCGCCACATATCGAACCAATCCCAACATGGTTCGCTAAGGGCATACCCTAATGGTCAACGATGACGCTGGAGTTTTTGAGGAATGGAAAGAGCGCCAGAAGAACCGGAAGGCCACCAAAAGGGGAACCCGGACGGCATTGAGACGCCCAAAAAGAGAGGGCCACGGGGGGTACTGCGCGGCCTCAAATGTCTATTTCGATGCCTCGGATTTTTCCGTCATTTTAGGCTAGGGCTACAAACTCTAGGGGTGCGTTGTCCCCACTATTCACATGGCAGCCAACTTGACTCCGCGAAACGCATCATGTAAAAGCCGCGCGTATTTTTTAAGCCGTTGATTTAAATGAATATTTGTGAATCGCATTGAATAAATTGCGATTTTGCGCCGGACAATTTGTCCAAGATTCGCTTGTCAAGCGTGAATCAATAGCTTACAAAATCAACATCCTGTTGATTACAGGAAAAAGGCCCCCACCGAAATGGGAGCCTTTCTTATGCTTCGACTTGGTACGTCTGGGTTACGCAGCTGACGCGTTCGAGCGCGGCCAGCGGCGGCAATGAGAGCAGACTGTCTCCCATTGGCCCAGACGGAACCTCCGGTACTGGATTACAGATACCGGCCTGAATGCAGGGCATGAAACTCTCATACCCGCCTCCTATTCTCATATGAGAGCCAGGAGGACTCGCTCTCGCCAGCCCTTCGCCACTTCATGCGACGAAGCTGCACCCTCCCAAGACACTCAAGAGTGCCGCATAAGTGTGGGCCAGCAATAACTGTTCCTTAAATACTAGGTTCCAGCGGAGTCGGCAAGCGCCGATCGGCTAAATCACCATGCAATTCCGGTTTATTTGGCCGCTAGCGCCCTTGGTGGTGCAATTCGACTGCCTGCCGCGCTAAGCGGAGTTGCCCGTCAGTGGCCTCCTGTGGCGATTTTAGACGGGTTTAACTTTTGTTCTTGATCAGTTCTGGTCTCTTGTTGGGAGTCTGACCGCCTCAACGCAAGCCCGCATCTGCTGCCACGCGGGTCCACCAGAATAGACTCCAAGCGTGATCGACTTCCGGCCCTCTTCGTGGCCGACGACTGATGAAATGGTGCTTTCTGGAATGCCCGCTTGCTCCGCTTGAGTGACGAACCAGCGGCGGAAGGAGTGGAAATTCACCAAGCTCCGGCGTTGTCCTGGCCGTTTGTCATCCACTCTGAGCTTTCCCCGATAGTTGGCGAAGCGCTTCCCAAATACGTCGCTGGCGTTCTTTTCCTCAGCTAGTTCGTGAAAGAGCCAATCCTGCGGGCCTTTTCCTTTCTTCCGACGCTTCACGATCTCCACTAGGTCGGGATGCATCGGCACTCGCCGTGCTGCTGCCGCTGTTTTGCCCTGTCGAATGTCGAAGTAGCCACTTCCCTTGTCATCCAGCGGGCACTCCTCCACCCACAGTGTTACGAGCTCCGCGAGTCTCAGCCCCGACAAGGCGGCAATCCGGATCGCATCCGCTATCTGCGACTCGAAGTTCTTCCTCATGCCACGGGGGAAGGCAGAGTAGAGGAGGGTTTTGATCTCTTCCTCCGTGAATGGGCGCTCGTCAGCCTTGCCCCCACGCTCCACCCTGCGACCCCTGTCCGGCATCCGTTGGCCGACCCACGGGTTTTCACCTCTGACATGACCTCTCGCGACTAGGTAATCCCAGTAGAGCTTCACGGCGCCATGATGCTTCCGGGCTGTTCGTTCGCTAAGTGGCGCGATTGCTTCAGAGAAGTAGGTCCCCGCCTTGGAGCGGTCGATCTGGCGAAGTGATAGGCCTTTGAGCGTGGCCCACGCGGCAAATCGTTTGATCAGATTGCGGCGCTCTTTGGTGGTCTTCGGAGCAAGCCGGGCCTCCTTGAGATACGTCTCCATGTAATGCTCCACATCGACATTACCTTGGACTAGATTCAGGAAGCGTTCGCGGCCCTGTGTGCCGTGGCTCTGTTCGATGCGCTCTGCCTCGCGCTCGACTAGATCACGCGGATCGGCCACCTCCTCATCCCGAACTTCCTCGCTCTTCCGTCCGGTAATCTTGGCCGTCCAGCTGTGGGGATCGTTCCTCGCCTCGGCGATTTCGTTGGCCCACAGTTGAGCCTTCTGCTGGATTGTATCGGAGGCGGGGGTAGTAGACCTGCCTTGCCGCGCATCTCGGAAGAGCCGATTCGTCTCGCGCTCGATTTCGTCTCGACGCTCCATAGCTGCTCGAATATCGCCCGTCTCAAGGTTAACGAGATAGGCAGTCTTGCCCCCAAAATGGTGCCGGATTGCTGCGGGAATATCGCGCTTGAACCAGTATTTGAGACCGCGCATAACGAGATATCGACGGGAGCTTTTTGCCATTTCAGACCAACCATTCAGACCAATATGGACTGATGATTATCACTGTATTTCAATTGCTTCAATAGGTTGATGAGTGATCGTGGAGGCCCCGCTTAGCTCCACCAAATCTTTTTCATAAGTTCAGTGTTTGGATTAAATGTAACAATCGGTAAGGCAAATTTACCGCTGGGCCAGATCTGTTGCACCAACGCGAGATTTGGTTTGACGCGAGTCGCGCGAAATAGATACTGATTGTTTATACAACGACAGGACGGACCCCACCATGAGAGATGACACTTCGCTCGTAGGGATCGGCTTTTATTCCACAAGCGAAGCGTCTCGCTTGCTGGATATATCTGTTCGTAATATCCGTCGCTGGCTGGGGGGATACGACTACCGCCACAGGGGAGAACTGCTCCATGTTGCCCCGCTGTGGACTCCTCAATTACCGCGGCATGATGACCATATTGAACTGAGCTTTCGAGATTTAATCGAGCTTCGATTTGTTCAAGAATTTATCAAGGCCGGCTTGGGCTTAAAGACAATCAGGCATTGTCTGACTTACGCACGAGATTGCGTAAATGACGAACGCCCTTTTTCCACTCGCAGGTTTCAGACCGATGGGAAAACCATCTTTCTTGAGAGCGCAACAGCGTCAGGCGATGAAACCCTCCTTGATCTCAAGCAGAAGCAATACACCATCAAGGCGGTGATAGAGCGTACATTTAAAGATCTCGACATTGAGAACGATGCTGTTTCACGCTGGCGACCCTTTGGGGGCAAGCCATCTATCATTATAGATCCCGCTTTGGTGTTCGGGCAACCGACAACAGCGATCTATAATGTTCCCACAATCGCATTGGCTCAGGCTGTGACTGCAGAAGGCTCCGAGAAAGCTGTTTCGGCACTTTATGAAGTGCCTTTGTCAGTCGTACGTGATGCCGTCGCATTTGAGGAAATGCTAGCGGCGTGAAAGTCCTCTTCGACCACAATATTTCACCCCGAATTGCCAGAGCTTTTCAGGCTTTAAAGGGGGATGGCTATGAGATTGTTGCCCTGAAGGATAAATTTCCACCCGACATCAAAGACGTTAATCTTATTGCAGAGTTAAGTCGGGAAGGTGCCTGGGTTTTCATTTCCGGAGACCGCCGCATTACTCGTAATCGCGCCGAGAAAAATGCATTCCAGTCCTCCAAAATAATAGGCATGTTTCTATCTTCTGGCCTTTACAAGGCCCCTGTAATGAAGCAAGCGGAACGACTTATAGCATTATGGCCTACGATCGAAACGATTTCCAAGAATGTCTCTGGCGGTGCAATGTTTGAATTGCCGATGAAATCAACAAAACTGTCGCCACTGAAGTAGGCCCATCGCGAAACACGAACCAATCTTGTCGGATTCGGCGCCCGCCTCAGCGCCGCGGTTCGCCACCCGGCGCGTACACGCTTTTGCGTGCGAACAGGAACTTGTGGCCGCATTGGCAGCGCAGCATGTATTTTTTCGGATCGCGGGCGGCAAATTCGGTGGCGAAGCCCTTGGGCATCTCGTCGATGGCAAAGCCCGGGTCCTTGCGGCGCGGGTCGTCGTCTTCCGACACCTCGGCAAAGCCGGAGTGTCCGCATTGCGGGCATTCGAGTTTTCGGGAATATCGGTCGCGTGCAGCCATGCCGGGGTCATTAGACGCTTGCCCCTTGCCTGACAAGACCAGACGCCGGAGAGATCGGCTAGAAGCGGCTCCCGTCCGATGCGGGAAACCTTACGTATCGCCGCACCTCTTGCCCCGGCACTTGGCCCGGGAAGCCTTGCATCCTGGAGCGTGTCGGGCGAAAACGCCGGTCAGCGACCGGAGCATATCATCATGCAGCATCACGCTTTTTTTGACCGCAGCGCCGTCACCGTTGCGCAAGACCTGATTGGTGCAACGCTGACCGTAGACGGTGCAGGCGGCATGATTGTCGAAACCGAGGCTTATGAGCCGGACGAGCCGGCTTCCCATAGTTTTCGCGGTCCAACGCCGCGCAACCGCACCATGTTCGGCCCCGCCGGCCATGCCTATGTCTACCGGTCCTATGGCATTCACTGGTGCCTGAATTTCGTCTGTCGGCCGGGCAGCGCCGTCCTCATCCGGGCTCTGGCCCCCGTGACCGGGCTGGAGGAGATGGCAAGGCGGCGTGGGCGCAGCGACCCTTTAACGCTCTGTGCTGGCCCCGGACGGCTGGCGCAGGCGCTCGGTATCGACATCGCGCTGGATGGCGCGCCGCTGGATGAGCCGCCGTTTGTGTTGGACGCGGCCACCACCCCTCCCCTTATCGTCAGCGGGCCGCGAATTGGCATTACCAAGGCAATCGACCTGCCGTGGCGTTTTGGCCTCAAGGGGTCGGCACATCTCAGCCGCCGCTTCCCGCCGGAGGGTCTGGCGCCGCCAGCGGGTGCATAAATCGGACGGTGAGACAGAATATCTAGTTTAAACTTAAAATGTTTTGGGTATCATGCCGGAAACGCCCGATGCGGCGGCAGAAAACAAGGGCATGAACATGGACCGGTCGGGGGCGGCAAAATCCTCCTGTGGGGCGACGAGAGAATGACGGATTTCGAAAAGACGCGCGCGCTGTTTCACATGCCGGACGGCGTGATTTATCTCGATGGCAATTCGCTTGGGCCGCTGCCCGTGGCCGCAACCGAACGTGTGCGCGCCCTGATGGTGGACCAGTGGGGCGAGATGCTGATTCGCGGCTGGAACCAGGGTGGCTGGATGGCGACGCCGCGCCGGATCGGCGACCGGGTGGGTCGCCTTATCGGCGCACCCGCCGGAACCGTCGTCATGGGCGATACGCTGTCCATCAAGGTGTACCAGGCGCTGGCGTCTGCCCTGCAACTGGCCGCAGAGCGCGATCCCGCCCGACGCGTCATCCTCTCCGACAGCGGCAATTTTCCCTCCGATCTTTACATGGCCGAAGGGCTGATCAAATCGCTCGACCGCGGTTATGTGCTGAAAGTGGTCGATCCGCTGGCGGTGGAAGAGGCCATCGACGAGACGGTGGCGGTGACCATGCTGACCGAGGTCGATTACCGCACCGGACGCCTGCACGACATGAGGGCGCTGACGAAAAAGGCGCATGACGCCGGCGCGCTGACCGTCTGGGATCTCGCCCATTCCGCCGGCGCCATTCCCGTCGATCTCTTTGGTGCCGACGCCGATTTTGCCGTCGGCTGCACGTATAAATACCTGAATGGCGGGCCAGGCGCCCCAGCCTTCATCTATGTGGCCCCCCGCCATGCCGATCAGGCCCGCCCTGCCCTTTCCGGCTGGCTTGGCCATGAAAAACCATTCGCCTTCGATCTTTCCTATCGCCCGGGCGATGGCATCGACCGCATGCGCGTCGGCACGCCGCCGATCCTGGCACTTGCCGCCCTCGACGCGGCGCTGGACGCCTGGGACGGCGTCGACATGGCCGATGTGCGCGAAAAATCCATCGCGCTCTGCGACCTGTTCATCGCGGAGGTGGAGGCACGCTGCCCCTCGCTGACACTTGCCTCACCACGCGACGGCAAGAGCCGCGGCAGCCAGGTCTCCTTCCTGCATGAAGAAGGTTATGCCATCATGCAGGCGCTGATCGGGCGTGGCGTGATCGGTGATTTTCGCGCACCGAACGCCATCCGCTTCGGTTTCACCCCGCTTTACATCGGTGAGCGCGAGGTCGTCTCTGCCGTCGATGTTCTCGCAGACATCATGGACAACCGGCTCTGGGATGCGCCGGCATTCAAGCAGAGGGGGCTCGTCACATGAGCGAAAAAGCCTACAATCCGGCTGAGGACGGCGCCGAAATGTCGTTCCGCGAAAAGATGTCCTACACCGACTACCTGCAGCTTGACCCGATCCTGTCGGCGCAAAAGCCGCTGTCGTCGGCGCATGACGAGATGCTGTTCATCATCCAGCACCAGACCTCGGAGCTTTGGATGAAGCTTGCCATCCACGAGATCCGCTCGGCGATTGCCGCGATCCGCCGGGACGAGCCGCAGCCGGCCTTCAAGATGCTGTCGCGGGTGGCGCGCATTTTTGAACAGCTGAACAATGCCTGGGACGTGCTGCGCACCATGACGCCGAGCGAATATACCGATTTTCGCGACGCACTCGGCCAGTCCTCCGGTTTCCAGTCGGCGCAGTACCGCGCCATCGAGTTCCTGGCCGGCAACCGCAACCTTGCCATGCTCGGGCCACACAGCCACCGGCCGGATCTGCTGGCCCACCTGGAAGACATCCTGGCCCGCCCGAGCCTATATGACGAGGCGATCCTGCTTCTTGGCCGCAACGGCTTTGACATCGGCACCGATTGCGAGCGGACGAGTTTTCGCGAAAAGCGCACGGAAAGCGAAAAGGTACTGGAAGCCTGGCGACAGGTCTATGCGGCGCCGTCGCGCTATTGGGATCTCTACGAGCTTGCCGAAAAGCTGGTGGATTTCGAGGATTATTTCCGCCGTTGGCGCTTCAACCATGTCACGACAGTGGAGCGCGTCATCGGCTTCAAGCGCGGCACCGGCGGCACATCCGGCACGCATTACCTGAAAAAGATGCTGGAAGTGGAACTGTTTCCAGAACTTTGGCGGGTGCGCACCGTTCTCTGACCGAACAACCTATGGGCGAGGCCATCTTTCATGCTCTTTCACCGGATCAACGACTGGGACGACGCCTATACCAATGGCGCCAATATTCCGCGTGGCGAGGAATGGCCGAACCGCTGGGTGGCGCCGGCGCTTGCCTATCGTGAAGAACTGGCCGCTGAGGGCCGCGCGAAGCTCGACCTGTCCTATGGCGACAGGCCGCGCAACCGGTTCGATCTGTTTCTGCCGGAAGCCACGCCAAAGGGCCTGGTCGTCTTCGTCCATGGCGGCTACTGGCAGGCACTCGACAAGAGCTACTGGTCGCATCTGGCCAAGGGCAGTGTCGACAGCGGTTTTGCCGTCGCCATTCCGTCCTATACGCTGTGCCCTGACGTGCGGGTCGGCGATATCGTTCAGGAAATCGGCGCGGCAATCTGTGATGCCGCAACGGAGATCGACGGTCCGATCCACCTCACCGGCCACTCCGCCGGCGGCCACCTGGTGACACGCATGATGGCCCGGACCTCGCCGCTGCCGGCCGACATCCGCGCTCGGGTGAAAAATGTCGTGTCCATCTCCGGCGTGCATGATCTGCGCCCCCTCGTCCACACCGGCCTCAACACGAAGCTTCAGCTTTCTCCGGACGAGGCTGCGGCCGAAAGCCCGGTTCTCACGGAACCCGGCACCGACGGGCGGCTGTTCTGCTGGGTGGGCGGCAATGAGCGGGCGGAATTCATCCGCCAGAATGCCCTGATGGCCAGCATGTGGCTGGGGCTCGGTGCGGAAACCGGCGCCTATGTCGAACCCGACCGGCACCATTTCAATGTCATCGATGGTCTTGCCGACAGTCACCATCCGCTGACGCTCACGCTGCTGTCATGATGCGACGCAAACTGTGAGCCGGCGATATCGCCAGGACATTTCCTTTGGGCAGTCGGACCGGCTAGGCTCTCGCAAAATATCATCGGCCCGATGATTCGGGCTGCAGAGGGCAACATGACACGGGAAAGACGGCGCAGGATCATTCGTGTTCGACGAACGGGCATGGGGCTTGCGCTGGTGGCGGCGATTTCCTTCATCGCCGGCATGACCGATGCGATCGGCCTTCGCCTCTCCGGTGATTTCGTCTCCTTCATGACGGGCAATACCACGCGTGCCGCCATTGCGATTGCCGATGGCGATGTGCATCATGGACTGGTGCTTCTGGGCGCCGTCTTTGTGTTCGTGCTGGGCAATGCCGCCGGCATCATCGTCGCGCATCTGGTTAGACGGCGCATGTTCGGCGTTCTCTCAGGCGTTGCCATGCTGCTGTCGCTGGCCTCCATGCTGCAGGATCCGGCCCTGCATCTCCTGCGGTTTTATGTGGTCGTGCTTGCCATGGGCATGGTGAACGCCACCGTCGAGCATATCGAGGGCCTGCCGATCGGACTGACCTATGTGACAGGCGCCCTGTCGCGGTTCGGGCGTGGCATCGGGCGCTACATCATGGGTGAACGCAAGGTCGACTGGACCATCCAGGCGGTTCCGTGGCTCGGCATGATCAGCGGCGCGCTGTGCGGCGCCGTCCTCGGGATCGCCCTGCCGGATGACGCCCTGTTCATCGCCGCAGTGCTGACACTGTTGGTCGCTCTATCGACGCTTCTGATGCGTCGCACGCTGCATCATCGCTACAACCAGCGTATTTCCCGCAGCCCCAGCGCCAAGTGAGTGAATGTTTTATCTGTCAAAAATCTTCTGGCTGCTGGTGCAGCCGTTGTCGCTCGCCTTCTTCCTGACCGCGTTCGGGGCTCTTACTGCATTTTCCGGCTTACGGCGAACAGGTGGCACGATGGCCGCTGCTGCGGCCCTTGTCCTGTTTGTCACGCTCTACACCACGACCGGCAATCTTCTCCTGCAATCGCTGGAGAACAGGGTGGTGCGGCCGCAGACGGATCCGGTGGACATATCCTGCATGATCGTGCTGGGTGGCGCGATTGAAAACGAGGTGATGAGCGGCCGTGGCGGCATCGAACTGAACGCGGCAGCCGATCGTTATACGCAGACGCTGCGGCTGGCACTGATAAACCCCGCGGCAAAAATCCTGATTTCCGGCGGCGATGGTTCCTTCAGCGGCGCCTATGAGGGCGAGGCCGGTGCCGCCGAGCGTTTCTTTTCCGCTTATGGCATTTCGCCGGCGCGGCTGATCAAGGACAATACCTCGCGCAACACGTTTGAAAACATGCTGAACACGCGCGACCTTCTTGCCCGCGAAGGACTTGGTCCCTGCCTTTTGATCACCTCGGCCTTCCATATGCCGCGATCAATGGCGCTGTTTGACAAGGCGCGCCTGACGGTGACGCCGTTTCCGGTCGATTACCGTACGAGCGGTACGGTGACAGCCGGTTTCGATTTCACCCAGCCATCGCTCAACGCACAGAACATGTCGACGGCCGTGCGGGAGTGGCTGGGCCTGCTCGGTTATTACGCGGCGGGCCGTATCGACTGGCCGTTCTGACACTTACTTGCGCGAAATCGTCGTCATCTTTGCGCCGCGAACGCGCACGGTCATCTCGCAGGGCACGTCATCGCTGCGGTCGCAGAATTTCGGGTTCATCTTGAAGACGAAGACCATGTTGCCGAAGCGTTTGACGAAATCGTAGCCAAAGATCTGCGCGGTCGCCATCATGAAATACCCGCCTTCCTTGACCTGAAGGTAGAAATTATGCGGGCAGCCATCGGCGTCGCAGCCAACGCCCTTTTCTCCATTGCAGGTGATGGCACCATGATTGACGATGGCATCGATGATGCCATCATTGTTGATGTCCATGCGCGTGATGAAATCGTCACCGTAGGCAACCGCGTCGCATTGCGCCTTGAAATGATCCTTCTCGTAGATCTCGGGATCGCTGAGCAGGGATTGCTGGGCAACGGCTGCGGCCGGCAGAAATGCCAGCAGGATCGCCTGCAGAAGGATGATCATTATTTTCGCCACGCCTTGGTCTTTCCCGCTTGTTTGTCTGTAGACAAGGGCCTAGCCGCGATGGCGGCAGGCCTGATGCGCGGATATGATGCAGCATGCCGCTTGCGCGACGCTGGCGTGCCGTGGGAGGCGAAAATCACATGTCGCTGCTGATGATACTGGATTATGCGGGCGTTGGCCTGTTTGCCGCAACCGGCGCACTTGCCGCCTCGCGCAAGCAGCTCGACCTCATAGGTTTCCTGTTTTTTGCAGCCGCAACCGGCATCGGCGGCGGAACGTTGCGCGATCTCGTGCTTGGGCGCACGCCGGTGTTCTGGGTGATGGATCCGACATATCTGGTGATCTGCGCCGGCGTCGGCATCTTCGTGTTCCTGACGGCCCACCGCGTGGAATGGCGCTATAAGCTGCTGATCTGGCTCGATGCAGTCGGGCTGTCCGCCTATAGCGTGATGGGTGCCGCCAAGGGTTTTGCCACCACGGGTTCGCTCACCATCGCAATCGTTACCGGCACAATGACGGCAACTTTTGGCGGCATCCTGCGCGATCTCATCGCCAACGAACCGTCGATCCTCCTGCGTCCGGAAATCTACGTGACGGCAGCGCTTGCGGGGGCAACGGTGTTTACCGGCGCAAACCTCATCGGCCTGCCGCTGCCGGTCAGCTCCGCGGCGGGATTTGCCATCGCCTTTGGCCTGCGGGGCGGAGCGCTCTATTACGGCTGGACCTTGCCGCGCTACCGCGCACGGCCGGGACGGCCGCCGGACGAGGCGTTGAAAAAACGGAAGAAATAGAAGGCCTTGCGCAGGCGCAACGCCTTAAGCCTTCTTCTCGCGCAGCCGGATGATCACATCGACATGGGCGATTTCCATGCCGTCTGGCGCCTCGGGCAGGTTGCCGATTTCGAGGTTGCTGACGGGAATATCGAGAACCTCGTTGCGGCCCTCGACGAAGAAATGGTGGTGATCCGACACGTTGGTGTCGAAATAGGTCCGCGCGCTTTCCACCGCGAGAACGCGGATCAGGCCTGCCTCGGTAAACTGGTGGAGCGTGTTGTAAACGGTCGCAAGCGAGACGGGCACGCCGGCGGTGCTCGCCTCCTCGTGCAGTTCCTCGACCGTCAGGTGGCGATCACCCTTTGCAAACAGAAGGTCGGCCAGCGCAACGCGCTGCCGCGTTGGCCGAAGCCCGCAGTGGCGCAATCTGGTTTCCACATCGGTGATGGCATCAGCCATGGGTGAGGCAAGCTCCTGTAAAGCCGGTATTCTCGAGTTTTGCATATAACTTTTAAACGCGGTGCTTTCAATAGCACGCAAGCTCCAGTCATGAAGCGGCTGCGGAGGAAAATGCGAAATTTTGCATCAGAAGCCTCTGGTTTGCCGGGTCTCGTTCCTATATGCCGACCTGAATCAATCTGGATCGGCCCCCTTGGTAAAGACCGGGGAGCGGATTCATGCGCTTCAATTTCCGCCGCTCTTGCTTTAAACAGGCGCAAGGACCGGCGAAGAGGGGGAACG
The DNA here is from genome assembly GCF_058242775.1 of Neorhizobium sp. PAMB6630. Lineage (NCBI taxonomy): Bacteria > Pseudomonadati > Pseudomonadota > Alphaproteobacteria > Hyphomicrobiales > Rhizobiaceae > Neorhizobium > Neorhizobium sp. PAMB6630. Next base: position 3,800,106 of record NZ_CM177836.1, read on the forward strand.
GACAGGCCTCATGGACAGCAGACAATCGAGCTTCTCGTATGAAGAAATACTGACCTGCGCGCATGGCAAGATGTTCGGGCCAGGCAATGCACAGCTGCCCCTGCCGCCCATGCTGATGTTCCACCGTATTACCGAGATCTCGGAAACCGGTGGCCCGAACGACAAGGGCTTCATCCGGGCGGAATTCGATATCACGCCGGACCTCTGGTTCTTTCCGTGTCATTTCGAAGGCGATCCGGTGATGCCGGGCTGCCTTGGCCTTGATGCCATGTGGCAGCTTACCGGCTTTTATCTCGGCTGGCTTGGCGAACCCGGCAAGGGCCGCGCCCTCTCCACCGGCGAGGTCAAGTTCACCGGCATGGTGACGCCGAAGACCAAGCTTGTCGAATACGGCATCGACTTCAAGCGTGTCATGCGCGGCCGCCTCGTTCTCGGCATCGCTGACGGCTGGATGAAGGCCGATGGCGAAGTCATTTACCGCGCCACCGATCTGCGCGTCGGTCTCTTCCAGGAAAAGGCCGCCTGACGGCCAGCCGCCTGCTTAAAACGAACTGAAAAGGTCAATCTCATGCGACGGGTAGTTGTCACAGGTTTGGGTGTCGTTTCCTCCATCGGCAATGATGCCGCCGAGGTCACCGCTTCTCTGCGCGATGCGAAGTCCGGCATCTCCTTCTCCAGCGATTTTGCCGAACATGGCTTCAAGTGCCAGGTCTGGGGCAAGCCGCAGCTCGATCCGACCGATCTGGTCGATCGCCGCGCCATGCGGTTCCTCAGCCAAGGCGGCGCCTGGAACCATGTGGCCATGAAGCAGGCGATTGCCGATTCGGGGCTTGAAGAAACCGATTACGCCCAGAACGAGCGCGTCGGCATCATCATGGGCTCCGGTGGCCCCTCCACCCGCACGCTGATCGAAGCCGCCGACATCACCATCAAGAACAGCAGCCCGAAGCGCATCGGCCCGTTTGCCGTGCCGAAGGCGATGTCTTCGACGGCGTCTGCCACGCTTGCCACCTGGTTCAAGATCCACGGCGTCAACTACTCCATCTCGTCTGCCTGCTCGACGTCTGCCCATTGCATCGGCAATGCTGTGGAAATGATCCAGTGGGGCAAGCAGGACATGATGTTTGCCGGCGGCCACGAGGATCTCGACTGGACCATGTCGAACCTGTTCGACGCCATGGGTGCCATGTCTTCGAAATACAACGACACGCCGTCGACCGCCTCGCGCGCCTATGACGTCAGCCGCGACGGTTTCGTCATCGCCGGTGGCGCCGGCGTGCTTGTTCTGGAAGAGCTGGAGCATGCCAAGGCCCGCGGCGCCAAGATCTATGCCGAAGTGGTCGGCTACGGCGCCACCTCCGACGGTTATGACATGGTGGCTCCCTCCGGCGAAGGCGCCATCCGCTGCATGCGTCAGGCGCTGGCAACGGTTGACGGCAAGGTTGACTACATCAACACGCACGGCACCTCGACGCCCGTGGGCGACGCCAAGGAAATGGGCGCCATCCGTGAAGTGTTCGGCGATGCGATGCCGCACATCCAGTCCACCAAGTCGCTGACCGGCCATTCGCTGGGTGCAGCCGGCGTGCAGGAATCGATCTACTCCCTGCTGATGATGCAGGCCGGTTTCATCGGTGAAAGCGCCCATATCACGGATCTCGATCCGGAATTCGAAGGCATGCCTGTCGTGCGCTCGCGCATCGACGACGCCAAGATCGACATTGCCCTTTCCAATTCCTTCGGGTTCGGCGGCACCAACGCCACGCTCGTCTTCCAGCGTTATAACGGATAAGACCATGAGCGGACTAATGCAGGGAAAGCGCGGCCTCATCATGGGGGTCGCGAACAATCATTCGATTGCCTGGGGTATTTCGAAGGCGCTGGCCGCCCAGGGTGCCGAGCTTGCCTTCACCTATCAGGGCGATGCGCTGGGACGTCGGGTCAAGCCGCTGGCTGCCGAAGTCGGCTCCGATGTCGTGCTTCCCTGCGACGTGGAGGATCTTGCCTCCGTGGATGCCACGTTTGACGCCATAAAGGAACGCTGGGGCAAACTCGACTTCGTCGTGCATGCTATCGGCTTTTCCGACAAGAACGAGCTGAAGGGCCTCTACGCCGACACGACGCGGGAAAATTTCAGCCGCACCATGGTGATCTCCTGCTTCTCGTTCACCGAGATTGCCAAGCGGGCCGCCGAGCTGATGGGCGAAGACGGCTCCATGCTGACGCTGACCTATGGCGGCTCCATGCGGGTGATCCCGAACTACAACGTCATGGGCATCGCAAAGGCGGCCCTGGAATCCTCCGTGCGTTATCTTGCAGCCGATTACGGCCCGAAGGGTATTCGCGTCAACGCGATCTCCGCCGGTCCCGTACGCACGCTGGCCGGCGCCGGCATTTCGGATGCGCGCGCGATCTATTCGTGGAACCAGAAAAATTCCCCGCTGCGCCGCACGGCGACCATCGAGGATATCGGCGGCTCAGCACTTTATCTGCTGTCGGACCTGTCGCGAGGCGTCACCGGCGAGATCCATTATGTGGATGCCGGCTACAACATCACGTCGCTGCCCTCGCTCGACCGGCTGCGCAACGCCGATTCGGAATGATCGCTTCGACATCGTTCATGAAAAAGGCCCCGGGATCATCGATCCCGGGGCCTTTTTCTATGGGTCTCGCGTCCGCGTGAAGCGGTTACTTCTTCGCCTGCAAAACCTTGAAACGGGCGTTGCGGCAGACTTCGCCGCTTTCCTTGAACTCGGTGGCCAGCACCGGCTCATAGGGCAGGCCACGATTGGCAACCATCAGCAGGCGACCGCCGATGCGAAGCGCCGAAGCTGCCGCCTTGATGAAGGATTGGCCGATTTCCGGATCGGCCGCATGGCCTTCGTGGAAGGGCGGGTTCATGATGACGAGGTCGTATTTTTCCTTGACCGGCTCGGCCGTCAGGTCCTGCCAGAAGAAGCGCGCTGAAAGCTCCGGGCAATTGCGGGCAAGATTCTTCTTGGCGCATTCCAGAGCCCGGTGATCGGCTTCGAACAGGTCGATACGGTTCACCCGCGGCGAGGCATCCGCCAGCATCACCGAGAGATAACCCCAGCCGGCGCCGAGATCGGCGGCATTGCCATCGAAATCGCGCGGCAGGCGGCTTGCCAGCAATTCCGAGCCCGCGTCCGCATGTTCATGCGAAAACGTGCCGGGCACGGCTTCAAAGCGGGCGTCGATGATCGTGACAGGACGGCGAAAGGATGCAAGTGCGGCATCGACATCATCAGGGCGCTGGAACCAGACGACGACGCCGTGATATTTCGGCATGTAATCGATGGCAAAACCGAGGTTGAGCAACTGCTTGCGCAGCGGCTGGATGCCGTCTTCCTTGGAACCGGCAACGGTGATCATGCCGCCCGGCTTCACGCGGGCGAGCGCTTCGGCCATGTTGTTGTCGTTCTCGCCGCGATGTTTGCCGCAGAGCACGAGCGCGCCGTCATAGTCCTCACCTTCCGGCTCCGGCACGATATGCGCGCCAGCGACCGACAGCGGGCGGTAGAGAGGCCGCAGCGGCTGGACATTGGTGATTGTGGCGCCAAAACCTTCCGGCAGGCGCGGACCGCTTTCGGCGGCCAGAAACAGGATGCGGGAGCCCTCGCCGGGCATCGGCAGGGTGCCGGTGGCGAAGGGATGGAACAGCGTTTTCACGGCGTCGCGGATCATGAAGAGTTTCCGATCTTTGGAGCGTGCGCCATGAGCCTGGCCGACAAACGCTCGATCTTTGAGGTTGGGGCTGATGCCGCTCACCGATGAGAGTGCAGCGACTGCCCGAAGTGGGCCAGAAGGCCCGAATAGGAAAAGGGCGCGGAAATATTTTCCGCGCCCCAGAAGTCATCCGGATGCGAGCGCCTTATTCGGCGGCTTCGCCTTCCTTCTTCTTGTCGGCGGCGATTTCCTGGCCGGTCGTCTGGTCGACAACCTTCATGGACAGGCGAACCTTGCCGCGCTCATCAAAGCCCATCAGCTTGACCCAGACCTTCTGGCCTTCCTTGACCACGTCCTGCGTCTTGGCAACACGATCGGAAGCAAGCTGCGAGATATGCACGAGGCCATCGCGGGCGCCGAAGAAGTTGACGAAAGCGCCGAAATCGGCGGTCTTCACAACCGTGCCTTCGTAGATGGCGCCGATTTCCGGTTCTGCGACGATCGAGTGGATCCACTTGCGGGCCGCTTCGATCTCCTTGCCGGAGGACGATGCGATCTTGATCGTGCCATCGTCTTCGATGTTGATCTTGGCGCCGGTCTTTTCAACGATTTCGCGGATGACCTTGCCGCCCGAACCGATGACTTCACGGATCTTGTCGACCGGGATGTTCATCACTTCGATGCGCGGTGCAAATTCGCCGAGCTGGCTGCGGCCTTCGGTGATGGCGTTGGCCATTTCGCCGAGGATGTGCTTGCGGCCACCCTGAGCCTGGCCGAGCGCGACCTTCATGATCTCTTCGGTGATACCGGCGATCTTGATGTCCATCTGCAGCGAGGTGATACCGTCAGCGGTGCCGGCAACCTTGAAGTCCATGTCGCCGAGGTGATCTTCGTCGCCGAGGATGTCGGAGAGAACCGCAAAGCGGTCGCCTTCAAGGATGAGGCCCATGGCGATACCGGCCACCGGCTTTGCCAAGGGAACGCCGGCATCCATCAGGGCAAGCGAGGTGCCGCAGACGGTTGCCATCGAGGACGAGCCGTTCGACTCGGTGATCTCGGAGACGACGCGCAGCGTGTAGGGGAACTGGTCAGCCGACGGCAGCATCGGACGGATAGCGCGCCAGGCAAGCTTGCCATGGCCGATTTCGCGGCGGCCTGGGGAGCCCATGCGACCGGTTTCACCAACCGAGTAGGGCGGGAAGTTGTAATGCAGAAGGAAGCGTTCCTTGTACATGCCGGTGAGGCTGTCGACATACTGTTCGTCTTCGCCGGTGCCGAGCGTGGCGACAACGATCGCCTGCGTTTCGCCGCGGGTGAAGAGGGCCGAACCGTGGGTGCGCGGCAGGATCCCGACTTCCGAAACGATCTTGCGAACGGTTTCGAGGTCACGACCGTCGATGCGGCTCTTGGTGTCGAGGATGTTCCAACGAACGATCTTCGCCTGCAGGTGCTTGAAGACGGCGCCGATCACTTCGGCGGTGTACTTCGGCTCAGCGCCCTCGGGGAAGAAATGTGCCTTCACCTTCGCCTTGACGGCGTCGACGGCAGCGTAACGTTCAGCCTTCTGGGTGTTCTTGTAGGCGGCGCGCAGTTCGGCTTCGAAATGCTGCAGCATTTCGGCTTCGAGAGCGGAATGATCTTCCGGTTCGAATTCGCGCGGCTCCTTGGCGGCCACTTCAGCAAGCTTGATGATCGCATCGATCACCGGCTGGAAGCCGCGATGACCGAACATGACGGCGCCGAGCATGACGTCTTCGTTCAGTTCCTTGGCTTCCGATTCCACCATCAAGACGGCGTCCTGGGTGCCGGCAACCACGAGATCGAGAACCGATTCGTCCATCTCGTCGAGATGCGGGTTCAGAACATATTCGCCGTTGATGTAACCAACGCGCGCACCACCGACCGGGCCCATGAAGGGAACGCCCGACAGCGTCAGCGCAGCCGAAGCGGCCACCATCGACAGCACGTCCGGATCGTTTTCAAGGTCATGCTGGATGACGGTGACGACGACCTGGGTGTCGTTCTTGTAGCCTTCCGGGAAAAGCGGGCGGATCGGGCGGTCGATCAGGCGGGAAACCAGCGTTTCCTTTTCCGACGGACGACCTTCGCGCTTGAAATAGCCGCCCGGGATCTTGCCGGCGGCATAGGTCTTTTCCTGGTAGTTGACGGTGAGCGGGAAGAAGTCCTGGCCCGGCTTCGGCGACTTGGCCGACACGACGGTGGCGAGAACGACGGTTTCGCCGTAGGTGGCGAGAACCGCGCCATCAGCCTGACGGGCGATCTTGCCGGTTTCAAGCTTCAGCGGGCGGCCTGCCCACTCGATTTCGACGGTATGGGTATTGAACATGGTATGTCCTTCGTAGCGCGGCGGTGCGGCATCGGCCTCCAAAAGGGGGAAACCGGAGGGCCGCGCGGCCAGCGCAATGCGACACGATCACGGGCAAGACAACGGGAGGCTTTCAGGGTCGATGCGGTGTGTTCCGCAGCGCGCTTGGCAAATGCCCGGCCGGTGACGGCATCAAAGGCATTGCCCGCTGGCGCCCGTACTCGGGAACGTCAGCGAAAGCATCCGGCAATCCTGCCCCATGACAGGTCATCGGTTACGTTCGGCGGTCCGGCCATCCGGCCCACCAGTGCCGTTCGGTGTCGAACGGTTCATGTGTTTGCCGGGCACGTCAGGCCCGGATCGGAAACCGGCGGACCACCTTTCGATAGCCCGCCGGAAATCTGTTAGCGGCGGATGCCGAGGCTGGTGATCAGCTTCGTGTAACGAGCCTCATCCTGCTTCTTGACGTAGTCGAGAAGCGAACGGCGGGTCGAAACCATGGTCAGAAGGCCACGACGCGAGTGGTTGTCCTTCTTGTGACCCTTGAAGTGTTCCGTCAGGTTGGTGATACGCTCGGTCAGGATTGCGACCTGAACTTCCGGCGAACCGGTGTCGCCTTCCTTGATTGCGTATTCCTTGATGAGGGCGGCCTTGCGCTCTGCAGTGATCGACATCGTGAATCCTTTCGATGTGAGGATGGAAGGGGTCGCCATAGGCCGGGATGTCGTCCAGCCTTGGCCATGAAGGCAAGAGTGCAAAATTAGCGCATCTCTAGCTGGCGGTGCCTATAAACCATTCGGCCCGCCTTGGGAAGAGGCATGTTTTTCAGGGTTTCTCAGCCGAAGACTCGCTTCGGCCGGAACTCGCCTTCGCCGATCTCGCCAATGGCGATCAGCTTGCCGCCGGCAAGCGCCACCGCTTCCGGTTCCGCCACCGGCGCATCGCGCCCGCGCAGAATGATCGGGTTGCCCATGCGCAGACGATGCGCCTGATCGTCGGTGATGCGGATCTGCGGGAGAGCCGACAAGGCCTCGCTGGTGTCGACGAGGAAGGCATCGAGTGCTGCCAGCCGCTCGTCGCGATCCTCGATGGCTTCGAGCGCAATGAGATCGGCCAGCGGCACCATCGTCTCTTCGGCAAACGGGGCCACATAAGAGCGGCGAAGCTCGGAAATATGGGCGTAGCAGCCGAGGTCGCGGCCGAAATCGCGGGCCAGCGAGCGCACATAGGTGCCCTTGCCACATTCCACCTCGAAGAAGGCGCGGTCGGTTTCAGCCTTCAGCAGCGTCAGGCGAAAAATTTCCACCTCGCGGGCGGGAATGTCCACCACCTCGCCGTCGCGCGCCAGATCATAGGCGCGTTCGCCGGCAATCTTGATGGCCGAGAACTGCGGCGGGATCTGGCTGATCGTGCCGGTATAATTGGGCAAGATTTCGCGGATCTGTTCTTCGGACGGCCTGATGTCGGAGGAATGGGTGACATCGCCCTCCAGGTCGTCGGTTGCCCGCTCTTCACCCCAGGTGACGGTGAATTCGTAGATCTTGCGGCCGTCCATGACGTAAGGCACGGTCTTCGTCGCATCGCCAAGCGCAATCGGCAGCATGCCGGAGGCCAGCGGATCGAGCGTGCCGGCGTGTCCCGCCTTCTGGGCGTTGAACAGCCACTTGATCTTGCCGACGGCTTCGGTCGAGCCGAAATCCACCGGCTTGTCGAGGATCAGCCAGCCGGAAATCGCCCGGCCCTTGGGTTTGCGAGGTTTGGACATGGATCTCTATTCTTGTTCGTCGTCACCGGCCTCGCGCCCGAGGTCACGGCTGACTTCCGGCGAGCGCAAAAGGGCGTCGATCTTCTTGTAATTGTCAAAACTGGTATCGTCGCGGAAGCGCACTTCCGGCATGTATTTCATCTGGCGCAGCTGGCCACCGATGCGACCGCGGATGAACTTGGCATGGCGGTTCAGCGCCTCGATGATCTTGACATGGTCGGCAACGCCAAGCGGCGTCACATAGGCTGTCGCCAGCTTCAGGTCCGTGGACATGCGCACTTCCGAGATCGAGATCACCGTCTTTTCGATGATGTCGTCACGCACTTCGCCACGCTGGAGAACCTGGGTAATGGCGGCGCGGACCTGCTCGCCAACACGCAGCATCCGCTGCGACGGGGCGGAAGATGTGGGTTTGCTCATTGTTGTTTTTCTTTCCTTCGGGCCGTTTCAAGGCACGCATCATAACAGAAACGCGGTCGAATGGCGCGGGCAGGCGTGCTCCATGCCCTGCCAATGTCAAAAGGTCAAGGTGACGAGGCGCAAGGCTTCAAGGCAAGTGCAGGCGCTTCAGGCCCGCAGACAGGCTGCCGGCATTGTTTTTAGGCTCTTGACGTTTGCCCGGAATTGGCCACTTTTAGGCATGTCTCCCCACGCCAGTTGCGCCTGGGGACGGAACACTGGTGCCGGGCCCCTCTGGCGAGAGTTTTACGGCGCTCTCGCGATGTCGGTACCGCCTGCAAAAAAGCCGGCGGATTGAACCCCATGAAATCTCTCAACATCCGAATTCCGGATGCCGCTCACCGCGCGCACCCGCTTTTTGCTGATCCGCGTTCTCTCCTTCTGGAGGTGTGCGCATGAGCCAGCCCCAAAGCTCCACCCTCGGTTATTTCCGCTGGGCTTTCATCGTCACCATCATTGGCCTCATCCTCGGCGGCGTGCTGGGTTGGCAGTCGAGCGGCACGATCAGCGGCATGCTGACCGTGTTTTTCATCTGTGCGGTCCTTGCCGTTCTGGAAATCTCGCTGTCCTTTGACAATGCCATCGTCAACGCCAACAAGCTGAAGGACATGACGCCGGTCTGGCAGCAGCGATTCCTCACCTGGGGCATCCTGATTGCCGTCTTCGGCATGCGCATCGTGTTTCCGCTGCTGATCGTTGTCATCGCCGCAGGCATCGGCCCGATCGATGCCATCATTCTGGCAGCCGCCAAACCGGAAGAATATGCCCGCATCATGAACGATGCGCATCTGCCGATCGCAGCTTTCGGCGGCACCTTCCTGATGATGGTCGGCCTCACCTTCTTCTTCAATCATGAGAAGGACGTGCACTGGATCGAGGTGCTGGAAAGCCGCGTTGCGCGCTTTTCCTCCATCAAGGGCATCGAGATCGCCTTCGTGCTTCTGCTGATCATGCTGTTCTCGCAGCTTCTGCCGGAAGCCGATGCCTCGACCTTCGTGCATTCGGCGGTCTACGGCCTTTTGACCTTCCTTCTCGTGGAAGTTCTGGGCGGTGTGCTGGATGCTTCGCAGAAAACCATGAGCGAAGCGGCAAAGGGTGGTCTCGGCGCCTTCATCTATCTGGAAGTGCTCGACGCCAGCTTCTCCTTCGACGGCGTGATCGGCGCGTTTGCGCTGACGCAGAACCTGTTCATCATCGCCATCGGCCTTGGCATCGGCGCCATGTATGTGCGTTCGATGACCATCATGCTGGTGGAGAAGGGAACGCTTGCCGAATACCGCTATCTGGAGCACGGCGCTTTCTATGCCATCCTGATCCTCTCGGTCATCATGTACGTCCAGACACTGTTCCATATTCCGGAAGTCATTACCGGTCTTGGCGGCGCAGGCCTCATCGGCCTCTCGCTCTGGTCGTCCATCCGCCACAACCGTAAGGAACAGGCCCGCGAAGACCATGCGGAGTTGAGCAGCAGCCACATCTGACGCACACTGCAAGAAAGACGACGACAGGCCCTTCGGGGCCTGTCCTGTTTATGGGAGGAGACAACATGACAAAAACCGATCATGCGGCCGTGAAACTGGCGCCGCTGGACACCATGGCCGACTATAGCCGGGCCATCCTCAGGGCTGCAGGTGCCGATGAGGCAACGGCCGAGGCTGCGACGCGCGCCATGCTGCATGCCTCGCGGCTTGGCGTCGACAGCCACGGCATCCGGCTTCTCGCCCATTACGTCACCGTCATCGAACACGGCCGCGTCAATGGCCGGCCTGACATGCATTTTTCCGGTGAGGGCGGCGCGGTTGCCGTGCTTGACGCCGATAACGCCCATGGCGCACGCGCCACCTATCACGCGATGGACAAGGCAACAGCCCTTGCAGACCGTTTCGGCATCGGCGCCGTCTCCATCCGCAACAGCTCGCATTTCGGCGCGGCGGGCGCCTATGCGCTTGAGGCAGCCAACCGCGGTTTTATCGGGCTTGCTGTCTGCAACTCCGACAGTTTTGTGCGGCTGCACGACGGCGCCATGCGCTTTCACGGCACCAATCCGATCGCATTTGGCGTGCCGGTCGCCGGAACAAGGCCCTGGCTTCTCGACATGGCAACCAGTGCCATCCCCTATAACCGCGTCAAACTTTACGAAAGCCTTGGCGTGTCGCTTCCGGCAGGCGTTGCCTCGGATGCGCAGGGCCATGATACGAACGAGCCGCAAAAGGCCGAGATGCTGGCCCCTCTCGGCGGCGCCTTCGGCTTCAAGGGAGCAGCCCTTGCCGGTCTCGTGGAGATCCTGAGTGCCGTTCTCTCCGGCATGAAGCTGAGCTTCGATATCCTGCCGATGGGCGGGCCGGATCTGTCGACACCGCGCGGGCTTGGCGCCTTCGTGCTGGCGCTGAAACCTTCTGCCTTTCTCGACGAAAAAACCTTTGACGCCGGCATGAAACATTATCTCGAAAGCCTGCGCCAATCGCCCGCCCGTGCTGATAGCATGAGCGATGCCGGCGCTGATACGCATGTGATGGCGCCCGGCGACCGCGAATGGAGCGTGGCTGAGGCGCGCGAGCGCGAAGGCATTCCGCTGGATCCGGCAACGCAGGAGGCTTTTCGCGGGTTTACCGTGCGTTATGGCATTGCCCTGCCCTTTACCGATCAAGCGTGACGGCGATGCAGAAGCATCCGGCACGATAAAACATGACTTTAATTTGAAGGTATAACGCGCTATCGGTTGAGCCAAAGCCGCAGCAGCAATGGTGCGGCGACACCGAAAAGGATTTACTTCATGGACCAACCTGTTTCCACGACCACCGAACCGCCCCGCCAGCGTCCGAACCTGCCCTCCTGGACACTGACCGTCATGGATGCCTTCGATCTGTCGCCCAAAATGCGCCGCGTGCTTCTGGCCCCGGATCGGATCGAGGAATTCGCCTACAAGCCGGGACAGGACATCGTGTTTTTCCTGCCGCTGGACAATGGCGAAATGGGCCGTCGTCATTACACCATTCGGGCGCTTGACCGGGCAACGGGCACGATCGCGGTGGATTTCGTCATGCATGGCGATACCGTCGGCCCGCGTTTTGCACGCGCCGCGAAAGCCGGCGATACGGTCGAGGTGAAGGGCCCGCGCGGACGCATCGTGTTCAACGAGGCGGCCGACTGGCATCTTCTGACCGGCGATGAAACCTGCATTCCGGGCATCCTGCACATTCTGGAAACCATGCCCTCCGATGCCCGCGCCTTCGCCTTCATCGAGGTTCAGGATGAAACCTGGCATCAGCCGGTCGAAACGTCGAGCCAGGCCGTTGTCGAGTGGATCTATCGCGGAGACATTCCAGCCGGCCCGAGCAGCGTCATGCTGGACCGCCTCAGTGCCTTTGCCCTGCCGGATGGTCGCGGCCAGGCGCTGATCATCGGTGAAACGAGCAATGTACGCGCCCAGCGCCACCACCTGATCGAGCGCGGGCTTTCCCGCGAACAGATTGCCTCGGAAGGTTACTGGCGTCCGGGCCGCAATGGCGGCCACGACCACGTCGACGACTGATACTCCGTTTGCATCGGCCCAACCGTCGACAAGACGGTTTTGGGCCGATGGGCCGGGTTGAAGGCGCTAGAACAGCGCGTCATCCAGATCGTCGTCGGAGAGCACCGTGAGCGGCGCTTCCTGCGGAAGTTCGGTGCCGAGTATCTGGGCGTGCAGTTCCCGCTCGGTTGCCATCGTATAGGTCTTGGCGATCCGCGGCCCGATCGTGGCAAGCGCCTCTTCAAGACCTGACGCGGACAGATCCTGCTGCGGGTCAAAGGCAATATCTTCAGCGCAGGCGCGCAGGATGGCGCCGAGTTCGGCGTGGAAATCCAGGCGTGCCAGCGAGGCATTCATGGCATCGACACCGGCGCGACCGTCCTCGGCCATGACCTTCAGATCCGCATCCATGCCGTCGCCGACGGCGCGGATACGGGCAAGCGCCCGTTCCAGCCGCGTATCGAGATGTTCCTCATCCGAGAGCGCCTGCGGATCGCTGAGCAGCTTCTGCGCGGCATTTTCAAGCCCATGCAGTTCGGCCAGGATCTTTTCCGCCGCCTCGTCCAGATGGCCGGCAAAGACGCGCAGTTCGGCCGTCACGACATTGATCGCCTTGCCCGCTTCACCGATCTTGCCGCAGCGCAGGTTGGTGTTGAGCGCCATGTAGTGAATATCGCCGCGCACCACCTGCACAAGGCTGATGCCATCCAGGAGATCGCGCACGGTGCCAACCGTGGTGCGGCTGAGATTGGCGGCGGCATGCGCTACCGTGTCGATTTCCGTTACCGCCGCGCGGGCTTCCGAAACGCCCTGTTCCAGTTCGCGCAGCGCATTGGTCGATTGTCCCTCGCCCTCGCCCATCATCGACTGCTGGATCTGGGTAATCTCCACGAGATCCTGGCGGAAGCTGGCGATCGTTTCGACGATCTTCTTGGTGTCGCGGTCGAAATCGCCGCGCGTCTGGTCAAGCTGCAACGAAACGAGGCGGCGAATGATGGCAGACAGGCGCGCGCGTTGCTCTTCGCTGAGGCCTGCCGATTCGGGCGATGCCAGATAGTCTTCGAGGATCTCGAAGCTCGACTGGCAGTGCTCGACACGCTGGCGGGTGATGTCGCCGATCTGCATGGCTGACAGCGTCGAGGCAAGCTTGTTCTGGATGCCGCGCGCAATGGCACGCACCTTGTCGGCCCGTTCGGCCAGATGGCGACGCTGGTCGCGGATCTGGTCGACGCCGACCGAGAGGCTGGCGACGATCTTCGGCACCGTCTGGCCATAACGCAGCAGAATGGCATCGCCCTTGACGATGACGGGCGCAAGCCCGGCACCGAGATCGCGCAGCTTGTCGGAAAAACTGTTGACCTGCTGGGCGCCTTCCTGGATGCGCTGAAGGATTTCCTCGGCAAATCCGGCGAAATCATCGATGCCGGCGCCGGTGATCTTGGCGGTGACGGCAAACGTGCGCAGGTAGCGCAACGTTTCCTGCATGCTGGTCACGTGGGGGCGTAAAACCCGTTCGGTGGAGGAGATTTCGCGGAAGCGAACCTGGCGGTCGCCTTCCGCCGCCGTCAGCCGTGACAGCGCCGTGACCGTGGTGTTGAGTTCCTCCATCGTTGCCTTCGCCGTGCCCTCGTCCAGGGAGCCGGTGAGATTATCGAGGGAGCCGATCATCTTGTTGAGGATATCGAGAACCGAAAGCAGCACGCCGCCGCCATCCAGGAACCGCTGCTCGATGCGCGAGCGCGCTTCCTCCATCCGATCGACGGTATGCCGGGCGCTGTTGCCCCTGAAGACCGAGACCTGTTTCGCCGCTGCTGACAATGCCACTACACCCTTCTTTCACCATCGAAGAATTCCGCTGAACGGCCTGACAGGAACCCGCTTCACGCACGCGCCGGAAAGCCGATGAAAGGTCTGCTTGCGGCGCGTTTCCTGTTTTGATGCCTCGGCGTTAACAGGCACAAAATCGACGTTTAGTTTCGAATCGATTGGTTAATTTTCCAGGCGAGCCCGCGTGCGGGAAACGATGATGAATCTTTCCACATCATAACTTGTACCGGCAAATTAGGGGTTCATTAATCGCCCGGGAGGAGCTTTCGAGGGCAAATTGCACCAATCACTAGAAAACGAGGAGGCCTTGATGCTTTCCGACACGGCTGCCTCCTTCACGATCACCTTTCCCGACACATTGACGATCAGAAACATTTCGTCTGTTCGGGACGATTTACTGCAAGCCATTCAAGAACAAGACAACGTCATCGTCCAATTGCCGGCCGATGTGCAGGCAGACCTGAGCTTCCTGCAGCTGATGGAATCGGCGCGAATCTATGCCGGGACCGCCGGCAAGCGGCTGGACCTGGAAAGACCTGTCGAAGGACGGCTCCTCGACCTTTTGAAGCGAGCGGGTTTTGCCGAGGACATGTCCGCGGGCGATGCCGGATTTTGGTTACATCAAGGGGAAATTCAATGACTGCCAGCATCCTGACCGTGGATGATTCCGCCAGTATCCGTCTCACCACGCGCGTTGCCCTGTCCAACGCCGGTTACAAGGTGACCGAGGCCGTGGACGGCAATGACGGTATCGCCAAGCTCAAGGGCGGACAATACGATCTGATCGTCACCGACCTCAACATGCCCGGCATGGACGGGCTGACGATGATCCGCGAACTGCGCAAACTGCCTGCCCATATGGGCGTTCCCGTCATTTTCCTCACCACCGAATCCGATGCCGCGATCAAGCAGCAGGCCAAGGCCGCCGGCGCGACCGGCTGGCTGACCAAGCCTTTCGATCCGGAAAGCCTGGTGAAGATTGTCAGAAAGGTCCTTGGCCGATGAGTTTTCCAGATCCAATAGCCGTTTTCAGAACCGAGGCGGCCGAGCTGCTCGAGCAGATCGAGACCGGTCTACTGGATCTGAATCATGACCTGGCCGACAAGGAACAGGTGGACGCGGTGTTTCGCGGCCTGCACACGTTGAAGGGGTCCGGGGCCATGTTCGGCTTCGAGGCCCTTGCCGCGTTTACCCATCACTGCGAGACCGCCTTCGATCAGGTGCGCAAGGGCATCGTGCCGGCAACCCATGATCTGGTGACCGCCGTTCTCGGCGCAACCGACCACATGCGCGCGCTGGTCGAAACGCCGAATGGCGATTATGAAGCGGCAAGCGAAGTGCTGCTGGCCGGCCTTCGCGCCGCCGTTGCCGCCGCAGCCGATCCCTCGCAAGCGCCGGAAACGGTAGCGCCCGCAAAGGCAACCGGCTACCGCATCCGCTTCAGCCTGCCGGCCAATGCCATGGCCAATGGCACCAATCCGCTCGGCCTTCTCGACGAGCTTGCCGAACTCGGCACCTGCCGCATCCGCGCCGACAAATCCGACATCCCCTCGCTCGACATGCTGGTGGCCACCGACCTGCATGTGCGCTGGGACCTGGAACTGGTGACGGACAAACCGCGCTCAGACATCGAGGACGTGTTCATCTTCGTGATGGACGAAATGCAGCTCGAGATCGAGGCCCTCGATGGGACGGCCGCAGCGCCTGCAGTGGCAGCAGCAGTTGCAGCCCCCACGCCATCTGCCGCACCCGTTGCCGCAGCGCCGGCTCCTGTCCCGGCCCCCGCACAGCCAACACCGCCGGCCGAGCCGCGCCAGAACGAGGCGAAGCAGGCAAAATCGGCCGAAAACGTCCGTGTTCCCGCCGAACGCCTGGACGAGCTGATGGACCGCGTCGGCGAACTGGTGATTGCCCAGTCGCGCCTCAGCCAGCTTGCCAATTCCAGCGCAGACCTGCAGCTGCGCGCCGTCTCGGAAGACGTGGAGCGCCTGTCGGGCGAGCTGCGCGACACGATGATGGTGCTGCGCATGGTGCCTGTTGCGCATCTCTTCAGCCGCTTCCGCCGCCTCGTGCATGATCTGGCCATCGAAACCGGCAAGAAGATCGAGCTGATCACCGAGGGCGAAAGCACCGAGGTGGACAAGAGCGTGGTCGAGCGGCTGGCCGATCCGCTGGTGCATCTGGTGCGCAATTCCTGTGACCACGGCCTTGAAACACCGGAAGAACGCATCGCCGCCGGAAAACCCGCCGCCGGTCGCATTTATCTCACCGCCCGCCAGCAGGCCGGCGAAGTCATCATCACCATTCGCGACGATGGCCGCGGCATCAACCGCGAGCGCGTGCGCGCCAAGGCGGAAGCCTCCGGTCTGATTGCCCCGAGCGCCAACCTCAGCGACCAGGACCTGTTGCAACTGATCTTTCAGCCGGGCTTTTCCACCGCCCAGCAGGTCACGAACCTGTCTGGCCGCGGCGTTGGCATGGACGTGGTCAAGCGCACGATCGATGCGCTGCGCGGCACGATCAATGTCGCGAGCCAGAACGGCGAAGGCTCCAATATCTCGCTCGCCATCCCGCTGACCCTTGCCATCATCGATGGTCTTCTGGTGCGGGTCGGCAATGGCCGCTACGTCATTCCGCTCTCGGCCGTTGAGGAATGCCTGGAGCTGTCCCTCGACGAGGACATGCGCTCGCGTGGCCGCTCCTTCATTTCGCTGCGCGACAGCCTGGTGCCGTTCATCCGCCTGCGTGATCTCTTCCGCACCGGCACAAAGCCCGATCCCTTCCAGAAAGTCGTGGTCATCTCCACCGGCTCCGAACGGGTGGGCCTCGTCGTCGACCAGATCATCGGCGACCACCAGACCGTCATCAAGGGCATGTCGAAGCTGCATCACGACGTAGACACCTTCTCGGGTGCCACGATCCTCGGCGACGGCGGTGTCGCTCTCATTCTCGACGTCGGCCATCTGGTCACCGAAGGACAGCAACAGGAGGCGCAGTTGCGCGCTGCAGGATGACCCAAGCCCAGAGAAAAATGCCCGACGATCTGTGGAACGGCCGCGCGGAAGTCGAGGTGCTGACCTTCGACATCGCCGGCGAAATGTTTGCGCTGGAGGCCGTCAGGGTTCAGGAAATCCTCGATCTCCTGCCGGAAACCACGGTTCCCGGTGCAAAACCCTTCGTCGGCAGCGTCATCAACTTTCGCGGCAAGGTCATTCCGCTCGCCGATATCCGGCTGGCCTTCGGCATGGAAGCAACCAAACCGACGATCGACAGCCGCATCATCGTGATCGAGCTTGACATCGACGACGAGCCAACGCTGACGGGGCTGCGCACCGACAAGGTGAACGAGGTGACCACGCTCACAAAAACGGCCGCCGAGCCGCCGCCGAGCGTGGGCATGCGCTGGCGCCCGGATTTCATTGATTGCCTGGTGCGACGCGGTGGTGAATTCATCATCATTCCCAACCTGCACACCATTTTTTCGGCTCAACAAGAGCGGTCGACAACCCAGCCGTCGCAAGCGTAGGGCTGCAAAGGAGATTTCAGATGCGTGCCTCCATCAAATTAAAACTCACTCTCTCCTTCGGGTTCGTGATCCTCATGCTGGTTGCTACGGCAACCCTTGGCATCATCAGCCTTGGTAGCCTGAACGATCGGCTGGAAGGCGTGGTGGAAGGCCCCGCAGAGCGCCTGCAACTGGCTCTCGAGCTGGATGTCTACCAGCTTCAGCAGCTTCGCCAGCAGAAGAACATGCTGCTTGCCCCGAACCCGGAGGCCGCGCGTGAATATGCCGGGCGCATCGACACTTATCGCCAGGAATTCGACAAGAATTTCAGTGCCGTCATGCTGAAGGCCACCGAGCAGGGCAAGGTCATCTGGAACAAGCTGCAGGGCCTTACCGGACAGTATCGCCAGCAGGACGACCGGATCCGCGCCTTCGTCATGGCCGGTGACCAGCCGTCGGCGCTCAAGATTTCCACGACAGACAACCGGGCAACCGCAGCCGAGATCGACACGCTTCTGGAAGAGGTCGTGGCGCTTGAAGTATCCCGCCTTGGCCAGGCGAAGACTGAGGCCCATGAAGATTATCTCCAGACCCGCACGATCGTGCTGGCTGTCACCGGCACTGCGCTTCTGGTGGCCCTTATTGCTGCCTTCTGGATTGCGACCTCCATCAACCGCGGCCTGCGCAATGCCGTCAGCTCCGTCCAGGACGTGGCGAATGGCGACCTGACCAAGCTTGCACCCATCACCACCCGTGACGAGATCGGCGATCTCCTCGGCTACGTCAACACCATGATCGAGCGCCTGCGCGGTGTCGTCGGCGATGCGCTTTCCGCCTCCGACAATGTCTCGTCGGGCAGCCAGGAACTTTCGGCAAGCTCCGAACAGCTGTCGCAGGGCGCCACCGAACAGGCGTCTGCCGCCGAAGAGGCATCCGCCTCGATGGAACAGATGGCGGCCAACATCAAGCAGAATGCCGATAACGCCGCCCAGACGGAAAAGATCGCCCGTCAGTCCTCGCGTGATGCGGAAGCGTCGGGCCAGGCCGTCACCCGCGCCGTCGGTGCCATGCGCACGATTGCCGAAAAGATCTCCATCGTGCAGGAAATTGCCCGCCAGACCGATCTGCTCGCCCTGAACGCTGCCGTTGAAGCCGCCCGGGCCGGCGAACACGGCAAGGGTTTTGCCGTCGTCGCCTCCGAAGTCCGAAAGCTGGCCGAACGCTCCCAGGCAGCCGCCGCTGAAATCTCGGCGCTGTCGGGTGACACGGTTCAGGTGGCAACGGATGCCGGCGAGATGCTGAGCCGGCTTGTGCCCGACATCCAGAAGACGGCGGAACTGATCTCGGAAATCTCCGCTGCCTGCCGCGAGCAGGATATCGGCGCCTCCCAGATCAATGAAGCGATCCAGCAGCTCGACAAGGTCACCCAGCAGAACGCCGGCGCTTCCGAGCAGATGTCGGCAACCTCCGAGGAACTGGCCGCCCAGGCCGAGGAACTCCAGGCCTCCATCGCCTTCTTCCGGGTGGATGGCGCCAGCCACAAAACCACGGCGCGCCCGGCACCGGCCGCGGCCCAGCGTAGCGCCAAGGCCGGCACTCCGGCCAGATCCACCAAGCCCGCACAGACGCAAGGGCGCACGCAGAACAATTCGGTGTCAGGCCAGCAGGCCCGCGCCAAGGGTTTTGCGCTCGACATGTCGATGGGTGGCCCCGATGACGACGACCACGATTTTCGCCAGAGCGCCTGAGGCGCTCCGGCAGACCCCAATCCTGCGACAGAGCCCGACCGCCAGCCGGTGATCTGAAGCGACCTATGCCTCACGAGGAAACGCTGTCATGCGGATAACGATCAAGACCAAGCTAACCGCTACATTTGGGCTCCTGCTGTCGTTGATGCTGGCGATGGGAAGCTATGGCATTTATGCGATCGACGATGCGGGCGAAACGCTTCATCACACCTTGACCGGTCCCGTCGCGCGTCAGGCGAACGCGCTGAACATGACCAATCTGCAGCTGAGGATCGCGCGCAGCCAGTTGGCGCTGGTGGAGGCAAAGAGTGCAGACGATGCCTCAAACCTGATCCGCACCAGCGATGCGGATCGCCAGGAATTGCTGAAGGCGGCCGAATGGGCGGCAAACGCTGCCGAAACCGAGGCCGGCAGAAAAGCCTATGCCGACATCTTACTGATCCTTCGCGAGCTTTTCCGGATCGACGACCAGCTGCGCGTGCTTGTCAAGACGGGCAATGGGGAGCAGGCGCTCCAGCTGGCAAAAGGCGAAAGCGGCGCGCTGATGGGGCAGATCGAGACGCTGCTCCAGGCACGCCTTGCCAACAACAGCAACCAGATGCAGCAAGCGGAAGCCCACGCCTCGGCAACACGGGAGATGACGCAGCTTGTCGTGGGTGTCGGCCTTGCCGCAGCCCTGCTGGTGGGGTCGCTGGCCGCCTTCTTCATCCTGCGCGGCATCGGCCGGGGGCTGAACGCCGTGCAGAAGGCAACCAGCGCCGTGGCAATGGGCGACCTTAACCAGGAGATCAAGCTCACCGGCAATGACGAGATCAAGGATGTCGTCGATACCGTCAACAGGATGGCCGCAAACCTTCGCCAGACGGCGGGGATTGCCAGTCGTGTCGCAACCGGCGACATCAAGGTGACCGTAACACCGTTGTCCGACAAGGATACGCTCGGCAATTCCATGCGCGACATGGTGGACTATCTGCGCGCAACCGCCGATCTTGCGGAAAGCATCGCAAGCGGCGACCTGACAACAGATGCGCGACGCCAGTCGAAGGATGACGTGCTGGGTTTGGCGCTGGAATCCATGGTCGAGCGTCTGCGCGGTGTGGTTGGCGATGCACTGGCCGCCTCCGACAACGTCTCGTCGGGCAGCCAGGAACTGTCGGCCGGTTCCGAACAGCTGTCGCAGGGCGCAACAGAACAGGCCGCTGCTGCTGAAGAAGCGTCTGCCTCGATGGAGCAGATGGCCGCCAACATCAAACAGAACGCCGATAACGCCGCGCAGACGGAAAAGATCGCTCGCCAGTCCTCGCGCGATGCCGAAACATCGGGCAAGGCGGTGTCGCGGGCGGTCAGTGCGATGCGCACGATCGCCGAGAAGATCTCCATCGTGCAGGAAATCGCCCGCCAGACCGATCTGCTCGCGCTGAACGCTGCTGTGGAAGCTGCGCGTGCCGGCGAACACGGCAAGGGTTTTGCCGTCGTTGCCTCCGAGGTCAGAAAACTTGCCGAGCGCAGCCAGGCGGCAGCGGCCGAAATCTCCTCCCTCTCGGGCGACACGGTTCAGGTGGCAACGGAGGCCGGGGAGATGCTGAACCGGCTTGTTCCCGATATCCAGAAAACCGCAGACCTGGTGTCGGAAATCTCGGCCGCCTGCCGTGAACAGGATATCGGCTCCTCGCAGATTAACGAGGCTATCCAGCAACTCGACAAGGTCATCCAGCAGAATGCCGGCGCATCCGAGCAGATGTCGGCGACATCGGAAGAGCTGGCAGCCCAGGCCGAGGAGTTGCAGGCCTCCATCGCCTTCTTCCGCGTCGAGCGCGCAAACACCCGTCAACGGCCGACAGCGGCTGCGGAACCGACACGCCAGACGAAGCCCAAAACCGCCACCACCAAACGGCAGACAGTTTCAACCCAGCTTTCGCGTGCAAAAGGCTTTGCACTCGATATGTCGATGGGCGGCCCTGACGATGACGATGCGGACTTCCAGAAAAGTGCCTGAGTGAACGTTCGGCTTACGCCGAAAAACGGTCCAGCGCATGCAGGCGCTGGAAGACGCCCGGGGGACGGGCCGCAGAAGGGTGAATGCACTCGGTCTTCTGCATCATAGCCCGCAAGACGCGGGGGATTACTAGAGGATATGATGCGGTTCACCATCAAACTGAAATTGACGCTGATCTTCGGGCTCATTCTGCTCGCGATGTCGGGCATGGCAACCCTTGCGATCACCAACCTGTCGAGCCTGAACTCGGCCATCACCGATATCGTCGATGGGCCGGCCGAAAACCTGCGCAATTCCAGCGATCTTTCCGACACGGTCTATCTTTCGATCCGCGCCGAGAAGAACGCGATCCTCAACACCGATCCCGCGCAGATAAGCGCCTATTTCCGCGAGGTCGAGGACGCCCGCGCCCGGATCCAGACGCTGCTCACTGCGCTTGATGCGGAAAAGGCCGATGCCATTCGCGCCAAGGTCGCCGAATTCCGCGCGGCTTATCCCAACTGGCTGCAATTGCAGGACCAGATCCTGGCACTGGCCCGGGAAAACACCACGGCGTCCAACACACGCGCCGGCGAGGTTTCCATGGGCGAAGGCGCAAAGATCACCGCTGTCCTGCTGCAGGCACTCGGCGGCCTGAACGAAGCAATTGCCAAGGATCTTGCCGCAACGGATGCCGCCACCAACGCGCAATATGATGCGTCAAAGAGCCTGCTGCTCGGTATCGTTGCCGCGACCATTCTTCTATCGGCTGTCGCAGCCATCTGGATTTCCCTCAACATCAGCCGCGGCCTGCGCCGCGCAGTGGACCTTGCCGACGCAGTGGCCATCGGCGACCTCAACCGGGATGTGAACCACGCGGCAAATGATGAAATCCGCGACCTCGTCACCTCCATGAAGACCATGACGAGCAATCTGCGCAACACCGCAGATATTGCCGATCAGATTGCCAACGGCAACCTCACCGTCTCGCCAAAACCGCTGTCCGACAAGGATACGCTGGGCAAGGCGCTGGAGAGCATGGTTGCGCGCCTGCGCGGCGTCGTCGGCGATGCGCTGGCAGCCGGTGACAACGTTTCCTCGGGCAGCCAGGAACTGTCGGCAAGCTCCGAACAACTGTCGCAGGGTGCTACCGAACAGGCGTCCGCTGCCGAAGAAGCCTCGGCTGCCATGGAACAGATGGCGGCCAACATCAAGCAGAACGCCGATAACGCCGCCCAGACGGAAAAGATCGCCCGTCAGTCCTCGCGTGATGCCGAAGCCTCGGGCCAGGCCGTCACCCGCGCCGTCGGCGCCATGCGCACGATTGCCGAAAAAATCTCCATCGTGCAGGAAATCGCCCGCCAGACCGATCTGCTCGCCCTGAACGCCGCTGTGGAAGCCGCCCGCGCCGGCGAACACGGCAAGGGTTTTGCCGTCGTCGCCTCGGAAGTCCGAAAGCTCGCCGAACGCAGCCAGGCGGCCGCCGCCGAAATCTCGGCTCTTTCCGGCGACACGGTTCAGGTGGCAACGGATGCCGGCGAGATGCTGAGCCGGCTTGTGCCCGATATCCAGAAGACGGCGGAACTGATCTCGGAAATTTCGGCCGCCTGCCGCGAGCAGGATATCGGCGCATCCCAGATCAACGAGGCGATCCAGCAGCTGGACAAGGTGACCCAGCAGAACGCCGGTGCCTCCGAGCAGATGTCTGCGACTTCTGAAGAACTGGCCGCCCAGGCCGAAGAACTGCAGGCCTCCATCGCCTTCTTCAAGGTGGAGCAGAGCGGTGGCGGCCGTCGGGCACCGGCACGTACACCGTCAAAGCCGATGTCCTCGCAGGCGCATAAGGCAAAACCTGTCCAGCGCCCGACCAATGCCCAGTCCGTGGCAGCCCAGCAGGCCCGCGCCAAGGGTTTTGCGCTCGACATGTCGATGGGCGGCCCGGACGAAGATGATGCCGATTTCAGGGAAAGCGCGTAAAACCATGGCGACACCTTCAGAAGCCCAGTTCGTGACCTTCAGTCTCGGTGAGGAGATCTTCGCCGTGCCGGTCGAAGTGGTCCGGGAGATCCTGGACCATGAGGAGCCGTTCAAGATCCCCCATGGCCCCGACTATCTGCTGGGGCTGCGGGATGTCCGCGGCCAGGGCGTTCCGGTGATTGACCTGCGCCTGCGGCTCGGCCTCAGCCGCACGGAAAAAACGCCGCATACGCGCATCCTGGTTCTCGACGTTCCCGTCGGCAACAAGGTACTCGTGCTCGGCCTTGTGGCGGATCGCGTCTACGAAGTCGTGCCGTTCCAGCGTGAGCAGATCGAAGCGGCACCGGATATCGGCATTCGCTGGCGCTCCGATTACATCTCGGGCGTCGTGCGACGCAACGGCGGTTTCGTGGTCATCATCGATCTCGCCCGCCTGTTTTCAGACCAGAGCCACGCGCTTGACGGGGTGACCTCTGCCCTGCAAGTGGCGTGACGGGAGACGATTTTGGCACCTGCCTCGGGACTTGCACGCCAACCGCTCGATGACCACCTGAGCAAGCGGAATTTCGAACGGCTGGCGAAATACATTTATGATTACAGTGGCATCAAGATGCCGGTCACCAAGGTGACGATGCTGGAGGGGCGTCTGCGCCGACGGCTGCGCGTCACCGGCATCGCAACCTTCGACGACTATTGCGATCATCTTTTCAATCACGATGGCCTCGAAACCGAACAGGTCTACCTGATCGATGCGGTGACCACCAACAAGACGGACTTTTTCCGGGAACCGAAGCATTTCGATTATCTGACCCGCTCTGTGGTGCCGGAACTTCTGAAGGCCGGCGAAACGATGATCCGCGCCTGGAGTTCCGCCTGTTCGACGGGCGCCGAACCCTATACGATGGCCATGGTGCTCTCCGAATGCCTTGGCCAGAAGCAGGGCGCGGACTTCCGTATCATTGCCACCGATCTCTCCACCGACGTGCTGCACACCGCCCGCCGGGCAATCTATTCCAGCGAGATCGTCAGCCCCGTCTCCAAGGAGATGCGCCGAAAATACATCATGCAGGCCGTGGATCCGCGCCGCGACGAGGTGCGTATTGCCCCGGTGCTGCGTCAGCGGGTCGGCTTCGGACGTCTGAACCTGATGGACGACGCCTATGCGATCAAGGACATGCAACACGTGATCTTCTGCCGCAACGTGCTGATCTATTTCGACAAACCAACACAGCAGCACGTCCTGAGCCGGCTATGCGATTGCCTGCTTCCGGGTGGCTACCTGTTCATCGGCCATTCGGAAACGGCAACCGGCTTCAATCTGCCGATCAGGCAGGTGGCCAATACTGTGTTCAAGCGAGTGTGAGCCATGGGCACCACGATAGGCAAAAAGATCCGCGTCCTGATCGTCGATGATTCCGCCAGCATCCGCCAGACGCTCACCATGCTTTTGTCGGAAGATCCGGAAATCGAGGTGATCGGCGCCGCTTCCGATCCGTTCATGGCAGCGCGCAAGATCCGCGAAGACATACCCGACGTCATCACGCTGGATGTGGAAATGCCGCAAATGGACGGCATCACCTTCCTGCGCAAGTTGATGTCGCAGCATCCGATTCCGGTTGTCATGTGTTCGTCGCTGACGGAAGCGGGTTCGGAAACGCTGATGCAGGCGCTGGAAGCCGGCGCCGTCGACATTATCCAGAAGCCGAAGATCGGCGCTGCCGACCATCTGGCTGAAAGCGCCGAGCGGGTGCGCAGCGTCGTCAAGGCTGCCGCCGGCGCGCGGCTTGGCAAGCTGCGCCGTTTCCGGGGGACCGGGCCGGTGTCGGCAAAGCTGACGGCCGATGCCATCCTGCCGCCGCCAAAAATCGGTGCCATGGCAAAAACCACCGAAATGGTGGTGTGCATCGGCGCGTCGACAGGCGGCACCGAAGCGCTGCGCGAATTTCTGGAGGCGCTGCCGGCCAATGCGCCGGGCATCGTGATCGTGCAGCACATGCCGGAAAAGTTTACCGCAGCCTTTGCCAAGCGCCTGAACAGCCTTTGCGAAGTGGAGGTCAAGGAAGCCGAAGATGGCGACCCGGTTCTGCGTGGCCATGTGCTGATCGCCCCCGGCGACAAGCATATGCTGCTGGAACGGCGCGGTGCCCGCTATCAGGTCTCCGTGCGGGCCGGGCCGCTGGTCAGCCGCCACCGTCCCTCCGTCGACGTGCTCTTTCGCTCCGCTGCCCGCGCGGCTGGCAGCAATGCCATGGGCGTCATCATGACCGGCATGGGCGATGACGGCGCCCGCGGCATGCTGGAAATGCACGAGGGCGGTGCCTTTACGGTGGCGCAGGACGAGGCCAGTTCGGTGGTGTTCGGCATGCCAAAGGAAGCGATTGCCCGCGGCGGTGTCGATCGGATTGTCTCGCTCGACCAGATCGCCCGCGAAGTCCTGGCCGCCGACAAGCGCCATTAGGGCAGGCCGCCGGCAACAGAAGGCTGGCCGCGATAACTGCCGCTCTTGCACCGGTGCGTTTCGCATTTTTTAACCATGTTGCGCGACAGTGCGAGGGCACCATGACCTTCGTGCCTTTGAGAGCAATGCCGGCTCACGAACCTTTTTTCAGGGATCGACGATGCCCGTCATTACCTTTGCCAATACCAAGGGCGGGGCCGGCAAGACCACTGCCGTGCTGCTGCTTGCCACAGAGCTTTCCCGCATGGGTCACCGCGTCACCGTTCTCGATGCCGATCCGCAATACTGGATGTCGCGCTGGTTCGATGCCTCGCCGCCAATCCCTGGTCTTTCCGTAACACCTTACGTGACGCAGGCCTCCGTCGAGCGCCATCTGGAAGAGGCACGGGCAAGCAGCGATTACGTGCTGATCGACCTGCCCGGCGCGCGAAGCCCGCTTCTGGCCAAAGCCATTGGCCTGTCCGACCATGTGCTGATCCCCATTCAGGGCTGCGCCATGGATGCCCAGGGCGGCGCCCATGTGCTGGAACTGCTGCAATATCTCGGCGAAAAGCTCGGCATGTATGTGCCCCATTCCGTGGTGCTGACCCGCGTCAACTCCATGGTGACGACGCGCGCGCTGCTCGCGGTCAAGGGGCTTCTCGCCCAGCGCAATGTCGATGTGCTGAATACGCCGATCATCGAACGCTCGGCCTTCCGCGATATTTTCGACTGTGGCGGAACACTGTATACGATGGATGTAGAGCGCATCAGCAATCTCGACAAGGCGCGCGAAAATGCCAGGCTTTATGCCGAGGAAATTCTGCGCCGCGTGCCCGCCGCAAAAGCTGGCGCTGCGCGCACGGCGGCCTGAGCCTGCCCTACCCGGCATCACCGAACGTGAAAAGCCGCCGACCCTCAAGGCCGGCGGCTTCGGAACCGGAAATCGGTGAGCATTCAAGGCCTTGGTTGATCGTCCTCGTCAAGCACCCGCCAGGCGGCGCCATCGAGATCGTCATATTGGCCATTGCGCAGCGACCAGAGGAAGGCGCCAAGGCCAAGCCCGCCGAGCAGAAGCGCAACCGGGATCAGGTAAATCAGCATATTCATGCCAGTGACGCCTTTCCCGGGAGCGGTCCGGCGCTGACCCGATCCACTTCGGGACTTTTAACCTTCGCCCGCCGCACGTCGTTCAGCCGCAGCGAATTGGCGACTACGATCAGCGACGAGGTGGACATGGCGATGGCGGCAATCAGCGGCGTCGCATAACCGGCAATGGCAATCGGCACCGCAATGATGTTGTAGCCGATGGCCAGCGCAAAATTTTCGCGGATCAGCCGGCCGGCCTTGACCGAAATGCGGATGGCCATCGGCACCGCCTCAAGGCTGTCATGCATGAAGACGAAATCCGCTGCCTGCCGGCCGATATCGGCGGCCGTTGCCGGCGCCATCGAGACATGCGCGGCACTGAGCGCCGGCGCATCGTTGATGCCATCGCCCACCATCAGCACCCGCCCGCCAGCCCCTTGTAATACCTCGATGGCCTTTGTCTTGCCGCCGGGGGACAGTTCCGCCTCGAAGGCGTCGATGCCAAGCCTTGCGGCCATGGCAGCGACCACCGGCTGCCGGTCTCCGGACAGAACGCGCGTTTCAAAACCCTTTTGCTGCAACGTTTCGATGGCCGTCTCGGCATCCGGCCGCAGACGGTCTTCCAGGTGAAAGCGGGCAATTTCCACCGTGTCGAGCGACAGAACCACCTCGGAGCCGCCGCGCTCCGGGCTAACCGAACCCGGGCAGGCAAACGCCCGCTTGCCCAGCCGATATTCTCCCTCCGGCATTTTGGCGAGAAGGCCATCGCCGGCCATTTCCGTAACCGTCCCAAGGCTTGCAACAGGGCCCGGATAGGCGTTGTAGATGGACTGCGAGAGCGGATGGCGCGAGTGTGCGGCAATCGCTGCGGCCATGGCGATCCGGGCAGGCGTGCCCACCGTCTCGACAAGCTGCGGGCGGCCAAGCGTCAGCGTGCCGGTCTTGTCGAACACCACGCTATCGATTTCGGCGAGCCGCTCCATGGCCGAACCGTCCTTCACCATCACGCCGTTCTGGAACAGCCGTCCAGCCGCGACCACTTGAACAACGGGCACGGCAAGGCCGAGCGCACAGGGGCAGGTGATGATCAGCACGGCAATGGCAATCAGCATGGCCTGTTTCCAGTCGCCGCCAAACATGCCCCAGCCGAGGAAGGTGAGAAGCGCCAGAAGATGCACGGCGGGCGAATAGATCTGTGCTGCCCGGTCCGCGATGCGGCGATACTGTGCCCGCCCGCCTTCGGCCGCTTCCATCAGCGTGATGATTTCCGACAGAAACGACTGGCGCGCCGTGGCTGTGGCCTGAAGCAGCAGCGAGCCGGTGAGGCTGACAGTGCCCGCCTGCACGAGCGCGCCCGCGCGAACGGCAACCGGTGCGCTTTCGCCATTGACGATGGAGAGGTCGAGATCGCTTTCCCCCTCGATGACCACCCCATCAACCGGCACGCGATCACCGGCGGCAATGGCGATGCGGTCTCCCGGGACGACATCCTCGACCGCACGATACTCCCGGCTTCCGTCGTCCGATACCACCATAGCGCCGCGCGGAGAAATGCGGGCAAGGCCGGTGATGGCCGAGCGTGCCCGGTCACGCATGATATGATCGAGCGTGCGTCCGATCAGCAGGAAAAACAGCAGCGACACCGTCGCATCGAACCAGGCATGTTCCCCGTGATGAATGGTTTCCCACAGCGACACCGCATAGGACAGCGTGATGGCAAGCGCGATCGGCACGTCCATGTTGGTGCGGCCACGGCGCAGCGCCGCATAGGCTGACCGGTAAAAGAAGCGTCCGCCGTAAACGAGGGCGGGTGCTGCAATCATCGCAGAGATCCAGTGGAAGAGATCGCGCGTGGAAGCCTCCGCCCCTGACCAGACGGAAACGGACAGAAGCATGATATTGGCAGCGGCAAAACCGCAGACGGCAACGCCGCGAATGAGCTGCGCCTTCAGCACGTCACCGGCTTCTTCGGCGGCCGAGAGCAGATGCGCGTCATAACCCGTTGCCCGCTTGATGGCGCGAACGAAATCGACCGGATCCATCGCCCCCTCGCCCTCCGCTGAGTGCCAGACGATGCATACGCGGCGGGTCGACAGGTTGACGCGGGCTTTTTGAACGGTAGAAAGCGCCGTCAGCGCCTGTTCGACGGCGCTGATACAGGTGCCGCAATGGACGCCGGGCACGCTGAGATCGAGCTGGCGCAGGCCTTCGCCGAGATCGCGGCTGGCCAGCATCAGCTCCTCGGCAGAGGGCAGCGCCAGCGTGGCGCGCGCCATGTCCAAAGACGCTTCCGTGCCCGGCGCGCAGCAGCTCATGACTTTGCTCCGATAACGGCAATGCGCCTGTTGTGGTGGAGAATGCGGTCTCCGTTGCGCATGGCGCTCGTATCCACGATCCAGTGGCCGGGCAGCACATCGTGCACGGCCTCATAGGTGCCATTTCCGAGATCCGTCAGAACCACCGAAAAATCCTGGTGGTCGCCGACGGGCCGCTTGAAGGTTGCCGTCACGGTATCGACGGCAACCGGCTTTCCGTCAGATCCGGAGATTACATAACGGATCACGCCCTGTTCCACCGTCAGCGTTCCCGAAATGCCGCTCGCGCCCAGAGCCTTGGCTTCCGCTACCTTGGAATTGAACTGCTGGCTGGCGACATAGGTGTTTTCCACGACAAGCCCGCTCCAGGAATGCACCGCCTGATAAGCCATGTAGAAATTCACCGAAATGATCGTGCCGAAGAACAGGCCGACCACGCCGGCCATGTGCCATCCGGTAAAGACGAAACTCTTCGTATGGGTCATCACTTGGCTCCCGGAGTATTGAAGTTGGCGCGGTAGACATCTTTTTCACTGCTGGCCCGGTCTTCCGCGATGAAGCTGAAACCTTCACGGGCATCGCCCACGGCCCCCTTGGGCAGGGTGACAAAGACCTTCAGCGTGGTCACCTTGTCCGGCTCCACCGGAATGGCAAAGACGCGGTCGGAGGCATCGGTGAGCGCCGGGATCTTCATCTCGGCACCGGCAAGCCCCATCATCGACAACAGCACCGTGCGCCGTTCGGGGATCATGTTGAGAAGCCGGATCGTATAACCGTTGCGGATCGACCCATCCGATTCCAGTACATATTGCGGATTGCGGTCATGCAGCACGTTGACCTCCAGCCGGTCGCGGCTGAGGAGGGCCACGACGAGGCCGATGCCGACAGCCGTCCAGACGCCCATGTAGAGAAGCGTGCGCGGCCGAAGAATGATGCGCCAGTTGAAATGGCGCACGCTGTCGCTGAACGCGCCGTCTGCCTTGCGAACCCGGACAGGCTCGATGCCGGTGCGGCCGTTGTCGGTCGCCAGCGCCATGTTCGATTCGTATTCGTTGAGCGTGGCATAGGCGATGAGGCCGCGCGGGCGCTCCAGCTTGTCCATCACGCTGTCGCAGGCATCGATGCACAGCGCGCAGGTGATGCATTCGAGCTGCTGGCCGTCGCGGATATCGATGCCCATGGGACAGACCGCGACACAGGCATTGCAATCGACGCAATCACCGGCCGCGTTGCTGTCGGCGGCGACCTTTTTCTGATGTTTGCCACGCGGCTCGCCCCGCCAGTCATTATAGGTCACAACCAGCGAATTGTCGTCCAGCATGGCGCCCTGGATACGCGGCCAGGGGCACATGTAGATGCAGACCTGCTCGCGCATCAGCCCGCCCAGCACATAGGTGGTGGCGGTCAAAAGTGCGACGGTCGAATAGGCGACAAAGGCCGCATGGCCGGTCAGGAAATCAAACGCAAGCGATGGCGCATCGGCAAAATAGAAGATCCACGCGCCGCCGGTGGCGATGGCGATCAACAGCCAGATCGCATGTTTTGTAACCCGCTTATAGACCTTGTCAAAGGTCCAAGGTCCGGCATCGAGCTTCATGCGGGCATTGCGGTCACCCTCGATAAAACGCTCGACGACGAGAAACAGATCGACCCAGACCGTCTGCGGACAGGCATAACCACACCAGGCACGCCCGACGGCAGAGGTCAGCAAAAACAGGCCAAAACCCGCCATGACCAGAAGGCCTGCAACGAAGAAGAACTCCTGCGGCCAGATCTCGATGAAGAAGAAATAAAAGCGCCGGTTGGCGAGATCCACGAGAACCGCCTGATCGGGCGCAAACGGACCGCGATCCCAGCGGATCCACGGCGTCAGGTAATAAATGCCGAGCGTGATCAGCATCACCAGCCATTTGAACCGGCGAAAACGCCCTTCGGCGCGCTTCGGAAAAATCTTCTTGCGCGCCGCATAAAGCGGCTCGTCCGGCCCGGCTTTCGGTGCGCCGTTTGCGGGTTCGGTCTTCGGCTCTTTGGCGGTGTAAAGGTTCATGGGGGCTGATCCACTTCTCATCGCCGCCTTTTTCACACCGATCCGCCCGGCAATCCTTGACTTGGGTCAAGTTCCAGCCCGGCGCGCGCCGATGTCGCACCCACGCCTCCAAACGAAAAAGCCGCGCCCAAAGAGCGCGGCTTGCAGGTTTTCGGATGAACAGGGGGGCAAAAATTATTCGCCGCCGCCGAGCGAATGAATATAGACAGCCAGTTCCTTGACGGTCGCATCGCCGAGACGCGCCTGCCAGGCCGGCATGACGCCGTGCTTGGGCTGGCGAACCTGCGCGGCGATCTCGTCCTCGCCCTTCACCTTCAGCCAGATGGCATCGGCAAGGTTCGGCGCGCCGAACTCGCGATTGCCCTTGGCATCCTCGCCATGGCAGGAGGCACAGTTATCGGCAAACAGCGCCTTGCCGGGTTCGACCACGGCCGGATTGCGCGGCGTGCCCGTGAGGCTCACCACATAAGCTGAAACCTCGCGGATTTCTTCCGGCTTCAGGATATCGGCAAAGGCCGGCATTTCGGACACGCGGCTTTCCGCATCGTCCGCATACCGAATGCCGTGGGCAATCGTCTGGTGGATATCCTCGGCCTTGCCGCCCCACAACCAGTCGTCGTCGTTAAGGTTCGGATAACCGGCACCACCGGTGGCGCCGGAGCCATGGCACTGCACGCAGTTGACTTTGAAAGCGGCTGCACCGGCAGCCGTGGCAAACTGCGCCATCTGCGGATCGGCAAGGATTTCCGGCAGCGACGAGGCCGAGATCTTTTCGACGATCGCCCCTTGCGCGGTTTTGGCGCCCGCCATTTCGCCTGCCAGTTCGGCGCGGCTGGAATAGCCAAGCAAGCCCTTCGTCGCCCCCGTCAGCATCGGCACGGCGGGATAGACCACCATATAACCGAGAGCCCAGACGATGCAGGCATAAAAGGTCCACAGCCACCAGCGCGGCAGCGGGTTGTTCAGTTCGCGGATGCCATCCCACTCATGACCGGTGGTTTCGACGCCGCTGACGTCATCAATATGTTTGTCCGCCATGATCAATCCTCCTTCAGAGGGATTTTTGCGGCTTCGTCGGCGGCGTTTTTCGCGCCCGGACGAAGGGTTGAGAACACCACGGCGAGGAAGAACAGGCCCATGGCAAGCATGCCCCAGCTGTCTGCGAAGTGGCGCATTGCGGTATAGACTTCCATCTTCGCATATCCTCAGCGGTAACCGGTTGCATCGTCATAGGTGGAGAAATCGACCAGCGTGCCGAGCATCTGGAGATAGGAGACAAGCGCATCCATCTCGGTCAGCTTTGCCGGATCGCCATCGAAATCGCCCACCTTCGCCTTCGGATAACGCGACAGAAGGCCGGCCGTATCGGCATTCGGATCGGCCTGGGCGGTAAGATCCGCCTTGGCGCTTTCCAGCATCTCGTCGCTATAGGGCACGCCGACGGCGCGGTTGGCCTTCAGCTCCATGGTGACGTCGGTGATCTTCAGCGGTGTTTCCTTGAGGAAGGCGTAGCTTGGCATGATTGATTCCGGCACCACGTCGCGCGGGCGGATCAGGTGCTGCACGTGCCACTGGTTAGAATAACGGTCGCCGACGCGCGCCAGATCCGGCCCGGTGCGCTTTGAGCCCCACTGGAACGGATGGTCGTACATGGATTCAGCCGCCAGGCTGTAATGACCGTACCGTTCCACTTCATCGCGGAACGGCCGGATCATCTGGCTGTGGCAGACGTAACAGCCTTCCCGGATGTAGATATTGCGTCCGGCAAGCTCCAGCGGTGAATAGGGCCGCATTCCCTCCACTTTCTCGATGGTGTTTTCGAGATAGAAGAGAGGTGCGATTTCCACGATGCCGCCGATGGACACGACCAGCAGAGACCCCACCAGCAACAGCGTCGCGTTACGCTCGATGAATTGATGTTTGTCGAGAATGGACATGGGTTCTTCTCCTTATTCGGCCGGCTGGAGGCTGGCGGGCACACTGCCCGGCAGCTTTTCCTGCCGCTCGTAACCGAGAATGGTCATGGTGATGTTGAAGGCCATGATCAGCGAACCGGCGAGGTACATGATCCCGCCCACGGCGCGCAGCACGTAATAGGGGAACATGGCAGCGACGGCTTCGGCGAAGGAATAGACGAGGAAACCCTGGTCATCATATTCGCGCCACATCAGACCCTGCTGCACACCGGCAACCCACATGACGGCCGCATAAACCACGATGCCGAGGGTGGCGAGCCAGAAGTGCCAGTTGACCATGGCAAGGCTGTAAAGCCGGTTGCGGTGCCAGAGTTTCGGGACGAGGAAGTAGATCGCGCCGAAGGAAATCATGCCGACCCAGCCGAGCGCACCGGAATGCACGTGACCGATGGTCCATTCGGTGTAGTGGCTGAGCGAGTTGACCGCCTTGATCGACATCATCGGACCTTCGAAGGTCGACATGCCGTAGAAGGCAATGGCAATCACCATCATGCGGATGATCGGATCGGTGCGGATCTTGTCCCAGGCGCCCGACAGCGTCATCAGACCGTTGATCATGCCCCCCCAGGAGGGCATCCACAGCATGATCGAAAACACCATGCCGAGCGTCTGCGCCCAATCGGGCAGAGCCGTATAATGCAGGTGGTGGGGGCCGGCCCAGATATACATGAAGATCAGCGCCCAGAAGTGGATGATCGACAGCCGGTAGGAATAGACCGGGCGACCAGCCTGCTTGGGCACGAAATAATACATCATGCCAAGGAAACCGGCTGTGAGGAAGAAGCCCACGGCATTGTGGCCATACCACCACTGCGTCAGCGCGTCCTGCACGCCGGAGAAGGCAGAATAGCTTTTCACGCCGAGGAAGGAGACCGGAACCGCCAGGTTGTTGACGATATGCAGCATGGCGATCGTCACGATGAAGGCGAGATAAAACCAGTTCGCCACATAGATATGCGGCTCCTTGCGCATCAGGATCGTGCCGAGAAAGGCAACGAGATAAGCGACCCAGACGACGGTCAGCCAGAGATCGACATACCATTCTGGCTCTGCATATTCGCGCCCCTGGGTGATGCCGAGCAGATAACCGGTGGCGGCCATCACGATGAACAGCTGATACCCCCAGAAGACGAACCATCCGAGCCCATCACCGCCGAACAGCCGTGCGCGCGATGTGCGCTGCACGACATAAAGCGACGTACAGATCAGCGCATTGCCGCCGAAGGCGAAAACCACCGCTGATGTGTGCAGCGGGCGCATCCGGCCAAAATTGAACCAGGGGCCAAAATTGAGATCCGGAAAGGCCAGCTGCAGCGCCACGACGACACCGACCAGAAAGCCAACCACGCCCCAGAAGACGGTGGCAATGGTTCCATATTTGACCACTTCATCGAAATAGGCGGGTGCATCCCCGCCCCTCGCGCCTGAAGCAACCATTGCCGGCTTGGCAGCGGAGCCGAAATGGACGCGGCGCAAAAGCACCACGGTGAATGCGGCAAGCGTAAAAAACAGAACCCACATATGGGCAGAAAACAGATCATCGTGGGCAAAGCCTGCACCGAGAAGCGCCAGGAAGGCGCCCACGGTCAGCGCCACGATTGGTACGGTATTGTTCATTTTGAACATCCCCCAGGAGGCGAACAATGGAAGAGGGGTGTCATCGATCGACCGACAAACCCCGCCTGATGGGGAGAGTTCTCATTTTCGTGAAGAGGAGGCCTTGATCTGAATCAACAAGCCCGTGAACAAGCCACAGCGCGTGCTTCTCGAGGTCAGCCGGATCGAGCTTGTTCCAGATGCCGCGGAATTGGCGATCGTGCTAAGCGGCGATCTTGCCGCGATCCGTATCCCTCCGGCGTGGACCGCCTTGCGAGTTTTTGGTGATATCGTGATTTTGCGCTCTTGAGAGTGAACTTAAGAGCGCAATGAGGAACGATGGCACAGGCCATTTTGCTGACGGGTCAAGAACGACGTCGTCGTTGGTCACCGGATGAACGGCGGGAGATTGTGGAGGCAGCATTTGCTCCGGGGGCAAATGTCTCGGCAGTAGCGCGTCGTTTTGATGTTTCGACGGGGCTGCTCTACACGTGGCGGCGCCAAGCGCTGTCTTTGAAAGATGAGCCCGCTTTCGTGCCGGCAACTGTCCTGGACGTTCCTGGCAACGGCGATGGTTGTGCGACAACCATCGTTGTGGACTTTGCGAACGGTATCAAGGTGAGGATTGCGTCCGGGGCGCCTTGTGATCTTGCTGCAGCCGTGATGCGTGCGCTCAAATGATCCCGATCAGTTCGAGCGTGCGGGTTTGGATTGCGAGCGGCCATTGCGATATGCGCAAGGGAATGCACGGCCTTGCTCTGATCGTGCAGGAAGGTTTGGGTCGTGATCCGTTCAAGGGTGACGTTTTTGTCTTCCGCGGGAAAAGCGGCCGGCTGATCAAGGCTCTTTGGCATGACGGATTTGGGCTTTCGCTATACGCAAAGCGGCTCGAGCGCGGCCGTTTCATTTGGCCGGCGACGCAGGGTGGAGCTATTGCGCTGACGGCTGGCCAGATGTCCTATTTGCTTGAGGGAATTGACTGGCGGAACCCGCAGCAGACATGGCGGCCGACGAGCGCTGGATAGTGTCTTTTGGGGCGGGATTTGCGAGCGGGGCGCCAGGAAAAGCTATACAAATCAGTGGTTTTATGATTCACTTCGAGCATGGAAACCGGCTCGGAAAATCCCCGTGATCATGCTGCTGCCCTGGAGGCAGAGCTGGCGATTGCGCGGTTGGAACGAGCTACCGCTTTGGCCGAATTGGCTGTTGCCAAGGCCAAGGAAGCCGATGATCAGGCCATCATTCTTCGCCAGAAAGTCTATATCGAAAAGCTGCAACGGGAACTGCGCGGTCAGAAGTCGGAACGGACGGCGCGGCTGATTGCTCAGATGGAGCTGATGCTTGAGGACGCCGAAGCGACGGCGACCGAAGATGAGCTTGCTGCCGAGATGGCCGTTGCGGCGGCGGCGATTGCGGTCACCGGCTTTACGCGCAAGCGGCCGGTCAAGAAGCCATTCCCGGAACATCTGCCGCGTGAGCGTTTTGTCGTGCCAGGCCCGGTTGCCTGCAACTGCTGTGGCGGTGAACGGCTTCGCAAGCTCGGCGAAGACATTACCGAAACGATGGAGAGCGTACCGCGGAGTTGGAAGATCATTCAGACCGTTCGGGAAAAGTTCACCTGCCGTGACTGCGAGAAGATCAGCCAGGCACCTGCACCCTTCCATGTCATACCGAGAGGGTGGGCTGGTCCGAGCCTTTTGGCGATGATGTTGTGCGACAAGTTTGGCCAGCACATTCCGCTCAATCGCCAGGTCGAACGTTTTGCCCTGGAAGGTGTGCCAATCAGTCTGTCGACTGCGGCAGACGCGATTGGCACGTGCTGCCAGGTCCTGGATCCGCTGGTGCGGCGGATTGAAAGCCATACGTTCGCGTCTGAACGGATCCACGGTGATGACACGACCGTGCCGGTTCTGGCTCTCGGCAAAACCGTTACCGGTCGGATATGGAGCTACGTCAAGGATGATGCTCCGTTTGGCGGTACGGCGCCTCCGTCGGCGATGTTCTATTATTCCCGGGACCGGGCCGGCGAACATCCACAGGCGCATCTGGCCAACTATAGCGGTATCCTTCAGGCGGATGCCTATACGGGCTATGGCCAGCTTTATCTTCCTGATCGAAGTCCGGGCCCGATTCATGAGGCAGCGTGTTGGGCGCATGCCAGGCGACCATTCTTTGCGCAAGCCGATCTGGAGGCCAACGCGCGCCGAAAAGCGCAGGGTAAAAGTGCCGCCGTCATCTCGCCGGTCGCCTTGAACATGGTGCAGCGGATCGACGCTTTGTTCGAAATCGAACGCCATATCAATGGCCGCACTCCCGATGAGAGAAAAGCAATCCGCCAGCAGTTGTCAAAACCGCTGATTGACGACATGGAGATATGGATACGCGAACACCGCGCCAGGTTGCCGCGCGACAATGACTTGGCAAAGGCATTTGACTATATGCTGAACCGCTGGGAATCCTTCACCCGCTTCCTGGACGACGGCCGTATCTGCCTGTCGAACAATTGCGCGGAGCGCTCTCTGCGCGGTGTGGCGCTCGGACGAAAAGCCTGGCTATTTGCCGGGTCCGATCGAGGGGGGCAGCGGGCGGCGTCCATGTACAGCCTGATCGTCACCGCGAAGATGAACCGCATTGACCCACAGGCCTGGCTTGCCGATGTTCTCGCCCGCATCGCCGATCATCCAGCCAGCCGTCTTGATGAGCTTCTCCCCTGGAATTGGCGGAAAACCGCAACATCGCCACTGAGGCAGGCGGCCTGATGGCTGGTCCTCTCGTTCGCTTGAAGGTCACGCTCGATGACGTTGACCCCTTGGTGATGCGCCGCGTTGTCGTGCCATTCCGCATTCGGCTGGACCGGCTTCATGAGATCCTTCAGGAGGCCTTCGGCTGGACCAACAGCCATCTGTATGAGTTCAGGATCCGTGACATCGGCTTCGGCCTGCCTGATGACGGCTTTGGTGGTCCCATCGATGCACGCAAGGAAACGCTTCTTGCTGCCATCGAAGATATTGGCGCGAAGTCATTCAAGTATCTCTATGACTTCGGCGACGGCTGGACGCACTCTGTGAAAATCGAAAAGATCTTTCCGGCGACCGCCGGCTTCGAAGATCCATTCCTTCTCGAGGTTGTCGGACGGTGTCCACCGGAGGATGTCGGCGGTCCCTGGGGCTATCAAGAGTTCCGCGAAGCCATTGCGGACACCAACCATGAGCGTCACCACGAACTTGTCGAATGGTGGGGCCACGCACACTACGATCCGGGCGATGTCGACGCCGCCAATCTCCGCAAAAACGTCGAGGCTCTAGCCGCAAAGTGGAAGCGCCGATCGCGCAAGAAAAGCTGACCTGCGGTCCTCGGCGAATGCTTACCGCGATCCTGAGGGTTGCATTTGGCAAGAAGAAACCAGAGTTCCTCAACGAAAATGCAATTCTGGAAGACCTGATGGACCGTGCTGGCGCAACTGAAGTCCAGAAACGCAAAAAGCCCCACGAGGCGCTTTATTGGGATCGCAGGGATTTTTGGTTGCGGGGGCAGGATTTGAACCTGCGGCCTTCAGGTTATGAGCCTGACGAGCTACCGGGCTGCTCCACCCCGCGTTGTCAGAGTTTTGCCGTCAGGCAAAATCTCGTTACCGGGTTTTTGCCGTTAGGCAAAAGACCCACAGAGTTTTGCCGTCAGGCAAAATCTCGTATGATGTGTGCGTTTTAGACGCAAAAAGGCCGCTTTGAGCGACCCTTTTGTTATCGGCTGGGCCGTTAGTGTTTGTGACGAGAAGATTGGCGGATTTGCAAGGGCAAAACCTGACGGATTTGCAAGTGCAAACCGTGACAACATTGCCTTTAGCAGACCTGGCAGCGACCTACTCTCCCGCGTCTTGAGACGAAGTACCATTGGCGCAGGGGCGTTTCACGGCCGTGTTCGGAATGGGAACGGGTGCAGCCGCCCCGCCATGACCACCAGGTCAGCTAAGGGCAATGTGTTGAGAAGCTGGATTTTTTGTGAGCGAATAGGGAGTAGCCAATAGCGAATAGTTTGTTCGCTGTGGCCTCAGTTTTCGCTGGTTTTGAACACGTCGAATGGGACCTCTTAAGCGCATTGCGGTGCTTTGGGCACCGATACAGGCCAGAGGCCGTCGCGCCTTGTGGCGCGGGCCGTCCGCAGCACATTTTCGTGCGTCAGGACAAAACAAAACTCTTATTGTTTTGCTCATCTTCGATGAGCACAAACAATGAGAACGATCAAGCCAATCGAGCTATTAGTAACGGTAAGCTTCATGCATTACTGCACGTCCACACCCGTCCTATCAACGTGGTCGTCTTCCACGGCTCTGATAGGGAATACTCGTTTTCAGGTGGGTTTCCCGCTTAGATGCCTTCAGCGGTTATCCCTTCCATATATAGCTACCCTGCTATGCCCTTGGCAGGACAACAGGTCCACCAGAGATATGTCCATCCCGGTCCTCTCGTACTAGGGACAGATCCTGTCAATATTCCTACACCCACGGCAGATAGGGACCGAACTGTCTCACGACGTTCTGAACCCAGCTCACGTACCGCTTTAATTGGCGAACAGCCAAACCCTTGGGACCTGCTCCAGCCCCAGGATGCGATGAGCCGACATCGAGGTGCCAAACAACCCCGTCGATATGGACTCTTGGGGGTCATCAGCCTGTTATCCCCGGCGTACCTTTTATCCGTTGAGCGATGGCCCTTCCACACGGGACCACCGGATCACTATGACCGACTTTCGTCTCTGCTCGACTTGTCAGTCTCGCAGTCAGGCGGGCTTATGCCATTGCACTCGACGACCGATTTCCGACCGGTCTGAGCCCACCATCGCGCGCCTCCGTTACTCTTTCGGAGGCGACCGCCCCAGTCAAACTACCCACCATACACTGTCCCGGATCCG
Source organism: Neorhizobium sp. PAMB6630 (assembly GCF_058242775.1). Classification (NCBI taxonomy): domain Bacteria; kingdom Pseudomonadati; phylum Pseudomonadota; class Alphaproteobacteria; order Hyphomicrobiales; family Rhizobiaceae; genus Neorhizobium; species Neorhizobium sp. PAMB6630. The sequence continues at coordinate 3,839,254 of NZ_CM177836.1, forward strand.
GATGACGGACCGCGGTTAGACATCCATGACGATAAGGGTGGTATTTCAAGGATGGCTCCACGAGAACTGGCGTCCCCGCTTCAAAGCCTACCACCTATCCTACACATGCCGACACGAATGCCAGTGTAAAGCTATAGTAAAGGTGCACGGGGTCTTTCCGTCTGACCGCAGGAACCCCGCATCTTCACGGGGAATTCAATTTCACTGAGTCTATGTTGGAGACAGCGGGGAAGTCGTTACGCCATTCGTGCAGGTCGGAACTTACCCGACAAGGAATTTCGCTACCTTAGGACCGTTATAGTTACGGCCGCCGTTTACTGGGGCTTCGATTCAAAGCTTGCACCTCTCCTCTTAACCTTCCAGCACCGGGCAGGCGTCAGACCCTATACGTCGTCTTGCGACTTCGCAGAGCCCTGTGTTTTTGATAAACAGTCGCTACCCCCTGGTCTGTGCCACCCTGACATACTTGCGTACATCAGGGTCACGCTTCTTCCGAAGTTACGCGTGCAATTTGCCGAGTTCCTTCAACATAGTTCTCTCAAGCGCCTTGGTATACTCTACCTGACCACCTGTGTCGGTTTCGGGTACGGTCTATAATGATGGAGCTATTTCCTGGAACCGCTTCCTCGCCCATCCAATCCAATAAGAATGAACAAGTTACGCAATCCGTCACTACCACCAGGCCCACGAATATTAACGTGGTTCCCATCGACTACGCATTTCTGCCTCGCCTTAGGGGCCGGCTAA